>CAWFAF010000001.1:0-163545 GCA_963813575.1 uncultured Planctomycetaceae bacterium
GGTGGCCGCGCCGACCGACAGCCCGGTGGTGCGGTCGGGGTCGTGGTCATCATCGGCCTCGGTGGCGTGGCCGTTCTTGGGCCGAGCGATTCTGGCGAGCGTGGCCTCGATCTCGGCTCGCCCAGGTCGGCCAGGCCGCGCGGGTGGATCGGTTGGCGGGGATGGCGGCCAGGCTCTTCTCCACGTCGCCACCGTGCGTTTCGACGTGGACCGCCGCGAGGGCCTCGAGGACGGCCCGCTTCGGTCCCGTCAGGTCGCCGCGCCCTCGAGGTGGTCGGCCAGGCTCTTGGCTTTGTCGCGGGTCCAGGCCTGAAAAGCGGCGACCAAGGCGCCCTGGTCGATCAGCCCATTCTGAAGGGCGAGCAGCCCGAAAAGGAGATGTCGATCAGCGGCGGCGGTCATGACCTGTCTCCGATCGTCGGTGGTCGATCTGGCGAAAGCCCCGGCATCGGGGCCGGCCCGGGAGTTGAGTCTCCTCGGCTGGATTATCGCAAGTCCGCCACGCATTTGCATCCGTACGTGAGCGCGTTGTCGGACGGCCGCGATCGCTCCGGGTGGGTCCGCCATCTTGGCAGCAAGCGCAAACCTGGCTAGGTGGCTCTCTCCAAACGATCGAAATTGGCTCTGATTTCCCGATCGGAGCGTTCTCTGGAATCAAAATTCCTGGCCAATGACTGGCCATGGCGAAGGTCTGACTGACCATGCACCTTCGCCAAGAACGAAATCATTTTTTCAATGGCGAACGTCACCAACGCCAAAGCGATTGCGCTGCCTGAGAATTAAAATTGATCGCAAATCGTCCATGTGATGAGACATACTTCGACACCCGGCTTCAAGCCTCGATCAACAGCCGTCACAATGGTGCATATTGATCCAGCAAAAGGTACAGGAGGGCCGCCCCACCGCTCCGGGATGGGTAAAGGTACCTGAAGATTCAGCATACCGCGGGCTCCATGGCCCTGAGCGCCTAGCGACTGCCGCGCCAGATTCTGGAGCAAAGCTCGCCAAGGTCCACGACCATGAAGCCCAATAGTAAACCGCTCGTCTCGGGGGTCGGTTGTCAGTCAACTCACCTTGATCCCTGCACAAGCTCACAACAGACAATCTCTCGCGACCACCAACCCAAAAACCGCCATGTCAGCCTAGTGTACAGATGCTGGAATCTCGCTCCAAAAGTCTCATTTAGTCTCACTTTTGGGGACCCTCGGCGTGCCTTCCAGGCGGCCATGCTCACTCGGCATGCCGTTGCAGCAACAGGAGATAGGGCCTGAGGCTCGCCCGCCCAGGCGGCCCAGGAACCGCGTGGGACAGGGCGCCCGAAAAGTCCCACGGCAATTTCCGCTGATCCCCAGGATCTAAGTCGCTCGATTGGTGACGCGTTCCAGGATCCACTGCTCGCTTGCCTGAAACAATGAGCCCTGTACGTTCAGCATGAAGTGGTAAATCAACACCAGCACCGCGCATTCCGCAAGCGACAGCAAAAGGTAGATCGGGACGCCAGAACTCGAGCCCAGAAGGCCCATCAACATCTCCGCGCCGAGGGGAATCAGGGAGACTGCCTGGGTCAGCGGAAAAAGCACCATCATCGTTAACAGTTGCAGGAGAACCACGGTCAGCTTCGGGTTTGGGGCCTTGAAAGATCCCGCCGGGACATAAACAGGCGCGTAGATCGAGAGCAGATTCATCACCATGCAGAAGAGCAGAAACATCGAGACATACTGCGGGAACATGGCCAGGAAGTGGTCCAGCCGTAAGGGGCAAACGACCTGCACGATCAAGAGCACGAAGCCGGCCAGTCCCAGGGTCACCGGGGCGATCGCCAGGTTCTTGCCCAGCAGAATGTCGCGCCGCCGCGCAGAGCTGAGCACGAATACGCGGAAGCCGTCACGGTCGAAGCCGAACTGGTTCGCCATGAACTGCACGACGCCGAAGAGCACCATTACCATTCCACCAATCGCCACCAGCGGCCTGGTCGACACGGGCATCGATTGATTCCCCTTGAAGACCATGGAACCGAAAATGGGGATCATGATCAGATCAGTCAAAAGCATCATTTTTGCCTCAGGCGACCGCACCAAGGAGCGCAGGCCCCCCAGCGCGATGGCCGAGACCGGCTCCGACAGTCCCGGCAGGCGTGCTTCAAGAAACAGAGAGCCCGCCTTCCTGGCCGCGACCGGCCTGGCAACCGCAGGAACAGGTCGGGCTTGCTGGTTCGAGGGCTCACCCTGGTAGATTCTTATCGTCGTGCGGTAAGCCCGATGGAGACTGACGCTGCCGATGAGGGCCATTCCCAGCAAGGGAAGAATCGACGCCGTGACGTTGCCTTCGGCGGCGGTCATCACGCCGAGCGGCAGCCATCCGATGGGAACAACCGCGTTGATGAGGCTGGTGATCTGCCGCAACTGATCCAGCATTTCACGGTTCGCCTGCTGTTGGGCGGCTTTGAACTTCGCGATCAGTTCTTCCTGCCGTCGCATGAGCTGCTCTGCATTGATTTCATGCGCTGCGAAAGCTGCCCGCAGTTTCGCAGATTCCGCGGCCAGGTCTCTCGATCGGTCAGCCCCTAATCGTGACTGCCAGGGTGCGTACACATTCAGCAGATTCGGTAGCTGAACGATCAGGATGAAGCTCGCGGTCGCGACCACGATGACGGTCCGGCGGCGGCGGGGATTGGACATGAGCGCGGCCAGCCAGCCCTGGAACTGGTAGGTCAGCGCCGTGACCATCAGCAGGAACGCCACCAGCAACACCGGAGCGGCCAGCAGGAGCAGACCCTTGGTCATCACCAGCGCCACGCAAAACCCGAGCATCATCGGCACGAAGATGATCAGGCTCAGGCGCAAAAGTGAACTGAAGTAATTGATCAGGAAGGCCCACCTGACCGAGACCGGCAGGTGCAGGAACATCGACAGCGAGAACGGGTCGGCCCTCTGCAAGTCGATCATCAGGCCGATGCACCAGAAGAACAGAAAGGCGACGACCAGCACGTCCCAGGCATACATCAAGTGCTCAGGTGCGGCCTTGGGAATCGCGTACAGGCCGAGTGCGATGGAGCCCAAGAAGAGCGGAACCGCGGTGACCATCGCGCCGATCATCAGGATCATCATGAGCACGAGGTTAAGCGCACCGCCGCGGCGCCACTGGTTGACCAGCAGCCGCCAGCGCAGCCATACAAAGGCCTGCAAGTGCTGCCAGTTCACGTCGCCGCACCCTCCAACCAGTTGAGCTTGCGCGTGGATTCGGGATCGGCCCCGGCCTTCTCCAGAAAACGATCCTCGAGCGTGCCCCCCTGCCGGATCGACTCCAGCGAGCCCTGCACGACGAGCTGCCCCTTGACGATGATGCCCACGTGGGTGCAGAGCCGCTCGACAATTTCCAGCACGTGCGATGTCAGAAACACCGTTGACCCGCGCGCACGAACCCCGCCAGCAGATCGCGAATCACTCGAGAGGTGACCGCGTCGACTCCCTCGAACGGCTCGTCAAGGAAGAGGAGATCGGGATTCGACAAGAGCGCGGCGGCCATGGCCAGCTTCTTCTTCATGCCGTGCGAGTATTCCAGCGTGAGCTTCTTCTCCTCGTCTTGCAGTGCCAGAATCGAGAGCAGCTCGTCGCTGCGGCTGCGAATCACGTCTCGCGGCATCATGTGGATGCGGCCGACGAACGTGAGATACTCTCGCGCCGTCAAGTTGTCGAACAGCGCCAGGTCTTCGGGAATGACCCCCATCCGGCGCTTGGCCTCCAGCGCCTCGCGCGGATCAAGCATATTTTTTCCCAGCACGAGCATCTGCCCGCCGGAAGGGGCAAGCAGTCCCGTCAGCATCTTGATCGTGGTCGACTTCCCCGCGCCGTTGGGCCCCAGGAACCCGTAAAACGTGCCCCGCTCGACGGCCAGATCAATGCCGCTGACGGCGCACGTGTCGTTGAAGTACCGCGTCAGTTTTTGCGTTTCGATCGCGAGAGTCATGAAATACGTTCGCCGGGGTTATCTGTTTATTGAGTGGTGCCACTCATGATAACCCACCGACTGGGACCGAGCCACCTAATCGAATAATGTTGCCGAATCAATCATGCTCACTTTTTCGCCATCGGCCACCACCAGGCCGGCTGGTCCGTGGATATTGGCCGCGGCGTAGCGGCCGTCCCTGGTCAGGCAGTAGAAGACGACGTCGAACGTCGGCCGGCCGTTGTCATCGCGGAACCTGGGGATCCCTGGTCGTCGTTTCGACAACGCGCTTGGTGGTCGCGACCAGGGCGTCCTTGGGATGCATTCCCCTGCGCAGGTTTTCAACGACAAGGTATGAGGCGCAGTTCAAGAGGTTAACCTCACCCAGACCGACCGAGCCGCACGAGCCCACAGTGTTGTCGAGATAGAGACCAGCGCCCAGGATCGGCGAATCGCCCACGCGTCCGGGCACCTTGTAGCCCAGGCCCGACGTCGTGGTCACCGCTCCAAGGTCTCCGTGCGTGTCCAGGGCCGAGCAATGGATTGTGCCGTGGACAGGCTTTTCGACCAGGTCGCGGACCGTGGGATCAAGCTGTGCGGTGGTGACCGGGATTCGCGAGCCTCGCAACCGCGCTTCTTTCCAGGCGATCCAGGCCTGGCGGGTCACGTCCGTCAGCAGGTCTTGCTCGGGAAAGCCGTGTTCCCTGGCGAACTTGAGCGCGTTGTCACCCACGAGCAGCACGTGCTTGGTTCGCTTCATGATGCACCGCGCGACGGCCGCCGCGTGCACGATGTTACGCAGGCCGGCCACCCCCGCGCCGCCGTGAGTCGGTCCGTGCATGACCGAAGCGTCGAGCTCGACGACGCCCTCTTCGTTGGGCGTGCCTCCAAGGCCGACGGAATGATCGTTGGGGTCTGCCTCGACGATGGCGACGCCCGCGATGGCGGCGTCGAGCGGATCGGCCCCCTGCCGGATCATCTCCATGGCAATCTCGGCGGTTCGCTGATTGCCGCTGGCGATCACCACCGGCTTCTTCGCGCCGGTCTTCTTCGGCTGTGCCGCGCCAATACTGAGCGCGGCAAGGCTGGCGGCACTGAAGGTGGCGAACTGGCGTCGGTTCAGGTTCGATGTCATGGCGAAGAGGGTCCTCGAGTGAGCAGACAATGGTATGGAACTGACACTGTGAACGTCATGGTTAAGCTCGGGACGGGGAAAGCCTCGTGAGCACGGGGCCACTCTATCGCGATCAAGTTGACCTGGAAAGATTCGCAGAGGAAATTGTGCAGCGGTAGTGAGAAGGAAGGCTGGTGAAAGCTACGTACCGACGGTATCTTGCTCGTTGACCTGGGCGCGGAACGGTCAGCGATTCCCGCTGAAAGGCTGTCCTGAGAGCCGCGGTGGAGATTCAGAGTTTGCTCAACCCGTTGCCGATCCACCCTTCGTATTCGACGAGAAACAAGAAAGAGCCATTCGATGGATAAGGTCGACCGCTACCGAATGATCTTGAAACGCATTATCGAAGACTACGCCAGCTACAAGCCTTCGAATGGGCAAATTGATACCGAAGCGATCGTGGACCCGGCTCGATGACCACTACGAAGTCATGCACGTGGGCTGGGACGGACAGCGTCGGGTGCATGGGTCGGTGATTCATCTCGATATCATCGACGGTAAAGTGTGGCTCCAGTACGACGGCACCACTCGGCCGGTCGCGGACGAACTGATGGCGGCCGGAATCCCCCGCGAAGACATCGTTCTCGGCTTCCATCCAGCCGACGTGCGACCGCTCACGAGCTTCGCCGTCGGCTAACTACCAGTCCGCAATACTGACGTGACTGCCAGATTTCATCTACGGCTCTTATCGCGGCACGTGAGTGGAGGGCCGCGGCGGGAATTGATGCGAGCTTGATGAACCGGTCGCCGCCGCGCCGATCTTGAGCTGGGGGAAGCGGTGAAGAACGGCCGATTGCACATAAGCCCACGACCACCAGGCGACCCAGGCGACCACCATCCAGTCGGCGAGATCGATGGAACGGCGGTTCTTTCTCGTGGTCGCGCGCGTTGGCGAGTCGATGTCATGGAAGCCGCGGAGCCGATTGTTGATCATATGCGACGAAATCCCGAAGAATCGAATCAGATCGGGTTATGCGGTGATTGCGCCTGGTGCGTGCGCGACCACCAGCGGTTGGCGGCGCGGTAAACGCGGTCAGGGTCAAGGCCGGACATGCAGGGGTGGTCTGCCAGGGGGCAGACCTTCTGGTGACAGGGTTGGCATGGCACCCGGCGACGGAGGATCAGCGAGTGCCTTGACCAGGGCCGCCACTGACGGGGCTGGTTGGTGCCGCTGAAGAGGATCACGGAGAGCGTGCCGGCCGACGCGGCCAGGTGGGCGGGGCCGGAATCGGCGCCGATGAACAGGTCGGCACGCTCGAGCAGGGCCGTGGTCTGGGTGACCGAGAGACGTCCGGTCCAATCACGCAGGCGGTCGTGAGCCTCGAGCGTCCTGGCGGCCGGAGGATCTTCAGGCCCACCCACCACGATGACGCGCCAGCCGTCGCGCAGAAACCGCTGGATCAGCGTATTCCAGTGCTGGCGCGGCCAGCGTTTGGCGGCCGTGCCGGCGCCCACGTGGACTGCCAGCAGCGGCGGCCCCGGGCCGAACCGGCCGGCGTAGAGCCAGTCCGGATCGCTGGCGAGAGGTTGCGATGAAATGGCCGTAGGACGATCCGCGCCGTGCCCTTCAATGACTCTCCTGCCGGTAGAGCCCGCATGGACTTCATGCCGCCGCGCCACCCGGCGCGGCCAGGCTTCGGACAGCCAGCGCGCCACGGCAACGCGATCCGGGTCGGCAACATGCACCTCGACCCGCGCCTCCTCATTTGGCACGATGCCCAGCGGCTGCAACAGGGCAAGCCGCGAGCGCACTTCATGCCTGCCGCGTGCCCAGCCCGCCACGTCGGTGAGCAGGAAGGCGCCGCCGCCCATCGCCCAACCGACCCGGCGCGGAATCCCTCCCAGGGCCAGCACGAGCACGGTCAGAACGTCGCCCCGAACGTCGATGCCCATCTCGTACCCTTCACCCCGAAGCGACTGCCCCAGAAGCCACACGGCGCGCACCAGGCCCCATCGGTTCGGATGCCGCTCGAACCAGGTTTTTTCGGCAATTCGAACCCGGGCGACGTTAGGATCGGCCTCGAAGACTTCGTGATTGCTCGGCGATGCCAGAACGTCGAGTGTCGACACGGGATAGGCCGTCTTGAGCGCCGCGATCAAGGGACTGGTGAGCACCGAGTCGCCCAGGTGATCTAGCTGCACGATCAAGATTCGCCGTGGGGAAACGATGGGCCGAACCGGACGGACGCACCGCCAGGCCGCCGCGGCCAGGGCTCCCACCGTGTCAAGCGCGTGGACGAGGATCCGCCACCGCAGCTTGCTGTAGCGGTATCGTCCCGTCTTCACCGGTCTGGGATTAGGCGACCTGGTCATACACCTCCGCCGTTTTCCGGGCCACGCCGGGCCAAAGATAATGCGAGGCGATAAAATCCGCCAGACGAGGATCTGGACCATGATTCCATGCTTGCCGGATCGCGGTTGCGATCTCGCCCACCCGATCTGGTCGGGCGTAGCGCACGTGGTCGCCAAAATATTCGCGAGTCGAGCCATGCGGGGTGATCACGATGGCCGTGCCCGCAAGCGCGGCCTCGAGCGCGGCCAGCCCCGGCGTCTCGAACCAGCTTGGCAACGCGAACACACGAGCCGCGGCGTAGGCCGACGCCAGCAGGGGGTCGCCATGATCTCGGGCCGGCAGCCAGAGCACGCGATCGCCGCCAGCCGAGCGGCATTGTTCGAGATAGGCCGCCCGCTCCGGCGGAGCCTCACCAATCACGACCAGTCGCAAGCCCAGTGAGCGCAAGGCCCGGATCAAGCCCAGCGGGTTCTTGCGGGGCTCGATGCGTCCCACGAACAGGACGAACTCCTCGTCACCGAACCGCTCGCGGAAGGCCGCGGGGGAAGCCGCCTGGAACGACCCGAGAACGCCGTTGGGGATGACACTCATCTTTGCCGGGTCAACGCCAAAGAGCGAATCGAGCTGTCGCGCCTCGGTCCGCGAGTTGGGCAGCACCCGGTCAGCGAGGTGCAAGAGCGCACGCTTCCAGCCCGGGAATGCCGGAACAAGCCGGCGCAGCGACCAGGCCGCCAGACCGCCGAGCTTTCGACCCAGGCTTTTCTCAAGAGACCACAGCGCTCCCGGCTCGAACCAGCTTATGGGCGAGAGCACGACGGCGGTTCCCCGCGCCCGGGCACATCGGGCCAGTTCGAGACCCTCGCGTGACATCCCGAAGAGATGCAGCAACCGGGCTCGGTCGAGCCTGTCGGTCCAGGGCGAGAACAGGCGGACGGGTACTCCCAGGGCTTCGAGGTTGCGACCCGTTTGAACGAGCTGGTTTTCCCCACCGCCAGCCGCCTGAAATGCAAATGAGGGCGCGTGCAAGAAAACCGCCCCGTCGGGGCAGACTCCCTGGCTCCGTGAGCGCAGCCAGCGAGCGCCGGTGCGCGACCGGCCGCTTGCTGGCGTCTTCAATCGTGACATCAGCCGGTTCCTGTGCGCTGAAGTTTCCACCACCGCAGCCCCTTCTTCACCCGCTCGGAAAGGGACGAAGAAGAAAGCTCATCCAGGGGAGTCACCGTTTCCCAATCGAGAGCCTGGCGAACGGCGTGCTTGAAGCCTCCATGGCGGCCATCGATCGATGGCGGTTGTACAACCGGTTCGCTGGCCGCCATTCGCCGCTCGTAGGCCAGCTCGTCCACTCTCACCACGGTCTTGGGACCGACCAGCGGCAGCGAGCAAACAAAGGGCCCGCGGTGGATCTCGAGTGCCAGCGGATACTCCGGCGCCCACTCGTCGAACTGGATCTCGAAGCGGCTGCCTTGCCGCGGCAAGATCATGTACCGCCGGCTCGCACGCCAGCTCCACCACCTGGCCCATTCGGAGAGTGTGGCCCGCCACACGAGCGACTGCTTGTCCAGCAGCCGGTGCAGTGCGATCAGGATCTCGGGCATCCTGCCCAGCCGTCGCTCGGGATGGCCATAAACCAGGGCCGGCTCTCCGGCCGAGAACTTCGCCTCGACAACGCGGCAAAGGTAGTCGGCCACCACCCGGCCGTCGGCCACGCCCGCGTCCAGGAAAAGACCCTCGCAAACGGGATGGACGGGAAGCTGCAAGACCTGAGAGAAGCGATCGCCTTTCCACGGGAAGAAAGGAAAGTCGTCGTAGCCAAGCTGAAAGTCCGACGAGAAGATGTAGCCAAGCCGTTCCAGCGTGTCATCGAGCCCGGCATTCCAGCGCCCGTGCGGGGCGGCGAATCCCTCCGGCTCGAACCCGGCGTCACGCAGGATGCGATCGGCGCGTTCAAGGTTGCGGTAGTTGGCTTCAGGGTCGCGGTAGACATAGTGAAAATGTCCGTGCGACTGAGTGTCATGGCGCCGCAGGTCGTCGAGCACTTCCGCATTGTCGTGATAGGCATGCGTGCTCACGAAATGTGTGCAGCAGTCTGAAAGCAAGTTCCGCGGCAGCGCGAAGCGGTGATAGTCTTCGGGCACCGGCTCATCGAGATCGACACGAAAATTGAACACGGAACGAAAGGGGTACGGATAAGGAGCCAGCCGCATCCAAACTCCTCCCGCCGCCGTGAGGTGCTCGCGCAAGCCGGCAATCAGGCGGCGGCGAATCCACGCCTTGGGATAGCGCGAGACGCGCTCGCACAAGCTCCAGCGGCGAACTCTCCAGACGCCGCGTGCGTCACGATCGTCGATCAGTGCCTGAAACGGATCGACAGCTTCATCGCCGCGGAGCAGGTCGATGTCAAGCGCGACGTGCTGGTGCGTCAGCAGAGACCGGAGCGTGGCCCCGGTCGTTACGCGACTATCGTACAGCACGAACCGGCCTCTGCGGAAAGCAAACGGATGAGCGTCGCGAACGGTTTCGTGGGCGATCCCCTCCTGGGCCAGGATCAGCTCCAACCCCGGCGGAGTGTTCCAGAGCAGGAGCGGAAGCGGAGCCAGAACCGGCTGATAACAATCAGACATCGCATCCTCCGGGGACACGCCCCACCCAGAGAGTCATCAATCGCGCCGCTGGCACGTGCCGGAAGAGCCGCTTCGCTCCCTCCGCGGGTGACAGCAGATGAGCGATCTGGACGTCAGCGAAAAAACGCCGCAACTCGCGCCGAAACGCCGCCGGCCAGAACCAGCACTCACGAATCGAGGAGCCGCGGGGATACATCCAACGGCCGCGAAATTCGTCGAGTCGCTTGACCGCGACACTGGGCAGCCAAGGGCGGTGGACGTTCAGCGAGGCGATGTTCTTGTCCACGATCACGATGACTCCACCGGGCCGCAGCACCCGCCGAGCCTCCGCGAGCGCCGATCGGCGCAGGGTCCCGTCGAGGTGTTCGAACACCTCGATCGCGATCGCCGCGTCAAACGCGCATGGCCGGAAGGGAAGCCGACGCGCGCTGGCACGAACTCGATCGATCCCCGTTGCCTCGGCCAGCATGGCCGCCGACAGGTCGACTCCGGCCACGCTGGCCCCCTCGGCCTGGAGAAAACGGGCGAACCGGCCTTTGCCGCAGCCGAGGTCGAGGATCTGCAATCCCCTGAGCGGCCCGATCGCCTCAAGAACTGCGCAGCCTGAAGTCGTCGCTGGCGACAGTCGGCTTGAATCGCCCGTGCAAGGCATCGAACCGTGAGGCGACTTCGGCCTCATGCGTCGAGATCATGATGCCCACCTGCCGAGCTGAAGCTCGCGCAGCTTCCAGGTCCGCACCGCGACCGAAAGCCCCGAGAGTGCACAGAACATGAGCCCCTCGACGCCGTCACGAAATCCCTGCTTGTAAAGGTAGAGCTTCAAGAACGTCCAGGAAGGACGGAGCGTGAGGTCAAGCCATCGGTATCGTCGCCCTCCCTCGTAAAGCTGGCACGCTTCAAGGCTCGTGTAGTGGTCGATTTTGTTCAGGAAGACGCGAACATCGGCCAGCGTCCGATGCTCGAGCACGTGGTGCATGCATCCGACTGATCCGCGAATCTCGACCGTTTCATGAACCAGGCCAGTCCACCGGCCGCATTCGCGCCGGAAGAGGCGGAGGGGAAGATCCTGCTGAGTTCCCGAAAACCGGAAGGGACGCCCCAGAACTTCGCTCTGGATGCGGCACTCGAAAGCCGGCATGGGAATGAGAGCAATCGGCCAGGGTCTGCCGGATCTCCACCGCTAGATCCGGCGTCACGCGCTCGTCGGCGTCGATCGATAAGACCCAGTCTCCGGAGGCCAGGTCGAGCGCTGCGTTGCGCTGATTGGCGAAGTGATCGAAGGTTCGAATCGACACGACGTCGGCCAGCCGCCGAGCGATCTCGAGCGTCGCGTCCTCACTGGCCGCATCAACGATGACCACTTGCTCGTCCGCGAAGCGGGTCGATGCCAGGCATTCCTCGAGATTTCGTTCCTCGTTGCGCGCCACGATCAGAACCGACAACCTGGGCTCAGGCATGGACCACCACCTTGCGCAGGCTGCCGCCCAGCGCCCGCAGCGGGAAGTAGACCGCGTAGAAGACCAGCGCCAGGTCAAGCCGACCAATGAGGCTGAGCACGATCCAGAGGTGCCAGCGAACATCGGCATGCCCCATGGCGCCGGCCAGCCGCCGAGGTAGACCAGCATCGGCATGTGGAGGCGAATCAAGTATGGGAGTCGATTCCTCATCGAGCTCTGCGCCGGCGATGGACTGCACAAGAAACATGTATTTGCCGGTAGCGTAGAGCATGCCCACCGCCAGCCACCATGGCGGCCCGCCGGCTTGAAACATCGACCAGGCGATGGCGGCGTGCAGAGCCGCGTCGGCAAGCTCGTCGAGCACGTGGTCGAGCCAGCGTCCGAAAGCAGAGCAAGTGCCTTGCAGCCGGGCCAGGCGGCCATCGGCGGTATCTAACACAAGGGCTGCGGCCAGGGCCAGGGCGGTTATGATCCGCACGGTCAGGCCAAAGCCGCCAAAGGCCACGAGCCCGGCTGAGCCAAGCATGAGACCGGCCGCGGCCAGTGTCAGCAGGTTGGGTCGAACCCATGTAAACTGCATCGCGGCAGCGAGTCGTTCCGCTAGCGCGAACGCCCAGAACCGCCCCAGCGGTTGATAGCTCAACCGGCGTTTGAGCTCATCGCCGGCTGCGATGAGTGACTCGGGACGATCGAGCCTCCAGATCGCCGCTGTCTCGACGTCGCGGCCCGCGCGCACGGCCTTTCGAAGACGCCGGACGTCGTAGATGCGGTCGGACCTCAGGATCGTGGCTCCCGCCTGGGGCGGACCCGCCATGAGCAAGATCCGGCCAGGTTCGGCGTCGGCAACCAAGGCTCGCAGCAGAGCATGCTCATCTTCACGCGCATACACAGCGATCGGCTGGCCAGGGTCGGCGAGCCGCAGGGCCTGATCGAGCAAGTGGCAGAGCACGGGGCGGCCCATGACAGGCTCGGTCGCCAGCGGACCGCGCGGCCCCCTGGGGCGGGCGTCGATCGCAAGGTGGTGGGCCGGAGAAGACATCGATCGCCTCCCTGCGAGTTCCCAACTCTCGACAAGTGCGACGGCCGCGAGCGAATCCTTCGCAACGCGGCGCCGCGATTTTCCAGGCTACCACTCGAACCTTTGGAAGAAAGCCTCTTGCCGCTGGACCCAGGATCCCTCACCCACCGCCAGCAGCTTGCGAGCCGACCGAATCTTGCCCCAGAGCAAGAGCGCGGAGACCACGCACATCGCGAAGTCGAGCCGGCCCCGGAGCAGCCAGTACCACAATCGCACAGGTAGCCAGCAGAGATGAGCCGCCAGTCGAGCCCCCGCCAGGTTCTTCCAGGCGAAAAGCAAGCTGTTGCGGATGGCCAGCCGGTCGCACTGGTTCCGGCCCAGCTCTGGACCGAACGTGCCGAAACCACGATGATAGGCCACCGACCGAGGCTCATAATAACCCTTGTAGCCGGCCATCCAGCCTCGAAAGCCGAGATCGAGGTCCTCGATTCGCCCGGGAAAGAAAACCGGATCATAGCCGCCGAGCTCGAGGAATTTCCGGCGATCGACGGCAAGCACAGGACCAGCGGCAGCGGTCAGATCGGCCCGGTTTAGTAAGCCCTCGAAGCCCGGCACCCGGCACATCCCCTGAACCAGCCCGAATCGCGACCGGACTCGTGTGCGCATGCCCTCGTATTCATTGCCATCAAACGTCCAGCAAAGCGGCGCTGAAAAGAGTGCGTCGTTGTGATCTTTGAACGCCTGAAGCAACGGCTCAATGGCCAGGGCGGCGAGCTTGACGTCGTTGTTCAAGAGCAAGACAACCGGCTCTGAGAGGTCGGAGAGAACACGATTGAACGACGCGAGACCCAGGTTCGGCGCACGAACCAGGCGCACTGACGGCCAGCGCCGCGCGACTAGCTCGCGGGAATCATCAGTGGATTCGTTGTCGATGACCGTCACTTCGCAGGGGATGGTCGCCCGCCTGGCCGCCTCAATGATCGAAGGCAGACACTCCTCCAGGAGGGCCCGGCCGTTGTAGTTGAGCACCAGGATGTGGGTGCGGTCGATCGTCAAGGGTTCCTTCCCTCGGACTGGTTGCGACCCGGAGAATCAGAACCGGCGGCTCGTATCTGTCGGCCGTGCCAGACGCCATGCCAATGCAAGCGTGGGCTTTCACATCACTTCATCGCTGCCACGAGATCAATCGCGCCCATGCACAGGCATTCCAGGATCAATCTGCGCCGTACGATACGGCGCAACTCGCTGATCGTCAACCCCGCATGCATCGAGATGGAGCCACGCCTGGTCCGCAAAGTGCGCTAGGCTTCGCGACGGATTCCCTCCTACCCGCGCACAATCGGCAATCCGACGTGCGCGGGCCGTCCGTCTCAGCCCTCGCGCAGCGATTCGAGCAGCTTCTTGGTGGCCTTGATACCCTCTGGCTCGCTGAGCCGGCTGCCCTCGTACTCGATGCCCACGAAGCCGTGGTAGCCGGCGTCGGTGACGATCTTCATGATCCGGGCGTAATCAAGCGTTGTCTCGTTGCCCTTCTCGTCGAAGTCGTAGCTCTTGGCCGAGACGCCCTTGGCATACGGCATCATCCGCGCGATGGCGTCGTAGATGTCGATCGTGTACTTGCCGTCGTCGCCCTTGGGAAAGTTGCCGAAATCGGGCAGCGTGCCGAAATTGGGGTTGTTGACGGCCTTCATCAGGGCGATGAGCGCATCGGGGTCGCTGGAAGGGCCGCCGTGGTTCTCGCAGATGATCCCGATCTTGTTCTTCGCACCATATTCGGTCAGGGCCGAGCACGCCTCGGCGACGGCGCCGACGTCGGTGGGGCTGTAATGCTCGCCGGTGTTGATGCGAATCGAATGGCAGCCCAGGGCGGCGGCCGCGTCGACCCATTTCTTGTGATTCTCGACGGCCTTGTCCCGCTTCGCCTTGTCCGTGGCGCTCATGTCGCCTTCGCCGTCGATCATGATCAGGACGCAGGTCACGCCGTGGTCGTTGGCACGAGATTTCAGGTCCTTGAGATAGGCCGAGTCGTGGGCCTTGTCCTTGAAGAACTGGTTGACGAACTCGACACCCTCGATGCCGTATTGCTCGCGGGCGATCTTGGGGAAGTCGAGGTTGTCGATCTTCTTGGCGAAAAGTGCCTTGTGCAGCGACCACTCGGCCAGCGAGATCTTGAAGGCGCCGCATCTGCCTCCCTCGGGCTTGGCCGCATGGGCCAGGCTCGGGTTCAGGCCCAGCCCCAGCCCAGGCTGCCGCCCGCCAGGGTCGCTTCTGAGAAATGACCTGCGGTCGGTGCGAAGCTCGTTCATCGATCTGGTCTCCAGGAGGGTGTGAGGATCTTGAGTGTCCCGGGTTCTCTCGTCGCCTCAAGCGTAAGGGATGGCGAGTTCGTCGAGGATGCCCTTGAGGGCCAGGGCGGCGTCGGCGAATCGTTCGGGGCCCGTGAAACCGAACGACAGTTCCGCGATCACCAGATGAGGCTCAAGCACCGCGAAGCCATCGTAACCGGCCCGGGCCGCCTGTTCCAGCACGCTGGGAATCTGGCCGTCGCCTTGGCCGGCGGGAACGTTGACGTGCTTCTTTGCATCATAATCTTTGATGTGCAAATGCTTGACCCACGATTGCAGCAGGTCCCACGCAGCGTCTACCGGCTGGCCGACCTCCACGTAGTTGGCGGGGTCGAACGCATGCACGAGGGCCGGTGAATCGACGGTTTCCAGCAGGTCGCGAACTCGCGGGGCGGTGTCGCCGTAGATCCCTTTTTCGTTCTCCAGGAGCAGCGTCACGCCCCGGTCGGCCGCGCGGCTGGCCAGCTCGGTCATGCGGTTCATGACCTCGGTCCGGTGCGCGGCCGGGTCGTCGCCTGGAGGAATGTAGAAGCTGAAGACCCTGATCCGGGGCGTCTCGTAAAAGTCGGCCAGGTCGAGGGCGCGGTTAAACCGAGCCAGATGCTCGTCGAACGGTTCGGTGATCCGGATCTTGCCGATCGGCGAGCCGATGGCGCTCAGGCCGAACCCTCGCGATCGCAAGAGAGCGCGAAACTCGTCGTGCTGAGCGGGCGACAGATCCAGGACGTTGGTTCCGTGGATCGCGCGGAACTCCACGTGATGGATCCCGTGCCGGTCGAGCACGTCGAGCTGGTCGACCGGAACCTGAGAGATTTCGTCGGCGAAGGCGCTCGAAGCGAATCATGGAATCTCACCCGGATGCCGCACAGGTTGCAAGGGAACGACCTCGGCCATGATAGCAATTGGACAGAAAACCGCCAGCGCGCGATGGAGACAACCTCTGGTTCCCGTTAGGATAGAATTGATGAGGGTTGAGAAACGCGTTTGATAGCTCGACAAAAGCAAGACGAGGCGCTCTCATGGCGACAATCTGGGCATTGCTCATTTACTGGCTCGTCGTCTTCGTCGGTTGCTATGTGGTGGTCGAGATCGGGCAAGACCAGCTCTACGACCAGGTGACTCCCCACGTCGGGCTCAAGGTCGGAGGTGGTTCGCTGATCCTCGCCCTTGTGCTGACGGCCTTTTACGCCAAGGGGCTGCCGGTGTCGTACGAGTCGATGTTCACGACGAGCCTCATCTGGACCATTTTCCAGGCGGTCATCTGGTTCGGCGTGTTCACGCTGATCTTCCAGTTCCATCCCTGGCATGCGCTCGGTCTGGGCATACTCACCATGCTGTTTGTCTCGGGCGTGGCCACGATGGGGGTCGACAGCATCCTCAAGCCCACGCCGCCGAGTGCCTCCACGCCCGCGGCCGCCGTCAATAAGCCGGTTCGCCAGTCTCTGGCGCCCCTGCCCCGGAACAGGCCAAACCCGCGGCGAAGACTCCGTGAATGAGGACGGTAGCAATCTGGGGGACACGACAAAACGGAGGTGCATCAATCAGGGATCAGTAAACCACCTGGAGTGCCACTTTCAGAACATAGATTTGATTTTACCTCATCGTCGCTTCCGATCATTCCAAGAGGGGATGAAGCTATGAGATACTTGACCCATCAGTTTGCGCATTTGGAAACCCTTGAACGTGCCCGGCGCTGGCTGGTTCACGCGGGATTCGACCCGGCCCAGATTCATGCGACGATCGACGGTATACCGCGCATCGCCGTGCTCGTAGCTCCCGGCCAGGCGGCCGAGGCCGGGTTGATCATCGACGCCGCGGAACTGGCCGATCCGGAGGGGTTGCCCAGCTTCTGGGACCTGGCGCGCCAGCCTCACGTTTATCACGATCACCACACCGCGACAGAACCTGTCGCGGGAGACCTGGAATCAAAAACCTTCGTGGTGGGATATCAGGTGCCCGATGAGCGTTCAGACCTCGTAACAAGCGTAACGGCGATCGAGATGCGCGATGCTTACCTGGATCGTTAGACGACCCGGGTCGGGATCGATCGTCCGCATCAAGGGGAATGGCGGACGACTGAACGCCTCGGGTAGAGTGTCGATCACCCGCCTGATGCAGCTTGCCAGGCGATCGGCCGATTCGAGCGCCCGCGCGTGCAGCGTCCAAAAGTCCTTGAGTGCTGACGGGCGCTGCCAGAGGGCGCGGAGGGCCGCGCCCACGCGATAGCTGCCCGTATGAGCCAGCAGCGAGGCGATCTCCGGGGGAAGTTCTGCACTCGCGTCGTCACTGATCACACGAACAGACAGAAATCGGAGCAACCGCTCGCGCGCCAGCAAGGCCAACGCCGAGCTCTCCATGTCAATGAGGTCTGCCTGGTGCTCCTGTCGGATCTTGGCCTTTTCGGCCGGGCTGGCAATAATCCGGTCCACCGTGAGCAGCCGACCGCGGGTGCGCACGGTTTCGGGCAGGTCGAAGATCGATGTGTCGATGTCGACCTGGTTCCCCTCCGGGTCGACTACCTGATCGGGGATCACCAGGTCATTACGCGCAGAGCGCGGGATCAAGGCCGCCCGCGAAACCAGCGGAAAAGAGCCAGGACGGCCGGTGACCCGCGATCAGCAACTCCGCCCCAAGGCGCGCCGCCCGCCGGCCGACGCCCGAGAGAACGACGGCCACGATCTTCTCGCCGAGTTCCCCTTCGACGATCGTGTGCTTGCGTGCTGTGTATCTTCGAACCTTCGTGAGGCTGTCGCAAAGATAGCCCGCCTCAATTGGCAGCGCCATCACGATGCCGACGTCTACCGCCGCGGGAGGGGGCGCCAGGCGAGGTTCGTCAGAGCCGCTCAAAGGAACTGCCATTTGACCATTTTGAGGGTGTCGCCCAGCCGGCCATTCACGCCCAGGGCCGCGGTCGTCTCGAATCCGGAATGCATCATGCAGTTCTCGCACCTGGGGTCATTGCCGTATCCATAGTTCTCCCAGGGCGTCTTGGTCAAGAGGTCGCCGAACGTCGGATGATGGGTATCGGTGATCAGGTAGCACGGGCCCTTCCAGCCTTTGATGTTGCGGGTCGGGTTGGCCCAGGCGGTGCAGGTGAGCTCGCGCTTGCCCTGGAGGAACTCGAGGTAAACCGGCGAGGAGTAGAACTTGTACTTGCGGAACATGGCCTCGGCGGCCCGGAACTTGGCCCGGATGTCGTCTCGGGTCATGAAGATTTCCTTGGAGCCGACGGCCGCGTAGCTGTAGCCCGGCGAGATCAGGAAGCCGTCAACGTCGAGCCCGGTCAGGAACCCGAAGAGCTCGTCGAGCTCCTGCATGTCGGTTTCCTTGAAGACGGTCGTGTTGGTGCAGACCAGGAAACCAGCCTCCTTGGCCGCCTTGATGCCGTCGATGGCCGCGTCGAAGACCCCTTCGCGCTCCACCGCAATGTCATGGTTCTGCGCATGCCGTCCAGGTGAACGTTGAAGAAGAATCGGCGGTGCGGCTTGAACTCGCCGATCTTCTTGCGGATGAACATGCCGTTGGTGCAGAGGTAGACGACCTTCTTTCGCTCCAGGATCTTGGCCACCAGCTCGCCAATTCCGGGATAGATCATCGGCTCGCCGCCGCAGATCGACACCACCGGTGCGCCACACTCGTCCACCGAATCGAGACATTCCTGGATCGATAACTTCTGCTTGATCGTCGATTCATACTCCCGGATGCGGCCGCAACCCGTGCACGTCAGGTTACAGGCATGCAAGGGCTCGAGCATCAGGACCATGGGGAATTTCTCGGTCCCGCTCACCTTCTTGCGCGCGACGTAGCCGGCGATCCGGGTCGTCATTTCGAGTGGGAAACGCATGCGGCTCCACCTCCTGGGAATCGGGCACGAATAGAGTTTGGCTGAGTCTCTTACCAGCCGTGACCGCACGGCTCTGCGTCGATTGGCCCGTGGCAGTCGCGCGGCCTTGCCGCGGCCGTGATCGCCGGCGGCCGCGTTTCAGTCCAGCGGCCGAGGCTGGGCGGGAATCCGGCACGCGAGCGCCGGGCTCGATCGGGCACCGGTCCGCGCCAGCGCGTCGCGATATCGAGCAATGGCCATCAGTGGGAAATAAATACGATAGAGATGGTACTTCAGATAGAAGACCCGGGGAAAGCCGGTACCGGTGTATTGCGGTTCTTCCCACGAGCCGTCTTCGGCCTGCGTCCGCAGCAGGAACCCGATTCCTCGGCCGGCCGCATTGCTCGAGGCACGTCCCGCGGCGATCAGCCCTAGCGTCGCCCAGGCGGTTTGCGAGGCCGTGGGCGTTCCGGTTCCCATGAGCCCCGGATCATCATAACTCTGGCAAGTCTCGCCCCAACCGCCACAGGCGTGCTGCACTGATTCCAGCCACTGAACGGCTCGAAATATCCCCGGGTGATTCATGGGGAAATCGATGGCTTTTAACCCTTGCAAAACCTGCCAGGTTCCATAAATGTAGTTGACGCCCCAGCGGCCGTACCAGCATCCTTGCGGCTCCTGCGTCTTCCATAGATAGTCGAGGCCGCGAGCGATCGCCGGATGGTCTGCCCGATGGCCGAGGTTGCCCAGAAGCTCGATCACGCGGGCCGTGATATCGGCGCAGCTCGGGTCAAGCATCGCGTTGTGGTCGGCGAAAGGCACTTTGGTGAGAACCTGGTTGTCGATATCGACGTCGAACGCGGCCCAGCCGCCGTCCTTGTTCTGCATCGACAGCAGCCAGTCGGTGCCGCGCTGCACGGCGCTCTGCACCGCGGGATCGCCGGCGTCGGGCGACCTGAGCAGAGCCATCACGACCATGGCCGTGTCGTCGATGTCGGGATAGAACCCGTTTTGATACTGGAAGTGCCAGCCGCTGGGCTCGATGCCGGGGCGGCGGGTCTGCCAGTCTCCGGGCCCGCGTACTTCCTTGTCGAGCAGCCAGGTGACGGCACGCGCGATTGCGGGTTCGTGCTCAGAGTCCTTCGCGTCCGACAGAGCGATCGTGGCGATCGCCGTGTCCCACACGGGCGATAAGCAAGGTTGCACTCTGGCGCGGTCGCCGTCCTCGATGTTCAGGTCGTCAAGCTGCCGCCAGGCCCACTCGACCACGGGCGAATTCTTGTCATAGCCCAGGCACTCGAGCGCCACGATCGTGTAAATCATGGGCGGGAAGATCGCGCCCAGCCCATCCGAGCCTTCAAGGTGCTCGATGATCCACTTGTGCGCCGCCTTGATACCCGGCCGGCGCCACGACGCCGGCACCCATCGATCAACCCACTTGAGCACTCGGTCGACGCCGAGGAAGAACGACGACCAGCTAAAGTACCGAGCCTCCGGGCCGCGCGAAGGCAGATCAGCTTGTCGTTCGAGGAACAGTTCGCTGATCCCTCGCTCGAGATCGATCGGCCGCACCGGCTTGTGGTGCGACATGATCGACAGCGGCACGACAATCGTGCGTGTCCAGGCCGACATCGCGCTCAGGCTGAACTCAAGCCATGAGGGTATCAGCACGATTTCCGGCGGAACGCTGGGGCATTCGTCGTAGCCGATCTGACCGAGCAGTGCCAGGTAAAAACGCGTGAAGCTATTGCAGGCGTGGGCCCCTCCCGCCTCCAGAATCACGTTGCGTGCGCGGACTAAAGCAGGATCGTCGCGCGAATAGCCCACGAGCTTGAGCGCGAAGTACGCCTTGACCGAAGCACTCACTTCCGCCGGCCCGCCCGGATAGATGGACCAACCGCCCTCTGGGAGTTGGCGATCCAGAATGTACCGGGCATAGCGGTCGCAGATGGAGTCGTTTTCTCGCCCCAGGAACGCCAGCAGCAGGATCGATTCGGACTCGAGAATCGTGTCTCCCTCGAGCTCGCCGACCCAGTGCCCGTCGGCTTCTTGCCGGGCACTTAGCCAGTTTCCAGTTCGCTCCTGCGCGGCCAAGAGGTCGTCGGATTCGAATGCGTTCCACTGCGTCCGTGCAGCCAGGCGAGGAAAGAAGTGATCCGTTGACTTGGGGGTTACGCCTTCCTCCCTGTTGGCGATCATGCGTTCTTGCCCTCTCCGTGAGTTCGAGGTCACTTTTCTCTGGCAGGCCAGCGACGCGATCATGGGCGCTGGCAAGGCTGCTCCTTGGGCCTTTGGTCTTGGCGGCGTCATCCTAAGCACCCCCCTTAGAACGGATCAAGATCAAACCACCCAAGATTTTGCGACTTTTTCGCCGTGCCGGATCGCAACAGGCTGAATAAACTTCCCATTTTCGTCAGGCTTCCACATCTTCGTCACACTCGAATGCATCGACTTCATCCGTTCCAGGTCGAAATCTCCCAGCGGCGTCGGCGCTGATCACGATTCTCGGGGGACCACACGATGCCCCGAGTCGAACTCCATGCAAGATGAACGGTGCGTCTATGGGCTAGCCACGGGTCGCGTCCAGCCTGTCGCGAGCGAACCACCATGAAGCCAGCCCGCAGATCAGGCCCAAAGGCAACGCGACCAGGCAGAGCTGCCGGCGCAGGCCGGGTTCGCTGACGAATCCGAGCCGCAGCCCGAGGACCAAGTACACCCATCCGTAGGCCGCCACACCGCGCCAGAAGGCGGGCCGGGATGAACAAGCGCCAAACGTGGTGACGGTGAGTGCGGCGAGGTAAACGCCGAACCCCCAGTCCTCGGCATAGATGTGCTCATCGCTAAAAAACCGGATGGCCCCGAAGAAAAGGGCCACGAGCAGGACCAGCGCCATCAGGTCGAGGATGGTGCGATGAGCGTTTGGCACGATCTCCCTCCGGCTTGAAGAACTGCAATTCGGTCCAGGGGATGCGATGTTCGAGCCTTCTCAGCATTCAGCACTCAGCACTCCGTTCAGGGGATGCGATGGTCGAGCCGAGGCCGATTCTTTGTTTCCCATGCAAGTCGGCCTGGCCACCAATCAGTTGACGTACGATTCGGAGATTCCCGTCATCTTCGCGGACACGGCCATCAGGCATTGGCTTTCTCGCCCAAATATGTGACGTGTTTCGCCCTCAGCGCGTCGCATAGGAGAGGGGACCAGCACGACCTTCAAAGCGGGACGAGGTTCAGGTAACGATCGGGTGTTCATCCACGAGTGACACCGGAGCCATCTTCCCTCGGGTTGTCGACCATCGGCCTGCTGGCACCAGGCGGAAAGCTTGTGGTGATTGCCAGGCCTCGCCGTAACCGAACACCGTCGGCGACGCACATATAACACTGAGAGTTCAATTGTGTTCATGAGGAGGAATACGATGTCCGTTCGAGCTCGGCAAGGTTTCACGTTGATCGAGCTGCTCGTGGTGATCGCCATCATCGCCATCCTGATCGCCTTGTTGCTGCCCGCCGTGCAGGCGGCACGCGAGGCGGCACGTCGGTTGCAGTGCCTCAACAACCTCAAACAACTTGGCCTGGCCATGCACCACTACCACCAGGCCCTGGACTCGCTGCCCTTTGGCGACCTGACCTACTCCTGGGCTGATTTCTCGTCCAACACCATGCTGCTCCCTTACCTCGAACAAGGGCTCCTGTACGATACACTCGGCAAACGCCGAATACACGGACACGGCGTAGACCGCCAAGGCGAGAAGCGGACCCGCTCGACCCATCTCATCGGTCGCCCTGCGCGTCGATGCGCAATGCGTCCAGCGTGAAGTCAATCCGCCTGGAGATGGCTGCTTGTTCGACTGGAGTTGGCGGAGGCTGCGCCCCTCGCATTTCATCGCGCTTGACACGCCACACCCCGCCCCGTGTCCACATCGCGATGCCTCACCAGCGAGCCACACCAACCCTCGCCACACCTGCGTCCATAGAATTGAACAGAAGAGCCGGGATGCCAGTCTTGCGATAGTCAGGGCGCTGCCGCTCGGGTAAAATAGAAACACGGTCTCACGAACCCCCATCACCGAGGAGTGTCAGAACGGTCAATCCCGCGTGACGGTTTCAGGCGTGTTTCCTACCGTTGCAAGCCGATCACCGCACGAGCTGACCGATTCCGGAACCCATGAATGGCTGAGAACATCCCACCTGTCAAGCATTCTTCCTCCGCCGCGCCTTCACCAGCGCGGACCAAGGCCCTTCGGGGCGGTTCCATTCGCTCAGCTCAAGATGACGTTCCCCATCATGCGCTCGACCAGGCGCACGCCGGACCGGGTGAACCAGGCGCTCGAGCATGCCAGGCTTGCTGCCCGGATCGCCGACGACAATCGGGCCAAGGAAATCTTGCTGCTCGACCTGCGGCAAGCGACGCCGCTCCTGGATTTCTTCGTGATCGCCACCGCGAGCTCACGGCGGCAGAGCCATGCCATCGCCAGCGAGATCGACGCCGAGATGAAGAAGCTGGGCGAGCACAAGCTCGGCCTCGAGGGCTCGGAAGAAGGACGCTGGATCTTGATCGACTATGGCGATTTCGTGGTCCATCTGTTCTCCGCGGAAGGGCGGGCGTACTACGGCCTCGAGGACATCTGGGGAGACGCGCCTCGATTGGAATGGGAATCATCCGGGCCACGCGTTCGTCTGGCGAGGCCGACCGACGAAACGCCTTCGACGGAAACTCCGGCGCCCGCCGGCGAATCCGACATCGATTCCTGAGTCACCCCGCGAACCTTGCAGGCGGATGGAAACCGGACGACCAGCCCTGAAGAACCCACCATGAACGTTCTCGAGCAATTGCGGGCCGCCTTCGGCGCGGCGACTCCGGAAGGGGGCGATCGAGCCCTGTTCGAAGCCGCCGTCCGCGCCGCGGGCGATCCCAAGTTCGGCGATTACCAGGCCAACGGCTGCATGGCGCTTGCCAAGACGCTGGGTAAGAACCCGCGCCAGCTCGCCACGCAGGTCGCCTCCGCCGTCAATCTTGAGCCGGTGGCTGGCCCGCCCGAGGTTGCGGGGCCGGGGTTTCTCAACGTCCGGCTCCGGGACGAGTGGATCGCGCGTACGCTGGCCGACATCGACCGCGACGATCGCCTCGGCTTGCTTCCGCCCGCGAATCCTCGCACGGTCGTGGTCGACTTCTCCTCGCCCAACGTCGCCAAGCCTATGCACGTCGGGCACATCCGATCGACCGTGATCGGTGATTCCCTGGCCCGTATCTTCGAGGCACTGGGACATCGCGTGATCCGCGACAACCACCTGGGAGACTGGGGCTCTCAGTTTGGCATGATCCTCTGGGGCTGGAAGACCGCTCGCGATGAGGCGGCCTACGCCGCCAACCCGGTGGCCGAGCTTGCCCGCCTTTACCGGCTGGCGCAAGACCGGATCAAGGCCGGCGATTCCTCCGTGGAGGACGCTGCGCGGGCCGAGACGGCCAGGCTTCACGCCGGCGACCCGGAAAACCGGGCACTCTGGAATCAGTTCATGCCTCACTGCCTGGCTGCGCTTCAGGCGGTGTATGACCGCCTGGACACGCGGTTCGATGTCGAGCTGGGTGAAAGCTTTTACGACCCGATGTTGGGCTCGGTCGTCGCCGAGCTGCAAGAGCGCGGCATCGCCGAAGAGAGCGAAGGGGCCACGGTCGTTTTCACCGAGGCGACCAGGACGCCGCTCTTGATTCGCAAGCGCGACGGGGCCTTCAACTACGGCACGACCGACCTGGCGACCATCAAGTACCGGGTCGAGACCTGGAATCCCGACCTCGTCCTGTATGTGGTCGACCATCGCCAGGCAGACCATTTCAAGCAACTCTTCGCCGTGGCCAGGAAATGGGGCTACGAGAAGGCCGAGCTTCACCACGTGGCCTTCGGCACGATACTGGGCTCGGATCGGCGCCCGTTCAAGACCCGCGAGGGCGACGTGGTCGGTCTCGAGTCGCTGCTTGATGAAGCCGTTGCGGAAGCTCGCAAGGTTGTCGATGCCAACAGCCCCGACCTCGACTCCGAGTCGGCGCCAGGATCGCCGAGGTCGTCGGCCTGGGGGCCATCAAGTATGCCGACCTTGCCCAGAACCGGCTGTCCGACTACGTTTTCGACTGGCAAAAAATGTTGGCCATGAACGGCAACACCGGCGCTTATCTTCAGTATGCCTACGCCCGGATCCAGAGCATCTTCCGCAAAGGCGGTGTCACTCCGGACGCTATTCGTGACCAGCAGCCGGCGATCGTCCTGAACCATCCCGCCGAGCGCGGCCTGGGTGTTCGCCTGCTGCGGCTGCCGGAAGTTCTCGAGCTGGCCGCCGCCGAACTCAAGCCGAACATCCTGACCGATTACCTGTTTGACCTGGCGAATGCGTTTTCCACCTTTTTCGAGGAGTGCCCCGTGCTCAAGGCCGAGCCAGCCAGCCGGCGCGACAGCCGTCTGGCCATTTGCGACCTGACGGCGCGCACCTTGAAATTCGGCCTTGGTTTGCTTGGAATCGATGTTGTCGATCGCATGTGAGCGAACCGCAAACCTGAACGCCATTGTAGTGCATTCCGCTGGATACCCGGGCTCGACCAGCCTGGGAGCGTCGTTGGCAACCTCCGGGAGTTTGTTTGATGAGCATGCACGGGCAACCATCCAGAGCAGCCGCGCTCGGAATCCTGACCATGGCGCTTCTCGCTGCCGCGATTCCCTCGCTTGCACGGTCAAAAGCAGACCCGGCCGAGACAGACACTACCGCCCCCTCACCGGTGCCGACAAAGGCTGAGCCGCACCGCTCACCGATCGCGCTGGCGCTTTCCGTTGATGGAACCAGGCTGCTCGTGGCCAACCAGACCGCCGGGTCCGTCTCGCTCGTTGATACCCACGGCGGGCGTGTGCTTCATGAAGTGGCCACGGGAGACCGTCCCGCCGGGGTAGCCATCTCGGCGGATGGGAAGCAGGGCGCCGTCACTCACTGGTATGGTTACGATCTCGCGCTGCTCACCATTCGAAACGATCGTTTGGAAGTGGCCGGTCGGGTCGAGGTCGGGCCAGAGCCCCGAGGCGTGGTGCTTTCGCCGGATGGCAAGACGGCCTTCGTCGCGGTGGGCGCGGCCAACGAGGTGGTAAAGGTGAACCTCGACTCACGCGAGGTGACCGCTCGGGTCAGCGTGGGGCGAGAGCCGCGCGGGATCGCGATTTCGCCCGATGGCTCGCTGCTTCTGGTCGGTAACGCCCGGTCGCAGAACGTGTCGGTGGTGTCAACGCGCTCGATGGGCGTATTCCGGACGATTCCGATCGAGGGAGACAACCTGCGGCAGGTGACCATAATGGCCGATGGCAAGCACGGCTACATCGCCAACATGCGCAACCGCGGGTTCGCGACGACCTCGAACAACATCGACCTCGGCTGGGTACTGGGCCAGCGGCTGACGCGCGTTGATCTCAACAACCCGGAATCCTTTTCCACTCTTTCCCTTGACCCTCAGGGCAAGGCAGCGTCGGACGCCCACGGCGTGGCCGCTAGTAAGGATGGCCGGCTCCTGGCCGTCAGCCTGGGCGGAACTCATGAGGTGATGATTTTTCGTACCGACCGTAAGCGTCTCCCCTGGAGAGTTGACGGCTCGCGCGATCTGATGCAGAAAGAGCTCCTTACCGGCGACGGCCGTTTTCGTCGCGTGCCCCTGGGCGGACGACCGACCGAGATCGCCTTCGCGCCCGATGCTAAAACCCTGTACGTCGCCAACTACCTAGCGGACGCCGTGCAAATCGTTGACGCGGAATCGGCGAAATTGCTCAAGACGATCCCCCTGGGCGGCCCCAAGACTCTTTCCCTGGCCCGTCGGGGAGAGATCCTCTTCCACGCCGCCGAGCGGTCGTTCAACCAGTGGTACAGTTGCAACACCTGCCACAGCGACGGGCACACGAACGGCCTGAACTTTGACACCAAGAACGACGGCCGCCAGGATCTGAGCACGGCTCACGTGCGCAGCCGCAAGAAGGTGCCGACGCTCAGGCGCGTGACGCACACCGAGCCCTGGACCTGGCACGGCTGGCAGACCGAGCTTGACGACGCGATGGTCGAGTCCTTCACCAAGAGCATGCAGGGGCCGAAGCCCTCGGCCGACGACATCAAGGCCCTGATCGCCTACCTCGACACCCTCGAGTATCCGCGCAACCCCTATCGCGATCCCTCGGGCCGCCTTTCGCCCGAGGCCGAGCGCGGTAAGGCCGTTTATCGTTCGGCCAAGGCCGCGTGCAATACGTGCCACGGCGGACCCGAGCTCACCGACGGCAAAATCCACATGGCCGGTCTCGAAGAGTCCGACGATGCCTACAAGGGCTACAACCCCCCTTCCCTCCGCGGCGTGTACGACAAGGACCCCTACCTCCACGACGGCCGCTCCCCTACCCTGGGCGAAGCCCTCGCCGGCCCCCACAGCGCCGAGGCCGTCACGGCCATGGGCGAGCTGTCCGACCAGGAGCTTTCCGACCTGCTGGCGTACCTGAAGACGCTTTAAGTGTCAGCCCAGAGTTTCACGACCTCGAGCGCCTGCGGAACGCGCGAGCTTATTCTCCAGCCCGACTGTGTATCCTACACGGCCGTGTTTGCGCAATCCCATCCGTGAGTTCCTTCCACGACGGAGTGCCGCGATCCAAAGTCTCTGGCGCAGGTAGCATCGATGCTTGCGCAGACCAAATCCTCAATGCTTTGTGTTCTATACTCAGCTTGAGTCACCAAACCAAGACGACCGTTCAAGTCGGGCTGGAACAGCAACCGGCCTCGATGTGAGACGATCTCCTGGTTCGTCCATGTCGGCAAGGCATCGGCGTTGAACGTCGGAGGAGTCGGGACGGCCCTGCGAGGTGCTGTCACCGGTCCTACCCCGGGCCCATTCTTACAGTTATGACTCCCACCAAGAGAAAAAAAATGAGAATTCGGAGCCACTTCACGCCGTGCCAGCCGGACCACATGAGGCAACGTCGTCAATCCGCCGTGGCGATCGAGGTCCTCGAAGTCCGATCCCTCCTGTCCGCGACGGCAATTCTCTTCCAGCTTCCGCCCGGATTGACGGCGACCGCGATCGTGCGCAATTCGACCCCAGCCCTGTTTGGGAAGATGGTCGGAGCGCTCCAATCCCAGATACAGACCCTGGCGCCAAGGAACGATCCAGCCCAACACCTGACGGATACGGTCAACCAGTTGGTCAACCAGTACGAGACCGACGCCGCCCGACTGTTTGCCTCCTCGCGTCCCCGGCTCAATATGCTTCTGCAGCTCCAAGGCGAGGCGACCCGCTCGGCGATCAACTCATACAAGGCACAGCTCGACACCGGATTGCTCAGCAAGACCAGCTACTTCAACGAGGATGTTTTTCTGTCGATCCAGGAAATGACCCTCAGCCGCAAGGTCTGGCCGCAAGGGACACCGCTTCAGGAGTTCCTCGTCCTGTCGTACGAGGCCAAACAGGGGCTCGACGCCCTCGTGAACAACCTCAACACGGCGGGCCCCGGCCAGTTGTCGGCCGCAACTGCCGCCGCCGTGGTTCACGCCGAGTCGTATGCCTACCAGACGCTTGTGCTCCTGGGCTCGACCCAGAGTCCGCTGATCACAAACACGGTCGCGCTGGCCGTCGGAAGCCTCGTCTCCCATGTCAACGCCGCCGTTGGCCGCACCGATTTCGCCGCGCAGGTCCGTGCAGCCGAGCAGACCTTCAATGCGACCCTCGTTGACCCAAGCGGCTTGTTCGGGTCGCGTGGGGCGTTTGGGCGGTTCATCAAACAGCCGCCGCACGTCCAGCATCCACTCGCCAACATCGACGACGCGGCGACGTTCGCAAACCTCCAGTATCGAGAGATCAAGACCTCCGTCCCGACGGTCGTATTCCGCAGTTACAGTGTCCCGCTTAACCTCCACGGGCGGTTCCTCTCGTCCCAGCTCTTCGCGAGCCCGACTCAGGCGGTGCGCCGACAGGCACTCGACCAGAGCTGGTACAACACCAACGCCGCCACGTTCGTCGCCGATGTGAACATCCCCGCAGGCTACACCATTTATGTCGGCAAGGTCGCCGCCATCTATCAGGGCATCTTCGCGCGTGAGCGTGTACCCTCTCTCTACCCCGGCGGGGCGACGCAAGTCCTCATCCTGAACAGCAGCGACCCGCGGCTCGTGTTCGACAACCTCCGCCCGACGGGAAAGTAACACAACACTCATAGCGTCATGTCCCGCGTCGAGGGTCATAAGGTCGACTCCGCGTGTCGGCTGTGATTGAAAGCCAATCGCTGTCAGTGATTGACGAGTCGGCTGTGATGCTCGATCCGCAGGTGGAGGTGCCGCAGTCAACCGTGACGTTTTCGGTGGTTGGGGAGTTCGGAGCTATCCCTCTGCCTGATTCTCCGCTGATATCGGATGTTTGCCGACACATTCAGCCGCATCGGACTGCCTGATTCGTACGAAACTCAGCCCTGACATCTCACGTGCGCACTCTGAGAGAGTTTCGCGGGACTCACACGGTCGCTAATCCCGCCGTCCGTCCTCCGAGAAGCCCAAACTGAAACAGGTAATATAGCAGCGTCATCACGCTGGTGAGCGTGGCCGCGACGTAGGTCCAGGCCGCGGCATTCAGGACGCGGCCGACGACTTCGTCTTCGTCGGGGGCCACCATGACCGGTGGAGAGCAGCATCTGCCGCGCGCGGCGGCTGGCGTCGAATTCGACCGGCAGGTTGATGAGCTGGAAGACCACGGTGGCCGAAAACAGGATGATGCCGGCGATGATGAGCCGGAACATGCCCAGGAACATGCCCGCCAGGATCAGGATCCAGAAGACCGTCGAGCCCAGGCCCGCAACCGGCACGATGGCGTTGCGGACGATCAGGCCGGGATAATGCGATGCGTCCTGAATGGCGTGCCCCGCCTCGTGTGCCGCGATGCCCAGCGCGGCAACGGAGCGGCCCGCGTAAACTCCTTCGGAGAGTCGCAAGACCTTGTGGCCCGGGTCATAATGATCGGTCAACTGGCCGGCCACCGGCTCGATTGCCACGGGCCCGACTCCACCCGCCTGCATCACCCGAGCCGCCGCCTCGGCTCCCGTCAGGCCTGACGAAGCCGGGATGCGCGAGACCCTGCGCGTAAGCCGAGGAGATCCTCGCCTGCGCCCACAACGAAAGCGCAATGCCAGGGAGGGCGAACAAGAGGTAATCGATGTTCAGCAACATGGTTTGATCCTCAAGGTGAGCACAGCCATCGACTTGGTTATTATAGTAAACTTAACAGGCGATTTGGCTTGCGGAAACTTCACTCGATATGTCGCCACGGAGAGCCTAACTTGCGAGGTGCGGCGTGAATCTTTCGACTGTCCTTCGCGGAGAGCGGTTCACGTTCGCCGACCTGCGCGAGGTCTTCGCCAAGGCCAACGAGGAGAAGTCGGGCGATCAGCTCGCGGGCCTGGCGGCGCGACCGAGCGCGAGCGGGTCGCCGCCAAGCTCGTCCTGGCCGATGCTCACGCTTGCAGGAGATCGTCGACCATCCCGCTGATCGATCCCGACGACGACGAGGTGAGCCGGCTGATCCTCGACCGGCTCGATCGTGGCGCCTTCGCGCCGCTTCGCAGCCTCACCGTCGGCGAGTTCCGCGAGTGGATCCTCGACGATGCCACCACCGGGCGAGACCTGGCCGCCGCCGCGCCGGGCCTGACTCCGGAGATCGCCGCGGCCGTCGCGAAGCTGATGAGCAACAAGGACCTGGTCCTCGCCGCGAGCAAGATCCGCGTGGTCACCCGCTGCCGCAACACGATGGGCGAGCGCGGGGTGCTCGGCATCCGGGTCCAGCCCAACCACCCCAGCGACGACCTGGCCGGCATCCTGCTCTCGGCGGCCGACGGCCTGCTCTTCGGCTGCGGCGACGCGTGATCGGCGTCAACCCGGCGGCCGAATCGGTCGAGGTCGTCGGCACGATCCTCCGCGGGCTCTGGACCGGCTGATCGACGTCTTCGCGATCCCGACCCAGGCCTGCTGCCTGGCCCACATCACGACCCAGCTTGCCTGCCTCGATCGCGGTGCGCCGGTGGATCTGCTTGTTCCAGTCGATCGCCGGCACCGAGGCGGCCAATCGCAGCTTCGGCATCGACCTGGCGCTGCTTGCGCGAGGGCCGCGAGCGAGTGCTCGAGCACCATCGCGGCCGCGACGTCGCCTGGGTCGGCGACCAGGTGATGTACTTCGAGACCGGCCAGGGCTCGGCGCTCTCGGCCGGGGCCCATCACGGCGTCGATCAGCTCACGCTCGAGGCGCGGGCGTACGGCGTGGCCCGGGCGTTCGACCCGTTCCTGGTCAACAGCGTGGTCGGCTTCATCGGCCCCGAGTACCTGTTCGACGAGCGGCAGATCATCCGGGCCGGGCTGGAGGATCACTTCATGGGCAAGCTGCTCGGGCCTGCCGATGGGCGTCGACGTCTGCTACACCAACCACGCGGCGGCCGACCAGAACTCGGCCGACAACCTGCTGATGCTCCTGGCGGCGGCGGGCTGCAACTACTTCATGGGCGTCCCCTGCTCCGACGACGTGATGCTCAACTACCAGTCGACCAGCTATCATGACGCCGTGGCGATGCGGCGGCTGTTCGGCCTGCGGCCGGCCCCCGAGTTCGCCGCCTGGCTCGAAGCAGCGCGGACTGGCGCCGGGGCCGACGACGTCTGGTGGACAGACGCCGCGCCGGGGAAGGCTCTTGCGGCAGCTCGAATCGCGTCCTGGAGACGGCGGGAAGAGGACACGGATGAGACCGGACTCGCGATCGGAGCAGAGCGACACGATCCGCGACGACGTCCGCCGGCTGCACGCGCTCGGGCTATGCCCAGGAGCTGGCCCGGCGGCTCAGCGGGTTCTCGAACTTCGCGATCTCGCTCTCGATCATCTGCATCCTGGCCGGCGGCGTGACCTCGTTTCACCTCGGGCTCTGCAGCGTGGGCGGGGCGTCGATCGGGCTGGGCTGGCCGCTGGTTTCGCTGTTCGCGCTGGTGGTCGCGGCCACGATGGGCCAGCTCGCCTCGACGTTTCCCGACCGCGGGCGGCCTGTATCACTGGGCGTCGATCCTGGGCGGACGGGGCTGGGGCTGGGCCACGGCCTGGTTCAACCTCGCCGGGCTGGTCACCGTGCTGGCCGCGATCAACGTCGGGCACCTACCGCTTCGCCCTCGGTGCGCTTGGGCCTCCGCCTGGCATGCCTCTCGGCCTGGGATGCGACTACCTGCTCCAGGCGATCGGCGTGGTCCGATCACGGCGACCCAGGCGGCGATCAATCACCTGGGCATCGGCGTGACGGCCCGGCTGACCGATTTCAGCGGCTACTGGATCCTCCTGGTCGCCGCGCTTGCTGACGGTCTGCCTGCTGGCCTTCGCCCCGTCGCTTCGACGCCGTCGCGGCTGGTCACCTTCGAGAACTTCAGCGGCTCGGCCGGCGGCGGAACCTGGCCGCGGACCGAGCAGCTCGTGGCTCCTCTTCGCCCTGGGCGCGCTCTTGCCCGCCTACACGATCACCGGCTTCGACGCCTCGGCGCACGCCTCGGAGGAGACGGTGGGTGCGGCCCAGAGCGTGCCTCGCGGCATCGTGCGGTCGGTGCTGGTCTCGGGCATCGCCGGCTGGGTCTTCCTGTCGGCCGTGGTCGCTGGCCGCTCCCAGCATCGCCGAGGCGGCCAGTCATGGCGAAGGGGCGTTTCTGTTGGATCCTCGGGCAGACGTGCTTCCCGGATCGCTCGCGCTGGCACTCGTCGTCGGGAATCGTCGTGGCGCAGTACCTGTGCGGGCTGGCCACGGTGACCTCGGCCTCGCGGATGGCGTATGCCTTCGCCCGCGACGGCGGCCTGCCGTTCTCACCCGCGGTGCGGTGGGTCTGCCCGCGCCGGCGATCGCCGGCGGTCGCGATCTGGGCGGTCTCGGCCGCGGCCGTGTTGTTCACGCTGTACACCCCGGTCTACTCGACCATCACCGCTGTCTGCACGATTTTTCTTTATCTCTCCTATGTGGTGCCGACCATCCTGGGCGCACGGGCTTATGGCCGAACCTGGACGACGATGGGCCCGTGGAATCTGGGCCGCTGGTACCGGCCGCTGGCGTGGCTCAGCGCCGGCGGCTGCATCGCGCTGATCGCTCATCGGCATGCAGCCGCCCAACGAGCGATCGGTCTGGGTCGTGGGGGGAATGAGTCTCCTGCTCGGCTTCGTCTGGTTCGCGACGGAGCGGCACCGGTTTCCGGGCCCTCCTCATCTCAAGCACGGTGGGGCGGAGGCCGGCAGACAAGCGAAAGATTGGCCCTCATTCTCTTTGACTTGAAGGGATCCTACCCGTGGACGACACAGTCGCCGGTCGGGACGTCGAACATCGAAATCTCCCGTGGCTCGATCTCGCCCGCGCGGCCACGCCCGCCCGGATCCTGACCGGCCGCGTGGGCGGTTCGTACCGGACGTCGACTCTGCTCGAACTCCGCCGCGACCATGCCGCGGCGCGTGACGCCGTCAACGCACGAGCTTGACCTGGCCACCGGCCTGGGTCCGGAATTCGTGGCGAGGTGGGGCCTGTTCGAGGTCGCCACGAACGCCGGCTCGAAGCAGGAATTCCTGCTCCGACCCGACCTGGGTCGATCGCTCGACGAGGCGGGCAAGGCCGAGATCAAGCGTCGCTGCCCGGCCGGGGCCGACATTCAGGTCGTCATCGGCGACGGCCTGTCGGCCGCCGCGGTCGTCGCGCAGGTGCCCGCGCTCTTGCCCCTTTTGCACTCGGAGGCGACGGCGCGCGGCTGGCGTTTCGGCCAGCCGTTCTTCATTCGCCATTGCCGCGTCGGCGTCCTCAACGACCTGGGCGAGTTGCTCGACCCGGCGGTGGTGATCCTCCTGATCGGCGAACGGCCCGGCCTGGCGACGGCCAAGAGCCTGTCGGCCTACATGGCCTATCGGCCCAGGCACGGACACGACGACGCATGCCGAAATCTGATCTCCAACATCCACGCCCGCGGCGTGCCTCCCGCGACCAGGCCGCCGAGCGGATCGCTCTGCTGGCCGAGCAGATGATGCGGCTCGAAACGAGCGGTGTGGCGGTCAAGGAGAAGTGGCCAGCCGAACGTATCAGCATGCAGCAATCCCTCGCCAAGATATTGCTCGACGATTGAGCAGACTCGCCTGCTTGCGGTTCAGCTCTCGAGTCGCTCGCGCCACTGCTCGACCTGGCGATCAAGCCTCGCCTCACAGTGCAACTCGTCTGTCTCCGTAGAAAAGACCGTCATGACCGGCTGCCCGACCTCGATCCGGGTGGCGGCCCAGGGGACGTCGGCGATGGTCGGGACCGCGAAGGCGTCCTGTCGCCATGCGTCGTCGATCGGGATGTCGGGAGTGACGAGGCTTCGTGAAGCATAGATGATCGCCTTGCCAACGACCCGGGTGCCGTGTCGGGTAGCGGCCAGTGCTCTCGCAGGAAGCGATGCGAACAGCGCCGGATCGCACGCCCGCAGATGTTCCGCCAGTAGAGAACTTCCCAGGGCCAGCTCGAGGACCTCGACCGAGGCGGTGTACCGAGGATTGACCTCAAGAGGCCAAGGGCGTCATCGCCGCTCAGGATGTAATCGACCCCGAACAGCCCGACGAGCGCGAACTCCGAGGCGAGAACTGGCCCGTCAGGTCGAGGCGCGCCTTCAGCCCGTCAGAGACGGTGACGGCCCGATCGATCCGCGATAAGCAAATGGAGACCCAGGCACCCCGATCAGCTGACGCGTCACTCCGATCAGCGACGCCCCGCGTTCGTTGGCGATGAAGAGCGCCGAGAAGCTTCCTCCTGCGATCCACTTCTGAAAGTAGGTCGGTTCGGATAAGGATTTCCTTGCTTGTTCGAGCGGTCGAATCAGTCGCCCCCCGCCCGAGGCGACCGGCTTCTCCAGCCAGGTTCCGTCGCGGCGACAGGCCTTCAGGGCTGCCTCGAACGTCCGGACACGGCAGCCCACGTCGTCGCAAAACGGCTGCCAGGCGAAGGGGGTCTCTGACTGCGCGAAGGATCTCGGGCGAATTGCCGAGGAGGCGATGGCTGCGCGAGATGCGTCCGACCAGGTCGGGGTGATTCTCGAGCGGACCGGTATAGAACCATGGCTCGCCTGAAGAGCCGCGCGCGGCAGCTTCCAGCCCCGCTGCGCCGTCGCCATGCGGCGCGCGAAGCACGGGGAACGCCACGTGCAGGTCTCGATCGGCGAAGTGGTCGATGCAGCGTGGCTTCAGCCCCGCCCGCAGCGCCGAGAAGGCCGCGGCGCGGGTGCTTGCTCCCACGATCAAGATCTGGTTCGTCATGAAATCCCGAAAAAAAGCCTCGTCCCGCGAGAATCACGGGACGAGGCCAACGGATTGCGTCTGGACTGAACCGATGCAGCAAGCCCGCCGCGGAGCCGGCACTGATACGCCGCAGCAGATCAGTCGAGCTTCTTGATCTTGTCGGTCGGCGGTCATGACGAGCTTGTCGTCCTTCTTCTCGCAGGTGCCGGTCACCTCGACCTTGACCGGATCGTCCTTGGACGCCGTGCAGATCCCAGGCCTGTGTGAGCGTCTTTGAAGAACTCGTTCTTGGTCAGGTAGTACTTGGTCTTCTTGCCGTCCTTGGTCACGATGACGACATTCTGGCAAGTCTTGGCGTCTTCCTTCAAGGCGCACTTGGCGCACAGGCGTCACCCTTGATGGTGACCTTCTTGTCCTTGTCGTCGGCTCGCAGCAGGCCCAGGCCTGAAAACAGCACGCCCACGGCCGCCAGCGTCAGAATCTTGCGCATCGCTTGATCTCCCTCGAAAACGGAACAGGCGGAAGTACAAGAACATCGACCAGGGAGGCGACGGCCCGCCAGACCGGCCGCCTCCGCCCGATTGATATTGAACCACCTGGACCGAGGCGCAGACAACAGGATTCTCGGTCTTCTCAAACAATTCTCCCAGATTTTCCGGGGGTTGCTCCTAGCCCTGCCGGCGTCTATCATGCGAAGTCGAGATGCCGGGGTTGTTCTGGGCGCTGCACTGTTGGCTGACCCGAGAAGCCGCGATCCCGGCCGCAATCGACGCACCCCGGCGCAATGCACACCAACCACGGAGAACGCGAACATGGCCAGCGAGATTCTCATGAACATCGGTGAGGCATTGGTCGGCGAAGGCAACGAGATCGCCCACATCGACCTCATGATCGGCAAGAAGGACGGGCCGGTCGGGTCAGGCCTTCGCCATCGCCCTGGCGAACCAGTCAGCCGGGCATACCAACCTGCTGGCGGTTCTGACCCCGAACCTGATCGCCAAGCCGGCGACGGTCCTGATCACGAAGGTGACGATCAAGGGGATGAAGCAGGCCGTCCAGATGTTTGGCCCGGCGCAGTATGCCGTGGCCAAGGCCGTGGCCGACTGCGTCGGCGGCGGCACCATTCCCGCCGCCTCGGCCGAGGACCTGGTGATCGTCTGCGGTGTCTTCATCCATCCCGCCGCCGACGACAACGCCAAGATCCTCAAGTTCAATTACGAGGCCACCAAGCTCGCCATCGAGCGGGCCATGAAGAACGAGCCGCCCATCGCCGAGATCACCGCCAATAAAGACAAGGTCGAGCACCCGTTCGCCAAGTGATGCTCGGGACCAGGGTCAGTTTCCGCGGAGGTCTGTCTCGGCGATGTCCGGTTCCAAACCGACGATCCTGGTCCAGCTTGACACTGATCCACAGCCCAGCGTCTTCGATGGGGTCGTGGCCGTCGACGCGGGTGTGGATCAGCTTTTTCGCCACGGCGGCGTGACGCCGGAAATCGTTCGCGACCTGGTTTACGGCGCGCTTTTCACACGCGGGCCAGACGACCTGCGGCACACGGCGATTTTTGTCGGCGGATCGAAAGTGGCGGCCGGAGAAGCGGTTCTCGAAGCCGTCAAGAAAACCTTCTTCGGTCCGTTCCGGGTGTCGGTCTTGTTCGACGCGAATGGATCGAACACAACGGCCGCCGCCGCGGTCCTGGCGGCATTGAAAGGAAACGGGGGATCGCTGCAAGGGGCTCGAGCCGTCGTGCTGGCTGCCACCGGTCCCGTCGGACAGAGGGTGGCTCGCCTGCTCGGCCGCCTGGGCGCCATCGGTGTCCGTCGGCTCGCGAGACCTGGCCGGGCCAGAGCCCTCGCCGATTATCTTCATGGCACGACCGGCGGAGCTTTCACTCCGTTCGACACGAGCCGCGAGGAAAGCGTCAGGCAGGTAGTCCATGACGCGGCCGTGGTCGTGAGCGCCGGGCCCGCGGGTGTTCGCGTCTTGCCCGCGGCGCTCTGGCAAGGACTCGAGCGCCTCAAAACCATGATCGACCTCAACGCGGTGCCGCCACTGGGCATCGAGGGAGTCGAGGCGACCGATAAGGACCATGACCGGTCAGGCGTCAAGGTCTGGGGAGCCCTCGGCGTGGGTGGCACGAAGATGAAGATCCACAAGAAAGCCATCCAGCAGCTCTTCACGGCGAACAGCCTGGTACTGGACGCCGAGGAAGTCCTGGAGCTGGGCCAAGGATTGCTTTGAAACCGCGACTCGTCTGGCCCCTTGTTATTTCTTGCCTTGAACAAATTTGTTCGGCGTTCCCTCGAGTGGTCCACCCGGTTCGGGCCGCCAGAGAATCACATCTTCGATCTTTCTGGCCAGCGCGAAGTCCTTGTCGGTGATTCCCCCTTCCGAGTGGGTCTTGAGCTTCACCCAGACTTTGCCCCACGTGACTGCCAGGTCGGCATGGTGCCAGGCCGCCTCGCAAAGGTAGCCGATGGCGTTCACGAGCATGAGCGTGCTCGGCCAGCCATCGGTGCTGTACTTCCGGCGCAGCCAGCCGTCCTCGAGATACCAGTCGTCCAGGCCGTCCTGCTTGATCCTGTCGGCGATGTCATCCTCACTGTAAACCTGCAGCTTCGCTTCGGACATGATTGTCTCCCTAACTATCACCCGCCTGACTGGCGTGCAGAAGATCGGTTGACGCCTGGCATTGCGGCAGTTCCGAAGCTGAATCCAGGCCAAGATCCGGCTCGTTGCCGTCTTGCCCGAAAGATACAGACTTTCCTTGTACCCAGGGAAGGATCAGGCCGCGAGCAATCTCAGCCGAAAGGTCGGATAATGCACATGATATTACCAATTCTTCGATTCTTACAGAATCCTGAGAACCGCCGCCAAACGAATCCAGCCAGGCCTGGATTTCAACCTCGTTCTTGGTCGGTTCATGCTGGATAACCCTGATCCCGCGGCACAGTTGGCTGGAGACCGCGCTGAAGATGGGGTTGCCCTCGGCAAGTTCTCTGGGCAAAGGTTGAAACCAGGGCTGGACCCATCCGAAAGTGTTCCTGGCGCTCGCATCGACTCGGTTCCAAAGGTGACGCCAGAACTCCTCCGAGTGGGCGTAGACTGCCGCGTCTGACAGAAATCCTTTATCGATGTGGCTAATCATGAGCGACGAAAGCCCTTCCACTCTGAACCTCGATATCGACCCTCCGCTGATCCCTCCGAGGCGGTTGAGGCCAGGACTGCTTGGTGGGACCGACACCGGCGGGGGCTGCGTTTGTGATGAAGCGATGAGCCTTTCCGAAGGCTTCCTGTCTGAGCAGATACTCCTCTCGGTCGAGCTTGTATTTCACTCGCGTGAGTAGCCGATGCGCCTCAAACTCCGAAAGCGGCAACTCCTCATCCCAGGCCTCTGATTCTTCAACGCCTCCACCCTGCGCCTGAAACCTCCCTCGATGTTCCATGGAATTCCATTATACAAGAGGAGGGGTACAGGCAGCCTCGGGGAATCAACAATGCCGGTCAGACTTCCTTGCCGTTCGGGGCCGGGTGAACCACGCGCACCGGCTCCAGGCGGTGGCGCTGGGCGTGGCAGAGGGCGCCGCCCATGCGACGGTCAAGGGCTTCGATGGCGGCGTCAAGGACGCCGCGGGCGGTATCAAGATGGCGAGGGCGAAGGGCGTAAGGGTCGCGCGGCAGGCCGGTGCGAGGGTAGGTGAGGGTCTCGGTTCGGATGGCGCGATTCAAGGCCCGGGGAATGTGATGCGGTTCCAGGGGCTCGAAGTCGGTGTCGCGGCGTGCTGATCGGTAAAAAGCGCGGCGGCTGGAGGGCGGTCCAGGGTAAACCCAGGATGTCTCGAGCATGAGCAGCTCGGCGAACTGCGGCCAGGGGGGCGCCTCGGGATTGAACGATCGCGTCGGCACGCCAGGCTCGGCAACCACCGCCGGCAAGAGCCGCCAGGCCTCGGCCAGCGGCAACGGCCGGCTGGGATCGGCAAGCAAGCCGCGGAGTTCGGGACGGCCTAGCTCCACGGCGGCCTGGCGCACCAAGGCCTCGGCGCTGGAGATGTATAGCAAAAGGGCCGCACGCGCCAGCCGGGCTGCATCTCCTTCCGATTGAGCCAGCCGGCTCTGGGTGTGAAAATGAAGAGCGTCTTGATACAGGCAATGAAACGGGCTGACCACGGTTTCAATCACCCAGCCAGTGTCTGACCCGGGCGCGGTATCGTCGATGTCGACACTCGTCCGCCCCGGATCGGCCTTGGCAGCCGGACCAGGCCGCGCCATCGCGTGCGCTTCCACTGGTCCGCGATTCTCGCCGGAACCGTAGGGCTCCGCCGGCTCGCTCTGGGTCCGTCCGGTCCAGCAGGAATCATCGGGCATGAGAGCTTCGCCAGGCTGCAAAGTTGAATTGAAAAATCAGAGGCCAGGCCGAGTTTCGCGAGCCAACCTGTTAATTCTAGCACGGACTTGGGATCAACGCCAGACCCCAAACCCTTGTGAACATCGGAATTGGGGCGAAAGTCGCTTAATCTGGCGGAGTATCATCCGGAGACCCAGCTTCGGTCAGCGCTGGGCGGCTTTGCTGGGTTGTGCGTCGCTATTGGCGACCGTGGTAAACTCCTTGGGCGCGGGCGGAAGAGGGTCGGCGGGGGGAGCCATCGGGTCTTGCCAGAGCAGCTCCCGAGCCCGCAGCAGATTGCCGTGGTACTGCATGGTCGGATCGGCTTGCGAATAATGGGCGATCGCCTGCTGGCGATCTCCTTTCGCTTCGTAGATTCGGCCCAGATTGGCATGCGCACCCCAGCGAAACATGTGAAAATAGGGCAGACTCGGGCCCGGATCGGGCAAGAGCTGAAGCAGCTTGAGAAACATCTCCTTGGCCTTATCGAGATGGTTTCGTTCCAGGTGCGCGAGCCCCAGGTAATACGTGGCATAGACGTCGAGTCCTTGCTGGACTGACTTCGGGATCATCTTTTTCTTGTCGTTGACCAAGGACACGTTTGGGTTGAGCCGGAAGTTGACGTAATCGTTAACCGCCTCCTCAATCTCTCCGCGGAGCTGCTTGATGCGGGCGTAAAGAAGCGGGAACTCGGGACGCAGCAAGAACAGAGACTGCTGCGTCGCTTCGACGAACTGGCCATCGGTGAAGAGCCGGGTCTCGACCTCCAAGGGCATCTGCCAGAATTTGACCTCGCCCAGCTGTTCGCCCAGAACCTGGGCGAAATGATCGCGCTGCTCGGCGGGGTCGCGATACAGGATTGTGCGGTTCTTACCCGGCAGCTCGCGCTGAAGCATCTTCATCTTGGGATCGAAATAGCCCCGGCTGGAATCGATCAGAATGCCAAGCTTGGAGGGACTGGCCATGAGCGTCGCCCGACTGGTCCCATAAGGTGATTCGCCCGGCAGATTCATCGCCTCAAGGCGTGACGGATCGGACAAGGCCTGGTCCAGCGTGGCCACCCCGACTCCACCGGGACCGGGGACAGGTATGCCGACCCGGGCGTCGAAGAGATACGCCTTGTCTTCAATCAGCACGGCGCAAATCCAGCCGATTTCCGGCTTGGGCTGTTTGGCCGTACTTAACAAACCGGTGCCTAGACGGCCATCAGCCCCAGGCCCCGGCACCAAGGGCTCGAGCACGTTGCCCTTGGTATACGTGATCAAGCCAGAGTCGAGTCCGAGCTGGCGGCAGAGCACGACAAAGAGCCACGCTCGTTCCGCCCAGAACCCGTCGGCCTCAGTGCCCATTCCCCTCAGCAGCAGATCATAGGGCCGCGCCATCGCCTGGCGATACTGGCGCGAGCCCAAGCTACCGGCGGGCACAAGCTGAAGCTGCTGCATCGCCCAGTCAAACACCCGGCGCGCGGGAAAGGTCGTCGCCCGTTCCTCCAATCCGGCTGGCGATCCCGTAATACATCATGCAGTCTTCGAGGTGCCTCGCGTCGCGCTTGGTCCACGTCGGATTCTCCATGTCACGCAGCATGTTCTTGGGCAACTGCGTTTCGAGGAAAGCACTTGCCGCCGAGGACATCTGGTACTCCGAGGCCGGCGTTCCCTCGAAGTACTGGTTGAGCTTCTGCGTCGCCAGCCCGAAATTATCGCCCCCCGGTTGGAGCGCCGCACGCTGGATCAGCTCGATGGAGCTGACCAGGATCGCGCTCCGTTCGGCTGAATCACGTACGACCTTCGCCGGCGCGGCTGCACCCGACGAGCCGGGTAACTTGACCGAGCCTGGCCGAAAGGTGCCGGTATTCGTGCTCGTGACCGGACGCGAGTAATCACAACCGGCCACGACGATAAGGGCAAAGCTGATCGAGCGGCGAATCATGGGGTAATGATTGCGACGATTCAAAGGTGAAGGCTCCTGATGAATTTCATGGCTCAAGCAGGATCTATTCTGCTGTCTGGTCCGGCGCGCATCGAGATCATTCTGAAACCGTGCGTTTCTTTTCGATAGTACGGGGCCGGCGTGCAATCGGTTCACTACCACGGGAATTTCATAGTCTATCAGTCCCGAGGCATCTCCGCCGGGCCGCTGGCCGCCGTTTCTCTGATCGCCTCGCGAATTCGCAGGCAGACCGCCAGGAGTTCGGCCAGATCATCCAGCCGCAACGAGTTGGGACCATCGGAGAGGGCCTGGTCGGGATCAGGATGAACTTCGACGAAGAGTGCGTCGCAGCCGGCGGCGACTGCGGCTCTGGCGAGCGTGGGGATCATCTCGCGCTGGCCGGACGTGGTCGTGCCCCCTGCCCCCGCGCCAGGAAGCTGAACGGAGTGGGTCGCATCAAACACCACAGGCGCGCCTGTCGCCTGCATCTGAGGGATCGCCCGCAAGTCGTTCACCAGACGGCCGTAACCGAAGGTTGTACCCCGCTCGGTCAGGATTGCGCCCTGGCGCCGAATTCGGTCAGCTTGGATACCACGTTGTTCATATCCCAGGGGGCCATGAACTGGCCCTTCTTGACGTTGACCGGCCGCCCGGTCTGGGCGACGGCTTCAAGCAGGTCGGTCTGGCGTGCAAGGAAGGCGGGCACCTGCAGTAAGTCGACCACCTCGGCAATCGGCGAGGCCTGGTGGGTCTCGTGCACGTCGGTCGTCACCGGCAAACCGGTCTCGGCCTTGATGCGGGCGAAGATCTTCATCCCGGCGTCGAGTCCGGGCCCTCGGAAGCTTGAGCCGGACGTGCGGTTGGCCTTGTCGAACGAGGCCTTGAAGACGAGCGGAACGCGCAGCCCGGCACAGATCTCGACCAGCCGCGACGCAATTCGCTCGGTCATGTTTCCCGGCTCCATCACACACGGGCCGGCAATGAGAGCCAGGGGCCGGCCCCGGCCGATCTCGACCGGGCCGACCGCGACCGGGTTTACAATGCGATCAGCCACGCACGCCTCCTTTCGAGCGTTGGAGATTCGCGTGCCGGCGCTTTCACGCTACTCGCGTTTCAAGACGATTTCCGGCGGGACGGCCCGCGAGCACGTCGGGATGTTACCGCGCCACGCGCCTTCTGACGAGCGGAGATGACGACTCCGCGCCGAGCTGAGAGGCCGCGACAAGGAGATCGACGGCTCCGGGAACGACTTCAATCGTGAGGCCGTGTCCAGGCGTGGGCGGTATCTGCTGATCCGCCGATAATGTGTGCGGGCCCGGTGTCAGATGGCCGGCCGGGTCGCCGTCGAGCTGGCTGGGAACCGACGCTTGCGACGTCAAACAAACGCGGCGGACGCGGCGATGAAAGACTTCGGGATGATTGAGATGCGTACCCAGGAGGACCTGCCAGAGATAATAGAGGGCCTGGAACGCGCCCGGCTTGCGAAAAACGACAAGGTCGAGCAGGCCATCATCCTGGCTGGCGTGCGGTGCGAACGGTAAGCCCAGCGCATAGCGCGGCAAGTTGAAGATGAAGACGGTGGTTCCTTCCAGGGTCTCCGCGGCGTCGGGATCAAGGATCTGCACGTTGATCGGCGGGAAGCGGTAGGTGAAGCTCGACCGTAAGATCGGTTCCACGTACGCGGCGCGGTGGGTGGGCTTGACCCTGCCCGAGTGTGAAGTCCGCGACCGGTGATGGCGGCTGACGATATCGCCGTCGAAGCCGAACCCGGTCATCAGGATGAACCGGCGTCCCGAACCCGATACCGGAGTAACTCCCGCGTTGCCCAGGTCGGTGCGGATGACCTGACCAGTGGCGATCGTGCGGGCCAGCCAGGCCGGGTCGCGCTTGAGCCCGAAATGCTGGGCGGCGAGGTTCTCGGTTCCCGCGGGCAAAACGGTGATCGGGACCCGCGGGTTTTCGTTCACGAGCGCCGAGACGGTGCCGTCGCCCCCGACGGCCACCAGGCAGCGGTACTCTTTGTTCTTGCCCGCCTCGGCCACAAGCTCCTGCCGTGACTCCTGCGTCCACGCCACTTCCGTCTCGAGCCCGAACCGACTTGAGCTCGCGTTCGAGCCGGCCAACTAGTTGGACACTCAAGCCGCTGCCGGAGCCTCGGTTGGCGACGACGCCGATCCGTCGCCCACTCGCTCTGGCGGACAGGCTCGCAAGCTCCGCGGAGCAATGGCCGTTCACATGCAGCGGCGGCTCACCACCCACCGAGCTCGCGTCCATTCCCGTCTGAGCTTGTTTGACCATGCGCGCCCCAGATCCTCGTTGCGTGATAAGACTCTGCTTGAGACCGAGTCCCATTATAAAGATACACGGAAGGATCGCGAAAGAGTTCGAGAATAATGAATGCAAGTCGAGTGCTTCACAAACCCTCGCGAACGGCTAAGGTGCGGGAAAAGGACGAGTCGGAATCCCGCGAGCTTTTTGCGGAATCCCGACTCTTCGTGGAATGCATTAGGGGCGGGTGCGAGCTTACCGACAGAAACAAGAATGCAGAATAAGCACCAGGGCCGCCACGAACCTCGCGCTCACTTCACGGCTTTACCGATCAGGGAGGCGTTGGTCTTGAGCGTTGACTTGAACTCATTGCGAAGTCCGGTCAGCCGGTTCGTCAACTCCTGATTCTGGCCTTTCAGCGTCTGCACATCGGCCTTGGCGTCGTCAAGCGCCTTTTGCTCGGCCACTTTTTCGTCCGCACGCTTCTTGGCAGCCGCCTCGGCGTTCGTGACGGTTTCTCCCAGGGTGGCAAGCTGGTACTGAACGCGAGACAAGATTTCCTTGATGTTCGAGCTTACCCGCTCGACATCGAGCTGGCGTGAGCGAATGACTGTAAGATCTTTATCCATCTGCGCTTGCAAAACGCTTGTCTGGTCTTTGATCTCGACGATCTGAGACCGAGCGGTTTGCACATCGTCAGTCAACTGCACGACCTTTTCATCCAGGTTTTTCAGGGCCTGATTGCCGTTGCGATTGAGCTGGGTAACGCCCGCCATGAGGATCATCCAGACCAGCGACGCCAGCATGATGAGCACGACAAGGACTTTCCCCGCGGTGGACATCGAAACTCTCCTGCCAGGGAATCGAGTGGGAAAAGCGCCCGCCGAGACAGACGACACCGGCGCAAGACGAAATCCACGATCGAACAGGCCTCGCGTTTGACGGGAGAGCCGCGGACCAGCGACTGGCCTTGTGTCGAGCGAGATTCCGTTTAGGTCATCCTAATATACCTTGCGTTCCGGAACCCTGCCAACTGTCGAGTCTACGTTCCTCGTTTTTTGACGGTGCGAGGCTGCCAAGAGCGGCATTCCGCAGGATCTGCGGAAGCGAATCCCCTTCAACGCTCGCACCATCCGGGCTTGGTGCTCGTTTGACGGTACCGGCGACAGCGTCTTACAATCGTCACCATTCTGAACGAACCCGCGGGACAGGTGAGGACAGGACGGAGATCCTCCGGATCGGAGAATCTTACCATCATGCGACCTTCTTACGAAGTCACGGAACTCCTTGGCGACGGGATCGGTCAGGAGCTTTCCGAAGCGGTCCACCGCCTGGCTGAAGCGCTGCCGATGAGCCTTGAGTTCCGTGCGGTCGACCTCCGACTCGAGAACCGAAGGATCAGGCAAAAAACGGTTTATGACGAGGCCGTCGAAGCCGTGACAACGACAAGGGTCGCGCTCAAGTACCCCACGACGACCGCCGAGGAAAGCCCCAACGCCATCTTGCGCCGGAGGCTGGATCTCTCGGTCATTCACCGGCCCGTCTATACGATTCCCGGCGTTCCCACCAATTTCCGCCGTGAGCTCGACCTGGACATCGTCCGGATCGCGACCGGCGGAACGTATGACGATCCCGGTCGCATGATCGGCGACGACGGCGCGGTCAGCCTGCGAATCGTCGAACGGCGTCCCGTGCTCGAAGCCGCCCGTTATGCCTTTAACCTGGCCCGCAAGACCGGCAAGAAGGTCACGAGCTCGTCCAAGTACACCATTCAGAAGGCAACCGACGGCCTGTTCGAGCGTATCACCACGCAGGTGGCCGGCCTGTTCCCCGAGGTGACCCACACGACCGAGCTGTTTGATGCCTTACTCGGCAAGGTGATCATGACCCCCGAGAAGTTTCAGATCGTGCTGGTGCTCAACGAGTACGGTGATTTCCTTTCCGACATGGCCTGCGGCCTGGCTGGCTCGCTGGGCATCGGCGCCAGTGCGAATCTTAGCTTTGACGCCGCGGCGGTCGTGCGAGTGGCCCTTTTTGACGCCGCGCACGGCACCGCGCCGGATATCGCCGGCAAGAATCTCGCCAACCCGACCGCGATCTTCCTTGCTTTCTCGATGCTCCTGTATCAACTGGGGGAGATCACCGTCGGTCAGGCCGTCAAGAACACAACTTTGGGCCTCTTGCGTGAGGGCGTGCGCACTCGGGACCTGGGCGGCAACGAATCGACCCAAAGCTTCACCGAGGCCGTGGCTCGAGAGGTCTCACGCCGGCTCGCGCCGGGACCGACAAGCGAAGGAAGAATGCCGGAAATCGAAAAGAAGCCGGTCAGAGGGTAACGTCTCGCCCGACTGACATCTTGCGGTGGCTCCCACGGGAACGCTCATGCCCACGGATTACGATTCAATTGCCAACGAGTACAAGCGGGCGAAACAGCAGCCCTGGAGATCGTTCATCGAGTCGTTCACCTTGATGAACCTGATCGGCGATCTTGCCGGCAAGTCGGTGGTGGACCTGGCGTGCGGTGAAGGTTTTTACACTCGCCTGCTCCGGCTCCAGGGGGCGAAGAGGGTCGTTGGCGTCGATCTCTCGAAGGCCATGATCGAACTCGCCAAAGAGGAGGAGAGAAAGCAGCCCTTGGGCATCGAGTATCAGGTTCAGGATGCCCGCGGTTTGAAGCTGAACCAGGAATTCGACCTTGCCATTGCCGCCTATCTGCTCAATTACGCCAGGAGCCGGGAAGAGCTCACCTTGATGACCCAGGGAATCGCGCGGTGCCTGAGGCCGGGAGGACGGTTCGTCACGGCCAACTACAACCCTGGAGCGAACTACCTGGCGTTCCCGTCATTTCGCAAGTATGGGTTCGAGCTTAGAGTCGGCGGTGAACTGGCGGAAGGGACGCCGATCACCTGGGTCTTCCACCTGGAGGGCGGTTCCATCGAGGTCGAGAACTATTATCTTGGCACCGCAACCCATGAAGAGGCATTCCGGGCTGCTGGATTCCGGGAAGTCCGCTGGCACCGTCCCCAACTCTCACCACTCGGCGAAGCGGCCAAGGGAGGAGACTACTGGTCGGACTTCCTGACCGATCCCCCGGTGATCTTCATCGAGTGCCTCAAATGAACCGTCCAGGCTGCCTGCCCGCTTCCGGCATCCATCAACCAGGGGACAATGGCCATGCTTTCCACCCGCGAATGGCTGCGACTGGTTGTGCTGGTCGCATTCGACATGATCCTTTTCCAGGGCATCTGGTGGATCGCTATGTATCCGCCAGTGGCCCTTGTCGCCATGATCATCAACCTGGGCCTGGCGTGCATCTGGGTGCGGCCGCGGTCGCTGAATCGAGGGATTCTGGCCGCGATGGGTGCCGGGCTGGGCGTCGTTGTGGGCAGCCTTGCCTACCTGGCTGACGCAAGCTTCCGGGCACTCATGGCCGGCGCGCTCTTGCAGGCGTTGCCCGAACCGCTTTACAACGCGCTGCCCGGCGGCTCTGCGGTCAGCGTCGGGCATCCAGCTTCTGGATTTCGCGATCGTCGATGCCATCGGGATCGCGGCGATGCTGGTCGCGGGCTGGCTCGCATGGCCGCGCTCGCGGCCTCGGCGTGTCTCTTCCGCCTCTTGACGATGACATTGCCACGCCGTGTAATCATTTCTTTCGCCCCGTGGACCGTGACGAGCCTGCGACCCTGAACTCGCGCAACGACAACGCGGGAAGGGTCGGCGAGGTGACGTTTCAACCGCGGCGAATCTCTGTCCCTTTGGAAGCCCCCCGCGATGTCCTCCGGAGAGAAGTCTACCGAGCAGCCACGCCGCCGAGGCCCGACGACCAGCCAGGTTCTCGTTGTCACCAGCGTGATGTTCACGTTCATTTCGTACTGGCGGACGGCCGCGATTGTGCTTTGCGACATCGCAAGCACGGCGTATTACATCGGCGGCATCGTCGAGTCTCAGATCGGTAAGGCGGCCCCCTGGTTCATCTTGGCGGTCATGCTGTTCAGCTACGCCGTGCGCAGCGTTTACATTGAAAGCTGCGCGATGTTCGTGCGCGGAGGCGTCTACCGGATCGTCAAGGAGGCGATGGGCGGCGGTCTCGCCCGGCTTGCAGTCTCTGCCTTATTGTTTGATTACATCCTCACCGGACCGATCAGCGCAGTGACGGCGGGACAGTATGTCGTCGGCCTGATCAACGAAATGCTGAATCTGGGAGCGACCAGCCAATTGATGGCCTTTCAGAACTGGCTCTCGGCTGCAATCGCAGTGGCTGTCACCGTGTATTTCTGGAGAGTCAACACCAAGGGGATTCACGAATCGAGCGACCAGGCGCTCAAGATCATGGGTGCCACCACCATCATGGGCATCATCATGATCTTCTGGTGCCTGTTTACCCTGGCGGTACAACCCGAGAAGCGAGTCCTCCCCCCGGCCACACCAGACCTCTCGAAAAAAGTGGACGTGGAAGGCAAGCCACTCCTGGACCCCTTCGGCAAGCAGGTCGACCCACTAGGTTTCATTGGCGAGACCAGGCTTGGTGAGCAGTTGAGACCCGAGCGGTTGAGTGGCAACTGGTGGAGCCTCATCGGAGTGATGGGGATCATCATGTCATTCGGTCACTCGATACTGGCCATGAGTGGTGAGGAGACACTGGCGCAGGTCTATCGCGAGGTTGAGAGCCCCAAGCTCAAGAACTTCAAGCGCGCGGCATTCATCGTCTTTCTGTACAGTATGTTGCTGACCTCAACGATCAGCTTTTTCGCGGTGATGATCATCCCCGATAACGTGCGGATGTCGCAGTACAGCGGCAACCTGATCGGCGGACTGGCCATGCACGTGGTCGGGCCCCAATGGGCTCGGCTCTGCCTCAATGTGCTGGTGGTACTGGTCGGTTCCTTGATCCTTTCCGGGGCAGTCAACACCGCGATCGTCGGCTCCAACGGGGTACTCAACCGCGTTTCCGAAGACGGCGTGTTACCGGATTGGTTTCTCAAGCCCCACCCCAAGTTCGGCACGACGTCGCGACTGATCAACCTGGTTACCGTTCTTCAGATCGTCACGATCGTACTGAGCCGGGGAAACGTGCTCACCCTGGGCGAAGCCTATGCCTTCGGCGTTGTCTGGAGCTTTGTTTTCATGTCCATGTCGATGCTTGTGCTGCGGTTCAAGCGGCCTGGACACCGGGATTACGAGGTGCCACTCAATTTCAAGGTGGGCCGTTATGATGTCCCGCTGGGAATGACATTGATTTTCTTGGTTCTGGTGATCGCGGCCATCTCCAACCTGTTTACGAAGGAGGTGGCAACAGTTACCGGTGTCATGTTCACGGCGGGGTTTTACGCGGTTTTCTGGTTCAGCGAACAGGCCCATCGCCGTCAACTGGGCGTGGGCAAGCATGAGCACCTCGAGCAATTCAACGAGGCCGAGGCGGATCAGCTCAGTGTGGCCTCTCTGAAATTGACTAAACCCTATCGCAAGATCGTGGCGATCCGTTCTCCCCATAACCTGGGAATGCTAGAAAAATGCCTGGCCGAAACGGACCCCGAGACAACGGATGTCGTCGTCATGACGGCATCCGTCCTGCCCAAGGGGAGCGCGGATTATGAGCCAACAATCACCGACTATGATCGCCAGCTCCTCACGGCGGTTGTCAACATGGCCGAGCACGTGGGCAAACCCGTGAAGCCATTGATCGTTCCCACCAACGAACCCTTCTACGCGCTCGCCCAGACGGCCAAGACCATCGGCGCTCAAGAGCTGATCATGGGACCGTCGAACAAGTACCGGCCCGAAGATCAGCTTGATGCGGTGGCGCTCTATTGGTTTAACGTCTGCGGCGCCTCGCCCGACCCGTTATCGATCCGGGTTCTGGGCAAGGATCGCGATGTTCGACTCGACATCGCCGGCGGCAGCCAGATACCCAAACCCGGCGCGGCCGTCGCCGAATCGGCCCGTCTGCTGGCCGACCTTCGCAAGAGCTGGCATGGCGTTGAGACGCTTGCTCCTCGCCTACGATGGCAGCCCGCTCTCGGCCGACTTTCTCGATACGGTGATGAGCTTCCTTGACCCGGCCATCGAGGTTACTCTGATCGACGTGGCCGAGCCTGATGCCGATGGAGAGAAAGCGGTCTCCGACCCCACCACCGAAGCTAACGAGGTCGTCTTGCGAGGCGTCGAACGGGCACGTGAGCTGGGCCGGAACGTCGCCTACGCGGTGGCCCGGGGCCAGGCCGGGCCCGAGATCGTGCCGCGCGGCCATCGAGGGCAAGTTCGACGCCATCTTCATGAGCCTGCGCGGCGTCTACCGTCGCGGAGACACCACGGCCTTCGCCTCCAACACCCGCTACGTTCTCGAAAACGCCCCCTGCCGCGTGATCCTCGGCTTCGCCCCCAAGACGATCACCACGCCGGGTAATGGATCGAGTTGAAGGACGTAAGTTCTAGGAGAGAGAACGTTATGGCCGAGGCCGGCCCGGCTACCTGGCCGCTGGCTGCGCCGGGCTGGATGACAACTGGCGCTTCTCGCTCTCGCTCAGAAGGGCAAACGGATTGAGCGGCACGGCGTCTCCGCTGGCGAGCCCATCGTTGATCTGGATGGACTTGTCATTCCTCTCTCCGGTAACCACTTCACGACGCTCGAACGTTCCATCGAGTTTCTTGACCAGGACCACGTCCCTGCCATCGAGATGAAGTACCGCCTGGATCGGGACGGTCAAGACGTTGTCCAGGTCGTTGATCAGGATCTCGACCTTGGCCGTCATGCCCGGGCGCAGGCCCTGCTGGTTGTCCATGAGCCTGACGATGGTGGTGTAAACCTTCGGGTCCCAGGTGGCGAAGGCGCCCGGGTCAGGCAGCGGAGCCACGCGGACCACCAGTCCGGGGAGCGGAGTCGATGGCAACGCGTCGACTGTCACAAGCGCCTTCAACCCTCGGTTGATCCGATCGACGATCGATTCGTGGACCTTGGTATTCACCTGCATGGGACCACTCAGGTCGACGATGCTCAAGATCTTCTGCCGTGGACGAACCGTGGCTCCCTCTTCGATCTGGGGCCGAGGCTGCCCGCGGACGGGCCGGCTTGGATTGTTCGCGTAGACGATCACGCCGTCTCCGGGCGCGACGATCCGGCAATTTTCAATCTGCTTGTTGAGCTTTTCTTCCCTGCTCTTTTCCAGCTCCCAGGCCGACTGCCTGGCAAGCTCGTCGGAACGCTTTCGCTCGGCCTCGACCTTGAGGGCCTTGGTGGTCTTGGGAAGCGTATATTTCTCGAGCAGTTCCAGCTTCGATCTGGCCAGTTCGAGCGCCTCTTTCTCGTGCTGGACGGCCGCCCCGGCGGCTTCGAGGCGGTCTTCGATATCAAGCTCGGCCACGATATCGGCGGGCGTTTTTACGGCGACGGCTTTTGCAGCCTCGCTCACTCGCTTGTGCGCGCTTGGTTCGTTCCAGCCGATCCTCGGCTTTCTGGATGGCCGCTCGGGCACCGACGACCTGGCTCTTGAGCGCGTACGATTCTTGCTGGAAGATCCCATTGGCATACTCAGCGACGGCGATCTCGGCCGCCTCACGCGCGAGCTTGGCATTGTGGTAGGCCGCCTCGGCCCGCCGCGTGGCGATCGTCTGATTGACGAGCTGATCACGCAGGCTGGCACTATCGAGCTGGCAGACAAGCTCACCTCGGGCGACGCTCGTCCCTTCGGGCCTGATCGAGAGAATCGTGGTCTGTCCTTCGACCTGGCAAAACACATCCGCCGTCCGCGCCGCCTCGAGCGAGCCCCGCTCGATGGCGGAAACTCGAAGCTTGCCGGGCCTGACCTCGTGAACCGGCATGTCCCCCGCGGCCTGTTGTGCCGACGCCGTTGGGTTGCCGAAGCTAAGGCTGAGGCCGAGGAAAACGCCCAGCCAGCAGAAAACTGACGAGAATCTCACCGCCATGGTTTGCTCCCCTCGATGCGCCGCAGGAGTCATCAGGTGTCGCCACCGCTTCAAGTTTGCGCGATCTCTTTATCTGAAGGAAGCGTTGAATCTGCACAAGTGGGCGTGACAAAAGAGAGCGCGGAGTGCTGAGTGCGAAGTGCTGAGTGCCGAGTGAGCCGAGTCCGAGCCGCGACCGCAAGGGAGCGTCATCCGTCGCGCCGACTCGTGCGGGTCGGGTGCCATTGTGAGCAACCTGATATAGTGAACAATCAGCGGAAATTGATATGGCACTTTGGCTGCACCTATACCCACTCGGTTCTGAAGCGGCCCGGCCCAGCACATGTCACGTCCGATCTCATGATGCTGCAACGTGTTGCCGAACGAGCCTTGCCGCATGCAAGCCGCGCCGAAGGCCCCCAAAGTGGCGGAAGTGGCAGTTTTGGGAGTGTATTTCGAGCATCTGTACACCAGTGTAAACGGCGTGGCGAGTCGCGGCGCGAGGTTCTCGATCCCGGCGCGCGGAACTGGGCCGCTGAAATGATCGCCGGATGTGTGACATTTTGTGCCGAGTAAGGAAGGGGCGCCCGGCGGTCCCGGCATGCCGGGATTCGGGTTTCCCCTTCCTCCTCTAAAATTCCGTACGGCGGGTTTTCCCCAGTACGGCTTCAAATGGACCGTCAATAGCGACCTTCGGCGACATCCCAAGGCTTAAGTGCCGTCCACATGCGCCCCATGACACCGTCTTATACGCCACCGCAGTTCTTGCTCCCAGAAGTACGCGATCCCCGAAGGGATTTCCCCGTTGTAGAACCGTTAGGTTCAATGTGGCACGACTCCCAGCAGCGCCAACACGTCCATCCAGAGGCCCTTGGCTCGCCATCGGGTTTTGTTGTCCCGGCGGGTTATCGCTTACTACGGCCTCATCCGCCCCTCTGGACTCCTCTCCGCCGCTTATGGATTCGCGGCGGAGGCTGCTGCACCCAAGGTTATCGGCTTGGGGTGGGAATCCAGAGGTTCCCCAATTTACTCCGCTGGACTGTGCTCGCGTGCCGCCTCCCATACCCCGGTGGCCCCGAAGAGTGCACATGACTGTTGCTTCTTCTTCGGTATCAGCCTTCACCCCAATGTCACGGGTTCGACAACCACATTGATCATTTCGAGGCTGCAGAGTTCGTTCCGAGCTCAAATTCGTGCTCCTACTACGGCCCGCGAGCTGGCTAGCCCTCCTTACGAGGACGTTTACATTCGAGCTTGCGCTGGCCGGGTCGCCCCGAGCCAACGTCGAATATGACTACGTGGGTAAACAGTCAACTCCCACGACCGGACTTTCACCGGCAAGTCCAACGGCATTATGGGCTGCAGGACATCGGCTGATTCTTGTTCTGCGGCCGGTGGCGCATCGGTCAACTGGCGCGAGGTTCTCGATCCTGCGCACGAGACTGGCCCGGCTCTGCTTCTCGCGCAGGGCACCCATATTCCCCTTACCTGAATTCTACAACATCTCGATCCGTTTGATTCCCAGCGCCGCCGCCGGGCGCAATCGCGGGGTCGGGCCCGGTAAAGGGTTTTTGCGCGGCATTCATGCGCTTGTTCAGAAGAATTGGAGAAGTCAAGGACTGCCGTTGCAATCCTGCGGGCAGCGGAAACACTTCCGGCCCTCTGCCAATGCCACAGGAGTGATCAGATGTTCCCCAACTCGAGGGTCATGCCTCGCCCGGCCATGACGGCGAGCAAACTGGCCGGCACATCTTCCACGCGGCGAACCTGTCGCCACTCGTCCGTGCCCATGGGGGGCCGTGGCGGAGCCCGGCCGGTTGAAGTCGGGCGCCGCTTCGCCGCGGTCGTCATCGTAGAGAAACCCGTCGAGCTCATCGCGGGCGACGATGAAAGACCGGGTGCCATCGCCGCTGGAAGACTTCGTAGGTCACGACCTGCTTTCTTCCATCACTCGCCGTCGATCACGGCCGTCTCCGAAGTAGGTCCGCCACGGCGATCCGGCCGACGACCTGGCCGTCGATATCAAATCGACGATTCCGCTTTCAGTGAATAACAACAAACCCGCCGTCGGGACGCGCCACGACGGTCGCTAAGCCCCAGACCGGCACGGCTCCCTCAAGAAAACCGCTCTTGCCTGTGGGCTGGCCGGAATTATCGAAAACTTGCCAGGCGAGCGAGCCGCCTTTTTGCCAGCCGGTGCCCTCGGTCCAGACGAGGATCGTCTCGCCCGTGTCGCTTGCCGCCACGGCGGGGTGCTTGCGAGAACCGGCGCGACCGGGGGGCGAGATCGGTCCTTGAATGGCGTCAGATTGGCGATTGACGCGAGTGAAGAAAACCTGGCCGTTCGTCTCCCAGGCCGCGAGTACGGCGGAGCCGGCATCGGACAGCGATTCGCTGCTCATCGGACAGATGCCGGTCCGCCAGGGCCGAGCGACTTCGCCTGGAAGCGAGCGCCGTGGTCGTGCGACGAGAGCAGATACATGTCGCGCTCGACGCCCGCGGTGGCGGCTCGATACATGAGGTAAAGATTGCCGCGCCGGTCGGCCAGTGACCGCGTGCCGCAGCAGCCGCAGGCACCTGTCTCCAGATCCACGGCCGGGGCTTCGGGCTCGAACGTCGTTCCCTCGTCAGCCGACCTGGCGACCCACATCCTCCGCCCGGTCTCGTCGCGGCGAGCGTCCTCGGTCCGGCCGTGCCAGGCCACGTACACATGGCCATCGTCGTCGGCGGCGACCGTTCCGCCGCCGTCGAGATCCTTGGTTTTCGTCATCAGATTACGCTGGGGCTCGAATGCGAACGCGGAGGCGGATGCACCGGTAACGGACCGGGAATAGAGCATCGGCGAGCCGCCGGCCGGAGGTTTGGGACGAGCGTATCCCGAGCCATTCCAGGCGACGTGGACTCGCCCCCCCTTCCCCAGCGCAATCTGGCCGCCGCGGATGGTGCCCATCGCAATGGCGCTGCCGGGCTGGCTGTTGACCCTGATCGGCGGCGGAGAAACTCTCCTGCCCCGGTTCGCGACGAACATAGAACAAGTCCCCGGCGGCCGGCGTCACCCTTGAAGTAGATCAGGTGGATCGTGCCCCGATGCGTCGATCACCGCCTGCGGCTGGATGCCTCCGTCAGGCGTCTCGAGCACGGTCACACCGCCGGCGCTCTTCTCGTCGCGGCCGATCGATGGGGCCGGAACGAGGAACAAGGAGACGAGAAGCGGAGGCCGATCGCGGCAGGTAATGGTTTTGTGAGTCGATGTCATCGAGAAGCGCCAGGTGCGAGATCAGAAGTGGTCATGTTGCTCGGTTAACCAGTATACCGCACCTCGCGGCGGTCGGTCGATTCGTGTTGATTGTGACACGGCATCAACCGACACGATGATCATTACATCGACATTGCCGGCCCGGCACTCGACGGGCCCCAGCAGGCTGGGTGGCTGGCGGAACGGATAGCTGCCCACGGGTGGGCGGGCCATCCCGCCCATGGCGCCGCGTGATGCTGGCCGCTTGATCAAGCCGCCACCCATCGAGCCCATCGATCCACCGGCGGAAGAACCCATCACGCCCAGGCCAATCGGTGCCAGGGGCGTGAGGCTGCCGCTCAATCTGGCCCAGAGCGGGCCGTGTGCCCAGCATGAACATCCTTGCCGATCCCATCGGCGCCACGCTCTCGCTCATCCCCTGCATCACGCCCAGGCCGCCGCCAGGTCTCGCGCTGTAAGGGACGAAACCACCCAGGCTGCCGCCGAAGGGAAGATAGGTTGAGCCGCCGCCGAAGTACGAGCCCGCTGCCGAAGAACCGTTGCTCGACGCCCCTGTTGAGCTCATGCCCGAACTGGGCGAGCCGGGATACTGCGCACTGCTGCAACGAGCGCAAACGAGTACGAGCACAATGGAGACGAGCGCACGTGAGCAGCCGCTCGGAGATCGAACCGGTCATGGCGATGGCTCCTCCCGAATAACCGGGTGAGAGAAGGGGCTGGCGGCTGGCTGCGGTGCCGGTACCGAAGGACGCGATTCCTCGCCGGGCTTGCCGGCAGCTTCCAGGTTCTCGGGATCGGGCGGATGCTCGTTGATCTGAGTGCCGACTGCGCGCTCGAGCGAGGCGAGCGTCTTGGCAAGCTCGGCCTCGATCTGAGCGATCTGGAGCTCGACCTGAAGCTGATCGCGCCAGGCGCGTCACCAGGCTCAGATAGTCAACCCCGGCGTTGCCCGCCCTGTAGTCGCTGGCCGTGAGCTCGAGCACCTGCTTCGCCGCCGGCAGGTTATTCTTCCGCAACAGCGAAAGCACGTTTTGCTGAACCTGGGCTTGCACGAAAAGGTCCTTGAGGTCGCGGTGGGCCTGGTCGCGCTCGGCCTCGAGAAGCTGGGCGTCGGCGGCCGTCCGTGCCTGTGCTTCCTGAACGCCCGCGGCCAGTTTCTTGTGATAGATCGGCAGATTGAAGCCGACGAAGAGGCCGACGTTGGGCTGGCCCGAGGCCGTCCTGGGTGTCGCGGCGTTGGTCTTCTCCATGTCCTGATAAACCAGGCCAACCGTGAGATTGGGATAGTATCGCTTGCGTGCCAGCTCGACGGCCTTCTCGTCGCGCGCAATGGCGGCCAGCCGCCCCTGGAGTTCGGGCCGGGTGGCGATGACAAGTTGATAGAGCCGGTCAACCTGCCGCGGAACCGGTTCGATCGTCAGCTCTGGGACCGTCTGGAGCGGCGTCTCGGGACTGGCATGCAGCAACCGTGCCAGCTCGGCGCGAGCTTCGTTCACGGCCTGGCGGGTGTTTTCGGTCTCCCGGTCGATGTCGCTGACGGCCACCTCGGCGCGAACGACATCAACCTGAGTGGCCCTGGCCAGGCGGTAACGTTCACGCGCGATCGTGAGGAAATCCTCGGCGAGGGCTCGGTTCTCTTTCAATAGCCCCAGCGCGCGCTCGGCATAATGCAGGTCATGATAGGCTCGCTTCACGCTCGCCACGACGTCAAGCTGGGTCGCGGCGAGCTCGAAGAGAGCGATCCGCACATCATCCTCGGCCGCTTGCCCGCGCAGCTTCAAGGTTCCACACCAGGGGAACTGCTGGGCAAGTAAAGCCGAATAGGGCATATAGCCCATTAAAGAATATTGAGGTGCAACCGACGGTATCGGAAAGATCGTGTTCGAGACGACCGGGTCGTCGAGCGCGGTGACCTGGGGAATCCGGTGCTTGAGGGCCATCACATTGAACCTGGCCGCGCGCACGGTCCGGTTCTCGTCCAGCGCGATGCGAATCAGGGAGTCCAGAGGCTGCGGGCCGGCGAGGTCGGGAACTGACGCAGCCGTTTCGGCGTCGGCGTGCAAGAGAGCTGCGGCGGGTAGCGGTTTCTCCGACTCGTCAAACTCAGCGGCGGTGACAGTTGCGTCCATTTTGGCCTTCGAAGAATGCTGTGCTCGCCGAGTCAAGCATCTGGCGTGGATGAACGCAACCACACACCCCGAGCGAGAGCGCTGCAAGCAAAAGAGAACGCCGCAGTCGAGTCATCTCCGGCCTCGCCTGGATCCCGAATGGGCGACGTCGCGGGCGACGACAGCTGCAGCCGCCGGCGCCACATCCAATGAGCCTCTCTCATCATCGGTGGCAGATGGCGCTCTACTTTTGCGTGATGTGCCGCTTGCGCAAAGTTTCATGATCGAAGGGGTCGCTGAAGCCGCCACGATTGCATGAATTTGTCTTTTCAGGTTGCCAGCGCCTGCCCTCGCGTTATACTTAATTTGGAGGAATAGAGAAAGAATTCGAGTAATCGTGGACTCGTTATGTCTGTCATCCGCAGTACAACCAGTCGCTTGCTGCTCGCCTTTGCCTTCGCGGGATTCATCCTGCCCGCGACCGAGGTAACAGCTTGTGATTCAGGAACTGCCTCCGCCGCGGCTCCGAAGTGCTGCGCGAAGAGGCGTTCGTCCTCTTGTGCTTGTTGCGGGCCTGCTCGACCGTCAAACTCCCAGTCTGTGGCTTTGAAGACGCCCGTCCGGGTTGAACCGCCGTCGGCGCTTTCTCTACCGGAAGCTTCTGAATGTCAATGCCGCCCGGTCAACCCGGCGCCGGCAAATTCCAAGCCCGAATCTCGCCCGACCATGGAACGCCAGTTCAGGTCGTGCCACGTTCAGGCCGATCCAGATTGCAGAAATCTAGCGACCGCTCCTCTCGCGCGTGGCTCTGGCCTTCAGATTCCTCCCAGATTACACGTCTACCTTCTCACTGCGCGCCTCTTGATCTAGTCGGACCCTCTGCCGGGGCCTTCCAGCCTCTGCATCGCCCGGGGTTCGCCGCGACCGGCTTCGTTCATGCTTGGTCGATACACGAGCGCCCTCTACCCTTCCCGCATCATCATTCTATCCTCGGCGGAAGAATGCGCCTCGGGACTGTCCGCTCGATGCGCAGAATGGGAGCGAAAAGCCATGTCCTCGCAGGACCATAGTGATACGATCCTTTTTGAGAATGTGAGCCCCGACCCGATCCTCGGTGAGGATCGGCCTCTCACGCGCTGGCGAAAGTTCCGCATGGTCGTCAAGGTGGTCGAGCTGCGGCTGCGATTCATCGCCTTGATGGCAGCGACCGGTCTGGTCTTTGTCTACTGGGACACACTCTGGAATTATTACGACAAGTGGACCCGTCCGGTGGGAGACCACGTCGCGGCAGTATCCGACAACGAGTATTACTGCCCGATGCATCCCAGCGTTATTACGCGACGACGCAGGCAACTGCCCGATCTGCGGCATGCCTTTGTCGAAACGGAAGAAGGGTCAGGCCGAAGACTTGCCTGAGGGGGTAACGGCCCGCGTCCAGCTTGCACCTTACCGCGTGGCTCAAGCGGGGATTCGAACCGCCGAGATCGCCTACGAGCCACTTGCCGAGACCGTGACCACGGTCGGATTCGTCACCTTCGACGAACGTCGGCTCTCCCGCATCTCTTCCAAAACGAAGGGGTTGGCTCGGGTCGAGAAGCTCTTCGTCAACGTTACCGGAACGTTCGTGGAAGTCGGCGAGCCCCTGGCCGAGCTCTACAGCCCGGAGCTCTACCAAGCGACCCGCGAGTTGTTGCTTGCCCAGCGCAGCTCCAACGAGCGCTCGAAAGGTCAAACCGCCCTGGGCCAGTCGCTTCTCGGCAATAGCACTGACCTTGTTACCCTGGCCCGCGACAAGCTCACCTTGTGGGGGATCACCACCGAGCAGATTGATCAGATCCTGGCGAAAGGGAAGGCGGATTACCGTCTGCCAATCCTTGCGCCCATCCGTGGCTACGTGGTTCGGAAGAACATCTTCGAGGGTCAATATGTCTCCGAGGGCGAAGCGATGTTCGAGGTCGCCGACCTCAGCCACGTTTGGGTTCAGGCGAAGATCTACGAAGACCAGGTGGATCGGGTTCGCCTGGGCCAGGAGGTCGAGGCGACCGGCGAGTCGTTCCCCGGCCAGGTTTTCAAGGGGAAAGTTGCCTTCATCGACCCCGCTCTCGACCCGACGACCCGCACCGTGAACGTCCGCTATGACCTTCCCAACCCTGAGGGACGACTCCGGCCCGGGATGTACGTCACGGTGTCCCTGAAGACGCCGGTCGCTGACACCCCGGCCTTTCGGACCCGCCTCGCTGCGAACCATACGCCGCGTGCCCACCCTCGGCACGCCAGTATCACCGTGGACGAGCAAAAAGTCTGCCCCGTGACCAAGGCGAAGCTCGGCTCCATGGGAGACCCGCTGGCGGTTGAAGTCGACGAGCAGAAAGTATGGGTGTGCTGCTCGGGCTGCTCGCCGAAACTCAAGGCAGAGCCCGCCAGGTATCTGGCCAAGCTCGCGCATCCGGCAATGCCAACAGACGCGGTGCTGAGCGTGCCCGAGTCGGCTGTGATCGATACCGGCGATCGCAAGGTGGTCTACGTCGAAACCGAGCCCGGCGTGTTCGAGGGTCGTGCGATCCTGGTCGGGTCACGCATTGGCGACCGCTATCCCGTGCTTGACGGTTTGGCCCCAGGCGATCGTGTGGCGGCCGCGGGGGCTTTCCTCATTGACGCCGAAAGCCGTCTGAATTCTGGAGCAGTCGCTGCTCACTCCCACGGTAAGCAGGCCGCTCGCCCCGAAGCCCGTCCGGCTGAGGTTTCCGCCGCCAAGACCCAAGCCGGCCACGTTCACTGAGTTCGCCGAGCACAGGGCGACCACCTGTATGCCGGTCGGGCGCCGGCTCGAGGAATGGAGACTCCATCCCATGATCGAATCGATCATCGAGTGGTCGATCAGGAACCGCTTGCTCGTCATCCTGGCGTCGCTGGCGCTTGGCATCGCGGGTGCCCGAGCGCTCGTGACGATGCCGGTGGACGCGATTCCCGACCTGTCGGAGAACCAGGTCATCGTCTTCACCGACTGGATGGGCCGCAGCCCCCAGGAGATCGAGGACCAGATCACCTACCCGCTCTCGGTCAACCTGCAAGGGCTGGCTGGAGTCAAGGTCGTTCGATCCTCCAGTGAATTCAACTTCTCGATGATCACCATCATCTTCGACGAGGCCACGGATTTTTATTTCGCGCGCACCCGTGTTCTGGAACGATTATCGATCGCGTCGACGTTCCTCCCGCCGGGGGTTACACCCTACCTGGCGCCCGACGCCACGGCCGTCGGCCAGATCTTCTGGTATACCGTGGAGGGAGATGGCAAAGACCTCAGCGAGCTGCGGTCAATCCAGGACTGGTACGTCCGCTACCAGCTTAATAGCGTCCCGGGCGTTGCGGAGGTTGCCTCGGTCGGAGGCGCTCCCAAGGAATACCAGATTGATCTGGATCCCAACAAGCTGCGCGCTTACGGCATCAGCCTGGGTGAGGTCTACTCGGCCGTGGCGCGGTCCAACTCGGCGGTGGGCGGCCGGGTCATTCACCAGGGGAACGCCGAGTACCTGATCCGTTCGGTCGGCTGGATCCAGAACCTCGACGACATCCGTAACTCGGTCGTCGCCGAGCGCAATGGGACCCCGATCTACGTGAAGAACCTGGGGGCCGTTCAGCTCGGGCCGTCCTTCCGCCGCAGCGTGCTGGAAAAAGACGGCAAGGAGGTGGTCGGGGGCGTGGTCCTGATGCGCTACGGGCTGAACCCGCTGGAAGTGACGAGAGCGATCAAGGAAAAGATCACCGCCCTGCAGCCGGGCCTGTCCGCGGGTGTGCGAATCGTTCCCTTCTACGACCGCACGCCCCTGATTCATAAGGCGATCGAGACCGTCAGCGGCACGGTCCGCGAGGAACTCATCGTTTGCACTCTGGCGATCCTGATCGTGATGGGCCACCTGGGCGGCGCGTTCATCGTCTCGCTGACATTGCCCATGGCCATCCTCTTCAGCTTGCTGATGATGCGTGTTTTCGGCATGTCGTCAAACATCATGAGCCTGGCGGGGATCGCCATCAGCGTCGGCATCTTGATTGACCAGGCGGTCGTCATGGCCGAGAATGCGGCGCATCACTTGTCGCGCCGGTTCGGCCGAGAACGGGTTAAAGGTGACATCACCGACATCGTGATCCCCGCCTGCCGCACAGTCGGGCGGCCGATCTTCTTCTCGGTGCTGATCACCATCCTCTCGTTCCTGCCGGTGTTCGCCCTGACCGGTCGTGAAGGAAAGCTCTTTCACCCCCTGGCCTTCACCAAGACATTCGCGCTGGTGGGCGTGGCCCTGCTGTCGATCACGCTGGTGCCGGCCTTGATACCGATCTTCCTCAAAGGTCGAATCCGGTCCGAGAATGAGAACTGGCTCGTTCGGACGATGATCGAGATCTTCAAGCCGATGTTGTCCTGGCTGATGGACCGGCCTGGGCTGGTGATCTGGCTGTTCGCCGTGATTGTTGGTCTGGGCTATATCGCATCGACGAGAGTGGGGCGAGAGTTCATGCCTCCGCTCGACGAAGGTAGCATCCTCGAGATGCCGACGAGTGTCCCCAGGACCAGCGTGACCGAGGCCGCCGACGACCTGAGGGCCCGCGATGCGATTCTCCGCACCTTCCCCGAGGTCTGGCAAGTTGTGGGCAAGGCTGGACGTGCCGAGACGGCGACCGATCCCTCGCCACTGGACATGGTCGAGACGGTCATCAATCTCCGCGACCACGAACTCTGGCCCAAACGGATGCTCAGGTTCAATGACGCCCTCGCCCAGACCGAGGCCGTGCTCAGGGAAATGGAAGCCAAGGGTCTATCGCGGAAGGTGCCGATTGAAGCCCGGCGCGGGCTGATCAACGACGTGGCCATGAACGTCGAGACCCGGGTCGACGCGACCTTGCGCGAACTGGCGATGCTCAGGCTGGCCGAATTCCGCGCGGAGCTCGGTCGCGACCTGGTTAGTGAGGCAGTTGAAGAGATACTTCGGCGTTTGGACCGGCAGGCCGTGAGCCGGACACTCGAGCCCAAGGAACGGTCGGAGCTGATCGAGGCACTAGCCGCCTCCCAGGCAGATCACCTCGCCTTGGAGCCGCTCTACGATGACGTTGCGGCACTCGGCCATGATGCCGTAGCTCGGCTGGTTGCGCTGGGCGTGCTCCGTGACCGGCCCGACCTCCTGACGCCGACTCCGGGCCCGCTAGAGCAGGCACGCGAGTTGGTGGGCGAAGTCCTGGGGGCCAGAACACCAGATCTGTTCACGCGAGTGACCGATCACCTGATTGAAGCGCACCGAATGCGGCTCAAGGAGCGGACCCGCCGCATCAACTGGGAGCTGTTCGACCGGGCCGTCGGAGCCGCGACCTGGGCGGCGATCGAGGAGTTGAACCGGCTGGGACGCGACAGGAAGCTGACCGAGCGCGAAGCGGCCCCCGATGAGCTTCAGAACATGAGGGCCACTCTGGAGAAGCCCTTCGCAGGCCGGCTGATGCTCTGGCAGAAATCCAAGGACGAGCTGGTTGCGGAGATGGACACGGTGATCCAGATGCCCGGCTGGGGTAACATCTTCACCCAGCCGATCATGGCCCGGATCGAGATGCTCTCGACCGGCGTTCGTTCGCCGATCGGCGTGAAGATCTTCGGCGAAGACCTCGACCAGCTCCAGCGCGTGACTCAGGAGGTCGCCGGTGTGCTGCGTGGAATCCGGGCGCATCCAACGTGGTTCCCGACCAGATTGTGGGCAAAGGCTATGTTGAGATCAGGATCGATCGCGCCAAGGCGGCCCGCTACGGTATCCAGGTGGGCGACATCCAGGACGTCGTCGAGGTGGCGATGGGGGGCAAGCCCGTGACGATGACGGTCGAGAAGCGGGAGCGTTACCCGGTCCGCGTGCGCTACGCCAGGTCCTACCGCGACGACGTCGAATCTTTGAAACGAATACTGGTCGCTGCCCTGCGCCCCGATGGCCGAGGCGGGCAGTGGCATGGGCGGCGCACCAGGTGGCATGGGACCAGGCACGCCAGCGGGCACATCCTCATCCGCCGCACCGCCTCTACAAATCCCGCTCGCCGAGGTGGCCGACGTCAAGATCGTCGAGGGGCCAGCGATGATCAAGGGCGAGAATGGCCGCCTCCGTGCCTATGTCCAGGCAAGCGTCCGTGATCGCGACGAGGTCGGTTTCGTCGAGGAAGCAAAGCTGGTGCTGGAGCAGAAGGTGAAGCTCCCAGCGCGGATGTACGTGGAGTGGACGGGAGCGTTCGAGCACGAGCTCCGGGCCCGTAAGACCCTGCGAATTGTCTTCCCCGCCGTCATCGCCGTGATCGTGCTGATTCTCTATCTGACTTTTCATAGCCTGATGGATACCGCGCTGATCATGACCAGCGTGCTTGGCGCATTGGCGGGGGGGGCGCTCTTCCAGTGGATCTTCGGCTACAACTTCAGCGTGGCCGTCTGGGTCGGTTATATTGCTTGCTTCGGCATGGCCGTCGAGACCGGAGTGGTGATGCTCGTCTACCTGCGCGAGGCGATCGCCGAACACGGAGGACTGGAGCGAATTGGCTCGATCGGCGTGCTTCGCCAGGCAATCCTCGAAGGAGCCGTCCACCGATTGCGTCCCAAGCTGCTCACCGAAGGGGCTGCGATTCTGTCGATCGCCCCCATGCTCTGGGCCACCGGCGCCGGCGCGGAAGTCATTCGCCCCATGGCCGCGCCCGTGCTCGGCGGGCTGCTCGTCGCCGACGAGGTCATCGACGTCTTTCTGCCTGTGCTCTATTTCGCTCTCCAGAAGCGCCGCTGGGCCAGGGTGCATCGCGTCAACCTCTGGGATGGGACGACCCAGGCCCAGGCTTGAAAGGGACCAGGCGCGAGCCACAAAACCTGACAGAGGGAACTTCTGGCCCTGGTACGAATCTTGCTGTGTAGCTTCCTCAGCTTCATCGACAACCCGAGGAAGACGAATGCGAACGATATTCACCGCGCCAGGGATCTCTTGCCAGGGCTGCGCGAACACCATCGAGCAGGCGCTCGCGAGAATTCCGGAAGTTGCGGGCGTGACCGTCGACGTGCCGAACAAGACCGTGACGGTAAGCCATGAAGAGCACGTGCCGCGACAGACCCTGACGACTGCGCTTGCGGGCGCCGGCTATCCGATTGCGGAGGACGCAGCCGGCCATGACATTCGTCTCCATCAAACCGAGGCGCAAACCGCTGCGACCGCGAAAGCGAAAGATCCTGTTTGCGGGATGAGCGTCAACCCCGAGACGGCCGCGGGACGAAGCGAGCACGCCGGGAAGACGTATTATTTCTGCTCGGGATCTTGCAAGCGTAAGTTCGACGCCGAGCCCGACCGCTTCCTTGCGGGCGCGGCTCAGATGGCGGACGCGGTTCGGATGCCAGCGCCAACGGCACCGCCGACCGAAGGTGTTCAATATACCTGCCCCATGCACCCGGAGATCGTCCGCGATAAGCCGGGAAGCTGCCCGATCTGTGGCATGGCGCTGGAGCCGATGACGGCCACCGCTGACGACGCGAACCCCGAACTTGAAGATATGAACCGCCGGTTCTGGGTGTGTCTTGCCCTCACGGCGCCGCTCTTGTTCCTGTCGATGGGAGAGATGGCCATCGGCCAAGAATCCATCGCGCGACTTTTTCCGGGCCGGACTTTCTCGTGGTTCCAGCTCGCTCTGGCCACGCCGGTAGTCCTCTGGGGAGCGTGGCCGTTCTTCGAGCGTGGCTGGGCGTCGATCGTCAACCGCAGCCCAAACATGTTCACCTTGATCTCGCTGGGCACAGGCGCGGCATACATCTATAGCGTGGCGGCGACGTTGTTCCCCGCGATTTTTCCGAACTCGTTTCGCGACCACCACGGCAATGTTCCGGTCTACTTCGAGGCTGCCGCGGTGATCACAACCCTTGTCCTCCTTGGCCAGGTGCTCGAGCTGCGGGCACGCGGCCAGACGTCGAGCGCCATCAGGTCTTTGCTGGCGCTGGCACCGAAGACCGCGCGTCGGCTGCGCGACGATGGCACCGAGGAAGACGTGCCGCTCGACCAGGCGCGGGTGGGCGACAGGCTGCGCGTCCGACCCGGTGAAAAGGTTCCCGTCGATGGCGTGGTGATCGAGGGTCGAAGCGCCGTCGACGAGTCCATGGTCACGGGAGAGCCGATCCCGGCCGAAAAAGGACCAGGCGATCGACTGATCGGCGGCACGGTCAACGGCACGGGCAGTCTTGTGATGCGGGCCGAGCGCGTGGGGTCAGAGACGATGCTGGCGCAGATCGTGAGAATGGTCAGCCAGGCCCAGCGCACCCGAGCGCCCATCCAGCGGCTGGCAGACATTGTCTCGGGATACTTCGTTCCGCTCGTGGTCGGCGCCGCCGTGCTCACATTCATCGCCTGGGCCTGGCTGGGGCCGGAACCGCGGATGGCCTACGCGCTTGTGAACGCGGTGGCCGTGCTGATCATCGCCTGTCCCTGTGCGCTCGGGCTCGCCACGCCGATGTCGATCATGGTCGCGACCGGCCGGGGCGCGACCGCGGGCGTGCTCGTCAAGAACGCCGAAGCGCTCGAGGTCATGGAGAAGGTAGACACGGTGGTTGTCGACAAGACGGGCACCCTGACCGAAGGCAAACCGCGGCTCGTCTCGGTGGTTGCAGCGCCTGGTCAGGATGAATCAGAGCTGCTTCGGCTGGCCGCCAGCCTCGAGCGAGGCAGCGAGCATCCGCTGGCCGCCGCGATCGTGGAAGGCGCGACGGCCAGGGGCCTGGATCTTGCCGGCGCGGGCTCGTTCCAGTCGTTGACCGGCAAAGGGGTCGAGGGAACCGTCGATGGTCACAAGGTGGCGATCGGCATCGGCTCGCTGCTCGCTCAAGAAGGCATCGCGATCGGCGAGCTTACCACGCAGGCCGATGAGCTGCGTCGAGACGGCCAGACCGTCGTCTTCGTCGCCATTGACGGCCGCGTCGCGGGGATTCTTGGGATTGCCGATCCTGTCAAGGAATCAGCGGCCGCCGCCGTGAAGAACCTGCACGAGGAGGGCCTGCGCGTGGTGATGCTCACCGGCGACAACCGAACGACCGCTGAGGTCGTGGCGCGCAAGCTCGGCATTGACGACGTGCAGGCCGAGGTGCTTCCCGAACAGAAAGGGGAAGTCGTCAAACGACTACAGTCGGAGGGCCGTGTGGTTGCGATGGCCGGAGACGGCATCAACGATGCGCCGGCCCTGGCCCAAGCCCAAGTTGGAATCGCCATGGGTACCGGCACCGACGTGGCGATGGAAAGCGCCGGGGTGACGCTGGTCAAGGGAGATCTGCGGGGTATCAGTCGATTTCGCAAGCTCAGCCGGGCGACGATGCGGAACATCCGCCAGAACCTCGCCTTCGCCTTCCTGTACAACGTTCTGGGCGTGCCGATCGCGGCGGGAGTCCTCTATCCTTTCCTGGGACTGCTGCTCAGCCCCATGATCGCCAGCGCCGCCATGACCTTCAGCTCTGTGTCGGTCATCGTGAATGCCTTGCGGTTGCGCCAGGTCGAGCTTTGATTCGGAAATTCGAAGGACCGACCCCCTCCGAAAAAATTCAGAGAATTATGGTGCCGACACGACGCGATGAGCGTAAAATCCACGAATTGCCATCGGCGCTTTGTCCCGTTCCAACTCAATTCTTCGATCTTTCGGAGGCGTGGTCATGCTCTCCGCACTCGTGCTGGGTTCGACACTTCTCGCAGCGCTCGGTTCATCGCCTGCCGATGTCCAACCGACTCGGCCCGACATGGCGGCTTATGAGGCCGCCAAGGCAAAGGTCGGCCGTGATGCCGACGCCCAGGTGAAGCTGGCCCTCTGGTGCGAGGCCCATGGGCTTTCCGCCGAGCGGATCAAGCACCTGACGCTGGCCATACTCATCAATCCCACCCATGCGACAGCCCGGGGCCTGCTAGGCCTGGTGGCAAACGGCGGCAAGTGGCAAAAGCCCGAGGACGTACGGACCCAGCTTACGAGCGACCCAGCAGCACAGGCGGCCCTTCAAGAGTATCTCCGGAGGCGGGCCGCGACGCCCGACCGGCCCGATGCGCAGTGGAAGCTCGCCCAGTGGTGTGATCAGGCAGGCCTCAAGGAGCAAGCCCTGGCCCACTATAATGCCGTGGTCCGGCTCGACCCCAGGCGCGAGGCAGCCTGGAAGAAGCTGGGCTACAAGAAGAGCGGCAACCGCTGGGTGAAGCCCGACCAGCTCGCGCTCGAAAAGGCCGAGGCCGAACACCAGAGGCTGGCCAACAGGCACTGGAAGCCGCTCGTGGAGAAGTACCGCGATGGTCTGAAGGCCAAGGACCCGGTCCGCCGCACCCAGGCCGAGACTTCGCTGGCGGGCATCACCGATCCCCGTGCCGTACCCGCCGTCTGGGACGTGCTGGCCACCGGCGACGAGCGGTCCCAGCTCATGGCGGTCCAGGTTTTCGGCCAGATCGACGGGTCGGCCGCGTCCAAGGCCGTCGCGGCGCTCGCCGTGTTCAGCCCCTCCGCCGCGGTCCGCGGCCGGGCCATCGAGACGGCGGCTCGCCGCGATGCTCGCGACTTCCTGGACTCGGTTCTGGCCCTGATTCGCAAGCCGTTCCGCTACAAGGTGCAGCCGGTGAACGGGCCCGGCTCACAAGGTGAGCTCTTCGTCGAGGGCGAACGGTACAACATCCAGCGTCTCTACCGGGTCGAGCCGTTCGATCCCAGCCGCGTTCCCGCCCGGCTCTTCAGCCCCGACGTTCCCTTCAACCCCTTCACCACGCCCAAACCTGCTGATGGCGGCGGGATGGCCAATGGCCATGGCAACCTCGGCCGCCAATTCGCCCGCCGCCCAGCAGCTCGGGCAGGCCATCGCCGCCAATCCCGGGACATGCGGCGATCCTGGTCAGGCAACACTCCACTTCGCCGGAATTGCAGGCCGCGATCGCCGGCAACACCGGCAGCGTTGCGCTCTACACCCAGATGGTCGCCATCCAGCGCGATCAGCAGATCGCCCAGACGCTGGCGCGTGCCCAGCAAACCGCGGAGCGGGCCCAGCAGAACCTCGCCCAGGACATCCAGACCATCGAGTCGGCGAACGCGGGGATCGGCGAGCTCAACGGCCGCGTGCTGCCCCTGGCCAAGACAGTCTCGGGCCAGGACTTTGGCACCGACCGCGACGCCTGGCTGACGTGGTGGAACGACCAGGTGGGATACGCCTACAAGTCGCCCCAGACGCAATCAAAGCCCACTTACACCGATGTCGTCGTCTACTCCGCCGACCCTCCACGCGCCACTCGGCCTGCTTCTCGGCCGGCACCACGGTCCAGTCGATCGACGGGCCGCGGGCCATCGAGACCCTGAACGTCGGCGACCGGGTGCTGTCTCAGAACACGACCACTGGCGCTCTCTCGTTCCAGCCGGTCGTGGCGATTCACCACAACCCTCCGACAGCCACCCTGAAGCTCCACCTGGGCGGAGACACCATCACCGCGACCGGAATCCACCGCTTCTGGAAGGCCGGCAAGGGCTGGACAATGGCCCGCGACCTCAAGCCGGGCGATACCGTCCGCACACTCGGCGGCACCGCCCGGGTGGAGTCGGTCGAGTCCGACAAGCCCCAGCCCGTTTTCAACCTCGACGTCGCCGAGAACCGCAACTTCTTCGTGGGCAAGCAGGGCTGCCTCGTCTACGACTTCAGCATCGTCCAGCCGGTTGCCGAACCGTTTGATCGCGAGCCCGACCTGACCGCGCTGGCGGCCAAGGCGAAGTGAACTGATAGCGCAAGCCAGCAATTCCCCTGATTCGAGAAATTTGTTGGAAAAGAATCGCCCCCCCGGTGCTTTATCATCATGAGTGCTGAAGCAACGGCCGAGAGGGCGAAATCGTGGCAACCGACCAGGACATGACGATCGGGCGGCACTTCCGCTCGCTTTTCGACAACGGAACAGTCGCGGGCCTGACCGATGGCCAGCTTCTGGAACGGTTCGCCACGGATCAGGGAAGTGCGGCGGGAATGGCCTTCGAGGCCATCGTCGAACGCCACGGGCCCATGGTGCTGCGTGTCTGTCGGGGCATCCTGCGCAATGAGCACGATGCTCACGACGCCTTCCAGGCGACGTTCCTCGTCCTGATTCGCAAGGGGCGATCGCTCTGGGTGCGTGAGTCGCTTGGTCCGTGGTTGCACCGCGTCGCCTGCCGGGCCGCGATCCGGGCTCGGCGCGCCTCGAAGCGACGAACGATGATCGAGCAGAAAATGGCTGCGGTTTCGACCGTGCCAGGAGTGCCAGCACGACCGTGCCGAGGTCGTGGCTGTCGTTCACGAGGAGATCGAGCGGCTGCCTGAGCGCTACCGTGCGCCAATCGTGTTATGCGACCTGCAAGGCCACACCTGCGAAGCGACCGCGCGCCTGCTCGGCTGCCCGATCGGCACGATCGGCAGCCGCCTGTCGCGGGGACGAGATCGGCTCAGGAGCAGGCTGGTCCGGCGCGGTCTCGCTCCGTCGCGGCGGCCGTGGGATCGCACTCGGGCGCGAGGCGGCCGGAGAGCCGGTGCCTGTCACTCTGGTCGAATCCACCGTTCGCACTCGCCGTTCGGCTTCGAGACTGGCCAAGCCGTGGGCGCAGTCTCGGCGCCAGCCGAGACTCTGGCCCGCACCCTATCAAGGAGCATGCTGATGACCCAGTACAAAATCGCTCGCGGCGGCGACCGTGGCCATGGCGAGCCTGCTCGTCGCCGCGGGCTGGATTCACCAGATCTCGGCGGCATCTCAGACCCCACAAGGAAAGGCAACCGCGGGGGACCAGCCGAAAACAAAGCCGGCCGAGACCACGAAACCCCAAGCCGCAATCACACCTTCTTTCGATCCGGCCAACGACCCCAAGCGTTACCAAGATTCTTTGATCGCAACGCTCGGCAACATGCGACCGCTCATCAAGACCGCGAAACGTGTGCGCTTTCAGAGCCGCGAAGCGATCCTATACAAAGATGGAGCTGTCAAGCTCTGGCTGTTGGACAGCAGAGAGCCGGTGTGCCCGCCCCTGCGCCACGATGGCCCCATCCGAGAGGTCACGTTCTGGGATGAAGCAAAGCTACTGATCACGGTCTCCGACGACTCGGTCAAACTCTGGGATGGCCTTTCCGGCTCTCTCCGGAAAGAGATCAAGGGCCAGGTGGTCCGGCCGCTTTTCTTCAATTTCAACTCGCCGGCCAAACGATTCGTGACCGTGGATGTCAAAGGCACCGAGGTCACCACCTGGGATGCCGAAACGCTCAATCCAATCGCCACGTTTCGACCGGTGGGTACGCCACGCCTGATCGGGGCCGGTTTGTCCACGAACGGCAAGACCCTCGCCACGATCGCAGAAGATCATTCCGTGACGCTCTGGGACGCGAACACGAATCAGGCGTTCGCCACCCTGCGATCCCCGTCTCGCCTTCTTGAGACGGTCTTCGTCGACAACCAGGTCAAAGCCTGAAGACGGCCGGTCCTCCAGCTCCACGAGCATTTCTGGAACGTGGTGCAAGCGGAGATCGCGCCCCGAGTTCCCGACGTCAAGCAGACGAAGTAGAGAGGATCGGAATGTCGTCATGCGTCCGGCCGTCGAGCACGCGGCCGGCTTCTTCTTGCGCACGCCGCCCCATTGCTTGAAGAAGAAAGGCACGTTGGCGGCCTGGCACTGGTCGCGGACGGACCGCACCCAGTCGGGATCAAGCGGCCGGGCCTTCGGGCCCGCTCTCGCCCCCGAGGATGACCCAGCCGATGCCGGTCAGGTCAAGCGGCCCAAGGTCCTCGAGCAAGGGCTCGACCGAGAGCATCCGCAAGCCGGCAGGCGCGGACCGCAGGTGCTCGACTCGCGGCAAGCCGTGCTGCGGTTCTCGACGCTCACCCCGAACCAGATGTGCGGCTCCCGCGCCGCGAAGCCCAAGCGCGAGTTGAGCAGGTCGCGCATCCGCTCCGATCGCTTGGTCAGCACCTGGAACGTGTGCCAGCTCGCGCGCCTGCATGACCCGGCAGACCTGCTCGATGTAGTCGTCGGCCACTCCCTCGTGGAACAGGTCGCTCATCGAGTTGACGAAAACCATCTTGGGCTTCGGCCACCGCAGCGGCTCGGCAAGCTTCTCGGGGATGAGCTTGAGGTCGAACCCCTGCTCGTACGGATGCCCCGCCACGCCCCGGAACCGCTCGGCGAACGTCTCGGCGTAACAATGCGCACACCCGGGACTGATCTTCGTGCAGCCCCGGATCGGGTTCCAGGTGGCGTCGGTCCATTCGATCTTGGAGTTCAGGCTCATAGAGAGTTGCCAGTTGCCAGTGGCCAGTTATCAGTTGCCAGTTGCCAGAGAGAGGAATGAGGAATCCGCGGCCAATCGCTTGCGTCCCCACTCGGCAACTGGCAACTGATAACTGGCAACTCCCAACTCGCAACTCTACGCATACATCCGCTGCCCGTTCTCCCGCACCTGCACGCCGTGTTCCTGCAAGAAGCTCAGGCATCGCCTGGGAATCCGGCACTGCAGGAGGACGCGGTCGTGGTCGTGGTTGTAGGTGCGGTTGTGGATCTGGGCGTGCTGGGCCAGGTAGGCCAGAACGCGGCCGTTGGCCACGCCCGTCTCCACTTCGGCGTCGAGCGCGCGATCGAGCAAGGCCTCGCGCACGGCTTGTTCGAGGCGGTCGAGGCCCTCGCCCCTGGCGGCGCTGATGGCACACGGAATCGCGGTGATGGGCCCGCAGCACATCGAGGTACGAACGATCGGGCACGCGGTCGGCCTTGTTCAGGACCAGGAGCGTGGGATGGTCTTCCAGCTCGAGCTCGGCCAGGACTTCGACGACGGCGCGGATCTGGCCTTCGGCCTCGGGGCTCGAGGCGTCCACCACGTGCAGCAGCAAGTCGGCCTGACGCGCCTCTTCGAGCGTGGCCTTGAACGAGGCCACCAGGGCGTGAGGCAGGTTGCGAATGAAGCCGACCGTGTCCGACAGCAGCGCCTGTCCGCCTCCTTGAAACCTCCACTTGCGGGTGCGAGTATCAAGGGTGGCGAACAGCTTGTCCTCGACCAGCACGTCGGATCCGGTCAGGGCGTTCATGAGCGTGCTCTTGCCGGCATTGGTGTAGCCGACAAGCGAAACGGTCGGAACGTCGGAGCGTCCCGCGACCTCGCGCTCCTTCCGTGCCTGGATCTTCTCGAGCTTGGCCTTCAGCTCCTGGATGCGATGCGCCACCAGCCGGCGGTCTTCCTCGAGCTGCTTTTCACCCGGCCCGCGCACGCCGATGCCCCCCTTGTAGCGCGAGAGGTGGGTCCACATGCGCTTGAGGCGCGGCATCGCATATTCGAGCTGGGCGCAGCTCGACCTGGAGATGGGCCTCGTGGGTCTGGGCGTGAGTGGCGAAGATGTCGAGGATCACCTCGGTGCGGTCGACGACTTTGACCTGGAGGATCCGTTCCAGGTTTCGCGTCTGGGCCGGCCCCAGGTCGTTATCGAAGACGACGACGTCGGCTTCGTGGGCCTCGACCAATTCCTTGAGCTCTTCGACCTTGCCCGAACCAATGTAGGTGGCGATGTCGACCTGCTGGCGTTTTTGCAGCATGGTCGCCACCACGTGCAGGCCGGCGGTCTTGGCCAGCCCGCGAATCTCGTCCAGGGGATCATCATGATCCGAGCCGTGATCGGGGAGAATGACCCCGACAAGGATGGCTCGTTCCTGACGCCCCAAACGCTCGGTGCGTTTTAAGTCGATCAAGAGGGTATTGACCTCGTTTCGGTTGCGAGTCCGGGAAATGAATCTGAGACCGGCTCGGTGGCCGGCTCGTGCAAATTTTATGTCGAATCCGAACAAAGGTCAACGATCAGCTTTGGCCGCCGTGTCGCCGTTGATCCGGATGATCGTTTTCTTCGACACCCAGTAATGCTCCCTGGTTCGAACGATCTGGAATTGAACGCCGACCGCCGACCATCGTGACAGTCCTCTGGCCTGTTGATCTACGCTCCCGGTATCTTGTTGCTCACTCTGAATTACAAAAACACTTTCCGAGGCTGTACCCTCTTCCCTGGGACGTTGACATGGCCGATAGCGATCAAACGTCCGGTAGAATCAATCAGGGCGATCTCTTTCTCCGCTTCCGGCAACAGCGGCGGGCTCGAAACGTCGATCGTCCGGCCGTGGAGGACCTCCGCGACCTGTGATTGATCGAGAACGACCCTGGGCAGGCCCGACACAGCGTCAAGGGAGGGACGAAGGTGCTGTCGCAGAGATTCTCGCGTCAGGACCGTCGGGTCAATGGCCGATTCAATCGCGAAATGGCCAATGCGGGTCCGGACGAGTGCTTCGACCAGGCCGCCGCAGCCAAGGGCCTCGCCGACGTCTCGGGCGATCGAACGGATGTAAGTCCCTCCCCCACAAGCGATTTCGAGCTCGAGGCGAGGCCAGGAATAGCTTATCAGATCGATATGGTCGATTCGCACCAGGCGCGGTGCAAGTTCTGCCGGCCGGCCGGCTCGGGCTAGATCATAGGAGCGCTTGCCCTTGATTTTCTTGGCCGAGTAGACCGGAGGCAGTTGCAAGATTTCGCCCACCATGCCAGCAAGCAATCGCCGGATGTTCTGCTCGTCGGGCACACTTGGATTGTAGACCTCGACCACCTCGCCATCGGCGTCGTGCGTATCACTCCGCGCACCCAGGCGCACAACCGTGCGATAGGTCTTGGGCATGCGATGGACGCTGTCGATCAGGCGTGTGGCCGAGCCTATGCAGACGACCAGAACGCCCGACGCCAGCGGATCAAGTGTGCCTGCATGCCCCACTTTAACTTTCCGGAGGAGCCGCGCCACTCGATCGACGACGTCTCTCGACGTCATGCCCGGAGGCTTATTCAGGTTCAAGATTCCGCTCGTCGCGATGCCTGCCGCCAATTCGGTCATACGCTTCCCGATCTACATCCCAGCGGATCTCAACTCCGTGGCGGTCCTGCCTTGCGCAGTGCACGAGGCCTATCATGTGCTGGAAATACCAGGTGAATCGCCTATAATCCGGATCTCGCCCCGTATGCTCCGGCCCCGTGCGAAAGCGTGCGCGGGATCGACCTTCGCAAGAGGCGCCATCACTGATGCCCATTTTACCCGCCGAGCCCGACTTTTATCCGCCGGACCTCTGGGAGCGTCCCAGACCAATGGCACCGAATGGCCAGAGCGCCGTCTGGTGGTGCCTGCACACCAAGCCCCGGCAAGAGAAGTCGGTGGGACGAGAGCTTCGTAAGCAAGGGCTCACGTTCTATCTGCCCCAGGTGCTGAAGGAAGACCGTACGCCCGGCGGCCGCAAGATTCGCTCGGTGCTTCCCTTGTTCTCGAGCTACCTGTTTCTTCATGGCGACCACAACGCCCGCCTCGCCGCTCTGCGTGGAAACCGGTTGGTGAGCGTTCTCGAGGTTCTCGACCAGGATGCACTCGAGCGGGATCTCCGACAGATCCACACAATGCTCAGCTCGGGCTTGCCGGTGGCACCCGAGCAGACCGTTCCGGTCGGAGCCCGGGTGCGCATCACCACGGGCCCGCTCACGGGGGTCGAGGGAACCGTGATCAGGCGCGGCAAACGCGACGAGTTCGTGGCCGTGGTCCGCTTTCTGGGCCGGGGCGCGACCGTGGACCTGGAAGACTGGCAGGTCGAGCAGATCACCGAGGGCTAGCCATTTCTTAGTTCCGCTTTTGCTCGGTTTCAGCGGCCTTGAACGCGGCCTCGATGGAGAGCTCGAACCCCGGCAGAAGCGGTGTTTTGTAGATCTGCGGCGGCTTGATCGTGCGCTCGGCCCATCGGCCGCGCGAGCGGCGAAGGACCTTCATTGCTCCTTCGACGTAATCGACGATCCAGTACTCCTCGAACGCCAAATCGAGGTATTCTTCGGGCTTCTCGTTGTAGTCCCGATGACGAGAACTGGCGGAAACAACCTCAATGACGATCTCGGGTATCCATAGCGACCAGACTTCGTCGGCGCTCATCACCTGCGAGGAGGCGTGGTCTTGTAGATGGCCAGGTCGGGATGCCGCTCCGATTCGAAGCCCTCGATCAAAAGCTTGCACTCGCCTCCGCTGGCGATGGTATGGACGCGGCCAGGATGTGGCGAGATCGTAGCCATGAACCTGCCGGCGCAGGGACAAGATCTGCGCAAGATGTCCAGGATTGGGAACATCGACCACCGTTATGGTCCCCCGTGATAGTTCGTAACTGTGCCCCTCCTCCGCTTCCGCGTGCTCGAACTCCTCGAGGCTCATGCGCCGCCCGTGGTCTGCCGGGCCGATGGTGGTAACGGTTGTCTGGCTCATGGCTTGCTCTCCTCCCCGGCTTCAGGGGCTTTGATGGTGATTTCGAGAGGGATCACCAGGGTGGCCGGCGCCAGGCAAACGTTGTCGTCGCAGGCTTGATACTCGAGCTTGAGGTTGACGCGTAATGACCCGGGCTTGATCGTCCGGGACAGGGTGAAGCGGATAGGGATCTCGATCTTATCTTCATAGAGCGAGATCTTTTCTTTGCCGATCGAGCCCAGGACCTTGGCTTGCCCCTTGGGGTAACTGACCTCGAGCCGGCCGGCTGGCTGATCCGGCTCCAGAGCCAGGGTCGTCGGCTTGAGGATCTCAACGTCCGGTCGGATTGGCGTAGAGGTGCCATCCCGATTTGATGTCGAGCGACACGACCGCGTGGACTACTCCGCCAGGCACCGGCTGCTGTCCGTCGGCCAGGCGTGCTTTGGCGGTCACGATCGGCGCGGGTGCCGCGGCGGGCGCATCCTCGGCCAGGGGCCCGGAGGAGATTCGCCCGGCACGGTCCTTCGCATCGAGATATTCTTGAAGACCGACGAGCATGACCGGCATGGCCGCGGGGTTCTGGGCAAGAGACGTGCTGAACGCCTCCAGGGTCTTGCCCGCCAGCTCCAGGTAGCGTTTCTCGCCGCTGGCTCGGTGCAGAGCCATGAGGTTGAGCACGGCCACGTTGTTCGCGCCTGGCAGAGCGCCGTCGTAGGGGTCTTTGGGCCGGGCCAGCAGGGTCTCGTGATCGCTGGCGGTGAAGAAGAAGCCGCCTTCCTGGGGATCACCGAAATCGGCGATCATGCGGTCGGTCAAGGCGCGCGCCTGGTCCATCCGCCGCGAGTCTCCGGTCGCGGCGTGCAGCCGCAGCAGGCCATGGACCAGGTAGGCATAATCCTCCAGGTAGGCCGGCAGCTTGGCCTGGCCGGCCCGATAGGTCCGCAGCAGGCGTCCGCTCGGGTCGCGAAGCTGGTTCCAGACGAAATCGGCAGCCTTCTCCGCCGCCCGGCGATAGCCCTCGTTCTTGAGAACGCGATAGCCGTCGGCATAGGCGGCGATCATCAGGCCATTCCAGGCCGTGAGGACCTTATCGTCGCGCAGGGGAGCGGCGCGTTTTTCGCGGGCCGCCAGCAACGCTGCCCGGAGCGGCCTCAGCCGCTCTTCCAGCGCCTCGGGCGTGGTCTTGAGATTCTCGGCCTGCTCCGAGCGCGGGCGAGGCTCGAGCAAGACGTAGCGGCCCCCCTCGAAATTGGGCTCCCGCTTCATGCCGTAAACCTGCGAAAACACCTCCTGGTCGGGCCCTTCGCCCAGGACGGCTTTCACCTGCTCGCGCGACCAGACGTAATAAGCGCCTTCGCCGCTCTTCGTCTCGGCGTCGAGGGCCGAGTAGAAGCCTCCTTGCGGCGAGGTCATGGTGCGGGCGATGAACTCGAACGTGGCGACGGCCTCGTCGCGCCACCTGGCGTCTGCGGTGAGCTCAAACGCCATCAGATGCACCGAGGCAAGCTGGGCATTGTCGTAGAGCATCTTCTCGAAATGGGGCACGATCCAGTAGCGGCTGGTCGCATACCGGTGATAGCCGCCTCCAAGCTGGTCGCGAATGCCCCCGCGGGCCATCCGATCGAGCGTGAAGAGCACCATGTCCAGCGGATCGTGCTCCGTGGGCCTGGCCTGGCCGGCGAGCTCGGAGCCACCCCGGCTTTCCTGGTTCCTGGCTGGCCCGTTCCTGGCCTTGCCGCGGCGATGCTGGTCGAGCAGGAAGACGAGGTTCACCGGCTCGGGGAACTTGGGCCGACGCGCGTTCTGCGGGTTGTAGCCGAACCCTCCATACTCGGGATCGAACTGTTCGCCAAGCTGGGCGCGTCCCTTGTCGACGAGGGCGGCCGAGAGCGGGACCTTGCGTCGGTTGCTGGGGCTGCCCAGCTTGCGGCGGACAATCTCGGTCAGGCCGGCGGCGGCTTTTTCCATCTCTGCACGCTCTTCGTGCCAGGCCTTGGAGATCCCGTTCAAGACGGTCAGGAAGACCCGAAAGTCCCTGGCGATCGCGCGGGGGAAGGTAAGTCGCTCCATAGAAGGGGCGGCCGTCGGGCAGAAGGAACATCGACATCGGCCAGCCGCCGGTGCTGAACGCCTGGAGCGCGGCCATGTAGACCTGGTCAACGTCGGGCCGTTCCTCGCGATCGACCTTGATGCTCACGAAATGCTCGTTGAGAAACCTGGCGATCTCGGCGTCCATGAAGCTCTCGCGCTCGATGACGTGGCACCAGTAACACGAGCTATAGCCGATCGACAGGAAGATCGGCTTGTTCTCGGCCTTCGCCTTCGCGAACGCCTCGGGCCCCCAGGGATGCCAGTCGACCGGATTATGCGCGTGCAGGAGCAGGTAAGGGCTCGTCTCGCGTGCCAGCCGATTGGCCGGATGCGGCTCCGCCGCCTGGCTCTTGCGCGATCGCCAGCCCAAGCTGACAGGCCAGGATGCCAGCCGCGGCGATCGGCAGCCATGAGACAGGACGATGTGCCGCGAGGGCTTGGCGATTGTCGATGAGTGCATCTCTCGGTCCTGCGCATTGATGTATGCCGTCAGGGTGCTGGCCCCGGTTTATCACCGGGGCCGGGCTCCGTCCGCTCGGCCCACCCGAAGTGCCACCCCGATTGTACGTGGAATGCCGGTGAGAACCAACATTGAGATCGGCGGTGGACAGGCGGCATTTGCGATCTGGAATCTGTCATGCCCGCGGGTTCATTGCCCGGTGACGGCGGCGCGGCGGGTCTCGGTGACTTTCACGCCGGCCATGTCTTCCAGCGGTTCGTTCAGATCGTCGTGAGTGAGAGTACACACGGCAGGTGCCGAACTTGGGCTGGGGCGCGGTCACTTTCACCTCGATTCCCATGATCATCTCCTTGCCAGGTCCCAGGCGTTCGATGATCGGGAATACGACCCCGTGGCCATCGGGCGAGCTCTTGCGCCTCCTGCTCAGGTCCACCGGCAGTCTGAACAATGACGAGGTTGTCAGACACCTTCCCGCTGACCAGGAGCTTGGTGGCTTCTTTCGTTCCATAATTCCGCAGCCGGATCTGAAACGTGGTCGTGCCGTCGACATCAACCACCCGCCGTTTCTCTTTGACCACCAGGTCAACATCGGGCATGCCCCGCACGTCGGTGATCTTGCGGTCCTTCAAGTAAATCGCGTTGTCGGCTCGGGTTTCCACATGCACCTCGTAGGCGCTGATGCCTCCCATGCGAACTTCGAAGCCCAGGGTCCGGGGCTTCTCGCCGGGGTCGATCTGGGGGATTGTCCATTGCAGCCGGCGCGAGGCCGAGTCGTACTTCGCGCCGGGGGAATCGCGACCAGACGGCCGCTCGACGCCCAGGGTCGCCAGAACGCGCACGTTCCTGGCCGGCGCCGTGCCGAGTATTCTCCAGGGTCAGCGTGTACGGGGCCACCGTGTCGGTGTAGCGCTTGTCTGGCGCCGCGAGGGCGAGCCTGAGCTTGGGCTCGACGACCTCGATGTTCCGCGTGACCTCGGCTTCCTCCTTGGCGAAGACGACGTCGGTGCTGGTGGCATTGACCCGGCACCACTGCGCACCGCCCTGAATCGCGTCGACGGTCAGCGGGTCAAGCTCCTCGCGCTGGCCGGGGTTGATCTGCTGGATCGGCAGCTCGAAGCTGTTGTCTTCGTTCCGCTCGCTGCTGTCGTGCCTGAGGCCGGGGCTGAGCTTGGCGTGGACGATCACGTTCCGCGCCGGGCCGTCTCCCGTGTTGGTGATGGCGATCCGGAACTCGGCGGTCTTGTTCTTGAGCACCTTGCCGTCGGTCGGATTCTGAACGACTTCCACCTTGAGTCTGGGCCGGAGCACCCGGCTGGTCGCCTTGCTGCCGGCCTGAAACGTAACGGTCGCGGCGTGGTCAAACGCGCCGACCTTGGTCGGCTTGACCTTGAGCAGGATGACGCGATCCGAGCCCGCCGGCAACGTGCTGATTCGCCAGCTCAAGAGCGAGTCGCCCACCCGCTGTGCTTCGGGCTGGCTGCTCAGGCAGTCGAGCCCGGGAGGAAGCTCGTCGCGGACCACGACGCCCAGCGCGTCGGTCGATCCACTGTTCTTGACGATGATCTTGACGGTCGCCGGCTGCTCGAAGTTCAGGTTGGCCGGCGACTGGACGTTGACGCTGACCATCAGCTCTTGCTTGCCCAGGGGCAGCCGGTCGGTCGAAAGAGGACTCCCCTGCCCCTCCGTTGACCCGTCGAGCGGCGCGGGCGGCTGTCCCGCCGCGACGGTTGCCGGGCGGCGTCGATGCGGCAGCGGCCGGCGCAGGGGCTGGCGCGTTGGCATCGCCGCCCGCTTGAATGCGAATTACCTCAGGGTCGATCGGGGCCGGAACGAGCCGTCCGCCCTTTTTCTTGGCGCCTTTCTTGGGGGTTTCCGCCAGCGGTTCGTCAGCGATTGGCGGCAAGCCTCCAACGGCCGGAAAGGCCGACGGCTCGGGAGCGGCCGAGGCATCCTGTGCGCGTGTTATCCTGCGCTTTTGGTGCTCTGCGCCCGAGCTGGCTGGCAGGCCAGCAGGGTGCACACCAAGAACCCCAGCAAAGTGAAAAGTCGCCGGCCCATGGAACTGGCCCCCTCCTTGGGAACGGCCCCGGGTGACGCCCCGCGCTTTGAACGCCGCGCGATCGCGATTTCCGCGTCGAGACAGGGAGAATCAAGCGTGACCGATGGCGGTGCGCAACGCAAAAGGCGGCACGGCACACGTCGTCTGGCTTGATAACAGAAACAAATCAATCGAGGAAGGTCAATCGGGCGGATGTGAGGATGCCAGGATGCCTCCTCCGGCTCGCCAAAGATCCGTTAAGTGGACGATTCAATCAGTTTGGCCAGTTGATCGGCGAGGGCTGCGTCGCTTGCCGCGGGATCAATCGGCCACGGCCGGACCTCGGCCAGCCCTCGAAACCACGTGGTCTGCCGCTTGGCGAACTGGCGCGACCGGGTCTGTACTCGCGGGATCGTCTCGGCAAGCGTGAATTTGCCTTCCAGCAACTCGATGACCTCGCGATAGCCAACCGCCTGGGCGGCCACCGCGCTGAGCGGCCTGGGTCCGGCCATCAAGCCCCGCACTTCCTCTATCAGTCCGGCCTCGAACATCGCCGTGACGCGCCGGTCGATTCGCTCGTACAGCTCGGCGCGAGGCCGCTCGAGTGCGATCACCGTGGTTTCGAGGGGGGCGGGGCGATCGTGCTCGGCTTGTAGCCGGCTGAGCGGCTGGCCGGTCAGCTCGATGACTTCGAGCGCCGCGGATGATTCGCCGCCGGTCGTTCGGGTGCAGCCGCGCCGCTGTGGCCGGGTCGAGCGCTTCCAACCTCTCATGAAGCGCCCCGTCGCCGCGTTCAAGAGCTTCCTTTTCCAGTCGCTGGCGCAAACCTGGGTCGGCCGCCGGTCCTTCAAACAGGCCCCGCAGCAGGGTTTTCAAATACATGGCGGTCCCCCCGACGAAGATAACGCGTTTGCCCCGGGACTCAATTTCCTTGATGACCGTTGCGGCCCAGCAGCGATAATCCGCCACGCTTGCCTGCTGCCATGGGTCCAACACATCGATCAAGTGATGCGGCACTCCCCCACGCTCGGCCAGCGCGGGTTTGGCAGTCCCGATGTCCATACCGCGATAGAGAGTCATCGAGTCAAGCGCGATGACCTCGGCATCCAGCCGTGCGCGAGCATGACACCGACCGCGGTTTTTCCCGAAGCCGTCGGCCCCGTGAGATAAACGGACCGGTGGAAGGGATTGTCCATCATCCACTCACACGCCCTGAGCCGAATTCGTGGAGACCCATCTCAAATTTTTCAGGGCTAACACAGTGTACATAGACTCACAGCCAGCGTATAATGACTTTGTATCAGGGAGGACATCGACGGCTCGGATTCCCGAGCGTCATGGAGCTGGATTTGCCTGCTTTGAACGGAGCATCTCGCCTGGATCCGGCCGCCGCGCCGCTTCCGGGCGTGCCTTACCTAAAACGGATTCTCATGACGAGCTTACACGCGCACTTCCCCCGTATCCATCACGAGTCGGACGCCCATACACGTGTGCCCGCCGTGTCTTCTCACGGCGCTTCACGGCTGACGTTGTTCATCAGCGGCAAGGCCTACAATGTGCAACCCCTGAACGGCGTGGACGTCGGAATCATCAAGGCGTTCCGACTCAGGAAATATCGACGGGACCGAGTACGACATCGCCCAGACGGCCGATGGCATTTCCTGTGATTGTCCTGACTTCACATTCCGCCGCGAAGCCATCGATCCCTCGGGCTGCAAGCACATCAAGGCGTTGATCGCGTGCGGCCTGATCGATCCTGGGCAAGCCAAGGCGCAGACTGTTCCGTCGGAGCAAGCGCCCACACCTGCGCCGCGGGCGGCAGCCGCCCCGGCCCACGAGCCGGAAAACCGGGCGACCGAGATTGTTCCCGCCAACGGGCAGCCAACCACCCTGCTCGAGATCGTCGAGCACGAGGCCATGGGTTACAAGGCATGGGGAACGCCTGCAGGCAGGTTCCTGGCCGATCAACTCGGCCGGATCGCTCAGCTCCTGCGCTGGTCCGGCGCACGAACGCCCGAGGATCACGAAGATCGAATGGAGCTTTACGATCGCGAGCTGCGCGACCGCCATTACGAACAGGGCTACCAGGACGGCCTCGAGGCCGGCCGCCGCGATGCGCGGTTGCGCGGATAGCGACCTATCGGTGGGCCTCGACGCCCACCGGCTTGCTAACGCGGCCCGTCGCGTGAGATCGCCTCTGTCCAGAGCGCAACATCCTCGGTTGACATGGCTCCGCCAGGTTCGAGCCGCGCGTCCTCGAGCTCGCTTCGCTCAAGATCGACCAGGTACTGTGCCCGGGAGAGGAGCGTCCCCTGGCAAACCGGGATTGAAGGGGCCGTCGAGTCGGTCTCCCTGCGCAAGCCGATCGGTCAGCTCGTGGAGGACTCGGGCGGGTATGCGGTCGCGCTGCGAGGGGAAGATGAAGCCAAAAAGCACGAGATGGGCCATCAGCACCCGCCAGTGCGGGCCGAACCGGTGAAGCAGGCGATCCCAGTCAAGATCCGGACCGAGTGCCTGGATCAGATGAGCCACATCGGCGCCGTCGAACCGCTCGCGTTCCATGACGAACGCCTTCGACCAGACAGCTCTCCTCGGCGGGTATAAGCTTCACGGGAATGCCGAGTACTTCGCTGTCGAGTGCGTGTTCGAACCAGCCGTCATCCACCTCGGCCACGGCGTTGCCCGAGCGGTAGATCAGGTTGACGAAGAGCGTGTGCTCCAGGTCGGTATCAAAGGCCTTGGCTAGCCAGTGCGGGAACGTCCGTTCGGTGCGATATCCGGCGGATTCGAGCGCCAGGAGCGCTTGATCAAGGTCGTCCGGTTTGAGGAAAACGTCGAGATCCTTGGTGTGGCGCACAATGCCGGTCAAGGGTGCCAGGGCGTACGCCCCCCCGATCAGAAAGGGAATCCTGGCCTCGATCAGCGTCTCGAGGACGGACGCGTAGAATGCACGGGCCCGCGATGGGGGTTTGCCCGGTTGGGTCGACATCGTTTGATTCCAGATTCACGAAATGCGGTTGGCCTGCGGAAAAAATACCAGGAGCACGACAACGCCGCTCATGGCAGCCATGACGAACGCAGCCTATGCCGGCAAGTACGATTCAGGCAAACCGGGTGCCGTGTTCACGCTCCAGGCATGATTCTTGCGAGACCATGCAAGCGATGACGTGGGTTCCGCCGGGGAGGAGTGCGCCCATGAAGAAGGCCGATCGCAAGACTGTCCGGATTGCCGCCGTGGGAGATCTTCATTGCACGAAGACATCCAGAGGCACATTTCAAGCGCTCTTTGCCACGATCAGCCAGTCGGCCGAACTGCTGGTCCTCTGCGGAGACCTGACCGACTATGGCCTGCCTGAAGAGGCTCAGGTGCTCGTGGGTGAGATGACGGCCCACAACAGGATTCCGACCCTGGCCGTGCTGGGCAACCACGATTTCCACGCGGGACGGCCCGACGACGTGCGGCAGGTGCTGGTCGAGGCGGGCATCGTCGTGCTCGACGGCGAATCGTGCGAGCTGCTGGGCATCGGCTTCGCCGGCGCCAAGGGCTTTGCCGGCGGCTTCGGCCGGGGCACGCTAGGCGCCTGGGGAGAGCCGGCGGTCAAGCTGTTCGTCCAGGAGGCGATCGACGAGGCCCTCAAGCTTGAATCAGCCCTGGCCCGCCTGCGCACGCAGCAGCGGATCGCCGTGCTGCACTATTCGCCAATCCGCCAGACCGTCGAGGGCGAGCCAGTCGAGATCTTCCCGTTTCTGGGCTGTAGCCGCCTGGAAGAGCCGCTCAACCGCTATCCGGTAACGGCCGTCGTGCACGGCCACGCACACAACGGCTCGCTCGAAGGTCGCACCGACCGCGGCGTACCCGTTTACAACGTTTCGGCCCCGCTCCTGCGCAAATCATTTGCCGATCGGCCGCCGTTCCGGGTGATCGAGGTCGACATGGAGCGCGAGGCCTCGGCCAACGTCACCGCGCTGCCGGTACAAGGCTGAGCCCTCGAAGACGCGATTTAGCCAGAATCGAGGAACCAAAATTCCGAGAAAGTTGATCGCCGCGAGCTTGCCCCACCCTCTTGGAAGGATAGAGACTGAATTCCCAACACAGGGGCAACGCCATGGCGAGTGTACAGATGGGGGCCGCACTGCGGCAGATTCACGAGTTGTTCGACACCGGCACGATCGCGGGCCTCGCGGATGGGCAGCTCTTGGAGCGATATCTAACCCGGCGTGACGAGTCGGCATTTGCGGCCCTTGTGGGGCGTCACGGACCCATGGTCCTGGGCGTTTGCCGAGCCGTCTTGAATGATTCGCCCGAAGTCGAAGACGCGTTCCAGGCAACATTCCTGGTCTTGATTCGCAAGGCGGGGACGATCCGGGGGCGGGATGCGGTGGGGGGATGGTTGCATCGCGTGGCGCATCGGGTTGCCGTGCAGGCTGGTCTTGACCGCTCGCGGAAGGATCGTCACGAGCGTGGGGCGGCTGATCTGTCTGCCCTGGATGAGATCGCCGAGGAGCGTGCGAACGACGAGTGGCGCGCCCCGTTGCACGAAGAGGTCGCGCGGTTGCCCGAGCGATTCCGCCTCCCGGTCGTGCTCTGCTACCTGGAAGGCAAGACGCACGCTCAGGCGGCTTTCGAGCTGCGCTGGGGCGAGGCGACCCTCCGCCGCAGGCTGTCCGGTGCTCGCGACTTGCTCCGCTCTCGGCTAACCCGACGCGGAGTCGCGGTGTCGACTGGCGCTCTGGCCGCGGCGTTGACGCGCGAGGCCACGGCCGCAGTCCCGACATGCTGGGCAGATTCACTGCCACGAATTGCCGTGGGACTACGTTCCGGATCGATCGCCGCGGTCCATCTTGCGGAGACGTTGGTCCGCGGTATGTTCGTCGTCAAGATCCAGGGCATCGCGACCGCGGCACTCATACTCGTCGCGGTGAGCATGGTCGCCCCGCATCTCGTGCCGGCCGGGCTCGCAAGCGCGGAAACCTCGAACGGTGGCCGCTCTACGTCCGCTGCTCCGCTGGTCCCGTCACCGCCGGCGCCGATCGCGCCGCCTGAGCCCGAGCAACCAGACGTCGCGGCCGAGCCGGAGCAAACTGTCACGGTCAGTGGCCGCGTCCTGGACCCCGAGGGCAAGCCGTTTGCCGGGGCCAAGGTTTACTCCCACAGGCCCCATCCACGGGGAAATGACTTCTTTTCCAGCCCGCCGGATCCCATCGCGATCAGTGGCGCCGGCGGACACTTCCGATTCGAGATCGCAGACCCCGGACTTCAGACATTACAGACGCGGGCGACATGGAGTCATCCGATCGTCGCCGCCCTGGCACCCGGATTTGGCCCAGGCTGGACGTCGTTCACCACGACCGAGGAGGCCAAGGACCTGACGCTAAAACTTGCCCGGGATGACGTGCCCATCGTCGGCCGGGTGCTCGACCTGGAAGGTCGGCCCATTCAGGGCGTGACCATCCGACCGATCGGCCTCAATGCCTCTCCCGATGAGAACCTCGCCAGTTGGGAGGCGGCGATGGCCGGGGCAAAGGATATTCATGACGCGGCGATGCGCAAATTGCCCAAGCGCCTGGAGCTGTTTCGCTGGGGACAGCAACTTGCCGTCACAACAGGCACGGATGGCCGATTCCGCCTCACCGGCATTGGCCGCGAGCGGGTTGTCTCGCTCTGGATCGAGGGCCCCACGATCGCCACGTCGTTCGCCGACATCCACGCGCGAACGCGGCCTGGTCCTACCTATCGCCTGGCCGGGCAGAGAGATAAGCCCGAGTACGGCACGCTTGTCTTCCACGGCGCGACGTTCGATCACGCGGCGGCACCAACGCGGCCGATCGAGGGCATCGGTCCGAGACAAGGACAGCGGCAAACCGCTCGCGGGCGTCTCGATCCGGAGCGAATGCTTCGCCGGCAACATCATCCACGGCAGGGACCACGTCCGAACGACAACCGACGCCCAGGGCCGATATCGCCTTGTGGGAATGCCAGGAGGAGCCGGAAACAAGATCACGGCCAATTGCGGTCCGGCCTTGCCTTACCTCGGTGCCAGTGCCGAGGTTCCCACAGGATCGGCCTCTGAACTGGCTACCGTCGACTTCGCACTGAAGCGAGGCGTGGCGATCCGGGGGAAGGTCACCGACAAGGTGACGGGAAAGCCCGTTGCCGCCCTCGTGGAATTCTTTACCTTCGCCGATAGCCCCTATCGCGGCGATGCGCGGCGATTTCACGGAGGCGAGGTTCGGACCCTTGCCGATGGCTCATTCGTGCTGGCTGGCTTGCCGGGTCGGGGCCTCGTCGCCGCGCGGGCCGAGAAGGACTATTTTCTGGTTGGCCAGGGTGCCGACAAGATCTCGGGCGCCGACAAGAACGGCTGGTTCCTGACGTCTCCACACATGTGTGACCCGAACTTCGAGCACGCGATCGCTGAGATCACTCCCGCCGAGGGCGCCGAGTCGGCAACGTGCAACCTGGTGCTCGACCCGGGCAGAAGACGGCAAGGGACCGTGGAAGGCCCGGACGGCAAGCCGCTGGCGGGTTGTACTGCCATCAATCTCTGCCCGGGAACCATGAGCCCCAACATGGTCAGGCTCGCCTCGGCTCAGTTCACCGCGGTCGCGCTCGATCCCAAGCAGCCGCGGCCGCTGTTCTTCCGGCACGAAGAGAAGAAGCTCGCCGGGGTCGTGATGGGCAAGAGGCGACGAGACTGGACCGCTGACCGTCCGCCTTCAGCCGGAAGGCACCGTTACCGGCCGCCTGATTGACGACGATGGGCAGCCTCGGAAAGTGGGCATGACGGTCAACGTCAGGTACACCGAAGGCCAGTTTGGCCCAAGAGCAGGCTATGTCTTCACCTTTATGAAACCGGCGCCGCGCGAGGATGGGCGGTTTCGAGTTGAGGGCCTGATCCCCGGGGTGGCCTATGACCTCGGAGTCCTCAAGGATAACTTCAGCCTCTTCGAGTTCGACCGCCCCGCGAAAGGCCTCAAGCTGCAAGCCCGGTGAGACCCGGGATCTGGGCGATGTTCGGGCCAGGCCAAACTGATCGACCCAGAAATTCATGTGCCGTTTCGACCCGATGTCCCCTCAATAATAGACAGAGTCGAATCACGCGGAAGCGCGGAGTCCGAGGAGGTCGGGACGATGGCGAGTGCATCGATGGGGGCGACGTTGCGGCAGATCGGCCGATTGTTCGGCTCGGAGACCGTCGCGGGCCTGGCGGATGACCAACTTCTGGACCGGTACGTGGCGCGGCGTGACGAGTCGGCCTTCGCGGCGCTGGTGGGCCGTCACGGACCGATGGTCCTGGGCGTCTGCCGCGCCGTGCTCAAGGATTCTGCCGAGGTCGAGGACGCGTTCCAGGCGACGTTCCTGGTCTTGATCCGCAAGGCAGAAACGATCCGGGGCCGCGAGGCACTTGGAGGTTGGCTGCATCAGGTGGCCTACCGGATCGCGATCGAGGCTGGTGCCGACGCGGCCCTGCGCCGGGCCCGGGAGCAAAGCGCAGGGGAGCTTGCGGCCATGAGGAGCGAGAGCGAGGAATTTCCCGACGAGATGCGGCGGATACTGCACGAGGAAATCGAGCGGCTGCCGGAACACTTCCGCCTGCCGGTCGTGCTCTGCGACCTTGAGGGCCTGTCACGGCTCGAGGCTGCTCGCCAGTTGCGGTGGACGGAAGGCACCTTGCGGGGCCGACTGGCCCGAGCCCGCGCTCGACTGCGCGACCGATTGACTCATCGGGGTCTCGCCGTGTCGAGCGGCGTTCTGGTCACCGCGCTCGGGCGCGAGGCGACGGCGGTACCCGCTGCCTGGGTCGACGCCCTGGCCCACCTCTCTGTCAGTCTTCCACCTGGCCCGATCGCGGCGGGCGGTGCTGTCTCCGCGATCGCGGCGCACCTGGCCCGGACTGTATTGAAGACGATGCTCGCCGCCCAGGTTCAGAATGTCGCGACGATCTGCCTGATCCTCATCACCCTGAGCTTCGTCGCCCCGCACCTCATCCCGGCAGGTCTCGCGAACGCTCAGGCCGGAGACGAAGGCGCAGCCCAGCTCAAGCCGGCTGCTCCGGCCATGGAGCGCAAGCCCAGCAGTCCGGTGCCGGCCCCTGCTCACGCCTCCTCCCCGCAGAAGAATCCGCAAGCAAGGTCAATCACCGCGCGCGGCCGTGTGCTCGATCCGAACGGCAAACCGTTCCAGGGAGCAGGACTCTATCTGATCACCTATGTCTCGACGAATCCGGCCGATCGCACCATTCGCGCGACGAGCGGGGCTGATGGACGCTTTCAGTTTCACGTATCAACCGCCGAGTTCGACACGAGCATGGTCGAGACGCCGTGGATAGGCGCTCCAGTGGTCGCCCGTGCCGAAGGCTTTGCGTTTGGTATGAACCATTATCAGAAGGACAACGATGACCTGACCATTCGGCTGGCGCGCGACGATGTGCCTATTGAAGGCCGCATCATCGACATCCAAGGGCGGCCGGTCCCGGGTGTATCCATCGACGTGCGAGGAGTGCAGGAGAACACGACCCGCGAGCTGGCACCATGGCTCACGGCGATCAGGCAGGCGGGAGGGGTTTACAATGTCAGTGGAGATTATCTCTCCCGGGGCGTCTCTTCCGTGGCGGGTCCGCCGGTGGTCCCTGTCGCGCGAACGGACCTCGATGGTCGGTTCCGTATCACCGGTATCGGCCGCGAGCGAGTTGTCGAGCTGCAGATTGCGGGGCCCACCATTGAGACGGCGCAGGTCAAGGCCTGCACGAAGCCGGGGGAGACCCTCAGGCTCCCCGCGTACAAGGAATCCACTGGCAGTGACCCGATCACGATCTATCCTTCCTCGTTCGTCCATGTGGCAGGACCAACGAGGCCAATCGAAGGTGTCGTCAGCGACCAGGATACCGGGCAGCCGCTCGCTGGCATCACAATCCAGGGCGAGCGATCGCTTGGCAACCCGATCGAGTACGTCTCGGCAATCACCGACAACCAAGGGCACTATCGCCTGGTCGGACTCCCTCGCGGTCGGGAAGGGCACGTCTTGGCGGTGTCCCCGAGCGATTTGAACCTCTATGGAGCGCGCAAAGCGACACGCGGGTATCCCGCCGATGAGGCATTGCCGTATTTGCGGTCGCGACTGCCGGTTCCCAGCACCGACAGTAACGATTCAATTCACCTCGACATCAACCTGAAGCGTGGAGTGTGGGTGACCGGGCGCCTCGTGGACAAGGCAACCGGCAAGCCGGCTCCCGGGAGGGTCGAGTACTTCGTCTTCGTTGACAACCCCTACTTGAATCAGGCTCCCGGGTTCCGGTGGGCGATGACGCACGGCCAGTTCACCGGCCAGAGACGGGTCCTTCCACCTCGTCGCGTTCCCAGGCCCGGGCCTGTCTGGCCGCGAGGGCCGACCAGGACCGGTATGTGTTCGGCGTCGGGGCGGATACGGTGAAGCCTCCGCACAAGGAGGAAAACGGTATGTTCTCCTGTCATCCCCACCATCCAGCCTCAAGCAACTATCACGTCCTGGCCGAAATCGATCCCACCGAGGGGACGCAGAGTCTGACCAAGGACCTGATCGTCGACCCCGGCCGGACCTTGACCCTTAACGTGCTTGGGCCCGACGGCAAGCCGTTGCCGGTCAGGTTGGTCTCGGGCCTCAAGGACATGGTCTATTGGGAGGGCCAGCCGGCAGAGGCTTCGAGTTTCACCGTGGTCGGGCTCGCTCCCGGCAAGGGACGGACGATCTCGGTCAGGCACAACGAGAAGAAGCTGATCGGCCAGATCGCACTGAAGGGGGACGAGAAAGGCGCTGTGAGCGTGTCTCTGCAACCCTGGGGCACGATCATCGGCCGCCTGGTTGACTCCGACGGCCAGGCCTGGGACAGCGAGCCGCAACTCTATCCAGTCTATACTCCGGAGGGTTATCCCAGGGTCGGCAAGGACGGCCGGTTCCGAGCCGAGGGCCTCATGCCCGGCCAGAAGTTCGGCTTCCGGCTCCTTGAAAAGGGAAGCCGGCTGGGCGGAGAGGTAATCCAGGACGTGATCCTTCAACCAGGCGAGGTGAAGGACCTGGGCGATCTCAAGCCCAAAGCCCGAGAAATCGAACTGATGAGGTGAACATACCATTGGAGGTCGATGAACCCATGGAATTCTGGGAGCCGTATCTTCCCGACGATGATGCCCCCTGGAACCTGCGGCGGGTTGTCCACCTGCACCGCCGCGCCGGATTCGCCGCCACCTGGGACGAGCTTGCGCGCGACCTGGCCGAGGGGCCCGAGGCAAGCATCAGCCGCCTGCTCGAAGGCAAATCACGAAAGAGCGGCGTTTCCCAGGATTTCGAGCCGACCGCCGCACTTCTGGCCGACGCCGCAGTCGCTTCCAACGATCCCGCACGGCTGAAAGCGTGGTGGGTCTTTCGCATGCTCTTCGGCCCCGACCCACTGGGCGAGCGGCTGACACTGTTGTGGCACGACCACTTCGCCACAAGCAACCGCAAGGTGGAGAACCTCGACCTCATGCGGCGGCAGAACGAGGTCTTCCGCCGTAACGGGCGCGGGCCGTTTGGTGAGCTGCTCGAGTGCCGCCGTCCACGACCCGGCGCTCCTGTTCTGGCTCGATGCGCCCAGCAACCGCAAGGGCCATCCCAACGAGAACCTCGCCCGTGAGCTGATGGAGCTGTTCACGCTCGGGATCGGTCACTACAGCGAAATCGGACGTCAAGGAGGCGGCCCGGGCACTCACCGGCTGGACCGTCGAGGATGGCCAGTTCCGCGCGGTGGCTCCACGCCACGACGATGGCATGAAAACGATTCTGGGCCACTCCGGGAAGCTCACCGGCGACGATCTCGTGCGGGTGCTTATGGAACATCCAGCCACGCCAAGAAGGCTGGCCGGGCGGATCTGTGGATGGCTCATGGGAGAGGCCGTGGTGTCCGAGGCGGCCGTCCTCGCGCTTGCCGAGGGGCTGCGCGACCAGGAGCTGAACATCGGCTGGGCGGTCGCCACCGTGCTACGATCGCGGGCGTTCTGGGATCCAGCCGACTTGCGGTCCAGAGTCCTTGGGCCAGTCGAGATGGTCGTCGGGTCAGTGCGGGCGATTGAGTTGCTCGACCCGCCCCCGAGCACGATGGTCTTGGCGGAGTGGGCGCGCGGCTGGGGCAAGACTTGTTCTTTCCGCCCAACGTCGGAGGCTGGCCGGGTGGGCGCGCATGGCTTTCCTCTCGCAGCCTGATCGGCAGGGCCAATTTCGCCGAAGCGGTCGTGCAGGGCCGGGGGATCGGGCGTGCCGAACCGCTCGACGCCTTGGAGCTGGCGCAGGGCACGGGATCCCAGAGAACCGCGAAGCCGTCCTCGGGTTCTTCACTGATCTGCTGCTGGGCGGCGAACCGGGCGCCGGCTGGTTCGATCGGCTCGGATCCGCCGTGGGCACCACTTCGGCGTGGGGCCCGGCTGCCGCCCGCCGCGCCGTTGCCTTCATCCTGGCCAGCCCTGAAGGGCAGGTTGCTTGACCTGCTCAATTCCTCGAATCCGGAGGTTCCCATGGTCTCTCGCCGCGACTTCCTCGACCGATCACTCCGCGGCTCGTCGCTCATCGCGCTTACGCCCGCGGTTCCCAACTTCCTGGCGCAAGCGTCCCGGGCTGTAGAGGCCGATCGCCACGGCCGCGTGCTCGTGGTCATTCAGCTCGATGGTGGGAACGATGGAATCAACACGGTCGTCCCCTTCGCCGACGACGGTTACGCCCGCCATCGACGGGCCCTGCGTCTCACGGCCAAGGAGTTGATCAAGATCAACGAGACTCTTGGACTGCACCCGGCGATGCGCGACGCAGCGCGGCTGCTGGAATCGGGCCGGCTGGCGGTCGTTCCTGGTGTCGGCTATCCCAATCCGGATCGGTCTCATTTTCGCTCGATGGCGATCTGGCAGACAGCTCGGCTGGACCCGGAGGGCCATGACGAATCCGGCTGGCTGGGCCGAGGGCTGGACGCCGCGGTGCTGGAGAAAGCTCCGGCCCTGTTCGTCGGCCCGGGAGCGGCTCCGGTCGCGATCCGGGGCAGGAAGTCCATCGCCTCGACGCTCGAAAAGATCGAGGACCTTTTGCCCGATCAATCGATCACGCCGGTACGCTCACTCGCGTCGGCTGATACGAGCGATGGCCTGCTGGCGTTTGTCCGTCGCAGCTCTCTGGACGCTTACTCGACGGCCGATCGGCTTGCTGCGGCGGCGGGCGGCCAGCCGACGGACGCCCGTTATCCGGGCACTGGTTTGGGTGAGAGGCTGCGGCTGATCGCTCGCCTGCTCAAGGGCGGGTTCGGCTCTCGGATCTATTATACCTCTCAATCGGGCTATGACACTCACGCCGCCCAGATCCAAACGCATTTCGGCCTGCTGTCCGAGCTATCGGGAGCGCTCAAGGCCTTTCTCGACGACCTGGCTGCCGCCAAGCTGGCCGACCGTGTGGTGGTCGTGTGCTTCAGCGAATTCGGCCGGCGGGTCGCCGAAAATGGATCCTCGGGGACAGACCACGGGACGGCCGGTCCGGTCCTGCTTGCGGGACCCGGCGTCCAGGCCGGTGTGGCGGGCAAGTATCCCAGCCTGACCGACCTGGATGACGGCGATCTCAAGTGCACGGTCGACTTCCGTCAGATCTACGCGACCTTACTCGACAACTGGCTCGGCCTGAATTCCAAGGCAGCGCTGGGCGGACATTTTGCGTCGCTGGGCCTGTTGCGGAGCTGAACTGGCAATCCACACAGACAAGATCAGCCGGGGGGATCGACCTCGTGTCGTCCCCCCGCGGCGGTCACTTCCGAGCAGCCTCCAGCGCTCCGCTTGGCACTTGCAAGAGGAGATCAGGCGTGCTGCCGCCGGAGCCGATGTAGTAGGTCGGGAACTTGCCGTCCCACTTCTCGGTTTTCTTGGCCTCGAGCTCGATCTGCTTCAGCCGGAGGTAGGTGGCCAGGTCCTCCTTGGCCTTGGTGATCTCGTACGCCTTGGCGTCGGCGACGGCCTTGATGCCGTCGGCCTCGGCCTTTTTCTCGGCCAGGATCGCCTTGGCCTTACCGTCGGCCTCAAGCAGGATTCGCTTGTTGTCTTCTTGCTGCGCCTGCGTCTTGGCGATGGAGATGCTCTTCTCTTGTTCGGCATTGAACACCCTCACGATCATGTCCTGGATCAGCTTGTCCTTGTAGACGAAGCCGCCGGTGATGCCGAGGTTGGTGATCGTGATGCCGCGTTCCGAGAAGAACATCGTAACCGCCTCGACCACGCGCTTGATGTGCGGCGTGGCATTCTTGCGCAACTCGTCCATCGGCAGATCGGTTACTTCGAGGCCGAAGTCGGCCTGGAGCTTGGCGCGGATCTCGGTGTCCATCACCGATTGCAGCGAACCCGACGGATAGTTATGCAAGAACTTGACAGCATCATCACGCGCAGCGATCCGTGCCGTGCAGGTCCAGCCCGTGCTGAACTCGACCTGGTCCGACGTCATGACCCAGATCGCCTCGTTTCGATTGCTGGTTCCGGTGTTGGCATCGGCGGTCCATTCCCTGGTCACGGGGCTCTTGTCCACCTTGATCAGCTTGGCGGCGTCGCGCCATTCACCGTTCCAGCTCGTGGTTTCATAACCGAGCTGGATCCACTGTTGCGGGACCCTGATCTGCTTGGTCGCCACGAGGTTTGCACGTAGAAACTCCTCATTGTTGGTCGAGGTCTGCTTCTTCGAATCCCCGGTATAGGGGATCAAGAAGCCCTCTTCGTTGGGACCGATCGTCTCGAGCTTGACTGGCTCGAACGGTTTTCTCATACAGCCGGGCAGGGCCAACAACCACAACGCGATCGCCCCACCCAGAATCCACTTACGCATCGAACCTCTTCCCTGCTTTCTGGAATTGAGCACGGACACCGAGAACACCGATCAGACCACCCGCGGCAACCCAGGCCGCGTAGGCGCCGCCGACGGCCGAATTGGACCGCTCGTGCGTCTCGCGGATCTGTTGCGCCACGGCGTCGTCATTCTCGAATTGCCGCGAATAGAGATCCCGTTTCTCCTCGACCTGGGCTGTTCCCTGGGCAACACGGGAGAAGTACGCGTGCATCCCCACACCGGAGATCAGCCACAACGCAATCATCAGCGCGTAAATCGTTTTCACAAGTTGCGGTGCTCCTTGAAGGTACGGCCATGGCCAGGTTGCGCTCGCCGATCTGCGGCGAGGCGCCTCTGGATCGCGCGAAGCCATCACGGCCAGGCAGCGGTCGGCCTGGAATTCATCGATCCGATTTGTCACCGGCCATGGCCCAACCTGTCCATTGACCGCTCTTGAGATGTTCGTGCTCGATACGCGCTTGTTGTTCGAAATCGGTTGTGGATTGCCCGATTTTTCAGACGTGGTTCGATCACCGGAGCAAGTATCGGACGCTGGTCACGACGATTCCAGGCCGGTGAATCAGGGCGGTCTTGAATCGCAGGAACAACTGGTTATGCAAGAGCTCTTGCCACCAGCGTGCTGGCACGAACTCGGGCAGGATGACCGTCACGATATCGTCACTTCGCTATACCCGTGCGCATGCGTTGGGAGAACCAAGGACGGCTGTTCATCCAGTCAAACCCGGTACTCCCTCCCGAGCGACTGACTGACGTCACCTACCGGTAAGGCCGGCATCGATCTTGCTTAAACTGTCTGAAGGGATTTTGCCGGTTCTATCAACTTTAAGGAGGCATTCAACAATGCAGACCATGATTGTCGCGCTCACCATTTCGATGAGCACTGTCGGTTGCCACAAGTCATGCGGTGGTCACGCATCCAGGGGAGCATGCTACGGTGGCTACAGCAGCGGCTATGGTGGTGGCCATTACGGCGGCTACGGGGGTGGCCACGGCGGCGGCTACTACGGCGGCCCCTATGCGAGCGGATACGGCTACGGTTCGGGGGATATGCGCAGGGCTATTCCACCGGCTGGGCGCGGTCCGGGGGCTTCGGGTCGCGATTCTTCGGCAATGCCAGATCACGGCAGATGATGAGCTACCAGCCGGTGCAGGGCTACGCCGCGCCGGGGTATGGCTATGGTTACGGCAACATGGCAACGACTTACGGGTACGGGACGCCGAACCAGGCTTACTCGGCGCCCATGTACACATCGCCCGAATATGTCACGCCGGGCTCGACGACCTACTCGTCTTCGTACGGCGCGCCTGTCTCGGGAACTTATCCAGGCACCTACAACACTCCGACGACTGGCAACCCTTCCTCCACGTCACCTTGGTACACATCGCCGCCCGCCCAGCCGACACAGAGTATGGGTCCCAGTGGTCGGGGATTGAACCAGGCGCCAGCTTCCAATGCGACCGGCGTGAACCCGGTCAACACAGCGCCAGGGACTGTCAGCCCAAGCAGTTCAACGACCTCTCCCGCACCGCCGGCGCCAACGATTCCGGGACGCAATCCTTAAGTGAAGTGACGTGGCTGTCTGCAATCCAGTAACACCGCGTGGCAAGGTCGGGAGACCTTGCCACAACGAGTCCCCGCCGTTGGGAGCGGGTCTCATGACCCCGCCCTCCTCATCCATGGCCGTTGGACACGGGTCGAGCTACGGTCCGGTCGGGCTATCACCCGGCTCGGGTTTCGGGTTGATTCCATGTTCGCCGGGCGATTTGCCCCCGACAGCACGCCGGTTCGCCGGCGTGCCGCCCACGGCGCCGCCGGCTGGGCCGGAATACGCGGTGGCGTCGTTCTTCTCGCCTTCGATTTCCACGTCGTATTCGCTGCTTCCCGCAGCGGCTTCCAGGTTCGCTTCGTCCGGGTCTCCTTCGCCGATATTCGTCCCCGCCAGGCCACCAACGGCCGTGCCTCCTCCCGGAGTGCCCTCGGCGTGAATATCAGCCCCGCCAGCCCGTTGAGCGGGATCAAGCTCGAGGTCAGGCGTAGGGATTTCGTCGTTGCTGGTTGAAGAAGCCGCACGGCGACGTTTGCGTGAGGGCCGCCTTCCGACTTCGTCGTCAGACGGATCGAGTGTATCGGCGCCGGATCGAGGCCGGCCTTCGTTCAGGTTTATCTCCTTACCCGCTTGAAGTGCCTCAGCACAGGCCGTGCAATAACGTGTGTAGGGCAGGAGCTCCAGACGCTCTTCGATGATCGGTCGACCGCAGTTCTCACAGTCGCCGTACGTGCCCTCGTCGATTCGCTTCAGAGCATGCAAGACCTCATCGCGTATGTACTCCTGATTTTCCAGGAGTGTGGCGTTGAGCTCCTGGAGATACACGGCAGTTCCCAAGTCAGCCAGATGGAGCGGCGTGTTGGACAGGTTTCCAGAGGAGTCGCCGCCTGTGGCTGTGCGCGTCTGATCGCCAAGCGACTGAATATCTCCTTGAAGGCGCGCGCTCAGGTCGTGCAACAGACTCTGAAATTTGTCGAGTTTGTCCTTGCGCATCATTCACCTCATCGAGTTTCAATTGCGTCTCGTCCACTGAAGAACAGCTTGCATTCGGAGTGCCAAGCGAATCAGAGTTGAGCCGTGCGAGCCGCTCCATCGGACGATGGCGAATGACCCCGAAATGAGCCCGAATCGGCCCCGAATTCTCGCCATAACCTCCTGATTCCAGACGAACCTGCGGCGTATCTGCAACGTATTATCAGAAGGATCAGAAGACGAGAATCTCGACAGGTTTCGCAAGCAAGAATAAGGACTTGATTGGTGCGCAAACGTAACATCTATATCGATAAGTACGGCCCGGTCGCTGGCGGCAAGCTCTATCATGCCCTGCAGAGCCAGGCGGCCCACGCGGGCGTGAGCGCCCGCTTGCGTCGCAAGCTGCAGGCGATCACGTCAGGACGACCGTGGCCGCCGGCCAGGAAGAGCATGGAGCCGCTGCCGCTGTTTCCCGAGGTTCAAACCGAGCTCGAGCTCAAGCACGACCACGAAACCTCCGCGGTGGCAGTCGCGGAGCGAGAGCCGATAAGCGACGCAGAGGAGGCGTAATCGCACGCTTCTTGTCGCCAAACCAGGCATCAGGCCGGGTCAAAGGGTTGGTATTCGAAGCTCGGCCCCACGTTCACTCCGCTGGGGTTCGAGCCGGACATCATGTCGCCTGCCTGCTGTTCCAGAGACATCATCAGTCCGATTGCTGAATCGAGCTGGTCGGGCTGGCCGTTGAACGTGGCGTGAAGAGACTTCAGCAGATTCGTGTACGTGTAGTTGAACGTATCACACGCTCGACGCGCTGCGCTACCTGCGACATACTTGGAGGCCAGCGGGTCGCTGGGTACGGGGTATACGCCCCCGGGGTCCAGCGTGATCGGGTCTCCGCCGTAGACGAATCGCTGGTCGGGCGGCGTGGCGGGCGTGGCGGCCGGGTTGGGAATCAGCCGCCTGCCGTTGTAGATCTCGGCGAACCGGTAATAGTGGGCGATCTGCTGGCCGGTGGCGGCTTCGAGCGGAGACTCCGTGGTTCCCTCTCCCTGCTCGACGATGGTGTCGATAGCCTGGCCGGCCGTCGCCTTGTCGGTCACCACGATCGATCCTTCCATCTGAGTGGGGCCAACCTGGTTGCGCGGCGTGGCGCTGAAGTCGCTGGGTTTCAGCAAGTCGATCTGCCGCTTGATCTCGGCGTAGAACTGTCCGATCGTGTGCGGCGGCAGGAGGCGCGGGTTTGCAGCACCGGGAAATGGAGCGGCTCCTCGGGTTCCTCGATCTTCATGAAATCAGCAAGCTGATCGTGCGAGAACGGCCTCAGGTGAACCTTGAGCTCGCTCTCGACGCCGCCCGGCAGCGGCCCTGGGTAAGTTGGGATGAAGCCGGGCGTATCGATCACGGGGCTGCCGCCCAGGGCGTTCAGGATATTGCACGCCAGGTTCATGTGAAGCATTTCCTCGATGACAACGGAGCGGACGATTGCGGCGATGACAGCGTTCCTGGCCGGGTCCAGCGAATAAAGGGCGTAGAGGTAAACTGGGATCGTCGCGTGTTCGAGCATGATCGCATTTTGAAGTGCTTCCTGAACGGCATGGACACCGCCGGACTGCAAGGCGCGGAAGAGTTGCGGTTGAAGGTGAATCATGTGATGGGTCCTTATTTCCAGAGTCGGCAGTGGCTCACGATCCGGTCCGGCCCCCGCGCTCCCTGAGCCGATGCCTGATCGTGCGCGTCTTGCTCCCCTCCACCTCGGCGACGGGCGCAGGCGAAGGCGGTAAAGCGCGACTCGGCGGCGGCGCGGTGCTCGCGCCAATGCCGGCGGCTGGCCCACAAGGGGAGGGTCGTCTGCCAGCCATCGCAAGAGCACACGCCGCTTGGCCATCGACAGGTCGCGCGTCACTGGCATCGAGTTCGGGTCGGTCACGTCCAGGCTGAAGGCAAGTTCAAGCAGCCGTTTGTTGGCGACGACGGACTCGTAATCGCCCAGGTCGAGAATTCGCCTCATCACCGGGTAAAGGTTCGCCGCCTGCTTGAGAATCGGTTCGATCGCACCATGCCAGGTGGGCGGCTCCACAGGCACGAAAGAGTCGAAGACCAGAAGGCTGATGAAGTGAAACGGGTTGAAGGGATAGCCGACGGCCGGCGGGAGCGTCTCCTCAAGCGCCGGCCGTACGCCATAGACCTGGCCGTCGATGTAACCGCGCGGGTTCCCCGGGTCGGAGACGCGAATCGGCAATACTGCTCGACCGGTTTCGTCGGTCACCACCCGCGCGGGGAAATCGACCGCCGTGGTAGGCTCAGCCACGGGCGGCGGCGTGCCGATCTGGCTCGACGGCTGAAGCCCGCTGGGGTCGAAGGACGAGAGTACGGCCGCGCCCTTGTACGGCTGGCCATAACGCGTGGCATGAAGTTCCACCTGGGCCGTGTCTCCCGGATCCAGCCGGTAGACGAATTTGTCGGCGCGTACGAACAAGCCTTGTGGGGGCTCGGCAATTGCCGTTGAGACGGTGCCGGAGGAATCAGTGAGCTGGATGGCAAGCGGGTTCTGAGCCACGGCGAGGAGCTCTTGATCGCTGAGACGCCGGCTTGCCGGCAGAGCGATCACACCGGCGGTCCGCTCGTACCATCCCGCGTCGGTGTAGGGAATGCCGTCAATGGCCTGAATCGCCTGGGTACCATCGGGCTGATTGACGACCCAGCCCACGGCAAGAGCACCAAGGTTCACGAGCTTGCCGCCGGGGTCGGCGGTCGGCAGCGCATTGCCCAGGTCGAGAGCGATCTTGCCGGCCGACGAATCGACGACCGCGCAGCAGTGATTGAGCTGCGACGTCTGGTCGGCCATGAACTGCCGTCCCAGCACGAAATGCCGCGGCTCGCCGGCCGAGGCAGGCCCAATCGTCCCCACGATTCGTCCGCGCGTGAAGTCGGGCGAGGTGAAATTAAGGTTGTAACCATCGATGTTGAACTTGATCGACAGCAAACCGGCCTGGGCGTGCTCCTTCAGCTCGCTCAGAAAGAGAGACTGGCCGACGTCGCCCCATTCGAGCTCGCTGAGCACCGACTGATACATCACTCCGGCCCCGATATCGCCGGGGATGCCGGCGACCGCTCGGTTCCAGATGTCCATGAACGCTGCCGGCTCGAATCGCCCGTGGACCAATGTCGATCCCTCCGCCGTGCAGATGCGAACCTCAAGTCCCCAGATCATCGAAACAAGCTGCTGCTCGGAGTCGAGGTTGACGATCTTGGCCGTCGTTTTGCGGTCGGAGTCGGCGATGAGGCACTGGAGCACCGGGTCGTCGGCAGCAGCAGCAGTTCCATCAGATTTCCAGGCAGAGGTCACCCGGCAGCCCAGCAATCGCCAGGCTCCGTCTCCGCCAGGGTTCCACCATCCGCCCGGATCTTCGGCACTCTGGCGAGCCTGATACTTCTTCTCATCAAAGTGGGCCGTGTCGAAATGCACTGGGTCATTGTTAACCGTCGAGGGGCTGGCCTGGAACCGCCCGGCGAAATGAAGACGAACCGGATCGAGATAGCTCATCGGCTTGCATCACCTTTCGCAAGGAACCGCGAAAACGGGTGCGATACAACCATGACCTTAAGATAAAAGCGACTCACGATATGAACGACGTGCATTGCTCTACTTGATGGGCACGGCATTCCGCCGGATGTAGTCGTCAACCCGCTCCTGCGCCTGGACCGATGTAGTGGAACGCCTCGGCGTAATCGACTCCGTATCTTCGTCCCAGCTCGCGATTGCGCTCGAGCAAGAACTCCTTGATGTAATTGCGGTCGGCGGTCACGTCATCATCGCCGAGCAGCGGCAGGCGCTGGTTCTTCTTGGCCAGCTCGGCCCGCAGCTTCGAGCCGTGATGGCCGCCGGGGCCCTTGGCGCGATTGGCACGGTTGGCGTCGATCTTCTGCTCGACGACGCCCGAGATGTCGACCACGCGGGTGATCTCGGGCCGCCGGGCGTAGTAATACTTCTCCCGGACGGCGTGCGGCTTGAGGCCGGCGGCGAACTGCTCGGGATAGTCGTGGTCGCGGCCGGCCATCCAGCACGCCGCTTCGACGCCGCGCGCGATCGCCGCGTGGTCGGGATTCTCCTCGTCGTGCGCCCATGGGTCCCAGCAGACGACCGTGTCGACTTTCAATAACCGGACCAGGAAGATCAGCCGGCACTGAAGCTCGTTCTGGGAGACGTCGCCCATGCGGTGGTTGCCGTAATTGAGGTTGAAGACGCGCTTCAGTCCCAGCACGCGCGCCACCTCGTCATTATCGCGCTCGTTGCCCAGCACGTGATCGCCGATGGTGCCCGGCGTCCCCAGGCCGGGCGCGTCTCCCATGTCGTCGTTGGTGGCGCGGACCAGGTATCCCGAGTACCCCTCCTTGACGAGCTTGGCGACCGTGCCCGCTGCCATAAGCGGGATGTCATCGGAATGCGCCTGCACCGCCAGCAATACCTTGCCCGCGTGCGGCGTGCCCGCCGCCGACCGCTCGAGGAATACGCCGCCGGGCGTTTCCTGTGCGTGTGTCTGGAACGCCTGGTGCCGCGTGAAGGCCGTGCCGGCCAGCATCGTTGTGAGGAACTGTCTGCGTCGCATGGCGGCATTCTAAAGCAGGGCACAAGGCCCGTCAATCGGTTCGACGCGAGGCCGAGCGCGTTGGAGCTGGATGCCTACAGTCAAGACGTCGTGCCGCGCCGCGACAGGTAAAGCACAAGTCCCACGATCAGCCCCACGGGTAAGCCAGGAAAGATCGCGGTGACAATGCCGAAGCCCAGCAAGAGGGGTGCGTCGCCTCGCGGGTGAGGCCCCTCGGTCTGGACCACCCCGAACAGGAATCCATGAAAGAACGCGCACCAGGTCATGCCGGCAAGTAAACCGCAAAGGCCAAGGCGAAATGCATCGGCCTCGCTGGATCGCCAACTCCGCCATGCCCAGAACGTCGCGGCCAAAGCGATCAGGCCTTCGACCATAACAACGAGGTATTCCAAAACTCGCCTCCTCAGCTACGAAATCAACGAGCCAGGGCAATCACGACAGCTCGACAGCGTCGCCTCGACGCACCCATCCCGCTTTCTCGACGGTCGCATAAACTCCCACATTGCCTCCATTCTCGCGGACCAAAGCGCGGAGCACGCCGGGGTCCTTGGGAAGGTCAGACTGGGGAAGTGTCGTCATCACGCAGCGGGCGCATGGGTCGTCGATCCGCAGCCGAACGCCGCCGAGCTCAAGAGTGTGACCAATCCAGTCGTTCTCCATGAATCCGTCAGACCCTTCGGGTGTTTGGATCATGAAATTGGGGCGAAACCGCCGGACTTCGAAGCGGCTTGAAGGGGCCTGGGCTCGCAGGCGGTCGAGGGTCGCCGTGGTGACGAGGTGAACCAAGGGCGCAATCGAAAAACGTGCCGGGCGGAATCGGAATCTCAAAGACCTGGTCACGCTGCGGCAGCCAGTTGACGTCGAGCACGTATCCCTCGCCCGTCGCCCCGGCGAAAGGAGACCGCGCCAGCCGAACGGAGCGTCCCACTGCCGCCGAGAGCCTCGCCTCAATTTCGTCTTCGCTTGAGGTCAAAGTGGCGCCATCGGGCAGCGTGATCCGAACCGGCGGCAATGGGGATGATACCACGTCAGCGGTCGGTTCGACGAAAGCGGCCCGAAATTCGAACAAAGTCGGCCACCGCCGCGGGTCTTTGCGCTTGCCACCTTGCCTGTCTCAGCGTCCACGAGCGCAAGCGACCTGTCTCCCAGCAGCCCTCGGTCAGTGACGAGCGTCGCGTTCAGCTCCTCGCCCATCATCGACTTGACCGGGTATCGCCAGATCGCCACGACTCGCCCCGCACTGGACCGAACTGTTGCTTCGCTCATCCTAGCCTCGCTTTCGGATTTGTGGCGGAATTCCGGACACCGTACTCGACTTTACCCTCCGTCGCGTCGTGGCCAAGAGGCCCGCGAAGCGTACTGCCGTGAAGTCATGGCCAGGCCGGCTCGCCAGATGATCGAGTGCGACGGGTTGTTTCGCAAGTACCTCACGGATCACGCTCAAGAAATCGGTATTCGCACTTACCCAGGACGGGAGATACACTTGAGAGATCCTCCCGCCTTCTCGCATCTTGACCAAAAGCGAAAAACCAGCGCCGATTTCTTGAAGCTCCCATGCCAGACCCCCAAAAGATCTTGTTGACTGTGCGTAGAGCGACGGAGCTCATGCGTGCGACACCCGGCCGTGCGGGTTCCGTGATTGCTCTGGATACGGCCGATGACGTGATGGTCGTCGGTGACTTGCACGGCAACCTGCCGGCGTTCCGGCTGGCCTTGCAGGCCGCGGCGCTGCAAGAGCACCCCGGGCGGCACCTGGTCTTGCAAGAGCTTGTCCACGAGATCAAAAAGCACGACGATGGGCTGCCGGATCGCTCTCATCGACTGGTTGACCTCGTCTCGGCCTTGAAATGTCAGTATCCCGATCGGGTGCATCTGATCCTGGGCAATCACGAGCTTTCCGAGCTCACGGGACGGATCATTGGCAAGGACGGCCAGGCCTTGAACCTCCGTTTTCGGCAGGGTATCGAGCTGGAATACAAGTCGCGAACGAATGAAATATTCCAGGCCTACCTCGACCTCTTCGCCGCCCTGCCCCTGGCGGTGCGAACTCCCAACCGGGTCTTCATCTGCCACACGATTCCGGACGGTATTTATCTCGACACCCTCGACCTCGAGTTATTCAAGACGTCGAGCTGGCCGCAAGAGGCCATGAAGCGCGGTGGTACGATCTACGCGCTCACTTGGGGTCGAGACACCACCCCCGAGACGGCCGACCGATTCGCCGCGATGGTTGACGCCGACTGGTTCATCACCGGCCATCAACCTTGCGACGAGGGCTTTCGCCAGGCTAGCCACCGCCAGATCATTATCGATGGAACCAATCCTTACCCGGCGTATTGCCTCTTCCCGGCCAGGGAATCAGCGACCATCGAATCGCTCATGAAATGCATACATATCCTGGACGTCCTCTCTTCGTCCTGAGCGGATCAGGCACGGTAACCGCTTGAGTCGGCCGTAGACCAAGGTACGATGAGACCATGTCACGGTCGAAGCGCACGCATGCCGCGCGCGTCTGCAAGGATCGTGGTTCCGAATGGGAGGCGAGTCGTGGCGTTCCGGATTGGTCCCTTGGTCTGGCGGCTCCTGGCCACCGGCTGTCTTGTCGTGGAAGCGACGAGCCTCGTCCCGGCGCACGGTGCAGAGGCTCAGCCCGGTGCGCCCGGTTCCACGGTCTTCACCGCAAGCGATTTCGCGGTTCTCTCGCGAGGTGTGGATTTCAATACCTCGGGCGAGGCGGCTGTCTTCGTCTGGGCACCGGCAGCCCAGCAGTGGCAACTGTCTCAAACTGGTGAAACGGTCCAGCTTCAGGCCTCCTCCACCGGCGGCGACACCCAGCCCCGGTGGCTGAAGCTGGGGATGGTGACACTTCGCGCCGGGCATCCTTTGAAGATCGTCACCGCGACCACGAAATCGGACAAGACGAAACCGGCCGCGAACTCGGACAAGACCAAGGCCCACTCGAAGTCAGAAAAGGCGAAATCCGACTCGAAGACTTCGGACGCACCGGCCTCGGTTCCGACCCTGCTGGTGATTACTCCCGAGTCTGAAGCGGTGCCTGACCGCTTGCTGGACCTGGCACGAGGCAGGATTGACAGTGGCGAGCCGACAGCCGATGGGCGACGCAGTCATGTCCGGACCAACTACGACGGGGCCGATTTCCAGCCTCCGGCATCAGCTCAAGCCTGGCGTGACCGCGCGCGCACCTGAGAGAGCAAATGCTCGTCGCTCTCGGCCTCTGGCCCATGCCCCCGAAGACGCCCCTCAACCCCAGTGTCGCCGGCAAGGCCCAGCGCGAGGGATACACCATTGAGAAGATCGTGCTGGAAACCTTGCCAGGCTTTACCATGAGTGGGAATCTGTACCGGCCCGCCGTCATGTCTGGAAAAGTGCCGGGGATGCTTTGCCCCCATGGCCACTGGGAAGACGGCCGCGTCAATCCCGAAGTGCAAGCGCGGTGTATTCGTTGGGCCAAGCTGGGCTGTGTTGTGTTCATGTACGACATGGTCGGCTACAACGATTCCAAGCCGTTCACCCATGCCTTTCTCAACGATCGGCTGAGGCGCTGGGGCTATAGCCTGGCCGGCCTGCAAACCTGGAACAGCATCCGGGCGCTCGATTGGCTGACCACGCTACCTGATGTTGACCCGGCTCGAATCGGCTGCACGGGCGAGTCGGGTGGCGGAACCCAGACGTTCCTGCTCACAGCCCTCGACGATCGAATCAAGGTCGCCGCGCCGGTGGTGATGGTTTCTGATTCTTTTCAAGGAGGATGCTTCTGCGAGAACGCGGCGGGACTACGCCTGGGCACCGACAATGTCGAATTCGCCGCGCTCTGTGCGCCTCGGCCCATGATGCTCGTCGGTGCCACGGGCGACTGGACGGCCAAAACCATGACCCGCGCCTTCCCAGCGATTCGGGGGGTTTATTCACTTGTCGGTTCGATTGATCGAGTGGACGCCGCCGTTTTCGACTTCCCCCATAACTACAACCAGACCAGCCGTAACGCGGTCTACGCCTTCATGGGCCGCTGGCTGCTGGGCATCGAAGACTCGGTAAGCACGCCGCGAGGGGAATCAACAGCCCGAGAAGCCCGAAGACCTCTTCACCTTCGGCCCCGGTCACCCGGCCCCTCCCAACCGCAAGACTCCCGAGCAGCTTGAAAACGATCTGGTGAAATCATTGGGAAGTCAGCTTGACGCGCTGGCTCCCAAGAGCGGCTCGCCGGCGAACTGGGAGGCTGCGAGGCGTTTTCTGATGGTCAGTCTTCAGAACCGAGTGAACCTGGTGAATCCACCACCAGAGGGGATCGAGCACCGCGAGGTTCGCCGACTGACGCGCGAGGGTCTCACGATCGTTCATTCCGAGGTGGGCAGAAGGAAGCAGGGCGAATCGATTCCTGTCGTTCGTTTCATTCCCACCCACCCTAATGGCCGGCTGACCGTGGTCGCCGATTCGCGTGGCAAAGTCGCGCTGTCGACTCCCGCCGGCCAGCCTTCCGAGCTCGCCCGAGCACTCCTGGGGGCCGGTCAGAGTGTCGTGGGCTTCGATCCTTTGTTCGTGGGCGAGTCGATTGATCCCGCCTCTCCGATCCCGCACCGGCCTGAGACCGTCCACTTCGACACCTACAATCCCAGCCTGGCCGCCGACCAGATCCAGGACCTGGCCACGGTGCTGAGCTGGGCTCGCTCGCAAGCCGATGTCCGCGAGGTCAGCCTGATCGGCCTCGGGCTGGCAGGTCCGCAAGTGCTGCTGGCGCGGCCGATGCTGACCGGTCTGGCCCGGACAATCGTTGATGTTGGCGGCTTTCAAGAGACTGATGGTACAGGTGCGATGCCCGCTGCCCTTGATTTGCCGGGCATGTTCCAGTTCGGCAGTCTCAAGGCCGCCGCGGCTCTCTCGGCCCCGGCGCCGCTCTGGATCGTGCAATCAACCGCGCTCAATATGACATGGCCACTCGTTGCCTACGAGCTTGCGGGTTCTTCAGGTGCTCTCCGCGCTTCTGGTCAGTTGCCCGCGTCCGAGCTCGTCGCACGCTGGATCGATCGGGGCGAATGATGCCGTGGTTGACCGGATTCCATGATTACAACACCCCTCGCCGCTCCAGAGCCTTGTAGTGGACAAACGAGTACACGATGGGGACGAGGAACGTCACCATGATCACCGCCAGCGCCAGGTAGAGAGAAAGACCCGCGATCACGATCAAGAACCCGATCACGCCGCCGAGAACCATCGACCAAGCGGCAAGCCGATGTGTGTCGTTCCAGACCCGGTCGCTGGCCAGCGTCCAGGGCAGTCGAATGCCGATGTAGAAATTCTTCCGTACCTTGCCCATCACGTTTCCCAAAAGGGCGCAGAACAGGAAGATTCCTCCGAATAGCGCCCGGCCGATGTCTATCATCCTGGGACCATCTTGAAGCTCCTGCCATGTAGCCAGCAAGACGACGACGTGAAGATAAGCAAAGAGAGCGGTCATGAGGACCATGATATAAAGGTAAGTTGAACGAAAGGTATCAACCTCGAAGTGCTTTGGCGACAGGGCCGGCAGAAAGGCGAAAAGGATCAGAAATCCGACCATGATGCCGGGGGCGAGGAACGTCGCCACCCACTTGTCGCCCCAGCCATCGACCTTACCGTGGAAGTTCCAGTGCGTGGGCACGCGCTGGGGCAGACTGGGGTAGAGCCAGGCCGAGAGAACCCAGGCCGAGATCGTGAGCAGAATCGCGATCATCCAGTACCGTCGGCTCATGGAACGGAGTTTCCTTTCGCATTGTTGCTTCCGAACAAGTCCCAGATTCGCGCCATCACGTCTTCCAGAACCGTCGTGTTCAGTGCGTAGTAGATCTGCTGTCCGTCGCGACGGCTCGAAACCAGGTCCGCTTCCTTCAAGACCGCGAAGTGATGCGACATCGATGGCTTCGTCATGTCAAATGACGCGGCTAGCTCACCGGCTGTTTTCTCCCCGTGCCGAGCAGCCTCAGAATCTCCCGCCTGGTCGGGTCCGAGAGCGCCTTGAAGACCTGGTTCAGTGCCATCATGAGAGTCCATTCGCACGGTCGACACAATTATTTAGAATGTTGTCTAATTATCTCGCGGGCGGGCGTACGATCAACTCAGGATTGTTGACAAGCCGATCAGGTCTCGTCGAGCGTGATCCATCGCGGCCCAAGTTGCGATGGCACGTAGGTGAGCAAGTTGGTGACGAGGGATTCCGCGTTATCTGAGACGAGGAGGGGTAGGAGAGACGTTTCTCGCACGAATTGCTGCGCGATGCCGTGGTCCAGCAGAGCGATCAGAGGATCGAAGTAGCCGTTAACGTTCAAAATGCCGATCGGCTTGCGATGGATGCCGAGCGCGGCCCAGCTCAAGATCTCAAAGAACTCCTCGAACGTGCCGATCCCTCCCGGCAGTGTCAGAAACGCGGATGACTTGGTGGCCATGAGCGCCTTGCGCTCGTGCATGCCCGGAACGACGTAAAGTTCGTTCAGTCCGTCATGGGCGATTTCCTTGGTGGCCAGCGCCTGGGGAATCACGCCGATGACCCGACCCCCTGCCCCGAGTGCCGCGTCGGCGACGAGACCCATCAAGCCAACCCGTCCGCCACCATACACAAGTCCAAGGCCGCGGCGTGCGATCAGTTCACCGACCTGGTGCGCGGCGTCGGTATAGACGGGCTGGATACCAGAGGCTGAACCGCAAAAAACGCAAATATTGGAACTTTTCAGAACCGCCATGCAGCACCCGCGTGTTTTGGCTACGTTTTTCTCTTCCACCTCCAGGCGATCGTGCTCAAGCCGTTATTGTATAACATCCGGGTGAGTCGTTGGCGCAGGCCGTGACGGTCAGAACACTTTGACCAGGGCGAACTGAGTGCTGTAGGCATCCGGATGGGGTCCGGTGACCGGGAAGCTCCAGAAATTCAAGAGATAGTAATCCCGTCCCAGATGGAACCGGGTCCCTGGGCCGAGGAGCAAGTCCGTGAAAGTCGCCGCCGTCCTGTCGAGCGGAACGCTGAAATCGCAGGCGACATAGAAGACGAGGTCGCCGAAAGGGACGTCATGCGGGGTGAAATAACGGCCCATGGCCAATCCGCCGGTGAGTGCCGTGTGTGATGAAGGCGGGACTTCACCAATCGGGACGAAGAGCTCAGCAGAGCCGCGCACGACCCAGGGGCCGACCGGGTTCGTCCAGAACTCGTAACGGGGCATCATCGCCATGATGCCTCCTCCCGTGGCCTGGGAACCGGTCGGAGTGCGGACCGCCAGTGCAAAGACCTGACTCATCGCCGCGTCCTCTGCGAGGAGGACCCTTGGGGTGATGGTCAGGTCACCGGTTTGAGCGAGATATCCACGTCGCTTGTCAATGGTCCCATTGGAGACCAGGACTGAATCTTCGACCCGGACTTCGAACCGCTTCGAGAGGGGGAGGAATAGCTCGAATCCAGCGGAGTATCGGTTGCCGTGGTAGGTGGCATTGATGGAATTGGAGTAGGCTAGCTCGGCGGTCCACAAGCGGTAGAAGACGCCGTTGAAGGCTCCAAGCCAGCCGTGCCTTGGTGTGATGCCCTCGCGCCCGGCAGGCGGGGCGGCCCAGGCATCGAGCCATCCTTCGGTGAAGAACGATCCCAGCGCCAGCGGTCGCCAGTGTTCTTCGGCGTAAACGTCGCCGAACAGGGATTCCTCTATCGTCGCGAGCAGCCCTGACTCGCCCTCTGAGGCCGACTGGTCGAGGTCCTGGCTCTCAAGAGTAGCAACAGAGATTGGTGCAGAGGAGCCCTGTGCCAGGGAGCGCGGCGCCAGGCCAAGGAGGATGAACGCCGCCCCAAGCGCGATACGGACGGCAGCGGGACTCGTCCATCCGAGGGGCGGGAGCATTGAATCATCCGCGTGGATCAGATGTTGGTGAACTTCGACGACACGTACCTAAATCGGCATAGCCGTGCCAGCCACTACAGTCTGTTTGATGTGCCCAGGCCTGATAATCTAGTCATTCAGACCGTACGATTCTCAAGGCTCAGGAGAAACCACAATGGATCGCTGCACCTGGATGCGAGTGGGAGTCTCTCTCTTCTGCCTCACGATGGGCTTGGGGCACGGCGCGGCACAGCCTGCGAACCATGTCGCTGGCGAACTGGTCCAGCTCAATGATAACGGTGCCTGGTCGTGGTTCATGGACGAACGCGCCGTCGTGCTCGGTGATACGCTGGTCGTCGGCTCGGTGCGATCGGTCGGGACGTTCGCCGCCAGCGTATCGGACCCGAAGGGTGGAAACATCGAGATCTCCACCTACAGCCTCTCCTCCGGTATTGTCCGGAAAACGGTCCTCCATCCCCACTTCGAACAAGACGATCACGATGGGCCCGCTCTTCTGGTGCTGCCCGACAAGCGCATCCTCGCGATGTATAGTAAACATGGCCAGGATCGAAGGGTCCTCTACCGGTTTTCCGAGCCCGGCGACCCGCTCAAGTGGAGCCCCCCACTCGTGTTCGAACCGCCCGGGAAAACCGGATCTCCATTCAAGGCTGACAACGTCACCTACAACAACCTGTTCCGCCTGTCCTCCGGTCGGATCTACAACTTCTACCGCGGGATTCACCTCGATCCAAACTTGATGTTCTCGGACGACGAGGGTCAGACCTGGCTGTACGGTGGTCATCTGTTTCTGGGCAGGGGTGGTTACAGCCCCTACATGCGCTACGCTTTTGACGACAAGGAAACGATCCACTTCGTCGCGACCGAAGACCACCCGCGCAACTTCGACAACAGCCTCTACCACGGATTTCTCCGCAATGGCCAGATCCACTATTCCGACGGCAAGGTTCTTGGCCCGGCCAGCAAGTCGGTCGAGGCAAACGTCGCCACGTGGGACCTCACAAAGGTTTTTGGGGGAGATCCCGACAATGTCGCCTGGGTTGACGATCTGAAGCTCGACCGCGACGGGCATCCCCACCTGCTCTTCTCGGTGAAGAAAGACGGACGAGGTACGCACGGTAAAGGTGGGATGGACATCCGCTTTCATCACGGCAGGTGGGACGGCCGGGCCTGGCAAACATGCGAGATCGCCCATGCAGGTACGCGACTGTACCAGGGCGAGAACGACTACACCGGGCTGGCGGTGTTCGACCGCAATAACCTCGACGTTATTTATATTTCAACCAATGCCGATCCTGCCAACGGCCAGCCGCTCACGAGCAGCGCCGACAACCGCCGGCACCACGAGCTCTACCGAGGATCGACGGCCGACTCCGGTACAAATTGGCAGTGGGAACCGATCACGGCCAACTCCGCGATGGACAACTTGCGGCCGATCGTACCGTCCTGGCATGATTCGCGAACAATCCTCGTCTGGATGCGCGGCACATACCGCTACAATCGAGGCGACTGGACCACGGCGGTCGTTGCGACCGTGCTGCCGGTACGGTCGAGATAGGCTCAAGGGATTGGAGGGGCTCATGGACTGCGCTCGAGCCGCACATGGGAGTGTACCCGGCCTTCCATCCCTGTATGATAAAAGTCGGACCAGGCGCTGGCGATTCCTTTCATGCGATGACCAGGGGAAGCTTGCCCATGAGAGCCGCCTACATCGAACAGACGGGTCCTCCCGAGAACATCAACGTCGGAGATCTGCCCAGGCCCGAGCCGGGGCCGGACCAGGTGCTTGTCAAGGTGCACGCGGTTTCGCTCAACCCGATCGATCTTTACATCCGGTCGGGGCTGGTGGCGTTCCCGATGGCTTTTCCCTATATCATCGGCTGCGACCTTGCCGGTACGGTCGAACGCGTTTGCTCGGGTTGCAAGCGGTTCAAGGTCGGCGACCGCGTCTGGGGGTCGAACCAGGGAATCCTCGGCCGCCAGGGGGTTGCCGCCGAATACGCGGCCGTCGGTGAGGAATGGCTTTATCCCACCCCCAATGATCTTCCCGACGAGCAGGCCGCGGCGATGGCCCTGGTCGGCATCACGGCTCACCTGGGCCTTTTCCGCTACGGCCAGCTTCAACCCGGAGAAACGGTCTATGTACCCGGCGGTAGCGGTGGAGTCGGCTCGATGGTGGTCCAGATGGCGAAGGCGGCCGGCGCACGCGTGGCGACATCGGCCGGCAGCCCCGAGAAGATCGAGGTCTGCCGTCAACATGGGCGCTGACCTGGCCTTCAATTACAAGAACGACGACCTGACCGCACGGCTCCGCGAATTCTCGCCAGACGGAATCGACGTCTGGTACGAAACCCAGCGCGAACCGAACCTGGAGGTTTCCGTCCCCTTGCTTCGCAAACGCGGCCGGATGATCCTGATGGCCGGCCGCCAGGCCAAACCCACTCTTCCCCTGGGTGCTTTTTATCCCCGCAACTGTGCCTTGTTCGGATTCGCGATGTTCAATGCGACACCCCAGGAACAGCAGCCCGCCGCGCGCGACATGATCCGGTGGGTGGAACAAGGTAAGCTGAAGCCGCTGGTGGGCCGCACCTTCGCGCTCGAAGAGGCGATGGAAGCGGAGAAGTTTCTCGAAGCGAATACGCTCGGCGGTGCGGGCTCACTGATCGGGAAAGTGGTGATCAGCATCGGCTGAGTTGAAGATTTAACCCGCGGCCGCAGGCGCCGCGGCTCACCGTTTCACGAGGTCTCAAGCACACAATGAATCTCCTCACAACGTTCGCCGGCTCCATGATGGAGGGTTTCCTGCCCAAAGGCTGGGACCTGGCCAGGATCGACGCCTGCTGTTCGCAACCCGCCGAGCGCATCGGTGACCGCCAGCCATGGTGGCATCCCGACTTCGAGCTTGTGCCCTGCGCCTCGGTGACCGACTTTGACGTCATGATGGGTCATGAGATCGCCACCGCGATCCGCCGGACGCGCGACCACGGCCGGGCCGCGGCGCTCATCTTGCCCGTCGGGCCCATGGGCATGTACCGGTGGGCCGTTTATTTTCTCACCGAGTGGAACGTGCCCTGCGATCATGTGCATGGCTTCAACATGGACGAATGGAGCGATCGCGACGGTGCGACCTTGCCGCCGGAGAACCCAGGGGCATTCCAGTATGCCATGCAAGCCGCCTTCTACGGGCCGCTCGGTTCCCGCACGGTCCCCCTCGCGCAGCGCTGGTTCGCCACAGCCGATCGCCTGCCGCACTATGCCGAGCGAATCGGCGAGCTCAAATCCAAGGGGGCCGAGCTGGTCGTGATCTTCGGGATCGGCCGTGTCTGCCATATCGCCTTCTGGGAACCGCACTTCGCGGCCGAATTCTCGAGCCTGGACGAGTGGAAAGCCCAGACCCACCGCATCGGCGCACGCCTGCACCCGCTGACCATCGAGCAGAACGCGCTCACAAGTTTCAAGAGTCGCACGACGCTCGTTCCCGCCTTCGCCAACACGATCGGGCCCGGGCTCTTCCTCCAGGCCGACCGGATCATTGGCGGCGCCGACGGCATCTTTGACCGGGGTATGCAGTGGCAAGGAGCGAGCCTCTGGATGACGCTGCGTTACGGGCCCGACCCATGGGTGCCCAGCTCATTCATGCCCACGCTCGCGGGGCGATTGTTCTATCACCAGACGCTCGCCGGTCCGCTGGAGCCGGAACTCAACTGAGTAAGCCAGTGGGTCTCGCTGCGCTCGACCCCACCCTACAAGATAACCCGCGCCCCGCCGCCTGTGAGTTCGTAAGCCGGAGGGTGGGTCGAGTCCTGGCGCACCAGGACGAGGCCTACCAGCCTGCGGCTAGTTGACACCGAGCTCACTTCCCCGCTGTCTGTTCTTTTTTCTCGCGCGCTTCGTCCTTTTTCTTGCGATACTCGTCGAGCTGTTTCTCGAAGATCTCGTTGAGGTCGTCTTTCTCTCCGGGCCGGGTCAGGTCCTGGCCTTTCTTGGTCACGCCCACGAACCCGATGCACATCTCGTCGGTGGTTGCCTCGCCCCAGGTCACTTCCTTGGGGGGCTTGTTGGGGTTGCGTGGGTTGCCGTCCGAGTTGTCGTAGTGGGCGATTACTCTCACCACCGAGCCCTTGGGAAGATCAAGCGGCTGCTCCAGGTAGTAAGAATACTGCCAGTTGAAGTCCCAGTCGTCGATCTTGATCAGGTCTTGCGTACGGCCGTCGGGGAACGTCACGCTCATCAGCATGTCCTTGCCCAGCAGATGCATGTGGGGCACGACGGAATGCGCGATCACGTCGACGGGAACTTCCCAGGCGGCCTTGACTTCGATATTCGAGTCGCCTGCGGGCAGCTTCATCTCCGGGTTGGCCGCCAGGTTCCAGTGCAGTGTCTGACGAATCGGGCTGCGGGAAAACCGCAGGCCGATCCGGGAGCGATCGACTTCAGGCTTCCCGCTGGGGTGGTAATGAACCTGGATGATCACATCAGCATTCCTGGGCAACAAACGGCCGATCCCGTCGGGAAGCTGGCTGGGCTGGTTGCCCGGCGCCCAGCCGCCCAGGTCGCCGTCGATGCGTACCTCGGGGCCGGAGAAGCACTCGTAGCCCGGTCCTGGGAAAGCCGCATCCTTCTTGCGGGCCTCGCCCTTGGTTTCGACATAGGACAGAATGTGGTGAACGACCCGACGGTTGCCCGGCCGGTACTCGATCGCCGAGACATAGACATCCTGGGGCAGGCTGGTCGGCACCACGAAGCAGCGATAGACGTCTTTCCCGGCGGCCGGAATCGCGAAGTCGGTCCCGATGTCGAGAACCAGGTCGGGTCCACCCTCGATTGTCCACTCGTCAGCGAATTTCACGGGCGGGGGCAGTAGGGCGGGATTCCCCTCGGGCGCGCCTGCCTCGGCCCAGGCCAGAATGGTCGCGATGTCCTGGTCGGGCAGGGAGCGGTCGTGCTTGAATTTGACCCCGACCTGCCGAGAGGCTTTCCACGGTGGCATGGCCCGGTCCTCGACCACCGTGGCGATATCGAGTGCCCGCTTGCGAGCCTGCTCGAACGTCTCCAGAGGGAAGGGCCCCACCTGGCCTCGCCGGTGGCACTCCTGGCAGTTCTTCTGCAGGATTGCGGCCACATCTTTGCTGTAGGTAGGCGTGCTGGAAAGCGTCTTGACCTCCGGAATGGGGCAGCCGACCGCCGGCACGTGGGGCACCTTCACATCGTCACCTTTCAGGAGGGCAGCGATCGCGTCTTTCAGGTCGTTGCCCGACGGGTTCGCCTTGCGCAGCTTCCGAGCGGCGAACTGGTCGTCGATCCGGCCGTGATACTGCACCTTGCCCTGGCCATCGATCACAAAGGCTTCGGGCGTCACCGTCGCGCCGATCTTTCGAGCAAAAGTGCCGCGCCGGTCGCGCACGACGGGAAACTTGAGACCAAAATCGCGCCAGTGGGCCCTGACGTCGGCATCGCTGAGATCGGGATCGACGCAGACGCCGGTCCATTTCACTCTGGGACCTCGGGAGCCATCGTAAAGCGAGTTCAACGTCGGGCTGTAGGCGTTCGAGATCGGGCATTCAGACGAGTAGAAGATCAGCACGCTGAATCCATTCTCGGGAGGGCTTATGTCGATGAGCCGACCATCCGGACTTCGCAGCGATCCCGGCTCGATCCGTACTGGCGGCTCCGATCCTCGAACAGTCGAAACCGCTGGGCAGGTCAAGCCCATCAAGAGAACCCAAATGCCGGTCCTGGACAGGGTGATTCTCAGTGGTGATGAGACGCTCACGCGATAGCTCCATGGTTCATCCCGATCCAAATGCACGTTCCGTCAATATACAGGATCAGGGCCTCACTGATCAGTGAAATCCTGGGCTTCGGCCTCAAATTGATTCGAATTAGGAAACTGGATCAAAGGTTCGTTTCTGGATATAATATGTTGGTGGCAAGTCTAGATCTTGATAGAAATAGTCCGGAGGGATGGCGTTCTCGTTTGTCGCGACGTTTGGCCCTTGGTTGAATGGATTCTCAGAAGGATCAAACGCCGTGGCAACGCCTCCCTCGAAGAGTCTCCTGTTACTATCGACTTCGCCAGGTAAGTCGCCAGCAACCGCCATCTCTCGCGATAGAGATCATGGCTCCTCTCAATCGGGGGCCAAAAATGGGAGGCTAGCGAAGTGATTGAGATTCTGGAGCGGAGTACGGCGAACGTCGTCGGCTTCAAGATCAGCGGCAAGCTCTTGCATTCGGATTACCAGCACCTCCTCCCGATGCTCGAAAAACTGATCGAGGAGCACGGGAGCATCCGGTGCCTGGTTGAGATGATCGATTTTCACGGGATCGAACTTCGAGCCTTGTGGGACGAGATCAAGTTCGACGTCCGTCACGCGAGGCAGATCGAACGTTGTGCCGTCGTAGGCGATCGTGCCTGGGAGGCATGGATGACCCAACTCTCGCGTTTTCTCTTCTTCAACGCCGAGATTCGCTTTTTCGACATTGCAGACCGGGAGAAGGCATGGGAGTGGATTGGAGACGGCCTTTCAGCGCCGCCTGACGAGCGAGCAAGCAAGGCGTTCGATCAAGTCGAACCAGATCGGCGAACTCCGGCGCAAGGCGGCGACAAGTGAAAACCGTCGTAGCGCTTGTTGGTTTACAAGAACGACTGGATCCGTGCCAGGAACAGGTCGCTGGTCGCCTTCGGACGACCCGGAGCAAAGATGACCGGCAGGTTGAATGCGGCGTGTTGGGCCTGGGCCAGGGGGTGGAATTGAGATCGTTTCCAGGACATCCTTGACCTGGATTCTCCGTACGGCGCCTCGACGGACGGCCTGCGACGAATGGACCAGGACCGCGGAGCGCACGGTCTTCACCAGGCGACATTCCATCGCACGCAAGACGGTGGCCGTTTCCATGATTCTATACTTTTTCGTCTGCATAAGGCCTGACCTCGCACTTGCGGTTCAGCCTGCGACGCGCTCCGGTAGAGCGTCGAGGGCGACAGGATGCATTGTCGCGGTGTACGGGGTTGGATCAACGGGCTGATCGCACTGGATTAATGAGGAGCGGAAAAGCTTTCGATGCTGCGCAGCCGAATTCGGTCCCGGTGTAATTCGGGATTGGGTCTTCCGCCCATATCATTGACCGGAAACGTCTCCCGGGGAATAATGAGGGCTGTTCTTGAGAACTGATCTGAAGAGTTCTCATCCTCATCGTGGGGAAAGCCGATGCGATCAAGGATTTGGTCGCCAGCCTGGCTTCGTCTGATGCTCTCGCTAGTCGTGGTGGGCGCCGTGTTCTCGTCGCCCATCCGTGTCGTACCGACTTTTGCCAGAACTGCCAAGCGACTGGCCCACGTTGGATTCCTAAGACGGAATTTCGCCACCGTTAATGCGCGGCAGACCAGGTCTCCAAATGAATCCAACAGGGTCAGGTTCCCTGACTCGTTGCAAGATGCCAATGACGAGATTGCCCTGGAGGAGTCGTCCCCCACTTGGGCTTTCTCTATTCTCCCGCTCGTGACCGATTGCCAGCGGGCTCTGGTGTCGTGTTCCCTCCCTATCCTCCAGTCCAGCCTCCCCTTGCGCTGTTGATTGCCTCACGGGTGCCTGCTCGTTGACTGGTAATCAATTCATGGCAAAAGAGGAGGATGGCCAATCATGCCGGATCTCAGCCTACGGCGAGTCAAGATCACCAACGACTTCGGCCTCCACCTTAGGGCGGCCGGCCTCTTTGTACGACTCGCGCAGCAGTTTCAATCCGAGGTTCGAATTTACTGTGATGGCCGTGTGGCCAACGGAAAGAGCATTCTGGATCTGATGACGTTGGCTGCTGGGTGCGGTGCTCTGCTGGAAATCGAAATCAGCGGTCCCGACGCCAAGGATGCCACAATCCAACTCTGTGCTCTCATCGAGGAGGGTTTGCGCGAGGACGAGGATGGCCGGGACGAGTGACCCGCCGCATGAGTCGAATGACGGAGAGTCTCTGCCCTTCCATCGCAGACACGGACTCGAACAAAGGCCGATAGCTGGCCCCCACTATTCGAGGAGTTGCTATATCTCTGTCCCAGCTAGCTCGTCAATTCCCTGGGCGGGTAGCTGGCCAGCACTCAGACCATGGCTACCTAGGAGGTTCGGGGGCCGACTTCCTGCCGTTTCGTGTCCTGAGCCGGTTGCGAAGCCGGCACGCGGATTCTGCGATCGGCGATCGATCAGGTAGCAAGACCGACTGTGAGCAAGCTGTATGCGACGCCATGCACGACATGAGATACCAGTCTCAGACCTATCGAGGCAAATATGACCATCCCTACATACACACTGGAGGATTTCAAGAGACTGCCGCTACGCGCGATCGTCGCGTTTGCCGCGCGTTGTGCGCGCCGGGTCGAGCATCTTGCCATCCCTCCCGACGAGCATCCCGAGCACGAGCGGTGCCAGGCGGCGGTAAGTGAAGCCATCCAGATGGCAGAGGATTTTGCGCGAGTCGTCACCCTGCGCTTCATGCGACTCCGTCATCCCTGCGATCGAAGCGTGCCGCAAAGCCGCAAAGGGCGAACTCGTGCGAGGCAATGCAGTCGCCGCGGTTGTCCAGGCGGCCTACACGGCAGCAACCGCACAGAATGCTGCCGTCCTTGAGGAAGAGCCCGAGGAACGCCACCTGTTCCGCGCTCCGACCAGGCCGTTCGCCCACCTGGCCGATGTCACGGCGGAAATTGCCGCTCTGGACGCCTTCACGGCGGCCGTGGACGCCGCCGCCGCGGTGGGATACTCTGATGGCTTCGTCAAAGGGGCTGTCGGGGATTACCAAAGACTCCTCAGTCTCGGTCTGGGCAGCTATCCGAGCGCTGGACAGCCCATCGACCCTTCGCCCAATGGCCCGCTCGGCCCACTTTGAACGGAACATCACCTGCTCTTCGGTCAAGGATCCTGGAAGCCGTCATATCGAGTTCTCTCAGCCAAACGTCACAAGATGAAGCGCCTCATCAGGGAAAACGATCATGAGCCAAACCGGAACTCCGATCCTTCCCAGCGTCGTGGCGGTTTATCCCGACCATGCTTCGGCCGAGCACGCGGTGCGTCAACTCCACGAGGCGGGGTTCGCGCTCGGCGATCTTTCGATCGTGGGCCGCGATTTTGAGATGACTGAGGAGCCCTACGGCTTCGTCACCCGCGGCGATTACGCCAAGGCTGGGGCGGAGACCGGGGCGTGGTTGGGCGGACTATTCGGCCTGTTCATGGGTGCGGGATTTCTGGTCCTGCCAGGGCTGGGTCTCGTCGTGGTCGCCGGCCCGATCGCGGCGGCGCTGCTGGCGAGCATTGAGGGAGGCGTGGCGGGAACCGCGCTGGGCAGCCTTGCGGGCGCGCTTGTCGGCTGGGGTGTTGCAAAGGATCGGGCCATTAAATACGAGACTCAGGTTAAGGGGGGCAAGTTTCTTGTGCTTGTCCGGTCCGTGCCGGAGGTCGTGGCCCGAGCCCGGAGGCTGCTCGCCACCACATCATTGGAGCAGATCGAGGTCCACGAGCCGTCGGCGTCTTGAATCCTGTCCTTTGACGAGCACCAGTGCGTACCACATCCACCCTGCGATTTGCTTGATACCGAGATTCTCGATCTCGTCCGCGATGGCGATTTACGCCGAAACGCCCAAGCGAGGGCAATAAGGTTGGGGAGTGATCCATCGTAAGGTTTCGTTCAAGCTCTTGTTTTCGGCACGGCGGCCGGCGATAGCCTCCGCCAAAAGCTAGGAGATACATATGATCGACGTCCTGGACCGAGGCTCTGGAAAGGTGTTCGGTATGAGAATCAGCGGCAAGGTCTTGCACCGCGATTATCAGCATTTTGTTCCGATGCTTGAGAAGTTGATCGAGGAGCATGGCAGCGTCCGCTGCCTGGTCGAGATGATTGATTTTCACGGCATCGAACTGCGAGCCCTGTGGGACGAGATCAAGTTCGACATCCGACACGCCCGGCAGATCGAGCGCTGTGCCGTTGTCGGCGACCGCGCCTGGGAAGCCTGGATGACCAAGCTGTCGCGGCCGATCTTCTTCAATGCCGAGATTCGATTCTTCGATCAAGCCGAGCGAGAGAAGGCGTGGGAGTGGATCGAAGAGGGCCTTTCAGGGCCGTCTGACGAACAAGGAAGTGAGGCGTACAATCAACACGAACCACATCGGCGAACCCCGGCCCAGGGCGGCGACGAGTGAAAACCGTCGCATTCCGTGCCGGTTCAGAAGAATAGCTGGATACGAGCCACGAACAAGTCGCTGGTTGCCTGGCGACGACCCGGTGCGAAGAGAATCGGCTGGTTGAACCCGCCGTGCTCCCAATCAAACATGAACTTGAGGTACTGGTTGATGTGCCAGTTGAAACCCAGGTCCGCAGTGTAGACGCGATTCGCCCAGAGATTCGGATCGGCAAGACCGTTCTTGAAAACCTGGTTGCCCACCTCCAAGAAATTGTACCTGCCCGTCAATTCCCATGCTCCCAGCCCGAACTGGCCGTTCTTCAGATTGAAAGGGTTGCGAGGCTTGACGATCCCCGTACCGCTGCGCGTCTCTCCGGTGAGTATGTAGCCGGCCTCGATATAGTAGCTCTGAATGGGCAAGTGCGTTTTCGCGGCCAGGTTGGACGAGAGGGCATAGTCCTGAAATCCGCTTTGCCACTCCGCGATAACCGCCAATCGGTTGTAGAACCAGGCGGTGTGCAGATCCCAGAACGTAAGCATTCCAGACTGCCTGACGTTATTGTTGAAGGCCAAGAAGGGAATACCGGCAACCGTGTTACCGGCCGTCGGCACGAGGGTCCGAAGGGTTTGAGGCACCGGCACCTGCACCTCATTGCCGCCAAACACCGATCCGCCGATGTTGAAGTTTTCAAGAGGGGAACCTTCGGCATTGTTGAACGGCTTCCAGTTGACGAACGATGAAATGAACTTGCTGTCGGAAGTGGCCACGAAACCATTCCTCGCCCCGTTGAAAATCCCCACCGCGTAGTCCAAGGTGGTATTCGCAAGGCGGCCGTATGCCATGACCCCGAGGTCGCGATTCTCGCCGAAGTTATTAAAGAAGAGAGATCGTTCGGGCAGGATCAATCCTTGGACGGGCTCCACGAAGAATTCATAAGTGAAAGGCGTCTTGAAGCGCCCCATGCGAAGCACCATTCGTGAGGTGTAATCGAGGTCGAGGAAGACGTCGAGGATATTGGTCGTATCAAATCCCTCGGCCAGCGAGACGAAGTAGCCAATCGGCCTGGTGATACGGCCGCTGAACATGAACCACTGCCGTGGAAACAAGAAGGAATCCTTCACGGGAGCTTGGCCGTACTGCTGATAGCCGCGATATTCAAACTGCGTGAGATTGTGAAATTGGAGAATGAATTCATCATCATCTGTGCGGAGCTCGAAGCCCGGCCCGAACCGGAAGTTGCCCTTGAGGCTCTGGAGCGTAGCGGGTTGGTCGAAGCGGTTCGTGGGGGCTGGATTTGGGGGTAACGACTGACCCGGCGCCCCGACTCCGCCCGATGGGGATGGGAGGACTGCGGTGGCGGGCGACGGAATGTTGGACGGCGCGGTGGCGCCCGGCGCGATGTTCGGCAACACGGCCGCCGGGCCACCAGCCGTTCCCCCCGTTGTCACTCCCTGCCGCATCTGGCTAGATAGCTGGTTCACCACGGCCTCGAGCTGTCGCACTCGCTCTTCAAGCTGCGCCTCGCGCGACAGCGAACCGGGCGCGGCGGGTATCGCCCAGGCAGCCGGACTCGGCACCCGGGTCGCCGTTGCGCTCGGGGCCGCACCGCCAAGGGGTTCCTGTTGCGGAACCTGCTGAGCGGAAACGCCTCGAACCGTCACCAGCGCAAGCAGTGCCAGAAATACACGCAACCATGGACTCCCTGTGGCATGAGTACGTCGAAGCATTTCTCTGGGTCCTTCCACGTCCCGCTATGTGCGCACCACGGCGACGCATGGGACTCGCTCTTCATCCCACTCTGGAATCGATCGGCGTTTTGACCTGGAGGACTGTACCGATTACTTGGGTAAGCTCGATTGCTGCGAGCTGACAGGCCGGATCAGACGCCGCCTTCGCCGAAGTGCGACGCGCAAGATGGACCGGCCTCATGGGATAGACTGGACGTGGTGAGGCGTTCAAAGAGTCTTGCGGGAAACGCCAAGGGCCGTCACCACTGCACGGTTCCCACCAGCTTGTTGTTGATATAGATCGAGCCGGCCGGGATGTTCGAGCCGGCCGGGAAGGTTGAACTCGAAGACGTACGCGCGGTCTCCAACCGTTGTGCCGCTCCCCAGGGACGAGCGGTCGACGACGGCCCCTGTCCCGATGGAGACATTGTCGCCGATCACCGCCTTGAAATTGTTGCCGCCCAGAATCGTCGCCCCGGATCCCGCCACGAAGTTCTGGCCGATGGTGAGCTGCCCGCCCAGTGGGGAATTGATTGTCACGCCTTTACCAGTCTGGCCGATCGAGCCAATCGTGATGGGCTGACCTTGATCAGCCCGGATGGAGTTGCTCCGGCCCAGGTGATGGGCAATGCTGCCAGCGCGGGAGAGGAACCTGGTTGCACCGGTCACTCGGGCGCGGAAGCCATACAAGAGTCCTGGCACCAGTCCCTGGTGTGGCGACGGGAACGCGGGGCCGGTTCCCGGCGGCAGAAACGCCGTGCTCGCCGTAGGGGATCCGGGCTGCGAGCCTGCTCCCTCGATGGTCGCCAAGTTGCCGTTGAACACGCCGGAGACGGTCGGCTCGACACCTGGACTGGCGCCCGTGGCCGATTGCCCCTGGTAAAGCGTGATGTAGCCGGCGGCCAGAGATAGCGAGTTCGCCAGGTTGCTGGTCACGTCATTAAGATCAGCCGTCGTGACCTTCACCACCATCCCCAGCGCAGGGTTCGAGGCCTGCGCATTGGTGGTCACGTTCATGCCGGGCAAGACCCGAAATCCCGAGGGCAACGTGACGCCGGGCCCGACTCGTGCGAGAGCCGATACGATCGAACCGGGTTCGATGACGGCGTTGTCAACGACGGCGCCGGGGCCGATTTCCGTTGGCGTCGTCGCAGTGAACGTACTGATCGTACTCGGGCCCAGGACCTGCGCTCCGTAACTGATCAGGACATGAGCGCCGATCAACACCTCGGGAGCAGGCGCCGTGTGGGGATGGAGAGGATTGGCCACGATCGAGGCATTATCCAGTATGGCCGAGACTCCACCGATCTTGATGATTCCGCCATGTGCGTCCAGGGTTGCATAAGGTGCGATGAAGTCGGGTGTGCTGATGATGACGGCGTAGCCGTTAACAATGTGCGCCGTGGGATCGATGTAGGTCGCTTTCTTCGCCGTCGATCCGAAGGGCAGTACGGGTGTGTTGGGCCGAACCGCGGGCGTTCCCGTGGGATCGTTAAGCAGAGCCTTGAGCTCTGACTTCGAGATGTAGGGGGGCCATGTTCCCTGGCTCAGCAGTTGGCGGCTCTCCAGCCCTTCGACCCAGGCCAAGTACCGTACTCTGCTCCGTGCGTTTTGAGCGGAACGACCCATCGCGTCACCCTGCCCTGGGCTTAGAGAAGCGCATCCGGGCTTCCGGCCCGGCAAGTCCGTTACTTCCCCATATCGACTAGACTACCTTTTTTCTGTAACCCACGGTAAGGAGTGCTGCGATTCCGGTCGCCCCAAACATTCCGAACCTTGCAGGGAGGTTCCATCCCCTTGTGGAAGTTACAGATCGACGCCCAAGCCCGCAGGGGGGATCGACTGGCCTGGTGGCGCGGTTTTGAAGTTATGTCCCATGGTCGAAAGCCTCTCGGGGGGCCCGCCCTTCAGCAACTGATGGTCATGAGAGCAGCCCGGCACGATAAAAGCCAAGATGATAACCGCGCCTAACCACTTGAACATGGTGGGCCCCTTTGCCGACCGAGGTAAGGGATTCCGATCGTCCGGATTCTTCTGAGTTCGTCGGGCCGAACCAGAATCTTGAGGGATTCCGCGAACGTTCCCTGAGGGAAACAAGACAGATCCGGAATTGCAGTCGAGTTTCCCCATTCAGCCGTAAGAAAAGTGTTCTTTTCAGATCTTCGGATTGATAAGGCTGCCCCAGCAGCCGCTCGTCCAGCGATTTCACTTCCGCGCCGGGTGTCGGGCGTATTAAACTATTGAAAGACCGAACCCAGGACTCGCCCGGCCGATCTGGTTTTCCGGTGGCGATTGAAAACCTCTTTCGCGCCTCGAAGAGATTGAAGGACACTGCTGATGCGAAAGCCACGACTCATGACCCCCGGGCCCGCAATGGTTCCGGAAGACGTTCTTCTCGAGCTGGCCCGGCCGGTCATCCACCATCGTTCGGCCGAGGCCAAGGAAGTAATCGTCGAAGTGATCGACGGTCTCAAAGAGGTCTTCCAGACGAAGAATGAGATCTTGATCCTGACAGCTTCGGGAACGGGCGCCATGGAGGCGGCCGCGGTCAACACCGTGCCTCCGGGCGGCAAAGCGCTGGTGCTCGCGGCGGGCGTCTTCGCGGCGCGATGGGGAGCGATTTGCAAAGCTTATGGCATCAATGCCGTAATGCTCGAGACCGAATGGGGCCAGCCGGTTGACCCCGACGCTGTGGCCGAGGCGCTCCGCCGACATCCGGATACGGTCTGCGTCATGGGAACGCTGAGCGAGACATCGACCGGCACTGGCCATCCGGTGGAGGCGATCGGTCGGGTCGTGGCCGAGACGCCCGCGGTTTTTGCCGTCGACGGGATCTCGGGCGTAGGTGCCATGGAGTGCCGCACCGATGACTGGGGCATCGACCTCTTATGCGTGGGCTCGCAAAAGGCCCTAATGTTGCCTCCCGGACTGGCGTTCGTCGCGGTTAGCCCCAAGGCTTGGGCCAAGATCGACGCCTTTGATTCGCACAGCTTTTACTTCAATCTCAAGGCCGCTCGCAAGAAGGCCAAGGAATTTGACACCCCGTACACGCCGGCCCACACGCTAATTCTGGCGCTCCGAGCGGCCCTGCGCCGGATCAAGGACGAAGGCATGGACAACATCTGGCAACGCCATCGCCGGATGAGCGAAGCCTGCCAGGCCGGCGTGCAGGCACTGGGTCTTGAGCTCTTCAGTACCCATCCCGCCGAAGGGTTGACCGCTTTTCTCGTTCCCGAGGGATTGAAGGACTCCGCCATCCGCAACGGCCTGACCGAGCGGTTCGGAATCACGACGGTTGGCGGCCAGGACAAACTGAAGGGCAAGATTGTCCGCATCGGCCACATGGGCTACACCGATGAGCTCGACGTCGTGGCCACCCTGGCGGCTCTGGAAATGACCCTTGCTGAGCTCGGGCACGACATCGAGCCGGGCCGGGCCGTGACCGCGGCACAGCAGGTCCTGATGGGATCGCGGAGCCCGGTGGGCGCCGGTTGACTCCCATTCGTGGCGGAAGACCGGCCTCCTGGGACGCATCGCCGCTGAATCTCTCCTTTCGGGAGTCTTCGTTTCGTGACACATCGCGTGCTGGTGACTGACAAGCTTGCCGAGGAAGGCTTGGCCCTGCTTCGCGCCGAAAGCGGGATCGAGCTGCTTATTGATACCAAGCTAGCCAAAGACTCCGCTGCATTGCGTAAGGCCTTGCAAGACGCCGACGGGATCGCGATTCGCTCGGGTACGCAGTTAACGGCCGACGTCTTGCAAGACCAGCCCCGGCTCAAGGCGATCGTGCGCGCCGGGGTTGGCGTTGACAACATCGACGTTCCGGCCGCGACCCGGCAAGGGATCGTGGTGATGAACACGCCGGGCGGCAACACGGTGTCGACGGCCGAGCATACCATGGCCCTGCTGCTGTCACTGGCCCGGAACGTGGCCCGGGCCAATGATAGCTTGAAGTCAGGAAAGTGGGATCGCGCCTCGTTCACCGGCAGCCAGCTCGAGGGCAAGACGCTGGGCATCATCGGCCTGGGCCGAGTGGGTCTTGCCGTGGCCCGGCGTGCCCTGGGATTCGGCATGACCCTGATCGGCTTCGACCCGCTGCTCTCGGCCGACAAGGCACTCGAGAACGGGGTCGAGAGCGTGCCCCGGCTCGATGACCTTTGGCCCCGGTGTGATTTCATCACGCTGCACACGCCGCTCAACGCGGAGACACGCCACCTGATCGACGCCCGCGCGCTGACCCTTATGAAACCGTCGGCACGTATCATCAACTGCGCCGGGGGGGACTGATCGACGAGCAAGCCATGGTCGACGCCCTTTCCGCCGGCAAGATCGCCGGGGCTGCGGTGGACGTGTTCGACCCCGAGCCCCCTCCGATGGATCTGCCCTTGATCAAGCACCCCCAGGTTGTGGTCACGCCCCATCTCGGAGCCTCGACCGAAGAGGCCCAGATCTCAGTCTCCATCGAAGCCGCCAGACTCTTGTGCGACTATCTCAAGAAGGGCCAGGTGCGGTTCGCCGTCAACATGCCTACGCTCGATCGGGCCGAGCTTGAAGATCTACGGCTCTATCTCGACCTGGCCTGGCGCCTGGGTACGCTGCACGCCCAGATGGACCGGGGAACGCTCAAGAATGCCCGGCTGACCTACCGCGGCGAGGTGGCCCACAAGAACACCAAGCTCATCACAGCCAGCTTCGCGGCCGGTCTGATGGAAGCCGCTCTCGACCAGCCGATCAATCTCGTCAATGCGTTGCCCCTGGCTCGCGACCGCGGGCTCGAAATCGAGGAGCGCGCCGCGGAAGCCCCCGGCGACTTTGGCACTCTCGTGCAGTCGGAAGTGACCACGGAACGAAAGACCTATGTCGCCGCCGGCACGCTTTTCGGCAAACAATTCCTCCGCCTGGTACGCCTGGGCTCGTACCTGCTCGACGCCCATATCGACGGCACGCTCTTGATCTTCACCCACATGGACCGCCCAGGCCTGATCGGTTTCATTGGCCACACGCTGGGCGATCACGGCGTGAACATCGCCCAGATGAACGTCGGCCGGGAACACCAGGGAGGCGAGGCGATCGGCGTCGTGAATCTGGATAGCATTCCTTCAGAGGAAGCTCTCGACGCCGTACGTAAACATCCCCACATCTTGAGCCTCAGCATGATCAAGCTGCCGCCTCGCGGAGTTCTCCCTTCGTGGCTGGCGCTCTGAGGATCTCGGACCTCGCTCAGGGCGACTTTGGTGCTGCGGGCGCGGGCTTCTGGGTGAGCGTCCGAAAGGTGCCGGTTCCCTCGATGATCTCGATCGCACAGTTCGGCGTGAGGTCGTGAAAGGTTTGAGTGGTGCGGCTTACCGGCCAGAACACGGTCAGCGTGGTGATGGATGCGGCGTCTCCCAGGCCGATTGTCTCGACGAAGCTGCTGTTCCCGTAGCTTGTGGTGCCACCGATGGTTCGGTGGATCGAGCGGGTCTCGCCGTCGGGTTGGTCGAGATCGACCCGAATTCTGGCTCCCAGGGCAGCGCGGTTGGTCTGCGTCCCGATGAGCTTCACCTTGAGCCATTTCCGGCCGTGCCCGGGATTCTGGAACAGCAGATTGTGTGCCTTGTCGCCCGGCACCGCGCCGCCGACTTCGACGAAAATGTCGAGATCACCGTCGCAATCCCAGTCGGCGAACGAAACGCCGTGCCCCTTCTGAAGGTGGCCGGTGCCCGAGGATTCCGTGACGTCCTCGAATCGCTGGCCGCTCACGTTCTTGAACATGACGTTGGGCACCAGGGCCGAGTAGTCAGGACGTCCGGTGCCAAGGTAAAGGTCGAGGAAGCCGTCATTATCGATGTCGCCAACGCCGAGACCCATGGCGAGCGCAATCTTGTCGAGGCCGACATCGAGCGCGACGTCTCTGAACCCAGAGGCGCCCAAGTTCTTGAAGAGTCGAGGGTGACAGACCAGCCTGGTCGGCCTGTCCGTGGCGGATGCGGCCCAATCGCCCAATCCTCCTGCGTAGTCGGTCACGAACAGGTCGAGACGGCCGTCGTTATCGAAGTCGAGAAACGCACAACTAAAACTCACCAGCGGCTCGATCACGCCGAGCTTGGGGGCGACGTCTTCAAAGGTCCAGCCACCGCGATTGTGATAAAGCCGATTATCCTGGCCGTAGTTCGATACGTAGATATCAATCAATCCGTCGCCGTCGTAATCGCCGCAAACAGCGGCCTTGGCGTAGCGGTCGTTACAGACGCCGGCCTGCTCCGCGAGGTCAACGAACGTGCCGTCGCCCTTGTTCCGGTAGAGCCTACAGCGATTCCGCCTGTCCGCGAGAGACAGAGAGTCTCTCGCTGGTGATGCCGTCGCCGCTGGAAGTCGCATACTCACCGCAAACAAAGAGGTCGAGGCGGCCGTCGTTGTCGAAGTCTCCCCAGGCCGCGGAGTGCGAGGCGATCGGTTGCCCCAAGCCGGCGGCGACGGTCACGTCTTCGAAGAGGCCGTCCCCTTTGTTCCGCAGCAGCGAGAGCCGGGCCGGATTCTCCCAGCCGCCGCGCAGCAGGATTACGTCGAGCCAGCCATCGTTGTCGAAATCGGCAGGCGCGCAATTGACCGAGTAGGGCTGAGCTTTCAGCCCCGAACGAGCCGACCGGTCCTCGAATGTGCCATCACCGCGGTTGACAAAGAAAGACGCCCCGAGGTCGACGTCCATCGAGGTCGTGAGGATGTCGGGCAAGCCATCACCGGTGAAATCGTCGAACACGCTTCCACCCGCCATGTTCGGGCCACGCTCGTTGAGGCCAACTTGGGGCGCCACGTTGTTGAACCGGCCGATGTCGAGCTTCGAGCGGAAAGCATCGAGCGAGACCACGTATTCCGGCGGAACCTTGTGAGGGGATTCTCCCAGAGTCATGTAGGCGACGTTGAGCAGCCAGCGGACACCGAGATCTTCAGGCCGCTGGCGGAGGTACTCGGTAAACTGACGGATTGCCTCGCGCGAGCCCGAAGGCTTCAAGTGGACGGCCGCCGGGGCGATCGGGAAAATGCAGCTCGAGGGTCCGCGGCAGTCCAGGCAATTCTCGGTCTCACCGCGGCGCATGTGGACGACCCCAAGCAAGGCGTGCAGATTGGCCTGCAGTCCTGCCGGGACGCCCGCGGCCGACGCGTCGTTCATGGCCCGCTCGGCCCAGATGGCCGCCTCGTCGAACCTTCCCTGATACATCAACAAAGAAGTCACACGGCCCTCAGCCCGAAACGCCCTGAGATTCCGCGCCGGATCCACTTTTGAAATCGAGCGAAGCTCCTCGAGACACGCCGAGATACCCCGCCGGGCTCGCGTGCTGATGGCGTCGCAAACCTGCTCGATCGAGCCGCGGTCCTCGATCGGCCCGGTAAATCCGTTGGCGGTGCCGAAGCCGGCCGTCTCGAAGCCGATGGCGGTGAACAGTGGGTACCCAAAGTCTTGCAACGTCGTCGCGTTGGTGTCGGCGACCCCTGGATGTCCTCTGACTGAATCAGCCGTTGACGGCATGCGTCGGGGCCGCGTGGCCACCGATCAGCCCTTCAAGCACTCTCACGACACGCGGCCGGGCGACCGCGACGCCGATCATCCCGGCCAGCGCCAGGCAGAGGGCCGCGATGGCCAGGTTCCTCAGCCCGATCGGCATGTTCCATCCCTCAGAGGCATTGATTGCTCACAATTAATAATTGGTTTGTCTTAATCTGTTCGTGAGACGATGCACCTTAATCCGCGGGCCGGCGCACGCGAATGCTATGAACCGCGGGCAGGTTCTCGAGGATCTTGACCATGGGTTCTTCCAGATCGTGGGAGGGAAGCCGGACGTCGACGAAGATTCGAGAGCGATTGCGTGACTGGTCGCGGGCGTAGTCAACGTCCGTCAATACCGCGCCCAACGGACGCAGGGCATCTTGTAACTGTGCGCGCGTCAGGAAGTCGCCCTCGGTGTCCACACGAACTCGCAGGTCCAGAACGGCCTTGAACCCTTGCTCGAGGATCCGCAAGGCCACCAGCACAAACAGGGTGATCACTGTCACCACGACCGCCAGCACGAACATACCCGATCCGGCGGCAAGGCCCACCGCCGCAACCAGCCAGAGGCTGGCGGCGGTCGTTAGCCCCTTGATCCGCAGCCCGGAATGGAGGATTGCTCCTCCGCCCAGAAAACCAATGCCGACCACGACGTTGGAGGCGATCCGTCCCATGTCGGCGCGGATGACGCCGTTATCGACGTAATGCTGGAAGAAGACGAACTGGGTGGAGACGACCATGAACGTGGCCGACGCCAGCGAGACCAGCACATGCGTGCGCAACCCCGCCGGCTGCCGGCGCATCTCTCGCTCGTAGCCGATGGCCCCGCCCAGGAGGACCGAGGCCAGGAGCCGCAGACAGAGTTCAAGAAGAGAAATTGGCATGAGCCAGCCCCGTACGAGGCGCGGCTGGAGGAGCCGGCTCGACCTGAAACACGACCTTGACCTGTGCCTCAGGCGTCCAGCGCCACGGTCACCGTCTTGTGCTCGGTGTAATTGTCAAGTGCCTTCTCGCCCAGCTCGCGGCCGATGCCGCTGGTCTTGAAGCCGCCGAAGGGCGCCGCGGCGTCGAAGACGTCGTAGCAGTTGACCCAGACGGTGCCGGCGCGAACGCGGTTGGCGATGGCGTGGGCCTTGCCGATGTCGCGCGTCCAGACCGCGGCGGCCAGGCCGTAGTCGGTGGTGTTGGCCCGCTCGATCACCTCGTCGATGTCCTTGAACTTGAGCACCTGCATCACCGGCCCGAAGATCTCGTCGGTGGCGATGGCCATGCTGTCCTTGACGTCGGCGAAGACGGTCGGCTTGATGAAGAAGCCCTTCGTCGCCGAGCCGCTCGCCGCCGGTGACGCACCGCGCTCCCTGGGCCTTGCCCTTGTCGATGTACGACAGGATCTTGTCGAACTGGGCCTTGTCGATCTGCGGGCCCTGCTCGGTCTGGGCGTCGAACGGGTCGCCCAGCTTGCGGTTCTGGGTGCTGCTCGGCCAGCTTCTCGACCATCGCGTCGTAGACCTGCTCCTGCACGAGCAGCCGGCTGCCCGCGCAGCAGCACTGGCCCTGGTTCAGGAAGAGGCCGAGCATGGCCCCGTCGACCGCCGCGTCCAGGTCGGCGTCGGCGAAGACGATGTTGGGACTCTTGCCGCCGAGCTCGAGCGTCACTCGCTTGAGCGTGTCGGCCGCGCTCTTCATGATCAGCTTGCCGGTGGTGCTCTCGCCGGTGAAGGCGATCTTGTCCACCCCCTTGTGAGCCACCAGGGGCGCGCCGGCCGTCTCGCCGAAGCCGGGCACGATGTTGATCACGCCCGGCCGGATAGCCGGCCTCGAGCGCCAGCTCGCCCATCCGCAGCGCGGTGAGCGGCGTCTGCTCGGCCGGCTTGAGGACGACCGTGCAGCCCGCGGCCAGCGCAGGGCCCCACTTCCAGGCGACCATCAGCATGGGGAAGTTCCAGGGGATGATCTGCCCGACCACGCCCACCGGCTCTCGCCGGGTGTAGCAGAAGTAGTTGCCCCGGATCGGAATCGTCTGGCCGTGGATCTTGTCGGCCCAGCCCGCGTAGTAGCGCAGGCAGTCGATGACCAGAGGAAGGTCGCGCGTTCTTGCTCTCGCTGATCGGCTTGCCATTGTCGAGCGTCTCGAGCTCGGCCAGCTCGTCGTTGTGTTCCTCGATCAGGTCGGCCAGCTTGTTCATGAGCCGGCCGCGATCGCGCGCGTCCATCTTCCGCCACGGGCCCGAGTCGAACGCCTTGCGGGCGGCCTTGACGGCCAGGTCGATGTCGGCCGCGTCTCCCTCGGCGACCTGGGCGATGACCTCCTCGGTGGCCGGGTTGATCGTGGCGAAGGTCTTGCCGCTATGACTGTCGCGGAACTTGCCGTCGATCAGAAGCTTGGTCTGAAACTTGTGAGCCGCCTTGCGTCTTGGTTCGGTCACGGTGGCCATGCGGTCTTCTCCTTTCATAGGTTCGTGGCGCGGTTGAGAGAGGTCCGCCGCTCTCGCGGACGAGCCGCGCCCGGGTCCTGCCACTGGCATCTTACGACCACGCGCCGGGGCATTCAAGCCGCGGCAGGTTAACCTGGGCGAGGTTGCCCTGGACCTCAGTAACCGCAATCCCCCAACATGTCGCCACCGGCGATGGTTCCGTGCGCTCTCCAGAACGCCGGGTCAACCTGGCCTTTGACAAATGAACCGAGCCGTCGACGGTCGCCATGTTGACCCCGGCCGGGTGCCGGCTGGTCGCAGAGACGATCACCTGGCTGTCGTAGTCGGTCGTTCCGCCCAGCAGACAGCTTGGCTTGTTGGGAGGGAAGACGTGATTATACCTCGTATAACCGAAACATCACGAGTAGCCTATCCACTCGCCCTATATCCTACAACAATCATAGGATAAGGCCCAGTCTATATTGTGTATTCATCACCACTTATCAATCGGCCCGGCCGGCACCGGCACGTGGGCCTCGAAATGGCCGGGCAAAGTGCTCGAAGGGCCGGCCGAGCGTATGAGCTCGAGGGTCTGGTCGAAAACGGCGACGCTCGACAGGTTGACCAGGCGCAGATACAGAGGCTTGGGCATCCGCGTGAAGTGATAATACCACTTCAGAATCTTGCGGATCTGCAAGCACGCGTAGAATTCGCCGCGACGCTCGACCAGGCCGTGGAAGTGCAAGCCCATCAGGTCCAGGCGCTCATCGAACCTGGGGTCGGGTCCAGGCTCTCCGGTCTGGCACCAGTGCTCTAGCTGGCGGAAGAAGAAGGGATTCGCCAGCGCGCCCCGGCCGATCGAGATCGCCGCGCAGCCGGTATCGACAAACATGCTCGCCGCGTCGGCGATCGACCGGACGTCTCCGTTGGCCACCACTGGCATGCGGTCGACGGCCTCGACCACCGCCCGGATACCGTCTCGATTGACTCCACCGGAAAACCCCTGCTGGCGCGTTCGCCCGTGCACGATGACCGCGGCCGCGCCGACTTGCTCGAACTCGCGGGCAAGCGCCGGTGCGGTGAGTGACTCGTCATCCCAGCCCAGGCGCATCTTGACAGTGACCGGAATCGACACTGATCGCACCATCGCGCCGACCAGCTCAACCGCGCGATCGGCCTGGCACATGAGCGCCGATCCGCCGCCGCTGCGCACCACCTTTCGAACCGGGCATCCCATGTTGATGTCAACGATCGTCGCGCCGTTAGCCTCGACCCAGCGCGCAGCCTCTTCCATCTCGGCGATGACATGGCCGTACAGCTGGATCGCCAGCGGGCGGTCTTCGTCACACGTCTCGGCCAGCTCGACGCCCGCCGCCGCTTCTCGATCAGCGACCGGGCATTGACCAGGTCGGTCGTGGCCAGCCCCAAGCCGCCGCACCGCCGCACCGCCAGCCGGAACGCCAGGCTGGTATAACCAGCCAGAGGCGCAAGGAAGAAGCGCGAATGGATCGTGACCTGCCCAAGCCGCAGCGGCTCGCGAACGATGGCAGGAACCGAGGGGAGGGATCGATCAAGGTCTTGCAACAACGCGCTCTCCAGAAGCACAAACTCGAAACGACCGTCTGCTCCATCATCAGCATGTGAAGACGCAATTGACGACGGTCGGACATAAATACCTCGTGTTGCCCTTCACGATAAGCGTTCGGGTGCGGGCTCTGTTTCCGCGTCAATCGCCGGGCTTCCTGAGGGTTCACCGTTGCCGTCGTGAGCCGAAGCCGCGATCGCGGCCCCAGCCGCAACCGGCGCCGGCTCGGGTCGAGACCGGAACTGGCGGGCGATGCGGTCGAGCCATTCGGGATCGGGCAGGCCGTAGGGGCGGAACTTCTCGATCCGGTTCTCTTCCTCGCTGAAGAAAAGCGCGCGGTTGGCGCCGAGCTTGCCGGCGGCCGGGGTGTCGATCAGGGCGCTGCTGTCATTGGCGCTCATCTGGAACAGGACGCGGATCTCGAACTCGCGCAGGCCGTTGCGGTCGAAAGTCCGGTTCAGGTTGTTCACGCTGTCGCACCAGACGAGCACATGCACGCCCACCGCCGGGCCATCCTTGAGGATGTTCAGGAACGACTTCGAAGGCGAGGCCGCTTTCTCCTCTCCAAAGCTCGATGAGAAGCCGAAGTCGTCATCGCCCTTGCGCAGGTCTCGGAACCGCTGGATGTCATAAATCATCATGTAGATTGGCGCCTGGTCTTCGGCTTCTTGCTCTCTGCGGCGTTCGACTTCCGCGGCAATCTCACTTATGGTCTTGCCCAGCTCCCGCGCGGAGACGTTCTTGACGAAATGAGGGAGGGCCCGCTCGAGCTTGGCAAGCTCGCCCGAAAGCGGCGAGTCGACGGGGCTGCCGTCGAAGAGGTAGAACCGCAGGCCAGAGCTCCCGCGCGGGGATGCTGCGCGGCGATGCTCAGACCGGCCATCATGAGCATCGCCAGTGCCGCCTCGTCGTTCTGGCCGACGATCAAGAGATTGCTGCCGCTCTGGGGACGAAACACCGCGGACGTCGGGTCCTTGATGGCAATCGCGTCACCCAACCAGGCCTGCTCGAATCGGGGCGGCTCTGGCCAGGCCGGCGCGTCGAGCAGCGGGTTGAGCAGCGGGTTCCTGCTGGCCACCGCCGGCAGGTTGCCCTCGAAGACGATGGGTGAGGCCGGCGGCCGATGCTGGTCGCGGGCAAGCTGCTGAAGCTCTTCCAGATATTCCTCGCGCCGCTCGTCGGTGAGCCAGACGACCTGGAACAGGTTGTTGCCTTCAACCATGCCGTTGGCGTCGTTATAGATCGCCTCGCCCGGCCGAGTCAGCAGTCGCGCGGCGGTGTTGTCTTCGCTCAAGATCAGGTGCGCATCGGCCTCGCTGCACTGAAGTGCCACGCGCACGGCCATCTGCCCAAGCGTGCTCCGGGCCAGCGAGTAAGCACCGCTCAAGGTTTGGGAACCCAAAATGACATGAATGCCAAACGCTCGGCCCTGGCGCACCAGACGGTCCAGGAGCAACGAAACTTCCTGGGCGATCTTGTCATCCTCGACGAAGAACTCCTGGAACTCGTCGACGATGAACAGCACGCGCGGCATGGGGGTCTCGGGCTGGGCATCGCGAAATCCCTTCAGGTCTTGAACGCCGACCTGGCGGTAAAGGTCGCCCCGCGCTTGAGCTCGAGGTCAAGCCTCTGCAAGACGCTCAGGCCGAACTCGCGTTCGCTCTCGACCGCGATGACCTTGGCATGGGGCAATTCGAGCGCCGCGTACACCTTGAACTCGACGCCCTTCTTGAAGTCGATCAGGTACAGCTCGAGCTCGTCGGGGTTATAGCGAAGCGCCCCGTTGGTGATCAGAGCGTGCAGCAAGGTCGATTTGCCCGAGCCCGTCTTGCCGGCGATCAGCACATGCTGAGACGTGCCCTTCCCCAGCGCCAGGCTTTGCAGCTTGGTGGCCCCGGCACGGCCGAGCGGGACATCGACACCGCCACGGCTATCAGATTTCCAGTAGGCGTCCCTGGGCGGAGCGATGAAATCGAAGGGAACTTCCACGCGGTTGGCGTCGCGGGCCTTCTCGCCCACGATGTGCAAGACCTGAGAGAAAGCACCCTGGTCGGGCGGGGCGTCGAAAACGAGCGGGAACCGGCCGAAGTTGGGGTCGCGCCATTGCAGCCGGCCCTCTTTCCAGTTGACGTTCACGCAGTGCGGCTCGAGGTCCTTGAGCGAAGTGCCGGCCGGCAAGGGCAGCTTGGTATCCAGCGACATCAAGGCGTAGACGCCGCAGCGAGCACCGGTGCTGACGATGCTAGCCAGCCTGCCGCGCGGCCGTCTCGTTGAAGTTCGTGGGAAAATTGGCCACGACCAGCACCCGGAACGGCTCGGCCACTTCGCCGGCAAAGCTGTTGTATTGCTCGATCGATTCGAACTCGTTGCGCAAGTATTTCTGGATCACGTTCTCCATGTGGGCCTGAAGGTCAAGCAAGCGCTGCTCGATGTGGGGCGTTTCGGTCCAGATCCGGCTGGTGACGAGAAGGTCATGGTAGTCTGCCAGGTGCATGAACGCGGCGAAATTCTCACCCAGCCCGACCGGGTCGAAAATGGTGAAACGGACTTTTCCTGGCGGTACGGAAGTCAGGAAACGGAGCATGAGCGCCTGCAGCAGCTTGACCGCCTCGCTCTTGCCTGACTCTGCCGTCTTGATCATCACGGAGGCCCGGATCGGAAAGGGAACCAGGGCCGGCAGCTCGAAACGCTTGGGCCCGGCGTCCTTGAGCCGAGGATCGGTGGGAACACCGCTGGGGAACTCGCTGAGGTCGACCGAGAACGTGCCCAGCGGCAAGCCCGGCGGCACCTCGACCGGAGGCTTCCAGTGATCGAGACTGGTGTTCGACCAGTCGAGGAAGCGGCGCGACGATTCTTCGTTGACCTCGTTCACCACGCCGCTGACCCTTGCTAACCCTTCGGTCCAATTGCGGATCAGATTGTTCCAGGCCTGGTCGTATTCTCGCTTCGTCGTCTCCTTGGTGGTTCGGGAAGATTCCTGAAGTTGCTTCGAGTCGTGCTCATACTTATCATCGAGTGCCTTGATGCGAGGCGGATAGTGTTCCTCGGCCTGGGCGATGCCTTCGTCGCGCTTCTGGCGAAGCTCGGCTTGGCGCGCAGGGTACTTGATGTCGGCATCCTGACGGTCGCGCTGGCGACGATCGTCGAGCTCGGCGATGCGCCGGTTCAAAACTTCATCCGCTTTCTTCACTTCCCGTTCCCGGTTCTGTTCCGCCTCTCGCAGGCGCCGTTCGTACTCGGTCTTGACCCAGGTCTTGGTCTGTTCGAGCAATTGTTCTGAATTCACCAGAGCGTCGCGCAATGGGAAGTAATGCCGGGCCACGTGGGGCCGGGCCACCTTGGCCAGGCCAATGTAGCTACCAATGCCCGCGCCTACGGCGATAACCACTCCGGCGACGCCGCCGATGGTCCAGCCCACGGAAAACCCCAGCGCGACGACCAGTACCAGCCCGAGCAGAATGAACGGCCAGACGAAGTTCTGGAGCCGCAGAAAGCCCGCCAGCTTGAGAGACTCGAGCGCCAGCAACTCCGTGTCGGCTTGCTTCACGGCCTCCTGAAGAGTCAGGACCTGAGACTGAGGCTGAGGCTCCGCGGAGCCTTCCGGATCGGGAGCTTGCGGCTGGTTCTCGGCATCACCCTTTGCCGCCGGGACCGCTTGCACGCGCGAAGTCGGCTCTGGGCCAGCCAAGCTCTTGAACCGCCGCATGACGATCTGAGCGACGGCGTGGATTTCCTCAAAGTTCCCCCGCGTGACCGCCAGCGTCTCTTCGTCTTGCTTGCGCGACTTGACGGCTCCGTCACGCCCGGCCTCATACATCGCCAGGGCCTGCCAGCGCGTTTCTTCCTGCGCTTTCTTGGCCCGGCCGCGATCGTTCTTGGCCTGGGTGTCGATCTTCTGCTTGACCTGGGAAAACTCGGCTTCGACGCTACCGGCCTCGCGCTTGAAGGTCTCGAGGATCTCGTCGCGGACCTTCTGATACTCGGCTTCAAGTGCTTCTTTATCCGCCTTGTAACGCGACGCCAGCTTGGCGGCGGCGGACCGATACTCGTGTTCCTCCCGCTCTCGGCGCCGGTGAAACGCGAGCTCGGTCTCGGTCTCCCCCTTGGCCCGGGCGGCCACCAGCGCCTCCAGATCAGCTAGCGCGGCGATCTCTTTTTCAATCAGCAGTGATTCAGGCATCTCGTCAGCTTCCCGAACTCAAGGAGTGGAACCAGCCAGGGATCCTCACGAGTTTTCCTCGCATTGGCGGCGAATTTTCCCCAGCGCCTCTGACAGTTTATCCATCCCCGTGAGCGTAGACTTGACCAGGTGTTGAAGAGGGTCGAGATGGTTCTTCTCGAAGTCGCGTGCCACCTGGTCGGTCCAGGTCTCGCGCGCGATGTCCCATTTCTCGCGCAAATCTTTGTGGGCGTGTTGAAGGCGTGAAGAGTGAGCGCTCATGGGTGATGTTCCTCGCTGGTGGCCGCCACGGCGGCTTCCTTCGCAAGCGATTCAAGATCCTCGGCTCGTGCGCGAGCTGGTGCCTCGGTCTCGGACCTCTGTTCCCCGAGTGGAGCGTCGTCAGCGGCAGGCTCAGCCTTGTCGGCCGTTGCTGCGGCCAGCGTCGAGCCGCCGGCGCGCGCAGAGGACATCTCAGCCGCCGTGCTTTCCCCGCCCATCTGTGGCCGAGGTGAACTCGGAGGCGCGAGCGCCAGGTATTCTTCGAGGGACTGCACCATTTTTTCCAGGGTCGCAATCGATTTTTCGACGCCGCCTGCCAGATGGTCGGCCAGGGGCGTAGCGTGCGACGTGTATTCGGCCTGCGCGTGGTGAAACATCGGAATCAGTTTCTTGACGATGGCGACCTTCTCCTCGGCGACGCGCAGCTTGCGCTCGGCCTCTCGCAGCGCTTCTTTCTGCTCGGTGTCGGAAACAGCGTCGCTGCCCTGCTGCGAGATCTTGCGGCGGAACAACTCGGTGCGCGCCATCATCATGGCTTCATGTCGCCGCTTTACCTGCATCTGCCAGTAGGAAAGCTGATCCCGCTCAAGCCAGTCACGCGTGCGCCGCAGTTCCATGTCGACGCCGCCAAGCGCATTCCGTGCTTCCTCCACAAAGTTGATGAGACCAACCCGGAAGTCCTTCAGCGCCTGAACCGACAAAACCTTCGCCTGATCTGCCATGGTTTCTCTCCAAAGAGTTGCCAGTTGGCAGTTGCCAGTTGGCAGTTGCCAGTTGCCGGTTGCCAGTTAAGAAAAAGACGGCTGGGGTCGTTCGCTTGCGTCCTCACTGGCAACTGATAACTGCCAACTGGCAACTCCTCCCTCACCGCTGCTGCAAGTACTCGTCCGCCCGTTCGGCCTTGCGGAGCAGGAACGGGATGTGCTGGTTGGTGGAATCAACGAACCGCTTCATGACCTGCATGGTCTCTTCGAATTCCTCGACGAACTTGTCATGCTCGCGGTCGCGCCAGCTTTGACCGAGGCCGGAAAGCTGGCCATGGAGCACGGTAAGCTGATTGAGCAGTTCATTGTTGAACTGTTTGAGTCGCGCGGCGAACCGGCGGATTTCCTCCGGATTCACAATGGCTTGTGCCATGGCATGCCTCTTTTTCTGGGACGAGAATCGAACCGGCCACGGACGCTCGCAGCACGCCCTCAGACCCAAGGATTTCGGACCTGACGGCGCAACGCCAAGATTTGACGTCTTTTATGTTATACAGGCTGAACCGGGCTGTAAAGCGGCGGATTCATCCCCGAGCTCTTTCTGATAAAGAGCGTTGTTCTGATCCAAGGCGGACCGAACGACCAGTACGATTGGCCTCTCGATCACGCCCGGGACACGGCGGGATTTGATTACGGATATTGGATGCGTACGTGAGTTGCGGATTGCTCAGGAACCGACCTGGCTGGTTCCCCGCAGTGATCCGTGGATGGATCGCGCATCACGGCGATCTCGTCTCCTCCCGCCTCCAAAGAATGCGGCTGCTCACCCGTGGGCAAGGCCGTTCGCGACGAGTTCAAACTCCGGGAAATCAGTTCAACAATTTTGACAATTGTCGAATAGTCTGATGCTCCACAGGACATCTCTATCCTCGGCAACCTCGCCAGCTTGTCGGGACTCGTTGATGCGTTTCATCAATGAGTCAAGGATCACCCATTGTGCGGACCGATCGATGTCCTGACCGCCATGACGATGCAGCCGGTATCTGAGCAATGCTCGGGCACGCGATAGCTGGCCTTTGATTGTGCCCACGGGACGGCCCAGAAGCCGGGCGGCTTCGGGCGCAGGTCTTCCCTTCAAGGTAGCACTGAACCGCGGCAGTGCGATAATTCTCCGGCAGCCGATCGAGCCTCCGCATGGATCATCCGCTGAAGTTCGCCGCGGTCGAGATCACCGTTTTCTCCGCCTGGCGAGACTTCCTCACCGGATAAGACGAGCGCACGGCGTCGGGCGGTCCGCGCCCGGATTCGGCACGCGGTCCGATAGGCCACTGAATGGAGCCAAGGCCCGAGCAATCGACGATCGCGGATCGTGCATGCCTTGCGAGCCAGGCTCAGAAAGGTCGCCTGGAACGCGTCCTCGGCATCCTGGTGGTGACTGGTAGTCTGCCGGCAGACGCCCATGACCATCGGCCCGTGCCGCGCCATGAGCACCTCGAACGCATACTCGGCCTCGCTGGGCTCACCAGTCAGGAATTTCTCGACGAGTTCCTCATCGGTTTCAACTGAGTTCGGAGTCATCGGTTGGAATCGCTCCATTCCGGGTTTCGGACCCTCGTTCGGAACCACCCATGGCCCGTCGGGTCGGAGAGCATTCGGGCGAGTGAGGAACACGTTGGTCGGCCGCCTAGACCGGCCGAGGCCAATTCCGAGAGCCAGCGGCTCGACGCGGTCTAGCCGGGAAGGAGAGCGGAGGCTCTTCGTGCGCTGCCCGCCGTAACGTTCAAGCGAGCCGTTGTCCCGCTACAGCAGGGCGGTTCATTGATGAAGTTTTGGGGAGGCAATCTCGCCTGCGGCTGAGACGCCAAAAACGGTGGGTTGTGGTCCGGTAGGAACCATCGCGGCGGCACATGGTGACGCCGCGGGGGTGACTCAAACCGACATTTCCATGTGGGAAGTCAAATCCAGGATGGCCGCTGTCGCGGTTGGCTCTCGGAAACGCAGCTCGAGGTCTCACGGCCGGCAACGGCTCATGGTCGCGACGATTTAATCGCTTTCGCCTTCCGGACCGGACAAGAATTTCGGAAGCCGCGGTCGGACGCTGAATGCGTGGAGCATCGCTTGGCGCCAAGACCTGGGCGAGGCCTGAAACAGAAATGTCCCCTGAGGCGACGAATTACGATAGTGCCTGTGGCAAGACCGCCGTGCTGGGCGTTACACGATCGGGATTCGCCCCAGCCTGTGCTGGGAGTATTCTCGGCACCCAGGGATTCAACTTGTAGAGTGTGAGAGCGTATGATGGTTAAACAGCCATTCAAGATGCTGATCCTCGCGGGTGCCGCTTCACCGCAAGGTGTCCGCCGGGTGCCAGCCCGGGGGAACCACACGGTGGTTCGAGCCCCGGCACCGACGCTCTGTCCGTGCGAGGAGCGCGATGACGACCACCATCGACAATGACCCGCGAGGCCCGCGGGAAGGATGACACAATCGTTCGCCGAGTTCCTGTCAAGAGTTCGCAGCTGGGGGACGAGCAAGCAGCGGCCGAGCTTGTCAGTAAGTATGAGCCGGCTTTGCGGCTGGAGATTCGGACTGAGGATGAAAGATCCCAAGCTCCGCCGGCTCCTCGAGCCGGCTGACATGTGCCAGTCAGTCCTCAAGAGTTTCTTCGTGCGGGCGGCCTCGGGCCAGTACGACCTGGACAGCCCTGAAAAGCTGCTGGCCTTGCTCGGACGATGGCACGGAACAAGGTCGTCCAGCAGAGCCGCAAGCAGCAGGCTCAGCGGCGCGACCTGCGCCGCGATCTGAGCCTGCACGAAGGCATGCCCCAGGTAGCGGCCGCCTGACCCGAGCCCCAGCCGCATCGCGATCGGGCGAGAGATGCTGGATGCGTTCATGGGAAAGCTCACGGCCGAGAACGCGAGCTGGCCGACCTTCGCTCGCAGGGCTGCGAATGGGCCGAGATCGCCCGCGAAGCTCGGTGGCACCCCCCAGGCGCCGTCGCAAGCAACTCGCCCGGGCGGTCAATCGGGCGGCCCGAGAGCTCGGGCTGGATGAAGACGAGGACGACGGTGGCGCGGAGTGACAGCCGCATGCCCGGTCCCACGACCGGCCCCGGAATGAGCCCCGCTCCGGACCTGCTGCTTGACGAGTTGTGGGAGCGAGGCGAGTCAGCCCGACGTCCGCGCCTTCCTCGCGCCGTGGGCTGGACGAAGGACTGGCCCACGAGCGAGTTCGCTCGCAGTGCTCCGGGTCGACCAGCGCCGGCGCTGGGCTGGCGGGCCAGCGGGTCGACGTCGTCGAGCTACCTGCGCGACTTTCCCTCCCTGCGTAACAAATCCCGAGGCACTCTTCGAGTTGGTCTACAGCGAGCTTCTGATCCGCGAGGAACTCGGCGAGCGGCCAGACCCGGACGAGTACCCGGCAACGTTTCCCGACCTGGCCGATCGGCTCGCCTCCAACTGGAGGTCCACCAAGCTCTCTCGTCGGACGACCTTGCGGGGTCGACAGCTCTTCGCCAGACAGGAGCGCTGGCGGCGGGCGCGTGCGCTCGTGCCGGGCTACGAACTGCTCGAAGAAATTGGCCGGGGGGGCATGGGCATCGTCTACCGGGCCCGACAGCTCAAGCCCCGCCGGCTGGTCGCGCTGAAGATGATCCTCGACGGTCGGTTCGCTTCCGAGCAGGACTTGCTCCGATTCCAGAACGAGGCGGAGAGTGGTGGCCGCGCTGGAACACCCGAATATCGTGCCGATTCTCGAGGCCGGTCAGCACGAGGGACTGCACTACTTCAGCATGCCGCTTCTGACCGGCGGCAGCCTCGCCGCGTTCCAACCGCTTCCGTGCACCGACCCCCGGGCTGTTGTCCGGCTCGTGGCCGAGGTTGCTGCCGCGGTGCATCACGCGCACGAGCGGGGAATCCTCCACCGCGACCTCAAGCCGGCCAATATCCTGCTCGACGATGAGGGCCGTCCGCATGTGACCGACTTCGGGCTGGCCAAGCAGGTTCGCGACGGACGCGGTTTGACCGAGACGGGGGCCATCATGGGCTCGCCCGGATACATGTCTCCGGAGCAGGCGTCGGGCAACCCGGCGTCGGTCACCACGGCGTCTGACATCTATGGTCTCGGGGCGATCCTTTATGCACTTCTGACCGGGCAAGGCGCCGTTCGAAGGCAGCTCCGTGCAGGAGACGATCGCCCGGCTGCATGAGCAGCCGCCCGAGCCTCCCTCGAAGATCAACCGGAGCGTCCCATCGACCGCTCGACCAGATCTGCCTGATGTGCCTGGAGAAAGACCCCGCCCGGCGTTATCCCACGGCCAAGGCGCTGGCGGCTGACCTGCAGCGGTGGCTTGCCGGCGAGCCGGTCCTGGCCCAGCCCGAGCCGCTCACCGACCGAACCATGTCGGTGGATGCGGCGGCGGAGAACGGCGGTGACAGCCGCCGCCGCGGCGATTCTGGTGGCGCTTCGTCGGCCTGGCCGTGGTGCTGGCCGTCCTGGCACGGGCCAACCGCGACCTCACAGCCTCCAACGACCGCGAACGCGCCCGGTTCGACCTGGCCATGGAAGCGATCAAGTCGTTCCACACCGGCGTGAGCGAGGAACTGCTCCTTAAGGCAGCCTCAGTTCCAGTCCCTGCGCACCAAGCTGCTGCACGAGGCTGCGCGAGTTCTTCGGCAAGCTCGAGACATCTGCTCAAGGACCAGCCAGATCGCCGCTCGCGGCAAAGGCTAGCGCAGGCCTATGAAGACCTGGCGGGACTGACTGACAAGATCGGTTCCAAGACCGAGGCGCTGGAGCTGTACCACCGCGGACTGGAGCTGAGACAGGCAGTTGGCGGGCGAGGCATCCGCTGACTTTCGTGCGAAGGCTGCGGTCGGTCAGTGTCTCATGACACTGGGTACTCTCCAGTACCAGACTGGCCATGCCGACCAGGCCATGGCCGCCTACCAGGAAGCGCGCAACCTCATGAAGGCTGTGTGCCGCACTGCTGGACCTGCTTGTGATGTCCGATCCGACGTGGCAAAATGCGAACACCTGATAGGAGACCTGCTCGCCGCGACCGGTCGTCCCGCGGAGGCCATGGCCTGGTATCGCGATGCACTGACTTTGCGTGAGGCGCTCAGTCTCGAGCTTCCCGGCGATCGCCGGATTCCGCAGCAGCCCTGGCGGAGAGCGAGGTCGCGATCGGGAACCTGGAGTGGAAGGGAGGGCAGCCGGCAGAGGCGGTTTCGTCGTTCGAGAAGGCACGTTCCATTTTCGAATCGCTGGCACGTGAATATCCGACAGCCGTGGAATTTCGCCGCCAGGTCGCCGACTTGCTACAATGCGATCAGCTACCCGCTGCATACGATCGGAAGAACGACCGAGGCCGAAAAGTCGTTTCAAGCGGCACGCGCGATTCTTGAGAAGCTGGTCAAGGATTACCCCGCCGTCACGGCAATTCGCAAGCAGCTCGCATACAGCGACACCCAGATCGGTACTCTGCTCTGGGATACCGGCAGGCCGGCCCAGGCGCTGGTGCCGTACGAGAAGGCCCGTGACTCGCTGGAAGCACTCGCCCAGGCCAATCCCACGGTCGCCGAGATCCGGAACGACCTGGCGCGGTGTTACAGCCAGATGGGATACGTGCTCTCGAGCTCTCGGCAAACCGGTCGAGGCCCTCGCGTCCTCGGAGAAGGCCCGCCTGCTGCGCGAGTCGCTTATCCGGGCCAACCCCAGCGTCACCGAGTATCGCTCGGACCTGGCCGTCACACTCGGCGTCATCGGCACCCTGAGGCGGGCGGCCGGTCAATCCTCCGAGGCCGCGGCGAGCTTCCGCAAAGCCATCATCGTTCTGGAGGGCCTTCCGTCGCGCACGCCGGAAGATTTCTACAACCTGGCTTGCTACCACTCGTCTCTCGCCGGCCTCGCCGATGAGGCCGGATCGGGGATCACTGCCGCGGACAGTCAGGCCGAATTCGAGCAAGCCATGGCCAACCTCCGCCGAGCCGCCGCGGCCGGCTTTCGCATCCTCTCGCTCATGGCCTTCGATCAGGACCTCGACCCGCTGCGACTCGCGCGACGACTTCAGGATGTTGCTCATGGATCTGTCATTTCCGGACGACCCTTTCGCCCCTTGACATAGAGCCAGGCACAGCCGCTCATTTCAATCTGTTGAAGGTCGAGCGCAGGGCAGCACACAAGTGGATGCCGAGACGATTCCTGGAAACCTGTGACCTCCTCGGTTTCACTCTGTGAGCACAGAATGTCTCGCCGCATCGGCCCGTTCGCATTACCATGGGAACAGGGTCGGTCACGCAAAAGAGGCTACCATGGTAGCGAAAAAGGCCCTGGCTCGGCTGGATCGACCGCTCTCGAGGTCACGCGATGAATGAGCTTTACATCCTGCGACATGGAATCGCCGTTCCGCATGGCACGCCCGGCATGCCCGACGACGACCGTCCGCTCACTCCCGAAGGCGAGCAGCGGATGAAGCAGATCGGCCGCGGCCTGGCGGCGATCGAATTGCAGGTCGATCGGATCATCGCCAGCCCCCTGCCCCGCGCCCGGCGCACCGCCGAGATCGTCGCCGACAAGCTGGACATGACCGATCGGCTCGAATGCTCCGATATCCTGCGCGCCGGCACCGACGCGACTACCATCCGCGACTGGCTTCTCGATCGCACCGAAAACCGGCTGATGATCGTGGGCCACGACCCCGCCTTCTCTGAGCTCGTCGGGTTGCTGCTCCTGGGCGAGGTCGGCAAGCTGCCTCTCGAATTGAAGAAGGGAGGCATGGCCGCCCTGTCCCGCTCGGCCGACTCGGGATCGCGCTTCCAACTCGACTGGATCGCCTCGCCTCGCCTGCTCCGCCGTCTGGGGGATGCGAAGTAGTCGCGCTACGATCGTGCTCTCAGTCAGCGATCGCTTTGGTTTAAATCTCCCGTAGGGTTAATTCCCACGCTCCCGTCCTTGTGCGGTCCAGCGGATGCTCCGCACGAGGATCTCCTGAAAGTTCGGGTTCTTCCAGGCGTCGGCATCGTGCCCGGCCTGGAAGTAGACGATTCGGCTCTTGCCATACTGGTTCGACCAGGCGAACGCGGGGTTGTTCTTGGGGTCGGTCGGTCGTCAGCAGCACATGGACCGAGGGCGAGACATAGGTCTTGCCGTAGGTCTCATCGTGGAGCACGAAATCGCTCAGCCCTTTGGTGATGGGATGGTCCTTGTCGGCGATCTGAATCGCGATTTCCTGGCCGTGTTCGGGGACCGACGGTCCGTACTCGATGCCGTCGATCGTTCGCTTGCTGCCCACCCACGTTCCGCCAATGATCTTGTGGTATTCATCCCAGTCAAGATTCGCCACCAGGTTATGATGGAGCGAAACGACGCCGATGCCCTTCTCCAGCAGTGCGAGCAGTCCCTCTCGTTGCGTCGGGGAGAGGGATTTGACCATGTCGTAGAGGACGATCACGTCGTACTCTTTTTCGAGACCCGGCTTGAAGAGATCGGCCGACTGCGGCAGCGGCGCCCTGGTGTAGCTGACGCCGGGCAAGGCATCCCACATCGCGAAGAATTCTTTCTCCTGGAAGCCATGGCCCCCGTACGTCAAGAGCACCCGCAACTTGTCGCCTTGCGGAGCGGTCCGCACGTGCGCCGGGGTGACCAGCATGGCGAAGCAGGCGAGGGTTATGGCCGCAAATCCGCGCTTCTTCATCGAGTGCCTCCTCGGGTCGAGTCTTGAGGAACGACCAAGATTCTAAGGCATGGCGGTAGGACGGAACAGGGCGCTCAATCACCGTTGCCATTTGCATCCTGGGCGGCCGAGAGTGGCTCGGCGATGGCTTCCAGCGAGGTCCGTTCGGCCTTGACGCCGAACACGAGCACGACTCCCACGGTGATGAGCAGCAGCACGGCGGCGAACAAGTAGCCGTAAAAGAGGTCGGTCCGAGAGCCCGTGTCAACCAGCGAGCCGAAGAGCCAGGGGGCAAGCGTGCCGCCGACCAGCGTGCCGGCGGCGAAGAAGAGGGCGATGACCATGCCTCTGAGCTCGACGGGGAAGATCTCGCTCACGGTCAGATAGGCTGAGCTCGCCGCCGACGAGGCGAAGAAGAAGATGAGCGCCCAGAGCGCGGTCTGGGCGACGGGAGAGAGCAGGTCGAGGGAGAAGACATAGCCCGTGCCGGCCAGCAGGATCGCCGAGACGGTGTAGGTGGCGGCGATCATCGGCTTGCGGCCAATCGTATCGAAGAGCCGGCCCAGAACCAGCGGGCCCAGAAAATTACTGAGCGCGAATGGCAAGAGGTAGAATCCCGTGCGGTCGGGGTGGACCCCGTAAAACGTGCGCAAGACGAGTGGAAAGGTGAAGAACACTCCGTTGTAAAGAAACGCCTGCGAGATGATGAGTGCCAGGCCCAGCACCGTGCGCCCGGGATACTTGCGGATCATGACGCCGGCAAGCTCCGTGAACGCAATTCCCCCGCGGGGACGGATCGTGATCCAATCTTCAGCTTCGGGCAGCTCGCCGACGGACGGATCTTTCTCGATCTGATTCTCGATCTCGGCGACGACCCGCTCTGCCTCGTCGGGATGCCCGTGCGTCAAGAGCCAGCGCGGGCTTTCCGGCACATGCGTGCGCAGGAAAATGATGACCAATCCCAGCGAAGCGCCCAGGCCGAAGCCGATACGCCAGCCAAGATTGACGGGCAGGAGCTGTCGATCGAGCAGCACCACGCTGGCCAGCGAGCCGACCGCGGCGCCCAGCCAGAACGTGCCGTTGATCGCCAGATCGGCCCAGCCGCGCACCCGCGCCGGGATCAGCTCGTCAATCGCGGAGTTGATCGCCGAATACTCGCCGCCAATCGCCGCCCCGGTGAGAAACCGAAAAATCGCGAAGCTCGCGAAGTTCCATGAAAACGCCGTCAGAAAAGCCGACACGAGATACAGTCCAAGCGTCACGGTGAAGAGCTTCTTGCGCCCCAGCCGGTCGGTCAGATAGCCGAAGACCAAGGCCCCAAGGACCGCTCCCGCCAGGTACGCCGTACCCAGAAGGCCGATCTCGCTGCCGCTGAAGTGCAAGGTATCCGGCTCCTGGAGCACCGTGCTGACAGCGCCGATCAAGGTCACTTCAAGGCCGTCGATGATCCATGTGATACCCAGCGCGATCACGACAAGCCAGTGCCACCGGGACCACGGCAGTCGATCCAGCCTGGCGGGCACGTTCGTGCGGAAAGTCGTCGTCTTTGTTCTGGGTTCGGCGATCGCCATGGGACGGACTCATCCTCTGTCTTGGACGGGTGGACGCAGGAAACCAATGCAAAGAGTGTTCCGAACCCGCGGCGGTGCATGCTCTCTCGCGGGCGGATTCTTGTTAAATTGACGTGGACGCCTGGCCTGCTGGCCGGATCGGACGGCCTGGATGCTGGCCAGTTCGCCACGATGGGGCGACGAGGAGACCTTATGATGCGCGTCACGACCGAAGCTGGACCGGGCGCCGACGCGCTGGTGGCCCTCTGGACGGCCATCACTCAGCGCGTGCTCGACTACGGGTTCAAGCTCGAATATGCAAGGCTCGAACGGCCCAAGCTGGGCATCTTCGACGGTCAGAGGATCGTGATCGATCCGGCCGTGGACTTCGAGATGCAGTGCTTCCTGGTTCTGCACCTCTTCGGCCATTCCGTGCAGTGGGTCGCGCCCTCGTACCGGCCGGAAATCCTGGCGGTCCCCGAGCCTGAACGACGACCTCGAAGTCTACCTCAAGGCGCTGGAGTCTTACGAACGAAACGCCGCCAGGTTCGGCCTGCAACTGTTGCACGAATCGGGCGTGACCACGCTCGACCAGTGGTTCTTCGACTTCGCGGTCTCAGACTGGAAATACGTCGAAGCGTTTTACCGAACAGGCCGCATCCCGACGTGGGAATCGTGCCGGGTGCACGACGCTGGCCCGATCGAGCCGCTCTCCATCCCCCCGCTGGAGCCTCGGCTCGTGGACGTAAGGTATGCGTTCTAGCCAGAGCCTGGGTGGGCTAAGTACCACTCCCAGCAAATAGGGATTGGAATTGGTTTGCGATCCTGAAGATCGGCGGAAATTGCCGTGGGACTTTTCGGGCGGCCTGTCCCACGCGGTTCCTGGGCCGCCTGGGCCGGCTAGCCTCAGACCCTATCTCCTGCTGCTGCAACGACATGCCGAGTGAGCATTGCCGCCTGGAAGGCACGCCGAGGGTCCGCGAAAGTGAGACTAAATGAGACTTTTACAGCGAAATTCCAGCATCTGTACACTAAGCTGACCTGGCGGTTTTTGGGCTGGAGCTCGCGGGAGATTGTCTGTTGTGAGCTTGTGCAGGGATCAAGGTGAATTGCCTGACAACCGACCCCCGCGACCGGCGGTTTACCATGGGGTTTCATGGTCGTTAACCTTGGCACGCTTGCTCCAGAATCTGGCGCGGCAGTCGCGTTGCGAGCTCAGGGCGATGGAGCCCGCGGTGTGCTGGATGTTCGGGTACCCTGAGCCGTCCCAGCGGAGGGCGCGGCTCACCTGGACCTTCTGCTACAGCGGATCACGTTTGGGTTGCGCACAATCCGGCATGTCGGAACCAACCGAGGATATCCTGGTCGGTGACCTCGCGTAGCCCCTCGGCGATGGCGTCATACAGGTGCTCCTTCGCCCTCGCCCCGACCCGACGCAGGAACCCCTTGAACTTCGAGAACATCTCCTCGATCGGCGTGTAATCCGGGCTATAGGGCGGCAGCGGCAGCACCCTCGCTCCCGGCTCGCTCGATCGCCTCGAACACCGCTGGGCCCAGATGCGAACTCAGGTTGTCAAAGACCACCACGTCCCCTGGCCGCAATGCCGGCACCAGCACCTGCTCCACATAAGCCTCGAAGGTCGCCGCGTTGACCGACCCCGGCAAGGCCAACGGGGCTAGGACCCCGTCCAGGCCCATCGCCGCGATCACCGTCACCGACTCCCCGACGCCGGGGCCGACGCCTCGACCCGCTCGCCTCGCGGGGCCCGGCCGTAGGCGGGCGTCATCGCCGTGGTGACCCCGGTCTCGTCCACGAAGACGAGCCGCCCCGGCTCGATCGGCTCGACCTACCTGCGAAACTCGCGGCGCTTCTGCCGGACCTCGGGCGTGTCCCGCTCGGCGGCGTGGGGCGACTTCTTCGTGAGCGGCAGGCCGAGCTTCTGCAAGGCCCGGCAGATGATCATGACGCTGCCGGCGATGCCCATCTCCTCGCCTCGAGCGCCTCGAGCGTGGCGTCGGGAGTGTGCTCGACGAGCTTTCGGAGTCGCTCCAGGGCCTCTTGGTCGAGGGTGGGAGCGACACCGCCGCCATGGGGCCTGGGCTCGGATGAGCCGGTCTGGCGTCGGAGTTGGAGCAATCTGGTGATGGTCGAGACGTTGACGGAGAACCGGGCGGCGAGCTTCCGTCGCGAGCACTCGTGGTTGTCAACGGCCTCAAGGATGCGCTGGCGGAGATCATTCGACAGGGGCTTCATGAGTCACCTCCTCTCGAAGATCTGACCTCAAATCGTGTGCCAAGCGGGTGTGATCCGTCTCGTAGATCAATTTTGTTCGGCGGCACAAGATTTCCGATCCTATTTGCTGGGAGCGGTACCAAGCTCTTGATGAGCAAGGCGACACGACTACGGCTCGAGCAATAATCCGGCTACGGGGACAGCGGGAGGTCAGACGGGTCTACCGGCCTTTTGCCGTTCCACCCTCGCCGTCGTGTCGAAGCCTGGGTAATCTTGAAGGGCCTTCATCCGACCTGTATTTGGAGAACGCCATGGAGCCGCCCTATTCTCTCGACAACGTTTCCGAGCTGCTCAGTCCCTCGCTGCTGATTTACCGCGATCTGGTCGTGCGGAATGTGAAGACGATGATCGGCATCGCGCGTGGGGCCGATCGGCTGCGGCCGCATGTCAAAACTCACAAGATGGCAGAGATTGTCCGCCTGGAGACAGAGCTTGGCATCAGCAAGCATAAATGCGCCACGATCGCCGAGGCTGAGATGCTGGCGGCGGCCGGAGCAAGCGATGTGCTACTCGCCTATCCGCTCGTAGGTCCAAATCTCGGACGGTTCGTCCGCCTGATTCGCAGCTATCCGGGCGCGACGTTCCGGGCCATTGTTGACCACCCAGAAAGTGCGCAGGCACTCTCGCATGCGGCCCAGGGGCTGGAAAAGCCTGTCCCCGTTCTGGTTGATCTGGAAGTTGGGATGGGTCGAACTGGCATCCATCATGGTGAGCCGGCGGCCGAGCTCTATGCCCTACTTGCGAGCTTGCCGAACCTGGCGGTCGACGGTCTGCACGCCTATGACGGCCACGTTCACGATACGGACATCGGAGCCCGGCGCGAGACGGTGCGGCCCGTCCAGGATGCCACGCTGGCCTTGCGCGACCGGCTACTGCGACAGGGACTGCCGGTGCCCCGGGTGGTTTTCGGAGGCACGCCGAGCTTTCCGATCCATGCTGAGCTCGAGCTTCCGGGCGTGGAGTGCTCGCCAGGGACAATCGTGCTGCATGACCACAGTTATGCGACGAAGTATCCGGACCTGCCGTTCACACCGGCCGCGCTCTTGCTCACGCGCGTGGTGAGCCATCCGCGCCCTGGCCGCCTGTGCCTCGATTTGGGCCACAAGGCCGTCGCCGCGGATCCGGCGGGCCCTCGCCTCCATCTGATCGGCGTGGCAGAACCCGTCTTCCTCGGCCACAGCGAAGAACATCTCGTCGTCGAGACGCCAGACGCCGATCGGTATCCGGTTGGAACAGCCCTGCTCGCAATCCCCATGCACGTTTGCCCCACCGTCGCATTGCATCGCCGTGCCTATGTGATTTCCGACGGTCGAGTGCAGGGCATGTGGGATGTGACAGCCCGCGATCGGGTGATCGGGCTTTGACCGGCTGACACGCAGGTAGGCTTACGAGGCGCAAAAAAAGACCGTGGCGGCCTTGCACAAAGAGATTAGGCGCTCCCGCGAACGGGATGAATCGCAAAAGCGAAGTCCAGACGCCCCAGGACAATGAATCTCAAACCTGGTACTTGGACACGTGCTTAGACCACCACGGTCATCTTCATTCTTGCCCACCTCCGGACATTGTCAAGAAAAAAAAGAGAATTCACCAGATCGTCGGATCGGGGACCGAGTCCGCCGGTTCTTGAACGACGGTCCACAACGTCAATTCTGTCGGCCGGTATTTGCCACGTCGGTCATAGACGGTCGAGTTTCTCACGTTTTTCGAGAAAGCTTGACCTAGTGTTCTCACAACACCACCCAGCGGCGGGCGTAATCCGCCGGCAAGCTGGAAGGGGCGCGTCGAGGTCGAGGTCATGAGCCAGGACGACGGTGGAACTGATCCGCTGCTCAGGGCGATTGGGGAATTTCGGCAAGAGCTAATCGAGTGGATTGATGTCCAGCTCGGGTCTCTGCACGAGTCCGCCAATGGAGCTGAGAGCAGGATCGAGCCGTTTCCATCAAGGTCGGCCTCTTCAATCTCGACTCGATCCGGCCGGCAGGAAACTATCGATTTGCCTGGCGCAGGCACCGAGAGACTTACCGGCCGAGATGGCAGCATGGTTGCGGGACCGACACGTGAGTCAGTTGTTAATTCGGGCTCAAGCCGAGACGCCGGATTACCCCGCCGGCGGGCCAGTGATCACGCTGCGCCAGCCGATGCGCGGGGTCGTCTCGATGCGCTTGCGCGCCAGCTTGGCGAGCGCCTCCGCGCAGTGGGGGGACCACGCGAGCCGTCGGAACACGCCAATCGCCTGGCACCGGACGATGAAAAGTCAGCGAAAGCGCACTGAGGGATGAAACAGGGAGCCAGGGAACATGGTTGTCGATCCGCCTTATTGTCTTTTCGAGCGCGGTTCGCGGGCATACGCCGTGGCACTGCGAGACGTGGCCGAACTCGTGGAAGTGAACACCCTCGTCAGGATGGGGCTTTGCCCGCCCTGGATTCTGGGTCTATGTCCTTTCCATCGCGAGGTTGTGCCTGTCATTGCCTTCGGGACGGAGAAGGCCTCGTCGGGGGTGGCCGGCGCCGATGCGATCGAGGACGGAAAACCCGCGGTCGAGACGGTGCTGGTCATGCAGACCCTTCAGGGAGCGTGGGGTCTCGCGATCGACCGGGACGGCACTGTCATCACGACTGAACGACCGTCGAGGCACGAACCGAGACCTGCGGACGGAGGCCTGGTGACAACCGGTGTCTTGCGCCAGAAGGACAAGGAATACCGGCTCATTGACGCCGAGGCCACCTGGCACGGCCTGCGGCGCGCGGTTGTTAACTGGTATGAGCAAATGAACGAGAAAGCAGTGGCTCGGCGGCTTGGAGAACCGGGTGACGTCTCGGCAAATCTTCAGTCCGGACGGGAAGAAGGGGCGCGAGGTATCCCATGACGTTTCATCCACGATCGATCCTCGGTGGGGCGCTTACCGGGTTGTTGGGCGGCGCGGCAAGCTGCGGTCTGATCGCGGGCATGGGGCTTGCGGCGGGAACCGTGCCCGCCGTGCTGGCCGCCGCGGTCGCGGGCGCGTGCGGCGCGCTGCTGCTCACGAGAATGAACTTGGGACAGGCCGCAGCCATCCTGGAATCGCTCGCGGAAGACGAGCCTGTGGCCGAGGAACATCCTGGACCACTCCACCGTCTCGGCCATGGCGCGTTCGACGCGAGCGCGGCGAAGCTGCGCGACGTGCTGGACCGGGCAAGGCAGCTTCAGGCTGAGCTTGCCAGGGCCGAACGCACAGCGAAGGTCTTCTGGGCCTCGATGAACGGGGCCGGCGCACAGACCAAGGGCGAGCTGGCCTTGACAGAGGTTGGGGCCAGGCTGCCCGCGGTTCTCGATCGGCTGCGGCAAACCGCGATTGCCATCCACCGTGACGCGTCGTCGCTGGAAGAGCTCAATGAGCGAGTGGCCTCCGGCGCGGCCGACCAGTCAGAGGCCGTCGCTCGCACGGCCTCGGCGGTCGAGGCTCTTTCCGAAAAGATTGATCGCATCTCGCAGAACTCGGAGGAAGCCGCCCAAGCTTGCGAGCGAGCCCGCAACGAGGCGCGCCAGGGGCTCGGTGAGGTCCATGGCGTGATCGAGGGAATGGATCGGCTGCTGGCGCGGATCGAAGCCAATGGCCGCAAGGCCAAGCGCCTGGGAGACCGTTCCAACGAGATCGAGATCATTGTCGAGCTGATTCGCGGCATCTCCAACCGCACCGACATGCTGGCCCTGAACGCCACGATTGAATCCGTCCGCGCCGGCGAGCACGGCAGAGGGTTCGCCGTCGTCGCCGACGAGATCCGCAAGCTCGCCGAGCGGACCGCGACTGCCACTCGTGAGATTGGCACGATCGTCGAGGCGATCCAGGCCGATACGCACGAGAGCCTCATCGGTCTGAACGAAGAGCAAGCCGCCATGAGGCACGAATCTGACAGGGTGCGGCAGACGGGCAAGGCGCTCGAACGCATCAGCCAGGTCGCCGAACACTCCGCCCGGCTCGTCGAGGGCATTTCCCGCTCAACCAACGACCAGGTCATCGCCACTCAAGACCTGGTCCGGGCGATGCAGCGAATCTCCGAAGTCACCCATCAAACGCTGGAGCAGACCACGCTTTCGCGCGGATCACTCAAGGTGCTGGTTCAGTCTTGCGAGCCCTGGCAGCGCGTGGCGAACGCGCCTCAAGAAACCGATCCGCCGCCGGCTCGTGAGTTCCGACCGGAACGAGAGCGAATGAAAGGTCCAGCCCCGTTATCCAGTCCTCACCGCGCTCGCGGTCTGGCGGCAAGCGAGCCTGCGCGATGATCGAGCGCGATGCCGTCCTCAGCTCCTGCTCCTGCGTCACTAGCCGACCGATTCGGTGAGCTCGCCGAACTCTTTCAGGCCGTGCTCGAGGCAAGCGACCCGCCTCGCCGGCTTGGGGAAATTCGGGTGCTTGTCGCCGACCTTCAGGCCGAGGCCGAGAGCCAGGCAAATGCAGCCATCTTCCCAGGCCCTGGCGCGAATTGGCCTGGTGACGGAGGTCTGGGAGTGCTTGCTGGGCGATCCGGCGAGCTCAGCCTGCGAGGTGGGGGCCTTTTGCCTCGAAGCCGCCACCAAGCTCGCGCAAGCGCTGCGACGTGGCGAAGACGGCAACGAGATCACCCAGTGGATTCGCGAGCAATCGGCGTCGCAATGGGGAGAATACCTCGACCTCCTCGATACGCCGGCCGCGCCCGAGCCAGACGACTCGCCACCTGAAGAAGAACTCCCCGTTCCTGACGATTCTCCGGCGATCGATGCCCAGACCTTGCTGCGCCTGTTCACGGGAGCAGCACCCGAGGGCCGACCCGAGCCGAAGGCAGCGGACCAGCCCAGGCGCCCCGACGAACCCGCGATGCCGTCGTTACTCAGCCGGCGCGGCGGAAGATGCCGGACCCTCCTTCCAGCCTTGAGCTTGATGATGAGATTCGCGAAGCCTTTCTGGCCGACACTACCGACCTCTTCGAGCGGATCGAACCCCTGGTCCTGAGCCTCGGAAACGGCGCCTCGCAGCGCGATTCGCTGCGCGAGCTGGGCCGGTGTTTTCACACGCTCAAGGGCGCGGCCGGAAGCGTTGGACTCTCTGAGCTGGCAAGCCTGGTGCACGGCCTGGAAGAGGACCTTCAAGGCGCCCAGAGCACGGCCTCGGCAGAGCTCGTCGACCTGCTTCATTCAACGCTTGGCTATCTCGAGAAGCTTCTCGTGGTGCTGCGAAAGTCGACGGCAGACGCTCGTGCCGAGGCGAGCAACGTTGAAGACGCCGCCGGCGCGGAGTCGACACCAGACTCAGATCCAGCGTCGATGCCAGCGACCGAGCCGGTTCTGAGCTCCTTGCAAGCTTAATACCAGGTCGGGAGGCGTCACTCGATGCCGCGGCGACATCGCCAGGGCCGGCCGACGGCCCGATCCGGATCGCGGCGGCGCGATTCGACGAGCTCATGGACATCGTCTCCGAGCTGATCGCCAACCGGCGTCTGTGGACCGAGCAGGCCGCGCGGATGGAGTCGATCGCGAGCCTGGTTCGCAACTGCCGTAACCAGATGCTGGGTAGCCTCGATCGGCTGCATGAGGCCGGGCTGGGCCGAGAGCAGGCGCACATGGTGATCGATTCGCGTTCGGACGTGGCCGGCCAGTTGCGCCGGCTGGGCGAGCGAGCGGACGACCTGGCCGTTCTGGCCGAGACCGCCCAGGCCGCGGCCGTTCCCATGGCCGAACACGGGGATGCACTTTCGCGGCTGACGATCCAGCTCTGGGACGAGCTGCAGGCGATTCGGGTCGTGGCCGTGCGGGGCCTCTTCCAGCGCCTCATCCGCGTGGCACACGACGCGGCCAGGGTGGAAGGGCGGCAGGTCGAGGTGGTGACAATAGGCGATGAAACAGGCCTCGACCGCGCGGTCCAGGACAAGGCCTTCGAGCCTCTCCTGCACGTGGTGCGCAACGCGGTGGGGCATGGCATTGAAGCCCCGGCCGACCGGATCAAGGCGGGCAAGCCCGCCGCGGGGAAAATCACGCTCGAGGCGCGCCGGGAAGGCAACACGCTGATGATCTCGGTGCGAGACGATGGTCGGGGTTTGGACCATCAGGCCATCGCAGCGAAGGCCCAGCGCCTGGGCTTGCTGGCCGCGGGTGAGCAGCCGAGCATCGAGCGGCTGAACAACCTGATTTTTCGCTCCGGATTCTCCACCAAGCAAGACGTCAGCGAGATCTCGGGCCGCGGCGTGGGTATGGATGTGGTGGCCCGCGAAGTCAGTGCGCAGAAGGGAACCATCGAGCTTCAGACCGAGCCCGGTCGGGGCACCCGGTTGACCGTCAGGCTGCCCGCCCGGCTGGCGCTGGAGACAACCATGATCGTGGCGCGTGGGCGGTCAGGCTTACGCTCTGCCCGTGGCCCAGATCGAGCACGCCCAGCCCTTCGAGCCGGAGCCCGAGCCGTGCCGAGATCAACCAGGCCACGGCCAGGGTGGCTTCGTCATGTTCCGCGAGCGACGCATCCCGATGATCCACGCCGCGAGATTTGCTGGGGATTGCCAGCACACACGCGCCGGCATGGCCTAAGCTTCTTGTAGTTCGCCCGGGCACCGGTCTCTTTGGTCTGGCGGTCGATGCGATTGAAGGCACCGAGGAACTGGTGATCAAGTCGCTGGGAACTCTGCTGGCAGGTCACCCGGTAATCTCGGGGACGGCCAGGTCGGTGACCGGTGAGGTGATCTTGATTCTCAACCTCTCGGCCCTGGAACGGTGGGTCAGTGAGGGAATAGCTGGTGGCGGCCTGGCAATCGCTCCGGCGGCGAGCCTTGAAGGTTCGCCGACAGGGTCCGCCGTCCTTGTTGTGGATGATTCGATCAGCGTTCGCAGGGTCGTGGCGCGGCAATTAAGGTTGCTGGGGGTGGACGTTGACGAAGTTTCGGATGGTCTGGAGGCGCTGAGGCCGGTTACGGTCTCGCGCTTATGGACTTGTGGTGACCGATCTGGAGATGCCCCGGCTCGACGGGTTCGAGCTGGTGGCCGAGATGCATCGCAACAGCGCGCTGTCGGGGATACCGGTGATCGTGGCCAGTTCGAAGATGGACGAGGAGACGCGGCAGAGGGTTCTGGCGCTGGGCGCGGGCGTTCCTGCCCAAGCCCGTGGACCCTGCCGCGCTGGCGAGTACGGTGGGGCCGCTCTTGGAGCGGGCCGGCTGCTAGGCCTGGAGGACTTCCTGTCGCGGAGAAGCCATGGAAAACCCCTTGATTCTTGTCATCGACGACAGCCAGACCATTCGCAAGATGGTTGAGTGCCACCTGTCTCAGGCCGGCTATCGAGTGAGCACTGGCGCCGACGCGCGGAGGAAGGCCTCGCTCAGGCGCTCGCCCTGCGGCCGAACCTGATCCTCCTGGACCATCAATTGCCCGGCACGACCGGCGACGAGGTCTGCCGCAAGCTGCTGGACCACGACGAGACGGCCCGGATACCGGTCGTCGTCTGCTCGGCCATGCGGAACCGGGCGTTCGCCCAGTACACCGAGTTCGCCAACGTGGTCGATCAGATCCCCAAGCCGTTCACACCCGAGCTGCTCAAAAGCGGTGTGTCCAACGCTCTGGCGACGGGATCCATGGTCGTGCAGGCGCAGCGAACCGGCTGCGCGATGCCGGAGGCCGTCGGCGAAGTTCAGCAGGCGACGCTCGAGGGAACGACCGAGGTCTTCCCGCTCCGCGCCGTGCTCGATTTCTTGAACAATGGCCAGCACTCCGGCCGGCTCACACTCGAGCTGGGCAACGACCGGATCCGGTTCGCGATCTCCGGAGGCAGGGTGCAGGCGGTCTACTCGCCGACCATCGCCCCCGACCGCCTGATCGATGCCTTGCCCGTCGAGCTTGGCGAGCTCGCCCCGCTTCTGGCCCTTACCCTGGGCGAGCACCAGGACGCGTCCATGTCGGGGCTGGTCAAGATGCTGGAACGCAGCCTTTCCGATCCCCGCCGGCTACGATCGCTCTTGCGGTTTCAGTCGGCCATGCTGACCCACTGGGGAATGACGGGGTCCCGGCTCAGGCCGACGGCCAGGGACCCGGCGCCCTCGCCCTGCACGTCGACGGACAGGCCCGCCTCCGTGACCGAGGCGGTCAGCTCGTCGCGCAGCTCCAGGGCCAGGCCGAGGGCGTCGAAGCCCGGGCCGAGGTTGGCCGAGGTCGCGGGGACGTCGACCCGGACCGGCCCGTCGACGAAGGTCACCGCAGGCCCGCTGCCGCCGCCGCCTGGTCGACGTCGGCGTCGATGACGGCGTCGACCAGGTCGCCGGCGGACTCCAGTGCGGTCGCGGTGTCCTTGAGCCCGTGGCCGGTCACGGTGATCGCGACGGTGCAGGCCCGCGTAGGACTCCCCCGCCTCGAGGTCGGCGAGCAGACCGGCGACGCCCGCAGCCGAGGCCGGCTCGACGAAGACACCCTCGCGCCGGGCGAGCTCGGACTGGGCGGCGAGGATCTGCGCGTCGCTGACCGCCCGGAAACGGCCGCCCGACTCGTGCGCGGCGGCCTCGGCCTGCTTCCACGACGCCGGGTTGCCGATCCGGATCGCGGTCGCCTTCGTCTCGGGGTCGGGGAACGGGTCGCCGGTGACGAGCGGCGCCGCGCCCTCGGCCTGGAAGCCGACATCCGGGGCTTCCGGGTCGCGCGCGCCGAGGGCGGCGTACTGCGTCGTAGCCGAGCCAGTACGCCGTGATGTTGCCGGCGTTGCCGACCGGGAGCAGGTGGAAGTCGGGCGCGTCGCCGAGCAAGTCGACGATCTCGAAGGCCGCGGTCTTCTGGCCCTCGATCCGGACCGGGTTGACGGAGTTGACCAGGCGACCGGGTAGTCCGACGCGAGCTGCCGGGCGAGCTCGAGACAGTCGTCGAAGTTGCCGCGCGACCTGATCACTGCGCGCCGTGCACGATCGCCTGAGCGATCTTGCCGGTCGCGATCTTGCCCTCGGGCACGAGCACGGCGGCGGTCATCCCGGCGCGAGCGGCGTAGGCGGCCATCGAGGCCGAGGTGTTGCCGGTGGAGGCGCAGATGACCGCCTTGGCGCCGTCGTTCGACCGCGACCGAGACGGCGGTGGTCATGCCGCGGTCCTTGAACGAGCCGGTGGGGTTGTCACCCTCGAACTTGAGCCAGACCTCGCCGCCGGTGCGCGCCGAGAGCCACCGGAGCTGGCACGAGCGGGGTGCCGCCCTCGCGCAGGGTGACGGCCGGGGTGCCGTCGGGGACAGGCAGCAGGTCGCGGTACTCCGCGATCACGCCGCGCCACTGGTGGGTCCGCCATCGGGCGCCTCGAGTCGTGCTCGTTATCTCGCTCGCCTTCCACCCGCATCACCGAGGTCACCTCGCGCACGATGTCGAGGCCGCGCAGGTGCTCGACGGTCGCGGCGAGCTGCGCGTCGGTCGCGGCGTGCGAGACCACGACGAGCTGGGCGTCGGCGCCGCGGCCCTCCTGGCGACGGTCTGGATCGAGACGTCGTGCTCGGCGAACGCCGGCGCGACCGCGGCGAGCACGCCGGCGCTGGTCGTCCACGTCGAGGCGATGTGGTAGCGGGTGACGGCTCGCCATCGGCAGGACGGCAGGTCGGCGTACGTCGACTCCCGGCGCCGCGGGCGCCGCCGAGCGCGGTTGCGGGCCACCGGCGACCAGGTCGCCCAGCACCGCGCAGGCGGTCGGGGCGCCGCCGGCGCCGCGGCCCGTAGAACATCAGCTGGCCGGCCGCCTCCGCCTCGACGAAGACCGCGTTGTAGGCCTCGCGGACGCCGGCCAGCGGGTGGCGTCCGCGGGATCATCGCCGGGTGCACCCGGACGCTGACGACGTCGGCGCCGCCGGGTCGGCCGCGAGCTCGCAGATCGCGAGCAGCTTGACCACGCAGCCCATCGTCGTGGGCGCGAGGCGACGTCGGCGGCGGTGACCTCGGTGATGCCCTCGCGGTGGACGTCGGCCGCGGTGACCCGGGTGTGGAAGGCCAGCGAGGCCAGGATCGCGGCCTTGGCCGCGGCGTCGAAGCCCTCGACGTCGGCGGTCGGGTCGGCCTCGGCGTAGCCGAGCTCCTGGGCCTCCTCCAGCGCCTCCGTGAACCCGGCGCCGTGGCGTCCATCTTGTCGAGGATGTAGTTGGTGGTGCCGTTGACGATGCCGAGCACCCGGGTGACCCGGTCGCCGGCCAGCGACTCGCGCAGCGGCCGCAGGATCGGGATCGCGCCGGCGACGCGGCCTCGTAGTAGAGGTCGCGCCCGGCCTTCGTCGGCCGCCTCGAACAGGGTCGGGCCGTCCTCGGCCAGCAGCGCCTTGTTGGCGGTGACCACGCTGGCGCCGTTCTCGAGCGCGGCGAGGATCAGGTGCGGGCCGGCTCGATGCCGCCGATCACCTCGACCACGACGTCGACGTCGGCGCGGGTGACCAGGCCCAGCGGCGTCGGTGGTGAGCAGCCCGGCGGGTCGACGGCGACTCGCGCGGCGCGTCGAGCCGGCGCACGGCGATGCCGACCAGCTCGAGCGGGGCGCCCGACCCGGGCGGCCAGGTCGTCGGCGTGCTCGGGCAGCAGCCGCACCACCTGCGGCCCCGACCGACGCCGCAGCCCAGCAGGGCGACCGTTCGAGCCTGGCTCGTCACCGTCGACGTCCGTCGATCCCCACGTCGGTGGCGAGCAGGTCGTCGAGGTCTCGCGGCGTACGACGGCCGCGGCCGCCCGTCCCGCACCGCGACCACCGGCGGCCGCGGGGCGTGGTTGTAGTTGCAGGCATGCGAGCGGCAGTAGGCGCCGGTGCCGGGGACGGCGAGCAGGTCGCCCGGGCGACGTCGGCGGGCAGGAACTCGTCCTTGACGACGATGTCGCCCGCCTCGCAGTGCTTGCCGACCACCCGGGCGAGCACCGGCGGCGCATCGGAGCGCGCGGTTGGCCAGCGTGCAGGAGTAGTCGGCGTCGTACAGGGCGGTGCGGATGTTGTCGCTCATGCCGCCGTCGACGCTGACGTAGGTGCGGACGCGCCGCCGTCGAGCTCGACCTCCTTGACGGTGCCGACCTCGTAGAGCGTGAACATCGCCGGGCCGACGATGGCCCGGCCGGGCTCGATCGAGATCCGGGGCACGGCGATGCCGAGGCGCGCGGCACTCGTGCGGCGACGATCTCGCTCATCTCGCTGGCCAGCTCGCCGGGTCGGACGGGTCGTCCTGGGTGGTGTAGGCGATGCCGAAGCCGCCGCCGAGGTCGAGCTCGGGCAGCTCGACGCCGAGCTCGGTCGCCGATCCGCGCGTGCAGGGCCAGCACCCGGCGGGCGGCCACCTCGAACCCGGACGGAGTCGAAGATCTGGCTGCCGATGTGGCGAGTGCAGGCCGAGCAGCCGAGGCTCGGTGCGTCGAGCGACCCGGCGGACGGCCTCGAGGCCGTCGCCGCTGGCGATCGAGAAGCCGAACTTCTGGTCCTCGTGCGCGGTGGCGATGTACTCGTGGGTGTGCGCCTCGACGCCGGCGGTGACGCGCACCATGCACCCGGCTGCGTCGCCCGAGCCGCGCGGCCACCTCGGCCAGCCGGTCGATCTCGTACGAACGAGTCCAGGATGATCCGGCCCACGCCGGCGTCGACCGCCGGCTCGATCTCGGCGACGGTCTTGTTGTTGCCGTGGAAGCCGACCGGGCCGGGTCGAAGCCGGCCCGCCAGCGCGACGGCCAGCTCTCCCCCGGTGCAGACGTCGAGGTAGAGCCCCTCCTCGGCGACCCAGCGCGCGACCGTCGGTGCACAGGAACGCCTTGCCGGCGTAGTAGACGTCGTAGTCGGCGAACGCTCGCGAAGGCGCGGGCACCGGGCCCGGAAGTCGGCCTCGTCCAGGACGTACGCCGGCGTGCCGTGCTCGCGCGGCCAGGTCGGTCAGCGCCGACCCCGCCGACGCTGAGCGCGCCGTCGACCTGTGCGCGGTCTGCGACCACAGCTGGGCGACCAGGGCGTTGGGGTCGGTCGGGCTCGCGCAGCCAGCGACGGGGCCGCGCAGCGCGCCGTCGGCGTGCGCCCAGCCGGCCTCGTGGGTGCGCATCGCCCCTCACATCCGCTCGGGGGCGGTGACCCCAGCAGGCCAGCCCGTTGGCCAGCACCATCCGGGTGGCGTCGACCAGCAGAGCCGGGCGCGGTTGAGGTCGGTGCCGGCTCCTCGTCGCCCATCGGCAGCACCCGGCAGGCGTCGTAGAACCGGTGGTACGCCGCGCGCGGTGTCCTCGAGGTAGCGCGCGACCCGGTGCGGCTCGCGCAGCGTCGGCGGCCGCGGCGACGACCCGCGGGAACTCCGCCGAGCGCGCGAGCAGCTCGCCCTCCTCTCGTGGGCGAGCAGCTCGGGATGGAGCGTCGCGCGCGCGAGGCCGAGGTCGGCGGCGTTGCGCAGGATCGAGGCAGACCCGGGCATGGGCGTACTGCACGTAGAAGACCGGGTTGTCGTTGGTGCGCTTGGTCAGAGGTCGATGTCGATGTCGAGGTGGTCTCGACGAGTAGCGCGCCAGCGCGTAGCGGGCGGCGTCGACGCCGATCGCCTCGATCAGGTCGTCGAGGGTGACGATGTTGCCGGCGCGCTTGCTCATCCGACACGGCTGCCGTCGCGGAGCAGGTTGACCATCTGGCCGATGAGGATCTCGATGTTGCTCCCGGGTCGTCGCCGAACGCGGCCGCCATCGCCATCAGCCGGCCGACGTAGCCGTGGTGGTCGGCGCCGAGCAGGATAGATGCAGCGGTCGAAGCCGCGGTCGCGCTTGTTGAGGTAGTAGGCGGGGTCGCCGGCGAAGTAGGTCCGGCTCGCCGTCGGACCGGATGATGCACCCGGTCCTTGTCGTCGCCGAATGTCGGTGGTGCGCAGCCAGAGCGCGCCGTCGTTCTCGTAGATGTGTGCCCAGCTCGCGCAGCCGGTCGAGGGCGTGCTCGACGCGCCGTCTCGTGCAGGTCGTTCTCGTGGAACCAGACGTCGAAGTGCGACCCGGAAGTCGTCCAGCGTCTGCTTGATCTCCTCGAACATCAGCGGCGACGCCATCGGCGCGGAAGACTCCAGGCCTCGCTCGTCCGGCAGGCCGGGAGCCTCGGGTGCTCGGCGAGCACCGCTGCGGCGATCTCGGAGATGTACTCGCCCGGGTAGCCGTCCTCCGGCGCCGGCTCGGCCGCGGCCGCGGCGAGCAGCGACGCGGCGAACCGGTCGATCTGGGCGCCGGCGTCGTTGAAGTAGTACTCGCGGGCCACCCGGCACCGGTGCCGCTCATCAGCCGGCCCAGCGCGTCGCCCACCGCGGCCCACCGGGCGCTGGCCGAGGTCACGGGCCGGTCGGGTTGGCCGAGACGAACTCGACGTTCACCCGCTGCCCGCGCCGGTGTCGGTGCGGCCGTACGCCGCCCCGCGGCACCACGTCGCGCGGCGAGCTGCCCTGCGCGGCCGCGTCGACGCGATGTTGAGGAACCCGGGCCGGCGACGTCGACCGCCTCGATCCCTCGGAGCCTGCAGCAGCCGGTCCGCGATGCCGGCGAGGTCGCGCGGGGTCAGCCCCGCCTGCTTGGCCAGCTGGAGCGCTACGTTGGTGGCGTAGTCGCCGTGACTCCTTCCCGCGCGGACGCTCCACGGTCACGGCGTCGGGTACGCCGTCCGGCAGGGTGATCGCGCCGTCGTCGGACAGGTCCGCCAGCGAGTCGACGATGGCTGCGGAGAGCTGCTCGGGAGTCACCGGCGCAAGGGTATCGGCGGGCGCGCCGGCTCCTGCACCACTTCCCGCACGCGGTACTCCGCCGGGTATCGTGCCGGTTTTCGTCCGCCAGCCGTAGGCCCCCACGAGCCCCCGTAGCTCAGGGGATAGAGCACCGCCCTCCGGAGGCGGGAGCGAAGGTTCGAATCCTTCCGGGGGCGCTGCTCACGAGCACCGCCAACTCCGCCCATTCCGGGAAAGGCGGGAGCGAAGGTTCGAATCCTTCCGGGGGCGCTGCTTCGGTCGCGGTCGGGCTTGGTGAAGTTCCGGGCACCGTGCTGCTGTCCCCGTTTCCTGCTTTTACTCTCGTCTGGGCTTCGCTCCGTCGGGCTCCTCGGGAGCGAAGGTTCTGAATCCTTCCCGGGGGGCGCTGCTTCGGTCGCGGTCGGGCTTGGTGAAGTTCCGGGCACCGTGCTGCGTCCTCGTTCCTCTCGGACTCCGTCGCGGCCTGCCGCTCCGTCGGGCTCCGGGAGCGAAGGTTCGAATCCTTCCGGGGGCAGCACGGGAGCAAGACGACGACTGGGTCAGCGATGGTGCCAGGTGTCGCCGAACTGACTGGCGCCGTGACGCAGCGATGAGGCGGAGGCGGCGAGTCTTGTGCCGTGATACTCGATGAACCTGGTGACCTTCCAGATGGGCGTTGTTCGCGAACGATCCGTGGCGGCCACCCCCATCGGTGACCGCGATGTCGCGGAAGACGACCTTCCCGTAGTCGGCCAATGGTGACCGGCGAGGCGCCCACAGATCCCGCACCGACCCCCGCCGTCGCACGGCTGCAGGATCCCTGGCCGGCGGAGAGCGCCCCGCACTTGAACCGGAATGAGAACGAGAGGCTCTGGGTCGAGTCGGTGAGCGAGAACCGGTACCGCCCGTGCCGGTAGTTACACGCGCCGATATCTTGTCGCCTACCGCCGGGTCGATGCCCCGGACCTCGTAGCGCCCGTTGATCTGGAGGTAGGAGACGTAGGACGGATCGGCGCCCGTGCAGAGGTTCCCCGACACCCGACGCGCTCAGAATCGGAGACCTTCGGGCCGAGCCCGACCGAGAAATAAGAGTCGGGATCACCGGCCGGGGTGGTGGCCGGGCATGTAAGGGCCGGCACGGTCCACGTCGCCGCAACCCTCCTGAAAGAGTCGTGGGCGGCCCTGGTAGCCGGCCCAGGCGTGGGACTTGACGGCGACGGCCTGCGCCGGCTCCGACAACCGGGCAGAGGCTGAGAAAGAGCGCCGCCCCGCACAGCATGAGGCTGGCGCGCGGGATGCGGAGGCTG
>CAWFAF010000002.1:0-73501 GCA_963813575.1 uncultured Planctomycetaceae bacterium
ATCGACCGAAGCATCCAGGACGTAAGCTCGAGGCCCGATATGCTCTGTACCTTTGTCACCCTCGCCTCGTGAACGGTTACGCCTCGAGCCGACGGTCCGCCGGCAGCATCCGCTCGCGCTCATCGAACACGACCCGGACCGAACGCCGCTCCAGGTCGAAGGACCGGATCACCCTCGCCAACCCGTCGGATACCGGGGCATCCTTGCCATGCAGGATCAAGGATCGCTCGTCGGGGCGGGTCGCCCTTCCCCTGGGCAGGCCAGTGTATGAGTTCTTCAGGTACCGCCCGAGCGATTGCGAATCGCTGCGCCAGACCTTGGCCAGACGGCCGATCACGGCCGTCCGGAGGTCGATGTGGCCCGTCCCGGCGTCGTGACCCGGCTCGTGGTGGGTGAGCACCTCCCGGATTGCCGAGCCTTCTCCCGGCGTCGGGAACCGATGATCACCCCCGCCGAAGCACCGGAGGCGACCGTCCTCGTTGCGAATCACCAGGACCTCTTCTCCAGGCATCGGGCGGCGATCCGGTTGAGATGGCAGGCGGCGGCGACCCGGCCCATCCGCGATACCGGCCGCGCGTCACCGATGGTCACCACAATCGATGACGTGAGCGACCAAACGTTCAGCATCAAGCCCCCCCGATCCTCCGAGTACGGCCGCCGGCCGACGTGTCCGATCAGGGCATGGACCGGCTCCTCGTCCAACGCCGCCCAGTCGATCCCGTCGGGAAATAAGAAGAGCCACCAATCCACCGGGGGGCAATCAACCGGGGCGCGGTGGCCGCCCTGGTACTGATGGACCAGGCTCCAGTGCCCGTTCAGGTACGAGGAGCCCAGGCACTCGCGCTGAGCGAGCCCGACGACCCAGTCCTCGAAGAACTGCGGAGCCCGGTAGTGGCCGGTGATCAGGTCCATTACCTGGAAGCAAGATTCGAGCTTCTCGGGGGGTAGCGGACCTGGGTCATACGGGAAGCCCGCCCGATATTCGGCAATCCGGTCCTCGATCCGGCGACGATCTTCCAGGCCACAGGGATGACGCAACCGCTTCCCCGAGGGGAGGACGGCGACCCGCTCGGGGGCGAACGGGTGGAAACCCTGCCGGACCACCGACCACGAGCGGCGGCACCCCCAGGATTTCGAGGGAATCGGTCTGTGAGAGGATGCGCTCGTACTCGCTCAGGGCCGGGTCGAGGGGGACGACTGCGGCATGAGCCCGACCCGGGGGAGCAAGCTCTCGGCTGCTCCCAGTCCGAGTCCCACGCCGAGGGTCCTCGTGAGGAATCCCCGGCGGCTCGGCACCGGGAACGGTCGTCGATCGGGGTGAATCATATTCTCCTCCGCCTCAATAGTTGAATCGGTCCAGTACAGGTCGCCGGGTATTGTCGGGGGTCGAGCAGCATTCGACCTATTCGTCCGCCAGCCTGGCCAGCGAGCGCAGCGTCTTCACCTTCTCGAGCAGCACCGCGAAGAGGTAGTGCGGTATCAACCCGGTGTAGGCGCCGGACAGGCAGGGGTGGTCCAGGAAATCGGCGATGACTCCGAAGTGGTTGTTTGCCAGGGCCGCCAGGACGTGCAACAGCGCAGTTGTTGATCGCGTGCGGGAGGTGTCCGCTGGTCGATTGCCCGGAGCCGCTGCGACTCTGGCTGGCTCGTCCAGGGTCTGCTCGGTCCGGACGATCGACCGCCAGGTGTCCGGGTCGAGGGCCAATTTGACGAACGTCGGGTCCAGGTCCGCAACCGGGGTCAGGACGTAGCTGAGCGCGTTGAAGAGCACGGACCCGTCCACCGGCAGGGCCAGGAACCAACGCTTGACCTCGGGCAATCGCCGCTGCAATTCGGCAAAGGAACACTCCGGGCCCGGTTCCTGGGCTTCGCCGGGCGATTCCGCACCGCTCTTGGCGAGCATATACTCTAGCCCGTGCTCCCAGTCGATGAACAGCTCGATCCGCCAGACGATACGCCCTTCCCGCACCAGGTGGGAAGAGGCCGATGCTGGATTGCCAGAGGAACTCTTCATACTCGGACCAGTCCGGCTCCGGGTCGGCTGCGCCGAGTCTGGCAAGCGGCAGCGCATCGAGTAGGCGGCTGACGGCCGACTGCCAATGCCGCAGGCTGCGCACCGACTTCTCGATCTGCTCCACGGGCGGCCAGCTGGGAGGGGTCCTGGGCGCGGTCCTGGAGGTAAGCTTCACACGGACCAAGAAACGCCGGCAGGAGCTGGTCGCGGAAGGCGGTCAGCTCCCGATGCACCCGCGCCACCTCGACCGTCAAATTGATCTCGCCTTGTCTCATGGTGTCTCCGGATAGAAAAAGCCGGAGGGCCCGTGCCCCGCCGGTTGCGTGACATCGATCATATCCCCTCTACCTCATATCGCCCCGCTGGTTGGCCTGGACCACCCGCCCCGTCTCGACATCGAGCGCCGTCAACCAGCCGCCCCGACTGCAATCCGTGTCGATGCAGATCAGGAAGCCCAGGTCGAGGATCTCCCCGCTCACCTGGGGCGTGTGCCCGACGACGACCCGCTTGCCCGAGAAGTGCGGGCACTGCCGGTGCGGTTCGAGGAACTCCCAGCGGAGCCTCGTACTCCCGATCCGGTTCATCGGCAGCCGGTGGTCGTAGTTGGCGTGCACGAAGATGTGGCTTTCCGTCTCGTAGTAGTTCCGGCAGCTCCGGATGAACCGGAGGTGGGCGTCCGGGATCAGGTCGCCCCCCGGCACGTAGCCGTAAGAGTCGAGCGTCCGCTCCCCACCGCAGTTGAGCCAATACTTGAGTTCCGATCGGGAGTCGAGGGCCGTGAGGAGCATCTCCTCGTGATTGCCCATCACAGTGATCAATTCGCACCGCTGCGAGAGGTCCATCAGCTGCTCGACGACCCCCTTGGAGTCCGGCCCGTAGTCGATGAAGTCGCCCAGGACGATGATCGTGTCCTCGGCACGAGGGTCGATCGCCCCGATCAGCGCCCGCAGGGCCGTCGAGCAGCCGTGGATGTCGCCGATGGCGATCAGTCGGCCGGTTGTCATCTCCTCTGGCATGGATAGAGCTCCTCGACAGGTCACACTCGACTCGAGCTTCTTCGGTCCCTTCGCGACGGGCAACTCGTATCAGACCGGCTCACCTCCTGGGCTCCTCAAGTGACCCTCGAGTCAGGCGATCTCTCGCGGCGGAGACCTGATCTAACCGAAGAATGACGAGGAGCCGCCCCCGACATCGCCAGGGACGGCCCGGCGAGACGGGAGGCTCGGCCGATCAATTCAGCTCGATGCCGTCGACGACGGCGATCGGTTCGACGCGGCTTCCTCGCCCGGTGGAGGATTCGTCCGAACATCCGGCCAACCCGGAGTCCGGCCGCGTGTTGAGGACAGTGCTTCAGAGTCTTCACAGCTTCGGTGAACGCGTTGTTCAGCGACCAGAGGCTCCTGTCCGGGAACCGGGCTCGCTGCTCCTCGTCGACGAAGTAGAGCCGGCTGACCAGAGGGAAGAGCCGCAGCGGTGCCACAGCGTCGGGTCCCGAGAACGCGTCGTGGATGAGCTCCTTCGCCTGCCCGTCGGGTAGCGAGAAGCCTCTCATCCGCTCCAGGTCAAGCCGGAACGCCCCCGCGCGCTCGAGGAACTGGTCGATGGCCGGGGGGACGACGGCGGACAGATCGAGGCGGCTCGTGTGCTTCTTCCGGAGGAAGATAGCACCATCCGACCCCGAAAACGCCCAGTTGTCGCACACGAAGACCCTGGCCGCGGCGACCACCTGGATCGACATGCTCCTGTCGTTCGCGCCGCGGAGCCCGAGTCCCATGCCGAATTCGGGCGTATCGAGATCCGGGATCCGGAGGTCGAGCGTGCCGAGCAGCTTCGCGTCGTCCCTGCCCATCGTGCAGTACTCATCTCGTGCGACCGTGATGCCCCGGGCATCGAGCCCGTTGATGAGTTCGGTCACGAGTTCCCCGTGGGGCACCGGTTTCCAGGTCGCCGTGGGAGGCGGCGTGTGAAGACGTCCCAGTTCTTCGCGACTCCTCCGGATTCCTCCGGCATGGACCACCAGCGTCGAGTTGTGTGACATGGATGCTAATCTCCTGAGAAAAGGGTAAAGCCTGTTGTTCGAACTTTCGGGTCGACCGGAAACGATCCGGCCTGCCCGCGTGTTTTTCAGAAGCACAGCCCACGCTCGAGGCGATCCTGGGCCTCGGCCTCACCGTCCAGAAGGTCGATCTGCGCGTCGGTGAGCTGGTCAAAGTCCACATCCGTCGGATCGGCGGTGTGTCGAACCCCTTGATCTCCCCGGCACGCGCCATGATCGGGGTCCAGACCAGGCCAGTCGTTCGACCGGAAGGTGGACATCCCGACCGTCGTCCTGTTCGCTTTCCGGACGGTCCGGACCCAGCTCCCATCGATCGTCGTCGGTCCAGGCCGGCCAGGTGCCCGGATCTCCAGGCGGTGCCGAATCGTGTCGATTGCTCTTTCCCATTCGATTCTGGTTCTCCCTGCTCTCCTTCGGACCCAACCTGATGTGCTGTCCGTCGCCGCTGCTTTCTTCAGGGCGAATTCAAGGAGTTATACAGATATAGGGAGATCATGTTATTAAGTCAACTCGATACGAGACGACTCCGGAACGTTTCCTTGCAGGCCACTCGGCTGACGAGACAGCACCGTGACGAGTCAGCAGAGAACACGAGTGAGTCGAATCTCGAACCGCGACATCAACCAAGGAATGTCGCGGATAGGACCAGTCAAATGGGCCGGTCAGAGCTGGACCCCGGAACGTCAGCCAACTCCCGAGGCCGGTAGCTGACGGATGATCGACGTCGGCGTTGGTCTTCGTGTCGAGCTGGGCTGCCGAGAATACGGTGGTACCGCGACCGGGCTTCCCATGGTACCGATCGATCCCAGTGGCCTCGCACGAGGGCCCTGTCACGAGGACGGGTCAAGGGTCGTCGAGGTGGCCCCGGGGCCACCAGGCTCGTCCAGGGCCGCTGGACGGGTGGGTCTGACGGTGGGGATGGGAACTCGCCAGGAGGGGGTTCCTGCTCGAGGGCGGGGCGTCTCACCGGGTCGTCCCACGGGCTCACGAACTGGAACGAGAGGAATCGTCGATCGATCCGAGAATGGGCGCACCATCCCCTGCGGGGAGAACGAGTCGCTTTCAGGCTCACCGCCCCGGATGCCACGGCATCAGCAAGCTACGCGAAGGACTGCTTGATGATCCGGTGAACTTCCTGGCTGAGATCGCCTGTCTCGTGCGTGACGATCAGTCGCCCTGGGAAGAAGCGATCGTACCAGGCCTGCTTGGTCTCCCAGTGGTTCCGATACGCGTCGCTGTCCAGGCGGCCGACGTGCTCCCAGTACCAGGTCTCGCCCCGAGCCACGATCGTGAAATCCGGCAGGTAGAAGGTGCCATCCGCGGCACGGAGCGGCACCTCGTAACCGAACGGGATTCCCTGCCCCGCAAGCAGGTTCGCGATGATCAGCTCGGACTTCGTGCGGACGAGGATGCCGTTCACGGTCCGGTGGACTTTCCTCTCCTCGTACCACTGACCGGGAATCAGGAAATCATCCGGGTCTTGACGGAACGGGAGATCGAATAGCGAGGAATGGATCCCGAGCAGGGCGGAGCACTCCGGCCGTCTCATGTCGAGCAGCGGCGAGACGTCCTCCTCGACGAGGAGGGTGCAATGTCGGGTGGCCCGGGTGATCCCGGTGTAGAACAACTCCCGGGACAGGAGTCTCGTCCTGTACTTCGGGAGGACGAAGTAGACGCGTCCGAACTCACTCCCCTGCGACTTGTGGACCGAGATGGCGTAGGCAAGCTCGAGGTTCGCCGCGACCTCGCCTTCTCCCGTGTAGTCGACCCAGTAGTCCCGCCGTCGCGAAAAGACGACCTGGAATCGGCGGATCAGGAATCCGGGCCATCGCCATCGGTCGCCGTCCAACCCGTGAGGCTTCGTGAAGCCGAGTTCTCCGTTGAATATCTCCATTTTCTCCTGCCTCCGGCTCTTCAGGCCGTAAGCAGGGATGGGGTTCGATCCGGGTCGATTGACGACCTGGATGACCTTGTCGAACAGGGCGATACCGCCGAGGTGGCGGCCGTGCTCGACGCGTCTACCCCGGAATGCTCTCTGAAGGATGACGTTCAGGTTCTCTGTCCCGGACTGCTCGACGCGATACGGCGAGAGGATCTGATATGCCTCGGGATGGCCATCGAAGGCCGCCCGCCAGAGCTTGTAGGGATGCTCCGGGTCAAGGGTCTGGCCGGTATCGCGCTCCATGTCGGCGACGATCGTGTCGAGCAGCTTGCTCGCCAGGTCGTCAGGTCCACCCCAGTAGACGACACGCAGATCGGGAGCGACCTCGCCACCCTCCTGGACCCGTCCCAGGATCTCCTCGGCCCGGAAACGCGCTTCATCGTCCGTCCCGGACGCATCCGGATGGATGTAGAGAGAAGCGAGATCCAGGATCCCCGTCCCACGACCGGTCAGCCGGTTCTCCATGTGGCGGACGTTGAGCTCGAGCGTCCCGATGCTGTCGGTCCTCTCCCGGCGCATCCAGTCGATGAACTCCGAGAAGAACCGTCCCCGTCCGATCGGCGGCAACTGGTTCGGGTCGCCGACGAAGATCAGTCGCTGGACGGCCTGGAAGTTGATGGCCCGGAACAGGGCGGCGACCAGTTCCAGATCGAGCATCGAGGACTCATCCACGATGTACGTCGTCTTGCTCTCCTCCCGGGCTCCCCCGCTCCGCCGGAAGGTGAGGTTCTTGTTGAGCCAGCTCCGCCGGGCCAGGAACGCGTGGATCGTCATCGCGTCCTTCCCGACACGCTCGCGGATGCAATCGGCGGCCTTGCCGGTCGGGGCCAGGAGCTGGAACGATGTGCCCGAGCCATGGGCCATGCCGATCGCCTCGATCAGGGCACGGATGACCGTGGTCTTCCCGGTCCCCGCGGTCCCCGAGACGATGGAGACCGGACGGGCGAAGACGTGCTGGCAGACACGGGCTTGCGACTCGATCGCCTCGCGGTATTCCTCCGGATTCCTCGCGGCCAGGACGCTCCCCGGCTCGAAGAGGAAACGTCTCCAGTGCTCCGGGGTCAGTGCAGATGGGGATGGGATGTCGGGACGCTCGGCGAGGCTGCGAATCACCGTCTCGACCAGTCGTTCGTCGTCGAAGACCTTCCTGAGATAGATCTGCTTCTGGCCTTCGATCTCGCGGATCGTGAGCGCCTTCCCGAGCTCGTCGGCATCCACGTCCAGGTAGCGCTCGGTGAACTGGTGCCGCTTCCACGCGGGCAGGAGGCTCAGCCGGTGGTTGACGTCGTGGATGACCATGGAGGCGGGCAGGAATGTATGCCTCGGCCTCGCGCTCGAGCCGGTCGACGCACAGGGCCCGCAACCGGCGCCAGTCGTCCAGATCACCGAGCGGCTCCCCCGCCAGTTCCGGGGAGGGATAGAAGCCATGGTCGATCTTGCTGAACGGAATCGTGTCGTCCGGCGCGTCGCCCACGAATTGCTCGGCCAGGAGATACGGGTTCTCGCACAGTTCCGGCAAGCTGGCCTCGAGCCCGTTGGCCGTACGGTCGCTTCCGAGAATCCGCTCGATCTGATCGGTCCGCAGGTCGAAGCGGGGAAGCAGATCGCGGAGTAGCTGTCGCTCTTCGAGGCGATTTCAGGTTCCATCGCCGGAGCACCCGCTTCCCTTCGTCCGGCGCGATCTTCGAGCCAGGGGATCGTGTCGAGGTGTCCGTCCAGAAAGGCAAAGAGTTCGTCACGTGCCTCGCGTTCCCTGCCGAGCTCGACCTGCGCCTTGAACGGCACGATCGCCGATCGAAATGCAAGGTGGTCGAGGACTCTTGTCACGCCGGGGTAGAGGCCTCGAGCCTTCCACAATTCGGCGATCAGGGACTGCATCCACGCGATACGGACCGACCAGTCCTCGGACTCGTCGCCCAGATCACGCAGGGCCGCCGCCTTCTCGAGCAGTTGCTCGACGAGCACGAGGGCCTCGTCGTCGGAGAACTGCCGGGTGGCGTACTTGAAGTTCCTGGGGTTCTCCGGGACGCAGAGGAACTTCGCCAGGAGATCCGGCTGATCGAGGTAGAGGTGATAGGGGAGGCGGAATCCCTGATCGGGATAATGCGAGGTGACCGGGAGCTGCCAGACGAAGCCGCCGCCGTACTTCTGCCGGACCGACTCGGAGCAGCCCTCATAGAACATGATCTCGCCGACGGCTTTCACCCGGGAGATTCCGACGATCACGTATCGTCTGGCGTCCTCCTCGCTGAACGGGTTGGAGTGGTTCGCGTAGTAGACGATCAGGCTCCGGTCGGGCTCGATGCGTGACCAGAATTCCCGGGCACGTTCCAGACGCTGGTCATAATCGAAGCCATCTCCGTTCCGGACTCCCTCCGCGTTGTACATCTCGTCGTAGGGCCAGAGGCACACCGTCGAGGCCGGAAGGGTCCAGGACCTGCGTCGGCTCCCTTTTCCGAAGCAATCCGGAGGATCCGCGTGGGCGCTCAACTCGTGCGGGCCGAACGCGTTGACGCTGTACATGCACGGGGGCATCCTGCCCAGCTCCATGCAACAGCGCCCGGCGTTCGCCTGTTCCCAGTCCAGATCCCGCGCCTCGGAGATAAACCCGAGCGGGTAAGACGCGGGGCCCACGCAATAGGTGTTCGACGCCGGGTCGCGGCAGATCCGTCCGTCCCAGCCGTTCATATGCCAGGCCACCCTGGCGGAGAGGTGTAAAGCCATGGTCCATCCACAAAATCCAGATACGTAAATATTAGCAGAATAAATTGTGCCTGCCAAGGGCGATTACTGATCGACGAGCGGCACAAGGACAGGGAGGGGGAGCAGACTGTCCATACCGAATGGCACGATGTCGTCACGTTCGGGCGCACGGCGGAGGTATGTGCGTCGGTCCTCAGAAAGGGGCGGGAGGACTACGTCGAGGGCCGGCCCCGGACGAAGAGGTGGCACGATAAGGAGGGACACGACCGATACGGGACGGAAATCCGCGCCACCTCGGTCGAGTTCGTCGGAGCGAGGACGGGGGCGGGGGACGCCGCACCTGTTGAGGGGGTCGAGGACGCTGCCTGATGGACCCGGACACCGTCCTGGCGAAGGGACTGAACGCCTCTATGTCAGGCGGCTGAGACACCGCTTGTGCCCTCCCAAGGGACGGAGACGAGTCCTCGCCGGGCGGCGTCCCCCCGGCCCGGCGAACCAGGCCGTCGGCTGTCGTACCGTCTAAAGGTGGCGCCACCGAATACTTCGCGTGGATGGCATCGATCTCGGCGGCAAGCTCGACGGCTTGCCCAAGCACACCATGGAACGGACTCGCATCCCCCTGGGCACCTATCGCGGCCTCCAATTCGGCGTGGTGATTCACCCGACCTTCCCGCCGAACGTCTATCTCGAAGGCAGCACGACCCGCCAAACGACGCTATCCCGCGACCACCAGTGGCCAAGAGCCGTCCTCAACGCCCTGGAAAGACTGGCGAACGGCTACGGTTCCGAGAGAGATCGCGTGGGACAAGACCTCGCGATCGCCGAGGGCCAGCTTCGCGACTACCAGGCACGCCTCGGAAAGCCGTTCACGCTTGATTCCTACCTGTCCGAACTGACCGCGTTGCGTGATCGGCTCAAGGCCGGACTATCCGCCACGTCCCATGAGCCAGGGAAATAAGAGGGGCCGAGCGTTACCGAACTGGCCGAACGCATCAAGGCGATAAAAGCCGCGAACAGCGTCGAGGCCACTCCTCAACGGGTTGGCCAGAAGCAATCCACAGCCGAGGAACCGATCACGGCGAGGATCCGCCGTCGGACAGGTTCGGGTGAGGGTTCTAGAGAAGTAGCAATGGCCGGTCGTTCCACGCCCGAGTCTGGATTGCCAGGGCAATCAGAAGCTCAGGCCCAAGCCTGCGACGGGAATTCGCGAAGCGTCCAAACTTCCACGAAGCAACTTTGACATCCAACGAATCACCCACAACAGAGGCGAGGACTTTCCGGGAACAAATTGTCGGTGAGCGAGGCGCGTAGAAGTCCGGAGACGAGTTTGTCGGAGAGGTAGTTGACGAAAGTCCAAGCGAGGTATCCCTTCGTAGCGTGCACAAGACGGCGTGAGTCTGGGGAAAACGAATAGTCTAGGGGTTGCGGAAAAGGAATCTTTCCCTCCGTCCTGGCGTACCAACCGGCGAGCATCAGACAACCTTTTACAATTACGGAGTGGCGTAGAGTCCTAGCCGACCTCGGTTTCCATGAATCTCTGTCAAGAACCAGTCAAGGTTTGCGATCAATGCGGATCCTGCGGATGGTGGCTTGGTTGAGTTTGCAGTCTGGGACGGATTCTCCGGGCGTCGATGGCGGTTGATGTTGATCGAGGTTCAGAAGAATCGAAGCGATTGACGACTTCTGAATCGAGGTAGACCGAGCTTCCCCTTGAAGGACGATTGGTCAAACTGCCCGCTAGTGGGCTTGAAGAAGGAAAGTCGTTGCGAATGAGTCAAGTTTGGGGGAATCGATCACAAAGGGCTACAAAATCCCCCTCCCCATCTGCTGTATCGCAGGGGCGTTTTAAGACGCGAGGGACGCCGGATGGTGAATAGAGCATGTGACGGCGTCTGCCCTTACAAGGGCAGTGTCCCGAAAGCTCGGGAGCTCAAAACGCGTCAAACGCGTAACATCTTGCCGTAGCCCTTAACGGGATGCAGTCTTCACGAGCCGGTTCACCCGCTATGGTAGTCAACTATTCTAACAAGTCTCGTCGGTCTGAGGCGGAGCCTCGTTAGAGCTTTGCTTTTCGTGCTCCGAGATAATCCATAAGCACCCCTCCGAGTTGGGGGCCTCACAGGATGTCCTGCAGCAATTGCGTCTAAGGATCCAGGGGAACAGGATTGGGTGGAACGAGAAAACCGTCGCGGACGGCGAGTCGCCTGGACCTCTTACGAGACCGCCTCCTCAAGGCGCGTTGCGGAGACTGTACGGATAGCGACCTGCTCGAACTTCTCCTAACAACCGCGCTCCATCGCCACGATGTCCTGGAAATCGTGAACGAGTTATTACGGGAGTTTGGGTGCACTCGAGGCGATCCTCTCGGCTTCCCCTCGCGAGCTTCGACGTGTCAGGGGAATCGGCGAAGCCGTCGCGGTGCTGATTCGGGTCGTCGATCGAATTCGGGTGACGATACCTGGAAATAAAGACTTGCCGCTCGGCTCGAGTCCGATGAGCCGAGAGCGAACCAACGATTTACCTCTCTTCGCCCAGTCCAAGTCTCACGAAACTCCCGATCTCTCTGGCGACAACGAACAGATACCCAAGAAGACGGAAACCCCTACCTTACCGAAGGTTAAGGTAACTTCTCGTGAAACCTCGAAGACTCGCTCTTCGGTCCGAGCTATTCAAGATTTGATACTGAAGGAAGCTTTACTAAGCCTCAATTGGTTGGAGCAATTCGTTGATATCGCCTCTTTCCAGGCATATCTACGCGAACACCTGCATCAAAATAGCCTATCCACTCGTGACCGCTACGCACAGACTTTGATCAGGTGGTTTTATCAGGACGGCATAAAAGGTCTGGTATCCCAGGTCTGGCGCCACTATCACGATCTCGCTGTCGCCGAACAGATTCTTCGTTACCGCTATCTCGAAGCCGAGACCATGGTTGGTCAGGTCGTCGCCGATGCCCTGTTCCCGATCAGCGAAAATGCGTTGATTCCGGAAAGCTATTTGCCTCATTTCTTGGCCGAGAGATTCGGTCCAGACATCAGCGCCAAGACGATAGAACGGCTGAAGTCAAATCTTCGGAAGCTTGGGTTTCTAGCTTACGGGAAAGATCATCGCGATGTCCTGCGTCTGCTCAACCCCTCTGCAACCTCGTTCTTAATCGTCCTGCATCATCAGTTTGCGATAGACCGACCTGCGAGCGTCGAGTTCCGGACCCTAGCGGCTGACCCGTTCTGGAAGTATCTTGGATTCAAGAGCGAGGATCGACTGCGAGCGATCCTTCGAGAAGCCCTCGATCGAGGGCTGATCGCCAAGTACGTCGTCGCGGACCGGATTGAGTCGATCAGCCTTCAATACTCGTTCCACGAGTTCGTGGATGGACGGATGCGACTATGAGTGTGGAGGAATTGAGGCAACTCGTCGGACAACCGCTCTGGAGCAAGCAGGTCGTCGTTTGGATGGGGGAGCGCTCGCGGCTCGACCCCATACTTCAGTGCCACGCCCAGCGGGTGATCGACATCCTTGAGCTGATTCCCGAAGACGAGAGCTTGCTTACGGACCCCGAGGACCGACGGGACCGGATTTGCGGCCGCCTAGGCGAAGTTGTGAAAGACCTACGTCCAAGCGGTCCGGAGCGAGTCGTCCTGCGTGTTCGGAACGCCGCGATCCTGGCCAAATTGGGCACCGGTCTGGGGCCTTTCTTCGACTGGTTCGCCGGCTCGAACACTATGACCGTTCTAGAAATCGACCCTGTCAAGCCAGTGCGATTGCCCGATTCCGTCGCGGGCACGATTCGTGTTGACACCGACTGGCTGGCCAATCGCTTTCGATCTTGGTTGAGCCGACCCGAACATCTTTGTGTCGAAAACTAGGTGAATCGATGGCGGGCAACCTGAAACCGCTCGGTCAGATATTCGAGCCCAAATCCAGCGAGCCGAACACGACGCCCTCGCTTCGCGAGGCTCTGGGGCAGCCCCATGAAACGATAGATACTTATAAGGTCACAGTGTCCCTCCACGCCCTGCTCAAAGAACTCCTTGACAAGGCGGTCCACCGCAAGGGCCAGGGCTATTGAATGCGCAGAGTACCGGCGCGGGCAAGACACATTTCATTGCGGCATTGACCGTCCTCTTGACCAACCGAGATCCCGCCGTTTGGTCCGAACTCCGCGACGAATCGCTTCGGTTCGAATATCAGAAATCAATGGGGAAGCTGAAGCTCTTTCCCGTGACTTTCAGCCTCCTTGGCACTGGCGAAGCCGACGCAAAGGACAGCCTTGTTCGTCGTTTCGAGCGCGAGGTCCGTGACGCTCTTCCGGCCGAGCTTCGAGCCAAGATCCCGGTTCTCTCGGAGGAATTGGCAGTCGAGTGGTTCGAGAATCAGGCCGGAGATCTGATTAAGACCGCGATTGCATCTCATTTCACCAAGGCGCACCACACGTCGCCTGAGGATTTTCAGAAGAAGGAAGGCACAAGAAAGCTCGGTGCCGAGATTCTCAAGGTCGTCGAGCGAGAAAAATTGTCGATCGACCTCAAAGGCTCCTTCCGCGAGCGCTTCGGCTATCTCTATGACAGAATCACGCAGCTCGGAGGCTTCGACGGGTTACTGCTCGTCGTCGATGAGTTCCGCTCGTGGCAGGACAGGCACGAGGGGCAAGCGTCCTATGAAGAAGGGGTCCAACTCCTCGAAACGCTCGCCTACTACCTTCCGGTCGAAGAACATAAGAACATACTCCTTGTCGTCGCCAGCCAGGGGGACTGTCCCCAGAAGCTGATGGGCTCGGGAGCGGGGGACCGGTTCATCGTCCGCGAGTCTGCTAAAGGAACAGACCGACTATGGTGAGATCGTCTGCTTCCGAACCCGGGACATCCGCCCCGGCAAGGAGATGGACATTGAGGATTACGACCAGCACTGCCGCAGGACGTTCAAGTTCTTGAAAGGGGCGAAGAAGGATTACTTCAAGGCCATCTTTCCGTTCCAACCTCAGTGCTTTGACATTCTTCGCCGGATCACGCAGAGCTACGACCGTTACGGCCTCCCCGCCGCCCGTTCGGGGATTCATATCGCCTACGAGGCGATCACTTACAACGGGCTATTGGCCAGCAAACGACTCGCGGTTCCCAGTGATCTCCTTCGCAGCGAGACACTTGAGAAAGGCTTGCGTTCGGAGCAATTCAAGTCGAGCTATGAGACGTACAAGAACGTCGTCGAGGACCTGAACCACCTCCCCCTCGACGATGACGAGACGGAACTCGCCCGTCGAACTCATCGGCACTCTTTATCTCTGGGGACTCGTGAACGCCGACCCCGGACGATTCATGCCGATCGACGAACTGGCCGAGTCAACGCTTGCTGAGCTTGAGGGGCTGCACCCGAAGGACGCTGTCCTCGATCTCTTCACTCGCTTGAAGTCCGACGTCCCCCATATCAAGTACGACAAGGACAAAGGGGCGCGGTTCGAGGCTGGGGAGGGCGTGACCGACGACCAGCCGCATCGCGTTTTCGGGAACTTCAAAAAGAAGTCCAAGACGAACATCAGCGAGCAAGATACCGCCTGGCGCGAAGGTCTTTTCTGGGATTTCAAGACGCTCGAAGGCATTGGTGATGGTGGGCTTTTCGACGGCTATGGGAGTCGTGACAAGGACAATATCCTCCAGCTCCACAGACCAACTCCGTGAAGGCGACGCCGCCCGGTCTCAAGGTGCAATACGGTGGCGAGGTCGTGGTGGCCGACCGGTGGGAAAGCTCGTTCGGCGAACCGTGGCCGAACAAGCCGGAGGTCCATTACAGGATTGTCTACCTGACCACCGAAGAAGCGGTTCCCAAGTCCGACCTGCATGATCCAAGGATCGCCGTCTGCGTTCCATCCGCGCTCTCGGACGACACCCGTGAAGCGCTCGCCGAGTACGTCGCCTCGAACGCGATGCTCAAGCACTACAACGACCGCGAACATCCGACCAAGGGCTCCTTCCGCGACTGGGCGAAAACGCGTCGTCGAGAAGCCATGGCTGCGGTGCTGTCGGCCCAAGTCGCCGAATATCGGCGTGGCACGATCCTGACCCAAAAGGAGCTTGGACTCCCGGCGACCGAGTACTTTTTGCCGGTCGGAAAGACGACGGGGAAGAGGAAAGACGATTCGACGATCACCCTTCAGAAGGACCGCGTCAAACGCGAGGAATCGCTCGCGTCGAAGCTGCTCGAGAAGGCCTACGACGCCCCGCTTTTCAGTCCGAGCGAACTTAAGAAGACGATTACCGATGCAGACGCCCGTAAGGTGTTCCACGGGTTGTTTGCGAAGACTCCGAGCGGTGCGGACACAGGCGCCCGCGACAACTTCGCCGCCGGATTGGGCCTCGTGGCCAAGAACGACCCAACGCAGTTCTCGCCTCAGCCCGGTTCCTCGGTTATACGAGTTCTGGATCGAGTGAAGACCGCGAAAGACCTCGCGATCGCTGAGCTCGTGAAAGAGCTTTGCCAGCCCCCTCACGGTTTAACGGAAGACCTGGCCAGGCTGGCAATCCTCTCGCTGTCCGCGCCGGCACTCCTCCCCTCCTGATCGCCGAACTGAACCCCTCCGCGGGCTTGAAGCTGACAAACGATAAAGAGCCGCCAGGAAAGCGGCTCATGGGCAAGCAGATCGGCCAGCTCGAGTGGTCGATGAAGTTGGAAAAGGCCCTTCTCGGGGCCAGGGTCAAACTGAGCGACGAAAAGTCCTTCAACGAAGTTCTCGCGTTCGCACGGGTTCTCGACCCGGCGATGACGCCGGCCCACAACGTGGACGACGAGGCCGACCGTAACCAGGAACTCGTCGCAAGGCTCAAGACGTTCGCCGAGGGGCTTGAGAAGACCCACGACACGTTGAAGAAGCTGGCCAAGAAACTCGATGGTCAAGTCGATGATGGGACGGCCGAAGTCTTTCAGCGACTCAAGGCGATCGCCGCGACTGGCGACTTTCAGGAGTTTCACGTCGTCGCTCGCGAGAGCTACCCGACGGCCGAGAAATTTCAGGAAGCGTACCGAGTCTATGAGAGAGCCGGACGCCTCACCGACCGATACGCAGATCTCCAGTCAACTCGTGACTATCTCGACGACCTGGCCGCTCTCGATGAGGGCAAAGTCGCCGGCCAGGCACAGATGCTCAAGACCCAATTGACGTTTTCGGCCCTCTGGGGGGAAGCCAACGAGGCGAAGTTGGCATCGATCCTCGAACAGTTTCGCAGGTTTCGCGACCAGTACAGCCTCGCGTACCGCAAGGCACACCGAGCCCACCACGAAGCCCTCGAGAAGATCGACAAGTCGCTCACCGCTCTGGACGACCAGTTGGTCGTCATCGAACGGCTCAATGGCCTCGACCTGGGTGGACGGGTAGGCGAACGACTGACAGCCGAGGTTCGGTCCCTCACCGATCGAGTTCGCCCTTGCGCCCTCAAAGACGCCGCGAATGCTTTCGACGATGCCCGTTGTCCCACTTGTCACTGGGATCGATCCACGAAACCGCCCGAGGGGGAAGCTGAGTCTCTACGAAAGCGGGTCGGCGAGGCAGCCCAGGACCTGTGCAAACGCGTTGCCCAGGAGGCAATCCGCAAGATCCTCGAATCCAGCGGGGAAACGAGCGTTCGGACCTTGCTCGACATGGTCACGGCTTCGCGCGTCTCCGAACTCGCCAAGGTGCTGACCCCCGTAATGGTCAACCGGATTCGCGAGATCCTGGCATCGGCGAACGTCGAGATCCGGAGTCTCGCCCTCAACGACTTGATCGAGGGATACGGCGTCCTGGAGGAAGAGCAGGTCAACGACCTGCTGAAGCGGCTCCGCGAGCGGCTGCTCAAGCAATTCGATGAAGCGAAGCTATCGACCGAGGGTAAGAAGCGGATCCGGTTCATGCTGCAATAGAAAAGGACTTCTCGTGGACGAGCCTCGCGACTATCCCGTGCCAGTAGCCAGCGACGAAGAAGTCGCCGCGTTCCTCGCGTGCAATGGGACGACCTACGACCCCGAAACCGACGACTACCAACGCGAACCGTTCGTGGCGGACATCCGAGAAGGTAAGAACGACCCGATCTACAACGCCCACTCATACCACACCAAGGTTCCGCCCCGAGCCATCATTCCTTATATCCTTCACTACACGGAGCCGGGGGACATTGTACTTGATCCGTTTTGCGGAAGTGGAATGACCGGCGTTGCAGCCCTGATGTGTTTCGACCCCCCCAAAGATCTTCTTGATCCTGTTCCAGGCGCGAAAAAGGGTTTTCGAACTGCGATCTTGAACGATCTTTCTCCGGCGGCATGCCACATCGCACATAGTTATACTCATCCCATAGACGCTTCCCGATTTCGCAGTGCGTTTGAGGTTGTCAGGAAGGATCTCACCGAGGAGTTTGCTTGGTTGTACGAGACATTCCACTACGAGCCGGCGACTGGTGTCTATGATCCAAATCATCCCGAGGTCAGCCAGCGCACTAAAAAACCCCAAGTCTCGTGGGACGGAAATGTTCGAAATCGAGCTCGACGGATGAGCGGAGCTGGGAGCTATTGGATCGTTCGGAGGTAGAACGTCGAATTGGGAATTGGTGTCTTCAACACAACTCACTTCCGGAAAACACTGATCACTTTATTGAATTGCCTGCAATTGTCCAGCAAATGTTGTGGAGTGATGTATATAAATGCGAGGGCATGGTCAAGTCATCTGAATCTACTGGTCGCGTAAACGCTCGAACCGGTCAGCCGAGCTTCAAGGATGTACGTCGCCCGCGAGGATGCGGAGGTGAAATCGTTCTATGGGATTCCGCCGTTGACCGAGACGCCGGAAAGGTATCCGAGGTTTTCGCTTGTCCCCATTGCGGCCAGGAGTGGAAAAAGACTCAGATCAAGCGTACGTCTGTTATTCCAGTCATTACTTTCTATAAATATCGAGGCATAAAGTCTTCGCGAGGCGACAAATCAAAGCGGCTGTCAACAGTCGTGGTTAAGACTAGCCGACCGGTAACCGACTTCGAACGCCGTCGATTGCAGGAGATTGAGGCGAAGCGAACGCCCTGGGCCTATCCGAACGAAAGGATCGACACCAAAGGACCTCAGTACAACCGTAATGCTCTTTCTGCCAGAGGTGTCAAGCAACTCACAGACTTTTACACTCCAAGAAACCTCTGGGCCCTTTCTTCTATTTGGGAGCGGGCTTTGAGATTCGAGCCCGATGTAAGAAATCATTTGCTATTTGCTGTAACATCGATGTTTGGGCGAATTGAGCGAATGACGAACTACAAATTTGGAAAGGGAGGCAACTGCTGTCTCAAAGGCCAATTGTATTTCCCTTCGTTATCGGTCGAAGACAATGTCCTCAGAGAGTTTGAATCTAAGGCAAAGCATGTGGGCGAATTCTTGGAAAGCCTCGCTCATTCGGGCCTTGAGGCGAATGCACCTCTGGTGCGGTGCGGCGACGCCGGACAACTTAACGGAATTCCCGATAACAGTATTGATTATGTGTTTAGCGACCCTCCCTTCGGATCAAATATCTACTACTCCGAAGTTAACTGGCTCTACGAATGTTGGTTGGGCAGGAAGACTCGGCGAAAACTGAGGCGGTCGTTCATAGAAAAAACGATCGAGGCACGAAGACGATCGAAAGCTATAAGGGACTAATGGGGGCTGCATTCGCTGAGGTGTTTCGGGTGCTAAAATCTGGGAGATACGCCACGATCGAGTTCAACAACTCCGATGGACGAATCTTCGAAGCCATTAAAGAGGCTGTTCGTCTGACGGGATTTGAGATTGAGAACATGGTGTTTCTTGACAAAATTCAGAAGACTTTCAAACAAATCAAGGGAGGAAAGGGAGAAGAGGACGTCGTTGGACACGATGTGATCTTCAACATTCGGAAACCTTGCACTCAGGCTGCCTCAAACCGACGCGATTCTAGCCCCACTTACGTCTCGAATCAGCTGGCGGACGTCGTAGCCCAGGTGATCAAAAGACATCTTGAGAGCCTGCCAGCGAAAATTAACACCGATTCGACAACATACTCTAATGAGCACCGGACGACGCCGTTTTTGAATACGATGCTGATGACGACACTTATCCCACGGGGTGTGAATGTCGAGCAATTGAATCTGCCTTTCATCGAGACTGTGTGCTCTCGTTATTTCAAGAAGATTGACAATTGCTGGTATCTGCCTGAGGAGCATGTTGGAGCCGTCGTTAATGGCAAACTGTTCAAGGATGAATCCAACGTGTCTGATCAGGCATCCGCAGTCCAATGGCTTCGCGATCGCCTCGGAATCAATCCAATGCGAATTGGGGAATTGCGTCCTCATTGGATGAAGGCGACTGTCAAGCTAACCGGCGACCTCTCAACGCAGCTTGAGCGTCTCCTTCGAGAGAATTTCTGGCTTGATCGCTCGACACGACGCTGGCGGCCTCCCACTGCTGACGAATTGGCCGAACTCAACGACCACGACCGTCAGGCGCGTGCCATGACGCCGAGAGATTCCTTGAGGGTAAGCTATCACCCCCACCTCCGGACTCCGAGCGGCTTGGTTGGATCGAGCACCTTTATTCTGCCGCAGGCAGATTAGAGGATGAAGTACAGGGTCTTGTCGAGTCCGGTGAGGAAGTGGAGGTACCTGAAGAGGCGATCGCCTATTACCGCATGATGCCTCGCCTCCTGCAGAGTATTCTGAAAGAGAACGTGGATCCATCCGCCTTCACTCGCGCGAGCCGGCAGTGCCGTACAGCCTCCCGCAAGGTTGAGGAGCATGAAGAGCGACAGGAGGAGCGGCAAGACCCATTCGGCCCCAAACAGGGCCGACTCTTCGACTGAGCGTTTCGTGGCATCTTTACGCGTAAATCAAGCAATCAATCGGACGACACCGCTGCGGACCGCAGGGAATCGAAGCCACGGAGTCAAGTTCGATGAGTCGAAAACGCCCGGATCGCCCCGAAGAGCTCTTGCGCGCCGCTCGCCGCACGGCCTGCGGGCAGCCGGTGCGCCTTGGCACTCGACCCTGATCGACTTCTTGAATTCGGTCGCACGCTCCTCGATGAAACGGGCCGCACGTGGGACATCGTGCCTTATCGCGGCGATGATGTGGCAACCCGTCGGGCCTGGGAGCGAGCATGCGCTGGGAGCGACCCCGTTCTTCTCGTCCTCGCGCAGGCCCGAGGGCGACGACGCGACCTTGGACGCGAGTGGGATCGCGGACCTGATCAGTCGAACCGAGGGGTCGCCTATCGACCTTTCGATGTTGGGCTATTTCCACAGCCTCTTCCCCCGAGTGAATCCTCCCACGTCGGCTTTGTTTGAGCATCGTAATGAGTTCGTAGAGCGAATCGACGAGATCGCAAAAGCCTACCCCCGCTGGAAGGACCGCTGGGGCGAGCCGGATACATGGACTCGTGGTCAGTTCCTGGCCATCCTGCTCATGGCCCGTTTTCCCGATTGGAATCTCGACGATCTTTGGTGCGATGAAGAGGCACCCGCCGCCTTTGCCGCGCATGCAGTGGGCTTGTACTGCAAACCGGAGATTAAGGCCAGCGACCTAAAGTTGGTCTCCGAAGTGGTCTGGGAGTCGGCGAGGCACCCTCGCTCGAACGAGGCCGTCGCCTGGCTTGCCGTCCGGACCATCGATCTTCAGGCATTCCGAGAGGAGATCGCGGCCCTTCTCGTACTTCGAGACCTGAGCCCATCGCCCGTCTCTCCTCACCTCGCGACGCTATTGAGGGTCAAGCTCCCGCTGACGTCGTTCGATCCGGAACCACTCACCGACACCCTCAACGGGGTGACGAAGGCCCTCAAGGAGTCCGGGCGATGGACGGACGTCCGTCTGCGAGCGGATTCGTTCCTTACTCTCGGTCGACTTGCGAAGGTCGCGGATCTTTTGCCATCAGACCCGGATACCCTGACCAAGCTTGTTGAATCTGACACAGCCCCACAGAGCGTCTGCTCGTATCTGATTCGCCAAGCACTGCTCGACAGGTTCAACGGCGACTCCGATGGCTGGCCGTCGTGGGCAATTAAGCTCGATCGTCATCCCAGCGTCAACCGATTCCGTCGAGGCGAAATCTCAGAACCGCACGAACGAAGCTGTGTCGCCCAGAGGGTCGCGACAGCCCTATTGGCTCAGGTGGAAGAAGCCCTTGCGGATGAAATACCGAACTTCAGTTCGGCTGAGGGACTTCTCGACTGGTACGTGGTTGATCATCGCCACGTGTTGGAGTACCGCGTCGCCGAAGCGTTTGCCTTGCTCGAATCCGTCGATGATTCGTCCTTGCACGAAGCGGCCCATGCGTTCGTCATGCGAGCCCCCAATGGGCTTCGCCAACGGGTCCGTCATTACACCGACCAGCTCGATCATCTTCTTGCCGATTTCATTCGTCCCGATCCTCACGCGTTCCAGACCGGAAAACGGAGCGCCTGCGAATCCTTCACGACCTATTGAGAACTAATCGGCGCATGGTCGGCAAACGGGTCTGGGTCCTCGTGATGGACGGGATGCGTTATGACACATGGGACTCCGTGATTCGGCCTCTGCTGATGGAGCATTTCGAGGTCGTAGGGGGACTCGACCGGGCCTATTTCAGCCTCTTACCGAGCAAGACCGACATCGCCAGACGCGGACTTCTCGCCGCCGCATTGGGCAAGGACTGGAAGAACTATTTCAATTCCCCCACGAAGGACGAACGTATCCTAGCCGCCAAAGCCCTCGGAGTGGCCAAACACGAAGTCGATACGAAGGTCCGATTCGTAACCGACGCTGAGACCACTCAGGCCCGAGCCAAGATGGGCTACAGTGCCGATGAACTTCGAGACGTAAACGTATTGATTTATCCGATCAGCGACGACTTGGGACATCACCACAACGACACCCTCGCCGCCCTCAATGAAAAGATCCGCACGCACTCGTCACCCGGCAGGGCAGTCGTGGCATCATCGACGATCTGCGACGGCGCGTGCAGTCAGGGGACCTCGTACTGATCACCTCGGACCACGGCTTCCAGGAACTCCTCCCCGAAGACGCTGTCACGATTTCTGCCGCCACACTCTACAGACAGGGGAAATCCGAGGAAGACGTTGCCTATCGTTACCTTCGGTTTGAGGCTCCGACGGATCTGGGGGTCGGCGAATCCGTCGTCATTCCCTGGGAGGAGCAAGTTTCCGGCAAGAAGCAGGTGACCCGCTTTACTTTGCCAGTGGGGGGTGCATGGTATCAGAGGGAGAAGGGTAGGCCCGCCCGCTTCGCACACGGGGGCATCTCGCTCGCGGAGATGGTCATCCCCGGCGTCTTGTTGCAACCAATCCAGCAAAAGGCGGCCCGCGTCGAGTTGCTCGGCTTGCCCTCGGAATTCGCGGTCAAAGAGGACGAGGAGGAGTCTCTCTCGTTCGAGATCACCAACCGCGGCAACGTCCCGACGAATTACAGTCTGGCGGTCCGATCGAACCTTGGCGAGACTCTTCTAGACCGGCAAGGAGAGCTTGCGCCAGGAAAACGCGAGGCCTTTTCATTCAAGGTGGTCGGAACCTATCAGACAGACGCGAACCGGGAGCCGATCCGAGAGAAGACACTGACCACCTTGACAGTTCAGCTTGGCCACGCAGGTCTGGATGGGAAAATCCAGTGGCCGAATTACGGACGAGAAACCGTGAGAGTGACGGTACGACCCATGACGACAAAGATCGACACCGACGCTCTCAAGGCGTTCGACGAGCTCTAGGAGGGGCAGCATGCCGACAGAACCACAAGGCCCAGATCTCGACTCCCCTCCCTTCGATTCCGCTCTCAGAGGAGAGGCCAACGCACGCAACGTTATACTTAACGAGAAGATCCGACGTGAGTTGGAAGGCCTCGTCATTCTCAAGCCGTTGACGCGCTGGAACGAGGCTTACAAGGAGTTCCCGAGATTCGTTCTCGAATACCTTGTCGCTCGGTACGTCGATCCCGACGAGCCCGTTGACGGTCAGCGTAAGATCGACCGAATTCTGAACGAGCACTATACGGAATCCTCGAAGAAGGAGCTCATCAAGTCGGCCATCCGCGAGAAAGGCCAATACACCCTCCTCGGGCAATTGACGGTCCGCCTCGAGGCCAGCCGAGACCATTATTGGGCGGATGTCCCTGCTCTGGGGGAAAGCACCGTCCGGGTCAGTCAGAGGGTGCTCAAGGAATACGGCGATGTTCTCCTGACAAGCGGTGCCTGGGGGACGATGGTTGTCGAGTACGACGCAACATATGAGATCAAGGGAAGGAAATATCCTTTCTACATCAAGGAATTCACGCCCTTCCAAGTGACTCGACTCGACGTGGACGATTTCATCGCACGGCGTGCTTCATTCACCGATGACGAATGGCTCGATCTACTTGTGCAGAGCATCGGATTCAATCCTACGTTCTTCGACCGGCGGACAAAGTGGCTGATGATGCTGAGGCTGGTTCCGTTTGTTGAAGCAAACTACAACCTCATCGAGCTTGGCCCACAACAGACCGGCAAGACTTACACGTTTCGCAATACATCGAGCCGTGCATTCGTGGTGAGCGGCGGCAAGGCCACGCCCGCGACGCTGTTTTACCACGGGGCCGCTAAACGACTCGGCGTTGTAGGCACCAAGCACGTCGTCTACTTCGACGAGATCTCGAAAACGAAGTTTGACGACGCGGACGCCAGCATCAGCGTTTTCAAGGATTACATGCAGACGGGTGTCTTCACTCGGCTTGGTCAAGAATTCCGAGCCTCCGCTTCGATCGTCCTCGGGGGTAACATCGAGGTCGACTTGAAGGCCAAACGCCCCTCCGGACGCTACGACCACCTCTTCTCGGTGCTTCCCGAACCCCTCCAAGACACCGCCTTCCTCGACAGACTCCACGCCTACCTTCCCGGCTGGGAGATGCCCGTCATCAATCCGGAGAACTACGCCACAGGATATGGCTTTATGAGTGATTATCTAGCCGAGATCTTCGCAGAACTTCGGCGGCGAAACTACATGACCCATGTCTCGGCCCAGGCCTCGTTCTCGGGGATGAACCAGCGCAACCAGGATTCGATCCGCAAGACCGCGGCGGGACTCCTCAAACTCTTGTATCCGCAACTCACGGCTGGCGACGTACCGCCAGATAACCTCAAGGAGGTGCTGGATTTCGCGGTCGAGATGCGCAAGCGGGTCATTGACCAATTAGCAGCGATGAAACCCACAGAGTTCCGTGACATCGCATTCGATTACAACCTCGTCTCGTGACAGATCCCGGCCGTACCTGATCGGGTCGCTGGAAGAAGGAAGATCCCGTGCCGCCTGGTCGGCCAGCACCGCCGAGTGCGGCTGGACGATCTCATGGCCTACAATCGCAAGGATGGCGACGCCCGACGCAGGATCGCCGACGAGCTGACGGCGGACGCCCAGGAAGTGGGCATGGATTAGAGGTAAGCCTCGTCTCTCCCACCCCTTGCGACGATCCACCAGGCATTTCAATCCCCGACCGCGATCGCACTTGCCAAGGCGAGTCCCTCGCTGTAGCTGATGCTGATCAGCCAATGGGTAATCCCGAGGTTGACAGCGGCTTCCAATGCGCCGCCGGTCAGCCTGACTTCAGGGGCTCCGCTCGGCAATCGAAGGATCTCGATTTCTCGCCACGTAACCTCGCCGGAAAACCCGGTCCCCAGAGCCTTGGCCACGGCCTCCTTGCCGGCGAATCTCCCGGCGTAATAGCGGACATCCTGCGGTGGCCGATCCGCTCGCTCGCGCTCGTCGGGCGAATAAACCCGCTCCACCCAGTTTGTGTCCGGAGAATCCAGACGGCTTTGGATTCTGGCGATGTCCACCATGTCGATGCCGTGGCCGATGATTCTCATGACATCGCTCGGTTACTTGTCTTTGAGCGTGATGCTCCGCTCGTCCAGGTTCACGACGAGGGTTCCGGACCCCTCGTTTCTTGATTTCCCGCCACACCGCAAATCCCTGGATGATCGCGCGTTCCCATTCACCGTCGGTGCAGCAACCGACCTCAAAGTTGCGCGTCATGTTCCGGATCATCCGCAGCAACTCAGAACTGACGCTCGCCTTTCCGTCCAGCCAGTTGTAGTCCCTGGCGTAGGCGAAGATGATCGTGGAGAGCCCTTCCTCGGTGTAAAGCGCCCGCGCCGCCGTCTTGAACCTCGTCCACGGTCGGGTTGCTCTTTCGCTTTGCCTTGAGCAGCTTCCGCGTTAGCGGAGACCACCCGAGGACGGCCGCGAAAGACAGATGAATCGCGTCGTGGAAGCCATAGCCATCCGGCTCCTCGGCATTGTCGGTCAGCGGATCACCGAACGGCTCACCCTTGTAGAAAACCCGGACGATCGGCTTCTCGTCCTTGTCATGCGTGGTCGCGAAGTCGATCAGGAACCGCCGGGGGAACCGCTCGTGCTCGGGATAACTGGCATCGAACGGCTCGCGCACTGGCAGCGGCCCCCAGCGCCGTTCGACACTTCTCCAAATTCCGCTCCGCGACGTCCGCCAGGTCGAGCCCGAACTTCGTCGCCACGTTCGTCAGATACCAGAGCAGGTCGCCCAGCTCCTCCGCGAATCGGTCCTGGAATAGGGTGTGCGACTCGCCGTCGCGGAGGTACTTCTTGTATTCGGTCAGGAGCTCGCCTGCCTCGCCTGCCAGTCCGAGCAGGGGGATCATCATCCCTTTCTCCTCGGGTGCCGGATTCCTGTCCGTCTTGGCCGCACGCTCTTGGTACGTCCGAAAGTCCATCGCTCGCTCCCACGTCATGGTCAAAGCAGCCGACGGCGTGCTGGGAACACCGCCTGGGTCAGCCACCACCGCCTCGTTGATCCCCCACTTTGGAGGATACCAGTAGTCGATCGGATCAGGATTCGGGCCGGAACTTCTGCTTGATTTGCGTCCGCCCGGACACTCCGCCGATATCTGGGTGGACGAACCCTCGCGTACTTGTCCACTTCGCAGAAGAGGTTCTGGCAGTCGATCAATTGCAGCCGCCGGCCCCACAGGCTCTGGAAGTCGAGGCCCAGCCGAGCAAACTCAAGCTCCTGCCGCTCGGCCATGAACCGGATTATCTGTGCCTCATTCAGCCCGCCCGTGCCTGCGAAACACTTGCGTATCCCATCGATCGCACCGGGTCCGGGTACGATGAATTCCATCTCGGAGAAATTTGTAGTATTTGAATAATTTATATCTATAGTATATTGATAAGCCAAGAAAGTCTCCAATCGTTGGGTAAGCCACGCATCAGGTTGAACGCCTGCTGCATCGTCGCTGAGTCGGCCAGCCGCGCCGGCAGCTCCTCTCCATCATCCGCTCCACCAGGGCCAGGTGATTGCGATGTTTCCGGTCATGTCCCAGCGACCCGCCGGAGGGCATGATGTACGCCGCAGAGTAGATCTTCCGGCCCCGTGCCATCGCCCGCGTGAGGGCTTGGTCGTACCGTTTGAACGAGAAGCTCGCGTAGGTGACCGGGCCGATCGCTTTCTCCAGAAGTTCCCAGGTCTCGATTCGGTTAAACAGCTTGAAGAGCAGGACTCGGAACACGACTTCCGCGGGGTCAGCCGGTAGGTCGTCTCGGTAGATCACATGGCGGATCAGGTACTGGCTGACGCGGTCGGATGCCCGGTAGGCATTCGTGAACTTATAAGCCTGGAGAATCGGGTCATCGGTCCAGGGCGGGGGGAGCCTCTTCAGCCGCCGGAAGAAGATATGCTGCCGCTCAGCCGCAAACCGCCAGTAGGTGTCATAGACTGGCGTCGGGTTTAGCGGAGCGATCTCCGGTGGCGGAGCAGTCAGCTCGGGGTGCGCGACTTCCCTTACGGCAAAGAGGCTTGCCGGTACAGATTTCGGCTCCTGATCCCTGCCTTGTCCATCCCTAACCCCCGGACACTGCGACCGCGCCTCCCTGGAGGACGAACTCCGGCGCGTTCAGGATGCCGGTTGCCTGCTCGATCAACCCTTTCGCGTCCCTGATCCCCCACCCGTCTCCGGTTTCGAGTTCGGCGTGGGTCGAGACACACGTCAGCGAGCCCACGCTCACCCCGGTCTCCTTGGCGACGAAGGCTTGCAGACGTCCCAGGCCGATGAGGTTGCCGAGGCATCGCCCAATGTAGTGATGGTTGCGGTACATCGCCGTCAACAAGAGTCCCTTCTCCGGGTGCAGCTTGAAGCTGAGGAAACTGAGGCACTGGCCCCCGCGGCGATACCGCCGGTCAAGTAGCGGATCATAGACGGCCAGCTCGTGAGTGGACTTGAAGCGCTGCCCGGCATCTACCTGGCCCTTCAGCTTGTCGATCAGCTCCTGGAGCGGGTTGTAGGATTCCCCTTTCAGTGTCCGGTGGCGGGTCATCCGCTCGAAGTAGCGGCCCCACTGTTTCGAGTCCGTCAGGTGGTCGAAGACCTTGTGGTACTCAGCGTAAAACTTGGGAGAGCCGTGCTCCTCATAGAGTGCCTGCGGGAAGATCGTGTTCGAGATCGTCGCGATCGGGTTCTGGCGGCGCTCCCGCAGGAACGAGTCCACGAGCCCGATCACCGCGTTGTCGCGTTCGTCGAACCTGGTCGGGTGCTCGACGTCGATGATGACGTTGTACGGTTCTCCATCGGAGGCGATCGCTGATGCGGCCGTAACCCAAGCTCGCGCACAACTCGGTTGCGTCGGAATGGCGCAGTACATGTTTATACAATCTCCTTTAGTTCAGGGTGACGACGAGCAAGAGGCGAGGGGCCATGTAGCGCTCCGAGACCCATGCGTATCCCGATAAACCCCAACTGTCTCCCCAACTGTTCCGGACCAGCAGGAATCTCTTCTTTGCACGCTCTCCTGCCGCTGCGGCCACGACGGCATGTCGCCTTGTCGGATCGACCGGCTCTTTTGCGTCCACCACACCGGCCTTGCTCGGCGTGTAAAAGGCGGCCGACAGTGTCATCCCGATCAGAGGGGGCTTGCCGCCCGCTACAGCGTCCCAGGCATCGTCGAAGCCCTTGCCGATCAGGTTGGACGACCGGCGGAAGAGCTGACCGACCTCGGCAGGCGGTGCCCATTGTTTCAGGTCAGCGGGAATGGCCTTCAGATAGGGCCAAGCCGATTCAACGGGCTGCCCGTCCACCTCCATCGCCTCGCGAATCGCACGCATGGTCGTCCCCGTATGCGGAGGCTTGTTGTCCCGCCGCTTGGCGTGAAATAACAGGTATTCGCAACAGAGCGGGTTCCAGGGCTCGATAGCAGCCGCGTGTGCGTCGCTCATGGCGAACGCGAGGCAGGTCGGACGGGCCCCCTGATCGCGGGCCGGTCCGAACCGGCCGCGGAGGTCGTGGCGGACGGCAATTGAACTCATACGACACTCAGGAGAGCCTCACGCTGTGCGGGTAGGAGTCCAGGCTGCACCGGGCCGGAAAGATCGACGTCGAGTTCGAGAGACTGGAGTGGCTCCCCTGTAGGTTGCCAGGGCCGAACTTCGCGAAGGCAGACGTGCCCACTCGCGCCATTCTGCGATTCGGCGATCACCGTCCGGAAGACGACACCACCGATAAGCTGCTCGTCGGGGTCGGTAATGCGACCGTCTCGCACCACCGCCAGGCCCGCATCGGCGAGGTCGCCGAGCTGCCAGACATAGCCCGAACCGCTGTGTTCCATGAACTTAAGGACGACAAGGTCCGATCGGCTGCCCTCCACAACGATCCCGTTATCTCGCTCGGTAATCAGCCACACGTCGCCATACCAGTTCTCCGGCTGGTATGGCGCAGCGAGCCGCTGCTTGATCGCCTTGGGCTGGGTGTTAAGCAGACCATCTGCAAGTCGCTTTCGTGATCACTCTGTGCCGGGTGAGCGCATAGCACGTCGCCGAGTAACTCGTGCCCAGCCGGAGGGAAAGCTGGTAAACGATATCAGGGTCGGCGAACCTGTCCCTCGTCCACCCCTGCCTCTGCATGTGCTTGACGATCAGCCACGACGGCGTGAGGAGTTGCGACGCAAAGGCGTTTGCTTGGATCTCCCGCAGGTCGTAGGTCTCCGTCTCGACGAAGGGCGACCGGGCGAGGATCTCCTCGATGTCGAGGCTGGTCTCGTGGCCGAGCACGGCGTGCCCAAGTTCGTGTGCGGCCGTGAACCGCTGCACCGGTAGCTGACGCTGTGTGGTCACGATGACCCCCGCGCCAGGATCGTCCAGGAAGGCCCCGAGGAGACCTCGCAAGTGGCCTGAACATCACGGGGATGTCCCGCTCCACCAGCATCTCGAACACGGCAATCCGGCCCTCGCCCTTGTCGGCCCGGGCCTTGGTGTCGAACTGCTTATGCAGCCGATCCGCCTCTGAGGCGGCGCTCAGGATGGCGTCGCGAACTCGCGCCACGACTAGCCCCCTTTTGTCTGCTTCCTCGCTCGCAAGAAGTCCGCAAACCGCCCAGTTCCGCCCGATCGTCAGCCGAGAGTTCGGAGGCCTTGCGGGCAAGATGCGCGACATCGGCCTCGAACGTGAGCCCTTCGGCATCTTCACCCGTAAAGTAACTGACCGACCGCTTGTAGAGGCCGGCGAGTTTCTTCAACTCCAGGGCCTCCACCTTCCGCTGACCCGTCTCCATGTTCGAGAGGGCCGACCTCGAAACTCCGAGGAACGTGGCGACTTCCTCCTGGGAGAATCCGAGGTACTCTCTCGCTTCCCGCAGCCGCTCGCCCAGGGTCTTGCGGTCGTCGTCCCTGACTTCTGACCGTGTTTCCTTGTCCTTGCTCATGTACTGTCCCCCGGTTTCTTGCGGTGGCTCCAGACGTTCCACATACGTCCGAGCCGCTCGAGCATGTCCTCGACCGCCTCGTCCACGCTCGTGTACCCGCCGCGCCGGACCGCCTTTTCCGGGTGAATCCGGAAAGGGAACAGGTCTTCGAGCGTGATGATCACAGACACCATCCTGAGTGAGTCGAGCAATAGCTCCCATCCACCGCGGAGAACCACGCTCTCGTCCGCCGCCTGCTGGACCTCGACCTGAAGCCGACGACGCACATCAGCAGCCGGGAAAGTTGATTTGGAGGTCGCGGTCTGAATTGATGCCTCGGCGAGCATGAGCGCCGTCCTCCTCCAGTCTTAACTTCCGTCCTGTTTCCTCTCCTCCTGGGGATATCCTATTGATTGTTCGTCCGAAAATCAAGAATCTAATCCAGAATTTGTCCGATTTTCAGACGGATCGCTGCCATCGTGATTGCTTGCTGACAGTGTCTACCCCATGGTCCTGATCTCCGTCCAGCACCAGTCTCGCTTTCAACAGCAGGGATCTTTGACGTGGGCGTTTCACATTCGAACGGCTACCCTCCGCTGCCACGTTGACCTACTCGACGACCGGTCAGTGCAGCGACGTGACTCTTCATCCGTCCGTTTTCCCGTCAGCTTTCCGTTGAATTCCTGAAGATTCCTTGGAGAATCTGCAGCTCGCGAGTGCACGAAAACACGGGAAAAATAAAAGGGATTTCAGAACTTGGGGGTCGTCCTCACACGGTGAAAGTCGCTGGATCGAACGTCCTATCCGCCTACCGGCGAGCGGATCCTCGGATGCGTCCGCTTTCCCGTCCCTAAACCGGGGTGAACGCAGGAGAATACAGGCTAGGTCAAGCCTCGCTACGACGGATCGCATCTTGATCGATTGCTTTATGGCCGATAGACTTACATCGCGTTTTATGTAAACAACCGCCTATCCCGTTCGTTCAGTGGAGGGCGTATCAAGAGCCAGTCCGGCATTCCCCGAAGGGAGCTGGCTGTTCTGTCTCTTGATTGTGGACTGCCGAGGTCGGGGGTGATGCGCTCGCGAGCTAAGAAGTATCATCCCTTTCCGTCGGACCCGGTCTGCCCAACTCGTTCTGCTTCTCCTGACTCAGGGTCCATGGCAGGAACACTTGGATGTCTCCGGGGACCTGGCCCCCAGCCGCCGCGCAGCACTCAAAGTACCACGTCAGCCACTTCCGGGGATTGAGCCCCCACAGCGCCAACGTGGCGAAGATCGAGAACGCCGTCGCCGCCAACTGGCCACTCCAGAGCGAACCCGAGCCGTAGAAGTTCTTCCGCGCCACCGCCGGACCCCGCGCACGTCGCTCTGAGGTATTGTTGTCCATCGGGATCCGCGGGTCGTCCACGAACAGCGTCAGCCCCTCCCAATGCGCTGCCAGGCTCTCCAGCACTTTCCGGCACGGCGTCGGCAGATCCGCCCGGGCCAGTTCCGCCTCCATCTGCGCCTTGATCTCGGCCACGGCCTGGCGCAGGCAGCAGTCCGCCTCCCCAAACGCCGCCGAGCCCTTCTCTGCCGCCAAACGGCGATGGTTCAGTTGGTAGAGCACGCGAATCCGCCGCAGCCATTCCAAGGCCCACGGCTTCAACTGCGGCCAGCCCTTGCCTACCCGGACGAAGTCGCGCCTCACATGAGACCAGCAAAAAGCCAGGACGATAACCCCATCCTTGACCCAGATCATCGCCTTGTAGGCCGCATAGCGATCGACCATCAGCACTCCACGCGACTGGGCCCGATAGTGGCCCTCGGGGACGGCGTGACTGCGACTGGCATCCAGCACATAGACCACCGTGTCCGGCCCCGACAAGACCCACAACCACCAGCCGTAGCCCTGCTTGCCTTCCTGGACGACGAACACCCGCCATCGCGTCTCATCGGCCAGATGCAAATCGCCGTCAGGGTTCCGCTTTTTGATCGCCTCGTAGATCGGCCGGAGCAGGATCTCCAGCCGCTGCAAACCGTCGGTCACGGTACCCGCCGCCAAGTCCAGATCCGCCAGCCGCCAGGAGGTCAGGAAGCGTTCGGTGGGCCGATAGCTGGAATACTTGTCCAGGAGGATCTCGACCCAGATCGAAGTGCCGTACAGGCCTTTGGGAATCAGCTTGGGAAGAGGTGCAGCGGTGAAGGTGCGGTGGCCCTGGCAGGCGCAGGTCTGCTCATAGCGGCGCCGGCGAATCACGCGGCGATGGGCACGCACGTCGATCTCGATTTGTTCGGAGTCTTCGGTGTCACTGCGGAGACGTAACGGTTGACCGCAGTCGGGGCAGACACATTGCTCGTGGGGCAGATCGACGAAGACCTCGCGGATCGGAAGAGAGGAATAATCCCGCCGACTCGGTCCAGGATTGCCCGCTTGCTGGCCCCGCTTTCGTGTGGGCCCCGGCGTGTCGTCCTGGGGGTCGTCCAGGTGATTGGAACGATCCTTCAGTGACGTGGTCTCGGAGCGTCAACCGAAGAGGTCGGCCTGGAGTTGGCGTTTCTCACCTTGGAGTTGTTCGACTTGGAGTTCCAACTCGCCGATGCGGCGCAGGGCATCTCGATGGCGACTCTTCCAATAGCCGGCCTGCATACGCAACTCGAGATTCTCGCGCTCCAAGTGATCGACCCTGTCGCGCAACGCGGCCACGTCCCGGCGCAAGTCCTCCAGCAGCGTCAGCCACTGGGTGGAGGACTGCTCGGGGCAACGGACTTGAGTCAGTTGGCCGTCCATAGCCAACTGGGTTTACCCGAAACGAATCGCATTGAACAGAAGTAGCAATCCGACCACTATCATGAGGAGTGATCGATCGGCTCTTCAAGGAAACGAGGAAACGTCGCTGAACAAACGAGTTGGGCGAAGTTTTACCGTTTTATGATGACTGTGAAGCACCCTCACCTTGATTCGGGTCCGTGAGGTCGGAGGTTCAAATCCTCTCGACGATCTGGACTTCGATCTCAATTCCAGCCGCTGGGTATCTTGAGTTGGCCGACCGTGGCCATTTAGCTGATGAACTGCGCGAGCGGAGTCGTGGCCGTGGTCAGCACGTGAGCCCCGATCAAGTCGCACTCCAGTTCGAGCCGCTGGTGCGACAGCCACTCGCAGTTCAGCACCCATGAGCACTCTAATCGCCCCACCGACCGCAACACCTGGCCTTGGCCGTGGAGCGGTGCTTGAACTGGGCGTCGCCGACGCTTGTGCCGTGCGGCTTATCCTCGAGCAGCAGCGAGAGCAGCCGGCGCGGTTGTTCTCCCTGGACGGCCGACCGTAAGTGAAAACGGTGGCCGTGCCGAAGTCCGACCTGTCGGCCTACGCGAGCCTGGCGGCGGGGGTGGCCTCATGAAAAAGTCCCCGACCCGGAGCACCGTGCTCCTGAAGCACCACCTCAAGGCATAGAAGCTGCCAACGATCAGCGCCGAGTGTGAGAAGGTGGCGTAGTATGGATCTCAATGTCCGAGTTCTGGGATCTAAAATCCCTCGCCTTCAGGCGACCACTTCCAGTACGTTCTGCGGGATGGAGCACTACCGACGGACCGCCCACACCCGTTTCGACATCAAGTTCCACTTGGTGTGGATCACGAAGTACCGCAAGAAGTTGCTGCGAGGCGGACGTGGGCCGTCCGCCTGCGGCAGATCGTGCGGGACGATCTGCTCGGAGCTGGAGGTCGAGATCCTCAAGGGTCACGTCAGCCGGGACCACGTCCACCTGTTCGTCTCCTGCCCGCCGCACGTCTCGGCGAGCTACCTGATGCAGCGGGTCAAGGGGAAGTCGTCGCGGAAGCTCCTGCAGGAGTACAGCCATCTGAACAAGCAGTGCTGGGGTCGGCACCTGTGGGCTCGGGGGTTCTTCGTGGCGAGCTCGGGGGTGGTGACGGACGAGGCGATCATGGAGTACATCCGGACGCAGGACGTGACGAAGGACGACGAGGATTTCCGAGTCGAGGACGAGTGAACAGGCCACGCTCAGTCGGGCTTGAAGCCGACTGTCGAACCCACCGGCTTCCAGCCGGTCGGTGGTTCAGTTAGGATTTCGGATTATGCAAGAAGATTTAAAATTTAAACACTTGATTGATGCGAGAGACCGCCTGCTCAATTTCCGATGGGACTTCGAGGTCGATCTCCGCGACCCGGGGTTGCGTGAGTATCTGGGCGAGGCCGGGGTCGACCTCTTAGGTTGCGGGTCCGACCCCGAGGTGGAACTCATCCCGAAGCTGTCACGCAGTCAGGCCCGGCTCCTCAAGGCGTACTACGCCGAGCCGTTTTCGAAGGTGATCCCGGTCGCCTTCGCGTTCTTCGAGGCCCTCACGGAAGCCGATGGCCAAAGATACTTGGCCAGACGACGCCGGCCTGGAAGACCTGGAGCCCGCAAGGTTTCCGTCCGAGCGGGTCCGTCACGGCCCGCAGCGCTTACCTCTTTTCAAGGGGCCGACATTCCTCTCCTTCGAGGTGTCTCAGGGCGGGCCTCACGTCTTGGGCGCCCGACTCATCTGGTGGTGTGCGGCTTCGGCGGACCCACGGTCGTTCGGTTATGGCGAGGCCACGGCCCTCCGCCTCTTGATCGGCATCCCCTGGATCGAGCCTTGTTTCCGCGGGGTCAAGATCGCGAACGAATTCCTCGACACGATGCAGGGCTGTGCGGAGTATGTCTGCGATCTCCTCGTTTCCGAGGCGAGGCGCGTCTCATCAGAAGCCGAGACCTCCGATGTTCGGAAGCCTGCTGGACCCGCAGCCGACCCGAGGACGCCCGTGGTTGGTTCATCCGGCCCCCTCGGCTCTGCCACTGTCTTCCCCCCCCACGAGCGCTGGGCCATCGGCGCATTCACCCCTAAGCGATGGCACCTATACGAACGTCGCGGGAGTGATTACCGCTGCCTGAGAGAGATCCAGTTCAAGGACCGACCGCAAAGCGCTTTGCTGCTCGAAGAGTCGTTCAGGGGAAAGGGGACCATGGGGTTCATGGAGGCGTACGTGGCAATTGAAAAACTGAGGAGCGACCCCGACCGAGGTGAACGTCTGGCTCACATCGGTATCGACGAAACTAAGGTCAGGAAGCGAGTCAAACCGGCCGTTTCCCATCTGCGTAGCCAGCTTTTCGACAACATGCAGACCGCCAGGTTTAACATCATCAAATACGAGACTGGCTCAGGGCGATTCCGACTCCTCGTGCCGATCGGGGCCTCCGACCGCCGGCTTGAAGGCCGTCGTTCTGGCGAGTATGCGTTTATTCCTTACTAGCCGAACACCGCGATCGCCCGCCGCTACGGCCGCGATCCGCCCGGGCGGGATCGGGGCTGCCTGGCCTTCGACGGCGCGACCGACGCGGCCACGTTCGAGGCCTACGTCGAGCAATCCCCGGCTATGTCGTTGCGGCCCGGTGACATGGGGGTGCTGGACAACCTCGCCGCTCATCAAGGCGACGCTGTCGAGCGGTTGATCCGCCAGGCCGGGGCGGAACTGCGCTCCCTGCCGGCGTACAGCCCGGACCTCAACCCGCTCGAGACATGTTCAGCTAGATCCAGCCGGCTGGTTCTCGGGAAACCTCGCAACCCAGCCTGGATGACCCGGCAACCCGTCCCCGGTTGCGGGCTTCGCCTCGCGAGCGAGTTTCTCGACAACCGGCCCGCCATCCTTCGCAGTGCGTCAGACCTTCCCCAACTCTCTGGGCAGTTCAACCTTGTAGCGACCGCTCCCGGTCGTCTGACCACCTCCGTGATCAATCCACTGGACCTGCAACTCCCCGCAACCTCACTGCTGTAGTGGCGGGAGCGCCCGAGGGCTCGGCCCTCAGACCTTCCCGAATCTGGGTGCGGATCCTCGGCAAGGGAGGGTGCAGGAACATCGATCGACACCTGCCGCGCCGAGACGCGGCGTAAGGTCAATGATCGCGGGATCAAGGAAATGGCTAGCCCGAAAGGCAAGGTGATCTGTGACCGTCAAGCAAGCGGCGGCCAGGCTGGAGGTAAGTCAGGCGACGATCTATTCGCTGGTCGCTGCCGGGAAACTGCGCTGCGTGAGGGTTGGCATCGGTCGGGGTACGATCCGCATCCTCGATGAGCATGTCGCGGACTATCTGGCGAAAGCCGAGCCGAAGGTCAAGCAACTACCGGCTCCGGCGCCTGCGCGGCAGATCAGGCTCAAGCATCTTTAAGTCGCCTTTTACAGGCCACCGCCCGACCAGTCCGTAGACACCCGCTCGATGACGCCTGGAGCTACGACGATCTCAAGGACATCTTCGACGACAGCGAGCCGCCCAGGACCCACGCGGTCAAGCCCAGCATCAAGGTCCACAGTTAAGCCCAACTGGCCGACCGGTTCAAGGTCTTCGGCAAGGCCAAGAAGGTCGAGGAGTCGGCCGAGGCGGAATCACCGGAGGAGCTGGAGCAGGAGGCGGAGGAGATCGCGCCGTTCGTGAACGCCGTCCCTCCGGGCACCGGCAAGACGCAGCACACGAAGGAGGCGGTGTACGACTGATCCGGGTAGGAAAACCAGGAGGCGGGCACGGCAGATAAGCCCTCTCCTATCGGTTGTCCAGTTTGGACATGATTTCCACGGTTTTTCCCAGTGAGGCATCGAGATGAGCGACAATACCCTGGATTTCCTGGACGACAGCGAATTGACCGCGACCAAGGCGGTCAAGCCCGGCACCAAGGTCCACAGCTACGTCGAGCTGGATTCCTGGTTCAAGGTCTTCGGCCAGGCCCGACCGGTCAAGAGCGACGAGGAAGCTCAGCAGGAGAACGCGGATCCTGACCCGGGCGAGGAGTGGAAGATCGCCGAGGAACTGGCGAAGAAGGTCGCCGAGGAAGAGATCTCCCTCTTCGTCATCGTGGGCCCTGCCGGCACCGGCAAAACCCGCCGGATGAAGGAGGTGGCGAACCAGGAGAAAGTCCTGTATATCGAGGGCGGAAAGGTCTCACCGCTCGGGTTTTACTGCGATGTCTTCCCCTGCCGCTACTACTCCAAGATCATCCTGGATGACGCCGAGTCGATCCTGAAAGACACCGACGGCCGCAACCTCGCGAAGGGCTTCTGCCAGACCGAGCGGATCAAGCGCGGTGAGCCTGGCGGACCATGAGCAAGGAACTGAAGGAGCGCAAGGTCCCTCGCTCCTACTACACCACCGCCTCGGTCGGGATCGTCACCAACGAACTGGATCTGCTGAAGGACAAGAAGCTCGGGCCGCTGCTGGCGCGGGGCGTGCTCTTGGAGTTCGACCCGAGCAAGTACGAGATCCACGAGCAGACCAAGACCTGGTTCCTGGGCGAGAAGCTCGACCAGATCTCCAAGGAGATCTACGACTTCATCGGCCAGCACATCGACGAGATCAGTCAGTTGGACATGCGGATGTACTACACCAGCCGGGTGATGGCCCGGCGAGGCCAGGATTGGCGGGCCTGGCTGAAGGAGCTCCTCCTCGGCTGGGACTCGCGAGAGGTGCTCGCGGAGAAGCTCATGCGAGACCCGTCCTTCGAGACGATTACCAAGCGGATCGAGGAGTTCAAGCGGCGGTGCGGCTACGGCAAGAGCACCTTCAACAACATCATCACCAGGCGCAGCCTGCGGGAACTGACGAATACGCCGGCCCGGTCCGACGCCGCTCCGCAGCCCACCGAGGCGGCGGCCGCTCCCCGGTCCTCTCGGGGGGAACCCGTCCCCGAGCCGGAACTGGAGATGGAGGTGCCGAAGCCGGTCATCGAGGAGGCCCCGCGGCCCGAGCCCGAGCCGGCTCCGGAAATCGAGCTCCGGGATCCTTCCACCATGACGGCTGAGGAGATCCGCACCGAGCAGGAGAAGATGTATAAACGGAATCTAGAAGCCTCGCTTAACCTGGAGGAAGACGATCGGCTGAAAGCCCTGGCCGACGAGCTGAACCGTCGCGCCGAAGCCGACGCCGATGAGGTGGACTCCGGGGTCAAAGCGGAGCCAACGGGCGACGAGGTGAGCGAGGCGACGACGGAGCATCCGATCGAGGATACCGCCGAGGTGTTCGAGGAGGAGTCTGCCGAGGACGCCAGCGTAGAGCCTTCTGCTGAGGATTCGGCCAAGGAGCCTCGCTCCCGCGAGGAAGGGTCGCACTCGTCGCTCCGAGTACCGTTCAGCTAAGGTGAGCGCTCATTGATCTGGGTATCGAGCGGGGTGGGCCGGTGAGCCGGCCCTCCTGTCTCGGTTCTCACGCGCGCCACTCTCGATCTGCCGGGCGGGGGTGGCCTCTTTCGTACCGGGCTGGACAGCCGCGGACCACTGCGTCAAGAGAGAACCGCTCATACGCCCCTATGGGACCACGATCGGGTCCGGATCATGGTGGAAGTGATCGTCTAAACTGGACCATAAGGGATGTGAAACTGATCGGAGTTCACTGTTCCATTCCGAGGAGCGTCATGGCAGGCACACGCGAGCGATATTCCGCGGCCTTCAACGCACGGGTCGCCCTGGAGGCCGCCAAGCAGACCCGGACCCTGGCCGAGCTGTCGAGGGCCTTCCAGGTCCACCCGGTCCAGATCAGCCAGTGGAAGAAGCAACTCCTCGACGGCGCCGAGTCGCTGTTCGGTGAGGGCCGTCGCCGCGAGGGGGACCAGAGCGAGGTGCTCCAGGCCGAACTCTACCGGCAGATCGGTCGGCTCAACATGGAGGTCGATTGGTTGAGAAAAAAGTTGCTCGCGGCGGCTGACCTCAAGCGGCCCCTGGTCGAACCCGAGAATCCCCATCTCATCATCCGGAGGCAATGCGAACTCCCGGGCCTCAGCCGATCGACCTACTACCCTCGGGCCGGCCACCGCGTCGGAGGGGGACCTGCGCCTGATGCGGCTGATCGACCAGCAGTTCCTCATGACCCCATTCTACGGCAGCAGGCGGATGACGGTGTTCCTGGAGCGCTCGGGGGAGATCGTCAATCGCAAGCGGGTCCGGCGGCTCATGGCGTTGATGGGGCTAGAGGACAGCGGGTCGGCTAACCCGGCGGTCGATTGAACGGTTCAATTCCTCTATTGCAATGCATAATAAAGACGCCTTTATTTTCATATCTAACACATTGATTATTTCAAATTTGTATGATTCATACTAGATATGGTACCGGTGCGGGTACGTCCGGGGGTGCCCATGCTCGGGATGACGCCGATCAAGGATGCGGGCAAGGCGACCGGGCATTTCGGCCGCGCGGCGGGCGGCGCAGGGTCAGAAGCGAGGTGATGCGTGAACGCCACGCAGGCGGCGGGACTGGAGCCGCCGGTCGATGATCTCGATGCTTATCTGGACTTGACCCATGGTCAGATCGCGCATCTTATCCTGTGCCTGATGATCGAGGAGGCGTTGCGTAAGCGGCTACTCGCCTTCCGCCAGGATCTGCCCACGCAGCCAGGCCAGGGCCTCGAAAAACTCGACGTCTGAGGGCTTCACGTAATGCTTGTCGGTCATGTGCCTGGGCGAGTCGGCCAGGAAATGGTCGCGTAGTACTTGTACTGCGGGTGCTCGCCCAGCAGCGAGGCCGATGTCTTCCGCAGGTGCTTCATGCCCAGCCGGATCTTTTCCAGCCCCATCTTCTCCGCCAGCCGAGACCATGCCGACTGGATGGCGTCGTAGCTGCCGTATCTTCCCGTCTTCCAGCCAGTACTTGACCAACGGGTTGCCGTCCTCGGTGGTCAGCACCAGCTCGCCGCTAGCCCGATGCTTCTTCAGCAGGGCGAACGTTTCCGGCCAGAGCTTGTAGGTGACGACCGGGCCGCTGTCGCTCCCGCGTCTTGCTCCTGGCCCGGGTCAGGGTGCCTTTGCTCCAGTTGACCTCGTCGGCATGCAGCTCGGCGATGTCGTTCTGGTACATGCCGCAGTTGAGCATCAGAAGCAGGTAGAGCTTCGTCCGCTCCGAGAAGCCGTCGCAGGCGGCCAGCAGCCCCCTCACTTCCTCCGCGGTGAACGTCTCGATCTTCGCCGGCGGCGCAGTGGTTGAAGCGGAACCGGCGGGAGTCGGATATTGCCGGGCAGCGCGATCATCTTCGTCTCGGCCAGCCAGCGGATGAACTGCTTGGCCGTCATCAGGAGTTCGTGGGCGTAGGTCGGCGGAATACTCGCCCTCGCTCCGACCTTGCCGGAAAGGAGGTTGAAGAACTCCTCGAGCTTCGCCTCGCCGATGGCATCGATGGCCGCTCCGGCCCGACCAGTCCGGCGAATGGCCGATCTTCCGGCAGTAGGCGTCATAGCGGCCTTCGCTCATCTGGCCGGACTGGCAGACGCCGCGCAGCAGCGTTTTCCATGCTTCGACCTGGGCGGCGACGGTGCGCTCCGGGGCGGCGCTTCCATGCCGGCCAACGATGGGCTTGGCCTGCGATTTCAGGCTGTCGTAGGAGCCGGCGCCGAGCAGGGCTTCCACCGCCTCGCGGCGGCCGTCGTCATCCAGCCTGGAGAAATCCCTGACCAGGTGGCTGATGCGGGCGGCGCGCGCCATCCGGTCGTCTTCGGGCGGGATGTCGGCCAGCTTCGCCTGCCGCTTCCCACCATTCGTTGGCGGCGCGCCACGATGCTTCCTTGGTCTCCGGGACGCCGAGCTGGCGGCAGGAGACGACGTATATCTTGCCCCGGTGCATCTTCTTCCAGCGGCGTGTCGAGGCGACCCAGCGTCATGTGGTAGGTGATGGGCATGGCACACCTGGAATTTGGGACAAAATGCCGCACCTCCCATGATACGAAGGGGCGGACCATCCGTCAATCCGGCTGTACCAATTTCTGTACTAAAGCGGTGGGGTGAAGATGGGCTGTATCAGTGGGCGGAAAGAGATTGATGTGGCGTAACTTAACTTGTAGCGGCGGGTAGTGCGACGTGTGAAGTTATGCTTCGGCGATGCTTTCAGGCATTTCCAGTGCCGCACCTTCGGCCTCTCGGTCACCTCTCCGGAATGCGCGAATTCATTTTTATCGTGGGCTTCGGGTCTCCCAAGCCGTTTCGGCTTTCAGGCAACACCGTCGGCTGGCACAGCGGGCCACGCCCCTGACTTCAGATTACGGCATTATGGCAATGCCTTCAAGCGCTGGGGACGGTGCGACGGCCGGACAGCCGTGATCGGTCTTGGTGCTATCTGGCATGGCTATGAGCCGCATCAGGACGAGTCGAGCGTTCATCCGCGTCGGCAATTCTCGCCGCCGCTGGAATCGATGGCACACCTCCAACCCGGATCGACATCCCATCCTTGTACGGCTTCTTTAGTCCAGATCGCGGTCGCAGCCGCTAGGTTCAGAGAGCTTGGAGCGTCGGGCGACACGGGCTGGATCGCCGGCTTCGAAACTCGGCGAGGCCCGGCGCCGGTCAAGAGAAAACTCTCCTCAGGTTACGATTGACGGGCCGAGAAGTACATTACGTCGATCTTTCTGCCGGTCCATCGTGCGAGGGTAGCGCACGGTAGTCTGAAGCACGCCGCTGTTCATGCGCGCGATTCGATGTTCGCGAACCGGGCGCTGCGGACTTTCCGAATATTCAGCAGTTCGATCAGCAGGCGGTTCCCGGGGGCCGTGGTCATGGGAGAAGAATTACTTATTTTTCTGGTCGGCAGCGGCATCGTACTGCTGGCCGTCAGCCCGATCGTGCTGCTGGTGCTTCAGTTTTCCGTCCTGCGCCGCCAAAAAGAGGCGGGGGAGCGGCTCGAAAGCTGGATCCGGGAAATGCGGCGGGAGCTTCGAGAGAGCCGGCGCCTCATCGAAGACCTTGCCGGAAAGGCCCAGGCGACTGGCGTGACGCTGCCGCTCGAACCGCGAGAGCAGCCTCGCGCCCGAGCGGAAGAGGTCGCGATGCGTTCAGCGGAGGTGATAGCGGAGCCCGTAGCGATCTTTCCCGCCGCAATGGCGGAGCCGGTGAACGAGCCCGTTGCGACTCCCGAGCCGGACCTTGCCGCCAGCATACCGCTTGCAGAGCCAACTGTCTTGGCGGAACCGATACAAGCGCCGGCGGCCGCGGTGCCAAGGCCGGCTCGCCCGGCGTACCGGCCCGCGCCCCCGCCGCCCCCCGACAGCCCAGCCGATTCGAGGTCGCGGCCAAGGAGATCCTGGTCAAGATCTGGAACTGGATCACCGTGGGAGAAGAGCACCGGCCGACCGGCTACTCGATGGAGTTTGCCGTGGCCAGCACCTGGCTCTTGCGCGTGGGGGTGGTGATCCTGGTCATGGGCATCGGCTTCTTCCTCAAGTACTCGATCGACAAGGGCTGGCTCGCGCCGACCGCTCGAGTGGCGCTGGCGATCCTGGTTGGAGTGGGATTGCTCGTCGGCGGGATCGCGGCTGCTCGGCACGCTCTACCACCTGCTGGGCCAGGGGCTCATCGGCGGTGGCATTGCGACGCTCTATTTCAGCGTCTTCGCCGCCGTGAGTTTCTATCACCTGATCGACCCTATACACGGCGTTCGCCTTGATGGGACTCGTCACCGTCGCCGCCGGAGTGTTGGCGGTGCGGTTCGATTCGCTGCTTGATCGCCGTCCTGGGCATCATCGGCGGGTATGGCACGCCGATTCTGCTTTCGACGGGCAGAGGTCAACTTCGTCGGGCTCTTTTCCTATATGACGCTCCTGGGATGCGGGATCCTGGGAATCAGCCTCAAGAAAAACTGGCACCTGCTCAACTACCTTGGCTTCTTGTGCACCTACGGTCTCTTCTTCGGCTCGATGAAGGACTATCAGCTGGCCGAATTCTGGAACGTGATGCCGTTCCTGGTCGGGTTCTTCGTTCTCTACTCGACGGCGCTGTTTTTGTTCAACGTCGTCCAGCGGACCAAGAGCACGATGCTCGAGCTGATCGGCTTGTTGCTCAACGCGGGGATTTTCTTCGCCGCGAGTTATCAGCTTGTGAGTGAAGCGTATGGTCAACGCGCCGTCGCGGCGATCACATTGGGGCTGACCGCATTCTATGCCGCTCATGTCTACTACTTCCTGGTGCGGCGGATCGCGGACCGGGAATTGATGCTCAGCTTCATGGGGCTGGCGGCGTTCTTTCTGGCAGTCACGATCCCCCTGGTCCTTTCCCGCGAATGGATCACCGTGAGCTGGGCGATCCAGGCACTGGTGATGCTCTGGCTTGCCGACAAGCTCAACAGCCAGTTCCTCCGCCAGGTGGCTTATCTCCTCTACGGCATTGTGCTGCTTCGTTTCGGCTTCATGGATCTGCCCGCCCAGTACTCAGGGGCGTTGCCCCAGGCGGCTGAGATGCCACTCCGTGACTACTTGATGCACCTGGTCGAGCGGCTGGTGGTCTTCGGAGTGCCGATCGCCTCGATGGCCGGGGCTTATTTCCTGCTCAAGACGCCCCAGGCGTCGGCCAGGCTGGCCGTCGACCAGGCAAACGACGTGGCCCAGTGGGTGCGGACGCCCTGGGCAGTGCGGTGCTCGGTGATCCTGGTCCTCGGAATGGCGTTCCTGTATCCTTCACCTCGAGCTGAACCGCACACTGGGTTATCTGTTCGATCCCGGCCGCTTGCCGATTCTCACACTGCTCTGGCTGGGGATGTGCTTGCTGCTCTTGAACGAATACCTGGCCAGCCCCAGCCAGCCGGTGCTGGTCGTTCTGGGGCTCTTCATCGGTGGTGTGCTGGTCAAGCTGGTGTTCTTCGACTTGCCCTTCTGGGAGCTGGAAGAGGCCTTGGTGTACGGGGGAGGCTATTCCTGGGTGGATGCCCTGATGCGGCTGCTCGACTTCGGGGCGATTGCGGCCTTCTTCGTCCTGGCGTTCTCCCGGCACGGCGGCGCGCCTGGCTTGCACCACGCGGACAAATTGGCTGGCTGGCTGGCACTGGGACTGGCGTTCGTGTTCCTGACACTGGAGCTGAACACGTTCTTATCTCAGTTCGTGCCTGCGCTGCGGCCCGGAGGCATCTCGATCCTCTGGTCCCTGTTCGCCCTGGGTTTGATCATAGCAGGAATCTACAAGAACGCCGGAGCCCTGCGGTTCACCGGGCTCGGGCTCTTTACCGTGGTTGGCTTCAAAGTCTTCTTCTCCGACCTGGCCAACCTGGATCAGTTCTATCGCATCGTCGCTTTCATCTTCCTGGGCATTCTCATACTGATTGCTGCGTTTCTGTACCTCAAGTACCAGCAGACATTCGCGAAAACAACGGCGTCTCAGGACTCGGGAGTCACGCTATGACCGTACGATTCGCCGTCATGCTTTGCCTCGGACTCTCGGTCTCTGCAACAGCCGCGGATGGGGAACCGATCCTCCGATATCGGAAGGACCTGGACCGGGCCGCCGCGACCGTCGAGGAGATCCTCGGCGTCCCCCTCGACAGCGACATCTACGCCGCGACCCGCGACGGCTATCCCGACCTGCGGATCGTGGACGATCGCGGCGCGCAGGTTCCATACGTGTTGGAGCCGGCCGGAGAGCGGCGGACCATCCAGGTCCGTGAACCTTGCAACAGCCGGGTTTTGTCGTTGCACGTGGACGAAGGCAAGGCGCTGGAGATCGTCGTCGCACTCGACGAGAAAGCTCCGAGCGCGAGTGGTGCGACGATCCGAACCCCGCTTGTTGACTACGAGCACCGCGTCCAGGTGTTCGGCTCGCGAGACGGCAAAGACTGGACTCTGCTGGCGAGCGACAGAGTGATCTTATGATTACACGCGGTTCATGGACATCCGGAACCGGGACATCGAGTTTCCTGTTAACGAGTACCGCCAGTTGAAGCTGGTCGTCGAGCAGGAGCTGGACGACCGTGAATCTCCCCTGCGCGAGCTGATCCGCAGCCGGGAAGTGGGCAAGCAGGATCGCCAGGTCGAGATCACCCAGACCCAGCGGCGGCCGTTCCGGATCGACGGGGTCGAATTGTGGCGGATGGTCGAGAAGGAAGCCGGCAGGAAAGTCGAGGCGGTTCGCTATCCGCTCGTGGGCTTTCGGGTCGAGCACGATCCCAAGAAAAAGGAGACCCGGGTCGAGATCCAGAGCCGGCGCGAGCCGCTGGTTCGGTTCTCGGTCGCCACCGCGAGCCGGAATTTCAGCCGGACGGCCAGGGTCCGTGTCCCGGTCGAGCGTGGGGAGCGGACCGACTGGGTCGAGGTTGGACGCGCCACGTTGTCGCTTATTCAGTTTCGCGCATTCCGCCGCGCGGAGCTGCGGGTCGACTTTCCGGAACAGCGGCAGGAACGTTACCAGCTTGTGATCGAGAATGCGGACAATCCGCCCCTGGAGATCTCTGGAGTTGAGGCCGAGGGAACGCCGTACCGGCTGGTCTTCCTCGACTCTCAAGGCCGGACCTACCGAGTCGAGTATGGTTCCGAGACGGCCGAGCCGCCGCGGTACGACACGGCGGCCGTGCTGGGTTCGCTCTCCCGGGGCTATCAACCCGTGACCGTCAATCTGGGGCCGCAGACCGTAAATTCCGGATACCGCGCTGAGCGTGGCTCTCGTGGCATTTTCAATAGCTCGCTTTTCCTCACCCTGGCAATCGTCGCGATGGTGCTGGTCCTTGGCTGGGCCTTGTTCCGCGCCGGCAAGCGCATCAAGAAACTGCCGGAAGAGGAACTGTAGATGCTGGTCTGACATTGCACTCGTTCCGGGGCAGCGGTTGACTCCATAGATACCCTGACTCAGTGGCCATCCTCCAGCTGGCTGGCTGAACCCCGCCCCGAGGCGTAAAACGATCGGCGACCTGTGTTTCGGTCGGCTCCTTGATCCCTTCGTCCCGCGGGATATAATTACTATCAATTCATATTATGATTCGAAACTGAAGTGGCGCCGATTTCCCGGCGTGATCTAATATAATCATATATGTAGATATAGTTAAATATCATGAGGTTGCCCCGCGTCCGGTTCACATTGCAAACGTGGCGATCTCCACGTCCCGTCACGGGGATCAAGGACGGAATGCGAGTGTGCTATCGAGCCCTTCCCGACGAGCGAACTTAGACGTAAGTCGAGTTGCGACGGAAGCGGCGCGAGTCGCCTCGACGCCAGGAGATGCCACGGCTATTCCAGAGGGCGGCCGTTGCTCCCACCATCAAGCAGGCACCCCAGGCTACATCGCGATTCGGATCCGGTTTCAGATGGGGACTCGTCTCCCAGGGGATCCAGCCGGCTTTGTGGCGGAATCAGGGACTGGGGCAAGGTCGGAGCATCGTCGCCCTTCTCTTTGCCCGCAGGTTTCAGATTCTCAGGGACCCAGCTCTGACCTTCATCTCCGCCGGGAACGGCAGGGGCAAGAGGACTTGGCTTCGGGAACGAGGACGGGACTCACTCGTTTGCCGACCGATTTCAGCGGCTTCGGGGTTGCCGTCGGCTGGCTGAGCGATCTGGGACGTGGAACTCGGGGTCGAGAGCGGCGTCCACAAGGTCCTGGCCGAGGCCGATCGTTCCGGTCGTACTCGACGGGCCACCTGTCGCTGTCGGACTTGCCGCGGAGGATGACACGGAAGTAGAAACCAAAGACGAATGCATTGGAACGCCCACTGGATTCACGGTGGGCACACTCACAGCACCGATGCCTGGAGTGACCGTTTGTTGTGGTAAAGGAGAAGCAACAGGCGGGACCTGGATCACACTGACGTCGTGGCGATGGCCATGAGTCGGCGGCGGAGTGGTGGGCGGTGGGGATGTCACGGGGTCAGACGCGGGAGCATCAGAGGCGAGCGCCGGCACAATGCTGTCGGCGATGGGGGAACCCCAGCCCGTGACCAGGTCGAACCCCCTCCCGGCGCGGTTTCGTCCCGCAGTTCCGCTGGTGATATCGTGGAAGTTGCTGGAGTACGCACTATGTGCCGTATTGTAGATGGCGGGCAAGGTCTGAGACGCACCGTCGAGGTTCTGGCCAGCCATCTCGTCGGCGATCGCGACGAGAGCCGCCCATTGCGGTGCGCCCGCGCTGGTGCCGCCGACGCCCATCACACCGCCGTACCCGTAAGTGTCATAGATGTAAAACCCGGTGTTCGGGTTGGCATCGTAGGAGACGTCGGGCGTCGCGCGACGCGAATATCCCATACCCGATTGATAACTGGGAGACGGCTCGTAACGGCTCACCCCTCCGCCGCTACCGCTCCAGGCCGTCTCGCTCTTCCAGGTGTTGTCCGGGTTGAGCCGAAAGCGTCGTGCCGCCCACCGAGAGCACCTTGGGCGAGGCGGCGGGCCATTCCACCACGCCCCCCGAGTCGCCCGAAGAGGCGACGAAAGTTACGCCAGGATGCCCAGCCGGTGTTGTGAAATGGCTGTCATAGCTGGATTCGCTTGAGAATTCCGAGCTGCCCCAACTCATCGAGACCACGGAAACCCCGGGGTAGCTCGCTGCTGTGTCGACGGCCTTCAGCAAGTCGGCCAGAGAGCTCGAATTGGCCTCGACGAGCAGTAGGTTTGCGGCAGGGGCGATGGAGTGCGCCACTCAACGTCGAGGGAGATCTCGACACCCCAGCCGGTATTTCCCCTGGGCAGGGGCGACGTTGCGCCGTTCTGGTTGATGATGGTGAAGCTCGGAGGAGCCGGGATGCTGGCATAGAGCGTCGGCGGTGGCGAGATCGCTGACAATCTTGGGATCGTTGTAAGCATCGACGATCGCGATTGTCTCTCCGGCGCCTTGATCTTGACCCGGTATCGAGTTGACTCGATAGGCAGTCCTGATTTGCCCTGGTGCGTAAAGCACTGCCGAAGGCGTCGCCATGATGTTCGACAGGTTCTCCGGAGCAGCGGTTGAGAGCAGACACCGTGGTTCCAGGTATTCGCAACGCGGCGAAGAGCGGGTTCGAGCGCGCGCGGGCCGCGACGCCTGGTGCGCGTAATGACGTCCCTTGATCAGGTGCATGGTATCCTCTCTGTGGCGATGGTCCGGGATGCAGATTCAATCAGAAAGGAAGGAATCCAACCTCGCGATTGTGAGATCGGGAGCCTGGAAATGCAATATACCAGTTATCGGCGGGCGGTGGCGCGAAGGCAGGGCCTCGGCGCACGGCGCGGCGGTCAGCTCGAGCCGGGGCAGCGTCGCCGAGCTCCAGGCCCTTAGCAACCCAATCGACGATCTGTTTTTCGGACGGCTCCTTGGTCGCCTCGTGGCTCACGAGCAGGGCCAATTCGGGCTTTCTTTTCCAGCTTTAAGATGAAAACAACGAATATATCCATCGCTACCCGCACCTGGCCGAGGAAATCCGCGAACTCTTCCTGGTGATGCTCAGGGTCAGCTGGAGGAAGGACGCGCGACTCGGCGACGAGAAGTGCGAGGAGACCGGGGAATCCAAACCGCGGGCCCGCCTCTGAGGCAGATCGGCGACTACCGGATCGTCCGCGAGATCGGCCGTGGCGGCATGGGCGTCGTGGGATAGCCGAGTATTCCACTTCCGAGGCTCGAATGCCTGGCAAGATCATGCCAGGTTCACGAGCTTTCTCCGCAGCAAGGCCGCCCCGCTTGCCGCCGAACTGCGAGCGGCAAGAGTCGAAAACGAAGGCCTCAAGGGACTCGTGATGAGCTATATTTTTGGTAGAAACATCGTTTCCAGGTGGCTCTTGTCATCCGCCGACAGGCTCGAGTTTGGTGGCCTCCACGAGCCTTGTCCTCGGCTCGGAACAGACACGCTCGCCTGGTTCGGCCGTGCTTGTTTTGTTAAGAGATTGGGCCGCGACGACGATAGGAACAAAATGAGTGGAACAGAGACTGCGACGTGCTGGGGCCGCCGCCGGCGGGCCACATCGCAGTCGAATGTCGTTTTGGGAGATCATCGACGAGAACGTGGCAGTTGAGAGATGGGAAGAGGATGACGATGATGTCAACCTCCCTACCAGCAGCGAGGACGAACTGAACGACCCCGCCGACGAAGGCTGGTGAGTCAACAAACTTTACCTTCGAATCACGCGACTGGCTCCCGACAGAGCAGTTCAAGGATGAGTTCATTTCCTATTTCGAAGCTGTTTGGCTGAACAAAACAGTACATTCTTTACAAGTGAGAAACGTCATGTCACCCACGGAGAAACTGATTCAGATCCATCACCTGGCCGAAGACGCAGTCCATAATCCGGACCCGGGCAGGACCCTGGCGTCGATTGCCGGCATTGCCCTGACACCGGTCTGCCCTGCGATTTCCTCGCATCGGCACCCAGACATCCTCGCACCCCGCGTCTTTCCTGCCGCCGCCGCCCTGGAAGCGGTGGCCAAGGTTCATGGCGGGGCCGCTTGAAGTCCATCATCGCCATTAGTGCGAAAGCAACTTTCGCAGGGATTGATCACATCGATCGAGAGGGAGGGCCCCATCGGGGAACACCGGTCGTTCTTGCCGCAAGATCTGGCAGCAAGGCGACTTGGTGTTTCTGTCGTCGTCGATGTTGTGAGCCGCGCCGTGGCGAGCGGATCGATTCGCAACCGCTTCGACTTCCTGACTTGGCCGTTCTTTTGTACCTTCCTGCTTCCTGGCCCGGGAAAGGTCGGAAGTCTCTCTCGTCGAGGTGCATGGATGCGCGAACTGAAAGGGCGATACGTTCCTCTCACTGGACCTCGTCGATTCATCAACGACCTGGTTCACTTCGCGCGGAAGGTTCCCTCGGCGCCGGTGAGCCGGCTGTTCGACGTTTCAACTCTCTTCGAGCCTCGTGCGCAGGCATGCCGCCCGTCCGTCATGGGCATGCCTGTTCATGAAAGCGTACGCCATTGTCGGTGCCGCGCACGCACCGCTGCGACGGTCGTATCTCGAGTTTCCATGGCCGCGCATTTACGAACATCCCTGGATGAATTGCGCGCTCGCGATCGAGCGAGACCATGAGGGGGAAGATGGCGTTTTCGTGGGTCTTTTCCGAGCACCCGAAGCGCAGAACTTGGCCCAGATCCAGCATTGGCTCCAGTGGTACAAGAATGAGAAGCTGGAAAAGGTGGGCTTCTACCGCCAGGCGCTGCGCTTCAGCAGGATTCCGACACCCGTCAGGCGCGCGTTCTGGTGGGTCACGCTCAATGTCTCTGGTTACAAGCGGTGCAAGCGGTTCGGCACATTCGGGCTTACGAGTTACGGCAGCTTGGGGGCTGAGAACCTGCATCCAATCTCACCACTCACGACCACGCTCACCTTCGGCCCGATTGATCCGGCTACCGGCCGCGTGGTTGTGAAGCTGATTTACGACCATCGGGTGCTTGACGGCGCCTACATCGCGCGCCGGCTCGGCGACATCGAGACCGTGTTGAAGACGACCATCCGAGATGAGCTGCTTGAAAACCGCAACGAAGTGGAAGCAGGACCGATCGAGCCCGCCGTCTCCACGCAACGACTGCTGAAGCCTCACCTGGGCTCTGCAGCTTCGGTAACCGATCACGCATGCCCGGAACGGGCCGGCGACCACTCGTGATGATCGCCAGCCGCGCCCTGGCCCTGCGGCCGCTTGCTCTGTTCTGCCTCTGTTGAATCTGGAAGAAGCCGCCGTTTGGGTTAGCATTACCTGGACGGAGGTTTCCCATGAACAAGACACGTCGGCATTTTTCCGGACCCGAGAAGGTCGCCATCCTCAAACGCCACCTGCTTGAACAGACGCCGGTCTCCGATCTCTGCGATGAGCTGGGCATCGGCCCCAATCTGTTCTATCGCTGGCAGAAGGAGTTCTTCGAGAACGGCCATGCTGCCTTCGAGAGCGATCGCAGGTCCAAAACCCTCAAGGATGCCAAGCAGCGCAGGATCGAGCAGCTCGAGGCCAAGCTGCAACGCAAAAACGAAGTCCTCTCGGAACTCATGGAGGAGCACGTCCAGCTAAAAAAAGAGCTTGGGGAACCCTGAGAGGATGCTGGGTCCCCCACGACACGCGTGACGAGATCGTGGACTTCGTGCGCGTCTGGGCCGATAAGACCGAGATCGCCGCTGGGCGGTTCCTGATCTGGATCGGTATCGGCACCAGCAAGTTCCACGACTGGAAGTCGCGCTTCGGCAAGGTCAACGAGCACAACACCTGGGTGCCGCGCGACCATTGGTTGACCGACGCCGAGAAGGAGGGGATCCACAGCTTCGCCCGCCAGCACCCGCTGGAGGGTTATCGCCGGCTCACGTTTATGATGCTCGACGCCGATGTCGTCGCATGCAGCCCGGCCAGCGTCTATCGCGTCCTCAAGGCCGCGGGACTCCTGGCCGGGCAGACGCCCACGCCCACCAAGAAGGGGACCGGCTTTGTGCAACCCCTGCGGCCGCATGAGCACTGGCATATCGATGTCAGCTACCTCAATATCGCGGGGACCTTTTACTTCCTCTGCAGCATTCTCGATGGCTGCAGCCGCTTCATTGTCCACTGGGAGATCCGAGAAAAGATGGAGGAAATCGATGTGGAAACCATCGTCCAACGCGGCCGTGAAGCTTATCCCCTGGCCCGGCCCCGCATCATCTCCGACAATGGCCCACAATTCATCGCCAAGGATTTCAAGGAATTCATCCGCATTTGCGGTATGACCCATGTGAAAACCTCGCCTTATTATCCCCAAAGCAACGGCAAGATCGAACGCTGGCATAAGACTCTCAAAGGCGACTGCATCCGCGTACTCACGCCGCTGTCGCTGGACGACGCCCGCCGGATCGTGGCCGATTACGTCACGCACTACAACACCATCCGTCTGCACAGCGCCATCGGCTACATCACGCCCCAGGACAAGCTCGCCGGCCGCGAAGCTGAGATCTTCGCCGTGCGCGATCGCAAACTGGCCGAGGCCCGCCAGCGCCGCCAACAACAACGCCAAGCCACCGGCAACCCGGCGCCGGCAGCGCCAGCCTCACGCCCTGCCATCGACTTCGCCGCCCTCCGCGCCGTGGTGACGATGGCGGCCGTCCTGCAACTGCTCGGCTTCCAGTCTCGCAGCAGCCACGGCGTGCAACAGCGCGGTCCGTGCCCCTTGCACGGCTCCACGTCCGGCACCAGCCGCTGCTTCTCCGCCAACCTGGAGCAGCACACTTTTCACTGCTTCAAGTGCGGCCGATCCGGCAATGCCCTGGACCTCTGGGCCCATGCCACCGGCCAAAGCACCTATGATGCCGCCATCGATCTCTGCCAGCGCTTACACCTGTCGGTGCCCGAGCTGACGGCGCCCGAGCCCAGGCCAAAACCCCGGAACAGAGAGGAGGAACCCGTAGCCCCCCCGTGAACGACCTGTACAATCAACTGAGTTCGCCGAGGCTCCTTTTCTTTACCCGCTAACTTGAACTCGCGGGTCTTCCAGTTCAGGCTGAACCAGGACACTCAAGTGTTTTGTTCACCCACTTCCTGATCGGTAGTGACGCGCACTTCGAGCCGGCTCATCAGCTTCTTGAGAGTCTCTTCCTTCGAATTGATGAAGAGGACGTTGTCAAGCACGAGCGACTTCGAGATATTCGGAACGTGCAGCACCAGTCGCCCCGCGCCCAGCAAGGCATACTCGAGCACGTCGGGGATCTCCTTGTCGAACTTGAGGTTCATGGTCGGGTATCGCTCGAGGTCGCTCAAGGGGCCGTGGTGGTGGAGGATCTCGTTGGGCAGCACCTCCCAGTAGTCCAGCCAGCGAGTGATGTAAACGATCAAGAGGATAAAGAACACGATCAGGAAGTACATGAGATAGAAGCCGGCGTTGGCGGTCGCGTAGATCGACGCGAACAGGGCGTCGATCGGTCTCATCAGATCAAGATTGAAGAACGCACCCAACCAGAGGACGAAGAAGAGCGCGAAGAGAATGAGCAGGATCACTCCCACCAGCTCAAACCGGGGGAAATCGAGCGCCATCACCAAGAGGTTGAAGGCAAAAATCGAAAGGAAGAGCACGCCCAGCAGGTTTTGAGGCGTGGAGAACCGTTCCCGTTTGCTCATCGGACCCTGCCCGGTCTCGGCCGCCGTCGTTTCGCTCGGGGCTGTTGTGGTCGCAGGTGCGGCTGCGCCCGGCAACGGTTTGGTCGGGTCGTGGGTTTCGTTTTTCAGCGTCCACATCCCGATCGCGCAGATGAGCGCGACGATGGCCGAGGGGAAAATGTAGATCACCTTGGGCCAGGTGAAAAAGCGAATCCCCTTCTCGCGATGTTGGATCGCGGAAGACGTGGGACGGGGATGTTACTGGGGGCTTCGCGTCCATTGACATGACGGGCAGTCTCCGGGCTGTTATCTCAGTATGGCTTAGAACGAGAGTCGCTGGTCGCAACCTAAAACGGCAGCACGTGTAGCGCACATTTCTCGAGAATCGGAAAGGGCCATCCTAACGACCGGAAAACCCTCGGTAAAGTCCCCACAGGCCGAGCGGATGGTTCTCGCACGGCGTGACTCGTGCGCTGATAGAATGTTCGCTCAACCAAGTGGAAGCTTGAATCGTTTCCCTCCTCCGATCAGGGCGAACGATCATTTCTGAATTCGCAGGGTTCGGCACTAGCCACTTTCGTGTCGCAGAGTCAACACAAAAGGAAAGAACTTTTTTCCGCGTCTGGATTCGCCCCCGGAAGAGCCGTAAACTCGAAGGCGTTGTGCAAATTTGATGTCAGCAAGTCGGGAATCCATGCTACGAAAGGTGGTTCGCGATGATGTCGTATCTCCGCCGGTCCGTTGCCGTTGTCGCCAGCGCCGCGGTCATGACGTTATTGATGACGGGAGGCTATCCGCTGGGCGCCCAGGAATCGGGCAGTTCCAAGACCACGGCGTCCAAGTCAAAACAAGGCAAGAAAGCCGATTCTTTGAGCACCGACGATGGGCCGGGGAGGGCCAAGTCCACGGGCAAGACCACTCCGCCCGATCCGACTCACCGCGTTCCCCCTGGCTTCGCCAAACTGGGCTTGACCGACCAGCAGCGAGAGGCCATCTACAAGGTCCAGGGCAAATACTACCCTCAGATCCAGGCCCTGCAAAAGCAAGCGGATGCACTCCGGGCGAAGCGCGAGGCCGAATGCGAGGCGGTCCTCACTCCCGCTCAGAAGAGGCTCCTTGCCCAGGAAGAACAGCAAAAGAAAGCGGCCGCCGAAAAGAAGAAAGCCGATGCCGCCAAGGCGTCGGAGAATGCGGCTAGCAAGTAAGTGCAAGAGGCGACCAACACTCGCAACTCTTTCTACCCAACGAACTTAACCACAGAGGACACAGAGACCACGGAGAGACGGAAACAGAAAACGCCGTGATGAGATGAATTGACCTCTTTTTTCTCTCGATCCACTCTCTGTGCCCTCTGTGGTTGAATTTCCCGTTCCCAGTATGCTCTATGTTCGGCTTCTTCAAACGCCGCCGCCGCGACCGCCTGCGGTCCACGCCCTTGCCAAGCTCCTGGCTGGCGATCATCGCCAAGAACTTGCCGATGTTCAAGCGTTTGACCGAGGCCGACCGGCGCGAGCTTCAGGGCCATGTCCAGGTTTTTCTGGCCGAGAAGTACTTCGAGGGCTGCGGCGGGCTCAGTCTGACTGACGAGATCAAGGTCACCATCGCGGCCCAGGCGTGCATGCTTCTACTTACACCGCGATACCGATTATTACCCCCGGTTGATCACCATCCTGGTCTATCCCAGCGCCTATTTCGCCAGCGCGATCGAGCCGATCGGGGGCGGCGTGGTGCTGCATGGCGAAGAGGCCCGGCTGGGTGAAGCGTGGAAGAGCGGCGTTGTGGTTCTCTCTTGGGACGACGTCCGGTCCGGCGTGCGCGATATCCGCGACGGCCATAACCTGGTCTTGCACGAGTTCGCCCACCAGCTCGACATGGAAGACGGCGCCGCCGACGGCACTCCCCTCCTCGAGCAATCCAGCCGCCACATGACCTGGGCCAGAGTCCTTGGCCGCGAATATGACCGGCTGCGGCGGGACAGCGTTCTGGGACGCTCCACGGTGCTGGACAAGTACGGTGCCACAGACCCCGCCGAATTCTTTGCCGTCGCCACCGAGTGTTTCTTCGAAAACCCCGCTCCGCTACGCCGCAAGCACCCGGAGTTGTACGAGGAGCTGAAGTCGTTTTATCGCCAGGACCCTCTTCAGTTCAGCGGGACGGACCCGGGTCCAGTCTCGCGAAAAAACCCCGAAGCAGACGGATGACCTGGACGTCCAGCCTGGCCTGATCGTGCCAACCGCTCTGGGTGTCGGACCCGCGAAGTGACAGCGTCTTGACGAGTCCCGCATCGGGACACGACCGTTCACAAGACACAACAATGCAGCGCCTGGAATTGAATCTTTTGGATCTGGCTGGGACTTCCTCTGCCGTCCTCAGATGCTGAGAACCTTCGCACGAATCTGCTTCACGTCGATCGACGGCGCACCCCCTCGACCATCTGTTGCCGTGTACACCGCCGTCACATTTAACTCCACGGTGCTGACAATCTCCAGGATACCCAAAGTCAGCGGCACTGGCCCCGCAGGCAGCGCGCCCAGCAGCAATTCCAGCAGGCGGCAGCAATCGTCCATGGTCGCGGTATGGGCGGGCAGCCGAATGCCGTCCGTCGTGGCAGGTCCCTTGAACTTCGGCTCACGGCCGGCGACGGCGCCTGCCAGCACGAGTGGAATGGCTCGCTTGAGCACCGGCGCGTTCTTTTCTCCCGAGTTATGGATGTTGATCTCCGTCGCGTAGCGACCCGGCTGTACCGGACTGCATCCGCAGCAATCGCCCTTCTGTTCGCCGCACAGGAATTGCACGCTGTATACGAACAGCTTGAACTCAGGCGGTCTGATCACCGCGGTCGGTCTGCCGGGCTGGGTGATGCCGATTCTCGGAGGGTCAAGTGAGTCCTGATCCGAACATACATTCACTTGATACGATCCGTTGCCCAGGTCTTGCACGGCACCGGAAGGCGTGCTGCCGGGCTGCGGCTCGACCGTAAAGGAATCGGCTCGCCCAGGTCCCAGCAGGTTGCCGTACTTGTCGCGCGGCGTGAAGGTCATGCGCACGCACGAGCCGCCGTCCGGTCCCGGGCCCAGAGGTGTTGTCGTCACGGTCGTCTTGCCGGGATCGATGCCCGTATCGACATGAATCGTCCAGAGAACTTCGCGGGCTGAGGTACAGTCCATACCGAATGTCGCTACAGCGTGAAACGTGTAATTGCCTTCTGCCTTCAAAAGGTCCGGCATCGGATTGCCGAAAATGCCGTCGGGCTCCATGCCGCCGTCCTCGTGGCCGCCGTCGTCGAAAAGCTCGTGCATCTCGTCAATGTAACTGACGGCCGGTTTTCCGGTCGCGTTTTCGATCCCCAGCAGAGTTGCTTGGCGAGCAGGGATCGCGTCGCCGTTGATCGTCGATGCGGGCCCCAGGTGCGCCTGCGAAAGCAGGTTGCCGACGCTGTTCGCGGGTCGGGTCACGGTGACACTTACCATCGCGTTATCCGGGACCGTGCCATCATTGTTCTTGAGCATGAACAGCGGATTGACGGTGTCTCCGGTGTAGTATTTCCGCGATTCCGGCTTCACTCGCATCAGGCGTGGACCACCCTTGACAACCACGTTGACGAAATAGCGAACGTCCACACCCGGAGGCGGAAACTCTCCTCCGCCCGGTCGGAACACCACCACTTTCCAGGTCCCACTGCGTTCGCCGTGAAACGGCAAGGTGACGCGCAGGAAGCTCCAGGTTTTGCCGCTCGAAGACTCGGTTCCCGCGGTACCCAATGAGACTGTGTTGCTTCCCGGGGTCGTGAGCGCCAGCATGAGCGGCGCGTCCTCGCGATCCCACCCGATCACGACCGTAATGACATCTTCGCTGCACACCGGGAACGAAAGCGGCGTCGCTTCCCTCTGACTGGCGGGCAGGAAGAACTCGGGATCGGTCAGCGTGCCGGATTCGAAGATATTCCCGTAGGCGAGTGCGAAAAACTTCCTGAGCTTCAGACCGTCCCCGGCTCGGGTGTAGAGGCCGTTGTGGGCCTCGGCGAGGTTGTTGAGCAACGCGCCATTGAGGCTCGATTCAGAGCCCAGGCCGATGACGGATAAATCGTCGCCGTTGAGCGACGAGTCTACGTCCGCGATCATGGGGGGCGTGTTCTCGAGACCGTCCGTCAGCAGAAGGACCGTGCTCTGATTCGCGGCGGGGCCGGAAGGCGGGAACTGGCTCTGTGCAACGGCGAGTCCTTTGCCTATCGAGGTCTGTCCGCCGGGGGCAAGACCGCCGACGATGCCGCCGGAGAAGGGTGCGGGACCGATGAGCGCGTTTTTCGTGCCGGCATTCACCGGGCTCAGCCCGAAGTCAACGGGCGTAGAGGCTGTCGTGCTGAACGACACCAGGCCGACTCGATCGCCGGCGCCCGTGCGGATCAACTGCACGAAGAGCGAGGCCGCATCGTGCACTTCGACCATTCTGGTGCGGCCGGTCCCCGCATCGAGCGACATGCTGCCGGACCGGTCCATCACCAACATGACATCGCGCGGCTTGGGTGGAGGGGGAGTGACGGAAATATCCTTCATCACTTCGGTGATCGACAGAAAGCCGTTCTTGTCATGGCCTGACTTATCGGCGATCCCGAGAATTCGGCCGGACATATCAAAGAGTGCGGAACCGGAACTGCCACCAGTCAGGTCGGTATTCGCGAAAATATAGAGATAGCCGTTCCAGGGTTCGATCGCCGAAATCGTTGCCTGCGGTCCTGTGTGACGGGCAGAGACCTTCTTGGGAATTCCCTGGGGATGATGAACTTCAAAAACCGGATCGCCAACCGATGGCAAGTCTGGCCTCAAGGGAGCCGATGGCACGCCCGGCAGCGTCTTGAGCTGGATGACAGAATAGTCCAGGCCGGCGCTATAGGCCCGCTTCACCACGCGCTGGATCTTGTGGAATTTCGGATTGTAACCGGAGGGCCGGCTGCCATCGCAGTTGGTTTGGTAGTCGAAACAGAAGGAGCCCGACCGCGCATCGAGTTCGTCGGGCGATGTCATGCAGTGACCGGCGCAGAGCACGAGATCTGCTCCGATGAGTGTTCCGGAACAACTGCTCATGTCAAACGTGGGCGGGCTGACTTCGGTATTGAACTCGACCATGACGAAGATACCGACACTGCGCGACACCACCGTCTGAATATCGCCCGGGCCGGCACATGCGACGTTCTCCCAGTTGGGCGTGCTTCCTGAAAAGCCGCGCAGCTCGTACATTGGCTCCACATAGGGAGACTTGAGCAAGAAAATGTCGGGATTGGTGATGTTGTGGTAATCGGGTGTGCCGGAAATATCAGACTCAAGCCCTTCGGCACGGCCATAATCACTGAGGACAGCATGGCCATTGGGACTGCCGTCGGTGATGTATCGGATGTCAACCGTCGTGCCGCCCGCCAGGTTCACTGGCCGCGTCCAGAAATCCGGTCCATCGGCAGCATGAAAGACATCGGTGTCGTAGCCCAGGTCAACTTCCAGACGATTGTTGGCAGGGAAACTGGCGCCGGTAAAGTGCAGTATGACAAACTTCGTACCTGTTGCTGCTGGGGCCGGGGCGAAGGTAAAGAGCCACGTGTTCGCTGAAGTCGGAGAAGACCCCGAATCCGGCCCGATAGTGACGGCGGGAGAGACTGTCTGGTGCGTTCCGATGCGATGCGACATCATGATGCTCCGGCTTTGTAAATTCCGTTAATCTGGTTGCGCGGCTCGTCATTGCTTCAGTGCGGCATCGATCTGCTCGACCGCCACGGCGACACCGCCCGACGTCATGCCGCTTGTGGTATACACTGCCGTCACCGCGATCGGCGCGCTGGCAGTGAGTTCCAGAAATCCGATGGTGAGTGGCATGGCCGACGACGCTTCCCCTCCGAAAAGCAGCTCCGCAATGCGGCAGCAGTCGTCCATTGTTGCCGTTTGCGCGGGCAGACGAATTTCATCTTCTGCGCGAACAGCCGCAACGCGTGGTTCACGTCCACTGGGGTGCCTGCAAGTACCACCGGCAGAAATCGCTTGCGAACAACGATTTCTTTCAACGAGTAGTTCTGAATGGCGATTGTGGTGGAATACTTGCCCGGTTGAACTGGTGCACATGCGCAGCCGCATTCCGGCTGCACGCCACAGATGAACTTCACGGGATACACGAACGCGCAGGCAGGCACCGTGATCTGTACGCTCTTGCGCGCACAACCGTGCCGTCTGCCACCACATTGATCGTGCCCGTGAATACCTGCGCTTCCGGCTTGCAGGGAACCGTCCCAGTGAATTTCACGGCGAACGTCAAGGTATGATCCTGGTCCCCCGCCAGCGGGCCGTATCCGCCGGCGGGATTGATGGACGTCACAAACGGCGCGACGGATGCCGACGGCTCCAGTTTCACGTTCTGAATCGCCCCTACCGCGCCTTTGACAAGGTTGATGATCGTGTTGACAATGTTGCCCGCGTTGATGCCGGTGACGAAGACGCCGCCTGTGTTCGTGGCGAGGCGAGTACCCTGTCCCGGCAAACCGCCGGGTGATCCGCATTGGGCAACATAGCCCGTCGCCCCGGACTTCGGATCATCGTCCAGGCCGGGATTCGCCGTTGAGATCGCCAGGACTGTGATGCTTTGTGCAACCAGCTTGGCAGTGACGCTGGCTTCCGTGATTGCGGGTACGCCCGAAACCGCCGTGCAGATCGGGTCATGGCCAGCGGCGTCGCCGAACCACACAATGATACGTTTGCTTCCGGCGCGCCACCCGATCGCTCCGCCGGGAGGAATGGCAAGGCTGTCCATCGCAAACAGTTGACCTTCCGGGAGATCGTCACCGCCGGCCGCCGACCAGGTATTGATCCCCGCCGTCACGGTGGCGGCCACATTGGTCGGATTCACCTGGTGCTGGAAGGCATACGGATCTCCCGAGGCGAAATCCTTGTAATTGCCCACGCCAAAGGCCAGGTCAACCCCCAATCCGCTCAGTGCTGTCAGGACGTTGTTCGCTCCGGCTTGCACTGCGGCCAGGATGTTACCCATCGACCCGGTGGTGTCGGCGAGGAAGTACACATCCGCCCTGGCCGGTCCAGCGTTCTTCGGTATTGTCACCGTGATCGTTTCATCGATCGTGTCTGAAGGGTTCAGTATCAAGACATTGGTATCAGGCTGAATAGTGATGGCCGCCGCGGCAGGTCCAGGTCCACCCGCGGCGCCGGCCGTGGTTGGAATCGGGCGATCGAACAGTGACGCCGCCGGGTACCCCGCTTCCAGGGTTTCGCCCCGATCGTTCATGATAACCGTATACGCCGGGCCGTTAGCATGCGCCCCGCCAACCACCCTGAAGCGGTAGATCGGCTTGCCGGATGCCGGGTCACGCGCCTCCGCGTGGTCGACGATCAGCGGATCTTTCAGTTCGTGGGTCTGAGCCGCCAGGGCGGCTGCACGTTTGGCGAGAGAATTCGTCTGCATGATAAATCCTGGAATTCCCACATCTAGATTTTAAGATAGGAGAAACAACGTACGCTCATTCGCTGCTGACTGCAAATATATTCAAGGTTCTTGAGCCGGAGCGAAATTTATTGTAAGACAGGGAGAAATCGAATGACTTGGGCCGGCCGGGAGGCCGCTTACCGGCGGCGAACCTCCCAGGTCATGCCGTGCATAACCGGTCCGATCAAGGACCAAGAGGACGCCGAAGAGGACACGCGTGGAATTGGTCCTCGGTGTGAGGCAATTGCGGCGGCAAGCAGAAGGTCGGCGGTCGTCAATCGATCTCACCGCCCGATCGCAATCTCAGCCGTACCAGCAGGTCGTTCAGAGCTAGCCGGGTGGTCGGTCCCTCAGGCAAGGCGCTGGTCTGGTACGCCGCTTCCAGTTCGGCCACCAGCCGCTCGTATTCCCGTTTGTGAAAGGCCACGTCTGCGTCGTCCAAGGCCGACTGCTCAGGTCCCGCCAGCTTGCGGGCGATCAGGTCAGCCACATGACCGAGCCGGGCCTCTTCGATGAGCCGCACGAGGTTCGCCTCGACTTCACCGGTCCGCATCAGGCGGATGCCCGTCAGGAGCGCCCGGTAGACGTAAAGCAGAGGCTTGACTCGCCGGGGATGCTCCTTCTCGAAGAGCCGCCACTGAGTCTCGGCGAACCCGAAGTAGTGGTGGCTGTGATGCCGCGTGACGCAGCCCTTTGCAACGGCCTTCAACTCCTCGTGCTCGGGCGTCGTGTGGACGACCAGCGGCGAGTAGACATGCTCCAGAACATAGCCGTTCTTCTTGAGCAAGAGGCCGAAGAACTTCCGGGCGTCGTGCGTGACCAGGTCCAGCTCGTAGCCGCCCTCCTTCGTCGAAGCCTCGATGGTCTCCCTGCCGGCGTCAAGCCCAACGACCTCCCGGAGCGGCAAGAGGTGGCAGCCCCGCAGGTCGAAGTCCGAGTCGGGCGAGGGGAAGCCATAGAGGTGTGCCCCGCTGATGGTGGCGAAGACCAGTGGGTAGGGGTGGCGGGCCGCCTCCTGCTTCAATCTTTCCAATGCTTCCGTCGTGACCACGGTCGCTCATAGGAGATCCTTCACGCGCTCGAGCTCTGCCTGGATGTTCCGCAGGGCGACTACCGCCCGGTCGGGATCGACGACGCACCCCTCCAGGCTGCCGTAGTGCTCTTCAAGAGCCGTCATCAGGAGGGCCTTGATCTTGGGCTCGTCCGGGGTCGCGCGCAACGTGCTCTCGGCGTAGAGCCGCTCCAGGTGCGACTCCTTTTCGGCGAACCATGCCCGCAGCCGCTCCTCCGTCCACTCGCCCCGGCGGATGGCCTTGAGTTGCTCGTTGTTGCGCTGGAGGTCGATGTCACCTTCCAGCAAGATCATCTCGACCTCGCCGATGAGCCGCACCACGTGGTAGCCGAACTTGCTGTCGAAGCCGTGCTCGGCGACCAGCTCGGCCCGCTTGCCCTGGGGTCGCTTGATCGCCAGCTTATGAAGCTGGCTATAGGCGTACCCTTTGAACTTGGGCCAGGCCCCCTTGTGGAGAAAGTGCCTGCGGTTCTCTCGCACGAGATTGCCGACCCTTGTGCTGTGCAGGACGCAAGTCGTGGGGGTGAATAGCGAGTCGATGACGTTGGGGTTGTTGTCCATCGCCAGTTGGAAGAACTTGACGATGCCAAAGATCGTCAGGTCGAAGATGCGCCCGTGCCCCGCGAGGGCGTCGCGGTCCTGGATGTGGTGATCCTGATAGACCTCGAATCGCTTGGCCTGCTTGCCGAAGCCGGGGATCTCGCCCTGGAGGTGGGGGAAGATGTCCTCCTTCGGGGGAATCGCCCAGCCGTACACGTCCACGTCGCTGGTGTCCGAGGAGACGCCATAGGCGACCGACCCCATGATCGTCTCGTACTGGACGTTGCCCGGCAGCCACCTCGGCGGCTTGACAAGGCCACGATCAGTCAGGCGCTCCAGGGTACTCATGCCGGGCTCCTCTCCCGCGGTCAATCAGGCCGATGCCGGCTCGCTCGCCCAGGGAGGTCCCGATGATGGTACGCCTCCCGGGCCACGAGATAGACAGTTGCGTGAGCTACGAGGTTCAGCTTCAGTTGATACCGGCCGTCGTCCTGGGTCCTGATGAGAACCTTCGACTTGATTCAGCGCGAGCTACTGATCTCGCAAGTCAGATACCCTGATATCCAGGTTCATGCGATCGCCGATCTCGTCGAGCCCGGCCTCCCAGCCCTTCCCGGACAGAGTGGGCGGAACAATCACACGTGTTTTCATGGCGAAGAGAGGCACGCCGCTGGTCGACCCAGGGGTACACTCCGAATCCACGGATTCGATGCTGATGCCATGTTCTGACAGGTAGTGTGCAACTTCGTGGATGATCCCCTCATGATCGGCTCCCTGGACTTCGATCTGGTACGGCAGCCAGCCGAGGTGAGATTCGGTGGAGATCTGCTCCATCGGTGTTGTCGTCACCTTGTAGCCACGGGCGGCCAGACCCTCCAGGTCGTTTTCCAGGCTGGGGAATTGCCCTGCCGGCATGGAGACGAGCATCAGGATGGCGAACTCGCCGCCGAGGCGTGCCATCCGGCTGGTCTCGACATTGCCGCCACGTTCCAGTAGCAACCCCGTCACTTCGTCAACGAATCCGATTCTGTCGGGTCCGGTCAAAGTCAGAACGAATGTCTTCTGCATGGCGAGCGATCCTCATCCAGGAAGCCTTGCGGGAAGATTCATTGTTATCATAGCCACCAAGCAGGTTTGGCATCCACGACCGCTGCCGCTTGGCCATCTCGGCGGAATCCTGGGCTATCGATGTGACACGTTCACCGGGTTTGACGCAGCGAAACCGCCGTTGTCAGACCGTTCGGCGATTCCGTACCACCGGAAGAACAAGCCGCCGAGCAGAGCGAAGGCAAATTGCGGCCAGACGAGTATGACCGTAGCAGTGAATCGGAAGATCGGGACATGCGCCTCGCTCCGCCCGATGGCGTCGAACACGGGGTTCTGGAACCGGAACAGGTAGGGCCTTACCAGCTCATGGCAATAGAAACACACCAAGGCGATATAGACAACCAATGCCGCCAGGCCGAACGCCCCGAATCCCAGCAAGAACGAGCGGCTCCCCCGATGCCGAAGACCGAGCATCAGGGTAACCGCCAGAGCGTTGGCCATCGGCAGCGAACCCAGAGCTAAGACGTCGAGCCTGTTTGCGTTCTCGCCATCGCTGGTCCAGAAATCATAATAGCACGCGCGGATCACGCTCAGGTTCAGTGCGGCGATCGCGACGATCATCATGATCAACCCGATTCGGAAGCGAGGCATTTTCATGGCAACCACTTTGTCGTAGAAATCTTCCTGTTCCCGCGATCCAACACCGCTGCTCAGAAGCTCGGAAGGACACTCACTCCGCCAGGATGCGCTTTACCTCGCCGATCACCTCCGAATGATCCTGACAGAGATGGCCCGTCGCGACGACCTTCTCGGAGGCGACCCCGGGGAGGTGGGCACTGGTGTATTCGACGAGGCCATCGGTCGGGTGGTCGGTCGGGGAGCCGGGGCGGACGGCGATGATGGAGTGGACCTTCACCACCGGCGCGGTGGGCAACTCGGAGAGGCCTGTCAGGATCGGCGATCCCCACTTCAACTCATCGATGCTGGTCGGAATGGTCTTGCGGAAATGGTCACGGAAGAATGCCGGTTCGTTGCGCGACACCAGCCGGTGGTGGGCTGCCCGCAATGGGTCGGCGACGCGAACCAGTCGGGTGCCGAGGTGTTGAATCGCCCCTCGATCGAAATGGCTACCCCGGTGCGGCGTGGCGATGTAGATGACTTTGCGAACCTCCGGCCGCGCCCGAAGAACAGGCCGCTCTTGAAGAGCTCGCGGTCGTCCTTCGCACCCGCGAGCTCGCCGAACGGCCGGTCACTCACAACGCGCCAGAGACGGTCGCCAGCGTCTGTCGCAAGCATCTTCGAGAGCAAGCCGCCCATGCTATGGCCCACGACCACCATCTGATCCAGCGCCGTGTCCGATCTGTCGGGGTCGAGCTTGGCGCGCACGTCGTCCAGATTCCTCCGGAGCAGGTAGGCCGAGTAAGGGATCGGGTCGCCCGTCGAGTATCCGAACGTCCAGAACTGATATTTTTCCCTGATCGCGTGTTCGCGCTCGAGCGTCGCGATCAAACGATGCCAGGATGCGGGGTTGGACCACAGCCCGTGGATGAAAATGACGGGGATCTTGCCCCGTGCATAGGGGCTCACGAGTGATAGCCCGGTTGGCTCATAGCGGAGCAGCTCCATCACCGAGCCCGAATGGCCAGGTGGTGTGTCACCCTGTGCCAGGGAGAAAGACGGGAAAGCCGCGAAGCTCAGCGTGAGGATGACTGACCAGAACAGTTGGATCCTCATAGGATTCCTCTCGATGGAGTCGGATTAGTAATGTGTAATGGTCGTGTCGCCACGACGCCCGATGCTCCTCCCCGCCCACCAAACATCGTACGCCGCCAGGCAACCCGGGCAATGAACTTTCCTGCACCGGCCTGACTGCGGCCCGGCTCGCTTCCTTGGGACGCACCGTCTCAAACAGCTCAGCGAGGATCGTGCGGTGAAGTCGCAGCCTGGTTGGGCTACCCAACGTCGTGTCGGCCTATGAACGTTGGACCCGGGCGGGGATAATGGCGCGGGGTATTCAGCAGGAGCGCGTTTGTTCAAACGACCGCTCGCGGTCGATCACGGAGCGACGTGCCATGGAAAGTCGCATGATCAGTGTGTTCTTCCTTGCTGCCCTCGTGGCCTTGTGCGGACTCCGGGCGATAGCGGACGAGCCGCCTGGCAAGGTTGGCCGCTCATCTCGGGACGCCAAGAAGCCAGCCCAACAAGCCGCGAAGACAGGAGGGCCCGGGTTGCAAGGCCGCATCGTGGACGAGGCCGGGCAGCCGCTACGGGGGGCGAAGGTCATCCTCTACGCCGGCATCGCGACGCGGTGGAAGATCGCGGAAGCGGAAACCGGCGCCGACGGGCGTTACCGATTCGACTCCGTAGAGTCGTCGATGGTCAAGAATCCAGCAAGCGGATCGATGGGACCAATACGTCGGGGTTCGAGTCGAGCATCCGACCCACGTCGAGGCGGACGGCCGGTCGTGGCGCGACCTCCGGATCCCCGGAATTGATGGGCACGTCGAGACGCTCGATCTCAAGTTCACCCTGGCCGGTCACATCGCCGGGCTGCTCAAGGACGCGAAGACCAGCCAGCCCCTGAGGAAGCTCGAATTGCGGATCATGACCCCGACCGGGTGCCATGGACACGGTTGCACGTTCCACGCCTATGCCACAACCGACGACCAGGGGCGGTTCCGTTCCGTCAGCCTGTTTCCTGGTGATTACGATGTGGAGGTCAATTCGTCGACCTTGGACTATCCGGTGATCAGCCAGGTAAAGGTCGAGCCCGGCAAGGTCACGACCGCGACGTTCGACGCCGTATCGCTCCCGAAGGTCATCGGGGGCCGCATCGTCGACCAGGACGGCAAGCCGCTGGACAACGTCGAGGTGACGCTCCTGGCCCCGAATGACTCGAACGTCGAGCCCCGCGGAGAGGACGACTTCATGAAGGTGCGGTCACGCGCCTGGACGATTTTCCGCCCCGGATGGCAGGAGCGTTTCGAGCTGGCCTTCCTTCCCGGCCTCGAGCAATCGCGCTACGTGCTGGCGATCCATAAGGAGCTAGGATGGGCGAAAGTACGGGTGGAGAGCCTCGAAAAAGGTGAGCCGATCCGCCTCCGCCCCTGGAAGCCGTAGAGGTGGTCATGGGAACGATCAGCCGCCTTGTCGGTATGGCGACTCCCGCCTAGAAATGGGAGGATTCAATGCATCTCCTTTTCTTCGACTCCTTGTTATCGAAGTGGACCAAGGACCGGGGAACGAGCCCAGCGCTCGAGAAGAGTCTCCTTGGTTCTGGCACGGAGACCACTTCACGGGTGAGCGGGTGAACGACATTCACTTGACCAAGGCGACAAAGCTCGGATCACGCAAGGCGAATGGAGAGAGGCCATGAAATGGCGAGAACGAATCAGTGTGAACCCGAACGTCTGTCACGGCAAGCCCTGCATCAAGGGGACGCGCGTGATGGTGTCGGTGGTACTGGCCGACGTCGCCTCTGGAGAGCCGTTCGAGTCCATCATGAGCGGGTACCACATTGAGCGGGAAGACATCCAGGCAGCGCTTTTTTTCGCGGCCGACCTGGCTCAGGACCGTTATCTCCCGCTTCCTGAGGCGAGCTGAGATGTTGTTCAAGATCGACGAGAACCTCCACGACGAGGTCGCGGAACTGCTGCGGAACAACGGGCACGATGCGGTCACCGTGCACGACCAGCAGATGCGAGGTCACCCCGACGAGGAACTGGCCAGCGTCTGCCAGCATGAGGGGCGCGTGATGGTGACGCAAGACCTCGACTTCTCCAACATCGTCGCGTACCCACCGGAAAATTACCCAGGGATCATCGTCTTCCGGCTTCACGAGTCCAGTCGTCCCTCCGTCCTCGCCGCTACACGTCGGCTGCTCCCGCTGCTTGCGTCGCAGTCCCTGTCGGGGTGCCTATGGACGGTTGATGATGTTGGCATGCGCATTCGGCCAGGGGGACAACCATGACAGTCCTGCACTACCTGGTGAGCGCAGTTCAGAGTTCGCGGATTACAACCAAAACGAGACCATTCCCCTGGCTTGCTTACTCTGGTTCGACGAAAAGCGGGAGAGGGAACGGCTCGTACCCGTCTGTCGGGTAGCGGGGAAGTATTACTAAGAACACGATCCGACACCAACGGCCCCCCAAGAAAGATGAATCGACACCGAATAGCCCACTCAAGCGGCCTTGGTGAACCGGACGCAAAGTGGCGGTCGGCAGACGAACCCGGTCGACTCGGGCAGGGCGGTCGAGAGGCGGAGCAGGTTCTCGTCAGCTTCGCGTGCGATACTGACAGGTAGTAAGGGATGGAAAAACTCATGAATCAGAATAGCATCATGGTCGTGAAGCCTTACAAGTGGGAGGGCATGTGGGTCTTTGACGACGAGACGACCGGCTTGGTGCGTGAGCCGTTTGTGGCGGGTGTCCCCGAAATCCTCGAATCCCTCCTGGAACAGCAGGGCATCCCATTGAAAGAGGCAGACAAGGGATTTCGCCTGATCTTCTCGGCGATCCCGTTTCCTGGTCACCAGTTAACCGCCAGGCGAGTCGGGGAGGAGGGAGGCGGCACCTGGTATGAGGAATCGGTGACCAAGGCTCGAGGCTGGCTGTGCCCCGCTTTGTTTCGGTACTTCGACACCGCTCCGTATAACCTTCATGTCCGAGTCGAGCGTTGCTCATGACTTTGAGGGCACGGTGCTCGCCATCGAGCTTTCTTTCAGTAACAGATAACTTGCCGAAGAGTTTTTCAAAAAGCAGTGGCGGTTGAGCTTTTTCTTGAAACGCCTACCTCGGTCTCGATTATCATCAAAGCAACGTCTGTTCAAATCGGTGCATCCGAGCGGAGGTCAAGACAGTGGCGCTGCCCGAAGTGCCGATTCAAGGTCGATGACTCGTTTGAGGTCTGCTGGTCCTGCGGGACGACTCCCGATGGCGTCGAAGACCCGAACTTCGTCACCGCCGATGAAGACGATCCGATTCTTGATGAAGAGCTTCCGGAAGGGATCGACGTTGATGATCCTCTCGCAGACTTTGCCGGAACACCGATGCCAGATCTTGTCGAGTGCTACATGGCGGGCGATACCATCGAGGCGAAGTTCATCGCCGATCAGTTAATGGAACAAGGTATTCCTGCGCTCGCCGACAAGATTAACATCAACATGGCCATGGGCGGCTTGCAGCCACAAATGTGGGGCTATGGACCGAAGGTGCGTGTCCGGCAGGAAGACCTGACCCGTGCCCAAGCCTGGCTCGAAGCGTACGAGCAACGACGCAAATCGAGGCGCGAAGGCCTGGATTGAGCGTTCCACTCAACGTCGAACAAGCCGTCCCCACCATGAACTCTAGCACGATCGCCATCGGTGACATCCACGGCTGTTCGGCGGCCCTCGATGCCCTGCTCGAAGCCATCCGTCCCCGCCCCGACGACATCATCGTCACCCTGGGAGACTACATCAACCGGGGTCCAGACAGCCGGGGCGTCCTTGACCGACTCATCGACCTGATCCGCCGCTGTCGCCTGGTGCCTCTCCTGGGTAACCACGACCAGATGCTGCTCGATGTCAGGTCCGGGAAGTACCCAATTTACTGGCTGCTCGACATGGGCGGGACCGCCACCCTCGACTCCTACGGCCCCAGCCGGGACCTGGATCTCATCCCCGACGAGCACTACGAGTTCCTCGAAAGCTGCCGGGACTTCTATGAGACGGACACCCACATCTTCGTCCACGCCAACTACTTCCCCGACATTCCGATGGACGAGCAGCACGTCGGGATGTTGCGGTGGGAGTCCCTGCGGGCCATGACGCCCGGCCCGCACGAATCTGGCAAGACTGTCATCGTCGGGCACACCTCGCAGAAGAATGGCGAGATCCTCTGTTCTGCCTCTGTTGAATCTGGAAGAAGCCGCCGTTTGGGTTAGCATTACCTGGACGGAGGTTTCCCATGAACAAGACACGTCGGCATTTTTCCGGACCCGAGAAGGTCGCCATCCTCAAACGCCACCTGCTTGAACAGACGCCGGTCTCCGATCTCTGCGATGAGCTGGGCATCGGCCCCAATCTGTTCTATCGCTGGCAGAAGGAGTTCTTCGAGAACGGCCATGCTGCCTTCGAGAGCGATCGCAGGTCCAAAACCCTCAAGGATGCCAAGCAGCGCAGGATCGAGCAGCTCGAGGCCAAGCTGCAACGCAAAAACGAAGTCCTCTCGGAACTCATGGAGGAGCACGTCCAGCTAAAAAAAGAGCTTGGGGAACCCTGAGAGGATGCTGGGTCCCCCACGACACGCGTGACGAGATCGTGGACTTCGTGCGCGTCTGGGCCGATAAGACCGAGATCGCCGCTGGGCGGTTCCTGATCTGGATCGGTATCGGCACCAGCAAGTTCCACGACTGGAAGTCGCGCTTCGGCAAGGTCAACGAGCACAACACCTGGGTGCCGCGCGACCATTGGTTGACCGACGCCGAGAAGGAGGGGATCCACAGCTTCGCCCGCCAGCACCCGCTGGAGGGTTATCGCCGGCTCACGTTTATGATGCTCGACGCCGATGTCGTCGCATGCAGCCCGGCCAGCGTCTATCGCGTCCTCAAGGCCGCGGGACTCCTGGCCGGGCAGACGCCCACGCCCACCAAGAAGGGGACCGGCTTTGTGCAACCCCTGCGGCCGCATGAGCACTGGCATATCGATGTCAGCTACCTCAATATCGCGGGGACCTTTTACTTCCTCTGCAGCATTCTCGATGGCTGCAGCCGCTTCATTGTCCACTGGGAGATCCGAGAAAAGATGGAGGAAATCGATGTGGAAACCATCGTCCAACGCGGCCGTGAAGCTTATCCCCTGGCCCGGCCCCGCATCATCTCCGACAATGGCCCACAATTCATCGCCAAGGATTTCAAGGAATTCATCCGCATTTGCGGTATGACCCATGTGAAAACCTCGCCTTATTATCCCCAAAGCAACGGCAAGATCGAACGCTGGCATAAGACTCTCAAAGGCGACTGCATCCGCGTACTCACGCCGCTGTCGCTGGACGACGCCCGCCGGATCGTGGCCGATTACGTCACGCACTACAACACCATCCGTCTGCACGGCGCCATCGGCTACATCACGCCCCAGGACAAGCTCGCCGGCCGCGAAGCTGAGATCTTCGCCGCGCGCGATCGCAAACTGGCCGAGGCCCGCCAGCGCCGCCAACAACAACGCCAAGCCACCGGCAACCCGGCGCCGGCAGCGCCAGCCTCACGCCCTGCCATCGACTTCGCCGCCCTCCGCGCCGTGGTGACGATGGCGGCCGTCCTGCAACTGCTCGGCTTCCAGTCTCGCAGCAGCCACGGCGTGCAACAGCGCGGTCCGTGCCCCTTGCACGGCTCCACGTCCGGCACCAGCCGCTGCTTCTCCGCCAACCTGGAGCAGCACACTTTTCACTGCTTCAAGTGCGGCCGATCCGGCAATGCCCTGGACCTCTGGGCCCATGCCACCGGCCAAAGCACCTATGATGCCGCCATCGATCTCTGCCAGCGCTTACACCTGTCGGTGCCCGAGCTGACGGCGCCCGAGCCCAGGCCAAAACCCCGGAACAGAGAGGAGGAACCCGTAGCCCCCCCGTGAACGACCTGTACAATCAACTGAGTTCGCCGAGGCTCCTTTTCTTTACCCGCTAACTTGAACTCGCGGGTCTTCCAGTTCAGGCTGAACCAGGACACCTCGATCTCGGTCACCTGAAGTGCATCGACACTTATTGCTACGGAGGTGGCTGGCTGACGGGATTGGACGTGAACACCGGGGAGATCTGGCAGGCCGATCGGGAAGGGAACATGAGTACGCGCTGAAGACCGGCGTTTAGAGAGGAACGAGGGTCAGGCTGCGGCCATTCAGAGTGATGCGCCGTCAATGCTCGCACGACCCTCCGCACGCCCGGGATCCTTTCTCGTGAAGAGATTGCATTGCCTCTCCTTTACTCCATTGCTTTACTCTCTTTCGAGCGAACGCCACGTTGGCCGGACCCCATACCATTGCCGCTCGACTTACGGTCAGAATTGTCTTAAACTGTCAATGAACGAACAGTAACCCGCCCGGAGGGCCGGAGCATGTCAAACACCGATTTTGTTCATCTGTTAAGCAGCGTTTGCACTCTATCGCCGGAGCAGATGCGGCAGCTTTCCCGCGAGCTGGAAATTAAGCTTGAGGAAGCGGAAAAGCAGCCAGCCGAGTCTGGACTAGGATCTGCTGGGCGCGATGCGCGACGCCGCCGATGATCTGGACGAGGCGGTAGAGCACGCCATGCAGTTACGACAACGGCCATGGAGACTTCCGGCCGGTGAATAAGGCCCTCCTCGACACCGACACCTATTCGGAAGTCCTCAAAGCCGTCAACCCGACCGTGGTCCAGAATGCCGCGTCCTACCGGCAGCAGTACGGCATGTATTCGGTGTCGGTCGTTTCCGTCATGGAGATCGTTTATGGGTTGCAGCGGATGCAGAAACACCGCCGGTTGCAGAATTTCCTCGCCGCCGTCGTCCAGGAGGAAGTGATTTCCTTTGAGTATCCCGCCGCCGAGTTGGCGGGCCGCATCTCCGGCGATCTGGACCGCACCGGGCAGACCATCGGCAAGGCCGACCCCATGATCGCCGCCATCGCCCTGCAACACGGCCTGGGGCTGGTGACGGGTAACACGTCCCATTACCAGCGCATCCAGCAGCTCGGTTATCCGCTCACGCTGACCAACTGGCGATAGCCGCCCGGGCTCATCGTGATTCTCCCAATAGCCCTTCAGACAGAAGTAAACCGTTAACCGGGTCTGACGCCGCGAACCCGCTCGGGTCTGACGCCGCGAACCCGCTCTCGGGTCTGACGCCGCGAACCCGCTCTGACGACGAGCCCTCCGCGCTCCGAAACGCCCGCAACTTGGCAACCAGCGCGAGCATCAGCGGGGGATTATCTGGATCGAGCGGATGCCACTGAATTCATGGGCGGTCTGGAAACGATTTCTGACCGAATACCAGCACGCTGCCGATACCTCCGACTACCCGGCTCAACACCGACTTTGATAGAATGAGGAGGAGCCGATCGGCGAGGACCAGACGACGCCCTTGCATAACGTTCGGCGCGGGGAGGCTTTCTCGTGGATTGTGCAGACTGGATGCGCCTGCCCTCTGGCAGTCGGAGAATGCCACCGACTCGACATCAAGGCGGCCGGCGGCTTGATCCTCTTGAAATCGGCCATTGGTCACCTTTTACTGCCGAGGAAAGACGAGTTAGATGAAGGGTTTTCGCTCCATCGGAAACTGGTCTGCTCGAACGAGACAGGGTATTGCTCGAAGGGCACTCTATGTACTGAAAAAGATTCAATCAGTTAATAATCTGGACAGTTACGTTACTTCAGCCCCGAGCCCACAAAACGCACTAGATATCTTCAAGGGCGAATGGTCGTCGAAACTCCCGCCCCCCTTAGCCGACTTCCAGTCCGGCATACATGATCTCTTCAACGATTCTCGGGTTACGTGGTTTGTGAAGCAGACTGGGGGGATCGAAGGCCGATCAGTGCTGGAGTTGGGCCCGCTCGAAGGCGGACACTCTTACATGTTTGAGAGGCTCGCGCGGGAGATCATCGCGGTCGAGGCCAATACACGTGCCTACTTGAAGTGCTTGATCACCAAAGAGTTGCTCAACCTCTGCCGGGTCCGCTTCCTTTGTGGGGATTTCCTCGAGTACCTGCGGGTGGACGGCACGGACTTTGACCTCGTCTTCGCCAGTGGGGTACTCTACCACATGCAGAACCCAGCCGACTTAATTGCGCTGATGGCTCAGAGATGTCGTCAGCATCTTTTCCTGTGGACGCACTATTATGTTCCAAGCTTGTCCGCCGCTCTTCCGCGTAGGTTCACCATCTGTGACAGTGAGCATGCTGGATTCCGGTACACCTCCTATCGCCAAAAATATGGTGTAACAACTTACACGACCGGTTTCTGCGGAGGCAGCGCCGCCATTCTGTTCCTGGATGTCGCGAGACGATATCCTCCGTTGCCTGGATTACTTCGGATTCGATGATATTCGGGTGGGCTTCGACCAACCTAACCATCCGAATGGCCCGGCCTTTGGCCTGATGGCCACGCGTAGGGTCTCTTGTTAGATAAGCTGCGGTGTCGGTTTCTCCCGCATTTTCGATGATGTCGGCCGCGCGAGTCCTGTCAGCGTCGTCGCTGCTCGTCGCTATCAGGTGGCGTCGAGCACCCGCGCCAGCAGTAACACAAACCCCGCCCGGCCGTACATCTGCCGCTTGAACGTCTTCAAACGGTTCACATGACCTTCCACTGGGCCGTTGCTCCCCGTCGCCGTTATCGCGGCGCGCACGGCCGCCTGATCACGGCGGATACCTTCGGCGAACCGGCGCAGCTCAGGGTCCGAGGAGGCTCACTTCGGGGCAGCCATTCGATCGGCACCGCCCAAGCCCGCGACCTCCTGAAGTGGATCGACGCCTCGACCCTCGTGGGCGTCTGGGGCCGAGCCATCATCGCCGAAAGGAAAGAAGAAAGAAAAGGACATACAACGTAGGGCCGGTCGGAGAGATTCACCGTCAAATCTCGTAGGACCCGCCGCACCCCGAGAATCCTTTCTTGTGGGCAGAGCACGTTTCGGCGCGACCTGCACCATACTAAAGATGTGGGCATCCGCGTTGGCGGCGAAAGTCCGCGCTGGCTTTGGCAGTTCGGTTGTATGCAATCTGATGGTCAGCCGCGCGTCCCAAAGGATGAAACCTCATCGTCGGAAGAGAGTGGTCGGCGGTTAGAGAGAACACTATGAGGCCGGGAGATGAAAACTCATCGTTGAGCCGCGCACGCGGGATCTTCCGGTGCAATTGATTCCACCGGTTCTAACTCTGCCGCAGTCGGCCTTGACGCTTGATCAACCGGGACCGCAGGACAGAAAAAGCAAAATCTGGCTAAACAAAGCCACCGTGACTTTCTTTAAGTTATGTCATACTATCCCGTTAAGCATCCTCAGAGCCGTAGCGGGAGTGAAAAGCAAAGCCAACCTTCACTGGTTCTTCATAAACCAGGGCGCGTGGACTGGCGAGGGAGGACAGGTCGCTGGCTCCTGGCATAGATCTGCTTGAATGCATGGTGGGACAGGAGGCGGTTGTCTTGTCGCAGCCAGAGACTGAGGCTTTTCGGCCGACACTTTTTTCGAGACAGGTGCTGGAAAGCTTCTTTACCTTGAGCAGCGAGCCAAGGGCGAGGTCTCCCAAC
>CAWFAF010000003.1:0-18145 GCA_963813575.1 uncultured Planctomycetaceae bacterium
ACACGATGACGGGCCGCATCTTCCACATCTCCGGCAGGCGGGCATCCTTCCAGTAGTCGCACCAATAAACCTGCCGAATCTTCGGTGCGGCTTTGATCCGGGGCTGTACCCACGGGGGTTTGTTGACAATCGTGCTTTTGGACATCGAGAAGCCATAGACGATTGGCGCGGCGGCGGCAAGCCTGTGCGTTACGAGGCCGCTACCCACAGTATCTCTCGCCCATCGGTGGTGAAGTGCCGGCTTTTCATGGTGGCGAAGGCGGCCCAGTCGCGGCGGAGGCCGGAACCGGCGTAGAAGACGGTATCGCGGCCCATGCGGCAGGTTGAGGGCGTCGAGGGCCTGCATCAGGCTGCGGCGGCGGGTGGTGTCGCCCTATCGAACAGGTCGGCCTGGGCGGTAGCCGCTTCCTCCTGCCTATATCCCTCGTCCGCAGTGACGCGGATCGGGATACTTGAACAGGTTCCTCGCGCAAAGTGGTGCTCCAGGAGCATTCGCACGCCGTTGGACATCGGCACCACGCGGACCTTGGTTTTCTTGCCATGAGGGCCACCCTTGCCCTTGAACCGGAGCTGGCGCTGCTGCCAGAGGATGTCTTTCGAGGTGAGGCCGCAAAGCTCGCCGACGCGGAGCCCGGTATCGAGCAAGGTCCAGACGACGAGTCGTTCGGTGGGTGTCTCGCAGGCGTTGGACAGGCGATCCGATTCGTCGGCGGTCAGCGGCTCTCTCACGTATTGATACGGCATCTACCATCCCCGAATTCGTGCGTACTTGGGGTCGGAAAACGCAGTCTCTGCATTTCCAACTGCCAGGCTACCCGCACCGCATGGGGCGCGAAAGTAGCCTCCGCCCGGGAAAATCAGGGGACTGACGCTCGAGGCCGTTTCAGGGGTTGGGAGCCGGAGTGCGTGATCCGTAGCGTTACCCGCATCGGTCTGGCGAAGTTCGGCAAACCGCCGAAAAAGCCATCGCTTCGGCTCCCAGAATTGGGAGGTTCAAATCCCGTCACCCCGGCCTTGTTTCCACGTAAATCCTCGAGGAGAATACTCACTGAACCTTCGAAGTGGACGTGAGCCGGGCGGGTGGTTTCATGCAGTCTGGACGGCTCTATGCCCTGCCAGTACATCAAAAGGGGCCAAAGATTGCTTTGAGTAGTTTGTTTCTATTTAAATCTACGAATTTTTAATAAGCATGTTTTGGAAGAAAAAGAACAGATTGTCTGTTTGCTATCGCCCACTATGTGGCGCGGTTCTGCCAAATTGCGCCGGCCAGATCATCCTAGACGATACAGGTCCAGAGATTGACGCCTTCGTGTCTGGAACACTTAAGAGAATCTCAAACGAATTAGATGTTGAAGTGACTCTATTCATGGCACGATGCAAAACCATAGTCGGATCCGACGTCGAGATTCAACGGAAACCGCGCGGCTACGATATAACGTTCTACACCGGCCTGCTGCATGACCCTCGGCAGACCAGAGCCGTGGTCGATTATGTCGTCAGTTTCATCAAGAAAAACCCGCTGACTCTCGGACCGTTCACTGTCAGACAGGTCGGCCCTCAAGCACTGTTGTCGGGCAGCTACTTTGCCTTTTTGTTCGTCCCGGCAAGCCTGCCATTGCCGTCAGACCGCGACCTCGACTTCATCGCGCGATCATTCGTGCTCGGTCAACGCCGTCGTATCTCGGGCTGGCGCATTTTTTCGGAGCCTTATGACGATGCCCCTAGCAATTCGTCGTTTCTGACCGAGATGCTCGAAGAGTGGTTCGCCGAACAGGAGGATTCCGCGTCCGTCAAGGTGATATTTCAGATGCCTGTTGAGTCATCCTGGACGAACAGTACTGCGAACGACCATGGTGTTATGTCGAGCACCAGGTTGGTTGTCTGTAAACGCTGGGGGACCTGAACTTCGCAAGCAGGCGTCGTGAAACTCACGACCCGGGCACAAGGTCGTTCGACCATCGGCGGTTGGCCGAGGATGTCCTGCCTCATCGCGAGCTGGAATGGGATCAGCTCCGTGTCACGAAATCGACAGGTACTCGACGCCTGGGGAGAACGGCTGCCGTCAGCCTGGCTCTCTCTTCTGTCATTCTGTACGCTTGAAGTGGGCTCATGCCAGGGGCCGGAGTCCGCGTCCGCGAGCATCGCGTTGATTCAACGGGCAGGGTGACTATAGGTACTAGAACGCAGCGAACCCCCGTCGCGCGCCTGACGGAACCAATTCGGGTAACCTGCTGATTGTGGGGACCGCAGTACGAGGCCGACAAATGCTTGACCCGCGATTCGCACGTCGGCTCGAGTCGGACAGTCGTACCGCTTGGGCTCGCGACCTGAACGATGATCAGATCGTCGGTTTGTTGTGGGCGCTCGACGAATTCGCATGCCGCAATTACCTGCTCGCGGGCTTCCTCGATCAGTTCCAGGCCCATATCGATCCTTCCGAAACCGACTTTGCTCGTGCCCGCGCTGTGCTGCAACGACTCGCCGACCTGGTGTCTCCGCGAGGATCGCGCGCGGAGCCGAAAGAGGGGTCACTCCTCGGAACGGAAAAAATTGCACGCTAAGGGTTGGACTCATCCGCGCTAATGGGTAGGCGAAGTTGACGCAGGGGGCGTTGTTTTGTCCCGCTGGCCGGCATGCTCGCGGTCTTTGCCGAATTTGAGCGGGATATCCTCCGCGATCGCGTGAAGGCCGGAATCGCCCAGGCGCAAGGAGGGCCGCCCTCACGGCAGGCCACAAACGATCACCAAACACGCCACCGAGGTCAAAACTCTCTTCCAACAAGGTGTCAGCAAGCGGGAGATCGCCAAGAAGCTCGGCATCAGCCGAACTTCCGTCCGACGATTCCTCGGCTAGCGGCTTACCAGGCCCTCGCGCCGTAGGATGTCGCGGAACTTGGCGCGGAAGACGATCGGCAGAGCCTTCGCCGGAACGAGGAAATCGGCTCGTGATGGCAGCCACTTACTACCGTCGGCGCTCAGTCCGCCGCCTGGCACTACATAGTGCACGTGCGGGTGGTACTCCAGCGTCCGGCCCCAGGTGTGCAAGACGCTGAAAAAGCCCAGTCGATCCGTGCCAACGTACTTGGGTTCGGTCGCCAAGGCGCGCAGCGCCTCGCTGGAAGCCTCAAAGAGCGCGGAGTAAACTACTCGCTGGACGTTCTCACACTACGCGAGCCGAGACTGAACCCTCTGACGCGCTAGCGGCTTACTTGAACAAGCCGTTGCAGCCGACTGTCACTCGCCCGCCAACGGGGCCTTGGGCCCCGGCGGGCTCGCGGCAGCGGCTGAACGCCGGTCGTTCGGCAGCGGGGGAGAGGAAAATGGGACTCTTTCGTTCCTTACAGAGCCTCCTATTCGGCCACACGGACGAGTGCGTGACGGAGGAGCAGAGGTGGGCGTGCGCGACGAACCCGACGTGGATGGTGAACGCCATCCGCGACGATGTTAGCCCGCGCAAACTACGGCTGTTCGCCGTCGCCTGCCTCAGGTGTCGCTTCTCCTGTGTTCGGTGTCGCTTCTCCTGTGTTCAAGGTGTATACGGCCAGGACAAGGCAGCACGGATGGCAGACATGGCCGAGCGCTTCGCGGAGGGGATTGCGTCGGCATCCGAGTTGGAGGTGGTCCGCCGTGAGAATCCGACATATATACTTCCCGAGACTGAGATAATGGTAGTGGCTAATTACGCATGTCACCCGGATGCCCGATTTGCGGCAGTTTGGACCAGCGAGGCTGCCACCTGCGCCGCCTCGGTGAAGCTGGCCCGCTGCATCTTCGGCAATCCGTTTCGCCCGACCACGGTCAACCCTGGTTGGCTAACTTGGCACGACGGGGTAGTTCGTCAGATCGCCCGTACTATCTATGATGAAGCCGGATTCGATCGGCTTCCCATTCTTGCTGATGCATTGGAGGAGGCAGGCTGCACAGATGGAGATTGGCTGGCCCACTGTCGGGAGGCAGGGATGCATGGGCGCGGTTGTTGGGTAGTTGACCTCATCTTGGGGAAAGCGTAAGCAGGCCGAACCATGATGGATTGCAGTTCGCGAAGCCGAACCTGCAATCGGTGTTCAAGAAGCCCGGCGGCGACATGCAGAGCCCTGACTATGGGCAACGCTTCGCGGTGAGACGGGTGAGCAAGGGCTCAGCCGGGCGGAGAGGGGCTGTCGCCGGCGGATGATCGCTGCCGTGAGGACTGGGGCGGTATGTCGCGAGAGACAGGAGGTTCAACAGGGGCATGGCTTCACCCCGCGGAGGACGGACGCCAGGACTCAATCGGTCCACTGGACCCAGCCCGGCCTGGGCGAGCGCCTTCCGCCTTGCGTATCGCCAGGTAGATGCGGCCATGGACGTCGTCGTAGGTATACCGGGTGCCACGGGCCATCTCGGTGATAATCTCGAGAACGGTCCGGCGCGAGCATAGGCTACGCGGGCGAAGACCTTGGTCTGATGGCGATCGAGTTGTGCGACGATCAGGTAAGTGAAGGGCGCGAGCTCGCCGATGGTCGCCAGGATGGCGAAGAGATGGTCCTCGGTGAGATTCAGGGCCCAGGGAAAGTACTTCCCCTTCGACTCCTCCAGCCGGCGGCGGAACTCGCCGGTGATGATCGGCCTCGTCCGGCTCGCCCAGAACCGCTGCGGTCCGATCGCATCAGCGATGAGTTGCCAGGGCGGTACGCTCGACCTCCCCTCATTCACCAGGTCGGAGAGGCGTTGCAGGAGGGCCCGGGCACGAGCATAGTCGGTATCGGCGGGATCGATCTCGGCCCGGTGGTCATCAAGCAGCTCCGTGAGAAAGCAACAGCGGCATGAGAAGTCGCCGAGGGCCCAGATCAAGCCGGCGAGCTGTTCGTCGTCGAGGCGGCTCGCCCAGATCGTACGATTGTCCGTCTCGAGTCGGCTTGTGAAATGTGGGTCGAACATCAGTCGGCCTCGCGCCGTCGATCGTCCCACTCAGCAATTCGGCCATGTCGGCTCGGGTCACGCGGCCCGGGGGTGTTCCCTGCTCCCCGATCCGTCTCTGCGCCGACTTCGGCCGTCTTCTCGGCGCCCTGAGCCCGGGGCATCACTTCAGGCCTGAAGGTTGAGCCTGTTTCAGTTTACGGAACGGCAAGAGGTGGGGCAATGCCCGATTCCGCAGTCCGCTCCTGCGCCCCCGTGGATCTGAGAGTCTGTTCCATACACGAGCCTTTACTTTGGGCGCGACGGTGACCCATCAAGAAAGCGGTGGCGGGCTCCCAGGCATGCCGTCACCATGCCAGACGGCCCTTCCTCTGGCACCCCGCCATCCGGGAACTGAGCAAGCAGCTCCACCGTTTGATCGAAGAAGCGCACACCCGGTTGTTGCTGAATCTCGGGGACATCCGGCACATGTCGGGCGCCATGCTAGCCACGCTGGTCCGGCTGCACCAGCGAGTCGGGCGGGTGGAGGGCCGTCTGGGACTGTTCGGACTCGACCCAGTGCCAGGGGATATGGTGAGACTATGTCGCCTGGAACGGGTGTTCCACATCTACGCCGGCGAGAGGGAGGTCCTGAGTGGCGGTTTGGCTGCGGATGATCGGCCGCGACCCGAAAGATCCAGGCCACTCTATCCCGGGGTCAACATTGCGCAAAATACGCTAGCGTAGGTTTTCGCAGAATTGGGGCTGCTACCCCTACATAGTGCACGTGCGGGTGGTACTCCAGCGTCCGGCCCCAGGTGTGCAAGACGCCGAAAAAGCCCAGTCGATCCGTGCCAACGTACTTGGGTTCGGTCGCCAAGGCGCACGCGCCTCGCTGGAAGCCTCAAAGAACGCGGAGTAAACTACTCGCTGGACGTTCTCACACTACGCGAGCCGAGACTGAACCCTTTGCCGCGCTAGCGGCTTACTTGAACTCCGCTTATCCCGCTCAAATTCGGCAAAGACCGCGAGCATGCCAGCCAGCGGGACAAAACAACGCCCCCCTGCGTCAACTTCGCCTACCCATTAGCGCGGATGAGTCCAACCCTTAGCGTGCAATTTTTTCCGTTCCGAGGAGTGCCCCCTAACCCGCATACAACTTGCGAAACGCAATGCGGGGAAGGCTAACCGAATGTATTCTCAGCCGATGAGGGTGCCGATGTCGGAGTCGATGGCGAGACGCCGTTGACGAGCGATTACAAGGAGCGGGACAACAAGTTCGCGGGCAAGATCGGCAAGGTCACGGTCGAGTTGAAGTAAACGAGCGACGGGCCGGGGCTTTCGCCGCATTCCGGGACAGAGTGGTACAAGTGCGTCTTCTCACGCAGAAAGCGCATGCGCGAGGGGACGGGCTCCGAAGCCCGTTGGTCTTTGTCCGTCTGATACCGGAACGCCGGGTCTGTGGGGCTTAACCCGACTTTCTGTTCCAATGATTGTCGGACCCCGAAATGGATGGGCACATAGACCACTTCTTTGTTCATCATCAACGCCAACGACAGGGCGTAGGCAAAACCATCTATGCCGCGATTGAGTCGGAAGCCCGAAAACTCAACCTGCCCAGATATTCAGGTTCATCCGGAACTACAGTGCGCAAATTCGACACCGACGCAAGTCGTTGTGTGTTAAAGAGCTGACGATTTACCCAACCAGGGCAAACTTCGTTTCGTGGATGGCAAGGATCTTCAGTTTGAAGAACTCCATGTCCCGGAATCCATACGCCTGCCGCTTCATCGTCTTGATCTTGTTGTTCGTGCCCTCCATGGGGCCACTCGAAATCATTACGTCGTAGTACGCCAGTAGCCCTGATCGGTGCGCCGCCAATGTCTTGCCCATCTGCTGTAGCACCTTGATCCCAGAAGCCTCGGCCCGCCGAATCCACCCATCCAGGAAAATGGTCGCGAACCGCTTTCCGGGTTGGTCCCAGAATCGCCGCAGGTCGTCCTTAAGGTAATAGGCCGTCGCCAGCGGCTCGTTCAACTTTAACGCCTCGTTCAGCCGCCGCTTTTCATCCTTCTCTTTGTCGAGGTTTTCAGGGTTCTTTAGTAACAGCCATCGCGTCCCTTTGAGCACCTTCTTTTGCATCATGTCGGTCGCCTCGCGGTACAATTCGCGGCGCAGCTCGGAGAGCTTGTCGTTGAAGAGCTTGATGACATGGAAACGGTCGAAGACAATCTTTGCCTTGGGCAAGTGGGTCGATACCGCTCCGCGGTAGGCCACGGACATGTCCATAGCCACCGCCTCGATTTTGGCCCCGCTGGGCCGTAGCCGCTTCCAGAACGGCTTCAGAGCGTCGGCCCCCTTGCCATCGCCGACGAAGACCACCGCACCACTCTCCAGATCCATGACGACCGTCAGATAGCGATGCCCCTTGGCGATCGCGATCTCGTCGATGGCGATGTGCCGCAGGTGCTTAAGCTTGGGCTTGGAAAAGCGCCACGACAGGTCGCGCTTCTGGATGTCCTTGATCATGTCCCAGCCGACGTTCAAGTGAAGAGCCACGTCGCGGATCGTCATGCTCCGTGACAACTCCAGTGCATATCTCTCGAAGGACTTGGTGTAGCTCCGCCTCGGTTCAGCGAAGTCGACATCGACCTGACGCACCAGCCCACAGACCTGACATTCCACGCGTGGAATGGAAAAGGCCACGAACGTCGCTCGACTGCCGATGGGCAAGGTTCGGAACCGCCGCTCAACTTGGCCCCGAGAGATTACCTGGCCGCAACCGCAGGCAGAACAGCGGTATGTTTCAGGCTCTTGGTTGATGGTGAAAATAACATGACCATTGTGAAACTCGGTACGCGAGTATTTGTAGCCGCGGATGCCGTAGGCATGATACAAAAGACTGGTGGACATGCTGACCTCCTCGTTCAAAAGAGTTTTAACACAACTCCAATTGGAATCAGCATGTCCACTTTTTTCAACCTCGGCGCGTGCTCCTGCCGGATGAACCCTATTCACTGAGGCAAGTATCACAGCGAAACCGTTTTTCCACCGCATGGGTTACCAGATGGTCGAGGCACAAACAGTCACCTGTCGGGGGTATGTCTTTACCAACTTCGTCCTGGAGAAGCGGCTACAATAGGAGACCATTGCGTGCTGATGATCGGATCGCCAGGGGCTCCGCTTTCGTCAGAGCCAGTCCATGAACGTCCATGCCTACCTGATCGACCACAACGGGCTCGACTGGGCACAGCTTCTCTCTGGCTGGGAATCGCTTCTTCCCCCGGAGTTTACCGTATGGCTGATGAACCGGTATGGCGACCTGTTCCTGATCTTGCCCGATGGCAGCGTTCACATGCTCGACGTTGGCGGTGGTTCGCTCACCAAGCTGGCTGAGTCCAAAGGCGACTTCTCCCGCGTGATCGATGAGGAGGGCAACGCTGAGGACTGGCTGATGATCCCCTTGGTTGACCGTCTCGTAGAGGCTGGCATTCTCCTGGAACCGGGGCAGTGCTACGGCTTCGTGACGCCGCCGATCCTGGGCGGGGAGTATTCGGTCGAGAATACGATGGTCCTGCCGATCACGGAGCACTTCGGGCTGTACGCCTCGTATCACGAGCAGTTGCGAGGAGCCCCTGACGGAACCAAGGTCGTTCTCAAGGTGCAGAAGCCCCCGGAATAAGGGCATCATCATGGCGGGAACTGAAATCGAGACGGTCTTAACGAATTGGATCAGGCAGGCGCTCGATCCGCCTGGGCAACTTCCGCCAGGCACGGATGCATCGGCGTGGATCGCCGCTCGCTTTGGTGAGTGGTGGCGAGGGCGTGCCGAGGATGCCCTGTGCGATGCGGAATCTGAGGCGTCAGCGATCAGGGACGAACTGACGCGAATCGGGGGCTGGGAATCTCTGGGAGAGGCGATGCACGAACATTGCCATTTGCAGAATGCCCTGGCTGACCTGCGGAGAATCCTGCGGTTGGTTGAATAACTGACAGGCGGTACGATTGCGGTAGGCGGTGATGAGCGTGAATTGTTGGGAGGGCGATGATGACTTCGCCGCTCGTAAATGAGCATGAGATCGGCTTCGTCTCTTCCTTCATCATCCCGGAGCGGAGGGAGAGATATCTGAGTCTCCTGGGCAATCGCAAGCGACGGGGCAAGTTGCTCAATCGCCTGAACCACTCTCAGGACGTTGATCAGTCCCTCGCCCGACCTGTGCAGTCCAGTTGCGATGCCGAGTCCCTGGCTGTCCTGCTGGAGAAGTTGGGTGCTGGTGAAACGTGCTACGTGATCGCCGATGCGAGCGACATGGACGGGCAAACGATGAATCTGAGAGAGGCTGTGTGGCGGGCGAGCGTACACGGTTTCGGTGTTGTCGTGAGTTGTCTGCCGGGTCGTTTGTGCTTCTACAAGCCGGAATCTCCAACATCCGGCTTCATACTGGAGAAATCTCAATCCACCCCCAGGTAATGCCGAAGCCGTTTCGCGCAGGTGGCGAGAAGTGGGCGAGGGGCCGTACAACGTCGTTTTGGTGGCATGGCGAAAAGCCGTCGCGAAGTGTGGCGCTCTGTCGGATCACCAACGTCGGATAGGGCTGTGTGGGGTCACTCCCCTGATAAACCAGCATGGCGAGACGTGATCACTCATACGACAGAGGTGGCTCCTTGTCCGGTTGGTCTCCGGATCGATCAGTAAACAAAACGCCACGTCTCACGTGCCGCAGGATCGCCGTGCGCGCCCAGCTCTTTTAGCCCGTGTCCGCCAACTCCCACATGGCTGTCTTCGCGGGCTCAGACTTTGTTTTTGGTTTTCAGCCTGACGTCCCGGTGGCTTCGCGGGCTCAGCTTTTGTTTCTGGCTTTCCGCTTGACACGGTGGGAGCTTCGCGGGGTCAAGATTCTTTTTCGTTTTCCGTCGGCCTGATCGCCGGTTATCGTCGCGGGTCATGCCGGAAGGTAAGACGTCGAGAGAAGGGTCGCCGGCCTCCAAACAAAAACGAAGTCGGTCACAGCGAACCCCTAGACGTCGCGAACGTGGTCGTCAACCTGAAAACAAAAACAAGTCTGTCACCGCGAAGCCGACTTAATAGAGGTTGCCTTCTCGCCACCGCAACGCTCATGAATCCGTGATATGATCGGCGAAAACAGATTCGAGCCCTCGTGCTCCGGCTCACTTTCGAGCCGATCGCGGCCCGAGGATCGAAACAGAGTAGTTCCCGGCCCAGATCACCCACTCGCCACTTTCTCATTTTCTTGTCCCGAACGGGTGCCGTCGCGCAGGTTTAAGAGTGAGAGGGCGTCATGAAAGATCCATCAAGCGAGACCGTCCGATTGCTGGAGCGGCTTCGCCGCGGCGACCGCCAGGCGCTGGTCGATCTGTATTCGCAGCATCGAGACCGGCTGCGCCGGATGGTCGAGGTGCGCATGGATTCTCGGCTTCAGGGCCGAGTCGAAGCTTCCGACGTGCTCCAGGACGGGTTCCTCGACGTGGCGACCCGGCTGGAGGGCTATCTTCGAAGCCCGAAGCTCCCGCCGTTCCTGTGGTTGCGGCTGATCGTCAGCGAGCGTCTGGCGATCTACCACCGCCGCCATCTGGGCGCACGCATGCGAGACGTTGCCCAGGAGGTCTCGCTCTACCAGCAACCGATGCCCCAGGCCAGCTCGGCGGCCCTGGCGTCCATGCTCCTGGGGCGGTTGACCACCCCCTCGAAGGCCGCGATTCGCGCCGAGCGGGTCCTTCGGGTCCAGGAAGCGATCAATTCGCTGGACGCCGCTCGACAGGGAAGTGGTGGCGCTGCGACATTTCGAGCAGCTCAGCCGCGCCGAGACGGCCCAGTTGCTGGGCATCACCGAGGAAGCTGGGGCCAAGCGATATATCCGGGCCTCAAGAAGCTCGAGACCATCCTATCCTCCTTGAAGGGTGGCTCGGAAGGATGATGACCGATGTCAAACTCCGGCTCAGGGCAGTATGATCGGCTCGACCAGCTTGCCGAGGAGTTTGCCGCGCGGTTCCGCCGCGGCGAGCGGCCCTCCGTCAAGGAGTACACCGACCGTTACCCGGAGCTGGCTGACGAGATCCGCAAGCTCTTCCCGGCACTCGTCGAGGTGGAGCAGGTCGAACGGTTCCAGCATGGGGAGGAGGTGACGGGGGAGGCTCGCACCTTGGCTCCGCCGCTGAGCCAGGTCGGCGATTACCGGGTCCTCCGCGAGATTGGCCGGGGTGGAATGGGGGTGGTCTACGAGGCCGAGCAGATCTCGCTTGGCCGCCGCGTGGCTCTGAAGGTCCTGCCGCGGCATGCCTCCGGCAACCGGACGATCGAGGAGCGGTTCCGCCGCGAGGCCCGCGCCGCGGCTCGGCTGCACCACACGAACATCGTTCCGGTCTTCGAAGTCGGTAAGGAAGAGGATATCCGCTTTTACGCCATGCAATTCATCCAGGGCCAGAGTCTGGACATGGTGATCGGCGAGCTGCGGCGGCTCCGCGAGCGTGTCAAGTCGGTTTCCAAGCCGGGGTCGGCGGCACTCGACGGCTGGTACGGGCCGCCCCTGGGTGAGCACAAGGGCCCTGCCGTCGCGGAATCGACGCTCGGCGAAGGGGCCGAACTCAGCCAAGTCGTTCATTCGGTATTGACTGGCCGGTTCAACCCGGGCGGCCCGCTGTCAGGGCCGGTGGGGGCGTCTCCGTCGGGTCTGAAGCGATCGATCGCGGGTGCCATCGCTCCGGTGACAGGAACGAGCGAGTATACCGATCCTGGCCCGGCGTGGGCGCACGCCGAGTTCCGGGACACAGTGGAGGAAGATGCCCCAGGCCCGACCGCGTCACATTCAGCCGAACTCGCCCCCTCATTTTCAGGCTCCGCATCGACCAGCTCGGTCCTCTTCCCGGGGGCGCCCAGCTCTCCTCGGTCGAATCAGGCCGACGTGCGTTCTACCGGAGCGTGGCGCACATCGGCAGGCAAGTGGCCGCGGCGCTGGCCCACGCCCATGCCCGCGGGATCGTCCATCGCGACATCAAGCCTTCGAACCTGCTGCTCGACGCTGACGGCGTGGCATGGATCACCGACTTCGGCCTGGCCAAGGGCGACGAGGAGGGACTGACCGAGAGCGGCGATATCCTGGGCACGCTCCGGTACATGGGGCCCGAGCGGTTCCGCGGCGAGGGGGACGCCCGGGCCGACGTCTACGCGCTGGGGATGACACTCTACGAGCTGCTGACCTTGCGTTCGGCGCTTCGAATCGACCGACCGGCTCAGGCTGATCGAGCAGATCAAGAGCGAGGAGCCGCGCGGCCGCGGACGGTCGATCAGCGCATACCGCGCGACCTGGAGACGATCGTGCTCAAGGCGATCGAGAAGGACCCCGAGGGCGCGGTACCCGACGGCCGAGGCGATGGGCGAGGACCTGCGGCGGTTCCTGGCCGACGAACCGATCAAGGCCCGCCAGGTCAGCACTGCCGAGCGATACTGGCGGTGGGCCAGGCGCAACCCCGTGATCGCGATCCTGGGCGGCGTGCTGACGGCGGTGCTGGTTGCCACGACGCTGGGCTCGCTGGTCGTCGCGTCGCATTTCCGGCGTCTCGCGAATAGCGAGGCAGTCGCGAACGAGCGGTCGCAAGATGACCGGAAGGAAGCCGTCGAAGCACGCCGCCAGGCGATCGCCGAGCGCGACAATTCACGGCGGCTCTCCGCGAACCTGACCTTCGAGAAGGGCGTGGCGCTCGCCGAGCAGGGCCAGGCCGATCACGGCCTGCACTGGATGCTCCTGGCGCTGCGGAGCGCGCCCGCCAAGTCGGCCGAGTTCGACGTGATGGTCCGCCGCAACCTGGCTGCCTGGCTCGGCCAGGTCCACCGACCTCTGAAGTTCCTCGATGTGGGAAGCGAAGCCGCCACCACGGGCTCGGTCTTCAGTCCCGACGGGAGGAGTTTCGTGACCTACGGCGCGGCCTCTGATGGATCTTCGGTGATAACGCGTGTATGGGATTTGGCCTCGGGTCGCATGCTCGCCACCTATCCCGATCTCGATGGCCTCGTGGCGTTCAGTCCGGATGGCGGTGCACTCTTTGCGGCCTCGGGCGACGGCAGACGCATGGTTGCCCTGGACCTGGCGTCGGGGAAAAAACTCTGGACGGCCCCGAAGATGCCTCGAGACTGGAATCACGTCTACCTCAGTCGCGACGGGTCGATTGTCCGCTGCATCACCGGTCAGTTCGATCAGTCCTGGGACGCGCTGACCGGCCGGCCAATCGGTGAGCCGGTGCCTGAGCCACGAGCGATCATTGAGCCTCCTGATGACCGGTTCCAGGCGATAGCAACCCAGGGTGATGGCAAATTCACCATCAGTCTGGCGGATTCGCGAACAAACCATCCGATCGCGTCCCTGGAATCCATCGATCCCAAGGCAAACAAGACCTATCTCGTCATCAATCCCGACGGTCGATCGTTGATCGAGGTGGATCAGAATGGCGGCGGGCTCGGTACGCGTCTGACCGCCCAGATCCGTGAGCTGAACAGCGGCAAGCCTCTCAGCCCCCTCCTGGGATTAGCCGGTGGTCTGGCGTACACACCTGCCGGAGATCGTTTCCTGTCCTCGACGGATGGGATCCCTCTGATCCGCGAGGCTGCCACGGGCCGGGTGAGAGGTTCGCCTCTTGCTGTCGTGGGATCTCTCCATCCCGGCGGAAGGCTCGTTCTCTCGACCGTTCACCATTGGCGCTTCCTGTCCGAGATTTCCACGCAGGCCGAGCCGGTTGCCTCTTCAACCGCCCTCGGCCAGTCTCTCCGGGAAAGCGTCCTGACTTCAGCGATGACGCGGGTACGAGATTATCGGCTGTTCCGGGCCGACTTTCGGTCGGACATGCGAGTCGCCGCTTCGGCAGAGCGTGGGCCGGGCGATCGAGAAGTCATCCGGATCTCCGATCCAACGACAGGGCGGCCGATCGGCCGGCCGGCCGGGCACCGGACGGGGTGGGAGATCCAGGCCTTCGCCTTCAGCCCCGACGGCCGGACCTTCGCGACCGGCAGCCGACCTGCCACGATCACCACCAGCGAGGTGCGGCTCTGGGATACCGAGACCGGCCTACCGCGCCACGCCGCCGATACTGCACACCAACTGGGTCGCGGCGCTGGCGTTTCAGCCCGATGGCAAGATCTTGGCCGCGGAGATTACAGCGGCCTGGTCCGGTTCTGGGACACGGGCACGGGCCATGAGGTCGGCCGGCCGCTCCGCGTGGGCGAGATCGTTCTGGGCCTTGCATACAGCCCCGACGGCAAAACCCTCGCGGTCGGACTCTCGCACGACCGCATGAAAAAACCGGGATTCCATCTCTGGGATGTCGCGACCCGGCAGCAAATCGGCGACCTTTTTCCCCATCCCATCGCTGTGGGTAAGATCGAATTCCGACCCGACGGAAAAGCGCCTGCTGGCAAGCGCCGTCTCCAGCCGGCTTTGGGACGTTGCGCGGCGACAGCCGATCGGCGAATTAATGGTGGAGGAGCAGTCCAGCGGCTTCTCGCCTGATGGCCGAATGTTCCTCACTGTGAGCAAGCAGGGGATCCTCAAGCTCCGCGACGCGACGAACGGCGCGGTCGTCGGAAAGCCCGTGAGCGTCGCCTCGTCGATGAAATACGCAGCGTTTCGCGGCGACGGCAGCCTGATCGCCGTGTGCGGAAACGACGGGACGGCGCGGCTCTACGACACGGCCACGTGCCAGTCCGTCGGGCCGCCCCACGCGATGCAACGCATGGTTCATCGCGTAGGCTTCACGGCCGACGGACGCACCCTCGTCGCGGTGGACGAGTTCGGCGAGTCCCGCACCTGGCCCGTTCCCGAGCCGATCTCCGACTCGAGCCTCGACGAACTGAGATTGCGGATCGAGGCGCGAACCGGCCTGAAGATGGAAGCCGGAAGCTCGGTGGCGCGACTGGACGAAATGGCCTGGAAAGAGCGGCTCGAACAGCTTGGCCAGGCTGGATCCCGCCGCCGTGCGGCCGGATGACGACCCCTCCTGGCACGAGCCGATGGCCCGCGAGGCGGAGCAGAATGGCAGTGACTTTGCGGCGGCCTGGCATCTCGACCGGCTGATCGCAGCCCGGCCCGGCGACTGGTTCCTGCGCACGCCGCGGCCGGGCCCAACTGGCGCTCGACCATTTCGACCAGGCCGCGGCCGACTTCCAGAACGCCGCGCGGCTCAGCTCACGCGACCAGGTCCTCGACTTCCAGGCGCACTGCGCGATCGACTGCAAGAGGAAGAGCGCTGGGCCGAGGCGCTCTGGTACCTCGACCGGCTGATCACGGCCCGCCCCGACGACTGGTCGCTCCGCGCGGACCGCGCCGCGGTTTACGGCAAGCTGGGCCGCGAGGCCGACCGGCAGGCCGAACTCGCCCGTGTGTTCGCGATGGGGGCCGACGCGGGAGTGGTCCTCCCTCGTGCCGAGGAGCTGGGCCGGGCCGGCCGCTGGCCCGAGGCCGCGGCGCGCTTGCCCGGTGCGGCCGGACTCACCCGCTGGACCACCTGCTGGCCCAGGCCTGGGCCATCGCCTGCCTGAAGGCGGGAGACCGGCAAGGCTACCGCCAGGCCTCCGCGGCGGTTCTGGCCCGCAACGGTCCAGAGCCGACCGTGGTCTGGGACGAGGTGAACGCGGCATCCGTGCTGGCCCTCGGAGCCGGGGGCCTGAACGACTATCGCATGGCTATGGCTTGGTTCGAGAAGCGGCTGACGGCGATCCCCGCACCGCCGCCCTACTACCGGCATTTCTTCTGCTCCATGCTGGGCGGCTTGGACCTCCTCGCGGGCCGTGTTGACGACGCGATCGCTCGGCTGAACGAGGGGCTCGCTGCCTCGAAGGAGCCCGAGATCCCGAACGACTGGGCGCTCCTGGCCATTGCCCGCGTCCACAAGGGAGAGCCGGCCGCCGCCCGCCGCTGGCTGGATCGCCTGCGCTCCTGGCGTCCGGATTCCAACGCCACGTTCTGGGACCTTCAGGAAGTCGCCGTGCTGCGTGACGAGTTGGAGAACCTCCTGCTCGACGCCGCATTCCCCCGCGATCCGTTCTCCCCCTTGCGTCCATGACGATTCCCAAACCGATGACCGTGGTCTGTGCCCGGCGGGCCTCGCGTCACGCTCGCCCGTCCTCCATGATTTATGATCATACGATCATATATGAAGTCGGACCGATCCATCGCCTCATGCACGGCTTGTCGGTCCCACACAGTCCGCGGGTCCGCTCTTCTCCTTCGGCTTGCCGGTGAAGCGGAAGTCGACCCGTACCAGGGATGGAAAGACAGCCATGTGGGAGTTGGCTGAACGGGCTTGAAAAACCTGAGTGCGTACGCACCCCTTGCGCCACCGGATAGTGGCGTTTTGTTTACTGATCGTCCCAAGACCGTTAAGGACAAGAGGCCACCTCTGTCGCGTCAAGGATCACGTCTCGCCATTCTGGTATATCAGGGGAGTGACCCCACACAGCCTTATCCGACGTTGGTGATCCGACAGAGCGCCACGCTTTTCTTCGGCTTTTCGCCTGAGACACGGACGACGTTGTTCGGCCCCTCATCTGGATCGGTACTATGTGAGATCAGCCTCCCCTGACTCCGTTGATGATATCAGAGTTAACCCCAATTTGGCCAAGACCGCGGGGAGGATTTCGCCGATGGCCTTGGGCCCAGATCCCCGCTTCGTCTGGAGCCGAGCCATTTCCTCTGCCAACGACTCCGCTTCCTCTCGGTGGTCCGAGAGAGGGAGCTGGTCTGTCGCGGCGTTGAGGTTTCGCAGAAGCTGATCCGGAGCTATTGCATGATCAAGTGAGAACCGGATAAGCTTTTTCAGAATATAGTCCCGTTTCTGAGTACAGGGATGCCGAAAGGTCATTCGGCCGGAGACCATTTGGAAGGCGATTCGGCAGAACCGCCCCCCCACTCGCACGCGGATATCGCGGGCGTCCGCCTTCTTGAGCCGCCATCCCGCCGCCAGCACTCCGAAGTGGTCGTTGCACCTGATCAGGTTGTCGGCAATGATGAGGATCGCACGCCGGAGGTCGTGGTTGGCGCGTCGCACCAAGGGACCATCGGGACGATCGACCTCGTCGCTCTGATACCGCGACGGGAATAAGCCCGCTCTCCCGGTAATGGCTCGGGCCTTGACATAATGCTCGATCGGTCCCATCTCGCCCGCGAATTCGGCCGCCGAGACAACGTTGATTCCGGGAATGCCCAGAAGCAGAATGTAAGGCGTTTGACTTAAGATTTCCGCCAGCTCGCCCTCAATTGCTCGGATCGCCTGGAGCTTGGCCAGGCGATCGGCATCAAGGTCAACGAAGAATCGGCGATGGAGTAACGCCGGTTCCTCGGCCGAAGGCGCGGATCGCGCCCAGGCGACGATCTTTTCCAACGTCGGTTTATGCGACTTGATGTTCTCTTTTCGTAGTTGTTCGGCCAGGCCCTCAATGCCGCCTTGGAGAATCAGGGCAGCGGAGCACAGGTTCTTGGCCACCCAGAGCTGCATGTCGGAATCGAAAATATCCATAAAACATCGTGCATAACCTGGCATGTACGAGTGCAGATGTTCCAGCATCTGCTGGCGGAGCATGGCATTCTTTTGGACAAGCCGGCGACGGTGCCGTGCCAGAAGCTGGAGGCGCACGAAAATCGGCTCGGGTTCGTGCTCCGCCAGGCCGAAGCCGTTGACGGCGGCGCGGTGGATGGCGGAAAGGTCGGTGTCGTCGGTTTTGTTCCCGGGATCGGCGGACTGACGGAATTGCTTGGTGGTGTAGGGGTGAAGGATGCGGACCTCGAATCCCGCGTCGGCGAAGGCACGCTGGATCGGGCCGTGGTAGCGTCCCGTCCGCTCAATGACGATGATCAGGTCTTTGATTCCGTACCGTGTCATGGCGTCGCGCACCTGCTGTATCGCCGCCGAGAATCCAGGCTGGTCGTGCTCGATGACGACTGGTTCCACGAGGACTCGGCCGTAGAAGTCCGCCACCATCATCTTGGAGCGAGCCTTGGCGCAATCGACGCAGACGAAGGCGAAATGGTCTGGACCGACCACTTGGACGCGCGGATGAATTACGCCACGCGGTTTGTGAACGGAGTGCGATCGGGACTTGCGAGGACGCTTTGACTTGGACTTGTGAGCCATGGGACGAAAACCTCCAGAAAAGAGTTGGAATTGAACCAACCCCCATTCTGGAAGTCTGATTGGCACGAACTGGTCAAGAATTTTTACCCCCGGGGATGTTGCGGGAGAATTCTCAATCAGATTTGCCACATACCAGA
>CAWFAF010000004.1:0-25041 GCA_963813575.1 uncultured Planctomycetaceae bacterium
AGCGGGATCCGGTGTACCGGCTGATCAGCTCGGCGGGCCCACATGGCCGGGAGCGGCCACCAAGTTCGTCTGATAGCCCAAGGTTTTTGGCTCTGAGAATACCGAGTCTCACTGCGAAAAACGGCGATGGCACGAGATCCTATGTAAATCGCGTCTTAGAGGGGAGTCGGACAGCGGGATCCTCGGCGATGCCCGCAGAGAAGATGGCGCGAGACTATTTCGTGCAGTGCTTCGTTTGCTCTCCGCCAAGAATTGTACTTTCCGCGTTTTGCATTCCTTGGCCGTTGACGTGACTCGTATAAACGAATGTTATTCCGGCCGTGACGATGACGGAAACCAAACCTGTCAGTCAACCCTGGACGGAGCCGACCATTGCATCATTGCACTAGGACGCGTCGTCGTGCCAGTGGTTCTCGCGCCTTGACCGAGTCCCTGGGTCGAGCTGCTCAGAGAGGCCAGTTCGTGAAAGTCCTAGTCGGCAAGGTCCTTGCACTTCTAGGACCGGGGTGACCGAGGAAGGAATCCGAGCCGTCGCCGAGCGGTTGCCTGCCCTGGCGGCAGGAAAGCGAACTCAATCGCCGGAAAGCGCAGAGTTCTCGTCACGCCGGAGTTTACTCTCACAGGTGGCTCGAAGTCTCGCGATGAGCCAACACGCACCCGCTCACACGGCGGTCATCGAGTTTTCGAGTCCTCAGACCGCTCGCAGTATTCCCAGAATTCGCAAAATGCGAGTCGGCCCTCTATTCTGCGAATAGTGCGAATAGTGCGAGCCAATGCTCACTCTCAAATCGCGTGGCCGGTTGAAACGATTCACGAGCCGGATCGTTACCGCATAGGTGGTTACGGGGCCAGGCTACCGAACACAAGGCTCCCCGCAAGGTACCCAGTCGCTTCCGGGGAACATCCCAGTTAGGAGGAAAATCTCATAGATCAATTCCTCCTCGGCCATCGGTGTCCCGATCGCCGGATCGACACGGCCTTGCAGCATGACGAGCAGCATCGACCGATATTCTTCGACCCTCTTCGTCAGGGTGACCACATCCGTGACGGTGAGCGAACTTTCATCTTTCTCGAACACCATGTCCGCCTCGCCCCTCTTCGTTGGGCTCGTCCGGACTATGCTTACCGGGAAGACGTAGAGGAATCAACAAGGAAGGAACCAGAGCTCGTGCTAGCCTCCTTTCAGGTAATTGTTGAAGAAGGTTAGCTTCTGTCGCAGCCTTTCGTTCTGCCTGTCAGAATCGATTATCCCATACACCCGAGTATTCACGGCGCCAACGGATCATTTGAGGTGAGCAAGATGCCGGTGTGGGCGATTCGATACCGACCCTTGTCGATCGGCTCCACATGTTCGCCGGTTGCCGTCCTAATGCTCTGCGCCCTGCCACGGACCTGAAGTAACCTGCCGAAACAACATCCTCGAACTCGGTGAGGACCTCAAGCTGGAAACGCTTCCCCGCTCCGTCGGCAGCAACAAACCCACCTGTGGATACGAGTCGCTTGCGCCATCTGTTCTTCTCCCATGAACAAAATTACATTACCTGACTTCAAACGATTTCAAGCCGACTAAACCAGGTTTGTCAACGGCTCGAGGCTGCCTCTACAGTAACGTGGAGCTAGAGGCGCTGAAGCACTCGGCGTACAACTGAGAAGAATGCACGAACCGCACGCAGACTAAGGGCGCGTTCGGAACCTGTCGGCGAGGTAGGCGGGCTGCGCGACACAGTGCCTGCATCGACCGCAAGTCGCCACATCGAGTGGCTTCCAGTGGCGGACCACTATACACCGGCCTCTGGGGAGCAAGCCGATGAAAGTGTTGATCGGTACAGGTCGAGAGGAGACTCGGTCTCCCATGCGAGCAACCTCCGTGATTAAGTCGGTGTGAGCACCAGCAGGACCGGGGCTGCAGTCTGGCGAGAAGTCTATTCTGTCTATCGCGAGGCCAGAAGAAAAGGCAGCCCAGTCTGCGCCGCATTTTTCCACTCACAGATTCTGTCGAAGATCCTTTTGTTTATTATTGGACGGACATGCAAAGGGTGGCATTCAATACATCGACGATCGCTTTCGCCTTCCTATCCTAATGGATCATCGCAATGGGGTCGATATCATGACCGCCTGACCCGACCTGCGCGAGGTGATACACGCCGGCCTCCTGGCGTAAGTCAGGAGCGATTTGAGGCGGAGGAGCGGGAATTAGAGAATCTATACACTCCCGCGAGGGGACTCAAGGTGCTGCAATCACTCGTCACTTTAGAGCAAAGGGGGGCGAACCTGATGGTGCCACCTTCCTCATTGTGCGACGCCAATTGAGCACAATGCTGTTCTGAACCCTTAACCCCATGTGCAATGCCGCTCTGTGGACACTCCGGTGCCGTCAGGTTAGCTTGAAGAAGGCGTGTTCCGTTCCGGAACCACTGCTGTCCGCCTCAATCTGGAGGACCAACCGATGGCCGACACTGGTTCGAACCCGATGCGTCGTCGGGAGTTCATTCAGAACGGCGCTGCCGCGGCGGTTGCGGCCACAGCCCTGACGCAGGCAGAGTCCGTGGCTCAGGACAAAACACCGGGGAGCCGTAAGCCGCTTGAAATCCCCAAGCGCGTGCTGGGCAAGACAGGGGTGGAGGTGACGATCCTCAACGGGGGAACCGCGCGAGCCCCCGGGGCCCTCGATCGGTTGCTGCGCTTCGAGTACAGCCGTGGCGTCCGCTTCTTCGACACGGCCGCCTCCTACGGAACCGAGGGGGCATTCAAGAAATGGTTCGCGGCCATGCCGGAGGTTCGTCCCCAGATCTTTCTGGCCACCAAGGATGGCGTCGCGCGGCCCCGCGACATGATCAAACGAATCGATCTTCGGCTCGAAGCGCTGGGGACCGATTACATCGACTTTCTTTACTTCCATGCGCTGTCAGGAAAAGCGCTCGACTACGGGTTGACCGGCAACGAGATGGACTGGCCTAAGAGCCAGGAGATGAAAGAGACGATCGCCGCCATCAAGAAAACCGGCAAGGTGCGATTCGTCGGCTTCGCGACCCATGACCGGCTCCGGGCCGAGCAGCTCGAGATCGCCGCCGAGGGGGGCTTGATGGACGTGATCATGATCGCCATGAATCCGTGGCTGGAGAAGGATTCCCGACTCAATCGGGCCCTCGATGCCTGTCACAAGAAGAACATCGGCTTGGTGGCCATGAAGCTTGTGGCCGGCAACCTGCCGAAGCGGGTGCGGGTCGAGGCGGAGACGCTCAAGCGGCGGGGGCTCAATCCATATCAGGGGGTTTTGCAGGCGATCTGGTCCGATCAGCGGATCGCCTCCGCCTGCGTGGCCATGTTCAACACCGATCAGATCAACCAGAACACCGATGCCGCCCGGCGTTTTGAACCCATGAATCAGACCGAAATCCACGAGTTGCGTGCCGCCCTCCTGGATGCCGGTCCGATGATGTGCGCGGAGTGCGACGGCCGGTGCGGACGCGCCGCGGGGACCGAGGCGCGCCTGGGCGATCTGACCCGGTTCCTGACCTACCACGAGCATCATGGCGCCCGCCGTTGGGCCCGCGAAGCCTATGCTCAGCTCACGGAGGAAGAGCGAAACTGGCACGGTGCCGACCTCGAGGCCGCCCGTGCGGCTTGCCCAACCAAGCTCGACTTCGCCCAGCTCTTGCCGGAGGTCGATCGACTTCTCGGTTGAACAGTTGTACTGCCCCTCGCCTACCTCGACGATGGGCCGGGCTTCGTGGTCCCAGACCAGTTGCCCGGATGGCCAGAGGTGGCAATCAACGACACTTGCGCGGACTTCGACATCGAGGACCTGAGAGCCAGGCGAGCATCGGTTCGCCCGATCTCGGGGCAATTGTATATTCGGGATTATCGGGTATCTCGTTTCCCCTTGTTAGGAGTCGAACTCATGGGATGTTTCACGATCCTTTCCCTTGCATTGCTGTTGTCGAACACGGCCACGGCGGACGACACGGATGCCAAGAGGTTGGCCCAGGAAATCCTGACCAAGGGAGCAGCGTTGTTCGACACGCGAGACGCCGCCGCCATGGTTGCCACTTACATGGAAGACGCCGAGGCGATTCTCGTCATCAAGGACAAAGACACAGGGACATACAAGACACAGGTCAGCAGGGGCCGCTCCGCGATCGAGCGTGGGTATCAGAATATCTTCAAGGACCGTAAGCCGGGGACGAAATCGCAGAACCTGGTGGAGTATGCCCACTTCGTCGGGACTGACCTCCTGATCGTCCACGGCTCCTTCACGCTGGACGTCAGCCAGGGCGTGTCATTCCCGTTTGTCCAGGTGCGTGCGAAGAAAGGAGACAAGTGGCTCATCATGAGCCTACAAGTATTCGTCGTCTCCGAGTAATCGGGCCAAGTTCGCGGCCTGATCGGACACAAACGAAGTCATCTTCTACAGGTGCCTTCGACAGTCTGTCCAAGCTCTCAAATTGCGGGCCTTCTCAGTCTCGGAGGACCGAAACTCTCGGTGAAAGTCGGGAAGTTCAATGCGTGCTGGTAGGAGATTGTCATCCACGATATCTGGCCCTGGTTGGTGATCTAAGTGTCTCCGGCCATAAGTATGGCTCATTCCAAAAGTTCTGCAACACAGCAGCGAAAAAAGATGCCCTGTAGTAACCTTCTGTCTTCCGACATGCGTTCGAGCTTCCTGTGGGCCAGTTGCTCCAGGTCGCCTTTTGTCCTCGCTTGGTGCCCTTTTAGCTCTTGATGCTTGAGGTGATTTCATACCTTCTCGTCGGGATTCCAATCCGGTGAGTACTTTGGCAGATGGAACACGTGGAGGCGTTGTTGACTGGCAATGTACTGCTTCGTCCTCTTGGATACGTGGGGTGGTGCTTGGTCCATCACGACAACCAGGTGACGTCGTTTGTGGTGGCGTAGCATCTGAGATAGAAAATCCACGACCTCCTCGGAACAGATTCGTTTGTCGTGAAGGCGAAAAAGGAGGTGTCCTCGGCTGGTGATTGCCGACATCGCTGAGATACCGCCTCGCTTTCCGGTCACCCGCTGTTTGGGGGTCTGTCCGCAGGGAGCCCATGTCTTTCCCAACAATGCGGTCAGCGAAATGTTTGCCTCGTCTTGGAAGTAGAGAATTGCCTTGTATTTCCGCACGGCAGAACGAATCCGTGGTACCTCAGTCCGCACCCATTCTCGGCGTCTCCTCCTCCGACAGCTCGAAGTATTCACGCTCCGGCTTTTGATAAGTGAGATTGGCCTCATGAAGGCGTCGCATCACGGTCTGTTTGGAGACCGTGATTCCACAACTGCTCTCGATGACCTGGATCAATTCGTTGAATCGTCCAGAAGTCCGTTTCGTATCCGTACTTTGTTGCTGGAGCCAGGACGATTGCAGTTAAGGTCTTCTGATCAATGGCTTCGATTTTCCTGGGCCGACCCGAAACCGGTTTTCGGATCAGTCCCTCCACACCACCGGCACCTTCGTAGCGTGCAATCCATCGATGAATCGTGCTTCGGTTGGTACCGTACGCCAACGCTACAGTCGTTACTGGCAGGTTGTCCTCAATTACTGCCCGTACCGCACGCAAACGAACGTCATAAGTAGAATAGACCGCCCCATCCATGGTAACGCGTTTGTCACCGAATTCGGCAACTACGTCAAGATGGGTGTTGCAGAACTATTTGGAACGGGGCGATAATGCCTGAAATTCATCAAGCGTGTTCTGCAAACCATCGGCGCATGCTTTGATTCGTCCAGGTCCACTCGAACGGATGCGCGTACAACCGGCTGTACTCTGGCCACGCGGCTCCAATATGGGCGATGAACTCCTCCCGACTTTTCCAGGAGCCTCTCCTCAGGTAGTAGTAGCCAAATGCATGATTGAGGATCTCTGCCTGGTCGAGCCATGAGGCGTGGGCCGGTGTGAGCCGGGGACGCCACCAACCACGACATGATCGCAAATATTCTTGAGTGAGCCTTGCTGTGTGGCTCGGATCTCCATCGTGAATCAGAATACACGCCTCGCAGGTGACGATGGCGACGGTGGAATCTTTTAAATTCTTCGATATAGTGCTTCGCATCCTTTGTCTCCATGCAGGTCGCTTCCATCAGGCCGCTGTGAACGACCAAGAAGTTCCTGACCCTAACTGATTGCAGGTATTGAAGAATATCCGGGTATTCGATCGGCGGCATTCTCGTCATCCTTCTTCTTACCACGGAAGGGGATGTGAGAATGGACGCTCGACCGAAGACCCGGCAAGTGAATCGTGAACGAACCACGCCCTCGCCGCAAGTGCCGCGTGGGGCCAAACAAATCGTTCTTCCCATGACCCGGGAGCAGTACGACCACATCTGGCATGATGCTGATCGCGTCCGGAACTTCATCGAGCAATGCGCCGGGTCGGTTCCGGAGTTGTTTCCGGAGAGCTTCGACCAAGGCTATTGGCTGCATGGGTTTGGGCGTGAGTCTATGAAGCTGGCCGGTCTGAAACTGCGGAAAATCGTCTTGGCCAACGGGACCTCCTACTGGCTCCGCCCCAGCTTTATTTTCAGCTACATGACAGGAACCGTTCACCGATTGGCCTATCCGTTGCTGTTGGCGACGCATGGGGTTCCCTGCTGGCTGCTGACGCTCGGCTTCGGCCATAACGACATGTACTGGTATCGCCTCATCGAGCGGCTGGGGCGAAACAGTGTGGTGGGAACCACGGTAAACGACCCAGCCCAGTTACCTGCGCACTGGCAGCGGACGAGCATCACGCCGACTGGGCCGGCCAGAAGGGCTACATCGCGACAACCGTCGGCGAGGGCTGCATCTTAGGCGTCGGGCTGACAGCCTCAGCCGATGACGCTCATCTCGCGCAAGCCTACGGTGTGTTCGCGATCGAGGCACGCCAGGTCGATCCCCAGTACGCCCCCGAGACGGTCAACACCGACGGCTGGGCGGCCACACGCAACGCGTTCCAGGCGTTGTTTCCTCTGATCACGGTGGTGCTGTGTTTTCTGCACGGGTTCCTGAAGATTCGCGACCGATGCCGCAAGGCCCGCGAGTTGCACCGTCGGGTGTGGGACGTGTACCACGCGGCCACTGCGGAGGAATTTCGACGCTTGATGGACGGGCTTCGACAGTGGTGTAGCACACAAACCTGGACTGCCTCGGTGCGGGAGATGCTGACGAAGTTGTGGAACAAGACGAAGTCCTACGTGGTGGCCTATTCTCATCCGGGATGCCATCGAACAAGCAACGCAGTGGACCGTCCCATGAACCGGCTGTGCCGACTGATGTATGCAAATCGGGGACTACATGGCCATCAAGCCTCGTCGGAGTTACGACTGCGCGGCTGGGCCTTGCTCCTGAACTTCCGACCCTACGCTCGACGGAGTAATCAACCCCGCACCTATGACAGTCCTGCTCATCGCCTGAATGGCAGACGCTATCATGAACATTGGCTCCACAATCTCATGGTGTCCACCTCACTGATGGGCTTCAGAGATCGAGCACCTGCAATCCGGTAGAATCAGAGAAGTTCAAAAGGTTGACCGTTCCATGCCGGATATACTCGAACTCCTGCTGCTCGATAGAGCCGGGTATCGATCGCCGGATCGGGCACCGCTCCAGAACCTGATGGTTGGGTATCTCGTCGGCGCAGATCACACAGTAGCCCTGTTTGGCAAGGCGATCAGCGTTTGCGTAGCACCAGAGGACCTTTTCAGCTCGCTGCTTGAACTGGGCGTCCAGGCGAGCCGTCCTCCAATAGCGAGTTCGGTGAGGTTGCAGATCGACGTCGTGCAAAATTCGGCGGCACGGTCCTCTCGCTGATGGCTGGTACGATACCCTGGACGACGGCCTGTCGGGCCAATTCTCGGCTGGTCCAGTGGGTGATGTGCAAACCCTCGGCCACCGGTGCCAAACAGGCCAGTTCGACAATCTGGGCACGTTGCAGGGGGGAAATCGCAATCGGACGTCCCGACCGCCTTGATGGTTCCAGTAGGCCAGATAGGCCCACGTGTTGGTAGCGACGGCAGGTGCGACGTACGGTTGACTCATCACACTGAGTCAAGAAGCCCAAGATTTGAGTACGGGCTCCATGAGCCATTCCCAAGAGGATGCGGGCACGCCGAACTTGATACCAAGGCCGAGTTTGGCTCTGAGCAATTTGCTGAAGCAGCGGAAGATCGTCAGCAGCGATCTCGATCGGACTCGGTTTCCGTCCTCGCATGGGCCAAGCTCCTTGCTGAAAGAGAATCCAACTTCCAGCATAGCAAGAGCCCTCGAATTTCAGGCATTACTTATGGCCGGGATCACTAGGACGCTGGGAGGATCGTTCATCAAAGTACGGAGTAGCCGCCACCTTTGCATGCGGCTCCAGCAACATCGTAAGGAGAATACTTACCGAACCAAGCTCGCGATTTCTGTCCAGAAAGAAACCGGCGCAGGGATAACCGAGGGCGGTTTCGTGCGTTCGGTCGGACGACACCGATGCGCTTTCGAGCCTACTCCAACGCAATGCTACGCTCCATCTGCCGAGAGGAGCGTCTTGACCACGCCAGCTAGTGAACATCGTGCTCTCGAGAGATGAGAAGATCCACTCCTGTCATCCAAAGTCCTGGTAGGTCTTGACGCAGTCCACGTGGACGTGATCGTGGACAACGATCGCGTGCAAGTGATCGAGCCAGAGAGCGGCCGTTGCGTCCTATCGGTTAGGCAGCCAAGACCCGACACAGGAACACCGTTAGAAGGTTCAGGCGTTCAGGTTCCGCTTCGCAAGCGCGCTCCAGCGAGACTGGCCGCCAGAAAAGTCGACTCATGATTACCAGTCTACCTATGCTTCCAAGAACGTAATATTGAATAATGGACATATCAATTGATTGAGCGAGTCTCATCTGCTCCTATTTGCTGAGTTGGTTTCTTGGGATTCTTTCTTCAGCTCAGGATTTCCTTCACGAGCCGCCCATGCACGTCCGTCAGGCGGTAGTCGCGTCCCTGGAACCGGTACGTGAGTCGTGTGTGGTCGAACCCCAGCAAGTGGAGCAGCGTGGCATGCAGGTCGTGGACGTGGACCGGGTCGGCGACGACGTTGAAACCGAGATCATCCGTCTGACCGTGCGTATACCCGGCCCGCAATCCGCCGCCGGCCAGCCAGATGCTGAAGCAGCGATTGTGGTGGTCGCGGCCGTCATTCCCCCCCTGAACCATGGGCGTCCGCCCGAACTCGCCGCCCCAGATGACGATCGTGTCCTCCAGCAGTCCCCGTTCCTTGAGATCCGTCACCAGCGCGGCACTGGCTTGATCGGTATCGAGGCAGTTCTGCTTGACGCCGGCCGTCAGGTTGCCGTGCTGATCCCAGGCTTCGTGGAACAGTTGAACGAAGCGGACGCCGCGTTCGACGAGTCGCCGAGCGAGCAAGCAGTTGCGGGCGAAGTTGGCATCCTTGACCGATTTGATGCCGTATTTTTCAAGCGTCTGGGGGGATTCCTTGCTGAGGTCCATGAGTTCCGGGGCGCTCGTCTGGAGCTTGTACGCCAGCTCGTAGCTTTGAATGCGGGCGGCGATCTCCGGATCGAAGGACGACTGCAGGGCCAGGTCGTTCAGCCGATTCAGGGTATCCAGCGAGCTGCGCTGCGTTTCCATGTCGATCCCGCCGGGATTCGACAGATAGAGCACCGGCTCGCCGGCGCTGCGAAACGGCGTGCCGCCGTACATCGTCGGCAGGAATCCGCAACCGTAGTTGCTGGCGCCGCCGCTTGTTCCCTTGGCGCTGGTCAGGACCACGAAGCCGGGGAGATCGGCCGACTCGCTCCCCAGTCCATACAGTGTCCACGAGCCGAAGCTGGGACGGCCGAACTGCTGCGAGCCGGAATTCATCATGATCTGAGCGGGGGCGTGATTGACCGCCTCCGTCTGCATCGTGCGGATCAGGCAGAGCTCGTCGGCGATCTTGGCGGTGTGCGGCAGGACCTCGCTCAATTCCATGCCGCATTGCCCGTGTCGCGCGAACTTGAACTTCGGGCCCAGGAGCGCGGAGTTGGGATTGATGAACGCCGCCCGATAACCCTTGAGCAGCTCGGCAGGGGGAAGCTGGCCGTCGTGCCGGGCCAGTTGGGGCTTGTTGTCGAACAGTTCCAGGTGACTGGGAGCGCCGGCCTGGAAGATGTAGATCACCCGCTTCGCCTTCGCCGCGAAATGCGGTTTTCGGGGCGTCAGCGGATTCTGGGGCGTCGGCGTTTTCGCGCCGGCTTCGGAGGCCAGCAGCGAACCCGCGGCGATTCCGGCCAGCCCGATGCCGCAGTCGCGCAAGAACCAGCGGCGGCTGAGGAATTGCGCCTGTGCCTGTTGGAGTTCTCGTGTCAGGTTCATGGTCGCATTCATCTCTTGGAGATCGTTTCGTCGAGGTTCAAGAGCACTCTCGCCGCCAGGGTCCAGGCGGCGGCGTCCTGAGGAGTCGTTTCCGCCGGCATCTCGGGCAGCCGGGCGGGATCGCCGGTGGCGACTTCGCGCACATTCAACCAGCCATCGGCCAGCCGTCGTCGCCGCGATTGCACCAGGTCCAGGATGGCGTCGCGCTCCTCGGTCGTCGGCGGTCGCGACGTGCACAGGAAGAACGCATAGTTTGCCCGTTGTACGTCATCCCGTCCCCCTTCTCGCAAGATCCGCAACGCCAGGGCCCGGGCAGCCTCCACGAAGATCGGCTCGTTCAGAGTCGCCAGCGCGGCGAGCGGCGTATTCGACCGCACGCGACGCGCACAGGCAAAATCGCCGTTCGGTGCATCGAAGGTCGACATCACCGGATCGGGCATCGAGCGCTTGCGAAATCCATAGAGCGTTCGGCGGTAACGTTCGGGACCTTCGGCCGGCTTCCAGTAGTCCGGGTAGACGAAATTGTAAGTCCAGCACGTTCTGCGGGACGGGCGGGATGACGCTCGGACCGCCGAGCTTGTGCGTGATAAGTCCCGAAACGCTCAAGGCGATGTCGCGCACGACCTCCGCATCGGCCCGGAAGCTCGGCCCCCGCGCCAGCCAGTGATTGCGCGGATCGCTCTCCAATAGTGCCGGAGACGCCTTGGACGATTGCTGATACGTGGCGCTGTTAACGATGGTGCGAATCAGATGTTTCTGGCTCCAGCCATGCTCCATGAAATCGACGGCCAGCCAGTCCAGCAGCTCGCGATACTCCGGCACCGGCGCCCGCGTGCCGAAATCCTCCGCGGTTTCGACCAGGCCCACGCCGAAAATCGACTGCCAGATGCGGTTCACCGCCACGCGCGCCGTCAAAGGCGACCTGGGATCGGTCAGCCAACGCGCGAGGCCGAGCCGATCGCGCGGTGCATCCGCCGGGAACGGATGAAACGCGGCCGGCGTGTGAGGCTGGACGACCTTGGCCGGCTGGTCCCAGTTGCCGCGTTCCAGCAGGTGGGTATCGCGGTGGTTGCCCGGTTCCCGTTCCGCCAGGTGGAGGATCGACGTGGCCGCCTGGGGAAACGCCTTCCAGGATGCAGCGATCTCGTCGTTGATCGGCTTGGCCTCGGCGACGGTCATCCGCCAGGCGGCGAAGATCGCATCCTTCTGTTCGGAGGTCCGCGCCGATGCAGGAGTCTGGAGTGCCAGGATCGCGGCATGATCAACCGGCGGGGCCACGGGAGCGGGCTGCCGGGTGAGGCTCAGGCGGCAGCACCCCAGCATGTCGGTCATTCGCAAGGCGATTTTCAGTTGGGTCCCCGACGGCAGATTCAGCGGGTGATCGAACTGCACGACCGCCGCCGACGGCTGATTGCGGAGGCCGACGCCCCGATCCGCCGTCCAGGTCGTGTTGTCCTTGCCGTCGATCAGATGGGCGACGGGGCCGCTGACCTTCTTGCCGTCCGCACTCTTTTGCTCGGGCTCGGAATAGTCGGCCGTGGCGTTGACGAGCTTCAGTTTTTCCCAGTCCTTGCCGGCCGGCTTCTTGACATACGCTTCCAGCTCGCTGATCCCCCACGTGCCAAGGCGACTGCGGCCGGGGCCTGTATGCGGGAGATCGCGATGGTTGAGCGCTTCCAATCGAAGCCCGGTCACACCGTCGAGCGCAGGCGTTGCGATGATGAAGACCTCATCGCTGGGATGGCCTTTCATCAGGAACGACTTGTCGGCTTCCTGCGTCGGATGATTCAAGCCGCTGATGCTCCCCATCTCGGTCGCGATCAGGGGCTCCCAGGCAGGCCTGCCCCTTCAGGAGCTTCTGTTCCCAGGCCGACATTTCCTGTTCCCACTGCGGCCGCTCCTTGCGCAATCGCTGCTCGGCGTCGCGGATGCGGCCGTGGATCTCGGAAATCTGCCGTTGCTGCTCGGGCGAATAGACCCACGATTGCGCTTCATAGGAGTTATTGAGAAACGCGAACAGCCCGTAGTATTCTTCCTGAGTCAGCGGGTCGAATTTGTGCGAATGGCACTGGGCGCATTGCGTCGTCAGGCCCAGCACGGCTTTCCCGAGACAATCGACGCGGTCGAACATCTCCACCATGCGGAACTGCTCGGGGACGATCGCCCCCTCCTCGTTGATCATGCTGTTGCGCAGAAATCCCGTGGCGACGATTTGCTGCTGAGTCGCCCCGGGCAGCAGGTCTCCCGCCAGTTGTTCGATCAGGAACCGATCGTAGGGCATGTCGCGGTTCAGCGCGTCGACCACCCAGTCGCGCCACATCCACTGTTCCCGCGGCATGTCCTTCTCATATCCGTTGGTGTCGGAATAGCGTGCGGCATCGAGCCAGTGCCGCGCCCACTTCTCTCCGAACCGTTCGCTCTTCAGCAGGCTTTCCACCGTCGCCTCGAATCCATTCTGCTCGAAGCGTGCCAGGTCTGCCGGCGAAGGTGGCAGGCCGATGAGATCGAGGGACAACCGTCGCAGCAAGGTCGCCGGAGCCGCGGCCGGAGAGAGACCGAGGTTCCGTTCCTTCAAGCGGGAGACCACGAACGCGTCGATCGGATTGGCTTGACCCGACGTTCGGGATCGGGGCCTTCCGAGGCGCGATGAACGCCCAATGCGATTCATACACGGCCCCGTCACGGATCCACTGCTTCAGTGATATCGACCTGCTTTGCGGACAGCGGTTTGTGATGCTTCGGCGGCGGCATCCGCTCGGTGGGATCGTCCGAAGTGATGCGACGGATGATTTCGCTCTCGTCCGGCTTGCCGGGCACGATCGCCGCGACACCCGAATCGCCGCCTTTCAGGGCACTTTCTCGCAGGTCGAGCCGCAAGCCCCCCTTGCGCTCGGCCTTATCCACACCGTGACACTGCGCGCAATGCTCCGCCAAGATCGGCTGGACATCACGCTGATAACCGACGGGAGGAGCTCCCCACGTGCCTTGACCACAACGAGGATGAGCAACAACGCGGAAGAAAAACGAGTCGGCATGAGGCAGTCTCGCGGAGATGACATCGCCCGGGGCGGGGCGTGCTCCGTCGAAACGGCTGTGTGGGCTCAGAAAAGTTCGGCGATCGGTCGGCCGCCCGCGGCGACGATGGGAGTCGGTCGGCCTTCGGTGCCGATCCATTGAGAATCGAGCGGGATTCCCAGGTGGGCGAACACGGTGGCGGCGAGGTCTTGCGGGGTGACTTCTCGGTCGAGGATGGAGTGCCCCTTGCGGTCCGTGGCGCCAATGACCTGGCCGTGTCGCAGCCCGCCCCCCGCCAGGAGCAGCGACATGACGTTCGTCCAGTGTTCACGCCCGCCGTCCCGGTTGATCACGGGTGAGCGGCCGAACTCCCCCATCATGATGATGAGCGTATCGTCGAGCTTCCCGCGCTGTTCCAGGTCGATGACCAGGGTGGCCAGCGCCTGGTCGACTTGCGGCAAGAGCGGCTTGAGCCCCTTCTCGATCCCCTTCCAGACCACGTTGTCGCCGTGATGGTCGAAATAACCCCAGGCGCCGCTCACCAGCACGAACGTCACCCCGGCCTCGACCAGCCGCCGCGCCAGGAGGGCCTTCTGGCCCAGGCTGCCGCGGCCGTAGGCGTCGCGGAGGCGAGGGTCCTCCTTCTCGAGATCGAACGCCCGCACGGCCTCACCGGAGGTCACCATGTCCACGGCCAGTCGCGAATAGCGGTCCAGGCCCTCCATGGCACGGCTCGTCGCTACCGACCGACGGAGCGAGTCGAAGTCTCCGCGGAGCGACTCCCGGCTCGGCCAGGCGGTCGATCGTCAATCCCCTGGGCAGGGCGAACTGACTGGCCAGTTCCGAGCCCGAGACCGGCTCGTACGCCCGCTCCCATGTGCCCCGCACCCCAGACGTCGGACTTCCAGCTTTCGGCCAGTCCCACGAAGGCCGGCAGTGCGGGGTTGACCGGGCCGCGGAACTTGGCCGCGATCGAGCCCATCGAGGGGTAGCCGCCGCCGTCACGACCGTCGTTGGTCCGTCGGGCCAGCGGGTTACCGGCCTGCATGGTGATCGGCGTATGGTCGCTGGCCGAGCAGTCCATCGAGCGGATCACGGTCAGCTTGTCGAGGATCGCCGCCTGCCTCGGCAAGTGCTCGCAGAGCCGTACCCCGGGAAGCCGGGTGGGGATCGATCCGAATGGTCCGCGGATCTGCGCCGGTGCGTCCGGCTTCGGGTCCCACATATCGAGGTGGCTCGGCCCGCCCGAGAGCCAGAAGAGGATCACCGATTTCTGACGGGATGATGCCCTGGCCGGCGCGGCCCCGGCCTCCGCCTGCATCTGGAGCAATCCGGCGGTCGAGACGCCTGCCAGGCCTCCCAGGCCGGCCTGGAGAAACCAGCGCCTCGTGGCCGAGCCCACCCGGATCAGGTCGTGCTCGAGAGGCTGCCAGGCCGCAGCTCGTGCGTGGGCGTCGTGATGAGGCGGGTCGATCGGTCGAGCCGTCATGAGGGCCTCCAGGTTCACCGATCACGAGACGGTGTCGGTGGAATCAATATCGCAGGAACCCGGCGATTTCTCAAGCATTTCTTGAACATTCGTTGGAGCCTTGTGCATAGGCTCTCCGCCGGAATCATCCCCGCAAGGCCCACGGCACTCCGGCCGCAGGTCTGGGCAATTGTTCGAAAAGCCCGGTTGTAGGGATCAAGCAAAGTCTCGGGGCAGTGCAGGCCGATAAAGACGATGGGGACGGATCAACGATGGCTCCGCACTCGATCGCCGGGGCCTGGGCGATTCACGCGCCGGCAGCAACCGGACCGTGGCCCGAAGGATCGACGACCCGGAGCAATGGCAGCGGACGCAGGCGGTCCTGGTAGACACCAAGATCCTGCCACGCTCGGGCTGTCGCGGCCCGGGGGACCTCCGGAGTATGGATGGGGCAGGGACTTCGAAGAACTCGGGTGACGAGGGCGATGGTGAGGGCGACTCGGAGCCCGCTCAACGGTGACGACGCGGCGGAGCAGGCCGCGCCCCCCCGCTTCCGGAAGGTCGATCGGAAGCTGAACAAGCCGCCTTCCTCGAACACCGGGGGCCGACACCCGTGGTGGGACGACGTCGAGGAGGATGAGGATGAGGAGCCGGAGAGCTGGCCGAATGCGGAGTCGCCCGCCCCAGGACGTGGCGAACTTCCCGAACTCGGCTTCTCGACCCCGCGGGGCGTTCAGGTGGAGATCGCCCCCTGGCCCTCAGCGGCCCACGACGACGCCGGGCCGACGTACAGCACCCAGTTCCTGCCCGCACGGGCTGACCGACACCTCGAGCTGCGGCCTTCGGCCTCGGCTTCACGGCCATCCTCCGCGGCCCGCAGCACACCACCGGGTTCTCGCCGATCGCGTTCGACCTCAAGGTGCACTCTCTGGGACGAGTCGGAGAACCATCTCATCCCGGCGGTCGGGTCGGAGGCGTACATCCTAGACGAAATCGATGCTAACCCGTCTGTCGCTCGGGCGCAGCCGTCCATCAGCCGCCTCTTCGACCACACCCTGCCGAAAGAGCATCCAACCTCGAGTGGAACGTCGGGTTCAAACGGCGGCCCGGGCCCAGGTGGCGCGACAACAACGACATCAACGGCCCGATCAACACCGTCCACAATCAGGTCGAGACCGAGGCCCTGGAATTCAACCTCCAATGGTCAGCGACAACGCCGGTTCTTCGACCGGCTGGATCTCTTCACCCACGGCTATCTCAACTCGTCGGCCATCCCCAATCTCGGCGACGGCGTCGTGGTGGGCGGGAGGCGCGGTCTGGATGGCCACGCCTGGAGGACGAGCTTCTTCGGCTCCTACAACGCAGGACTGAACAAGGACGCCCCCACCACCTCGGCGATCCTCGGCGGCTCGTAGGCCTGCTGGGGCCGGAGGCGTGAGCGGAGCAGGGCGGGTCGATCTGGCGATCCCTCACGACGTTCCGCCGGTACCTCGCCGGCGGAGTCGCCGCGGCCGCGACCTATCGCCGCCGGGTATCTCGGCATGGCAACCCCGCCCGCCCACGAGGGGGCGATCGCGAGGTCCGGCGGAGGCATTCCCTCGTCGGGTGCCTGCTCCGCAACCCTCCGCACGGCCCACGCCGAGCCGAGCTGCATGTTCAGGATCGAGCGGATTTCGGCCCCCCGGCCCTCCTCCGCGAAGACGGCCGCGAATCGCTTGGCCTGCCCGGTCCTCCGCAACTGCCAGAGCATCCCGCCCTCAGGGGCCTTCCCGAGCAGCCAGCCGAATCCGGCCTGGGTCTTCGAGGTGACGCTACGCCCAGTTCCAGGGTTCGTTGATGTATTCAAGGTAGACCCTGCGACCGGGCGGGTAGTTCTCGCGCACGATCCGGGCGATCGCGTCGACGAGCGAGTCCGACGCGGCGAATGGGAGATTCAGGTAGAGGTCGGAGTCGCGCACACCGCGGCGAACCTGGCGGCGACCGAAGTAGGGCCTGCCGAAACCGGACGGCAAGTGAATGTCGCTATAGCACCTGGCCGGATCGAGTGCGCACCGGGGCCGCGAGGGTGACGTTGGCCTTGGTCGCCGCCCTGCCCCCGACAACGACGACCGCGTCGGGACCCGTCACCAGGATGCCGATCGAGAGTTGGTCCGCACAGGCCCCCCGCTTCCGCTTCACGCTGCGAACACCCAGGGCACCAACCCCTGCCCTCATTGGCGTCGCCGCGATTGGCCATGTCGCCGCGCTCGGTCACGTCGGCGTCCGGGGAAACGATCGAGCATTCCACCGGGCTCGACCGGCCCCATCCGACCGCATAGAGTCCCTCCGGCGTCGGGGTGCCAGTGCCGTCGATCCCATTGTTGTTTCCGTCCTGCGATGAAGAAGGCGTCGGCCATATCCGCGTTCATCGAAGTCGGGAACCCGCGGGCGTCGGACCCATTCACGCCATTAGTCCAACTCTGGATGCGGAACCTGAGATTCTTCTGGAGGCTGAACGTGCCCCAAAACGGGGTGACCAGGTGCCCGTAGTTCACGCCGATCTTGAGCGTGGGCCTCATTGCCTCGGTGCCGACGAATGACCGGCCGGTGCAGACCTCGATCGGCTGGTTGTCCATCGCCTCGCAGAAATCATTCTTGACCGTAGCCCACGCCTGGGGGGCCGAGAGCGTCAGGGTGTCGTCGCGCTCGACCTTGACGTCCCTGGGCAGGAAGAGGACGAATGCCTCGTGCTCGCCCGTGTTGACGAGCGTGGTCGGGCTCCCGACGTCGAGCCCGTTCACCTTGACGGTCGGCATCGTCGCGATCGCCTCCAGCGGCATGTAGCCGCCGCCGCGATCCTCGAAACACGGCCGTAAATGGCCTTGCCGCTGGTCGTGACCCTCCCCTCGAACCTGAACAGCGGCTCGGTCTTCTCGGGCGGGCGCATGGCGAAGGAGCCCGCCTCGAGCTTCACGTCGTCGAAGCCGGGGTTGCGCAGAGGGCCGACGGCGCCCGCCGCCGCGACTCGCACATCCTCGATAAATGAGGTGAAGTCACCGCCCTTGGTGTTGACGCCCTGGAACCGGAGCGTGTGCCGGCCCGCCGCTAACCTCAAGCGGTCATAAGTGAGACGTCGTCGAAAAGCTGGAAATTGAGCGTCATCAGCGTCTCCAGCTGTTCGGCGTGTTTGGTTGGAAGGCCGTCGAGGGTCAGGGCCAGCGCGCACTCTGGGCAATCCTGGTAAGATGTAATGCTTGCGCTTTGGGACGTTTAATGGTATACCTGTCTCTCTGTGACCCCGAACACGGTCTCCCAGAGAGAGCCTTCGATGACCGATATTCAACGCATCACCCTCGATGAAGTCGTCCTCCACTTCGCCGAACTGGAGGACCCCCGCTCCACGGTCAATCGGCGACATCCCTTGGTCAGTGTTGTCGTCATCGCCGTGTTGGCGCGTGCTGGCCGGCGCCCGCGGCCCGACAGCGCATCGCCGAGTGGGCCGCCCGCAAAGAGGACTTCCTCATCGAGGCGCTGGACCTGCCCAACGGGGTCCCTCGCAAGGATGTCTTCCGCCGCGTCCTGATGGCCCTGAAGCCGGCGGTCTTCCAGGCTTGCTACGTGAATTGGCTGAACTCGCTCCGCGCGAAGGCGGCCGCGGCCACCGGCGTGGAGCGGCCCGTGCTGCCGATCGACGGCAAGACGGCGCGGCGGAGCCACGACCGCAAGAACGGCCTCGGCGCCCTGCACTCGGTGAGCATCTGGGCCAGCGAGTTCGGGCTCTCGCTGGGGCAGGTGGCCTGCGCCGAGAAGTCCAACGAGATCACGGCAATTCCCGAGCTCTTGCGGCTGGTGGACATCAAGGGGGCGATCATCACCATCGACGCGATGGGGGCCCAGAAGGCGATCGCGGCGGACATCATCGACGGCGGGGGCGACTTCGTCCTGGCGCTGAAGGGGAACCAGGGGGCGCTCCATCAGGCGGTCATCGATCACATCGACGAGAAGCTCGAGGGCGAGTTGGAAGGTGCCCAGGAGCTGGTGACGACCGAGAAGGGTCACGGTCGAGTGGAGACGCGGACGTATCTCCAACTCCCGGCGCCCGAGGAGCTGCCGGGGTTCACGCTGTGGAAGGGCCTGCAGACGATCGCGATCGTGACGTCGCTGTGCATCCGCGACGGCAAGGAGTCGATCGAGGTCCGCTACTACATCAGCAGCCTGGCCATGGGGGTGAAGCAACTGGCGCGGGCGGTGCGGGGCCACTGGGGCATCGAGAATAGCTGTCATTGGATACTCGACGTCATGTATCGCGAGGACGAGTCGCGGATCCGAGAGGAGTGGTTGCGGGAGAATATGGCCTGGCTGAATCGCTTCACTCTGTCATTGCTCAAGCAAAAGTCAGATCGTAAGAGTATCGCGATGAGACGGCAGTGTTGCGGCTGGGACGAAAACTACCTTCTTGGAAGTCCTTGGCGAGACTACTATTTAGTGTGCGCTAGCCCTGCGTCGAGGGTCTCTTCGATGGCGGCTCGGAAGTCGGCGAACGTCGGATGGTATCGACCGTAGAGGGAGCGTCGTTTGATGAACTTCCAGAGCCGCTCGATCAGGTTCAGGTTGGGCGAGTACGAGGGCAGGAACAGGAGCGTGATGCCCAACTCCGACGCCAACGCCTTGACCGCGGCGTTGTGCTGATAGCGGGCGTTGTCCAGCACCAGCGTGATCGGCCCGGCCAGCCCCTCCGCGGCGATCTTCCGCAGCAATTCGCACATCGTCTCGGTGTTGACGACCGTGGTGTTGGTCACGGCGATCAGTCGCCGCGCCACCGCGTCCCACGCCCCCAGGACGTTGAACCGCTGGCGGCCCGAGGCGGCGCGGACGAAGATCCGCGCGAACGACCACAGGCAGCACAGGAATGTCCCGAAGACGAAGTGGGCCGCGTCGACGAAGAACACGTGGCCTCGTCCCGCCTGGGCGGCCTCCAGGCGCGGCTTCAGCTCGGTCTCGAGGAAAGCGGCCTGGGCCTCGACGTGCTCGGCCAAGTTTTTTTGGGCGGCACGGGGATCGCGCGGACGCGCTGGAATTTCAGCCCCATGTCCTTGGCGAACTTGCGCACCTGGCTGGGGCTGCGGCGCAACCCGGTCAGTTGGAAGATGCGTTCGCCCACCTCGGCCACGGTGCAAGCCGGTTGCTTCTCGAAGGACTCGCGGATCAGGTCGCGATAGGCGGCCATCTCGCTCACCGGGCGATTGGGTTCCCACCGCCGCAGGCCGTCCAGGCCCCCGTCTCGGAACGCGGCCACGTACCGCTGCACGGTGGCCCGACTCACGCCCACGATCTTGGCCGCGTCCTGGCGCTTGACCCCGTTGTGCAACAACCAGAGGACGAGCATCTTCTCCCGGATTCGCGGGTTGGGATGGGAGGACCGTTCCTCGTTGACGATCCGCTGCTGCTCCTCGTCCAATTGGACGTGAATCCGAGCCATGGTGCACCTCCCTGCGATCCGGTCCGCATCTCGATGAACATCCTTGCCGGCGGAGTCATAGGGATATCAAAATCCTCGCCGGGCGTAAACCCATCGGAGGACGTGAGACCCGCACGTCAATGTCTCAATCACGCCCGTGCGGGGTATAGTTCGGCGGGAAGGAAAGGCTGTGCCAGGTGTACGGCGACAGTTGGGTCGGGCCGACCCTGCCCAGCGAATTTCCGTCAAGGATCACGTCGAAATCGTGTGACGCAGTGGGCCACCAGCGCGGCGAGGCCCAGAACGAGACGGCGTAGGTGCCCGCCGTCGCGACCTCGAACGACTGCTCGAACGCGCCCGTCCTCTGGATGAATGCGCACTGGGTGCCCGAGCGGGCGGCGATGTTGTTATAGGCCGACCCGTTCGAGGCGATACCGCTCGAACCCTCGAATCTCCAGGATACGCCGAGGCCCGCGACGGCGGGCCTGCCCGCCAGGGTCAGCATCGCGAGCAGCAGTGACCGTCCGAGTCTCATCCGCACCTCCAAGAATCGGTCGAGCATCGGCTGGGCATCGCCGATGGCGGCCCCGTGCTCCTCTTCCTTGCATCATAACTTAGCCGAGCCGGAACTGGCCAAGCCTGAACAGGCCCTTCGATCACCATGAGGAAGATTGGCCCCGGGTCGCTTTGGCGCCGGTCGTCGAAGAGCGATCTCGCCCCGATCGGCCGGATTCCGGACCCTTGCGAGAGGGCCGGGCTTGTTCTAAGCTGCGCAGACCAACACGGGAAGGCTGATGCGCGCGGCCGGGCCTCGACCTGACGATTCCACTTCCGTGTCCCGTGAGAGGCGAGGGAGCAAGGCGATGAGGACGTCGAAAGGCTTGGCTCTGATCGCCAACGGGCAGCTCGTCGACGGCACGGGGGCGCGCCGCGGTCCCCGACGCGGCGGTGTTGATCCGCGACGGCAGGATCGCCTACGCCGGGCCGGCCGCCGGTGCACCCGAGGTGCCCGCCGGATGCCGCGCGGATCGACGCCCGCGGCGGGACGATCATGCCGGGGCTGGTCGAGGCCCATTTCCACCCCACCTATTTCAACGTCGCCGAGCTGGCCGACCTCGACATCAAGTATCCGGTCGAGTACGTCACGCTCCTGGCCGCGGCCAACGCCCGGCTGGCGCTCGAATGCGGCTACACCGCGGCGCGCAGCGGCGGCAGCCTGCACAACATCGACGTCTGGCTCAAGAAGGCGATCGAGGAGGACCTCATTCCCGGCCCGCGCCTGGCCGCCAGCGGCCGCGAGATCTGCGGCGCGGGGGGGCTGATGGACTGGAACCCCGACCACCTCAAGCTCGGCATGGAGGGGCTGATCCTCCTGATCAACGGCCCCGACGAGGCCCGCGCGGCCGTCCGCAAGCTGGTCAAGGACGGCGTCGAGTGGATCAAGACCTATCCCACCGGCGACGCCGCCGCGCCCGACACCGCCGACCATCACACGCTCTGCATGACCTTCGAGGAGATGGCCGCCGTCGTCGCCGAGGCCCACAACTACCACCGCAAGGTCACCGGCCATTGCCGCGCAACCGAGGGGATCAAGAACGCCCTCCGGGCCGGCTTCGACTGCCTCGAGCACGGCACGTTCATGGACGACGAGGCCCTCGACATGCTCCTGGAGCGGAACACGCCGGTCGTCCCCGCGCTCCAGTTCGAGTGGGCGAGCATCGAGAACGGGCCAGGATTTCGGCATGCCCCAGGCGGTCATCGACGGCCACAAGGAGACGCTCGAAGGCGGCGCCGAGAGCGCCCGGCATGATCCTCAAGGCCGGCGGCCGGCTGGGCATGGGGGGCGACTACGGGTTCGCCTGGAACCCGCACGGCGACTACGCCAAGGAGCTGACCTTCTTCGTCAAGCTACGTCGGCTTCACGCCGCTGGAAACGATCACGCTGCGCCACCAGGACCGGCGCCGAGATCATGGGCCGCGAGCACGAGATCGGCACGCTCGAGCCGGGCAAGCTCGCCGACGTGCTGATCGTCGACGGCGACGTGCTCGCCGACATCGCCCTCCTCGAGGACCGATCGCGGTTCCTCGCCGTGATGCAGGGGGGCGTGATCAAGGCGGGACGCCTGGCGCACACGGCCTGATCCGAGCAAGGACTGAAGGCCTGTGTCCGGGTCAAGCGGCCGTCTCGGCCGGCGGCATACGGCTCACCAGCACGCGGTCCACGCGCTTGGCGTCCATGTCGACGACCTCGAAGCGAAGGCCCAAGCGATTCGAAGTTCTCGGAGATCCGCGGGATGTGTCCGAGCTGGGTCACGACGAACCCGGCGAGGGTCTGGTAGTCCCCTTCCGGAAGCTCGATGAGGTCGAAAAGGTCGCGGAACTCATCGACGGGAAGCAGTCCATCGAGCAGCCAGGAGCCATCGTCGCGCTGGACCGAGCGGGGCTCCTCGTCTTCTCCGCTCCTTGCTCGGGCACTTCGCCGAGCACGGCGCTCGAGGATGTCGTTGAGGGTGAGCATGCCGACCACCGAGCCAAACTCGTCGAGCACCACGGCGGTGTGGGTTGACGAACTTCGGAGGATCTCCAGGACCTGCGGTCCGCGGGCTCCTTCGTAGATCAGGGCGGGAACGGTCAGGTGTCCCTTGACCCGGAACGCCGAGCCCCCCGGCGTTCTGCGCGCAGCAGGTCCTTGACCTGGACGATTCCCAGCAGGTTGTCCAGGCTCTCGTCGCAGACCGGGAATCGCGTATGGGGACAGCCGAGAACCTTGCGGCGGATCTCTTCGGGGGAATCGGAGACGTCGATCCAGACGACCTGGTCGCGAGGCGTCATCAGGTCGCGCGCCGGCGCTCGCAGAACCGGAAGGCCCTCTTCAAGATCTCGTGCTCGGCCTCGTCGAAGACTCCCGCCTGGGCTCCCTCCCACACGAGCCCCTTGATCTCCTCGTGGGTGATCGGCGGCCGTGTCGCCGATTGGACCGCCGAGGAGTCGGGCAGGGAATTCCGCCATGCGGCCCAGTGGGTCGGGCCAGGGGACCGGTCAGATCGAGAACGCCGATCAGCGGACGGGCGAGCCGCGCGGGCGATCTGCTCTGGCCATCGCTGGGCGATCCTGCGGGCAGAAGTTCGCCGAAGAGCGAGTGGCCAGAGCGAGACCGATGCCAGACGCTCGCCACGCCGACCGGCCCGCGCAGTGATGCGGCCGGCGAGCCCCGGCCTGCGATGGCTCGAGGAACTGGCCCAGGTCGAGCCCGGAGTAGATCCGGCCGGGTCGCGGCCAGCGTGATCCCCAGCCGCACGGAGTCCTGACGAATGGATTCGAGATTCTCGCTGCAGGCGGAGCGGCAGGCAGGCCCCCGATCGCCCCGCTCGGCGGCGTCCCCGCAGGACTTGCCAGCGCCGGGCGCCGACCACGGCGCCCTCGAAGAGCGACAGAATCCCCATCACGAGGATCAAGCCGCCGATCACGGCGAACGCGGTCAATATGGATCGACATACATCGCGCTTTCCTGGATCCCAGGCGGACTCCCGCCGTCTATCGACTCGCGACGGCCAACCGCGGCACCCGCGGCGTCTGTGAGACATCCTAGCACGCTGCGACACACCCCGGAACCGTGCCGCGAATCAGTCTCCCGGTGTCGAGCCGGACCCCGGACCGAGGAAATCGGCGGGACCGTCAGTCCATTGCCCTGACAGTCCAGGCACAGAGTCCGGGGTGCACGACGAGCCGGACATGCCGATCGCTTGAATCGTGTTGCTGGCATCCCAGACCCGCCGAGCAAGAGCGACATGATACCCTCTTGCACGGAATCGCGGGCGGCGGTCAAGATCGACGCCAGCGACGATGCTGGAAGATCGCTCTCGTTCAGCAGATCATCAATCAGCGATATCGAGCTGATCCAGGACTTTCGCGGAGACCATAGGATCGTCGGACCTGGTCGGGGTCATGTGCTGCGACGGAGCGGGCGAACCGGAACAGCCGCGCCTTCGCGTCAAGGTCGGCTTGTGCCTTATCATTATTGAGATTATCAATTCGCGGAATCGGGTCAAGCGCGTGTCGATCCTTTCAATCGTGGCCGCCGGCAACGTTGGGATTTTTCAACGTCAGTGCGATCGCATGGCGTCTTCCCATTAGAGCTCACCTGAAAAAGAATTCCAGAGGAAAACTTTGGTAGGTTCCTCTGTCGCGCGTTAAGTTAAGCTCATGAAACATGGTACATGCGATAAGCAGCTTGTTTCTGTTACGTGGCTCGTGGAACGATGCTCGCGAGGGTAGCATGCATTGTTAATTCCATGCTTGAGAAAAATCATCATGGGGGAGATCCTGACCGATGCCTTACGTCGCATGTCCTTCATGCGGTGAACGCGGCAAGATTCCACCGACGCTGGTGGGCGCCCGGATCAAGTGCAAGAAGTGTGGCATCGCTTTCAATGTCGCCCCTCCGACGGCCAAGGCGGCCGCACCGGCGGCCGGCACTGGGGGCACGGCCGTGGCAGTGGCGGCGGCCGACACCGCCGTGGCGTCTTCGAAGGGATCGCCATCGAGGGACTCGACGATCTCCTGGGCGGTGGCACACGACACCTCGGACAGCCTCAAGCCGCCGTCCGAACAGGAGGTCGCGGCTCACGAGATTGCCGAGACCGGCGCGAAATTCGTGGCCAGGAAGGCACGGGCTTCAAGGAGTACAAGCTCCTGACGTCCAGGGACAGGTCTTCGAAGGCAAGTTCAGCCTGGGCCGCCTCGAAGAGGCGCTGGACTTCTTACGCGCACCCCGGGGTAGGTAGCGAAGA
>CAWFAF010000005.1:0-18219 GCA_963813575.1 uncultured Planctomycetaceae bacterium
GATCAACAGGACGGCAGCGCAGCTTGGTGGCTGGACAGGGCATGACGCAATCGGCGCGTACGCCGGCGTCGCTCGGCACGTTGCGAAAAGCGCGGAGTCAAATCGAACCAGGAATTTGGCGTGGCAAAGCTTGGCACGGACGGGCCGGCCAGGCGTTCGCGCTGGTTGAGTCCGGCGTGGTGGACAGGGCCACCGCCAATTCCTCGCCGCGGACCGCCACGGGCCACAAACAGGATGACCAGACCGCCAAGACGAAGCCCCCCGCAGGAAGCTGCTCGCGGATTCTGGATCAGAGCCTGGGGCCAACGCGGGCCCGCTCTTCAAGGAACCGGCCGCTCGAATGACCCAGCACGATGGCTGGGCTTGCTCGAGGGTGGGCTGGACGATCCCCGCCACTCACGCCAAAGCCAACTCACTTCGCATCGAACACCCGATCCGAACGTTGACGTACCGCACTTTGGTCACTCGTCGGTCGAATCGGGATCTTTGTCTTTCATGCGATAACTGTCTCCTTGAATAACGATCCCCTCCCCGTGATGCATCAGCCGGTCGATCAAGGCCGTTGCCAGGGTGTTGTCCACGTCAAGGATTTTGCCCCATTCCCGGAAGGGTCGATTCGTGGTGATCACGATCGATCCCACTTCATAACGGGCGGCGACAACCTGGAACAACAAATCGGCCCCTTGCTTGTCGATGGGCAGATAGCCCAGCTCATCGAGGAGGAGAAGACTGGGACGGACATAAGTTCTGAGCGTTTTGCCTAACGACCCATTGAGCTGGGCCGCGGTGAGATGATTGATCATGTCCACGACACGCGTATGGCAAACCGAATGGCCACGCTCAACCGCCGTGTAACCCAGTGCCGTGAGGAGATGCGTCTTTCCCGTTCCGGTGGGCCCAATCAGAACGGCACAGCCGTGCTGCTCGATGAAGTCGCAGTCGAACAAGCGCACGATCGCGGCCTTGGGGATCCGCTTGGGGAACTTGAAGTCGTATTCGGCCAGGGTCTTTTGCTTGGGAAGCCGCGCTTTACGCAGCCGCCGCTCGAGAGCTCGTTGCTCACGGGCGGCCCGTTCCAGCCCGATCAGGATCGCCAGAACCTCCAAGAAGGAGCTCCCTTTGCGAGCCGCTTCATCGAGCACTTCGCGGTAGGATTTGGCGATCTCGGGGAGCTTCAGCTCAGCCAGGTCACGGTCAATCCGTGCCTGGAGATTATCATCACGTCGTGCCATGAGAGTCCTCGTCGGTGGTGTTACAGAAACGGTCGTAAACAGCCGGATCGGCCGGCTCCAGCTCGATGTCATCGATCAGCTCGCGCCGTTGCGGAGTCGGCAGAGTGGGCGTGGGAAGCTGCCGGCGCCGGCGTTCCGCCAGCAGAAGGTTCTCGACGTAGGCCGCGTCGTAGGCCGCAAATTCCAGGGCCTTGGCGATTGCCGAAAGCACCTCGGTCGAACCGTAGACTCGCGCCAGACCCAGCAAGCGACGCAGGTGGACGCCGGTCTTCACCGGCTGGCGTTTCAGGCCAAGGTGGAACTGGCGTGCCTCGGGACCCAAGGCATCAAACGCCTGTTCCAGCGCGGTGCTCCGCGACCGCCGGCTCATGGTCAGTGCCGCCAGGCGGTGATCCGGCAGCACGATCAGTTGCCGTCGCTGGTAGCAGCGGACATGCTGGGCCACCACCTGGCCCTGGTGCAGGATGCGGACTTCATGACCGTCGGCGCGAATCGTGACCGTCTGGCGCACCAGGTGCGGCGGCACCGAGTAGCGGTTCGCGTCGAACTCGACCCGTGCATGAGGACTGACGACAGCCGGCACGATCTCGTCGGTGTCGAAGGGGATCCTGGGCAGTGCGCAGCAGCGATCGCTCTTGCTGGAAACGGTCTACCGGCCGTTCTCGGGTCGTCTCATGCGTCCGGACGTTGGCAATCTCGTCGCGCCACCGGGGTGCGAACGCCACGTAGTCCTCGAAGCGGACGAGCTCGTCACTACGACCGGCCAGGGCATTGTGCTTCACGTAGCGCACCTTCGCCTCGACGATTCCTTTTGATTCGGGATCACGCCGTTCGCAGGCGATCGGCTGCAAGTAGTAGTGGCCACACAGCGCCAGGAACTCGGGATGGAAACATGCGGCGCGGCCCGAGCCATTGATCACGGCCGTTTTCAAGTTGTCGAAGATGATGGCGCGCGGACTGGCCCCAAAGAACTCCAGGGCATGCACCAGGCAGCGATAGAATTCGGCCTTGCGCTGCGAGAGGGTGAACTCGATATAGGTCATCCGGCTGTAGCAGAGCACGGCCACCAAGACCGAGACCTTGCGGGTCGTGTTTCCTACTGGGACGCGGCCGCATTCGCCCCAGTCGACCTGCATCGCCTGGGCCGGCTCGTAATGGACTTCCTGATAGACGCGACCGCGCACGGGCCGGATGGACCGCACGTAGCGGCGGACGGTAATCGCGCTGCCGGTGTAGCCATCGGGGCCGCGAGCAATTTCTTCGTGGATGCGCACCGCCGAGAGTTCGGGATACTTGGCCAGCAGTGCGTCGATCTTGGCCTTGTACGGGTCCAAGCGGCTGACGCGGCTGGGGACGGGGCGTGCGGGAGGCTGCTCCAATTCGAGCGCTTGAGCGACCGTGCGCCAGGAACAGTGAAGTCGCCGGGAAATCACCCGGGCGGAGAGTTTCTCGATCTCGGCCAGGCGGCGAATCTCGGCCCACAAACCCACTTTCATGGCTGGCTCCTTTCCTGGTCAGTATGTGTCGATGCGATGGCCCGGCGCAGGATATCGCCCAGTTGCATCAGCCCTCCGCCGGGCTCGGACCTGCGGCGCTGGCAGCGGGGGGGCAAGGAAAGGACCTGGGTTAACGGCGGTTCATGAGCGATCAGATCGTAGGCCAGCAGCTCGTCGCGGGCCTGGAGCAGACTCGGCAGGGGCATCCGCAGCCGAGCGGCCACGGTGCCGTCGCCGTAGAACGACAGGCCATTCACATCGGCCACGGCCGACAGAAAGAAGTACAACAACACGGCCTCGCGCGAGAGGTGGTCCATGTGCTCGCGCACGAAGCGACCGTCGATCCAGGACCAACCTGTTGCGGGAGGCCGCCGCAACCGGCCGGGAACCAGAATACGTTTGGTGATCATGCTTGGGCTCCTGAGGGTGAACAACAGGAAGCCCAGGCTAAAACAGCCTCCCGGAGCCACGCGATAATTGACGACCGGCGCATCGGGGAGGCGTCGTCATTGCGGCGGTGCCCGGGGCGGCACATCGGCGGCTGTGGTCTGCTGAGGCAAGGATCGGATGCGGCGTGCGGCCTCGTATTCAATGGCCCGCTTCTTCTGGCCATCCAAAGTGCCGCGAGAGAGCCACTTACGTTCGCGATCCAGGACATTGCGAACCGCCTGACGGCAGGCGGTGCAACAGAAGCGTGCCGGGTTGCGGAGCGAGATCACGGGGGGTTCGTAACAGCCCGGCCGATCGCATAAGGGAGGGGGAAAAAAGTTTTGCTGCGTGACCACGCGCGGGCGTAAGTTCCGGTTTCTCAACATCCTTGGGCACGGACTTGGCCTGCTGACGGCGCGCTTTCTCTGCCTGGGCATGCTGGGCTTTGGCGGTGTCGGCCTCGCGGCGTTTAGCCTGTCGCCGCGCCGCCAGCCAGCGGTTGACCTCTCGCAGGCATTCCGGGTCCTGGCAGTAGCGCTGGTTCCAACGTCTCGCGTGGTACTTGCGACCGCATTTTTTGTTAAAGCAGGTTCGCTCGCGCGGGCGACGCGCTCTGGCTTTGGGACGGCGTTTTTCTTTAACGTGGTGGTTGCCCACGGGAGGTTCGATCTCCCAAGGGAAAGCTCGGGGAGAATGCGGGTAGCATTCTCCTCGGGCGTTATCAAAACTCGAACAAGACGCTTGCTTGCCAGTCTATCGTCTTCTCGAGAACAAGACAGAGAGATAAACGGTCTCATCGGCGCGGCGGGAACAAGAACCCCGAGCGCTGCTCACCAAACGATCATCTTCTCGAGAACAAGACCGAGAGATAAACGGTCTCATCGACGGGCCGGGAACAAGAACCCCGAGCGCTGCTCACCAAACGATCGAAAGCGCTGCCGGATCCGAGATCGGTCCCACGATTTCGCCCTGGCCGCGTTCTTCCTATTCTGGACCCCAGCCATCGTCACCTGGGGTTACGGAGAAAAGTCAGGGATCGGTGAAGAAGCCAAGACTGGGACTGGACGACATTCGGACGACCTTGGAAAGCTCGGAGACATGTAACGTCTGAAGTATAGCTCACACTTTGCAAGTGTGGATTTCTTAGCCAATATCCTGAAGCTGGCTTGTCCCAACAAGCTCTCCACCACATCCACCCCGGGCCTCTCGGCGAACTGTTCCGGGTGTCATGCTCAACCGGACGTGTGTGCTTGGCACCACAAAGCTGAGAATTCGAGTGGAGATGATGACGTCATCGGCGGGGGAAACCCCAGCGATTCCGCAACCGAGACGACCGAAATCCGACTGCAACCATGGTTAAAGATACCGAAGTGTACAAGAATGAGTGAGAATCTGAAAACCGGTGCAATCTAAGAGTAGGAGCCTTGCACGCTCCTCGTGATCTTTGAAAATTCGGCAGTCGGAATACTGACCTCTATGGAGTGCTGGATGGAGCCAGGGAATTGAGCCACGGAAAGAACGAGGGGCTGATGGGGGCGTCTGGACGCCGTAGGTCAGGCTTTTCAGCCTGACGGACGGACAGTCGGTGATTGCCTCTCAGCCGGAAAACCCGACCTACGTCAAGAGCTGACCGCACAAGCAGTTGCGGGTCGAGAAACCTCCCTCAATGCGCCCATCGTGCACTTCGTGGCCTGGACCTCAGGTCATCGCGGCCTTCGAGCAGCAACGCACACATCCGCTGGCCTGGTTGATCAAGATCAGCGCAAATTGCAGAATGACGAAACGAACCCACCGTTTTTTTTTGCAACATAATGCTATAAAGAGAGTTGCGTCCGTTTCTATTGCGGCGCGTCACGACGTTCAAACCCACTTTCGGACACCTGATGAGTCGCGGGATCGCCACCGCGAGACCACGACGAGGCTGAACACGCCCCAGGCCAGGAAAGTGAGGCCGAGATGGCCGATCCCAGGGCGAGGCCGGGGGGGTCGTACTGGAGGTCGATGACGTGCTGGCCCGGCTGCTCAAGCGGGATGACGCGCTGGGCGTGGTTGCCGCGGAGGATGGGGACGGCTCGGCCGTCGACGCGGGCCGACCAGCCGGGCATCCAGGTGTCGGCGATGACCAGGAGGCCGGGGGCCGTGGTCGTGACCTCCAGGACGGGGCGGTCCGGGTCGCGGCAGAGCCAGCGCGCGGGGGTGAAGGGCTGGCGAGGCTCGGTCGGCAGGCCGGCCAGGGGATCGGCCGCCATCAAGACGGCGGCGCGGGGGTCGCTCGACCGGAACCGCGACAGGATGAGCGCCGGGTCATCGTCGATGACCTCGGCTCGGGGAACCACGTAGGCGCGGGGCATGGCGGTCGGGTTCCGCTGGATCACGTAGCGTCTTGCCGTCGCGGTTCCCGGTCGCGGCGACGGGCCAGGGGGGATCGGCCTCGACGCGGTCGGAGACGAGGTAAGCGACGGCCATGCGATCGAAGACGCCTTGCCGGATCTGACGGCGGTGATCGTCGACGGCCTGCGACATCGGCGCGTCCGGAACACGGGGCGACCTGGTCGCGACCGGATAGAGCGTCTCGTAGAGCGCCGCGGCGTGGCCGAGCTGGAAGACGTCGTTGATGTTCGTCTTCTCGATCTCGTAACGCGCCGCGTCGAGATCGAGATAGAAGGCATCGCGCGCCCGGACCCGGAAGGGTTCTCGCTCGGTGAGTGCGGGATCCAGCAGGATCAGGCTCTCGCTGATCGGGTCGGGCCGAACAACGGACTCCGGCGGCGCGACCTGGATCAGGGCGAAGCCGTGCCAGGCAAGCTCGCCGAGGGCCAGCAAACCGAGGAGATGGACCGCGTGGCCGCGGATCGGCCGGCGGTCTGTCGAGGAATCCCAGGCCGACCACCAGGCCGAGCATCGCCGCCGCCGTCCAGAAGGCCGGGTCCTGGAGGATTCGCCCGGTGGCACGCCAGACGCGTTCGACATTCTTGGCCGGCGGCGTGAGGAAGGGCAAGACAGACACGCCACCGACTCGCCGTCACTTCGCCGTTCCGGGTGAGGACGGATCGTTTCCGGTCTGCCATGCTCCGGCGCCGGCGCAGAGAGCCGGTTGAGGAGGAGCAGGACGCCGATCACCAGGATGCCGATCCTGCCGAGCCGCACCGCGAACCGGCGCCACTGGTCCGCTCGCTCCAGTCTTTCCTGCAAGGCCTGCACGCCGAAGCCGGCCAGCACCGCGGTGCCCACCGAGGCCAGGAACAGGGATCGCGCGGGGACCCGGAACCAGCTCATCCCGGGCACGATCCAGGCAGAGCGCCGTGAGCAGCCCGAGCTGGCGGCCTGCCGCGAACCAGGTGGCCAGGAGGACCATCACCAGCCAGCCCCGGACCTTCGGCCGGTCGCGGGACAGCACGGTCCCTGCCCCGACCAGGACGAGCGTGACGAGGCCGAAAGAGAGGACCGATTCCCAGTAGTTGTCGTGGCCGAAGTAGTCGTCGGGCCCTCCCAGCGCTCTCGGAGAGAGGAGCTGAAGCGCGTTGACGAGGTGAAGCTGATAGCTCTTGGAGGTGGTCGGAGCCCCTTCCCCCTGGGGGCCGATCTGGACCCAGGGAAGAACCGTGGCAAGCGGGAACGATCTCGACGGCGGCCATGCCGATGCAAACCGCCAGGATTCCCGCCCAGCCGGCCAGAGATACCGCTGCTCGCACCCTCCCCGGTTGACCCTCGAGCAAGGAGCTCACGGCATCGAAGACGACCCAGAGCGACAGCGCGGTCACCAGCAGGAACCATTCCTGGGGATGGCCGGTAAGGTACGTCAAGGCCAGGATGGGCGGCAGGGCCAGCAAGCCGCGAACGCGCCCGGCTCGGTGCTCCGCGAAGGCCCAGAAGGCCCAGGGGAACCAGCAGGCCGCCCAGACGTGGGGAACGTGGCCTTCGAAGGCCTGGGCCAGCAAGTAGGGCGAGGCCTGGAACGTCCCCGGCCGCCACCGTGGCCGGCCACCGGCCCAGGCCCTGGCCGCGAGCCAGGAGATAGAGGCCCAGGCCCCCCCAGAGCAGATGCCCCACGGTCAGCCAGCAGAGCGTCGAGGGCGCTGCACAGATACCAGGCGATCCAGGCCGGCGGATAGAAGAGACCGCTCTGGGGATTGCCCACCATGGGCCGGCCCCCGAACCCCGAGCTGTCCCACACGGGGGGATGACCGAAGTCCCGGAAGACCTTCGCCACGGAGAGATGGTGGGGCCAGAACACGAAGGTCAGGTCATTGCCGATCGGGCGAGGATCGCCGCGGTTGGCGAAATCGAGGCTCGGCCGCCGGCCATCGACGATCAGGCCCGTGGGGTCGGCAACCAGCCGGGCGAAGCAAGCCGAGGCCGACCACGACCAGGACCACGAGGGGGACAAGCTTCTCCCCTGGCCGGCGCATCAGTCTCGCCGTCTCCTCAGTCCTGTCACGGATGACCTGGGATCGACCACGGCCGGATCGACGTGGTGCGGGCGATAGAGCGGCCTGATGCCCCGCGCCTCGCGATACCGGCCGATCAATTCAAAATAGCGGTGAAGATGTTCCGTTTCGGACCATTCGCCGATCCGTTGCGCGAACCCTCGCGCGGCCAGGTCTCCCCGGAGCTCCTCGTCATGGACGACGCGCCGGAGGGCCAGAAGCAACTCACCATCCGAGCGGTAGCCAATCCCGCCTCCGCTCAGGACGCCGGTTTCCAGCAGGGCTCCGCCCGCCTCGTGGACCACAACCGGCGTTCCCACCGCGAAGGCCTCGAGGACGACGTAGCCGAAGGTCTCGGGGAAGAGCGAGGGGACCACGACGGCCCTTGCCCCGCGGAAGAGCCGGGCCAGCGCCGGGCCGCCCAGCAACCCCTCGAAGTGCACGTTGGGCAGGTCGGCGGCCAGCGCCCGGAGTTCCGGCTCGAACGGGCCGGTGCCGGCGATCCGCAGGTCGACCTCGGGAAGATATCGCATCATCGGGATCAGCCGCTGGAATCCCTTCATGGCCACCAGCCGTCCGGCGGCTGCGAGGTAGGGCCGCTCGCGAGGCTCGGGCTCCTCGTCCTCGATTCCTCCGGACCAGTCGTCGGGCAGGAAATAGGGGAGATGGACCAGGGAAACATCCCGGCCGATCCCCCGTTCCCGGTGCTCTTCCAGCGCGTGGCGGCTGGGGAAGAGCAGGGCGTCGAGCCGGCGCAGTCCGCGCGGAATCGCCCCGGTGTATCGCCAGGCCTGGGGAGGCCGTTTGCCCGCCAGGCAGCACACTGCGCAGTTCGGCCCATCGCAGGCCTTTCGATCGTATTTCCAGAGCAGATGCATCGGGCAGATCAGCCAGTGCTCATGCGCGGTCATGATCCGAACGGCGCGCTGATTGGCGCCCAGGCCCAGGATCCCCGGACCGCCGATCAGGGAGATATTGTGGAAGTGCACCACGTCGGTGTCGGGGGCGTCGAGAGCCTCTCTCAGGGCCCGCGACTTGAACAGCGGCAGGCCACTGGCCTGCGTCGCCAGCGGCGAGAGCACGCCATAGCCGCTCTCGAGCGGATGCAGGTGCAGTCCTTCCGGCGGCGTGTACTCCCTGCAGGGGATGGTTGCCGCGCAAGGCGTTGAACGAATCGACGCAGTAATAGACGTGGACTTCATGGCCACGACGGCAAAGGGCCTGGCAGAGCCGATCCACGTATGCGGCGTCGCCCCCAAAGCTATGACCGCCGAAGAACGTGGTGACCATGCAAAACTTCATCGGCGACCTCCTGTCGCACAGCCAGCGGAGCTTTCGTTCAGGCGAAGCGACCCGATCGGGATCAGGGTTCGGACCGCGAGGCCGAAAGTGGCAAAAGGGCCGATCGCCACAGCATTGTCCGCCGCAAGCCACCCAGGCTCACGAGGATCACGCAATAGGTCACCGCACCGCCGAAGACCGCCAGCAATCACATGCCAGCGCTGCAAGATCAGACAGACCGGCACCATCAGGAGCGAGGCCGCAAGCGGCCGGGCCAGATGATGGTGCCACGCCGGCTGCCGCCCTTCCCGGGCGAGGCTTCCATAGCCCGCCAGAACCAGGCCCAGGCCCAGCAGGATCACTGCCGCGGCTGCCCCGGGAAGCCCGAATTTCCATCGCATGATCGCGACCAGCGGGCCGATCCCCAGGGCCGCGAGGACCAGGGAGCGGACGCCCACTGCCTCCCGGTTCAGCGCGATCAGGGCCGTCTGGTAAAGGAAGGCCAGGATCAGAAGCGGCGCTCTCCAGATGCCCAGCGACAGCAGCAGCCCCGCCCCGGCATAGTCCTCTGGGCAGTACCAGCCGGACCAGGGGCTCGGCCAGCACCGTCCCCCCGATCACCACGGGAACCAGCACCGTCACCTGGACCTCCACCAGCAGGTCCAGCGCCTGTCGACCAACCCGCGCGGTGTGTCTCCAGAGCCGCGACAGCGTGGGGAACGCGGCCTGCTGGAAGATCAATCCAAAGGTCAACAAGGCGGTGACCATCCGATGTGGCGCCCCATAGCGACCCACGTCCCACCACGAGCTCATGAGCCCGACCACCAGCAGGTCCGCCGTGCTGATGACCGCTTGCGAGAGCTGGATCAGGCAGACCGTGCGGCCCCGCTGGAGGATGATGCTGACAAACCGCAAGCCCAGACGAGGCCGCGGCAGCCGGTAGGTCTTCAGGTAGTGAAGCCAGACGATCGCGATTCCGCTGGTTTCCCCGATGGCCAGCCAGATCGGGACCCAGATGATCCGGCTGGGATCTCCGACCCAGGCCATGACCCCGACTGCGTAGATGAATGTCCGCAGGCAGAGCGACACGGCCAGCAAGCCCATGCATTCCGTGCCGCGATAGACGAAATCAAGCCCGATGGCCGTGGTGAAGAGCATGAGACCGTAGAGGGTGAGCACCCACCAGTCCGCACGATCCCGTAAGGTCAACGCGCCGGCGATCGCCAGGCCCGCAAACAAGACCAGCGAGAACAGCCCCTTGATGGCGAGAACATGGTCCACCAGCGGCTTGATCAACCGCGGATGCCGGGAAAGCTCGCGCGCCACGATCACGTCACTACTGTCGCGCACCAGAAGCACGAGCCAGAACACGACATTGAACGCAAACTCGATCCGCCCGTAACCCACGACTCCAAGACGCTTGGCGAGCGATAATGTCACGACGACCGATGTTCCGCGGCATACCACTTCGGCCAAGCTCAGAAAGGCGAAGTTCGAGGCGATTCGCCGGCCGGGATCGAACTCCGGGCCGCGGATGCCCTCTGCCTTGTGAGTAGGCTCGATCGCCCCGGTGGTGCGGCTCTGGAGCCGCCTCGGTCGTCTGCTAAGGGTGGGGCTGGCCATTCTTGCGGGCACTTCCTTGTGCGGTTGAGCATGGCTCTCGGGGTCGCAGGCCAGGAACGGCCTGCTCACGGACTGCCTGAGTTATCGGTCCCTTCGCTGCCCGACCTGACCAGGCAACCATGGTCCGGGAGATCTCGCTTCAGCCTGAACGAGTGGTAACGATTCTTTGGCCCACCGATCCATCCTGAGCTTTATTGGCCTCAAGGTGGGTGTCGTAAGCAATTGCCATCCTGGGTCTTGCGGTATCTTGGCGCGTTCGAGTCGGACAATCCCAGACCATCGGAACGGTCGCATCCTATTAGCGGGCAAGACCTCTGTCAATCGGACCTTCCGGGATCCCGAGCCGTGTGCGATGTCGTAAGTCCTTAATTGTCCTAGGCCGCCCGACAAGCCGAAAAGACTCTTACCCCAAAATCTTGATTTCAACCCCGGTTTTTCCGGTGCTTTGTAGGGCAAAGCCCGCGGAACCACGAATTTTACCCCACGACCCCCTTGCGTGGGGGATTTGTCGCGATGTATGATGAGAGCTCGTAACAGGGGGCTCTCGCTGCGATGCGGATCAACGTCACTCAGCCTCTGTTTGCCTGGGCGGCACTCGAAGACTCGCCCACTTTGAGCGTCGTGCGCCGATCATTGAGGCCGTCCCCGACGCCGCGCTCTTGGAGGGGCTCCGAAGAGCGCGGGGCCGCGGCCGCGACGACTTTCCGGTCGCACTGCTCTGGGGCGTCGCACTGCTCACCCCCCGTTGCGCCACGCCTCCTATGACGCTTGCCTCGGCGAGGTGCGCCGCAACCCGGCGCTGAAACGTCTCTTGGGGGTTGAGACCGACGATCAGATCCCCAAGCATTGGAATCTCTCGCGGTTCCTCGATGTCCTCGGGCATCCCGCGCATCTGGCCGCGATCCGGGCGTGTTTCGACGCGATGGTTCGGCGTCTGGGAGAGGTCGTGCCTGACCTGGGGCGGCGCACCGCCGGCGACGCCACGGCGCTGTCGGCGCGGCGCGGCGACGCGAAGCGTCAGGAGGCCGAGACTCGGCTGGGGTTGCCGCAGCCGGCCGGCGGCCGCAAGGAGTACGCCGACGACGACGGGAAGGTGACGAAGGTCTTGGAATGGTTCGGCTACAAGTTTCACCTGCTGGTCGACGTGAAGCATGAAGTGGTGCTGTCTGCCCAGATCACGTCGAACCGGCGGACGGCGACAACCAGATGCGCTGCCGCAGTTGCTGCAGCAGGCCCGCGGCAATCTGCCGGAGGGCCGGATCGAGACGCTGGCCTACGACAAGGCGTGCGATGAAGGACGTGCATCGAACTGCTGGACGAACGCGAGATCACGCCGGTGATTCAGAACCGCAAAATGTGGAAGAACCAGACCGAGCAGAAGCTCCCCGGCCACGACGGGAACAGCCCGAGTGGTCTACGACGAACAGGGGACCGTCTATTGCTACGACACCGAGAGCACGCCGCCGGTGAAGCATCAGATGGCCTACGTCGGCCACGAAGCCCCAGCGCGAGACGCTGAAATACCGCTGCCCGGCGATGCACCAGGGTTGGGAATGCCCGATGTCCCAGATCTGCAACGCGGGCAAAAGCTACGGCCTCACCGTCCGCGATGCCGCAGTCGATCGACCTGCGGCGGTTCCGCCGTTGCCGCGGGCGACGAAAAAGTTCGAGCGGCTGTACAAAGGCCGCACGTCGGTGGAACGGGTCAACGCCCGGCTGAAGCTGTTCTGGGGGGCCGACGACGGAACGTGATCGGCGGCGCGACGGTTTCACGCGATGGCAGGTATGATGCTGTTGGTCCACCTGGCGCTGGCGACGACGTTGGCACGGACCGGACGAAGCGAGATGAAAACTCTGGGCGGAACCCGGCTGAGTCCGATCGCCAAGGCACTCGACGAGCAGATCAGCCGAGAGAGGTCCGCCGAGAGAGACGAGTGAGCGAAAACGACAACGTTTGTGATACCCCATGATCGTCATGGATACCCCCGGGGGGGCTTGCCCCGGGCAAAAACGACATCGCAAGCGGCTCCCGGGATCCCACAAGACTCAATCGCCTCAAGAGGTTGCTCTTCGGATGCGGAAACGATCGATCGTCACCGTCGCGACGATCGTGAACCCGATGATCACATCCGGAATGGCGAGCGGAATTCCTGCGTGCATGCATCTGTTGTTCAGGACAGACATGATCAGGCACCGGATCTGGGTGCACAGCACGGTTCCTCCCCCACCGAAAAACTGCCATGACCGATCACCCCGGCAGTGATCACCCGCAGCCCCAGTCCATCGACTGCCATCGGATCGCCGGTCCAACGCTACTGTTCAACCAACCAACCGAAAGGTCGATTCCCCCGGAGATCATGATCGCGGCCATTCCCAGCGTCGCCGTGCCCACAACAAGGTCTGCACGGCAATCGTCCGCCAGCTCTCAATCGTCAAGAACGCGCCGTGCTCCGGGTCAACCAGGCGAAGAACATGGGGATCAGGACGAGTCCGAGAAAGGGCTCGAAATCGGTCGCTCCTGGCTCGGGGCTTGCCGGATCGCGGCATCCGGCTGCTCGACGATCACCGATCGGCCTTGGCCAAGGCGATTGCGCCTCAGGTGGGGGATCGGTCCGCGCCTCGGTGCGCTGGACTCCTCCGGCCGGCCGGGCCTCGCGGTACGGGTTGTACCGCAGGCAGTAGAAGAGCCCCACCAGCACCATGATCGCCCCCCACCAGACGTCCGCGTGCAACGAGAACAAGGCGACTCGATGGTCCAGGGGGGGCGGCACCACCAGGGCATAGAGTCCTGCGCCGAAGATCAAGACGCCATAGATCAGGAGGAGACTGCCAATGAAGAACCAGATGGGAACTTGATGTTCGTCGTGCATGGGCGAGTTCTCACCAGAAGATGATGTTGACGGCGACGAGGACGATGCCAACTACCGTGGCCCAGAAATAAGGGTGCTTGTACCAGGGGCAGGGGCCATCGTCCGGGAATCTTCGTGAGGCCCATGACCAGGTTTTCTAATTCCCCATCCGGCTTCGGCTCGGTGAAGAAGCTTACACCGATGAGCACCGCCACGCAGACCAGAAGCGTCCAGAACGCACTGTACATGTTCACTGCCATCGGCTTGGCCTTCTCGGAACGAGCGATGTATTTCGTGTGCTCGGGATTGAACTCGGCCGGGTTGAACGTTTGGCGAACCTCGACCGGTTCGATCTTGACCTCCGGCTTGAGGACAACCGGTACCGCCTCGATGCCAAACTTGTCGGGCTGGTTCGTGCCCGAAAGCACCACATCCGGGGCAAGCAGCCGGACGGCAATGCTCTTGCCCTTCTCCTCCACGTGCGCCGGGAGAAGCAGACTCACCGGCGCCCTGCTGGACCTCGACATTGGTGGTATGAACCGTGCCCTTCTCGACAATCACCTTCGTGATCGACTCGCCACCGCCGTCTGTCGTCTTCACCACCTGGACCACCGCGCCGGGGTCGAGAACCGCCTTGGGCTGCGGCCTGTAGCCGTCTGGAAACGTGTGCACGTAGACCCACATCCCCATCGACACAAGCATGGCCGTCAGGAAGCCGAGTGAAAGCCCCCGCGGGCGTCGCCCGCTTCCAGAGCATGCCGACGATCACCACGCCGAAGAGAGGGACAATGAAGAAGAAGATGAGCACCTGAAGGAATTCGAGAATATTCGAGAAGAAGAACAGAGCATAGGCTGTTCCGATGGACATGAGCACGCCGAGCAGCGAGCACCAGCGGCCCATGGTCAGGTAGTGAGCGTCGCTGGCGTTGCGCTTGAACAGCGTCCGGTAGACGTCGTAGGTCCAAACCGTCGCGAACGCGCTGACGTTGCCGGCCATGCCCGACATGAAGCCGGCGATCATCGCCGTGACCCCCAGGCCCAGGAGCCCGGGCCCCAGATACTTGCCCATGAGCAGGGGCAGGACGTCGTTGAAGGTGCGGTGGGTGATGTTCGCCCGAGGGTCGCTCTCCGGTACCAGAACCAGCGGCGAGCCGTCCGAGTTCAGCAGCACGGCCAGACCCAGCAAGCCGGGGATGGTCACGATGATCGGCACCAGCATCTTGAGCACGGCGCCGATGATCGTCCCATTCTGGGCGGCGCGAAGATCCTTGGCCACGATCACGCGCTGCACCTGAAGGAAATCGGTGCACCAGTACCCGAAGCTCACCGCCAGCCCCAGGCCGAATACCATCCCGAACCAGTCGATGCCCATCGGGATTGGTGTCGAACGAGCCCAGGTTGCGCCACAGGCTGGTGAAATTCGCGTCGCCGACCGAGGGGTGGATCACCGGCACGTTGCGCTGAATCTTCTCAACCAGGCCGTTCCAGCCTCCCGCGTCGATCAGGCCGAGGATGGGGATCAAGAGCGACCCGAACCAGATGAGAAAATACTGCAAGACCTCGTTGAAGACGGCCGAGATCAACCCCCCCAGCGTCACGTACACCGCAACCGTCAACGACGCGACCCAGATGCTCACATCCATGTTCCATCCCAGCAGCAGGTGGAGGATCTTGGCCATCGCGAACATGCTTGCCCCGCTCACGAGCACAGTAAGAAGCGCGAACGAGATTCCGGCCAGAGTGCTCGTTCCCGTCGCTGTACCGAAGCTTGAGGTAACCCGGCACCGAGTGGGTCTTGCAGATGTAATAGAAGGGCATCATCACGATCGAGAGAAAGAGGATGGCCGGGATGGCCCCGATCAGGTACGCATGGCACCCGAGCATCCCGTACTGGTATGCCATCGCCGACCAGCCCATCGTCTCCAGTGAGCTGAGGTTGGCGGAGATGAAGGAAAGGCCCGCGACCCAGGCCGTCATCTTCCGGCCAGCCATGAAGAAGTCCTCGCCCGTGCTGACGTACTTCTTCAAGTAAACGCCGATTCCCAGGACCACCACGAAGTAGATCGCGATGATGACGATGTCCAGCGGGCCCATCTGGATCAGCGGTGCATTCCCGGCGGCAAGGACGAAGCAAGACGACATTGGCTAGCTCCTCACGCGGATTGTCTGTGGCGATATCACTCTCGGAGACGCGCCGCGCGTTGTCAATCACCCCGCGGCCGTGACATCGAGATCGCCGGAAACACCTCAGGACAAGGATGTGACGATACCTTGCTGGATCGGCTCAGCCGCCCGTTGCAACGTCCACGACACGGTTTTCAGATCCATTCGGAAACAGGGCGAGCCTCGCTCCATGCCCCAGGGCCATGACCGCGATCCGGTCGGAGATGCCGAACGACTCGGGCAGAAGAGGCTCATCACCAGGACTCCCTTGCTTACATCGGCTTGCTCGCTGATCAAACGGTAAATCTCGGACTTCGAGCCAACATCGACGCCCCGCGTGGGCTCATCGAGCCGGAGAACGTCGGCCTGCTGGTAGACGATCCGTGCCAGGGTCAGCTCTTGATAGATCCACTGCCGCGCCGGCTAGCAGAGTGGTACGCGAGTTCCCCGGTTCATTGGGCCCGCCATCCAGGCTCATCGTGCCCGAGTCGGGACCGTGCACGCCACTGAGCACCTTCATCGGCGTGCTCTTGCCGGCCCCGTTCTTCCCGATCAGCGCATGGACTTTGAGGGCTCGAAGCGAAAAAACCCGTCTTCGCCCGGTTCGCTCCGAACGACTTGGTGACGTCCTCCATCTCCAGAGGTGGTCTCTTCGAGCTCAAGTCATGGCCCTGCCGGCAGCAGGCCGGCCGCTTCGAGAGCTCGTTTCATGCCCACCGTGCTCGTCTCATTGGAACAGAAGACACCCTCGAATTGCCCCCGGTACCGGGTTACCAGGCTCTCCGACTTCTCCTGAGCCTGGTCCGCAGTCGGCCCGGCGTACTCCGATTCCGAGAGGATCGAAATCGCCGGGAACTCTTTCGCCAGGGTGTCCTTGAACCCCTTCTCGCGCTCCTCAGTGCTGTCGGAACCCACTGCGTACGAAAGCATGATGACCTTGCCCTCGCCCCCCAGCACCTGCCCCATCCGCCGGGCGGCCAGGACCCCGCCGTGGTAATTGTCCGTGGAGATCGTGCTGATGGGCTTCGTGGAATCCAGTCCCGAATCGATGATCACAACCGGGATTCCCCTGGCGACCGCCATTTCCACGGGCTGCACCAGCGCCCGCGCATCGAGCGGTGCCAGGACGATGCCGTCCACCCCGGCAGCGACGGCACTCTGGACGAGCTGGATCTGCTGGACCCGATCGTCCTCCTTCTCCGGCCCCTGCCAGACGACTTCGACATTCCCCAGGTCTTGCTCGGCCTTCAGGGCGCCCGCGTGAATCGTCATCCAGAACTCGAACGTCGTACCCTTGGGAATCACCCATCATCACTCGCCACTTTTTTGTCTTTGCTCCCGAGACGCTGCCAGTGATGTTCTCGGCTTTGGGCGGGAAGAGCAGAGACTTGATCTCGGGATCGTTCATGTTATCGGGAGTGACCATGGTCTCACCCGTGGAAACCTTGGCTTCCACAGGCCGCTTCTCGAGGTGCTGCACCAGCGTCTTGACCCCCAGCTCGCCGATCCTGAAGGGGTTCTGAACGACAACCCCCGCGATCTCTCGCCGGGCAAGCGCTTTGACGAGTGGCTCGCACGCGTCAAAACCCACGAGATGAACCCGCTTGCCCGAACTTCCCGGGCCGGCGGCCGAGTTCGCCTCTCCCCCGCGTCCTCCCCGCCGCATCCGGCCATCAGCCCCGCGCACAGCCCCACGATCAGCCCCCGCCAGGTTCGCCCGGACATGAGCTACCTCCCTGCGAAAACGCGACAGATCGACCCCCGCAACATCCTATGAGTGGCTCGCATTCCCCGTCAAGCGAGCCCTGTCTTCGTCCGATCGCTCGAGCCTGAAGTCTATGGCCGCACGTGCTTTCTGACGGAGAAGCAGGTGATCCCACGATCCCCAGCGAGACCCGGTTCCGAGAAAAAAAAGCCGGGTCCTTGACCTTTCTGCAAGAGGCGGTACGATATCTTTACCTCCACGACACAGGGAGTTCGCCGTGAACGGCCGGGGCGAGATGCCAGTGGGCAGCTTGCACCGGCCGATGGTATCGGTGGAAGCCGGTGAACAGGGGGTGGGGCGGCGACGTAGATGAGATTGCGTCGTCGTGGATGCTCTTTGACAATTCGGTTGATTGCACTCGTCAGCCAGAAAACGAGAAAGCAAGCAAGAACGAGATGGATGAGAATTCATCCATCGCGTTGTGAGGAACCCTTGAGGGAAGCCGGCGTGCGCGTCGTCTTGCCGCGACGTCGGGTCTCCGAGGTCCGGGGGATGTTGGTCGCGGCGGGATGGGCAGCACAGGACCGGCAGCAAGCAGGGGCCTTGAGGCCTTCGGGTCTCGGGGTCTTGGGCTTGTTGCGACCAGTTAGAGAACCTCAACCTTTCGAGGTGAGGGCTGGACCGGGGAGAGGGCCGCGAGGCTGGACTTGGGGTGTGGCATCATTGTGAAGGGTTTGATCCTGGCTCAGAATGAACGTTGGCGGCGTGGATTAGGCATGCAAGTCGAACGGGTCTGGTTTTCGGATCAGGTCAGTGGCGAAGGGTGAGTAAGGCGACGGTAACCAACCCCACGGTTGGGTATAGCCGCGGGAAACTGCGGGTAATCCCCAGCGACGTAAGATTTCGGCATCGGAGTTTTATCAAAGCTTTGGCGCCGTGGGACGGGCCGTTGTGGTATTAGGTAGTTGGCGGGGTAACGGCCCACCAAGCCCCTGATGCCTACCGGGCGTGCGA
>CAWFAF010000006.1:0-60069 GCA_963813575.1 uncultured Planctomycetaceae bacterium
CAGAACCGGCCCAGAGCGACAGCACGACCAGGCTGGCCAGCCACTGAAAAGTGCTGACCCACAGGTAAGCCCGGTGGAGGGGGTAAAACCCTACCATTTCCCCACTGAGAACCCGGCCATCGAGCAAGCGATGGAGGCAAATAAGGGCCCCCTGGCACAGCGAGATGACGGCCAGCAAGAGAACCACCACTCTCCAGCCGTTCCGTCCGCCATCGCCCCGCGGCCGATCTCGGGCGGTTCGAAGCCAGCCCAGCACGATCGCGACAAGACCCAGCAGGTTCAGGAGATCGGTCACGCGCTGAGTCACAAGCCCCGTCTCCAGGGGACTACCGAGCTGATCGTGGAGCACGGGAATGACTACCGCGCTGTAGAATGTGAACCCGCCGATCCAGAATGTTAGCGACCAGAGTGCGAGCAATCGGAGACAGGTTGTCCAGATCGCCATGAGAACGCTCGCTGACGGTTGAAGAGGTTGCTGCAGAACGGCACGGACCATCCTAACTTCAAAGGATTTCTCGATCCAACTTCGCGGTTCTTCCGATACTCAACCTGGTACCGTCACTGGGAAGCGACTTGATCGGGGACTCCTTGAACATGTTTCGTTCCACCTCGCATGCCGGTCGCAATTCACTTTTGGGGCTTTCCTTGCTCGTTGCGCCAGTTCTCACTGGCTGCTCCTCCGATCGCATGGTTCGTCCCCAGCCCGGCACCACCAACGTGGTCCAGCGCCCCGTTTATGAGGTTGAGGGCGAAAGACCGTTCTATCTCGGCGGCTACGCCGGCGCCAACTACGCTCGATCGGCCATTCCCGGTCGATGAACGGGCCGGTCCCAAGGCGAACCAACGAGGGACTCTGCGCCTTCAATGGTCGAAGTCCGCTCGTAAAACACACAGCCCCTACACCGCGCTGAATCGCGATCAACGACTTGGTTCAATCGATCGCCCGCTCTACAATCACGAAGGAAGCGATCGGGTTGGGATGGGTGCGGCGAGAGTTCTCGGACTTCGCTCTCACCGGCATGAGCCTCTCCTCGACCGTACCCTGTATCCTGGATGAATGAGTGACCAGGCGGCCTGAATCATGACGCAGGGCGAGTTGCGAATCGGCATCGTCGGAGCCGGCCAGATCACCCGCAACAGGCATCTGCCAGGGTTCCGGAAGATCGCGGGCGTTCGAATCATGGGGGTCTGCAACCGCCATCGTGATTCCGCGGCTCGGTTGGCCCGCGAGTTCGACATCCCCAGGGTCTATGGCAACTGGGAAGACCTGGTCCAGGATCGCGAGATCGACGCCGTCGTGATCGGAGCCTGGCCGTACTTGCACTGTCCGGTCACGCTCGCGGCCCTCGACGCGGGCAAGCACGTGCTGACCCAGGCCCGGATGGCGATGAACGCCCGCGAAGCCCAGCGGATGCTCGACAGTCTCGGGAATGCCCGAGCCTCACGGCCATGATCGTGCCCAGCCCTTACGGCCTGGCCGGCGAGGCGTACATGCGATCGTTGATCGCCGAGGATTTCTCGGCGAACGCTCGCGAGGTCCACGTCCAGAGCTCTCGTCGCGACCTCGCCGATCCGGAAACGCCGATGGGCTGGCGGCAGATGACCCGCTATTCAGGTTTCAACATGCTGACCCTGGGGATCCTGTACGAGACTGTGCTCCGCTGGGTCGCCGCCGGCGAACCGCGTGCTGGCCTACGCCTCGAAGCTGATCCCGCAGCGGCTCGATCCCGAGCCGGCAAAGAAGGTGCGGGTCGGCACGCCCGACAGCGTCCAGGTCCTGACGACCCAGGAAGACGGCTCGTGCGGCGTCTATCGCCTGAGCGGCTGTGTCTGGCACGACAAGGCGATGGCGGTCGCGTCTTACGGCAGCGAAGGGACCTTGATCTACGACCTCCTCCGCGACGAGATCCGCGGCGCTCGGCGAACGGACGAGTCGCTGCAGGCTCCTGCCGATCCCCGACGACGCTCCGGGCGGCTGGCAGGTCGAGGCCGATTTCGTCGCCGCCATCCGCGGCGAGCGACCCGTGACGCACACCGACTTCGCCACCGGCGTCCGCTACATGCAATTCACCGAAGCCGTCGCCCGCAGCTCCCGCCACCAGGTGCCGGTCACGCTCCCGCTCCGGGAATTCTCCAACCCGAGCCTCTGAATCCCGGACTCGAACCCAACCACACGCTCACCCTTCCGTCCCGACTTGCAACGATTGCCGGAAATTCGTACGATTCTGTCATCAGGGTTCGCCCGCGACCTGATTCTCTTGGGGATTGGTGTAACGGTAGCACGACTGACTCTGGATCAGTTAGTCTAGGTTCGAATCCTAGATCCCCAGCTTGATGTAAGCCCTGTGGGAATAAGCGGTTATGGAAGAGTTCCAGGTTTCGCGAGGATTGAGGCATTGGCTAGTAGACCAGATAGTAGACCAAGGAAGCCGGTTATGACTGGCCGATAGTTGCTGTCTGGGTAATCTACGGTTTCCAGAATCCTCACTGGAAGCTCCCGTTCTCTAACCGTTGAGCGGCTTGATCCTCGGCGAGTAGGTGGTGCGATCAGGAGCCGGAGTCGAAACCAACGTCGCCGCCCTCCAACCTCAAACGCGCCTCGAACCGCTTGCCGGAGTTCGACACGAAGCCCTAAAGCTCCAGGCTGTAACCTGTTTCAGGTGCGCCCTGCGCCGTGCTGCGCCTTGATTCGCTTGCCGGCGATGGCCTTCCAGATCGCGAACTTGCACCCGCGCTGCCAACCGCTGCAGCCATAGCTTTTCACCTGTTCCAGGACCTCAGAGCCGCAGTGGAGGCATGGGCCCAGGGTGACCGCACCGGAGCCCGACGGCCGTCCTCGGGGTCGAGTCTCTTCGGACTCGCCGGAAGGTAGCTGTCTATTTTCGTTGAAACTGGCCTTTGTGATATTGGGGCGGTCGAGTAGGTTTCGGGCATGGACGCCCATAACGACGAGAATGAACGGATTCGGCAACTGACCGAACAGATTCGGCAGCTGTTAGACCAACTGCAGCGGCAGGCGGCACGGATTCAGGAACTGGAAGCGGAACGGGAACGTCTCGAGAAGCTGCTGGCCGGAAAGGCGGACGCGAAGGCGGCCAAGAAGCCCGTCTTCAAGGAAAACTACAGTCTGAGTCGAAACGCTCGCCGCAAGCGGAAGCGGCGCAGAGGCGCGTCCCCGGGGCGGCGGCCCAAGGAGCAGAAGCGCGAAATCATCGCGTCCGAGTGCAATGTCTATCCCGCCGGCGCCGACCCCAAGGAATGCGTCCTTCATCGCGAGCAGTTCGCGTGGCGGCTTATCAACGGCCAGGCCGTTTACGTCTGCTATCGCATCTATGACATGCCGGGCTCGAAACAACTGCCATTGCCGCCGGGGCTGCGCACCAGCCGTAGCGAATACGGCATCGAGATCATCCTGATCCTGGCGTTTCTACACTACTGGATTGGCATCTCGCTGGACCACGCCTGCGAGGTGATGCGGTTTTTCACGAAGTTGGAACTGTCGAAGTCCCAGGCCGACTCCTTGCTGAAACAACTGGCCAGCGACTGGGACGAGCAATACGACACGATCGCCGAACTGATCGCGTTGCAGATGATCGTCTACATCGACGAGACCGGTTGGAAAGTGGGCACGAAGTCGTGTTACACGTGGGTCTTTTCGACAGCGTTGCACGTGCTGTTTCGGTGCGGCGTGTCGCGGGCGAAGACCGAGGCCGAGGCCGTCCTGGGCAATTCGTTTGCGGGGATCGGCGTGACGGATGATTACGCGGCGTACAAGGACCTGTTCACCGAGCATCAGTTGTGCTGGGCACATCTGATCCGCAAAGCGATCAAGCTTGCTCTGCAATACCCCGATCATCCGGAATACGCGACGTTCCTCGACGAGTTGTGCGAGACATATCACGAGGCGATTCGTTATCAACGCGACGGCCGACTGAGCGTCAGTCGCGCCGAGAAGGTCGAGCAGTTGCTCGACCGCCTCCGTCAACTCTGCACGCGTCACGGCGAACCGATCGTTCCCGATGAGACCCCGCCGCACCTGGCCGACTTCATCCGCTTGCAGAACGAGTTGATGGACAACCCCGACTGCCTGTTCGTGTTCGTCGTGCATCCGACGGTCGAGGCCACGAACAACCGTAGCGAACGCAACGTGCGTCGCGAAGCCGAAGTCCGCAAAGGGGCCCGCACCAGCAAGACGGCTGACGGGGCCCAGCGCCGCGGCGTGATCCTCACGGTGCTGGCCTCACTGGCCACTCGCTTCCAGCAATTCACACTCGACAATCTCCTGTCCGAAGTGACCCGCTGGTGGGAGACCGGTCAGTCAATCTTCGAGCGAGAACTCGCCGAACTCCTCCAACCGAATGCACCGCCCGCCCGCCCCGCCGAAACATGACACCGCTCGCCTGGCATACTGCGGGAAAATAGACAGCTACGCCGGAAGCTCTCTCGCTGCCGAGTCGGTGTCCGCCCGCCGGCTGGCCGGAGTCCTCTCACCCTATGCTCACCGCCGCTGCCCTCCGACCGGATTCGGAATCTCCGTCAACTCGCCGATGTCGAGCAGCTGGAGGACCACTTCGCATGACTTCCCGAACACGTGGGGGCCGAGCAGGACCCGTCGCTGCAGGAGCTGTCGGATCGGGTCGTCCACGGCGCATGGCCCCTGTATTCTCGCCAGAGGACGAACGGGCAGCCTTCCCGCCACCCGGAGCAGCCGAAGCCGCGGTTCCCCCTATCACCGGGCGGCCGCAACGCGGACAGTCGCCAAGGCGCTCCTCGTCGATCGACGTTGCATCACCGCAACGGATCACCTCATCCGTGTACCCGACGATCTCTGTCATGAACTGACGGGGGTCCAGTCCGCCGCGCTCGACCTCGCGCAGCTTCGCTCCCCACTCGCCGGTCAGCTCGGGGCTCTTCAGGCCCCGGTCCTGGACCAAGGCGATCAGGTAACGGCCCAGGTCTGTCGCCAGCAGTGTCTTCTTCTCTTGCGTGATGTAGCCCCGCTCCAGCAGGGTCTCGATGATGGCAGCACGCGTCGCGGGCGTGCCCAGGCCCTTCTCCTTGAGCACTTCCTTGAGCTTCTCGTCCTCGACCAGTTTGCCGGCCGTCTCCATCGTGCCCGAGCAGGCTGGCCTCGGTATAGGCCTTCGGCGGTGCCGTCTCGCCCTTCCGGATCGTCGGCTCGTGGGGGCCGCTCTCGCCGGGACGGAACTCGGGGAGTTCCTGCTCATCGTCCTTCTTATCATCCTGATTGTGGGAGAAAAGTGCGGTCCAGTCTGGCTCGAGAACTCGCACGCCACTGGCCCGGAACGGCACTCGGTTCCAAAGTCCCGAGACGGTCGACACCTCCTTGACGCAGGCCGGGTAGAAGGCCGCGATCAGGCGAGTGACGACTCCGTCGTAGACCTTCTGGCCGACCGGTGAGAGGGCCTCTGGTCGCTTACCGGTCGGGATGATCGCGTGGTGGTCCCCAACCTTGGCGTTGTTGATGATTCGCCCGGGGAAGGCCAAGGCGCCCAGATCCAGCCTGCGGATCTCGTCCGGCCGGATGGCCCGGAAATCATCCAGGATGCCCGGGATCTCAGCCCTCCATTTTCAAGCATCTCGCCATCACAGTCGACGATCCTGAACACGCTCATGGTTTGGGCTCCAATCTGTCGGTCAACCCGGGCAAAGCGTCATTTCTCGGCGGACAATCTCTTCACTTCGTCTGCCAGCCGATAGTCAGCCAAGTCTACGCGGCACCGAGCGACTCGCTGAGCGTCGGCCTCGTAGCCGACCGGACGATTGAAGAACCGTGTAATGTTCGCGTCCAGGTCCTTGTTGACCGTGCCGAGGCAGACCTCGACACTCCCCTCGGCCCAATCCCGGAGGTTCTTCTTGACCAGCTCCTTGGCGAAGTTGGCGGCCGGGTGCTCCTTCGTAATCTCTTCCGCCAGCCGATCGGCGGAGGCTAAACCGTCTGCAGCTCGGAGCCTTCCAGCGTTCCCAAGGCCGCTTTGACCCGTTTGCATGCCTTTGCGATTCACGGAACAGTGCAAGGGTGCATTGCTGCGAATACCGGTCTATACTGCGTGGAGCGGATGCCCAGGTACCAAGGGCTCCGAGATTTGCTCAGACAGCGAGTCTTGATGGGAGAAGATCCATGGCGCGACCAGCGGACCTACCAAACTGGGAGTCGATCAAAGCTCATTTATGCACGATGAGCGAGGAGGACTTCGATTCCCTTCATAGGACAATGAAGTTGATGAGGGCGATAAGAAACGGCAGGGGTAAGAGGAGGGAAAAGCTCGAAACGCTTAACCGAGCATGGCCCGAGATGGCCTGCGAAGTAGATGGAAAGTATCCTTGGCTACTTGAATTATTTGCGACTCCTGGGAATAGGACTTTTGACTTCTACAGCGAGCTCGAGAAAACTATTCAAGAAGAAACGGACCGACGTCGTGCAGAGGCAGAAGCACGGGAGGAGGAACAGTCCCGTCAGATCACGGATGAGGACGTGAAGTCTCTCCAGAACGCTGAGGTGGCTCTTCTCGAGGTCATTATGAACAGTAATATCCAGAGTTCGAGGGAGAGGTTGGACGTTCTACGCCTCGTCTCTCTGTGCATAGATTCACGTTTCTCAATCTTTGTTTGGAATAAGTGGAGGTTGATCGCGGCTTCAAATTCGGAGGAGAGCATTGCCAAGGCATCAGAAACCATTCACAAGGAACTGAAGCGGCGTGGGTTATCTCCAAGAAGATAGAGAGATAATGATATTTTCATGTTATGATTATAGTGCCTTGGAACAAACTAGAGCTTCACTATCCAGCTAGGGCACTTGATGGCCAAAGTTCATAGCGTGTGAGTCAAGTGTCAAGCGGGCACCTATCTTTGCTCGATTCACTGGCCGATCACCTTATCGACTTGGTCCGAGGCCCGGCGCAGTTTGGTGTCATCCAGAACTTCTATCGGAACGATCTGAGCGAGGCCGGGCCGCAAGATTCGGTTCTACGTGCAAGTGCAAAACAGAGCGGTGCGCGATGCAGTCGTCACCAGGTAACGGTGAGTTCCCGGGATTCGCTCGATCAAGCCGTGCAAGGGGAGCCGGCGCAGGTGATAAGTCATCTGGCCCGCGATCATGTCGTCGGGGTTTTACCCATGAGGGGAGCCCAATGGTTGCGCACGGCGGCGGTTGGAAAAACTCCATGGTGAGAGACGAAACACCGGGATCGCAGGGCAATGCCTGTAGTGCCACGTCGGCTCAGCGCAAACCACTCGCCCGTTCCCGAACGACCTCGACTGGATCATCTAGCCCGTGGAACGCGTCTTCACAAAGAGCACAGTCCTGGCTGATCCACTGGACGTTCAAGAGACGTTGGCTGGCTTGAAAGTCGATCCGCCGAAGGCCGGAAGGTTTAGATAACCGCTTGCCGATCTCGAAGTCGCGTGGGTCGTTGATTGTAGCCTAGATCCGGAGGGCGAGGCCCTTCTTGTGACATTGGTAGTCAACGAATGCTCGTAGTCGATGTGTAATAACGATATTATACCCTCGGTGATCTCACGGGTGCGGAACAGCCGCGGCGTTTGCTTGGTAACCCGCCGCTCAAACATCTACTGCACGTGATCCGGCCGACCGATTTCCAGTTCTCGCGGATCACCGCCTCGAAGAACATGTGGCCGGTGTGGGGTCTGAAAGGGGCCTGGGCAGGGAGAACTCGGCTTGGAGGATCCACACGACATAGCGGTAGCCGGCCGCGCGATCCTTGGGGAGGAATGCGTGAGGGACGCGGCCAGCCATTTCCATAGCCAGGCGTCGATCTCGTGGGCGCGAGAGGCCATTGCAGAGTTGCTGCAGTCGACAGTAGTCGGCGCAGCTCAGGACGCCGTTGTCCAGGTCCTCCGAGGGTATCCCTTCCTTGGCCACTTGTGGCTTGAGGTACTCAGGGCCGTTGATGCAGAGCTTGGCGTTGCAGGGAAAGTAGGTGCAGAACTTGAGGAAGAACGGGCCGAACTCCGCGTCGATCCCATAAGAAGTAGCAATCGTCGACCTTGGACGTGCTTCGCACGATCCAGGAGTACGCTCGGCCGGTTACAGGATTGCGGCGTTTCTGGGTACTAAAGACCGGCGTTTTCTCCTCGCTGCCCACCACGACAATCGCCTCGGTATCGCCGAAGCGAGATCGGTATTCCTGGGTGATGTCGTCGTCGCACTGCCCCTCGGTGAACGTGATCAGGGGGATCTGTTTGTGTTAGACCAAGCGGTCGCCCGCGAACTTGAAAACGACGTCGCGGTATCGGGTCAGCGGCTCCCAGAACGGATCTGGCTTGAAGCCGCGGATCTTGTCGTCGCGGCGGACGATCATGGCCAGCACTGGCGTCTGGACCCGGCCGACGCTACAGAGCATGCCGCCGGTGCGGTAGCGGACGGTGTAGTAGCTGGTCGCGTTCAGGCCGACGACCCAGTCGGCCTCGTTGCGGCACCGAGCAGCGGTATGGAGGTCGTCGTAGTCGGACAGTGGCCGGAGTCGGGAGAAAGCATCCCGGATGGCGGACTCGGTCAGGGAGCTGAGCCAGAACCGCCTGGCCGGCTTGCCCTCGCAGCCGGTGAGCTCTACGATGCAGAGGAAGATCAGCTCGCCCTCGCGACCGGCATCGGTGGCGGCGATTAACTCGCCGGTGGTACGGAACAGGCGGCGGACGACTGCCGACAGCTTACGCACCCCTTCTCGGCGAGGGGCTTGAGCCCGAACCGATCGGGCACGAACGGCAAGGTCTCTAGCGACCGCTGCTTCAGGGCTGGGTCGAAGGCGGCTCCTTGAGGGTGGCCAAGGAGGAATCTCGAACCGTCATGCCCAGAAAGGCCTGGTCAGGAGAACGACCAGCTCCTGACTATCCACCCGAGGTGGTGTCATTCCGCCCATCGCTGGTCGAAGCGCCAGAGCCCAGCTCGACGTGCTGCCTCGTAGGCCCGAGCGATCTCTTCGCTTCCCGGTCGCCTGTCGATCTCAGCGTACCTGGCTACGGCTCCATCCTCGGCAATCTGCCCCACTTCGTACGCCGGCCGGTATTGGCCCATGATGTTGATGTATGTGTCGCGAGAGACTTCCTCGGCCAGCCAACGGCAAATCTGCTCCGTCTCTGATGACTGTCCCGGCATCACGAGGTGTCGTACCAGCACACCTCGCCTCGCCAATCCGCTGGGTCCGAATTTCAGCACACCGACCTGCCGGTGCATCTCCAGGATCGCCGCGCGTGCCCGGTCCGGGTAGTCTTTCGCCTTGGCCAGCCTCCTGGCCGTCTCTTCTCCCAGAACTTGAAGTCGGGCATGTAGATGTCGACGATCCCGTCGAGCAATCGCAAGGAATCGACTGAGTCGTATGCGCTCGTGTTGTAAACGATCGGCAATCGCAGTCCGCGAGGAATCGCCACGGCGATCGCTTCGAGGACCTGGGGCACGACATGCTCGGGCGTGACGAAGTTGATGTTGTGACAGCCCTGGCGCTGGAGATCGAGCATTAGCTCAGCGAGCTTCTCCGGTGGGCAGTCGGTGCCGGCGGCCTGCTGGCTGATGTCCCAGTTCTGGCAGAAAACGCAGCGGAGGTTACAAAGGCTGAAAAAGATGGTCCCTGAACCATTCCAGCCGCGCAGACAATTCTCCTCGCCGAAGTGAGCGAAGGAGCCGGCGACCCGTGCATAACGGCCGGTATGACAGACCCGCGTCTCTTATCCATGCGGTTTACGTGGCAATTCCGCGGGCATGCGCAGCAGTCCTCGAGCTCGCGCAAACCGGCGGAGACCCGTTCAGGCAGAGCTCCAGCGCGATCCAGGGCAAGGTAGGCTGGCTCGAAGGGGTCGAGCAGAAACCGGGGATCGACATGGGCCGTATGGAATGCCCGGATCATGGGATTTCGCACCTGAGCTCCGTGTCCCTTGCTACTTCAGGATAATCGTCGGTGCCTTCTGTCCGGATTCAACTTCATCCGCATGTGTCCAATAGTCGTTGATCCATGACCACTTCCGTTGCGAGAACTTCTCGCCATGGGCGACCCGTTTCCAGTGCCCCCGGCGGTGCTGGGCGGCCATACGGCTTCCAGTTCCCTCGCTGTAGTCCTCGTGGGGGCGATCCCGAATGAAGAGGTCCTTGAACAAGACTTCCTGGCAGTGCCGGGCTGCCAGACGGTTAAGCCGCTGGTCGCGTAGCCGGCGATGTCGCTGAACCCGGGTGGGCAAGGGCGTCAACTCGGTCTGGCGGAACGTGGCCAGCATGCAGAGATTCAACGCGATCCGAGAGCCCAGCACCATCAAGTTGTATTCGGTCTCGTCGTCGCAAGCCTCGGCCTTGATCAGCCGGTCTTCCATTGTCGGAAGGTCATCCCCAAGCAGGCAATGGTAGCAGATGGTGTTCGGGCTCATGGTCCAGACCAGGACGGTATCAGCGAACATCTTCCAGACAATCGTCAGGCTAGGCCAGTGGGGCTTGACGATGGCTTCAGGTAGCTCGATTCCCATGATCGGATAGGGCATCCTGAACTCGCTCGTCGGCAGCCGGATCTCGGTGTCCAGGAGTGCCTGGCACAGGTTCAGAGCGGGTCGAACGATCACTGGTCCCTTCTTCTGGAAGAGCCCCAGGCACTTATACATGATGAGGGTCGATGAGGTCTCCCGATCCGGGAACACATGGTTGTTCATCAGCTTGACCGCAAGCGGCCCATTACTCCTGACCGTTACATTGTGGGGGCCGTCGTGGGTCCTCTCGATATCGAGCTGGGGCCCAATCTCCCAGGTGAGGTCCAGGAAGACAGCGGGGAAGTAACGAAGCAGTTCGAGCATAGAGGCTCCAAAGTAGAGGTCATTGTACGCGGGCCGCGTGCGATTCTGTAGCCTTCAGCAGGTGGGAGCAGAGGGAGCCGCTCCTGGTCACGTGGGCGTGATGGCGGCATGGTCGATGGATTAGGCTTTCAGACGCCTGGCGATGCCTCACAGGCTACGCTAGGCCACTCGACGGCTCGATGGACAAATAGGTAGGCAGAACTTGCCCCGGCCTACAGCCCTCTTGGCTGGTTCCCTGCCAGGCAACCTGGCGATTGGCCAGGACATCTGGCCCGTGATGCCCAATGCCATTCGCGCTGCCGTCGTGGCGATGGTGAAGGCCAGCAATCCACAACGTCCTGTACACTTCAGCCAGAAACAGATTTTTTGAGGGCACGACCGTAGATGTCGTCCCCTCCTGTTATCATAGAAGTTGACTTGCCTTGGTGGTTGCGTTGTTGCAGAGCACAGGAAGGCTCAGGTCAAGGCACGACGGAACGGAAAGGGGGTCCGATGCGGGTCTCGGCCCGACCAGCTCTTGTTCGGCTCCAGGCAATAGATTCGGCAGTGCGCCGGCTGGAGTGGCCCAACGCCCCGGCTGGCCCGGCAACTGGAGGTGACTTCGCGCACCATTCAGCGTGATATCGCATTCTTGAGGTACCGGCTTTGCGCCGATCGAATTCGACAGCCACAAGAACGGCTTTCATTACACGGACGTGTCGTACCAGCTTCCCTTCTTTCAGCTCACCGAAGGGGAGTTGGTAGCCCTGCTGGTCGCGTCCCAGGTGATGAAGCAGTACCGGGGAACGCCGTTTGAGCGCGACATTCGCCGTGCTCGCAAAGTTCTCGGAATTGCTCCCCGAGAGGGTCGAGCTTTCGCTCGAAGACTTGTCGGAATCCCTTTCCGTCCTGCCCCGGGTCCAGACGGCATACGAACCGCAGGTCTTCCGTGCACTCTTGAGCGCCGTGCAGGGCTCGCGGCAGGTGAAGATGGTCTACTGGACCGCCGGCCGGGACGAGACTGGCCCGCGGCGTAGTTGACCCCTACTACCTGGGCCTGGCGGCCGACGACGACTGGTGCCTGCTCGGCCACTGCCATCTCCGCGGCGGCATCCGGACGTTCAAGGTGCAGCGGGTGCGGTCGGTCGAGGAGACCGGCGAGGTCTTCTATCGGCCGGAGGGCTTCCGGGCCAGGGATTACATGGCCGACACCTTCGGCACGATCCGCGGTGACGGCGACTACCACGTCGTGCTCCGGTTCACGCATGCCTACGCCGGGATCATCGCCGAGAAGGAGTGGCATCCGGGCCAGGTACTTGAGCCCAGCCCTCTCAACACGGATTCTCGGCCTCGTCGATAAGGCGGTAAGTCGAGAAGTGCTTGTGTTTTCTGTTGTAAACCGGCTTCTTTTCCGGAGGCTTCTTCGGCCCGCGCTGATTTCGGAGCAGTTCTGCCATGTTCACCTGCCGAGCAATCTCAGTGAGCAAGCTGACCATTTCCTCCGCCCCCAATTCCCGCCATCCTACCCACATCTCTGCTCGAATGTACTTCGCCAAGCGTCCGATACTCGGCCGAGATCTCGTCCGCGAGATAGTACCCTGACACTTCCGCCTCGGCTTCCTTCCCGTGGGCCGCTCGAAGCGACCCGCGCACGACCGCCAGCGCGTTGCTGGCCACCAACGACATCGCGAACGCGAACAAGGCCGCCTTCGGCTTCCCCAGCCCTGGCACTTCGCAGTGCAGCGAGACGGTCAGGAGCTGAAATTGCGTCTCGATGGTCCACCGCTTGCGATAAATCTCCGCGATGACCATCGCCGAGACCGTGTCCGGCAAGTTGGTCAACAGCCCGATTACCCGCTCGCCGTCGCGCGTCTTCTCGAAGAGGCGGATCTCGATGCGTCGCAGTAGCAAGGTCGCGCCGGTTTCGGGATCAGTGGCTTGAACGGTCTGCTCATAAATCGTTCCCGTCTCGGTCTTGCCGCACTTGACCAATTTGCTGACAGGCTTGACGGGCAGATTGATCTTATGTTGTCGGCCGATGAAGAAAGCGCCGCGTTCGCGATGCCGAAAGCGAACCCCCTCGTCGTGAAATTGCGGTCGAAGACCAGCAAGTCCCTGGGCTGTACACGATCCAGGATGTATTCGAGCAGGGCGCGTTCTTGGGTATAGGCATCCTCGCAGAGCACCAGGTCGCTGATCAGGCCCAAGTCCGGCTCCAAGATCACCAGCGATTTCCCCGGCAAGCAGGCGTTGAGCCATTGACGCAACGCCCCGAGCCGATGATCGGTTCCCGTCAGGACATTGCCATCGAGGATCCGGGTGCGGTAGCCCGGAAGAATCGGCTCGTCGGCTCGCGGCAACTTTTTCAGGATCGGCCTCAGCTTCTCGGCGCAGAAGCGGACAATGGCTTCACTGAGATTGGGATTCATCCGTCCGAGTTTGCCGTAGAGTGCCTGATAACTGGTGGAGATCGTCGGTTCCGGCGCGGCTTGGTCGGCGGTGTAGGCCGCGAACACGGAGGCACGCTGGCCTGCGGAAACCTGGATGAGCAAGTTGACCAGTGCGTCGATCGTCAACTCGAGGGTAAATTGTTCGGGAGCATGTACCCGGAGAAGCTCTTCGAGAGCCTCCGCGTCCAGGAGGGATTCCATGATGCCACGGACCATGACGCCGAGGGGCACCGCCTCGCAATGCGGCAGAAACTCAATCGGAATCACCTGGAAACGTGGCTGAGCGAGGAGTTCCTCAAGACGGTGGAACTCCCTGGAACGACGAGCGTGGGCACGGGCATTGGCCCGGGCGCGGGCAGCGGCACGAGTACATGACGGGGGATGCATCCTTGCCTCGGCAATTCGGAGGAACGTAATCCATTACCTTGGCTCATGATAATGCACGCGGCGACGTGTTGAAAGGGCTGGGGCAGAAGAGCCTGCCCGCCAATGGCCGGAAGGCTGGTACGCCATGATCGGATCCCCAACAGCGATGCCTTGCGAGCACAGCCCACGGTAACACCCATGAACCACTTCAGGAGCGGGAGAACCAGCACAGCCAGGGCAATCATGGTCCAGAGCCATGGTGAACCCGGCAAGACCGTCCAGCCAAGCGCCAGCATCACAAGCAAGGCCGGGGGAACCAGGCTGCGTCGCAGATTGTCGAACAGCTTCCATCGTTCCAGCGCCGGCAGTGGGTTCGGGCGTGCTCCCTGAGGCGCTGGCACGCGCCGGCCGAGCCAGGGGAGCAACTGCCAGTCACCGCGTACCCAGCGGTGCTCCCGGCGTGCGTAGGCATGGTAGCGGGCGGGGAAATCATCGAAGAGCTCGGCGTCGCTGAGCAAGCCGCACCGGGCATAGTTGCCCTCGATCAAGTCGTGGCTGAGGATGTGGTTCTCAGGAAAAGTCCCACCGGTCGCCGCCTCAAAGGCATCGACATCATAGATCCCCTTCCCGGTGAAGCTCCCCAGGCCAAATAGGTCCATATAGGCATCGGATGCCGCGGCCGAATAAGGGTCGATCCCTCCCGACGCTGCCAGCAACGCAGCGAAGTGCGAGTGAGCCGCTGCTGTGAGGTGGAAGCTGACACGGGGCTGGAGCACGCCATAGCCCTCGACCACACACCCGGTCCCCGGATCGAACTGGGGCACGTTGAGGGGATGTGCCAGTGTGCCGATTAGCCGGTTGACCGTGTCGCGTGGCATCTGGGTATCGGCATCCAGCGCGATCACGAATCGTGTCCGCGGCAAGTCCGCCGGATTGGAGCTGCATACGCTATAGGTCGTGTCCTGGGCTCCCCGGATCAGCCGGTTGAACTCCGTGAGCTTTCCACGCTTTCGTTCCCATCCCATCCAGCAGCCCTGTGACGAGTTCCACAACCTGCGGCGATGAAACAGGAAGAATAGGTCCGGGCCCTCGGGGGCATACCGCTGGTTCGCGCACGTACTCGCTCGAGGGCATCGCGAATCAGCGACTGGTCCTCAGGCATCACTTCCTGCGGAGCGTCGCCAAAATCCGTGAGTAATGCGAAGCAGACCCGGGCTGTGGGATTGGCAAGATAATGTGACTCCAGACGCTCGCAGAGCAGTTCCGCGCTGCGGGGCCGGACAAGCATCGAGGGCATGACAACGACGGTCGCGAACTCCTCGGGGATGCCCTCCTTGAACTCGAGCTTGAGGAGAACTCGCGGCGGGAAGAGCAGGGTGAACGCATGGTTCAGCAGCCCCAGTACTAGTTCGCTGAGTGGCAAGATCGCGGTGACGGCGGCAATCCCCAGCCAGCGCCACGACGCCGATTGCACACTGGCCATCAGCCAGCCCATGAGTACAAGCACCGCTGTGCCCAGAATAAGAGCGACCGATCCAAAGTATGTCAGATTCGGATGAGCCAGGACTTCGTCGAGAAGCCATTCCCGGGCGCTCGCCTGGTATCGAAACGCGGCCCTCAGCTCCGTCTCCCCGCGGCTGACCAGATAATAGCCGACGTGGCCCTTCGGTGATCCTTGGCTCAAGCCCGCCACGCCATTTCGATGGCCTTGGCCGCCACTTCGAGCTCGTCGGCGTTCGCTCCCCTCGCGATCTTCTCTACGCCCTTCCGGTACCGGTCACTCGTGGAGAAGTCTTGAAGGGGGTAGGCCCCTGCTGGATCTTCGCTGAGGATTCTCTCGACCAGGCTGTTCTGCTCGAAAAACGAATTCCAATCCACGGCTGAGAGCAAACGAAGACTCAGCACACAGTTGCCCACGGTGAGCTGATTGGCCGCTTGGCAAAGGTGCTTACGATCACGGACCTCATCCGAATCTTGCCCTTGCCCGGCAGGGTCGATTTCCAGCCGGTGGTTGGCAGGAACCATAGCCGGGTCGTGGTCGCTCAAGATCTGCTCGGACAGGCGCTTCAAGTTCTCGAGCAGGACCAGGCGAAACATCGTAGGCAAGGCCCACAGCTCATCAATGGTCAGGGGCACGACCTTCTGGAATGCCTGGACGAACCGCGTGATCCTCGGTTCGTCAAGCTCGCTATCGGTGTGCGCAACAAGTGTCAGAGCCAGGGCGTAAACCCGGGGGTAGCCTGATAGTGGGCCCGCACCCAGCTTCGGCAGCACAGCATCATAGCCTCGCGGCAGATCCTGATGAACTTCCCGCAACACCTCGTCGACAACATGAAAATTGTCGACCAGCCAGTCAGCATCGAGCCCCCGGACCTCCTGGCGGTCGTGGCTCAGAATCTCACGCCGGGCCTGGACCAGGGCGCTGGTTCTCGACGAATTGCTTCAAGAGAGGGCTGGCCCTTCGCTTACTTGGCGCCAGGACACAGGCCTGGGCAAGCTCACGTGCCCGCCAATCCAGCCGTTCCAGCCCAAGCAGAACCGCGCGAATCGGCCCCTGATTCGTGGGGTCGAACAAAAAGGTGCTCTTCGCAACTACAATCGTGGCTGATGGAGGGGGAAGATCGAGAGAAGAACTCATGTCGAATTGGTTCTCCTGCTCGCCCACTCCCCCCTCAACGGAACTTGCCGACGAGGCCAGAGGAGGCGTGGTGATCGGTCCTCACGAAGGGCTGACATTTTAGGATAGTCGCGATGGCGGTGATAACTGGTGATTTGTCGAGCATTGGGTGCATTGATGCCCCGAGCCGGCAAACAAGGCCCTGCCAATCGCGAGGTAACCGGGACGATAAACGGCGATTTTCACTCTTCGCAACCCGCGATGGTTGACGGGGCTGACGCGGGTCGAATAGAAGTGCGGAAACTCACCAGTGGCACGTGAGTTTGTGTCCTCGCCGCGTCACCACGTCGCGAAACCCTAGCGACTGCTGGCCGACCTCCACCGCCAGGAGAAGCTGACGCGATGCCAGGAATTGCTCGGCATAGATGTGCCGCTGAGGCCGACACACCCCCGACAATCGTGGAACCAGCCCGAAGGCGATTCCCCACAATGTTTCGATGAACTTGCGGGGAACCGCTCCCGAGCCCATCGGGAACCGGGCTGATGTGATGCTCCGTTTGGAGCTGGGGAATCTCCCCTGATGGTAGACGTCAGGCCGGTTGTTCGGCCTTGAAGTTGATGGAGCTCTCGGCAAGTTTCGTCAGCTTCTTGTCGGTCTCATCCTCTTCCGCGAGAGTCTCCCGAAGCAATTCCTCCGCCTTCGCGTCTCCTAGGTGCCGGGCATAAGTAGCGGCGGTGCCGTAAGCGGCGATTTCGTAATGCTCCACGCGTTGCGCGATTGCGATGAGCCCCGCGTCCCTGACCGCGTCGACGGCGTCTTGGTTCAAGAACTCCTCGCCTTCGGCAATCAACCCCTCCAGGGCCTTGCACTTCTTGCGTCCCGGCGATTCCTCGAGTTCATCAAAGATACTCTCGAGGCGCTCGACGTGGCCCTTCGTCTGTTCAAGGTGGCCCTCGAAGGCTTGTCGCAGCTCATCGGCCGTGGCGGCTTTCGCCATCTTCGGCAGAGCCTTGAGCAGTTGTTTCTCGGCGCTGTGAAGGTCGCTGAGCTCGTTGATGAACAGGTCCGAGAGTGATCGTAGCTTCATGGTGAGACTCCTTGTCAAGTCAAAGAAAGACTACCGGTTGGTGTTTCCTCGTCGGAGTGAGGAACTTCCTCGATGGAGCGAGATTGCGTGGTGTGGCCTTCTTCCCGCATCGTTTCGACTAGGGCCTGAAATCGATCCGAAAACCGATGCATAGCTTCATCATCCATAGCTTCCGCATTGATCAACCTATTGCTGGCTCCTTCCACCGCCGCGATCAGCTCGTTCAGCTTCAAGTGGACGGCGCGGGTGTCGCGATTCTGGGTCTTCTGGATCAAGAAAACCATCAGGAACGTGATGATCGACGTTCCCGTATTGATGGTGAGTTGCCACGTGTCGGAATAGCGGCATGCGGGCCCCAGTATCAACCAGATCACAATGATCCCGAAAGCTGTCTGAAATGCCCGAGCACTGCCGGACCAGACGGTGATGGCCTCCGCCGCCAGAGAAAAACGGTTGGTTTGCGTTAGAGGCTTCTCGATCAAGAGCTGATTCCTTTCGGTATTCGCCGACACTTCGCGAGTACGAAACCGGCGTGGATTCGCTGCGATGAGGCTTGTCGGTCGAGTCATTTCGTCTCAGGTCAAAACAAGCCGAATGACAGGAAGCAGCAAACTCGATACCAAGGGATTCCCGTTTCTTCCGCCGACGCGCAAGTATTCCCGAGAAGAGAGTTGCACGGAGAGACCTTTCGAGATGCGGATTTCCTCCGGATGGACCTCGGTGGTTGAGCAACGGCTGGCTTCGGATCAGGCAAGTCTTTTCCTTCCCAGCCGGAGGGCCAACGGTCCTCCTTCTCAAGGGCGAGAAGTGGCCAAGGGGCCGAGGAAGTCGCACCACTCGCCTCGCGACCGGGAGGTATGACGTTTGCATATCGATCACTGCCGACCGACGAGCCTTGACAACACACGACCACCGTGAATGCACGCAGGAGGATATCGATCATGGTCACTGAAGCGAGACTCTTTGACTCCAGTGGGCAGACTCAGAAGGCCGTGCGACGTCTCGAAGCGGCGGGCTTTCTCCCCGAGCAGATAGGAGCCGGCTCGCGACTGGTGATGGTTGTCACGGAAGGGAGGATGGCCGTCCTTGCGAAGGAGATCCTGGAGGACATCGCGAAAGAGGATTGCTAAGGAGCTGCGCAGCGTCGTGTTTTATCGCACGAACACCATTCCCTGTCCCTCGCGTTCCTCGGGATCAGATCACCCATCCGCAAACCTGGTAACAACGATGTACAACACCACTCACATCCGCAAGCTCGCTTTCATCGGAAACTACCTTCCTCGCAAGTGCGGGATTGCGACCTTCACCCACGACATGTACACCTCGATATCGGGGTTGTTTCTCGACGTCGAATGTTCCGTCGTGGCGGTCAGCGACCGGGCGGATTCCTACGAATACGGATCGGAGGTCCAGTTCGAGTTCGACGAGCAGGACATGAACAGCTACCATCAGGCAGCGGAATTCCTCAATGACTCGAACCCCGACGTCCTCAGCCTGCAGCACGAGTACGGGATCTACGGCGGAGCGGCTGGAAGTCATATCAACGCTCTCGTCCGTGAGCTGCAGATGCCGGTCGTCACCACGTTGCACACGGTACTCCACACTCCGAACCAGAACCAGCGGCGAACCATGGATCGACTTTGCGACCTCTCCGCCAAGATCGTTGTGATGACCCAGCGTGGCCGACGATTCCTTCGAGACGTGTACCGGGTTCCGGACCACAAGATCGAGGTCATCGCGCACGGCATCCCCGACATGCCGTTCACGGACCCGAATCTCTACAAGGATCGGTTTGAAGTCGAGGGGAAGTACGTTGTCCTCACGTTTGGCCTGCTCGCGCCGAACAAGGGGATTGAACACATGCTTCAAGCCCTGCCTCGGGTGCTTCCCGAGTTCCCCAATCTGGTGTATCTCGTCCTTGGCGCCACTCACCCGAATCTGGTTCGAGAGAATGGAGAGAGTTATCGCCTGGGATTGGAGCAACAGGCCCGGGAGCTAGGGATCGAGAAGAATGTCATCTTCTGTAATCGATTCGTGGAGCGCGACGAGCTGATGGAGTTCATCGGGGCGTCCGACCTCTACGTCACCCCGTACTTGAACCTCGCGCAGATCACTTCGGGCACACTCGCCTACTCCTTCGGGTGCGGAAAGGCGGTTATTTCCACGCCGTACTGGCATGCCGAGGAACTCCTTGCCGACGGCCGAGGCGTGATCGTGCCGTTTGCCGACTCGGCGGCGCTGGCCACGGAGATCATCGCCCTCCTCGGAGACGAGCCGAGGAGAAACGCGATCCGCAGGAAGGCGTATCTGATGGGCCGGGAGATGATCTGGTCTCAGTCTGCCCAGCGATACATGGAAGTCTTTCTGCGGGCGAGGAGGGAGCCGTCGGAGACACTTTTCTTGGATACGACCGCCTCTGGCGGGAGGAAGTCGGGACGGAAGACAGCCAGGGCCGTGGGCGCTGGGCTCTCGGAACCTGCATTGGACGGTCTCATCGCGGCCAGTTCCACCATGACCAAACGTCGACCCAAAACTGGCGTTGGCTCGAGCCGACCCTGACCTACGTGTGTACATCTGAACATATACTCCGTTGATCCGCGATTCGTGCTCTGGACGCTGGAGCTTTTCCGGTGGGAAAGCTCTGAAGGAACGCCCGAGAGGTGAGACCCGGAAACCACCAATGAGGTTTTTTCGCGTCGCGAGAGCGCATGGGTTACGATAGAATTCCCGGAACACGACAGTCAGCGTTCCAAGGGATTCGACCATGAGTTCGGCAGCTAAGACGATCGCGCGCCTGGCGACGGTGTCGATGGCCTCCCCTCCGGCCGAGCCGTCAAAGCAACATCAGCGCATCCTCATCGTGGAAGACCATCAGGACGCGGGTGAGACGCTTCGCGTCATGCTCGAGGCCGCCTTGGGGGTTCCCGTCGACCTGGCGGCGAACGGCTCTCGTGCGCTGGAGATGTTGAGAGAGCGTCCGTACAGCGTCGCCATCACCGATCTGAGGATGCCGCATCTGAGTGGGATGGAGCTGCTCAGTGAAATTCAAGCCAACCATCTCAACGTGACGGTGGTCGTGACGACCGGATACGGCAGCATCAACGAGGCGGTCGAGGCGATGCGATTCGGGGCCTACGATTTTCTCACCAAGCCACTCGACCCTGATCACCTTTGCCTGCTCGTTCAACGTGCCTTGCGGGAACGGTCGCTCCAGGACGAATTGATCGCGTTGCGGGCCGAGCTCGAGAAGCACCGGACGTTCCCTAATGTGGTTAGCAAGAATCCACGCATGCTCCAGATCTTCGAACTTATCGAGCTGCGTCGCGGAGACCACGACGACGGTCCTGATCGAGGGTGAGACCGGGACCGGCAAGGAACTGATCGCCCGGGCCATTCATCAGGCGTCATCCGCCACACGAAAAGGGCCGCTCGTCGTCCTCAACTGTGCGGCGCTTCCTGAGAACTTGCTCGAGAGCGAACTTTTCGGCCACGAGAAAGGTTCGTTCACCGGCGCATCGGGACAGCGAAAGGGACGATTCGAGCTGGCCAGCGGCGGCACGCTTTTCCTCGATGAGGTGGGCGATATTCCGGCCTCCATGCAGGTCAAGCTTCTGCGGGTGCTTCAGGAACGAAAAATCGAGCGCGTCGGGTCAAACGAGACGATCCAGGTGGATGTCCGCGTCATCGGTGCGACCAATCGGAACCTGGAAACGCTCGTCAAGGAGGGGAAGTTCCGCGAAGACCTGTTCTATCGACTCAACGTGTTCAAGATCGATTTGCCCCCATTGCGCGACCGCCCGGAGGATATCCCGCTGCTGGCCGCTCACTTCGCCGAGAAATACGCACGACCCGGTCAGGCCCCCTGCCAGTTCGCTCCGGAAGCAATGGAATTGATCCTCTCCTTTTCCTGGCCAGGGAACATCCGCCAGCTCGAGAACGCCATCGAGCGAGCGGTGGTGACGGCGAGAGACGGGATGATCCTTCCCGAGAACCTCCCCGCCGACCTGGCGAAGCCTGTTCCCAGGAAGGCCTCGTTTCCGATGGATCTCACGCGGCCCCTGCCCGACCAGCTCAACGAGCTGATCGCGGATTTTGAGATGCGTTACCTGCGCCGCGCCCTCAAGAAGAGCCGCGGTCATGTCGGCCGCTGCGCCGGATCAGCGGTCTCTCGCGTCGGAGCATCACTTCCAAGATCGCTCATTACAAGATCGACACATCGATCTTCAAGCAAGATTGACACCTCGGACGCATCGTGTCTTTGCCTTTTGCAGCTCATGCCTTGGACTTCGCGGCCCGGTTTCGCTTCCGCGTCGCGGCAGCCTTCTTTGCCGAGGCCGAGCGTTCCACCACGGTACGTGACACCGACGCCGCACCGCCTTTCTCTCCGCCCTTCTTGCTCGACACGTTGGTGTCGGGCGTTCCCCGGCCGTTCCCCGATTTATTGCCCCCTCCGGACTCCTTGTTGACCGTAGCCCAAGCTCGGCGCTCGGCCTCGCACTCCGGGACTCCTCGGTCCTCGTAACTATCGGCGATGTGCTCCGCCTTGCGTTTCTGCTTGGCAGTATATTTCGACTTGTCGCCCCGGGGCATTATGAGATCTCCTGGTGAGAACTTGACTGGTAGAACTCCCCCAATAGCCAGACAAAAAGCAAACGCCATTCCTCACGCGATCCACAAAGTTTTTGCTTGACTGTAGAAGAAAAGGCACAGGGCTTGCGGCTCGTTCCTGTGTTCGCGCTGTAGCTATTGAATCGACCCATTTCGACATGAGGGGAACATCATGCAGAACCGGAAGCCATCGACGGTCGTAGGAGTGTTTGAGGATCGGAACCACGCCGATGAGGCGGTCAGCGAACTCTTGAAGGTTGGGTTCCGTACCGACCAGATCGGCGTCGCCATGCGTCGCGACAGGATCGTTCCGGATGCGGTCACTGAGAAGCCCGATTCCCACGCGAGCTCGGGAGCCGTCACGGGAGCGGTGACCGGCTTAGGCCTGGGGGCCCTCACCGGTTTGGGCGTTCTATCCGGCGTCATTCCCGTCATCGGGCCAGCGATCGCGGCCGGAACGCTGGGAATCATTCTCTCCAACGCGGCGGCAGGCGCAGGCATCGCGGGTCTGGTCGGAGCCCTCATCGGCGCCGGCCTGCCCCACGAGGAAGCCCACTACTATCAAAACGAATTCGAGGCGGGTCGGACGATCGTGACTGTTCACACCGACGGTCGCCAGGGCGAGGCTGTCTCCATCCTCCGTTCGCACGGGGCATACGACATGAGCACTCGCGGTACCGTCGCCAGTGGCGTTATCGGCTCCTCTCAATCGCATGACACCAACTGGTGAACGGAATGCTCGAGTTCCTTCAGGGAAGAATCAGCGAGATCAGAACGACGGGGGCGCGGGCGCCCCCGTTTTTGTTAATGGGCAAAACGACAGAAGAGATAAAGCGACCATAAATCACTAAAAGCCTGCCCGTCCGGCGCGAACGCTCATGCCGAACTGGCGGGCTTCTTCTGTTGCGCCTCCGCGAGATGAGCTTACGGATTACCGGCGCGAGCGAATCGGGCAAATGCTGGGCGATCATGCCAGGGATCCGACGAAGGCCGGAAGAGACGTCGTAGAACGATTCGGGGAGGTTGTGACGCTCCCACCACGCCTTGTTCTCACGAGTGAAAACGGCGGTCGCGAGAATTCCCAGACCGAAGCCAGCGCTGAGACTCGCCACCAGTGTTGCCAGCGGATAACGGGCGACAACCTGCGCATACCCACGCAGATCTCCGCCTCCGGACTGCCGCAACGTCCCCCGCTGGTCAGACCCATGGGGGAGACGAGAGGCGGGAGCATCATTGGGATCGTTGGATTGGGTCTCGACCGGCGCAGGGTCATTCTCAAGACGATCCTCGCCGTTGGACCGCGCTCGGACTTGCTTCTGGCGACTCATCATCAGGAACTCCTCGTTTTGAGTGGCTGTTCCTCCATTGACCTCAATGAAGAGCCAGCCATTGCCAGGAGATGTCGATCGCAACATCAATGCCGCGAGTCGTTTCCAGACCAGAAGAGAGGATATCCGGACCTGGCATGGAGGTTGCCTTTCTGTGTCCTGTACTTCCCGGAGGTCCGGCGCCGCGAGTTGGATCGCGGACAGTTGTTTTCGACCTCCAAATCCGCGTTCGACGAAGGATCAACCCCATGCAAGCTCTCAGAGCATTCACCCTCTCTCTCTCGGCGGCCACGGTTCTTGGTTTTGTAGGCTGTACTGAGCAATCGGGTGTCCAGGAGAAGACCAAGGTCACTGGCCCCGAGGGGACGAGGACGATCACCCGGGAGACGAAGGTCGAATCGTCTGGCAAGAATCCGCCGCCCGTCGTCGACCCCAGTTCACCAAGCACCACGACGTCCACCACCCGGAATCCGTAATTCGTGGGTTTGAATGGAAGTCTCTCACTCAATCAGGAGCGCATCGATGGTCAATACCCAAGAGATTCAAGGATCGTGGAACCGACTCAAGGGACAGGTCAAGGAGAAGTGGGGCAACCTTTCGGACGACGATCTCCAGATCCATGGAGGCAACATCGACCAGGTTGTCGGCAGGATTCAGCAAAAGACCGGCGAGACCCGCGAGGCGGTCGAGGAGTTCCTCAGCAATCTGACGAGTCGCAGCGCCACATCGCTCACGCAGGCAGCCGAGACGGCCGGCCAGTACGCGCAGCGGGCGGGTCATCAGCTCCGTGACAAGTATCAGCAGCTGGCCGGTCAGGCTGGGGAGGGTTACGAACGGGTCGAGAGTGTGTTCAGACACAACCCGACTCAGTCCGTGGCCGCGTCCTTCGGCGTCGGCCTGGCCCTGGGCGTTCTGGTGGGGCTCGCCCTCAGATCGCGCTGAGGCCGACGAAAACTCCGCGGCCGCAATGGGGGCGGGCTCGCAAAACGAGTCCGCCCCCGGTTCGTCGAGGTAGAATGAGCGATGAAATTGGGGGAGTCTTTTTATCGTCCGCTATGCATCAGGACGGTGCGGAGCCAGGCGATGTTGCGTTCGAGTTCCTCGCGCGAGCGGCGGAAGCTCGCAAGGCTCGCGCGGATACGCCGGGTGACGATGACCGCAACGGAAGAACTCAGGAGGGCTCCTCCCCCCGCGACCAGAAGCAAGCTTCGGCCCAGAGGAATGCCAGCTTCGGTGGCCATCCAGTACGCGATGCCAAGCAGTCCGACGGTGGCACTCGCGAAGCCAAGAGGGATCACGAGGGCCGCGGTGATCAAGGCGGGCTGAGCGCGGCTGGCGGTTTCACGGAAATCCTCCGCGGCAAGCTGGGCCTGCAGAGCTGTCAGAGTGACCACGTTACTTCCCAGGTCGCTGATTCCGGTGAACATCCCGTTGAGGGAAGCGGTGGGTTCGGTGTTCAACGTCGCTTGACGAGCCATCCCGTGAAGACTCCTAGCCCGAAGGCAATTCCCAAGGTGGTGAGCGGTCGATGGACGATCGCTTCAGATTCGAGCCATTGCCGAGTGATACTCAGCCGACTCCCGGCCGTATGAGCCCATCGAGTGGCCATGTCCAGGAGGAACTCGACGCGGTCGTGGCCGTGCTCGACCGTCGCCTCCGATGGTAGATGAGGCGTGAAACCGGATCGACGTGAAGTGGTCATGCCGGCCCCTTTCGAGCTTGAAATGGGTCAACCGCGCGTGGAAAAGTAACCCCGCCCTCGGCCCGTAAGGATTGACCCGGCACAGCCGGCCGCGGGTTCGCTACCGGAAGGGGACCGACCTTTTGTTTCGCCAAGAAGTTCTCGAGTTGGAACAGCGCATAGGATTGCGCGGCTTTCACGGCGACCGGTCCGACCGCGCCGAGGAACCAGCGCATGAGAAAGAACCGACCCGGCGTCTCCGCATTCTCTACCGTCCGAAGATTCCTCGGTTCGAATGCCGAGGGCTGGACGACAAGCGATCGGGGCCGAGAACGACCAGGGACCAGGAGAAACCCAGACGAGAAGGCGAGACCAAACGCCAGCCAGGGATGGCCTCGGACGTAGGACCGCCAGTCGGCAGCGGTCGTCACGTCATTGACCACGCCGCGCATGTCTTGATGAAGCTGAGCCCGGATTTCCGCCATCTGGCGCCGGATCTCGTCGGCTTCGATTCGCACGGTCGCCAAGGATCGTCGCTCCTTTCTACATGCGCGTCGGGCTTTCGACGACGTCGGTGACCACGCGGCCGACCTCCCGATCGGAGATCTCGCCGCATACATCCTTCCAGCCAATCACGCCGACGAGAAGGCCGGCGGAGTCGACGACCAGGAGCCGTCGGACTGCTTCCCGACCGAAGGTCTCGACCACCTCGGGAACAGGAGTCGAGGGTTCGACAGAGACGAGGGTCGTGGTCATGATCTCTTCGATCGGGTGGTCGACGAGGTCGTCGTAGGTGGCCAGGGCTAGAGCAACGTCCCGGTCGGTCACGACGCCGATCGGTTTGCCCTCCTCGACCACCGGAACCAGTCCGCAATCCTCGTCCTTGAAGATCAAGACGGCTTCAATGACCCGGCTGAACCGGGAACAGGTACGGGGCGAGGGATTCATCACGTCGGCAGCGACAACGCCGTTGGCGCCGTGAAGCACGGTGGTTCCGGTCAATTCCGGGCTCATCATGATGGTTTCTCCAAGACAGCCCTGGACACAGGGCCGATGGAATATATCGAATGGCTCCCGGGGATGGCATCACCAGGGCTTGAGTTTCCAGCCCAGTACAAAACCCACCCCGAAAACCCAGGTCGCGAACGACCACGGCTCTCTCCGGGCGTAATCCTCGATTCCCTCCATCACCCTCTCGATGTAAGCATGCAGCGTGCCCTCCTCGCTCAAAGCGGCGGGCGAACCCGCCGAGCCCGGAAAGGTCAGACCGGAAGTCGTCGATTTCGTTGTCGAGTTTGGCATGACTAAAAGCCCTCGTGACCCTAGAATGAGCAGCGATGTCTTCTCTCGAGCCTATGTTCGAGACGAGATGATATCTCAAGCAGTTTCCATGCCAGGGAAAACAGAGAGGCTTGGTGATGGCGAAGGAGAGTATCCGGATCGTCATTATCAACGACGACCCGAACGACGTGAGCCTGCTGCGCCGATGCCTGATCAACGAATCCGGGCAGAACTATACGTTTCTCGTGGCGAAGACCGGTGAGGAGGGTATCCATGCGTGCCTTGCGCCGGGCTCGCAGGGGCCGGGCTGCGTGCTCGTGGACCTTCACCTCCCCGACATGAGCGGTCTGGACCTCTTGAAAAGGCTGAAGGATGACGTGGGAGCTGTACAGTTCCCGGTGGTGCTCTTCATTGACTCCGGGGAAGAGTGCAAAGCGGCGACTGCGGCGCTTCGGGCTGGCGCCCACGACTATATCGCCAAGTCGTGGCTGACGGCCGATGGTCTGGCGTGCGCCGTGGAGAATGCGATCGAGCGCTTCAAGCTGCAGGAGAGGCTCAAGAAGAAGCGCGCCGCGCTGGAGCGACAGGATCGCGAGTTCAGGGCGCTCGTCGAGAACGTTCCGGACATCATCACCCGCTTCGACACCGAATGTCGTCATGTGTACATCAATCCGGCCATAGAGCGGGCCACGGGGCTTCCGCCCGAGTCGTTCCTGGGCAAGACCAGCCGCGAGGCCGGTATGCCGGAAAGGCTCTGCGATTTCTGGGAGTCGGTCCTCAAGGAGGCGATGGCCGGCGGAAGCGAGTTGACGTTCGAGTTCGACTTTACAACCCCGGCGGGCCCGAGATGCTTTCAGGCCCGACTCGTTCCCCAGTTCTCCGAGACGGGGGAGGTCGACTCGGTTCTCGCCGTCTCGACCGATGTCACTGAGGGGAAACAGGCGGAAGAGGCGTTGCGGGCGAGCGAGGAACATCTCAGGAACGTCATCGACCGTCTCATCGACTTCGTCGGCGTCATGACGCCCTCCGGAATCCTCGTCGAGGCCAACAGGCACGCGCTCGAAATTGCGTCTCTCGAGCCCAAGGACGTACTGAGAAAGCCCCTCGAGGATACCTACTGGTGGTCGTATTCGCCTGAAGTGCAGGCCGACCTCCGCCGCGCAATCGAGTGCGCGGCGCGGGGAGAAGAAGTGCGTCACGATGCGCTCATCCGCACAGGCGAGGATCGCTTCATGACGTTCGATTTCATGATCGCGCCGCTGATCGACGACAACGGCAAGGTGACCGACCTGATCCTCTCGGGCATCGACATCACCGAGCGCAAGCGGGCGGAGGAGGTCCGGGCGCGGCTGGCGGCCATCGTCGAATCGTCCGAGGACGCGATCATCAGCAAGACGCTCGAAGGCGTCATCCGGTCGTGGAACGCCGGGGCCGAGCGCCTCTTTGGCTACTCACATCAAGAGGCCGTCGGTCAACCCATCACCCTGATCATCCCGCCGGAGCGACGAGACGAGGAACGCGTGATCCTGGAGCGGCTTTGCCGAGGGGAGCGGGTTGAGCACTTCGAGACGGTCCGCGTGTCCAAGGACGGCCGCCGCCTCGATATCTCCCTCACGATCTCCCCGATCTGCGACGACGTAGGCCGCGTCATCGGGGCATCGAAGATCGCCCGCGACATCGGTGAGAAGAAGCGAAACGAGAATGCCCTCAGGGAGAGCGAGGAGCGCTACCGGAGGGCGGCGACGGCGGCGGCACGGGCTGCCGAGGCGAACGCTAAGTTCCGGGCCTTCTTCGAGCAGGGGAGGTATTTCGCAGGCGTCCTGACCCTGGACGGCACGCTGATCGAGGCAAACCGGCTCTGCCTCGACGCCTGCGGGTTCACCTGCGACGAGGTCATTGGTAAGCCGTTCTGGGAGTGCGGGTGGTGGAACCGCTCGGCAGCCCTGATGGAAATGGTCCGGGCGGCCTCCCTCCAGGCGGCCGGGGGGCGGCTGTTCCGCACGGAGACCAACTACTTCGTGGCTGACGGTGCCGAGCGGATGGTGGACCTCATCCTCGCCCCCGTGACGGACGAAGCGGGCCGAGTCCTGTTCGTGGCCGCCACTGGGACCGACGTCACGAACCGGCGGCGGATGGAGGACGCGTTGCGGCAGCAGGCCCAGCGGAAGGACGAGTTCCTGGCGATGCTCGCCCACGAGCTGAGGAATCCGCTGGCGGCCATCCGCACGGCCGTCCATATTCTCTTGCTGAAAGGCCAAGCCCAGCCCGAACTGACGTGGGGCCGTCAGGTGATCGAGCGCCAGGCCAAACACCTCACGCGCCTCATCGAAGATCTCCTTGACGTCTCGCGGATCAGTACGGGCAAGATCCAGCTCAAGCCCGTACCCCTCGACGTTCGCGACGTCGTGTCCCGAGCGGCCGAATCTGTCTTGCCACTGATGACCGCCAAGCAGCACCATCTGAAGATCATCCTGCCGCCCCAGCCGCTCTCGGCACTCGCCGACCCCGCGCGGCTGGAGCAGGTTGTGGGCAACATCCTCACCAACGCCGCGAAATACACCGACAACGGGGGCTCGATCACGCTGAACGTAGCGCAAGAAGGGTCGAGCATCGTCCTCCGGCTACGTGACAACGGGATCGGGATCGACTCCGAGATGCTCCCCCATATCTTCGATCTCTACACCCAGGTCGACGGCACCCTCGCACGCTCACTGGGCGGTCTGGGAATCGGGCTGACCCTCGTAAAAAGGCTCGTCGAGCTCCACGGGGGGAGAGTTACCGCCGCGAGCGAAGGACCCGGCAAGGGGAGCGAATTCACGATCAGGCTCCCGGCAACGGACTCCCCTCCTGGGCCGCCTCACGAAGCGAGTCGAGAGGAGACACCCCTCGTCGAACCGTCCCCCACGACGCCGCGACAGCGCGTGCTCGTGGTCGACGACAACGTGGACATAGCCAAGGGCCTGGCGATGCTCATCGAGACGGCGGGCTACGAAGTCAAGACGGCTCACGAAGGGCCCTCAGCGCTGGCGATCGCCTGCGACGTTCCGACCCGCGTTCGTGCTCATGGACATCGGTTTGCCCGGCATGAATGGCTACAAGCTTGCGCAGGCCTTTCGGGAGGAAGACGTGCTGCGAGCAGCGACGCTGATCGCGATCTCCGGCTTCGGGCAGAAGCACGATCGCGAGCGGGCCCACGCCGCGGGTTTCGATCACTACATGCTCAAACCCGTCGATCCGGAACTCTTGCTCCCCATTCTCGCGGAGGGGGCCGCCGCTGGAGGATCCGCCGGGAGACACGACGCGAATTAAGAACCGGATCGGTACGCAAATTGCTGAATTATCTCCACGGAAGAGGCCTGAGCCACGGCAATCGGGACGTGTGGCATGATGAGATTGGACCGCCGACCTGGCGTGAGGCGGGTTTGAAGGTCGCTCTACCCGGTCGCCCTTGAACGGTAACCAATCGCGTGTTGTATCGTGTTCTCATCGTTGACGACAATGTCGACCTCGCCGAGGCGACGTCGATGATGCTCACGATCTGCGGCTTCGACACGACCACAGCCTATAACGGCCGTCTCGCCCTGGAGAAGGCCCACACTTTCCGCCCCGAGATCATCCTCCTGGATATCGGCCTGCCGGACATGGACGGTTATGAGCTGGCCTCGACCATCCGCAGGGAATGCGGTCTGGCGACGTCGACCTTCATCGCCATCTCGGCACGTAACCCCGAGACCCCGCGCGCCTCACGCGCGGGAAGCCAGGTTCGACCACTACCTGGTCAAACCGGTCGATCTCGACGATTTGCTCCGGCTTCTTTCCAGGCAGGGACCATGAAGCGGACGCCCCATGAGTGTGGCACCCGTTATAGTCCGGCTGTGCCGGCCGAAAGGGAGCCCGGCCGGCATAGCCGCCTCCACCTTCTTGACCTTAGCGAACATCGTTGCCAGTGGTCCGTTGTTCGAGCATGCGCTTGAGGCCCTCGAGGAGGGCGTCGTGATGCGCCTGGTCTTCGGTCAAGACGGCGGCCAGGTCGCGGGCGCTCTGGGAATCGCCGATCGTATTGAAGGCGTGGACCCAGGCCGATTGGCAGTCGGTGGCTTCGGCCTTGGCCATGAGGTCTTGCCGGAGGAGGTCGGTCGGGGCCGCCCCGAGTGCGACGACCTTGTCCTTGAGTCGCCCGAGCGTCTCGCCGACTCCGCCCCCCGGGGAGCGCGTCGGGGTGTAGCCGTATCGGGTCGCGATCGTCTCCAGGACGGTGACATGGCGCCCGTCCTGCTCGGCGATCTCATTGTAGAGGACGGCGAGGGCTGGCATCGGCGGCGATTGGGCCCGGGCCCTCGCAACGGTTGTCAGCGACCGCTCTGAGTCGATGAGCTTGAGAAACTCGGAGGCGATCCAGGCTCGGTCGATCGCGGCCGTAACCATGCGGGGCCTTGCTTTCTTGAGAAGAGATCGAAAGGGAAAGAAATGCACAAACAGAGATTTAGATTTGCTTTGCTTGCAGGCTCCTCAGGCGGGGAGAGGAGCGGGCGCGGCCTTGGTTTTGTTATCGCGCGGGGCGGATCCCAGGATTCGGTCTCGCAATTCGGCGAGGGTGCACACCACCTCAGATGCCCCCAGCGCGATCAAGGGCTCGGAATCTGCCGATGTTGCGGCGTCACCCCAGCATCCCACCACGATCTCCAGGTCGGCGAACCGGGCGCGGAGACGACGCACCAGGTATCGCGCCGGCCTCAGATCGCGCGGGGAGAGGTGAGACACGACGACCAGCCGGGGCAGATCTCGGCTACTCGCTCGGTCACCTCCAGGGGCGACTCGGCTTCGGTGATCACTTCGAGATCAAGACCCGAGGCGGTCAGGAGCTGTCCCAGCATCTGAAGCACCAGGGCGTCGGACCTGTCTTCGACCGCAATCCCCACGACGGGCATCCGGGGAGGAGTCGACTCGTCCCCGACCGCTTTCGGATTTCCATTGGCCCCAAGGGATACCGAAGCGAGGTCGAATTGCTCGACCCCGTTCATGCGATCCACAAGATCGCCGATCACGTCCCAGACGAAGGCCTGCTCCGACTCGTCCAGGTCGCCTTGCGCGACATCATGCTCGGCCCGCGAGAGAGTTGGGATCAAGATCTGGTCGAAAACGTCGACGCGCGGCCGAGCCTTGATCGCAGCCTCCACCATGTCCTCGGCGCCCGCTCTGTCGAGGGCCACGAGTCGCTGGTAGAGCCGCACGTCGGGGTCGAGCTCGGCCTTCTCGCCGAGCAGGATTGCGAAAAAACCAAGGCTGGGGACATACTTGCCCAGCACCGCCAGGCAGACGGTCAACGGGGTCGAGAGGAGGAGGCCGGGCGTTCCCCAGAGCCAGGTCCAGAACATGGCCGCGACCAGCAAACCGAGCGCGGAGACTCCCGTCGACTTGCCGTACAGCACAGGCTCGAGGAAGCTGTTGAGAGCCAGTTCGACCGCGGCGAAGAGCAGGACGACCTCCAGCGGCTGGAGCCAGCCGGGGAAAGTGGCAAAAGAGAAGGCCAGTGGCAGTGCGAGTGCAACCGCCGGTCCGAGGTAGGGGATAAACCGAAGCATTGCAGCCAGACATCCCCAGAGGACGGCGAACGGCAGGCCGATAAGGGCGAGCCCCAGTCCCATGACCAGGCCGAAGCCCGAGTTAACAAGGGCGAGCGTCCCGAGATACCGGCTGATCCGCTGATCGATCTCCTCCATCGTGCGAGTTGTGAGCCCAACTTGGCGGTGTCCAAAGAGCCCGACGATCCGGTCGCGGAGATCCTCGCGACCCACGAGCATGAAGAGGACGAGAACCAAAACGAAGCCGCCGATCCCAAGGTATTCCAGGTACGGCCCACTCGCGGAACGGAGTCGATCCTGAAAGGAGGGCTGCTGGACGACCTCGACCTTCTGGACCGGGACCAATTCGCCCGGCCGGTCGGGGCGCGTTTTCTCGAGCCTGGCCGTAACCTGCTCGACCATGACGTTGAGGCGGTCTCCCGATGACTGCTGCCCGAGTTTGATCACGCCCCGGAGCTTGGTCTCGATGTTCTCCTGGTAGTCGGGCAGGCGGCTGACGAGGGAGACAACCTGATTCCCGACGATGTAACCGATTCCGATCAAGAGCCCGAGAACGATCACGACCGTCAGGACGACCGATCCTGCGCGGGGCAAGCCAAGTCGCTCGAACAGGCGGGTGGCCGGGGTGAGTGCGAAGCTCAGGAGCACCGAAAGGGCCAATGGCTTGAGAATCACTCCTGTGAAGTACATGAACGCAATGATCCCGAAGATGAGCAGCGTCAACTCGGACGAACTCTTTTTTCTGTAGATCTTGCGGCGAAGGATGTCCATGGCCGGGCTCCTGTGGTCAATCCAGGCATCGAGCACAATGAGAGGAGCTTCGCGCTGGTGCCGATTCCATGCGACGCGAAGCATCCTCCGGAAGAGTCTCATGCAGAAAGACCTAAATCGCCATCCATGGCCGGGGGATCCCGACTCCGGTCTGATTCATGGTCAAGGTGACTCTTATGCGATCAAACGTGCGAGACCGCCACCCCGGACGTTGATCGGCGGGAAGACGCTGTGTCATGGCCCCTGAGAGGCCAGCCTAGACAGTCGAATCAAGCACCCTGCGGCCAATGAACAGCGAGATCACGAACAGGACCAGGAAAAGGAACAGGAGAAACTTGGCGATCGACGCGAAGTCTCCCGCGAGGCCGCCGAATCCGAGAACTCCGGCGACCAGGGCGAGGATGCCGAAGGTGATTGCCCAGCGGATCATGATGGACGTTGTCCTTTCTTGTGGAAATGGGTAGTGCTACGTACGATCGTGACTGGAAAGCCAACCCGGGCGCCCTCCCTCCCTGGCGGGCGCCGGTGTTCAGGCCGAGGGCTACTTGGCCCCGTCCCTGACTTTCTGGCCCGTCTCCTTGACCTTTTCGCCGACGTAGGTTGTGGCTTCCTTGACCTTCTCACCCGCGTCATGCCCGACCTGCTTGGCCTTCTCCTTCAGGTTGTGGCCGGCTTCCTTGGCTTTCTCACTCGCGTACCGGGCGGCCTCCTTGGTTTTGTCGCCAACCTCGTGGGCCGCTTCCTTGGCCTTGTCGTATCCCTCGTGGATCGTCTCTTTCACATTGTCTTTGGCGTTCGCCATGGGATCACTCGCTTTCGACAAGGGTCATTCCGCGAAATCACACCGTGACGAGCCTAAAGCAACTGCCGTGCCGCTCCGCGTTAGATTCGAGAGCGTTGTGATTTTTCGATTCGACAGATCATTATGGGGGAGTGATGCAGCCGTCCCAGCGATCGAGCTGGCGACCGCGGCGTTCTAAGAGACGCTAACAAAAAGAGCTGAGTAGTACACTCCAACAGATCAGCGCACAGCCCAAGGACATGAACGCTTCGTGTCTATCATCACGCCAGTCGGTACGCAGGCGGAGCTTCCTCGGCGTATGGAACCACGACAGCGTCCGCTCCACGACCCAGCGATAACGGCCCAGCCCACTCCCATGGCCCGTGCCACGCCGCGCGATATGTGGGCGGATACCGCGACGGCGCAGCCGACGACGGTGGGGTTCCGAGTCGTAAGCCCGGTCGGCGTACAGGGCGTCGGGACGGTGCCGCGGACGGCCCGGCTTGCCTCGAACCGGTGGGATCGCGTCGACCAGGGTATCCAGCTTACTGACATCGGCCTCGTTGGCCCCGCTCAGGGCCGTCGCCAGCGGGATGCCCCCGCCATCGGTGATCACGTGGTGCTTGCTCCCCGGCTTGCCGCGATCGGTGGGGTTCGGACCAGTCTGCTCGCCCCCGCCCAAGGCGCGCACCGAGGCGCTGTCGACCACTGCGCCGACCAATTGATGCGGCCGGCGGCATGCAGCTCGGCCAGCAGCTTCTCATGCAGGGATTGCCAGACCCCGGCCTCATGCCAATCGCGCAGTCGCCGCCAGCAGGTCATACCGCAACCGCAGCCCAGCTCGCGGGGCAGATCTTCCCAGTGGATGCCGGTCCTAAGCACGAAGAGGATACCGGTTAACGCCTTCCGGTTGTCGATCGGTTTCCGTCCCGGGAAGCGGAACCGGCGAGGCTTCGGTGGTGGCAGGAGGGGTTCGATACGGTCCCAGAGTGCATCCGGTAGTAGAGGTTTGGCCATCAGATGTATCCTCAAAATGGTGTACCTTTATTACGTGGCAAACCACTACCAGGTTCGTCATATTGTTAGCGTCTCTAAAGAGGAAGACGATTGCTCAATCATGGGAACCGGTCGACTGCAAGGCCCGCAGCAGCGGTTTTTGTGGGGATTCGCGTGGCGAACGTTTCAGGAGAATCGAGAAGACCCTTCCGGCGAGGCCGTCGACTGGAGCTGGCATCGCCAGGATTCTTAACGAGTCGGCTCGAGCGAATCGTCGAATCTCGTTGAACACGGTTTATACTGATGTAGAAGGTCCTCGGCGTGCGTCCTCTCGCGCGTAAGCCGGGGCTCCCTGCTCCTCTTAGAGATCGGGAGCACGCGTTCCAAACGACTCGTGCAAGGCGGTCTGAGATTCTTTCCCCTGATGTTCTATGCAAGATGCGGAGAAGCTTTCTGATCGGCAACCTCCGGCTAAGCCGCGAGTTGTGGCCAGGAAGCTCGATAGAGTTGAACCGCCAAGCCGAGCAGGCGGCGACCACGCTCGGTAACCTTTCATCGTCGCGTGCGCGGGACCTTGGCCAATAACCCTCTTTGGTTGCGGATCTGCCGCGTTGGGATTAAGAGCAGGAGTAAGAGCAAGGGTAGGACTCAGTGCCTTTCAACGGAGAGCACGCCTCACAGTCCAAGAAGAATGATCATGTCCGAGCACAAGGTCACCGTCGAATGGAAGAACGAGACGCTGGATTTCCAGTACGAGACGTACAACCGGGATCACGACTGGGTCTTTGATGCCGGGATCACAGTCAGGGCCTCGGCCAACACCGCTTACCTGGGCAGCGAGCGGTGTGTTGATCCCGAAGAGGCGTTCGTTGCCAGCCTCTCGAGCTGCCACATGCTGACGTTCGTGGCAATCGCCTGCAAGAAGCGGTTCACCGTGGAAAGTTACCAGGATCAGGCGGGCGGCATCCTGGGCAAGGACCAGACGGGAAGGTTGGCCATGACCCGAGTCACCTTGCGCCCGCAGGTCAGGTTCGGAGGCGAAAAGACGCCGACGCCGCAGGAGCTGGCGCAGATGCACGATCAGGCCCATCATGCCTGCTTCATCGCCAACTCGGTAAAGACACAGGTTGTGGTGGAGTCATCATGAAACCGCCAACAGAAAAACCGATCATCACCCAAGAGAGCGGGAACGAGTCCCCGGCTCCGAGACTGCGAAGCGTTGTGCGCAAGTCGGCCCTTCTCAACGTGGCGATTGTCCTGACCTCGTTTCCCGTACTGGTCTTTGCGGGGGGACCGCAAGCCGTGGTCCCGGCACTGGCGATCATGACCGGGATAAGCGTGCTGATCTGGGCCGCCACATTTGCCCTCTTCTCATTCGTGTCGCTCGCCCGGCTCTTGTGGGCGCCGGCCTCCTCTGCGAAACCGCCCGAGCCCCCACATCCCTCGGATGCGGGGGTCGCTGATCGTTGGCTGGACGGACCTGGGTGACTGCCACGGTAGAGCCGCGTTGGACATTTCTCAAGTCCGAGATAACGTGTAAGGCAGAAAGCGGCTGTGCACCGGTTGGCCCGTGGCTTGATGAGAATCGAGGTGGCAGATGATCCGCGTTCTGGGAGGGCCCAAACGGCTCTGCGACGGCTTGACGCGCCGCGACCTCCTGCACGTCGGATCGCTGGGGATGCTCGGGCTGGGTGTTTCGGGCACAGGCTTGCTCGTTCCGCTGCCGGCCGTCGCGTCCTCGAGCACCTCCGGCTTGCCCGGGTTTGGCCAGGCGAAGGCGTGCATCTTACTGTTAATGTACGGATCGCCCAGCCAGATCGAGACGTTCGATCCCACGCCCAACGCGCCCGTCGAGGTTCGCGGCGAACTGGGCTGCATCGAATCGAGCGTGCCCGGTTTGAATGTCTGCGAGCTGCCGAACCTGGCGCAGGTGATGGACAAGGTCACGCTGATCCGGTCGCTCTCGCAATACCCGATCCACGGCGTGGCCTATGCGACCACCAGCAACCCCGTGGTCCCGCTGGCGGCCGAACTCAGCCCGCGCGATCCCTCGCACTGGCCGTTCATCGGCTCGGTGGTCGACTACGTGGACGCGACCCGGCAAGACCCGGATCGCCACCGCGGCGGTCGCCCCGAGGTCCCTCGGAACCTGCTGCTTCCCTGGGCGTTTTCTAGCCAGCGCATCGGTGAAGTCCCACGCGCAGGGCCCTACGGCGGGTTTCTCGGCCAGGCGTACGACCCGATCGGCACCGAGTTCGTGGGCCGGGGCACGAAGAAGGCAAGCAAGACGCTGCTCCAGATGACCTGGAACAACCTGGAGCCGTACCGGGGAATCGCCCCGCAAAGCCGGTTTCACCTTGGCTCCGTGTCTGGCTCGGGCGGCCCGGCCTGACTCTCGACCGGATGGACCGGCGCAGGTCGCTCCTGGAGCAGATCGAGCAGCACCGGCTCGACCGCCGGGGCCTGCTCGATGAGACCCTGGTTGTTTTCTTGAGCGAGCACGGGCGGACGCCGCGGATCCAGTCGACGGTGCCGGGAGGCGGGCGCTACCACTGGTCGCGGTGGTACTCGGTGGACCTGGCCGGCGGTGGCATCGCACGGGGCCGGGTGATCGGCCGGTCCGACAAGATCGCCAGCGACCCCGCCGAGCGTAGGGTTTCGCCCAAGGACATCCTGGCCACAATCTACCACCTGCTTGGCATCGACCCGGCCTCTGCGATAACGGATCGCCAGGGCCGCCCCATGACCATCGTGCCCGGCGCCGAGGTGCTGGCCGATGCGCTGGCGTGAACGGAGATCCCCGCAGTGTAGAGGGATCAAAAAGGTGCTCACGGTAGTGGATTGCCTCCGGTAACCCCGTACACTTCCCCCGTCACGTAACTCGACTCCTGCGAAGCCAGAAAAACGTACACCGATGCCAGCTCGGCCGGCTGCCCCGGACGGCCGAGGGGTGTGTGCTGACCAAATCCTGGGATCTTCTCCGCGGATTGGCCGCCGCTTGTCTGCAGGGGAGTCCATAACGGCCCCGGCGCGACGGCATTCACACGAATTCCCTTGGGGGCAACCTGTTTGGACAGGGCTTTTGTGAACGCGACGATTGCGGCTTTGGTTGAGGCGTAGTCCAGCAAATGCCCAGATGGCGAGTAGGACTGGATCGAGGCCGTGTTGATGATCGTCGCGCCCGCCGGCATGTGAGGCAAGGCCGCCTTGCACAGCCAGAACATCGCATAAACATTCGTTCTGAACGTTTCATCGAACTGCTCCGTCGTCAGGTCCTCGATGGTCTCGCGAGACTGCTGGTGACCCGCGACGTTCACCAGGATATCGAGGCCGCCCAGGGCCGACCGCGATTCGTCGACGAGTTTTAAGCAGAAGGCCTCGTCGCTGATGTCACCCGGGATTGCCGCAGCTTTTCGGCCGGCCATCTTGACCAGGGCCACGACCTCTTGCGCGTCGAGAATCTCGCTGGGCAGGAAATTGAGCGCGACGTCCGCCCCTTCCCGCGCAAAGGCGATCGCGGCGGCACGTCCGATTCCGGAATCGGCACCTGTGATCAAGGCCTTCCTCCCCTTCAGGCGTCCGAGCCCATGATAGCTTTCTTCGCCGTGATCGGGCTTCGGGTCCATCTCCCGAGCCAGGCCGGGCGCGGGCTGCGCCTGCTCCGGAAATTCCGGGCGAGGGTACTGCTCTCTCGGGTCCTGCATGTCGTACTGGTTCCTGGAGGATGTGACTTTCACTATATCCGGCTCCTCTCCTGTCACAGGTCCACTCGTTTCCTGACAACGTTGAGAATTGTTCTGCGCGATCATTTCCCTTTCGCTGCCTGTTTCCGCTTGCGGGTCGCGGCGGCCTTCCTGGCTGAGGCCGAACGGTCCGCGGCAGAGTGTGAGGCTGAAGCGGCACCGCCGAGCCGGCCACCCTTCTTGCTGGAGACATTGGTGTCCGGCACATCCCGACCGCTGCCGGACTTGTTGCCGCCGCCTGTTTCCTTGTTGACCGTCGCCCAGGCGCGTGCCTCGGCCTCCTTCTCGGGAACGCCGCGCGACTGGTAACTTTCCTCAATGTGCTCGGCCTGGCGTTTTTGCTTGTCGGTGTACTTGGACTTGTCGCCGCGGGGCATGATGAAATCTCCATGAGGAACGCGACCTGTGAGTCACTTAGCAGGGCATCACCAGCAATTACCGTACCTACTGGATCAGACCCGGGTCGGTTTGACCCGAGTCTTCCAGAACCAGGCCGGTCGCAGGCCAAGGGACCCCTCGTCCACGCAAGGGATCGAGGGTCAATCTTCCCGATTCTGTTTCAACCGCCGGTCGGTCTCGGGGTGGAGAACACGTCCGCGGCCTTCACCCGAAGACTCTGCGTCGTCATATCGCTGGGATGACCGCGAGTGCCCTCGGCTGCCCGAACTCGATCCTGCTCCACCTTTCTCCTCCTCCAACTCCTCCCGCAGCTCTTCCAGCCTGGATTCGATCTCGTTCAGCACGCGTATGGCGCGGTTTATGATGCCGCCCCCTCTACTACGGCCGCGGCCCGATGATCCTCCTGCCGAACCGCCACTCCGCCTGCCATCTCTCTGGTCTTCGCTCTCGTCTTCGTCGGATCGGAAGCGGCCCTGGCTGTCGCGTTCGCGATTCTCGGCACCGCTCCTTCCCCCCTGTGAGCGACCGCCCCCCTCATTACCGCCTTCGTCGTCATCGTCGGAAACGAACCGGCCACGCTCATCACGCTCCGTGGATCCGGAACCGCTTCGGCTGCCATTGCCCTGCGAGCGACTCGATTTCGAGCTATTGCGTCCGCGGCTTTCGCTCTCGTCCTCGCTCGAGGTGAATCGACCCCGGCTATCATGGTGGCGACCAGTATCGTCCATGTTCTCATCCTCATCAGCTCTGCGTCTCGCTTGCGTTGCCATTGTCGTCCTCTCCTAGTCTGAATGAAAGCTCGCCGACCCCCGGCGAACCACCGGAAATCAGGCACATTTCGTGCCACTTGCTGCCCGTGAATCAGGTGACGAACAGCGGTCTTAATGGCCGGAGGGCACCAGGCACGGCGCCCGTTTGCAGAATGCGTTGCGTGTCTTTTCCTTTCCGTTCTTCTAGACTTGAGGCTACTGATGTACCACCATGTGAAGAAGCTCATGTACACGGTCCGCGTCGGCGAGTCGGACCCGAAGTTTGGCAGTATGCTGCTGGAGCAATTCGGGGGAGCCAACGGGGAGCTGGCGGCGGCCATGCAGTACACGATCCAGGGTCTCAACTGCGAAGACCCCGCACTGAAAGACCTGCTGATGGACGTGGGCACCGAGGAATTGAGCCACCTGGAAGTCATCGGCACACTGGCACGACTTCACTTGAAGCCCACCAAGCTTTCTCGGAACGCGGCCGAGGCCGACCCCCTGGTGGCGATCGCGGGAGGCGGAGGCGTCGGCCTCTTCAACTCGCAAGGGAACCCCTGGACGGCCGACTACCTCAAGATCACCGGCGAGCTGGACGTCGACCTGCGGAGCAACATCGCGGCCGAGGCGAGGGCCAAGATCGTCTACGAACGGCTGATGGATTTCACCGACGACGCAGGCACGAAAGACGCGCTTCAATTCCTGATGACGCGTGAGATCACACACTTGAAAGCGTTCATGCTCGGCCTCGAAAGCCTGGGGAAGGACCCTCTGTCGATCGGCATGATTCCGCCCACACTTGGGCTCGTGGAGCGGTACTTCAACGACTCCACGGGCGAAGGGGACGATGGCGAGGCTGATATGCGCGGCCCATGGAACGAGGGGGGCTCGTGGGAGTACGTCAAAGCGCCCGCATTCCAAAAGACTCGAGCGAGGGAGCAACTGAAACCCCGAAGTCGCTGACCCAGGGCCGGCGTGATTCTCCCGGGTTCGATTTCTCGTTCGCGAGGGGAGGAGGCGAGTGTGTCCGCGCGATCCATCTGGCAGGGAAACCTCCTGATACAGAAGCATCACGTGCCCTTCAAACTCTATCCCGCGGTGCTGGAGCGGCAGGTTCATTTCCATCTCCTCCACAGACGCGATCGCACGCGCCTGGTGCAACACATGGTGGATGCCCAGACGAAAAGGCCGGTCGCCCTGGACGAAGCTCGCAGGGCGTTTGAAACGGAGCCCGGCCTGTTGGTGGAGGTAACCAAGGAAGAACTGGAGCGGACCGTTCCTGAGGCAAGCCGAGACGTCGAGGTCAGCCGCTTCGTGCCGGCCCACGCGATCGCCCCGCAGTTTTTTGACCGGCCGTATTTTCTGGGACCGGCTGGCGACTCCCCGGAAGACTATTTCGCGCTGGCAGAGGCGCTGCAGGAGAAGAAATGCTCCGGCATCGCCTCGTGGATCCTGCGCAAGTACTTATACATAAATGCACTTGTTGTACAGCAGGGCTATTTAATGATGATCATACTCAGTCATGTCGAGGCAGTGATTCCGACCAGCGAGCTCCAGCCGCCCCCGGGCCGTCCCTTCGCTCCTAAAGAGAAGGCGATGGCACAGCAACTGATCGAGGCGCTCTCGGGCGAGTTCCGGCCCGAGGCTTACCGCGATGAATACGAAGAGCGAATTCACGAGCTTATCGCTGCCAAACAAGCCGGTAAGAAAGTAAAGCCGAAGCGCTGGCAACGACGCAGGCAAGCGGGTTCCTTGGCGGATTCCCTCGAGGCAAGCCTGAAAGGACTTTCTCAGAGCCGGTCACACTGAGCGAGAGGTGGGTTATCATGCCGCGCAAGAAGATACCAGGCACCAGCAAGCGGACACCGCCGAAACCGAAAGGGCCAGCGCCAGGAAACCTGCCATTTCATGCGTTCTGGTCCGGCTCGCTGAGCTTCGGCCTGGTCAACGTACCCGTGCTTCTGTTCCCGGCGACCCGGAGTTCGGCGGTGCGGCTGCGGCTGGTGAGCCCGGAGGGTTCGCTCCTGGAACGCCGGTTTTTTTGCCCGCGGGATGGCAAGGAGGTCGCCTTGGGACCGATCATGGAGATGGAGTCAGCTTCGATCACCAAGACGGCAGCGCACTGGGTGGCTGGGCGGGGTGCGAGGTAATCGGCGCGTACGCCAACGCCGCTCGGCACGCTGCGAAAAACGCGGAGTCGGATCGAGCCAGGAGTATGGCGTGGCCGAGCTTGGCACGGACGAGCCGTCCAGGCGTTCGTGCTTGGTGAGTCTGGCGTGGTAGGCAGGGCCACCGCCAATTCCTCGCTGCCGACCGCCACGGGCCACAAACAGGGTGACCAGGCCGCCAAGACGAAGCCCCCCACAGGAAAGCTGCTTGCGGATTCTGGATCAGAGCCTGGGGCCAACGCGAGCCTGCTCTTCAAGGAACCGGCCGCTCAAATGACCCAGCACCAGGGCTGGGCCCACTCGAGGGTGGGCTGGACGATCCCCGCCACTCACGCCCAAACCAACTCACTTCGCATCGAACACCCGATCCGAACGTTGACGTACCGCGCTTTGGTCACTCGTCGGTCGAATCAGGATCTTTGTCTTTCATGCGATAACTGTCTCCTTGAATCACGATCCCCTCCCCGTGATGCATCAGCCGGTCGATCAAGGCCGTTGCCAGAGTGTTGTCCATGTCAAGGATTTTGCCCCATTCCCGAAAGGGACGATTCGTGGAAATCACGATCGATCCAACTTCATAACGGGTGGCGACAACCTGGAACAACAAATCGGCCCCGCGCTCGTCAATGGGCAGATAGTCCAACTCATCGAGGAGGAGAATGAGACGACGATCGCGATTGTCACCCGTATTTCAGGCGGTTCCATGATAGTCGACCCGAGCGACGAGAAGAAGGGCGGACGTGGCTTTGAGTTTTGCGCGTGTGCCAACAAGCCCGCGATGGGCCCCGCGCCGAGTTGGTCGATTTTGGCCAGCAGGCGTACGGAGCTGACGCGGGTCAACAAGAGGCTCTGTCCTCAAGGAACGGGCTGGAGCAAAACGTGACAGCCTTCTCTCGCGGCGCCACACATGGCGCGAATCTGACAGGTCCTCGCCAGTCGAACGTCTTCTCGCGAACAAGACGAAGAACGAGACGGCCGCTCAAGCTGCGATTTGACCGAGACGCCTGGATCGAGAACAGCCTTGGTGGCTGTCTCCATCTGCTCGGAACCGGCCCTGAATCCCTGCTTCGGCGATTTCCCGCACTGTCTTCGCGATCCATGTGGTCTCCATCTGCTCGGAACCGGCCCTGAATCCCTGCGCGGTCACAACCTTGGGAACAAGACCAAGAACAAGACGCTTGCTTGTGGGTCTACCGCCTTCGGGAGAACAAGACAAGGAAGCAAACGCTCTTATCGAAGCGCTCGGAATCAGACAGAGAACGCTGCCGTCGGAACGATCGAAATCGCTGCCGAATCCGAGACCGGTCCCACGCCTCCGATGAGATCATCCGCGGATACGAAATCGATGACGGTTCCTACGTCCTCGTCGACGACGATGAGCTCGAAGCGATCGAACCGCAAAAGAGTCGTGAAATCGACCTGAGGGAATTCGTCGATCTCACCGAGCTGCCGCCTTTGCTGCTGGAACGGGGATACTACCTCACGCCGCAGAAAGAGGCCACGAAAGCCTATCGGTTGCTGGCTGAGATGATGGAGCAGACTCGCCGGGCAGGAATCGCCACGTTCGTCGTGCGTGCTCATTTATACATGTGTGCGATCTTTGCGCGCGACGGTATTCTCTGCGCAGAGACCCTCCGCTTCCATGACGAGATTCGCGATCCGGCGACCATGGGCTTTCCTGCGCCTCTACGGGCGGCGCGGCAGCGCGTTGCCGCGTTCGAGCGTTCCATCGACGCTCTCTTCAGCAAGGCCCTTCCGCGCGGTGAGCTCGCCGATAAGGCAACCGAAGCACTGAAGGCGTTGATCGCGAAAAAGAAAAGAGCCGGACAAGATCTGATTCGCTCGGATCACGAGGTCGAGAGTGTCGAGTCCGATGAAGAAGGCGAGATCGACCTTCTGGAGACGATACGGCGAAGCCTACGGCATTCCGGAAACAAGCCCCATGCCCGCCGGCAGCAGGCCGAGCCGAGATTGGGGGGGTTGCATCGAAAACGTCGGCGCGAGGGTCACATACAGACTGGCGGACAGAAATCGTCTCGCTGCAGAAAGGAAGGCTAGCAATCCATGGGATTGAAAGAGTATCGGGACAAGCGAGATTTCCAGCGAACGGATGAGCCGCCTGGCCACCGGCTCGTTGAGAGGGGCGCACGGTACCTCATTCAGAAGCACGCTGCTAGCCACCTGCACTATGATTTCCGACTGGAACTTGGCGGTGTCCTGAAAAGCTGGGCCGTGCCCAAAGGACCAAGCCTCGATCCGCGCGTGAAATCACTAGCCTATGTTTGGGGTGAAATTCGCAGCCGCGCGCCTGCCGTCGCACGGATTTCCTCTGTTTTCCAGGGTTTGGCGGGCTCCGCCCCTCATCTTTTCTGAAAAGTGTAGTGACAATATTGACCAGATTTTTTTCTGATTCGCCGAATTTTCACCTTGATTTCGGCATCAAGCGTCGTGATACTTTTCAACATGTACCTCAGAACCATCAAAGTCCGGTCCTCCAGCGGCGCGGTGAACGAATACGTCCGCGTCGTCGAAGCCTATCGCCACAACGGTAAGGTCAAGCAACGCACGATTGCCGACCTGGGCCGGAAAGACTTGCTCGCAGAGATTTTCCCCAAGCTGAAGCGTCTGCTCGGTCAGGAAACTGAAGCTGAGACTTCTGGGGAGGACAATCTCGACATCCTCGATGCCTCCACCTGGGGGCCGGTCCTCGCCATCCGCGCGTTGTTTGACCAACTCGGCCTGTGGACCATCCTCGACGCGACGCTCGGTAAGGCTAAGGACGTGCCCTTCGCTGATCGGGCGTTTGTCTTGATCGCCAATCGCCTCATCCGTCCCGCCAGCGAACACGGTCTGGCCGGCTGGCTGGAGACTGACTTCCTCTGTGATCGCCAGGGCCGTCGGTTCGTGCCCCACTGGCGCCAGCACAAGCGGGTCCGGGTCGACTTCCGACAGCTTGAGGCCTGGTACCGCACCCTCGATCAACTCATCGCCGCCAAGGAGAAGATCGAGGTGGCTCTCTTTCACCGGCTTCGCGACCTGTTCAGCCTCAAGCCCGAGTTGGTGCTCTATGACATCACCAGCACTTACTTCGAGGGTGCCGGGCCGGTTAACTTCGCCAAGCACGGCCATAGCCGTGATGGTAAACCACACAACGTTCAAGTCATTGTTGCCGTGGTGATGGTCTCCGGCTGGCCAATCGCACATCACGTTTGGGCTGGCAATGAGGTCGATCACACGACCGTCGGCAAGGCGATCAACGATCTGCACCAGCGTTTCGGCTTCAAACGCCTGGTCTTTGTCGGTGATCGAGGTATGGTCACAAGTGACAATATTGACATGATTACCAAGGGAGGTCATGGCTATCTGGTAGGCCTGAAGCGGCGGCGGAACAAGAAGCTGGACCGGTGGCTGAAGGCTGTCGATGAGAGCAAGTGGATCAACTGTCCGGTGGGGATCACGGCTCAGGAGAAGACCAATCCGCCGCGCACCCGAGCGCAGGAGGTCCCGTCGGGAGTCGCGGGGATGCGGGTGATCATCGTCGATTCCGACGAACGCCGCGACTATGAGGAGGCCATGCGTCAGAAGTCAATGGAGCGGACACGGCAGGCGCTGGAGAAGCTCGAGCAGCGGGTGGCGGCGGGAAAGCTGAAGCAACCCGAGAAGATTGGTGCAGCGGCGGAGCGACTGCTGCAGCGGAATCATGGCTACCGCTATTACACGTGGGAGATCCAGCAGGGTGGCTTCCGGTACTTCGAGAATGCCAAAGGCCTGGCCAGCGAAAGGGGGATCGAAGGGAAATATGTGATTGCCACTGGTGAGTCGGAGTTGAGTGTGCTCGAGGTGGTGGCAATCTACAAGGACTTGAGTGATGTTGAGCAGGGATTCCGCCAGCTCAAGGACGTGTTGGCGATGCGGCCGATCTATCATCAGATTGAGCAACGAGTCAAAGCGCATATCTTCGTAGCTGCATTGGCGCTGCTGGTTCAGCGACTCCTCAGCCGCCGACTTGAGGAGGCGGGAATCGACTTCTCAGCAGGCGCGGGCGATGGAGGCACTCAGCACGCTCCGCCTGGTGACATTGCGGCTGGAAGGTCAGCCGGAGCGTCGCGGGGTCAGCGGAGGCTGTCCCAGATGCGCGACGGGTATTGAAGGCATTGAAGTTGACTGAACTAAACCCGCCCATGCCTCCTGACGGCGAAAAAACAGTGATGTAGTGACAATCTGAAAAACTGACCCTTGCCTGCCAAGGACTTACGTCGACGGACCCCAAACGTCGAGGCACCCCAAACATAGGCTAGCGGTGCACGTTGAAGATCACCCCCTCGAATATGGTTCGTTCGAGGGCGTGATTCCCCAGGGCGAGTATGGCGGTGGGACCGTCATGCTCTGGGACCGCGGCACATGGGAGGCCGAAGGCGATCCTGCGAAGGCCTACCAGCAAGGCAAGCTCGTTTTCCGGCTTGCGGGTGAACGACTCAAAGGCCGCTGGGCGCTGATCCGCATGGGGGGCAAAGCCGGCCAGAACGGGAAAAACTGGCTCCTTGAGAAACTCGAGGACGACGAGGCCCGGTCAGTTCAGGACCCCGACGTCCTGACCAACATGAAAAGCGTCGCTTCCGGCCGGACCATGGATGAGATCGCCAACGGCAGGAAAGCGCACCAGACCGCGAGCCGTAAGAGACACCGTTCGAGTAAACCCTCGACCATGAAGAGACCGGACCGCAGGATTCGAAGACCTGTCACCGCCGGTTCGCTCGACCCTTCGTCACTCACAGGAGCGAAACGATCGGCGATGCCGGCCAAGGTTGTTGTGGTTCGTCGGGTTGATCCATGGCAGGAGGTCTTGCGAGCGAGGAAGCAGCGGAGGTTGATCCGAAGGCGGGCGTCCGTGAGCCACGAAATGCCATGTTCGGACTGTCGCGCTGTTCCCGGCTATGATGTCGGCGGGCGGCATGTTGTCAAGAGGTGTACGATTTTTGTGAATTCTCGAAATGCAGATCTTTTGACGTAAGTCTCGCGGCCGAAGACTTACGTCGACAGGCCGGTTCGAAAAAAACGTTTGTACGCGGGGCGCGAAGAAACCTGGGGTATTGACGAAGTGATGAGGCAAGCCAAGAATGCCGAGGCGTTAGTCGGCTCACGAAGCCCTGCGACAGGCCTGGGAACAAGCTTGGTCAGAGACATGAAAGAGGCAAGGCTGGTCTCAACGGAGCCGCGGGTAGACATCGAGGTCGAATGGCTAAGAGAAAAATCAGAGAAAATAGAAATCACATGAGCGGAAAATAGGAAGCATAAGCAGGTGATTTACCACTAGGTCAAGCTTCTCCAGTTGGTCGAGCTTTAGCCGCTGCACGATGATACCCTCTACCGCTCGCCTAAAAACGAAGCTCAGTTGACCGGCCCGCCGAGACTACCCATGATACCACTGGCCCGGTAGGGCACCGCTCACCAACCATCCTGCCTACGAGTGAGCTTGTTCTGCGGTGGGCAATGCGACCCTACGAGACTTCCCGAGACGCATGATGACGCGCGTACAGCCATCTCCTCAGAGCAGTCTCCGCACTTCGGTCCGACTAAACGAATGGCACTAGCTTAAGCGCAAGCCATTAGTGAGCCTAAGGTTACGTCGAAAACCGCGGTCTTTGCTTCAAAGTTCGCTCAACTGAACACAAGCGCATACAACAGAAAACCCTCTCTTTCAAGCCCAAATGTAGTTTTCTACATTCCGCATAGTTGTATGAGTGGTCGCCAAGCAGTAGTCGTAACTCAAATTATAATAACGGGTTGCTCCTTAAGCTAGCCCAACTTTCGCAGGAAGGAATTAAGAGATAAGTGTGGATGCATTGGCAGATAAGCTCGCAAATTCACATAGTCATCCCATCCTGACACCTCCGCCCTCAAGTTGGGCGGTCTGGATAAGGATGCTAACCGAAACCAGGCTCGGTTCCAACCACATCTCCTAAATAGTGACTAAATCTGTCATCTCAGGGCTTGATTTCTCTCGGATGCCCTGGCATGAATAGTGACCATGTATATCCGCAAGACCGTACGTCGATACAAAGATAAAACATACGTGAAGTTCTTGTTGGTCGAGTCCGTCCTCACCGACAAGGGACCGCGGCAAAAGGTAATCTGTTCGCTCGGTGATCTCTCGCCCGCGCCGCCTCAACAATGGCTTGCCTTGGCACGCAAGCTCCAGGACGCCCTCACCGGCCAATTGTCCCTCCCGGGGATGGCCGATGAGGATCCGGAACTCGGGCGACTCAAGCAGGCGTTGCCGCAAAAAGCGACCACTCCCCCCCGGGACGGCGATGCCACCGCGCCCTCAACCTCGTCCACGGACGATCTGATTTCGGTGCACGTCGATCGTGTTACTTCCGAATCACCCCGGCCCGCTGGTCACGTTCACGTCGGTCGGGAATTCTGGAAGCGGTTGGGCCTGGACGATATCTTGAAATCACTGGGCTTCAGCCCGTGGCTGGTATCGTTGACTTCGCGATGACGCTCAATCGGCTCATTCATCCCGCGGCCGAATACGCCATGCCCGACTGGATCCGATCCACGGCATTGGCCGACATCCTGGGCGTCGACTTCTCGCCTTCCCGACGATCCCCTGTACCGCAACCTCGACCGCCTGCACCAACACCGCGCCACCATTGAATCGGCCCTGGCCCACGCGAGCAAAGCCTCTTCAACCTGGGAAATACGGTCCTGCTCTATGACCTGACGAGCACCTATTTCGAGGGGAAAGCGGAGCTCATCCCCAAAGCCAAACACGGCTACTCCCGCGACCATCGGCCGGACTGCAAGCAACTCGTGGTGGGGCTGGTCATCGGTCGCGAGGGGTTTCCCCCGCCCACGAGATCTTCGAGGGCAACGCCCAGGACAAGCAGACACTCAGCACGATGCTCGACTTGCTGGAGCAGCACGTGGGTCTTCCTGAAGGCTCCACGATTGTCGTCGACCGCGGGATGGCCTTCGCGGAGAACATCGCGGAGATCCGCCGGCGCCATCTTCATTACGTCGTCGCCGCTGTACAGAAGGAACGCGACTGCCTCCTCGCCGAATTCGAGACGGCTGAGGGTTTCGAGGAAGTGATTCGCCAGCCTTCCCCCCGCAACCCTGGTCAGAAGAAATGGGTGCAATCGGCCTCGCTACAGACGGGCGATTTCCCTAACTCCTGGCCGCTGAACGCGATTCGAACGGTTCTTTCAAGAGCATGCTCGATGTAAAGATCCATTGACGGCCAATATTGGCCAGCTCTTGGCAGAAAGAGAACCGGAGCATATCCTCACCGCACCGCTGTGCGCCACACAGACGCGGCTTGGAGTATGCTCCATGGATGGTCAACTTAACATTGGGACGGAACCCTGTCTACCCACCGAGGATTCGGTGCTCGCGGAAGCCAGACAGGCGTTCGAGGAACTGGTCTGCTTCTGCCAGAGCGAGGAACGGACGTTCTGGGAATTCGAGAAACGTTTATTGGTACTCTTGTTCGGCTTGGGCCGAGTGCTGACGCGACTGATGTTGGTGCACCGTCACTTGCGGTTGAATCTGGAGCCATACCTTGGCATGAAGGGGTATCGATTGGGCGATGGCGATGCCAAGCGGAAGTTGAAGACGGCATTCGGGGAAATCACCTACAGTCGGGCGCATCTGATCCGGGAGGGAGGAGGCACCGGTTTTCATCCCTTGGACGTGGTGTTGGGTCTGACACGGGACGGGTTCTCGCCGTGGGTGGTGCAGTTCGTGACTCGGTTGGCCACGCGGATGAGTTTTGCGGCCAGTCGCACGATCTGTAAGGCGGCGCTAGGGTGGTCCCCTCCACCGAGGGGATCGAGCACTTGGTGTTGGGTCTGGGGCGGCAAGCAGCACCGTTCATGCAACAGATGGGATCCGCCGGACGACGGCGAGGTGTTGGTGATCGAGGTGGACGGTAAGTGCCCTCCCACGGCGACCGAACAGGAACTGAGCAAGCGGCGAGGAAAACGTCGCCATGCGAAGGGCTGTTCCTGCGGTTGCCAACGGCATCGAGGCAAGGCGAAGCGGAAGGCGCGGGGCAGCAAGAAACGCCGGAAAAAAGGGGACAAAAGCAAGAACGGCAAGGAAGTGATGGTAGTTGTGATGTACACGTTACGGCGTGGTCGCTGACGGCAAACTGCACGGGCCGATCAACAAGAAGATGTAGGCAACGTTCGCCGGCCGAAAGGCGGCGGCGCTGTGGGCGCGGCCGGAGGCGACCAGCCGCGGCTTTGGCCCGGAGACGAGCAAGACCGTACAAATTGTCGCGGACGGGGCCAAGGGTTTAAGGACGGCCTGGAAGCGAAGTTTCCCAAGGCGATCTTCACGCTGGACATCTGCCACGTGGTGGAGAAGTTGTGGGCAGTGGGCCGTCGCTACCACAAGGAAGGGAGCGAGGAATTGAAAGAGTTTGGGTGGAGGAACTCAAGAGGCCGCTGTACGAAGGCAACGCCAAGACGTTGCTGCAACGCTTACAGAAGATGCTCAATCAGGTACCGATGCGTGGGCCGGGAACAAAGGGGCGACGCAAGGCGCTGAAAACACGATCGGCTACCTGGAGCCGCGCCTGAACATGATGCATTATCGGCGATGGCTGGACCAGGACCTGGTGATTGCTTAGCGGCCAAGTGGAAGGGGCCGTGCGACAGTTGGTGGGCGAACGCATGGATTGTGCCGGCATGCTTGGGTGAAGAAAGAGCGGAAGCGTTATTGCACTTGCGCTGCATCGAACTGAATGGCGACTGGGATGAGTTCATCGTCTGGGTCTATCAGCGATATCAGGACCAACTCCGTGACCGCCAAGTAGTTCAGATCCGAACAGACGAGCCGATGGAATTACCTCGAGCAGCATGAAAATGCCTGTAGCAAAGCGAACTGCACCCAGAAGAAAAGAAGAAATCGTCCGTGCGGGTCAAGGCTCATCCCTCAGATAATGAACTTCTGATCTTGTGCATCAGCCAAGAGCGTGTGGAAAAGGACTGTGCGATCCGCACCAAGCAAGAGGGGCGTTACCTGAAGGACGTAGGGACTTCAAGCTCGAATCCAGAAGGGACGGCTCAAGAAGGAGGTCAAGATCGGCGAGGCGATTGGCCGGCTCAAGGAACGTTACCCTCGGGTGGCGCGTTATTACTCTCTCACCTTCGACACCAAAACCCAACAGCTCAAGAACGAACCCGACGAAGAGAAGCGGCAGGTCGCGGCGAGCCTCGATGGCAGTTATTTGCTCCGTAGTGACCGTCTGGAACTTCCTGCCGACGAAGGGTGGCGGATCTACGGCTCTCTCACCCGGGCCGAGAACGCCTTCCGATGTATGAAGAGCCCTCTGTGTGAGCGTCCCATCTTCCATCACCTGGAGCACAGGGTGGAATCGCATATTTTTCTGTGCGTCCTGGCATATCACTTATTGGTTGCCATCGAGACGACATTGCTGCGTCAAGACATTCACACGTCGTGGGCAACTGTTCGGGACCTGCTCGCCACACACGAGATTACGACAATCGTCCTACCCACCGACCAGGATGGAGTGGTGCGGATACGTCGCAGCGCGACGCCCGAGCCCGACCAGAAGGTTCTGTATGAGGGGGTCGGGGTTCCGACACAGATCATACGTCCAGTAAAAACCTGGGAGGGAAGCCGGCCAAATAGTGACTGAAAAATCGACGGGACCCTGGTTTTTAAGCGATTCCCTGGCCCAGAGTGCGGAAGTTAGGCTAGTGCCATTCGTCCGACTAAACCGAAGTGCGGCCGCCAGTCCTCGGATTCTAAAGGCAGTAATAGCGACATGGCCTCGAGCAGCTCATCGTAAGGGGGCTACTGCCCGGTCGTGGCGAGCTGCACGATCTTGGCGTGCATCGTGTCGCCGATGCCCGGCACCTCCTCCAGACTGCCGTCGGCGATCATCTCCGACAGCGTCCCCGGGCAGGCTCCGCAGCAACTGGGCGGCGTTGTGGTAGGCCCGGCAACGGAACGGGTTCTCGCCCCGAGCTCCAGGAGCGTCCCCATCTCGTCGATGATCTGCGCGATCCGTGCGGTTTCCATCGATCAGCTCCTCACACCAGCCGGGGAACCATCCCCAAGAGCGACTGCGGACTCTCGAAAAGAACGCCGAGCGAAGTCGAGGGCCTCGGCCATCGAGACTGGCCCCGCTCGACTGCTCGGCGAGGACCCGCGCCAGCAGCTTGCGCACGAGGACCGCCTTGGCGTACGACCACTCGACGCAGTAGGCGTCGGAGAAGAAGCCGACCTGCTTGTTCGCCGGCAGCATGTCGAGCCGCTCGCGGATCACCTGGGCGATCGTGTCCGGGAAGAAGTTGTGCCACCAGTAGCCCGCCAGGCTGAGGTTCGGCAGCTCTCGCGCCAGCGTGCACAGCGACTGGTTGGCGTGGCGGCTGGCGAGGAAGCACTGGAACCGCAGCCGCGGATGCCGGCCGATCATCTCGGCGACCTGGCCGATCGTCCGCTGCGACAGCCGGCTGGCCGTCTCGAACGGCAACGGCTCGGCGCCGAAGCTGAACTGGAAGACGATCTCCTCGCCGTGGTCCTCCAGCGCCGTCAGGAACGCCTCGTTGATGTACGAGGCATAGATGTCGCGCTCGGCCGGCCCGGCCTGGTCGCGCCGCGAGCGCCTCGGCCATCTCGTCGTCCGAGACCGGGCGGATAGTCGATGTCGGTCGAGAGGTGCGTGGCCGTCGAGAGGATCTGGCCGTAGGGAATGCTGTCGACGTAGTGGTGCGATCGCGGCGTGGACGTCGTCGAGCGTGCGGATCACTGCGCTCGGTGGCGGGCCGGGCGCCGGCGCCGATCGGCGCGGGGCTCTCGGGCGAGCGCCCCAGCACCGCTCCAGCTCGTAGAGCGCCGTGTCGAACTCGCCCCACTGGCAGCGCGTGAAGAAGCCCCACTCCAGCGCGTACTGCAGCCGGTCGTCGTCCTCGCCGTCCCCGCGCCGGGCGATTCGGTCCCGGTGCGCTGGATCACGCGCGGTCGAGAATCTCGCCTGGCCAGGCCGGTCGTCGGCCCGCTCGCGGATCAGCGCGTCGAGCTCTGCCAGTTCCGCCGTCGATCGGCTCGGTCCAGCCGTAGAGGTCGCGCAGGATGATCCGCACGCCCCAGAACGAGCTGGTGTTCTGGATGTGCAGCAGATAGGCAGGCCTCCTCGATCCGCGCGTGGGCCTCCTCCTTCGTGGGCCAGCCCGGAAACTGGGTCAGCCGGCCCCGTGGGGCAGCCCGCCGCGTACAGGTCGCTGATGACCATGTGGTAGAGCAGGATGTCGTGCAGCCCCCGCGCCGCCAGCTTGCCGCCGACCAGGTGCGTGTGGATGTCGAGGATCGGTACCTCGGCCAGAGCGTCTTCGAGCTCGGCGGCCAGTGTATCTGCGCCTGCATGCTCACCCCCCAGTCCCGACAGCCACTGTCGCATCGCCGCCGGGTCTTCGCCGAACATCAGCGAGCCCGGCACGATCCAGTCGGCGCCGGCCTGGTGAAGAGGGGAACGGTGTTGCGCCGGATGCCGCCGTCGACCTGGATCTCGACGTGCGCGCCCTTGCCCTCGATCGCCCCGCGCCTCGCGGATCTTGTCCGGATGCGGGTCCATCGACGTGCCCTTGGTCCCCATCGGCGTGCCGACGATCGTCACCTGGTCGATCTGCTTCCAGTAGGGTCGCGCAGGCCACCGGCTCGGTCACCAGGAGCGAGATCCCGACGAACTTGCCCAGGTTCCTGACTTGCTTGAATGGCCGCGCCGGGATCGACAGCGAATCGAAGCAGAAGATGACGCCGTCGGCGCCGGCCTCCACGAAGGGCTCGATCCAGGCGGGCGGGTCGGTCGTCATCAGGTGCACCTCGAACGGCTTGCTCGTGTGCTTGCGGAGGCCTTCACCAGATCGGGAAAAAAGAGCAGGTTCGGCACATAATGGCCGTCGGCGACGTCGAGATGGAACCGCTCGGTGTACGGCTCGACGCGGCGGATCTCGGCGGCCAGGTTCGCCAGGTCGGCCGACCAGAGCGAGGTGGAACATTTCAGCATCGACGTATCCCTCGATGTCGGAAGTGGCGTGTCAGGAAGTCGTCGATGGCCCGCTGGACGTCGGCGGCGTGGCCGTCGAGGCTCACCGACTTCGGCGTGATCTCGCGCAGCACGGCCCCGGGGATCAGGCTCGGCCAGCGTCCGGCGAACGGCCAGGGATGGATCGGGTCCTGGCGATTGCCCAGGACCAGTGTCGGCACCGCGATCGCCGTACGCTGCGCGATCGTCACAGGGCGTGTCGGCGGGGAGCCGCTCCAGCCGGGCGACGCATTCCTCGCCCGCGGCTGCTCGAACTGGCCGACCAGCGACTGGCGCAGTCGGGCGACTCGCGGTCCATGGCCTGGAATTCGGGCGACTGGCGGAAGTGCTCGAGCCCTTCCTCGGGCCCCAGCTCGCGGATCAGGCGGGCGATGTTGGCGTAGAGCGCGACGTTCTCGGGCAGCGGCCGATCGATCCACGCCGGCCGCGAGAGGACCAGACCGAGCGCGCGTGTCGGGATGGCGCAGCGCGACGTTGACGGCCACCGCCGCGCCCAGCGAGATCCCGCCGACGACGGCTGCTCGATCCCGAGATGATCGAGCAGGCGACAGGTCGTCGGCCAGCGTGGCGATGGTCAGCGACTCTCCAGTCGCCCAGCGGCCGGGTCTCGCCGTGCGCCGCGCACGTCGAAGGCGAGCAGCCGGACGCCGGCGGCGGGCCGGTAGAGGCCGAACGGCTGGCTCACGTCGCCGCCCAGTCCGTGCTGGAACACGAACGGCAGGCCGTGCGCCTTCGTCGCGGTAGTGGAACTCAGGCCATCGCGGTCGAAGAATGGCATGAGCTCAGCTCTCAGTCCGAGCGGAGCTCTCCAGCTTGGTGCGCAGCAACGACGCACGAGCTCCGACTCGGCAACCTCCGCCTCGGGCAAGCCCGTGCACGATCAGTGCTGCCAGCCGTAGCGGCGATCTGTCCGCAACGCAGCAGCCGAGGTGAGTGCTCCCAGTCGTCAGCACCCCGTTCCCCTGACGCCAGGTCGCCGGCGGCGGTCGTCCCAGCGCGTCGAGTTCCTTGGCGTGTGCCAGGACGATATCCGGCCCGAGCCAGTCGAATGCCTCGTCGAGGACTCCTGGATCCGCGGCGAGTTCACCCGGCCGGAACAGGTTCGCCGGGTCGATCACGACCTTGAGCCACGGTGAGCCGACCTCGTCGAGCAGCCTCCGCGCCTTGGCCGCCGAGCTGACCACGTTGTTGATCTCGGGCTCGAAGGCCAGCGTGACCTCGTGGCGGTCGGCGATCTTGGCGCCTCGCGCATCGACTCACCAGGTTCCCAGGCCTCGCCGACGTTGTCCGGATGCCACTTCCACATGTCGTCGGGTCGAGCGTGCCGGTGCAGAGCGTGATGATCCGCGTATCCAGCCAGCGGCAGCCGCGGCCAGCACCTCGAGCCGCCGCAGAGTCTGATCCGGCCAGCCGGTCCGGATCGCACAGGTTGAACGTGCCGGAGATCGCCGCCATCGTCAGCCCGCGCTCCTGGAACGCCCGGGCGATCCGACGCAGAGGTCCTTCATCGATTCGTCCGGCAGCGTCGGCAGCCCGACGCACGACATGTTGAACTGCACGTGCGTCAGGCCGTGGGCGCGACCGCGTCGAGCGTCTCCTCGAGCGTCGGCCGCGGAAATGTCTTGGCAAAGATCCCCAGCTGCATCACACACCTCCCTGACGTCGTCGAGCCGGACGAGTTCCCCGCTTCGACCGAGCGGGCGATCGCGACCATCGCCTGCACGGCCGCCAGGCCGTCGTCGAGGCTGGCGCCCGGCTGAGGGCACGCCATCCAGGATCGTGGCGGCGAACGCCTCGATCTGCCGCTTGTAGGTATGCGCGTCCTCGCCCAGGACCCGGTGGAACTGCCGGTCGCGCGCCGAAAAGCACTCGACGTCGCTCGACTTGTGGAACCAGGGAAGATGGACGCGTCCCGTCACGCTGCCGTGCTCGCCTTGGACCTGAAATCCTTCCTGAAAATCGCCGCGCACCGGGATCTGAAGGTCGAGATGCCCGAGCGAGCCGTCGGCGAAATCGACCGCGATGAACCAGCAGTAACGCGCCCGAAGCGTTCGAGCAGCCGGGCGCGGACACCGCGATCGGCCCGCCCAGAAACCGCGCGGTGTCGACCAGGTGGCTGCCATGCGTCAAGAGGTAGTAGCGGCGGCGGTCGGCCTTGGGATCCCCCGCCGGCCGACGCGCCTGGCGCTTGTGACCGGGATCGGCTGGAGGTTGTCGGTCATCGTGTAGCGATAGACCGAGTCGTAATACCACGACTTCAACGCGATCCGCTGGCCCATCTCTCGCGCGATGAACTGGTCGGCGAAGGCGATGCCCGGATCGAACCGGCGGTTGTTGCCGACCTGAACGACCAGCCTGGCCGCCGCCGCCCGATCGCGCAGCTCGCGGCACGGCTCGACGGTCGTCCCCAGCGGTTTCTCGACCAGCACGTGCTTGCCGGCCGCCGATCGCCTCGAGCGCGGCGCGGCACGTGAAACTGGTCGGCGATCGCGATGATGACTGCCTCGACCTGGGGGTCGGCCAGCATCGCGTCGTAGTGGCATAGGCGACGTGGGCTGATGGACGCAGCCATGCGCTCGCGCAGGTCGTCCGCCAGGTCGCAGATCGCGTAGAGCTCGGCGTTCTTGGCCTTGCGGCAGGCGTCCAAGTGCGCGAACTGGGCGATCGGGCCGCAGCCGAGGATGCCGATCCGCAGGCAGCGGTCGTCCTTGGCGATCATGCGACTTTCCCCGGATAGCGCTGCCGCAGCGCCTCGCGCAGCGCGGTCAGGTTCTTGCCGCTCGGCCAGCGCCGCGAGGGCCGCCAGATGTTCGTCGATCGGCGTGTCCTTCGAGCTCGCCCGAGCGGTGGACCTCGATCGCCTGGAGCATGCGCCTCGAGGCCGATCCGCGGGTCGGGCTTGCCCGCTTTGTCCTTGATGGTGTTGATCGCCGAGCCGGCGAGGAACAGCACGTTCTGGGCGATTCCCCTGCGCTTCCACGTCCTGGAGGTTGAAGATCAGGTTGCCCTGGTCGAGCGCCCGGCGCGGGTGATCATGGTGGGGTTGATGCCGGCGACCGGCCGCGTGAGCGCGTCTTCCGAGGCCCGCCACTCCGCGCCGTAGGGGCGAATGTAGGGCGACCCGGGCCGGACCGGGGCCGTCTGGCGGAAATCGATGCCGTCGAGCCGGGCCAGGAAATCGATCACCTCGCGCCAGATGCCGCGGGTCTTGACGCCGATGCCGGCATTGTGGCCGTAGATCGCCGGCGGATTGCGGCGAGTGCCTGGTCGCCTCGCGGACCATGCGGACCGTTCCGCCGGCGTAGGTCTCGCTGAACATCACGCCCGAGGCCCCGGCCTCGACCACGGCGTGGACCAGTGTCGACGATCTGTTCGGGCGCGCCGCGAGACGTGCGGCGCATAGACCAAGCCCAGCCCGCCCCGCTGGTCGCGCACCCGCTCGATCGCCGCGATGGCGCGCCTGGTCCGTTCGGCGACCGGCGAATAGTCGAGGTCGGGATAAAGGTCTTCGTCTTCCTTGATGAACATCAGGAGCGGGCTGCCCGCCACTTCGCCGACAAGCCGCTCGACGTCTTCGGGCGTGATGCCGGCCGTCGGCTTCAGGATCGTGCCGAACGCCGGCTGATCGAGCGCGAAGCCGGTCTTCTTGCGGATGCCGATCGGCCCATAGGCCGGGCCGGGAAAGGTCGCGACAACGTCGTCGGGGATGCTGATCGAGATCAGCCGGGCGTCCTGGTTCTCGTACATGTCGAAAATGACGGCGCCGGCGAGCGTGTGCAGCAAGTCGCACGAGGTGACGTGCCCGTCGGGGTGCCGCATCATCTTGAGCGGAAAGGCGACGTGCAGCAGGCCGATCCGCCCCGACGAGTCGAACGCGTCGACCCCCGCCTGCCGCGCCGAGCATTGCTCGAGCAGCGAGCCCTTGGGCGGGTTCTTGATCCCGCTGGTGGCGTGGTAGCTGATCTCCTCGACGGCATGCGCCAGCGTCTGCGACCGGAAGGCGAAGTAGTAGGTCGCGACCACGTGGTCGGGAACGCTGGGCGGCGGATTGGCCCCCAGCCGGTCGGCGACGACCTGCCGGAGCAGATCCTCGCGGGCGTCAAAATCGTCCCGGAGCCGCGCCATAACGGCGGAGGAGACGGTGTTCATCGTATTTCCAATCGTATGCGAAAACGGACTCATCGCCGTCCGCCGCGAGAGCCGATCGTTCTTTGCTCCTGAGGGACCAGAATACTCGGCCCCGCACGGTTTTGCATCAAGGTGACGGCTGCTCACCGATTCTCCCGGCGGACCCCGCCCGGCCGGTTGGCGTCGGGTGAGTTGGCATGCCGACGAGATCACCGGGGAGGCGCGATCCTGCCTCTGTTAAGAGAGCGTGTCGACCGTGATGACGTGATAAAGCACTGAGATCGGGATAGGAGGGAGCCTCGCGGCTCCTCCCCTTCCAACAGCACCAGGCATACGGTCTCGTACCACGGCGGTTCGATCGAGCTAAGCGGTCAGCGGTGCCGCCAACCAAGGAAGGCCGATCGAGTCGAACAAAGCGTTGGACAAAGCCTGCTGCACTGCCACATGGCGAGACATCCGCCAGTACGCGGACCCGACCCCGGAAAGTGACGGGCGAGTGGAAGAGAGATACACCTAGCCGTGCAGTGGCGCAATACCCGAGTCCGCCCATTCTTCCACTGTCGCCAGATATACATTCGTAATCGACGACGAATCCAGGCGTCCTGATTCCGCACCACGATCAGGGTCTGGCAGAAGCCAAAATGGCCTCGCCAGCCGATCAGGTATCGCGCCGGAGGCGGGATCAACTGCGGCAAGCTGACGCCGAGCGTCCGACACGTCTGTTCCCAAATCCGCTCCTGGAACTTCCGTAGGGCCTTCTCGGCGATCTGCCGGGTCCGCTCGACGTCGTTCGAGATCGTGAATCCCAGGAACGTTCGCTCTCTCGTCGGGCTGCCGCTCGAGATTCTCAAGGCGCGGGAGCGCGGCATCGAGCATGTCTTGAAAAGCGGGCAAGTCGATGGGGATAGCACACCCATCAAGGATGCTCTGGCCGAACGGTCACCTTCATATAGCCATCCGCCCGAATGGCGCCGCCTGCGCACGTCGGTCCGACTACACCGAAGTCGTTTGAGCCAAGGTGGCTTCGGTCGATCAGACCGAAGCACCAGGACCGGTGGCAAAGTCGCAGAATGCTACCTAGAGCTTGCCGCGTCGTATATATTTGAGCATTGAATATAGGAACGGCAGGTGTCGAGCGGATCGTGCTTGGCGTCATATAGTATCTCATCGCGGGGATGGCGATCATGAGACTGCCGCGCCTTCGCGTCCGCACGTGCATGTTGCTTGTGGGCGTCGTGGCCCTGCTCGTCTGGGCCGCGATGATGGGGCTGCGGTCATACGACTATTTCCGGCGCGAGGTTTTACAGCATTCAGGAGCGACATTGGAGGGAGATGCTGCAACGTGACCTCGGTCGGGGCGATACGGGAACCGTCGCGGCGAGATGGGGCTTGCAGATCGCCGACTACTACGCACCGCTGGTGCGGAAGTATCGCCTCGCGACGCGGCGCCCGTGGATTCCCGTCGACTACGAGCCCCCGTTCTTCTACCCCGCCGGCCCGCCGCCTGCCGAGATCCCTCAGCGATCGCCCGACAACCGGTAGCCCACCCGAGCGGGCTGCCGCGGAGCATCCCGGCGGGGTGTCGGGCTCATGCGAGGCGGAACGTCTTCGACGCATGGTTGAATCAGCCGCGGGAAGCGTTTAGCGAACGATGACTGATCGTGCAGCTCTATGACATCAAGGACACAATACAAGGGCCGATCGCGGCGAAGTGACTTCAGGGTGCATTCGACGTTCATGCCGTCGCGGAGGATCTGCTCCAAGACCAGGCCGCAAAGCTGGTTGTCGTACTTGGCCCTGGGGGCGACTCCCTCGGGCGAGTTGCGAAAGGTCTCGCAGCAATCGCAAGCAGTTTCATATTCGCCGTTGGGGATCTCCCTAACGGCGATCTGTTTGTTAGCGATGGATCGCACCGCACGCGTCAGGGTCTGCTTACGGTGGTCCCGCTTACCGCACTTCGGGCAAGCGGCCTACTTGATAGCACAGCAAAAAGGTATAACGAGCGATATGTGGGCGGGAGGCATTCCGCCATGTCTGGCGTCCTCAGTGGGTGTGCCTATTTAGCAAACACAATCGCGGGGCGCGAGCCCTAACTTTCAGAGCCCAAAACTGTCTTCGAGATCCCCCGATTCACGGCGGAGACAGGCGAGCACTCTCGAAACAAGTCTCAGGGCTGGCGGGCGGGATCCTCCATTCCTCACAGCGAGTACCACACCAATGAAACCGCTTGCGGTCTTACTGCTGTTCGTCAGTTTCGTCCCAGGCGTCGCTTCGGCACAGCGCATCACTGTCAATGGCAACCGGTTTCAGGTGGGTGGAAAGGAAATCTGGATTTCCGGAGCAAACACGCCCTGGAAGAGCTGGAACGAGTTCGGCAACAAGTTCGACGCTGGTTGGTGGCGAGCGGCGCACTTCCGCGAGTTGAGGGAGGCCCACGTAATTTCCACTCGCGTCTGGATT
>CAWFAF010000007.1:0-21243 GCA_963813575.1 uncultured Planctomycetaceae bacterium
CTACCAAACTACAATCCGTCACCGCATGCTTGAGTGGTTAAGCTTCGTCCTTCTTGGATCTCCGAGGAGTACCCTGGTCGCAGTGGAGGCCAGATTTGACTTGCCCCGAACAATATTTGATGCGCGGGGATTCTTGATTTTGCCGCGTGCGTTCGCAAAGCTGGAGTAGTGGGGAGTGGGGCCTACTCAAGTTACACTGCTCTTGTGTGCGAACGAGATCGTGGCTTCGTAGTGTTTCTGGGAGAGATACCACAGATGGCCGAGACATCGATGATGGAACCAACCAGCGCGGAACAATCGCCGGCGCCGAAGGCGAGCGTGGCCAGCAAACCGCGAGGGTTTCGCTTCGGCTGGCTGCTCACGGGTGTCTTGGTGGTGGCCGCGGGAGGGTTTGGCGCGTTCTACCTGTCACGTTCGGGGCATGGCGGTTCAGGTCACGGGCCGGAACGGGTCGTTGCCGAGGGGTCATCGCGATCGACCTCGCAGTTGCCGAGCGTCACGGTGGTCAAACCGACCAAAGGAGGCATGGAAAAGACGACCAATCAACCGGGAACAATCAGGGCCTTCGAGTTCGCGAATCTGTACGCCAAGGTGTCCGGCTACTTGAGGGAGCTCAAAGTTGACCGCGGAGACAGGGTCAAGGAGGGGCAGGTTCTGACAAAGGTTTTTGATCCGGAACTTGAAGTGGCCGTGCTCCAGGCGCAGGCAGCACTTCAGCGGTCGCAGGCCGCTGTCAAGCAGACCGAGGCCCGGGTCCGGACTGCCAAGGTCGGCGTTCAAGCGGCCGAGGCGAAAGTCAAGCAGGCAAATGCGGTTCACGAGGAGGCCGTGGCCCAGCGAACCTATCAGAGGAAGGCACTTGATCGGATCACCGCGCTGGCAAGTCGCAACGCCGTCGAGCAGCAACTGGTCGATGAACAAGAAGACCGCTACATGTCGTCCCAGGCCTCCGAACACTCAGCCGAATCAGGGATCGAAACTGCCGCGGCCTTGCTGGAAGAGTCCAAGGCCGCCGTCGAGCAGGCCCAGGCCGATCTGGTGACCGCCAAGGTTGACGTTGAAGTCGCGGAAGCCAATCTCAGGAAAGCCAAAGTCTTCGCCGACTACATGGATATCAAGGCACCCTTTAACGGTGTGATCACGTTTCGCGGCGACGGCGTTCACCGCGGCGCGTTCATCCGGTCAGCCATGGAAAGCGCCAATATGCAGCCGCTCCTGACCGTCGCTGACACCGCCAAGATGCGCACCATCGTGCAAGTGCCCGATCCCGATGTTCCCTACTGCAATCCAGGCGATCCGGTCACGATCAAGATCGATGCGCTGGGCGGGCGCGTCTTCAAGGGGAAAATCACACGCATGGGCGAGGCGGAAGACTTGAAGGACCGGACGATGCGGGTGGAGATCGACTTGCCCAACCCCGACGGTATCCTCAAAGACGGCATGTACGGTCGCGCCATCATCGAGCTCGAGCCGCCTTCCAAGAACTTCACGATCCCCGCTTCCTGCCTGATCGAACAGAACGCTAAGGGCGAAGGCGGGGTGTATGTGGTCAAGGACGGCAAAGTCAAGCGGGTGCCGGTCCGCGTGGGCAAGGACGACGGACTGCATGTCGAGGTTTTGAGCGGCCTCTCAGCCGATGACGAGATCATCGCCCAGCCCACGAGCTCGATTTCCGAGGGCAGCGAAGTCAAGGCCGAACTGAGCACGCCTGCCAAGAAGACGGGTTCTCACGAATAAGGCCGGCACCGGTCCGGCGCCTTCCTCAGTGGCTGTTCAGCTTCTTGGCCGGGCTGCCGAAACGATAGACGTGTGTCCGTTGATTCAGAACTGACAGCGCGGCCACGGAGGGTCGCCGATGGCGAACCGTCGGACGTTTCATTTGCGCCTTGACCTCGATGTGCTGGAATCGCGCCTGGCGCTCAGCGGCTTGACACCCGCGAACGTGATCGGCACGAGCCTGGGCAACGTCTTGAGCCCTCATGCGGTCAGCACCACGAGCGCGGTTGTCAAATCGCAGAATATCACGCCGGGGAAACACGGCACGATCTTCGGGCTGTTTGTGCAGCCGACGCCGAACAGTCCACTCGCTCCGCGCATCCAGGGCGCGACAGGCAATCAGGGACAACCACTTCCCCTGGCGCGGCCGAACATTCCGGCCCGGGGTACACGCTGACACCGTCGCCTTTACCACGAGCTCTCAACCAGGGCACTTGACCACAGCCGTCACCGGGCTCCATCAGAGCACGGGCGCCTACACCGCACAGACGACGCTGGTCGGCGACATCAACGGGGACGGCAAGGTCGACCTGGCAGATGTTCAGGCATTCGCTCCCACGTACATGTCACGAAGGCGTGGTCCCAACTACAATTCCGCCGCCGATTTCAATCACAACGGTGTGATCAATCTCTACGATGCCAAGGCCCTGATGCACAATGTGGCGCCCAGCAGCCCCAGGCTGCCTTTGAACAGCGTGATGCACCTTGCACCTCAGGACCAGATTCATTATTCAGGCCCGACGATCTCCGGAGCCGCAACGTTCCATAAAGTTGTCACCATCGTTGGCCGCACAACCCCAGGAAGCCTGGTGATCGAGGACAACCACACGGCCCGGCTTCCCGGCGGCACCCAAGCCTACAAGTTCACGGGCCCGGCCCATGCCGCCGATGCCCAGGGCTTCTTCTCAATTGTCACCACCAACGAGGAAGGCCTCAATAACAACGATTTCCTCATTATTGACCCGTTCGGGCATCAGCTCATCAGGGACTTCCCGATCTTCTGGATTCCCTTCGCGACGGGCGGGGGCGTGCCGGGCTAGGATCACGCCCAGGCGCTGAGAGGGTTGAAAAGCGAAGCGGGGAGAGCATCCTGAGATGCCCTCCCCGCGTGCTGTGAGAGGCTCCATTCAGTTCGTCCGGGACTTGCGATCGGACAGACTGCTCGTCGGCTCATTCTCCGGAATCGTCGCCAGGAGCCAGAGTCGTTCGCACGTCGGGGCCGGGCTGCCGTCTCATGGATCCCTCGTGCGTTTTTCTCTCGATCCGATCGAGCTCGGCGAGCGCGATTCGGTACTCGGCAAAGCTGGTCAGGCCCTTGTCTCGCACCCAGCGAAAGTGTGGTAAGGCTGCCTCATTCCGGCCTGAGAGCGTGTCGTGCAGGCCAACGAAGCAGTGGATCTCGGTCATCCTGGCGGCGTCGCCTGCCGATGAGAGCAAGGCTTGCTCGTTGATTTCGCCGCGCAGAAACCTGATGAGCTGGTAGGTCCACTGCCGTGAATCCGCCCGGATCGCGGCTTCGTCCAGGAATCGCCTGGCCTCATTCGTCTGGCCGTTCCTCTTGGCGGCGAAATGGCCGATCACTGCCGTGTGAAGCGCCAGTTCATGATTCCAGCCGGTCTGATCCAGGAACCGCCGGGCCTCGGTCGCGGTATCGCCTCGGTGGGCGTCGAGGTAGGCGACCAGCCGGTTGTACTGGGTCCAGGTGTCCCGGGGGTTAATGTGCAGGGCACGATTGAAATCGTCGATAGCCCGCTCGTACTGACCCTTCGCGCCCAGCGCGATGCCCCGACTGGTGTAGGTTCGAGCCCGCTGCGGATCAATCTCGATCGCGTGGTCGAAGTCTTCGACGGCCCGATCGAACTCTTTCTTCGCGGTCAAAACGATTCCGCGATTGGTCAGAGCCCTCACAAACCTGGGCCTGAAACGGAGCGCCTGGTCGAAGTCTTCGAGGGCCTTTTCGTAGTCGCGTTTGGCCTGCCAGGCCCAGCCCCGGTCGTTGTACGCGTACGCGTCTTTGGGGTCGAGCTCGAGGGCGCACGAGTAATCGGCAATCGCCTTGTCGAAGTCTTTCAAGGCGAACCACGCCATGCCGCGATTCGTGTAGGCGTCTTCAAATTTCGGGTTGATCTCAAGAGCCTGCGAAAAGTCGCTGATCGCCTTGACATAGTTATGTTTGCTGTACTGAGCCCATCCACGGAGGTTGAAGTTCCGGGCGTCCCTGGGGTCGAGCCGGATTGCCTGGTTGAAGTCGGCGATGGCCTTGTCGTGTTCGCCTTTCTCGATCCAGACAATACCCCGGTTGACATAGGTCAGCTTGTAGGAGGGATCAAGCTTGATCGCCTCGGTATAGTCGGCGATGGCCTTGTCATATTCTTTCTTGTCTTTCCAGAGGATTCCCCGCCAGTTGTAAACCCATGCATGAGTTGGATCGAGCCGGATCGCTTCGTCGATATCCCCCAAGGCGATCTCCAGCTCGTTCTTGGATTCCCACACCTTGGCGCGAAGCACGTAGAAAAATGGATCGCCGGGTCGAGCGCGAATCTCCTCGGTGAAGAAACTGATCGCCTCGTTCAGAGGGACCACATCCTCCGTTCGAAGCCCACCCGGTGATCTCTCCATGTTCGGATCGCAGCCAGATCCAGGAATCATTCTCCTTCTCGACCGAGTAGAGTTCGATCAACCTCTTACGGTCAATGACTTTGGTTCCGACCCGAAGCTCGAAATCGCTGTATTTCTGGATGACTTTCTTGCCGACCCATGACTCTGCCGCCAGGGTAGAACGACTCGCAACCGCCCCCACGATCAGGGCCGCCAGTAGCACCCACTTCGTCTTCCACAACCAATGCATGACTCGACTTCTGTCCGTATTGCTCGCACGTTTCTCCAGGGGCGATATCCACGCCGACATGAAACAATCCTCCCAAAGGTCGGATGCAGTTCCTGTTCGATAGGAACTTAAGATTATTATTCCGAATCATGCAAGGGCAAGCGAAAAGCCATCGTGAATTTTAATAAGGGATCGGCCGGCTGATGACGCAAGCCGCCGCTTGGTCCCATCAAGAAGTCGAATCAGGTTGGAAACGGCTGACAGATCGCGGTGAGGCGAATACACCAGACACTTCATTACGAAGTTCCGGTCAGAATGGTTCTCTGCATCGCACCGCCAAGACCCTTTCATTCCGCGCAATCCGAAAACCCCTCCATTTCGCTCTCGAACAGGCCGATATTTCATCCTGTCGTTCCATGGTCTTGGACTTCCGCGCTCATCCATGCAGCATTTCCTTCGGTATCTGAGACGCCGAGCTGGGTCCAAGGGCCCGTACCAGTCCGGGTGGCAAGCGATTTCGAGGTGTGCTTTATGGCCTTCCAGCAAAGGAAGTGGTCAAGCCGGTGGCCTTCATTGCTTGCGCTCACGACTGCGATGATGGCGGCAACATGGTTGTCTGCCAATCTGGCCGCTCCCGCGGCGGCCGCCGATCCGCCGTCGAGCCGTCCGTCAAGTTCGACGCCTCGTGATCCGGCGCAGGTAGAACTGGAAACGCGTCTGCGCAAGATGGAAGAGAGCCTCCGCCGCATGGAGGATGCCAACACCAAAATTCAGGGCCAGTACGATTCGCTGCGGCGGAAGTACGATGAGATGTCGAAACGAAACGCGACTGATGCGAGCAAGCCATCAGGCGCGAGTACTGCGGGGCGTACGCGGGTGGCCAGCCGGGTGGGCGCGGTGGAGACTCAGGAGCCTCCAGCCGGTGAAGCCAACCGCGGGATGGGCGCCGAAGGCATGGGAGGACGCTCGGCACCCGGAGGGCTAGGTTCGCCGGGCGTGGAAGGCGTCGAGGGGCGTGCTCTGGCGACGCCGGCCGGCGGGCCGCCGACAACGGTGCCTGGGCCCGGTGGAACGATGGTGTCGTCAACAACGGGCGTAAGCCGCCGCGCCGTTCAGGGCATTGGCGCCCAAGGAACGGAGGGTCGCGTCTTCGCGCCCGAGAGCGAAGCGCGAGGTGAAGAGAAAGTCAAAGAAAACACCGCCAAGGTTATTTTCTCGGAAGGTCTTGAATTCTCATCCGCAGACGAGGAGTTCAAGATCACGTTTCACAACCTGACCCAGGTCGAATACCGGGGTTTCCCCTACGGCGACCAGGGACTGCTGCACTCCCAGTTCTTCATTCCTCGGCAACGTTGGTACTTCACCGGCCGGGTGACCAAAAACGTCGAGTTTTACACGGTAATCAACCGCGGCTACGGTCCGCTCGACATTCTTGACGCCTTCGTCAGTTACCGGATCGATGAACGATTCCGGATTCGCGCCGGGCGCATGAAAACGCCCTATCTCTACGAGTACTACTCGATCGCCGAAGGTGACTTGATCGCGCCGGAGCGTTCGCTATACGCGGGCAACTTTGCCACCAACCGGCAAATTGGCGTCATGGCGCTCGGTGAGCTCTACAAGGGCCGGCTGGGCTACGCGATGGGGATGTACAACGGTCAACGGCGCTCGTTCGAGGACACCAACAGCGGCAAAGACTTCATCGGTTACATCAACTCGCGACCGTTTCTGACGTCAGAACGCTTCAAAGCTCTCAATTACTGGAATCTCGGCGGCTCGTGGGACCTTGGCTACCAGAACAATCCCATGGTGCCCGACCAGGTTCGGACGGCGAACGACGATACCACTGCCGCAGGGGCGACCACGCTCTCGCCCACCTTCTTGGTGTTCAACAACAATGTGGTCGAGCAGGGAGAGCGACGTCAATGGGCTGGACACATGATGTGGTTCTGGAAGAGTTTCAGCCTCTTGAGCGAGTACGGCGGCGGCGTCACCGGATTGGCTCATACGAATCAAAGCACGCAAACCTACGTTCCCTATAACGGCTATTTTGTGCAGGCAACTTATTTTCTTACGGGCGAGGAGTTAACGCGGCGCGTCAACGTCGTCAAGCCGCGTCGCGATTTCAGCCTGGCGAGAGGCAAGCGCGCCCCCGGTGCGATCGAGATCCACGCCCGCTACAGCACCCTTGAGATCGGCAAACAAGTCTTCACGGGGGGCTTCGCCGACCCCAACTTGTGGTCAAATCATGCGTGGGCGACCGACATCGGTCTGAACTGGTATCTTAACTTCTACACCAAGTTCTATCTCGACTGGCAGCATTCCGAGTTTGGTAACCCGGTGGTGATTAGCCCCAATCACTTCGGTCCCACGCGGGATCTCTTCTGGCTGCGATTCCAGGTGTTCTTCTGAGCCTGCCGGCTCTGGTGGATGTCAGCCTTGGAGTCTCACCCTCCGAAACCCAGGGCAAGCGGGTGACCGTGAACGGGCAGGGGTGCATGAAGAGGAGTGGTCACGGGAGGGGGCGGCAGGGGCTCCGCGGATGGAGCGGGGAGCGGAGGGGGAGAGCCGAGGGCGACAAACAGGCGAAACTGCGCCTGGTCGTAGTGAAGCAGGGCCTTGATCAGGTTGACGCGGGCCGCGGCCAGCAGGTTGAGCTGATTGAGTACTTCGATGGGCCGTCCCAGCCTCTGCCGGGCACGATCGAAGTCTTCACGAAATCCGCTCTCGGCCGATGCAAGCTCGTTTCGCGCAATCTCAATTTCATTACGAGCCGCGAGGCCATCGGCGCGAGCCGCAGTCACTTCTCGACGTATCTGGTTGACGACGAGCACGCGTTGAAGCTCGGCCTCGTTGAACTGCGCCTGCCGGCGATTGATGAGCGCGAGATTACCGGCTCCCAGGTTCATGAACGTCCAGAACAACCGCACGTCGAAATCGGTGCGGCCGCCGAAATGAGCCAGCGTGGGGGGGATGATATTGCTGCCGCCGCCAAATAGGCCGCCGCTGAAACCGAGCCAGACGGTCGGCAAGAGCGGCCGGGCAACTTCCTGGCTGCGGTGGTAGTCCGCCGCGGCGATCGCGGCCGCGCGTGCGGGCATCTCGGGCCTGCGCCTGAGGGCGTAATCAATCAGGTCGCGCGTCTCGGTGTCCAGTGCGATCAGGTTCAGTGGCACCAAGGGTCCGCCGATGGGACGTAGGCGTACCGAAGGATCGAGATTGAGCCGATTGGCCAGCCTGGCGGCCGAGACGGCCAGATGCTCCTCAGCGCGCAGGACCGCGGCGCGATGCAGCTTCCATTCCGCCGAGGCTCGATCGGCGTCTGACTTCTTTCCCGCTCCGGTGGACGCAAAGTCGTTGACGACCACGGCAATCTGGTAAACCTGGCTTTCGCTCAGCCGCTGGGCCTCGATGATGGCCTGGTTGGCCAGTAGCTCCAAGTGCAGGATGGCGACATCGAGTGTGATATCGTTGAAGATCGCCCGGGCCGAAAAGGTGGCCGAGATCACCTGCTGATGCGCCGCCAGCGGTTCGTAGAGGGCGTCGGTGAGCGGGCTGAAGATGTTTACTGCCGGCACGCCGATCGATTCCGCCGCCAAAGTTCTGGCACCGCCGCCGACGTAGAGCGACTGCTCCGTCAGGTTTAGAATCCTTCCCGATGACCGCTGCAAGTTACCCGTGTGCAAGTGATAGTTGGTTCCCGCGTTGAGCGAGGGAAGTAGCAAGGCCATGGCACCCTGCTGCACCGCCAGGGCTTCGATGATCCTGGCTCGGGCGATGGCGATGGTCGGGTTTTCCACTTCCGCCAGCCGCAAGGCCGTTGACAGGTCGATCGGGTAATCCGCCGAGGGGGGGGGGATGGTCGTGGGCGCGGGCACCGGCCTGTCAAGATCGGCAGTGATGGCGCCAGAACTCGCTTCCGGCTGCAGACCGGCAGCGGTAGGTTTCGTGCCAGCCGGGGTGGCCGCCGCGCCGGCATTCGCACCAGCGGTCTGGGCCGCGTCTGCGCTCGCGCTCGGGCCTTCGGCCGAGGCCAGCCGGGCGGCGGAGTCCTTGGTTGCATCGCTCTGGGCCACCACGTCGGCCACGGGCCCAGAAGATTGCCGCCTGGCGGTTTCGATGGAGCGTGAGACCTGCTCGGTCGCGCAGCCGCTGCAAAAGAGGAGGGCCGCCGCGCACAGACCTCTCGCGAGTGCCGGGACCTGCGTGCGCCCGGAGCGTTTGATTTCACGAAAGTGGGAACGCATAAGCGCCCTTTCTTGATTTCACGCGGGTCTTGAGCTCAACGTCCGCTCGCGCTTTGAACGGGGGCCCCGGCGCCAGCACCGGCGGATGTGCTTTCCACGCGGGGGTCGACGCGGGCGGTCCGGGGCAGGACAGGTGCTGTCCCGGCTGCAATCGGGCCAGCGGGGCTTGTGCGGGTATCGGCCGCGGGCTGTTCCACGGGCAGGCGAGGCATGGGTTGCACCGGGTCGGGGTGGACCGGATTGACGCCGGTGCCACCGACGCCCTGCGTCGGCACCGGATGGGCCAGGGCATTGGCCGGCGGCTGGCCAAGCGCGACATAAAGCTCGAACTGCGCCCGGTTGTAATCGACGATGGCGTCGATATAGTCGTTGCGTGCCTGGGCCAGCAAGTGGAAGCTATTGAGCAGCTCGATCGGCAGCACATTGCGCTCGCCCTGAAAACGGATCAGCTCCAGGTCTTCGGTGAACGACATGCGGCTCGACCGGATCGCCGATTCGTTGGTCTCGATCTGGGCGTAGCGGGCGTGGGTTCGCGCGTAGGCCTCGGCCACCTGGGCGCGAACTCGGTTGAGAACCTCGATCTGCTCAAACCGGCTGATCTGAAGATTGGCGTTGGCCCCGCGGATGAGGGCCACGTTACCGATGCCGAGATTCTGCAACGTCCAGAAGGCGACCACGTCAAGATCGGTGCGTCCCCCGAAACCGCCGAACAAGGGACGGACCAGGTTGCTGCCGCCTCCAAAGCCGCCGGCGCTGAAGCCGATATAGAACGAGGGAGAGAACGGCAGCGCCTTGGCTCCCTGAAGGACTAGAAGTGCCTGGACGATCGCCACGCGCATCGCAGCCAGCTCGGGATGCCGCAACAGGCCCAGGGTGATCAGCTCGCGAACCGGGATCGGGTCTGGGACCAAGGGGTGGGGCACCAGGTAGGCGTCCGTCGGATGCAGCCGGATCGAAGGGTCGAGGTTCAGGACCTGGCAGAGTCGGGCTGACGACGTCAGGACCTCAGACTCGGCCTGCTTGATGTACGCCTCGCGACGCTGGAGTTCGGTGGATGCCCGATTGGCGTCGGCCACTCGTCCCCTGCCCACGAGTGCGTAATCGTAGGTCAACTGGGCGATCGTGCGGGCCTCTTCTCGGGACTGCAAGCCTATGGCGAGCCGACCTTCAGCGCAAAAGCTCGCTGAAGGCCAGGGTAACTTGGAGGAACACCTGGTTGCGAACCGCGATGTTCTCAAGCTCGCGTCTCCGCACGAACTGGCGGCTCTCCAGGTAGCGGAAGATCCCGATTGCCGTGTTGCCGCCCAGGAAGACTCCCGGAATGTTCACGGTGCCAGCCGCGACGGCGTTGGCTCCCGCACCGAGATAGACCGCGCTACGCTGAACCGACAGGATGTTGCCGTTAGACTGCTGGAGGTTGCCGGTGTGCGAATCGTAGTTCATGCCCGGATTGATGGACGGCAAGAACTGGGCTGCCGCAAGCTGCCGCAGGGCGACCGACTTCGAGCACGCGCTGGCGGGCGACGTTGAGCTCGGGATTCTGCACCCCGGCCAACCGCAACGCCGTGTCGAGATCGATCGGCTGAACCTGGGGAACAAGGATGGAGGGCGGTGAGGCCGGGATAGGTAAAGGGACATTGGTCGGCTTGGCTCCGCTGGCCGCGCCCGGCGGCAACGGTTCGGGAAGCCGTCCCTGACCTTGTCTGACACCTGGTGGACTGGGTGACTGACCTCGGGTCGTTCCCTCGATGGCCGTCACGAAGACAGCCAGGAAAATGAACGCCCGAGCGATCGTCCTGATCCGCTCCATCTGGGCCTCCTTGCCACCGCTCCGATTCGAAGGGGCTTCCTGCCCCCTCTTTTCCTCACAATAGATCGTCACAGGGGAATGCGGTACTTCACGGTAATGCCGTAAAGAAACCAGTCACGACAAAATAGATAAAGCAGGTAATCGGATCGCGGTGTGATCTTGGGTGTGGTTCGGGCCGCTGTCTTTGCCTTCCTCGATTTCACGTTCGCTCGCGGCGAGGCGGGATCGGTCGGGTTACGGGCCCATCAAGAAGATTAAAGTAAATTCATGCGTTTCGGGACTGGCATGAATTTTGAACGTCGTTGACACCATGAAAATGTTCGCTAGGATTAACCGATGAGTTGAACACTCACTCCGGAAATCCCGCCGATGGCGCATCGTCCCACCAAGCTCCGTGGAATCGTGATTCTGCTGCTGGGCAGTTCCCTCGGCTTATTCCCCGCGCGGGCTCTGCCCATTCTGAGCTTGCGAGCCCTTTCATTCAAACAGGCTCTCCATCACCCGCCGCTCAAGCCTCAGCGCCTCCGAGTTCTTTATTCGGGGCCAACAAGCATCTTGACATGCCGGCGGACCATTCCGACGCGTCGCCTCCATGCCCACGCGACTGGCATCTCACTCCCGGCAGTTGTGCCGAGTGCGCATGTCCTCATCGATTTTCCATCTCACGTAACAGCCGCGCCCTTGGGCCATCCCCTCCGCTGCTAGCCTTGAGGTCACGCACCAGAGTCTCTTGTTGTTTCCGCGTGGCTTCCAGGTGGCAGTCTCAGCTTTCGAACCGAGATTCCGCCATCTCTCATGTGTTCGTTAATGCTGAAGAGGTGTTCATATGAATGGATTGATTCGAGCCTCACTGGGCAATCCCTACGCGGTCACGGTCATGTCGCTGACGCTGATCGTGCTGGGCGTGTTGAGCATCACGCTGATTCCCATCGACATTCTTCCGGTCTTCAAAAGTCCGGCGGTGCAGACGCTCACGTTCTATAACGGGATGTCGGCCAACAGCATCGCCCACGACATCACCAACCGGATGGAGCGATGGACCGGCCAGGCCAACGGCATGGCCCGGCAGGAATCGCGGTCCATCCTCGGCGCGAGCATCGTGCGCAACTTACTTCCAGGGCGACGTCGACCCCAACGGAGCACTCACCCAGGTCAATTCGCTGGCCCTGGCGGCGATGCCCAACCTGCCGCCGGGCACGCTGCCGCCGGTGGTGCTTGCCGTTCGACCCGACCTCAACCACGCCCGTGAGCGTGGTGGCCATCGACAGCGACAGATCCGGCCAACAACGAATCGGTCCTCTACGACGTGGGCCGCTACGAGGTCCGCAACATGATCATGGGCCAGCCCGGGGCCGTCGCCCCGGTCGTCTACGGGGGCAAGATCCGCGCGGTCATGGCCTATCTCGACCGCCAGAAGATGCAGGCCCGCGGCCTTTCGCCGCTCGACGTCATGAACGCGCTGGACGCCGGCAACGTCTTCCTGCCCACCGGCGACGCCAAGTTCGGCGACCTTGACTACGTGATCGACTCCAACTCGATGTACGAGAAGGTCGAGGACATGGGCGACATCCCGGTGCGGATCGAGCAGGGCAATGCGACCTACCTTCGAGACGTCGCCACGCCCAAGGACGCGAATTACATCCAGACCAACGTCGTCCGGGTCAACGGCAAGCGCGAGGTTTACATTCCCGTCTACCGGCAACTCGGGGCCAGCACGCTCCGCGTGGTTCAGAACCTGCGAGATTCGCTCGAGGAGATGGAGGGAAAGCTCACCCGCAGCGGGATCAACCTCAAGCTGGTGATGGATCAGTCGGTCTACGTCCGCAAGTCGATCGAGGCGCTCGTGCAGGAAGGGCTGCTGGGCGCCGTCCTTTGCTCGCTGGTCATCCTCATGTTCCTGGGCGAGTGGCGGATGACCGGCATCGCCATCATGACCCTGCCGATCTCGGTGCTGGCCTGCTGTGCCGCGCTCTACTTCACGGGCCAGACGATCAACACCATGACCCTGGCCGGCATGACGCTGGCGATCGGGCCGATGATCGACAGCGCGATCATCTGCCTCGAGAACACGCACCGGCACCTGGGCATGGGCGTCACGCCGCGCGAGGCGGCGTTTCTGGGGGCCAGCGAGGTGGCCATGCCCGAGCTGGTCTCGACCCTCTGCACGTTCCTGGTGCTCTCGCCCCTGGTCTTGACCCCCGGCCTGGGCCAGTTCCTCTTCAAGCCCATGGCCATGGCGGTGGCGTTCTCGATGATCGCCGCCTACTTCCTGTCGCGAACCCTGGTGCCGGCCTGTTCGGCGTTCTGGCTCAAGCCGCACGTCGGCCATGGCGGCGAGGCCACGGCGACGGTCATGCGAGCCACGGTCGACGACAACGGCGCCACGGTGTCGCAGGCACTCAGACGAGCCCGAGACGTTCCAGATCAACGGCAACGGCAACGGCCACGCTCCCCGGGGCAACGCTCTTGCAGCGGGCGTTTCATCGCTGGGAGCAGATGATCGATACGGGAATCGAGTATTACGTCAAGGGGCTCGACGTCGTCTTGCGCAACCGGCTCAAGACGGTGGCCATCGGCTTCAGCCTCCTGGCGCTGACCATCGTCTTCCTCTGGCCGGTGCTCCGCAAGGAGTTCTTCCCCGAGGTCGACGCCGGCTCCTTCGAGATGTACGTCCGGGCCCCCTCGGGCCTGCGAATCGAGGAAACCGAGAAGCGCATCGCCGCGGTCGAGGACTACGTCCGCGAGGTGATCGACGAGGAAGACCTGCAGCTCGTCCTCTCCGAGATGGGCGTGACCTCCGACTGGTCGGCGGCCTACACGCCCAACGCCGGCCCGATGGACGCCGTGGTCAAGATCCAGCTCTCGGCCGAACGGAAGAAATCGGCCCAGGAGTATGTGTCGGAGCTGCGCCGCGGGTTCGCCGAGAACTCGGCGTTCAGCGACCTGGAGTTCGCCTTCGACGCCGGCGGCATGGTCCGCTCGGCGATGAACGAGGGCAAATCGACGCCGATCAGCGTGCGGGTCACGGGCAAGGACCAGAAGACCGCCCACCGGATCGCCTCGGGCATCCGCAACAAGGTCAAGGAGATCGACGGCGTGGTGGATGCCCGGATCATCCAGCGGCTGGATTATCCCCAGTACGTCATCAAGGTCGACCGCGCCAAGTCGGCCCAGCTCGGGCTCACCCAGGCCGACGTCATGAAGGCGGTCATCGCCGCGCTCAACTCGAGCATCCAGTTCAACAAGCACAATTTCTGGATCGACCCCAAGAGCAAGAACCAGTACTACGTGGGGGTTTCCTACTTCGAGAAGGACATCGAGTCGATCGACACCCTGCTCGACATTCCGATCACCAGCCCGGTTCAGAACCAGCCGGTGCCGATGCGGAATGTCGTCACGGTCGACCGCACTCCGGTGGCCACCGAGGTGACCCACTACAACATCCAGCCGACCATCGAGCTGACGATGGGCGTCGAGGGACGCGACCTGGGGCACGTCTCCGATGACGTGGCCAAGGTCCTGAGCGAGTTCGGAGAGCAGGACAAGGGCGCCATCTGGAAGGCCTATGATCCCGACAGCAAGGAGAAGAAGACGCTGGTCGGCACCAAGATCGCGCTTTCCGGCGAGTATCTCCGCATGACCGACACGTTCCGCAGCCTGGCGGTGGGCCTGGTTCTGGCGTCGCTGTTGATCTACTTCCTGATGGTGGGGCTGGACCGGTCGTGGCTGGTGCCGCTGGCGGTCATGTTGATCGTCCCGCTCTGCCTGGTGGGCATCATGCCGATGCTCTACCTGACCGAAGTCGGCGGTCAACGTCCAGTCGCTCCTGGGGTTCATCTTCATCGTCGGCATCAAGGTGGCCAACTCGGTGCTGATGACCGACTACGCCCAGGAACTGCGGCGCCATGAGGGGCTCTCGCCCACCGAGGCCATCCGCAAGGCGGCGGGCCTGCGGGTCGGCCGATCACGATGACGGCGCTGGCGGCGTTCTTCGCGCTGATTCCCGGTGCCTTCGCGCTGGAGCGTGGCAGCGAGGCGAACGCCCCGCTGGCCCGGGCGATCCTGGGCGGGCTGCTGGCCGGCGAACCGGCCACGCTGTTCGTCCTGCCGGCGATCTACTCGCTGCTGATCCATGACTCGCCGCGAGAGGAAGAAGAACGCAGGGCCCGTCTCGCATCGCCGATGACGAGCGAGTCGGATCCGGCTCCCGACGTCGAGTGGGACCACGACGACAACGACGATCATTCCGGCCACTGAGTTGCTTCGCAGCGGGGGCTGCTCGCTCGACGAGCAGCCCTCGTGATCCTTTCATCGTCCTCATGAATCAGGAAATGAGACCATGACCATGACGGAACCCATACGCATCGCGATCTCGGGCGCTGGCGGCAGGATCGGCTACTCGCTGGTCTTCCGGATCGCCAACGGCGGGCTGTTCGGGCACGAGCAGCCCGTCGCCTTGAGCCTTCTCGAACTGCCCGACGCCATGCCTCGCCTCGAAGCCTGTGCCATGGAGCTGAAAGACTGCGCCTTTCCGCTCCTGGCCGATCTTCGAATCGGCTCGGATCCGTTGCGGATCTTCAAAGGGGCCGACTGGGCCATCCTGGCGGGAGGCAAGCCCTTTCGCCCCGAGGTTCGCTTCCGCTTCGACCTGCTCCGGGACAATGCGCCGATCATGCTCGACCACGCCCGGGCCATCAACCTCGTGGCTCCGACGGCCCGCGTCCTCGTCGTGGTCAACCCGAGCAACACCAACTGCATGATCGCCAAGTCGCAGGCCCCCAACGTGCCGGCCGATCACTGGTTCGCACTCAACCATTTCCTGAGGATGAGAGCGACGGCCGCGCTCGCCGAAAAGGTCGGCGTGCCCGTCAACCAGATCACCCGGCTGACGATCTGGGGGAATAACAGTGAGACCGCCTACATCGACCTGCCGAACACGCGAATCGGCAACAAGCCTGCTCTCGATGTCATCTCCGACCCGAACTGGGTTCGAAACGTGTTCGAGCCCCATCGTCGGCAATCGCGGCCGCGAGATCATGAAGCTCGCCGGCGCCACGCCTGCCGCCTCGACCGCTCACGCGATCATCACCACGATTCGCGCCATCACCACTCCCACTCCCTTCGAACACTGGTTCGGCGCCGGGGTCGTCTCCGACGGCAGTTACGGCGTTCCACGCGGCCTGGTCTTCGGCTTCCCCTTGCTCACGGCCGATGGCAAGACATGGTCGATCGCCCAGGGGCATTACCTCGACACGCACGCTCAAGAACGCATCGCCCAGAACGTCGCCGAACTGGAGCATGAGGCATCGGCGGTCTCGCACCTGCTGACGAAAACATGAAGCGAGTTGGTCCCGCCGCCTAATGGCCGACCGGCGGACGCTGCGCCAGGCCTGACTGTTCGACAAAGAGCGGAATCGGCTGAGCTCACGCGATAAGCTCGCCGATCGGAAGTCCAAGGTCCACGCCAGCTCCCAATGGTGATCGCTCATTGAGCTCGCGCAATCCTTCTCCGTCAAGTCCTCATCGCCGCACACAGACCGCCCTCTCTTTCACGACCGTGCGCTTCAAATGCACGGCTCGCGGCCGTTCGCTTGTTAACCATGAAATCCAGGCCCGCATGCTGATCGGTGCCCAGCAGGTTCCGGCGATGATGCTGGCCATCATCGATTACATGGTTGACATGATTCGTTAAGAGGCCTTACTGCTGAAATGGTTCTACACCTCAATGCCTCGTCGTGCGTCGTCTTCCATCCATGGATATTCGCTGCTTTCGAGCGATGTTTTCCAATGCCTCGGGGTTGTTGCCTCGATCGGCCCCGTCGGATTCCACGACCCGTGGACGTCGGCTCCTGTTTCGCTCCCGGGATCGGCACGAACTTTCTGAGGAGTCCAAGTCATGAATCGGTTGATCCGAGCCTCTCTGGAAAACCCATTTGCGGTCACGGTCATGGCCTTGACGATGATCGTGCTGGGGGTGCTGACGATCACGAGGATTCCCATCGACATTCTTCCGGTGTTCAAGAGTCCCGCGGTTCAGACGCTCACGTTCTATAACGGGATGTCCGCCAACAGCATCGCCCACGACATCACCAACCGGATGGAGCGGTGGACCGGTCAGGCCAACGGCATGGCCCGGCAGGAGTCGCGGTCCATCCTCGGCGCGAGCATCGTCCGCAACTATTTCCAGGGCGACGTCGACCCCAACGGAGCGCTCACCCAGGTCAACTCGCTGGCCCTGGCGGCCATGCCCAACCTGCCGCCGGGCACGCTGCCGCCGGTCGTGCTTCCGTTCGACCCGACCTCGACCACGCCCGTGAGCGTGGTGGCCATCGACAGCGACGATCCGGCCAACAACGAATCGGTCCTCTACGACGTGGGCCGCTACGAGGTCCGCAACATGATCATGGGCCAGCCCGGGGCCGTCGCCCCGGTCGTCTACGGGGGCAAGATCCGCGCGGTCATGGCCTATCTCGACCGCCAGAAGATGCAGGCGCGCGGCCTCTCGCCGCTCGACGTCATGAACGCGCTGGACGCCGGCAACGTCTTCCTGCCCACCGGCGACGCCAAGTTCGGCGACCTCGACTACGTGATCGACTCCAACTCGATGTACGAGAAGGTCGAGGACATGGGCGACATCCCGGTGCGGATCGAGCAGGGCAATGCGACCTATCTCGCGGACGTCGCCACGCCCAAGGATGCGAATTACATCCAGACCAACGTCGTCCGGGTCGACGGCAAGCGCGAGGTCTACATCCCCGTCTACCGGCAACTTGGCGCCAGCACGCTCCGGGTGGTTCAGAACCTCCGAGATTCGCTCGAGGAGATGGAGGGAAAGCTGACCCGTAGCGGGATCAGCCTCAAGCTGGTGATGGATCAATCGGTCTACGTGCGCAAGTCGATCGAAGCGCTGATCCAGGAAGGGTCTGCTGGGCGCCGTCCTCTGCTCGCTGGTCATCTTGATCTTCCTGGGCGAGTGGCGGATGACCGGCATCGCCATTCTGACCTTGCCGATCTCGGTGCTGGCGGCGCTGGCGGCTCTCTACTTCACCGGCCAGACGATCAATACCATGACCCTGGGAGGACTCACGCTGGCGATCGGACCATTGATCGACACCTCCATCATCTGCCTCGAGAACACCCACCGCCACCTGAGCATGGGCATCTCGCCCAGCGAGGCGGCATTCCTCGGCACCAGCGAGGTGGCCACGCCGGCACTGGTCTCGACCCTCTGCACGTTCCTGGTACTCTCGCCTCTGGTGCTTACTCCTGGACTGGGCCAGTTCCTGTTCAAGCCCATGGCGATGGCGGTCGCTTTCGCGATGATCGCCGCCTATCTCCTGGCGCTGACCCTGGTGCCCACTTGCAGTGCCTACTGGCTCAAGCCGCATGCGCGGCGACGGCCACGCATGGCCACGGCGGAGCAACTCCACGGCCACGGCGACAACCAACTCCAGCGATCACGGCGGAATCCGAATCGTCACCGGCACACGGCAATGATCCCGTTCGACCTCGATGAATGCTCTGCAGCGGGCCTTCCACCGCTGGGAGCGGATGATCGAGACGGGAATCGCGTATTACGTCAAGGCTCTCGACGTCGTCTTGCGCAACCGGCTCAAGACGGTGGCCATTCGGCTTCAGCCTCCTGGCGCTGACCATCGTCTTCCTCTGGCCGGTGCTCCGCAAGGAGTTCTTCCCCGAGGTCGACGCGGGCGCCTTCGAGATGTACGTCCGGGCCCCCTCCGGGCTGCGGATCGAGGAAACCGAGAAGCGAATCGCCGCGGTCGAGGAGTTACGTCCGCAAGGTCATCGACAAGGAAGACCTGCAGCTCATCCTCTCGGAACTGGGCGTGACCTCCGACTGGTCGGCGGCCTACACGCCCAACGCCGGCCCGATGGATGCCGTGGTCAAGATCCAGCTCTCCGCCGAACGGAAGAGATCGGCGCAGGAGTACGTCTCCGAGCTGCGGCGCGGGTTCGCCGAGAACACGGCGTTCAGCGACCTGGAATTCGCCTTCGACGCCGGCGGCATGGTCCGCTCGGCGATGAACGAGGGCAAGTCGACGCCGATCAGCGTGCGGGTCACCGGCAAGGACCAGAAAACGGCCCACCGGATCGCCTCGGGAATCCGCGACAAGGTCAGCGAGGATCAACGGCGTCGTGGACGCCCGGATCATCCAGCGGCTCGATTATCCCCAGTACGTCATCAAGGTCGACCGGGCCAAGTCGGCCCAGCTCGGGCTCACGCAGGCCGACGTCATGAAGGCCATCATCGCCGCGCTCAACTCGAGCATCCAGTTCAACAAGCACAACTTCTGGATCGATCCCAAGAGCAAGAACCAGTACTACGTGGGCGTCTCGTACCTCGAGAAGGACATCGAGTCGATCGACACGCTGCTCGACATCCCGATCACCAGCCCGGTCCAGAACAGCCCGGTGCCGATGCGGAACGTCGTCACGGTCGACCGCACTCCGGTGGCCACCGAGGTGACCCACTACAACATCCAGCCGACCATCGAGCTGACGATGGGCGTCGAGGGACGCGACCTGGGTCACGTCTCCGATGACGTGGCCAAGGTCCTGGGCGAGTTCGGAGAGCACGGACAAGGGCGCGATCTGGAAGGCCTATGACCCCGACAGCAAGGAGAAGAAGACGCTGGTCGGCACCAAGATCGCGCTCTCCGGCGAGTATCTCCGCATGACCGACACCTTCCGGAGCCTGGCGGTCGGCCTGCTGCTGGCGTCGCTCTTGATCTACTTCCTGATGGTGGGGCTGGACCGCTCGTGGCTGGTGCCGCTGGCGGTCATGCTCATCGTCCCGCTCTGCCTGGTGGGCATCATGCCCATGCTCTACCTCACCAAGTCGGCGGTCAACGTCCAGTCCCTCCTGGGCTTCATCTTCATCGTCGGCATCAAGGTGGCCAACTCGGTGCTGATGACCGACTACGCCCAGGAACTGCGGCGCCATGAGGGGCTCTCGCCCACCGAGGCCATCCGCAAGGCGGCGGCCTGCGGGTCAGGCCGATCACGATGACGGCGCTGGCGGCGTTCTTCGCGTTGATTCCCGGGGCCTTCGCGCTGGAGCGGGGCAGCGAGGCGAACGCCCCGCTGGCCCGGGCGATCCTGGGCGGACTGCTGGCCGGCGAGCCGGCCACGCTTTTCGTCCTGCCGGCCATCTACTCCCTGTTTGTCCACGACACGAGCGCGGAGCAAGATCGAGCACGCAGCCCGACGACGCACGCACGATTTCGACACCGATCCGCCTCCCGAAATCGGATTGGAAACACGACGAGACAGATCCAGACGATCATTCCAAGGAGTTGATCTGATCGCCGGCGGCCGATGTACCTCGCGGCGAGGTCTTTGGTACCACGTGCTGCGATTCTCACAACCTCGAGAGCTGAGCCATGAACACAACAGAACCGATTCGAATCGCAATCTCCGGCGCCGCTGGCCGGGTCGGCTACTCGCTCGCGTTCCGGATCGCCAACGGCGGCCTGTTCGGACACGACCACCCCGTCGCCTTGAGCCTTCTCGACTTGCCGGAGGCGCGCCCTTGGCTCGAGGCCTGCGCCATGGAGTTGAAGGATTCGTTCTTCCACTCCTCTCCGGCGTTCGAATCAGTTGCGACCCGTGCGCGCCTTCGAGGGCGCCGACTGGATCATTCTGCTGGGGGGTAAGCCATTCCGCCCCGAACTCCATGGCCGACTCGACCTGCTTCGCGAGAACGCTCCGATCATGATCGATCATGGCCGGGCGATCAACAAGGCCGCGCCCACGGCCCGGGTTCTGGTCGTCACCAGCCCCTGCAACACCAACTGCCTGATCGCCATGACGCACGCCCACGACGTGCCCAAGGAGCACTGGTTCGCACTCAACCAGGTGTTCCGCATGAGGGCGATCGCCATGGTCGCCGGCAAGGTCGGCGTTCCGGTGAATCAGGTCACGCGCCTGACCGTGTGGGGAAACAACAGCGAGACCGCCTTCGTCGACCTGACCAACGCGCGGATCGGCAACCAGCCGGCCCTCCAGGTCATCGACGACCCGAGCCTGGTGCCGCAAGGTCCTCGAACCGGCCATCTGCCAGCGAGGCCGCGAGATCATCAAGCACACGGAGGGATCACCCGCCGGCTCGGCTGCGCAGGCAATTCTGACCACGATCCGGGCCATCACCACGCCGACGCCCTTTCGAACGATGGTTCGGCGCGTCGGTCGTCTCCGACGGCAGCTATGGCGTTCCTCGAGGACTTGTCTTCGGGTTTCCGCTCGTCACCGCCGATGGAAAATCCTGGTCGATCGCCCAGGGACATTACCTCGACTTGCACGCTCACGAACGCATTGCCCAGAACGTCGCCGAACTCGAACTCGAGGCATCGTCGATCTCTCACCTGCTGGGCAGGCACCAAACCTGGTAACTGGATCTGTTCTCCTCCGCGATTCGCATGGATTTCTGGCGGTGCGGTAACCCGTCGAATCTTTCATCACGTGAGCTCCCCGAGTTCCTTTCTTAGTTCCCGCCTGCTCGCTTCACGCCAGTAACAGGCTGGCCATCGGCAAGGTCTGGGCCTGGGTTGGCGACGACGGAG
>CAWFAF010000008.1:0-167528 GCA_963813575.1 uncultured Planctomycetaceae bacterium
GTCTGTCTGTTTAAGGTCTCTGCAACGAATTCGGTTTGAGATCTCGCCTTGGAGGTCGCCCTTCTCGTGGTTAGCCTGTTCGGCACCCATCACGGCTTCGCTACTCTGAGGCGACTCTATTCCGGTCCTCCGAGGTCGATTTTGGCCGCGCGGCACCGTTTCTCAGACCACCTCGGCCGCACGGCCGTGCCGCCACAGCTTCAGCAGGTTGTGCACCGTGCAGATCAGCCGCCATTCGCCGCGCATTGACCCCAGACCCCGCAACGAGAATTGACGGAATCCCAGCACCTGCTTCAGCTGGCCGAAGATCGGCTCGATGATCCCCTTTCGTTTCGCGTAGGTCGCGCGGCCTTTCACCGTGCGCAGCTTCCGCGCCATCCGTTGCTGCGCCGTGTAGTCCGTCGGGATCCGGCCCCGCGGCACCGGCGGAATCTCCTGGTGGTGTTTCAGTCGCTCGGTCGCGATGTGGGGGTCGATCTGGCGCTCTTCCAAGGCCTTGGTGTTGGCTTCGCTGTAGTACCCCGAGTCCATCACCCCGGCCCCGACAGCTTGCGTCACTCCAGCAGCCTGGAGATTCTCCAACGTCTGGTCCATCATCGGCACCGCCTGGCGTTTGTCGTTGGCCTGATCGGTCACGTCGGCGGCCAGGATGATCTGATCCTCATTGGCCACCGCCTGGGCGTTGCCGCACTGGTCCCAACCCTTGTTCGAGGTCTTCATGATCCGCGACTGGGGGTCGGTGAAGTTGATCTGGTCCTTGGGCTCAGGAACCGCTTCGGCGGGCGGCTTGGCCGGCGGTGGCTTGCCCTCCGCGGCGCGTCGGGCTGCCTCTTCCTGGGCCTCGGTCCGTGCCCGCTCTTGGAGCAGAACCTTCGCCGCCTGGATCTTGGCCAGGCGATCGGTTCGCCGCTTCAACTCCTCCGGGAGTTCGTCTCCCCTGCGGTCCCGACCATGCGACTGGTCCTCGGCCGCATCGGTGGCTTCGGCCTCGGCCATGAGCCGGGCGATCTCCTCGGCAAGCCGCTGCTCTTGCTCCTTCATGCGGTCGTAGCTCATCGCCTTGTGCCGCGAGGCGTTGGCCTTGATCTTCGTCCCGTCCAGGGCGATCGTCCCGACCCGCGTCAACCCGGCCAGGGAACAAAGCTTGAGCACCTCGAGGAAGAGCCCCTCCAAGCGGGCCAGGTGAGTCTTGCGGAAGTCGCTGATCGTGCGGAAGTCGGGCACGTCCTCGCCGACGATGACCCGACAGGCGATGTCGGTCTGGCAGCGGCGCATGATCTTCCGCGAGGAACGGGTGCCGGTGGCGTAGCAGTACAGCAAAAGCGCGACCATCATCCTGGGGTGGAACGGCGGTTGGCCGCGCGATTCACGCTCGTAATGCGCGAAGATGGGGGAGAGGTCGAGCGTGGCGACGGTCTCCACGAGGAAGTAGACCAGATCATCCTCCGGCAGCCAGTCCCGCGGGGACGGCGGAAACATGTAGGCCTGGTCGGGCGACCATTCGCGATAGGTCTTGCTCATCGCACGATCTCGTTGCATGAGGTGTCAGGAAAACGCTGGCCTCCGGATTATTCGAATCTCCGCCTCAAAAGACAATACTCGGACAGACTCCTAGGCAGGGCGGCGGAACGCTTCGTGCCCTCGAGGGGGGAGGCGACGGCGGGGTCTCCCAAGATCAAGCGCGGCTATGCCATAATCAAAAATCAAAAAGAGCATTCCGGGTAGGCCAGGGAAAGAGAACCGATTCCAAGGTGCGGGACTCGGCCCGGCGACTCGGTCGTCGGGTGGAGCGGCGATGGTATTCGTGCATTTTCTTCCAGGCCTGATACCCGAGGATGGGCTGAGCGGCGGCGTGGCGGTGGTGATCGACGTGCTTCGTGCCACAACCATGATCGTTCACGCGCTCGTGGCCGGCTGCACGGAGGTGATTCCGGTCAGCGAGGTCGAGGAAGCTCGCCAGATCGCTGGCGGCACTACCGGTCGGCTCGGCGCTTCTGGCTGGCGAGCGGCAAGGGGTACCCATCGACGGGTTCGACCTGGGAAACTCGCCGGATGAGTGCACCCCCGCCCGCTGTCGAGGCAAAACCATGGTGATCACAACGACCAACGGCACCCGGGCTTTGCTTGCCTGCCGCGATGCGGAGCGCGTCTTCCTGGGCGCGTTCGTCAATTTCGCGGCGACTTGCCGGCGACTGCTCGTGGAATCAAAGCCGATCCACTTCGTTTGCGCCGGTACCGATGGACGGATCAGCTACGAGGACACGCTCGCGGCCGGTGCCTTCGCCAAGCAGCTCCGAGACCAGGGCCACGCCATGGGCAACGATGAAGCGGAGATCGCGGCCGGGTTGTGGACGCGCATCGAGGGCACTCATGGGCTTGAAGCCGAACTGGACGGTTCACCCGCGGATGCCGACTGCCTGGCCGGCTACCTGAGACGGGGACGTGGAGGGCGGCGTGTGGTAGAGTTGGGGCTCGGCGACGACATCGCGGCGGCCGCCTGGCTCAACCGGCCGGATCACCAGATCGTCGCCGAGTTTCAAAGAGAACCGCCCCGCATCATAAAACGAGTGGCGGAGACAGGACCGGACGGGAACGGAAGGCAGGGCTGACGATGGACGTGGAAATGGACAAGCTGGTCTCGCTCTGCAAGCGGCGAGGGATCATCTTCCCCTCGAGCGAGATCTATGGCGGAATCAACGGTTTCTGGGACTACGGTCCGCTCGGCGTCGAGCTCAAGCGGAACATCAAGGAAGCCTGGTGGCGCGACAACGTTCAGTCGCGCGACGACATGGTCGGGCTCGACTGTTCGATCATCATGAACCCGCGCGTCTGGGAAGCCTCGGGCCACGTCGGCGGGTTCAGCGACCCGATGGTCGACTGCCGGGCCACCAAGGAGCGCTATCGCGCCGATCAGCTATTTGTATTCGCCTATGTGTTTCCGGCCGTCAATCATAAGGGAGAGCCGACCGAAGCCTGGCTCTCCGGCCTGGGCGGCACCGCCGAGGAAGCCGCCGCCGCGCCCGAGAAGAGGGCGGCCAAGCTGGCCAAGAAGTTCGGCCAGCCGGTGAATCCGCCCACGATCATCCCCTACATGCAGCTTGACGAAACCGATCGCGAGAAGGTCGTCGGCCCTTCGACCGACGATCGGGGCACGCTCACGGAGCCGCGGTCGTTCAATTTGATGTTCAAGACCTTCGTCGGCGCACTCGAGCACGAGTCGAACGTCGCCTACCTTCGCCCCGAAACCGCGCAGGGGATCTTCGCCAATTTCAAGAACGTCGTCGACACCGGACGGGTCAAGCTTCCCTTCGGCATCGCCCAGATTGGCAAGAGCTTTCGCAACGAGATCAACCCGCGCAACTTCACCTTCCGCTCCCGCGAGTTCGAGCAGATGGAGATCGAGTTCTTCTGCCGGCCCGAGGAAGCCAAGGAGTGGTACGCCTACTGGCGCAAGACGCGGTTCCAGTGGTACGTCGACCTCGGCTTGACGATCAGACCGGCTGCGGCTGCGCGACCACGATGCCGAGGAGCTGGCGTTCTACTCGACGGCCACCGCCGACATCGAGTATGCCTTCCCTTTTGGCATCAGCGAGCTCGAAGGCATCGCCCACCGGGGCGATTACGACCTGACGCAGCACATGAAATTTAGCGGCAAGGACCTGAGCTATTTCGACGAGGAACGCAAGGAGCGGTTCGTGCCCCACGTCGTCGAACCTTCGGCAGGCGCCGACCGCGCCACGCTGGCGTTCCTTTGCGAGGCCTACACCGAAGACAAGGTCGGTGGCGAAGACCGCACCGTGCTCAAGTTCCATCCCCGGATCGCGCCGGTCAAGGCCGCCGTCTTCCCACTGGTCAAACGCGACGGCATGCCCGAGAAGGCCGAGGCCATCTATCGCGACCTGAGGAAGAACTTCAACGTCTTCTACGATGAGAAGGGGGCGATCGGCCGCCGCTATCGTCGCCAGGATGAGGCCGGCACTCCCTTCTGCATCACGGTCGACAGCCAGAGCCTGGCCGACGACACCGTCACGTTCCGCGACCGTGATAGTTGCCGGCAGTGGCGCGTGCCCATCGCCGGAACTGTTCAGGCGCTGCGAGACCTGCTCGACGGAGCGCCGATTCCGGCTAGTTCGTGAGTCTCCCGCGGAAGCCTTCCCGGTCACTGCGTGAGCGCCGCCGATCAAGATTCCGTGCTTCACCTCCTGTTTCATCACGCTGGCCAGTCACATGAAGCCCTGCATCAGCCAAGCCACGACCATGAGCACACCGCTGGAAGCCGATTTCCCGGCATTCGCGCGGGCCGGCTGGCAGGCTGTCGAGCTCTGGCTCACCAAGCTGGAATCGTACCTGGAAACGCATACGATCGACGAGGCGCGGCAGACTGCTCGAGACTCACGGCCTGGAACCCGCCGCGGCGGCCGGGCAGGGGGGCCTGCTGCTTGCTCGGGGACTGGAACGCGAGACGCACTGGAGTCATTTCCGGCGCAGGCTCACGATCTTGCAAGCCCTCGGCGTGCCGACCCTGATCGTCGCCGCCGACTTCGTTGCGGCGCCCTCGGCCGACGACTACGACCGAGCCGCCGGCCGCGCTCGCGGAAGCCGCCGCGCTGGCCCGTTCATTCGGTGTTCGCCTGGCGCTCGAGTTCCAGAAAACATCCGGGTTCTGCACCAGCCTCGACACCGCACTCGCCCTGGTGGCCCAGTGCGGCGAGCCGGACGCAGGCGTTTGTCTGGACCTGTTTCACTATCACACCGGCCCGAGCAAGCTTGACGACCTCGCTTACCTGTCGCCCGCCAATCTGGCCTGGGTCCAGATCTGCGACTTGAGCAGCATCCCGCGTGAGCTGGCCGGCGATAGCGACCGCATTCTGCCGGGCGACGGCGAGATTCCGCTCGAGCCGATTCTGGACCATCTGGATCGAATTGGATACAAGGGTCACGTCTCGCTCGAGCTGCTCAACCCCCAGCTCTGGCAGGTTCCCGCCGACCGGGTCGCCGACCTGGGCTATCAGGCTGTCTGCCGCGTGCTGGGGCAACGGAACCAGAATCCGCCGGCATTCCGAGGAGGAACCTGAGCGTGTCGATCGTGGCGACCATGCGACCCGCGGCAACCGTCTTTCATGAGGAGCAGTCTTTCGACTGGCGGGTTTATGCGTTGATTGCCGTGCTCGAGCTCGTGGCGGCCTATCTTCTCGTCTGGCTCACTCGCAGACTGGGGCCCTGTCGCCGCGCTCCTGGCTCATAAGTGGTCGATCGAATTCTCCCTGGCCGCCGTGATCAGCCTGGCGCTGCCGCTCTTGCTGGCGGTTTACTTGCTGCAAATGACCACCGAGGTCACCCCGAGTGAGGTCCGCGTCTGGTATGGCTGGGTCCCGGTCTACCGCAGGGCTCGTGTCGATCTCGAATGTCAAGAGCCATGCCATTGTGCAGTATCGCCCGATCGCCGACCACGGCGGCTGGGGCATCCGCGCCGGCCGCGACGGCGAGCGAGTTTTAACCGCCCGCGGCAACCGCGGCGTCCGCCTCGAGCTCACCGACGGCACCAGGCTCTTGATCGGCAGCCAGCGCCCCGAAGAGCTCGCCGAGACGATCGAGCGGGCACGCCGGCCGGATGTCGTATAGTTGAATCAGGGAAACACCTTGTTCAAGCTCTCTTGCACCGACGGCAACGTGAGCAAAACCCCGGCGACGATCAATGCCGCCCCCACGAGAGTCAGCGGCCGTATCGTTTCCTTGAGCACGAGGAAGCCCAGGATCATGGCAATCACGAAGCTTAGCTTGTCAATCGGGGCCACGCCGGAGACGGGTCCTTCCTTGAGCGCGGCGAAGTAAAAGAGCCAGGAAAGACCCGTGGCAACACCCGAAAAGACAAGAGCCAGCCAGTCTCGCCCCGTAAGCTCCTTCAAGTGCGGAAGCTGGCCGGTTGCCGAAACGATGGCCGCGGCGAAGATAACCACCACGACTGTGCGCACCAGAGTCGCCACGTTCGACGGAACCTGGCTGACACCGATCTTGGCCAGAACGGCCGTGAGCCCCGCGAAAACAGCCGACAGGGCTGCATAGAGAACCCATTTTGTCATTTGAGGTTTCACGCAAAGACGCGAAGAGGACGCCAAGACGCAAAGAAGGCAAAGAGAAGTTATAATCAAGACATCAAGAGATGGGAAGACAATGCCTCATGAGTCCGCCACCGGTTCCTATCAGATCGATCCGTTTTCTTGGCGTTCTTTGCGTCCTCTTCGCGTCTTTGCGTGAAACTCCTCCGCCTCTTGAGACCAGTCAAGTGGTCCCTGCTCAGTAACAGAGCGGAACGACTCGCAGTCCAGCGGGATGCCCAGCCACGATCCCAGCCGGGCCAGGTCAACGTCAAAAACCTCATGAAGCCTGGTCTCGAGGTCAGGCGGGATCTGAGGAGGGTCGACGCCAATCCGCCAGTAGGACTTCACGCGTTCGCTGAGCGCCGCGGGAACGAGCGCGCGCCGGAGCGTTCCCAGCACGGGCGCCTGAACCAGGACGTTACGCAAGGGGCTGTCGCGGAGCCGTTCCCGGCCAACGTTCCGCGGCTTCAAGGAGTGGTCCCATACGAGCGGCTCGGAGACGCCGAGGAACCGGCCGATCGAGGCGAGCTCGTGATCGGGCTGGGCGATCAGCCGGTCAAAGAATACGAGATGGACGGCCTCGGGACCAAACGTATCGAAATAGGGCGCAAGCTGCATACTGTACCGCCCGTAGTCGACCAGCTCTGGATGCTCTACCACGGCTTGTTCGAGACCGACCTTGATCCGGCCCACGGTCAGCTCGTGCAGGTAATGAGACGCCAGCCGATCGATCGGGTGCCGCATCACGTAAACCAACCTGGCCCGAGGGAGAACGCTCACCATGCGTAGGGCGGTGGAAGTGTAGGTGGGCAGCTTGGTGTAGTGTGTGCTCGACTCGCCTCGAAGCTGGTGGTCCTTGGCGTCCCGGAAGATCGCGGTATACCAGCCCAGGCCCCTGGCATAGACCTCGTCGTCACTGAAGAAGTTTGGTTCCTTGGGCCGGCTCATGAACAACCCTGGCTGACGTGCCAGTTGCTCATGCAACGTTGTCGTGGCGCTCTTCATGGCCCCGATGACCACGAAGTCCGGTAGCAAGCTCATCCTCTGGGCCGCCCTGTCCAAGGTCTCGCATCCTGTCGAGCCATGCCACGTCAGATCGCGGATTCACGCTTATCGGCTGACCAGGTAACGCTCGTTCCAGCCGCAAGCGCGCCAAAAAGGACCGCATGGTTCAGATCCAGACTTCAGGGGCAGAGGGCAAGCGTGTAGAATTCACTCCATGATCTCGGCAAACCGTATTCGAAACGCTGTTGTTCCGCATCGGTAAGAGCGTCAAAACACCAGGGCGAGTCGCATGAGGATACCTGACTGGCGGAACATGGCCTTCAGCGAGGGCATTCTTTCTGATCCCGTTCGAGAAGACAACCGAGTCGTCCTCTGGCTGCCGGCCGAACGAGACGGAGAGTACCAGTACTGGGAACGAATCGGCACCGTGCCGCGTGGGCGAAATCAAGGTCGAGCACGGAATCTGCGCAACGCCTGTGACGTCGATCCTGGTTCGGCAACGCACGGCGAGCGGCTTCCTGAGCAAGCTGGCGCGGAAGCTCAAAGGCGCCGGCGGTCATGAGTCGTGGGTACTGCCGAGTGGACAACCCGCGGAACGGTGTGGCGAGCGAAGGACCGACTTGGTGCTCGTCTGGCCAGAGGATGAGACAGCCTCGTTGGGGGAGGATGAAGTCCGCGTGCGCTGGCCGGAATTCAGCCGCTTTCAGAAGGTTGGCGATAAGCTGTTCCTCGTGGCCGGAGTGGGGGCGGCGGCGGCCAAGGTCAACGGGCAATCGGCCGCCGCCGGCGTGCAGGGAACCGAGGAGCTGGGCTGTCCCGTCGCGCTTGCCGAGCAGCTTCTCGAGTCGGCTCGCCAGAGCGGCGATCGATCCCGGGAAGCCGCCGCGCTCACCGACCTGGGCATCGTCATCATGAACGAGGGCGATCTCAAGAAGGCCGTCGGCCACCTCGAGAAGGCCGTGCTCCTCGCTCGCGAGCTAGGAGAACCGGCGCGAGAATCGGACGCCCTGAACAACCTGGGATATGCCCTGCTGGCCATGGGACAGTCCCCCGTGGCGCGCCAGGTGCTGGAGCGGGCACTCGTGCTGGCCCGCGAAGTGAAAGACGCCTACGCCGAGAAGCTGATCATCGAGCGATTGGGCATGGCTCACGCCAACCTGCGCGATCCGGCCACCGCCATGGCCTACTTGAATCGGGCGATGGAGATGACCCGCGCCGCTGGCGACCGCCAGCAAGAAACCAGGCTGCTCTGGACCCAGGCCATTGCCCTCGCCGACCTTAACCAGCGCGATGAAGCCATTGCTCGCGCCCAGGAATCGGTCGACCTCCTGCGCAAGCTGGGCAAGCCCGAAGCCTCGTGGTACGGCGCCCAGCTCCAGCGCTACCGCATGGATTTCGTCGGTCTGGGCGGATACGGGTCGAACCCAGCGGCCCAGAACGTGATCGGCGGACCGATGGGCGGCAGCGTCATGACGGCCGGCCAGGCCGCGACCGACCAGACCACCGGCCCGGGGCTCCTGCGCATGGCCGTCTCGGCCACCAAGGCGATGATGAAATTCATCGGCTCCGGCCTCAAGGCAACTCCCGCCGACATCCAGCGGAAGCGAATGGCGACGTGCCAATCCTGTGAACATCACACCGGCCTGCGGTGCCGCATCTGCGGCTGCTTCACCAACGTGAAAACCCGCATGGCCCACGAGCAGTGCCCGATCGGCAAATGGCCCGCATGAGCGATACGCCGATCATTCGAGGAGTTCGTCCCTGAGCCTCCGGAGCACCCTCGCCTTCGCCACTCGTATGGCCCCCGGGCTCATTCCGAGGTCGCTTGCGAGCTCCTGAGGAGACTTGCCCTCAACGACCGTGAGCCAGAAGGCCTGCCATGTCCGATCCTCGAATTCACAGCGGATCAGGTTCAAAGCACGCGTGAGCAAGCCTCGCTCCGCGTTTTCTTCTCCGCCATCGTCCTGGTCGGAAGCGTCGGCGGCGGCTAGCCTCGAGAATTGAAGCTGGGCGTCGGTCCCGCCTGCCCCCCCAGGCTCTCGCTCTGCCCTCCTGAAGTGGTCGCAGACCTTGTGATACGCGATCGTCCGAAGCCAGGCGCGGAACGATTCGCCTTCCTGCTTTTTCCGGAAGCCGCCGATATGCGTGGCGACCGCCTGAAAAACGTCCTGGAAGATGTCGGAGAGATCCTGCTCCGGCACATGCCATCGCCGGCACCACCGCAACAATAAAGGAGCGTAAAGACCGATCAGCCGATCCCAGGCATCGGCCTCATCGGCTTTGAGCCGGTCCAGAAGGCTTCGAGAGGTCGAGGTTGAGGTAGAGTGAGAGATAGAGATGGAGCTTTGCTTTCTGGAGTCATGCTCTAATGGGTTATCAAGGCCGCTCATGTCACGGGGCAGAGGCAAGAATGAATGCAATGGTCAAGAGCCTCTGACCTCACAATAATAAGGAATCGCACCCGTGACGAGAGCCGAGAGAATTGCATGGTGGCGTTGCCGCGTCGCTCAGACGGTCCCGTCGATGTGAGAGGGAGGCGCTCATGCACCCCCAAGGTTGTCCCGATCAAGCCGAGCTCGAAGGCTTCGTGCTGGGAAAACTCTCCGAGAGAACCTTCACGAGAGTGACGGATCATGTCGAAAGCTGCGTCGCTTGCAAAATGAGCTTGGCCTCACTGGATCAGGCGGCTGATCCTCTTCTTTCCGAGCTGCGCCGGTTTTCGCCACAGGATGGCACCGAGTCTGAGCCGGTTCTTCAAGAACTGATCGCCGCGGTGAGCCGTGCGCGTGCGGAGTGTACCGCGCCGGCCTGGTTTACCGCCGATGGAGATGGCCGCCGGATTGGCAAGTTCGAGCTTCTCGAGAGACTTGGCGCCGGTTCGTTCGGCTACGTCTTCCGGGCCCGTGACACCGAGCTCGGGCGGATGGTGGCTATCAAGATCCCCAGAGCGGGAAGCCTGGCCAGCGAGGAAGATGCAACCAGGTTCCTGCGCGAAGCGCGAAGTGCGGCCCAGCTCAAGCACCCGGGAATCGTCGCGCTGCACGAGACAGGCCAGACGGACGACGGCACGCTTTACCTGGTCGAGGAATTCGTTCAGGGGAGCACTCTGGGCAGCCGCTTGAGCGGCGGATCGTTCTCGTTCCACCAGGCGGCCGGCTTGATCGCCTGTAGTGGCTGATGCCCTTGACTACGCCCACCGGCACGGCGTGATCCATCGCGATATCAAGCCCTCGAACATCCTTCTCGACTCGGAGAACTGCCCGCATCTGATGGACTTCGGGCTCGCCAAGCGGGAAGCGGAAGAGGTCTCGATGACCCAGGAAGGCCAGGTTCTGGGTACTCCCGCCTACATGTCCCCCGAGCAAGCGCGAGGCGAGTCGCGGCGGGTGGATGCCCGCAGTGACATCTACAGCCTCGGTGTCGTTCTCTACGAACTGCTGACCGGCGAGCGGCCCTTCCGCGGAACCCGGCGAATGCTCATCGTTCAGGTGCTCGAAGACGAGCCGCGACCGCCACGGCAATTGAACGACAAGATTCCTCGCGACCTGGAGACGATTTGTCTCAAAGCGATGGCCAAGTCGCCTGCCCGCCGCTATTCCACAGCGAAAGAACTGGCCGACGATTTGCGGCGGTTCGTGGCCCGAGAACCCATTCGGGCACGCCCCGTCGGCATGGTCGAACGGCTCTGGCGGTGGTGCCGTCGAAACCCGGTCGCCGCCAGCCTGCTGGTTGCCGTTTCGCTCGGGTCGGCGTTCGGTTTGTGGCATCTCTCACGCCTGTCGGAACAGCTCGTCAAGTCCACCGCTCTGGAGAGCGCCGCCCAACAATCCGAAATGCTCGACGTCGTCAACGCGTTCTACAGCTCTCAGGTCGTCGACCGGGTGCAGTCGCACGGGATCGTCGTCACTCACGATTATTTATCGCAGAAGGGAGCAATCCCGCTGCCGGCGACCTTCACCATCGAATCGGGCCAGCGCATCGGTGAGCGAAGCAAGACGGGGATGCTGTTCCGGCTTTACAGCGACTATCCCTTTCGCTCGCGCAAGGACGGCGGACCACGAGGCGACTTCGAGCGGTCTGCGATCTCCAAGCTTGGGCAAGACCCCGAGACGCCTGTCTACCGCTTTGATAACTTCCAGGGCCGTGACGTCTTGCGGTACGCGACCGCCCGGAGGATGGAAGCCAATTGCATCGGTTGCCACAATAACGATCCGAACAGCACCAAGCGCGATTGGAAGGAGGGCGAGGTCGGAGGCGTTCTGGAGATCATTCGCCCGCTCGACCAGGACATTGCCCGAACGCGGAAAGGGCTGCGGGGAACGTTCATGCTCATGGCGATGGTCTCCGCGGCCCTGCTCGTACTCTCGGGATTGGTTCTCGTCGTCAGGTCCCGGCGCCTCAGATGAGTGACTCGTCCGGGTCTGAGGATCAAGACGTGTAACGCTTCCTCGTTACAATACATAGGGCTAACGTGTCGATCGAACAATCGGTTTTAACAGACGCCAGGCGTCGGGAGAGAGTCGATGCACCGCAATCGCCGTGAGTTTCTTGCCAATGTGGGGAGCGGCATGCTGGTCGCCAGCGTGGGTTCGAACCTGGCGCAGGATCTTGGCCTGGCGCCGGCTGCCCTGGCGGACGGAAGTGCCGAACGTTTGGAGTTCGGTCCGCTGGAGCCGCTGGTGAGCCTGATGCAGGAGACGCCGATCGAGCGTTTCTTACCGGCCGTCATCGAAAAGATGAAAGCTGGAACGGACCTGCGCCAGCTCGTCGCAGCCGCCGCGCTGGCCAACGCCCGTACCTTCGGCGGCCAGGATTACGATGGCTACCACGCGATCATGGCGCTGGCCCCGGCTTACCAGATGTCGTGCGAGCTCTCCGAGTCGCAGCGGGCACTGCCGGTTCTCAAGGTTCTCTACCGCAACACCAGCCATATCCAGCAGATGGGAGGTCGGAGCCACGAGGCGCTTCACCCCGTCGAGCCAGCGCGTGTGCCCGAAGGACAGCTCGGGCCTGAGTTCCTGCGCGAGGCGACTCGCCGGCAGGACATGAAGACAGCCGAGCGGGCCTTCGCCGCACTGGCACACCGGCCGCTCGAAGAGGCATACAACGACCTCCAGTACCTGGTCCAGGATCACACCAACGTCCATCGGGTTGTCCTCGCCTGGCGGGCATGGGCCCTGCTCGATCTCACCGGCAAGGAATACGCGCATACAATGCTTCGGCAGTCGGTGCGGTTTTGCGTCGATGAGGAGAAGAACGCGCATTCGGATCCGGAGACCACGACACTGCGAAGTCTGCTTCCCAGGCTCCTCGACCAGTACCGGCTGACGACGTCGGCGTTCGGCGATAGGCGGCCCGTCGACTCCTGGATCGACAAGCTCGCCATGACGATCTACGCCGCCCCTCAGGAGCAGGCAGCCGAGGCGGTCGCCGCGGCCCTGGCCGAGGGAATCTCGCCCGAGGCCGTCGGTGAGGCGATCTCGCTTGCCGCCAACCGGCTCGTACTGTGCGACCCCGGCCGCCGGAAAGATGACTCACCCGCGAAACTCAAGGGTAGCGTCCATGGCGCCTCGGTCGGCGTGCACGCTTCCGATGCAGCCAACGCCTGGAGAAACATCGCTCGCGTGAGCAACCACCGCAACGCGGTCGCCAGCCTTATCGTTGGTGCTTACCACACGGCCGGACAGTCAGGAAACCTGAATGCTCAGCCCTACCCCCGCGATCGAGATCTCGAGAAGATTCACGCCCTGAGCACCGACGCGCTTCTCCCCGAGACCGAGTCTGCCATCAAGGCCAACGACCAGGCCCGCGCGTGTGCCTTGATCGCCCGTTATGGCGAGCTCGACCAGCCGGCTCGACCGGTTTTCGACCTCCTGCTCAAGTACGCCATCAGTGAAGACGGTGCTCTGCACGCTGAGAAGTACTACCGTACCGTCACCGAGGAGTTTGCCGCCGCACGACCATCCTTCCGCTGGCGACACCTTGCTGCCCTGGCGCGCGTTACCGCCAGTGAGCACGGTTACCCGGCACCAGGCGTGGCCGACGCACGCAGGCTGCTCAGTATTTGAGTTCGTCGCGGCGGCCAGCCTATCGCGGTATTCGATCGGGTTCCGTACACGCGAGGGCTTCCTCCCGAAGAACCCCCCCGAACCCCCCCCTTCGCAAGGGGGAAAATAGGGTCGCTCGCTACTCTCTTTCCCCCCTTGCGAAGGGGGGGTCAGGGGGTGGCGAAGATGAAGCCAGCCGTGTGAGCATCGCCCCCTTCGCGGTCAAGCCAGACTGCACCATCGGCCGCCCCCAGTGGCTTCCAAAGCTTCTCGGACAGAAGCGACGCGTAGCGACGGCCGGTCGCCGCTCCGGGCACGAACCCGAGTGCCTGAAAGTTCGTGTTGTTATATTCGAATCGCGTTCCGGGCTCTTCGGCCAAGGGGACGTTATCGATCACGTAGCGCATATCGGTGCCGCAGACCAGATAGGCCGCGTCGGAAAACAGGTCGTCATATTCACCCTGGGGCCGCAGCCCGGAATGCATCTGGAGCAGATGCCGGAGTGTTATCTTCTTGCGAGCGTCATCGCGCCACGCTGGCAGCCAAGTTGCTGCGGGCTCGTCGAGCGAATGAGAACGAATCTCAACAAGCGTGCCGGAAATTTCATGGCTTTCGCCTCTTCAAAACCATGTCGGATCGCGCGAATCTCGGCTAGAATCAGCCGAGTCGTGCGTCCCTGTCAAGCTTGCCCGAGTACCGACGAGGAAACCTTGCCATGATTCGATACCAAGCTCTACTCTATGTCTTCGCGTCATCGATGTTGCTATTTACCGCCAGCTACGCGTCCGCCGCCGAGATTCCCAAGGGGGAAGTGACCAAGTACACGTTCGATCAGAGCAAGATCTTCCCCGGCACGATGCGCGATTACTGGGTCTACGTGCCCCGGCAGTACGACCCGGCCAAGCCGGCCTGCCTGTACGTCAACCAGGACGGCATCCAGTACAACGCGCCGGCCGTCTTCGACGAGCTGATCGACAAGAAGGAGATGCCGGTCACCATCGGCGTGTTCGTGATGCACGGACGCGTCAAGGCACCCTCGCCCGGTGCGCTCGATCGCTTCAATCGCAGCTACGAATACGACGGCCTGGGCGACGGCTACGCCCGGTTCCTGCTCGACGAGCTGCTGCCCGACGTGGAGAAGAAGACCACCTCCGACGGCCGGCCGATCCGGCTCTCGCACGACGGCAACGACCGCGGCATCGGCGGCTCCAGCAGCGGCGCGATCTGCGCCTTCACCGCCGCCTGGGAACGGCCCGACGCGTTCCGCCGCGTCTTCAGCTCCATCGGCACCTACGTCGGCCTGCGCGGGGGCAACGAGTACCCGACCTTGATCCGCAAGTACGAGCCCAAGCCGATCCGCGATCTTCCTCCAGGATGGCAGCGAGCGACCTGAACATCTATGGCGGCGACTGGTGGATGGCCAACCAGGAGATGGAGCGCGCGCTGACCTTCGCCGGCTACGAGGTCAACCACGTCTGGGGCACCGGCGGCCACAACGGCAAGCACGCCACCGAGGTTTTCCCCGACGCCATGCGCTGGCTCTGGAAGGACTGGCCGGCGCCGGTGAAGGCCGGCGCCGGGTCGCAGCAGCTCCAGGAGATCCTGATCCCGGGCGAGGGCTGGACGCTGGTCGCCGAGGGCTACCGGTTCACCGAGGGGCCGGCGGTGAACGCCAAGGGCGAGGTCTTCTTCAACGACATCCCCAACAGCAAGACCTACAAGATCGGCCTCGACGGCAAGGTGAGCCCGTTCCTCGCCGACACCAAGAACGCCAACGGCCAGGCGTTCGGGCCCGACGGCCGGCTCTACGCCGTGGCCACGGGCAGCAGCCAGGTTCTGGCCTACGACGCCGCGGGCAAGTCCGACCGTGATCGCCGATGGCTTTCGCGGCAACGACCTGGTCGTCCGCCACGACGGCAGCCTCTACGTCACCAACCCCAGTCGAGACGCCAGCGAGCCGAGCAAGGTCTGGTACATCAGCCCCAAGGGCGAGAAGAAGGTCGTCGACACCGGCCTGAAGTTCGCCAACGGCGTCACGCTCTCGCCCGACCAGACGCTGCTCTACGTCGCCGACAGCCGCACCCACTGGGTCTACAGCTACCAGGTCCAGCCCGACGGCTCGCTTGCCTACAAGCAGAAGTATTATCACCTGCACGTCCCCGACACCGCCGACGACACCGGCGCCGACGGCATGCGCGTCGACCGCGACGGCCGGCTCTACGTCGCGACCCGGATGGGCATCCAGGTCTGCGACCAGGCCGGCCGGGTCAACTGCATCATCCCCACGCCCAACGGCAAGATCGCCAACCTCTGCCTTCGGCGGCGAGAACTTCGACATCCTCTACGCCACCTGCGGCGACAAGGTGTTCAAGCGAAAGGTCAAGGCTCAAGGCGCGAATGCGTATCAGGAACCACTGAAACCCAACCGGCCCGGTCTGTGAAACGTGTGACGCGTCTGTCGTGCTCGCGCGACCATCGCGGCCGTCCACACCGCTCACTCGATTCGATGTCGGAACAGCCACGTGGCGGCCGAGAGGGTCGCGGCCGCGATCAAGGCCAGGGGCCAGAGGAGGTGGACGACCATGGCGGCCGGCATGCCCTTGAGAAAAAGGCCCTTGATCAAGGCAAGGTAATAGCGCAGAGGATTGATCAGCGTGATCGGCTGAAGCCACTCCGGCATGTTCTCGATCGGGGTCGCGAAGCCCGAAAGGAGGATGGCAGGGACCATGAAGACGAATGCCCCCAGGATGCCTTGCTGCTGCGTCGTGGCCAGAGATGAAATGAAGAGTCCAACACCAATGACTGAGGTAAGGAATACTGTCATGCTCATGTAGAGCAGCATGACCGACCCCTGGAAGGGAACCCCGAAGCCGAAGACGCCCACCGAGAGCATGAGCGTGCCTTCGGCCAGGCCGATCAGAAGTGCTGGAATCGCCTTGCCGATCACGATCTCGACCGGACGCAGCGGCGAGACCAGGAGCTGCTCGAACGTGCCGAGCTCGCGCTCGCGGGCGACGGAGAGCGCGGTCACCACCAATCCCATCAGCGTCGTCAGAATCGCCACCAGGCTGGGGACCGTGTTCCAGGTCGTCTCGAGATTGGGATTGAACCAGACCCGCGCCGCGATGGTGCTGGGCGGCCCAGGACCTCGTCGGGCCGTCGAGAGCTCCCGGGCGTAGCCGTCAACGATCGCCTGGGCGTAACCCGCGACGATCTGGGCGGCGTTCGACCTGCGGCCGTCCAGGATGAGCTGGACCTGAGCACGAGAGCCCACCGCCAGCTTCCGCGAGAAGTCCGGGCCGATGTGGATCACAAGGAGAACGCTTTTCGAGTCGATCGCGGGCGCGATCTCGGGTTCACCGCCAAGATGGAGGATGTGGGAGAAATGACGCGAACCCTCGAACCGCGCCAGCAGGTCACGCGCCGCGGTTCCGTAGTCTTCGTTCACAACTCCCAGGCGTACGTTCTTGACTTCCTGGGTCGCAGCGAACGAGAAGATGAGCATCTGCATAATGGGCGGGACGATCAGGATGTACCGGCCCCTGGAATCGCGCAGGATGGCGAGCAGCTCCTTGAGAACGAGCGACTGCAATCGCCACCACATCGGTTTACTCCAGTCTCATCCGGGTCGACCGCACCAGCAGCAGGCTGAGCACCGTACGCGATCGTGAGCAGGGCGAGCGTGTCGGGGACCAGGACGCTGGCGACGTCGCCGGCAAGGAACAGCGTCTGGAGGCTGGAGACGAAGTAGCGGGCCGGGAGCACGTACGTGACGAGGCGTATCGGGGCGGGCATGCTGTCGATCTCGAAGATGAAGCCCGAGAGCAAGAACGCCGGCAGGAACGCCGAGATCAGCGCCGCCTGGCTGGCTGCGAACTGGTTTCGCGTGACGGTCGAGATCAGAAGGCCCAGGGGCAGCATGGCCGCAAGGAAGGCCGACGAGATTGTCACGAGAGCAAGGAACGAGCCGCGAAACGGAATGCCGAAGACGAGCGATCGCCACGGCGACCGACAGGCCCATCGCGGCCATCCCCAGCACGAAATACGGGATCAGCTTGCCGAGCAGGAAATCGGCAACGCCGATCGGGGTGGCCATCAAGGCTTCCATCGTCCCGCGCTCCCACTCGCGCGCCACGACCAGAGCCGTCAAGAGCGTGCCGATCAGGGTCATGATGATGGCGATCGAGCCGGGGATCAGAAAGTCGCGGCTCTCGATCTGCTGGTTGAACCAGAACCGTGGCTCGACCGAGACCAGCGCGGCTGCCGCGGGCCGGACGGCCAGTCCCGAGAGTGAAACGGCCTCCTGCCGCAGCCAGTTCGACCAGACCCCCTGCACGTAATTCTCGGCCAGGCCGGCCGTATTGGGATCGCTGCCGTCGACGATGATCTGCACCGGCGCCGACTCGCCGCGGCCCAGGCGCTCGGCAAAGTCGGCCGCAAGGACAATGACGGCCTTGAGGCGGCCGGAGACCAGGTCGTCTTCGACCTCGTGCCGGTGCCGCGCCAGACGCACCGTGAAGAAGCGCGAGTTGCGGAACGACGCCACCAGGCTGTCGGCCTCGGGCGAGGCCTGCTCGACGACCAGGCCGACCGGAACCCGCCGCAGGTCGAGCGACACGCCGTAGCCAAAGATGAACAGGAGCAGGAGCGGCAGCAAACCGGCGATCAGGTAACTGCTCGGGTCGCGGACGATCTGAAGCGACTCCTTGCGGACCAGGCCGGCGATCCTGCGCAGCCGGAGCGACCAGTCAGGCCGCATGATCGGTAGCCTCCTCTGCGCGATCGTAACCCTCGACCAGGGCGATGAATGCCTCCTCCAGCGTCGGCTCGGGCACGCTCTGCGACCGAGCCTTGTCCTTCAGCTCGTCGGGAGATCCCGTGGCGATGACCCGGCCCTTGTAGACCAGGCCGAGTCGATCGCAGTACTCGGCCTCGTCGAGAAAGTGGGTCGTGACCATCACCGTCACGCCGCGCTCGACCAGGGCGTTGATGTGCGACCAGAACTCGCGCCGGGTCAGCGGATCGACGCCCGAGGTCGGCTCGTCGAGGAACAGCACCTCCGGTTCGTGCATGACCGCGCAGGCCAGTGCCAGCCGTTGCTTGAAACCCAGGGGAAGCGATACCGGCGCTGCTCGTCGAGGTAAGTCTTCAGGCCGAACGAGGCGATCATACGGTCGATGGCCGCTCGCCTGTCGTGGCGGCGCAGGCCGTAAATCCCGGCGAAGAACTCGAGGTTCTGGCGGACGCTCAGGTCGCCGTAGAGGGAGAACTTCTGGGCCATGTAGCCCAGCCTCGACCGGGCCGATGAAGCTGCGCGATAGAGGTCGATACCGGCCACGCGTGCCACGCCTGAAGTGGGCCGCAGCAGGCCGCACATCATCTTGAACGTGGTTGACTTGCCCGCGCCGTTCGGGCCGAGCAGGCCGAACACCTCGCCCCGACCGATCCGGAAGCGTGATGTGATCGGCCGCGGTGAAGCTGCCGAACGTCTTGGTCAACTGGACGGCTTCGACTATCGGTCTGCTCACTCTTCCCTGGATACGCGGGGCCGGCCAGCGGAGAGGTCGCCTTTCGGTCCGCCCCCCAGCAGATCGATGAAGGCATCCTCGAACCGCGGCGCGACAGGAACTTGCCGCAGGTTACCCGGGCCCAGCGAGGCCGGATCTGGAGGACCTGCCCCTTGCCTCATGACCAGACGGATGCTGTTTCCCTGGATGATGGCGTCGACCACGTCTGGTCGATTGAGAGCCTTCGCCAGTACCTGCCGGCGCGACGAGCCGGTCCCCTGGATCAGGAACGTCCGCCCGACGGCGCGCGCGGTCAGCTCGTCCGGCGGGCCGGTGTAGAGAGCGCGGCCTCGATCGAGCAGGAGAACTTCCGAACATCGCTCGGCCTCGTCGAGGTAGGCCGTGCTCCAGACGACGCCGATTCCCTCGTCAACAAGCTCGTACACCATCTTCCACAGCTCCCGCCGCGAGATCGGGTCGACGCCCACGCTCGGCTCGTCCAGCAGCAAGAGCTCCGGCCGCTTCACCAGAGCGCAGGCGAGCCCGAGCTTCTGCTTCATTCCGCCCGAGAGCTTGCCCGCGAGGCGCCCGGTGAACGGCTCGAGGCCGGTAAAAGAAAGCAGCCGCTCGAAAGCACGCTGGCGCTCCTGGCCGGTCACCCCTCGAAGGTCGGCGTACAGGTTGAGGTTCTCGATGACCGTCAGGTCTTCGTAAAGCCCGAAACGCTGGGGCATGTAGCTGACGACCCGGCGAATGGGGGCGAGCTCTCGCCGGGTGTCGTGCCCGCAGACCGAGATCTGCCCGTCGTCGGGCAGCAGGAGGCCCGCGAGCAGCCGCATCAGGGTCGTCTTGCCCGCGCCGTCGGGGCCAACCAGACCGGTGACCTGGCCGGGGTCGATTCTCGCCCTCAGGCTGGCGAGGGCAGGCGAACCTCCGGACCCGAAGTGCTTCGTCACGGCCTCGAACGCCGCCAGCGGCCTAGCGCTCACGGCTACCTCCCTTGTCATCCGGGACAATCACTGTCACGGGCATTCCCTGTCTCAGCCGGCCGTCCGGGTTCTCGACGACGATGCGTAGCCGGTACACCAGGTCGGGGCGGAGTTCTCGCGTCTCAACCGTCTTGGGAGTGAACTCGGCGGTGGGCGAGATGAACCCGACGTGCCCCGTGTAAGTCTCGCCCTTCGGTGAATCGGGCTGGACAAGCACCGGCAGATCGGGGCGGACACGACCGAGGTCGGGCTCGCCGACGTAGGTTCGAACCCAGACCGGCGAGGTGAGGGTCAGGGCGAAGACGGTCTCGCCAGCCGCGACGATCGCCCCGCGCTCGCGGGCCCGCGTCAGGATCTCACCAGCCGCGGGAGCGATCAGTTCGCTGTCGGCCAGCCGGCGCTCGGCCTGCGAAAGCGAGGCGTCCTCGGCCCGGAGCTGGGCCCTGGCGGCGTCGATGTCCTCCGGTCGGGGTCCGATCTCGGCCAGTCGGAGAGCCTCCTTGGCTGTTGCTAGCCGCGCCTCGGCCTCGCGGACAGCGGTCCGCGCGTTGTCGTATTCCTCACCTGTCAGCGCGCCCTTGGCCACGAGAGTCTCACGGCGGTGAAGCGCCGCGACTGCATTTTGCAGCGTCGCGCTTCGCTCGGCGACCGTGGCTTTCGCCTCGCGAATTTCCTCGGGGCGAGACCCGTGTACGAGCCGCTCGAGGACCGACGCCTGATTGTCACGCCGAGCCTGCGCCAGCCGCAGCTCGTCCTGGAAATACTGCTTATCGAGCGTCGCCAGCACCTGACCGGCCCGCACCGCATCCCCCTCATCGACGGCGAGCGAGGCGATCCGTCCCTCGACCTTGAAGGCGAGATTCACCTGGCGAACGTCGATGTTGCCTTGCAGGATGAGTCGTTTATCGCCGCGCTCGCGGTGCGTCAGGTAATACCAGGCTCCCGCTCCGGCCGCGGCAGCCAGCAGCAGAAGGAACATCACCTTCCAGGGGAACCGAGCCCGCTGACGTGACGGCTGCGCTTGAGTTGCCGTCCCTGGGTCGGATCGCGGTGCTTCATCGGAGGGAACGCTTGAACCCGGGCGATCGTCCGTTCGGGAACCGATCATGAGTCACGTCCTTTCGCGGAGCGAGATCGGACCGTGCTGGTCTTGCGGCCGCCGGCGGTTGGGCGCATGGGCTTCTTTGCCGCGGCCTTCGTCGCGTTTTGCAGCGCTAGCGGCCGCTCGGCGCGAGTCCCGCGCCTGAGCATCTCCAGGTGGCACCTGGCCAGCGCCGCCACATCGAGCGGTTTGGCGTCGGCTCGTCCCAGGGAGTGCTTCCACAGCACCGAGAAGAGCAGTGGCGCGAACAGGCAATAGACCGTGTGCTCGACGTCGAGCCTCGCGAAACTCGCCGCTGGCGATTCCGCGATTCAGCAATTTGCCGACCAGGCGACGCCCGCGGTCGATCACCTCTTCCAGATAAAAACCAGCCAGTTCCGGGAAGTTGCCGGCCTCGGAGATCACCAGCTTGGGGATTGCCGAAAGTGGAGATTCGTAGACCTTTTCAACGAACAAGCCGACGACCCTCTCGAGCAACTGGAACACTGGCCCAGGCGCATCGGCAGCCGCCTCGAGCGATGCGATCACCGGAACCAGATACCCCCGAACCACGGCCTTGAAGAGATCTTCCTTACTGGCGTAGTAAAGGTACGCCGTTCCCTTCGTCACCCCCGCCCGCGCCGCCACATCCTCCAGCCGGGTCGCCGCGAAACCGCGCTCGGCAAAGCACTCCAGCGCCGCATGCAAGAGCTCACCCGGCCGCGACTCCTTCCGCCTCCGCCAGCGGACCGTCGGTGCGTCTTCCATCGTGGCCCTCTCCAAAATTGCTAACTGACCCGTCAGTTATTTTATTGCGCGGCGGTAACCCAGGGAAGAGTGAACGCCTGACATTCCTTGCTGCGCCTTCGGCCCGGAATTATCATCGTCTGATGCTTATAAAACAGGATTTACTCTCTTCAACCACCGAACCGTGGAGTGCTGGCCGTGATCTTGAACCACCTCAACCTCGCCGTCTCGGACGTTCAAGGTGCCCGGGAATTCCTGATCAAGTATTTCGACCTCAAGTCGGACGGGAAAAAGGGCAATGACATCATCGCCTTCTTGCGCGACGACAACGGCATGGTGCTGACTCTGACCAACATCGACAAGGCAACCGAGGTCAAGTATCCCGGCGCGTTCCACATCGGCTTCATCCAGCAGAGCCCGGAACGGGTAGACGAGATCAATCGACGCCTGAAGGAAGACGGGTTCGATGTCGACCCGCCTCAAAGACTTCATGGGTCGTGGACCTTCTACTTCCCTGCCCCGGGCGGGTTCGTGATCGAGGTGCTTGGCTAAGGATTGCGGGCCGGGAAAAGGGACGCGGCTCGATTCTACTCTCTGCGCAATGGTTCACGGGAACGGAGGCTGGGGCCCAAGCTGGCTCGCGAAATGAGTCGCGTCCCCTTACCTCCTCCCTGTCGCTGGGAGCGTGAGTCTCCTCCGGGGATTTCGGGCGAGGTGATCCTTGTGATGAGCGGTCTAGGCCGCGGGATGTACCAAAGCCTTAAGCCCGAGCCGGAGGGAGCAATCTGTCTTAAGAGGTCAAAGCCTCAGGATATGCAAAGCTCTCCTCACGACACGGATGCCAGTATCGCTTACTGGCTGGAACCGAATATACAAGGACATGCATTGCGTAATTCTGGGACATCACCCAACCGTCGCCAGCGCCAAAATCCATGTGGGTCGTCGCCACTCATAACGTCACGACGGCGGCGGTGGGAATCAAACCGACCGTCATGTTGTAGAATCAGGTAACGGGGATGTTCTTGACCTGCGCTAAGCAGAGCCGGACCAGGGTCTCGACCTGCTCGCCGAGTTGACAGATTCGCCATCTGGAACAGAGCAAGGATCAGACAATGTCCTGCAGCCCATAATGCCGTTGGACTTGCCGGTGAAAGTCCGGTCGTGGGAGTTGACTGTTTACCCACGTAGTCATATTCGACGTTGGCTCGGGGCGACCCGGCCAGCGCAAGCTCGAATGTAAACGTCCTCGTAAGGAGGGCTAGCCAGCTCGCGGGCCGTAGTAGGAGCACGAGTTTGAGCTCGGAACGAACTCTGCAGCCTCGAAATGATCAATGTGGTTGTCGAACCCGTGACATTGGGGTGAAGGCTAATACCGAAGAAGAAGCAACAGTCATGTGCACTCTTCGGGGCCACCGGGGTATGGGAGGCGGCACGCGAGCACAGTCCAGCGGAGTAAATTGGGGAACCTCTGGATTCCCACCCCAAGCCGATAACCTTGGGTGCAGCAGCCTCCGCCGCGAATCCATAAGCGGCGGAGAGGAGTCCAGAGGGGCGGATGAGGCCGTAGTAAGCGATAACCCGCCGGGACAACAAAACCCGATGGCGAGCCAAGGGCCTCTGGATGGACGTGTTGGCGCTGCTGGGAGTCGTGCCACATTGAACCTAACGGTTCTACAACGGGGAAATCCCTTCGGGGATCGCGTACTTCTGGGAGCAAGAACTGCGGTGGCGTATAAGACGGTGTCATGGGGCGCATGTGGACGGCACTTAAGCCTTGGGATGTCGCCGAAGGTCGCCATTGACGGTCCATTTGAAGCCGTACTGGGGAAAACCCGCCGTACGGAATTTTAGAGGAGGAAGGGGAAACCCGAATCCCGGCATGCCGGGACCGCCGGGCACCCCTTCCTTACTCGGCACAAAATGTCACACTACCGGCGATGATTTCGGCCGCCCAGTCGCTCGCAGTCGAGGCCCTTGCGCCGCGCTTCCCCACGCCGTTTACACTGATGTACAAACGCTCGAAACACACCCCCCAAACTGCCATTTCCGCCATTTCTCGGGACTTTCGGTGCAGCTTCCAGGCGGGACGGCTCGCTCAGCAAGACGTTGCAACATTACGAGATCCGACATGATCTGTGCTGGGCCGAGCCATCCAAAAACCGAGTGAGTATAGGTGCACCGAAACTGCCACATCGAATTCCGCTGATTGTTCACTGTCCCAGCATTGAGTTCTGAGTGTTGAGTGCTGAGTGCTGAGTCTCAAGTCGCATGTCCGAGCGTCGATCGCGAGCGTCAAGGGCCATGTCTCTGTTTTGAACCCTGCCGCTTCAGGTACGGGGGGACGGACTGTTTCCGCAGGCGCGATAGGGTATAGTGAAAAGAAAGAGGTGTTAAACAATCGTCAAAGCGCGGCCGCCTTGGGTCGGGCGATGCGTGGCGGACGACGAGCAGGGTGTTTCCCCGTCGAGGCTACCTTGAGAGCGAACAAAGACAGACTGTGGTTGGGGCTCGCCAGCGCGGTTGGCACCACACTGGCAGTCGGACTCCTTTCGGCACCAGGTTTGACGGCCGGCGAAACGGTCCGACGCTCACGGGTCGAGTTCAACCGAGACATCCGGCCGATCCTGTCGGAGAATTGTTACGCCTGCCACGGACCCGACAAGAACAAGCGCAAGGCGAAACTGCGGCTCGATGAGCGGGACTCGGCGCTCGAAGGTTCAGGCCATCGTGCCGGGCAAGCCCGACGAGAGCGAGCTCGTCGTCAAGAGTTTTCAGCGACGATGCCGAAGAGCTCATGCCTCCGCCCGACTCGCACAAAACGCTCACGGCCGGTCAGAAAGAGTTGCTCAAGCAGTGGATCGAGCAGGGCGCTGAATACCAGGGGCACTGGGCGTACGTGGCCCCCGTGCGTCACCGGCTTTGCCTACCGTCAAGCTGTCTTCCTGGGTCCGCAACCCGATCGACGCGTTCATCCTGGGCGGGCTTGAAGCCAAGGGCCTGAAGCCGTCGCCCGAGGCAGACCGCCGGACCTTGATCCGCCGGCTGTCGCTGGATCTGATCGGATTGCCGCCCACTCCCGAAGAGGTTCGCGCATTCGAGCAAGACACCGACCCGAAAGCCTACGAGCGACTGGTCGACCGGTTGCTCGAATCGCCCCATTACGGCGAGCGGATGGCCGTTCCCTGGCTCGACCTGGCCCGGTTCAGCGACACGGTCGGCTACCACGGAGATCAGGATCAGCGAATCTTCCCGTACCGCGATTACGTCATCGACGCGTTCAACCGCAACAAGCCATTCGACCAGTTCACCATCGAGCAGCTTGCCGGCGACCTGCTGCCCCACCCGACCACCGAGCAACTCGTCGCGACCGGCTTCAATCGCCTGAACATGATGACGCGCGAGGGCGGAGCGCAGCCTGGCGAATACCTGGCCAAGTACGCCAGCGACCGCGTGCGGACCGTGGCGATCACCTGGCTGGGCTCGACGATGGGCTGCTGCGAGTGCCACGATCACAAGTATGATCCCTTCACCCAGCGCGACTTCTATTCCCTGGCGCCTTCTTCGCCGACGTCAAGCAGTGGGGCGTTTATCAAGACTACGACTACACGCCCAACCCCGAGCTGAAGGGCTGGAGCAACGACCACCCGTTTCCGCCCGAGATCGAGGTGGAGAGCCCCTATCTGAAGCGTCGGCGAGAGCAATTGCAGCGGCAAGATCCGGCAGGTTTGCAGTCGCGAAGCCATGCCGGTGGTGAAAGATACAAAGGTCAGCAAGGAGTTCGAGTCCTGGGTCAAGAAGAGTGCCGAGTTCGTCAAGACTTCCCCGACGGGTTGGAAGACGCCGGCTGTCGTCGCGCAAGAGGGAGCCGTGCCTCAGCCCGACGGCAGCGTGCTCCTCAATGACCGGCCTGGCGGGGCAACGAGGAAGCGTGCTGGTGATGCCTGGACGTTCCGATTGAAGCCCGGCGCGGGGGGCTTGGCCCGGATCCGGCTGGAATTGCTGCCGCACCAGGCTCATGGCGGCAAGATCACCCGAGACAAGGCCGACAGCGCCGCGTGCGACTCTCGGCGTCGCTCCACTCACCACATCCCCCGCGGAACGCCTCGCTGGCCTTCTTCCACGCCGAGGCCGACTTCAAGGAGCCACGCTACTTCAACGGCCACGAGATCGTGGGCATCCTCGGGCGGCTGGCAGACCTCGAAATCGCAGCAACGACCAGCAGCAAACCGGCAATCTGGTGTCTCGACAACCCTCGAGCTGGCGGCGGACGACGAGCTCGAAATCGTCGTTCGACACCGACCGCGCGGGCTGCATCCGGCTTTCGGTCTCGCCGTTCGGGTTCGACCCGCCGGCCGGACCGAGCTGGACGACGAAGCGCGCAAGGCACTGGCCGCCAGCCCGGGCAGCGAACCCGCCAGCAGGCCGGGCTACTCGACCGAGCTTTATCGTCCTCAGCACGGGCCATGACCCGATCGACCTGGGGCAAGGTCAAGTCGCTCTGCCAGGCTGCTGGAGTGCAAGGACGGCAGAGACGTACACGATGGTGACGAAGGCCATGCCGCCGCTTGTGACTCGCGTCTTGCCGCGCGGCAACTGGCAAGACCAGAGCGGCGCCGTGGTCGAACCCGCCGTTCCGCGGTTCCTGCCGCAGCCCGCCACTGCCGCGGGTAGCGCCGGCTGACCCGGCTTGACCTGGCGCGCTGGCTGACTGTCGCCGGAGAATCCGCTCACGGCCCGGGTGTTCATGAACCGGCTCTGGAAGCAGTTCTTCGGCACGGGCATCAGCAGCCTGGTCGAGGACGTGGGCGCGCAGGGCGAGTGGCCCGTGCATCCCGAGCTGCTCGACTGGCTGGCGCTCGAGTTCCGCGACAGCGGCTGGAACGTCAAGCGGATGGTCAAGCTGCTGGTGATGTCGGCGACGTTATCGTCAGGACTCGCGGCTGCGGCCCGAGCTGCGCGACATCGACCCCGGCAACCGCCTGCTCGCCTCGCAGTCGCCGCGGCGGCTCGAGGCCGAGTTCGTCCGCGACAACGCGCTGGCGATCGCGGGCCTGCTCAACCTGGACATCGGCGGCCCGAGCGTCTTCCCGTATCAGCCGGCGGGGTACTACGCGAACCTCCAGTTCCCCGATCGCGACTACGATCGCCGATCGCGACGACCGCCAGTATCGCCGCGGCGTCTACATGCACTGGCAGCGCACCTTCCTCCACCCGATGCTGGCCAACTTCGACGCCCCACCCCGCGAGGAATGCACGGCCGCCCGCAACGTCGCCAACACGCCTCAGCAGGCCCTCACGTTGCTCAACGACCCGACCTTCGTCGAGGCGGCGCGCGTGCTGGCCCAGGTCGCTCCTGAACGAACGCGAATGATTCCGACGCCGACCGCATCGAGCGGCTCTACGAACGGTCTCTTGCCCGCTCGCCCAGTGACGACAGAGCGGCGATCCCTGGCCGACGTTCCTGAACGGCCAGCGGGACTTCTTCCGCGGCCACCCGTCCGACGCCGAGCAACTCCTCCACGTCGGCCAGGCACCTCTGAAAACCGCAGTCGACCGCAGCCCGAGCTGGCCGCCTGGACGACCGTCTGCCGCGTGGTGCTGGACCTTCATGAGACGATCACCAGATATTGATGCGAGGCATGGCCCCATGAACCGAGCATTCCAACCCACGCCCTGGCAAACGGCGATCCGCCGCCGGACCTTCCTGACGCGGCTCGGCCTACGGCCTGGGCGGCATCGCGCTGGCGGGGCTGCTCGATCCGTCGCTCTTCTCGGCGACTGCCCGCGCGGCCGATACGCGCAGACCCGGCGGACCGCTGGCGCGGGGTGCTCAACCCGCCGCACTTGCCCGATCAAGGCCAGGCGGGTGATCCACCTCTGCATGGCCGGCGGGCCGTCGCAGTTCGAGAGCCTCGACTACAAGCCGATGCTCAAGGAGCTGCACGGCAAGCCGTTCCCCGAGTCGTTCACCAAGGGCCAGCAGCTCGCCCAGCTCCAGAACATGGTCGCTGAAGGCGCGCGGGCCGTCCTGCGAGTTCCACCGGCACGGCCAGTCGGGGCAGGAGATCTCCGACCTGTTCCCGCACATCGCCGGGATCGCCGACAAGCATCTGCATCGTCCGGTCGATGACCACCGAGCAGATCAACCACGACCCTGCCCATGCCTTTATGAACACGGGCTCGATCATCAAGGGGCGGCCGAGCATGGGCTCGTGGCTGCTCTACGGCCTGGGGGCCGAGACGGACGACCTGCCCGGCTTCATCGTGTTCACCTCGGCCGGCGCGACGGGCCAGCAGCCGGTCTCGGCCCGGCAGTGGTCGGCGGGCTATCCTGCCCAGCAAGTTCCAGGGCATCCAGTTCCAGTCGCGGGGCGACGCCGTCCACTACATCAACAACCCGCCCGGCATCGACCGGGACCGCAGCGGATGAGCGTCGAGGAGATCAACCGGCTCAACGGCATGCTCGCGGAAGACCGGCTCGATCCCGAGATCCAGACGCGGATCGCCCAGTTCGAGCTGGCGTTCCGGATGCAGGCGTCGGTGCCCGAGCTGACCGATTTCGGCAGCGAGCCCAAGAGCATCCTGGACATGTACGGCATCAAGACGCCCGGCGACGGCAGCTTCGCCTCGAATTGCCTGATGGCCCGCCGTCTGGCCGAGCGAGGGCGTCCGGATGATCCAGCTCTACCACCGGGCCTGGGACCATCACGGCGACATCGAGCACGCCATGCCCACCGCCGCGCGCGAGGTCGACCAGGCCTGCGCGGCGCTGGTCACGGACCTCGACCAGCGCGGGATGCTCGACGACACGCTGGTCCTCTGGGGCGGCGAGTTCGGCCGCACCCCGATGGGGCAGGGGAGCGGGCCGCGACCATCACATCCTCGGCTTCTCGCTCTGGATGGCCGGCGGCGGCATCAAGGGGGGCGTCACCTACGGCGCCACCGACGAGCTCGGCTACAAGGCCGTGGAAAACGTCATGCACGTCCGCGACCTGCACGCCACCATCCTGCACCTCTGCGGCATCGACCACTCAAGGCTCATTTATAAGTTTCAGGGCCTCGACGTCAAACTGACCGGCGTCGAGCCGGCGCGGGTGGTCAAGGAATTGCTGGCCTGATGCTTTGCAACTCGTGATAAAGTCATTACGATCATTAAACCGGGCCTCAGCCGATGGTCGGGTTCAGTCCGGCGAGGAGATATTCAATGGCCGCCGAATCGTCGACATCCACATTCGTCCCCCCGGATGTTTCCGGGAATAGACTGCCAAAACTCTATGAGGTCGTCGGCGGCCACGTTGTGGAGAAACCTCCCATGGGCGCATTTGAATCGGTTTTGGCCTCGTTGCTGGCCCGTTGGCTGGCTCCGTACGCGGATGAGAACCATCTGGGGCTCGTCGCCACCGAGACGCTTTTTCTCATTGACCCCGCAAAGAAACTGAAGCGCCGCCCGGATCTTGCTTTTGTCTCAAAGGAGCGCTGGCCACTCAAGAAGAGCGTTCCTCGAAAGGAGGCGTGGGACGTCGTGCCCGACCTGGCTGTCGAGGTGATCAGTGAGACCAACTCGGCTGACGATGTCGAAGTTAAGCGTGAAGAATATTTCAAGGCGGGCGTTCGACAGGTGTGGGTCATCTACCCAGTCACAAGCAAGGTCTACGTCTTCGGTTCCCCCACGACCGTGCGAATCCTTCAGGTCGGTGATGATCTCGATGGAGGCACCCTCCTGCCCGGCTTCCGGCTTCCACTCGCCGTTCTCTTCGGGCAGGAGGATGAAGATCAAGGGGCCGAAGGGGAGTGACATCCTTGTAGCTCCCCGCTCAGAACATCCCTTGGCCCCAGGTCACGGAAACAGCCGGGGCGCGAACTCGCTGAGGTAATGCCGCCAGTTGATCCATGTGTGGCCGCCGGCACTGGTGTGCAGCTCGTTCTTGATGCCGCGCTTGTTCAGCAAGTCGGCCAGGGCTTTAGAGCCCTGAAACGCAAGGTTGTCTTTTTCACCGACGCTGATCGAGAGCACCTTCACCAGCCTGTTGACCTTGTCGGGGTTGTCCAGGAACGCGGCATTGCGCTTCTCGAAGTCTTCGATCCTGCGCACTCCCGCGCTCCACACGCCCACGTAGGCGAACTGATCGGGGTTATTGGTCAAGACACGAAGCGTCTGGCCGCCGCCCATCGACAGGCCCGCGAGGGCGCGATTGGCTTGGCCAGTGAGCACCCGATAATTCTTCTCCACGAACGGCACAACGTCTTTCAGCAGCTCATTGCGGAACCGGTCCTGCGCGGCCTCCATCGCGGCCATGAATTCGGGAGTCGGCGTGGTGCCCGGCGTGAACCGCGGCATGTTCGCTGGCCGGGGCATGCTGCCATTGGGCATCACCACGATCATCGGCCTTGCCTTCTTGTCGGCCAGCAGGTTGTCCATGATGAACCCCGCGCGGCCGATCGTGCTCCAGCCCATGTCGTCGTCGCCACCACCGTGAAGCAGGTAGAAAACGGGATACTTCGCGTCTCCCTGGTCGTAACCGGGAGGGGTGTAGACGTGCATGCTTCTCGTGCCGTCCAGCGTGCTGGAATGGTAAAGCGCGATGCGAATCTCACCATGCGGAACATCGCGGACGGCCTCGAACGCCGCTTCTTCCCCAGGCACCTCAACCATGCTCTCGGTGCTGGAGATTCCCTCCTTGACCTTGCCGTTCTTGGGGTCGACGGTGTGAACCCCGTCAACGTTGAAAGAGTAGCTGTAATAGTCGGGCGCCAGCGGGCCGACGGTGATCGACCAGACCCCCTTGTCGTCCTTGGTCAGCTTCCCGCCCGTCCCAAGGCCTTGAGCGATCCAGTCTCCGTTGAGCGTCACCTCATCGGCCTTGGGAGCGTAGATACGGAAGGTCACCTTATGGTCGGGACCAACCTCGGGAGATCTGAGCGTGTCATTGGGCGTGGGCTGCCTGCGCGGCGGCTGGGCCTGAACCAGCGAACCCGCGCAAGACAGCGACATCAGAACCGTAGCAATTCCGAGCCTGAACCTGGAAAAGGTAATCATAGGATGAAGCTCCTTGAAAACGATGTCTTCACACGATCCTGCAAGCACGTCGTTGAATCGAGTCGGCCGTTTCACTTGGGTTCGGCGAAGGCATCAGCGTCGACCTTGTCGAGAACCTTGAACTCGGTGAGATCCATATCCTGGAACTTCTCGCCGTCGCGCTTGACCTCGATCTTGGTGGCCTTCTTGATGCCGCCGTAGTCCTTGTAGTCGCCGAAGGTTGTGTCCTGGGTATACTCCTGGCCCTGGAAGCCCACGACCCTGGCCACTTGCTTGACCGGCATGCCGGTCTCCTTATCCAGGTAAAGCGTGAAATCCTTGCCGTCGGGACCAACAATCTTGAGGACGACGGCTGGCTTATCGCCGACTTTTTCCTCACCCTTGGCCTCGACCTTGAAGCCGTTTCCCTTTAGCGGCACGAGCAGGGTCGGGACGACGTGAAGGTAAATCCCGCGCTTTTCGTTCGCCAAGGCGTCTCCCTCGATGTCCCTGGTCTCTTCACCGAACTTGCGCCAGCCCTTGTCACCGGCAATCACCACCACCCCGTGAAACTGGTCGTTGCCGAACTCTCTGCGGAAGTGATCGAGCCCCTTGACGGTCACCTCGTTGCTCATCTCGTTTTCATTGCCGTTGAACACGACGGTCCCCTTGGACTTCCACGAGAAGGCCTGGGCCTTACCCAACTTTTCTTCGCCTCCGAGTGCGGCTATCGCCTTGTCAAGAATGGCCTTCGCGTCTTTGTCATCAGCCCGTGCCTGGCCGATCATCACGGCCAGCAGAGCGGCCACCAGCGGCGCGCCAAGTTGTCGACCCATCACATCACCTCGCTTGATGGAGCAGGAAGGAAACGCCAGACGCGGGAACCCCCCGCGCGGATTCACTGTTTTCTTTACCACGCCCCGCGCTCCAAGTGAAGAATCCCGAGGTTTGTCCCTTGTTTTGTAGCACGCTTTCGATTTGGTTTTCTTGCACGCGTTTCCTGCGGGTCCTCAGGCGGAGCAATGCATGGAGGCGGTTGATGTGGTACGATTTGTGCTCTCAGGATTCACTCTCGCCAGAGAACCGTTTATCAAGATATGCTTGAGCCTTTCACTGTCCTGAACACTGCGGGACAGGCGGGGCTCCCAAGAGCGGGCTATATCGATGTCTTCCAGGGACGAGCCAACAACGACCAGCCGAGCGATTTCGAGGATCGCTGTCAGCGGATTCAAATCGATCCAGAAAAAGCAGGAGATCGAACTGAGGCCTTTGACAATCCTCGCGGGGGCAAACAGCTCGGGCAAGTCGAGTATGATTCAGTTGCTGCTGCTTCTCAAGCAGACACTCGAAGCCCCCTACGATCCGGGTCCCCTGCTACTGCGTGGTCCGAATGTCGAGTTCTCCGAGGCTAAGCAGATGTTCTTCCATACTGCGGCCTTTTCAAAGAGTCCTTTGATCGAGCTTGAAATTCAGATCGATAGAACTAGACTGCGCCTGACTTAGAGACTGTCCCATAAGGTGGGATTATGCTGCATTGCGATAGTGGAATTCGGGCTCGGTATGGGAGGGCCGCAGCCGGTGGAACATCAACTGAATCATGGCCAGCTTGATGAACGATTCCGACGACAGGACGCTCTTCTCCCGGTCCTTGCTCAGGCGACGGCAGTTGCCCAGCCAGGCGAAGGTCCGCTCGACCGTCCAGCGGATCGGCAGCTTCACCCAGCCCCGCTCCCCTTCGGGCCGGCGCACGATCGACAGGTCCCAAGCGGCGTTCTCCTCGACCCACTCGTAGAGCTTGAAGTTGTGATACTTCGCATCGGCGTACATCCGCTACGACCTTGCCCATCGGCTGGCCCTCCAGCCGGGCGAACAGCGCCGGGGCCGCCGCTGGCGTCGTCGACGGAGGCGGCGGTGACCAGGACGGCCAGCAGCAACCCCATGCTGTCCACGACGATATGACGCTTTCGGCCATCGACATTCTTGGCGTTGTCGCGGCCCCGTTGCTCGCCGCCGGAGGTGGTGTCGATCGACTGACTGTTGACGCTCGCCGAGGTGCGGGGGTGGTAGGGCTTCTCCATGGAGCGGACCTTGCGGCGAAGCCGGTCGTGGATCCGGTCCAAGGTCCCGTCGCGTCGCCACTGGTCGAAGTAACGCCAGACGGTGCTCTTGGGCGGGAAATCCACAGGCAGGTATCGCCATTGGCAGCCGGTGCGGACGATATAGAGGACGGCGTCGAGGACGTCCCGCATGTCCGTCTTGCGGGGCCGACCGCCGCCGGGTTCGGGCGGGATGTGGGGCTCGATAAGGGCCCATTGGGCGTCGGTGATGTCACTGGGATAATGATTCATTCTCATGCCATGACTACGTTTGTCACACCCGGTTTGTTCCCCTTATGGGACAGACTCTTACTCGGGACAGAAACGACAGGGGCGTGGGCCACTGGAACTCGTTACACAGACGGAGACTACGGATCACGGACAAGTCAGTCTCTCTGAGGAATTGAGAAGCCGGGAAATCATTGATCGATTTAATAATAATACATACTGGAATCCGAGAATAGTCGATTCCGCGATAACAAACGCAAACGTTTTGAGGAATCGGTGCTTTTTAGAGGGAACTAAGTGACTGTCCCATAAGGTCGGTTCAAGCTGCATGGCGATAGTGGAATTCGGGGTCCGCATCGGAAGGGCGCAGCCGGTGAAACATCAATTGGATCATGGCCAGCTTGATGAACGATTCTGATGACAGGACGCTCTTCTCCCGGTCCTTGCTCAAACGACGACAGTTGCCCAGCCAAGCGAAGGTCCGCTCAACCGTCCAGCGGATCGGCAGCTTCACCAGCCCCGCTTCCCCTCGGGCCGGCGCACGATCGACAAGTCCCAGGCGGCGTTCTCCTCGACCCACTCATAGAGCTTGAAGTTGTGGTACTTCGCATCGGCGTACATCCGTACGACTTTGCCATCGGCTGGCCGTCGAGCCGGGCGAACAGCGCCGGGGCCGCGGCCGCGTGTACCGAGGCGGCCGTCACCAGGACGGCCAGTAGCAACCCCATGCTGTCCACGACGATATGGCGCTCCGACCGTGACGTTCTTGGCGTTGTCGCGGCCCCGTTGCTCGCCCCCGGAGGTCGTGTCGATCGACTGACTATCGACGCTGGCCGAGGTGCGGGGGTGGTAGGGCTTCTCCGTGGTGCGGACCTTGCGGCGCAGCCGATCGTGGATCCGGTCCAAGGTCCCGTCTCGTCGCCACTGGTCGAAGTAACGCCAGACGGTGCTCTTGGGTGGGAAATCTACAGGTAGGTATCGCCATTGGCAGCCGGTGCGGACGATATAGAGGACGGCGTCGAGCACGTCCCGCATGTCCGTCTTGCGGGGCCGCCCGCCGCCGGGTTCGACAGGGATGTGGGGCTCGATTAGGGCCCACTGGGCGTCAGTGACGTCACTGGGATAATGGTTCATTCTCATACCATTAATACGCCTGTCACACCCAGATTGTTCCCCTATGGGCGAGACTAAGAGCGTCGCCACGTGAATCCGTCATCCATGAAATATCCTTCCACCCCGCTCGAGAGTTCGCCACACGTTTAGAGGAAATCGTTCATCTTCCGGGGTTGCGGGGCAACCCCGCACGTGAGTATCCCGTGAGTGCGATAGGAAAGACCTTTCCTGGTACTTTCCAGAATTACGTCGCCAGTGCGATCGCTCATTGGAGCCAATCAGCCCACTCAAAACTTGACCGGGTGGGTGAAGATCTGGCTTCTTTGGGACTGACCTGGAAGGTGGAAACTCGCGCCGTCGATGATACTCGGGCGGAGATTCGAGTCGGCCGGTTGATTAGGCCAGGACGAGGGACCGCAAAGGACCTCGTCAACATCGCCGACGTCGGCTTCGGCGTTTCACAAACTCTTCCCGTTGTCGTCGCCTTGCTCGCCGCCAGGCCGGGGCAGCTCGTATTCATCGAACAACCTGAAATTCACTTGCATCCGCGAGCCCAGGTCGCGATGGCCGATCTTCTCGCCAACGCGGCCAAACGCGGGGTGCGAGTCGTCGTCGAGACGCACAGCTCTCTACTCTTACTCGGTTTGCAGTCCCTGGTGGCGGTAGGAACTTTGCCGGCCTCCGATGTTGCACTTCACTGGTTCTCTCGGAGTCAGGATACGGGCGCCACAACCGTCCGCAGCGCCGAACTTGATGAAGCCGGCCGTTTCGGCGACTGGCCTGAGGATTTCGACCTGGTAGCTCTTGAAGCCGAGAACCGCTACCTCTCCGTGGCCGAGGCTAAGCTCGCCGGGAGCTCATAACCTTGGCCAAGAAACCAAGTCGTTTGCTCGTCATCGACGCTTCGATCGCGAGAGCGGCAGGCGATCCAGCGTCCCATCCCACTTCCCTGCGATGCCGCGAGTTCCTCCTGGCCGTCCTGGAGGTCTGTCATCGACTTGTTATGACGACCCCCATCCAAGAAGAATGGAACAAACATCAGTCCCGCTTTGCTCGAAGGTGGCGACTATCGATGATGGCCAGAAGAAAGATCGAGATCGTCGAAATCCAAGGCTCCTCATCACTGGAGAGGCGTTTTCCAAAGGTTGTTGCGAGCGCGTTCGTCCTGGCAATCATGGAAAAAGACCGCCGTCTCATCGAGGCTGCGCTGCTCAGCGATCACCGCATCGCCTCTCTTGACGAGGCAGTCCGGAGGCATTTTCGAGATCACAGGGAACGGTTGCCCGAACTAAGAAAGATATGCTGGATCACAACTGTCCGGCTATAAGTCGAAGAGATTCAACTGATTAGAGAAAGGCGGTTCTGGATCTTGCGGTTTTGACTCGCTCAACGCACTGAAAAATAGGGGTTTTCTCGAAAAGCGTCAGGCTGAGAATTTGCAAAATTTCGCTGAGGCTGCGTTCGAGCCGGAGTTCCTTCTTGATGATGGCCACGAGCACGTAAACGCTGATCGCGATCCACACTTGAATTCTTCACCGCGTTGTCGCTCGTTCCGTAAAAGGCTTTGATATGCAAATTCTGTTTGATCCATTTGAAAAACAGTTCGACTTGCCATCGACATTTGTAAAGTTTTGCGATCGTCAACGCAGGCAGAGTGAAGTTGTTGGTCAGGAACACGAACCTCCGGTCGTTCTCGGCGTCGTAGAACACGACGCGACGCAGGGGGTCGGGGTGACAGCCGCGACGTCTTCGGGCCCACCAGCACGATCGTTTGGTCGCTCCGCAAGCCCTGTCGTCTTGTCGACCCGCCGACGGGCTCGGCGGGTGAAGTCGAGGCCACGTTTGGCTCGCGTCACGAAGAACGCCGAACACGTCGTGAACCGATGAAGACGTCGAAAATCGACATAGCCTCGATCCATGCACGTAAAATGCGCCGGGCTCGATTGGCAGATGATCGAGAACTGTCACATCGTGGGTTTTGCCGTGGGTAATCCGCACGAAAGTGGGGATGTTGCCGTGCAGATCCAGAAGAGTGTGCAGCTTCACGGCCCCTTTGCGACGACGGAACCGCGCCCAAGGGAACAGACTCAGACAGAGGTCGATCGTGGTACTGTCGAGGGCATAGACAGTCTGCTCCAACTCCACGCCGAAGGGTTCGTCGGCGTAAAGTTTCCGCGCTCGACCGATCAACACTTGAGCGAACTCGGCGAAGATGCGCCAGTCGTGGACGCGGTTGGCATCGGCCAATGTGCTCCGCGAGACCTTGCCGCGGAAGCCCGCATGGTAGAGCTTGGGCTCGAGGGCCCGCAGACACGTCTCGATGTCGCGCAGGCTTTCGCGAAAGGTCAGTTGCGCGAACGCCAAGCAGAGAAACTGGTCGCGACACGAGAAGCCGCGAGGGCGACGGTCTCCACCGTATCGCCTCACGCACGCGTCGAAATCGTGTCGTGGAACGAAGTCCATGAATTGAGCGAACACGAGCTTCCCGGGTCCATGCGTCATCCTCCACCGCTCTGGGATGCAATCCCCAGAGGGTAGATTCTGACGGCCCGAGCTGATATCGTGCGCGCTCATTTATTGAGATAATCTATTTGGATATAGAATACTTGCGGCAAATTCTCAGAACCGTTAGCCGGACAGTTGTGATGCTGGATCAATCCTGATGCCGTTGACGACGACGCGTGCGATTGGTTGAAGAACGGGGCTCCCGCCGAGCGCGCCCGAGTGTTGGGCTACTCGCCGCCCAAGAAGACTTGACCCGCTTTCCCGATGGGGTTCGCCTTCGCGGCGATTCCCAAACCTGGTTCTGGGGTCGGCACGTTCGTGTGAGGTAAGACATGCTGGCGGCTTCATTCTCGTGCCGGTCGCGGCAGTTGGCTAGAATGAGAGTGTTGAGATTCGACAGGTTCGGCACTAGGAAGAAAAGCTCCAGGAGTCTCGCTCTTGACGCGCGTGGCCGTCATCCTGCACGAGCGGCGGGGAAACTGGGCCGGGCAGCTTCGAACCAGGCTGCAAGACCGCCCCGTTCGCTGGATGGAAACGCGATCGGCGGCCGACCTGGACGCCGCACTGCTGGGCCTTGCCTGTCCGGTGGTTCTGATTGATCTGCGAGATTACGCGGCCCAGGGTCTGCACGATCTCGACCGAGCGGCGCGGCAATCTCCGGCGGCAAGGGTGCTCGTGCTCGACCCCGAGGCCAACGAAGGAGTGGCTGAACTCGCCAGAGAACTAGGAGCCACGCTCGTGATCCCAGGGTTCGTGCCACCACCCGACGTCGCGAGCCTGGTCGATCGCTGGATCACCCTCGCCGCGGCGCAGACCGAGCGTGAGGGTTGGTCGCGGAGCCTCGCGGCCGAATCGCCGTTCGACGCCGACAGCCTTCTTGAGTTAGCGCTAAGCGGTCAGCCAGTGAAAACAGGCAACGGTGGTTGCTCCCTTGCCGAGAATCACCCAACAAACGTTCATCTGATGGATGAGGGAGATGCCTCCCCGGCTCGGTTGGCCGGCTACGTGCCGTAAGGAGAAGCTCCACGCCAGGCTGATGGCCCGTGAAGCGCGATCCGCGGTGCTAGCCGGACTGGTCCTCTGGCGACTGCGGCAATACAATGGCTTGTTCACGCTTCGACTTCTGTCACCACGCCCGCCGGTGCCACTCCTAGAGGATCACGCTCGATGTTCGGCAAGACCAATACCACGCTCACGGAACGCGATGTCCTTGACGCCTTGAAGGGAGTCAAGGACCCTGACCTGGGCCGCGATCTGGTTGACCTGGGAATGATCAAGGACGTGCGGATCGGCGACGGCGCGGTCACGCTCACGGTAAATCTGACGACTCCGGCATGTCCCCTCAAGGCCCAGATCGAACGCGATGTCCGCACGGCGCTGGAGCTCCGGCTGGGCAACCAGCGGAATTACAACATCAACATGTCGGCCGAGGTCCGGGGCAAGGGCATCGCTGAAAGCGGCGACATTCCCGGGATCAAGAATGTGATCGCGGTGGGATCGGGAAAAGGCGGCGTTGGCAAGTCAACGATGGCGGCGGCCATCGCCTATGGCCTCCGGTCCTACGGCGCCAGCGTCGGCCTGATGGACGCCGACGTTTACGGTCCGTCGATCCCTCACCTGGTCGGTGCAGTGGGACGGCCCATGGCCCGAGGCGATCGCATCCAGCCGATCGAGACCAACGGCTTGAAGCTGATGTCGATGGGGTTCCTGCTCGAACCGGACCGCGCCGTGATCATGCGCGGGCCAATGTTGCACGGGATCATGCAGCAATTCCTCCGCCAGGTCGACTGGGGTCCGCTCGATTACCTGGTGATCGACCTGCCGCCCGGAACCGGCGACGTGCCGCTGACCTTGGCCCAGTCGCTTCCTTTGACGGGCGCCGTGGTGGTGTGCACACCCCAGGAAGTGGCCCTGCTCGACGCCACCCGCGCGATTTCCATGTTCCGCCAGCTTCGTGTTCCGGTGCTGGGCATGATCGAAAACATGGCCTTCTTTGATGTGATCGCTTATCTCAAGGATCGTGGCGGATCCGAGGCGCGCCAGTTCGTTGAGAAGAAGGCCTGCTTCGACACACCTGGAGACGAGCGTGTCTACATTTTCGGCCGTGGCGGTGCCAGGCGCAGGGCCGAGGAGATGGGCGTTCCGTTTCTGGGCGAAGTGCCGCTGAACATTCATCTGCGCGAGACCGGCGACGAAGGTAAGATGTCCCAAGCCCTTCTCCCCGGTTCCCCCGAGCGCCCCTATCTCCTGGGCATCGTCGAGCAGCTTGCCGCCCAGATCAGCATCCAGAACATCAAGAACCCCAAGATGCCCAAGCTCGAAATCCTGAACTGAGCCATCGGTCGTGACGCGGGACACGAGGATCTGTACGGGTAGTACCGACTGCGCCCCTCATGCTCCTTAGTCTTTCCTCCTCACTTGTCCGCTCGATGAACTGCTGCCCGGCGTCTGGTTCGCGTCCCACCGCTCGGAGCAGCGAGCCAAGGTCCGGTCCGCCTGCCGCCGGCTGCACCCATGACAGAATCTGGCAGTTCGCCGATTGCCGGACCGGCTCTCAGCGCAATTAGGTTATCATGGAGACCATGATGGCCGAAAACTCGAACGAGACCGACCGCCTGCTGCAATCGCGTCGGCGGATGGGGACCACGAGAGCTGGGGCGCCCTGCTCACCCGGCACGAGGAAAGGCTGCGCCGCATGGTCGCCTTCCGGCTGGATCAGCGGCTGCAGGGGCGCATCGACCCCCTGGACGTCATCCAGGAGGCGTATCCTGGAAGCCTCGGAGCACCGGGCGGAGTACCTGCAGCAGCCCGTCGATACCGTTCTTCCTGTGGCTGCGGGGCATCGTCGGCAACAAGCTGCTGGAGCTGCACCGCCATCATCTCGGCACGCAGATGCGGGACGCTGGTCGCGAGGTCTCGCTCTATCGCGGCGCCATGCCGGAAGCAGTCCTCCGCCGCGCTGGCCGCCCAGCTCCTGGGGCACGCGACCCGGCCCAGCGAGGCGGCGATCCGGGCCGAGGTGAAGATCCGCCTGCAGGAGGCCCTCAATGCCATGGACCCGATCGACCGGGAAGTGCTGGCCCTGCGGCACTTCGAGCAACTCACCCCGGCCGAGACGGCGCAGGTGCTGGGCATCAAGGAGAAGGCCGCCGGCATGCGCTACCTGCGGGCGCTGAAACGGCTCAAGGATATCCTGACCAGCCTGCCCGGGGGGCTGAAGGAGCTCCGACGATGAGCGAATCCAGTTCCGGACCGGACCTGTTGAACGAGCTGGCCTATGAATTCGCCGAGCGCTTCCGCCGCGGCGAGCGGCCTTCGCTTGACCGAGTACACCGGCAAGTACCCGGAGCTGGCCGCCGAGATCCGCGACCTGTTCCCCGCGCTGGTGGTGATCGAGCAGTTCGGCTCGGTCGGGGGTCCGGCGACCGGCCCGCACGCTCAGACCGCGACCGCCGACGGCACGGCGCCGCGGCAACTCGGCGAGTACCGCATCCTCCGCGAGGTGGCCCGCGGCGGCATGGGGATCGTCTACGAGGCGGTCCAGGAGTCGCTGGGCCGGCACGTGGCGCTTGAAGGTGCTGCCCTTCCAGAGCCTGGCTGACGCCAATCACCTGGAGCGGTTCCGGCGAGAGGCCCAGGCGGCGGCCAGGCTGCACCACACCAACATCGTGCCGGTCTTCGGCGTCGGCGAGCACGAGGGCGTCCATTACTTCGCCATGCAGTTCATCCAGGGCAGAGCCTGAACAGCGTGCTGCACGAGCTGAAATGCCGGCGCCGGGCCGAGTGCGCCTCGACGCGGGGATGCCGGCTGAAGCCCCGTCCTCGGTCCCCGCGGGAAGGCGAAACCTGGAGCTGACCGTCACCCTGGCCGACGGGCTGAGGACCGGCCGGTTTCCGGGCAAGGAAGAGGCGCACTCGCGACGCCGACCGGGGACGAGCCGGCTCGCCGTGTCGACCCGGTCGGCCAGAGTTCCATCGGCCCGGGCCCATCCAACGCGATGGTCTCGGGCGACGACTCGGACCTGAGCGTCCAGTCGGACGCGCGCTATTTCCGCAGCGTGGCCCGGGTGGGCGTGCAGGTCGCCGAGGCCCTGGAGTACGCCCACCAGCAGGGCATCGTGCACCGGGACATCAAGCCGTCGAACCTCCTGCTCGACACCCAGGGCACCGTCTGGATCACCGACTTCGGCCTGGCCAAGGCGGAAGGGACCGACGAGCTGACCAGCCCGGGCGACCTCCTGGGGACGCTGCGGTACATGGCCCCGGAGCGGTTCCAGGGCCAGGCCGACCCGCGCAGCGACGTCTACAGCCTGGGCTTGACCCTCTACGAGATGGTCGACGCTGCGGCCGGCCTTCGCCGCCGCCGAGCGGGCGCAGTTGATCGAGCGGATGCTCCATGCCGAGCCGCCGCGGCCGCGCCAGCTCGATGCCGCATCCCGCGCGACCTGGAGACGATGATCCTCAAGGCGATCGCCAAGGAGCCGGCGCGGCGCTACCAGACGGCGGGCGAGCTGGCCGCAGGACCTGCAGCGGTTCCTGGCCGACCGGCCGATCCAGGCGCGGCGGAGCACGTCGGCGGAGCAGTTCGGGCGGTGGTGCCGCCGCAATCCCTGGCTGGCCGGGGCCAACATCGCCGCGGCGGTCCTGACGACGATCGCTCGCCATCGGCTCGACCCTGGCGGCCTGGACCTTCCGCGACCAGCGCGACCAGATCGGCCAGCAACCTCGGGCACATCCAGGAGGCCGAGACAGGACGGGCCGCGAGACGGCTCTTCGAGTCGCTCACGGCCCAGGCGAGCGCCAGGCGGCACAGCCGCCAGGTGGGACAGCGGTTCGACAGCCTGGACGCTCTGGCCCAGGCGGCCACGATCGCCCGGGAGCTGAAACTGCCTGCCGGACGGCTCGATCTGCTCCGCGATGAGGCGATCGCCTGCATGGCCCTGCCCGACCTGAAGCCCACCGGTCGGGTCATTCACCGTCCGCCGGGAGTCGTCTATGCCGCCTTCGACTCCACCATGACTCGCTATGCGCTGCGGTTCCGGGACGGGACGATCCAGGTCCGCCGCGTCGCCGACGACGAGGAAGTTGCACGATTCAGCGCACGAGGCGATCGAGAAATCTTCGTCTTCGGCTTCAGCCCCGACGGGCGCTACCTGGCGACCACGGATCCTCCCGGCTATGCCCTGACGGTCTGGGACATCGAGCAGCGCACGGTCTGTCTGAACGACCCGGGCCCCGTAACGGGCTACTCGGCCAGGTTCAGCCCGGACAGCCGGCGGATCGCTCTGGCCCATGTCGATGGTGAGCTCCTCGTGTACGACCTGGCGACCGGTCAATCCATCCGGCGCTGGCGCGGGCCAGGCCCGGCGCAGGACCTGGCCTTCCGGCCGGATGGAGCCCAGATCGCGGTCATTTACCATGAGAAAAGACCCGACTGCCAGATTATTGAAGCGGAGTCAGGGAAGCTCGTCCGGTCGATTCCGCTCCCCAGCCGGAGGACATGGTGTCGCCTGGAGCCCCGACGGCACCACCCTGGCGACGCCGTGCAACGATCGCAAGATCTATCTCTGGGACGCCGCCACCGGCACCCGGAGGGCGACCCTCGAAGGCTCTACCAGCCTCGGCTTGCGTGCGGCCTTCCACCCCGCCGGAACGCTTGCTGGCCAGCAACGGCTGGGAAGGGCGGCTGCGGCTCTGGGACCCGGTCCTGGGCCGGCCGCTGCTGAGCTTGGCCGGCCACTCCTGGCCTGAGTTCAGCAAGGACGGACGAATCGTCGTCTTGCTTGAGGACCAGCTGACCTCGTACCAGGTCGATCCGGCTCTCGAATACCGGACTTTTGCTCATGTTTCCAGTCAATCAATCGATTATCGACATGCAGCGATCCGTCGTGACGGCCGGGTGCTGGCCGTGGGCACGAGCCGGGGGGTGGCGCTCTGGGACCTGGCACACGGCGCGGAGCTCGCCTTCCTGCCAATCGGCAACGTCTGGCGAGTGATCTTCGAGGCGTCCGGCGACTTGCTCACCAGCGGGCCGATCGGCGTGCGGCGGTGGCCCATTCAGCTCGACCTCGACCGGGGTGAATTCCGCATCGGCCCACCGCGCCAGCTCCCGTTGCCAGCGGGCGACTGCGGCATCGCCGAGGACCGGCTGGGCCGGATCGTGGCCCTGCCCGACCATGACTTTGCCTTCGTCGCGACTCCCGAGCGGACGATCCACGTGGGGCCGCTGGACGACTGCCGCTACGTCGCCGTCAGCCCGGACGGAGAATGGCTGGCGACCGGCAGTCATTTGGGACGCAAGGGCGCGCAGGTCTGGCGCATCCGCGATGCCACCAAGGTGGCCGAGCTGCCGATCGACTACGGCACAGGGGTCGTCTTCAGCCCCGATGGGAAATGGCTGATGACGACCACCGCACCGTGCCGGCTCTGGACGGTCGGCACCTGGCGCGAGGCGCGGCAGATCGGCGGCGAAGGTCGCTGCTTTTCTCCCGACGGCCGCCTGGTGGTCGTCGTGGACGCGACCAAGGTCATTCGCCTGGTCGAGACCGAGACCGGCCGCACGGTCGCGCGGCTCGAAAGCCCCGACCTGTGCGAGGTCCTCGCGGCCGGCTTCAGCCCCGACGGATCGCGCCTGGTGGTGACCACCAACGACGGCCCCGCCGTGCATGTCTGGGACCTGCGTGCCATCCGCCGACAGCTTGCCAAGATGGGCCTCGACTGGGACGCGCCGGCCTATTCCGACGACGACCCGGCCGACCCATCGGCGCCTCCTCTGCCCCGACTTCAAGTCGACCTCGGCCCGCTGCCGCTGACCGCGTCCGTCGATCCCAGAGCCTACGAGCCCGTGATCGCCGACCTGGAAGCCGCGCTGGTGCGCAAACCGGACCAGCCCGGCGTCCGAGGAAGGCTGGCCCGACGCTGCAACGATTACGCTTGGAATCTGGCCAACGCGACCGGATCAAGTCGCAACCCCGAGCGCGCACTGGCCCTGGCCCGCCGCGCCGTCGAGCTGGCACCGAACCAGGCCCACTACCTCAACACGCTGGGCGTCGCCCAGTATCGCGCGGGCCAATACGCCGAGGCCATCGCGACCCTGGACCGGAGCCTGGCCGCTGGCCACGGCGCGTCCGACGGCTACGACCTCTTCTTCCAGGCCATGGCCCACTGGCAACTCGGCGACAAGCTGCAGTCGCTCGCCTGCTATCAACAAGGCGATCGAGTGGATGGAGAAGAATCAGCAAGCCGATGAGGAGCTCGACCGCTTCCGCGCCGAAGCCGCGGCCTTGCTGGGTTTAGAGGTGAAGTGAGATTAGCGCCCCCAGGCGTGGGAGATAGCGCAAGAACCGAGGCCCCCGGGGACCACTGCCCTGGCAAGTCCACCGTGGGCTCGCGGTTCATCGACATCCCGGTCGAGCCGACGGCAGGCACGGATTCTCTGTCTTGTCGGTTGCCAGATCGGTCATCGGCGCAATTAGGAATTCACGGGGACCGCGTTACCAATGGATCGCTCAACAGGAGCCAACGACATGATGAAGTCAAGTATACCGATATTGATGTCTGTCATCTTGCTGATCGATACTGGGTCGGCGCGATCCGGACCCGTGAGCCCGCTGTACCTTACGGCCGGCGATGAGCGGCACATCCACGTCGTACAGGGGCGCCACGTCCTCCGTACCTGGACGATGCAGCCCGACGATCGCCAATTCCCGATTGCGGTTACCGGCACCGTGAGGACGCTCGGGGCCGCCAACGACGAGACCGGAGCGGAGTACACGCTCACGGGCACGCCCACTGGGCCGACCTACAGCTTTCAGTTCCCCACCGGCGGTGACTTTTTTCTGGACGGCGCGACAGACGGCGTGCTCCATAACTATGCCTGGGATTTCACCACCAACACAGCATACCAGTGGAACCTGGACTGGTCCAATCCCGTGAAGCTCTTCTCCCTCCCCGTGGTGGTGGGCGCCAACTCGAACTATCTCGGGATCACTTACGACCCGAGCAATGACTCGCTCTGGATCTGCTCGTACTACGGAACTGTCGTCGAGAATCGGGCCAAGGACGGCACGTTGCTAAGCTCCTTCACCGTCGCTCATGGGGGAAACGCCGCCCTGGCCCTCGACCCCGCGGACAACACCCTCTGGCTCCACGACGACACGACCTCGAGCCCCATGGTCTTCGAGCAATACTCCAAAAGCGGTACACTGCTCAGCACTCAGACGTATCCCTCGATCGCTGGTGACCGAATCCTGGGCGGCGAATTCGGCGCAACCGCCGTACCCAAGCGCTGCTGTGAGGAAGAGCTGGTCTTGAACTGCCAAATTCACTGTACTCGAATTTGCTTTCTTTGTTGCGTCAGGATCAGTCCGGGGTGTTCCAAGGAACGCGGGAACCGGAGAGAGGCATGGACGCAACCCTTTCAGGCGAGACGACGGTTCAGTCTCAGAAGCAGATAGCCATAAGCCACAACTGCCGCCCTGGTGCGTTTATCTCGTTTTACCGGGGAAGCCGAGACCGGACCGGCCGCACTGCTCCCGGCATTGTGTGGCCACAAAGCAGCCAGGCGGTGATCCGTCGCGTGGTCGCCTGACTGCTGGATCAACGACCTCAAAACTCACTTCGACCCACGATGGTTCTTCGGGAAAAATCGAATTTTGCTGATTAGTTAAAGCAAGCACACTTCACTCGGTCTTTCTGACCGGTTCGATCGTGGAGTTTTCACGAGCCTTCTGCCGGGCTCCTGACCGCAGTTTTCGACTTCATTGAATGAGGAGTTGCTCCTATGTCAGCTTCCTGGTCCCGCCGTGCGCCGAACGGAAAAACGAGAACCACCAGAGCTGGTGTCTCCCGGCTTTCTCCGAGGCGGAACACTGCGTTTCGACTGCACCTGGAGCACCTCGAGGAGCGGACCATGCTCTCCACTGTGACCTGGATCGGCAGCTCCGGCGATTGGAGCATGGGGAGCAACTGGAGCAACGGAACGGGCCCGGGCGCCGGCGATGATGCCGTGATCGACGTGCCCGGCATCACCGTGACTCATGACTCCGGTTCGCACAGTGTCCAGAACCTCACAGTCAATGATGCTTTCCTGCTCTCGGGCGGCATCCTCACCGTGGCCGGCAACCTTCAGGAGCAGAACGGCAATCAGTTCAGTCTGAATGGCGGCATCCTCGCCGGCGCGACGGTGGTGGCCGGGACCACGTTACTGGGCTCGTCAGGGGGGGCACTAGACGGGGTGACCCTGGCCGGCACGCTCGACATCCGCGTGGGCTTCGTCGTCGTTGACGTGGCCCATGGCCTGACACTCGACGGCGGCACTGTGCAGATGGGCGGTGTCAGCCTCGTACGCTTCGATGGCACGCAGTCCCTCGCCGGCACCGGGAGCCTGGTCTTCGTCGAGAGCGACCCGCGGGCCACCGTCGCCGTGGCCGGCGCAGGCGCGAAGCTGACCATCAGCCCGGGCGTCACCATCCGGGGCGGCGCAGGCAATCTTGACGCTGGTGACGACAGCATTGACAACCAGGGCTCCATCTCCGCCACGGGACCAGGGAAGCTGGTGATCAATGGCACCAACTGGACCAACGAGGGCACCATCACGGCCACTGGACCTGGTGCCGTTGAGCTGGACGGCTCCTGGACCAACACCGGGGCGCTGGGGCCGACCTGGGTGGCATCATCAGCCTCAACAGAGCGACCTGGCACAACAGCGGAACCCTCAACTCCGCTAACAACTCCACCGTGAATCTCGGCGGCACATTCGCCCTGGCTGACCTGGGCACCTTCAACCGATCGGGCGGTAAAGTTTACCTTGGGTATAACCTCAGCGGCGTGCTGAACAACGCCGGTACAACCCTGGCACTTGACGACGCCACCGGCTCGTGGGTTCTCAATGGCGGAACCATCCGCGGCGGGACGATCACCACGGGGGGCAGTGCAATCTTATTCGGCTTGGGGGTGCGCTGGACGGGGTCACCATGGCCGGCACGCTTGACCTCCGTCAGGGCTTCGTCGTCCTGGACGTGGTCCACGGTCTGACACTCGACGGGGGCACCGTGCAGATGGGCGGCGCCAGTCTCGCTCGCTTCGATGGCACGCAGTTCCTCGCCGGCACCGGCACGCTGGTTTTCGCCGACAATGATCCCCGGGCCACAGTGGCCGTGGCCGGAGCCGGCGCGAAGCTGACTATCGGCCCCGGCGTCAGCATCCGGGGCGGCGCAGGCCATCTTGACGCCGGCGACGACATGTTCGACAACCAGGGCACCATTGTCGCCTCTGGGCCGGGGACGCTGACCTTGAGCGGCGTCGGTTGGACCAACGAGGGCACGATGTCCGCCAACGGGTCGGGGCGGCTGAGCCTCACCGGCGCCGGTTGGACAAATAAGGGCACCATCTCCGCCGACACGGCGGGCGGATCCATCACCCTCGACGGTACCGACTGGAGCAACACGGGGTCGATTCAGGCGCTGACTGGGAGTTCTGTTTACCTTGGACCTGCCGGTCCGGGGCTAGGGACTTTCACAAATACCGGTCGCATCACCGGTGCCGGCGGGCTCATCTACCTCACCTCCAGACTGGACAATTCGGGAAGGACGCTGGCGCTGGACGACACCACCGGCCCGTGGTACGTGGCCTTCGGAACAATTCTCGGAGGCACTGTGTCAACCGCCGGTAGCGCCGAGTTGATCGGCACCAACGATGGCGGAACATTGGATGGGGTGACCCTGACGGGCACGCTGGATCTGGCAAGCCCTTCGTTCACGAGTGCGCATATCACCGTCACTGGAGGCCTGGCATTGAATCAGGGCCTTATCATGTTGGCCAAGTCGGCTGATGTGAGCTTCCCAGGTACACAGTCACTGATTGGTACCGGAACGGCCAACTTCAATGGTGTCAACGCCGGTCACGGATTGCTGGTTCCCGGCTCCAGCGACTCTCTGACCATCGCCCCCGGAATTACCCTCCAAGGCGACTCTGGGTTCATCGGTAGCGCCGCCGGTGGCGTGTTGAGCAACCAGGGCACTATCCGGGCCAATGGAGGAGGCACGCTCACCGTCCAGGGCGCCGCGAACTTCTCCGGGGGCACCCTGACCGGCGGCAACTGGGAGGCCGTCAACAACAGCAGCCTCCGTCTTCTCGGTGCCGATGTTGTCACGAGCGCGGCGGGCATCCTCCTGGACGGGACGGGGTCGAAGGTGTACAGCGACAGCGGCACCACCGACGCACTGGCCGGGTTCGCCACCAACGCAGTTGGGGCCAGCTTCACCCTCAGCAACGGGGCCTCCTTGAACACCGCCGGCGTATTCACCAATCAGGGCGCATTGACCATTGGTTCTGGCAGCACGCTCGCCATTGCTGGCCGGCTCACAAACGACGGCAGTACGGTCGTCGATGGGTTGTTGGCCGCCAGCGGTCCTGTAACCGTCGGGTCAACTGGCAGTCTCGGTGGATCGGGTACCGTCACCGCCGACGTTGTGAACGGGGGAGTCGTGGCTCCCGGCAGTTCTCCAGGAATTCTCGCGGTGACCGGTAACTACACACAGACGGCAACCGGTGCCCTCGACATCGAGATCGGCGGCACCACCCCCGGCAGCGAGTACGACCGGCTCAGCATCGCCGGTTCGGCAAACCTGGCCGGAATCCTCAATATCAGCTTGATCAATGGCTTCGGTCCCACTCAGGGCGAGAGCTTTTCGATCATGACATTCGGCAGTCGCATCGGAACCTTCGCCACGATCAACGGCTTGCAGAGCGGTGCCCTCGCCCTCTTCACCGCTAATCTCGGGGCCAACGATCTGATCTTGAATGCGGCCGCGACTGACGCGGATTTGTCCTTCGATAGTGTGACGATACCCGCAAGCGGCACGTCCGGCCAGAACGTTAGCATCACGTACACGGTGCGCAACCAGACGACTGCCCCGGCGCAGGGCGACTGGTATGATTCGATCTACTTGATCGCTGGCAGCACGTTCGATCCGGCCGCTCAACTGCTGGGGCGAGTGCACCACACTGGTAATGTGGCGGGGCAGGGCAGCTACACCGAAACCCTGACGGCCCCGCTACCGAATCTGATCGACGCCGGCTACCATGTCGTGGTCGTGGTCAACAGTCGCGGGCTCGTTTCGGATTCCGATCGAACGAATAACATTGGTATCTCCAGCAATGCCTTCCACGTCAGCGTGCCGTTACTCACGATGTAGCCATTCACCGGTACAGTAATGGCGAAATTGCGGCCGGTGCTTTAGCATAGCGAGCCATGAAAGCTAAGGCACGGAAGTCTTGTCCAAATTGTTCGCGGTTGCAGGCCAAGTTGAGCGCCCAGCAGGCAGAGTTGGATGCTCAATCTCAGCGGCTCGCTGCGATCGAGGCCACGGTCGCGAGCCTCCAAGAGCAACTCGCGGCGGCGCGGAAGAATTCCGCGACATCTTCCAAGCCCCCCTCGTCCGACATCGTCAAGCCGCCCAAGCCTCCGCCTCCTGAGGGGCAGGCTCAACGCAAGATCGGTGGCCAGCCCGGACACCCCAAACACGAACGAGATCCGTTTCCGCCCGAGGCCATCAACGACGGCTCTTTCGATTATCGGATCGAGCTTTGTCCGCGGTGCGGCCAGGGGTTGGAACCCGCGGCCTGGAACGAGCCCCGAATCATCCAGCAGGTTGACATCAACGACGTGCCGCTGTCGATTCAAGAGCACCGCGGTCATTCGGGATGGTGCTCGTGTTGTCAGAAGCTTTACACGGCCCCGCTGCCCATCGGGATCGAACGGGGCCGCTTGGTCGGGCCCAGATTGACCACCTTGATCGCCTACCTCAAGGGTGTCTGTCATGCGTCATTCTCGACCATCCGCAAGTTCCTTCGCGATGTCGTCCACGTGACCATCTCGCGCGGGCAACTGTCGGCGATCATCAACAAGGTGACCAGTGCGCTCGAGCAGCCCTATCAGGAACTTCTGGATCGCCTGCCGAACGAAGACCAACTCAACGTCAACGAGACTGGCCACAAGCAGAACCGCCTCCGCATGTGGACGTGGTGCTTTCGCGCTGAGTTGTACACGCTGTTCAAGATCGACCCGACGCGAAGTACGGATGTGTTGATCGAGGTGCTGGGCACGGAGTTTGAGGGGGTCCTGGGCTGCGACTACTTTTCGTCCTATCGCAGCTACATGGAACGGTTCGACGTGACGATGCAGTTTTGCCTGGCCCACCTGATCCGCGATGTCAAGTTCCTGACTACCCTGCCAGATGCTCGTGATCGAGCCTATGGAGAACGGCTGCGTGAGGAGCTTCGAGAGCTCTTCAAGGTGATCCATCGCCGAGAACACTGTTCGGCGAAACAGTTCCAGAGCCAGTTGGAAATAGCCCGGTTCAGAGTTGTGAGCTGTGCCACGACCGACGTGCCGGCGACAAAACACAGTCGCAACATGGCGGCCCGGTTCGACAAGCATGGCGTGAGTTATTTCCGGTTCATGACGACTCCCGGAGTGGAGCCGACGAACAATCTGGCGGAGCAAGCGATCCGCTTCGTGGTGATCGACCGACTGATCACGCAAGGGACCAGGAGTGAGCGGGGAAACCACTGGTGCGAACGAATCTGGACGGTGATCGCGACCTGCACGCAGCAGGGGCGATCCGTGTTCGAGTACCTGGAGGCGGCGGTCGGGGCATGGTTTGCCGACACCGAGCCACCGCCGCTGTTGCCTGAAGCCTGAGCGAGTGACCAAGTAGGCGGTGAGCAAGGATGCAGGGTCTGAACGGACCGGGAAGTCCCCAAAGCCGCACGCAAGAAGTGATATCCACGAGCAGAGCCGAAAATCAGGCTGCGCGAAGTGGACACAATCGAGGTATTCTGCCACGGAGCAACAATCGTCCTTCGTTGCTGGCGGCAGCTGTGCGCCCACAGCCCGCGGAACTATCCCGGTGAATGGCTACGCTCGGTGGACCAGAGCGGTCAAACTATTACGTATGGTTACGACAGCCGCGGCTTGCTGGTGCAAAAGAACCTGCCCGACGGAACGCATGTCAACTTCACCTACGACTCGCACGCGAATCTGATCACTGCGACAGATGTCCACGGCACCACAAGGATGAGCTACGATTCGGCGGACCGGCTTACCGAAGTTGATGATCCCAACGGACGCGTCCTTGAGTACACCTACGATAGCCGCGGCCGGGAGGTGCAATCTAGGCAGGACGGTTTCATCGTTAATTATGCTTACGACGCCGTGGGTCGGCTGGAACGCCTGACTGACAGCAGTGGCGCCCTGATTGCCAGCTATACCTACGACAGCATCGGCCGCCTGCTGCGCCAGGACGACGGCAATGGCACGTTCACGTCCTACGCGTACGATGCCGCAGGTCAACTTCTGCACCTGCTCAATTTCGCGCCTGGCGGCGCCGTCAATTCGCGGTTCGATTACACCTACGATTCGCTCGGCCGCCGCACGAGCATGACCACGCTCGACGGGACGACCAATTACGGCTATGACAACACCGGCCGCCTCACGTCCGTCGTCCTGCCCAGCGGCCGCGCAATGACGTATGGCTACGACGCGGAAGGCAATCGGACCACGGTCACGGATAACGGCGCCACGACGAGCTATCAGACTAACAACCTGAACCAGTACACCAGCATCGGCGGCTTCAGCCAGACCTTTGATGCGAATGGAAACCAGACAGCGGATTCCGGGGGCAATGCCCAGTATGGGTACGACTCGGAAGATCGGTTGGTCTCCATCAGAACATCCGCGGACACGTGGTCATTCGAATATGACGCATTCGGCAACCGGGTGGCGAGCACGCACAATGGCACTCGCACAGAGTACCTCATCGACCCCAGCGGGCAGATCGTCGGCGAGTACGACGGCAGTGGCCAGCTCCTAGCTCATTACACCCAAAGAAACGGGCTGACGAGTCGCGTAGATTCAACTGGGCATGCCGACTTTTACAGTTTCGACGCAATGGGTAATACCGCCCAGTTGACCGGTCCCGGTGGAACGGCGCTCAACTCTTACAGTTACCTGCCCTTTGGAGAATCGATCACGGCGACGGAGTCGGTACAGAATCCCTTCACCTTCAGCGGTCAATTCGGATCCGCTCAAGAGGGTGATGGAATCATCTCGATGGGCGCTCGATCTTATGCTCCGTCACAGGGCCGATTCATTCAGGCAGATCCGATCGGCCTGGCGGGCGGAACGAATCTGTATGCCTATGCGGCCAACAATCCTTTGGAATTTGTCGATACATCCGGACTGGCCCCAGACTTCACAACTGTCGTACTCTCGCCCGCCTTTCGACAGGAACTCGGAGAGGTTTACGCGAACGCCATTTCAACCTTCGTCAGAATCAACTCGGAGCAGGGTATTACAATGACCGACGCGCAATTTGAGGCTGAAGCTGCGGACCTATTAAAGAGCTGGACAAGCCTGTACGAACGGGTCTATCTGAGGTCTGAATACGACAAGGGTGGTGTGCCTCTTGCAATAGCCGGTACTGGGGCTGTCTCTGTGGTCGCGAGTGTAGGAGCGAAGGGGGTGGTGACACTGGTGGGACAGTCGCTTGCTGAAGGCGGTCTGTGGGCGGCCATCGGCGCTGGAGCACTCGTGCTTGGTGCGACCATCGGTTACGGCAGTTCAGTGAGCCCCAACGGAGATCTTCCGCCTTGCCTTGGTCTTCCCGGGGATGAGCTCTTGGGCCTCTGCGGTAATTTAAAGATCAATAGGGGCGCTCCGTCAGGCGGTGGTACCACGATACAGGTCGCTCGGCCGAAACCCGAGGACCCCAACTTCATTTCCGGACCCGGTGGATTCGGGCCGAGCGGATATCTGGCACCAGCACGGTCGCTCCCTTACTTCATCGACTTCGAGAACAAGCCCACGGCCACTGCCCCGGCCCAGCTTGTCGTGGTCACCCAGCAGCTCGATCCGAACCTGGATTGGAGCACGTTCCAGCTCGGCGATTTCGGCTTCGGCGACACCACGATCTCGGTTCCGGCCGGCCGGAACTACTACAGCACCCGCGTGAACGCCAGGGCAACTCGCGGCGTGTTCATCGACGTGACCGCCGGCATCAATTTCACCACCGGTCTCGTCACCTGGACTTTCAGCTCGATCGACCCCCAGACCCTCGACGTGCCCGCCGACCCACTGGTCGGCTTCCTGCCGCCGGACCTGGACGGGCAAGAGGGCGTGGGCTTCGTCACTTACACGGTCGGCACCAGGTCGTCCCTGCCGACGGGCACGGTGGTCAACGCCAAGGCCACGGTGGTTTTCAACACCAACGCTCCGCTCGACACGAACGCGATCTTCAACACTATGGACGCCGGCTCTCCGGCCAGCAGTGTCCTAGTGATGCCCGACATTGACTTCGCCGAGCTTCGCCGTGAGCTGGTCCGGTCAGGACGATCCGGGAGGTTCGGGCGTAGCCACCTTCGACGTGTTCGTCTCGACCGATGGCGGCCCCTTCACGCCATTCGAATCCGCCACCACGGCGACCTCGGCAACCTTCAACGGGCAGTTGGGACACACCTATGGCTTCTACAGCATCGCCACCGACGAGGTCGGCAACCGGGAGGCGGCCAAGACCGCGGCGGAGGCGACCACGCAGGTAGTTGACGCGTCAACAATCACCGTCGTGACCATGGACAACCCAAATGCCGTATACGGCCAGTCGTTGACGTTCACGGCCACGGTCTCGGCGTTCGCGACCGGCGTGCCCGCACCGACCGGCACCGTGCAGTTCCTGGTCGATGGCACAAACGACGGCACACCCGTCAGCCTGAACGGTGCCACGGCCAGCAGCGGCGCGATCACCAGCTTGTCGCGACGAAATCCGACGTCGTTATGCCGAGCGACTTATGATCGGCGGCTTTGTGCCGATGGGCTGCGACGGGTCGCGCATCGAGTGCCCGCGGTCGGCCGAACTGGAAGCCCGCATGGGCAAAGGAAGCAGCGAGGCATCGGCCCCGACCGCCTGGGTTACGGCCTTCGTTCACCTCGGATCAGGGCTGCTGTGGTCCTGGTGGATTGGCAAGGGAACCGCTGACGAACGGCTGCACTTGCGACAGATGTTATCCCTCCTGCCTGCGGAGGCCCTGGTCGTGGCCGATGCGGCCTATATGGGCTATGAACTGGCCCGCGCGATCCTCGAGCACAAGCAGTCGTTTCTGCTGCGGATGTCGTCGAAGGTTCGCCTGTACGCGCTGGATGAAACTCCCATCGAGCAATGGCAAGAAGGCCTGGTCTACTACTGGCCGGAAACCATCCAGAAGCAACAACAGCGACCGCTGATGTGTCGGCTGATTCGTGTCCAGGCCAAGGGGCAGACCAAACACGATGTCTGGCTCTTGACCAACGTCCTCAGTCCGCAACGGCTCCCGGCGAAAACGGCGGCCAAATTCTATCGCTGGAGATGGCAAACGAGGGCCTCTTCAGAACTTATAAACGGACGCTCAAGAAAGTCAAACTTGCCAGCCGCACGGTCCGGCTCATTCATCGTGAACTGGAGGGATCTTTGCTGGCTCTGCAGATCCTGCTGGCACACGCCGACCTGGCACTCCGACCAGAGGGCACGATCGGAGAACTGGCCGTGAGCCCACGGAAGGTGCTGATCGAAATCCGCCAGGAGATCGCCGGCAGCGCGCACCTCACCGTCGGACGACCACTTACCGCCGCCGGCTGGAAACGTGCCGCGTCGAGACGCGCCATCAGCGCAGCCCAAGGCGAGTCGTGAATGGCCACGTCGTAAGGCCCACCGACCTCCCGGGGCCCCGATTTTCCTCACGATGAAGGAAGACCAGAAAGCCTTACTGGAAAGGAACTTGGGCGCCGGCGATCACTCGATCACGGCCGTTTATTCGGGCGATTTGAATTTCACACCGAGTACCGCAAGTCTCTTGACCGTACCCGTCGCCCCGGCCCCGCTCACGGTCACCGCCGACAACCAAGACATGGCCCATGGAGACTCCATCCCGGGGCTCACGTTCTCGATTACAGGGTTCGTCAACGGCGACATGAGCACCGTGGTCCAGGGGACTGCCGTGCTCTCGACCTCGGCCTCTTCGGCAAGCGCAGCGGGGCGGTATTCGATCTCGATCGCGGCCGGCACACTGAGCGCGGGCAACTACGATTTCCCGAATCTGGTCAATGGCCAGCTCACGGTCCATCCCAAGGTGGTCAACGTCCGGGTCAACTGGGGCAGCCAGTCGATGTCGCTCATGGGACTGAACCGCGACCTGCCATTCGTCAACATCAAGGCCCTCGACGTGATCTTCAGCGACGATGTCAACGTGGACCTCGGCGCCCTGGCGACTCACGAGCACGCTCACGCCGGGCAAGTCGTACAGTTCCAGCAGCTTCAGTTATGATCCCATCGTGCACGATGCCCACTGGACGCTGCCCGATGTCCTCGACGTCGACAGGCTGCTGCTCGCCCTCGATGGCAACGATGCGACCTCGGACGGACATGATGGCGTTCGCGTGCTGCCTGACATTTACCTGGGAGGTTACTCGCTGAACTTCGCGGTCCTGGCGGGCGACTTCAACGGCGACGGCGTCGTCAACAGCCAGGATATGGTCGGAATTCGAAACCAGATCCAGGAAACCGGTCCCCCGGAACTGAGGATCTGGGCCGACATCAACGGCGATGGTGCAATTGACATCAGCGACTTCACCGTCGCGCGAAAGCGGCTCGGCAAGCGATTGCCCTGAACGTGCGGATGATTCGCAACCGCCGGGTCCAAACCTGGGAAGCGCCAATCCTCGCCCACGCTGACGGTCGAAAATACTGAGGGATGATTTCAAATCGACCGCCCGTGACTTCGATATGACCGCGCAACGCACACACTTGTATGACCGCAAAATAATCGGGCTTCGACCCCGAAGCGGTCAGTATACGCATGACTATGCATCGGGTAGAGTGAGTGCCAGAAGCATCGGAGGCATGCGCAGGTACTCGGGCGGTCGGAGGGCGCTGATCGACCGCTCGTGGTTGTCGACCGAGTCGAGGTGAAAGATGAGGTAGGCCTCGCGGCCTGTGGTGAGATGCCGGTGCCGGAGATCGAGCGACGGGAGGGATTGAGTACCACGCTTGACCAAAGGGGCGTGGTCGAACCAGCACGACAGCGTAAGATTATTCATATCGACATGGACGCTTTCTATGCGTCAGTCGAGCAGCGTGACAATCCAGAGCTTCGCGGTAAGCCCGTCGCGGTTGGCGGCTCAAGCGAGCGCGGCGTCGTGGCGGCAGCGAGCTACGAGGCCCGGGGGTTCGGCGTCAAGTCCGCCATGCCGTCGGTGACCGCCAGAAGAAGGTGCCCAGAGCTGATCTTCGTGAAACCACGGTTCGACGTCTATCGAGCACTGTCGCATCAAATCCGCGCGATTTTTACCGCCTACACCCCGCTCGTCGAGCCGCTTTCACTCGATGAGGCCTATCTCGACGTCACCCACAATCTCAAGGCCATGTCCTCGGCAACCGAGATTGCCCAAGAGATCCGGACGAGAATTCGCTCCGAGACCGGGCTGACCGCGTCGGCGGGTGTCTCTTACAACAAGTTCCTCGCCAAGATGGCGTCCACCGAGCGCAAGCCCGACGGGTTATTCGTCATCACGCCGAGGATGGGCCCAGCGTTCATCGAAGTCCTGCCGGTCGGTAGATTTCACGGGATTGGTCCCGTGACGCGCGCCAAGATGGAACGGCTTGGGATTCGTAACGGCGGCGATCTCAAGGCTCAGACGATGTCGTTTCTTCAGCAGCAGTTCGGAAAGGTGGGCCCGTACTACTACGCGCTTGCGCGGGGTATCGACGAACGCCCGGTCTGCGCCGATCGTATTCGCAAATCCATCGGTGCTGAAACGACATTCAATGCCGATCTTTTTACTCTCGACGAGGCACGCGTGGCTCTCAGACCGCTGATCGCCAAGGTGTGGGCATATTGTGATGACTCGACCATTCGGGGACGCACGGTGACGCTCAAGGCCAAGTATGCCGACTTCCAGCAGATCACCCGCAGCCGGACGGGCGAGGCGCCGCTCGCGTCGCAAGCTGCAATTGAGGCAATCGTGTATGCGCTGCTTGAGTCGATCTTTCCTGTCAGCAAGGGTATTCGGCTACTGGGTGTGACGGTGTCGTCGCTTGGGGCCGAACCTGACGTGGAGCACCAACTCCGCTTGCCGATCTAAGGCACGTGCTCTTCCCTGTGCTCATCACATCCGAAGAATTGACGGCGTCGAGCAGACCAGCCGCCGGCGACGATCAGGGTGCCGAGGACGGCCAGGGTCAAGGACGAGGGCTCGGGTACGGTCACGGAGGTGATCGTGACAGTCCCCGACGTCCAGAAAAAGGGTACCCCAAAAATAACAAAATGTGTAGACGCGTCGGGAGGATCCAGCGACGAGACGGTGAACTCTCTAGGATATGTCGTCTGGTTCGAGCCCTGGACCGCCTGGGTCTCCAGGGCCAGGCTCGTCATCGTCGGGCCCGGACCGATGGATGCCGCGAAGGAGGTGAGGTCCGCGAGGCCGAACGTCGTGGTATTGGGCGTGTTCTCATCCAGAATGAGGTTGAAGGACGCGAGGTCCGCCCGGCCGATCGTCGAGAGCCCGTCGGCGAAGGAGAAGACTTCCTGTGCCCGTGGAGATGAGGCCGGCATTGTCTGGTCCCCCTCTCCCCGAGTAACTGAAGTTGACGATCGTCCCTGCCCACGTCCGGCCCGCAGTCGCGGCCATCAGGCCCAGGACCGCCGCCGCCAGCATCTCCCGCCGCATCTGTTGCATCATGGCTGCTCCCCCGTCAGACTCCGCAGCACGGCACGCAGGGCCGCATGGCGCATCGGTTCGCTCAGCGCCTGGTCACCCCGGAGGGCATCCACGACCTCGGCCGGGACGTGCCTCGGCCGCCTTAACGATTCCACCAGCCGTTCGGCCTCGGGCCGCAGGGCCTCTGCCTCGCGGCGCGCCTGGTAACGCACCTTCAGCGGCGCCGTGTCCCACAGGCGAACTGTGAAGTCTCCGGAGCCGGACGCCAGCGTCGCGCCGTCGGGGCTGAAGGCCAGCGACCAGACGTAGCTCGTGTGGCCTTGCAGTCGTGCGACCTCCTCGCCCCGCTCCAAGTCCCAGAGCCAGACCGCCCGGTCACGGCCGGCGGTGGCCAGGCGAGTGCCGCTGGGGTGGAAGGCAGCCGCGAAGACCTCGTCAGTGTGGCCGCGGAGCACCTGGCACGCGCCGGTGTCGATCCGCCACACCCGCACGGTGCGGTCCCGGCCACAGGAGGCGAGCAGACGGCCGTCGGGGCTGAAGGCGGCCGAAACGACTGACTTCTCGTGCCCGGTGAATCGCCGGCCCGTTTCATTCGTGTCTGAATCCAGGAGAAAGACGGAGTTCCCGTCGCGAACAGCCAGCCAGCGGCCGTCGGGGCTGTAAGCTAGTCCGACCGCAGCCATCCAGAACAGGCGCTCGCCGGAATCGACGTCGCAGACGTGCAGATGACCGACCTCGCTCTCCAGTGGGGTCAGCGTGGCTGCCAGCCGGCGTCCATCGGGACGGACTGTCACATAGCGGAGTCTTCCGGGGGGAAGTTCGATCTCCTTGCGGAGGCGTGCCGCTGACACGTCCCAGATCCGCAGCCGGCTATCCGCCAGGCTCGCGCTGACCAGCCAGATCCCGTCGGGGCCGAAGGCCAGGTCATGCACGACTTCGGGGTGGGGCAAGGTCGCGCACGGCTCCCCTGTGGCCGCGTCCCACACGCGCACGGTCTTGTCCCAGCCCCCCGAGGCGATCCAGCGGCCGTCGGGGCTGAAGGCCACCGGGTAAACGTCGCCCGTGTGGCCGCGTAGGACTGGCGGCGTCGCCTGCGGATCCACCTCCCATGTCCGGACCGTGTCGTCTCCAGCGATGTTGAGCATCGACGCAGCACTGACGGAGGCGATCCGGCGGCCGTCGGGGTCGAACGCCAACGCGGTCACATTCCCCGTGTGGCCGTGGAGGACCGCCACGTCTCGCCGACCCTTCGCCTGCCAGACTCTGACAGTGCGGTCGCTGCCCGCCGAGGCGACCCGTCGCCCGTCCGGGCTATACACGGCCGTGGTGACGTTGCCTGAGTGGCGGTCGTAAGGCGGTTCGACCTCCCGGCCCGTCGTTACATCCCACTGCCGCGCCGTGCCGTCCGCCGAGGTCGTCAGTAGGCGCGTGCCGTCCGGGCTGAACGAGACACCGAGAACCTTGTTCTCGTGGCCCCGGCAGGTGACCAGCAGTGCGCCGGTTGCAGGGTCCCACAGGCGTGCGGTACGGTCCTCGCCGGCCGAGGCGATCCGGGTGCCGTCTGGGCTGAAGGCGCATGACCAGATGTTCTCACGGTGGCCCTCACAGACCGCCGTTGGCTTTCCTGAAGCCGCGTCGATGACCGCGATCCGAGCCCAGTCGCCTTGCTTCCAGGCAGACGCGAGGCGAGTGCCGTCCGGGCTCACGACAGTCTGATAGTCGTAGGTCTCTTCTTGTTCCGCGCGACGGACGCGCCGGCCGGCCTCGTCAAGCAGGTCTAAGGTCCCTTTGACCGACACGGCGACCCGAAGTCCCAGGCGCGTCTCCACGGCGGTCACAGCGTACGGGGTCTTGGTGGCAATTGGCACTGTCAGTTGCCCGCCGCCGTCCAGGTCCGTGAGGCGCAGGCCGTCGCCGGTCACGATTCCGACCCGGAGTCGGCTCGCGCTGGGGATCAGGATTCCGCTCCCCCCGGCGGGCAACGGGATCACCTTCGAGCTGTCGTCGAGCCGGCTGTGCAGGTGCCGCCATTCCCAACCTCGGAGGTCCTCAGGGGCCGCGTCGAGCTGGCGCGCGGCATCGGCGACGTCGTGTGCGGAGATAGCCGCGGCCGCGGCGGACAGACGGGCACGGTACGCCTGGAACAGCGCCTCGTGTCTCTCGACGTCCACCCGCCGCGCATGGGCGTTCACCAGGTCCCGTTGCTCGTCCGCTTCCAGCCATTTCCAGGTCACCCCACCCAGGCCGCCGAACAACGAGGCCGTCAGGAGGCCGAGCAACAGCGCGACCAGTGGACGGCGCCGGCACGCGCGGGCCAGCCGTGCGCCCGAGCCCACCGGCCGCGCCGCGACCGGCTTCCCATCCCGGAAGCGCTGCAGGTCTTCGGCCAGCGCCAGGGCGCTGGGGTAGCGACGGGCGGGCTCCTTCTCCAGGCAGTGTAGCGTGATCGCCTCCAGGTCACGCGGTAGGCGGGGCTGCAGGCGTCGCGGCCGCGCCGGCTCTTCGGACGTCACCGCGCAGAGCACCTCCAGGGTGCTGTCTCCCTGGAACGGCAGTTGCCCGGTGAGGAGCTGATAGAGGACCACCCCCAGGGCGTAGATGTCCGTCGCCGGCCCCACCAGGGCGCCCGGCCGCTGCCGCCGGCCTGCTCGGGAGACATGTATCCCGGCGTGCCGACCAGAAGGCCGCTCTGCGTCAAGGTCACGCCGCCCTCGGTCGGCCGGGCGAGTCCGAAGTCGCTGATTTTCGGAATGAGGCCGGATGCGGGATCAGCGGTGAATCCGGACCGGCTCGGCTCTCCTTGATCCGTCTTCCTCTCGCATCCACCCTCTTGCAACAGGATGTTGGCCGGTTTCAGGTCGCGGTGGACGACACCTTCTCCGTGTGCCACGTGGATGGCACGGGCGAGGATCTCGAGAAGCGAGGCCGCCTCGTCCGGCGGCCAGGGCTGGCCGTCGAGACGGTCGGCCAGGCTGCCCCCCTCGACCCACTCCAGCGCCAGGAACGGCCGACCCTGGTAGCTTCCAATCTCGTGGACCTGCACGATGTTGGGATGCCGTACCCGGGCCGCCAGCTCCGCCTCCAGCCGAAATCGGAGCTCCTGGGCGCGGGAAGCGAATTCGCCGGCCAGCACCATCTTCAGGGCTGCCAGTCGACGGAGGCCGCGGTGCCGCGCCTTGTACACGACCCCCATGCCTCCGCGGCCGACCTCGGCCAGGATCTCGTACTCCCCGACCTGGCTGGGGGCCGGCAGGATTACTGACTCGGTTCTTTCGTCTCCGCTCGGGTCGGTAGCCCGAGCGGCGCCGCCCTCTGCGAAGGGCGCGAACCGCCGAGCGGCGCTGCGCCGGGCTCACGAGCGTCTCTTCCGGGTGCGTCGCGCTTTGCTGGAGCCGTTCCAGCAGCGGGTCGGCAGCAGCCAGACGATCGATGCGCTCGCAACACTCGGGACAATCCCCGAGGTGGGAAGTAACGCGGGCCAGCGCCGCCTCCGCTAGCCGGCCCAAGGACAGGGCACGCAACTCCTCGTCAGTTGGATGGGCGGACGGAGACTCGGACATGGCAAACCTTCAAGGACCACGAGGGAACGCGCATTGCCGGCGGAGAAAGAACGTAAACCAGGGCCAGGACCTAACACGATTCTTCCGCGCGGCCATCAAATGGTGATGGCGAACACGAGCAGGCGCGCGGCTCGTTCGAGCGACACTCAGAGTCTGTCCCATAAGGGGAACAATCTGGGTGTGACAGGCGTATTAATGGTATGAGAATGAACCATTATCCCAGTGACGTCACTGACGCCCAGTGGGCCCTAATCGAGCCCCACATCCCTGTCGAACCCGGCGGCGGGCGGCCCCGCAAGACGGACATGCGGGACGTGCTCGACGCCGTCCTCTATATCGTCCGCACCGGCTGCCAATGGCGATACCTACCTGTAGATTTCCCACCCAAGAGCACCGTCTGGCGTTACTTCGACCAGTGGCGACGAGACGGGACCTTGGACCGGATCCACGATCGGCTGCGCCGCAAGGTCCGCACCACGGAGAAGCCCTACCACCCCCGCACCTCGGCGAGCGTCGATAGTCAGTCGATCGACACGACCTCCGGGGGCGAGCAACGGGGCCGCGACAACGCCAAGAACGTCGACGGTCGGAAGCGCCATATCGTCGTGGACAGCATGGGGTTGCTACTGGCCGTCCTGGTGACGGCCGCCTCGGTTGACGACGCGGCCGCGGCCCCGGCGCTGTTCGCCCGGCTCGACGGCCAGCCGATGGGCAAAGTCGTACGGATGTACGCCGATGCGAAGTACCACAACTTCAAGCTCTATGAGTGGGTCGAGGAGAACGCCGCCTGGGACTTGTCGATCGTGGCCGGCCCGAGGGGAAGCGGGGCTGGGTGAAGCTGCCGATCCGCTGGACGGTTGAGCGGACCTTCGCTTGGCTGGGCAACTGTCGTCGTTTGAGCAAGGACCGGGAGAAGAGCGTCCTGTCATCAGAATCGTTCATCAAGCTGGCCATGATCCAATTGATGTTTCACCGGCTGCGCCCTTCCGATGCGGACCCCGAATTCCACTATCGCCATGCAGCTTGAACCGACCTTATGGGACAGTCACTCAGCGTGCTCCTGTCAGTCGATGAGGCCCTCTGCCTCCTGGCGGATTCGCTGCAAGACTCGCGATTTCGCCATGTAGACGGCGGCCACGGACAAGCCGAGTTCTTGGGCCACCTCGGCGCCGCTGGCAGCGTCGAGGGCCAGCCGCCGGAAGGCCTTCAGCGTGGCTGGCTCGAACTCCTCTTCCACCATGTCTAGCAGGCAACCGAGTACGTATCGGTCGTGTTCCTGGTCCCACTGCCGGTTCAGGTCGCTGTCGGGATCCGCGATTTGCTGCAAGGCCGCAGTGGCGCCGCTGCCACCGCTCGCATGGGCACTCGCGATGGCGGCACGCCAGTAATCGGTCGTGCGGCTGCACACGATGGTGCGCAGCCAGGAACGAAACGCGCCCCGGCGCCCGGAGTGCTCGAAGCTCCCGAGGTGCTTGACCACGCTCAAGAGGACGTCCTGACTCAGGTCTTCCAGATCGACGGCCGGCACGCCCTGGCGATTGAGCCAGCCGATGATCAGGGGACGATACAGATCCGTCAGGTCCTTCCAGGCATCCTCTTCACCGGTCCGGGCGCGGAGCAGCAGACTGTGTCTGGTTTCGTTCATGGCCCCATTCTACCCAGTCGGTTAGGGCCACTTTGAGCCTATTTCTGATTTCCTGCGCAACTCGTGTTAGGTTTTTCGCCACGCGCCGTTTCTTGTTCCCGTCGGTGATGGGGCGAAGCCCAAAGCCCTCGCTCACCCGATGTCCCCGCAGTCAAAGCCGAGCATTCCGCCGGGTCGGCGCTCTTGCCAGCGGTGCTCCTCGAAAATCGAAATGCCACGACGTCGCGATCACGAGATCCCGGACAACACGTTGGTGGTCCTTCCCTAAGCGGTTCGCGGAACCCGCCTTGGCCATCGACCGCGCGCTCAAGGAGTTCGTCACCATGTCTCGCATGCCGAGTGTTCCCTGCCTGTTCCTTCTCACTGTTGACCCGCTTTCTTCATCCTCTGTCCATCCCCGGCACTTTTCCCTCCTCGAGGCGATGTCATGAATTCGACTGACACGACCCCCGTTCGCGCTCAAAGCGAGGAGCCAACCGCTGCGCGCCGTCCACACAACGAACTTTCCAGGTCTCCTGCGCCGGCTGGGCGCGTCGCTCCTGGTGACCACTTACCAGGCCGGAAAGCTGGTGATGGTGCGCGACGAAGGGGACCACCTCAACACCCACTTCCGCGCCTTCCAGGCACCGATGGGGTTGGCGCTCGACGGCAACAGGCTGGCCGTCGGCACCACGATTCAGGTCTGGGAGTATGCTGATGTGCCGGCCCTGACAGCGAAGCTCGACCCACCGGGCCGGCACGACGCCTGCTTCCTGCCCCGCGCCAGCCATGTCACGGGGAACATCCAGGGCCACGAGATGGCCTGGGGCTCAGGCGGCGAACTCTGGGTGGTCAACACGCGATTCTCCTGCCTCTGCACCCTCGATACGATGGCCAGCTTCGCGCCGCGGTGGCGGCCGCCGTTCGTCTCGGCGCTGGAACCAAGCGACCGGTGTCATCTCAACGGTCTGGCAATGGTTGACGGCCGCCCGAAGTACGTCACAGCGCTGGGCGAGACCGACGAGCCGGCCGGGTGGCGGGCAAACAAGGCCCGGGGCGGGATCCTGATGGACGTGGACAGTGGCGAGGTGATCACGCGGGGGCTCTCCATGCCCCACTCGCCGCGGTGGTACGCTGGCCGCCTCTGGGTCTGCGAGTCGGTGCCGGGACGCTTGGATATATCGACCAGGGCACAGGGCGATACCAGCCGATCGCCGAGGTGCCCGGCTTCACGCGCGGGCTCGACTTCGCCGGCAGCCTGGCGTTCGTCGGTCTCTCGCAGGTGCGCGAAAGCGCCGTCTTCAGCGGCATCCCGATCACCGAGCGGCTTGCCGAGGACGAGCGGACCTGCGGCGTTTGCGTGGTCGACCTGGCCAGCGGGCAGGTCGTGGCGCTCCTGCGATTCGACACGACGGTTCAGGAGATCTTCGCCGTGACGGTGCTGCCGGGAAGGCGCTGGCCGGAGCTGATCAACGACAACGACATGTTGCTCGAGAACACGTCTGTAGTGCCCGACGCGGCGCTGGCGGACGTGCCCCCGGCGCTGCGGCGCCGGTCAGCCAGGCTATCCACGCGGCGTAGCTCGGCAGCGGGCGGAAGGAGTCGAGCGAGTCAGTGGGTCGATCAGGTCGGGATTCCTGTCATCTGGAAAAAGGTGGACATCATGGGTCGCATCGGAGCAAGGGATCAGGGGCGTTGCGGGTGGGAGACGGGCGCGGGCCGAGGTCGGCGGCGGCTGTGGCCGACGGTCATGGCGCTGGCGGGCCGTGCGCTGCTCTCGACGTTGACCGTCAGCAACACCAACGACAGCGGCGCCGGCTCGCTGCGCGCGGCGGTCAACCAGGCGAATTCGGACAACGGGGGCGACGCGATCGTCTTCTCCAGCCTGTTCAACACGCCCCGGATGATCACCCTGACCGGCGACGCGCTCATGCTGACCGGCACGGCGACCACCACGATCACCGGGCCGGGGGCGAACCTGCTGACGATCAACGGCAACAACATAAGCCGCGTGTTCGAAATCGCGGGCGGCTCGGCGGCGGTGTCGGGGCTGACGATCACTGGCGGCAACGCCACTTCCGGTGCCGGCGGTGGCGTGTGGAACAACGACGGGGACCTGACGCTGACCGACGTGGTCATCAGCGGCAACAATGTGACCGAGGCTGGCTTTAACCTCACCGGTGGCGGCCTGGCGAGCTCCGGCGGCTCCACCACGCTGACCAACTGCACGTTGAGCCACAACTCCTGCATAGCCAACTCTGGCGGCGCCCTGTCCAACTTTGCCGGCGGGACCACGCTGACCAACTGCACGGTCAGCGGCAACGGCGCCTTTACTTAAGACCAACTGCTTCTCTAACCCACTCTCAAGCCCGCATTCCCTCTCAACAAGGACTCGCACCATGATCCGCCCTGAGCTGCTGCGCATGCTTGACCGCCGCCCCACCCGAGCACTTCGGTGCTCGCCCTCGACCGGCATGCATGGCGGCCGGGCCGGCTTGAGCGCCTTGAAGACAGGCTCGCGCCGGCAGGGGTGCCGGTACTGGTCGATGGCCTCGAGTTCCTTCCGTCCACCAACTTCCAGCAGAGCGGAGCCGATTACCTGCTGGGGCCTGGAGCCAAGGTCGATATCGGGTATACGCCGCTCGGCACCGAGAACTTTCAGCCACTGGTGCACTTCGACCTCGGCGCCAACGCCGGCTTCTTCTCCCTTGACACCACTCAGTCCTCGGACCCATTCTTCAACGTCTACGACGTGACGCTGAGCATCGTGGCGATCAAGAACGATAACGGTCCGTCCGTCCCCATTCCGATCTGGAAGAGTAATGTGCCCGAAGGCGAATTCGTGAAGTTCGATATCCCGCAGTTGCTCAGCACCAACGGCCTGTCGCTCAATCCCTCGCAATCCACCCCGATCCAGGTTCCGGTCGCCCACTGCGATTTCACGCTCGGTACTCTCTACCTGAACAACCCCGATAGCAAGACGACCGTCAACAGCCAGGTGCTGATGCAGGGCGTGGTTGACCTCTCCAACGTCCCGATCATCGGCAAGGGGCTGACGGCCGAGGTCACCGGTACGAATTACGTCGTCGTTGACGCCTCGGGCGTGAACCTCACGGGGATCAAGGTCACCAAGACCCTGCCGTCGGACACCAAGATCAAGGGATTTGACGTCGCGGGCAGCGTCAGCATCGAGTACGCGAATTCGGGTACGACCAAGAGTTTCACCTTCTCGGGCTCCGTGACCCTCAGTTCGCCCGCTCAGGACTCCGGGAAGTTCGCCCTGCAGAACGTCACGGGGCAGCTCAACCTGACCGTCGCCGATGACCCGAAAGGCCTGGAGCTGACCGGGCTCGGCATCGCCGTGGGCGGATCGTTCAAGATCTTCGACGTCAGCGTGTCAACCCCAGCGGCCCAGCCCCTCTCATTCACGTATGACGCGTCGCAAGATCAGTTTAAGGTCGGCGGCGATCTGAACGTTGACTTCAACGGCAACACCCTGCAGGTCAACCTGGGCAGCACCAGCTCCACTGGGATCATCTTCCAGCAAGGCGTGCTCACCCAGTTCAACGGCTACGTCACGGCCGACTTCAGCCTGTTCGGTGTCAAGGTCATCACCAACGGGCTGACCTTCATGTACATCCGCGACACCGGCACGGGCCAGAGCCAGTTCGAGCTGTTCGGCGGCCTTCAGCTCCAGATCCCCTCGGGCTCATCGCCCACTCTCATCACGGCGAATCTCGGCGACCAGAATAACCCCGGGCTGATCATTCAGAATGGCAGCTTGACGCAGTACTCAATATCGGGATCACGACAAACTCGACGTTCTCCGTCTTCGGCTTTAGCCTGACCGTCAACGGCGCGAACGTGGAGTGGCAGAAGGCCGACAACACCTTCTTGATCTCTGGCAGCTTCCAGGCCGACTTCAAGATCTTCAAGACCTACGTCCAGCTTGGCAACACACCACAGACCGGCCTGGTCGTTCAGAACGGAACCTTCAGCCTTCACGATGTGAAGTTCACGCTGAGCGACGCGAATTTCGGCGCCTTCACCATCAAACTGTTGACCGTGCAGTGGGACGAGACCGGTGTGGCGCAAGTCCCCTACACGCTCACGGTCAAAGGTGACGTCGTGCTGCCCGGCGGTCTCGAAGCGAAGGGCGGCTTCCGGATCGTCAATGGAAACCTCAATGAGATCGACTTGACGATCTCGAGCGCAACGGGCGTCCCGATCCCGGGCACCGGAGTGTTCGTGACCCAACTGGGCGGCTCGATCGAGAATCTCGACGACCCGGCACACCTCATCGTTCAGGCCCACATGGCGCTGATCTACGGCGAGAAATTCTCCTTTGCCGGCTACGATGTCAACCTCTTCCGGGTCGAGGGGGATATCACCGCCGACGCCAGCGAGCTGGTCCTTGGGGGTACCATCCTCGTCGGGGCGTACACCAACGACAACGGGACGACCTGGAAGGGCGCCGTGGGCCAGGGCGACGCCAAGCTCACCCTGGACTGGGCCGAGCAGATCTATGATCTCCACCTCGACGTCGACGGCTTGTTCGGGATCTTCGACATCTCCGGCGACCTCACCTTCGAGCCCGGCAAGGAGATTGACTTCCTCGCGACGGCCAACGTCGTCGTGCCGCCCGAGATCCCCTTCATCGGCGGCGACACCCTTGGCGGCCTCGGGTTCTTCTTCCAGCACGTCTTCCCGCACGATGACATCCAGAGCTCGACGACGGTGGCCGCGTGGATCGACATCAAGGTCATCTGGGACATCGAGGTCGGCGTCCAGGTCTACGTCGATGCGGGCGGCACCGCCACGGTCTCGATCATCGGCAAGGATCAGATCGATAACTTCGGCAAGGAAGTGCAGCACCCGGCCGATCAGTCTTACACTTACAGCGTTGACCTGTCCAACCTCGTGCCGGCGGTTTCGACCTACCTCACGTACAGCGCCGATTGGAGCCAGCCCGCCCCCGGCACGACGATCGTCAGTCAGCCCACGTTCACCGTGCTGCACACCGTCAACGGCACGACTACCCCGATTCCCGAAGCCGACTTCGCGGCGAATGGTATCCAGCTCATCACCGACCCGACGCTCACCACGGCCACCAGCCAGGCCCTGCAGATCGTCGGCTCGACAAGCGACTCTTACACGCCGCTGGTGGGCTCCTACCAGGTGCAGGTCACCTTCACCGCGCAGGGCGGCGCCCCGTTCCCGCACTTCGCCCAGCAAACCTCGGCGACGATTGCGGACTATCCCGACCAACTCAAGATCGACGTGACTCACTCAATCCCCCTGCCATCCTTCGGGCCGCTGGCCGCCGCGGCTCCGTTCGTGCCCGCCGTACCAGCCACGCCCAATGCCGTCTTTCCGGTGCAGCTCGCGGGCAACATGGACGAGGGACTCATCCCCGGCGCGATGGTGAACGTCTATCTTGTACGCGTCAACGATCCGCTGCAGCTTGCCATCAACGTCGCCTCCGTCACCCCCACGACCGCGACCGGCGGGGGGGTGAACTGGCAGGCCACCGCAAACGTGCCGATCAACGGGCTCTATCCGCTGGAGTACAAGCTCTACGCCACGGTGGACGATAGTGTCAATGCGCCGGCCAAGTCGATGGTCTCGACCAACTTCACCCCCGCGTTCGCCGTCGAGGGGAGTGTAGCGAACCAGAACCATGATTCCATCACCGGCTGGACGCTCTACCTCGACTACAACCGGGACGGCCAGCGCGAGCCGAATGAGCCATCGGCCATCACCAGCAGCCCCGATGGCTTCTACGCCTTCACGCCCACCTTCGCCCCGTTCGACCGGCTGGGACCCGGTGCCGACCGACCAGAAGATCGACGTCCGGTTGATCGTGCCTTCCGAGGACTACGTTCCCAGGGAAAACCCGATCACTGTCACTTACGATGGCAAGACCACGGAGCAGGCGAACTTCGTCGCCCAGGAGAAGTCGGCGATCACAGGCTCGGTGTTCGAGGATCTCGGCAATAACGGCAAGCCATCCGACGGTGCGCCGTGCCCGGGGCAACGGTATTCGTTGACAGCAACGGCAACGGCTTGCGCGACCCGGGCGAGCAAACGGCCGTCACGGATACCTCGGGCAAGTACACGCTCAATAATGTCCAGTCCGGAAACTACACGGTGCGGCTCGAGACGACCGCGAGCCCCCTGGTTCAGGCGATCAGCGCGCCTGCCGGCACGCAGGGAACGGAGCCAGCCCAGCCGTATACTTTCGGCGACGGCTTCAGCGCAAACGCGACGATCGAGATCACCAGCCTGGGCGTATTTGCCGATGGCGCAGTCGGCAGCCTTCGCCAGCCGCTCACGGCCGTGCTCTACGACGCCACGACCCACATTCCCGTCACCTCGATGGAATTCACGCCCCAGGACTCCGGAACCGCCATGGGAGGGTACTTCTACAAACCATTGCCAACGCCGGTTCACGTTTACGCAGGGTTCCACGGGATCATCGCCGCCTACGGCTTCGGCCCGAACCAGAAGGCGGGCGATCCACACAGCATTCAGCCCAATGTCCCGTGGACGGCCAACACCAACAACGGCCTGGTCACGTACACGGTCCAGTCGTACGCCTCGGCGCCCAATACTTATCCAGGCACCGTGGACACAGCCGTGGGTAGCACTCCCTATGCGGCCGGTTCGTTCCTGTTTCAAGCGCCGAGCTTGGTGCTGACGACACCGAAGACCGGCACCTATTCCGTGACGATCGATACCAGCGGTTTCGATTTATCGGAGCATAATGATTTCGGCATCCTCGCCCTCGCGGCGGTCTCGGGCACGATCAACACTCAGACCAAGCCGAACACGCCGCCAGCCCCGGCGCAAGGTGTCGTCGTTGACCTGTACTCGAATGGAGTGGTGGTGGGCTCGGCCAAGACGGATGCCAGCGGCAACTACTCGATTGGCGGGCTCGATCCCGGTTCCTACACCGCTCATCAGGAGATACCAACAGGTCTCCGACAGGCAACACCGGCGAACTCCAACCTGAGCCTCGCCACGCCCCCGACGGGGTCCGACGTCTTCACATTGCCGAGCGGATACGGCACGCTGGCTTCCGTCGTTGGCGACTTCAACGCCGACGGCAAGGCAGACCTGGCCGTCGTGGGCGAACCGTTGACGAATCAACCAGGCCCTTCGGAACCCAATGTCTTCATTTATTATGGTGGCGCGACGACCACTCCGATCGCTCTCACTGGCCCGATCGTCGGCACCGCCAATAACCAACCCGTTCAAATCGTCGCCGGCTTCACGAACGGTTCGACGATGAGCCTGACAGTTCTCTTTCTTCTCGGCCAGGTTGTGAGATTTGATCAGGTCGGGGGCTCGTTCCAGCCAGGAGTCCTCATCGCCTCGCTTCCCAACCCGGGTGGTTCCTTCGAATACAAAGATATGGTTATTGGCAACTTCAATGGCTCCCAGACGTCGAGCATCGTCGTCGAGTATTCGATCTCAGGAAGCCCTGGGTACGGCCTCATCGAGGTCGGACCCGGGAATCAGCCGATCACACTGGCGGCCTCGAGCGTCGGAGAAGGTCTTGGAAACTTGGTCGCGAGCGACGTCAACGGCGACGGTTACACGGATTTGATTGTCGCTCCTGGAACGATCTCCCCGGTGGTGTATTACAACGTTTCAGCGGGCACTTTCCGCGCGGTATCGATTTCTACGTTTCCGGAGACTCTCAACCTTACCTATCTCATGGCTGCCGACATCAACGGCGACGGGCGTATCGACATTGGCGAGACGGTCAACGACGGAACCTTCCGGTTCGCTCTGCAGAATTCCTCGGAAGATTTCCCGACATCGAGCACTGTACCACTCACGGGTTCCGCTTATTACCAGGGCCAGACTCTTCTCGTGGACCTCAACGGTGACGGCCGCCCCGATCTCGTCACGTTATTCGCGAACGACGTGACCAACCAACTGGCGTTCAACGTCGCACTCAATACGGGAGTGGGCCCGTCGTGGTTCCAGCCTCTGGCGCAGCAAAAATCGTATCCCCTCTCCACCGGAGGCTTTCACGCCGGACAGGGCCACACCGTCGCGGCCGATCTCGAGAACGATGGACTTCTCGACCTTGTCGAAATCAGCACTTTCTTGCCTCTCGTCCAGATTGTCCACAACCGCACCTCACTCGCATCGACCGACATCCCGGTGACGCTCATCGCTGGTGAGGCCCTGACGAATCAGAATTTCGTCGACCTATTACCCGCGACGGCTGCTGTCGATCTCGCGATCTCTCCGACGCTTGGCTCCGGCGACTATACGGTCTCATACAAGGCTGGCAACATCGAAGTGAGCGACAGTGTGCTCGGACGGGTCTTGGTCAAGCCCCTGACGGAAATGAATTCCTTGACCATCACCGCGCCCGACGGTCAACCGGGGTCCCTCACCATCGACGAGTCCGGCGTCACCTTCAGCCTGCCCGGCGGCATCTCCTTCGCCGGCTCTGCCTTAACCGCGAATACGGTCCGCCTGATCTCGGGGCCGGGGAATGACTCCATCGGCATCAGCGATCAGGGCGCCACGCTGAACGGACGTGCGATCGTCTCCTGGTCGAACCTGGACCAGATGGTGGTAAGCAGCGGGGGAGGAGACGACGTCATCACCGTGTCGGGCGAGCCTCACGCGCGCGGCCTGATCACCCTCGACGGCGGCCAGGGGGCGAATACTTACGCGATTGCGTCCCAGGGCGCGAACATCGCCGTGGTCGACACTGCGAACCGGGGTACGCTCGATTTCTCGGGTGCATCGTCGGGCGTGACCATTGACCTCCGCATGGCCCAGGGCCAATCGCAATTCATCGGCGCGGGCGGCAATATGCTGGCGCTCTATGGACTGATCGCCAACCTGACTGGCTCGCCGTATGACGATGTGCTCCGCGGCAACGACCTGGACAACATCATCCGCGGCCTCGGCGGCAACGACGTGATCTTCGGCTACGGCGGAAACGACCTGCTAGATGGCGGTGACGGGAACGACACGATCATCGCCGGCACACGGAACTCGATCCTGCTCGGAGGCGCCGGCGAGGACCTGATGGTCGCCGGGCCCGGCCGCAACCTCCTGATCGGAGGCGCGGGCCGGGACATCCTGATCGGCGACCACCCCGGTCGCGGCCGGGGCCGATCCCAGGGCGGCAGCATCCTGGTCGCCGGCGCAACCAAGTACGACGCCAACGACGCGGCGCTCCACGCGATCATGTCCGAATGGGCCTCACAGCGATCGCGATTCGTTCGGGCCCGCAATCTCCTCGACGGCCGGGGCTCGCGGCACCGCCTCAACGGCTCGGTGTTCCTGAATGCGAAGGCGATCAGGTCCGACCACACGGTCAACACCCTCGTCGGCCACAATCGCTACAACTGGTTCCGTCTGGACCGCGGAAGCCGTAGGCACGCCCCGGCGCGAGGAGGTCCTGAGCGATGCCGAGAAACACCGGCGACCGGCCGTGTCTTCGGCACCCGGGGCGCCTCGCTGGCTCTCTCGGGCCTGACGATCGCCGACGGCCGCGCCGACAACGGGGCCGGGATCCTCAACCAGAGTGGCCGGCTGGCTCTTACTCGCGTTGTGCTCAGGGGCAACAGGGCCCGCTACCTCGGCAGCGGCCTGTACAACGACGGCATTGCGACGCTGACCGGCGCGACGTCCACAGCAAACGCTGCGGGCCTCGGCGGCGGGATCGTCAACCTGGGCCGGCTGTCAGTGAGCGAAGTCACCGTCCGTCGCAATGTCGCACTCTCCGCGGGCGACCTTTTCAACCGCGCCAAGCTGAGGCGGATCCCGCGACGAGCCCCGGCCGGGCCTCGGTTGGTAGGGTCGGTGAGTCTCTGAGTTGACCCGTTCCGCTCGTTTTCAGCGCGTGAGCGCGCCCGACGTGGAGTATCTCATCCTTGTTTTGAATGGCTCTACAATGTCGTCGGGCTATTCGGCACGCGTCCCTGCCGTCGTCGCGAGAGCCGCGTCGCGGATGGGCTCTCTCGGCGCGGCTGGTGTGTCGGACCGAAGCGTCATCAAAACGTGGAAGCGAATTGACCTCGGGTATCTGTTTCTTGATGAGCCCTCTGGCGACCACGTTGAGAGGATTTCTCATTGTGGGAACAAGAGTTACAGCTCGATGAGCGTGTTCAAGTAGCACGGCGCGATGATCGCATGTTGCAAGTGAATCGACGGAATTCCGTTCGATACCGGACTATGAGAGGTTCAAATCCCGTCGCCAGTTCGGGCGGCGGTAGAACCCTCTGCCATGGGGTAGACGCGCAAGTATTGTTGGGCCAATTCGCGCGACCGAATTCGCCCTATGTCGCTTAGAAAATTGACGAGCCTAAGCCGGCCCTGTATCCTCTACGCGTTCTTGTCGGATCATCATAAATTCGGCGAACGGGAGGGGAGTCGCATGGCCGATGACGGCTCGGTCCTCGTAACCGGGGCAGCCGGTCAACTCGGCGCGATCGGGCGAACCGTGACCCGCCTGCTCCTCGACCGCGGGCTTCCGGGTCGCGCCATGGTCTGCCGCGAGGACGACCGGGCGGCGGCCTTACGGGCCGCCGGCGCCCTTGTGGTGGTCGGAGACGTACGCGAACCGGCCGAAGTCTAGCGGGTTCTCAGCGGCCGCAGCACTGGCTCAGCGAGCAAGCCCTCTTGGGAACGCACTCTACACGAATCGTGTCGGGCGCGTCGAGTTTTTCCCGTGCCGGTGTCCGAACGGTTGCAGCTTGTTCGTTGTACTCACACGAGGCGAGGGGCAGGCCTTCGCCCGCACACGCGAAACCGTCTGGAGTACCGTCATGGCGAAGTTTCTGTTCATTTATCGCGAATCCACCGAGAGCCGCCCCAAGCCGTCTCCTGAGGAAATGCAGGCTTTGCAGGCGGCCTGGTACGCATGGATGCAAAAGTTCAGCTCGGCGATTGTGCCCGGAGGCGACGGATTGAAGCATTCCGGCCGAGTCCTGAAGGCCGGACTCGTGACCGACGGTCCCTATGTCGAAGCCAAGGAAATCATCGTAAGCTTCGGGATCATCCAGGCCGACAACTATGACGCAGCCGTGGCCATCGCCCGCGAGTGTCCCCCCGGCCATACGATGGAGATCCGCGAATTCGCCGGCTACGCTTGAGCGAACCGTGCTTCAGAAGCATCTCGCGAAAGGACGAAAAAATGACCGCAAAGAAGGGCGCGCAGAAGTCCACCAAGAGCACCAGCGCGATCGGCAAGACGTCCAAGGGATTCACGGACGAGGAACGAGCCGCGATGAAGGAGCACGCCCAAGAGCTGAAGGCCGCGGCGCGCGGGGCCACAGCGGACGGGGAAAGCGACGTGCTGGCGGCGATCGGCGCGATGCCGGAACCGGATCGCGCCATGGCCGAGCGGCTCCATGCCATTATCAAAGCCAGCGCGCCAGCCCTCTCGCCGAGAACCTGGTACGGGATGCCCGCGTATGCCAAGGACGGCAAGGTCGTCTGCTTCTTCCAAAGCTCGGCCAAATTCAAGACGCGGTACGCCACGTTGGGCTTTCAGCACGAAGCGAAGCTCGACGACGGCGCCATGTGGCCGGTCGCCTTCGCGCTGAAGGAGTTGACCGCCGCCGAAGAGGCAATGATCGCATCGCTCGTGAAGAAAGCGGTGAGCTGAGGACTCAGTAACCCGGTGGCGACGGAACGCGCGCCTTCTTCGAGCAGCTCGATTCAATGTGGAATAAAATACCCGGTTAGCTGGTTGCGTCAATGATTGGCCTTGAAACGAGCTGCGGCCCCTTCAGTGCCTGTCAGCGTACTCATCAGGTCGGCGAGGAGGCGTACGGTGGGACTCCACCTCGGACAGATGCACGGCTGGATTGTGGGCGAACTCGCACGCCGCCGCCCGGTCGCTGAATCGATGGCCGCCCTGATCGACCAGTGCGAGGCCACCCGCCCGCACCCAGATTGGGCGAAACTGCGGGGACTGCCCTACGACGACCTGTCCCCGCTGATCGACTGGGTCCAGAAACCGTTCCGCGAGGAGCCGCCGGGAGTGGCGCTCAAGGGGCTGTGGTTCGGGCTGCTCAACCCGTGCCCGGACGGCCGCACCCCGGTCGCCGACATCTACGTGTGCGGGTCGGAGCGGTTCGACCCGGACGCGCACGACAATAGCTGGGTGGTCAGTCCCGACTGGTGGCCTGACGCCCGGTACGCCAACTCGGCGGTGCTGGCCGAAACCTACCGGATCGCCTACCGCCAGGGTGCCCGGATCGCGGAGCAGAAGGGGTGCCTGGGCAACGACGCCGAATACCCGCTGGTGCTTGGGTACGGGGGGTTCGCGGTGCGCGAACTGCTCGGACAGGTCGAGCCGTCGCTCGTGCTGGGCCGGTCCGACTCGCTCGGTGTGGCCGTGGGGTTCGACAGCGGGGACTTCGTGCTACTCGGCGAGTTGACGAAGGGCGGCCTGCAGCCAATCGACCCAGACGCCAAGCCGCCGGAAGTTCTGATCGAACCCGTGCTGGAGGGGCTGCGCTCGTCCGACGCCAAGAAGGTATTTCGGGCTGTGTTCGAGTTGCACCGGCTCGGAGAGCGTTCACGCGTAGCCGTCCCTGAACTGCTGCGGATCGCAACGGCCGATGAGTTCGGGCTGCGCCAAGCGGCAGTGAACATGCTCGCGGTTGTCGCCCCGGACGATCCTCGCGCGAAGGCGGCGGCTCTACAGGCCATGAATGACAGCAGCCCGTTCGTGAGGCGGGAAGCGATCCAGGCTCTGATCTCGATCAAGGGGCTGTCGGCGGCCAATCTCGCCCGGATCAAGGACATGGAGAACGATTCGGACAAGGATGTCGCACGCTGGTCCGAAATCGCGCTTCGCAACCTCCACTTGCGAGGCCAGGCCGGCTACGCCTGAGCGAACCGCGCGCTGGTGGAGCACTTTTTTCGCCACGAGTTCGGCCGGCTTGTCGCCGTGCTGACCCGTTCGCTCGGCGTGCGCCGGCTCGACCTCGTCGAGGACGTCTTTCAAGCCGCGCTCGTGCAGGCCCTGGAAACCTGGTCTCGGCGCGGCGTGCCTGAAGACCCGGCCGGCTGCGAAAGAGTCGCTGCCACTGGCACGCGCCCGCGATAGCCCGAATGAGGCTACGGCGGTAGAATAGCGGAAAGGAGGCAGTCATGATCGAACTTACCGAACAGCAAGTTCAGGCCCTAGAACATGCCGACGCTTCTCCGCCGCGGGTTGTCAATCCCCGTACTCAGGAGGCCTTTGTCCTGCTCCGAGTCGACGAATACGAACGGCTCAAGGATGACGAGTACGACGACAGCCCCTGGACAAGGGAGGAGCTTCAGGCCCTGGCCTGGGAGAGGGTCAAGCACGAGAACTGGGATGAGTACGACGATCTACCGGAGAAGCCATGAAACGGGGCGACGTCATCTTGGTCCGCTTTCCGCACCCCTCCGGCCAGCGCGGTAAGAAGCGGCCCGCCGTGGTGATACAGTCAGACGCCTATGCCAGCGCTGTCAGTACTGTGGTGGTTGCGGAAGTTACCAAAAACCTGACGATGAAGGGCGACCCTGCCTGTCTCTTTATCGACGTGAGCACACCCGACGGTAAAACAACTGGTCTGCTGATCGATTCGGTTGTTTCGAGCTTGGTCCTCGATACCGTCTACACCGACACCGTTTCTCAGGTGCTGGGGAGCCTTTCGCCGACGCTGCTGCGGAAGTTTGACGATTGCTTGAAAGTGGGACTAGGACTGCAATGAGTTGGAAGCACCGGCTAACCAACGGCTGAAGCCGACCGGAGTCGCCATCCTGGCTTTGTGGGCTTCAATGTCCTTGCAGGCGGCCCCGAGCCGAGCCTTCGGCGAAAGGGAGTGGCCGGCTACGCATGAGCGAACCCCGTGCGCTGGTGGAGCACTTTTTTCGCCACGAGTTCGGCCGGCTTGTCGCCGTGCTGACCCGGTCGCTCGGCGTGCGCCGGCTCGACCTCGTCGAGGACGTCGTTCAAGCCGCGCTCGTGCAGGCCCTGGAAACCTGGTCTCGGCGCGGCGTGCCTGAAGACCCGGCCGGCTGGCTCTACCGCACCGCCCGCAACCTGGCGATCGACACGCTGCGGCGGGAGCGAACCCACGCCCAGGCATTGCCGCGACTGGCCGAAGACGCCGAGCGGGAATCGTGGCCGCTCGAAGCGCATTTCGCCGACGAGATCGGCGACGAACCGCTTCGTCTGCTCTTCGTCTGCTGCCACGAATCGGTGCCGGCCGAATCCCGCGTTGCCATCGCGCTGCGGACGCTATGCGGTTTCAGCACCGCGGAGATCGCTCGCGCGCTGCTCACCACCGACGCCAACGTCCAGAAGCGGATCGAGCGGGCGCGGGATCGACTGCGCGAGCTGGACGTGGATTTTGAGACGCCGGCCGCGGCCCAGCTTTGCGCCCGGCTGGACGCGGTCCTCGCGGTCGTCTATCTCCTTTTCAGTCAGGGCTGCCACGTCACCCATGGCGACATGCCGATCCGCCGCGACCTGTGCGATGAGGCCCGCCGGCTGGCGCGGATGCTCGCCGCCCATCCCGTCGGCGATGTCTCGGCGGTACATGCCTTGCTCGCGCTGATGTGCTTCCACGGGGCCCGCTTCGACGCACGCGTCGCTCTCGACGGCGCCATCGTTCTGCTCGAGGAACAGGATCGTTCCGCCTGGAACTGGAGCGACGTGCGTGAAGGCATGGCGTGGCTCGCCAGGTCAGCCGCCGGCGACGAGCTGACGCGCTATCACGTGGAGGCCGGCATCGCCTGGGAGCACTGCCGCGCGCCGACCTTCGCCGACACCGATTGGCGACGGATCGCCGAATTGTACGACACGCTCGATCGCATCGCGCCGTCGCCGCTGCACTCCCTCAACCGCGCGGTCGCCGAAGCTTACCTGCACGGCCCGCAAGCCGGCCTCGATCGCCTGGCCGCCGTTCGTCCGGAAAGCGTTCCCACCCGTTATCCCGGTTGGCATGCGGTGATCGGCGAGCTCCATTTCCGCCTCGGCCGATACTCCGCCGCCGAGCGCGCCTGGCGGGAAGCCCTTTGCTTTACCACTGCCCGCGCCGATCGAGAATTCTTGAGTCGCCGCCTCGCCGTCTGCCGGCCCGATGGAGGCGAGCGCGCCACTGAGTAAGGAATTGTAAAATTATCTGTTTCTTTTATTGCGACATTTGTTATAATTCAAGAGGTAGGTTTGACGACTGAGTGAACATTGGGTTCTCATCGAATCACTTTCTGATTCCCCTCTCGCCTCTCCCACCTCCTGGGCTCCTTTGTGTGCCCCTTTCTCATCGACCCAGAAAGCATTGAGTGGGTCGAAAGATCTTTGCCACAAGGAGATTTCAAGTGGGAAAGAAATTGTATGTAGGAAATTTGGCTTATTCGGTCTCTTCATCGGATCTGCAGACATGGTTCACTCAGTTTGGCACCGTGCAGAGCGCCCAGGTCATTCAGGACCGTGACATGGGGCGCAGCAAGGGGTTTGGTTTTGTCGAGATGGACACCGACGCCGAGGCCGAGGCCGCGATCCAGGGACTGAACGACCACGATCACGAGGGGCGGCGGCTCATGGTGAGCGAAGCCAAGCCTCGGGTCGCCCGCACCAGCGGTTTCGCCGGTGGAAGCGTCGACGGCAGTGGTCGCGCTGGCGGCGGCGGCGGTTATGGCGGTAACGATCGTCGGTATTGAGCGTCATCAATCTCGGCGGCTTTCGAGGAAATCGCTCTCGCGGTTCCTCGATCCCGCCGGTGTCGCCGCGGCGAACCCACCACGAAAAGTCGATCTCACCACCAGCGATGGCCCGGAGCCTGAAATGAACAGTTACCCCGCTAGCGAACAACGCATATCCGAGGTGGAGAGGGGTCGAATCTGCAACGCGATCCTGCCGATGCCTGGCGGGAAAACGCTTTGCCCCGGAGATTCCATCCTTTTCGCTCTTGCTTATTCAGATCCCGGTCAAGAGACCTGCTACGTCAAGGGTGGCGATTCGGTGTGCGTCTCGCTCACCCAGGTCACTGAACTGGGAGGAACCGACCCCGCCACTGGCCAGGCCCTTTTCCGACTTTCCTGGAAGCCACCCGGCCAGAGCGATTCCTCTGGCACGGCTGCCGAACGGCACGGGAAATCTCGCGGCTCGCATGGGAAAGCATAGTTCAACACCCTGTTTCTGATGCAAATGACAACCCGGATTGGCGCTCGGGTCTTCGAAACCCCTCAGCTCACGCTGGCGGCTAGAATTCTTGGCTTCCCCGACCCAATTCCGCTGCCGTGCCGGTGTGAATTCTCGTTCCGTCCCCATCGCTCCGGGCGACGGTACGTGGTTTGCTTCTGGGTTGATTGGCGACAGGATGTGAACGGTTCGCGGCCCACATCTGCGTCCAGAACCTCAACCATCCCAAGAATGGTCTGGCTTGAAATTCTGAACCGATCCATCGGTCGGGACGTAAGAACCGTCGGCGGAATGAAACTCTGAGTCGATGCTCGGCGGAAGCCGCGCAATCACTTTCTCATCGACCGGCTCTGAAAAGGAGCGATTTCAATGCGCACGAAGCAAGTCTTCCTGGCCCTGGCGGTCGTTGCAGTCCTCAGCCTGGCGGCTCCGCACGCCCATTCGCAGGTAATTGGCGGGGGATATGTTGGCTTTGGAGGGCCGGGATACGGGGGAGTGGTGGGCGTGGGTGCTCCCCTCGTGGCCCCGGCTCCCCTCGTTTCTCCCGTTGTCCCATATGTGGCACCTTATCCCTCGGTGGTTGTCACCCGGCCATTCTACGGTCCCCGGGCATTCTATGGACCGGGCTGGGGCTACGGGCCAAGGTACTACGGACCACGCTATTACGGGAACGGATACAGGTACGGCCGGCGGCGGTGGTGAAAGCCTGTTGAGAATCGCTCGGCCCTGTCGGCCCCAGGTGAAGTAAGCCCATTGCTTACTTCACCTGGGGCGTATCTACGTTTCGCCAGATGTACCAGCTCGCGATGGTGCGGTAAGGCCTCCATGCTTCGCCCAGGGCGTGGCATTCTTTGGGTCGGGGCAGTTCGGCCAGACCATGGCGGTCTCGCAGCGCAGCGCGCACGCCCAGGTCGTGGACAGGAAGAACGTCGGGGCGATTGAGCGAGAAAATCAGAAACATCTCGGCCGTCCAGATGCCGATCCCCTTGATCGAGGTGAGCGAAGTGACGATCGCGGCGTCTTCCCACGAATCGTCAAACGCATCGAGAGGAACAGAGCCGTCCACGACGGCCTCGGCCAGGTTGAGCACATAGCGGGCCTTGGCGGCAGAGAGACCCACGCTTCGTAGTCCGGTCTCACCCAGACCCAGCAGGCGCTCGGGTTGGTGGGGTTGGCCGCCGAGAGCGTGCAGCCGCAGGTTGATCGAGGCGGCGGCCTTGGATGAGATCTGCTGGGCAACGATCGAGTTCACCAGCGTGCCGAACCGGTCGGGTCGCGGAGCCAGCCGGCATGGGCCGATCCGTTTGATCACCTCGCGCAGGTGCGGGTCTGCCCGGCGCAGATGCCTCACCGCGTTGGCCCACCGATCCGGCTCCGAGGCCGTCGTACGAAGACCGTGAACCGTGCGCCGGGGCGTGATCGTCGGTGCATCTTTCTTTGCTCTGGACATGGGAGGGCAGGCTCCGGGGTGCTCGACAGTGTTGCCGCCTTCAGCGCATCACCATGATGCCGGGCCGAGGGTTCGCACGCAAGGATGAGAATCGGCTTGAGTCCGTGTCGAGGTCGTGAGACCTCGACACAACAGGCGAGCAGGAAAGAGTTCGATTCATTCTCATTTCGGCCCCCAATGAATCTTGTTGATCAACTCTCATGAGCCCCAAGCCGTGAGCACTTCACGGCAACACCAGGGGAAACGAGCGCCAAGCCCAACACGATCACTTATTGCTATGAGAGGATTCCAATGGACGAGCCTCCGATCTGTCCCGACTGGTGGCCGAGAATGCTCTGGAGCCTCCACTTTCCTCCGCGCCGGCCTGGCCCGGGACCTGGCCCGATTAACTTTCCGCCGGCTATCGACTCGATGATGGCGGCCCTCATGATTCACACATCGTCGTACATGTTGCTGGACAAGACGGTCGCCCAGCAGATTCGCAACCAGGCCGAGCAGACACTTTCTCGGACTGCTCAGAGCCTCAGCAAACTGCACGACGAGAGCGCCGGCCAGCGAGGAATTGTCTCTGGAGCATGCTTCCGGGTGATTGCCATCGCGGAAATCGTCTTGTCTTCTCCGGCCCTCGCTGCTCGAGCCACTTCCCGCGGCGAGGGACGGATTGCTACTTCTGAAGAGCCGCCAGGAACGCCTCCGGCTCGGCCGGACTGAGCAGCAACGTGTAACCCAGGCTGGTCGGTACAGCGACGACCCGAGTCCAGTCCGTCACGAACGCGAGGCCTCTGGATCCCCCCTTGAACCGGCACCAGCCGACGAGGCAGCCAGGCATGCCGATGCCGTTCGTGCGAATCATGCCGCGGAACGAGGGGTCGGTTTTGAGGTCCACTCGTCGAGCCTCTTTGACGCTCAGTTCCTCACGTCGGAACCGCCGGCCGTAAGGTCCGCGGATGCGTAGGCCGTCCGGTGACCACTCGAACGAGATGCGCCGGCAGGTCCAGGCGAGGAGGCCGATCGGGACCCGATCATCACGGGCAAGAGCATGGCGAGCGCGACCGGAAGCGTGATCTCTCGACGGGACGGCCGGGACGTGAAGGTGAAGGTTTCAGTTGGGTCGACTGGGCTACGGGCTCGGCGCGGAGCCAGGGCCGCTTCTCGCAGAGCAGCGAGGAACTCCTCAGGCTCATCGGGGCTGAGCAGTAGCGTGAAGCCTTCTTCAGTGGGAACAATCACGGTCCGGGACCAGTCGGTGACGAAAAGAAGTGCTTTCCTCTGATTCTTGAGCTGGAACCAACCCGCCTGATAGCTGGGTAAACCAATTCCATTCGTGCGCCAGGCCGGCCGGTACCCGGACGTGTCCTGCGCGGACAGACGACGGGCTTCACTGATTCTGAGCACCGGCATGGCGAATTCACGTCCGTAGCTGCTGCCTTCGATCTTCAAGCCCTCTGGAGAGACAAGAAAACGACCTGACCACGGCCAGCATGAAACAACGACGATGAGTAGCGGGATCGCCACCAGAAACGCGACCAGTCCGCCGATAAACCAGCGAGTCGCCGACGAGCCGCGGGCGATGGGGAAGACCTGGGGTTCTGATTCGATCGCCATGGCCGGCTCATCCCACGAGATAGGGCTCGCGGAGCACGAACTGGGGATGCTCCTGAAGATAGCGCCGAACACGATCGATCCGGCTCAGCGCGTCGGGGATGAACGCGATCGCCTGGGCGATCCGTTCGTCGGGCTCGGCGCAACTGAAGCGCAGGAAGCCGCGGCCGGCTTCGCCGAAGCACTCGCCGCCCAGGCAGGCGACGCCGAACGTGTCATCTGCCCCTTCCAGCAAGTAGAGGGCCAGGCCGTGCGAGGTGATCCCCAGACGATTGCAAACAGGCCGCGCGTCGGGGAACACGTAAAACGTGCCGGCGGGGCGGGTGACTGCCAGACCCTCAACACTCTTCAGCCCGTCACAAAGCAGCTCAACCTTGCCGCGGAACCGTTGCATGTAATCGTCGCGAGTGGCCGCGTCATGCTCGAGCGCGGCTTGCGCGGCCCACTGGGCCAGGGGGGGCTGCACGAGGCCGTGGTGTTGATCAGGTTGCCGATCGCGGTTGCCACCGCGGGATGGGCGGCGGCGAACCCGATCCGCCAGCCGCTCATGCTGTAAGACTTGCTGAACGTGTAGGCCGCCACCGTGTGCTCGATCATCCCCGGCTGCGCCAGGATCGAATGATGCCGCCCGTCCCAGACCATGTGGCAATAGGGTTCATCAGAGAAGACCATCAGCTCGGTGCCCCGCACCACGTCGGCGATGGCGGCCAGGTCTTCGGATGTGGCCACGCCGCCGGTCGGGTTGTGGGGTGAATTCAGAAAGATGGCCCGAGGCCGGGGATCGGTGGCCAGAAACTGCTTCACGGCCTCGGCCTGGGGCCGGAACGACTGCTCGACTTTCAAAGGAGCCAGGACTGCCCGCGCACCTCGGCGCTCGAGGTTGGGGAGATACGTTGGGAAGTGCGGGCTGAAAACCAGCACGCCGTCGCCCGGGTCAAGCAGGGCCTCGGCGAAGTACTGCTCGAACGGCTTCGCTCCCGAGGCGACCACGATGTTTTCAGGACCGGCGGAATAGCCGAACTCAGACGAGACGAACAGGGCGGCCGCTTCGCGAAACGTGGGCAAGCCCTGGCTCGGGCAGTAGCCCGTCTGGTTCTCCTCGATCGCCAGGATGCCGGCGCGCTTGGCGTGCGGCGTACTGGGAAAAGGGCTGTCGCCGATCTCCAGCTCGACCACGTTCTTGCCGCGGGCCTTGAGGTTCCGCGCCAGGGCGAGCACGGTGAAGGCCGTCTCGGCGGTCAGGTTTCGAGCCAGGGTGCTGAGCCGTACCATAAAGACAATCCTCATCATTCTACCTCGACGCAATCACCTGCGCCAGCGGCCGAACGATCCGCGGAATGACCGACCGGCGGAGAACTTCCTCGCCGACTTCGCGCTGACGGCGAAATGAGTCGAGGAACGACTGGTCGGGGCCGCTGCCCCAGTACTGGCGGACCGTGAAGTAAACGCTGAGCTGATCGCCGGCGTACTCGCCGGTTTTGACCTGATGGGCGTTCGTTCGCGTCTCGATCGCCAGCCGGCACTGGAGCTGACACGATTCGTCCAGGGCCAGGGTGATCGAGGGCTCGAAGTTGATCACGTGGGTGCGCGGCAGCTCGAGCAAGCTTTCCAGGGCGGGCCCCACGCCGAGCGCCTCGGTCACCACCTCGTCGTGGTTGCCGTCGTAGGTGAAATCGAATCCGAACATGACGTCGAGAGCCTCGCAATCGAGCAGGCTGATCGTGAGCAGAGGCGGGGCCAGGTCGAGCACCATCTCGTGCTGGCGATAGGCGTCGTCCAGCGAATCAGGATTCGACTGTCCGCTGCACAGCCGCCGCGGCTCGATCGCGACCCATCGGTACGATTCTTCTTCCCTGTCTCCCTCGAGCACCAGGTCGCCGTTCTCTCGCGTGTGGAAGTTCCGCAGGTCCGGAAAGCCCTTCTTGAGCTGTTCAAAAAAGTGCAAGACCGTGTCGCGGTTGGTCGGAAGCTCCATCTCGGTGTTGAGAACGACATCCACGTAGAAATCATCGGCATCGCGGTTGTATGGGTTCATCCGTGGTACCTCGTGTGCCGTTCCCCGCCGGGCTCATCACGCGATGTCAAGACCATCACGATCCACCTTGCCTCGCCGGCCGGAACGCAGCATGAACCGAGAAGGGTAGCAGGCAAAACGAGATCTTACCAAAACCGTCATGAAGACGAAACAAACCGGGTCAAGCAAACAGCAGCCTTGACGCAAGACGCGATCCGCCAGTCGATTACGTCTTGGAGAAGTCGTCGGTCCGGTGCGGCGCCCTGGAGCCGACTTGGACTGACACGCTCACCCTCCTGGTGCCTGAGCGGAATTCAGGCACGGGTTGGACCGGTCTCGGGGTGCCGGATCCGAACTGGCGGTGAGGAACCCGGGTCGGCGGCCGGATCAGGGAACGCGCGGACGCCGCCAGGCGCGCTGGTCGCCGAAAGTGGAATCGGGAAGCTCGCTCCGTCTTTCGCGGCGGGGAATCGGGCAATGATTGCGCCGTCGTCGGCTGAAAGTGGAATGGCCCGGGCATTCGCGACCAGGATCATGGGAGGAATGTCCGATCCGGGCGGCTCGGTGCGCAGCTCGATCGACCGGCGACGACCCGGCAGCCATGGTTTCTTGAGCAGATAGGAGATGGTGACTTCAGGATGCGGCCCCGGAACCGCGGCAGTCGCGGTTGGCTCGAGCCCCGCGGAGACGACGGATGCTCCGGACCCGTCAGCAAGGGCCACGCTATAGACGCGGACGTGCCAGCGGTCCGGCGGCAGGTAAGCGGAATCCGCCGGGCCCAGCGGGAGTTCGAGCTCGCTCGATTCGAGAAGGCTCGTTCTGGGAAGGTTGATCACCCACGACCCTGCGCGGTCATACTCGTCGCGGGTGACGGAAGACACGATCGCGGCCGGATCGGCAGGCCCGACCGGTGGCGACCCTTGACGTGCGACAATTCTCGTCGCGGTTGCCTCCCTGGGCCATCGCCAGCGCAACTGGATGCGGGCGCCGGTTGACCGATCGTCGCCGGCCCCGCCCAGCCGGGTCGCGCGGAGGTCGGTGGGATCGGGCAGCCGCGAAAGCGCGGTGCCGTGGCCGACGGTCAGAGTTCCTCCCAGCGCCAGGAGCGGAGTGTAGTAGCAATAGCCAGCCGATGGCGGATCAGCATCGACGGCGTGATCGGGTCCCGTAGTCGTCAGCCATTCCCCCTCCAGTTCCGCAGCCTGATCGGCCGTGAGCTGGGCTCCCACCGCCTGGGGCACGGGTTTGGTCGAGCGGAGGATCCGCACCGAACCCCGCGACGGCTCCGTCCAGTCGAGCCGTACCTGGCCGCCCGGGGTGAGCGTCAACCGGGGCGCGCTCAAGGGAGGGACCGGCGACCGCGGAATCGCCGCGACCACAACTCCGGGCGAAGCGAACCGCTGGCCGGTTGGCGTGCGGTAGATCGCATAGATGCCGTAGTGGTACACCTGGTCCTCGCTCAGGTCGGGATCGAAGGCCTGGTCCAGCGTCGATCCGACCCGGTCGCCGTCGCGTGGGTCGGCCGGCGGAGCACCGCGCTTGCGGACGACCCGAACCTCGAACACTCCGTGGGGCGGTATCCACGACAATTCAACAGCGCCTTCACGCGGCTCGACCCGAACATCCTGCACGTCGGGCAGATAAAGCACCGGGCCCGCCGCGACCGCGGCCAGCGACTCGGCCTCGCCACGCTTGCCAAGCACCGCGTAGCTGACGGTCTCACCCCCCTTGACGCGACGATCCTCGAACTCGCAGGTGGAGACCTCGGCGATTCGCGTTCCATCGGCGGGATGCTCCGGCAGACCGCCGCGTTTGCGTAAGACGGCGAAGGTGAGTGGCCCCAGGCCATCCGGCGCCGGCGGCGTCCAGGAGAGCCTGATCCGGTCTCCCAGCGGCTGCACCACAAGGCCGGCCGGAGCGTCCGGCGGGCAGCGGCGAAGACCGGCCACGGCGTCGGGCAAGTCGGCCGCAATCTCCAGACTCTTGCGATAAAGACCCCGCGCCGCGGGAGGATCCACCCGCTCGAGCCGACGCGCGCGGGCCGCAAGCTCCTCGGCCTGGCGCAGTCCCTTGATCACTTCCGTCCACGCCGCCTGAACCTCAGAAGTTGACGGATCAACCAGTTTCCGCCAGGCCTCCAGTGCCCGCGAGGCGGCCACCAGCCTCTTGCCCGAAAGCGCCAGCTCCCAGGCCATCCTGGCGTACTCGATGTCGGTCTGTTGCTGGCGGATCTTGGCCATGCCGTTCCGCGCTCCCACATGGTGGGGAGCATACTTTTGAACCTGTTCCAGGTGCATGCGCGCCGAGTCCATGTCATGGCACCGAAACGCATGCTGGGCCGCCGTGAAATGGTGCACCATGGGCTCGCGAAGCGCCAGCGGAAACCCGCAGGCGCACCGCGGCTCGTCGACCCAGTGAGACCGCCGGCAAACCGGGCAATCCCATTTCAACGAGGCGCCGCAGTGCCGGCATCGAGCCGGACCAGACCGCCGCGCCACCGGGCTCAGCTCGGTGACCCCCGCGCAGCTACGACAGCGCAAAAGTTGAGTACGCGCCGTTGACAGGCTGAGCACCAGGCCCTGGGCGAGCGGGTAGGCCCCCGTTCCCTGCGGCGATCATCTTGGGCGCCACCGAGCCGTAATCGAGAGCCACCCCGAGCTTGCCCCCGGCCCGTCCCAGCAGCAGCTCGGCCCGCTCGGAGCCGATCCCCAGCGACGCCGCCTCGTCGATGAGTGCCGCGCGGGTTCCCAGGTCGAGCCGGTGCAGTCCCTTGAGGGCAAACGCGGTCACGGCGTCAAACATTTCCTCGGCTTCGAGCGCAAGCGTCCGGTCGTACCGTGCTCTGGCCTTGGGTGTGGTGAGGTGAGACTGAGCGTGCGAGATCACTTCGAGCCACGCGGTCTTCTCGGCGGTCACCTGGGCCTTCCGCATCCACCGCTGGCGTTCCTCATCCGCACGAGCCGCGATCACCGACGAAGGAGCGTCTCGAAACAGCCCCAGCGCGTCGTAGAGGTCGCGGCAGCCCAGGTGCTCCAGTGCGCTTCGGATCTGCCGGCGGGTGGAAGGATCGAGAACGTCGGGCGGTGGCTCGATTTCCTCCGCCCGCCCGTTGGTCGCCGCGGGTGCTTCCGTCAAACCAGGAATCAACCGCGTGAGGCGATCCAGAACATCCTCATTCAAGCCGAGCTTCGCCGCCTCGTCGCGCAACAGCGCGCGATCCGTGTTGCCGAGCCCCCCTTGGCGGCCCGCAACCGAACCCGCCGCTGCAATTCGTCAAGCTTCCGCTCCCGCTCCGCGACCTGCACACCGGCGAGCTCGGCGTCGTAGGCCGCGCGCGTCTCCGGGCCGCTCAGAAGCGCCCTCCTGAGCGCGGGAACCTCGTCGAGGTAAAGCTGGTTGGTGTGCCGCGTTTTCGGGTTCCGCGTGCCCATCGACCAGATCGGCTGATGCTTCTGAAGCGCGGCTTCGATCTCGGCCACATCGGCTTCCGGGCTGACTCCTAACCTCGCATAATAATCGGGCACCATGCTTGCTTGCGCCATACTCGTTCGAGCGTGTTCAGGGAGACCCTCCATAGTCCTTTCAACCGCAACTCCTCCACATGAAGTATTGTCAAGCCGCATGAACGCGGCGTCCAGTCGCCCAGCGAGACAAAACGCGGACAGTCGATTCTCATCGCATCCGTGGAGATTAAACCAGAAACCTGAATCGCTGGCTCGTGCTTCGAGACACTACAGTGAAAAGAAGCATCGCGGTGGGAGAATGGATTTCATGGCAAGTGGACCAGCCTCGAGGTCTTGATCTCGTCCAGCTCCGGCGTTTGTTCACCGGAGGACTCCTGGGCGGCTTGACCGATGGTCAGCTTCTGGAACGATTTGTGGCCAGTCCAGGCGAAGACGGGAAGGCCGCTTTCGAATTCCTGGTCGAGCGGCACGGGCCGATGGTGCTACGGGTTTGCACCCAGGCCTTGAAAGATCGCCATCAGGCGGAAGACGCATTCCAGGCCACGTTCCTGGTGCTGGCGCGGCAGGCCAGCTCGATCCGCAATCGAGATTCGGTAGGAAGCTGGCTGTTCGGGGTTGCGCGGCGGGCGGCCAGGCGGATACGGATGGACGAGGCCCGCCGCAGGCAGCATGAACGCCGGAGGCTCGCCTTGGTCCCCGGGCCGTGGTCGCTCGAACCTGAATCGGCAGAGCACTGGCCCGAGCTTCACGTGGCGATCGAGCGCCTGCCGGCGAAGTACCGCGAACCGATCGTGCTCTGTTACCTGGAAGGATTGACCCACGAGCAAGCTGCCAGCCAGCTTCGCTGGCCCGTGGGCACCGTGAAAACCCGGCTCGCGCGTGGCCGGGAGCGCCTGCGCCGCCGCCTGCGCGGGCTCGATCGATCTTACCCGGCGATGCTTCCCCAGGGCCTTCTGAGCTCGACCATAGCGGCCGCGTTGCGTGATGCGGCTCGTCATGGGGCGGCCGGCCTGCCTCCGCCGCAGTAATAACCATCACCGAAGGGATCTTGAAAATGATGTTGATCGACCGACTGAAACTCCTCGCCATCACCGTGGTTGCCCTGATGGTAGCGGCAGGGCTTGGCGCTTCGATCGTCGCCCAGCAAGTTGCCGACGAAACAGGTCGATCGCCTGTCGTCTCTGGTGCGCAAGCTGAACCCGATGCAAGGACGGGTAACCAGCAGGTCCTCCAGGCAAACGCTCTGACGGATTTTGATCCAGATACACTGATGGTCGTGCGCAGCCTATTCGACAGCCTGATCGAGAAGGTGTTCGTCCACCCAGGCGACGCGGTGAAAACGGGCGATCCACTCCTGCAACTCCATAGCACCGACCTAGCCAAGGCCAGGATCGACTTCGAGTTGGCCCGGCTCGAGCACGAGCAAAGTATGAAGTTGCTTGATCAGAGAGCACGCTGGGCCGAGGTGCACAAGCTTCCAGTTACGGGGTTGATCGGACACGAGAGCGCCGAGGCCAAGAGCCGGCTGGCAATGAAGATCGCCAAGGATAAGCTCTTGGTGTTCGGTCTGACGGAAGAAGAGATCAACGACTCCACCAAGGGCGATCTTGCGCAGAAGGCCAAGATGATTCTCCGCGCCCGCAGCGATGGCGTTGTGATCAAGCGGTCGGTCGTCCAGGGTATTTACTACAACGCCAAAGACGAACTCATGCGAATCGCTGCCCTCGACCACCTCTGGGTTCGGGGAGGGGTCAGATCCCAGGATGCCGACAAGGTGAAGGTGGGCCAGAAGCTCAAAGTCGTTTTCCCAAACTTGGGACAGACCGTCGATGCCAGGGTGGAATACATCAGCAGGGCGACCGAACCCGAGACACAAATGGCCAAGTTCCGAACCTCGATTCCCAATCCCGAGGGCAGGTTCAAGGCCGGAATACTCGTCCGCGTCTTGCTCGAAGTTCCTTCGACCCCTGCCCAGACGACAGAGTCGCACACTGTGCACATCAAGGCTCCGGGCTCGAATATCCACGAGCGCCTGGAGAACCTGAGGTCGAAGCTCGACCTACTGCTCAAAGCCAGAGCCGAACACTCGGCGACGTTCGAAGGACACCTTGCGGCACTCGAGCAAGAGCTTGAGCTGCTTGTCAAAGAGGCGGCGGCGAAATAGGCCGGGAGAGTCTGCCAAATCACCTCTGAGGCATTGCCCACGCGATTCGGTCGGGCTAACCTGTGGCGAATCGCGCGAGGCGGTGAATTCTAGATCACGGGGCCAACCCGCTTCCAGCCCCGAGCATCGACCAGCATGACAGGCAAGGAGACCGAACTATGACACCAAACGTCAAGATCACGGTGACCGAGCGAAATGGGCGACATTGTGCCTCGACAGGTTCGACCTGGGAATCCGCCGTCGGTTACTCGCGCGCGGTTCGCGCGGGCGATTTCATTTTCGTGACCGGAACTGTAGGCATCGAGGCCGATGGAAGCTATGCGCCGGGCCTCAAGGCGCAGACGCGCCGAGCCCTGGACATCATCATCGCCGCGGTCGAGGCACTCGGGGGCAAAGCGGCCGATATCGTCAGGACGCGGATGTTCGTGACCGACATCACGCACTGGAAGGAAGCCGGCGCGGTCCACCGGGAGTTCTTCGATCACATTCGACCGACCACCACAATGGTGCAGATCGCCCGCTTGATCGACAAGGAGGCCGTGGTCGAGATCGAGGCCGATGCGCTGATCCCTGAAGAGGACAGGGATCGATTGGCGTGAAGGTTTTATCACGTCATTTCACACTCGGCCTTCCCCTCGCTCTTGTCCCTGGTTGCCCCGGTTCCGAACGGCACCACGCCTCCTTTGACCAGGCTGGTCAACCAGGCGAGGGCGAACGACGCCACCCCCAGCGCGATGTAGTCAAGGCCTGCGATGAGGCGCCGTAACGAGCAGTATCCACGCCAGCCCGACCCGACCAGCCAGAGTGAGAAAATCAAACCAGCGGCCCAGATCGAGGGTCCGTGGCCCAGCCATCTGCCGTAGGCCGCCAGCACCAGGCACATGGCCAGGGGATAGACCCAGGGAATCCAGGGCGGCAGGGCGTCGGAACTTGCTCCGGCCCGACCGGTCATCACGGCCAAGCAACCCAGAACGGCCAGCGCGGCGGCAAGGTTTCTCAAGCCGCGGCCCACTGCATCATCGAACACCGATCCGAGCACCAGCATGGTCAGGAGCGTGGCGTGGAAGGCGATGGGCAACCGGTGGGGCGTGGACTCTCCCCCGACGCGGCCGAACATTCCGGCGGCGATCAGGCAGCCCGCCCCGAGCAGGCAATGCCATGAACTTCGTCCCAGCAGGCCCAGCAGAATTTGCAAACCGGCGACGACCAAGAGTGGCACGGGGCGCGGCGAGGTCAGCTCATCGAGGTTCCTCGTGGCCGGCCCGATAAATACCAGGCACAGGAAAACGGCCGTCAATGCCGAACTCGCGTGAGGAGCCTTGCGCAGCCAGGCGTAGGCGTAGAAGGCGGCTGAGGCTACCAGCGTCAGATAGAGCGGCGTACCCCCCAGCGCGCGGTGAATTGCGCCAGGAACTCCTGGTAGACCGTCTCGTGACGATGCCCAGCCGCGGCCAGGATGATCAGGGACGCCGGGAACGCAAGTGTCAGGTAAACAATTGCCGGCTTCTTCTCGACCAGCCCGATCTCCAGCAACAGGACCACCACTCCGAACAAGAAAGGCACGAGGAAATAAGGGCCGAAGATATACGGCTCGACCGTTCCCACCGCCAGATGGTGCATCGACCAGCAAAGAAGCGCCGAGCGCGCGACGACCCCAAAACCAAGCACGCCGAAAAGGGTCCAGGGATACCAGGCCCAAGGCCAGGGGCTGCCGTTGTCCTGGACATGAGAGCGGCCGCGCCTCACGGCCGGAAGCAGGGTCAGCGCGACGAGCCCAGCGGTTGGCGAGAACCCGAAGAGCGCCCACTCGAGCCCCTCGCTGCGGGGCTGGTCCAAGAGCGGAACGAGGGCCACCGGGTAAAGATAAAAGAGTGCCAGGATGAGATAATAGGGAACGCGGAAGGCCAGTGGCAATCTGAGCCCGGCTCCTCGGAGCATCCCTTCGCTGACCGCGACGGCGAACGCCAGGCCTGCGACGAAGCAAGCGATCCCGCGCATCGGGGCCGCGGCCAGAACCTCGTCAAAAGTGACCGACGTGGCCAGAAACATCAGCACGGTGAGGAGCATCACCGTCCGCACGTCGTCCCACACGCCGAGCCACCGGACCAGGAGGCACGCCGTGACCGCCAGGAGAAGCGTGTAACCCGTCAACCCCGCTATAAGGGCCCAGGTTTGCGCAGCCTGGGCCTGGCCGCCGAACGAAACCCATAGCCCAAGACAGACCAGAAGCGCACTAATGGCGTAGAACGGATTGTTGCAGCTCACCCACTCGATCAAACTGCGAGAGCGCCCGGCAATGACAGGCTGCCGGGACGAACCGCGAGCATCGGTAAGAACTGTCATGATGATACCCCCTGGATTTGAAGCAGATGGGGATCAGGGCAAAACAAGAAATGAAGGATCTTTCCCGATCCCGGCCCGATCATAGCAGCCTGCGACATTTGTCGCAAGGGCTTGAAGAAAAGAAAGTGGATTCGGGCGAGGCTTGAGACAACGTAGTGAAAAGAGTCTATCGCGAGGCCAGAGACGGTATCGGCGCTGCCTGGTTTCCGACCTTCGACACCCTGGCACGGCCGGCGACGGCTTCGAATCGTATCAGCGAGAAAACTGTCAGCGTCAGCGCACCCACGAGATAGATCGCCAGGCTCAGGACACCGAGCAAGATTAACCAGGGGAGATTATTGTCGACGGTCCAGGCGACCACATACCCAGGTCGTCGGTTCGCCGCCCACTCCTCCTGAAAATTGACCGAAAGGAGCGTCTTGCTGACCTCATAGGGCGTGAAGCCCGGCCACACCAGAGGCGCCCAGCGCTGGACGTTGCTGAGAATTGCTTGACCCGTGAGGTTGAGCAGCAGCAGGCCTGCGACCGTCAGGAACTGAGCGCGCCAGGTCAACCTGAGTTGGAGCGAGATCCAGATGCCCAGCGCCGCGGCAAACCAGCCATAGATGAGGAGGGAAAGCGCGAGGAGCGGCAAGCTCAGGGGATGGACCGAGCCCACCAAGCATCCGACCGACGTGAGCAGGATAATCACAACCGCGACTCCGCGGGGACGCCAGACGGCACCCAGCAACTTAGCCAGAACGATCTCGCGCGGGGTGAGGTCGGTCGCGGTGAGGCTGGTCCATGTGTCATCTTCATGCTCCGAAGTGATCGACGCGGCGGCGGCGCCGGCGATGCTCAAAATCCCGGCCACGTAGAGTAGCGGGACGACAACCCGAAGAAAGAAGAAGAACCTGGCGCGCTCGATCTGGGCGTACGAGGCGAGCTGAGTAGGGGCGTAACCATTATCGCGCATTTCCAGAAATGCCATGGCGCCGAACCAGATGGTCCAGTAGATCAGAAACACGCCCACGACCAAACTGACCAACACGGCGACCAACCGCGTGAAGCCGCGGGCACGCGAGGTGAACAATTCCTTCCAGAGCATGGGCCGATCACCGAGCCTGGGACGACGCCAGACCCGTATGGTGGTCCCGCGGGACGACAAGAGTCCGCGCAACCCGCGCCGGCGCTCGCCCGCCCCCTCCTGGGCGCGGAAGACCGGCCGCACTTGCCAGGCCGCCAGCGCCGCCAGCACAAGGCCGGCGACGAGCTGGATTTCGATCATCACGATCATACTCGAGAGAAACGAGGTCGAGCCGGATTGAAGCATGTAAATCAGCTCTCGAACCAGCTCGGCCGGGCTGCTGGCGGCCAGCCAGTCGATCGCTTCGTTCAAGATCCGGTCGGCGAGCGGCCAGCCCACCGAGGGAGACTGCCGGAAGATGAAAGGAAAGAACAGCCAGAGAAACTCGAGTCCATACGCGATGAACAGGGCCTCGCGCACTCGCCGAGCGATCGTGGAAACCCAGATCGAGAGGGCCGCCAGGAACCAGGCTGAACTGGCCGCCGCCCCGCTGGCCAGGAGGATCACCATCGGGTCGATTCCTCCCAGCAGGACCAGCATGCTCAGGACTGGAACGCTCACCGCGAGCAAGACTCCCACGTGCAGCATTCGCGCCAGCAGCTTGCCAATCACGATTTCCGGACCGGACAGGCGGCTGGCAAGCAAGTAGTGCAGCGTCTTGCGCTGCTTCTCGTCAGCGATCACGCCAGCCACCAGCGCGGGCGTCAAGGTCAGAACCAGCAGCATCTGACCGAGCGACACTCCGTAGAAACAGACGAGGGCGAACGTGCCCACCTGCTTGACGGTCAGCGTGCCCCCCCTGTCGGCCGACCAGTCAACGTGGATGATCCAGAAGGTGAGCAGCAAGAGGAACGCGTAGGCCCCGCGGACCGCATAGAACCGGCCCCGCCGCGCAGTCGTGAGAAGCTCGAAGTTGAATACCGGGCCGGGGATCATTGTCGTTCTCTCGTACTCAACGAGTCATGGGAATCCTTTCATCAAGACGGGTCGGACAGGTGTCAGGATAACCTGGAGGGGAATGGCTCGCAACAACGAAACGCTTCGTTTTCCCGGGCGATTGTCAACGTCGGCTTCGGACTCGTTGTTCCCGATCGCCAGGCACGATGGGCCCGGCTTGTCCGACGGGGGCGACGCGCCATGGGCCGGGAGGAGGGGTCTACCTTGAAAGGAGCAGGGCGGTTTCCGACTGGAACTGATGAAGCTCGGACTCGCGCCCCTTCACCCGGTCTGGATTCTGTTTTATCCAGGAGATGGCCTTGTCAAACAGATGGCGGGCCTGTTCCGGCTTTCCGAGGCGCTGATCGACGGCAGCCATGAAGAACCAGTCTGCCGCGTCTCCGCCGCCGCTCAGATCCATTGACTTCTGCAGTGCTGAGGCGGATGACGACCAGTCACCGAGACGATAATAGGCAACTCCTAGCGTGTTCCAGAAGCCAGACTGGGTGGGCTCCCAATCAACGGTTCGACGTGACAAGCGAACGGCAAGCTGGGCGTCGGATGGCTGCACGGAGGAGGGTTTGACGAGCTCCCACGCAAGTTCGTTCAGCGGACCGACCAGCCCCATGGTGTAGCAGTGGTTGTCGGCTTCCGGGTTGCCGATCAGGGATTCAGCGACCGCGAGAGCACGGCGGAATGAGGCTTCGGCTTCCGCCTGGTCCTCAGGCGCCTTCAGCATGCGAGAGTACTCCTGGAGCGTCTCGATCAGGCCAGTGCGGAGCCAGATAAACTTTGGCTTTTGGGCCGCGAGTGATTCATAACTGCTGATCGCCAGGCGATAGTCCTGCGCGGCCCTTGGGGCTTGCCAGAGCCATTCGGCAGAACCCCGCCTGTCGATAGGCCTTGGCCGCCAGTTCGTCAGTTAGGCCAGAGTCGGCAGCCAAACCGGGTATGCGGACATAGTACGAGAGCGCCAAGGGGAGCACACGCTGAGCCTCCAGCTTCTGGTTCCGATCGCCAGGGCCCTCCAGAACCAGAGGGCGGGAGATTTGATCGAGCACGCCCACTGCAAACTCAACCCCCATTCGTTGACCAACGAGAGCCTTTCTGAGTGCTTCGTTACTTGCCTCCGTGCGGCGTTTGGATTCCCAGAGAAACGCGATAGTCGTTGCCAGAGTGAGAAATAACGCCACGATGCCGGCAACAACGGCGGGTCGATGACGTCAACACCACTTGACCGCACGGTTCACGAGGCTCGGTCGGCGAGCGCGGATTGGCTGGTCTTCGAGGAACCGCTTCAGATCGTCGGCAAGCTCATAGGCTGAACCGTAACGAGCCGAGGGCTCTTTCTCGATGGACTTGAAGATGATCGTCTCGAGATCTCGTGGTATGGAAGGATTGATGCGCCGGGGACGAACCGGGTCGTCATGAAGGATTCGTTGCACCATTTCCTGTCGGCTGGGGGCACTGAATGCGGGACGAAGAGTCAGGAGTTCGTACAGCGTCACGCCCAGTGAGTAGATGTCGGTGGCCTTATCCACCCCATCTCGCTCGGCCCGCACTTGCTCGGGGCTCATGTACCGAAGAGTGCCCACGAGCTCTCCGGTGCGCGTCAGGTCGTACTCCTCTTGTGGGATCCGCGCCAGACCGAAGTCGGCAACCCAAAGTTTTCCGCGGCCATCGATCAGAAGGTTCGAAGGCTTGATGTCGCGATGGATCACACCGATCTCATGGGCATGCTCGAGCGCTTGAGCCGCCTCGAGACCGATCCGAGCCGTTTCGCGAGAATGCTGGCGATCCAGCGAGGAATTGCCCCGGGATCGAGGCGTGGGCGCCTGATCAAGGTCCCCTGTTGGAGTGAGCTCGCGAGTCTGTGCCGCCGACCGGGCGTCGCTTTCCGGCGATGACTGCGCAACAAGGTCCCGAATCATCCTGGTCAGAGGTTGCCCATCAATCAACTGCATTGCGTAATAGTGCGCACCCTCGTCGAAGCCGATACCGAACACCGGCACAATATGATCGTGATGTAACAAGGCAGCGGCCTGTGCCTCGATCTGAAATCGCTGACGCTGACGCGGGTCTTGTGAGGCGGTTGCCGGCAGAACCTTGAGCGCCACGCGCCGGCCAAGCGACAGTTGCTCGGCCTCGTACACGACTCCCATTCCTCCCCGACCAATCTCGCGAATGATTCGAAATTCGCCAAGCATGGTTGGATGAGACTCTGGCGCGCTCCTCTCTTCAACTTCCGTCGGGGAGAAAACTCCCACGCCGCTCCCTGAACAAAGTCCAGACCGCCGAGGCATTCACGTAGCGGCTTGGCAATGGCGACATGTCGTGCCAGGAATTCGGACCGATCGGGTCGAAGCCCCATCTGAAGCAAGTCGTGATATTCCTCGAGAGCCAAGGCGACCTGCGAGTCAACCTTCGCTGGTACCGAGACGGTTGAATCGGTGAGTGAACTGTTTTCGAGTACTGCGGCACATTGTGAACGCATAGTCGTCTCCCGAATGTATGGGGCATTCCCGCGATGCCACCCGAAGACGCCTTACCGAAATATCGGCGACATGGCCAGAATACCACCTGAAAGACCTCGTGGTCGATCAAACCGTCTCTCGGATTCTTGACAGCGGGTGGACGGCCCTCGACGAGACACTACAGAGATAGTCACGTAAGCGGGCCTGAAGAGCCGGGCCGTCTTTTCATGGCTAAGCGTGATGTCGTTTCTGGAGGCCTCGTCGATTATTATGGACATCGAAGGTCTGTCAGGCGTATAGGAAAATGGTAGCCCGCTGGAATGGCGTTCAGACTCGGGGCCCCCAGGACCGACCTGGCCCCGGGGATTTCTATGCTGGAATTCACGATGCGGAGAATTGTGATGTTTCATCGATTCCTGGTGGCATCTGTTGGGATCGCGGTCGTCCTTGGTCTGGCGATGACAGGGACTTCGCAGCTAACGAGTCAGGAGAAGAACAACAGCGAGGCAACCAAGGCTCGAACTGACGGCACACCCGCTGCCGACGGGAAAAAGGGGAAGGACGGCGGCGGAAGCGAAGGCCAAACGCAAGCCGAGAATCGAAAAAGCCACTTTCGGTGGCGGATGCTTCTGGTGCATGGAAGCCGTCTTCGAGCGGATTCCGGGCGTGAAGTCGGTCGTCTCGGGTTACGCCGGCGGGAACGTCGCCAACCCGACTTACGAGATGGTCTGCACGGGGCTTACCGGCCATGCCGAGGTGATCCAGATCGAGTTCGACCCGACAGTTCTCAGCTTCGATAAGCTGCTCACCTTTTTCTGGTCGGCTCACGATCCCGACGACCCCGAACAGCCAGGGTCCGGACTTTGGCACCCAGTACCGCTCGATCATCCTCTACCACGACGAAGAGCAGAAGAAAATCGCCCAGAAGCAATTCCGCGAGCTGATGGCGAACCGCGGCCGCCGCTCGCCGATCGTGACCGAGCTCGTCCCCTTCACCGAGTTTTATCCCGCCGACGCCCACCACCAAAACTACTTCCGCAATCACCCCTACGAAGATTACAGCCAGATCTACATCGCCCCCAAGGTCAGAAAGATCATCCAGAAGCTGAAGCAGAAGCCGCATTGAAAGGAACACCCGGCCGGATGTAGTATTGTTGATTTGAGGCACGTCAGGCCAAGGGAGATCATCACATGCTATACGCAGTGACCATCGAACCACTCAACGCGGTGTTTTTTCTCGGTGAGAGACCGCCGGGAGCCGAGTGGAACGTTCGAGATGGGGTTTGGCTGGATGTCCCCGCGAATTACGATGCCTGGCCCGAGGGTGCCGAATGTCCAGAACAAGTCCTCTGCGTCTCGACCTCAGATCCCAAGCATTACAAAATCTTCAAATATTACAAGGACGTTATCGAAGAAGAATTCCGACCGACAGGCAAAAGATTCGGCGGGGTTTATTCGAAGTCATCCTGGGAGCGCTTCGTGAAAAACCTGCCCGCCACGTTGGAATTCCTGCGAATCTCCGACGGCGAGCCACAGGATGCCCCGCATGAGACGGTAAACGGCGTCAAGGATCAGGAGTGAGCGTGGCGCGAATCATTGTCCTGGATTCCGGGCCCTTGGGAGATGCCTGCAGGAAACGAGGTACACCCGATGTTGAACGTCTGCTCCTTTGGTGGATCCAGGCCAAAGCCAACGGCTCCATCATTGCCATCCCGGAAATCGCCGATTTCGAGGTTCGTCGAGGATTGCTTGTGAGTGGAGCATCAGGCGGGGTGCATCGGCTCGACAGGCTACGCGTTGAGCATGCGTGCTACATTCCGATTTCGACCACCGCCATGCGAAAGGCCGCGGAGCTTTGGGCAGACGCAAGAAGGCAGGGCTACTCAGCATCCGGAGACCAAGAGCTCGGCTGTGACGCGATCCTCGCGGCACAAGCCATCGCCTTCACTGGTTCATCGAGATCACTTGACCGTGGCGACCTACAACCCAAAGCATTTCATTCGACATCTTGACGCCCGGCACTGGCAGGCGATCACTCCATGAATTCGGCCGCCAGCGGTTGCTGCCCAAGCCGATTGCGCTGGGTCCAAGGAATACCGAGCCGAGAAAAGGAAACTCTCTTGACCCTCACGCAACGTGAGGCCCTACGATGCCTTCGCGGTCACGATTTCCCTGGGACGATCGGCTTGAAATACCATGCGTTTCGAAAGCGCTCAGAGTGGGCGAGCTTGCCAGGCGAACCGGTCTCACCATCCGGGCTTTGCACCATTACGACGAGATCGGTCTGGTGAGACCGTCGCGGCACAGCGAGGCGGGTTACCGGCTGTACACGTCAGCCGATATCGCTCGCCTGCAGCAGGTCGTCTCGCTGCGACAGCTCGGCTTCTCGCTCGAGGAGATCCGCGGCTGCCTGGAAGAGCCAGGCTTCTCGCCGCGTGATCTGCTGCGCCAGCACATCGATCGTCTCAAGGAAAAGATCGCCTTGGAGCGTGAGCTCTGCGAGCGCCTCGAAGGCATCGCGGCTCAGTTCCGCGCGGCGGAGGACGTCTCGGCCGAGGAATTCCTTCAAACCATCGAGAGGATGGTCATGATCGAGAATTATTATACGCCCGAACAGTTGGACACCTTGAAGCAGCGCCGCGAGCAGCTTGGTGAAGAGCGAATCAACCAGTCGCACACCGAGTGGGCCGAACTGATTGCCGCGGTCCGCGCCGAGAAGGAGCGCGGCACGGACCCGAGCGACCCGAAGGTTGTGGCTCTGGCCCAGCGCTGGATGGCGCTCGTGAACGAGTTTACCGGCGGTGATCCGGGAATCAGCCAATCTCTGGGCCGGTTGTGGAAAGAACAAGGAGACACGATCGTGTCTCAGCATGGGTCACAATACGATCCAAGAGATCTGTCCGAGTACATCGGCCAGGCACAAGCAGTGGCGAAGGCGCAAGCGAAGAACTCGGGCTGAGCCTCGCCGTTTGCCGGCCTGGCCGGTTCAAGATAGATTATCACCTCCTGCGTTCGTTCCGCGCCTTTGTCTCAAGAGAACCCGATGGACCACGGGGACGCCGATCATGACCTCGCTCAGGGACCAATTGCGAAGCTATGGAGACTATCATCGGAACCCGACCAACAAGCTAACCCACTTTGTGGGCGTGCCGCTGGTCACGTTTTCGATCTTCCTCGTCCTGAGCTGGTTCCGATTCGTCGCCGCGCCGGATTGGCCGATCACGGCGGCGACGATCTTCTTCCTCGTGGTTTTTCTCTATTACCTGAAGTTGGACTGGCCCGTTGCGCTCTTGCAGGCGCCGGTCAATTTGCTGCTCCTCGGGCTGGCCGATCGCGCCGCGATCTTGCCGTTTGGCCAATCGTTCTTGATATTCGCCGCGGCGTTCGTGCTCGGCTGGATCATTCAGCTTCTCGGCCATGCGATCGAGGGCAAGCGTCCCGCGCTGGCCGACAACTTCCTGCAGATCTTCAACGCTCCACTGTTTCTCACCGCGGAGGTGCTCTTGCTGCTCGGCTTCCGCAAGGACCTCCGCGAAGAACCAGGGCTCGGCCAGCCGGAGGGAACCTCCTGAACCGGGAGGGCCGAGCCCGAACCTCGGCAAGCCATCGCTCGCGGATCACCCATTGCGCTCTTTCGGCTCCCAGCCGAAGGGGTGAAGGGCTTCCTTGATCGACAGGCCGACGACCTCGATTTCCTTGGGGTTGTTCGTTCCCAGGCCGAACGAGGCGGCCATGGCCAGGTGGTTGTCGCCCGGATAGGGCCCGGTCGCCCGCGCGCCATCGGGTCGTATCCCATGACAGCCGTGGCGACGGAGTCGGTGCAGACGACGTTGCGGCCCGCCAGCAAGAGGCCCGGCCTCTGGATGGCCAGCTCCTTCAGCCACGGCCCCTCGCCGCCGGAAACCGTCTCGATGCCGTCAATAATGGTCAGGTCGATCGGGCGAATACCCACCGAGTCAACCGTGTGCCGCGGCACGCGATACGTCGGCCGCCGCGGCGAAGCCGGATCAACTTCCTGCGGCAGGCCATCGGCGGGCCGCTCTTCTCCGGTGTGGAAGATGTTGATGCGAGCCGACGTGCTCTTCTCGTTCTGATTGTGATGCGAATAGAGCGCCGTGGGCGTGATGCCGAAGTTGTTCTTGATGCCCAGCGTCACCCCGGCGGTCGCGTGGTTCTTGAGCTTGGCCAGCGACATGTAGACATCGCAATCGACGTACGAGTGGTTCAGGTGATACGCCGGGAACAGGCTGCCGCCCCAGGGAACCTTGACTTCGGTGTACTTCTTGCCCGTGCCCAGGTTGCGCGTGTCTTCGTATTCGACGTCGGCCTTGAGGGCCGCGAGGGCGTTCATGTCCCATCCCGCGTTCTTGAGATAGGGCTCGAACGGGCCGAGCTGGTAGGTGCACTCGACGAACCGGATACGCCTGGCGCCGGCCCGGTCGAGCAGGGTGGCCGTGGCCAGCACCACATCGGGATGAACATGGTAAGTCCGGCCGGCCGGCAGACCGCAGGCTGGCTGGCTCGGGTTGCCCGTGAGGTTGACCTTGACGCAGACCGTCTTGCCCGAGACCAGCTTCGCCAGCCCGCCAAGCTGATCCATCATGGTTTGAAGCTGGGTAAAGAGCACCTCGCGATCATACGCCTTGCAGCGCGCGATGCTCACCGGCGACGAGGGTTTCGGCGATGCCGCCGCGGCCCGCAGGGGCAAATTCACCAGGGGCGTCAAGAGCGACGCACCGGCAACCCGCAAGAACTGCCGGCGGCTGGAGCACGGTCTCATGAGGTTTCTCCTTCGTCTGGGAGCGGAGAGGGATGAGAAAAATGCCCGGCCGAGGTGATCTCCTGGAGCGATCGCTCCACGCACATCGGCCAGTTTGCAGACCCTGGCCCTCATTAGACCCATGCCTCAGACTGCAAGTCCAGCGAAAAAGATCGTTCTTCCGATCGAAAGTTGGCAATATCATGAGCCCTTAAAGGCCGGAAGGGGGACGAGGCCGAAAGAGGGACGTGGCGACCCCTTATCGTCCCCCCGACGACTGTGGGTGCCACAGTCCTCCGCCGAAGCGCCAAGCTACCGCGAAGAAGGCGAACCCAATGAGCGCCACAACCCGGTCCGAGCACAAGAAAGGGAGATGAGCCTTGGCCGTCAAAACCGCCAGGCGATCTCTGCCGGATGCCTATTTTGAGTTGGTGAGGCAATTCCCGCTGATTCACATCCGGGACAGCGCCCACCTGGCTTCGGCCGAAACGATGCTGCGCCGATTGCTCGAAAGAGAGCTGGACCAGGGGGAGCAGGAGTATCTGGACGTCCTGACCGATCTCATCGAGAAGTATGAGGCCGACCACGAGCCGATCCCAGACGCCTCCGAGGCCGACGTCTTGCGCCTGCTGATGGAATCAAACGGGCTCAGCCAGATGGCGCTTGCGAGAAAGGTCGGCATTTCGCAATCCACGATCTCCGCTGTCCTGCACGGGACTCGTTCGCTCACCAAGGACCAAGTGATCACACTCGCCCGGTTCTTCAACGTCGGCCCCGGCGCGTTTCTGCCCAGGGGACGTGAGCGTCGTGAAGTGCGGGACAGTTGACTCTCGGTGGCTTCGCAGCGTCCAGCTCACGTTCGTCCGTGCCGACGACAAACCAGCAACCGGCTCTAACACGGCGAGGCTGATGAGCCGGCAAGGCTGACGGTATACCCGAGTCCTTCCCCATGATCGACGTTGCAAGCTGAATTCTCCGCAGACGACCCCGCGAAGCCGCCGAAAACCGTCAACCGGGCCCGACCCCGCGAAGCTGCCCTGAGTTCTGCAGTCGCATATAATCAGGTTTCCGCGATCTGAAAACCGAAGAACTGAGTTGCGTCCCCTTTCCGGCCCTCCGTTCTTCTTGTCAGACGCAAAGATTAAGTCTCGGCCCGGTTTAGCCTCTGCGCAATGGCATAGTGGATGGACTCCAGTACGATCTTGCGAATGCTACGTCTCCTTCTCATGATCTGGGCGACATCGCCGTACTCACCTGCCACATGGCCAGCAATGGCGTGGAGATCATGCTCAACGCACTCTGAAATCCCTAACTTGCTAGACCACCTCCCGTTGCCCAGTTGCTTGGCGGCGTGCGTTACATCTTGGTGGTTTGCAAAGATTGCTATTTTTTCAAAACGCCACTCGAAATCAGCACTTGAGCATAAGGTATAGCCCAGGGACTTAAAGAGCATGACAAACGTTTGAATGCTTGTATCTTGAGGAATGTCTGGCGGCCAGTATGCAGGCCCCAATGGACCGGGCCACCACCATGCGTCTGTCTTCCCGACAGCCCACGCGATGCAATTATACCGTGGCGTTGCACTACCAATAATTGTGTACGATGTTGATGCCAGCTTCGGAAAGGATTTCAGCAGCCTGGATTCTGGATTAAGCCCTTCCCTAAGGCCTTGATTGAACCCCAATTGATGATAGTAGGTTGACTGAGGGTTGATGGAAAACAGCATGATGGCAAGCTAAATGTATTTGTTTTTCCTACCCCATTTTAGCCAACCCTGTGTAATCCGCTCGAGGTTCCCGTAATCGGAGCTGGTCACTGGGACAATTCCTGTTATGTCGAATAACGCCCAAGCCAGCAAGCTCGGCTCTCGTTCCAATTGACGGAGTATAATCGGAATACCTTCTCTCCCCATACCAACTATTCGCTTGTAAGCCGGATGTGAGACGATCTGGCTTGCGTCTGAAACCGGGCCGGTCTCTTCCATCCAAAGGTTGAAGTATCCAAGTAATTGCGCTTTGAGCATCTTTTCACGTAGATTGCCATCTTGGCTCAGTATTGTCGCAGGCATGCTAAAGACTCCGGACAATGGCGGGCGCTTGTCCAAGGCGAAGAGACTTGTGGAGTGAGCCCGACGACCCCCTCCCAAGTGCTCCCGTACAAGGTCCTTTCACCAGTTCGTGTGTAGGACGACGTTGGAATGGTCCAGACGCATTTCTGTATGCCGGTCTGGCAGGTCGGTGTGTTTACGCGGAGCCGAAAGTCGAGCTGATTCATCATCGTAAACATCTTCACTAACCACACTAGCCAGGAGGATTCGATTGGATGACCACGAAACTCAAGCCGCCAATCCGATCATCATGAACCATAAAATCAACGACATGTACTCCTGGGCAGTTTATCTGAAATCCATTAATATTGAATACAACAAATGTGCTGGCACCTCGCTCGGGAAAGAGCGGGGGTGCAGGCGGGGTCAAAGCCATTGCCACATCCAAGTCCCGCACCAACCCGTCGGGGGGGGTCACCCTGAGCCTGACACGATACTCACGACCACACTGATCGAGCGGGCAATGAATCTTAGCCACGATGCAAAGCAAGGGCACTAACGCAGGGAACCCGGCCAATCCAACAAATTCGACGCCGGCTCCGAAAGCGAACAAGCGGCCATCCGGCATCACCTCGGCCATCTGTGCCAGGAAAGCAAGCTCTACTCTCATGCGGGTAATCGTTTGCTGTGCGCGAACCGTGTCCTTTGCCAGTCCAAGACGCCGTGAAGCTCGGAGATTCACGGACAAGGCTCGGCAACCTCGCTATATCCTAGGCTAATGACCAATATGCCGGGTCTTGGAGCCGAAGTCAAATTTCCTAGCCTGCTTTCCGACTGCGCTCCATCTTAAACACTATCCCAAAGACACCAAAAAGGACCTGCATTGCGTGCGCCGTGGTTGACCCCAAGGTCCCCACGACATCTGGAAGGAAAGGATTTCGCGAAAAGAATCGAAGAGGACTCCTCGTGGTTCGTTGGTAGCTCAGCGGCCGCGTCCGAGTGAAACTTGGCGGCGAGTCGGAGTCGGGCATTGTCCACGGGCGGCGACAGGACACGCATTGCGTAATCCTCGGAAATCACCCAACCGTCGCCACTGTCAAAATCCATCTGGGTCTTCGACTCTGACAATGCGACGACCGCGGCGCTCGGGATCAAGACGATCGGCATGTTGTAAAATTGAGGTAACGGGAATGTGCGCGCCCGCGCGATAAGGTGAGCCGGTCCAGTCCCCGCCCGCCGGGATCGACCTGCGTGCTGAGTTGACAGAATGGCCACCTGGAACAGAGGAAGGATCAGACGATGTCCTGCAGCCCATAATGCCGTTGGACTTGCCGGTGAAAGTCCGGTCGTGGGAGTTGACTGTTTACCCACGTAGTCATATTCGACGTTGGCTCGGGGCGACCCGGCCAGCGCAAGCTCGAATGTAAACGTCCTCGTAAGGAGGGCTAGCCAGCTCGCGGGCCGTAGTAGGAGCACGAATTTGAGCTCGGAACGAACTCTGCAGCCTCGAAATGATCAATGTGGTTGTCGAACCCGTGACATTGGGGTGAAGGCTAATACCGAAGAAGAAGCAACAGTCATGTGCACTCTTCGGGGCCACCGGGGTATGGGAGGCGGCACGCGAGCACAGTCCAGCGGAGTAAATTGGGGAACCTCTGGATTCCCACCCCAAGCCGATAACCTTGGGTGCAGCAGCCTCCGCCGCGAATCCATAAGCGGCGGAGAGGAGTCCAGAGGGGCGGATGAGGCCGTAGTAAGCGATGACCCGCCGGGACAACAAAACCCGATGGCGAGCCAAGGGCCTCTGGATGGACGTGTTGGCGCTGCTGGGAGTCGTGCCACATTGAACCTAACGGTTCTACAACGGGGAAATCCCTTCGGGGATCGCGTACTTCTGGGAGCAAGAACTGCGGTGGCGTATAAGACGGTGTCATGGGGCGCATGTGGACGGCACTTAAGCCTTGGGATGTCGCCGAAGGTCGCTATTGACGGTCCATTTGAAGCCGTACTGGGGAAAACCCGCCGTACGGAATTTTAGAGGAGGAAGGGGAAACCCGAATCCCGGCATGCCGGGACCGCCGGGCGCCCCTTCCTTACTCGCGCAAAGTGTCACACTTCCGGCGAGGATTTCAGCGGCTCAATCTCGGCGCCGGGATTGAAGCCCCCGCGCCTCTCTTCCCGAGGCCGTTTACACTGGTGTACGGATGCTCGAATTTCGCTGGGAAACCGCCATTTTCTGCAACTTTTGGGGACGCTCGGCGTGCCTTCCAGCCGGCAATCCATGCTCAGCATATCGTTGCAGCAACATGAGATAGGACTTGAGGCTTGCCCGCCCAGGCGGCCGGGGAGCCCCGTTGCAGGGGTGCCCGAAAACTGCAATATCGAACTCGGCTTATGGAAGCCGAATACCTATTACTTCGGCAGCCAAGAATCTCACTTGATTCACGCCCCAAGACTTAACCACAGAGGGCACAGAGACCACGGAGAAAATCCAGAGAACGCATCAAGAAACATTGAATCTATTGCCTTGAATTCTCTCTGATTTCTCCTTCTCCGTGCTCTCTGAGCTCTCTGTGGTTGAACTCCCCGTTCGCACGTACAACCGCCCCTTCGATGCAGGACACGGCCTTGGGGCACCGCGCTCTTCTGTGCGTATGTTACGTGCCGGGGTAATACTCCTTCCGAGTCGGAGATCAAGTGGAGTGCACCATGAAAAACGAAGTCCGCCGCCATAAGAAAATCGATCTCGCCCTGGCGATCGCGGGGGGCAAGGCGATCGCCGCGTGGGCGAGCCAAAATGATGTGCCGCTGCGCACGGCGTACCGGTGCTCCAGGGATCCGCAGGTACGCGGCGAGGTGCAGGAGTGGCGGCGCTTCGTCCTGGACCTGACCATCGGCCGGCTGGCCCGCCTGAGCCTGAAGGCGACCGATGGGATCGCCAAGCTCGGCGCAGGCGCCGAGTCGGAGTCGGTTCGGCTCAGGGCGTACCGGGCCATCCTGGCCGACCAAGATGGCCGTCTCCAAGTTCTCGGATCTCGAGTACCGCATGCTGGAGATCGAGGAGCAGCTCGTGGTACTCGATCTTCGTGGCCTTGCAGCAATGCCCTCTGGGGGGACACCGGGAAGCCTCGTGGCCTTCCGCTCGCCATTCTCGATCGGGATTCCAAGGGCCGTCGGTGTGGTGCCTTCTTCTCTTCTGGCGATGATGGCGACGATCGTTCGGATAACCCCGGTCGTGCGGCCCGTGTGAGTGGCCGTGCCATCCTCGCAAGAAGCCACGAGCTGAGTGAGGTTCAAGAAAGCGAAAAACGAACCCAAACGGTCGCGAGTGTAAAGTGAGAATTAGCTAATGCTTAGATCAACAATGCGATGTCCCGGCGCTGAAAAACGAAGCCATTGCACCTGGGTCCTCGGATGGTGAGTGGTGATTCTCGTAACGGCCAATGTTCCGGCCGGGGTCGGTTTCCTCTCCCTGTCCCTAGTGAGCGGCTTTGGTGCTGAAAACGCCGAGATAGCAGATAGAATACAACGTCGTCGCTTTCTGCGCTGGGTGGCGGATGGCGGAAATTCCTATGGCGACTGCGGTGGTGCAGCATGAACTTGGGACCGATCGAGGAGAGGTTCAGGCGGGCGCTCGAGGCGCTCGTCGACCAGGTGAAGCAGGACCGCTCGGTTCTGGCGGCGATCCTCTGTGGGAGCCTCTCACACGACCGGGTATGGGCCAAGTCAGACATCGATCTGGTACTTGTGACCATAGACGACAAGAAAGTGGAGGAAGGAGCATGTCGCCCTCTACGCGAGCGGGGTGAACGTGCATGCCGTTCTCATGCCGCGGGCACAGTTCCGCAAGACGGTGGAAGGCTCAATCCGCAACTCGTTCATGCATTCGCTCCTGGCGAAAGGGCGTTTGCTCTACACCCATGATGAGACAATCACCGATCTTTGCACAGGCTGAGCGAGATCGGTGAGCGCGATACGCAGATTCAGCTCCTGCGCGCGGCCACCTACGCGCTGGCACCAATCTACAAAGCCCACAAGTGGATCCTTACCCGCGGCGATCTGGACTACACGGCGCTGTGGATCCTTTACTCCGCGAACACGCTCGCGCAAATCGAGGTCATCAGCCGGAGATTGCTCGCCGACCGGGAGGTGATTCCCCAGGCGCTGAAGCTGAACCCGGCATTCTTCAAGACGGTTTACACCGAGCTTCTCAATGGCAAGAAGACGCGGAAGAACGTCGAGGCGGCCCTCGAGGCGGTCAACCATTATCTGGCCCAGCGCGCGGCGACACTGTTTGCGCCCGTGATCGATCACCTCCGCGAGGTCGGCGAAGTGCGGTCGTGCACCGAGATCGAAGACCATTTCAAGCGGAACTTCGAGGTCAGCGGCGTCACCTCGGCGTGCGAGTATCTGGCTGACCAGGGACTCATCGGCAAGGCCTCGACCTCGGTTCAGCTCACCAGGAAGAGCAACATCGAAGTGCAAGAGCTGGCCTTCTTCTACCTCGAGGAAAAAGGGAATGGCTTCTAGGTCAACCGCCAGGCGGAATTCATCCAGGGCCGCAGCGCGCACAACCATCGCCGTGCAGGGAGCGCGTGTGCACAACCTCAAGAACATCTCGGTCGAGATCCCGCGCGACAAGCTGATCGTTGTCACAGGGCTCTCCGGCTCGGGCAAGTCGAGCCTGGCGTTCGACACGCTTTACGCCGAGGGGCAGCGCCGGTACATGGAATCTCTGTCGAGCTACGCGAAGCGGTTCATCGCCCAGGTCGCCAAGCCAGACGTGGATTTCGTCTTCGGCCTGTCTCCAGTCATCTCCATCGAACAGAAAACGATCGGCAGCAACCCGCGCTCGACTGTGGGCACGATGACCGATCTCTCTAGCTATTTGAACCTGCTCTTCGCGACCATCGGCGAGCCGCGCTGCCCGCGCACCGGCGAGCCGACACCCAGCCGAACGGCGAGCCAGATCCTGGAGGCCATCCTTTCGCTCCCGGTGGGCGCTGGAGATCGAGCTGCGCGCCCCGCTGTTCAAGGTGTATGGCGAGGAGCTCGATTTCGTCCTGACCGACGCCCGGAAGAAGGGTTGTCGGCAACTGATCATCGACGGCAAACCGGTGGACATCTCGGAAAATGTCGAGCTCGACGAAGCGAAGGTCCGTCACATGGACGCCGGTCGTGGACCGCTTGGTGGTCGCCCACAAGCACGAAAAGGCGATCAAGGCCGCGATTGCCGCGACTCTGCTGGTGGGCGACGGGTTGCTCCAGGTTCAGATCATCAAGGGTGTGAAGAAGGCGGATTGCGAGCGGTTCTACCTGGGGAATTGCAGCGCATCGCACCACTTTATTTACGGAGACGTCCAGCCTGAGTACTTCATGTTTAACAACCCTGAGAGCGCCTGTGTGACTTGTGGTGGCCTGGGAGTCCATAAGTTGACACACCCGGAGCTTCTGGTGCCCGATCCCAGGCGCAGCATCCGCGGCGGTTGCTTCGTGCGCGAGGCGTTCAAGTACAACCCGGACACCTGGGACGGACGCGTGATGTACAGCCTGGCGAAGTCGCTGCATTTTTCCCTCGATACACCGTGGGAGAAGCTGCCTGAGCCAGTGCAACAGTCGATCCTGAACGGTATCGAAGGGAAGATCGTGTTGGCTTCGCCGCCGGAAGCCAAAGGAAGCCGCGAGGATTGGGAGGGCAAGGAAGTCGGCTTCGGCGGAATCGCCCGTCGGATCGAGCGGCGCTACCGCCGCTACCGGCAGAGTGGCGAAGCAAACTCGGGGATGGAAGCCTGGCTCGAGAGTGTGATGGTCGAGCACACCTGTCCCGACTGCAACGGTGCGCGAGTCAAGGCCACCAGGCTGTGCTTCACCGTCGCCGGCAAAACCATCCACGACGTCGGCCAGCTTAACTTCGACGAGCTCCACGAGTTCCTCGGCACTGTCAAGCCGATCGGCCGCGGGGCCGAGGCAGGCAGGCAAGTGCTGAAAGAGATCCGCGGTCGGCTTGAACTCCTCCTGGGCATCGGACTCGATTACCTGAACCTCAACCGTCGCTCCGGCACGCTTTCCGGCGGCGAGTCGCAGCGAATCCGCCTTTCCACACAGATCGGCTCGGGGCTGATGGGAATGCTCTATGTTCTCGACGAGCCGAGCATCGGCCTGCACCCGAAAGACAACGTGAAGATGATCGCCACGCTCGAGAGCCTGCGCAACATCGGCAACACGGTCATTGTCGTCGAACACGATGAGGACACCATCCGCGCCGCCGACCACGTGGTGGAGATGGGGCCCGGACCTGGCGTGCACGGAGGCAGCGTGGTCGTGCAAGGAACGATCGAAAACCTGCTGGGGTGCGCGGCATCGCCGACCGGGCAGTTCCTCTCGGGGAAGCGATCCATCGCCACTCCCAAAAAACGGCGAACAGGCAACGGCAAGAGCATCACCGTGCGCGGGGCCCGCGAGAACAACCTCAAAGCCGTAGACGTAGTCTTCCCCCTCGGCAAGCTCATCGCGATCACCGGCGCCTCCGGCTCGGGCAAGAGCACGCTGGTCAACGAGGTGCTGTACAAGGCGCTCTGGAAGCGACTTGTGGATACTCGAACTCTACCCGGAGAGCACGATGGCGTGGATGGCATGGAACACGTGCACAAAGTGGTTAACATCGATCAATCGCCGATCGGGCGGAACAGTCGGTCGAACCCCGCAACCTACGTGGGCTTCTATGACACGATCCGCGACATGTTCACCCGGGCGCCGCTATCGATGGAACGAGGGTACAAGGCGGGTCGGTTCAGCTTCAACGTCAAGGGCGGCCGTTGCGAGGAGTGCCAGGGAGAGGGAGCGATCACCACGCAGCTCTACTTCATGCCCGACGTGGAGGTAACCTGTGGCGCTTGCAAGGGGGCACGGTTCAACGGCGAGACGCTGGAGATCACACTGCGGGGCAAGACCATTGATGATGTCCTCAACATGTCAATCGAGGAAGGAGTCGAGTTTTTCAAGAGCGAGCAGGCGGTGGGGAAGAAGATCGAGGTGCTGAATGATCTCGGGCTTGGTTATCTCACCCTGGGCCAGTCGGCCAGCACGCTTTCCGGCGGTGAGGCGCAACGGATCAAGGTGGCCACGGAGTTGAGCAAGCTGCAGCGCTCGAAGCACACCTTGTACATCCTCGACGAGCCGACAACGGGTTTGCACCTTGCCGACGTGCAGCGGCTGCTTGGAGTCTCTGAATCGGCTGGTAGACGCCGGTCACACGGTACTCCTGATCGAGCACCACCTGGACGTGATCAAGACGGCCGACCACGTGATCGACCTGGGACCTGAAGGCGGACACAGAGGCGGTGAACTGGTGGTGACGGGCACGCCGGAGGAAGTCGCCGCGTGCAAGGCATCGCACACAGGCACGTTCCTGAAGGCGCACCTGCGCACGTGACACCCGGGTCCGCGCGACTCGTCGGACGCCGCAGCCGCTTGGAACGGTCATGCGGGGTTGGTATCTTAGACGCGAGTGTGTCTCTGTTTGAGGCTCGGTGTGCTGGACAAGGTAGCGCTCCATCCGAAAGAGGGTTGTCATGATTCGCGTGGGGATTGTCGGGCTGGGGTTCATGGGGCGAATGCATTACCGGTGCTGGAAGGCGCAGCCGGGCGCGACCATCGCGGCGATCTGCGAGGCCAACCCCAAGGTACTGGCCGCCGCGGGCGAGGCGCCCAAGGGTAACGTCGAAGGTGCAGCCGACCACATTGACCTGAAATCCGTCGATGTTTTCACCGACCTGGGCGAGCTGCTGGCTTCGCGTTCCGTCGATGCCTTGTCGATCACGTTGCCCACTTTCTTGCATCCGGAAACGACGGTTCAGGCACTCGAGGCTGGCGTGCACGTGCTCTGCGAGAAGCCGATGGCCTTGCACGAGGTCGAGTGCGATCGGATGATCGCCGCGGCGCAGAAGGCCGGTAAGGTCCTTCAGATCGGCCACTGCATCCGGTTCTGGCCTGAGTACGTGGTGACGCGTGAGCTGATCCAGAGCGGACAGTATGGCCAGACCGTGGCGGCGTCGTTCCGCCGGTTCTCGTCCATTCCCACCTGGAGCCCCGACAACTGGTTCGCCGATGAAAAGCGCAGCGGCGGCCAGCCACTTGATTTGCATATTCATGATTCGGATTATGTCCATCAGGTCTTCGGCCTTCCCGTCGCGGTGAGCAGCACGGCCGACAAACCGCAAACCTACATCTCAACCCAGTATCACTATCCCGATGGTCCCGCCATCGTGGCCGAGAGCACCTGGCGGATGGCCCCTACGTTCGGCTTCGAGATGAGCTTCGTCATCGTTCTCGAGCGGGCGACGATCGTGTACGACTGCACGCGCACTCCTTCGTTCCGCGTCTGTCCGGCCGAAGGGCCGGCGTTCACGCCCGAGGTCCCCGCCGGTGACGGCTACTCGCGCGAGATCGACCACTTCACGCGGGCCGTGGCCGGAGGGAAGGTCGAGCCCGTGGTCACTCCCGAGCAATCGCGCGACACGATCCGCCTGGTGCTCGCCGAGAAGCAGTCGGCCCGGGAAGGCAAGCCAGTGACGCTGACTCAAGTCTGAACGAACCGAGCCAGGGGATTTGCAGCGCGAGTTTCGCTCGGTTTGCGTTCGCGAAGGCCTCTGCCGAAGAAACCCCCCCAACCCCCCCTTCGGGGGGGAAGACAGGGTCGCTGGCCATAACCTTCGCAAGGGGGGAAAACAGGGTCGCTGGCCATAACCTTTCCGCCGATCGTGCAAGAATTGGCGGTCCAGGCCGCTCCCTTGCACACCGGGAGCGAGGCGGAGGCGCTGAAGGGACTCACGGCGGTCGATGGCTCGGTGTTCACGGCGATGTCGCGGATGGCCTGGGCGTTGTGGACCGACGAGGACCATCGAGGTGTCAAGCTGCACCTGCACTTCGACGTCCTGAAGGCCGTCCCACTCGACGCGACCGTGACCCCGGCGGCTTGCTCCGAGACGGCCGCGCTTGAGGCGGCGTTGCAGGCGGCCCGGCTTTACGTCGTCAACAGAGGATATGTCGATTACGAACTGTTCGCGCGGATCCTTGCGGCCGGCTCGTCGCTGATCGGCCGGGTTAAGGACAACATCGCCTACGTCGTCGACCACGGCGCCCGTTGGACGACGCCGCACGGGCTGCCGGGGTCGTTCGTGACCTGGTCCTGTCCCGGTTGGGGACATCGCATCACAAGGATCATTTGAAGCGGCCGATGCGACTGGTGATTGTGCGGATCGTCAACCGCGAAGGCAAGGCTACGGAGTTGTGGCTGATCACCGACCGGCTCGACCTCGACGCCGATCTGGTGGCCTTGGCCTACCGCTACCGTTGGACGGTGGAGCTGTTTTTCCGCTGGCTCAAATGCATTCTCGGGGCGCGTCACCTGATCGCGCACAACAGGAACGGCGTGACACTGCAGATGTATGCCGCGCTGATCGTCAGCCTGCTGATCGCGCTTCGGACGGGCCTGAAGCCGACGAAACGAACGTTCGAGGTCATCCAGTTCTACCTCTTGGGCTGGGTCAGTGACGAGGAGTTCGACGCTCACCTGGCCGCGCAGCGCGCAGCACAAAAAACCCCCGACTAAACTCCCCGCCCGCGGTTTGAATCTCGCGGCCGCGGCGTTCGCTGCTGCACCAACAAATCCTGATCTTCCCCAAATCGGCGTTGCATCAGCTGACCAGACTCCGCTGCGGACATTTCTCTTCGGCTTGGAATCACCCGATCCCGCGAAAATGCCCCCAGGAAAAACTCGTGCCGAACAGTATTGGAAGGGGGGGTCAGGGGGGGTGGCGGAGGCATAAGCACTGCGCCTGACAACCGCGCTAATACGGCACGCCCGACTTTCGAGCCTCCTTGAGTGCCCCGGCGTACCATTCGAGCTCGCGCAGGAAGCGGTCCGCCCGCCTGTTCCAGGCTTCATCACGCGGTCGGCCGTCGTCGTCGAAGGCATCTTGCACCTGCGGCACAGGCAAGAGCGACGGGATGCTGGGCGTGCCCAGCTCGCAGAGCATGGCGCGCAATTGCATCGCCGCGCGCACGCCCCCGAAGGCTCCGGCCGAGTAGCAAACGATCGCCGACGGACGCCAGAAATACTCCTCCAGAAAGTGGTCCAGAAGGTTCGAGAGCGCCGGGGGAATGCTGTGATTGTACTCACCCGAGACGATGATGAAGGCGTCGGCCGCCTTGATCTTGGCGGCCAGCCGTTCGAGAACCTCCGGGGCCTGACCTGGCTGGTACTCCTTGTACATCCGGTCCAGCAGCGGCAGCCGGTCTTCGGCGGGATCGACCAGCGTGGCCTGGTGACCGCGTGCAAGGCAGGTCTGGAGCATGAAGCGAGCCGCCTTGATCCCCTGCCGGTCACGCCGAACCGACCCGTAGACGATGAGCAGATCGAGTCCCATTGGACGAACCCCTCAAGTTGCGGCAGACCGACTTCAGGTGAAGAGCACTGGTATCCCGTTCTTTGCATCCTCGGCCGATCGGGTCGATCGAGCAAGCAAATTCCGCCGCCCAGCGATCGGCAAGTGGCTGCGGCGGGCAATGCGTGGGCGTCTCACTTGCTGCTCCCACTTGACAGAACCTGCAACAGTATCGAAAGCTAGACGGTGGAGTTTTGGGCGGATCTCTTTTGAGGAGAAGCCCATGCGCATGAAGTTTGCGGCAGGACTCTCCGGCGTGGTGGTCTCCATCGTCATGGTGGGGACTTGCCTCGCGGGAGATGCCATCGAATCGGGGCTCAAGGTCGGCGAGGCCGCCACCCCGTTCGACGTTGATGACATCACGGGTCCTAATAAGGGTAAAACCCTTTGCTATCGCTGAAGGTACGGCGCCGCTCCGGTGGTCTGCGTTTTCGCCCGCAGTACCTCCGAACCCTTGGCCAGTCTGGTCAAGAAGATCGACGAGAAGATCGGCGAAAATGGCAAGCTCAAGAGCTTTGTCGTCGTCCTCACCAATAAGGGCGAGAAGACGGCCGAAGAGCTCAAGAAGCTGGCCAGTGAGTCAGGCATCAAGCACGTTCCACTCACAATGCTCCAAGACCCCGCTGGACCCCCCGACTACGAAATCGCCAAGAATGCGGACTACACGGTACTGATGTGGAAAGGGACGAAGGTCAAGGTCAATCACGGCTACAAGGGCCACTTGACCGAGAACGACGTCAACACCATCGTGACCGATATTTCCAAGATCCTTAGCGATTGAACCAGGTTCCAATGACGCCTTCCTGAATGTCGGGGGGGCGATCGATCACCACCACCGATCCGACCAAACTCCCTTCACGACCCGGGCACGGTGCTCGGGTCGTGTCGTTTCACGACTACCCCCAAATTCCGCTGGCCATAGAGAACGCACTCCACCCTGACCATACTACAGAAACCTGATAATCGGCTGGTCAACCGACAGGCTGTCGCCCGGTTTGACCATGACCTCGTCAACGACGCAGTCGCGTTCCGCCTTGAGGATGTTTTGCATCTTCATGGCCTCGATGACGACGAGAGGCTCTCCCGCCCGCACCTGCTGGCCTGCCTTGACGGCCATCTGGGTCAAGAGGCCGGGCATGGGCGAGAGCAGGAACCTGGAGAGATCAGGCGGCGGCTTGTCCGGCATGAGCGCGAGCAGTTCGGCGGCGCGGGCCGTCATCACGATGGCGTCAGCTTGCGTGCCCCAGTGGAAGACCCGGTACCTCAGGCCCATCCGCTCAACCTGAATGCGGATCGGCTCACCGTTCCACGTCCCGGACAAGAGCAGATCGCCGAGCTTCCAGCCAGTCCGCAGGGCGTAGGTTTCACCCTCATGGGTGATGTCGCAGCCGCCGGAAACCAGCTTAAGATCAAGATCGAAGCGCTGGCCCTGCATCAAGACGACCCACTCGGTGCCGACCTTGCGCTCGTGGCCCCTGAGCTGTCCCGTGGTACGGACGGCGCGCTGAATGTATCGGCGGCGGGCGTAGGCGGCAACGGCCGCGAGTAAGAGCGGGTCTTCGTGGATCAGGGCTGAGGGCTGAAAACCGTGGGGAAACTCATCGGCGATGAATCCGGTGTGGAAGCGGCCGGCAAGGAAGTCAGGGTGCCGGGTGAGCGCTGACTGGAAGGCAATGTTGGACGAGATGCCGCGGATCACGAAGGCATTGAGCGCATCGTGCATCCGGGAAATGGCCTGATCGCGAGTCGCCCCGTGAGTGATGAGCTTGGCGATCAACGAGTCATAATACATGGAAATCTCGTCGCCCTCGTAAACGCCGGCATCGACGCGTACGCTGCCGGGCTCTTCCGCGGGCGGCAGGAACCGGACGAGCCGGCCGGAGGACGGGAGAAACTGGCGGAACGGGTCTTCGGCATTGATCCTGCACTCGACAGCACATCCCTCGCGGCGAACCTGGCTCTGGGTGAAGGGAAGCTCCTCGCCTGCGGCCACGCGGATCATCAGCTCGACCAGGTCGAGCCCGGTGATCAGCTCGGTGACGGGGTGCTCGACTTGCAGACGTGTATTCATTTCCAGGAAGTAAAAGCGCTTGTCTGCGCCGACCACGAACTCGACGGTGCCGGCCGACCGGTATCGCACGGCCCTGGCCAGGGCCACCGCCTGCTCACCCATGGCTTTGCGAGTCGCCTCGTCGAGGAACGGGGATGGCGCTTCCTCGATGACTTTCTGATGCCGGCGCTGCATCGAGCATTCGCGCTCCCAGAGGTAGACTGTGTTGCCGCGCGCGTCGGCCAATACCTGGATCTCGATGTGCCGCGGCTGGTCGATGAATTTCTCGATGAAGACCCGGTCGTCGCCAAAGGCGGTTCTCGCTTCAGCTCGGCAGGAGGCCAAGCCTTCGGCGGCCTCCTCGTCGTTACGGGCGACCCGCAAGCCCCGGCCGCCGCCGCCGGCCGACGCCTTGATCATCACCGGATAGCCGATCCGGCGCGCGATCTGCCACGGCTTCCTCGGCGGAGCTGATCGGCTCGTTATAACCGGGGATCGTGCTCACGCCGGCCTGCTGGGCCAGTCGCTTGGAAGCGATCTTGTCTCCCATCGCGGCGATCGAGTGGTGGGTGGGCCCGATGAAGACGATCCCCTCATCGTCCAACCGCCGGGCGAAATCCGCGTTCTCGGCAAGGAAGCCATAGCCAGGATGCACGGCCTGTGCCCCGGTTTGCTTGCAGGCGGCGACAATCCTGTCGATGGCCAGGTAAGACTCGCTCGAGGGAGCACGGCCAATGCAAACCGCCTGATCGGCCAGCCTCACATGACGCGCGTTCTTGTCGGCTTCCGAATACACAGCAACCGACTGGATGCCCATCTTCCGCGTCGTCTTGATGACACGACAGGCGATCTCAGCCCGGTTGGCGATCAAGATTTTCTCAAACATGGCATTCTCTTATTCATGCTGGCAAGCCGGATGGTACATGGCAAAGACACGTGACAAAGAGCCGATGGCAAAGGCCAGATCAGGCATCGCCTTCGGCGTGGCCTCAGAGCGGGATGTTGCCATGCTTCCGCCACGGGTTCTCCAGCTTCTTGTTTCTGAGCATCGCCAGTGTACGGCCAAGACGTTTCCTCGTTTCATGGGGCATGATCACGTCGTCGATGAAGCCCCGGTGGCCCGCGATGAACGGGTTGGCGAATTTTTCCTTGTATTCTTTCTCGCGCGCGGCAATCTTCGCCGGGTCGCTCTTTTCGTCGCGGAAGATGATCTCCACCGCTCCCTTGGGGCCCATGACCGCGATCTCGGCCGAGGGCCAGGCGAAGTTGGCGTCGCCCCGCAGGTGCTTCGACGCCATCACATCATAAGCCCCGCCGTAGGCTTTGCGAGTGATGACCGTCACCTTGGGAACGGTGCACTCGGCGTAGGCGTAGAGCAGCTTCGCCCCGTGCTTGATGATGCCGCCAAACTCCTGTGCCGTGCCTGGCATGAAGCCGGGAACATCGACAAACGTGACAATTGGGATATTGAAGGCGTCGCAAAACCGGACGAAACGCGCCGCCTTGATGGAGCTTCTGATGTCCAGGCATCCCGCCAGTACCAGCGGTTGATTGGCGACGATACCCACCGATTCGCCATTGATCCGGCCGAAGCCGATCACCACGTTCCGGGCGTGGTCGGGCATGAGCTCGAAGAAGTCGGATTCATCGACAACCTTGGTGATCAGTTCCTTGATATCATAGGGCTTGCTGGGATGATCCGGGACTAGGGTGTCGAGCGACATGTCGATCCGCTCGGCCGGATCTTCGGTGGGCACAATGGGAGGCTTTTCCTGGTTGCTGGAAGGCAGGAAGCCCAGCAGGCGGCGAGTCATCATCGAGCGCCTCGACGTCGTTGTCGAAAGCCAGGTCGGCCACCCCCGACCGCGTCGTGTGCGACACGGCTCCGCCCAGATCTTCGGCGGTCACCTCTTCATGCGTCACCGTCTTCACCACGTCGGGGCCGGTCACGAACATGTAGGATGAATCCTTCACCATCAGGATGAAGTCGGTCATCGCCGGAGAATACACCGCGCCGCCGGCGCAAGGGCCCATGATCAGCGAGATCTGGGGAACGACGCCGGAGGCCAGCACGTTGCGCTGAAACACGTCGGCATAACCGCCCAGCGAGGCGACGCCCTCCTGGATTCTCGCTCCGCCGGAATCATTGATGCCGATCACTGGCGCGCCCACTTTCATCGCCTGGTCCATGATCTTGCAAATCTTCTCGGCGTGTGCCTCGGACAGGGAGCCGCCAAAGACCGTGAAATCCTGGCTGAAGACGAAGATCATGCGCCCGTTGATCGTGCCGTAGCCGGTGACCACACCGTCGCCGGGTATGAGCTGGTTGGCCATGCCAAAGTCGATGCACCTGTGGGTTTTAAACATATCCCATTCCTCAAAGGAATCGGGGTCGAGCAAGAGCTCGATGCGTTCGCGCGCGGTGAGCTTGCCTTTGGCATGCTGCGCTCGATGCGCTTCTGGCCGCCGCCCAGCCTGGCGGCTGCTCGTTTTTGATCAAGCTGGCGGATGATGTCGTCCATCGGGCTCCTCGACGAGTCGAAACAGATTTAAGCTTATCGTCGCATCGCGTCGCACCGGTCCCGGCGGCCCCGCCTTACCTCGGGCGCCGGTCTAGTCATGGGCTCGATTCTGATCCAGATATCCCAGCAGCCGGCCGGCGGCGGCGGCGGGCGTGATGGTTCCCGCGGACACAGCGCGGCGGGTCGTCTCGAGTTCGTGTTTAACCCTCGGGTGCTGCTGGAAGCGGCCCCGCAGACCGCTGTCGATGAGCGTCCACATCCAGTTGACGGCCTGACGCTGGCGCTTGAGCTCGAGCTCGCCGCTCTCGGTCATGATTTTGTGGTGGCGCTCGACCTCGGCCCAGAAGGCCTCGATGCCTGCGCCGCTGGTTGCGCTCGCGGTAAGCACCGAGGGACGCCAAAGGGTCGAGGCACTGCGAAGCAAGGCAAGCGCCGCGGCGAACTGATGTTTGACCTGGGCGGCCGCCTTGGGATCAATGTCGGCCTTGTTGATGACGACGATGTCGGCCAGCTCGACGATCCCCCGCTTGATCGCCTGCAAATCGTCGCCGGCGTTGGGCAACTGGAGCAGCACGAGGGCGTCGACCATGCCCGCGACGGTTGTTTCCGACTGGCCCACCCCCACGGTCTCGACCAGGATCACGTCGAAGCCGGCCGCCTCGCACACCAGCATCGCCTCGCGGGTTTTCTCGGCCACCCCCCCCAGCGAGCCGCGCGAGGGTGAGGGCCGGATAAATGCGCGAGGTTCTTGCGACAACCGTTCCATGCGGGTCTTGTCGCCCAGGATCGACCCCCCGGATATCGAGCTCGAAGGGTTGACCGCGAGCACGGCCACACGCCGGCCCTGGCCGATCAGGTGAATTCCCAGGGCCTCGATGAACGTCGATTTGCCCGAGCCGGGCGAGCCGCTGATCCCCACCCGGATCGACCGGCCCGTGCGCGGCAAGAGCGCCTCCAGAACGGCCTCGGCACGCGCCCGGTGGTCGGGCCGCGCCGACTCGATCAGCGTGATTGTCTTGGCAAGCGCCCGGGGCTTGCACGCGAGCACGCCTTCGAGCAGTTCTTGATCGGCGGGTTGCAACACAGCCTTGTCGGTCGGGGGGGTTCTCATTCGCGGCGGAACTTCATGCATGGACAAGCGCTTTTTTGATCGCCGTGAGCACTTGCCGGGCGCACGCGGGTATGGGAGTGCCGGGGCCGAAGATTCCGGCCGCGCCGGCCTGGTACAGAAACTCGTAGTCCTGCGCGGGGATCACTCCGCCCACGAACACGATGATGTCCTTGGCCCCGTGTTGTTCCAGGGCATTCACCAGGGCCGGAACCAGCGTCTTGTGGCCGGCGGCCAGCGTCGAGACGCCGACGGCGTGACAGTCGTTCTCGATGGCCTGCCGGGCCGCTTCTTCCGGGGTCTGGAAAAGTGGGCCGATGTCAATATCGAAGCCAAGGTCGGCCAGCGCGGTGGCCACAACCTTGGCACCGCGGTCATGCCCGTCCTGGCCCAGCTTGGCGATCAGGACACGCGGCCGGCGGCCCTCCTCCTGCGCGAAGGATTCCACCTCCTCTCGCAGTTCTTGCCAGTCGTGGTCCATGCCGAATGCCGCGCCATAGACGCCCGAGATCACCTGGTTGGTCGCTCGGAACCGTCCCCAAACCCGCTCCAGGGCGTCGGACACCTCACCAACCGTGGCCCGAGCCCGGATGGCCCTCACGGCGTGGTCAAGCAGGTTGCCCTCGCCCGAACGGGCGCATTCCGCCAGCGCGTGCAGCGCGTGCTCCACGGCCGACGTGTCGCGGCCGGCGCGGACCCTCTTGAGACGCTCGATCTGCGAATCTCGCACGGCCGAGTTGTCAATCTCACGGATTGGCACCGGGTCTTCATGATCGGGCCGGTACTTGTTCACACCCACGATCACGTCTTTGCCCGAGTCAATCTTGGCCTGCTTCTCCGCGGCGCACTCCTCGATCTTGAGCTTGGCCCAGCCGGATTCGACGGCCTTGGTCATGCCGCCCATCGATTCGACTTCCTGCATGATCGCCCACGCCCGAGCGGCCAGGTCTTGCGTCAGCTTTTCCATCATGTAAGAGCCGGCCCACGGATCGACGACCCGGCAGATATGCGTCTCTTCCTGAATGATGAGCTGCGTGTTGCGGGCGATCCGCGACGAGAAGTCGGATGGTAATGCAATGGCCTCATCAAAGGAATTGGTGTGTAGCGACTGGGTACCACCGAATACCGCGGCCATGGCCTCGATGGCCGTGCGCACCACGTTGTTGTACGGGTCTTGCTCGGTGAGCGACCAGCCCGACGTCTGGCAGTGAGTGCGCAACATCATCGACTTGGTCTTCTTGGCGCCGAAGCCTTTCATGATCCGCCACCAGAGCAGCCGAGCCGCGCGCAGCTTGGCCACTTCAAGGTAGAAATTCATGCCGATGGCGAAGAAGAAACTCAGCCTGCCTGCGAAGTCGTCAACATCCAGTCCCTTCGCCTGCGCGGTCTTCACATACTCCTGGCCGTCGGCCAGCGTGAACGCCAGCTCCAGAGACTGGGTGGCGCCGGCCTCTTGCATGTGATAGCCGGAGATCGAGATCGAGTTGAACTTCGGCATGTGCCTGGCCGTGTACTCGATGATGTCGGCGACAATGTGCATCGAGGGAGCCGGCGGATAGATGTAGGTGTTGCGGACCATGAACTCCTTGAGGATGTCGTTCTGGATGGTGCCGGAAAGCTTGTCCTGGGACACACCCTGCTCCTCGGCAGCGACGATGTACCCGGCCAGTACCGGCAGCACTGCGCCGTTCATGGTCATCGAGACGGAAACCTTGTCGAGCGGAATCCCGTCAAAGAGGATTTTCATGTCCTCGACCGAATCGATGGCCACTCCCGCCTTGCCGACGTCGCCCTGGACGCGGGGGTGGTCGGAGTCATAGCCGCGGTGGGTGGCCAGATCGAAGGCCACCGAGATTCCCTGTCCGCCGCCGGCCAGCGCGCGCTTGTAAAAGGCGTTGGATTCCTCGGCCGTGGAGAACCCGGCGTACTGGCGGATGGTCCAGGGCCGCCCTGCGTACATCGTCGCCTGCGGCCCGCGCACGAACGGCTCGAAGCCGGGCAGGCTGTCGGCATGGTCGATGCCCTCCAGGTCTTTACGCGTGTAGAGGGGCTTGACGACGACGCCGTCGGGCGTGTTCCAGTTCAGAGCGTCGACATCACCCTTCGGGGCCGACTTGGCCGCTGCTTTCTCCCAGGCGTCGAAGTTAGACGAATCCAGGAACTTGTCGCTCATGACATGACCTCACGTGCAGTGAGTGGCGCTGGGGTGCCGATGCTTGTTGCCGCCGCGTTCATTGGAACAGGAGGAGTGGGCTTGGACCGTCGCCATCGATCCGTCGGCCATCGCTCCGCTTGCTTCGAACCGCCGTCCCCATCGTCGGCATTCCCACCTACCACGTAGTAGGCGACAGGTTTGCCGTGCGGGCACTCACCGGCCATTTTCCGGTATTGCCTGATCTTTCAAGATACCGCGGACTTGAACGTGGAACCATCGTCGAACGGGTCGCCTCTGCGTTTTGCTGCCTCGCTCACTGATCAAAGGCTCATCAACATCCATCAGATCCACCTTGAAAATGGGTTCGTTTTCCGCCGTTCGGCTCGGGGCTGTTGAAGTTATCTTCCGACCTTCTATCAACTTGTGTCTCGCCGTGATTGGCTTCGATCAGCGCGTTTCTCAAGACCTTTTCGCTTGCGGGGGCGCCATTGACCGCCACCATTCCTCGGTGCGAGCGGGATCATTGGTATCACGTTACAATTCGCCAAGAAAACAACGACGCACCGTCTTCCTTTCCGACCCATACCGATCCTCGCTATTCGAGAGAAAGACGAGCACGTTGCACGTGGGGGCCGACGCGTTACACTGTCCCGCAGGGTTCACGTTCAGCCGGACACGTGCGGTCCTGGCGACTGAGCCTGCCTCGAACCAACCCGGTGGAACCATGAGAACGCCGCGCATTTATTCTGGCAGTGATCCCGTTCACCGCCTTGTTGCTCGGGCCGGCGCCGCCGGAGCAGGTCGGGAAGTCGCCGGAACAGGAGCTTCCGGCGCACATCTCACGGTTGACGCTCTTCGGCGAGCGGGCCGACTTCTCGCACGACGGCAAGAAGATCCTGTTCCTCGAGAAGACGTTCGGCGACGTCTACGAGGTTGATCTTATGACGAAGATGCCACGGCTACTGACCGGGCACTACCCGCACCACGGGTACACCCGCGCCCTGTACCTGGCCAATGGCGACATCTTGCTCTCTGGGCCCGAGCGGTTCGATCCCACGCACCCCGGAGACGCCCGCGTGCAGTGCTTCCTCTCGATCCTGGACAAGGGCGGGACCAGGCCGCCGACCGCGCTGGGGACGAAATGCTCGGAGGGCCCCGCCGTGTCTCGAACCCGAATGCACATCGCCTGGACGCATGTCGCCGCCCAGTATCCGGAGGAGATGCCGCGGGGCACCTCGCGCATCTTTGAGGCCGACATCGTCTACGAGGCGGCGGCGCCCAAACTCGCCAATCGGAGACCGGTCATTGAGAGCCGCGAGCTGCCGTTTCGCTGTACCCTCGAGGCACAGAACTTTCGCCCGCCCGACGAGCGCGAGCTGACCTTCAGCGCCTACGGCTACCAGAACACCGACGTCTGCGGGATCGACCTCCAGACCAAGAAGGTTATCAACTACTCGAACGCGCCCGATCAGTACGACGAGCCCGAAGGCATCTTCCCCGATGGACGCTGGACCCTCGTCGAGTGCGACCGCGAGGGCCTGAGCGGACGAGGGCCCGGCCACGTCGACATCTGGAAGCTGTCGCTCGACGGCAAGGGGACATGGGAGCGGCTGACCTACTTCAACAAGTATCCCGGCTACAAGGCGTCCAACCCGGTCGTCAGCGATGACGGCAAGTTCATGGCCTTCCAGATGGCGAAGTCACGCGATCCGGCGGGCGTCGGGTACGGCATCTTTCTCTACGACTTTGCTGTAGCACGAAAGAACGACTGAGCATTTTATAGATACGAACATTTATTACGTTGAAGGGTGAAATCTCAAGCAGGTGATGTCCTCTTCTCGCCTTCGACCAACCCCGGCACCAGGTAGTGACGCGAATCATTTCCCCAGTCGGAGCGGGATCATGTCGAGGCCGAGGTCGATTCTCGGATCGATTGTCTCAGTGATCGGTTTGTTGGTGGCTTTGAACGGCCTCGTGTCTGGCCCCCATGCGTTCTGGCAAGGGTGGTCATCGGTCGTCGGATTACTCATCGCTGGTTTGCTGTTGTTCGCCACCGGCATCCTCATCAAGCGTGGCTATTGACCCGACACGGTATTGCGCCTGAAAAACGGGACAATCGGTGTCAGTCCACGGAGATCATCAATTACCATTCCGTACAGAAAACCTGTTTGCTGTACCGTATCGTCAATCCCTCGAGTGGTCGCCCAAGCTTGATGAGCTTGGCGATGACGGGATCGGGCGGGTCGGGTGGAACTTTTGACCACGGCCGATTCGCCGCGCGATCGTACTTCTGGCTCAAAGCGGCATGGTAGGCCACCCGTTCCGGCTCAAGCTCGGCAATTTCCTCGGCGGAGAGCAGGTCCCGGCCAGCCCCATCGGTGACCGATGCAAGGGTGCTCAGAGCCCTGCCTCGTACCCTGCAGCCCGGGCGCGATAACTGCTCGACCAAGGGCCCCACCTGATGCGATTCGGCACGAAAACCATGAGAACGGCCACAACCGCGACGATGACCATCATCCGCCGCGCAGTGATCTGGACCTGGGTCGTATCATGGCTTGGTCTTCGATGGGCTGGACTGCCAACTTGTCTATGCACAACAGGGTCTTCATGAGGCCAGCTCGAACTCAAGAAAGAAGCATTCGATCCCTGCCGGATCCGGATTCCGAGGTACTATCGTTCCAACTTTTATGTCATCGCTTCTCAGGCCGCACTTCAAGACGGGTCTTACAAACGCTGGTTGCCGCTTGCGGTCGTTCTGCTAGAATCAGGTGGACCTCTCTCATGTTGAGGAGCGCCGAAGCAAGCCCTTCTATGTGGTAAGTGTCGTATGTCCATCACGGAAAAGATTCCCGTTACAATCTCACCAGAGGCTCGAACCTACATCGATGGGCTTGGTCAGGGCGAGGAGTTCGAGAGAATGATCGAGCGGGCCATGCAGTTCGTGCCTGGTCTTGACGTCGATCGAAGTGGGGGCTCGACGACAATACGCAGGAGATGCCAGCGGGGGTTGTGATCTGGACGCACCGCGACGACGTCAGCGTGGGGCATGACCCGACACATCGCGACTGGATCGATTGGATGGCGGCAACATTTCCGCCCGACGTTTGCCAGAACTTCACACTGCTTTCGATCTACCACGACCATGGACGGTAGGGGCTTACTCGGTGTTGCGCGTGAGTTGGCGGCTGGATCGAGCGAGGCTCACTGGAGGACCAGCGTCGGACGGGCATACTACGCATTGCTGCACGAAGTGCTTGGCACGCTTAGACGCTGGGGCTTCTCGCTCCCTCCTCGTGACAAGGTGCACACCTTCGCCCGTCTCAAGCTGGTCTATGCGACCGATCCGCGACCTGAAAAGGATCGGCCTCACGCTCGAAGCCCTCGGTAGGCTGCGCAACTCGGCGGATTACCAACTGTCGCAGTCGGGACCGTTTGTGTCCGCGAGTGCCGCCGTTCAGGCTTTGGCCGACGCTGAGGCAGCCGTCGTTCTGCTTGATGCCCTGGAAGACAACCCCGCTCGGCGTGCGATGGCCGTCCAATCAATAGCTCCATAGAACGCCACGAGAACACGATTGGTGCCAGTTCTCCTGATTGGGCACTTTACGCTCACCGAGGGCCGAATTCGAGCCTGATCGAAGTGAGAATCGAAGAGTAGTTTCCGGCCTGTTTTCACAGGCTCATCATCATCGGCTGCTCGAGCAGCCCCTTGAATGCCGTCAAGAACCGCGCGGCGGTGGCGCCGTCGAGAACGCGGTGGTCGGCGGAGAGGGTGCAGGTCAACATTGTGGCGACGACGACGGAACCCGCGATGGCCACTGGCCGCTCTTCCGCGGCGCCCAGACCAAGAATGCCGGCCTGGGGCGGGTTGATGATCGCATAGAGAGCGTCGATCCCGTACATCCCCAGATTGGTAAGTGTGAACGTTCCCCCCTCAAGCTCCTCGGGGCGCAAGCGTCCCAGCCGTGCCCGCCCGACCAGGTCGCGAACCTCGGCAGCCAGCTCGGTCAAGCCCTTGCGGTCGGCATCGCGGACCACAGGGGCGACCAGGCCGGCCTCGGTCGCAACGGCAAACGCCAGATCGATGCGCCGAAACCGACGGGTCGCCGCGTCGCTCCAGCAGGCGTTGGCTTCGGGTACCTTCCGCAATGCCAGGGCCGCGGCGCGGATGGCGAAGTCATTGAGCGACAGCCTGGGACCGTCCTCATTCGCTCCAAGCTCCGAGCGCAGTTGGAGCAAGGCATCAACGCGGCAATTCACCTCGAGATAGAAGTGGGGGATCGTGCGCTTTGACTCGCCCAGCCGCTGGGCCATCACCTGGTGGATTCGCGAGTGAGGGATGTCTTCGTAAGTCCCGGCGGAATGAGTCAAACCAGGCTCCGATCCGCCGATCGGGCGTGGAGGTCTCGCGATCTCACCGTCAACATGATATCCGAGCGCTGCAAGGACATCGGCCTGGACGATTCGCCCTGCGGGTCCGCCGCCGTGCAGCGCGGACAGATCGACGCCGGCTTGCCGCGCCATGCTGCGGGCGAGCGGGCTCGCCGGAATATCGTCGGATCGTGCCGGCACGGTTACCGCAGTCGACCAGGCGGGATTCCGATCGCTCTGGACAGCCGGCGCGGGGCGTCGCTGATCGCGGTCCGGGGCGATGACGGCCGGGGCGGCTGGCTGTCGTCCGAGGGCGAGCGCGGGCGCTTCGGTCGTGTCCAGAACGGCCAGCACCTGGCCGACATCGATCTTCCCCGACCCGGCTGGAACCACGATCAGGGCAAGCGTGCCGGCCTCGGGTGATTCCAGGTCCACAGTCGCCTTGTCGACTTCGATCTCGGCGATGACCTCGCCGGCCCGCACAGGCTCTCCTTGCCGTTTTCGCCAGGCGACGACAGCTCCCTGGGTCATCGAATCGGCCAGGCGCGGCATGCGGATCTCGATGGACACGAGAGGGCTCCTATCCGGCGCGCCGATCAAGACACGCCCGCGCGGCGGCATCGATGATCGCCTGGGTGTCGAGGGCGTATTCCCTGTAAAGCTCGGTGATGTCGCCCGACTGCCCGAATCGTTCCACCCCCAAGGGCACAACACGATGCCGGGCCACCGCGCCCATCCAGGAGAGCGCAGCCGGATGGCCGTCGAGCACGGTCACGAGCGACGCACCGGGAGACAGCGAGGCCAGCAAATACTCGACGTGAGAGCGAGCACCGGCATGACCTCGAGTTCGGGCGGATGCGGCGGCCAGCCAGTCGGCGTGCAGCCGGCCGGCAGAAGTCACTACGAGCAAGCCCGCGCCGGGGATGTCCTCGAGGATTTGCGCGTGCGCCTCGATCGCCTCGGGCGTGACGACTCCACAAGAGACAATCGCCAGCTCCGCCTCGGCGGCCGGAGGAACGAGCCAGTATCCACCGCGAACGATCGCTGCGCGAAGCTCAGTCGTCATTTCACGCTCGAGCTGGGTGATGGGCCGCGTCGACAGCCTGAGGTAAACGGACTCGCCGTTGTCGTCCTGGATGTGCCCAAGAGACCAGGCCAGTATCGCGGCCAGCTCATCGACAAACGCGGGCTCGAACGCCAGCAGACCCGGCTGGCCCATGCCGATCAGCGGCGTGACGATCGACTGGTGCGCGCCTCCCTCAGGCGCCAGGCTCACACCTGACGGCGTGGCCACCAACAGGAACTTCGCCCCCTGGTAGCACGCGTAATTCAAGGCATCGAGTCCACGGCAGATGAACGGGTCGTAGAGCGTGCCGATGGGAAGCAGCCGGGCGCCGAAGAGAGGACCGGTCAGGCCGAGCGCGGCCAGAAGAAGAAACAGGTTGTTCTCGGCGATCCCGAGCTCGATATGTTGACCTGCGGGAGACTTCTCCCACTTCTGCGTCGAGCTGACGGCCTCTTCAAGAAAGATGTCCATGCAAGCGCGGTGGTCGAACACGCCGCGGCGATTGACCCACGGCCCGAGATTGGTGGAGACAGTCACGTCGGGCGAGGCCGTGACGATCCGGCCGGCGAATTCTCCTGGATCGCGGGCTAACTCGTTCAAGAGCCGGCCGAACCCTTCCTGCGTCAACATCCTCGAACCTTGGGGAACCGGCAAGGTTTCGGGAACCTCGACTCGCGTCGGTTCGTGCCTTCTTCCTTCGTGGACGTTGAACGGGACTTGATCCAAGAAGCGCCGAAGCTCATCGTCGGGTACGTCAAGTCCTGCGAACAGATCATATTCCCGCCCGGGCGCCACGTTTTGAGACTGACGGTAGACCTCCATCTGTTCAGGGCTCATCAGTCCCGCGTGGTTGTCTTTATGGCCGGCGAAGGGGAGACCGTAGCCTTTGATGGTGTAGGCGATGAAGCAGGTTGGGGCATCGGTGGTGACGCCGTGGAAGGCGTGCAGGACAGAGTCCATGTCGTGACCGCCCAGGTTCGTAAGGAGGCCATGCAGCGCGTCGTCGTCGTGCTCGTCCAGGAGCGCGGCGATGCCTCGAGTTGAACCCAGGTCGCGCTTGAGCCTGGCTCGCCAACCGGCCCCGCCACGATAGACCAGGGCCGAATACAGCGTGTTGGGGCAGTTGTCGATCCAGCCCCTGAGCGCCTCGCCGCCGGGCCGCTCGAATACGTCCTGGAGGCGTCGCCCGTATTTCAAGGTGACAACGTCCCAGCCCATCGACCGAAACAAGGTATCGATACGCTGAAAGAGCCGGTCCTCGACCACGCAGTCAAGACTCTGGCGGTTGTAATCAATGATCCACCAGACGTTTCGCACGTCGTGTTTCCAGCCTTCGAGCAGGGCCTCGAAGACGTTGCCCTCATCGAGCTCGGCATCTCCGGCCAGGGCGATCATCCTGCCGGCGGGCCGGACGTCTGGCACGAGCTGCTTGAGCCGGAGATAGTCTTGCGCCAGCGAGGCGAAGAGGGTGATCGCGACCCCGAGCCCGACCGAGCCGGTCGAAAAGTCAACGTCGTCTCCGTCCTTGGTTCGCGACGGGTATGCCTGGGCACCGCCCAAGGCCCGAAAACGCTCGAGATCCTCGCGCCGCTGGCGGCCGAGCAGGTACTGAATCGCGTGGAAGACCGGGCTGGCATGCGGCTTGACGGCAACCCGGTCCTGAGGACGTAAGACATCGAAGTAGAGCCCGGTCATGAGCGTGACCAGCGATGCGCACGACGCCTGATGGCCGCCCACCTTGAGCCCATCGCGGTGTGTCCGCAGATGATTCGCGTTGTGGATCATCCACGTGGAGAGCCAGAGCACCTTACGCTCGATCGCCCGCAGGCAAGCCAGCCGGCTCGGTGCTGACGGCAGCGTCAGCAGGTCATGCGCCTGATCGGTGCTCGTGGAGGCATTCCGCAAGTCGTTCATCGAGCCTGATCCGAAAAGAACCCGGTGTCGCGGCGGTCATCGCCACCACATTCACATTGTAACGTAAAGGCGGCAACGTCACGATCTCACCGCCTGCGCCAGCTCGTCCGGCACCTGCCGGCTGGTGCGCGTAGCCGGGTCGATCGTCACGATCGTCACCACGGCGTCGGCGGCGACTTCACCGGTTCGCTTGCGGATTTCCTGGCGGAGCGCGAAGCTGGTCCGTCCCAGGCGCTCGGGGCGAGTGAGAATGACGAGCACTTCGCCCTGGCGGCATTCCTTGCGGAAATTGAGGTTCAGGTTCACCGTGACCGTCACGGCTCCGAGCTCGAGCAGCCGCTCATAGGGCAATCCGTTCCGCTCGTACCATTCCTCCCGGCCCCATTCCAGATATTCGACATACTTGGCATTGTTCACATGCCCATTGACGTCGATCTCCGTCGGCCGCACCACGATTTCGAGGGACGTTTCCATGTATAAATCGAATCCCCGATCTGTGCTGGGGCCAGTCAATGGATGGCCTCTTCTCCGCGCGTTCCAGTAAACTGTTGGGCTTGACTCTTGCATGTGATACTATAGCTGCTGTGCTAGACTCAGCAACGTGGGGCCGGGCGTCGATGATCGTTGTCCGGTAACCAGCCCGCCGGGGATCGCCTGGTGAATGGGGCAGAACGTGGCGGCGATCGCCCCGTTCATGGTTGATGCAATTCGGAGCAACCCGACATGACACGCCTGGTCGAGGTCACCGAACTGGTCCTCCGCGACGGCCACCAGAGCCTTCTTGCCACGCGGATGGCGACCGAAGACATGGTCGCCGCTTGTGAAGATATTGACCAGGCCGGGTTCTGGAGCGTGGAATGCTGGGGCGGAGCGACTTACGATTCGTGCATCCGCTTCCTCAATGAAGACCCGTGGGAGCGGCTGCGCACCTTTCGCAAGCTGATGCCGAATTCTCGCTTGCAAATGCTCTTGCGCGGGCAAAATTTGCTGGGCTACAGGCATTATGAAGACACCGTTGTCGATCGCTTCGTGGAGAAATCGGCGGAGAACGGCATGGACGTCTTCCGCGTGTTCGACGCGCTCAATGACGTTCGCAATCTCCGCCGCGCGCTCGACGCCGTCCGCCGCACGGGCAAGCACGCGCAGGGGACCATTTGCTACACGACCTCGCCCATGCATACCGACGAGAAGTTCGTGGAGATGGGCCAGCGGCTGAAGGACATGGGTGCCGACTCGATCTGCATCAAGGACATGGCCGCGCTTTTGCGACCGCGGCACGCGTTCGACATCGTGCGGGGCATCAAGGAGAAGTGCGGCCAAGACACCATAGTTCACGTGCATGTGCACGCTACCACGGGCGTCACGATGGTCAGCCTGATGAAGGCGATCGAGGCGGGCGCCGATATCGTTGACACGTCAATCTCGTCGCTCTCCCTCGGTCCCGGGCACAACCCGACCGAGGCCTTGGTCGAGATGCTGGCGGGGACAGAGTACACGACCAGGCTGAAGAAAGACCGGCTCAAGAAGATCAAGGATCACTTCATCAAGATCCGCCCGAAGTATGCCGGGTTCGAATCCAAGTTCATCGGCGTCGAGACCGAGATCTTCGACAGCCAGATCCCCGGCGGCATGATCTCGAACATGGAAAGTCAGCTCAAGCAGCAAGGTGCTGGCGACCGGGTGGATGATGTGCTGGCGGAGGTACCGAGGGTGCGCAAGGCCGCGGGCTATCCGCCGCTGGTCACGCCATCGAGCCAGATCGTGGGCACGCAGGCGGTCTTCAACGTTTTGATGGGGCCCTACAAGGCGCTCACGGCCGAGTTCGCCGATCTGATGCTCGGCTACTATGGAGAAACGATCGCCCCGCGCGACGAAGAGATCACGCAGGCCGCGGCAAAACATGCCAAGAAAGAACCGATCACATGCCGGCCGGCCGACTTGCTGAAGCCCGAATGGCAAGAGCTGCGGACCGCGGCCATGGCCCTGAAAGGATGTAACGGAACCGACGAAGACATCCTCACGTACGCCATGTTTCCCCAGGTGGCCCCGAAGTTTTTCGCCCAGCGGGCCGAAGGTCCCAAGAACGTGAGCAAGACAGCGGCCGCGGCAGCCGACGCGGCCAAGCCTGTTGAACGCCGCGGCCAGGTCTACCGACGGCAAAGGGCCAATCACGAGCCCGGTCACTTATGAGATCCGGGTCGGTGAAAAGTCGCACAAGGTGATCGTGCAGCCTGCTTGACCCGAGCCAAGTGCAACCGAGCAAGGAGTACCCGCGCATGAGCGCCCCGAGTAGATCGATGGAAGACCTGAGCAAGTCGCTCCGCGAGCGGAGAGCCGAACTCCAGCAAGGGGGTGGACCCGACCGTCAGGCCAAGCAGAAGAAAGAGGGAAAGCTCACCGCTCGCGAACGCATTGACGCCCTGGTCGATACCGGCAGCTTCGAGGAGATCGGCCTGTTCGCCCAGCACAGACAGACCCACTTTGGCATGGCCGACAAGGACGTTCCCGCCGACGGCGTCGTCACTGGCGCGGCGGCGGTCAACGGCCGCCTCGTCCACCTTGCCAGCCAGGATTTCACGGTCCTGGGCGGATCGGCCGGCGAGGTCCACTCGCACAAGGTCGCCGACGCGATGGAGCTGGCCCTGCATACGGGCAGCCCATTCCTCTTCATCAACGACTCGGGCGGGGCCCGTGTGCAGGAGGGGATCGACTCGCTCTCCGGCTACGGACGGGTCTTCTTCACGAACGTCGAACTCTCCGGGGCCGTGCCCCAGATCTCCTTGATCTGCGGCCCCTGCGCCGGCGGCGCAGCTTATTCGCCCGCACTGACTGACTTCATCATCATGACCCGCCAGGCGCAAATGTTCATCACCGGGCCGCAAGTGATCAAGCAGGTGACGGGAGAGCAGATCACGGCCGAGGCGCTCGGAGGCGCGGATGCCCACATGGCTCACTCAGGCGTCATCCACTTCGTCGCCCAGGACGACCAGGATGCCATCGACATCTGCCGGCGCCTGCTGAGCTTCCTGCCCTCGAATAACCTCGAAGACCCTCCGCGGGCCCCTTACGACAATAACGTCGATCCCAGGCCCGAACTGGCACGCATCGTGCCGGTCGAGCCCAAGCAAGGCTACGACATGCGCGACGTCATCGGCGGTGTCGTCGATCAGGGAGATTTCCTGGAAGTGCAGGCCGGCCACGCTCCCAACATGGTGGTCGGCTTTGGTCGCATTCTGGGCCGCTCGATCGGCATCATCGCCAATCAGCCTTGTGTCCTCTCCGGCGCGATCGATATCAACGCGTCGGTGAAGGCCAGCCGGTTCATTCGTTTTTGCAACGCGTTCAACATTTCGCTGGTCACGTTCGTCGACGTGCCCGGCTTTTTGCCAGGCGTGCAGCAGGAGTACGGCGGGATCATTCGCAACGGCGCCAAGATGCTGTTCGCCTACTCGGCGGCCACCGTGCCCAAGATCCAGGTGATCCTTCGAAAGTCCTACGGCGGCGCGCACCTGGCGATGTGCTCGAAAGACCTGGGCGCCGATCGGGTCCTGGCGTGGCCAACCGCGGAGATCGCCGTCATGGGGGCTGAAGGGGCTGTCGAGATCGTGTTTCGCAAGGAAATGGAAAGCGCGCCAGACAAGGCTGCCCGCCGAGCCGAGCTGATCGAGCAGTATCGCAACACGTTTTCAACCCCCTACGTCGCCGCCGGCCGCCGGCTGGTCGATAACATCATCGAGCCGGCCGATACGCGCAAGCATCTGGCGCAGGCACTGGAATACCTTCAAACCAAGCGCGATCACCGGCCGCCCAAGAAGCATGGTCTGATCCCACTGTGAGGGAAACCCCGACATGAAGGCGGAACCCAGCGATTTGAAGCAGCTTGCCGTGCACCCTGGAGAGCCTGCGCCATGAGCTGGGCCGGCTGGGCGAACGTGTGGCCGCACTGGAAGCGGCTCTTGCGCTGCGCGACGTGCCGATTGCCAGTGCGCCAGCCGGGTCCAGCAGGCAACCTGTAAAGCTGGCGGCGGTGCCCCCTCCGTCGGCGATTCCCGATCAGGCGGCCCGGCCCGCGGGTGCATCATCGAGCCGCGCTGACGGACTCGACGAAGAGCTTGTTCTGGTGATCAGCGCAGCCATCGCGGCCTTCCTCGGTAAGAAGGCCCACATCAGGCAGATTCGCCTGATCGGTTCCGGCGCGTGGGCCCAGCAAGGGCGGGTCACGATCCAGGCGTCACACGCGCTTTCGGTTCATTCGGCGAGGGCCCGGACTTGAAACTCAAAATCACGGTTGACGGCAAGTCGTACGACGTCGATGTCGAGGTCTTCGAACCGGAGCCGGCGCAGCCCGGCTTCCACCCCCCGCCGGGCCACGTTCGCGTACCGGCCGCGGCGCCAATCGTCGCCCCGGTGATTCCGCCCGGGGCCGACGCCACGCCGGTGGCCGACGAGAGCAAGGTCTGTCGAAGCCCCTTCGCGGGGAACGTCTCCCGAATCACGGCCCAACCCGGTCAGACCATCCAGGTCAATGATGTATTGCTCGTACTTGAAGCGATGAAAATGGAAACCGTGATCACGGCGCCCATTGCCGGTAAGGTCGCCAAGATCAACGTGAGCGCGGGCGACGCCGTGCGGCAAGGCCAAGTTCTCGTCGAGTTCGAGTAACAGTACAAAGGAGTCAATCTGACCATGAAACCCGTCAAAGCCATCAACCATGTTGGGATTGCCGTCCGCTCCATCGAGGCCCAGCGTCCGTTCTACGAGCAGACTCTGGGTGCGATCTTTGAAGGCGTCGAGGAAGTCCTCGACCAGAAAGTACGGGTCGGCTTCTTCCGCCTGGGTGACGTCCGTCTCGAACTGCTGGAGCCCTCCGATCCCTCCAGCACGATCGCTACCTTCCTGGAAAAGAAAGGCGAGGGGCTGCATCACGTCGCCTACACTGTTGAAGACATCGAGTCACGCATCGCCGAGCTCAAACAGAGTGGCGTACGCATGATTGATGAGGCTCCGCGGCCTGGCGCGCACCACACGCGGATCGCGTTTGTGCACCCCAAGAGCTCGTGCGGCATCTTGACCGAGCTCTGCGAACCCATGGCAGAGCACGGGTCGATCGAACACTGAAAAGAGACAGCCTCCATCCCGCGGCTGGCCAGGCGGCCAGGACCGTAAGCCTCCAGGCGCTTGAACCAAGCGGATTGGGCCCTTAGAATTCAAAATCATGGCGATGATGGCTAGTCTCTTACCGGTGCGCGGGCGCCAGCCTACAACAATCTTGGATACACGCGGTTGGCTGGACAGACCGGCTCCCACGGGCCCCTGGTCGGCTCCCGGGTCGAATGATCCCCGGCGGCCGGCTCTATCCACCGAGAACAGGAACAGGAAAACCACATGAGCTTGGTTCCCTCGAGTCCCGCCGCCCTACGGAGGCTGGCGCCCCGTTCCAGCCTCCAGCGGATGCTCAATTCCTCGATCGGCCTCAAGCTCGTCATGGCTCTTACCGGGGTGATCCTCTCGGGGTTTGTCCTGGTCCACATGCTGGGCAACCTTCAGGTCTATCAGGGCCCTGACGCCATCAACGACTACGGCAAGCTGCTGCGCAAGGAGCCGGCCCTGCTCTGGGCGGCCCGGCTCACGCTCCTGGCCGCGGTGGGCCTGCACATCTGGGCCTACTTCGCCCTCTTCCGCAAGAACCTCAAGGCGCGGCCGCAAGCCTACAAGGCCCGAAAATACAGGGAATCGAGCTTCGCTTCGCGCTCCATGACGATCACGGGTCCGCTCGTGCTCCTGTTCATCATCTATCACATTCTGCACATGACGACCGGCACGGTTCACTCCAGCTTCGAGGAGGGAGCCGTCTACCATAACCTGATCACGGGCCTGGGCGGCATCGTCGGCGTCATTTACATCGTGGCGATGATCATGCTGGCGTTCCACCTCTGGCACGGTGTCTGGAGTATGTTTCAAACCTTGGGTGCGCCGGAGGATCGCTACAGCTCGCTGGCGCGGCGGTTCGCGACGGTCTTTACACTCGTGGTGACGCTGGGCTTCATTGCCGTGCCCCTGGCCATCATGACCGGGTATCTCAAGTAAGACAGGAGCAGCGCCCCGTGGAACTGAAGTCGAACGTACCCGATGGCCCGATCGAGCGGAAGTGGGAAAAACACAAGTTCGAGATGAAGCTGGTGAACCCCGCGAACAAGCGGAAGTACAGCGTCATCGTGATCGGCACGGGCCTGGCCGGCGGCTCGGCGGCCGCGTCACTGGCCGAGCTGGGCTACCAGGTGTCGTGCTTCTGCTATCAGGACAGCCCGCGGCGGGCACACTCGATTGCCGCTCAGGGTGGGATCAACGCGGCCAAGAACTATCAGAACGACGGCGACAGCGTCTTCCGGTTGTTCTATGACACCATCAAGGGTGGAGACTTTCGGGCTCGCGAGGCTAACGTCTATCGCCTTGCGGAAGTGTCGGTGAACATCATCGATCAGTGCGTGGCCCAGGGAGTTCCTTTTGCCCGTGAATACGGCGGCTTGCTGGCGAACCGGTCGTTCGGCGGCGCCCAGGTGTCGCGCACCTTTTACGCTCGCGGCCAGACGGGCCAGCAGCTCTTGCTGGGCGCCTACCAGGCCCTGGAACGCCAGATCGGCCTGGGCGCCGTCAAGATGTTTCCACGGCACGAGATGCAGGAGCTGGTCGTGATCGACGGCCGGGCGCGAGGCATCGTTGCCCGCAACCTGGAAACAGGTGCGGTCGAGCCTTACGTCGCCGACGCCGTCATCATCGCGTCCGGAGGCTATGGCAACGTCTTCTACCTCGCGACCTATGCCAAGGGGTGCAACGGAACGGCCATCTGGCGGGCGTACAAGAAGGGCGCGGCGTTCGCCAACCCCTGCTACACGCAGATTCACCCCACGTGTATTCCGGTGACCGGCGACTATCAGAGCAAGCTGACTCTCATGTCGGAATCACTCCGCAACGACGGCCGGATCTGGGTACCGAAGAAGAAGGCCGACACCCGGCCCCCGGATCAGATTCCCGAGAACGAGCGCGACTACTACCTCGAGCGGAAGTACCCGAGCTATGGCAACCTCGCTCCACGCGATATCTCCTCTCGAGCCGCCAAGGAAGTGAGCGATGAGGGCCGGGGCGTGGGCAGGACCGGGCTGGGCGTCTATCTCGATTTCGGCGAAGCGATCGACCGCCTGGGCGTGAGCACGATCCGCGAGCGCTATGGCAATCTCTTCGACATGTATGAGCGGATCACCGATGAAGATCCTTATAAAGTGCCGATGCGGATCTACCCCGCCAGTCATTACGTGATGGGGGGCCTCTGGGTTGACTACAACCTGATGAGCACGATTCCCGGCCTGTTCGTGCTCGGCGAGGCCAATTTTTCCGACCACGGCGCCAATCGTCTCGGCGCAAGCGCGCTCATGCAGGGGCTGGCCGACGGCTACTTCGTCATCCCCTACACGCTGGGCAACTACTTCGCCTCGAACAAGTTCGACAAGATTGGCACCGACCACGCTGCATTCAAAAGCGCCGAAACGTGGGTCGCCGATCGGACCCGGCAACTTCTCGGCATCAAGGGCAAGCGCACGGTTGACGACTTCCATCGCGAGCTGGGCAAGCTGATGTGGGAGTATTGCGGCATGGCCCGCAACGAGCAGGGGCTGAAAACAGCCCTGGAAAAGATCCCGGCCCTGCGCGAGCAGTTCTGGAAAAACGTGTGTGTTGCGGGCGACGCCCAGGAGATCAACCAGTCGCTCGAAAAAGCCGGCCGCGTGGCCGACTTCCTGGAGCTGGGCGAATTGATGTGCCTTGACGCGCTGGAGCGTCGTGAATCTTGCGGCGCCCACTTCCGCGAGGAGTACCAGACCGAGGAAGGCGAAGCTCTCCGCGACGACGAGCACTTCTGCTACGTCGCCGCCTGGGAATACACCGGTGAGGGCAATCGGCCCAACCAGCTCATCGAGCCGCTGACCTTCGAAGCTGTCCATCTGCAAACCCGCAGCTACAAGTAAGTAAGCAGGAAGCTGCCCGCGGCCCGTGGAGGGCGGTCCACTGGCAGCAACTGACCGAATCTCAGCCCAGAGGACGATCCATGGCCGGCAGTGGCATTGAACGCAAGCTCAACCTGACCTTGAACGTCTGGCGTCAGAAGAATCGAACGTCTCCGGGACGGTTCGAGACCTACGAGGCCCGCGACATCAGCTCGGACATGTCGTTCCTCGAGATGCTCGACGTAGTTAATGAGGGTCTGATACTTGCTGGCAAGGAGCCGATCGCGTTTGATCATGACTGCCGCGAGGGGATCTGCGGCCAGTGCGGAGTCGTCGTCAACGGTGAAGCCCACGGTCCACGCCATGCGACCACGACCTGCCAGCTTCACATGCGCAGCTTCAAGGACGGCGACGTTCTCACCATCGAGCCCTGGCGGGCAGCCGCCTTTCCGGTGGTCAAAGACCTGATGGTGGACCGCTCGGCCTTTGATCGCATTATCGCCGCGGGCGGCTTCGTCTCGGTCCGAACTGGCAACGCCCCCGAAGCCAACGACCTGCCGGTACCCAAGGACGACGCCGAGCTATCCATGGACGCCGCCGCCTGCATTGCCTGCGGCGCCTGCGTGGCCGCCTGCCCCAACGCGTCGGCCATGCTCTTCGTCGCGGCCAAGACCGGGCACCTGAACATGCTGCCTCAAGGCAAGGCCGAACAATATCGCCGCGCGACGTCGATGATCGACCAGATGGACGCCGAGGGCTTTGGGAGCTGCACCAACCACGGCGAATGCGAGGCGGTTTGCCCCAAGGAAATTCGCATGGAGTTCATCGCCCGGCTCAACCGCGATTATTTCAAGGCCACCCTCAAACAGCGGCAGGCGCAGGCGGAAAAGGTGACTTCGGCGTGAGCAAGAAGTGATGAGTCCGATCGTGCGATTGATCCCCCTGGGTGTCGGCGAGGCGTTCACGGCCCGGCATTATACCTCCTGCCTGGCGCTCGGCGTGGATGACGACTGGCTGCATGATCGATTGTCCGCATCCCATTCGGAAGATGCTGGCCGAGGGATCGACGGCAGCCGGGATTCCGCTGGACCTCGACCGCATTCATGGTGCCTTGGTCAGTCACCTGCACGCCGACCACTGTTGTGGTCTGGAAGACTTCGGCTATTACTCTTTCTTCGCGCTGGGACGGCGGGCTCGTCTGCTCATGCACCCGCACGTTTCCGCCCGCGTCTGGAACGGGCTACTGGCCGGAGGGATGGAGTTCTCTCAGGAAGGCCCGGGCGCTGCACCGGTTCAAAAGCAGCTTGCCGACTACTTCGAGCTCATCGACCTGGATCAGTCTGCGGCGGTCTCTTCCGGTCCTTTCATGGTCGAATGCCGCCGCACCATCCATGCCGTTCCCACCTTCGCCTTTCGGGTTCATGCCAGCGGCCGTATTCTTGGCTTCAGCGCCGATACCGCCTACGACCCTGGCTTGATCGACTGGCTATCCTCCGCCGATCTGATCGTTCACGAGGCGACGAATATGGCCCACACCGGCGTCCATACGCCCTATGAGAAGCTTGCCGCTCTACCCGCAGCGCTCCGGGCCAAGATGCGCCTGACGCACTATCCCGACGACTTCGACACGTCGTCGAGCGAGATTGAGGCCCTGCGCCAGGGGGCCTGTTATGAGATTTGAGCGGCCGCGGCTCAATCTCCGTGCTTTGCTCTCAGACGCGGTGAGAGCCGCAGGATCAGGAAAGCGCGTTCGAACTCGGCGAGCCACTCGGCGGTGATCGTTTCAAGTGCCTCGTTGGGAGGTGGAACCAGGCCGGTCGGGCATGCCGGCCCAAGCTGGTCGGCGGCCATCTTGCGGTAGATCGAGAGCGTGCGCTCGCCGTAACGGGAAACCTCATGGCCGTCTTCACTCAGGTAAACGACCACAGGAACGCGCTGGCCGCCATTGATCATGAGCGCCTCGCGCACCTCGCTCAGGGCGTCGCGATCGAGGAAACGAAGGTCGATCACCGAGGATGCACTGGCAAAATGATCGAAGACCGGGCACTGGTTGATGCAGTCACCACACCAGGTGCCGGCCATGCAGAGCACTGGCATCGCTCTGGTGAAGCTCCTGAGTAGATCGGCCTGCGCAGCGGTAAGGGCGAATCGGGCGTGCATCGCGTCCCAGCGTTCTTTTTGCGCGGGGGTTGCGTACTCATCGAGAAACGCCCTGTAGGGCAGAGCCTGGTCAAAGACTTTCGGCCAGTCAATCATGGTCTGGTTCCAGGGCCGGGTGTCGATGGATGTCGTGACCAGGTAGCTTGCTGGATCTGCCCACCCGGTTGTTCGCCAGATGGTGATCGTAAAATCTCTGGCGTCTCCGGTCAAATCCCATGAACAGGTCATCCATCGGTTGACGGCCTCGGCTCATCGCCGGGGCGGTCTGCTCTGAGCGGTGGCATAGGCATCGAGAACTCCCATTCTCCCAGGGTGAATAGCTTCTAGCCCCAGCCTCGACTTGACCGCCTGTGAGAGCCTCGCTCCCGACCCGGCCAGGATGACCAGGCGCTGGCCCTCGGGAAGTGCGAGCAGCTCGTCGATCGAGCTCAGGTCGCGTTGCGGCAGATGCGGCAGCGCGGTGCGAAGGATGAAGCGAAGCCACCCTCCCGTAAAGGCTTCCTCTGGACGATTCTGTGGAGGAGAGCCTGACGCTGATCGGGCCGGAGACACCTCGGGTCCCATCACGGCCAGGAGTTCGAAACGGGCGTTCACGATTGCGTCTCAAGATCATCGTTCGAAGGATCAAGAGATCGTGTGTCTCACTGTGACGGAACACGACCTCGCGGACCCCCGCGCCAACCGTGATGGCCAGGATGGCAATGAGGAAACACGCAAGCACCTGGCGCTGCCGGTCATCGCGGTGACGTGCCCACCGGTCAAGCCGCCGGGTGAACCAGATCAAGACCAGAACCAGGTCGAGCGCCAGATGCAGCCCCAGGGCGGTCGCGGCCTCGGCCCGGCCGTGCCAGAGATCGTCGATGGCTCCCTTCAGATCCTCGCTGGCCCACCAGGCGACGCACATGGCCGTCGCCGGCGCCAGAAAGATCAAGGTGCGAACGGGAACGCGGCGATTGACCAGGTCGGCCACTGTCGTGGCGGCCAGCAGGCTCAGGGGGACCAGCAAGAACAAGCCCATCGCGACCTGCGGTCCGCTGGGCCAGAACGCTGGCGCCAGGGCCGCGACGGCCAGCCAGATCAGCCATAACGCGCCACCCACGGCTTCTGGAGAGTTGTTCTCGTCGATCAAGGCCAGGCGGAAAGCCCGCGCGCGCCGTAAATCCCCAGCGGAAGCATGACCGGCGCCAGCTCGAAGAGGCGGGCCAACAGCCCTGGCGCTTCCGTCCCCGCACCCCACGAACGAAGTTCCAGCCCCGCCAGGGCCCCCCAGCCGTGAACCTGTGCCATCAGCACATGCCACGGCACCGCCACGATCAAGGCAATCGTCAGAGCCAGCAACCCATCGGTCGCGCCTGCACCGCCGCGCAAAGCTGACCACCAAGGACCGCCGCGAAACTCCGATGGAGACGCCTGAGAGGTTGCGGCCCGCAAGTAAAGCTGGTGCAAGAGCACCACGGGAAGTACGAGCAAACCGAAGCCGCCCAGCGAGAGCAGCGACAATCCCAGGCTCAGGCCGCCGGCCGCCGCCCAGACAACCGGGCCATCCCAGGCCCGGGCAAGCATCGACTCGCCGGAAGAGCGCAGGTGCCAGCCGTAAAAGAGCAGCGCCGCCACTGCGCCGGCCAGGGCCAACGTCATCGGCGTGGCTTCTTGCATCTTGAGCAGCAAGCTGGGATTGAAACCGATCAGCAGCGCCGCGGCGAAACCCAGCCCGCCACCTCGCCAGAGCCGGCCGTGCAAGTACACCAAGATGACCACGATAACCCCGGCCACATAGCTGGGCAGGACGCTCGCCAGGGGGTCGAAATCACCGCTCAGCCACATCCCCACGGCGGCCAACCAGGCGTAGAGCGGAGGCTGGAATGCCACCGCCTGAAAAGCAACCGATTCCCCGATGGGCTTGATCTCCGCCGCGGCGGGCACCTGGTCGAAATAGAGGCCGTCCAGCACTGCCAGGGCGCGCAGGCCCCAGAGCGGTCCCGGAGGTGTGAGGTCCCAGGAATTGAGCCCTACCAGGCCGGGCAAGACCGCAACCAGCACCACCAGCGGAAAGAACATGGCCGACCTGGCGCGGGCTTGATCAGCGGTCGAACACGAGGAGGCACCGTGAGACCAAGCCGAACCTGAACCTCGGCTCCTTCCCCCGACCATGGCGATCGACCCGATTCCATTGTCCCAACGTTCTCGATAGCTCTCAAATCGCTCTTACCCCGAGCAGGCCGGGTTCCACACCCAGGTGGTACCGTCGGGCCAAACCTACCAGACGCGGACCCGTCAAGGCAACGACGCGCTGGCGGCCCTCGATCCCTCGATCTGGAATCAGATGCCACTCCACCCTACGATGAGGGCGCTCGCTTTTGTATCGTTCTTTATCGGCCACGACAATGGAGCAGCTTCATCGTGGAGCGATCTTTATCGGCTGGTTTCTCTCTGATTCTTCTGATCATTCTCCCCACCGCCCATGCGATCAGTGCCGCCGAGCCCTCGGGCGCCATCAGGCATGACAATCTGGCCGCCGTGCAAGCCGGCATCCTCGTGGCCTTCCGCTTCATCGACACCCACCGCCTTCCCAGAAACAACGGCAAGGAGCGCGGCATTGACTCCGAAATGGTCGTCTGACTCAGTGACTGCTTCGACGTAAACCTGGAAGACAACACCGTCGCTCACCGCGGTAGTTTGGCAGCCCGCTGATCTCGGTCACTCCTTCCGCGAGGGAAGTGAAGGTGGCCAAGGAAGGAGTCAGAGAAGCGACGAACTGAGGGGTCTGACCGAGCCTGAGCCGTGTGCCGAATTTCAGCCGTCATGGCCCTGCCGTCCGCGTGTCGCGCGACTTCGCTCAAATGTGCCACGGGCATCGAGCGGGTCAAGATCACCTCGGTCGGCTTGTTCGATCCCGACCTGTATTTCTGCGGCAGCTTTTCAAGCTTCCGCTGCTGCCTTTCGTCTCGCTCGTGAAGGAGCCGCAATCCTTCGCGGATGACCTCACTCGCTGTCTGATACAAACTGCTCTCCACCTTCTTGTTGAAGTACTGCTCGAGCTCGGGGGTCAACGATACGTTCATGTGCGTGGTTTCTCACTGCCCGCGCCCCGTACCATCGGATAGCTCACGAACGCGATCCGACACCCGTCGGGCGACATTCACGTTGCCTTGACCTGCATAGGACGGGACAGGACGAGGCGGGACAGCACCGATCGCTCTAGCTCCACCATGCTCACGCAAGGTTCAGTTGCCATGAGGGACCGAAACGATCCTTGACCCAGCCGAACTTGGTGCTGAAGCCGTAGTTGTCGAGCGGCATCAAGACTTGTCCGCCTGCCGATAGCTTGGTGAAGAGTTCTTCGAGTTCGGCTTCGCTCTCGCAATCAACAAACAAGGAAATCGATGGAGTAAACGTAAAACCATGCTTCACAGGGCTGTCGATGCAGTGAAACTCTTGCCCGGCCAGGGTGAAAGTGGCGATTTTGACAGTGCCCTCCGCTCCATGCTCGCCCGGCCCGTATCGCTCAACCCGTAAAACCCTGCCCCCCGGGAAGAGCGAGACGTAAAAGTTCATCGCCTCCTCGGCGACTCCCTCGAACATGAGATGCATCGTAATATTGCGTGCCACTTTGCTTTTGCTCCTCTTCAATGGACTTGGCTGCTCGTCATGCCGCCGAAGGTTTGCTTTCGACCTTCGAGTTGACGTATTGGTCGTGTTCAGTGCTTGGCGAAACGTACATGACATTCGCTGGCTTTCTCACTGGCTGTGCCCCCGGACCATCTGATAACTCACGAACGCGATCCTGCGCCCGTCGGGCGACCAGCACGGGACGTTGATCGTCCCCTGGCCGCCGAAGAGGCGGGCCAGGACGTCGATCTGCTTGCTGCTCTAGCCGCATCCGGCGGAGGGTCACATCCTTGTTCTCGGGATGGCCCGTGACGTCCTTCTCGTAGGAGAGAAACACCATCGACCGGCCGTCGGGCGAGAGGTGCGGGAACCAGTTGTTGAACTCGTCGGAGGTGACCTGCTCCTGCTCGCTGCCGTCGGGCTTCATCCGCCAGATCTGCATCGTGCCGGTGCGGACGGAGTTGAAGTAGATGAACTTGCCGTCGGGAGAGTACTCCGGGCCGTCGTCCAGGCCCTTGGCCGTGGTCAGCCGCGTCTCGGCGCCGCCCTCGGCGGGGATCGTGTAGACGTCGAACTCGCCATCGCGCTCGCCGCAGAAGGCCAGCGTCTTGCCGTCGGGCGACCAGCCGTGCCAGTACGAGGGGCCGGTGGGCGTGACCTGGCGTGGGCGTGCCGCCGGTGATCGGCAGCGTGTAGATGAGCGACTCGCCCGTTCCCTCGCGACTGGTCGCTGATGGCGAGCATGCGTGCCGTCGGGCGAGAGCCCGTGGTCGTTGTTGCAGCGGGTGGCGAAGCCGGTGTCGATGGCTTGCGGCTGCCCGCCCGTCGCGGGTATCCGGAAGATCCGGCCGCCGGCTGTTGTAGATCAAGCGACTTGCCGTCTCGCAGCCAGTTGGGCGCCTCGATCCGGCTGGGCGTGACGTGGACGACGCGGCGGTCGGTCGATGCGATCGCCTGGGTTTCCAGCGTGCTGTACAGGACCGGCCGGCCGGCGGCCGCGGCGTCGAGCGCGGTCAGCTCCACATTGGAGAAGACGGCCTTCTCCGTCACGTCCTTGTTGTGCGAGCAGACGCCGATGCCGACGTAGAACGGCTCCGTGAACGCGATCCGCACGGCCGCGCCGGAAAACTTCGGCTCTCGCTCCTCGGACGCCAGGAACATCGAGGAGTACATATTTGCCCCGCTTCTCGATGCGGAGCCGCCTGGGGGCCGAGACATTCGCCTGGACCTCGTGAGTGGCTGCGCCCTTGGCCTCGCGGAACTGGAGCGAGGTCAGGCCGTCGCCGTGCAGCGCGGCGTCGACATAGGCCGAGTCGGCGTCGAGGCTCTGGCGGATCATCAGGCACGCCTTGCGATGCGGCTCGGTGCCCGCGCCCGGGAACGCGACATCGGCCGTCAGCGCGAGGTCTCCCGAGGCCTGCTTCCAGACGAAGTGGAAGGCATCGCTGGCTCGAACCACATGTTCTCGCCGCTGCCGGCGACGGTGTAGGATCGGCTGGCCGCGTCGATAGGCGACGCGACCCGGGGTGCAGCACCGTCGCCGACGTCCTGGTGACCCTCGAAGATCCCCAGCGGCGTGGCATCGTTCCGCGTGCCGGCGCCGCTGCGGTCTGCGCGGCGAAGCCAGCGGGAGCCGCACCGGACGGTGAAGCGCGAGCAAGCGCCGTGCCAGCAAGCGCCTGCTTGACCCACTTGCCGAAGGTCGGCGTGGGCGTGTATTTCCAGTCGGAGATCAGGCGGGGACCGGCCGCCGGATGCAGGTCCCAGGCGGTCCAGTTCCAGTCGTGATCCTCGAGCGCTTGCAGCACCTGCCGCACCCACTGCTCGCCCGTCCGGCCGGCCCCGCCCTTGGGGTCGCTGCCGAACTCGCTGACGATCACGGGAATCTTCTTGGTCGCCGCCTCCATCTTGGCGATCCATCGCTCCACCGTGTCGCCCTTGAACGGATACGCATGATTGGCATAGATCACGCCGTTTCCCTCGGGGTCGGCAAGCTGCTTGCCCGCGAGGAAGCCCGACATGTCGTAGGCCCAGTCAAGTCCGCCGGCGATCACGACGTTGTTCGCGCCCGGTGTCGCGCACGGCATCAAGCAGCGCTCTGCATGCCAACGGCCTCGTACGTCTTGGCCGGGGTGCGGCGGCCCGCCTTCTCGGTGACCTGGCCGCCTTTGTGCCAGATGTCCCAGCTCACGTCGTGCGGCTCGTTGTACAGGTCGAAGATCACGGCGGGATGGTTCTTGTAGGCGCTGGCCACGCTCTTCCAGAACTCCAGGCTGTTCCGGTCGGGCATGACGTGCTGGCCAATCTGCTTGCCCCACTCGCCCGCGTCGGACCAGTGCAGATCGAGGATGACGTAGCAGCCTTTCCGGAGCGCATTGTTCCACGACCTGCTTGACCAGGGCGCGATAGGCCTTGCCGTCGTCTTTCTGTTCCGGGGCCTTGCCGAACCAGCGGTCCTGGGCCAGCGGCAGGCGAATGTGGTTGACGTGCCAGTCGTTGATCGCCGTATTACCGTCTTGAGGATGTGCCCCTCGCCGTTGCTCGTCCATTCCATGCAGGCCGCGTTGACCCCGCGCAGCCGCACAGGCTCGTTCCGGCTGTTGAGAATCCGCGTTCCCTCGACCCTGAGCGGCAGTATTTTGGACTGGGCCTGAGCATCCTGAACCGCGTTCGCTCCCCGACCAGAAACACCGCCGTGCTCAGCGCCAGCAGAATTCGCGTCATGGCACAGCTCTCCTCGATATGCTTGAAGTGTATCAGGCTCGACAGTGGTTCATTTCCTGCGTGAACCGATCAAATACCTGGATCACCGGCAGAGCATCGTCATTGTCGTCAAAGAAGCTCCGGTTGCGGAGATGTCCCGTCACGGCCGGCTCCCACCAGAAGATGCCGATGCCGCGATGGTCTCGGCGTATCCAGGACGATCCGGTTCACCTCGTCGAGAAAATCTCGCTGCCCCTCGGGCGTTTCGGGGAACGGGGCCGGCTTCGACCGGTATTCGGTGGGCCGCCAGCAATAGGCCACCTCGACGAGCATGATGTCCTTGTGGTATGTCGGTGGCCATGAAGTCCAGGTTCTCGCGCAGGTCCAGCAAGCGTGCCGTGCCACCAGGGATAATAGGACTGGCCGATCACGTCGTATTCCACGCCGTAGGAATGAAGCTTGTCGAAGAAGGCTCTTGGTGCCCGGCTTGTCTCCGCCCCGGTCGATGTGAATCATGATCTTCGGCCGCGGGCCATCGCCGCGTCCGGCCTCCACGCCCCTGATGCCGGCCTTCACCAGGTCGGCAAAGTGGTCCCAATGGTCGGGCAGCCGGCCGTCGGGCCAGAGCATGCCGCCGATCACCTCGTTGCCGATCTGGACCATGTCGGGCATGACTCCCGCCTCGCGAAACGCGGCGATCGTGTCGCGCGTGTACTCGAAGACCGCACTGAGCCAGTTCGTCGTGCGACTTTCCCTTCCAGGCCGCGGGAATGTACTGCTTGCCCGGGTCGGCCCAGGTGTCGGAGTAGTGATAGTCGAGCAGGAACTTGAACCCAAACCCCCGCGCCTGCTTGGCCAGCGCGATCGTGTACGGAAGGTTGTTGGGAAGCTGCGTGGGGGTGTGGAAAAGCCGCAGCCGGATCCAGTTGTAGCCGTGGTCCTTGAAAATCCGCAGCCCCGGCTTGGCCTGGCCGTGATCCTTGAACACGGTGCCGCGATCCTCGGCCTGCTTGAGAAACGAGAGGTCAGCGCCGATCGCGTAGTCGGCCGCTCGGACAGTGCCGCCGTTAGCAGGGCGAGACACGCACATATCGCTACCACCCGGTGCCTTGGCAACATGGCGGATCTCCATGTAGCTTGGACCCGATCCACATGGATTGGTGAGGCTCGATTCTACCAGAACCGCCAAAGCAAGCTCCACCGTACAGCGCGAGCGGCGAAGCCGCGGGGCGGGGACCAGGACTTTCTTCAGGCCTGGACGATGCCCAGCCAGGAGCCGATCACGCCATCACGCCGTTTGCCTGTTATGATGAAATCCATGAAGATTCTCCCGAAAACCTTCTACGACCGCGACGCCGAGCTCGTGGCGCCAGAACTTCTGGGCAAGCTCCTGGTCCACCGTGCTCGGTCGCGAGCAGCGAGTGGGGCGCATCGTCGAGACCGAGGCCTATCTTGGCCCCCATGACCTTGCCGCGCACTCGTCGCGCGGCAAGACCGCACGCACCGAGGTCATGTTCGGCCCGCCGGGACATGCCTATGTTTACTTGATCTATGGTATGCATCATTGCTTGAACGCCGTGACCGGGCCCGGCGATCACGCCTCGGCGGTCTTGCTGCGGGCTCTGGAACCGGTTGAGAATCTTGAAGCGGCCAGCGGACCCGGCCGCCTTTGCCGGGCGATGCAGATCGACCGCCGCCTGAACGGCCATGATCTGACCGGGGGCGAATTGTTCCTGGCCGAGCCGGCCGAACCGCCCGAGCCCTTTGAAATCGCGGCCCGCCCCCGTGTTGGTGTTGACTATGCCGGCGAGTGGGCCGAGAAGCCGCTCCGCTTCATCATCGTCGGCAACCGATTCCTTTCCAGACGCTGAACGCCCACAGAGGAGAAGAGCCCATGCGGCTTGGACTCATCGGCTCGACAGGACACTGGCACACTTATGCCCCGGCGCTCGAGCAAGTTCCCGGCCTGACGCTCGTGGCGGTCGCCGCCGCCGGACCCGAGGAGACGACAGGCGCGTTCGACCATGCCCCCGGCATGACGGTGGACACGCGCCGTTATGACGATGCCCGCAAGATGCTCGAGACCGAGCGGCTTGACGTGGTGCAGGTCTCAGCGCGGTGCGACCGCATTCCCCACTGGGCGAAGATCTGCCTGGAGCGTGGGCTCGCGGTGATGGCCGAGAAGCCGCTGGCCATGGACCTCTCCACGCTCGAAGAGCTGTTCCACACCGCCCAAAAGACGAAAGCCGCGCTCGTCCCCATGCATACCATGCGCGGCGTCAAAGAGCTGGCCGCCGTGCGGCAGGCCGTGCGCGGCGGTGAAATTGGCGAGCCCCTCTTGAGCTTCAGCCAGAAAAGCTACAAGTGGGGCAAGACCCGCCCCGAAGACTATCGCAGCCGCAAGACGTTCCCCGGCATCGCCCCCTGGGTGGGCATCCACGCCTTCGACTGGCTGCACGCGATCCTCGGCGACGTGTTCACGGAGGTTTCCGGCCGCGAGGCCGCCACCGCGCCACCGGGTTATCCCGCCTGCGCCAGCCATGCGGCTTACATTCTGAGCATGAGCAACGGCGGCATGGCCACGGTGACCCTTGACTACCTGCGCCCCGAGACCGCCCCGACTCACGGCGATGAGCGCCTTCGCATCGCCGGCTCTGGCGGTGTGATCGAGACTGCGCTTGTTGATCACAAAGTGATTCTCATCCGATCCGGCCAGCCGCCCCGCTCCCTTCCGCTGGTCACTCAGCCCGACATCTTCACCCAGTTCGCTCGCTCCTTGAGCGGCCAATCCCCGCCGCCGTTGACGCTTCAAGAAGGTTGTCGGATCACCGAGATCGCCATCAAATCGCAGCAGGCGGCAGACTCTGGGCGGGCGGTCTCGTTGCGTGAATCGCCCTACCGCGCCGGTTAATTGGTGGTAGGCAAAATGGCTGCACGATCGTCACTTCCGACCAACTTCCTTGTCGTACTGATCTTCCAGCGCCTTCTTCTTCGCCGGGTACTCGATGACGACGAGCTCTTGCTTGTCCGGGTCATAGCCGTATTCCTGGTAGTACGGCAGCATCGGCAACTGGATACCGTCCGGCCTTGCCTTTCTTGATGATCACGTCCATGAATTCTTCATACGTCTTCGGCTTTGACGCCGTTGAGCGCCTCGTACATGTCCATGTCCATCTTGACCTTCATCTTGGCGATATTGGCCACGCTGGTGCGGTAGGCGTCTGCCTGGATGGTGATGTAGTCGGTAGCGTGGATCTTGCCGTCGGTAACCTGCCCGCCCTGATCGAGCTCGGGCTTGAGGTTGCGAACCTCTTGAGTGGTCTTGCCGAGCGTCTCGCGCGTTTTCAGCTTCGGCTCCGCTGGCGCATCGTCACCGCAACCGGCGGCGAGGGTGAGCAGGGCCAGGCAAGAAGCCGTTGCCAGGGTGTGCCTGAGATTGCGCATCGTGAAGTCACTCCTTGAATTCGTATGGGCGAGCAGTGAGACCGGGCTCAATCGAGTATGGCGCACGCGGGGAGGGCGGAACAAGGGCAGCATGGACTTTGCATATTCCAGACGTGCTTCCGTTTCTTCCCCCAGATGAGGGTGGCGAAGGGCGCTCCCTTCCGGAATAATCAGGGTGGCGTCAATCGTCGTGGATCTCGTCATGAGCGTCGTCTGGCATGGTTCTCAACAGAGGATTCACCACGATGGCAATCTCGCGCAGGACGGCTCTCTTGGGACTGACGGCCACGGGGGCAGGTACGATCCTGGGGTCTGATGGAGTCGCTAGCCGAGCTGCGGCGATTCAGATCGCGGGCCGGCCAGTTGGCTGGCCGTCACGGCTGCTGGCCCTCGGATCGTGAGGATCAGCCTGGCTCCGATCGACAATGGACAGCCTCGACCTATTCCATCCGACGGTTCGCTGGTCGAGCAGCGATGGGGGCCGGCGACGACTCGCCTGACGACGCTAGCTGAGCCTCGCACCTTCTCATGCGGCCCGTCGCGTGTGATGGTCTCGGGCGAGCCGCTTACGATCCGCGTGGATGACGCGGATGGGCGGCTCGTACAACGGATTCGCCTCGACGAGCAGACCGGCTCGTTCGCCTTCCATCTGGGCGACGGCCCAGTGCTCGGCCTGGGCGAGGGCGGGCCGCAGTTCGATCGTCGCGGGTCGGTCGATAGGATGCGGAGCGGGCAGGGGGGATATCGGCTGCGAACGCACGGAGGGCGTGTTCCCGTCCCTTGGATGATCGGCACTGCCGGCTGGGCGATGTTCGTTCATCAGCCGTACGGTTTGTTCGACCTGACCGGTCCCGAAGGGCGATTCACGCCAGCACGTGCGGACACCGCCTTGCCTCTCGACCTCTTTGTGGTGGCCAGCCGAGACCCGGCGCAGGTGATGGCCGAGTATGCGCGGTCTGACCGGTCATGCCGAGATGCCGCCCCTGTGGGCGTTCGGCTACCAGCAGTCGCATCGAACGCTGGCCAGCCGTGACGAGGTGCTTTCCATCGCCCGCGCATTTCGCGACAAGAAACTCCCTTGCGACGTGCTCATTTACCTTGGGACCGGTTTTTGCCCCTCGGGGTGGAACACCGGACACGGCTCGTTCACCTTCAATCCAACCGCTTTCCCCGACCCCAAGGCCGATGCTCGACGAAATGCACGCGATGCATTACAACGTGGTGCCGCACGTCGTCATCCGCGCGCAGTCTTTTGGCGGCACGGTCAATGATCGGCCCAACCCGGGCCAGAAGACCGAAGAAAACGCGGCCAGCTACTGGAACGCCCACCGGGGCGTCTTCGCGCAGGGCGTGGACGGCTGGTGGCCCGATGAGGGAGACCCGCTCGACGTGGCGGCTCGGCTGGCCAGGATCAGGATGTACTGGGAGGGTCCTCAGCTTGACCGTCCCCAGCGCGCGTCCCTACGCGTTGCACCGGAACGGCTACGCGGGGATGCAGCGGTACGCGGCGTTTCTCTGGTCGGGCGATGTCTACTCGACCTGGGAAACGTTGCGGACGCATGTGCCGATCGCCATCAACACGGCGCTCACCGGCATCCCTTACTGGGGGACTGATACTGGAGGTTTCGTGCCCACGAAGGAGCTGACGGGCGAGCTCTACATCCGGTGGTTCCAGTTCAGCGCGTTCTGCCCGCTCTTCCGCTCACACGGGCGCACGTGGAAGCTGCGGCTGCCATGGGGCTGGAACACCGGCGAGCTGGGCCCGAACGAGATCCGGACCTACGGCGATGCCTCCAATCCCGACGCCAGCCAGCTTCACAACATGGAAGTTGAGCCGATCTGCCGCAAGAACCTCGAGCTGCGTTATCGCCTCATGCCATACCTTTACAGCGCCGTCCGCGAGTGCTGCCTGACGGGTCTGCCCATCCTTCGCGCACTCTGGCTGCACTTTCCCGACGACCCGGCCGCGCGATTGCGCGGTGATGAGTATCTCTGGGGTCCTAACATCCTGGTGGCCCCTGTGACCGAGAAGGGCGCCGCCTCGCGCCGTGTGTATCTGCCGCGAGGGTCCTGGTACGATTTCTGGACCGGAGAACGATTGGAGGGAGGAATCGAAATCACGCGTCGCGTTGACCTCGCGACGATCCCGCTCTACGTCCGGGCCGGTGCGATCATTCCGTTTGACCCGGTCAGGCAATACACCGGTGAGAACGCCAGCGGGCCGCTCAGCCTGTCAATTTACGCGGGAGCGGACGGCCGCTTCCAGCTCTATGAGGACGACGGAGTCTCATTCAGTTTCCGCAAGGGCGACTGGATGGGCATTGAGATGAACTGGCATGACCGCGATCGCCTGTTCACGATGCGGCTCGCGGATGGGTCGAGGATGCGCCCACCGCTGGAGCGCCGGATCGACGTACACTTGGTTGGCGAGAAGGAGACGCGATCGGTCGTGTTTTCGGGGAAGACACTCGAAGTCCATTGGTGAGCCGGCGTGCACACCAAGGGAGTACTCCATGATTCCACGTGCCTGGATTTCCGTGATCGTGGTTCTGTTCGCTCCAACCTCGCACTTCGGTCAGACGACGCCTCCTTATCAGACCGATTTCCCGCCCGAGGAGTTCGCGGCGCGGTGGAAGACGGTGTTCGAACAGATCGGCGACCGCGCGATCGCCATCGTGGCGGGCGCACCGCAGGCGAATGGTTTCCTCGTCCCGCGCCAGTCCAACGAGTTTTATCATCTTTGCGGGATCGAGACGCCCCACTCGTACCTGATTCTCGACGGGCGTGATCGTCAAGTTACGCTCTTACTGCCGCCCCGCGACCCACGTATGGAGAGTGCGGAGGGGCAAGTGCTTTCCGCCGATGATGCCGAGTCTGGCGAAGAGGCTGACCGGAGCCAGTGCTGTCGCGAGCACCAAGGTGATGACCGAGGATTGGATGGCGAAGCTGGTAGGGGGACTCGGACACGGTGGTGTATACACCGTTCGCACCGGCGGAGGGCAACGCGCAGTCTCGGGTTGAGCTTCGAAGTGCTAACGCCACCATCGCCAGGGACCCGTGGGATGGCCGGCCCTCGCGTGAGGCCCAATTCGTCGCGCGGCTGCATTCGCGTTTTCCCAAGAATGAGGTGCAGCGACCTGACCCCGATACTTGATGTACTGCGAAGCGTCAAGATCCCGCGCGAGATCGCGCTGATCCGCCGCGCCTCGCAACTGGCCGGCCGGGGATTGATCGAGGCGATGAAGAGCACGCGCCCGGGCGCTTTTGAATATCAGCTCGACGCCGTTGCTCGGTATGCGTTCCTCGTCAACGGAGCCCGGCTGGAGGGATACCGGTCGATCACTGCATCGGGAATCGACAACATCTGGAACATGCATTACTACCGCAACACCGGGCAGTTGAAAAGCCGCGACCTGGTACTGATGGATTTCGCCCCTGAATACCATTACTACACAAGCGACATCGCGCGGGTCTGGCCAGTGAACGGCAAGTACAGTCCCGAGCAACGCGAGCTGCTCCAGTTCGTTCTGGACTATCGTAATTGCATCATGAAACGAATCCGCCCAGGCATTTCGCCGCGGACGATACGGGGCGAGGCGAAGACCGCGATGGAAGAGGTCTTCCGAAGAACCAGGTTCTCGAAGCAGATCTACGAGCGAGCGGCCCATCGACTGGTTGACACCAGCGGAGGCGTTTTCTCCCATCCCGTCGGGATGGCCGTCCACGATGACGGCGACTACTCTCGCGGCGTCCTTCAGCCCGGCCACGTTTTGTCGATCGACCCTCAGCTCCGCGTGCCCGAGGAAAGGATTTACCTCCGTTACGAAGACGTGATTTCGATCACGCACGACGGTTACGAGAACTTCACCGCCTTCCTGCCCACCGAGCTCGATGAGATCGAGAAGCTGGTGGGACAAGGCGGAATGCTGCAGCAGTTTCCCTCGTTCTCCGGGCGTGATCTGGCCAAGCCATGATTGGAACAGGTCACTGCTTCACCATTCCGCCGGCGGCCTCACGTCGGGCTCGACCTGATAGCCGTTGGCCAGCGCGTTGGTCATGTTGAAGAGGCCCACGATCGCCATGACTTCGCCCAGGGCAGCTGCGATCCAGCCCCAGTTTGCTCAGCGCCGCGGTGTGCGAGTTGATACAGTAAGGGCAGCCGTTGGTCGCCGAGACGGCCAAAGCGATGATCTCGCGCGTGGTGGGGTCGAGCGGGGAAGAGCGGCCGGCGGCTTCCGGATGCATCAGCGACTTCAGGGTGGTCCAGACCGCCTCGAGCTGTGCGGGGTTGGTGGCGATCACTCGCCAGAAACGGGGAACGAAATCGATGTTCTTGGTTCGCTTGATATCGGCGAAGATCTCGGCGACCTTGCCGGTGGCCTCTTGCTCGTCGACGGGGCGAACGGTGGCTGCGCGGGGATTTGATTCCGGCATGGAGAGCCTCCTCCCTCACGGGTTTGCGAAGAGCCGCATTTGAGTGATTGACCTTCATCTGGCATCAAGGTCATTGTATCGTTTGAGAAGGGAGATCCACACCGATGGCTCGCACTGCAATCATCATCCGTCGCCGGAGAGTCCTGGCTCTCGCGTCTCTGGTCCTGGCGGCGGGGATGCCTGTCCGGTCTGAGGAACCCGGCCGGCGGGCATCGGTGAAGCTTGATTTCGACAGGGCCGTCGCGCCAGTCTTGGCCCGCCGATGCCTCGACTGCCACAGTGGGCCGAAGCCGAAAGGAGGGCTCGATCTCAGCCATCGGAAAGGTGCTCTCAAGGGTGGCGAAAACGGCCCGGCTATCGTCGCCGGCCAGCCGGATGAGAGTCTGCTCTGGGAATACGTCGAGGCCGGCAAGATGCCGCCCAAGTCGCCCCTGTCTGACGCCGAACGCAATGTACTGAAGGCCTGGGTTGCGGCGGGGGCCGGCTGGGGAACCGACCCGATCGACACTTATGAATTCACGTCCGAGCGACGCGCCGGGCGCGACTGGTGGTCGTTGCAACCGGTCTTGCGGTCAAGGCCTCCCGCGCTCCAGGACGCTGACTGGGGCCGCGGCCCGCTCGACGCGTTCGTGCTCCGCCAGCTCATCGCCAAGGGTCTTGAGCCTTCCCCGCAGGCGGATCGGCGGACGCTCATCCGCCGCTTGTATTTCGACATGCTGGGGTTGCCACCCGCGCCCGAGGAGGTTGAGGCATTTCTTGCCGACTGTGCCCCCGGCGCCTATGAAAGGCTCGTCGAACGCTGCCTGGCGTCGCCCCATTACGGAGTGCGCTGGGCTCGGTTATGGCTGGACCTGGCCCGCTATGGCGAGAGCAACGGATTCGAGTTCGATGAGTTCCGTCCCTCCGCCTGGCGATACCGCGACTGGGTTGTGAACTCTCTCAACCGCGACATGCCTTATGACGAATTCGCCCGGCGGCAACTGGCCGGCGACGTGCTTCATCCTGGCGATACGGACGCCATCGAGGCGACCGGGTTTCTGGTCGCCGGGGCGTATGACAGCGTGGGCCAGAGCCAGCAAAGCGAAGCCATGAAGGCCGTCGTGCGGCAGGATGAGCTTGAAGATATGGTCGGTGCCGTCGGCCAGACATTCCTCGGCCTGACCGTGAACTGCGCACGGTGCCATGATCATAAGTTCGACCCGGTACGGCAGGTTGAGTATTACCGCATGGCCGCGGCGCTCGGGGGCGTTCGGCACGGCGAGCGTGACCTGACGCCGCTGGACGAGCGAGCCATCGCGGTGAACAGCAAGATCAAAACCCTCGAATCCGAAGCCGCGGCCCTGTCAGGATTCTTTGACGAGGCAGTTCCCGGCGCGAGCGCCGTCTCGCCTCTGGCGAACCGAGAACGCTACGAGCACCTCCGGGCCGAGATCGCTGACTTGCGGGCCGACGCCGACAAGATCGACCACAAGTGTTACGCCGTGTTGCCCCGCCAGGCTGGGCCGACGCACGTCTTGATCCGCGGCGATACCAAGCTGCCCGGCGAAGTCGTCTCTGCCGGCGGGGTCGCGGCGGTGGCGGGCCTGGAGGAAGATTTTCATCTGCCGCCGGCCGTACCCGAAGGGGAGGGCCGCAAACGGCTGGCCGCCTGGATCACCGACCATCGCAACCCCCTGTTCGCCCGCGTGATCGTCAACCGGCTCTGGCAGGCCCATTTCGGCACAGGCCTGGTCGAGACTGCGAGCGACCTGGGGTTTAACGGCGGCAAGCCCGGCCAGATGGAGCTCCTGGACTGGCTGGCCTCCGAGCTGGCCGCCCAGGGCTATCGCGTCAAGGCCATGCATCGGCTGATCGTCACCAGCGAGGCCTATCGCCAGGGGGTGCGAGCAAACCCCCACGCCATGAGCATTGACGCCGGCAACAGGCTGCTCTGGCGTGGAGCATCCCGGCGGCTCGAGGCCGAAATGGTCCGCGACGCCATGCTGGCCGTCGCCGGCTCGCTTGACAGCCGTCTGACTGGCCCGAGCTTTCAGGACCACGACATCGTCAAGGCGCCCGGCACCGCGGCGATCTTGTACGTGCCCGCCGACCCTTCGCGCCCGGGTCTGGCCCGCCGAACTCTCTATCGCGCCTGGACCCGCGGCGGCCGTAGTGCGTTCCTTGACTCCTTCGATTGCCCTGACCCGTCAACCACGGCACCCCGCCGCGCCTCGACGACGACACCGCTGCAAGCTCTGGCGCTTCTGAACAACGCCCTGGTCCTGCACCTGGCCGACGTCTTCGCCGCGCGGCTGGAGCGCGAGGCCGGGCCCGATCCAGCGCGGCAGGTTGAGCGCGCTTACCAGCTCGCGTTCGGACGGCGCCCGCGCACCGAGGAGTGCAGCCAGGCCGTTCAAGTCGTGAAACGCCACGGCGCCGCGACCCTGGCCCGGGCCATCTTCAATAGTAATGAGTTTGTGCATATTGATTGAAGCGAAGCGTGAAGGAACGGAAACGAGGCTTCCATTGGATCGTCGTGAATTCTTCTCCTGGGTGAGCCATGGATTGGGCTCGGCCGCGGCCGCGAGCCTGCTGCTTCGCGACGGCACGTTGCGGGCCGGCGTCGCGGGCGAGGCGGCCGATCCGCCGCCGCACGTGCCGCCGAAGGCCCGGCGCGCCATTCATATCTGTCTGGTCGGGGCGCTCAGCCATATTGATTCGTTTGACTATAAGCCAGGCCTCATCAAGGCGCATGGCAAGGTTCTTTCGACCACCGAGCGGCCCGACGTCTTCTTCGGCCAGGTGGGACTCTTGCGCAGGCCCGACTGGAGCTTTCGCCAGCGAGGGCAGTCTGGGCTCTGGGTGTCTGATCTCTTTCCGCACCTTGCCGAGCTGGCTGACGAGCTGACTGTCATCCGCTCGATGGTCGCCGAGACTTCCAATCACACGCCTGCCACGTTTCATGAAAACAGCGGCTTCCGTCTCAATGGATTCCCTTGCCTGGGAGCGTGGCTGGGGTACGGCCTGGGCTGCGAGGCCGACGATCTGCCGGCCTTCGTGGTCATTCCTGACGCCCGCGAGCTGCCTCCCGGTGGCGCGATCAACTGGTCCAACGGGTTCCTGCCGGCACGATACCAGGGAGTTGTCATCCGCGCCCGGGGTGAGCCCATCGACGATCTTTTCCCCGCGCGACCAATGCCCCGCGCGACGGACGACGCCACACGTGCCCTGATCGCAACGATGAATCGCGAGCACTTGAAGACTCATGCGCAAGACGATGCCGTGGCGGCCCGCATCCGGGGCTATGAGCTGGCCGCGAAGATGCAGCTTTCGATCCCGCGGGTCACCGACCTGAACGGCGAGCCGGCCGAGACGCTGGCCCTCTACGGCGCCGATCGCGCCGAGACGCTCGATTTCGGCCGCGCTTGCCTGCTGGCGCGTCGGCTCCTGGAGCAAGGCGTTCGCTTTGTCCAGCTCTATTCGGGCGGCACCTTCGGCAGTCCGCGTCGCAACTGGGATGGTCATGAAAACATGAAGCAAAACCACGGCCATGAGGCAGCCCGGATCGACCGACCAGTCGCCGGCCTGCTGCGCGACCTGCGCCGGCGGGGGCTCCTCGATGACACCCTGGTGCTCTGCACGACCGAGTTCGGCCGCACTCCGTTCACCCAGTCGGCCGCCAACGTCGTGGGGAAGGGACGAGACCACAATCAATACGGTTTCTCGGTATGGATGGCGGGCGCAGGGCTGAAGCCTGGATTCGCCCACGGCGCGACCGACGAGATCGGCTGGAAGGCCGCCGAGTCTGCCGCCACCTGGCCCGACTTCCACGCCACCGTGTTGCACCTGCTGGGCATAGACCATGAACGCCTGACTTATTATCACAACGGCATCCGCCGCCGCCTGACGAACGTTCACGGGCGGGTGATCCGGGAGATCCTTGCGTAGAGGCCAGGCTGGTGGAAGACTCACCTCTCGCTAGTCGGTCTTCTCGGTGATCCGCAACTCCACCGGCACCGGCTGCTTGGCGAGATAAAAGACGTAGGCTGTGATGGCTCGAAGCTCTGACGGCTCAAGGAACTGGCCCAGAGCGGTCATGCGAGTGCCCTCGACGCCTTTGGAGATCACGGCCATGACGTCTCGCGGCTTGTCGCCGTGCTTCCACTTGCCGTCGGTGAGGTCGCCGACCGGCGGACCCAACAGTTGGCTGGCGATCGCGCCGTCACCCTTGCCTTCCAGGCCGTGACAGGTCGCGCAGCGAGCCATGTAAATGAACCGGCCATGAACCAATAATGGATCGCTGGTAACCTCGGGCGGAGGTGGTGGTGGCGCCTTGGCAAGCAAGTAGTACGCCAGGAACCCTGCGGCCATCAGACCCAGCAGCGCCAGGAAGATCCACCGCGCGGCCGCGGGATCGATACCACTCTCAGCATCATCGTCAGGGAGTGAGCTGTCGCGGGACAAGGTTCAAGATCTCTCAAGGGGGATGAACCACGTGTGCGAACGTGTCAAACTTATAGCACGCCGGTTGGAAATGGCAAGTCCGGGCCCGCTGGTTTGGCACCGTGGAATGGCACGCAGGACGTTCACCCATCGACGGCGGAAGTCTCACGCCCGGACGGGGGGAGTTTCACGCAAAGACGCAAAGAAATCACGCAAAGACGCAAAGAATATAAATGTATAAATAGTAAATATTGAGCACTTTTGGAATTGCTCGCCACTTTCTTTTCTTTCTTTGCGTCTTGGCGTCCTCTTCGCGTCTTTGCGTGAAACTCTTCGACTCATTCTGCAAATTGATCAAGAGGCCCGGTTGATCCACGTCTCGGCGATCTTTTCCAGGTCTGGCTCGGCGCCATTGGAGCCGGCGAAATAGTGACTTTCGAGTTGCTGGATCGAGGTGGCGAGCTCGCCTTTCTGGGGCGCGGAGAGGCCGTTCTTGTGCTCGATCTCGCGGAGCAGGCCCAGCACCGAGAAGGGGGTGACGACGTCGGGCATCGCGAACCGGGCCGCCCGGGCGCGTTTGGGCGCGAGCGCAGAAACGCAACGAGCGCACCCAGGGTGAGCACAGCGACCAGCAGGCCGCCGACCAGCCGCCAGGCCCAGGCGTAGGTCGGCTCACCATCGCGCGACTCGAGGGCGACCACCGGGCCAACTTTCGCCAGGTCGGCGTCAACGTAGCGCTGATAGGTCATCTCGGCGCCATCGACTTTGGCCGCGGCGAACTTGAACTCCTTGGGCGCCTCGGACTCGATCGGAACGCCCCGGAAATGCACCAGCCAGGTACGCTCCGAATCGACCACGTTCCCCTCACTGTCTGGGTCGAACTTGGAGACAGAGAGGCCCTGATCGTCGGTCTTGTCGAGCTCAAAGCCGGCGGGCTGAACGTCGAGGATCTTGTCCAGGTCGGGGACCAGGCCCCGCGCGGTCGCCTTGACTTCGAGAATCAGCTTGCCGTCCTTGGCCTGCCGCTCGTCGAGCGTCTGAGTGATCTGGAGCTTCTGGAAAGGACGGGTTTCGCCGGCTGCCGGAGCGGCATCGACCGGCACCGTGGGAGATTCGATTGGCAGGATCACATAGCCAGATGTGTCCATGAAATCGAGGTCCAGCCGCAAGGGGGCGAGCTTGTCAACCTTGGGGCCGCGGGCCTTGAGCAGCAGATAGGCGTACGGCGTCACCCGCCAGCCGTAGTCGCTCGTCGCCCGCGAGTTGACTTTCTCGTCCTGGAAGGTCACCGAGAGAATGTCAAACTGCTCTCCAAGTGCTTGCTTGGCGATCTCTTGAAACTTGTCGCGATAGTTTTCCAGCGGCCGGCCGAAGTTGTAATAGTAAGATCCCGAGTTATTCTGGTTCTGCAGGTAGCGGCCGAACCCGCCCGACTCGCGCTCGATCTCCCGTGTGTGGCGAATGTTCACGAACACGCCGAAGGGCTTCTCGTGTCCGACCACGTCGTTGCCGTCGATCACGGCCTCAAGCTTGAGCTCGGTGATCAGATCTTTGTAATAATCGTAAACCTTGCGAGCATCGTGGGCCTGGGGATGGTCGCCCACGATCACGAAGCCCTCTTTCAAGTAGCGGACCTTGACCGAGGGCTTGACCGAGTTCAGATGAGTGAAAAGCGCATTGGCAAACTTGCTCACGTGCCGCTCGCGGTCCTCGCCCTTGAAGCCTTCCAGCGTTTGCCGGATGAGTGGCGGCTGGCGTGGGTCGGGCAGGGTCTCCTCGGTGATGTGCTGAAGGTCGCAGGCGCCCACGCTGGCCCCGAACCAGAGCTCGAAGACCTGCGTATTCTGCTCGTCCTGGGGCAAGCTTGGCGCGACGGCCGTGTAAAGATTGGCGGCTTTTTGAAAGTCGGCGAACGCCTGCTGGCGCTCGGGGGCGAACTCGGGGGTCTTCTCGAGCTGCTGGCGATAGTTGTTCTCATCGTGCAAGAGCGACGCCCGGGCAAGCAAGAGCGCCCAGTGATCGGGATACTTCTTCAACCCCTGGTCAACGACCGAGCGAGCTACCTCGTAGCCGCGAAAGACCTCGGCGCGAATGTCTTTCTCGCGCCGCTTGGTCTTGTTCTTCTCCTGCTCGTCGGGCCTGCGCCACACGCCCACCAGGTTGCCCCGCATCTGCTGGATCAGCTCGGCCAGCGTTGTCGGCTTGAGGACGTCGAACGAGCCGAAGACCTTGTTGATCGCATCAAGCCGATAGACTTCGGCCGAGCTATGGCACGCGGTGAACGCGCCGGTCAACAGCTTCTCATCGAGCTCACCGATCGGCAACGAGCGCAGCCTCTTGACCCAATCGGCCAGCTCGACCAGGTTGCGCTCCTGCTTGGAGCGAGTCAGCGGGATCCCCTCGGCACGAGAGTCAAACCCATAGATATAAAAGAACCTACTGCGGCGCATCTGCTGCGAGTTGGGGTTATGGTTCTTGGTCCAGGTGCGCAGGAACTCCTCGGCCAGCTCTTTGGCCTGCCGCGGGTGTGTCTTTGACAGGCTTTCGATGTAGGGGAACGCTTTTTCTTCCTCATTCACCTTGAGGTAAAGCTGGGCGAAGACCGTGGAGAACCTGGGCTTGATTCCCTCATCAATCAGGACCAGCCACTTGTCGCCGGGCCGGTTCTTGAGCACCTCGCCGGTGACCAGAGCGCGTGGCATGTTTCCCTGGCGCTGCATCATCATCTCGGGCGACATGTTGTATCGCGAATAATAGATGTTGCCGAAGGGGTCGAACTGCATCTCCGGGCCCAGGCTGGACGAGAAATCGAACCGGTGCGAGTATTCGGCCTCTTTGAGCCAGGCCCCGGCCAGGAGGCCCAGGCTGCGAGCCCAGTCTTTGCTGCGCTCTGGCGCGGTGCGTAGCAAGGCGTCGACGGCCATCTTCTGGAGCTCGATCGACTTGAGCCGGAAGTCCTGGTCGAAGGGATGCGTCTGCAACCCCTGCGAGGCCGATGCGCCGATGGCCGCGATGATCTCCATGCCCCGCTCGGGCCGCTTGGTGAAGCTGGCTTCGAGCCAGGTGCGTCCCAGCTCTTCCTTGATCTTGGGTGTCAGTTCGACGGCCCGGCGAATGGCCTCGTCTTTCTGCTCGCGATCAACCTTGCCGGTGGCGAGCGCCTCCTGCGTGACCTTCCAGGCCTGCTCAAGATGCACCGATTTCTTTTCGCGATCGTGCAAGGCGAGATAATGCCTGGCCAGCAGGTTGAGCGCCTCGCGGTCGTCGTCCTTCACGGCCTTTTCGGGTGAGGGGAGAAAAAGCCCTGCCTCGACCGGGCAATTGGCCCCGAAGAGAACCTTGGCCACCTGCCGCTCGGTGAGGGCGGCCTCCTTGGCGGGCTTCTTCTGCTCCACGCGGGCCCGAGCGACAAAATCCTCGACCGCGTTGCCCAGGTCGATCGACTGCCGCAGAATCTGCCCAAGGTTGTCGATCCGCTCTTTCTCCAGCCCGTGCGGTGCGCACCAGGCCAGCGCGATCACGTCCTGATTCTTGAAGACGTTCTTCTCCATCATGAATTGCTGCGGCTGCGCCTGCATGGCCATGCCGCCGTTCATCATCATCATTTGCTGCGGCATCATTCCGGGCCCGGCGGCACCGCTGGCCAGTGCCGTGAGCAAGTGATGATAAGCGGCCTTGCTCTCCTCCTTGTCCAGCCTCGCCAGGAACGCCTTGACCGCCGGCCAGGCGCCGAGTGTGACGTCAAGCTGAAACCCCTTGAGCTCGCGGTCGAACGGGTCCGGCTTGGCGGCTGCTTCGGCTCCAGACGTTTGCGCCGGAGTGGCCAACGCCGCCAGGCGCGGCTTGGCGGACAACGCGAGCCGCCTGGGGACCACCACCGGCCTGCGCGTTGCCACTCGCTGTGGCCGCCTCGTCCAGGGCTACCTCACGCGGGGTTGCCCAGGCCTTGAGGATCGCCGAGGGGCGACGGTCGAACGTCAACTGCTGGATTTTTTGCAAGCGTTCCTGCTTCTTCGGGTCAACTGCACCGGGGCTTGCTGCGACTGTCGGTGCCGGGGCAAACACATCGCCGGGCAAATCCGCAACCGGCTTCGCCGCTTCGACTCTCATCGCCGGCTGAAGCGGCTGCAGCCGCATGACGGTTTGCCCGGCCGCCGAGCCGACGCCTCCCGCGGCCCCCATTAAAAGCGATACCGCGATCATCCTGCCGTGGAAATGCATGGCGATAGGAGCCTCGTGGCAACTGGCAACTCTCATCTCCGGCCGATCACGACCCCGAGTTATCCGGTGGCGGACCCGACCCAGCGCCCCGTGCGTCTTTGGTTTGCTGGCCCCGAGGACCTTTGCCTTTGCCTTTTCCGCGCCCGCGGCCAGACTGGCCGCTGTTACAGCCCTGTCACTGCTTGGGCAGATCGAGCCCTTGGAGCTGGGCCAGATCCATGCGCGAAAGCCGGATGGTGCTTTCAAGATCCTCACGATGCTTGTCGGCGGAAGCCTTATCTCCGCGCCTCCTCGGCCTGCTCTGCGAGCATGCGATAAGTCTGGCGCGCGCTTTCGACCTCGGGCTCCCACTCGTCGGCACCGAGCCCTTCGAGCCGCATGAGCCAGGTCATGTAGTACTGTGAATTCGCCAGGGCCTCGCGGGCGTCATCACGCAGCTTGGAGTCGGCCGTCTTGTCGGCCTCGATCTGATCGACCAGCTCCTTGAGTGCCGTGGATGCTTCTGGCAACTGGCGGCCCAGCATCTGCACCTTGGCCCGCTGCAGCCGCACTCGCCGGGCCTCGTTGACCCGGCCGGCGGGCAAGAGCGCCAGGGCCTTCTCGTACTGTGACGAGGCTTCCGACCATTTCTCCTGAGTGGCCAGGCGGTCGGCCTCGGCCAGGATTCGCGAGACATCATCAAGCTGAAGCTTTTCCTGCCCCGGGCCATAATGATAGGCCCCCACCAGCACGGGCACGATCAGCCAGCCAAGCAGCCCGAACGTTCGCATGCATCCCCCTTTCGCGACTCACTCGGTGCGAGGGCCCAATTTGAACCGTCGTCCCGGATCTGCCCCGAGAGCCTCAACCTAATAAATTAGCGATTTGCCGACCCGAGCGGTACTTCGAAATCCTTCAGCGAACGGATTGTGCCTATTACTCTTTCTCTTGTTCCTGCATCATCCGTGTTCGATCCGTGTTTCATCCGTGGCCCAAGAGAATCTTCGTCTCGCACTTGGCTTCGTTTTTCGCCCCCAACAATGGGATCGTGGGCTTTATCCTCCTGTGGCTCCGCGGTTTGCGTCTCATCGCCATTGGCTTCGATTTCCGCGTTTTTCATTCCGGCCTCGCCCGTGGCGCTCCGACTTGATTGCACCGGAGCCCGGCCGAGCAGCACCTTCCGCTCCGCGAGCTTCCGTAAACCCTTGAGCACCACCAGCGCGGCAGGCGGGTCGGCAAAGAACTTCTCGAAGCCCTGCTCGTCCAGCCGCTCCGACATCACCATCTCCAGCGCCGCCATCCAACGGTACTTGTCCTGCTTGGGCTTCTTGGGCCCTGGCTTCGCCGTCGCCCCAGGCTCGCAGTGATCCTCGTTCGAGGTGGCGACCTCCAGAGCCAGCGTCTCCGTCTCGGGCTTTCCCCGTCTTTCGCGTTACCACCGTCGCAGGCCGCATGACCGTTATCCTCGCTCTTCCGCATCTTCATCAAGAGCTCCAGCGTCTGCCGCAGCTCGCGGCGCTGGGCACTCAGCGACCGCCGCAGCCGCTCGCCTTCGGCGCTGCCGTCGAACGACTGCGCAGTCGGCCAGCTCGGCGGGATCGTCGCCGGCGATCTCCTCGTACACTTCCAGCAGCTCCTCCAGCCGGGCCACTTGCTCGTCCATCAGCCGCTCAAAGAACGTGATGGCCGCGGCCGCGTCGGCCGGCCGCTCGGCGATCTCGCGCCAGCGGCCGAAGTCGCTGAAGCCGGGGTCGTGCACCGGCTTGCACTTCTTGCACTCCTTCCAGAACCGCTCGGCCCAGCCGGGCAAGAGCGCGTCCCAGGCCAGGAAGATGGCATTGAGCTTGGGGTCGTTGATCGCCTCGACGGGGTACTTGCCCAGGAGCCGGATCAAGCGAAACATGTCGCCGTAGGTCCAGGCCGAAATGCGGTCCAGCAGCACGCGCAGCGCCGATCCAGTGATCCAGCAGCCAGCGGCATCCCTCGGCGCTGTTCTCAAGCCCCTTCAGAAATGCGGCCGGGTTGTCTTCCCAGCGCCGTCCGGGCGTGGGCAAGGGTTTTGCCTCGGTGTTGTACAGGAGCCTGCGGCCCAGCTCACCGACTTCTTTGTGCCGCTGTTCCTCGGCCTTGAGCATCGCCTGGCGCACGCGTTTGGCCGTTCGAGCGGTCTCGGACCGCTTGGTCCGGTCGATGGTCCAGGCCAGCTCCGCCGCCTCGACGACCAGCTCTCGTTCGGCGTCGTTGCGCGGGTTGAGGTCGTTGATCCATTTGTTGATGCGTTGTTCAAGCTCGATGGCCTTTTCCTGTGGCAGGACCGGGCGCACGGTTCTGGCGTGCGAGCCGTCCTTGAGCGCATTGAGCTTGCGCGGCCCTGCCGGCCTCGGTCTTGGGCCCGGTGGAGCGTTGTGAATTTCGTCTGTTGGCGTCGATCTGTGCCTGGCTTGCCATGGTGCGGCCTCGGAAGGTGATGGTGCAGGGACGGAGCGCGAAACGCGCACGCAGGTCCGTTTCCTCAACCTGCAACAAGTTGAGGCTTGTCCTGCCGGAATCTTGAGCGATCGGCGACCTTTCTTCCGAGAGATGAGCGACTGTGCGGGTTGAGCGGATTGTAAGAGCCGGTCCAAGCCAGCGCGGCGTACCTTGGAGATTGGAAGGGTGGGCATCGGCCCACCTCCAAAAGCTCGACGAAGCGGCACCAACTGCGCGGTGGACGGTGCCCACCCTACGACTTTGTCGATAATCTACCGAGCGCGGCGGAGCCGCAGCCAACTGTTCGAGGCGGCGGTAACCCCGACCACTGTTCGGCTTTGGTCCCGCGATCGGGCGACCAGACCAGCGATGCGCAGGCCTCACGACATTGCGTTCTTGTGACCGGATCCGTGAGGAATCTGTCGCGAGGCGCCGCGGGGAGTTAGAGTGAAGTCTGTCGAGTTTCAAAATCGGTTGTCGGACGAGACTCCTGGCCTGATCGGTCTCGAGACGCGCTGACCGTGAGGTTGAACATGGCGGGACGGTTTCCGGGAATGGATCCCTACATTGAGTTGCAGGCGGCTTGGCCCGACTTTCATAACGGGCTGATCGCTGAGATTCGCAACGAACTCGGCGCGAGGCTTCCGGATTCCTATGTCGCGCGGGTTGACGAGCGGATCGAAGTCGCGACCTGGGCGCCGGAGCCGCCGCGTTCGTTCCGTCCCGATGTTCTGGTCGGCCGCTTCGAGAAGACAGCGGTGAGCACTGGGGTCACTTCGACGACCGCGCAATCAGCCACGATCGAACCGAAGTTGGTAGAGATCCTTGACCGCGACCCCGAGGAAATTCGCATCACGTGGGTCGAGATTCGCGCGTTGCCCAAGCTGGAGTTGGTGACGGCCGTCGAGGTCCTTTCCCCGATCAACAAGTCAGGGCAAGGGCGTCACGCGTATCTGGACAAGCGCGACAAGCTTCATGCGTCGCGTGTGAACCTTGTGGAAATCGACTTGCTTCTTGGCGGTGCGCCCTTGCCAATGAAGGAGCGGATCGATCCGGGTGCCTATTACGCGATCGTTGCGCAGGCGCGAGGCTGCCGGTGGCAGAAGTGTTTCGCTGGACCGTCCGCGACCCCTTACCCCGTATACCGATCCCGCTGCGCGAGCCCGACGCGGACATCCTGATCGAGCTGGGGGTGCTGGTGAACCGAGTCTACGACCTGGGCCGTTACGCGCGCACGCTTCAGTACGACGCGCCGTTCCCCGAATCCACGTCGCTTACTCACGAGGACCGCGCCTGGGTTGAGTTCCAGGAGGAATAATTGGTGGAGCATAATTAGGGAGCATCATTGGTGTCAGTTCATTTTACGGCATGGCGTGGGAGCCGTCCTTGATCGCATTGAGCTTGGCGCAGGCCTTGGCCTTGGGCCCCGTGGAGCGTTTTGCATTTCGTCTGTTGGCGTCGATCTGTGCCTGGCTTGCCATGGTCGCGGCCTCGGAAGGCGATGGTGCAGGGACGGAGCGCGAAACCGGACGCAGGTCCGTTCCCTCAACCTGCAACAAGTTGAGGCTTGTCCTGCCGGAATCTTGAGCGATCGGCGACCTTTCTTCCGAGAGATGAGCGACTGTGCGGGTTGAGCAGATTGCAAGAGCCGGTCCAAGCCAGCGCGGCGTACCTTTGGAGATTGGAAGGGTGGGCATCGGCCCACCTCCAAAAGCTCGACGAAGCGGCACCAACTTCGCGGTGGACGGTGCCCACCCTACGACTTTGTCGATAATCTACCGAGCGCGGCGGAGCCGCAGCCAACTGTTCGAGGCGGCGGTAACCCCGACCACTGTTCGGCTTTGGTCCCGCAATCGGGCGACCAGACCAGCGATGCGCGGCCTTACGACATTGCGTTCTTGTGACCGGATCCGTGAGGAATCTGTCGCGAGACGCCGCGGGGAGTTAGAGTAAAGGCTGTTGAGTTTCAAAATCGGTTGTCGGACGACACTCCTGGCCTGATCGGTCTCGAGTGCGCTGACCGTGAGGTTGAACATGGCGGGACGGTTTCCGGGAATGGATCCCTACATTGAGTTGCAGGCCGCTTGGCCCGACTTTCATAACGGGCTGATCGCTGAGATTCGCAACGAACTTGGCACGAGGCTGCCGGATTCCTATGTTGCGCGGGTTGACGAGCGGATCGAAGTCGCGACCTGGGCGCCGGAGCCGCCGCGTTCGTTCCGTCCCGATGTTTTGGTCGGCCGCTTCGAAAAGACAACGGTGAGCACTGGAGTCACTTCGACGACCGCGCAATCAGCCACGATCGAACCGAAGTTGGTAGAGATCCTTGACCGCGACCCCGAGGAAATTCGCATCACGTGGGTCGAGATTCCGCGTTGCCCAAGCTGGAGTTGGTGACGGCCGTCGAGGTCCTTTCCCCGATCAACAAGTCAGGGCAAGGGCGTCACGCGTATCTGGACAAGCGCGACAAGCTTCACGCGTCGCGTGTGAACCTTGTGGAAATCGACTTGCTTCTTGGCGGTGCGCCCTTGCCAATGAAGGAACGGATCAATCCAGGTGCCTATTACGCGATCGTTGCGCGAGGCGCGAAGCTGCCGGTGGCCGAGGTGTTTCGCTGGACCGTCCGCGACCCCTTACCCCGTATACCGATCCCGCTGCGCGAGCCCGACGCGGACATCCTGATCGAGCTGGGGGTGCTGGTGAACCGAGTCTACGACCTGGGCCGTTACGCGCGCACGCTTCAGTACGACGCGCCGTTCCCCGAATCCACGTCGCTTACTCACGAGGACCGCGCCTGGGTTGAGTTCCAGGAGGAATAATTGGTGGAGCATAATTGGGGAGCATCATTGGGCCGGGGTCGCCCCAGGGATTGCTCCCTGGGGCTCCCACAGATCCAGACGTGCGCGTTAAACGCATCTGGCTCTTCATCTCATGACTTCGCTACGCTGCTCACCAAGCCGTGGACCACTCGGGGCGAGGAAGACTGTATCGCTTCTCCAGACGAAGGAGCTTGGCCCACGTCATCGGACCGCCTCGGCGTCGCCGAGACAGTTTGCGGCGCCAGATCCTCCGCACTGCATCCCGAAAACTCTGGAGGCTGGAGTAGTTGCCAATAATCCCGTAATACCCGTAGTGGCCCCGCAGCTTTTGCGTGAGCTTTTGGTGCTGCTCCCCGATGGGAAGGTGCAGATGTTTGCGACACCATTCCGACAGCGCTTGAAGCGCACGCTTGAGTCGGCTCTTCGCCGTCTGCCGTTTCACCACCCATACGCCTCGTTGGGATCGTCCCCAGTAGTGGGTGAATCCCAGAAAGTCGAATGTCATCGGTTCGGGTGGGTCCCGTTCCGTGGTGTCGGAGTCGTCGGTCCGGGGCGGTTGGAACCGCACCAGGTGCGTCTTCTCCGGGTGGACCGTCAGACCATACTTGCTCATCCGCTTGGGTAAGACCTCCATGATTCGCTGAGCGTCGTCTTCTCGGGCTGCCCCGATCACGAAGTCGTCCGCATATCGGATCAGGAAGGCTTCTCCCTTCAGACGGGGGCGAACTTCCTTCTGGAACCATTCGTCCAGCACGTAGTGCAGGAAGATGTTGGCCAAGAGAGGACTG
>CAWFAF010000009.1:0-513351 GCA_963813575.1 uncultured Planctomycetaceae bacterium
GTCATGTACTTGAACGGGAATGATCAACAGCTCGCTCTGATGATGAGTGAGTTGCTGTTGCTGGTATTCGCCCCGATGTCGGTCGGTACGGCGGTGGCAGTCGCGTGGGTGAGTCTGCTTCTTGGTCGCCGTTGGCGTAACAAGCCGAGCTGGGTGGATCGACTGGGTCGTGCGATCGGCGTCTTCTGGATAGTCATCGGCCTCGTAATTCCCGGCTGGATTCTCTTTGAGCAAAGCGACTCCTCCGGAGGCTTCCCTGCTCGCACAGTGAATTCCGTGGAATCCCAGGACGAAAGTCCCACACCGAGTCCCGCCCCACCAGACGCCGAGGCCCGTTAGTGCTCCGCCTGCCACGGCGCGCGCCAAGTCGCCTCCTCCTTCCCAGGCTGGAGCGTGGGAACGAGTTGTCCCCTGTTGGCCATCCATTGAACTTTCACATTGAGGCGGGACGGCAGTGATACCAATGGCTCACGAACACAGTACAAAGCGGCGGGTTAATCGTGCTTCTTGTTCCGCTCGGAATACTGCCCTACCGCTAGCCACTCGCTCTGCCGTCGATCAGCACCGTTTACGGGTGATGGCTCATCCGATCGTATGGAATGATATTCTGCCACTCCGACGCGTCGGATCGGGCCACGACGGCGACGACCTCGTCGGTCTGGCTGAGGTTAAACACCTCGTGCGGGACGCCTGGCTCGATGTAGATGAAGTCGCCGGCCTCGTTGTCGATGGTCTTCTTGAGGCCGGGGCCGTATTCGTGCCGGACGTTGCCCTGGAGGATGTACAGCATCAGCTCGAAGCCGACGTGGATGTGGGCGTAGGCGACTCCACCGGGCGGAATCGTCGCCACGTTCATCGACAGCTTGGTCGAGCCGACGTTCTTCGCGCTCAGGCCGGCCTTGTAGGAGATATTATTCCAGCGCCGGCAATTCTCGCCGCCGCGAATCACGAAGATGCCGTCGCCGCCTTCGACGCAGGCTTGAGATCGACCGGAGAATCCGTGGTGATGTCGGGCATTGGCGAAGGGCCTCACTGCTAGAACCGAGAAAAGGCCCGCGCACCGGCTCGAGCCAGATGCTCGAAGTGCCGGTGCGCGGGCCTTTGATTTTAGTCGAGAGCCCCGTAAGTCACGGGCTCAGGAGGATTTCGCGAAGCTCAGGCCAGGATCTCCTGGCTCGCCGGGAATCAATTTGAAGTTGAAATGGTTTTCGTCCTGCCAGGTGATGCGACCGACCAGAGGCGGCTGCGCCTGCTCGCCCGATTGGGCCAGCGTCAGGATGCCGTTGCCGTAGGTTCGATCACCCTGGAATTGTTGCGTCTTGCCTTGCCGCGTCACCTTCCAGACAAAATGATTGCCTTCGGTGAACGTCAGGGTGATGGTGCTGTCCTGAGCTTGGGCGGGGTGGGCCGTCCATTCTCCGGTCAGTTGGCCCTCTTTTCCGCTGGGTGCGGCCGGGGTGGTCACCGACGGAGCGGTCGTGGCCGGAGCCGTCAGGGGGGGAGCGGTCGCGAGCGTCGTCGGCGTGAGCGCCGTGGGAGAGGCTCCAGTCGCGCTGGCCGTGGCAGGCTGTGATGCTTGCCGTAGCGACGCGAGAATCTCGCCGAGAGCTTGTCATTGGGTTGCAACTGCGTCACTCGTTCGAGTTGCGCGGCCGCCGCGTCGGCGTGACCCTCGGTCAGATAATGGTAGGCGAGCACGAATCGCGCCGGTGCCGATTGCGGATGTTGCGCGACGTAAGACTCAAGTGCCCGGAGCTGGGCCGTGTAGGTTTCCACATCGGGGTAGAGGCCGATCAAGGTGGGCCAATCCCAGCCGGGGCCGATCGAGAGTACGGCGTAAAGCGCCACCGAGGCCTCATCGTACCGCTGCAAGGCAAACAGGACAAGCACCCGGAACTCGTGCAAGGCCGGATCGTTGGGCAACTGCACCAGGGCCTGGTCAACCAGGCTCAGTGCCGAGGTGTAATCTCCGTTCTTGAAGGCGTCTCGTGCCTGGTCGAAGAGAGATATCGACTGATCCGTGACCGACTGCGCCGGCTGCGGGGCGGTCGGGTTGATCGGCTGCGAGTAATCGTAGACGACCGGTTGCTCAACAACGACCGTGCTCGACGGAACGTAGTAGGGGTTGGAATAGGTTGAATAGCCCCAGTCGTAGAGCATGGGTCCGTAATACGAGGAGGCCAGCCCGTACCCGCCATAGCCGCCATAGCCACCGTACCCGCCGTAGCCACCATAGCCCCGAGCCACCATAGCCGCCGTACCCGCCGTAGCCCAAGCCGCCCAGGCCATAACCCAGGCCGCCATAGCCAAAGCCCAGGCCAAAAAGGCTCCCAACCAGGCCGTAGCCCAAGCCGAAGCCAAGGCCGTTCCCAAGCCGTAGCCGAAGCCGTTGCCGTAATCCGCAGAGCCGCCGTAGCCGCCGTAGCCGCCAGCCAAGCCGTAACCACCGTAACCGCGCCATAGCCCCAGCCGCCATAGCCACGGCCGTAGCCGCCGTAGCCGCCGACCGTAGCCGCGGCCGTAGCCCCCGCGGCCGTAGTTTCCGTTCCAGTTGCCGTGCATCCAGTTCTGATGATACGCCATGTACGGGTTGCCGAACCCGCCCTGGCGTCCCAGAGAACCGCGGTTGAACGAGGTGTTGCTGATCCGGTTCACGTTCACGTTATTGATGTTCGTATTGGCGAACCGGTTGAGGTTCCCGATGTTCCCCCGATTGAGGTTCCCGATGTTCCCCCGATTGAGGTTCCCGATGTTCCCCCGATTGAGGTTCCCGATGTTCCCCCGATTGAGGTTCCCGATGTTCCCCCGATTGAGGTTCCCGATGTTCCCCCGATTGAGGTTCCCGATGTTCCCCCGATTGAGCCCGCCGAGCTGACCGAAGCTCGTATTGCGATTGCCGAACGCGATGCCACCGCCAGGATTTCGGCCCGCAAGACCGGGCCCGCGCATTCCCAGTCCCGTTCCCGCCCCGCCGAGTCCGGGACGGAATCCTGAATTCAAACCGCCCAGTCGGTTCATGCCAGCCGTGTTGAGTCCGGTGCCGCCTCGGAAACCACCGAGACCTTGTGCCCCGCGAAGCGCCCCCATGTTTGGTGTGCCGCGAAACGCCGCCCAGTATTGGGTGCACCGCGAAAGCCGCCCACGTTCGGCGTACCGCGAAACGCGGTATTTGGGGCACCGCGAAAGCCACCCATATTCGGGGCTGCTCGAAAACCTCCCATGTTGGGGGCACCGCGGAAGCCACCCATGCTCGGTGCGCCGCGGAAGCCACCCATGCTCGGTGCAGCGCGGAATCCGCCACCACCTCCCCGAAAGCCGCCCATGCTCGGTGCGGCACGAAAACCACCGCCTCCACCGCCCCGGAAGCCGCCACCTCCGCCACCCCGGAAGCCGCCACCCCCTCCACCGTGAAAACCTCCGCCAGCCACCACGGCCTCCGCCGCCTCCATGGCCTCCTCCGCCCCGTCCGGCGAAGGCTTCCGTTCCACAGCCAAGTCCCAAGAGCAGGGACATTCCTACGACCGCCGGCAAACCCAGATGGTATCTCATCGGCAACCCCATTTCTTTCCAGGTTCCGCGAGCTGAACTCTCTGTTCTATGAGCCACGTCGCCGCATTGTTCATTTTATCTTCGAATTGCGTCGTTGTCGCAGACCCTGAATCTGAAAACTCTTGCATTCCAGGTGGGCAAAGTAGAGGCCAGATCCCTTGGATCTTAACAAGAATTAACCCCGGTAGCGGCCAGGCTCTGACCGGTGGTCTTAAATGAGGTTTGAAAGACAGCGACTGGCGGGCACCAGTCGGCAGACAACCGGCAACGCGGATGATAGGCTCACGTCGCTGGTACCATGCGAGCAACAACGTCTGGAGCGGCTGTCGTGTAGGCAAGTCGCCGTTCACGACCGGAGCATGCAGGTTATTGAAGCACCCGACAAAAGCAGTGTGACAGTGAACGAGGTGCTAAGAAACGTCGCGCCCAATCGTTATCATGCGGGGTGACTACTCTTCTCGGCTCCGCGTCTTCTCGGCGGACGGTTTGGTCTCTTCCGAGGCAGCAATGAAAATGATCACTCTTGCGATCTCCGCGGCAGTGGTTTCGCTTGGTGTTCTCCTTTGGGCCGGAGTCGGCGCATTCGAAGCCCAGCCGCCGGGGAGCCGCGAGCGGTTCGCTCAGTGGCTTGGCATTGGAAATTACAAAGACGCCTATGAGGGTTACCGAGCCCTCGCGCTCGATCCCAAAACCGACCCCAGCCGAGTCGGGACCGACCTTCAGCAAGCGGTCCACTGCCTGATCAAGCTTGGCCGGGTCGATGAGATCGACGATTTTCGCGAGGCGGCCATCTCGGTTCACAAGGAAAACTGGCGTCTCTTGCAGGCGGCGGCCAGAGCTATCTGGACCCAGTCGGAGCACGACGGATTCATGGTCGCGGGCAAGTTCCATCGCGGGCAGCACCGAGGAGGCGGGCGGTACGTCAGCTCGTACGAACGCGACCGCGCCAGGGCGCTTCAGCTTGTTGCGCAGGGCCTGAAGCTTGCCCGCGGAGATGCCGACCGCGAGGCAAAGGGACGCCTTCTCCTGACTCTGGCGCAAGCCGCCATCGGTGATCGGGCCGAGAAAGACTCGTGGCGGCTGCAAAGCCTGACGCCTCTGGAGACTCTGCCCGACTACGACGAAAACACATCCTACGGCGTGGGGATCTCAAAATGCCGGCGCACCCGTGGAAGCCGACGGAACGCCGGTCTACTACCATGTTCCGCGAAGCTTTGAGGAGGCCAAGAACGACGGCGAGCGCTGGCGTTACGCGCTTGCCCAGGCAGCCGCAGGTGAATCCCGAGCTCCTCGACGAGACCCGCCTCGAGCTTGCCGATTTCATGCTCGATCAGTTCGGAACCCAGACGATCGCGGAGTACGGATTCCAGCCCCAATCCAGCGAGGAAGGCGCGGGGCCCCAGGCATCTTCGCACTCGACACCTTGAAGGACGACGAGACCATCGCCCGGCTGGCGACCGGCATCAAGAGATTCACGCTGCCTGACGAGTTCAACCCCATCAAGATCTACGAGTCGGTCGCCAATCATGGCAGGACCAGCCATGGCGAGCAGGCCCTCGATAAGCTCGCGAGCCTGTTCGAAAATCGTCGCCAGTTCGACCGCGCAGCCCTTTACCTGAAGCGCAGCCAGGAAACCTATGGGGCCGGAGACCAGGACTGGAGAACTCGCAAGCTGAGCCAGATCCTCGGCAACTGGGGCCAGTTCGAGTCCTCGATGACCCAGCCCGCCGGCAAGGGAGCGACCGCCCTCTACCGCTTCCGCAACGGCCGCCACGTTCGGTTCGAAGCCCACGAAATCAAGGTGGACAAGCTCTTGAGCGATGTCAAGAAGCACATCGCTTCAGGGCCCAAGCAGATCAACTGGCAAGACACGGATATCGACAACATCGGCATGCGATTGATCGACCGCAACCAGAAAGAGTACCTGGGGGCCGTCGTGGCCCGGTGGGAGCTCGATCTGGAGCCCTTACCCCGCCATTTTGACAAGCAGGTCACCGTCACCACGCCGCTCCAGAAGGCGGGCGCGTACCTGCTGACTGCCCGGATGAACGACGGCAATACCTGCTACATCGTGGTCTGGCTCGACGACACGGTCATCGTCAAGAAGCCCATGGCCGAAAAGGCCTATTACTTCGTGGCCGACTCACGCACCGGCGAGCCGGTTGCCCAGGCCAACGTCGAACTCTTTGGCTGGCGCATGTTCAACGTGGACGGTAAGAACGAGTACCGCGTCGAGACGAAAACCTTGAAGGCCAGGACCGACAATGACGGCCAGGTTCTCATTCCTCTGAAGGAACTGACCGACTCCAGGGGATACTACCAGTGGCTCGTCACCGCGAGGACAGCCGAGGGGCGGTTCGCTCACCTCGGATTCTCGAACGTCTGGCTCGGCCGGCTCGTTGATCCGGCGTACGATCAAGTCAAGGCTTATGCCATCACCGACCGGCCGGTTTACCGTCCCGGCGGTCCCGTCCGGTTCAAGTTCTGGGTCGGCCGCGCTCGCTATGACCAGCCGGGTGCCAGCGAATTCGCGGGCAAGAGTTTCACCGTCGAGATCCAGAATCCCAAGCGCGAAAAGATCTTCACCAAAAAATTCGTGGCGGATGAGTTCGGTGGATTTGATGGGTCTTTCGAGCTGCCCTCGGACGCGGCGCTCGGGGTTTATCTCGTCTTCATTCCCACAGTGGGCGCAAGCTCATTCCGGGTCGAGGAGTACAAGAAGCCCGAGTTCGAGGTGAGCATCGAGGCGCCCAAGAAACCGGTGATGCTGGGTGAGAAAGTGCCGGCGACCATCAAGGCGAAATACTACTTCGGCTCGCCTGTCTCGGAGGCAAAAGTCAAGTACAAGATCACCCGCACCGCGGCCGACGACCGCTGGTACCCCGCGGCCCAATGGGATTGGCTTTTTGGCTCCGGCTACTGGTGGTTCGCCGCGGATTACTCGTGGTATCCCGGCTGGTCGCAGTGGGGCGTGCTTCGCCCGACCCCCTCATGGTATGGCCGACCGGAAGGCCCACCCGAAGTCGTGGCCGAGGCCGAACTGCCGATCCGGCCCGATGGAACCGTGGCCGTCGAAATTGACACTCTGCTGGCCAGGGAGGCTCATCCCAACCAGGACCAGAAGTACGAGATCACGGCCGAGGTCACCGACCAGTCGCGCCGGACCATCGTGGGAATGGGCACCGTGCTGGTGTCTCGCAAGCCGTTCTCCGTCTACACCTGGGTCGAACCGAGGACACTACCGCGCCGGTGACACGATCGAGGCGGGCGTGAAAGCTCAGACGCTTGATCACAAGCCCGTCATCGGCAAGGGAACGCTCAAGCTGCTCAAGGTGACGTACGACGCCGAGCGAAAGCCGGTCGAAACACCTGTCGAAAGCTGGGACCTGGCGCTCGACGTTGACGGCCAGGCCCACCAGACAATCAAGGCCGCTGCGCCCGGCCAGTATCGTCTCTCGGCCACGATCGACGACGGCCAGGGGCACACGATCGAAGGAGGATACGTGCTGACGATCCTGGGCCAGGGCTTCGATGGAGCGAGCTTCCGATTCAACGATCTCGAGATCACTCCTGACAAGAAAGACTACCAGCCTGGCGACACGCTCCGGCTCTTGATCAACACCAACCAGGTAAACTCCACCGTCTTGCTATTCGTCCGGCCCGTGAACGGCGTGTACCTGCCGCCCAAGGTCGTTCACCTGCGCGGCAAGAGCACGATCGAGGAGGTGGGCATCGTCACTCGAGACATGCCGAATGTGTTCGTCGAAGGACTGACCATTGCCGATGGAAAGGTTCACAGTGAGGCCCGCGAAATCGCCGTGCCGCCCGCCTCGCGGGTCGTGGACGTGGCCGTTGTCCCCTCGCAGCAAACGTACAAGCCCGGCCAGAAGGCACAGGTCAAGGTCAAGCTCACCGGTCCCGACGGCAAGCCGTTCGCGGGGTCAACCGTGCTGGCCGTTTACGACAAGGCCGTGGAATACATCGCGGGCGGATCGAACGTTGCCGACATCAAGGAGTTTTTCTGGAAGTGGAAGCGGTCGCACCATCCCATGACCGAGTCGAGTCTCGACCGTTATTTCGGGAACCAGGGCAAACCCAACGAGCCCGGCATGGAGACGCTCGGGGTTTTTGGATCCGAGATCGCCGTGCCCGCAGAGGCGCGGAATGGACTGGCCTACTCGTTCGCGGCTCGGTCGCCCAGGGGTATGGCCGGCATGGGCGGCATGGGTGGTGCAAAGATGTTGGCGGCCGCCCCCGCTTCGCCTACGGGCATGGCTAAGTCGGAGGGGCGAATGTACCAGGCCCTGTCCACCAGCGGTGAGAAGAGCAAGGCCATGTCCGCGGACGCGTTCGATGCCGATTTCGCAGCCCAGACGGGTGAGAACGTCCAACCCGTCGTCCGCACCAACTTCGCCGACACAGCCTACTGGAACGCCTCGCTGACAACCGCGGCCGACGGCACGGCCGAGGTCGAGTTTCCCTTGCCCGAGAGCCTGACCACCTGGAAGGTCAAGACCTGGAGCATGGGACCGGGAACCAGGGTTGGGCAGGGCGAGTCGGAAATCATCACGACCAAGGACTTGCTCGTCCGCTTGCAGGCGCCTCGGTTCTTCGTTCAGAAAGACGAGGTCGTGCTCTCGGCCAACGTGCACAGCAAGCTCAAGACCAGGAAGGCCGTCCAGGTCGTCCTGGAGCTCGATGGAAGCGTGTTGCAGCCGCTGGGCGAGTCGGCCCAGACCGTCGAGATCGCGCCGGGAGGAGAGAAACGGGTCAACTGGCGCGTCAAGGTTGCCCACGAGGGGCAGGCGGTCGTGCGCATGAAAGCGCTCACAAGCGAAGAGTCAGACGCGGCCCAGATGACGTTTCCGGCCTACGTCCACGGCATGCTCAAGATGGAAGCCATCGCCGGCTCGATCCCTCCCGATCAAAACAAGGCCCAGTTTGTGCTTCACGTTCCGGCCGAGCGCAGGCCCGAGCAATCGCGGCTGGAAGTTCGCTATTCCCCGACCCTGGCCGGAGCGCTCGTCGACGCCCTGCCGTACCTGGCCGACTATCCCTATGGCTGCACCGAACAAACCCTGAACCGGTTCCTGCCCACGGTGATCACCCAGAAGATTTTGATCAACCTGGGCGTTGATTTGAAAGCGATCCGCGACCAGCACACGAACCTCAACGCCCAGGAGCTGGGCGATGCTCGCGACCGCGCCAGGAAGTGGAAAGGCTACGAGCATAATCCGGTCTTCGACCAGGCCGAGGTGACCAAAATGGCCGCGGCCGGCATCGCGCGGCTGACCGACATGCAGCTTTCCGACGGCGGCTGGGGCTGGTTCTCCGGCTCTGGCGAACATTCCTCGCCCCACACCACGGCCCTGGTCGTCCACGGACTGCAACTTGCGCGTCGGAACGACCTGTGCCTTGCGAGAGGGAATGCTCGAGCGGGGGATCGCCTGGCTTTCGAGCTATCAGGCGAAGCAAGTTGACCTCCTGGAAAACGGCATCAGCGAGGTCAAGCCGTATAAAAAGTTTGCCGACGACATCGATGCCCTGGTGTTCATGATCGCCACCGATGCCGGCCTTCGTAACGATGCGATGCTTCGTTTCCTCGACCGCGACCGCACCCGAATCTCGATCTATGCCAAGGCCATGTTCGGTCTGGCTCTTGAGAAGCTTGGCGAAAAAGAGAAGCTCGCGTTGGTCCTGCAAAACATCGGGCAGTACGTCGTTCAGGATGACGAGAATCAGACGGCCTACCTCAAGCTGCCCAATGAAGGCTACTGGTGGAGCTGGTATGGCAGCGAGATCGAGACCCACGCGTTCTACCTCAAACTGCTGGCGAAGACCGACCCCAAGGGAGCGCTTGCACCCCGGCTGGTCAAGTACCTGCTGAATAATCGCAAGCATGGCACTTACTGGAACTCGACGCGGGATACGGCCTTCTGCGTCGAGGCCCTGGCCGACTTTCTGCGGGCCAGCGGCGAAGACCGGCCCGAGATGACGGTCACGCTCGCCCTCGACGGCCAGACCAGGAAGGAAGTCAAGATCACCCCTGAGAGCCTGTTCGGCTTTGACAACGCCCTCGTCCTCGAGGGCGAGGCGATTGAAACCGGCCCGCGCACCATTTCGATCGTCAAGCAAGGCAAGGGCCCACTTTATTTCAACGCGTATTTGACCAACTTCACGCTCGAAGACCCGATCACCCGCGCGGGGCTCGAGGTCAAGGTCAACCGCAAGGTCTACAAGCTGATCCCGGAGGACAAGAAAATTGACGTGGCCGGCGGGCGGGGTCAGACGGTCGGCCAGAAAGTCGAAAAGCACCGCCGCGAGCACCTCTCCGAGGGCGCCACGCTCAAGAGTGGAGACCTGGTCGAGGTCGAGCTCGAGATCGACAGCAAGAACGACTACGAGTACCTGGTGTTCGAGGACTACAAGGCGGCCGGCTTCGAGCCGGTCGAAGTGCGCAGCGGCTATAACGGCAACGACCTGGCGCCTACGTCGAGTTTCGCGATGAGCGTGTGGCGTTCTTCAGCCGCACTCTTGCTCGCGGCAAGCACAGTGTCTCGTACCGCCTGCGCGCCGAGATCCCCGGCAAGTTCCACGCCCTCCCCGCTCGAGCCTGGGCCATGTACGCACCGGAGCTGCGGGGGAATTCGGACGAGATCCAGCTCAGGGTGGAGGACTGAGCACGTTACATCCCCAGCTCGATCGGTCATGCCTCGTTCTCGGATTCAGAACACCGATCCAGGCACTGACCCCTTCCAAGGTCGCCTCGACCAGGAAGGAGGGCCGTCACACCCTCGGACGACTCGGAAGAATGAGTGTGACGACCTCCCCTCCCCTACTCCTCAACGACGCGAGACGGAGCCCTCAATGATGACACCCTCCCGCATCGGGTTGCCGACCGCGCGATGCAGGTCGCTCGGGCCGGCGTTGGGCTCGCGGCGGTGTTCGGCTTGCTGGGCCAGTTGATCACATTCTATCCAGGGGCCGAGGCCGGCTGGTTCGGTATCGCCGCCGCCTTGGCCCTGGCCGGGTTACTGTCCCCGACCCGGCAGCTACGGCTCGTCGCTGTGGTCCTGGCGGTCCTGCTCGCCGGGTTCGCATGGGACGGTTACGTACGGGGGCGGCAGTATCGAGAGACGTTGAGCCAGCAGCCCAAACTCCTTGGCTCGCCGTCCCTGGAAGCCCCTTGACCTGTTTCCTTCGTGCGCTTCGAGTAGACGATAATCGAAGCCAAGATTGTCGCGAAATCAACGTCCGATCGCCCCAACGTGAGCGGTCTTTCCCTCCGCCACCCAGTCCACCCCCTGAACGATCAACCTCAGCAGGTTCGGGTTGCGGATCGGATCGTCCTTGCCGGGGCCGAAATCGCGATGGCCGAGGACGGTGTGGAACACCCGGCCCTTGCCGTGGATGCGCGTCCAGGCGACCGGCCAGGCGGTGCCGGCGTATTCGATGGTGGCCAGAGGTGACACGTCACCAAGGATCTGAAGGTTGTAATAAAGCTCGTCCTTGAGCGGGAAGTCGGAGATTCCCTGGGTGATGGGGCTGGCCTTGTTGACGATGGTGACGACGTACGACCCTTTGCGGACCTTGCCGTCGGGTAGTCCAACATGCGAGAAGTAGCCGCCGAGCATCTCTTTCCACGCCGGCACCCAGTCGGCCGCGGCATTATCGGCGCCATGGATCGACACATAGCCGTGCCCCGATCGGATGTAATCGAGCAGGGCCCCTTGCTGGGCCTTGGTATACTTGAATTCAGGATCGCGGCGATCTGCGTTGGCAATGAGCAGGTCGTACTTGCGCAGGGCGGGTGTTTCCAGGATAGCGGCGTCCTCGCCGATGGTCACTTCGTAGCGCCCCGTGTTCTCCAGCGCCTCGGCAAGGTAAAATGCCTGGTCGCGATAGCCGTGGTGCTGCCGCTGTCCGCCGGAAAGCAGGTACACCCTGGCACCGCCGGGGGCTTTCTTCTGGGCGAGGGCCGCGGGGACAAGGAAGCCGATCACCACCAGGCTGAAGCAGAGGATCCGGGTTCGACCCACGACAGTGCTCCTGACAGCAATTGAGTGGTCCGCCGGGCGGACCCTACACGATGGACAACACGCCAGAGGACAAAGATTAATTCTCGGGCTCACATTGGGAGATCACAAGACATGACTGACTCGCACAGCAACCGGCACAAGGGATTCGCAATCCTGGCCGGCGTCGCCGCTCTGGCCCTTGCTCTGGGGGCCGATGATGCCAAGAAGACGATCGAAGCGGGGGGCCTGAGCTTCAAGGCGCCGGAATCGTGGAAAACGGTGCCGCTCAAGTCGGCGATGCGCAAGGCCCAGTTGAAGGTTGATCCCATCGAAGGCGAAGACTTCCCGGCCATGCTGGTGGTATACGTATTTCCAGGAGGCGCCGGGACCGTTGACGCGAACGTCAAGCGGTGGCAAAGCCAGTTCGCTGGTCCCGACGGCAATCCCCCCAAGATCGAGAGCAAGACGGTCAAGGGCAAGAACGTCGAGGTGACCCGGGTCGAAACCTCGGGCCGGTACAAGCCGTCGCCGCTTCCCGGCGCTCCTCCAGAGCCCGAGCGCGAAAATGCCAGGCTGCTGGGCGCCATTGTCGTGACCGAACGAGTTGGCTATTTTCTCAAGATGGTCGGCCCGGACAAGACGATGGCCAAAGTCCGCCCTGCGTTCGATGAGCTGCTGTCGTCGATCGAGGTGGAAGACAAGTAGAAGCAATCTGGTGGGGTGCGACTCGGCGGGCGCAGTGTCCTTTTCATGGTAGTCCCTCGCGAGTTTCGATTCATGACGTCGATCACGCTCGTCTGCGCTCGATGCACACTGACCAACATCGGCTCTGACCGATTCTGCGTGGGCTGCGGCCTACCGCTGGGCGGTATGCAGGCCGATGCTGGCGTGGGTGCCGAAGCCATCGATCCCTACGAGGCTCCCGAGCCCGCCGACCCCGACGTCGAGCGCCTGATCCGGCAGTTCGTTGCCCTGGCGGGATTTGACGTGGTTCCCTCCAGCCATGGCTGGCGGCTCACTGTGCCCGGCCGGCTCGATCGCAAGCAGGCGGTCTATGTGGGACCGGCCGGAACGGACGCCGAGGGACGCCCTTTGGTCGCATTGGTATCGGTGTGCGGTCCGGCCAACGATCGCGACCTGCGAATCCTGCTCAAGCTCAACGCACGCATGACCGACGGGCACTTCGCCATCCGCGTGTTGCGGGGTGAGGAGTATTTTGTCGTCATCGAAAACCTCCCTCTCGATAACGCCTCCTCGGTCGATCCCCGGCTTATCGTGCGCCGGATCGCCGAGCTTGCCGATGGTCTCGAGGACCGTCTCTCCCGCGGGCGCGACGTTTATTGACGATACAGGCCGGGGTCCGATTGACTGGCCCTGTCGCGAAGATCCGCCACGCGATAGATGGCGATGGTGGTGTCTTCCGTCGATCGTTCGGGCGCGAATTCGTTCAGTTCGCGAAAAAACCCGGCCGGTCCCCATGGTCCCCACTGAAGGGATGCGGAGACCGCGAGATAGCGAGTCGTCACCGTGGAAAGGTCGGGCAGCCGGCTCTGGTCCTGGGCGGCGTCCACCACGAAGGTCGTGCCTCGCACTCCGTAGTGGGCCGGGTCAGTATCGCCGAAGTAGTAGAGCGTGAGATCGCGATATTCCGGCGCCGATCGCTGGAGGCGAGCCAGCCCTTTGAGGCCTTGACCCCAGTCGAGGTTGGAATCGGACAGGATGTATCGACCGCCCCTCGGGCCACCGCCCAGCGCGTTGAAATACGTCAGTTCGTGTGGATAAACGCTCGCCACGGCGATGGCCTGTCCCGCGAGCGATATACCCACGACCCAGGCTCGCCAGCCGAGTGTGAAACGCGTGGGCATCTGAGACTGTCGCGACGACACCGGGCGATTTTCGGGTTCTCGTTCCCACGCTCTGCGTGGGAATGCCTCCCGGGCCGCTCTGCGGCCCCCACCGAGAAGACGGGCAGGCGGAACGTCCCCGGGGGCAAGAAGACGACGCGGAGCGTCGCAGACGGCATTCCCACGCAGAGCGTGGGAACGAGAGGCGCCGCTGCGGTCCGTTGCCGGTATCCTTGCTACAGTCTCGGGCATCCTCGGTTTTTCGCCCAGTCGGGAGACCCAGATGATCGCCAGGGCGCGCGACCGGAAGCAGGTACCGGAGCCCGTAATTGCGCGACGATCCCAGCGCGGCGGCGGCGAGAAAGATAAGCATCACCAACGGCAGGAGCACATCACGAGGCGGGCTCTTGTCATCCCTTTCGCCCCGCGCCGCCATTGCGGCACGGCTGGCGAGCAAGAGCCAGAAGGTCAGCGGAACTTTCACGGCGAGCGCCACGAGGTAGTAATGACGCCAGCCGGTAAGCCTCCGCTCGCCCATCAGATAACTCGGTCCCCCAGACATCTGGTGGTGCGTCTGGGTGGCGAAGCCAACCCAGTCTTGCGGCATGGGGGTTTCATAGATTCGAGCGATCCAGGGAGAGAAACGGTCGCCCAGCTTTGCCGTGATGCTGGGATGATCGCCCCTCGATTGGCTGAGCGGCATGAATGCGCACCCGGTCACGACGACGTTTGCCAGTAAAAGCACCAGGACGTAACCCGACATGCCGAGGGCAACCCGGCTTGTGATCAGGGCGGTTTCCGAAAGGGCAGCATATCTGCAAGGGCCTGTGACAAAGCACCCCCCCGGCCCCCCCTTCGCAAGGGGGGGAAAAAGGCCCTTCACCATTGTCTTTCCCCCCCTTGCGAAGGGGGGGTTAGGGGGGGTGTTGTCGGGCGCATGCAACCCGTCTGAAACCTGAGTGAGGTCAAGGCCCACGTCCGGTGAACCTCGCTGTCTCCACTGATGTAGCCACCATGCGACTGCCAGGATGGGTGGGATTAGCACCGTTGTGTATTTGCATGAAAACGCCAGGCCGCCCACTACCGCCGACGCCCAGAGCCACACCCTTCGGCCGCCTGTCAGGAACGTCCAGAAAAGAAAAAGCATGCCCGTGATGGCTGCCATCACCGGCATCTCCATCGTCACCAGGCCGCCATGCGCGATCAAGTTCGGGCTGAGCGCGAAGAGCCAGGCCGAGAGGGCCATGGCGCACGGCCCGTACAGCAGCCTGCTCCAGCCGGCGACGAGCACGAGCGCAACGAGCCAGATCCATAACGCCCCGGCGCGGACCAGGGGCAAGAGCTCTTCTTGACGGCCAACCGGATCATCAATCAGCTCGCGCCGACCCAGCCGGTCGAGAACCCAGAGAGTGGGAACCTGCTGGAGCTTCCAGAACAAGAGGGGCGAGCCCATGCGCGTGATCTGGGTCTGATCGCCGGTTCGCCACCATCTCGCGGCGATGCGCAGGTAAGCGACCTCGTCATAGGTCGCCGAGCTCTCCCAGAGAGTGCCCCACAGAAGCGCCAGGCCAACCGCCGCGGCGGCAACAACCAGAAGCAAGCAAGCTACCCCCGTCGCAGCCTGATCCGTGCCCGGGGTGAACGATGGCGTCCCAGCCATGATCGCGGTTCCTCAGCCCCTCACAGGCCCGGGGGTGAAGGGCGCAGTCTCGAGGGGGCTTTGTTGCAGGTGGTGTACGAGGTGGGCGATATCCAGGGCGTCGTGAATCGTCGGCGCCAGCGCCTGGCCCTTGCGCACCAGGCGGTAAAACTGGTCGTTGAGCACGTCGCCCACGGTCGGCTCCAGGGGCAGCCGCTCGTCGTGCGTTCCGCTCTGGTCCCACCACTGAATCCGCTCAGGCATCTCCAGCCAGGCAGCACCGCGCTCGGCATAAACCTGGAACCCCGACGCCGGCAAAAACCGGCTGGCTTCTCCCCAATGTGCCCGGTGGTAACGGCCGCAGGCAATCTGGGCCATCGCTCCACCGGCGAAGAGCGCGACGAAGCTTTCGAAATCGGCCTCACCAGATTCGGCGGGGAAAACAACGCTTCGCGCTCCGCCCAGCGACTGTGGCAATGACTGAAAGAGGAACGCGCACCAGTCGAGAAGGTAGCTTCCTGGGTCGATCATCAGCGGAGCGGGAGCGATCTGGGTCGCAGGGCCAGGCAAGGCGTAGCGGTCGAAGCCGAACAGGCGCGTATGGCCGAGAATCAATCTGGGAGGTCCCAGCGACGTGGCCAGAAGTTCCTTCAGGCGGAGCGTAGCGGGATAGCATCGGCGCGAACTCCGGCATGAAGACAATGCCTGCCTGGTCCACGCGCCGAGTCGAGCGCCTCCAGCTCCGCCAGGTTGCCGGCCAGCGGCAAACCGCAGTAGACGGCCTTGCCCGCATCGCACGCCAGGTGAGCCGGGTGCAGGCCGAACCACTGGGGAGAGAGCAAGTAAATCACATCGACGTCCGGCCGCTCCACCAAGGCCGCCAGCCCGTGGCAAGCGCTGCAACCCAGTTGCTCGGCTTCCATCTCGGCCCGGCGAGACACCTGGTCATAGACCGCCGTCACCCGGAACCGGTCCTGCAATCGCGCAAGCGACGGCTTATGCCGTGTCTCCCAGAGACGGCCAAGGCCAATCACTCCGACCCGGAGCCGAACGTGTTTCGACTCTGCCAAAGTCGTCTCCTCATGCAACTCTGCCCGCTTGCCGCATGTCGCGGACAGGCCAGTGCCCGTGGACGCACCAAAGGTTATCAGCTTGACGAGAAATCAGCTACCCAGAACAAGAGCCGAGCACTCCGGCCACCCCGGCGTTAAGATAACTGCAATCCGACACCCCACCTCGAGCCGGAGTCGTTTTGCCATGCGGGCTGTCGTACAGCGAGTGAGCCAAGCGTCGGTGCGAGTGGACGAGGAGTGCGTAGGGCGAATCTGCCTTGGCTGGCTCGTGTTGCTGGGAGTTGCCCGCGGCGACACCGAGGAAGACGCGGCCCGGCTCGCCGACAAGATCCTGAGTCTTCGTGCCTTCGACGACGGGCAAGGTAAGATGAACCTCAATGTTCTTGATGTCCGTGGAGGCATCCTCGTCGTCAGCCAGTTCACCCTCATGGGAGATTGCCGCACTGGCCGCCGCCCGAGCTTCATCGACGCCGCCGAGCCCGCGGAAGCCGAACGTCTGTACCAGGAGTTCACCGCTCGTCTGCGACCATCGGGTCTGGAAATCGCCACCGGCGTCTTCCGCGCAATGATGAAAATTGAGCTCGTCAATGACGGCCCAGTCACGTTGCTGCTTGACAGCCGAAAGTTGTTTTAGAGAGGAACCCGCGATGAGTACCAGTGCAACTCGGCCTCTCGATCGACTTGTTCTGGGTCTGGACGTCGGCACCCAGAGCTTGCGAGCGGCCCTTGTCGATATACAGGGCCGGACCGTGGCGTATGGCGTCGCACCGATCGAGACAGTCTATCCGCGGCCAACCTGGGCCGAGCAAGACCCGGCGCAGTGGTGGAGCGCGGCCAGAATGGCGGTGGGCGAGGCGATGTCGAAGGCAAACGCGGCGCCCGAACAGGTGGCGGCGATCGGCCTCGATTGCACGGCCTGCACAGTGGTCGCCTGCGACCTTGGCGGGAAACCCCTCCGTCCCGCCTTGCTCTGGATGGATCAGCGATCGTTCCGAGAGGCCGACGCCATCAGCGCCACCGAAGACCCCGTGCTCCGCTACGTCTCGGGCCGGGTGTCGCCCGAATGGATGCTGCCCAAGGCCCTCTGGCTCAAGACTCACGAGCCCGAGACGTATCACCAGGCCGGTCGAATCGTCGAATGCACCGACTGGATGATGTACCGCCTGACGGGCGAGTGGACCCTGGCGCTGAACCATGTCGCGGTGAAGTGGAACTATGCCCGGCCTGACGGCGGCTGGCCGGTCGCGCTCATGCACGCGGTCGGGCTGGGAGACCTGCTGGTTAAATGGCCCGACCGAATCGTTCCCCTGGGCAAGGGCGATGCCCGGCTCGCCGCCCCCGCGGCTGCCGATCTGGGCCTGGTTGCGGGTACGCCCGTGGCGCAAGGGGGGATCGACGCATACCTTGGCATGCTAGGCCTCGGAGCGACCGGCGCCGGCGACGTGGCCGTGATCGTGGGGTCGAGCACTTGCCATCTTGCCCAGTCGAGCACTGGCGTTTTCGGCTCCGGCGCCGCGGGTTGCTATCCCGACGCGACCGTCGAAGGGCTTTATACCATCGAGGCCGGCCAGACAGCCACAGGATCGATCCTTGACTGGTACCGACGCCATTTCGCCGGCAAGGAGCAAGTGGAAGCCGAGCGCCGAGGCGTGAACATTTACCAGGTTCTCGACGAACAAGCGGCTGCCGTGCCGCCGGGCGCGGAAGGATTGGTCGTGCGCGACGACTGGCAGGGCAACCGCTCTCCGTACAAGAATCCACGCGCTCGAGGGGCCATCGCCGGGCTGTCGCTGGCCCACGGGCCGGGCCATATCTTCCGAGCCCTGTACGAGGCGACGGCCTGCGGCACGCGGCACATCCTCGAAGACGCATCCGCGCACGGGCTCGGGGTCGAGCGAGTCTTCATCGGCGGCGGCGGCGCGAGGTCGGCACTCTGGCTTCAGATCCACGCGGATATCCTCAAGCGGCCAATCCATCTCACGCGCGAAGGCGAGTCGTGCGCGCTCGGCTCGGCCATGACCGCCGCGGTAGCCGCCGGCTTTTACCGCGACTTCGACGAAGCGGCCCGCGCCATGGTCGCCATCGAAAGGTTTGTCGAGCCCGATCCGGCCAATGCCCCGGTCTATGACGAACTGTTTGGACGCTATGTCGAGCTGTATCAGCGGCTCAATTCCTCTCCGGCCGCTACTCCCACCGCATGAGTCCGCAAGTCGTACCTGCTCCGGAGGCGGTCCATGAGCGACGACATGATCGACAGTGAAGAAGCACCGATCCATTACGTACCCAGCGGACGAGTGAACCTGTTCGGTTTATCGGGGCTGATGCTGGCTGGATGCGTGCTCTCGCTGGCGATGGCCCTGGCGCTGCTCTTTAGCGAAGACCGAGGACTCTACTTTTATTTCATCACGCCTCTCGTGCTGAGCCTGCCCGTACTGGGAGCAACCTGGGCCGTCGTCCGATGGGGCAAGTGCCGCAATCGGGGACTCGGCGGATTGATCGGGGTCGTGCTCGTGTTCGTCTTCTATGCGGGCTACTGGGAGCTCAGCTATCTGACCAACATCGTCGCCCGGGGCCCTCGCGTCGTCGCGCTGGTGCGCCAGATCGGCAGACTGCCCGGACTGCCCGGCTATGTCGTCTTTCGCTGCAAGATCGGCCGGCCGCTTAACCGACGAAATCGAGCGCCTATGCGTCGGCCTCCGGCGATGGCCAATGCGATTCTGAACGGCCTGTTCTATGGTGGCGAGACGATCCTGATCGCAGTGCTGGGCGCCTCGGTGGGCCGTTCGACGGCTGCGCGCGTTTTCGGAGCGGAAGAGGCGCTGGACCTCTCGATTCGAGTTTCGAATGCCCCCCGCCACCGCGCCACTGGTTCTTGATGCGCTCGATCGTGGAGATTGGAAGATCCTCGCCGATCTTCCGCGCGTCTCCAGCTCCGGCAATGCACAAACGCACAACGTGCTGTTCCGCCTCGAATACGTGCCGGGTCTGACCGACGAGCCGGCTTACGTCAGCGTGATCGGCAGTACCGGCGGACGCGTCAGGAATCTGGAGCTGCAGCGCCAGATCTCACCCGAGCAGCTCGCCCAACTGGCCGGCGAGTTTCCCGATCTTAAAGTTCCCAGGATCGGGGAGCCCGCGGACGCAGAAAGCACCTCGCCGCTACAAGCCTCACTCCAGCGGATGGGCCTGGCGACCGAGGCTGATGCTCTGGACAGCTCCGGTGTGGCGTTCACCAGAGGAGACTTTCGCGACAGAGCCGTCGCCGCCAGTCGCTCTCTCCTGGACCATCGACAACCGCTCAACCCGCGCACCGTGAGAACCTCGCTTTGCTTGCCGGTCAGCGCAAGCGGCGCTCGCGAGCTGAAGATGGCCGGCTGGCGTAAGCTCACCCTTCACATTCTATTTTTCCTGGCGCCTTTGGCTCGCTCATGACGGGACTGGCCGGCTCGCAGCTCAAGGATCCCCTGGGCAACGTGACTCCGCTGGGCCGCGACATGGAAATCTTCGGTCTGATCGGTTTCTTCAGCTTTGATGTCCTGTTCCTCGTTTTCGCGCTGGGCGGAGATCGAATGTGGAAGCCCTTCCTTGCTCATCGCCTGCGTGGTCATGCCGATTCCCTGCTGAACGATGCCGAGGGCCTGCGCTCGCGTGTCTTGCGAGTCGAAGACGCCCGCACGTACCACCGGCAGAAGGTGGCGGGAGAAGACCTGGTCATTGCCTTGCCTGACCCCGAGAACCGCCGCATCATGCTGGAAGGCTTGAGCCATCGTTACGTGATCCGCGGCGAAGACGTCACGTGCTTCTGGCCGTTACAGGCGCACTCCGTCATCTCGATCCGCATCGATTACATGATCGCCGATGAAAAGCTCGCCCTCGTGCTGGCGACCACCAACCCCTGGTTCCACTTCTTCCACGGTGCCTTTGCCGAAGCCTCGGTCAAACGCCTGGTGAACAGCCTCTCCCAGTCGCTTGCCTGCGAGCCGCACGAAGAAACCGCGGGCGACCTGACGCCGACGGACGTCCGTCCGCTTTAGATCGGTGCTCGCTCACGTCTCGACAAGCGGCCGGTAATCGTCGGGGTTGTCGAAGCCCGCCGTCCAGGCGACGGCTTGGCGGCAGGTTTTCATGGTGGGTGGAACGCGAAGGATGTAGCGACGCCCCGTGGACGGACAAAGGACGAGGATACAGACGAGGTCTTCGTCTCCCTCCATGGGAACGCGCAGCAGCTTCCTTTCACCGCCCTTATCCCTGTCTTGATCCAGCACCTCGGGGTTGGCTTCCGTCAAGAAGCGTTCCAGGCCGAAGCGCTCAAGGAGCACGCGCCGCAGTTCAGAATTCGACTCGGTGAGGATCTCCGCGATTGTGATGCTTTCAGGCTCGAACGCGATCCTGGCAGCGATCGGCACGCCGCGCCAGAGCAGGCGGACGCCGGCAAGAGAAGGTGGAAGACCCCTAAGCGCCGTGTTTGCGATCTCGATCTCCGTGCTCACGCGAACCCCATCGGGCAATTCATCGAGGCTCACGCAATCGCTGATATCCAGACGGGAAACCGATAGCTCTTTCGGCAAGGAGCGTAGCTGTGGGCATCCGCGCGCGTTCAGCCGTCCGACTCGCAAACTCGCGCCCGCTGGCCACCCACGCAGGCTCGTGCAACCTCGAACGTCGAGGTGGCAGACATCGAGCCCATCGGGCAGGAACTCGAGTCGCCGTGCACCGGCGCAGGATCGAGTGCGCCGCCGGTCGGCGTTCCGCGAGGAACGTCCGGCCAGCCTACTCGTAACCCGCTCGGCAGATGAGTCAGTTCCCGGCAATCGGTCAGGTCCAGGCGGCTGCTCACCCGCAAGTCGTCCGGCAGCGAGCGGAGCCGCGTTCCGTGAAGCTTGAGCGTGTCGCAGGTCAGTCCGCTCGGCAGTTCGGTGATCCCGGTGCAATCAACAAGGCTCAAAAAATTGACGTCGAGGCGGCTGGGCAGCCGGGTGAGCCCCACACATCCCCGCAGGAACAGCTTGTCGACCCGCAGTCCTTCGGGCAGCTCAACCAGACTTTGAACGCTGCTCAGATCGAGCCGATCACACTGTGCGAAGTGAGCCGCCGCCTTTTCTGTGAGCACGAGCTTGCCCGAATCCAGATAGGCATACGACGCGAAGTGATCGTCAAGGAAATGCATGGAAGATCCCCTGGGGGGAAAGTCTTCAATCCTTGACGGTGCGGATTGACTCTGGGGAATACTCGCGCTGGGGCCAGACGGTGTAACACCCCTTAGGGAGCGTGATGGGGCCATGTTCCTGGTGGACGACCTGGGCCTCCTTGGCCAGCACGTTCAGGTACAGCCTTCCCTTGGATTCATAAAGCTCGGCCGTCGCAGGCTGATCGATACGATGACTGTGGCCTGTCAGCTCGCCTTCCGCGAGGACACAGTTGGGCCGCCTGGTGGCCCCACGCGGGATCTGCTCGATCGCGGCAATCAGAATGTCTCCCTGCCTCCACATGGTCGTATCCCTCATGGAGAAATGTGATAGGAACGTGCATTATACTTGTCTGTCTTGATGGGTCAAGTGGGGACCCTCCAGGACTGGAAATCTCGATAGTCCCATCGGTCCCGTTACGCCCTATTGAGACACCCTTTGTGGGAAGGATGTGGGAAAGCCCTTCGAGCCCGCGAGCAACGTCGTGGACGGTCAGGTGAGTGTAAATGTTCATCGTGAGTTTCGGGTCCGAGTGCCGGGCAAGTTCCTGGCAAACCTTCACGCTCGCGCCGCTCTTGACCAGCAGCGAGACGTAGAGTGGCGCAAGCAATGGAAGTCGAAGGATGCCGCGGAATCGACTCCAGCGGCTTCAAGGTCCAGTCGCAGCGACCGTCGCAGCGGCATGCGCGGGCCAGGGCGAAGACGGGCTTTCCAGGGGCCTTGCCGGAAAGCCAAGGTCGCAGCATGTCCGCCAACTCGGGCCGGATCGGCTGGACTGCGATCTTGCCGTTTTTCGTGTTCTCCCCCAGGCAGGTGATGGTGGGCGGATCGGCGTCCAGGTCGAAGCTCTCAGGCGTCAGGGAGTGAAGCTCTTGGAATCCGAAAACCGGTCCCGATCGCGACGGCATACAGGATCGCCCGGTCCGGTCCGGTCATGCAACCGCGTTTTTTCTCCGAATGAGTGTGGGCGATCAGGGCGGCGGCCTCTTCGGCTTCGAGGGCCGGCGAGTCATCGCGTCGTTGATCTCGGGAATCTGCATGTGGACGAGAGCGTCCTCTCTGACCCTGCCATCTCGCCAGAGCCAGCGAGAGAAACTCTTCATAGCACGGGTGTAATGGGCCAGGGTGGTGTCGCCCACTTGCGGGCGTCCCCTGCCGCCTTTGGTCAGCCTGAGATCAGCGAGGGCGATCTGAACGGCACTGATCGAGAGTCCTGAAATTCTCATAACCTTGGCTGACTCGATCAGCCTGTTGACTCGATCCCGCGATTGGCGGGTATGCTGCTCGACGACTCCCTTGCCTGCCAGGTATCGGCACCAGTCGTCAACATGCTCCATCAGGGGCTTTCGTTCGGCCGCAGCCCATGCGGCCTCTCGCGGGTCGCAGGTTCCGGCCTTGATGTCAACCTGCCGGGCCGCCAGCTTCTTGGCGATCTGTTTGGCGGCGGACAGGTCCGGACCGAGCGGGGTTTCTCGTTGCTTCCCGCCCTGATCTCGCCAGCGAAAATAGTAGTTCTTGCCACGCTTGCGAATGATCTCGGGTAAACTTGCCATCGGGCTCGATCCTTTCTTGGGAAGGTTCGGGTCAAGGGGAGCGGGATGATCCTACTCATCCCGCTTCCCGTTCATCAGAACAAATCAGAATGTGTGCCGGTTCGAGTCAAGTAAACAACCTCCTCGTCGATGCGATAAACGAGCACCCAATCGGGCTCGACATGACAATCGCGAAAGCCTTGCCAGTCTCCCCCGAGGGCATGATCCCGATGCTGGGATAGAAGGGGATGGCCACGACGCAGGGTATCAACGACAGCCCGCAGTCGCTCCATGTCCTTCCCCCTCTTCCGGAGCCGTTTGATGTCCCGCTCGAACGCACTGGTCGTGACGACTTCCCGGAGCGGTGGTTCTTCGGCTGCGGCCATCGCATTACAGCCCCAGCTTATCGAGCATCTCTTGAGTGTCTTTGTACCGCGTCAGTCCTTTCCCTTCCTCCACGTCCTTCATGGCCTTGCGGGTCTCCGCGTTGGGAATCAACACATTGAAGGGTAGGCCCTTCTGCAGGACTACCTGTTTGTAGAACATCCGGATGCCATCACTGGCGTTCATCCCCAGTGCGGCCAGGATTCGCTCCGCGTCCGCCCTCAGCTTGGGCTCGACACGCGCCCGGATCGTGTCAGTCTTGGACATGATTCACCTCCACCATGATTGTACCTCACATGAGGCACAATCGTCAAGCGTACGGATCACCAATCCGATGACATAGCGTTTCAAGCCATTGTGTGTTCGTTGGTTGCATGGACATCCGGATCGCTCTGCCCACACCCTTCCCACTCGACTTCCGCAATCTCTCTCAGCCTGGCGGCGGTCTCCGGCCTCGCGGCGCAGGTCCGGCAGCAGAGCATGATCCGACCACTCACCCAGCTCTCGACAGGCGCTGGCCAGCTTCGGCACTGACAGCAGTGGGCGCCACGTTTGACGAGACGATCGACCTTCCTTGCCATTGTCGCTTCTGGCGGTCTGGGCCGGTCCGTCAGGGCACCGCGGCGCCAGGGCGGGGGAATCCTTCCCCGCGAGGGGGCGGGTCGTCTGCGTGGCGGCCTCATCTCCAGGAAGATCGGTTTCGGGCTCAGAATGAACCAGAACCATAACTGGCGGGGCGCAGGGCGGCGGAATCGGCGGAGCCAGCGAGTAGCCGACAGACGGCCGTTCTTGTTACGCAGAGTTCCCATAATCCTTTGCCCCGCAAGCGCGTTGAGTCCGGGCATGATCAGGGTTAAACTGCGGAATGGTGCGTGATTTGTTCGCCTCACAGCCGAGGATGACCCAGTTGGGAGACCGAACACGAGCAGCTCATTTCAAGCTCATCAGCAGGCAGAGGATATCCTTTATTCAGCTCACCCAGCTATGTTTCGCAACAATCCAATCGGCTTCATAATCTGCGTCCTGCTGATCTACGAATGGGGACTCGGTCTAGTCATGCTCTTCTTCTGGTGGCTGAATACCCTAAGAACAACGCTGACCATAACAGACCGTCGGACCATCCTCCGAAGAGGCCTTCTAAAGAAGTTCACGACGGACGTGTTTCATGAAGACATAAGAAATGTTCAACTCGGACAGTTTTTTTTCAAAGAGTTTTTCGAGTCGGCCGCATCGGAATCTCAAGTGCGGGACAAGCGGATGTCGAGATTGACGCAATCGGCATGCCTAACCCAGCAGTGATCAAAGAGTTATCATATAAAGCAATACAAGAGTCACGGTCCTCGGGGCATGCTTCCGCCCCGTCTCATCCCGACCACAATTCTGCTCAGTCTCCTTCTTCAAGCCTCCGCGCACCCGATGTCCAGCAAAAAGTCGCCCCATCAAAACCGAAATCTCCGGATGCTGAAGTTGAAAAGAGAGAATCGGCGCTGGCATTGATGTTCAGGGAGTACGGGCAGAGATCTCTTGATTTTCTTGCGTACGCAGCGTCATTCACTTGGGTTGCCAAAATGCCCGACTGGGCACAACCGATCGTCTGGGGGCTGTTGGCGTCATTGCCGATCATCGTTCTGCTGACAATTGCATTCAGTTGGCTCAAGTGACGTTGTGCTTACCCGACACCCTCCGCACACATTCTTGATTCATAGCGCGAGTTGAGCCGCATTGTTCCCCTCTGTCCTCCTGAGAAAATCGGTTGGAAGCCGAAGTGGTCCGGTCTTTGACTTGCGGGCTGGCCGGTGGTTGCTCTCCTACGGTCTGACTCAAGCCTCCTTTTCAGTCGTGTTGTGGGCAGGGCGTGGAACGATCGGGCCGGTTTGCCCGGTTTTCTCAGGGAATTCCGTGGATTGCGATCAGTCGGGACGTTCTATCGAGCGTCGGGCTTGGCGGCCAGGGGGCGCGCGGGAACTCCGACGACAGTGTCGCCGTCTTCGATATGCTTGCCGCGAGTGACGACGGCTCCCGCTCCCACGACGGCGTCCTGGCCGATCTTCACCGGGGCCACCATCACGGCGCCCGCGCCGATGCGGGCGCGGTCGCCGATCTCGGTTTCGTTCTTGCGGCTGCCGTCGAAATTGGCCGTGATGGCCCCGGCGCCGATGTTGACGTCGCGGCCGACCGAGGCATTTCCCAGGTACGCCAGATGCCGCGCAATCGTGCCGGTTTCCAGGCGCGATTGCTTGATCTCCACAAACGCTCCAACTTCGACGCCGTCCTCGAGCACCGTGCCCGGACGCAGGTGGGCAAGCGGCCCAATCTGACAGTGACTGCCGATTGTCACATCGCCGGCGATTACCGTGAAGGGATGAATCACCGTGTCGCGGCCGATCGTGGCCCGGCCGTCGATGAAGGTGTTGTGCGGACTGACGATGGTGACGCCCTCGGTCATCCAGTGGTCCTGGATTCGCGCCTGCATGACCATCTCGGCATGAGCGAGGTGCTGACGCGTGTTGATACCCAGGATATCGTCGCCCCGAAGCACGTTGAGCGCCATGACTCTTCGCCCCATGGCGAGCAGCCGTTCGGGGGCGTCGGTCAGGTAGTATTCGTGCTGGGCATTGCTGGTGCCGATCTGTTCGAGAGCGTCCCACAGCAAGGGCAACTCGAAGACGTAACAACTCGGGTTCACCTCTCGGATGGCTTTCTCCTCGGGCGTGCAATCGCGCTCTTCAACGATCCGCAGGAAACGCCCGGCGGAATCGCGCAGAATGCGGCCAAACCCCATGGCGTCGTGGACCTTGGCCGTTCCCAGCAAACACGCTGCGCCTTCCTGTTTCTGGCGCGCCAGCAGGTCGGCCAGAGGCTCCGGTCGGAGCAGCGGCTCGTCGCCCACCAGAATCATGACCGGTCCCTGATAATCCGCCAGAATCGGGCGGCAGATCTTCACCGCGTGGCCGGTGCCGAGCTGTTCGGACTGCTTGGCGAAGACGATATCAGGCTCGTCGCGAAGCTCTTCGAGGACCTGGTCGGCGGCATAACCCACCACGACCACGATGGTCCTTGCCCCCGCACCCCGCGCGGCATCAACCACATAGTGGATCATCGGCCGGCCGCAAACCTCGTGCAGCACCTTGGCCTTGTCGGACTTCATCCGCTTGCCCTGCCCCGCGGCCAGAATGATCGCCACCGGTCCGATTGAGGTCATGAGAGTGACTTCCCGATCCCAAGAATCGTGTCCATTTCGCGGGCCAGACGAAATCTGGCCCCTCGCGGTTCAGAGGCCATCGTAGAGAGGAAGGTCCAATGCGTCAAATAGTTGAACTGGGTGGAGTGCAAGACGTCGAGCGGCGAACCTTGAACAGCCTGGTCGAATCTGTCACACTGGCTGCACGCGGTGGCTCCGTTCGCGTGCACAAAGGGCTGGCTGCGGTCTCGGCAGCGCTCCGCGGTCGGGCCGAATTCTATGGAGGATCAGAAGACTGATGTCGCTCTCGATCGACGATGTCGCCAAGGTTGCGGTTCTGGCCCGCCTCCGCGTTAGCCCTGATGAATTGCAGATGTTCACAGGCCAGTTGAACTCGATCATGGACTACGTGGCCGAGCTCCAGGAGCTTGACACCGAGGGGGTCTTGCCGCTGGCACATGGGATCGAGGTGCGCAACGTCTTTCGCGACGACGTGCGCGGCCCCTCCTTGCCTCGCGAAGCGGCGCTCGCGAACGCTCCCAAGCGCAACCAGGAGAGCTTCCTGGTTCCCGCCGTGCTGGAGTGAGCCGACACTTGGCACCGGATCGTGCCTCCTTCTGAGTGGAAGCTGCCGGGGACCGGGCCACCGTCGCCTCTGGCATTAGCCCTGGAACAGGACGCGGATTGATGAACGACGTGAATGGAACGGCAACTGCTACCTCCTTGCTGGACAAGTACGGCGCCGGTGTTCTGACCTCCGAGGAAGTTGTCCGGTCTTATATCGATCGGGCCGACAGGTTGAAACGACTCAATGTGTTCGTACACCTTGATCCCGAGCACATCCTTGCTCAGGCCCGGGCCATCGATGCGAAGCGCAGGTTGAAGGAGCCGGTTGGGCCGCTGGCAGGCGTTCCCGTGGCTATCAAGGATGTGCTCTGCGTCGAAGGAGAGCCGACCACCTGCGGTAGCCGGATGCTCCGCGATTTCAAGCCTCCGTACGACGCTACGGTAATCACCCGGCTCAAGCAAGCCGGCGCGATCCTCTTTGGCAAGACGAACATGGACGAGTTCGCGATGGGGTCATCGACCGAGAACAGTGCCTATGGGCCGACACGAAATCCTTGGGACGAAGAACGCGTGCCCGGCGGTTCGTCGGGCGGCTCGGCGGCGGCGGTTGCGGCCGACCTGGCGCCCGTTGCGCTGGGCTCGGACACCGGCGGCTCGATACGCCAGCCCGCCGCGGTCTGCGGCGTCTTGGGGCTGAAGCCCACGTACGGGCGCGTCAGCAGGTACGGCCTGATCGCCTTTGCCAGCTCGCTTGACCAGATTGGCCCGTTCACGCACGATCTGGCCGACGCGGCACTCTTGCTCAAGGTGATCTCGGGACACGATTCGCACGATTCGACCAGCGTGAATGATCCCGTTCCCAGCTACACCGAGACGCTCGACATGCCCCCTGAATCGCTCCGGATCGGGGTCGTCCGTGAGTTCTTCGGCGAAGGCCTCGACCCCGAGGTGGAGCAAGCGGTTCGAGAGGCGATCCTCATCTACCAGCAAGCCGGGGCAACGATCAAAGACGTATCGCTGCCGCATTCCAAGTACGGCGTTCCGGCCTACTACATCGTGGCGCCGGCAGAATGTTCCAGCAATCTGGCACGCTACGACGGCACGATCTACGGACACCGTTCGCAGGATTTTTCACCAAGGTATCCTGGCGAGGAGAACCTGGCTCCACTGGTTCGGATGATGATGGCCAGCCGCGCCGAGGGATTTGGCGCCGAAGTGAAGCGGCGCATCATGCTGGGGACCTTCGCCCTGTCGGCGGGGTATGCCGACCAGTTTTACAACAAAGCCCTCCAGGTTCGCCGTCTGATCCGGGGCGATTTCGACGCGGCGTTCAAGGACGTTGACGTCTTGCTGGGCCCGACCTCGCCGACCCCGGCCTTCAAGCTGGGCGAGCGGACGGCCAACCCCCTGGCGATGTATCTCTCCGACATCTACACGATCACCGCCAACCTGGCCGGCATCCCCGGCCTGTCGATCCCCTGCGGACTGACCAAGTCCAACCTGCCGATCGGCCTTCAGCTACTGGCGCCGGCCTTCGCGGAGGAGCGATTGCTGAGAACGGCGCGGGTGTTCGAGCGGGAGACAGATTGGCATCTGAGAAGACCGAGATTGGACACATGAGATCTGTCAGTGCGGAATGATCGATCCCAAGAACCGGAAGAGGATGAACGATTCCCTGTATGATCCGCAGGACGGCGTGTTAACATGGCTATCAAAGCATCCCTGATTCCCTTCGCCAGGAAGATTGCCAAGGCGGTCGATAAGTATGTTTCCGATCAAGGACTGACGAAAGGCGAGTATGCGCTCGTTGGTAGTTGGGACGAGAAGACAGACCGGATCAGCCTTATACTCGGAACTGGTCGTCGAATCGATGAACGCCAATGGTACTCGGGCACATTGCACGCGATCCGTGAGGCCCTCGCCGACTACCCTTGGATGACCCGGAACATTGGACTGGTCGTCGAGAATGTGCGGAATCTGGACGAGGTTTACCTCGAGTCCCCTGGCGGTGAGGACGAGGTCGATCTGACCGAGTTGCTGGAGCGATCATAGGTCAAAGGCATAATCCATGAACGGCGTAATCATCGGCCTCGAAATCCGCAAGCGGCCGGGGCTGGTATAATGCCCGCAGAGCAGAAGTTCTCGAAGCCGGGGGCCCAGGCGGCCGATCTGACCACTGCGTGGCAGGACCGGATCGCTGATTCCCAGGTTTTGTTGAACGCCAACAGAAACGCGGCGGCGATCGCTTCAGGGGTCTATGCTATCGAAATCCTGCTGAAGGTACGAATCTGTAAGATTCTGAAGTTGCAGCAGCTTCCGAGCGCGTTTGAGATCCACGACCTCGAGGGTTTGGCGACTCTGGCCGGACTCAGGAGCGAGATCGGTGAGCAAGCTTTTAGGGTGAGTCCGATCGGCCAGAACTGGTCGGCTGTTATCGAGGATTCGCGCAAACTGAACGATTTCCGTTACCTTCCCGGCGCGACATGGTCTAACCAGGAAGCCAGCCTCTTCTTTCAGCGGTTGCAAGATCCTCAAGACGGAGTACTGCCATGGATTCAAACTCACGCATGAGGCGAGTAGTCAGTGAAGTCTCGTGGGCGTTGACCAAATTCGCGGAATCCGAGCATTGGCAGAAATCGGATTTCGGAATCTACTACTACGAGAATTCGGAGTGGGACTATGTGAGCTTTGTCTTCGTCTCTCGTCAGTTTGATCACGAAGATGAAAGAACAAGCTATCTTCGCGTCTGGCGATACCTGGCCGACTATTTCAAAGACGATCCTGAGCTGCTCGGGCCTGTCAGGCTGGTGGTAAGGGGAAAGGCAAAAGTTGATCGGGGCGGACTAGATGGCATTGGCTCCGATTACCAAGAATTCTGGTCCTTCGCCCCCGTTCCTCATTCTTCTTGACCAAGCCATCGTCCCCCGAAGTTGCACCACTTGTTCTTTATAAACAGCCATCAGGTTTCCCCATGGATCACCCATACGACATCATCATCGGCCTCGAAATCCACGTTCAGCTCCAGACCGAGAGCAAGATGTTCTCGTGGTGCGGCACCGAGTTCGGGCTGCCGCCGAATACGCAGACCGATCCGGTGTCCTTGGGGTTGCCCGGCACGCTGCCGGTGATGAACCGCAGGGCGTTCGACCTGGCGCTCAAGACGGCGGTTGCTTTAGGCGCGGAGATCGCGCCTTTCACCAAGTGGGACCGCAAGAACTACTATTATCCCGACCTGCCCAAGAACTATCAGATCAGCCAGTATGACTTGCCCTTCTCGCACGGCGGATCGATTCCCATCCCCACTCGCAAGGACGGCGGAGGGGGGGGCCGCTGCGGCTTGACGCGCGTGCACCTCGAAGAAGACACCGGCAAGCTCATGCATGCCGCCGGAGGACTCTCCGAGGTCGACCTGAACCGGGCGGGCATTCCTTTGCTCGAGATTGTCTCCGAGCCCGACATCCGCAGCCCGGCCGATGCGCGGGCTGCCTGGAGGAGCTTCGGCTCACCCTGCGCTACCTGGGCGTTTCCGATTGCGAGATGCAGGAAGGCTCGCTCCGGTGCGACGCCAACGTCAACCTGCATATCCACGAGAATGGCAAGAAAATCGCAACGCCGATCGTCGAGATCAAGAACTTGAACAGCTTTCGTGCCGTGGAGAAAGCCTTGTTGTACGAGGTTGACCGTCAGTACCAGAAATGGCACGAGGACGGTCTGACGATCAAGGATGCCCCCAAGACAACCCGCGGCTGGAACGACGTCGAAGAGGTGACCAAGCCTCAGCGCGAGAAGGAAACCGCGGCCGACTACCGCTATTTCCCGGAGCCCGACCTGGTTCCCGTGGAAGTTGACGAGGCCTGGCTCGCACGAGTTCGCGAATCAATCGGGGAGCTTCCCGGCGCGCGGCGAGACCGGTTCGAAGCCGAATACGGCCTGTCGCCCTATGACGCCAATGTGCTCGTCGAGCAAGGCCAGGACATCGCCGATTACTACGACGCCGTCGCGCGCGCCACCGGCGAGTATAAACTGGCGAGCAACTGGATCCAGCAAGACGTGCTGCGAACCATCAAGGAACGAAAGACGAGCGTGGCCGAGTTTCCCGTTTCGCCCGAGGGCCTGGCCGGCCTGATCAACCGGGTCAAGCGCGGTGAGCTGAACACCAACCAGGGACGAGAAGTCCTGGGCCGGATGATCGAGACCGGTGACCCCGCCGAGATCATCATCGAGATGGGCGGCTACAAGATGGTCTCCGACCGCGATCAGATCGCCGCGGCCGTTGCCTCCGCAATTGCCGCCAACCCTCAGGCCATCGACGAACTTAGAAAAGGAAAGAAGAAACCCGAGGCCGTCAAGGGCTTCCTGCGCGGTCAGGTGATGAAGCAGACCGGCGGCAAGGCTAACCCCAGTCTCGTCGCCGAACTGCTCGAGTCTCAACTGGCGGAATTGCAGGTTTGATCAGAGCGTTCAAACAAGCATATTTACCCACCCTACTTCTCCGAGTTCCCAACCATGAATACCACGGATCGAAGGACCTTCCTGACGACGACCGCGGCCGCTCTCGCCGGTGCCGCGCTGCCTGCGACAATCCAGAATGTCCCGGCCCTTTCGGCCGAACCCGCCGGACGCTGGAAGAAAGCCTACATGCTTGGTGGCGTGACGAAGGGACCGGTTTTGCCCACGTTTCAGTTACTGCGGGAAGCTGGCTTTGAAGGCGTCGAGCTGATCAGCCCCAACCAGCTTAACCAGGCCGAAGTCCTGTCGGCGCGGGACAAGACCGGGCTCATCATCCATGGAGTCAGCGGTGGCCGGCATTGGCAGGAGCCTCTTTCCGACCCGGACACCAAGGTGGTGGAGCGCGGTATGGCCGCCATCCGCCAGGAGTTTCTCGACTGCAAGGCATACGGCGGCACCACGGTTCTGGTCGTTCCGGCTGTGGTCAACAAGAAGGTGTCTTATCGCGATGCCTACGCGCGATCGCAGGAAAACATCCGCAAATTGATCCCGCTTGCCGAAGAGGCTGGCGTCAAGATCGCCATCGAGGAGGTCTGGAACAAGTTCCTCTTGAGTCCGGTCGAGTTCGCCCGCTACATCGATGAGTTCGGCAGCCCCAGCGTCGGAGCTTACTTCGACGTCGGCAACGTGGTGGAATACGGGTTCCCGGAGGAATGGATTCGCGAGCTCGGCAAGCGCATTCTCAAGATTCACATCAAGGAGTACGCCAAGCCCAAGCGATTCGACTACAAGCTGGGCGAGGGCGAGATTGACTGGCCGGCCGTGCGGCGGGCCCTTGCGGACGTCGGCTACCAGGGATGGATCACGGCCGAAGTGGGCTTTGGCGACCTGGCCGCGATGAAGGACGTGGTGCGCGCGGATGAACTCGCTGTTCCAGCTCGCGTAACGTCCGGCCCGGACCCCGGATCCACGGGACGAGCGAGAATCTTGCATTTGGCCAGCACCCCGCCGACCATAAAGAAGCAAGTGACCGAGCCGGCAGACTGACGGGAGGAAGCGGGTGCCGATGTCCCAGCAAACGACCGATGCGACCTTGCTTGATCGCTTCGTGAACCATCGCGAAGAGGCCGCATTCGCCGAGCTGGTCGACCGCCACGGTTCACTCGTGATGCGAGTTTGCCGGCGCTTTCTCCGTAGCGAGCAGGACGTCGAAGACGTTTTCCAGGCCACCTTCCTGGTGCTGGCCCGGAGGGCGGCGACGATCTCCTGGGATGTCTCGGTGGCTGGTTGGCTGCACGCTGTGGCCCGCCGGCTGGCGACTCGACACCCGCGGCCGGGTTTCTCGCCGCCGCCGCCGTGAATGTCCGGCCGCGGTGCTGGCGCGCGGCCCCATTTCCAGAGAATTCGAGTTCCTGCCCGATCATCATCATCCGGTGACCGATTACCGCGGTGACATGGAGCGCCGGGACCTGAGCCGGGTTGTCGATGAGGCGCTCGGCCAGCTTCCCGAGAAATACCGTGCGCCGGTCATCCTCTGTTATTTCGAGGGCAAGACCAACGCCGAAGCCGCGCGACAACTCGGGTGGCCGGCCGGCTCGATGTCGCGGCGGCTGGAGCGCGCTCGCGGCCTCTTGCGAGCAAAACTGATGCATGCAGGAGTCGTGCTGGTGCTCGCCTTCTGCTGCGTCGCTCTGGCCGTGGTACGTACCAGGACCGCGGGGCTCGATCATCGCCGCGAAGGCATTTCGGTCGGGCAGGTGATGAGATCGCTGCAAGGCTCTTCCCAGGGCGAGTCCACCCTGCATGCTCATTCTTGACGAGGTCGATCGATCGGGCGAGCTACCCGACCCCGAACAATTCGTGGCGCTGGCCCGTAAATCTGAGTGGGCCGCGAACCAACTGGCGGTGCACGATCCCGGCAAGAAACAAGAGATCTGGCAGAACCAGGCGGCACGAATGCGGTTGGCGGCGATCGATCTGGCTCGTGCGGCCAGCGTCCCCGACCGAGCGGCCATGGTGGGCGCGGCTCGTAATCTGGATGCAACGTGCGTCCGATGCCACGAAATCTTCCGTCCGGCGCTGGACGCCGGCAAGATCGGCGGTCGCGAGGAATTCCACAACCCGCTATAAGCTCACGTGTTTTGGTCAACGAAACAGCTCGGCTCGGCTGGTTCCGGGTTCCCCGTGTGGATAGAATAAGAACGATCACCGGGTGAGCCGAAACGGACCGAACCCCGCCCGCCCGGTCCCTCCACGGCTTCATTCCCTCCTCCTTAGGTGCGAACTCATGGCGACCGCCACCAAGCAGACTCCCGCTCCACCTCCTTCGTCGGGAAGCTCCTCGAAGATCCAGGCGGACCCTGGCAGCTCGCTGGTGGATCGACTTACCGGTGCGGTCGATGCCGTTTACCGCTTTCTGGCGTCACTCAAGCTCGCGGTGATCAGCCTGAGCTCGCTGGCGGCCTCGCTCGCATTCGCCACCTGGTTCGAGTCAACCTATGGGACCACGGCCGCCCAGGATTACGTTTACCGCAGCACCTGGTTCGCGGTCTTGCTCGCGTTCCTGGCCACCAACATCTTGTGCGCGGCCTTGATTCGCTATCCCTGGAAGAAGCGGCAGACCGGCTTCGTGGTCACGCACGCCGGGCTTCTGGTCTTGATCTTCGGTTCTTACTGGAGCTTCAGGACTGCCGATGAAGGCATTGTCGGCATGCTCGAGGGTGAAACCGAGAAGCCAGCTCGTACGCCGCAACGATCCGGTGATCCGCATGCGGGAAGTTGACCCCCATACCCAGGAAGCACAGCGGGAATACGATTTGCCGTTCAAGCCGGGCCCGTTCGCCTGGGGTGACGGCCAGGCTCACCTTCATAATCTGTTTGACCTGGGACTGAGCTGGCTTTCCGGCGGCAAGCTGCCCTGCTCCAGAAAAGTCTGGCGAGGTGATCAGCCAGCCTGGCGATCCCTTCAAGCTGGTGGTGCGCAAGCACCTGCCTGCCTCTGCCCCGGCGGTCGTGCACCAGGCCGACCCGTCGGGTGACCCGATGGCCCGGATCCAGCTTCAGTTCAAGGGCCCCGGAATGCCTCAAGCCCGCGAGGCGTTTGCCTCCGAGGACGACCAGTGGTTCAAGCTCGAGCGCAGGTTCTACCGGACTGCCAAGAGCGACGCACCAGCCCTGGTCGCATTTTCTTATGTGAACCGGCCGGAGCTTGTCGCAGACTTCTTGAAGCCTGCACTGAACGTGGGCCCGCGCGGCATGGCCCGATTCCGCTATGCTGACAAGAGCGGCAAGGATCGCAGTTTCGACCTGCCCCTGGAAGGTCAGGAGGGCAAGACAACCGCTCTGCCGGATAGCGATCTCTCGGTGAAGGTGGAGAAGGTCGCCGACTTTCCCACGAGCGAAGGTGGCTTGTTCCGGATCCTGGGCGAAGCGGCGATTCCGGTCGGCATGTTCCAGGTGAGAAAGGGCAATGGGCCTGAAGTTGAGCATGTTGCTTTGGCCGGCCTTCCCATGGTTCCCAACGTCATGCCCAACTCGCGCGATCCCGAGGCCAAGCCCCAGTCTCCCTTGGTGTCGATCAACCTCATGGTTCCTCCCGAGCTCGATCCCAAGACCAATGGCAAGTTCGGCCAGATCGAGGTTCTGGCCGGGCCGGACCGAGCGCTTTATTACCGGGTCTTCGGCCGAGGCAAGGATGGGAAAACCGAGCTCCGCTCGGCCGGACCTCTGGCCGAAGGGAAGACGATCGACGCCTTCGGCGGCGGTGCGAACATGCCCATGACCATCAGCTTCCGCGTCGACGAATACATGTCCGCGGGAGTGGAGAAGCAAATCTACGAGCCCATCGTCTTGCCCAAGAACCAGATGGAAGAGGCGGTTCCCGCCAGCCTTTTCGAGATGACCGTCGGAGACAAGACCGAGCAAATCTGGCTCCCGCGACAGGAGGCGCCCGAAGGGCCGTCGTTCAAGCCCTTTGCGATCGGCGACCAGTTTTACGAGATTGCCTACGACGTGGACCGCAAGCCCCTGGGCTTCGACCTCAAGCTCGAAGACTTCGAGGTCGGCTTCGAGCCAGGCACCGAGCAAGCGACCAAGTTCGTCAGCAAGGTGCGGCTGAGCGATTCGTCCGAGGGGATCAGGGACAGGCCTTACACGATCTCGATGAACGAGCCCATGAGCCACCGCGGCCACACCTTTTACCAGATGCGCTACTCGCCGATCGTCGATCAGCGCACCGGCCAGCGCACGGGGCAGTTCCAGTCGGTTTTCCAGGTGGGGTTCGATCCCGGCCGGCCGATCAAGTACGCGGGCTGCGTGCTCCTGGTGACGGGCATCTTCCTTCAGTTCTACATGAGAGCCGGGGTATTCACCGACGGCGGCAAGCGCGAGCGGCAGCGCGCTGCCAACAAGACGAATACCCAGGCCGTGACCGTGGAAAAACCCCAGCCATCCGGCCCAGACGAGGAAATTCTGTGACAGCGAGCACTTGGAGGTTTGCGATGAGACGATGCGGCAAGCTGGTTGTCGGGCTGGGCCTGGTTCTTGCCGGCCTTCCCGCCCTCGCCGGAGAAACGAAGGTCAAGGTCATGGGCGAAGGACCGGCCTACGACCAGGTCGGCAAGCTGGCCGTGATGCACGCCGGCCGCATGAAACCGCTCGACACGGTGGCCCGCGAGGAAGTCAAGCACGTCTTCTCGCGCGAAACGATCAAGCTGCACGACGACAGCAACAAGGTGGTCGAGACCTGGGGCCCCGTCGGCGCTTTCCTTGACTGGATGGTCCGCCCCGAGTTCTGGGACCAGCAGCCGTTCATCCTTGTCGATTATCTACCCATGCGGCAGTTGATCTTGGCCGGCCCGGTGCGATCCAAACTGAACGAGATCGCCGCCAAGCCTACCACGACTGCCGAAGATCGCGCGGCCCTTACCAAGCTGGCGGAATCGTCGGAGGTCACCGCGCCGGCCCTCACGGCCTTCGCGCGTGACTGCAAATTGCCCAAGGACGATCAAGGGGCTGTCGCCGAACTCGTGGCCAAGCTCAGCGAGGAGCACAAGTGGCTCACTCCGCGCGAGCTGGAAGACGCCAAGATCACCGAGAAAGATCATACGCATCCCTTCATGGAATGGGTGGCCGAACTTGACGACCAGAAGCAGAAGTTCGACGCGAACCCCAAGTCGGCCGAGCGGTTGACCGAGACCCAGCGCCGGGCAATCGACGTCGGCCGCCGCCTCATGACATACAAGGCCTACAGCGGTGACGAGATGCGGTCGGCGGGCATCGTCCGCGTGATGCCCAGGCCCTTCACGCGGAAGGCACTCGCCTACATGGCCAAGGTCATCAAGAAGGCTCGCGAAACCAAGAACCTGCGTGAGCTCACACCGTTCGAGTTCGACAGCCTCAAGGCTGTTGACACTTACTGGAACGACGTCCCCGGCGACCAGCGTCACGACCCGGGCGAGGATTCTCTGTTCGACGAGAAGTTCTCCGCCTGGCTGCGCGATAACTCGGTCTGGGTCCCACTCAAGGTGCTCCTGAAAGCGAACCCTGAAGACCTCGTCGAGGCTGGGTTCCCCGAGGCGGAGGTGAAGGCCTTCTTGACTGCCTATCGCGATCTCGAAGTGGCCGAGAACCGCGCACCGGGGCAGGTCTCCGAGGCGTCAGCCGGTGCCATGCTGGCGGCTTCACGGAAGCTTGGCGATGCCGTGAGCTCGGGCAAGTATCCCAGCGCCGAGTCGATCGACCGTGAGACGCACTTCAACGCATTCAACCCGTTCTGGCAAGCACCCTTCGCCTATGGTGCGGCGCTCGCACTTCTCGCTGTAAGCCTGGGGTTCGTGGCGGGACAAACCTCGCTGACCGGGCGGCTGGGTCAGGGCCTCTACCTCGCCGGCATGACCGGGCTGCTGGCCGGCATCATCCTCGAGGTCTACGGGTTCGCTCTGCGGATTCGGATTTCGGGATGGGCGCCGGTGACCAATATGTATGAGACCGTGATCTGGGTCGCCTTGGTAGCCGCCGTCCTGTCGTTCGCCTTCGAGTTGATCTATCGCAAGACGTTCACGGCGCTGGCGGGGTCGGCGGTAGCGCTCCTGGGGACGATCACGGCGGTCAACGTGCCGCTGCTGGACCCCAGCATCCGCAGCTTGCAGCCGGTCCTCCGTAGCAACTACTGGCTGACGATCCACGTGCTGACCGAAGTGTCCAGCTACGCGGCCTTCGGTCTGGCCTGGGGTCTGGGCTTGATCGCGATGCTCTATTACCTGACGGCCACCTACCGCCGCTCGCCGAGCTTCGCCGAGTTGTCGCTGCCGCTGGTACCGGGCGTTCCACTTCTGGCCGTCGGCACGACCGGCGTGGCCGCGTCCTATGGCGTGTTTCGGCGCAGTGGGCCACGGGTGACCTCCTCTTCTATGTATTCGCGATGATGGGACTCGTCGGCGGCATGGTTTCGCTGGGTGCCGTGCTGGCGATCGGCGGCGAGGTGGTCAATCGCGTTCTCTACCGCGAAGTCTTGATGCGTGATCAGACGACAGTGCTTCAGGGTAAGGGACTGGCCGAGAACGAACTTGTCGGCTCGGGTTCGGTCGGCTCGTCTTCGGTTGCGGCCGCCTTTGAGCAAGGCGGCGGTGTCGCCACTCTGACAAAGCCCACAGTGGCCGAGATCCGTTCCAGAGCCGGCACAGGATGGAGCAACCTCGACGCCCGCGGCCGGGCCATGCAGGAAACCGCGCTCACGATCAAGCCGCTCTCGAACTTCATCTACCGCGCGATGCAGGTGGGCGTTCTCTTGATCGCCGCCGGTACGATTCTGGGCGGCGTCTGGGCCGACTACTCCTGGGGCCGGTTCTGGGGCTGGGACCCCAAGGAAGTTTGGGCCTTGATCACGCTGCTGGTTTACCTCGTCCCCCTCCACGGCCGGTTCGCCGGTTGGGTCAACACCTTCGGCCTGGTGACCGCGTCGGTGGTCTGCTTCCTGTCCGTCGTGATGGCCTGGTACGGCGTCAACTTCGTCCTCGGCGTGGGGCTGCACAGCTACGGCTTCACCGAAGGCGGCTCTCAGGGTCTCATGATGGTAATCATCGCCGGCATGCTCGCCATTCCCTTCGCCGCCGCCTGGCGCCGCAACCTGGGATATCGCCGCCTGGGCCGCGTGAATTATTTCTTTTGGCTGCGCTGTGCGGGACGACCCAAGACGTCGCGCACAGCGCGGGCGAACAGCACTACCTAAGCTGGTATCTGAGCAACCACACGGAAAGAGCGGTGAGCCAGGGCAGAATCATCACACCTAGCAACCCGAAAAGCGCCAGGATTCCCCGGCGGCCGCGCGACCAGAAGACGTACCAGACGAGCGACACGGGAAAGAAGACGGCCACGAGGAAGCCGAAGTCATGGCAGGGCACGATGTGGCGATGCCGGGCGTCGGCGTCGACCCAGAGGATGAACGCCCAGACAAGGCTGAACTGGAACAAAAGGGATGCTGTCCCCGATGGTGTCGCTCCCACGGCAATGTAGACCATTTGCAGAATCGAGACCGCGGCAACGGGGAGCAGCAGGACACCAAATCGACCGAGCCAGCTCATGGTTCCGGCTCCCGGACGGGAACGATGCACGGAACGGATCGCGCGATGCGACCGATCCGGCTCATGTTAGCTTTCGACTGTCCGGGTTGGAAGCTGGTATCGAGCAAAAAGGTCCAAGCCGACGAGCAAGGACCACGAAGGGGGGAGTGAGCACAATCAAGACGAAGTACAAGGTTGCTCGTGTCGCGCCCGTGCCCGACCAGATCATGCCGCCCCAGATGAGCGAGAATACCGCGAACCCCAGCGCGATGCTGACCGAGGTCAAGAGCAGCATCCGGATCAGCCAGTCCTTGTTCGGCCCTCGCCGCAGCAAGGGAAACGCGAGGATCGCGAGAACCACCGGGATGCCCACGGCCTCGCCCAGAATCACCCATTCCCACTCCACCGCACCGGCCTCCGCTAGCCGCACCATTGGCGCCAGGCACATGGACGCGGCGGCGGCGAAGATCACGAATTTCATCATCTGACGCAGTGTCAGGCTGAATTGAATCGGCTGACCCTGGTTACCAGACATTGGGTGCTCACAATCGATGGAACGGTTGCTCCTGGATCTCGTCAATAAAGTGCAACTTTAACTTCGCGCTCCTCTTCCCTCGGTATGCCGTCCTCGATCGCCGCCAGGTATTCCTGGATGGCGTCCCGAATGTTCTCGAGTGCCTCCTCTTCCGAGTCACCCTCCGACCAGCATCCGGGCAGACCCGGGACGGACACACTGAAACCTTCCTCCGAAGGGTGCAGGACAACGCGATACTTCATCACTTCCCCCGTGAATCGTTTGCTCGGCAATCCTCGCCAAGAACGAGGTGGACCCAACATCCGAAGTCCCAGTCCATCCTCACCGCCCCTGCCCGCCCGAAGCCGGCTTTGCCAGTCCCGACCCCGCGGCGCTCGGGCTCTGCTGTACCGCCTGGTCCAACTTCGATCCCTCGGTCTTGTAAAGCACCCAGAGCAGACCGAGAAGTACAAACCCGACGATCGGCGACACGATCAAGACCCTGCGCTTGTCGCGGATGCCAAGGAAGACCGTCGTGATCACGAAGCCCGAGGCGATCGCGAAGCCGAGAGCACCGAGAACCGCCCAGACGAACGGATCGAAGAGGAACAATACCATGAATCCGCCGGTGAGCGCTGCGCCTATGCCGAGGGCGAGCCCCCCGAACCGATAATAGCGGAATGCCTCCGCGCCGAAATCCTGATCTTCACTAAGCGCCATCTTGTTGCCAGCCTCCCCAGCCTCAGGCAAAGTTGAACTCGACCCGACGAGATCGGGCCGTACCCTGGCCATTCTAATCAGCATTACGGAATCACGCGACTCGCAACCTGGCGGGCTATCTCACTTTGACTTTGGCCCCGAGTCTTCATCAATCACGTAAACCTGATTCGCTTTCAGGTCAGTGAGCTTCGTGACTTTCCCCGATGGCCAGGTAATTGTCAGCTCATCGACCTTGTCGGCCTTCCCGAGTCCGAAGGTGAGCGGCAGTTCAACCGACGAGAGGTAGCTCTTGGCCGGGAAGAGCTGGCGGCGACAGACCTGGTCGCCCACTTTGACTTCGACCTTGGCGCCAATCGCGTCGCGGTTGGAGGTCTTCCCATTACCTTTCAGACTCAGGCGGAGCCCGTGGTTGGCGTTGCCGCCGTCGTTGCGGAAGAGGCGGGCCGGGCCATTGTTGACAACGATCACCGCGTCGAGGTCGCCGTCGCCATCGATGTCGGCATAGGCGCTGCCGCGGCCCACGATCGGGTGGAAGAGGTCGGGGCCGGCGGTCTCGGGGCCGACTTTCTGGTAGAGCTCGCGGCCCGCTCTACCCGTGTTCCAGAAAAGCTGCACCGGCTGCTCATACGTCTCGCTGGCCTGCACCTTGGAGATGTCGGGCTCGAGGTGTCCGTTAGCAGAGAGCAAGTCGAGCCGGCCGTCGAGGTCGTAATCGAAGAAGAAGAGGCCAAATTTGAGGGGAGGCTGCGTGGGAGCGCCCAGACCGTAAAGGTTGGCCAGGTCGGAAAACTGGAGGCTCGCAGGCTGGTCACTCACGTAGAGTGCAGTCATCTCGTTGGCGAAATTGCCGATCGCCAGCCCCAGTCGTTCGTCGTTGAGGAAGCAGGCCCAGTCGCAGCCCATGCCCCCGCGGGGCGAGCCCGACTGGTCGAACGCAACGCCCGAGAGGATGGCGATTTCCTCGAACTTCCCCTTCCCCTTGTTGTGGAAGAGGAAGTTCTGCACCGTGTCGTTGGCCACGGCGATATCCACCAGGCCATCGCCATCGACGTCGAAAGGGGCGATCCCAAGCGCTTTGCCCAGCGGAACCTTCAAGTCGGGCGTTCGCACCTGCACGCCAGACTCTTCGCTGATATCAGTGAACCTGCCCGCGTCGTTCCGTAACAGGCAGCAGAGCGAACCCGAAAATGACGTGGGCGGGCCATAGGCCCGGCCCAGTCCCGTAAGCTGGAACCCCTGGACCTTGTCGATGTCGGGCGTCCAGGTGATGTAGTTGCAGATGAAAAGATCGAGATCACCGTCATTTTCGATGTCAATAAACGCCGCGCCCGTGAGCCAGCCGTTGGGACCCTTGGCGTGAGCCGCATCGGACACGTCTTCGAAGTGTCCCTTGCCGTCGTTGCGGAAGAGGTAGCCCCGGCCAATGGCCGTGATGTACAGGTCAACATCGCCGTCATTGTCATAATCGCCAACGGCGACGCCCTGGCCGTAAAACGTCTTTTCGAGCCCGGCCTCCCTGGTCACGTCCTGGAAATGTCCCTTGCCGTCGTTGCGGTAGAGCTTCTGCGTCGGCGCCTGGCCCCCCTTGGTTTCATGTCCCGGCCAGGGGCAAGAGTTGATGAAGAGCAGGTCTTGATCGCCGTCGTTGTCATAGTCAAGAAAAGCGACTCCCGCGCCCATGGTCTCGGGCAGAAGCTTGTCTCCATAGGCACCATTGTTGTGAGCGAACGTGATGCCGGCGTCTTTCGTGACATCGACGAACTTCACCGCGGGCAGGCTCTCGATCTTGACGTCACGCGGTCGAAGGGGTGCCACGGGAGCGGCGATGGTGGCTTTCTCGGCACCGCCGTTGCAGCCGATGGCCACAAGGGGTATGAGCAACAACCCAAGGAGGCCTGTGAACCTGGCGGGCTTGATGAAGCGAAGAGTTGTCATTTCGTATTCTCCTGGGTTGTCGCGAGCGTTGTTTGCTTTTGTGCTGAGGTTTCGGTTGCCGTGGCAGCTCGGTCGATGCCCGTGCGCCGGGCCGGTGCAGAGAATGGATCACGATCGACTGCGCGTTGAGATTGGCGGCCGGGTCCATCGCTCGGGCGGCCGCGAACGCCCGTCCCTCGGCCGTCTCGTCGGGCTTGAGCCGTTCGTGCAGAGCCTTGTGGGTTACCTCGAGGGCCCGGCCAATGGCGATCCGGACGTCGTCCGCTTCTCGCTCCCAGACCGGACCGAGGATCTCGGCCAGGTCGTGCAGCGGCTCCAGGCGAGATTGGAAGCGGGGCCTGTCGCCCTTCATGTAACGGGTAACGTCACGCGCCAGCTCGAGCGATAGCTCCTTGCGGCTGGCGGCCGAGGTCTTGCGATCGGCGATACTGGCCGCCAGAGCGAGAAGGTGATCCGGATCAACCGTGACGGCCTTCTCCGAGGCCGACTGGTCAGCCGGCCCCGCCGGCTTTTCGCCCCAGGTGGGATCGCCCAGGGCCAGGCCAAGCCCGTAGTGTGCGGTCCAGTCTTCGCTGTCTATGGCGAGCGTCCGCTGGTACGACAGAACCGCCTTCGTCAGCCAGTCCTTTCGCTCTGGCGCTCCTGACCGGCTCGATCCGCGCCCGGGCGTAGAGTGCCGACGAGAGCTCATTGTTTACCTCAAAGTCCAGGCCGAAATCAAGCTTGCGTTCAGGAACCCGAGTCTTCAAGACGGACTCGAAACTGCTGATGGCTTCGTCGAGATGGCCATTGCGGACGTTGATCTGTCCGGTCAACCAGTTGATGACCCAGGGGGCCGCCGGCTCCGGCTTGTGCGCCGCGGCCTGCTCAAGCGCGGCCAAGGCGTCGGGAATCCGGCCTTCCTTCTGATAAACCCGCGCCAGGTTGATCCAGCCATCAGCGCGATCGAGCGCGGCCACCTTGCGGAACGCTTCTTCCGCCTGCTTCAGCTCGCCCTTCTGGCCGCCCTTGGTGCCCCCTTCAAGCAAGAGGCCGATGCCATAATCATTCCAGCGCTGCCACTCGTCCTTGATGGGTGAAGGCGGGTTCGCCGGGGTTGATCCTCCCTCAACGGCAAGCTCGACCATGTCTTTCGCCATCTCGACAACGGGCAGCGCCGGGCCCTTCCCCTTGCCGAAGACATAATCCATGTACTTGCGATCAAACTTGCGATAGTTGACCTTGGCCTCGAGCGTGATCGGGCCGTTTTGCGTCTCGGGCACTTCCAGCCCGAAGTGCACCACCTGCCCCGCGCCGGGAGGAATTTGCTTGTTGTACAGCGGCACGAAGATGTCCTGAGGGTTGCGGCGGTCGATCCGGTTGCCATCTCGGTCGAGCATATAAACGTTGATGAAGTGCGAGAACGGATCGACCACGCCGTCGTTGCCGATGCCGCCCGAGCGGCCGACGACGCGGCCATCCTGCCTGGCCGCGAGCTCGACCCAGATCTCGTTGGAGTCGACGGTGCCCTGGGTGAGCGGATGGCCCACATTCAAGGTTCGCACCACCACTTCGACGAGGTACTTGCCGCCCTTCTTGAGCGCCGGCGCCTCGGGCCGGATCGGGCCCAGGAAGCGGCCGTCGATCGTTCCTCCCTCGCGGAGGGCGAACACGTCGACTCGCACCTTCTGATCCTTGAGGAACGCTTCCTGCCGGTTGGCCGTCTTGTTGTCGCCCTGAAATACGGGCAAGGCCCGTATTGGCGCCCAGGAAAAGATGATTGTGGATCTGTCGCAGTCCATTGCCATCAAAATCCCTTGCGCCGAAGTCATTCGAGGTCGACAAGTCCATGTGGCACTCGGCGCAGTTTGACTTGGCCGACCGGCGGGTAGTAAAAGCTGCGGGCCGCCGTGGCCTGAGACACCTGAGAGCAGGTAGCTGTTGTAATGATCTTGCCCCCGCACGAAGTCACGGTAGTGGTTACAGTGCAAAGGGGAGACCCACCTTGTGGCACGTCGAGCAGAACTCGGCGCTCCGGATGACAGGTCTCATGAACGTCTTCTTGTGCATCTCGGGCTTGGCCTTCACCAGCGTGAGGTTGACCCACTGGAGGATGCGGATTGTCGCTGAAGGCGAAGGGGTAATGGTCCGGCTCCTCGATCGTGTAGGCGCCGTTGCCCCGGGTGTTGTTCACGCGTGGTGATCGCGTGGCAGGACGTGCAGGTGATCCCCGCCTGACTCGTGGGGTTGTTCACGTCGTCATAATTGGGGTCGTCGAATTCGCCGGAGAAAAACGGCACCGGGTCATGACAGCCCTGCGCACCAGCGTGCAGCCTGGGTCGAGTTGTCGCGCTCGAGCGAGACTTTCCTCGTCTCGCGTACGCTCGTCAGGTAAGCCTTGTTGTTGAACGAGCTCAGGTGGTGCGACGAGTGAAACCAGCCGTTGTAGGCGTCCTGGTGGCACTTCATGCAGTAGTCGTCCATCATCAGCGTCCTGGCCGGGATGAACTTGCCATTGGCAGTGACGGCTTCGGACGGATAGAAGTACTGCTTGCCCTCGCGAGGACCCTTGACGCCGAACGACCTGGGGTCCTGGAAATGGAGCAGGCCCATCACGGCCACGAAGCCGGCAACCGGTATCGCCAGCCGACGGGCCCATTCCCAGCGAATGCGCGGGCCCGCCAGGCGGTGCTTGACGTAAAGCGCCATCGCCAAAAGCGGCGCGGCCACGTGGAACCAGTAGCCGATATTGCGCACCCTCGGATCACGCACCTCGAAGCCGCCGATTCGCACCAGGATGAAGCCCGACACCACCGTGACCAGCCCTGCCGTCAGAAGGGCGAGACCGTAGCGAATGGCTTGCTTGTTGGGCCGCTTCCACGAAGTGGCCAGATGAGCGAAGCCGAAGATCAAAAAGGGGACGACCAGCCCCAGGCCAAGAGCCAGGTGCAGGGCAACCATCAGCATGTAAAAGAACGTCTGTTGCGTGGTCCCCAGGTACCAGGTGAGCGCCGTGACGCTGGAAAGATAAAAGCCATTGGCCGCCAGAAGGGCGAAGCCGATGAGGACGATCCAGAGCAAGGGGCGCAACCGCGAGCCGATCGCGGGTGTATAGACCCGCCCGGCGCGGTCTCGCGAAGGACGAACGGAGGTGGACATAGGCAAGCTCCCTCGGGCCGGGAAATGCGCCGGCGCGAGACGTGACCGATGAAACAAGAAGAATGTTCAGTAGGAATACGACGGTGGACGAGTGTCGGCCGAAAGTTTCAGGCTGCCGAGGGTCGCCTCGATGTCCGGGGCGATCCGCGCATGGGCCGATTCGGGCATGGTCCATGAGAGAAACAGCGGGCCGCTTGATCGCACGATCCCGACCGTGACTTGCCGAGTGGGTTCAAGCGTCTTGCCCGTGGTCGCGACGGGGGTCCCCACGCCGCTAGGTGCCAGGGCGTCTCCGGTTCCCGGAGCGATCACCTCGACACGGGCCGCGGGCTGGCCGGCGACCTTCTCTGTTCTCCTGGCAACGATTTTCAGCTCGGGCAGGTTCGTCAGCCGGTTGGCCAGCGCCTCGACGAGCATCGGGGCCGATACGCCTGGAGCGGGCAAGGTCCGATAGAGCACCAGCAATGCTCCATCGGGTCCGCGCCAGGCAGAAAGCGGTGTGCCGGGAACCAGCGAGTGGGCAGCCTCGACGGGCCGCCACGAATCGGGAAGGCGGAGCTCAACGCCGGCGAGCTGAAGAGGAGTAGACGGCTGGCATCCGCTTGCTCCCAGAGCAGCCAGCGCCACCATCAAATTGACGCCAAAAGTCCCAAGCGCGCCCTCGAACTCCGCTCGCGCCACGAGCCAACGCCTCCACTCGAGAATCGTCAAGCCGATCCGGCCACACGAGAATCTTCGGTCGTGGCCCCGCTGGGTCCATCAGGCCCAGGCAAGGCGCGGAGGACGATCGAGGCGAGACACGAATTCCAGGGGGAAGCATCGCGTCGAGCGAGTGACGGCTCGCTCCCCGCGCGCGGGCACTTGGGCGCTCAGGTCGAGGGCCAAGGCCGGGCCCAGCGGGACGTTGCCAACCGACGGCAGCGTGGGTATTTCTCCCTGGCAGGGTAGGCGACGGACCGCAGGCGGGCTCGGCAAGGCGATTATCTCTTGGTGGGAAGTTCCACTGGACTGCCACCGTTCCCACGAAAAAGTGTGGGTGAGCACGGGGCGATCCGGAAGGTGACATCCCGTCGCATGCGCGGAGGTCGATCCGAGCAGGAGGCACGCGGCGCCTCCAAGTCCCAGCATCAGGAAGCGACAGGTGCTCTTGCATCCTGACAGCAACACGACGGCGCAACTCCCAAGATTCGTCAGTGCCAGTGCGGAACGCCTTATGAAAGGACGAATTTTATTAGAGGAGCTTACCGAAACCTTGTCAATGGCCGCCGCCACGGCTTTTCTTTTGCCCCGCCCGGCGGCATGAACCGTTCTGGCCACAAGACGGTAACGACAGTGATCCTCGTGGCTTGCCCCGAACTTCACTTGGTCATCGGTTCTTTCGTCTGCTACACTCGTTGTGCTGACTTAGCAACATACCACCGAATCGTTCCGCGCGGATGACCGTACGGGCCGCTGCGCGAACGAGTCGAAGCCATGGGGACGGGTTCGAAGGCACCGCGCCGCGGACACTGGGAATCTCGCTCCCATTTTGAACCTCAACGCTGCCACGAGCGTATTATGCTCGATCATCGCATCCTCGTTTTTTTTGTTCCCCGAATTGACGCGCTTCTCTAGACTCCTGCCTGATTGCATGCCCGCTGGGAGATTCGACTTTGTTTGCTGGACCGATCATCGCACGAGAGCTCATCACCACGCCTCGGCCATTCCGCTATTATCTTTGGCGGGGCTCGTTTTCCTGTGTGCTTTTCATCCTGCTCTGGACGGCCTGGCAATCGATCATTGGTTGGCAGGATGTGCGTGAGGTCGGAGTGCTGGCGCGGTTCGGGGGCGTCCTGTACGGGATGTTCGCGATGCTCCAGCTTAGCCTGATGCTCTTCTTCGCGCCTCTGTTCACGGCCTCTGCCGTCGCCTACGAGAAAGACCGCCGGACCTTCAATCTCCTGCTCATGACCAGCCTGTCAGACCTGGAGATCGTCCTGGGCAAGCTGGTGGCCGGCCTGCTCAACGTCCTGATCATCCTGGGAGCGAGCGTCGGCCTGCTTTCGCTTTGCGCGCTTCTGGGCGGCATCTCGTTCGGCCAGGTCGTCAGCCTCTTCGCGGTCACGGCTGCCTCGGGCGTGGCCGGCGGAGCGATGGGGCTTTTGATCGCGCTCTGGCGTGACCGCACGTTTCAATCGATCTCGCTGACGATCCTGATGGTCGTCTTTTCGGTTGCCGGAGTCGAGCTGTTCTCGGTCGCCTTTCCCACACTCGAGTTCATGGGAGTTCCGGTCAAGGAGGTTCTCAATCCCTACCGGGCGATGATCGCGGTGCTGTACCCGCGATCCGACCAGATCACGGGAATTGTACGGGCTTCAAGCCTGGTCTATATCGGCGTCCGGCTGACGTTCGCGGCCACCATCGTCGCCTTTGGCACCTTCATGCTGCGGAAATGGAACCCCGGCCGCAACGAGCCGAGGGAACAGGCCGACGAGGCCGAGGGCGAGGTGGTCGAATCGTTGGTCGAAGCTGATCGAGTCGCCCTGGAAGTGCCCGTGACCGTTGGCGCCACGGCTGAAGCGGCCGGCTCGGGCCACTCCAGGTCAGCCGGCGCCGAGCATCCGCGCGAGCATTCCAGATCGATCGGGCAGCGCCGACGTCGCCTTCGATGATACGACCGGCCCAACCACCGGTCTGCACGTACCCCGCCGCACTCATCGGCGCGTAGGCTATAGCGCCAATCCGTACCGCCGGCCCTGGACCAACCCGATCCTCTGGCGCGAGCTGATGACTCGCGCCTACGGAACCAAGCCGCTGATCATCAAGGCCTGCTACGTCCTGCTCTTCGCCCTGGGAGCGGGGTTTTTCCTCAGCCTGGCGCCAGGGACTGGAAAACCCGCTGGGCACCCAGTTGTGCCTGATTCCGGTGGGACTGGCGATCCTGAGCCTGGTTCTCATCAACGCCCAGGGAGTGACCGCGCTGACGACCGAGCGCGACACCGGCGCGCTTGACTTGCTGCTGGTGACCGAGCTCTCCCCGGGAGACTTCATCTACGGCAAGCTGTACGGCATCCTCTACAACAGCAAAGAGATGGTGGCTCTTCCCGTTCTGGGAGCGCTCTACCTTTTCCTGACCGACAGGCTGTCCGGCGAGAATCTGGTCTTCTTCCTGATCGACTACTTGCTCCTCTGCCACTTCGCGGCGATGCTCGGCCTGCACTCGGCGATCACGTTCATCAGCAGCCGGACCGCCATCGCCAACAGCCTGGGGACGATCTTCTTCCTGATGGTCGGCATCCTGCTCTGCTCGTACCTGATCATCCTCAGCGACCGCGAGTTCGGCCGCCAGCTCCTGAGCTTCATGATCTTCATCGGCGCCGGCAGCGTGGCCCTGTTCGGCTCGCTTGGCGCGAAGAACCCGTCGCGAGCCATCGCCCTGGTCTCGCTGCTCACGCCGTTCTGGACGTTCTACTGCATCATCAGCCTGCTCAACGGCGACTTCATGGCCGCCTTCCTCTTCAGCGCGGGGATCTACGGCTTCGCTCTCCTGGCGATGCTGGTTCCGGCCGTCGGCGATTTCGACATCGCCTTGGGTCGAACGAACGCCATTCAAGGGTGAGATTCGCTATTGGTGCTCATCTCAAGAAAGGGCTTCATGGTGGAGATGAAATCCATCGGACGCCGAGGTTTTCTGCGAGCGGCCTTGAGCGCTGGATTCGCGAACAGCCTCGTTGCCACACAGCGCCTGTACGCCCGCCACGAGCCGCGTGGTCCATATCTCGACATTCACACCCACATCGGCCGCACCTGGAACGAAGGCCCGGCGCTCACGCCCGAGGCGCTCGTCCGCTGGATGGACGAGCACAATGTGGTTAAAGCCGTGGTGCTGCCCCTGGTATCGCCCGAGTCGTCGAGCTATCTCAACCTCACCGAGCAGGCGCTCGCCGCGGCGAAGCGGTTTCCCGACCGGCTTGATCCCATTCTGCTGCATCGACCCGCGAACGTCGTACACCGGCGGCCGGGCCGGGTTGCGAACGATGCTGAAGGAATACGTCGATCAGGGCGCCAAGGGGTTTGGCGAGCACAAGGCCGGATTGCCGATCGATCATGCCGAAGATGATGAACCTGTATGAGGTCTGCGACGACCTCAAGCTTCCAGTCTTGTTTCACATGGACAACATTCGGGGCACCGATGCCCCGGGACTTCCCGGCCTCGAACGCGTTCTCAAGGCGTTTCCCAAGGTCAACTTTCTCGGGCATGGTCCTGGGTTCTGGGCATCGATCTCAGGTGATGTGATTGAGAAAGACCTCGGCGGTTATCCCACCGGCCCGGTCAAGCCCGGCGGTGCGCTCGATCGGTTGTTCGATCATTACCCCAACCTCTGGGGCGATCTCTCGGCCGGGTCGGGAGCGGGGGCGTTGTCTCGCGATCGCGCGTTCGCGCAGTCGTTCTTGACTCGCCGGGCCGAGCGATTGCTCTTTGGCACCGACTACCTGAGACCCGGCCAGCCGGTGCCCCAGTTCCAGGTGCTCGCAAGCTTGGAGCTGTCCGCGCAGGCGCGGGCCAGGATCGAGCGCGACAATGCCATCGGGCTGCTCGGGTTGAAGGCACGCTAAACGGTAGCGAGACGCGGCATCGACTGTTAACGTTGGTTACATTGAGTCTGAGTTTCTACAAGGTAAGGAAGGAATGAGATTGGCTGTCTTAAGAAGTTCCGTGGCATTCGTTCTCGTTCTGTGTACCGTTGCTATGGGCCAGGAAGACCTCGCCCGCGAGCTGCCGCGAATCAAGCCGCTTGAACCAGCCGCGGCCCTCGAATCTTTCCGCGTCCATCGGGGTTTCCGTCTCGAGCCCGCCGCGGTCGAGCCTCTGGTGACTGACCCCGTCAGCGTCTGCTACGACGCGGACGGGCGGCTCTATGTCGTCGAGATGCGCGGCTATCCCTTTCCGGAGAAGACGCCCACCGGCCATGTCACGCGTCTGGAAGACCACGACGGAGATGGCCGGTTCGACTCGAGGACCATCTTCGTCGACGGCCTGTCCTGGCCGACGGGGATCGTGCCCTACGATGGCGGTGTTTTCATCGCCGTCGCGCCCGACATTCTGTACGCCAAGGACACCACGGGCGACGGCGTGGCCGACGTCAAGAAAGTGATGTTCACGGGATTCGGCACTGAGAATGTTCAGGGTCTGCTCAACGGCTTGCTCTGGGGGCCCGACGGCTGGATCTACGGCGTGGCCAGCAGCAATGGCGGCGAGATCAGGAACCTGTCGCGGCCCGATGCGAAGCCGGTTTCGGTGCGCGGGCGAGATTTCCGGTTCAAGCCCGACGGTTCGGCCTTCGAGGCAATATCCGGAGGCGGCCAGTTCGGACACTCGTTCGACGACTGGGGGCATAGGTTCACCTGCAACAACAGCAACCACATCCGCCAGATCATCCTTCCCGCGCACGACCTCGAGCGAAACCCCGCGCTCGTTCCTCCCGGCGTGGTTCTCGACATCGCCGCCGAAGGGCCCGCCGCGCCGGTGTATCGGATCAGCCAAGCCGAGCCCTGGCGCGTGGTTCGCACCCGCCAACGCGCGGCCGACCCGGCGATGCGGAAGCGGCTGCCGCCCACCGAACTCTTCGCGATCGGCTTCTTCACGTCGGCCACCGGGATCACGATCTATCGCGGCTCGGCTTATCCGCAAGAGTACCGCGGCAACGCCTTCATCGGCGACGTGGGCGGAAACATGGTCCACCGCAAGACCATGTCGCTCGACGGCGCGCACTACCTGGCCACCCGCGCCGATCAAAACGTTGAGTTCCTGGCCTCGACCGACAACTGGTTCCGGCCGGTCAACTTCGCCAACACGCCCGACGGCACGCTCCTGATCCTGGACATGTATCGGGAAACCATCGAGCATCCCTGGTCAATCCCCGAGCCGATCCAGAAGCACCTCGACCTGACCAGCGGCAAGGACCGCGGCCGGTTGTATCAGCTCGTCCACGACGGAGCGGCTCGCCATCGCCGGCCCCAGCTCAGCCGGGCCGCGACTGCGGAGCTGGTTTCTTTGCTTGCCGACCCCGACGCCTGGTGGCGAGAGACCGCGCAGCGGCTCCTGATCGAGCGTCACGATGACGCGGCTGTCGCACTCCTGGGAGACATGGTTGACAACAGGCCGACCGCTCAGGGCAGGTTGCACGCCCTCTGGACGCTGGATGTTCTGGGGCGGCTTGACCCTGCTCAGCTTCACCTCGGCCTGCAAGACCCGGAACCGCGGGTTCGCGAGCAGGCTGTCCGGCTGGCCCAGCCCAGGATTGCAGACGATGAAGCGAATGCTGGCCCGGGTTTTGCCCCTGGCCGATGATCCCGACTCGATGGTCCGATTCCAGACCGCACTGGCGCTGGGCGAGGCAAATCGCGACCCTCGCGTGATCGAAGCACTGGTCAAGATCGCCGTGCGTGACGCCGCCGACGTCTGGACGCGGACAGCCGTCTTGAGCTCGATTTCCCAGCATACACCGGCGTTTATCGAAGCCCTGGCGGCCAGGCCGGGCTTCTTCCAGACACAGGCCGGACGCGGCTGGCTTGACGAGCTGTCGATTCTCGTGGGCTCGGCGAGAGACCCCGGCGAAACGCAGCGTCTGGTCGAGCGGTTGATCAAGTCGGGCACGCCGAACGATGTCTTGATCAATGTGCTGGCGGCTCTGGGCAAGGGCTTGCGGCGTTCGGGAAAGTCGCCAAGCGAAGCGTACCGAGGGATGGAGGCAAAGCGTCTTCGCGTCTCTCTTCGCCCAGGCTGCGCAGACGGCGACATCGGAACAGGAGCCCGCCGATCGGAGGCTTCCTTCGATCGCTTTGCTCGGCACCGATGCCTCGCCCGCGACATGGAAGATCCTGCGTGAACTGCTCGAAGCTCGACAGCCGGTTGCCGTCCAACTGGCCGCCTTGCAGGCACTCGCGGGGAGCAACCAGCCGCGGGTGAGCGGCCTCGTACTGGACCAGTGGAAGTCTATGAGCCCACTGGTTCGTCGAGAGGCGATCGAGCTCTTGTTCAGCCGCCCAGAGCGGCTCGAACACTTGCTCTCCGCCCTGGAATCGCATCAACTGGCGCCCGGCGAGATCGATCCGGCCCGGCTCAATCAACTGCGCACGCACGCCAATCCGAAGCTCCGCGAGCGGGCGCTGACGATCCTGGGCGCGGAATCCTCAGTCTCGCGCGATCGCCGGGCGGTCATCGACGCGCTGCGGCCCGCACTTGCATTGGAAGGGCAGGCCAGCCGCGGACGCGCCGTGTATCTGAAGGCGTGTGCCACCTGCCATCGCGCCGGTGGCCAGGGGACCGAGGTCGGCCCCGACCTGGCCACGGTCGCGGGCCGCTCGCCGGAAGACCTGCTGCTGCACATGCTCGACCCCAACCGCGAGGTTGCGCCCAACTACGTCAACTACAACGTGGCGCTCGACGACGGCCGCGTGGTCTCGGGAATCATCGCGTCCGAGACAGCGTCCGCTCTTACCCTGAAGCGCGCCGAGGGCGTGACCGACGTGGTCCCTCGCTCCCAGATCGAAGCCGTGACATCAACGGGGCTTTCTCTCATGCCCGATGGTCTTGAGAAAGGTCTGACCGCCCAGGATTTCGCCGACCTGATCGCGTTCGCCAAGTCCATCCCGGCGACAGGTCGCTAGCGACCCGGCGTGTGAGGTTCGCGCGTGTTAAAACGAAGTTGTGGCAAGGTCTCCTGATCTTGCCGCTCTCACGACCGGAGGTCTCCATCACGGCAGACGGAGGGGTCAGGAGACCCGCGCCGAACACTCCTGACCCGCGGTCCCGAAGACGGCGGGGTCGCGAGACCCACGCCGAATACACGTGACCCGCGGTCCCGAAGACGGCGGGATCGGGAGACCCACGCCGAACTCACGGCCAACGGGCGGCGGGGTCACGAGACCCCCGCCGAACCGCAGTGACTCGTAAACAGGTTATTGATTGACCGCGGCGGCCCTGACCGGGTTCGCCGCCAGCACCTTGGAGCCGAGCGTGAGGTAGTCGCCCACGATCCGGACGATTTCATCGTTGTAGAAGTCGGATGACCAGACTTCCTGCTCGGTGAATTTCTTCTTCTTCTTTTCCTTCTTGACGCGTTCTTCCTCGATCCTGTCCTTATCGTCTTCGTCGTCGGGGAAGTACTCGGCTTTGAATTTGGCCTCGTTCAGGGCGATGGAATGACGGGCCTTGCGATCGAGGAACTGCTTGATCCGTTCGTCCAGCTTCTGGAACTTGGGATCATTCTTGCGGCGCTGGGCTGATCGGTCATTGAGCAGGGCCACCAGATCGGGGGACATCTTGTTGTACTGGTCGTGAGGGAGCCCGGCCACTTTCTCGAACTTGAGGGCGTTGTCCATCTTGCCTTCGCCGAACTCCATGTGATCACGGATCGACGGGAGATGAACGTGCGGTGACACGCCGTTGATCTGCGTGCTCTCGCCGTTGGCACGATAGAACTGCTGAATCGTCAGCTTGAGAGCGCCTCGGTTCTTGTGGTCACGACGGCGGGTATGGTCGCCGATCTGCACAATGCTCTGCACCGTTCCCTTGCCGAAGGTGCTCGAGTCGCCAATGATCAAGCCGCGATCATAGTCTTTGATCACACCGGCGAAGATCTCCGAGGCACTGGCGGACAGTTTGTTGATCAGGACGACCAGCGGCCCGTCCCATGCGGTGCCTTCATTATCGTCGGACAGGGGCTTGACCCCGAAGATCTCCTTCACCTGCACTACCGGGCCGGTGTCGATGAACAATCCCGAGAGGGTCTTTGCTTCCTCGAGCAGGCCGCCACCGTTGTCTCGCAGGTCCATGACCACCGCATCGACGCCCGCGGTTTTGAAATCGCCCAGAATCTTACGGCAGTCCTCGGTGGCGCTCACCGCGTTGGCCTCGCCCCGCAGAAGCGCCATGGTATCACCATAGAAGGCCGGCAAATGGATGACACCGAGCTTGAGTTGCTTGCCGTTCTGCTTGGTCTCGATGATCTTGCCCTTGGCGTGCTGCTCCCTAAGCTCGATCCGCTGCCGGGTCAGCTCGTAGACCTTCCGCTCCTTGGTGCCGGCCGGCTGCACGATCAGGCGCACCGTGGTGCCCGCGGGACCGCGGATGTACCGTACGACGTCGCTCAGCTTCTTCTCGACGAAGTCGATCTCCTCACCTTTGTCCTTCTGGATGCCCACGATCTTGTCTTCGGGCTGGAGGCGGCCATCCTTGTCGGCGGCCATGCCGGGCACGACCTCCTTGACAACGGCGTACCCATCTTCCGACTGGAGCGAGGCACCAATGCCCTCGAGCGAGAGGTGAAGCTGCTGGTTGAGCATGTCTTCAAGGTTCTTGGCGCTCAGGTAGGACGAGTGCGGGTCGAACGTCCGGGTCAGGCTGGAGAGGTAAACTTCAAGCAGCTCGTTGGAATCGAACTGGTGGAACATCCGGTTGCGATCTCGATAGCGCACCGTGACTTTGCGAAGGGCCTCGGCGTCGTCGGTCTTGTCGGCTCGAAGCTGAAGCAGGTCAAGCTTGATTCGCTTCCGCCACCGCTCGTCGGCTTCTTTCTTATCAACCGGGTAGTCAATCTTCTCGGGGTCGTCCGTCAGGTATTCATCAACGCTGAAATCGAACTTCTGCTTGAGCAACTCTTGAACGGTCTTGTACCGCTCATCGTTGCGCACGAGAAACCGCTCGAACACCCGCCGGGCGAAGTCGATATTGCCCTCGCGGATCTGGTCGTCAAGGTTCGTGGCTTCCTTCTTGAACTCGTCGACGTCGGCTTTCAGGAAATAGTACTTTTGCGGGTCGAGATCTTTGAGGAAGTTGTTACACCATTTGACGGCAATCTCGTCGTCGATCACGGGCCGAGCCATGTGCCCCCGTTCAACGAGATCGACCACGGTCTTGGCCGTTTCCTTGTCCTCATTGGTCGGAACAGGCGCCTGAGCTCCCACAACCACCGCCATGAGGGCCAGAATGGCGATCAGCGTCAAGGGTCGTAATGCAAGCCGGGGCATGAGGTTCGGTTCCTGAATTGATGTGCCGTGAATGGAATGGACCAGAAAATCCATTAAAAGCATCTTAGCCGTGAAACGGATGTTGGACAAGACCGTCCGCGGAACGGCGAACGACCTGACAGCGATGCCCCCTGACGCTTCCCTGCAAATCAGGTTTGCTGGCCGCCTTCTCCTAACTTCGTGTCCACTCGACTGATCGTTCGCTTTTTCTTGAGGAAAAAGAAAACCCTCGTCGATCGCACGCGACCAAGGGCGCCCTTTGTTGACCTCGCACTCCCTATCGAAAGACTACGTCTCTTTCTCTGTCACGCTGCTTGACCATTTAGCGCCTCTTCTTGAAGGGAGAGGGCGAGGCACTTGCCGAGCTGAAGCTACCGGCAAACCGGCTCGCCCTCTCGAAATCCCCTTCCGAAACAATCACTTAGCGCCATCCATAGCCCCAGAAGTGCTCGGGGCTCACGCGGCTGGCACGGGCATCGCCGGCCAGCGTTAGCGTGGCGCCGAAGGGGGCCGAGTCCAGGTCCCGACCCCGGCCGTTGTACTGTGTGCCGCCCCATCGCTGGCCGATGGCCACAACCTCGAAATCAACGAATCGTCCCTGCTTGAGATCATAACGAGCGTGGCCCAGCAGCTTCAAATCCAGCCCACGCTCCTGCGCGGTGGGCTGTTTCATATCTCGGAATCCGCGGATGGGCCACTTACCCCGGTGGACGGCGCGTGTGGTCCCCTCGAGGCGCAACGAGGCCACGTCGTCCTTGATGGCCGTGACCTTGACCGCAAGACGCACGTCCTCGACGGCGTCGGCCGGGAACGGGCTGGTTTGTCCACGGACGTTATCCAGCAGGTGCAAGCGGACCAGCCGCTCGACCAGCGGCCTGGGGACGGTGTGTTCATCTCCCTGCTTGGCGCTCGGGCAGAAATTGGCGTGCTTCGTCGCGGGTAAACCAGGCAAAGTCCTGGTTCCAGGCGTTCGCCCATTGCTTATCCACCGGCCGATCGCGTGGCAGGTCGCGGGTGTTTACGCGCAGCACAAGGCCGCCTTCGGGGTAGAATCGGTCGGCGCGGTTCAGCTTGTCGGCTTCGAGACCTGGCTGACCAGCCGAATCCGGCCTTTCAGCTTTCCGCTTATCCCAGGCGGCAAGCGCCTGATGGAGCTTGCGAGCGACGAAGTGAGGGTCGTTGTTGTTCCACGAGGCCAGAAGCTCGCCGGTGGCAGTGGTGGCATAAGTTCCCTGGCGGGTGGATGTCGGACGGCTGCGGCCGGCGTAATGGCCTTGTTCGGCGATCTTCTGGAACAACCGGCACTCCGGGTCCTTGCCTGATTGCAGGTGTCCCACCTCATCGGCGGCCGGGATGAAACTTGAGACCAGCTCTCTAACTTCCGGGTCTGTCCAGACAGACTGTCTGGCAATCACACCGTTGTTTCAGGTGCATCCCAGCGGATGGCCGTTCATGGCCCACAAGAGGATGGGCTTGTCTTTCTCCCGGGCTTCTTTCACCGCGGTGAAGAACGACTCGCGCCAGGGGATTTCCAGGAAAGCCTGTTCCTGGGCAGTTGGGCGAATGGTGTCTCGCCAGTGGCTGAACGTCTGGTCATTCAGCTCGGGCGCCGAGGCGACCATGACGATCAAGCTGAAAAAAGCTCCAACCATGGATACGTCCTCTCATCAGGAGTAGAAACTCACCCGTCTCGTTCCCGACCGACCTCGAAAGATGGTGGTCGGCACCGCGCTGGTTGCGATCTCTCGATGATGAGGAATCCCCGGCAGCGCGGCAACGAAGCACATTACCTAACTTAGGCGTCGCTTTGACGAACGGCGTCCCGGGCGTTGCTTGTTTCTCCGGCGACGATTTGATCCTGAGACTTGCTCTTACCTGGCCCCTTTCGCTCGCATCGATTCGATCTCTTGCGGCAGCTTCGAGCCGTCGGCCAATACGAACGGCTCCTCCCCGGTGACTGACCAGAAGAGCTTGGGCGGGCCGATGGGATAAGACTTGCCCGAGGTCCAGGTGTGGTAAACCTTGCCCCAGAGGGGCCGAACGGCGGCCATGGTTTTCTTCTCCTCGGCACCAGATTGCGTCAGACTCTTGAGGAGACCGGCGTCAACCTCGTATTTGTGATCATGCCAGTACGGTTTCTCATCGGCCGGCATCTTCTGGTAAAGGGCGTCGCTCACCAGGTACTCCACTCCGATCAATCGGGCGTCCGGCCCTGTACTATCGTAAAGAACGCACTGGTTCACTTCATCGCTCACAGGCTTGCAGTAATGGTAGGCCGTCTGAGAATACGCGGGTAGATCCTTGAGCAGGTGTACTCCGGCAAAAGCCAGGGGACAGTGGAGTATCTCCCGGATCGGTGCCTTCGCACCGACCGGCTGGTCGTGAACGACCTTGGTGTCGTCGGCATGCGCCAATCCCTGCCTGGCGGCAGTGGCCAGCAGAGCTCCGGCGGCAAGACCGACGAATCCCGCGAAAACGACGGGCAGCGGGATGCGAATTATCGAGTTCCAGGATCTGTCACGCATTGTGATTCCTCAGCATCGGGGTGGAACGAAAGAGACGTTTTGAATGGAGTCTTTCGACCGGCAGCGCGCCTTCGCGCACCCACGGCGGAGCGATTCCGGCAAAGTATCCACGATTCACTCCATGAATGTCCAGCCAGCAGTGCCACACGCCGCAGACTTCAAGCTCGCATGCACACCCGCAAGTTGGCCCTGGCACAATTGCGCCGGCGAGGGCTTCCCATCTAGCCACGCCATGATAGAATATTCGTGTCTTGAATTTCAACTGTATTCTTCATTGATTATCTAGCAGGCTTATGAAGAATTCCATTCCGGACGACTTTCTGGATTTGATGGCCGATAAGTTTCGGATGCTGGCCGACCCGACACGCCTGGCGATTTTACGCACACTCATGGATGGCGAGCGAAACGTCACGCAGGTTGTCGACGAGACGGGTCGCAATCAGGCGAACGTCTCGAAGCACCTCAAAATGCTAGCGGAAGCCGGTCTGGTAGCCCGGCGCAGGGAAGGCCTGCAGGTGTTCTACGCGCTCAATGACTCGCTGGTCGAGCGCCTCTGCAAGCTGGTTTGCGAGACGATCGTCCAGGAAACGCGCGAACACCTCGACCGTAAGCGAGAACTGCTTGATCGGTGGGACGTGAGAACCTGAGCTCGGATTCAAGTCTGCCTCCGCCGCCGCCGATACTGTCGATGAAAGATCAGTGTCGCGCACCACGAGACCCAGCAATCCGAGCAATGCACCATGAATCGACACATCGTGCCCAGCATGCTCCTGAGCGTGCTGATTGTCTGCTTCTTCGCGGTTATTCTCTTCGAGAGCGATTCATCTCGAAAGAAGCCTCGTGGCGTGACCCGGAAAAAGCCCGGAGTGGAGCACGTTCGACTCGGCTCCACACGGAACAACCGTCAAAGCCGTACAGCCTCGCCCCGCAGACAGCAAACAAAAGGCAGTGGAACAAGAACAGAAGCCGGCACAAGGCGAGCGAAAGTCCACGGCGGAGCCAACCGCCTCACCGGTCCAGCAAGGAGGCACTGCTTCCTCGTCACCCCCCGCGCCGTTCCGCGCGTCTGCCCAGAATGAGCCGGCCCCGGAGCCCCAGGTCTTGCACAAGCCGCCAGCCGGTAAGAGCTCGACGACGACGACACCGCCTTCAAGAGCAGGCACTACGCGAAGTTCGGGTCCCGCGGTTGCGGACACCCCTGCGGTCACGAAACGCGCTTCCGAGCCGACCGCGGAATTCGGACCTCAGCAGGCGTTCACGGCCGTCCGGCAGGGCGAGACGCTTCGCGATGTCGCCATCAGGGTCTACGGCTCGGTCGACGAACTCGACTCGCTATGGCGAGCCAATCGCGATGTCTTGCCGCACAAAGACTCGCCGCTGACGGCCGGCGCGGTGCTGCGCACGCCCACGAAAACGCCGGGAGATTGAATACTGATGGCCGCGTTTCCCATCAAAGCGCACTGCGGAAGTAGATGACGTCACCGTCTTTTACGATGTAGTCTTTCCCTTCCAGCCGCTGAAGGTGCTTGGCCTTGGCCTCCTTGAGCGTGCTGGCAGTGGCGATGTCATCAAATGAGGTGACCTCGGCCCGGACGAAGCCCTTGGCCAGATCGGTGTGGATCTTGCCGGCGGCGAGCACGGCATTCGACCCGCGTTCGAGGTTCCAGCCGCGGACCTCGGGCTCGCCGGCCGTGAAGAAGGTGATAATCCCAACGGCGTCGTAGGCCGCGCGGATGATTCGATCGCGACCGAGGTCGGTGACTCCCAGGTCTGCCATGAAGGCGGCACGCTCCTCGGGATCAAGCTGCGCCAGGTCGAGCTCGAGCTTGGCGTCGATTGCAAGAACGTCTGGAGCCATTGTGCGCAGCGCCTGTGGAATCTCCTGACCCAGAGCCGTGTTGAGAACGACGACTCGAGGTTTGTCGGTCAGCAGTCCGAACGATCGCAGCGGCCTCTTATCGTCGTCGGACAGGCCAAGCTCGGCCACGAACCGTCCTTCCTCCAGGGTGGTTTGAATTCGTTTGACGATGGCCAGCTCTTTCTCCTGCTGTTCCCAGTCGGGCCGTCGCTTCTTGACGCTGGACTCGAGCCGCTCGGCGCAATTGGTGACCACGCTCAGGTCGGCGAAGAGCATCTCGTCGTGGAACGCCGCGAGCTCCTTGGCGGGGTCGGCGCCGCTATAGCCGGCAAGGACAATGAGCAAGGCATCTCCCTCGCGAATCAAGGCCAGGCGCTGGGGATTGTCGGCATGCGAGCCAGGCATGAGGCCGGGCGTATCGAGGAATTCGACCGTGGCCGGCGTGACTTTCTTGGGGCTATGCAGCGACGCCAGCAAATCCAGGCGAGGGTCGGCCAGCACGGCGACACCGACCTGGCCCGAGTGCACCTTGCCCGGGTCTGAGGCAGTCCCGGTCAAAAGTTGAAACAGCGTGCTCTTGCCGCTTCCCGCGAATCCCACAAGTCCGACGCGCATGCCAAGAAGGTCCTTTGAAAGTCGAGGCCGGTCAACATTCACGTCGCCATCGAGCCCCGCCTGTCACTTCTGGCGAGGTTCGATTCCGGCCAGGCGGTTGATCGATCAGGAGGTGTTTGAGTTCAAGCGGGTATGCAGAGCGTCGAGGCTGGCCTCGAGCTCCTGAAGGGTTTCGGCATCGAGGTCGCGCTCACCGAAACGCACCATGTAAAACGCATCGACAATCCTGGAGGGAACGTCGGCCACGATCTGAGTTTGCTCTCCGTGACCGGACAGAAATCGAGAGGCGCAGAGCGCGAACTCGTTCTGGGTCTCAGCGGGAGTGCGCCTGAGGTCGAACTCGGCGAGCATCTGGGCGAGCCGTCGGTAGAAGAGAATTCCGGCGGTCAGCCCGGCCGAATCGTCTGCCGGTCCACGCCACCACAAGAACAGTCGCTTGCCCACCCACAAGAGCAGTTTGCCGGCGATCGCCACGAACAAAAGCACAATGAACGAAACAAGAAAGCCCTTGATGCTGATGAACGAGCTGATGCTCTGGAAATTGAACAGTTGAGCAAACGCCTTCTTGGCCCACGCCCAGATCAGGCCGTATCCCCGGCGCATTTCGTGAACCATGAGCTTGATCGGTGTGTACAACAACCGGTTTTGACGGCTGGAGTCGTAACCAAGGATATAGAAAACCCAGACGTACCGTAGCATGTCGGTCACGGTGCGCAGCCCGCCGGAGACGCCGCCGACTTGCGCGACCGATCGGTCGCGGTCGTTGCCCGGCGTTGGGTCCAGTGTGATCCAGATGGGTCGATCGGTCGCGTCCTGGCCGATATAAGCCTCGACCCAGCTATGCGCGTGTTTCTGCCGGACGTTCATCGTCAAGGTCAGGTCGTTCCAGTCTCCGCCCTTGAACCCGTTGATCACGCGCCGGGATGTCGATCGACCGCAAGAGCAAGGCTAGAGCGCTGGCGAAGTATTCGCAGTGGCCCCGCTTGCGGTTGACCAAGAAGTCTTCCACCGGGTCCAGGCTGGAATCATCCACGTTCATGTCGAGCGTATAACCGAACTCGCCGGATTCACGGAGGTAGGATTCCAGTGCGCGAGCTTTGGCGCTGGTCCGGTCGGTGTCTTTTGCTTGAACGTTCTGGACGATGGGCAGGGCGATTTGCCGGAACCGGGCCTTGAGGTTTTCTGGAATGCCCAGCAAGAGTTCGAACCGGGCCGGGGAGGGAGTCGTCTCGTCATCCTGGGGGCTGTCGATGTTCAGGTCGGAGAGGATCTCGTAGTCGTAAGAGCCCCGCGTTTCCGGCCGCACGATGCTGCCGTCGACGGGGTTGAGGAAAGGAGTTAATTGAATCACGCGCGATCCGGCCGACATATCGAGAACGGGCCGCATCGCGAACAAGGTTGCAGAGTCGTTCGGCTCCAGCTTGATGATCTGGCGGATCACGTCACGCTTGACCGGGCCGCTGTTCGTGAACGCTTTCATGCTCACGACCATCTGCATGGACCTCTGCGATTGCCGCTTCCAGCGGCCCTTCTCGTACTGCGACAGCGACACGCCCCGCCAGAGGGGTTCCGCGGGAGGATGGACAGGCTTGCCGTCCTCGTCGGCGAACTCGACGCTCATGACAACGCTGTCGTTCTCGAGAATTTCGCCAAGCTGACCGAGCTCAACCTCTTCATCGAAGCCGGTCAAGTGCTTGGCCATGACATTCGAGCCGCGTGATCGCGTGGCACCGGCCTGGCGGGGCAAGAGCAGAAAGAAAAAGCCGCCCAGAAGCAAGGTGAGCGCCAGCACGCGAAGCGTGGCCGCGAGATAAGGGATATCGAACAACCCGCGATACGGGTCTCGCTGGGGCGGCTGGGCCAGGATTCTGGCCGAGAGTTCCTCGGGCTCAAACCGGCGCGATTCGCGCTGCAGGAAAAACTGGCCCAGCACCCACACGGCCAGCATCGACCAGAGAAAGAGCCACGGCCCCAGCGTGTCTCCCTGGTTGATGACCGAGCCTATCAAGATCTGCATCAGACCCAGCAGAAAGAGCGTCCAGTCGTCCCTTGCGGTTTTCGGCAGAAAGCATTTGATCACCAGCAAGTAACTAATCCAGTGGCCCAGACAGCGAATCAACTGGTTATCGTCAACCTTGTACTCGACGTAGAGCAGACCCAGTGTTCCCAGCGCTAGTACGTTGGCCAGCTCGCGCGGCAGCCCCCAGCGGGGCGCCTGGTCAACCGTGAAGAACGCCAGAGTGCTCACGATCGCAACCACAGCAGGCAGAAACCAATCGATGCGCGAGTCTGTGGTGTCACCACACAGGATCGTCGTGGCCACGGCGAGCAGAACATAGAAGCTCGCTCGATAGACAAGAAAAGTCGTCACGATCCTGCCTTTCCGTCATTGGCGTCAAGCAGCCCGCGCTCGGGGGCCTTGCCGTCAACCTTTTCGTCGGCTGAAAGCTTGCCGCGGCGCCGCTCTTCCTGGCTGGTCATCCGTTCCTGATCGGCATTGGAAAGCCTCTGTTCAAGCAGGTTGCGCGAGGTCGAGCCGGCGAAGTGGAACAGGTCCGCCAGCTCTCCCTGGGTGGCGTTCAGGACAATCGTCCTGGCGAGGAGGTTTCGCGCCGAGGCGGCGGCCAGTCGGGTCGAACGCTCGGCTTCCTCGGCCAGGTTCACCGGCCGGGTGGAGATGATCACCAACAGCGAGTCACGGAGCGTCGTCGGTGGCAGCGCGTCGATCAGCTCGGCGAGTGAACCCTCGGTGGCGGGCCGCATGACGGCCAACTGCTCGAGCAGCTCATGCAAGAACTTGACCGACGCCTGACCCTGGCAGACCCCGCTGGTGGCCCCCGTCCAGCCCAGGAGCAATCTCCTGCCTTGCCGCCGGCATGTCTCCAGACAGGCTGTTGCCGCGAACGAGATTGCCTGCTCGATGGCCTCTCGCTGGTCGGGGGTGGCCTTGGTGCGCGGCAGCCACGGATCAACCAAGATAGCCAGGTCCTGTTCGTTTTCCTGCTCGAATTCCTTGACCATCAGCTCGCCGCGCTTGGCCGACGTGCGCCAGTGAATCCACCTGGGGCTGTCACCGGGCCGGTAATCCCGCAGGCCGTGGTATTCCTCTTGCTGTGACGAGCGGTCGTGCCGCTTGCCCAGGCGGTTCTCGCTTGCCTGTCGCTGCAATTGAAACCAGCGGCGAGTGAGCTGACCGATCTTGGGATAAACCACGAGTTCGTCACTCAAGGGGATGGTGACTCGACGCTCGACAAACCCGAACGGCGCCCGTGTACCCAGGTCGAGATCGCGAAATCGGTATTTTCCCCGCCTGGGGCTGGCGCCCTGCCAGCGTATCCTGGCGCGGCCCTGACCCGCCACGCGGGGAAAGAAGACCCGAGGCGATAACGCCACCGTGGCCACGGCGCGATCCACCGAGGCCAGTGTGTCTTCCATGAACATGGCAATCGCCGCGGTGAACCGCTTGCCATTTTCAAGAGTGTAATCGACGACCAGAGGGTCGCCAGCGAAGACATAAACGGGAACCCTGCGGATCACGCTCAGACGCCGCAAGAGCGATCGGCTGCCAATCCAGGACGTCAAGAACGGTCCAGCAGCCAGCGTCGCGACCAGCAAGATGAGATTGACCTGTTGAAACAGGCCCGCGGTCAGCAAGATGGCCATCACGCCGAAATAGTAATAGCCCTCGCGCGTCATGATGGTGCGCTCGGTCGGTACCAGCGCATGGGCGAGGCCCCGTGCCAGCCTGCCCAGCAAGTCGCGCGACGCGTTAAGTCGGGGTTTCTCATCGACACTCATGAAGCAAGTCCTTCTGCCGCGGCGGCCTTCATCCGGCACCGGCTCGATCGCCAGTACGCCTTATCTGGCACGGCTCGGCGCGGCCGGGCTCCAGTCCACTCCCTACGACTCAACTCCAGGGTCATCCCATCAACTCGGCACCCGCACGCGGTCGACGATGTCTCGGATAATGGCCTCGGCCGCCCCGAACTCACCCGAATGGAGAAACGACTTGCCAAGCACGCGATGGGCCAAAACGGGAACCGACAGCGTCTTGACGTCGTCGGGAATCACGAAGTCCCTGCCCGAAACCATGGCAAGGCTCTGCGCGGCTCGATAAAGCGTCAGTGCGCCGCGGGTGCTTACCCCCACATGCAGGTCATCGCTTCGCCGGGTCATGTGCACGATGTCAAGCAAGTAGTCTGAGATCGAGTCGTCAACTCGAATCTGCCGAACACCGTGTTGCAGGCGCAGCACGTCATCACCGGAAAGCACCGGGCTCAGCGACTCGACGGGCTCTCCGCGTCGATGGCTGGTGAAGACCTTGCGCTCCTCGGCGCGGCTGGGATATCCCATCCGGAGCCGGATCATGAACCGATCGAGCTGGCTTTCCGGCAGCACGTAGGTTCCCTCGAACTCGAACGGATTTTGCGTCGCCAGCACGATGAACGGAGGATCCAGTGGATAAGTCTTGCCTTCGACCGAGACCTGGCGATCGCTCATCGCCTCCAGCAGGGCGCTCTGGTGTGCGCGGGGTAGTTCGGTTGATCTCGTCGGCCAGAATGACATTGGCGAACAGAGGGCCCGGCTTGAAAACGAAATCGCCGCTGGGTGCATGATAGACGCTCGACCCGAGCACATCGGAGGGAAGCAGATCGGGGGTGAACTGGATTCGGCGAAACGAACAGTCGATACTTGCCGCCATGGCACGGGCCAGGAGGGTCTTGCCCACTCCGGGAACGTCCTCGATCAACACGTGCCCTTCGGCCAGAAGCGCCACCACGGCAAGCTTGATTGCCTCGGTCTTGCCCAGCACCACAAGCGCGACGTTGTCCAGAAGCCGGTTCGTCAGGCGCAGCAAGTCGTCTTGAGGCGGAGATACGGCTTCGGTCGTGGGGGGTGAACTCATGCGGTATGCTCGAGCGTTGGTGCGATGGGCCTGGGTTCAGACTCAAGAACGATACAGTATAAACCATGATCGCATCGATTCCAACGCCGCCGTGACAGGCGCTCCCCTGTGCGGTGGCGGCCATTCTGGAGGCGGGACGCAACCGCTCGGACGCGGCCCGGCGAGCTCGTGGATGACGTGTTGGAAGTCGTGTTCCTGGCGGGCCGGCTCGGTCTCGACGATGATGGCTGGCCCCTCGTCCCCCTGATTGATCGCCTCCGGCACCGCGGAATTCACGCGCGCGTCGTCTGCCTGGATCGAGGTGGATCCTGCGGACACGATCCGCGGTTCGTCGAATTCCCCGCGCTTGAAAGTCGATGGCTGAGGAGTTTTGTTCTGCCCCGGCTGCGCTTCGAGGCCAATTTTGAAAACCCACGCCTGCTTCATGCCGTCCATGTTGAGATGGCCGAGGCGGTTTTGGCCCTCGCGGAGCTCTGGCGAGTTCCCTACGTGCAAACGGTCGATGACTTCGCCGCCCTGGATCGAGGTTTCCGGTTCTCACGGCGCTGGTTTCGGCGGATCATCGCAACCAGCTCCGACCTGGCCGACGACCTCGTACGCGCGCTGGGCTTTCCGGCCGATCGGGTCAGCGTGATTCCGCCTGGCCTCTTATCTCCCCTGCCCAGCCCGGTGTCCGCCGGCTGGAAAGTTCCCGTGATCGGAACCGCCGGTCCAGCCGTCACGAGCTCGGGCTTCGCTGTTTTTCTCGAGGCGGCACGTTTGGTCTTGAGTTCAGGTCGTGACGCCGAGTTCCTCATCGCCACTCAGGGTCCAGACGCGATCGACGTTCGCCGTCAGGCGCAGGCGCGCAAGATTGCCGACCGCGTGAGCGTGGCCGACTTCGCGGCCGTCGGCCCCCGGTTCTGGACGGTGCTCTCGATTTACTGCCAGCCCTCCTTGACGCACAACGTGGGCCGCACCCTCGCGCTGGCACTGGCTCACGGCATCCCCAGCATTGCCTCCAGCGTGAGAGGGCTGCACACGCTGATCGATCACGGCCGAACCGGCAAGATCGTGCCGGCGGGCGACCCCGAGGCTCTCGCCCTGGCCATCACTGAGTTTCTCGACCAAGACACGCTCGCCACACGAATCGGGCTTGAAGGTCAAGCCGCCGCCCGCGTACTCTTCGACCTGGAGACCGAAGTCGACTGCCTGTCCAGCCTCTATCGAAGCCAGATCGAGCAATCCTAGCGCGGTCCCTGGTTGCATTGCACACGCCCCACCTCAACCTCCTTCGCAAGAGGCTGGTTCGTCTTGCCCTGACCACCCCCCTTCGCAAGGGGGGGGAAAGAATGCCTGCGCAAGCGAACGTTTCCCCCCTTGCGAAGGGGGGTTGGGGGGGTGGGCGATACATGGTCCCGCGTCCTGAGTCCCCGCCTTTCCGCTCGGGCAGGTAGAATCCGATGCGATCATCGTGTCTAATGACATGTGGCAGGAGCGATAGGACAGGCTGCGAGGTTACGGGCCAGCGTTTTCGAGAGGGGAGTCGGGATCATGGCTACTGATGAGCTCGATTCTCCACCGGAATCGAACGTTGCCTCTGTTGAGCCGGCCGTCGGCACCGAGACCGCCACGAGGCGAAACTTCCCGGTGGTCGGGGTGGGAGCTTCGGCCGGGGGACTCGACGCATTCACCAAGCTTTTGAGCCATCTCCCGCCTCGGCCGGGCATGGCCTTTCTGTTTGTTCAGCACCTCGACCCCCATCGGGATAGCCTCTTGCCGGAGCTGCTCGGGTCCGTCTCGCCGATGCCGGTGCGGCAGGTCGAGAACGGAATGGAGCTGCTGGCCAACCAGGTTTACGTCAGCCCGTCCAATGGCATCGTGACGGTTGAAGATTCACACCTGCGATTGTCGCCCCGTCCCGAGACGCCTCGGTTGTTCATGCCCGTGGATTTCATGCTTCGTTCGCTGGCTCAGGCTCAGTCCGGCGCGCCATCGGCGTGATTCTCTCGGGGGGCGGCACTGACGGGGCACTGGGAATCCAGGCCATCAAGGACGTTGAGGGCATCACCTTCGCCCAGGACGACGAATCCGCGGCGCACGACAGTATGCCTCGCAGCGCCGTGCTCACGGGATGCGTCGATTATGTCCTCGATCCTGCCGGTATTGCACAGGAGCTGGCTCGGATCGGCGGCCACCCTTATCTGACCACGCGGGCCGATCCTGCCGCACAAGAACCTGTCGATGAGCTGGACGAAACCGACCTGAAGAAAATCTTCGGTCTGATCCGCGATGCGTCGGGCGTCGATTTCGGCCGCTATAAGCGAAGCACGATCATGCGCAGGATCCGCCGCCGCATGACCTTGAAACGGCTCGATCGCGTGACCGACTATGTTGGGTTGCTTCAGAAAGAGCGTGACGAGCTGGGCGCGCTCTATCAAGATTTTCTCATACGCGTCACGAGCTTCTTTCGCGACCCGGAGGCCTTCGATTTCTTGCGCAAAGATCTTTCCGGACCTGATCCGCAATCGCCCGCACGAGACCCCGGTGCGCATCTGGGTGGCAGGCTGTGCGACTGGCGAGGAAGTGTATTCGCTGGCGATCTCGCTCACGGAGTCGCTGGCGCAGCTCTCTTCCTCAGCGCCGATCAAGATCCTGGCGACCGACGTCAATGAGCGAGCGCTCGAGATCGCCCGCCGGGGCATCTACATCGAGAATATTGCCGCCGACGTCTCGCAGGAGCGGCTCAGGCGGTTCTTCTCGCGAGTGGATGGAAGTTACCAGATCTCCAAAACAATTCGTGATCTGTGCGTCTTTTCCCGCCACGACCTCACGCGTGATCCCCCTTTCGCTCGGCTCGACCTGATCACGTGTCGTAACTTGCTTATTTATTTGAACCTCGCCGTCCAGCGGCGCGTGCTTCCCCTGTTCCACTATGCGCTCAGGCCGTCGGGTTACCTGATGCTCGGCCCCTCCGAGACGATTGGGGTATTCGCCGAGCTGTTTACCCCGGCCAATACCGAATTCAAGATTTTCGCCAGGAAGCTGACGTCGAGCACGCCCCATCTCGACTTCGCCTTGTCGGAGCCCGTGAACGCCCGCGGTTCAGGCTTCCCCGATCGGCCGCAAGAAGCACCCGAGGCCGAACCGGTTGGGTTCAGGCTCAAGCGCGAGGTCGACCATCTGCTGCTCTTGCGGTACGCTCCCGTGGGCGTCGTGATTGATGACGATATGAAGATCTTGCAGTTCCGGGGCCAGACCGATGACTACCTGGCGCCCGCCCCCGGTGTTGCGAGTTTCGAATTGATGAAGATGGCACGCGAGGGCCTGATGGTTGACCTTCGCGCCGCCGTGGACGAGGCCAGGACGGCGAAAGTGTCGGTGGAGCGTGAAGCCGTGCGGATCGACAGGAAAGGCCCTCATCTGCCGGTGCGAATTCTCGTTGTACCGCTGCGGCCCGCCGCCGGCGGCGCCAGGTTTTACCTTGTGCTGTTCGAACCCAAGGAGGTCAGGACGACGGCCCAGGTACCGCCGGAGCAATCGATGGCGCCTCAGATCGCCGCCGTGCCCGACCAGATCGACGAGTCGGCGGCGCGCCAGCAGACCGCTGAATTGCGCCGCGAGCTCGACGCCACGCGCGAATACCTCCAGGCCATCATCGAGGAAAACGAGGCCACCACCGAGGAGCTCAGGGCGGCCAATGAGGAGATTCTCTCCAGCAATGAGGAGCTGCAAAGCACCAACGAAGAGCTCCAGACGGCCAAGGAAGAGATGCAATCGGCCAACGAGGAGCTGTCTACCGTCAATGACGAGCTCGAACTACCGCAATCTCGAGCTGGCCCGCGTTAACGATGATCTGGTCAACCTTTTCAGTTGTCTTAATATTCCGATCGTCATGGTCAGCCGGGACCTCCGGATCAGACGATTCACGTCACCCGCGGAACGGCTCATGAATCTCATCGCCACCGACCTGGGCCGGCCGATCGGCGACATTCGCATCAACTTTGACTTGCCCGATCTGGACCGGCGGATCACCCATGTCATCGATACACTGGCCTCGGAAGACCTGGAACTTCCCGATCGCGAGGGTCACTGGTATTCGTTACGGATTCGCCCTTACATCACAGTTGACAACAGGATCGACGGCGCCGTCCTGGCCATCGTGGACATCGATCGCCTCAAGCGGACCTCCGAACAGCTCGAACACGCCCGCGACCGGGCCGTCGAGATCGTCGAGACGGTCTGGCAGCCCCTGATCGTGCTTGATTCCGGACTGCGCGTGGTGCGGGCCAACCGGTCGTTCCGTCAGCTCTTCGGCAAGATGAAGGATCCGGTCGAGGGCATGGCGCTTGCGGACCTCGGGCCCGGTCCGTGGACCGACCAGAGTTTTCTGACCGAACTGCGCAACCTCCCGAAGGCGAGCAATCCGCTGAGACCGCGCGAGATCGAGAGCGAGATCGACGGGCTGGGCCGCCGGACCCTGCAAATGAACGCTTGCCCCATCAAATGGGACGATCCCAGCGGCGAGCCCATGATCTTGCTGGCGATGGAAGACATCACGGAACGCAAGCGCGAGATGGAGCGCAAGCAGCAGTTGCTGCGTGAGCAAGCCGCGCGTTTCGAGGCCGAGCGCGCCAACCGCCGAAAGGACGAGTTTCTGGCCATGCTTGCCCACGAGCTTCGCAACCCGTTGGCACCCATCCTCAATTCGCTCCTGGTGCTCCGCGCCAGCGAGGCGAGGGCCGCCGATGTTGACTGGGCTCTCAAGATCCTGGAGCGCCAGGTTCGCTATCTCTCCCGGCTGATCGAGGATCTGCTTGACGCCTCGCGAGTCATGCGAGGCGCCATCCAGCTTCGCCGTGAGCGGATGGAGCTCGGGCCCGCCGTGAGCCATGCGCTTGAAGTCGTCCGCTCGGTCATCGAGGGGCGGAATCATCACTTGAGCATCAATCCGCCGACCGAGCCGATCATCCTTGACGCCGACCCTGTTCGTATTGAACAGATCCTTGTCAACATGCTGCACAACGCCGCCAAGTACACGCCGGAGGGGGGCGAGATCTCACTGACCTACGGCCGCGAGGGAGATCAGGCGGTGATCCGGGTTGTCGACAACGGGATCGGAATCGCTCCAGAGCATATCCACGAAGTGTTTGATCTGTTCATGCAGGTTGACAATTCGTTGGAGCGAGCGCTCGGTGGACTGGGCATCGGGTTGACGCTAGTCAAGTCGCTGGCCGAGCTGCATGGCGGCAGCGTTGAGGCCCATAGCGAGGGCATCGGCAAGGGAAGCGAGTTCGTGGTTCGGCTGCCAGCTCAACCCACGCGCGACTCCACGCCCGAGGAGAGCACCGAAAGCGCCTCTCCCGCCGGTCCGTTGCGAGTTCTGATCGTCAACGACAACCAGGACTCGAGCGAGTCGCTCGCCCGCTTGCTCAAGAACATGGGTCATGAAACCCGAACCGCCGCCACGGGGGAAAGAGCCATCGAGATCGCCCGCGAATTTCGCCCAGCGATCGCCTTGCTCGATATCGGCTTGCCCGTCATGAACGGCTTCGAGCTCGCCCGCAGGCTGCGGGTCGAGCCCGAACAGAAGAACCTCGCCATCGTCGCCGTTTCCGGTTACGGCAAGGACGAGGATATGAATCGAGCCGCGCGAGTCAGGCTTCGACGACTACGCCGTCAAACCCATCTCCCTCGATCGGCTCAACAAGATCCTCGCACAGGCAAGTCGTCGATGACACTCGAGAGCTGGACCCGATGGTCAAGGACCCCCACCAGCCGGCTCGGTGCGATCGTCGCTGATCTGGCTCCAGGCCGTGCCGTCAACCGTGTGCCGGATCAGCAGGTATAACAGCGACGCGCTGCTCCAGAAATACGCGTAGACCCAGCCGTGCGCGATCAGGTTAATCACGTCTCGCCAGAAGCTCTGAAACGAGGCGTCAATGCGTGGAATAGCCGTCACCGGTGGAACCGGATAACCCAGGCCCGCCAGGCTCGGCGCCGGTGCCGTCAGGCTCATACCCCAGGCCGCCAGGTGCACGAGGCTGGAGGCGACTACCTCGGCCAGCAGGAGTCCCGGAATCCCAAACAACCACGCCGCGGCCACCCAGCAAGCCACCATTGCAGGTCGTTGATTCAAGTAGCTTAAGGAGCGGCTGAGCGCATCGAGCATGTCCTCAGCCTCGGCCGCGACCGAGGCGTGCATCAGCGGCCAGGCCGCGGCCAGGCCCAGTACCATGAGCAACATCACCAGCCCCAAGGCCAGCGGCACGAACAGGAAAATCCCGCCCAGCACCCCACCGACGCCGGCCGGCAGACGGTACAGCAACCCAAACCCTGCGCAGACCACAGCGCATATCGCGACCGCCAGCAGCATGCAAAGCGGAGTGCCCACAAGCGCGACACCGTATTTGACGGCGAATCGCACGGCCGCCGCCGCTCCCAGCCGCCTCATGCGGCAAACCTCGAACAGCGTCAGGCGAGAAATCGCGCCGCCGACGATCCCCCACACGGCGATCGTCCATATCACCGCCAGAAGCGCGTGGATCATCCCTCTCACGCCTCTGCCCCACTCAAAAAGTGCAATCAACGGTTCAGCGAGCACCCACGCCGGTTCCATGAGACTCCAGGGAGCGAGCCGCCATGCTCCCCAGACCTGCTCCCGAAACGGGTCCTCCGGCCGCGGCAGAGCGAACGTTTCGAAGAGATTCGACGTGACGGGCTTGGCGACCGGTAAGACGACGTCAAGTAAGCTCCAACCCGCCTGCGCCAGGATCAGTCCCATTGCCGCCAGGACAAGCTTGCGCGCGTCGAACGCAAGGCGAACGGCGCGCGGCAGAAGCAGCCATGGGGAGCCGCCTCCGGGCGAGAAGGCTTCCGAGTTTGTCGTATCCTCGACCATTGATTCTTCCTTGTTTTTGCGTGTCAACACGAACGCTCAAGGGACGTGGCAGGTCAGAACCGTGGCCGGGCGCCGCGGGTCGGGAATCACTTCGCAGGCCCCCGCCGCCGCCGGCAGCAACAGCGTTTCACCAAACGCGAGTGACGTCTCACGACCCGGCCCCCGCAATAGGCACGATCCGCCCAGGCCCATGACAATCGTGAACCGATCGTGCAGGCCGAGCGAACAAGGTTGCGTCAGCGTCCATCGCTCCAGCTCGAAGTACGGGCACCTTGACAGCCGCTCGCGTACATTCCCCTCGGCAGTCGGCTCCGCGACCGGAGTCAGCGGATTCACGGGCCCGCGGTTGAAGTCGATCGACTCCATGGCCTGCTCGATATGCAGTTCCCTCGGCTTGCCGTCGGGTCCCGTTCGTCCCCAGTCGTCAATCCGGAAGGTCGCGTCTGACATCTGCTGGATCTCGGCCAGCAACACCCCAGCGCCGATGGCGTGAACGGTGCCCGCCTCGATCATGATGCAATCGCCGGGCTTGGGCTCGAAACGGTGCAAGAGCGGTTCGACCCGGCCGCTCGCGACGGCCTCGCGGAACTGCTCCCGCGTGACGCCTGATTTCAGTCCCGCGTAGATCAGGCTGCCCGGCTCGGCATCGACAATCACCCAGGTCTCGGTCTTGCCGTTGTCTCCGGCCAATCGCTTGCCTTTCTCATCGTCAGGGTGAACCTGCACGGAGAGCACATCGTGCGCGTCGATGAACTTGACCAGGAGTGGAAACTGATCGCGGCCGGCCAGTTCTGGACCCATGAGCTCGCCGCTTCGATGATGAACCAGCTCCCGCAAGCTGGCGCCTGCCAGAGGCCCCTCCGAAACAATACTGACCGCGTCGCGATAGTCGGAGATCTCCCAGCTCTCGGCGTAATCGGACTCGTTGCCGATCGGCTTGTGCAGCAACGTTCCCAGCCGCCGTCCGCCCCATATCAAGCGGCGTAAGATGGGGGCGAATCGCAAGGTGTAGAGCGGAATTTCAGGCATAGTTCCGGCTTCTCACAAGTTCGATGGTTCTATCCGCGCACACTGTGGCTTCCCGGCCAGTTGAGTGCATGGGCTAGTTTTAACGCGTCGGGTCTGGAGTTGTCCATCCAAAAGAAATGATCTCTGGCGTTCGCGGACGGGGCGTGATAGTATTAGTGACAGGAACGCCCCCGCATCATCTGGCCGTCCCGGAGAGGCCGTGATGCGGTGCCGCCAGCAAGGGTTCCGGCCTCGGGACTGGCCGTCGCAACCCGCGTCTCCACTGCCACCCGCCGTTTCCGGCGATTTTTCCGGCCCTGTTCGGTTGGTCCACTTCCATGCCAAGCGACCGAGACCTCTTCACCGAAGAACAGCAGATGGCGACGATGAGCTTCGGTGAGCACATCGAAGAACTCCGCGTACGCCTGATCCTGGCCCTGATCGGCCTGTCCGTGGGGGTCCTCGTCACGTTCATCCCGCCCCTGGATATCGGGTGGAGGGTCATGAAGAGCATGGAAGCGCCGGCCGCGCACGCCCTGGAGCGGTTTTACCGCAACGAATACGACAAGAAAGCCAAGCAGGCTGAGGAAACCAAGGCCGTCTCGGCCACGATGCAGGCGATGATCCCCATGGAAGACTTCGCCACCGCGATCAAGGCGATCGCGCCCAAGCTCGAGCTGCCGCCCGCCGAGGAAATCAAGGGGAAGACGGTTTCCTTCCCGGTTCAATACGATCAGGCCGGCCTGACCCGAGCAACCGAACGATCGGTCGTGCAGAACATGCAGTCCCTGATCTCGCTGGGCGTGCTCGAGACGATCACCATCTATTTCATGGTCTGCCTGGTAACCGGGCTGGTGCTGGCGAGCCCCTGGGTCTTCTATCAGGGCTGGGCGTTCGTCGCCGCCGGGCTTTACCGGCACGAGCAGAAGTACGTCATGAGGTATCTGCCCATGTCGCTGGGGCTGTTTCTGGGCGGGGTGATCCTTTGCTTCTGGTTTGTGCTGCCGCTCACGCTCGGCTTCCTGCTCGAATTCAATGTCTGGCTGGGCGTGGCACCGACGCTGCGGCTCTCTGAGTGGATGAGCTTCGCCACGATCTTGCCCCTGGTATTCGGCCTCGCCTTCCAGACGCCCCTGATCATGCTCTTCCTGGAGCGAATCGGCATCTTCACGGTTGATGATTTCAGGGCCAAGCGGAAGATGGCGATTCTGATCATCACCGTGGCCGCCGCCGTGCTGACCCCCGGCCAGGACCCGTTCAGCATGACCTTGCTGGCGATTCCCATGATCTTGCTTTACGAGCTGGGCATCCTGCTGATCAGCGGAGGCAAGAAGCGCGTGCTGAGCACCTGAGCCGCCAAGTGTTCTTGCGGTTGAGCATGACGCACAATACTTTATGTAGGGTCCGCCGTGCGGACCGATTCGATTGAGCATTCAAACACCCGGTCCGCACGGCGGACCCTACTGATGACTCCATATCCGTAGGGTCCGCGGCGCCGATCACCTGAACTGGTTCGGCAAACGACATGGAACAGGTCAGCATCGGCTTGATCGGGCTGGGCACCGTGGGTACCGGCGTGGCCCGGATTCTGACCGAAAATGCCGAGCGCATCGCTCATCGTGCCGGCAAGGCCATCCGCTGGAAGTGGGCCGTTGTTCGCGAGCTCGAGAAAAGCGCGGCGTCTCGCTCGACGGCGTTCGGCTCACGAGCCAGGTCGCCCGCTTGATCGAGGATGAGGAAGTCGAGATCGTCGTCGAGCTGATGGGCGGCATCGAGCCGGCACTGCACGTCGTTCTCGACAGCCTGAAGGCCGGCAAGCATGTCGTCACGGCCAACAAGGCACTCCTGGCCGAGCACGGCCCGCGGGTCTTCGCCGAGGCGCGCGCGGCTCATCGGGCGGTGGCGTTCGAGGCCAGCGTCGGCGGGGGCATTCCGATCGTCCAGGCACTCGCGGTTTCCTTGGCGGCCAACCAGATTCAGAATCTGGCCGCCATCCTCAACGGGACCTGCAATTACATCTTGACCAAGATGACACTCGAGGGGCTACCCTACTCTGAAGCGCTACTCCAGGCCCAGGCGCTGGGCTACGCCGAGGCCGATCCCACGCTTGATGTCGACGGCACTGACACAGCGCACAAGCTGGCGATCCTCAGCCAGCTTGCCTTCGAGGCGAACATCAAGACCGGCGACATTCCCCGTCAGGGCATTGATCAACTGCAACTGGCCGACCTCAAGTACGCGAGCGAGCTTGGCTATGCGGTGAAGCTCCTTGCGCTTGCGAAGCTGTCACCAGCCGGGCTCGAGCTGCGGGTTGCCCCGACCCTGGTGAAGCGAGGAACGCCCTTGGCGGAGGTGCGCGGTCCTTACAATGCGGTTCGAGTCGTCGGTGACGCGGTCGGCGACACATTCTTCTATGGCAGGGGAGCCGGGATGATGCCCACGGCGTCGGCCGTGATCGGCGACCTGATCGACGTGGTGACCGGCCGCGCCTTGATCACATCGCGCGTGCTCAACCTTTGGGCCCAATCAAGCAGTCCCATTGGCCGCACGCCGGCCGACCAGATCACCAGCCGGTACTACCTGCGGTTCACGATCGCCGACCAGCCCGGCGTGCTGGCCTCGCTGGCGCAAGTTCTGGGAGCACACGGCATCAGCATCGCCAGTGTCATCCAGCATGACCCAGGCGACAATGCCCCGGAAAACAGCCCCGTGCCGCTGGTGATCATGACCCACCTGGCCATCGAAGCGAGGCTCCGCGCGGCCCTGAGCGAGATTGACCGTCTGGGCGTTACCCACGCGCCAAGCGTTTGCCTGGGAGTCGAGGAATAAAGGGACTCGCACTCATGTCTACCAAATTTGTGATCGTGATTCCGGACGGTGCCGCGGACGAGCCCGACGATTCGCTCGGAGGCAAGACGGCGCTTCAGGCGGCGAACTTGCCGGCGATGGACAGCGTGGCGCGGCAGGGAGTCGTGGGCCGGTCTCGCAACGTGCCCGACCGGTTCTTGCCGGCCAGCGATGTTGCCACGCTGAGCCTTTTCGGTTACGACCCCGAGCGCTATTACACCGGTCGTGCACCGCTCGAGGCCGCCGCGATGGGCATGACCCTGGGCCCCGACGATTGGGCCATCCGCTGCAACCTCATGACGATCAACGACGGCCTGCTGACTGATTTCACCGCCGGGCATATCACGAATGAAGAAGGCCGCATTCTCATGGAGGCCATTCAGGCGGCGCTGGGGAGGCCCGACGTCGAGTTCCATGCCGGGGTCAGCTACCGCAACCTGATGATCTACCGAGGGGCGGCCGGACGAGTCTGAGCCGCGGTTCTCGGAGCAGACGGTCACCGACCCGCCGCACGATCATCCGGACCAACCGGCCGACGAGCACCTGCCGCGTGGGCCGGGATCGGACCTGCTCAAGTCATTGATGGCCGCCGCGGCGCCCCTTCTTGCCTCCCATCCCGTGAACCTGGCGAGGAAGAGCGCCGGGAAAAAGCCGGCCAATGCCATCTGGCTCTGGGGTCAAGGAAAAGCGCCCGCCGTTCCCACGTTCCACGAGCTTCACGGCCTCAAGGGAGCGATCATCTCGGCTGTCGACCTCGTGCGCGGCGTGGGCGTGCTGGCCGGCTGGAACCGGATCGACGTTCCCGGCGCGACGGGCTATCTCGACACCGATTACGCCGCCAAGGGCCGGTTCGCGATCCAGGCCCTGGCCGACCACGACATCGTCTGCGTGCACGTCGAGGCCCCCGACGAGGCCAGCCATGAAGGACGCGCCGACGCCAAAGTCGAGGCCCTGGAGCGGATCGACCGCGACATCGTCGCCCCTGTGCTCCAGGCGCTTGAACGCTATGACCAGTGGCGAATTCTGATCTCTCCCGACCACTCGACCTTGCTGCGCACCCGGGCCCACGACCGCGCACCGGTCGCCTGGACCATGGCCGGAACGGGCCTGGCCGCCTCGGGCCTGACCTACGATGAGGTCTCGGCCCGGAACGGCGGCGGCCCATTCTTCGACAAGGGATACCAGCTCATGGAGCGGTTTCTTGATCTGAGCTGGAAGGGAGAAGTTTTGTAGGGTGGGTGCAACCCACCAGTGTTTTTCCATATGTGAACATGGTGGGTTTCACCTACCCTACAAATGCAGCATTACAAGCCGTTCTTCAACATCCACGGCAGCAGATCCGCAAGCTTCACCCCCTGCGCCGGCTCGATGTAAAACGATGACCCGTCGGCGACGACGCGCAAGCTACGCATGACTTGGCCGCCGAGACCGCACATCTCAGCGTCGTGATCGCCCTTGTGCGGCTTGGAAGCAGCCTTCTCGATCTGCTGCACGGTATTGACTCGAATTTCTTCGAACATTTTGGCAAGAGTTGCCCCGTCGCTCTGGTCGTGGCAGCTAACAAACCCCCGGACGAGGAAATCATCGGCGTCTTCGAGTCCGAAGATCCACTGCCTGGTCTGCTTGAGGAACTCCACGACCATAGCATCCTCGCCCTCATCGTTGAGCTTCGTAACCGCCCTCTGAAGTCGTCCGTCATGGTTGTCGAAAACAACGGCGAAGAGGTCATGTTCAACCTTCTTCCAGTCGTCGCCTCGGGCAAAATCGGGGGCTGTCGGCGTCTTGCGGCGGATGAGCCGCAGCAGTACATCCTCGTCATCAAAGACGATGGTTCGATCATCCGGGATCAAGAACGCAGGTGCCTTGGCGAGATTCGGAGCACTCCCCGGCTTCAGCTTGTAATAGACCCGGCTTCCTTCTCTCGCTTCGATCAGTTCTGGCCAGTAAGAACGAAGAAGCTTGGCCCAGTCGAAGGGCTTGACGGTCTGGAACATCACGCAATGATAGATCAAACTTCGCAACTCCTTCCCCTCAGTCGTCGTGAAACGATTGATGCTGAGGGAGGCGGTGACTTGCTCGATCTCCTCCACGTTGAGCGGGCATTTCGGTGCGGGGACGCCAAGGGCGCGGGCGATCTGAGGCCAGTTGACAGACAGGTATGTATTCAGCGCACGCGCATGTGTCGCCATGCCCTGGCGTCGAACGGCAGCCGCCGGCTGGAAGGCGACGATCCCCACTTCATCGTCGGGGATGTACGAGAGATCAAACGCCGGAGGACGATCCGCGGGCTCCTTCTTGACCGTGGGCGTGGCCTCTTTCACCGGCTCGGACGTCTTGTCTCCGGCAGAGCCTCGCGCAGGGGCCGGCAACGCCCAGACGCCTGCCGCCACGCAGCAGAGCACGAGGCCCGCGCCGAGTCGGCTGGCGGTGGACCAGGGCCGCTGGCCCCTTTCCTGATTCGTTTTCAGCATCTTGATCCTCCTGATCAAAGTTCCCTTTGCCGGCAGGAACGCCCTGGCCGGCCAGCTTAACGCTCTCTCTTGCTTCAGAGCCATCCGCGACAGGACAGCCAGGTAAACCTCACGACCTCCCGAGAACTGTGCACCGAGAGCGTCGGCGGCGAGCTCTTGCTGAAGCAGCAGCCGGCGGAACATCCAACGCGACACGGGATGGTAGAAGTGCAAGGAGAGGGCCAGGCGCGACAGCAAGCCGGCCGCGTAATCGGACCGCGCGATATGCGCCAGCTCGTGGGCGAGAACAGCGCTCCGTTCAAGATCGTTCCACGATCTCCAATCCTCAGGCAGCAAGATCACGGGCCGTCGCCAGCCGGCCGTGGCCGCCGTCGAAAGCTCAGCTAGCTCAATGACATCAATGGTTCGGCGAATGCCCATAGCATGCTTGAGAGCCTTGAGCCGATCAACCAGATCCGGATCGTCAATGACTCTGCCGCGGCGCAGGCATTCGCGAACGGCAAAGAGCCCCGCCAGCAAACGGCTCAGGCTGATCGCCACGCCCGCAATGAGGGCGAGAGAAAGGAAACGCGTCCAGCGGAACGAAGTGCTCATGGGCAGCTCGGCGTGTGTGCCGAGGCTACCCATAAACGTTCGGTATCGTTCTAGCCAGAGGCTGGGAACAAAGCCGCTCGTCGAAGGCTTCAGAATGCTGTCTGGCTTGCCTTGGTCGGTAACTGTTAATTGAGCAGCCGGCGTAGTCTTCGAGACCACGCGTGCGGCGTCATGAGTCTGCACGTCGTCCAATGATCGCGGACGGGGCACGAGGGCCATCACCGTAATGGCGACGATCATGAGCAGGCTTGCCGCGGCGGTCCAGGAGCCGCTGACGGGTCCGCGCCGGGAGGCCAGCAGATGAAGCATCACGGCCGGCGACAAGGCGAGAGTGACCTGGACCATGATCCAGGCCAACGTGATTTCGAGCGGAGTCATCGTCATCGGCCTTGCTCCTTGAGAATCTGGTGCAGGAACGCGCGTTCCTCGTCCGAAAGCTTCCGCTCACTCACCAGGCGGTAGAGCAACTGCGCCCGTGACCCCCGAAAGACCCGCTGAACCAGTTCGCCCAGCAGTCGGCCGGTCACCTCTTCATAGCTGCGCCGGCCGATAGACGAATGGCCGCTCGCGATTGATCTGGTGCAAGAACCCCTTTTCGTGCAGCAACCGCACGAGGTTGGCTATCGTGGTGTAGGTACGGTCAAGCCCCGCGTCGGCGAGGCGGTCGCGGGCAAGGGCCGCGGTGGCCTCCCCATGCTTCCAGAAAACATGCATGACCTCGAGCTCCCGCTCCGTCAGGTCCTTGGCCGGTGGCCGCGCCATCCTTGGTCCTCCGTGACTTCATGTTGCCGGGGAGATTTGGGCCTTCAAATTTGGTTTTGCAAATCTAATCGGGCGGCGGAATCTGTCAATGCGGATTCGCGGCTCGGAGAAGTGATCAAGCCAGAAGTCGGTTGTGTGTTGTACGAGTCACGACAACCTCAAATCCCCATCCACGGCCCGGTCACGAAGTCTCCCTCGAAGATGGTTGCCAGAACGGGCTCGGCGGAGTTGAGAATCAGGCGGTGCGGGTCGCTGTCGGATCGGTCCGGCAGACCGATGATGGCAATGTCGGCGGACTTGTTAGGTCGCAGGCTGCCAGTCGCGGTTTCGGCGCGGAGCGCCCAGGCGCCGAAGAGAGTGGCCATGGTCAGCAGCAACTCGCCGGAAAGGGAAGGGTCGCGGCTGTGCAGAAAACGGAGTTCGTCAAGGATGCTAAGGCTCGGGCTTGAGGCCAGGCTATCGGTTCCCAGACAGACGACGACGCCTTTCTCCAGCAAGGCCCGGTAAGGGTGCGGCGCATGGCCGAACCGGGCGTGGGTACGCGGGCAGAAGGCGACGGCCACCCGGTGGCCGTTGGGAGCGGCCTCGGGGCGGAGCTGCCAGAATTCGGACGGGTCGAAATAGGTCCCATGAGCGATGAGCCAGTCGGCGTCGCGCAGCTCACCCCGGCGCACATAGTCGGCCGGACGCGGGCCGATCGGCTCCCAGTCGTCGTCCCAGGCACCCAGCTCTTCGAGGAACTCACGCAAGGGGCCGTCGCGGTGCTCTAGCAGCCGCAGCTCTTCGGGCATCTCGGCCAGGTGTGTGGAGAGCGGCAACCGGCTCGCCGCGGCTTTGTAATAGAGCCAGTCCGACGTGCTATAAGGCGCATGGGGGCTGAGGCCCGGCCGGGCGCAGGCGGCTACCTGGTTCTCCGGACGGATCGTAGAGAGCCAGTTCCAGGCTTCGTCGCTGGTTTGCAGGCCACGATAGCGCTTCAGGCCGATCAGCTCGGCGAAGACGACCGCCCGGATAGGTGAAGTCGCCACGTCTTCCCAGCTCAATCCGGCCGTGGTCGTATCGGCCACCAATGTCGTCCCAGACTCGATGCAGGATCTCAGGTTGCGCCCGACTGACCCCTTGAGCGAATACTCGGAGCCGGTTCGCCTCTGGTCGACCACCCGCCGCAGCCAGTCGATCTCGTCTTCCGAGCCTCCGACGCGCTGGTCATCGCCACCCAAACTCGCCAGCTCAAGATGAGTATGCGCGTTGACGAATCCGGGCACGATGGCCACGTTTCCGAGATCAAGGTCTCCAGGGCGTTCCCGGGACGAGCCTACCCAGCCGATCCTCCCTTGCTGAAGTGTCACCACCCCGTTTTCGATGGGCGGCCCCTCCACGGGGAAGACATAGCGCGCCTGGAGAGTGAGCGTGTCTCGTCTCATCGCTTGAGTCCTGTGGCTCTTGCCCTGCGACCGAGGCGTGACCCGCTTCTCGGCGTGAAGCTTCACGGCGACCATGCTCACACTCGGCGGACTGGTCCCTTTTCATCCCGTCAGAAAGTCGGCTGGAGCACGTGGTCGCTCGCGAATCGGCCCTGACGGTCAACTTTCCAGAGGTAAAGGAACAAGAGCGCGGAGACCAGCCCGCTGAATGCAAGCCAGACCCCATGATAAAGACCCTCGCCCGGAGTGCGATAGAGCCAAGACGCAACTCCAGCCGACTCGAGGTAGGGCAGCCACGAGGCCTGTGTGATCGCGAGCGCGTTGTTCAAGAAGTGAAAAACGATGCCAGGCAGCAAACTTCGGCTCCGAACCGCAAGCAGGCCCAGAACGACGCCCAGGAGTGTGGCATTGAAGAGCTGCTGAAACAGGCTCATGAGCACGTGAAGAAAGCCGAACATGAGGGCCGACAGCAGGATCGCCGAGCGGGTGCGTCGGTGGTATTCGAGGCCCGAGAGAATGAACCCGCGGAACGCAAGCTCCTCGCAGACGGCCGGTAGCAGGGCAAGCACCGCCACCGCGACCCAGATGCTGGGTATCTGAGACATCATCTCGGAGAGCGATTGCCTGATGATCGACGAGATCGGGAACCAGTGCTCCACAAGGTGCCGCAGCTCGTTGACCATGGGGTTGAGTGCCAGGACGAAGCCGACAGCCAGAGCCAGGTAGCGCGGGGCCGGCCAGTACAATCGTAAGGTGCGGCGGGGCGACGAGGTGAGCATCACCGCCATGATCAGAGGAGGGAAAAGGATCAAGAATTGCCCGGCCGCCGCTCCCGCGATCGTCGCCCCGATGCCTCTCCTTGCCATGAACAGCAGAGAGAACCAGGAGGCGGTCAGGATCAGAGCAAAGCAAAGAGTGGCCTGGCCCCCGGTCGGCATGGGCTGACGGTCGCGGACCAGGTGTTTCAGCCAGTGCGCCAGGTTGAACCGCTCGGCCTCGCGGAACAAGACTTCCTCACGTTCGAACTGGTCGATCGCCCACCGCAGGGCGACCGCGGCGTACACGACCGTCGGCACCATCACCGGCAAGAAGAACCGCACCGCGGTCTGGTAGTCTCCCATGATCAGGGCCCGCAAAAGGAGTGCGACGCCGGTAATCGGAACCAAGCTGTAGAACAGGTTTAGCTCGATCTCGGGCATGAGGGTCAGCAAGATCAGCGGCAGGCAGACGAGATAGAGCGGAGTCATGTAGTACTGGCCTTCTTTCATGCTGCGGGCCAGCACGGCCAGCGCCACGCAGATGGCGCTGAAGAAGGCAGACAGCGGAATCAGCAGGATGATCATCCAGAACGCCGATTGCAGCGTGGGCGGAGAAATCGTCGCGGCGGCGGCGGCCGCCGGCCGGTCTCAGCGGCCATTCGACCCACCCCTGAGCGCGTGGCCATCTGGATACCGGTCAGGCCCATACTCACCAGGTTCAAGAGAGCCGTCAGCACGCTGGCCAGCATCACGGTCAAGAACTTGCCCAGCACGATCTCGGCTCGGGTCGCCGGGCTGATCAGCAGGGTCTCCATCGTGCCCCGCTCTTTCTCCCCGGCGCAGAGGTCGACCGCCGGGTAGAAGGCGCCGGTGAGCGACATGATGACGAGCAGGAACGGGAAGATCCGGCTCCAGACGTTGCCCTCAACCTCCTGCGCGGTGGCTACATCCACGCCCTTGACCTGGATCGGCTGCGTGTAGCCTTGGGGCAGCTTGTCTTGCTTCCGCCGCTCGTCCACGATCCCTCGCTTCCAGCGGTCGAGTACTTCTCTGAGCCGCAGATAGGTGATCTGGCTGGGCTCGTCGACGCTCCTGTAATCGATCGGAATCTGGACATCGTTCTTGTTACGGAACTGATCGGGCAAGTCAGCCGGAATGACCATCACCGCGGCGGCCTGGCCGCTGCGCACGGCCTGCTCGCGAGTCTCTGAGCTTGTTGCCCAAGGGCCGTCGCCAGGCACGCACTGGACAACCAGCAGGCTTGCCTCATGTGGCGAATCGAAGAGGCGGGGGTTGAACCCGTTTCTCTCCGAATTGAGCAGCGGCTCTTGCTGATCGCTGGGCAGGTGCTCGGCCCCCACCACCACCACCAGCCGGGGCTTCTTCTCCATGGCGGCCGTCACCTGGAGAATGCCGTATCCGAGAATCGGGTAGAGCATGATCGGGAACACGAAGATCATGAAGAGCGTGCGCCGATCACGAAGCTGATCGAGGACTTCGCGGCGAAAAATCACATACAGAATCGACCAGCGCATGGCTCAGACCCGTTCTCGGAAATGCTGTGGCGATGGGGTAGTGGCATCCAGCTCCGCGGGCGACTGACGATTCCCGGTCTCGGGCTGGCCGTCCGAAGCCTCTGCTTTCTCAACCAGCGCGAAGAACAGCTCTTCCAGGCTGGGCTGATCGAACTGTTCCAGCAACTCCCTCGGGCTGCCCTCGGCCTGTACCTGCCCCCGGTGGATGATCGCCACCCGCGCGCACAGCTTCTCGACCTCATGCATCGAGTGCGTGGAAAAGAGAATGGTCTTCCCAAGGTCGCGTAGCTCAAGAATCTTTTGCAGGACTGCTCGCTGCACCAGGACATCGAGCCCGGATGTTGGCTCGTCGAAGATGAGGACGGGCGGATCGTGCACGATCGTCCGCGCGATCGACACTTTCTGCTTCATGCCAGTCGACATCTTGGAGCCCAGAACGTCCCGAAAGTCATTCATCTTCAGCCAGTCGAAGATCACTTCCATCCGCTGCCGCAAGTGAATCTGGCTTCATCCTGTACAGCCGGCCGAAATACTCGACGAGCTCCCAGGCGGTCATCCGGTCATAGATCCCGGTGCTCGCCGACATGTAGCCGATGTTCGATCGCACCGACTGCGGCTCCTCGACCACGTCATGACCGGCAACCAGGGCCCGGCCACTGGTCGGCTTGAGCACGGTGCTCAATATCCGCAGGGTGGTTGTCTTGCCCGCCCCGTTGGGCCCGAGCAAGCCGAAGATTTCGCCGGGATGACAATCGAAGGAGATTTCCCGGATGGCCGGAACCCAGCCCCTCTGAAAGTCGAGAAAGGATTTTCCCAGGTCTTGGACGTGGATCACGCGGTCACTCGATTTGTTGAGTAGGGCGCGTGAAACCCGCAACCCTCTTCACGTGCCAAGGCAATGGCGGTTTCAGCCACCCCACGGAAATCAGACGCACGAGCCCTACACGGCCTATGCCGCTAACATGACGCCACCACCGCGGGTTCTGCCGTCAGATCAGGAGCCTGGTCAATGTATTCATACCATACGTTACGCTGGCGAGGAATGTACCCGGCCTCGCGAATCGACCGCTTGATCTGGTCAAGTGTCAGGTAATGAACCGTTCCCGCCGACGACACTACGTTCTCCTCGATCATCAAGCTGCCCATGTCATTGGCGCCAAAATAAAGGCCGACCTGGCCGATTTTCGCGCCCTGGGTGACCCACGACGACTGGATGTTGGGCACATTATCCAGGTAGAGACGAGAGATTGCCTGGGTCTTCAAATACTCGAACGCCCCGGCGGGCGCGACGTCGGCCATGTCGGTATGATCCGGCTGGAAGGTCCAGCAAATGAAGGCTGTGAACCCGCCGGTCTCGTCTTGAAGCTGGCGGATACGCTCGAAATGGATCACTCGCTCTTCCAGCGTCTCCACATGCCCGAACATCATCGTGGCCGTCGATCGGCCACCCAGCTCGTGCCAGACTCGGTGAACTTGTAACCAGTTCTCCGTCAACACCTTGCCGCGCGTGATATCTTTACGCACACGATCCACCAGGATCTCGGCGCCGCCGCCGGGCAGGCTTCCCAACCCGGCGTCCCTCAGTCGCCGCAGAACCGTCTCGAGCGGGAGCTTCGAGATCTTGGTGAAGTGGTAAATCTCCGGCGCACTGAAGCCGTGAACATTGAGCTCCGGGAACTGTGCCTTGATGTCGCGCAGCAGGTCCTCATACCACTCGAGTTTAAGGTGGGGATGCAGCCCTCCCTGAAGCAAGATCTGGTCGCCGCCTAGCTCGACGGTCTCTCGAATTTTCTCGAGCAGCACGTCTCGATCGAGCACATAGGCTTCCGTGTCGTCAACCTTTCGGTAGAACGCGCAGAAGTCGCAAACCGCCGTGCAGACGTTGGTGTAATTGATGTTGCGGTCAATGTTGAAGGTGCGAAACGGCTCCGGGTGCAACCGCTGGCAGACCGCCTGCGCCGCCTGGCCGAGTTCCAGCAGGCCTGCCTGGTGGAACAAAATCACGCCATCGTCCAGGGTCAGGCGGCTGCCCTCAACGGCGCGCTGCAAGATCGCGGCGACGGTGGAAGACAAGGTCTGCTCCTTCCGGTGCCAGTCCCAGGCCGGCGGCCATGTGGGCGAACCGCCGCAAACCGGCCAGTTCCAGAGCACCGAGCTCGATAAGACAAGATTCGCGTCAAGTAATCGTAACACGTGGTGAAGTCGAGTCCTAGCCGCGGACCGTGAGTGCGCGCCAGGTCATCCGCGTGGGCCAGCCCCAGCGCCCGGCTCGCGCCAGCGTATCGGGCAGATCGCCAAGATCGACTCCCGCCCGCGCCACCCAGAGGGCGAACACGAACGGCAGCCCGGTGAGCGCCTGCCAGGCCTCAGCCAGGTCAACCACCTCGTGAAATGGTCCGTCCGGAACCGCCATCGCCCGGTCGCCGATGACGAGCACGGCATCGGCCGTGCTCTCCAGCACGGGGACACCCAATGGCAGTGATTCGATCCGGGCCGGCCGCACGCCATGCCTCGCATCGAGCCAGACCCGCGCCAGCACCTGGCTCGTCCGCGACCCTTCGTCCAGCGCCAGTCGCTCGATCCGGCCGATCGGAACCCTGCTGAAAAGCTTGACGCTCCGCACCGGTCCCCTGGCGGCGATCGCGAATCCATCAATGATCTCATAGCCGCGATTGACCCCTCGCAGGTACTCGACCGACGGAATGAGCGCCACGTCAAGCTCGCCGGCAGCGAGCTGTTCCGCAAGGAGGCTGGGCACCTCCAAGCTCAGCCTGATTTTGGGGTCAAGATCGCAAAGGCGATAACATAAAGGCTTTGCATTCAGATAGCTTACCGCCCCCACGCGAATTGGACCCGGCATCCGCCCAACCTCCCGAACCAGCCAAATGCAAAAATCGGAAAGCCCGACTCCCCGAATCTGCCCAGCTCAGACCGGCATCTGTGCCGGCCGTTCAGTTTCTTTTGAAATTATAGGCAGAACGACCACGTTCGCAAGCCCGGCTGGACCACGGCTATCTTGCCGGTGATATGAGCGTTATCCTCAAGTCAGTCTCGAGTTCCGCGCGAGCAGAAAATAATGGTGTGGACAAAGAAACCCTTGAGTAGACAGGGGAATATCAGCCATGCGGTTTCCAAGGAATTGGGCGATGCCGCTTTTTATGAATCTAGCCCTTGGCCTGATGAGCGTGTGGGTCAGTGGGAACTACGCTTCGGCACAGGAGGCGGCATGGCCGGCCAAGACGTACTATCGATATCAAGTCGTGAAAGGACATCGCATCTTCTACCGCGAAGCCGGCGCTGCGGAAAACCCGACGATCGTACTGATGCACGGGTATCCTTCGTCCTCTCATACTTATCGCGAGTTGATCCCCCTGCTCTCCGGCCGATTCCACGTGATCGCACCGGATAATCTGGGCTCCGGTTACAGCGACCGTCCCGATCCGGACGCGACAGCCTATACGTTCGACCTCTTGGCCGATCATATGGCAGGTCTACTCGATGCCCTCGGTATCAAGGGCTACGTGATCTACATGCAAGACTTCGGCGCACCGGTCGGATATCGCGTGATGACGCGGCAACCGAAACGAGTCAGAGCACTTGTTATCCAGAATGCGAACGCGTACATGGACGGCCTGACCGAGCAGAGAAGAACGTTCTTCAGGCGAGCGCACGAGGATCGGTCGGAGGCAGAGTTGAATCGACTTTTCGAATTCGTGAGCCGAGAATCGATCGAGCACAGGCAATACCTGCGCGACGTGAAGGGCAAGGAAGAGATCATGAGCCCGGATAGCTGGACGCACGACACGGCGTTCTTGCAGACGCTGAAGGATCGGACGATCCAGGTACGGCTATTTCAAGATTATTACAACAACCTGCTCGCCTACCCGAAATGGCAGAAACTTCTGCGTGAAGAGCAGCCGCCAACCTTGATCGTATGGGGCAAGAATGACCCGGCGTTCATTGCCGCGGGAGCCATGGCCTACCTGCGAGACGTCCCTCATGCCGAACTTCATTTGCTTGACGCGGGGCATTTCGCAGCCGAGGAGAAGCCCGTGGAAATCGCGAAGTATATCACGAATTTCATGACGAGATTGGAGGCCACTTCATCCCGGAAAGACACGGGAGAACGCAACAGTCACCGTTCGGATTAGACCACCGCCGACCCTGATCGTGAAGTGTCATTCAATCCTCGACGACGTCGAAGTCGGTAATCAGACCATCCGCGGTCAAATGGATCAGGAGTCCGCGATCGGCTTTGTCGGTCACCAACCGGTAGTGGAGGATGCGGCTCACCGCACCTTTGTGCCGCTCGATCTTGAGCCCGGTCACGTCATGCTCCATGAGGAAGATGACGGACCGTATGCCAGCCAGGTCGTCCATGGTGCCGCCCTGACCGAAGTCGGCGCGTACACCGGGACTGAGCACCGGCGAATCGGCAACCGCCTTTTCTCCCCGCCCAAGGGCTTTGAGCGCGGAGAGCACTTTTTCCGTCCTTGATGGGTCGGGGTCAGTATGTGGTTGCAGGGAGCGGAACAAGGGTCCGATGCGAGGCGCTTTCCGCTCCCAAGCACCCTCCTTCCAGAGAAGCCCGGTGACCTCGCCGTCTTGGCCCTTGAGAAACGTGATCTGTACGTCCTGCTGCGTCGAGAAAAAGCGGTCATCGGCTTCCGGCAGGAATTCCTCGTCCGGGAAACCATCGGCAAGAGTCAGCAGATGACCTCGCTCGGCACCAAAGGTCACCATCTGATTGTTCGCGATCTCATAGCGCCCCGTATAGGCAATGAGCTGGTTCTCGGCGACCTGGGTCACCTGGCGTTTCGGAGAAGTGAACGTCGGATAGTCAGGCCAGTGATACTCCCTGGCGATGGCTGCCAGAAGATGCGACATCGCGCCGGAGTTGTCGTTGGCGTTGATCATGATCACTGCACCTTGGCCCGTCTCGGCGTAGGCGACCAGCAGGGCGTCGAAGCCTTCGTCGCGCCCGTTGTGTTTGAACCGCAGTGTGCGGCCGCTGCCTTCGAGAAACACACCCAGGCCATCGTTGTCCTTCTGGTTGGTGAGCATCTGCCGGGTCATCTGCCTGGACAACGTCTTGTCGGACTTGCCCGCCAGGGCCTCCTGAACACCGATTGCGAAGCGCGCCAGGTCGGAGGCTGTTGTCCACAGGCCCGCCGCCGCCATCTCCGGGTAGATGTGCCACCGGCCCTTGACCGGGCTCCTGTCACGGAGGTGCCCGGTCGCCGTGAGCTTTGCCTTCTCGGACGGCAGGGGTTGCTCATAAGTGCTCTCATTCATTCCCAGCGGAGCGAGCACAGCTTCTTGCATGAGCCGTGGAAAGGGCTTACCGGTCACGTCGATGATTATCTTGCTGCATGACCGTGTAGCCACCTCCCGAATAGCGCCACTTGCTGCCGGGCAGAATATCCACCCGGATCGGGAGCTGTGTTGGTCGGTTTCTCGCCGTTCAGAATCTGCACGAGCGTTGGGACCGGCCCGTCGACGGCATAGCCGGGAAAGCCGTGAACCGTCAGCCCCGCCGTGTGGCTCAGGATGCCGCGCAGAGTGACCTTCTTCTCCCTGGTGAACGCGTTTTCGGGAACTTTCCACGTGGTGAGCCTGCCGTTCACGTCTTCATCGAGCGCGAGCTTGCCCTGCTTCCACCAGCCGCAGCGCACCCACGGCGGCCACGGACTTGCTGATCGAACCTGCCTGGAAGAGCGTGGAAGCCGTCACCGGCCGTTCCCCGCCCTGCTCCGCCACGCCATAGCCTTTCGCCTTGATGATCTTGCCGTCCTGGATAATGGCGAGAGAAAGGCCGGGGATGTGCCGCCTCTGCATCGCGCCCCGAACAAAGTCGTCGATGGCGGCGGCACGGGAATCGTCCGCCTGGGGCGTGGCGGGCGGAGTGGATGGTGGGGATGTCTGAGCACTCGAAAGCGGCGCAGAGAATGCGAGACAGACGAGGATCCCTCTGGCTGTGGACTTCATCGCGACCCACCAACCCTTTCCGACGAACGCGTAGTTGGAGCAGTTCCGACACGGACCGCGATCATGCGCGCGGGGACGGTCATCATACCACGTGTATCCCGAACGAAGCGGGGAACTCCCTCCGCCAATCACTCCAATTTGAGCCATCCTCCCGTAACTTGCGCTGGTGATTGAAGTCTGGCGGCAATCTCAGGTGTTTGAAGCGTGCCTCTTCAATCGGGCCTGGCGGTCCTTGATAAGGCTGCGTGCCTCCTCGTTGTCGGGCTCAAGCATCGACGCGTGGGTCGCTGCTTCGAAGGCCCGTCGCTCCCACACGTGGGCGCGTACACCCGGTGTGCGATAAGCGTTTTTCGCTTCTTGGACACAGGCCTCGCTCAGAAGCATGTAGGAGGCAGCCCGATCGGGGAACGACTCCGTGAGCCGTTCGGCCAGCGCGACCAGCCGATCGGCGAGGCGGCGTGCGTCGCCGATTCTGTCGACACTTCTTCGCCATGTTGACTCGTTCGCGGCAAGGCACCATAACTGCCAGGCGATCGCGGGGATCCGGGTGTGATCGAGATGGAACGCCGCCGCATCGGTATTGATCGAGGAGATCACGCGATCGAGCCATGCTCCGTCTGAAAGATCCTCCGGTATTAGCCAGGGTGACCTGATCATCGACGGCAGCCAGCCGATCCGCCGCGCTGTCAGTTCGGCGAGGTTGCGCTCCAGATCGGGCATTCCGATGTACGCCGGCTGCGGTTGGATCGGCTGTCGAACCGGTCGGAATTCTCCGGACCATCGGCCCAGCGCCGCCAGAGTCAATGCCTCGTTCAACACGATTTCCGGATAAATGGATTCCGCACCCGGGGCGGACTTGAAGAGCGCAAGATCTTCTTCCAGTTCCTTCCGTGCGCGGTCGCTTCTCGCGAGATGCGTGTCGCCAGTCGTTCGCATCAGAGAATCCGCATGGTATCGATGGCAACGGCTGAGCCCAGACATTCCATAAACATAGGCTGTATTGAACGGTTTTAATTGATTGAGCATCGCGAGCGCCCGCGTGTTCCACTCGCCATAAAGCGGATCGCTCTCGCCGTCTGAAAGTGAGGCTGTTATCCAGGCGGCTGATTCGAATCGCTTCCATTGGAACTCCGCGTCACCGGGCCTCTGAGCGAGGTATGCCTCGCAAGACCCGATAGACTCCTCGATGAGCGACCTTGCCTCCCCCGAGTTCTGATCGTGCAAGTGAAAGCTCGCGAGATAACGGTCGATCACGGCGAGCCGTTTCAGACCGCCGACGTCGGCAGGGGACTGTTTCAAGAGCTCGATTTCACCGGAGCGAGCGACTTCAAGGGTTCTCTTGGCTTCGTGCCCTGAACTTATGATCTGAAGCTCATTACGTGAACCAAATAATATCCTTAGTATCTCATCCAGGGATCGTGATGCCACAAGATAGTTCGCCTCGGCACGGGATCGCAGTGTCTCCGAACGCACCAGCAGGGCCGATAAGCCGAGAAAACTTCCGATCACGGTCAGGGACAAGGCAAGGGCCAGGGCCGCGATCACAGGCTGACGGAGGCACCAGCGCCAGGCGTGCTCGATCCGAGTGACGGGCCGTGCCTTGATCGGACGACCTCCAGGAAGCGGTTCAGGTCGTCGGCCAAGGCCTTCGGCCGAGGGATACCGCCTGCGGGATTCTTTCCAGGCACGCGAGCAGATCGTGTCCAGGTCGCGTGCGACACTTGGGTTAAGGCTGCGTGGCGACGCGGGAGTCGGCATGCGGATTTGATCGAACGTCTCGATGGGCGAGGCGGCCAGGAACGGAGGCCGGCCGGTCAACAGCTCATACAGGATGGCGCCCAGGGCATAGACATCGGTGGCCGGGCCCAGGACCGAGCGGTCGGCCGCGATCTGCTCGGGTGCCATGTAGGACGGTGTGCCCCACGGCCCGGCCAAACTCGTTGATGACGTGTCCAGGTCGGCCAGCGACCGGGCGATTCCGAAATCGGCGACCTTGGGAGACGCGTCTTTCCATGCTGTGCTCGGTGCCGAGTCGAGGAGGATGTTCGAGGGTTTCAGATCGAGGTGAAGCAGACCGGCCGCGTGGACCTCGGTCATCGCCGCGGCGACCGAGACTCATCGAGCTCGGCGGCGGCTCGTGGCGGCAACGGTCCCGAAAGCCGATCCTTCAGGCTGCCTCCCGGCACGAATTCCAGGACCAGGTACAGCCAGCCGTCGGCCTCGTCGGCGTCGTGAATCTGGACGATGTTCGGGTGGGAAACCTTGGTGAGGCATCGTGCTTCAGAGAGCCAGCGCTTGCGCTCGCGAGAGCCGGTCATCGGGCCGCTCGGGACGATTTTCAGGGCCACGGTGCGTGCGAGCTTGGTCTCTCTCGCCCGGTAAACCACGCCCATGCCGCCGCGCCCGAGCTCGCCCTCGATTTCAAATCCGGCAATGTCCGGCAGTTTCTCTTCGGCCGGCAGCGACGCCGACTCGGATGTCGTCGCTGTCGCCGTGCCGTCCAAAAGAAGCTTCTCCAGCAACCCCACGCACTTCTCACACTCCTGGACATGCTCCGCGACTGCGTTCCATTCCGTGCCGTCCGGCGAGTCGTGACCGAGCCGGGCGAGAGTCTCGTTGGAAGGGCAAGTGGACATGGGGAAGATCCCCTTGCGTCAAGATATGTTGGGGCTAATAGCTTCGGGAACTCCGGAATACCGCGATGCGAGATGGCGCTTGCCTTCGGCGCGAAGCATCCGTGCCACCCGCTTGTGCGCCGCGAACACGGCCGCGTACGACAATCCCATCTCGTCCGCCGTGTCGCGGAACGAGCCGCCGTCGACGGCGATCCGCCAGAAGACTTGCCAGGTCTGCGGTTCAACCCGTTGTCTCACCGCGTGCTGCACCTGCTCGGCCTGGCACAGCAGGAGCGAGCGTTGCGTCCCGGATTCCTCATGCTCCTCGCCGCCGAGCCGATCGACGGCCAGCAAGCGATCCTCGGCCGGCTGTTCGGCGAGATAGCAAACGGGATCTTGTGCTCGTTTGCGGAGCAGGTCAATCTGCCGCGAGTGGCAGAATTGCCGGAGCCATCCCCGAAACGTCTTACCCGCGTCGTACTGGTACGTGCGCATTCGCTCCGCCAGTTCGATCCAGATCTGCTGGCAAAGCTCTTCGTGGGAGTCGACGTCCAGGCCATAACCCCGGCACCACAGGCGAATCAGGGCATCATACCCGCTGAAGAACTCCCACCAGGCAGATTGATCCGCCCAGTCGCCGACCCGCTTCAACAGCAGCGGGTTGGTTGTGCGCCCATCCTTCTGCTTCATCTTCACGCCCCCGAGTCGAGGACTTCGCAAACGACGCAGCTAGAGTCTCGGTGCCGGGATTTTCGGAAACCGTGTTAACGCGTTTCGTAATGATAAGGGAGAGAGGATCATTGATCTGAACCTCTGGGCACTTTTTGTTCGAAAGCTTATTCTAGCCTCTTGTGCGATGCCCGCACAATGGACATGGGCGCAGAGCGTTCGCTGGGGAAGTCGAGAAGCTCGGAGAATCGCCATGTTAAGAACGCTTCGAATTCTGAAGTCGTTCGCGGGCTCATGCGGCCGCGCCGCCCGGCCGCCGCGAAGCCGCGCACTACACCTGGACATGGTGCGTCTGGAATCACGAGTGCTGATGGCATCCTTTCAAGGATTGGGCGCCGGCAGCAGCGCGAGCGCTGTGTCGGCGAATGGTTCCGTGGTCGTGGGAAACGTTGTCAACCAGGCTTATGGGGGTCCCTTTTTCTGGACCCACAGCAACGGCGTGGTCTTCCTGCATGATTCCTCGGGTAACGTCATTCCAGGCGTCGCAAAGGCCGTCTCTGGAAATGGTTCCATCATCGTCGGCGGCATGTCCAGTGGCTCAGGCGGCGCCGGCGGCGGCCTCGAGCAGGCGTTTGAGTGGGCCAATGGCGTTGCGGCTCCGATCCCTCAACTGGCGTCGTCGTATTCCAGCGCCGCCAATTCGGTGTTGACAGACGGTACGATCATCGCCGGTGACGTAACAACGTCGTCTCAATATGTGTTCTTCGGATCATCATTTACGCTGACTCGCACGACCCTTCAGGTCTTCCCCCCGTCTAGCCTGCTTCTAAACATCCTCGGGACCATCATGTCATTCAACGGCGCCGTTGTTGCCGGAAATATCGAGGGCGGCGCCGCGACATCAACGCCATTTCAATGGGTCGATGGCGGAATGGTCCGATGGCCTGGCAGCACCTATCTGAGCAGCAGCGCTGCGGCGGTGTCACCGGACGGCTCCGTCGTGGCTGGCTCGACTGGTTTCCTCAACGACGGTGCCGTGGACACGCAGCCGTTCGAATGGACCAATGGAGTGGTGACGACCCTGCCCTTGCCGTCGGGTTTTATAAACGGCTCAGCACTCGGGGTCTCGAATTACGGATCCACGATCGTTGGTTACATGACAATGGGAGGTCCAGGGATCTTTAACCAAAATAGCAAAGCATTCATCTGGAATCAGGCCAAAGGCGTCCAGGATCTCCAACAAGCATTGACTGCCGATGGTTTAGGCTCAGAACTTGCCGGGTGGACACTGACCGAGGCCACTGCCGTAACGCCCGATGGAAAAACGATCGTCGGCAACGGTACTGATCCTCAAGGCCAGCACGAAGGCTGGATCGTCCATCTCGACATTTCTTCTCCCCCGCCGCTACCTCCCGCGCCAATGCCCACCTGGCCCAGACCCGCGGACATCGTCTACGGCACGCCGCTGAGCGCCACACAACTCGACGCCACGGACAGCGTGCCAGGTACCTTCGTTTATTCGCCATCCAGCGACACCATCTTGCACGCGGGCGCTGGGCAGACCCTGTCGGTCACCTTCGAGCCAGCCGACACGAAGAGCTACTCGGCCGTCACCGCGAGCGTGAGCATCAACGTCCTGCGGGCAACCCCGACCATCACCTGGGCCAATCCCGCTGATATCGATTCCGGCACGCAGCTTGGCCCTACCCAGCTTGACGCCCGGGCCACTTCAATCGTGAGTGGGAATCCAGTAAATGTGCCCGGCACTTTGACGTACTCGCCGCCCGCAGGAAATGTCCTCGCGCCGGGCAACGATCAGCCGCTACGTGTGAGCTTTACGCCGAACGACGTGACCGATTACACCAGCACCACGGCCACGGTGACCATCAACGTCCTTCAAGCGCCGCCACTACCCAGGCAGGGCACGAGCACCTTATTGAAAGTGAATCCTGGCATCTCGAAGCTCGGGCAGACGGTCAAACTTTCGGCAACGGTTAAGAGCATCTCGCCGGGTGGCGGAACTCCTACAGGGCAAGTCGATTTCCTGGACGATTCGGTGCTTATCGGCACCGTCAATTTGTCGAAGGGCAAAGCCAATCTCAGAACCTCCCGCCTGCACTTCGGCTCAGACGCGATCCAGGCGATCTATGGTGGTGATCGAATCTTCAACGTCAGCACATCGAATGTTCGTGACGTGACTGTGAACGGGGCCACGACAAAAACGAGTGCGACATCCTCCCGTAGAACTTCCCTCGTCGGACAGCCCGTCAAGTTCAATGTCACCGTCAAAGTCTCCGGGAAAGGTCACGCGATTCCAACCGGCTCTGTTTTCTTCTGGGACGGCCCGGCGCCTATAGGGCCAGAGCCGCTCATCGGCGGAAAGGCGTCGCTCACGACAAGTACGCTATCGGCGCGCACTCACACCATTCGTGTGGTCTACGAGGGCGACGCCGGTTTCAGCCGGAGCTCGACTTCACTCAAACAGATGGTAAAACAGCCGAAGCCTTCGGTCGCACGCGTCACCCTCCGTCTTCTCCACCGCGGCCGCTCGTCAAGATCCTTGCCGTAGCCCGTACTGGAACTGAATCGAGAAACGGGATCAAGCGTCGGGCTCCCAGAGTCGCTTTCGGAAATACTCTCTCCAGTTCTCCGGGAGTCCAGTGGTTTCGGTCGCGCGGCGCAGCAACTCCTGATTCTCCGCGTCAACCGTGTAGAGATTGACGACGTCAGCGACGGTCAAGCTCTTCTCCGCTTGCTGGAGGAACTCGATGGGATCCGCCGCTCCCACCTGGCCTTCACGGGTTACGGCGAGGTAGAAGCCAGTGCGACCACTTTGCAGGAATCGTCTAAGGATGTCGGGCCGGCCGAATCGGATGCCCAGCTTGAAGCAGGGCATCCGCGGTTGAGTGACGACAAATTCCGCCGATCCGACTCGGAGACGGTCGCCGATGCGGACGTTTCGTTCAAGCAAGCCTAGGATGGTCAGGTTCTCGCCGAACATCGCCCAGGGCAGCTCCATCTGGGGAAACTCTCGTCGCCAGTACTCATAGTGCTCCGACGGATAGACGTACACTGCTTTGTCGATACCTCCATGCACCGATAGGTCACTTTGCTCGTCGCCGGCAAAGTTCAGCGTGGTCACATGTAAAGGGTGATCGACCGGCGTCTTGAAGATGGAGGTGCGGACAGTCTGCCCGCGCCATTCGACCTCACGGGGAAGCCCGACATTCAAAGAGATGACTCTCATGCAAACTCCGTTGTGGAACCCGCGTTTTCAACGCGCCGCGCTCGCTCGTCCAACGTAACGGCGCGGGCATCACCTCTCAAGCTTCCTCTGTCGCATGCTATGATCTGATCTGACGCCGGGCCGGACACAGGAGCACCGCGATGATTTCGCCGGAATGGTCGGCCGCGCATCAGCTCGGCTTTGAGCACTACAAGAAAGCCAGATACGAAGAGGCGATCGCGGCCTTTACGGAGGCCATAAGGATCGATCCTGAAGCACCGAGATCGTATATCGCTCGGGCGCTCTGCTACCGCCGGCTCGATCAAGTCGCCGCGGCCGTTGAGGACGAACACACCGCCGAGGAACTTGGCGGGCCGGAGAGATCGCTGTGGGACATGGTCGTCAACAGGTCGCGTCGGCGCTGGCGGTTCGATTTCGGCGACCCCGCCTGGGTCGAGGCTGATCCCCTCTCGCGCAAGGCTGCTCTGCTGAGAGTCTTGAATGGGCAGATCCTCAACGGCGGTTTGTTCCAGTGGATCGCGAACGGCTATGGGCGGTGGATCGAGGATGCGATCGGGGCCGCCAGGGAGGTCGGCACCGACGCGTCGCGAGAAGTCGCCGCACTGCTGGAAGAAGTGTCTCTGCATGTCGAGAACCTGGAGGCAGACCAAGAATGGCAAGAGGAGGCCGTCGACGCAGAAGATGGTGCTGCCGACGACAATGACGAAGCCATGCAACTGATTTTCGCCTGCGAAGATCGCTATTACACGGTGCAGAGCCAATTCGTTGACGACGTGGAGAAGTGGCTCGAGGTCAGATTGAACACGCATTGGCGGTAGACGAGTTGCCTTCACATTTTTTCCTACCCCATGTCTCAAATCTCTCCGTCTGGCGATGTCCTGAGTAGACGGAGGCATTTCACGAGCAAGTCGCCGTGGAGCTGACCCTCGCTTGCCTCTGAGACCGACATCGGCGCACTCTCTGGCTTCGAGACGGGAACCTTGTCTCGGCAGCCTGGTTCGCGGTGCGTTCACTCCGTGCTTTCAACTGACACTCAGACCAAGGAACATCCCCATGAAATCGCGACGAATCCGCCGGACGGCCCGACCGCTTTTCGAGGATCTCGAGGGGCGCCAGATGCTCAGCGGGATGAGCCTTCCCGCCCATCTCGGCAGCCGCGCGGCCGAGGTCTTCAGCGTTCATATCACCTCCAACAAGAACCAGAAGCCAATGGGGCACCAGAATCCCTCGTTCCTGAGCCAGTTGCCGGTCGCTCCTCAAAACACGGTATCGACCGTGCCGAGCAACGGCGATGTGAACCCCTATGGCGTGGCGTACGTCCCTTCCAACTTCGCTCCTGGCGGGCTGCTCAACCCGGGCGACGTCCTGGTTGCCAATTTCAACAACAGCCAGAACCTTCAGGGCACTGGAACCACGATCCTCAAGATCACACCGGGCGGGCAGACCTCGACCTTCTTCCAGGGTCCCGCCGGGCTGGGTCTGGATACCGGCCTGGGGATCTTGCAGCGCGGATTCGTGATCGTGGGTAACGTGCCCACTGCCGATGGAACGTCAGCCACCGTGCAGCAGGGCTCGCTGCTCGTCCTGGACAAGAATGGCAACGAGGTGACGACCCTGGCCGATCCCAAACTTTTGAACGGTCCCTGGGACCTGACGGTCGTGGACCATGGAGCGACCGCCAACGTGTTCGTGTCGAACGTGCTCAGCGGGACGGTGACGCGCATCGACCTGAAAGTCTCGGGCACCGGGGTGACGGTGCAGCGGATGGTGCAGATCGCTTCGGGTTACGCTCATCGCACAGACCCGGCCGCGCTCGTGCTGGGTCCCGGCGGTCTGGCCTACGACGCCCAGCATGACACGCTCTATGTGACCTCGATGGTCGATGATTCGGTCTTCGCAATCTCCAAGGCGACGAAGACCACCAAGGACATGGGACCGGGCCGTCTGGTGTATCAAGACAACGTGCACCTGCACGGGCCGATCGGTCTGGCACTGGCGCCCAATGGAGACTTGATCACCGCCAGTGGCGACGGCGTGAATGTGGATGCCAACCAGCCCAGCGAGCTGGTGGAGTTCACCAAGACCGGGCGGTTCGTCACCGAGCTTCGGTTGATCCCACCAACGGCGGTGCCTTCGGCCTGGCGATCGGCTCCAGGAACGGCGTGACAACGCTGGCCGCGGTGGATGACGTCACCAGCCAGCTCAAGTTCTACTCGATCGACAACTCGTTCCTCAATCATCTGCCCCGGATACCTCAGACCATGGCGTCAACCGTGCCGAGCAACGGCGACGTGAACCCCTACGGGGTGGCTTACGTGCCGGCCAACTTCGCTCCAGGCGGAACGCTCAATCCCGGAGACATCCTGGTCTCGAACTTCAACAACAGCCAGAACCTCCAGGGGACGGGAACGACCATCTTGCGGGTGACGCCCGGCGGGCAGACATCAACATTCTTCCAGGGCCCAAGTGGCCTAGGCCTCACCGACGCTCTGGGGATCTTGCAGCGCGGGTTCGTCATCGTGGGCAACGTGCCCACCGCCGATGGAACCTCCGCCACCGTGCAACAGGGGTCGCTCTTGATCCTGGACAAGAACGGCAACGAGGTCGATGAACCTCACCGACCCCAAGCTGCTCGATGGCCCCTGGGGCCTTGCGGTGGTCGATCATGGAGCGACGGCCAGCCTCTTTGTCTCCAACGTTTTGAGCGGCACGGTGACGCGCATCGACCTGAAAGTCTCGGGCACCGGGGTGACGGTGCAGCGGATGGTGCAGATCGCTTCGGGTTACGCTCATCGCACCGACCCGGCCGCGCTCGTGCTGGGCCCCGGCGGTCTGGCCTACGACGCCCAGCATGACACGCTCTATGTGACCTCGATGGTCGATGATTCGGTCTTCGCAATCTCCAAGGCGACGAAGACCACCAAGGACATGGGACCGGGCCGTCTGGTGTATCAAGACAACGTGCACCTGCACGGGCCGATCGGTCTGGCCCTGGCGCCCAATGGAGACTTGATCACCGCCAGTGGCGACGGCGTGAATGTGGATGCCAACCAGCCCAGCGAGCTGGTGGAGTTCACCAAGACCGGGCGGTTCGTCACCGAGCTCTCGGTTGATCCCACCAACGGCGGTGCCTTCGGCCTGGCGATCGGCTCCAGGAACGGCGTGACAACGCTGGCGGCGGTTGATGATGTCACCAGCCAGCTCGAGTTCTTCTCGCTGCCGCCCGGGCAATGAGTCGAAAGCCCTTTGGTGAAAACGAGACGAGGCGGAGACCGGCCCGCGCCGGTCTCCGCCTTTTTTGCGTTGCACGACCCGACATTCGCCTTGTTCACACGAAAATCTCGGCCACGGCCACCCGCCAGCCGGGGACCGCGGGTTCCGCTTCGGCGACATCGCCCTGACGATAAGTCATGGGATTGGTCGGGTCCGAGGCACGGTAGACGAGGATCACCTCCAATTCAGGATCGACGTCCCAGACAACTAGAGTTCCGGCGAGGAAATAATCGGCTCGCTTGGCGGCCATGTCAACTTCCGCGGCGGGGCCGTAATCATTTTCACTTCGAACCTCCGCGGCGAAGGTCGGCGCCCCTTCGATGAACCGCATCGGATTGTCGGGAAATGGACCAAAATAATAAGAGGCATCAGGGGAGAACGACTCTCGACCGGAGGGAAGCTCCGGCACGGCAAAGCCCATGCTGTCGGTGAATCCTTCCCCGCCAAGTCGAAGCTCCTGAGCACGGAGACTCATGTAGATATTTCCAGCCACTCGATTCGGCTTCCGTCCCGAAGCCATGTACTCGACGATCCTTCCTCGGATCAACTCCGCCTTACCTGCAGTGCGATAGAGATCTTCGAGAGTTGCCCGTTCGTGTCCGACGCTCGCCATTTTCAAAACTCCATCCTCTGAAACGCCTTGATGCCGATGCGAAGGGGCACGATCGTGCCGACGGCGCCAACGATCAGGCTGACGATGATCGCGGCAGAGAGCCAGAAGCGGAAGCCGGCGTGCGACAGGATGAGACCAGACGACTCGGGGTGCTCCTGGCCCGCGAAGTAGAGATGGCAGGGAAGTGCGAGCGCCGTGACGATCGCGAAGATGAATACCAGGCTGACCAGTAAGTTGAGCGTGCCGCCGAAGCCGGCGGCGATCTTGGATGGGTTGGTTTCTCGCAGGTTGGGGAGCCTTGCTCCCAGGCCGACGCTGATGCCGGAGAGGCCCAGGCAGAGCACGGCGATCATCCCCACGTGCAGCAAGATCATCACCCCGCTCATCTTGAGCATCAGGTCGCTGAGCACCACAAGGATCTCGGTAGCGACCAGCGAGATTCCGGCCGAGAAGGCGAACTTGCCCCAGAGGATCTGCTCTCGACGCAGGGGCAAGAGCCCCAGCACCCAGAAATTTCGGCCTTCCAGAGACAGCAGTGGAAAGATGAAACGGCTGGTGAAGGTCGAAAGGATGAGGGCCGTTACCGACAGGTTGAGGAAGCTTACAAGGTTGCGCCAGTAGGGCGTCTGCACGCCATATCCCAGGCGGGGGATGTTCAGGAAGTAAAACGTCAGCAGTCCGAAGAAGATCAGGAACTGAGACCACTGGGCCGGGTCGCGCAGAAAGGTCCGCAGGTCCTTGAGAATCAGCAGCCGGATGGGGTGGGGAAGGAAGAAGAAGGCGCGATGAAACAGGGGGTCAAGGAATGACAGACCGGTACGGCGCCGCGACGATCTGCCTCCCTGGACACGGCTGTAGCCGCGGCGATAAAGGTCACGCGCGGCGACGGCCGCCGTCAGGTAGGCCAGGCCCGCGTGTGCCGAGAGAACCATCAGGTGGTAACCCGCCTGCCGCCATTCCCCTTTGGCCGAGGCGAGCAGACCCGCCGACATCCATCGGCTCGGCCACAGGGGATGCTGGCAGAACGCCAGCCGGTTCAGAGCACTGCCCAGCCAGTCGCCGTCAAGCGTCTCACCCGACATGTGCCAGAGCCGGAAGCCGAAAATCGCCGCCACGCCGAGCACGCCCGCAACCGAGAGCGTGAGCACCGTCTTCTGGCGCCGGGGAAAGAGGTTGGCCACCAGGATCGCCGCCACGGCGCCCACGCTTCCGGGAATCACCACGAACGAGACGAGGTACGCCAGGAACATGGCATAGAAAACCGCCGGCGCCTTGACCGTCAAACCGTAAGCGACCATGAGCGGGCTTCCCAGCAGGAAGAAGCCCCAGCTTGAAAAGCCGATCGCCTCGGCGAACTTGTACGCGAAGATACGGTCGGCGGAGGCGGGCGTGGTCAAGAGAAACGCTGCCTCGCGGGAATGAAAAAGCGTGGTGTAGACGATGATCCCGGTCGAGAAGAACAGCATGATCAGCAGCGACAGGAAGAACATGCTGAAGAAGTATTCGACTAATGTATTGAAAAGATCGACATAAATTCCAATGAACTGAAAGCCGCCCAGGAACAGGACGAAAAGGCCGCCCCAGAACACCGCGCTACAGAACAAGACCATCGAGATCCGCAGCCTGGAACCGCGCAGCACGGTGCCGATGGTGTTGCAGAGCTGGCGCCACCGCAGCCACCGCAACGCCGCCGCGGTGCGATCGTGAGCGAGTTCGGGCAGTCTGATCGGCTCCGGGATCGCTAAGACTCATGGCACCGGTCCCGGGAATTCGACAGACGTGGGCCCGGCGGAGGCCGGGACGGGAAGATCGTAACCGGTCAGCTTGAGGAAGAGGTCTTCGAGGGGCCCATCATGCTGAGCGCGCTGACGAAGCTGGGCCAGCGTGCCCACCGTCAGCATCCGGCCATGGTCGACGATACCAATGGTGTCGGCAAGCTCCTCGGCGATCGCCAGGAGGTGGATCGACATCAAGACAGCGGCACCCGCGCGGGCCTGCGAGACGAACAGGTTCTTGACGATCCGCGCACTCCTGGGGTCGAGCCCCACCAGCGGCTCGTCAACCACCAGTACCTTGGGGTTGTGTACCAGCGCCGACGCGAAGACAACACGCTGTTTCATACCCTGGGAATAGTTCTCACACAGTTCGTCAATAAATGCGGACATCTCGAACGTCTCGATCAGCTCTTCGATACGATTCATCGCGCGAGTGCGATTCATGGCGTACATCTCGACCACGAATTTGAGGAACTCGCGGCCGGTAAGCTTGTCGTAGAGATACGGCTGGTCGGGAACATAGCCCAGAAGCTGACGAGCTTCCCGCGACGCGGCGTCATGCCCTCCCACCCGCACGGTGCCGGCGGTCGGGGCCAGCAGGCCGCAGATCATCTTGATGGTAGTGGTCTTGCCGGCACCATTGGGGCCCAGAAACGCGTAAAGCTCGCCGGCGCGAACCGTCATGTCCAGCCGATCGACGGCGCGCTTGGCGCCGAACATCTTCGTGACGCCGGCAAGCTCAATCATGCACACTCTCCTTCAATTCCACCGGCACCGCCTGATCGGGCCGGCGATCGAGCACCAGGCGAACGATCGGAAACGGTACCTCCTGGCGGAGGATCACTCCGTCGGAACGGACCCACGTCCGAGCCGTCATGCTGCCGGCGTGCTGAACCACCTCGAAGGCGCTCACCGGCTCGCCATTCCAGTGAATCAAAGTCCGCCGCTGCACTTCCACGCGCACTCGCTCAACCTTGCCGGTAAACGGATTGACCACTCGCGTATCCCAGTGCTGGCCGAGATGCAGGCCCGGCAGCCGGTCAAGCGGGCCGAGCGCGTCATGCACGACGCTTCTCGGCTCATAGGCGAAGCTGAATTTCTGATTCAAAAACTGGACTGGCCCATCGGAAACCACTTCCATGATGTCCTTTTTCAATCTTCCTCTGACGGTGAATAAGCTTTCAGAAGAGTCGAGTTGCTTCACTTTCAAATCGAAGCTGCGCAGATTACCCGACGGATCGACGCGATAGATGCTCGAAAGTTCGACCCGAATATTGCCCTTACTGCCAAGGGGCGTATTCCTGAGCACCTCCCCGGCGTCAACGCTGACTTCGCTGCTGAGCTCAAACCAGCCGTCATGCAGCCGTTTTGACCAGGTGATCGCCTCGCCTACGGATCTCGTGGCGTCGGGCGAACCAGGATCGTCCACGATTTGCATGTCCCAGATCACCGGCTTGGAGGAGTCTCCAGCCTGGGCGATCGCGCGGAGGTCGGGAGGGTATCCCAGGCTGAGTTCGGGCAAGACCTCCCAGTTGAGCAGGCAGAATGCCGCGATGCACCAGTAAATCAGGATCGCCAGTGAAACGAGACGTGACGGCATGGCCATGAGTCCTGTAAGGAGAACCCGCTTGTATGTATGCTATGCGCGCTACCGCGTGCGAGACAATGGCGCCGGCTCAACCTTTTCGCTCGAGAACAGAGGCGCGGCCGCTCCGGCCGGTTGCGCGGGCTGCACCCGGCCGCAAGTGGCCAGTTCCATACCAAAAGATCGGGTTGACCTCATTCCACCGCCGCCGTATGCTTCGAAGCTGGTTCGACCGCGCGTCCACGTCCGGTTTACACAATCGGCATCCCGATTCCTCTCCACCACGAGCGGGTCGTTTCCCATCACTCTGTTCCTTCCGGACTCGATGGGTTCCAAGATGCTCAAGCTGACAAGCAAACGGCTCGTTCGGGCAGGAATCTTCGTTGGAGCGACGGCCGTTGCGGCGACTGTCGCCATTTCGGTGGGTGTATGGCTCTCTCTGACCTACCAGCCCGCCTATTATCGAGACATCGTCAGCCTGCCTCACGCCCAGAACGAGGCCCAGGCCAGGCATTTTGTGGCCCAGAGCCTGCAACTGCGCAATGATATCTGCAATGAGCCGACCTGGGAGGCGGTCTTCTCCGACCAGGAAGTGAACGCATGGCTTGCGGAAGACCTTGTCACGCACTTCGCCGACCAGCTTCCCCCTGAGGTGCGCGATCCCCGCGTCCTCTTTGAAACCGACCGGGTCATCCTGGCGTTTCAGCTCCAAAGAGGAGGCGTTCAGTCGGTGATCACGGTGTCCGCCCGCCCCCGCGTGCCTGAAGGCAATACCGTCGAGCTGACCCTGGAGAAGATACGCGCCGGGATCCTTCCCGTACCGGCCGATAACATCCTGGATCAGATTATTCAGCATGCACGCCATCACGGTGTCGATGTCAGGTGGAAGCGTCGGGATGGATACCCCGTGGTCGTCATGAGATATACGCCCAACTTGAGCCGAGAGGACGTGGAACTGGAAGAACTTGAGATTCGCGGCGGGCAAATCCGCCTGGCGGGCCGGTCCGACCGCACGAAGGGAGCCTACCGGCTGCCTCGTCTCCCGTCGCGTAAGGTTCTTCAATCCACCTTTCCCAGGCGGAACTTCCACGGCGACCCGGCTGAGGCCGAATCCGCACAGTACAGGACAACCTCGCCCACGAGCTGACCACCGGCGAGGGTCCCCCGAATCCGGTGCGGGCCCCATTCCAGTCCATGAAAGGTTCCCCCGTCAACGCGTCTGACGCTACCGCGTCCACCTGAGATCGCTCCTTCGTAGGTCAAGTAATCCAGGCGATGGTCCGGTAAAGCCCGCGCAGGGAGTTCCCCGCCCGCGACCAAAGGCGCGTCGATCGCCCAGGTTCGAAGGCGTCCATCGTCTTCCACCATGAAGTCCCAGTGGACCCCGTTCCACTCATGTTCGAGCACCACAAACCGCCTTTGTTCCATTGCGTCCGGCATGGTCTACGGCTCGACTCAAAGTCTCAGAACTCGTAAAGTTGGCAGTTGCCAGTAAAGAATTGCAAAGCCCTGAGCATTAGCTTGACATCTGCCATCTGCCATCTGCGATTTGGCATTTGCCATCGCATTCTTGCCTATGTAGCCCAAGGAGTGTTCCCGCGTGACACCCAAAGAAGTCCTGGCTCAGATCAGGCAACGTGAAGTCACTACGGTTGATCTTCGATTCATGGATTTTCCCGGTGTCTGGCAACATTTCTCGATCCCTGCCGACGCACTGACCGAGGAGACGTTCGAGGAAGGCATCGGGTTCGACGGCTCAAGCGTGGTGGGATGGAGGGCCATCAACGAGGCGGATCTGCTGGTCGTCCCGCAGCCGGAGACGGCGCTCATCGATCCGTTCATGGCGCAGCCGACATTGACCATGATCTGCAATATTCACGACCCGATCACCCATCAAGACTACACCAGGGACCCTCGCAACATTGCACGCAAGGCCGTGAATTTCATGCGGAGCACGGGGCTGGCCGATCGCTGCCTGCTGATGCCGGAGCTTGAGTTCTTTGTCTTTGACGACGTTCGTTACGACCAGAGGGAATTCGAGGCATTTTACCACGTCGATTCCAGAGAAGGCGCCTGGAACCGGGGCCGTGTCGAACATCCCAACCTCGGTTACAAGCCAGGATCTGGGCTAGGTTACTTTCCCTGCCCACCCACCGACAGCCTCGTTAACCTTCGGTCCGAGATGGCCCAGCGCATGGCGGAATGCGGCATCGCGACGTCGGCCCATTTCCATGAGGTCGCCACCGGCGGCCAGTGCGAGATCGACCTTGGCCATCAGGACCTGGTCGTGAGCGCCGATCAGGTCATGACCGCCCGTTACATCATCCGCAACGTCGCCCGCAACGCCGGCAAGACGGCGACATTCATGCCCAAGCCGCTTTTTGGCGACAACGGCTCGGGAATGCACACGCACCTGACACTCTGGAAAGATGACGAACCACTCCTCTCCGGTCATGGCTACGCCGGTCTGAGCGATTTCGGCCTGTTTGCCGTCGGCGGCTTGATCAAGCACGCCCCTGCGCTCTGTGCATTCGCCAACCCCACAACCAACAGCTACAAGCGCCTGGTTGAGGGCTTCGAAGCGCCGACCAAGCTTTCCTACAGCCGGCGCAACCGAGCGGCGATCATCCGCATCCCGGTCAGCAGTGCCAGCCACAAGAGCCGGACCATCGAGTATCGTTGCCCGGACAGCGCCGCGAACCCGTACCTGCTCTACTCGGCCATGCTCATGGCGGTTCTCGACGGCATCCAGAACAAGATCCGGCCCGGCGAGCCCCTGGACAAGGACATCTACGATCTCCAGCCGGATGACCTCGACAGGGTGCCCACCACCCCGCGCTCGCTCGACGGCTCGCTCGAAGCCCTTCGCGCTGACCACGACTTTCTCTTGCGGGGAGACGTGTTCACCCCTGACGTCATCGACACCTGGATCTGGTTCAAGCAGTCGTACGAGATCGAAGCCCTTCGCATCCGCCCCCACCCGTACGAATTCTCGCTTTATTACGATGTCTGAGTGCCGGCAGATGTGGCAGGCTGAGGGCCGAACCCTGTTGCAAAAGAGCAGGCTGGTTCGCCATACTGCGCCCTCCCCACGAAGGAGGTGGCGGGGTGTACGCAATACGCATGTAAACCGCGCTAATTCTTCATATTCTGTTTTTGGTCACCGCTCGCTGCCCGATCCATGCGGACGGCTCCCGGGCAATGGCCGGGAACGCCAAGAGGAGAAGGCAGACAGCCAGGATTCAGAAAAAGCAAATCCGGCAAGAAGCTCTTCTCAGCATGTCATGGCGGCCGGATTCCGCTGCCTGTCGCTGTCTTATCGCATCGCGTCATCTGCCGGACCGCGTTGGGCTCAGGAGCAGGGCAAGCTCAACGCGTGGGGTCCTCGTGTCGTAGCCAACCGCGACAATCTGACCACGATCGTTAATGCTCTCGGCACTCGTGATCACGATGTGTGAGTTCACGGGGATCAATCCGTTGAGGTCGACCATCCGACCGCGCACGTCAACGAAACCATGCAGCGTCGAGGCGGAGGTGAGCGAGTTACCGACCACCACACCCTGGTCATTGATCGCTTTGCCCACGGAATCACGACCGCCCAGCGTTCCCAGGTCGGTCATCCTGCCCCGGCTGAAGACGAAGGCGTGAGTCGCCGCGTTTCTTGCGGTGAACGAAGACCCGACCACGGTTCCGCGGTCATTGATCGAGTTGGCCTCCGAATCGGTTCCACCCAGCGTCCCGAGGTCGCTCATCTTTCCGTGGCTGAATTCGAAGGCATGAGAGATAACGGTTGGCTGACTCGAGCTACCCGCCGGCGGATGCAAGGCGGTCGGAGAGATGCCGACCACCTCTCCGCTGTCGTTGAGGTCTCGCGCGATCGAACCCAGGCCGGCGAGAGACCCCAAGTCGAGGTTCCACCCGCGGCGATAGATCACCGCATCATTTCCGTGCGCGGAAAGTCCGGAGATTTCTCCTCTGGCGTTGATCGAGACCTTTCCACCCGATGCGGCAGCCGGGATGAAGGCGCCAGATTCGTGATCTTGCCGTGCTGCTCAAGGTAGGCATAGAACTGTTTGCTGCCACGTGTGGTGTTGGACATTCCGACGACGACACCTCTGTCGCTGATGCCCGTGGCGACAGAATTCGCGACGCCGAGCGCCCCCAGATCGGTCATCTTGCCGTGCCTGTAGAGGAACGCGTGTGCCGCCGCATTGTTCGCGGTATAAGAGAACCCGACAACCTCGCCGTGATTGTTCACTTCGACAGGGACGCTGGCCGTGCCGCCGAGCGAGCCCAGGTTGGTGATGGTGTAGCTGAGCAACTGACGATCTTCGAGCCGTTCCAGGCAGGGTGAATCCCTGGGGCGTCTCTTGAACTCGATTCGACGGCAACTCGGCTCGATTCGTCGGCCTCTGAAAGCGGATCCCACTCGCAGGATCAAACTCGATAAAAACATCACGTGCATATCCCTTCATTTAAAATTGACGTGGTTTTTCTGTCATCCCCGAATCACTGGACGGTGACGGGGGTGATGAGTCGAAAACCGCGGCTTCGCGGCGCACACCCGCGTTTCCATCGTTCAAGATGGGGCCGGCATGAGTGGTCGATGCTACGCACTTCTGATCACGGCTATTCACTTAAACAACGTTCGCAGACGGCGCCCGAAACATGGACGGCTCGACGACCACCGATTTGCGCCGCCCAAGTTCGCGTTCTGTGCTCCAACGACGTGGAGCAGAATTAGATTGGTGACATGGTATCCTCTGCTCTGGCCCGGCTCCCGGGTCCACCGTGAGCGGCTCTGCCGCGAACTTCGCACGGCGGGCGTCTCGGTCGCCGGCTTCCACAGGCGGCAACCGCTTCCTCATCTTCTCTTGTATACGCCTGATCCGCCCGAATATTACGTCTTTCTCCGCTTTGACTCTGATTCTTCGAGCTGCTCCTTGAGCCTGGCCTTCACGATTCTACTGATCAAAGAGTAAGGAATGGGCTCGTCGAGAGGGAACTTCAGGTTTCCCTTCTCACCTCGATAGGGTGCGATCGCAGCCTGAAGTTTCTCATCGCCCTTCACAGGGGGAAAAAGACCAATATGCTTCTTGAAGGCAGCGAAGTGGATCAGGTTGCCCTTCAGTGCGAAGGTTGGCATTTGATAGCTGATCTTCTCCTCCGCCCGCGGTGCCGCTTCTCTGATGGTGAGGCGTATCTTCTCCAGGATCGCTTGGACCTCGGGTGAAAAAGACGCGATGTATTCATCGATGTTTCCAGGCCGGAACGGTTGCGTCTTCATGATGTTCCCATTGGTCCGTCAGTTGACCTATGCGCCGCGTTATCGTGAGCCGCGAATCCCCAGATCAAAGTCCACTGAGATCTATGATCCTTAGCCACATGAAGATTCCTTGCGATGTTCATCGGTCAGAGGGCGCAGTTCTGCTTGATTCTGTGTCGTCTGAGGATCATGCCAGCAGCCCTGTGACGACTTTCCCGTGCACGTCGGTCAGACGGTATTGGCGGCCTTGATACCGGAACGTCAGTTTCGTGTGGTCGATTCCACAGAGGTGCAAGATCGTCGCCTGCATATCGTGTACGTGGACCGGGTTGGATGCGATGTTCCAGGCGAATTCGTCGGTCGATCCATAGACCGTGCCGGATTTGACGCCGCCCCCCGCGAGCCACCAACTGTAGGCCTTGCCAAAGTGGTCTCGACCCGTGGGCTTTGCCGGATTGCCCTGACCAAACGGCGTGCGTCCGAATTCGCCACCCCAGACGACGAGCGTGTCGTCGAGCATCCCGCGCTCTTTGAGGTCTCGCACCAAGGCCGCCGATGGACCTTCCGTGTCCTTGCACTGCTGCCTCGAGCTGGGTGAACAGGTTACTGTGCTGATCCCAGCCGGAATGCATCAACTGCACGAAGCGGACGCCCCGTTCGAGCAGCCGGCGGGCGATCAAGCAGTTATTGGCGAATGTGCCATGTTGCAAGGCATCCGGGCCGTAGCGCGCCAGGGTGATTTTGGATTCGTTCGAGAAGTCAACCAGGTCTGGCACGCTTGTCTGCATCCGGAAGGCCATCTCGTACTGGGAGATGCGTGTATCGATCTCGGGATCGCCGTAATCGGCGAGATGGGCCGCGTTGATCGCCGAGATTTCGTCGAGCAAAGCCCGGCGCGCTTCGCGACTGACGCCCGGCGGGTTAGCCAGATACGGCACGAGATCGCCCGTGTTCCGGAACCGGACCGCCTGAAAACGGCTCGGCAAGAAACCGCTGCCCCAGTAATAGTCAAAGAACAACTGACCACAGGTTTTCCCTTTGTCGCTCGAGGTCATCACGACGAAGGTCGGCAGATTGTCGGTCTCGCTGCCAAGTCCGTAGGACAGCCAGGCGCCCATGCTGGGCCTGCCTGGAACCTGCGAGCCCGTCATGAAGAACGTCACGCCGGGCGCATGGTTAACGGCTTCCGTGTACATGCTTCGAACGAGGCAGATCTCATCGGCAAGGCCTCCCACGCTCGGCAGCATCGCGCTCATCTCGATGCCGGATTGGCCGTACTTCTTGAATGGTTTGATCGCGGGAAGAGTTGGCCACTTGCCGTATCCGCTTGACATCGTCGAGAGGCGCGTCATACCGCGAACGCTGTCGGGAATGTTCTTCCCGGCCATCGCGTTCATCACGGGCTTGGGATCGAACAAGTCCACATGCGACGGCCCTCCTCCTTGCCAGAGGACCACGACCCGCTTTGCCCTGGGGGCGAAATGAGGCAAACCCGGAAGTCCTCTTTGGCCGATCGGCCCGTCGGTTCCCGCGCCACGCGCGGAGCCGGCTCCCATGAGCGACGCCAGGGCGGCCATGCCGACTCCGCTCGCCGCCGAGCCGAACAATTGGCGACGGGTCACGCGGGCCATGTTTTCACGCTGAAGGGCGTTCATGAAATGATTTCTCATACACCTTGGTTCGGGAACAGGAACCCCTCATTCACGCGTCAAGGCCTCATCGAGATTCAGAATCGCCAGGCAGACCGCCGAGAGCGCGGCATGCTCGGCGACATCGAGTGTCTCGTCCCGCTTCGATTCGCCCACCGCGAGGAGCGCCCGGGCAGCCGACTTATCCCTCGCATAGATCGACGCCTGGTTTTCATAAGCACGACGCAAGACTCTGAGGTCAAATATCGTCGGCGTGCGGCACAGGACAAGACGGAAGGCGCTCGACAGGCGATCATCGATGCGCGTCAACGTTTTCATGGCTCGTTGAGCCAGTGCCCGCGCGGCCTCGACCCATGTTGGGTCATTGAGCGTGGTGAGCGCGTGCAGTGGCGTGCTGGTCGTGACGGCACGCACGCGGCAAGTCTGGCGGTTCGACACGTCGAACATGTTGGCCGGCCCAACGGTGCGGCGCCAGAATGTGTAGAGGCTGCGTCGATAGAGGTCGTTGCCCGAGGAGGCCGGATACGTGAAGTCACGTTCTTTGGTGATGGCGAGTGCCTCCCAGATCGCCTCGGGTTGATAAGGATACACAGGGCGGCCGCCGATCCGTCTGTCGATCAACCCTGAGGCAGCGAGCGCCCAGTCGCGGAGGATCAGTGGCGACATCCGGAACCGGCTCGCCCGCGAATAGAGGCGATTCTCGGGGTCGCGGGTTCGATGTACGGCGGTCACGCGGCTCGACTGGCGATAGGTTGCACTGGTGACAATCAGCCGATGCATGGCCTTCATGCTCCAGCCTCGCGTGCGGAATTCGACGGCCAGCCAGTCGAGAAGCTCGCGGTGGATCGGGTATTCGCTCTGGACGCCGAAATCCTCGGACGTCTTGACGATCCCGGTGCCGAAATGATGTTGCCACATCCGGTTGACTTGCACGCGGGCAGTCAGCGGATGATCGGGCATGAGAAGCCAGCGGGCAAGCCCAAGGCGATTGGCAGGCGCTCCCTTGGGCATTGGAGGCAGAAACGCCGGGGTCGTGAACGACACCTTATCTCCCGGCTTGAGATACTCGCCCCGGGTGAGGATCGCCGTGGCCCGTGGCCTGGCATCGCTCATGACCATGACACGCGGAGTCTGGTCGCCGCGATAGAGAGCAAGCTGTTTCTTGAGCGTGTCGATCGCTGAGAGAACGGGCAGCCTAGTGGCGAGCGTGGGCCGAACCTTATCGTCAAAATGCTTGCGGAGCCCCGCTTCAAGCGTCTTCTTTTCCTCATCGTTGCGATCGCCTTCCGGCTTGCGCAGGATGTGTGTCAACGCCTCCGGCAGACCCTTGTCTTCGGCGGGCTTGTTGTCGGCGAAGATCCCCAGCCGCCAGCCTTCGAAGGCCGACTCGGCCGCGAGCTTGCCCTCGGCGCTGGCTGTTTTCATCTTCGCTTCGAGTTCGGCGATCCGAGCCTTGTTCTCTTCGGTCGGAAGCTCGACAAACGGCGGCGCCACGCGAATCCGCGATGAAAAGAGCTTTGGCGTGCCGCTTTCGGGAACTCGGTTGAACGCGTCGAGCATGCTGTAGTAGTCGCGCTGGGTCATCGGGTCATATTTATGATCGTGGCACTGGGCGCATGCCATGGTCAGGCCTAGCCAGGTCGTGGAGGTCGTGTCGATGCGGTCGAACAGGTTCACGAACCGCTGTTCCTCAGGGATCGCACCCCTTCGCCGTTCAGGAGATGATTCCGGTTGAATCCGCTGGCGATCTTGTCATCGGTTGTGGCCTCGGGCAGAAGATCTCCGGCCAGGAGCCGGACTGTGAATTGATCGAAAGGCATGTTCTGGTTCAGAGCGCTCACCAGCCAGTCGCGCCAGATCCATTGCCAGGTGTCGCCGTCTTGCTGGAATCCGTTGCTGTCGGCATAGCGTGCGGCGTCCAGCCATGGCAAGGCCATGCGCTCGCCGTAATGTGGGCTGGCAAGCAAGCGGTCGACGAGGGCTTCGTAGGCGTCTGGGGCGGTGTCGGCGATGAAAGCGTCAACCTCCTCGGGCGTCGGAGGCAACCCCGTCAGATCAATCGAGAGCCGCTTGATGAGCGTGGCTCGGTCGGTTTCGGGAGATGGTGAGATCCCTTCGGCTTCGAGCTTCGCGAGCACGAAACGGTCGATCGGATTCCGCACCCAGTTGACCCTTCGAACAACAGGCTCAGCCGGTCGCTCCGGCGCGACGAAGGCCCAGTGCTGTGAATACTTCGCCCCTTCCGCGATCCAACGTTTTAGCCGCTCCTTTTGCTCAGGAGACAACCACCGGTTCGACTTCGGCGGCGGCATCAACTCCTTGGGATCCTTCGCATTGATTCGCAGGACGAGCTCGCTGGCGACCGGGTCCTTCGGAACGATCGCGCCGGCTTCGATCGCCAGCTCCCGAACGTCGAGCCGCAGCTCAGCCTGACGTTTGTTCGCGTCCTGCCCATGACAGAAGAAGCAGTTTTCCGCGAGGATGGGCCGAATGTCGCGATTGTAGTCGAGGCTGGGCGGCCCGGCAAACGCCCCGCACTCCAGTAAAGACAGGGTCGCAAAGCCCAGCAAGACGATCGGGACAAGAAACCACAGCGAACAACTCTGCCGCTAGCTTGCGATCCACATGCATCTCGGTTACCACCCTGGGTGCCCGATCCGTCGATGAGAAATGGACATGGGCTGGATATTTGTTTTACCATCGCCCAGCCCGCGAGTGAATTAGTGAACGCTCGAATACTCACGGTCAGAGCATAAGAGTGCAGCAATGATAGGCCTGAGTCGAGGTCTCGGTCATACAATGGATCTTGGGGACAGAGTTGGCACTTCGAAAACCTAGGATCGTGTACAATAGCACAAAGCAGGCTGCGTCTCACTGTGGCGGAGGATATGCCAATGCAACCGACCGAGCCCTACGTCCGCGAAGACGAGCATGGCGTACTGCACGTGGGAGACAGTCGCGTCATGCTTGATTCCGTTGTCGCGGCTTTCCATCAAGGACACTCGCCGGAGACGATCACCCAGCAGTATCCCGCGCTGTCGCTGCAACAAGTCTACGGCGCAATTACGTACTACCTCGCCAACAGGCCCGTCGTTGACTCGTATCTATGCCGGCAGGACGACGTTTGGAGGCAATGGCGTGAAAAAGCCGGTGCCGTGACCAGTCCCGTTGTCCAGCGGCTGCGCAGCCAAGCCGCCAAGATGGCGGCGGATTCGCAATGAGCCGGCCACGCTTCCTGGCCGATCATGATCTGAACGAGCACGTTATCACAGGGGCGATACGCCAGGAACCCGTGATGGAATTCTCCCGTGTCCGCGACCTGGGAATGAGCGAGTGGTCCGATGCGGCAATCCTCGAATTCTCTGAACGAGAGCGCATGCTTGTGGTTTCGCACGACGTGAACACAATGCCTGCAGCCGCCTACGCTCAACTCGCGCAAGGCCAGTCGTTCCCCGGTTTGTTCATGGTTCAACAGGGATCGTCGATCAAACCTGTCATTGAGAGCCTCCTGACGATCTGGGCAGCCAGCGAGTTGGAGGAATGGAGGAATCTGGTTGTCTTCCTGCCGCTGGAGTAGGCACACCGAGATCGTGATCACCGTCGTGATGTTGCGGTTTCGTCCGACCCCCTCGCCAGGAGATTCCTCTGCATAAGTCGAGCCAAGGCGGCAGTTCTTCAGATCTTGTCACTTCACGGTCTCAACTCCTATGGCTGAAAGTGTTCGGACCACCCCTCCCTAGCAAATGGAGGCGGGGGACTCGCTCGGCGGGTCGAACGCAAGTACCATGGAAATGGGCTCAGAGGTTCACATCGACTGGTCTAACAACCATCCGGCGAAACCCGGACTGTTGAACGCTAACTCGAAACAAACTCCATGTCCGCCAAGCCCGAGTTCGATCCTGACTTCGATCTCGCCATCCCCAAGCCGAGCCCAGGGCGAGGCTTCGGGTTCGTTAAATTGCTCGTGGTTCTTGGAATTATTGCACTCCTGATCGCGCTCCTGTTGCCCCTCCACCGCGGCTCAGCAGGTCCTGCCGCCCGGCGTGCCCAATGCACCAATAACCTCAAGCAAATCATGCTGGCTCTGCACAACTACGAGGAAACATACAACAGCCTTGCCGCCCGCGCACACGGTAGACTCGGCGGGCCAACCCTTGCATAGCTGGCGCACGTTGATTCTGCCGTATCTTGAGCAAGAACGCGCTGTACCAGACCATTGACCTCACGAAGCCGTGGAACGACCCGGCGAACGCCAGGGCACTCGAGACGCGGGTTCCCGTTTTTCGTTGCCCTGAGGCGGTCGGGCCAAAGGACACGACCAACTACCTGGCGATCGTAGGTCCGAATGGCTGCTTCCTTCGCCAGAGAGTCTCGAATACTGGCGGAGATCACGGATCCTCACGACGCGACGCTCTGGTGATCGAGGCCGGGGAGGATCATGCGGTCCCCTGGATGGCTCCCGTGGATGCGGACGAGTCTCTGGTGATGAGTCTGGGGCCGACCACAAGACTTCATCACGCGGGAGGAACGAATGCAGCCTTTGTCGATGGCAGTGTGAGATTCCTGAAGGCCGGCACCCCGGCCAGGTGCGTCGGGCGTGGATCTCGATTTCCGGCAACGACAACAAGTTCGCGAACGAGTGGTAGCCGGCACCGAACCGCCGCTGGCGAAGCATTCATCGCCGCCTGGTCCATTCCCGCAGTTCGAAGACCGCCAGTGGCGTACGAGCCAGCTCACCCAGTTCGCCACGGGATCAAACCAAGGGGCAGTCACTCCGGTGACCGTTGCCAGACCACCAAAGAGCCTGAGCACCACGGCCGAGCAAAGCAAGAGATAACCACGCCACATCCAGCGACGATGTTCGGCGAATCGACCGTCGATCGCCGACTCTGACGCCGAGTGACACGCAGGCGGCGGTCGCGATGGCCAGAGTCGCCAACCCGGCTGCTGCGATGGGACCCGCTGCGGCATGAAACGCCATCCATAGTCCGCTGGGCGTCACCAGCAACAGGACGCACGCGGCTTGAACGCGGCCGAGACATCGATGCCATCTCGGGAAACGTGCCTGAGACCGTTCAAAGATCAGGATCAATCCCAGGATCAGCGAAACGGGACCGGACACGATGTGCGTGTAGAACGCCCATTGATAGACGCCGAAGAAGTAGCGTTCTCGACCCGCAAGAAGTCAGACGCAAAGTTGGGCGGGAGGTAATCGCACATAACCCGAGACCACACTTGCCGTCACTTTGAGTACAAGCAGGCCCGCGCAGAGGGTCAGAAAATGCTCAGGCAACCTTGGATGGTTTGGCCGCATAGTGAACGTAGCATTAAGGCGGAGCCGGGGCCCGGCAGTCCGCGAGCGTTATTCGATATGTTCGACAGCCAACTCATGCCGTTGCAGGAACTCGGCGGCTTCGGCACGGGTGAAGACGCCGGCGGTAGTGCCGATCGCGCGGACGCAGCTTGCGCCGACGGCGCTGGCGAGCTTCAGACAGTCCAGCTCGGGAAGGCCTTCGAGCAGACCGACGATGTAACCGGCGTTGAAGGCGTCGCCGCCGCCGGAGCCGTCAACGAAATCCACCGGATAGGCGCCCAGCTTGACGCGGTGATCGTCGGAGACCGAGATCAGGCCATGCTCACCGCATGTAATCACCACGCGCTTCGCACCCATGTCCCGGAATATTAGAGCCTGGCGGACCGGGTCGTCCTCGCCCAGGATGAGGGCGGCTTCGTCGGTGTTGGGGACGAAGATATCGGTGTGGGGCAAGACGGTGCGAAGCGGCTCGAGGTAATTGCCCGGTCCGGGCGTGGCGACGTCCAGCAGGGTGATCGTGCCGGATTTCCGTGCCCGGGCGAATCGCTCGGCCAGCCCGGCGGCGTCGAGCTCGGGAAGGATCAGGAAATAGCCGATGTGCAGCACACGCGGGGGCGGGCTCAGGGCCTGGTCCAGGTCGGCTGAGGTGAAGTCAAGGTTGGCGCCGGTGGAGTGGATGAAGCGGCGGTCCTCGCCGCGGACGTTGAGGATCAACGTCTGGCTGGTCGCGCGACGCGAGCCGACTTTCAGAGCCTTGACGTCCACCCCATGTGAGACGAGCGTTTCGGTGGCGAACCGCCCCAGGATGTCGTCGCCGACCCGGGCGCAGATCGACACGGGCGCGCCCAGTCTCGTCAGGTCGACGGCCGTGTTGGCCGCCCCACCGCCGATGTTGAGGATGAGCTGGTCGACAGCAACCAGCTCACCCGCGCGGGGCAGCCGGGCAATGGGCGGGGCCACGTGATCGACGACGACCATCCCCGCGCACACGACGGAAGGGACCAGGGCGACTGTCATTGGTCATCCGCCAATGGTGATCTCAGAAAACCAGCCTTCACCGCGTCAGGTCGTATTATTGTCGATGGTGGCCACGACCGGTTCGTCGTGTGCGCGCGAAACAGGCGGCTCGTCGTCAAGGCGCAGCCGCTTGCCGATCAGCTCGGTGATCTCGGCTTCGGTCAAGACTTCACGTTCGACGAGAGCCTCGGTAAGGCGCTCAAGCTCATCGCGATGCTCTTCGAGCAGGCGGTAGGCGTGATCGTCGGCTTCGCGAAGGATCCGGGCTACTTCCTCGTCGATGATCTGCTGCATGTGCTCGGAATGGTCGCGCGGCTCGGACATCTCGCGGCCCAGGAAGGGGTGCTCGGCCGTGGTCCGGAACGAGACCGGGCCCACCTTGTTGCTCATTCCCCACTGGGTGACCATGCGCCGGCCCAGGCGAGTGGCTTGTTCGAGGTCCATGGCGGCGCCGGTGCTCAGGTCGTCATAGATCAAGCGCTCGGCGGCCCGGCCGCCCATCAAGGTGAAAAGCCTGGCCCGGATCTGGCTCTCATTGTGGCTGATGCGGTCTTCCTCGGGCATGAACTGGGTGACGCCCAAGGCGCGGCCACGGGGGATGATCGTCACCTTGTGCACGGGATCAGAGCGCGGAGTCAACCAGCCGACGAGGGCATGGCCCACCTCGTGGTAGGCCGTGGCTCGCTTGTCTTTCTCGGTGATGACCTCTTCCCGTTTGGCTCCAAGGATGACCTTATCCAGAGCGGCGTCCATGTCCAGGGCGTCGACGGCCTCCTTATCTTCTCGGGTCGCAAGCAGAGCGGCCTCGTTGACGAGGTTAGCCAGGTCGGCACCGCTCATGCCGACGGTGCTCCGCGCGATTCTGTCGAGATCGACATTGGGGGCCAGCGGCACGTTTCGGGTGTGCACCTTGAGGATCTCAAGTCGTCCCTTCTTGGTCGGCAGGTCAACCGTGACGTGGCGATCGAACCGGCCCGGTCGCAGGAGCGCGGGGTCCAGCACGTCGGGACGGTTGGTCGCGGCCAGCACGATGACGCTCTCGCTGGGGGAAAACCCATCCATCTCCGTGAGGATCTGGTTGAGCGTCTGCTCGCGCTCATCGTGGCCGCCGCCCAGGCCCGCACCGCGAATCCGCCCCACGGCGTCGATCTCATCGATGAACAGGATGCAGGGACTGTTCTCTTTGGCCGTCTTGAACATGTCGCGGACGCGGCTGGCGCCAACGCCCACGAACATCTGGATGAATTCCGAGCCCGAGATCGAGTAAAATGGGACGCCCGCCTCGCCGGCGACGGCGCGGCCGAGCAAAGTCTTGCCCGTCCCAGGTGGTCCCACCAGCAAGACTCCTTTGGGTATCCGACCGCCCAGGCGCTGGAATTTTTCGGGGTTCTTGAGGAACTCGACGATTTCCTGAAGCTCGTTCTTGGCGTTCTCGAGCCCGGCTACTTCCTCGAATGTCGTCCGTTGCTTGGACTTGTCATGGCGCTTGGCGGGGCTCTTGACGAAACTGCCCAGGATGCCGCCGTCAAACTGGTCGCGGGCTCGCCGCATCATCAGGTAGAAAATGCCCAGGATCAGGAACGTGGGCAAAAGCAGCATCAACCACACCAACCCACTGGCCTGGTTGGCGGGGTTGGTTTCAATCCGCACCGGGTCTGTCGTTCTCTTCTCACGAAGCTTCTTCATCACGGGCTCGATGGATTCTTCGGCTGGGAAGTACGTGATGAACCTTCGAACCGGCACGCTGCTGGTCGACGTGCTGCTCTGGTACGGCTGCTCCTTGCGCAGCTCGCCCCTCACTTCGCTGCCCTGGATGGACACTTTCTTGATATTGTCGTTGTCAACCTGGTCCATGAACCACGGCATGTAATCCACCGGGGTCTCGGGCTTGGGCATGAACTGCCAGAAAATGATGGCGAACCCGCCAATCAAAAGAAGCCACAGCCAGGGGGGGTGGGTGAACCGCCCGAGCCATTTGTCCTACGTGTACCGGGTGGTGGCCGACGCGGCGTATCCTGTTGCGGCGGTCGATTCTCCATACGATCTCACTCAATTCCCGAACGGGCTGGGTATGCCTCGACAAAACCGTGTCAACTCGAAAGCGGTACGTCCCACTTTGGTCGACGACAACCGCCCTTGACTTGAATTGTAGCGAAGATTCGCCGAAAGTTCAGGGGGTAGTGGGTGAACCGGTGACAAGTCCCGGCCGCTTGACCGATGCATGCGTGGCCCGGACGAATCGCAGGTGGCATTCAGGCACGCATTCAAGGGCTTGGGAACGCGTGGTCGGACCATCTTTTCTGCTTTCCTGACTCCGGGAGCTTTCTCTTGAAGCCCGGCCGAGCATCGCTTCTGGCGATCCTGAAACGTTTCGGCATCGTCCTGACATCGGACCAGGTGGATCTCCTTTGGAGCTATCACCAGCGGCTCCGAGCCGCGAACGTCGCGACTCAACCTCACGAGAATTCACAACTTCGAGAACATGGTTCTGAAGCATTATGTGGACAGCCTGTTGATCCTCAACCTCGTCGACCTGCCCTCGCCGCTCATCGACATGGGCTCGGGACCGGGCTTGCCCGGAATCCCGCTGAAGATCGCTCGACCCGAAATTCAGATGATTCTGGCCGAGCCGCGGGGTGCCCGGGCCGACTTTCTGAGCGAGGTCTGCACCGAGCTCGGGCTGAAAGGTATCGAGGTTTACCCGCGAAAGATCGGGCCCAATTATCCAGGTCGGGTGCAGGGAGTCATCACTCGCGCCGTGGGGTCAGTCGCCGAGACGCTGGAGCGGGTCGCCGAATGTCTGGTTCCGGGGGGCAAGATGATCTTCATGAAGGGGCCGGAGTGCGATCATGAGATTGCCGCTGTCCGGCAAGATGCATGCGAAGCTCTTCCGTCTCACGGCCGATCGGGCTTACGAGATTCCCGGTACGCCTCATAAGCGGCGGCTGCTGGTCTATGAGCGACTCGAGTCGGCCGGCACGAGTCCGGCAGGGCGACCGGGGGCGATTCTTGAGCATGAGGGACAGGTGCGTGAGCTGACCAGCGAATCGAACCCCAGCTTCAGACACTTTCGCGAGCTGCTCGGGGGTCGCGGAATTCGAAAGCACGGCCAGGCGCTGATTGCAGGCCCACGGATCGTGGCCGAGGTATTGACGAACCACGCGCCGCATGTGGCGGCGTGGATCACCGACAATAGCGGTCCACCACCCGTTTCCGACGCCCTGGTCTGGTACCGGCTTGCCCCTGCGCTTTTCAAGGAGCTCGATGTTGCGGGCACCCGCTCGGCGCTTCTGCTCGTGAACGTGCCCTTGCTTCCAGCCTGGTCTGACGATGAGCCCTGGCCGGAAGGGTGCACGCTTTTCATCCCTTTTCAAGACCCTGAAAATGTGGGCGCGGTGCTTCGCTCGTCGGCGGCATTCGGGGTTTCTCGGGTCGTGTTGCTGCGTGAGGCGGCGCACCCGTTTCATCCCAAGAGCAGCCGAGCCGCGGGCACCGCCTTGTTTCAACTCCCGCTGTTTCAGGGGCCCTCGATCCATGATCTCGAATCTCGCCATGCTCCGATCATCGCGCTCGATACCTCGGGACCCGAGCTCAGTGACAGCCGGTTCCCGCCTCGTTTTGGTCTTGTCGTCGGCGTCGAAGGACCGGGCCTTCCCGATCGACTGCGAGAGGGAGAGCGCAGGCGGATTGCCATGGCCCTCGACGTGGAATCGCTAAATGCGGCCACGGCCGCGGCCATTGCCCTTTATGCGTGGTCAAGACAGCGCGCCGTTCACTCAAGCACCTGAACTTCTCGAGTCCACGCAGGGACTTCATGCGAACAGCCGGCTGGGGTTGACCCAACCGGCTGCTCATTGATCTCTCGAATTGCAATCGCTGTCCATTCCGAGGCACTGTGACCTTGGTTCCTGTCCTTCTTCTCAGTAGGCGAACAGGCCGAACGGATAGGGGGTGAAGAACGGTCTGGTGTAGTGCTTCTTGAAGTCAAGCCACCAGATGCCGTCGTCCCAGCGCAGGGTCACGGCGCGCCAGTCGAGGGGGACTTCCGGATAGGGGTAGAAAGGGCCAATATTCGGCCATGCCTGCCATGGGTAGGCCGTGGGGTAGCCGACCGCCGAGAAGTTGGGATAAGGCGCATAGCTGGGCCAGGCATAGTTGGGCGCGCCTTGCATGGCACCCCCGGCGCTGCCGGCTGGTCCTTCGGGAATCGGGCCGCCATCATTCACGGGGCCGCCGGTGACCTGTGGGCCGATGGGGCCGCCGGGTGTCATGTCCGAGACCATGCCGCCGTCGTAGCCGCCGCGGTGATGCCCGAGGGCCACTTGCGGCTGGTACTGGGCCGGCATGACCGTGCGGTCACGAACCTGGAGGTGGTCGATCACGCCGCGAACGCCCGACATCTGCTGCACGCGCGCCAGCGCCTCGGCCTTGAGGGCCGGGTTGGCCAGAGCGCCCGTCAGGGTGACGAGGCCGTCCTGCGCTTCGATCTCGATCCTGGAGCCGGCCAGCGTTCGGCTGGCACGCAGGGTGCTGGCGACCGAATTGGCGGTCGTCTGGTTTGGATTGGCCACATTACCCTGGCCAAAAGCCGCCGAGGCCGTCACGGCCAGAAGACCGAGCACGGTTGAAATCCGTTTCAGTCCAACCATCATGGGATATTCCTTCTCCCGCAAGAATCCGACTCGACCTGAGTGCGAACGGCGAGCGGGACGCGTCGTTCGGGTCGGAGAATGATTCGTCGTGACGGTAGCTGCGAATGCCTCGCAAGCCCGGGCTCTTGCCGGGTCGGAGCGCTCTCGCACCCCGGAACCAGCGCCAGCACAGACAGTGAAGCAAGACGCGGAGCGAGCGGCGATGTCGGATGTGGGGCAAGGTGTGACGGCAGGACGCGCCGGTCCGCTGTGTCGATTACGTCGCCGCAACTATGGTGCGCGAAATCGGGCTCGTCAAATCGCGGCCAAAAAAAAATCGGGGCCGAGGGGCCCCGAGTGATTCAGCTTGAAAGGCGACATGAGTTTGCGTCAATGGATCATGATTCGACGAACCGAGAGAATAAGATTCTCTCTACGCATGGGCCGGTTCGGTGGCGTCGATCGTACTTCCTCCGATGGTCATACCGATCAGGAGGACCGTCATGGTCCCACCGGCGAAGAGGGCGAATTCGGAGTCGTGTCGACCGCAAAGGGCTCCGGCGATCCCGAGCCCGAACAGGGCGATGATGAACCCGATCTTGCCTCGACAGCACCAGGCCGATCGTGGCATGAGCCGGCTCAGACACAGACCCATGATCCCGCAAACCTGAAAGAAGACGACGAGCAGCTCGAGAACAGCGCAGAGACTGAACGGGGATGAGAACATGGCCTGACAGGCTCCTTCCTTGGTTCCTGCGTTGACTGTAAGAAGTGATGATCGGTCGCTCGCAGCCGGTGACCCGGCCGCGTTTGACGTTTCCCCAGTTAGCATTCCCCGTACCAAAGGTCGGCAAACCCCGTTCAACCTGGTCTGCCCCGTCAGTTCAAGGGGAGAACTTGAGGAAAAATCGGACCAACACCATTTTTTTTTCTCGCCGAGGTGCAATTCTTACAGAACAAGGTCCAACAAACTTACACAGAGCCGGGGTCGGCCTCTCCTCGTCAAAAAGACGAAGAGCAAGCCAGGCTGGCGGCTTGCTCCTCGAAGGTGTGAACAGGTCATTCGCGACGTGAGAGCAACAAGGGCGTTACCTGCCGCCGGTCGTGTTGCGGCGGACCGGCTGCATTCTCATGCTCTTGAACAGGTGGGCCTCGCTCATGTCCAGGACGCCCCACCCTTTCTTCTCCTTGCGGACAGTGACGGTACGCGAGAGAAAGTCACCGTTTTCTTGGGTTTTCCGGATAATAACCCCAAGGCTTTTTGTACTCTTGGCGGCATTCTCGCCCGCGACTTTGTAGCCGTCGAGCGTCTTGGCCATGTCGTCCAGCTCGGAGTCGGAGATGCTCATGTCAACCAACTTGCCGAACAGTTCCTTCTTTTTCTCGGTGGAGGCTTCCGTCTGAGAACGCAACGCCGTGGCTTCCGCGAGTCGGTCGCGGTCCTTGTCCTTGAGGGCATTCAGGAATGCTCGCACGGCTCCGTCGGGAGAATGCGTGTCCGCGCGGCCATTGTCCTGCTGGCCTGGTCCTCCAAAGCCCATGCGGCCCTGCATGCCGGGCCCGCCCGGTCCGCCGGGACCGCCCGGCCGGCCCTGGTTTGCCATGGGCGAGCCACCCGCTGCACCGGGATATCCGCCGGCGGTCCCGCCGCCACCCTGACGCCCCTGCATCATCCTGGCCATCTGGTCGGCATAGCCACCTCCTGATGCGCCTGCCTGACCCTGACCCTGAGGCGGACCGCCGCTCTGCTGACCGCCTGGCGGTCCGCCCGGCTGGCCTCCGCCGCCCGGCCGGCCCATCATGCCTTGCATGCCCGCCATCCGGCCTCCGGGACCACCGGGACCGCCCGGCCGGCCCTGCCCCTGCATGGCACCGCCGGGACCACCTGGCGGTGTGGTCTGGCCACCCGCGGCGTCGCCGCCGCTCTGTGCCGGAGCCCGAAGATCCCTGGCCGCTCGTGGCCAGTTGCAGCATCTCGGCGGTCGCCGAACCACCTTCGGCTTTGGCCGGGGGAGAGGTCTCACCGGCAGGCGGCTGAGTGGCCGAGTCACCCTCGCCGGCTTCGCTCGCCGCATCCGCGGGAGGCACCTGGCTTTTCTGATTGGCCATCATGCCAGGCCGACCGCGCATGGGCCCCGCCGCGGCGGGAGCCGGTGCTGCCACGGACGGAGCCGGCGGCGCGCTTCCGCCTTCAGGAGCGGCGTCAGACGCCGCCGTGCTGTCGGACCCGGGGTCCGGAACATCGCCGCCCCCACACCCCGCGGCCATGATCCACGCGCCCGCCACGCCGACGCGTGCCAACCAGTCGATCCAAGGTCTCATCGCGCCTTCGTCCTTTCTGAGCTGCCACCCGTAGTCCTGTCCACCGCGCCGCCACGGCGGTCCCGTCCGCTTCCCATGAGTATGACTCATCCCACGGTCTCATCACTGATTATGCCGTCCGCGCCGCCTCGTTGGAAGTATCTGGATCACGAATCATTCACGAACCCGCCCGCTGCTGTCTTCCATCAACAGCCAATTTCATCGATATGTCAGGTTCCCTCGTGCTCGACCCCCTTGTCCGCCGGCCCCGCTCAGGATATGATCGAATCTTGTACGAAACTTGTACGAATCTTGTAAATTCCCCGCCCGCTGAAGCGCACGGCAGCCTACTTGGGTCTCGCACCATGCCTCCTCAACAACGTACCATTCTGCTGGTTGACGACGATCACGAAATCATCGAGTCGATGCGCACGATCCTGGAAAACAAGGGATACCGCATTCTCGTCGCCCGCGACGGCAATTCCGGCCTGATGGTCGCCGAGCGTGAGAATCCCGACTTGCTCATCCTGGACATGATGATGCCCAAGAAAAGCGGATTCCTCGTGCTCGAGAAGCTCAAAAGTCGGCCGGGCGGCCTCATTCCCACGATCATGATCACCGGCAACGAAGGTTCCAGGCACCGGGCCTACGCCGAGATGCTGGGAGTGCGTGACTATATCCGCAAGCCGTTCGCCATGGAAAAACTCGTCCGCTCCATCGATCGAGTACTGGGCCTCGGCCCTCGGGGCACCTCGGCCGACGACGACGAGGTTTGAGCGCAGGGACGGTGCGGCTTGTCCGTTCCTGGCTCGCGACGGTTTTCTCGACTTTGCCCGTCAGGGTACGGGAAAACCGAACCGGCGTAGGAAGCCCACCAGTGCGATCAGAGGCAGGCCGGTGATGGCCGTGTGATCCTCGGTCTCAATTTTCTCGAATAGCACGATGCCGCGTTCTTCAATCTTGTAGCTACCGGCGCAATCGAACGGTTGGTCGTAAGCCGCATAGCGCTTCAGCTCGGGCCGAGTGAGCGGGCGCATCCACAACCGCGTGAAGTCGATGTGACAGACTGACTCGACTCCCCGAATCACGACGAGCGCGGTGATCAGCTCGTGACTGCGGCCGGCCATGGCCTCAAGCTGCTCGATCGCACGCTCCATGGTGCCTGGCTTGCCGATGATCCGGCCCTCGAAAGAGACAAGCTGATCACAGCCGATGATCGTGGCACCGGGCTCGGTCGCGGCGATGCTCTCTGCCTTGCCCCGAGCAAGCAATTCAGCCGCCTCGCGCGGATCTTTGCCATTGATCGAAACCGACGATTCCTCGAATCGAGGCGCGAGGCACCGATACGGCACACCCAGCCTGCGCCAGGAGCGCCCTGCGGTAGGGAGACGTGCTGGCCAGCACGAGATCTTCGCTGACATTCTGGCCGAGGCGGGCGCTCACAGGCGGATGGCCTCGAACAGTTCGGCTGCAGGCAGGATATAGCCGAAATAGAAATCGCCGAAAAGAGCGTACCTGGCCGAGCTTTCGTCGAACCGCATCGTGTAGACGATGTCCTTGAGATATTGCGGGTTCCGCGCCCAGAGCGTGACGCCCCACTCCCAGTCGTCCAGACCGGTCGAGGCGGTGATCACCTGAGACACCTTGCCGGCGAACTTCATGCCGCTTCGTCCGTGCTGCGACATCAGGTTAGACCGTGTCTCGAAAGGCAGGAGATACCAGTTCTGGTCGCCGGTGCGCATCTTGCTCATGGGGTAGAAGCAGAGGCAGGGCCATTCCGGGAAGTCGGGATAAAGCCGCTGCCGGTTCATGGGCACGAGCCGCTCGGCGTAGGAGGCGACCTTCGCCTTGTACATGCTGCTTTCCGGGTCGTGGTTCTCTCGCTCCCGAAGGATCCGGCCGTACTCTTCCGCGTCGGGTACGTACTCTGACACCTCGGTGATCGAATAAAAGGAGTACGCCGGTACAAGCGCGGGACCTAGCGTCGAGCTCTCCAGGGCCGTCTGGACTCGGTGGATGGCTTTCAGGTCGGGCCCCGCGAGCATGACGCCGAAATCGGCCTTGTGACCAGGGATGGCGAAGCATTGCAGTTGCTCGACCCCGCCGGGCCGCTTCCCGTCCAGGTTCGCGATCAACTCTTGCCGTCCATCACTGCGTTCTTGCTCGCCAAATCCGCGGAGAACGTTGCGGTCGAGCCGGTAGAACATGTGCAGAAAATGCCAGCCGGTCTCGGGAACAAGGGTCGCGGGCACCTGCGCCGAAGCCGCCGGCCGGTGTCCGTGTTGTCCTCGGGTGCGTCTTCGCTTCGGGTTCGGTACTTCCAGTTGCAGACGCGGTCGCAACGGTTTCAGGCGGCATGCATGGCTCCTGGACTTGTGTGATCCTTATGTCCAGAAGCCGATTGTAAGGGTTGTTCGAGGGCGACGGCAAGCGAATCCTCAGCCGCCCTCGCTCGCCTTCGCGGCAACCGGGCTGGTTGGCGGGTGGCAGTGACCGCAGGGACTGAGGTCTTTGGCGGCGGCCTCGGCGGCGTCTTTCAGCGGCACCCGGTTCGCGGCGTTCATCGACCGCACGTCGGAGCAAGTGGCAAGGTGGTAGACGTGTTTCCTGAGGTTTCCGATCAGCTCAACTTTTCGCTTGGCCGCCGCGGTCTCAGGGGTCGGAACAGCCGGCTGCTCGGCTGGCACGTCGGCTTCATGCGCGGCCCCAGGCGCGGACGGAGGCGGCACGAGTGCTTGAGGAAGCTGCTTCTCGATACTTTCGCCTCGAACCCACTCGTTCCAGGGCAGCAAAGCGGCCCGAGTACCGATCGCAAGCAAGAGTGCACCGGCCAGCCCCAAGAGGACCGTGCTGATGGTGAACGAGAGCCGGAGATTGGCTCCTTTGTGAGACAACAGCCATTGGTCGAGATCGTCGGAGAGCGCCCGGGCAGACTCATACCTTTGCCGCGGGTCTTGCGCGATGGTGCGCATGCAGATCCGGTCCAACCCCGCGGGAACCGCGGCATTGAGCGAGCGGACCGAGGGCGTGGCCACCGGTGTTGGTAACGCGAGCGTACCTGGCGCATCCGTTTCCGACGGACCGGTGGGCATGGCTGCATAAGGCCGTTGTCCCGTGAGAACCTCGAAGAAAATGACTCCCAGGCTATAAACGTCGCTGCGTTCATCGACTTGCCGGCTGAAGCCGAGCGCCTGTTCGGGGCTCATGTAGGCGGGCGTTCCTACCACTGCGCCGTCGCGGGTGAGGCTTGAATCAAGGTCGGAACGTCGGGCCAGACCGAAGTCGATCAACCGAGGCCGACCATGGTCGTCGATCAACACGTTGGCTGGCTTGATGTCTCTGTGCAAGACGCCCTGACGATGTGCGTGATCCACCGCGTCGGCGAGGTCGCGCATGATCTTGGCCACGGTGGGAGGGTCCAGTCGATGATGGTCGCGATACCACCCCAGCGGCCTGCCGCTCACGAAGTGGAAGGCCACCCAGCATCTTCCTTGATCGAAGCCGGCGTCATGCACGCCGACGATATTGGGGTGGTCGAGCCTGGCGGCGGCCCTCGCTTCCCGGAAAAATCGCTCCATCACGCGCTGGCCCGGCTCGGGTTGCTTGAGGACCTTGAGCGCCACGTCGCGATCCAACCGGGGATCAAACGCGAGATAGACCTGGCCGAACCCGCCGTCTCCCAACCGTTCGCGAAGGTGAAATCGACCCAGTGCCCCGAATGACCCCTTGCTCCAGGTTCCGGCCCAGTCCGATGTCGTCTCGGAGCTCGGCACCTCTCCTTCCTCGGGCGGCCTCAGCCCCGCCGAAAGCTTCGTCTCGAGACCGGATTCTTGAGCGCCGCTGTCAATGAGCCCACCGCAGAAAGGACACGAATTGCTGCCGTCGCTCCCTCCACCCGGCACGACCTCGACACTTCGCAGACAGCCGCCGCATACCATCCGGATCGGAGCGCCCATGACGTCGAATCCTCGCTTCCCACGGAGCGCCGGTCTCGAGCTCGACCCTGGCCACGCCCCGGCTATTCAAAGGGCCTCCTCGTCTTAACCATCTCAACTTCGAGTCTAGAACGTCATCGTTCGGACGCAACAAATTTTTTAAGAAAGCCAGACAGAAACGATGAGTGCGGTGCTCACGCCTCGACTGGCCGCACATCATGCAGGGCACCGAGTTTGGGCAGGCTGGGCCAGATCTTGATCACGGCCAGAACAACAAGCACGGTCCCCAGCCCGCCGCCGGCCACCGCCGGCACCGCTCCGAAGAAGCCGGCGGCCAGCCCCGACTCGAACTCGCCGAGCTCGTTGGACGAGGTGACAAAGATGGCGTTGACCGCCGAAACACGCCCCCGCATTGCGTCGGGCGTGAGGGTCTGGACCAGTGTTTGGCGTACAACGACGCTCACATTATCGAGAGCGCCGGTCAAAAAAAGCATCGCGAACGAGAGGTATGGGTTGGTGGAGAGTCCGAACACGACAGTCGCCACGCCGAAGCCGGCCACCGCCCAAAGCAACGAGCTGCCGGCGCGGCGCAACGGCGGCCGGTGGGCGAGCACCATGGCCATCAGAAAGGACCCGATCGACGGAGCGGCGCGGAGCCAGCCCAGGCCGGTCGGGCCGATCCGCAGGATGTCACGCGCGAAGATCGGCAAGAGCGCGGTCGCCCCACCCAGAAAAACCGCGACGAGGTCGAGTGTCATCGTCGCCAGGATCAGCTCGGTTCCCATCACGAACCGCAGGCCAGCCAGCAGCGACCGGGCCGACACTGGTTCTTTGGGATGCGCGACTGGTCGAATTCGCAGCAGTGCGGTCAGCGCGATCACGGCCGCGGAGCAACCCGCGTTCAGCAGGTAACAAAGCGTCGCCCCGCCGGTCAGTGCGATCACGAGCCCCCCAAGCGCCGGACCGATCATCGCGGCGATCTGCCAGGTACTGCTGTTCCAGGTGATAGCGGAGAGCAAGTGCTCGCGGGGCACAATCTGAGGCAACAGCGACCACCGGGTGGGCCGGTTCAGTGCCTGGCCCACGCCGGTCATCGTCAGCAAGAGATAAGTCAACCCGACCGGACCCCTCCAGGTCGAGAGTGCGGCAAGCCCGGCCGCCGCGAGCAGCAAGATCGTGTGCGCCACGATGACCAGTTGCTTGCGGCTGTGTCGATCGGCCGCATGGCCGGCGGGTATCGCCAAGAGAAGTACGGGCAGCACCTGCGCCAGACCCACTATCCCCAGGGCCAGCGGCGAACTCGTGCGCTCGTAGAGCTCCCAGCCTACAGCCACGTTTTGCATCTGGCCGCCGATCGTGGCCGCCATGCCGGCAAGGACGAAACGATGGTAATTCGAGTTCCGCAAAACCACGTAGGGGTCGTGAGCCAGCCGGGAAGGCAACGCCTCATCCGACTCCGTCGCTGAAGTGGAATCTGCGCCGCCGGTCTCTGCATTCTGCTGCCGAGGCTGAGGGACGGGCTCCGTTTCGTCGTTGTCCATGTCTACGATCTTCTCGATCTCCAGGCTCGGCGTGTTCGTGTTTTCAAGTATTCAACGCCCTCCTCGATGAGGCAAGATCGTTCTCGACCTCCCATTGATCTCCTGGCGACCGTAAGAGTTCTCCATCAATCGCTGAAGAAAGGCTTGCCAAAAGTACACGAGCACGAAAAAAATAAAACCGGTTCCGGGCAAGACGCCCGCTGGTCTTAGTTTCTTCTTCGGTCCCACATTCCCACCCATCACCGACAGCACCCCGCTTCCCCGTGGCCGAGAACGCCCGTGCGAGCGACTGTCGCTATTGCGTTGACCATTGAGGTTGCACATCCATGAGAAGGCGTTCACTGGTCAGTACAGTTGGGGATGGCAGGCGACGCCGATCCCTGGTCATCGCGGTGGAGAGTCTCGAGGGTAGAACACTCTTGAGCGTCGCGCCGGCGGCTCCGCTTCTGGTGCAGCTCAGCTCGGCCAACACCAGCGCGGTACAGCCCATCGCCGCAGCCGACGGCACCAGCCTGATGCCTAGCGGCCTCTCCGGTGTGCTCGAGGCGACAGGGTCCGATCAGTCGCTGGCAAAGCTGGCGCAGGATCTCGCGGGTATGCCAGGGCTGGGCTACGTCCAGCGCGTGGGCACGCTCAGCATCAGCCAGACGGCGAATGATCCCAAGTTCACCGATGGAACGCTCTGGGGTTTGAACGGCACGTATGGCATCAACGCGCCTACCGCCTGGAACGTCACCACCGGCTCAAGCAAGGTGACGGTTGCCGACATCGACACGGGCATCGATTACAATCACCCGGACTTATACGATAACATCTGGATTAACCAGCCAGAGATCCCGGCCTCGCGCATGCCCAACCTGACCGACGAGGACGGCGATGGAATCATCTCGTTTTACGACCTGAACTTCACCGCAAGGGACGGCACGCATCCTGACCAGGGGTCCGGCAAGATCACCGACGTCAATGGCGACGGCGTGATCGACGCGTCCGACATCCTGGCGCCGATGGTCGTCGATTCCAGCGGCAACGACACGGGATGGGGAGGCTGGGTCAACCCCCAGAGGCCCAGCACTCAGGATGGCGACACCGCCCATCCCGATGACCTGATCGGCTGGAACTTCGTGAACAACACCAACAACCCGTTCGATGACAACGGCCATGGCACACACACGGCGGGAACCATCGGCGCCGTGGGCAACAACGGCGTGGGTGTCGTAGGCGTGAACTGGCAAGTGCAGATCATGGCCCTCAAGTTCCTGGACGGCAGCGGCCAGGGAACCGATTTGAACGCGGCCCGGGCCGTTGAATATGCCGCGCTCCACGGAGCGCGGGTGTCCAACAACAGCTACGGCGGAGGCGACGGAGGCAGCGACCTCGCCAACGCGATCACCGACGCCGAGAATCAAGGCCACGTCTTCGTGGCCGCCGCCGGCAATTCGGGCCAGAATACCGATGTCACGCCCAACTACCCGTCCGCCTATCCCAACCCGAACATCATCGCCGTGGCGGCCATCGGCAACAACGGCACTCTCGCCAGCTTCTCGAACTACGGTCGCACCACGGTCGACATCGGCGCACCGGGAGTCAGCGTCTACAGCACTCTGCCCAACCATAGCTACGGCTATCTCTCCGGCACGTCGATGGCGACGCCACACGTCACCGGCACGGTCGCGTTACTGCTGGCGGAGCATCCGAGCTGGACCTACTCGCAGATCATCCAGCAGGTGCTGACCTCAGCCACGCCGGATTCATCGCTGGCCGGCAAGACTGTCACCGGCGGCATCCTCAACGCAGCGGCAGCGGTGGGCGGCGCTCGAGCAGGATCAGTCGCAGACGCGGGCTTCGAGCAGGTGCAGGTGGGTGCGGGCCACTTCCAGTACCGGCCCACCGGCTCTCCCTGGACCTTCTCCGGCAGTTCCGGCCTTACCGCGAACAACAGCGGATTCACCTCGGGCAACCCGCCGGCACCCCAGGGCACACAAGTCGCCTTCCTCCAGACAACCGGCTCGATGAGCCAGACGGTCACCGGCTGGGCTGCCGGCTCCTACGTGCTCACCTTCGCAGCCGCCCAGCGCGGCAACCACCAGGCATCGAGGCAGGACTTCCAGGTGCTGATTGACGGCGTGGTCGTCGGTACGTTCACACCCAGCGGCACGTCGTACCAGAGTTACTCGACCTCCGCGTTCACGGTCACAGCCGGGTCGCATACGATCAAGTTTCAGGGCCTGGACAGCGCCGGGGGTGACAACACCGCGTTCGTGGATGCCGTCGTTCTGGCCAGCCCAGCACCGGTCGGAGATCCGGGCTTCGAGCAGGTGCAGGTGGGTGCGGGCCACTTCCAGTACCGGCCCACCGGCTCTCCCTGGACCTTCTCCGGCAGTTCCGGCCTTACCGCGAACAACAGCGGATTCACCTCGGGCAACCCGCCGGCACCCCAGGGCACACAAGTCGCCTTCCTCCAGACAACCGGCTCGATGAGCCAGACGGTCACCGGCTGGGCTGCCGGCTCCTACGTGCTCACCTTCGCAGCCGCCCAGCGCGGCAACCACCAGGCATCGAGGCAGGACTTCCAGGTGCTGATTGACGGCGTGGTCGTCGGTACGTTCACACCCAGCGGCACGTCGTACCAGAGTTACTCGACCTCCGCGTTCACGGTCACAGCCGGGTCGCATACGATCAAGTTTCAGGGCCTGGACAGCGCCGGGGGTGACAACACCGCCTTCGTGGATCAGGTGCTCGCTTCACCGCAAAACGCCGGTGCTGTCTGAAGCGCCAACCAACCACGCGAACCGCCCCAGAGCTCGCCGTGGTTCGCGCGGTTGGGCTGCCTCTGGGCGATGCGCCCGTTGCTGACTACTCTTAAAGGGGGCTGAAACCAGATCGACCATAACGAGGAATCGCCCGAATGGGCTATCGATCGCTTGCCGACTGCGTTTCTGACCTGGAGTCAACCGGGCGACTCGTGATCGTTGACACGGAGGTCGATCCCCATCTGGAAGTCGCGGCCATCCAGCGCAGGGTTTACCAGGCAAACGGGCCGGCTCTCCTGTTCCGCCGGGTCAAGCGAACGGCATTCCCCGTGGTGAGCAACCTTTTTGGAACGCTCGAACGGGCGCGTTACCTTTTTCGCGACACGCTTGATTCAGTGCGCCGACTGGTCGAGCTGAAGATCGATCCAGCCCTGGCGGCCAGGCATTTCTGGCGCTATCGCTCGACGCCTCGCACGCTCTGGCATCTCAGACCGAGTATCGTTAGCCGCGGCCCGATTCTCGATCAACAGACAACAATCGATCGGCTGCCGGCCATCCAGTCGTGGCCGATGGATGGCGGGCCGTTCATCACGCTGCCCCAGGTTTACACCGAGGATCCCGACAAGCCGGGGCTCGCCCGCTCGAACCTGGGGATGTATCGCGTGCAGCTTGCGGGCAACGAGTACGACCTCAATCGCGAAGTCGGCCTGCACTACCAGATTCATCGTGGGATCGGCGTCCACCACGCGGCGGCGATCCGCCGGGGCGAGCCGCTGCGGGCGAACATCTTCGTGGGAGGCCCCCCTGCCCTGACCTTGGCCGCGGTGATGCCTTTGCCCGAGGGGCTGCCCGAGCTTGCCTTCGCCGGCGCGCTCGGGGGCCGGCGAGTCAGGATGGTGGTGCCCGAGGGAGGCCTACCCATGCCGGCCGAGGCCGACTTTGTGATCTGCGGGCATGTTGATCCTCATCAGCGGAAACGCGAAGGCCCCTTCGGCGACCATCTGGGCTATTACAGCCTCGCCCACGACTTTCCAGTGCTCCGGGTGGAGAAGGTTTATCACCGCCAATGGGCCATCTGGCCATTTACCTCCGTGGGCCGGCCGCCGCAGGAAGACACGACGTTCGGCGAGTTGATTCACGAGCTGACCGGGCCCATCATCCCGACCGTGGTGCCCGGCCTCCACGCCGTTCACGCGGTCGACGCCGCCGGAGTGCACCCCCTGCTGCTGGCCATCGCCAGCGAGCGGTACGTTCCTTATGCCTCCGTGCGTCGGCCCCAGGAGATACTGACCACGGCCAATGCCATCCTCGGCCAGGGGCAGCTTTCGCTGGCGAAGTTCCTCCTGATCGTCGCTCGCGAAGATGAACCCGAGCTCGACATCCATGACATCCCTGCGTTCCTCCGACATCTGCTCGAACGGGTCGAGTGGACCAATGACCTTCATTTCCAGACCCGAACGACGATCGACACGCTCGATTACTCGGGCCACGGCCTGAACCAAGGGTCAAAAGTCGTGATGGCCGCAGCGGGTCCCAAACGGCGTGAACTGCCGGTCGATATTCCTTCCGGACTGCGGCTTCCCGGACCGTTTCGTCATCCTAGACTCGCCCTCCCGGGAGTGCTCGTCGTCGAGGGACCCAAGTACGAGCCGGGGTCTGACCATGTCGTCTCGTTTTGCCGTGCGTTCGAGCCGGATGATCCGGTTCGTGTTTTCCCGCTTATCGTGATCGTCGACGACAGTGAGTTCTCTGCGCGGACCGAGCGCAACTTCCTCTGGGTCACGTTCACCCGCTCGAATCCCGCGGCCGACATCGACGGGATGGATTCCTTCATCGATCAGAAACATTGGGGCTGCCGCGGTCCGCTCGTGATCGATGCCCGCATCAAGCCCCACCACGCACCGCCGCTCGTCGACGATCCCGATATCGAGCGCCGGGTCGATGCGCTGGCCAAACCCGGAGCGCCGCTGCATGGGATCTACTGACCGTGTGACGAGGCATTCGGATCAAACCTCATGAAGTGAGGCGATCACGGACAGCGAGCGTCACTTCTGCTTCGCGTGATTCGTCCTGTCCACAACGACGATTCCACCTTTCATCACCCATCGAACCTTGTTGATTACCACATTGATGTCGGCCAGTGGATCGCCCTCGACGGCCACCAGGTCGGCGTAGTAGCCCGGTGCGACCGCGCCCAGGCTTTTCTCCATCCCGAGGAGCGCCGCACCATGCGTCGTGGCCGTGGCGAGTGCTTCCGCTGGGGTCATGCCAGCTTTCACGAACCAGCCGAGTTCGCGGGTATTCTGGCCGAACATGTTGAAGACGGCGTCGGAGCCCATGGCGAACCGAACACCGGCTTTGTGCGCACGGCGTGCGGTCTCGAGGTTGCGATGTAGGTAAGCCTTCAACCGTTCCGCGACCTCCGGCCCGTATCCAAACTGCTGCCGATACTCTGCGTAATAACGGTTGTGATCGATTGTGGGAACGTAGAACGTTTTCCGCTTGACCATCTCCGCGATGGTTTGATCATCGAGGTCAGTCGCGTGCTCGATCGAATCGGCCCCGGCCCTTACCGCGTCCCTGGCTCCTTCCGGGCCATAGGAATGGATAGCGATCCGCTTGCCAGCCTTGTGCGCCGCATCGACCGCGGCTTTCATCTCATCGAAGGTGAAGGTTTGATGGCCCGAGACGTCCTCTCCGCTTCCGGTGGAACCGTACATCTTGATCACGTCGGCCCCGGCCGCGATCTGCTGCCGGACCACGCGGAGGACTTCCGAAACGCCATCGGCCTGACCCCCTCTCGGGGCGGTGAAGCCAGGCCGCTCGGGCTCGAAGGTTACATGGAGCCCATAGCCCGAGACGAACATCCGGGGACCGAGCATGGCGCCCCGGTTGATCAGGTTGCGCATGGCGATATCCGAGTGGTTTGATGCCCCCAGATCGCGCACCGTGGTGACGCCGGCCTCCAAGGTCTTGAGAGCGTTCTCCTGTGCCAGAAAGACGGTGACGGCGGGCATCCGGTCGTGGAGCTGCTCCCAGGGCCGCGACCCGGCCGCCCCATCCCAGTGATAGGTCATGTGTGTATGGACATCGATCAACCCGGGAATTCCGGTGTAGCGCGTAAGATCGATGACCTCGGCGTCAACGAGCGTGGCCGCGTCGCCGGGTCCTACGCTCACAATCCGGTCGTCCTTGACCAAGACAACCGCGTCGGACCAGACCTTGCCGGCACCATCGACAAGTTTCCCGAATCGGATCGCACGCGTATTCGAAGCGGCGAATGCCTGGGACGCACTCCACAGGGATGAGAGTACGAGAAGGAAAATGAGAACTTGGGCCTTCAGTCCGGTCATCGATGATCCTTTCGCGGCTTACGCCGGTGGTCGGTGGCGCTTCTTCATCGAGAGCCGTCCGAAACTGGTGTTCCATCCCACAGCTTGATGATACCCTGCTGGTCCGCCGATGTTGCTGCCGTGTCCGCGCAGGCTGAGGAGTTGCCGTCCGGATAACGGGTCCCAGAGCTTGAGAATCTGATCGGCGCCGACGGAAGCAAGACGGCGATCGTCGGGGCTGAAGGCCAGGCCACTGATTTGAAATTTGTGACCAGGTAGGCGTATCAGCTCTTCCCGGGTCACCGAGTTCAAGAGTCCGATTGTCAGACGAGGGCTCATGACAGCCGGCAGATTACCTGCCTTATTGTAAGACGCGATTTCAACACCTTCGGAGGGGGTTTTCGTATTGAGAATTGAGGCATTCTGTCACTCTGAGGGGACGACCCCACCGAGGCGACCATGAATGAGCGACACGACTCCAAGGTGTTATGGAAAGTCATCAGCCCCTTGTTGCCCGAGCTGAAACCGTCTCCCAAAGGGGGACGACCGCCGGTACCCAACCGTGCTTGCCTGGAGGGGATTATCTTCCTCCTCAAGAGCGGCATGCCCTGGCAAATGCTGCCGACCGAACTGGGATATGGCAGCAGCGGGTTCGGTCCCTGCTGGCGCCTTATGCGACGGTGCGGCACCGAGCACGGCAGCGGCTTGGGTAAGACCCGATACGTTGTCTAGCGGACGCTCAATTGGGTCAGCAGTTTCCGCCGGCTCAAGCTGTGCTACGAGCGGTTCGGTGAACACTTCCAGGCCTTTCACGCATTGGCCGCGTGTCTGATCCGCGCCGACCGCGTCTAACGACTCGGTTCCGTCAGCGCCGAGGAGGTCGTCCAGCATCTCTCCAGCATCGTGGGAGCGGATCTTCAAATCAATCTCGACATTCAGGCCGAGCTTCCAGAGAGTGCCTCGGAGAAGCTCGTTCGCGACGTGACTGAGAATTGGCGGCCACTGAAATTCGACGATTCGGGTGCGAAGAGAAATGAGGAAGCGCGCCGGCAGGTCGCGCGGGGCAATCCCGCTCGGCACGGGGGGATGAAGTCGGGGGTTCGCCGATTCACGCCTTCTCAACCCGGCACACGAAGACCTTGGCCTCGTGGATCGTCACGTTGGGGTCGCCGACGAGGGCTGAGAGGTCGTTGACGACATCGCCCTGGCTGATGCCTTTGTATCCCCAGTGCCAGGGCATGCCGACGTGATGAACGGTCTTGCCGTCGATCAGGAACGGGCGGATGCGCTGGGTCACGAGCGCCTTGGCGCGGATGGTGGCGCGAGGGGTAGTGATGTGGACCACGTCGAGATTGGCAGCGCCGACCTCGCGGGCGTGCTCAGGGCTCAGCTCGACGAACAGCTCGGGCTGAAGCGCGGTGAGCCACGGCAGCCAGCGGCTCATCGAACCGCTCAGGTGGTGCTCGGTCAGGCGGTAGGTGGAAAGGACACAGGGATACTCGGGCGAGCCGACTGGCGCGTAGGGATTGCCGGCAATGGGGAAGACCTTCGCGGCAGGATTGCTCGACTGCGCCGGGTAAACCATGTTCGGCACGGGAGACTCGTAGGGCTCATAGTGCGCGGGCAGAGGGCCGTCGACCAGACCCGACGGAGCGAACAGCCAGCCTTTGCCGTCGGCCTTCATCATGAAGGGAGATGCGCCGTCGTGGAAGTCAAGGCCGAGACCGTCGGGCTTGCCCGGGGCGGTTGGCGGTTTCGTAACCGGGAAGTCGGGGACGTCGAGACCGACCCAGCGGCCTCGGACAAGCCTAGTGGGGTTGGTCGGATCAGGCCCCTGGGCGTCAGGGTCCCAGTAAACGTAGCCTTTCGATCCCTTGCCGAACTGGCGAGCGAGCCGCGCTTCCTTGGGCCAGGGGTTGCCTTGCGGGTCGGCCGAGGCGCGGTTGTACATGATGCGGCGATTGGCCGGCCAGGCGAAGCCCCAGCCGAGGGCCACCCAGTCGTCGCCGTCGCGGTTGGCGGCGTTGTTGTGGCCGTCGGGCTCTTCCGGCGTCGGGGCGAAGACGCCGCTATAGATCCAGGCGCCGCAGGCTGTTGTGCCGTCGGCCTGAAGGTCGCCAAAACCTTTCACCGGCTTGCCCGTGGCGACGTCGTATCCATTCATCTCCTTGAGTACGCGCGCGGCGGACGGCTCGTCCTTGATCCGCCAATCGGCGTTCTCGTCCGTATCGATGTAGCTCCAGGTCAAGGCCTGGATCGGCTTGTCGCGCTCGAGCTTGCTATTGGCATAGAGCTTTTTCAACCGCAGACCAAGTTGAACGGTGAACCAGAGGTCCGACCGGGCGTCGCCGGGCGGGTCGGCGGCGCGGTCATGCCACTGAAGCAGGCGCTGGGTGTTGGTGTAGGTGCCGTCCATCTCGGCCGTGGCCGCTGCGGGCAAGAGGAAAACCTCGGTGGCGATCTCTTCGGGCTTGAGCGCGCCCGATGTCGCCTCCGGGCTGTCTTTCCAGAACGTCGAAGTCTCGGTCTCGTACAGGTCCTTCACCACCATCCAGTCCAGCTTCGCCAGCGCCCGACGCTGGAAGCCGGCATTCTGGCCGCCGACGGCCGGGTTCTGTCCCATGGCCATGAAGCCCTTGATCGCGCCCTCCGACATGGCCACGAACATCGGCAAATGAGAATGGTCGCCCACATTGCGAGGCAGCCAGCCGAAGCCGTAATCGTTCTCCTTGGTGGCGGCCGGGCCGAACCAGGCCTTGAGCAGGCTGACGATGAACCTGGGGAAGTGCACCCAGTAGCTGGTCGGGCTGATCTCGGTCTCGATGTAGTCGGCCAGGGTGTCGTGGTTCTTGAGGGCGCTGGGGGTGTTGAGATAGCCCGGCAGCAGGTTGTAAAGCGTTGGGATGTCGGTCGAGCCCTGGATCGAGGCGTGGCCGCGGAGTGCCAGAATGCCGCCGCCGGGCCGACCGATGTTGCCCAGCAGTAGCTGCAAGATCGTGGCCGCGCGGATGATCTGCACGCCCGTGGTGTGCTGGGTCCAGCCGACTGCGTAGCAGATCACCCCGCTGCGATCCGGGCCAGAAGCACTCGCGAACGTCTCGGCCACTCTCAGAAACGTCTCGCGCGGCGTTCCGCACACGCGCTCGACCATCTCGGGCGTGTAGCGAGAATAGTGCCGGCGGAGGATCTGGAAGACGCAGCGCGGGTCTTGCAGGGTAGGATCGGTACGCGGCGGTTTTGTAAGCCGGCCGCCACGCGCGCTGAAGGTGGAGGCGTCGTTGAGCTCGCGGACAGCCTGGTTGCCCGGGCGCTCCCGCGGCTCGGCGTCGTATCGCCAGGTCGTCGGGTCGTACTCCCTGCGCTCGGAGTCGAACCCGGAGAAGAGCCCAGCGAGGTCCTCGGTATCCTTAAACTCCTCGGTGATCAGCGTCGCGGCGTTGGTGTAGGCGAGCACGTAATCCTTGAAATACTTCTGTTCTTCGAGGACGTAGCGGATCAGCCCGCCCAGAAAAACGATGTCGGTCCCCGCGCGCAGCGGGGCGTAGACATCGGCCATGGCCGAGGTGCGCGTGAACCGAGGGTCGATATGCAGCACCTTGGCCCCGGCAAGCTTCGCTTGCATGACAAAGCAAAAGCTGACCGGATGGCACTCGGCCATGTTTGAGCCCATGATGAAGACCGCGTCGGCGAACCGGACGTCCATCTGGTTGGTCGTCGCGCCGCCGCGTCCGTAGGAAGTGCCCAGACCGGGCACGGTCGAGCTGTGTCAGATCCGGGCCTGGTTCTCAAGCCAGATCAATCCAAGTGCTCGCCACAGCTTGAGATGGACATAGTTCCACTCATTATCCATGGTTGCCCCGCCCAGTGAGGCGATCGTGGGGCAATGGTTAACACGCTTCTTGAAGGATTTCCCTGCGGAGTCCTGCGTATCCCAGAACTCGCGAAAACCGGCGTCGCGAGTTTCCTTGACGCGCTGGGCAATCCGGTCCATGGCCCAGTCGAGGTCTTTTTCCTCCCATTCGGTGGCATGAGGCGCCCGGTACTTCACCTTCGTTAGCCGGTTGGGATTGACGGCAAGCTGAAACGTGGCCGAGCCCTTGGGACAGAGAGTTCCCCGGCTGATCGGGCTGTCCGGGTTACCCTCGATGTTGATGATCTGGCCATCGCGCACGCTGATGATCTGGCCGCATCCCACCGCGCAGTAAGGGCAAACGCTGGCCACTTCGCGCGCTCCGGCAATCTTCAGCTTCGCCGCGGCCGCCCGCGCCGGCTGCAAGTTCAACCCGAGCCCGGCCAGTGTGCCAACACCCACGGCGCCACGCAAGAATTGACGGCGATTCGATTGCGAATCCGCTCGACTCATGCCGCATTCTCCTCGCTCGTCTTTTGCGATGCAAGCACGAATCTACGTGGCTGCCGGTCTCGTGTGTTCATTCTGCATGCCTGCCATCGCCACTCATTTTTACCCAGGTCATGAGTTCATTTCAACACGCTCGACGTGCCGCTTCGCGTGCTGCCCAAATCAACCTCAACATGTCCCGCCCGGTCATTAAAACCTGCACGGCTGTGGAGATAACTTACGTTTGATTAAACGTCTCAGATCTCCATTCCTCTTACTAGAAGGACCAGTTCGTTGCAAACTCACAGAGTGTTCCGTAAATTGATCGCAGTCGGCGAGCTTTCCGGAAAGACGGAGCGTGAACGGTGAGCTCGCCGTTTTCATGGTGATGATTTCTGCCTCGTGACAAAACGCCAACACTCAGCGCCGGTACTGGCCGCGAGCACTTCGCGCCGGTACCTGCCTGCTTTTTCGGCGACATGCTGAGCCGCTCGAGAATTCCCGCCCATGCCGGCGTGGCGGAATGGCAGACGCTGAGGACTTAAAATCCTCTGGGCGGGAACGCCCGTGTGGGTTCGACTCCCACCGCCGGTACTCTGAATCAACATGGATCATCAGGTCTTAACCCATGTCCCTCCTCATCTCAAGCATGAGCTATACTCTTCGGTTCATGCCCCGAAACCTCCCGATGTTGTGTCGATACAACCCGAGTGGTCTTTTCGCGCCTTCCCTTCACGACCATGCCGGATATGAAGTAGCTTGAGTGGAAAGATCAAGGTTTGTCACCTCTCGAATCCCATCCAAATGCTCGAGGAGCGAAAACCATGTCTCGCCTCTTCGCCTCAATTACCCGATTGCTGGTCAGCGAAGACGGTCCGAGAGCGATTGAGTCCGCCGTGATGTTGACGTTGGCTCTCGTTGGTTGCATAGCGATCGTTATCACGATCGGCCACAGCATCAGCGGTACGTTCAGCACTCTGACCAGTTCGTTCAGCACAGGAAGCTGATCATCGCGGTGGAGCACGTCTACCGACCTGGAGATCCAGGGAGGCGCGACCCTTGCAAGGAAGCAAACGATGGGTAAGCTGATCGTGCACGGGCTAATCTCTGCGCACGGACTGGCGCTGGCTGACTCAAGCCCTCGGACGACACCGCCCCCCTTCCAGGTCAGCGCGGGTTCGACTCTCACCGACGGTACTCAACTTGCAACTGGTCGAGCGAGGTTAATGCCCCTGAGCTTGGCGGAGCGAACAACTATGGGCACCGTGCGCACGATTGATGATCTGATCCAGGCTGTCAGGCAAGAAGCCAGTCGCGAAGACCTGCCGATCGATCGCGAGGTGTATGAGCAGGTGCATAAAGACCCGCTTCAACCCATCCTGTTCGCCGGCTCGCTCGATGCGCCGGTCTGTTTTCTTGGGCGCGACCTGGGCAAGGACGAGGTTCGCCATGGTCAGCCGCTCATCGGCGCGGCAGGCAAACTGGTGCGCGAGGGAATTCTCAGGGCTCAAAAAGGCCACGGCCAAGGAGCGAAACTATCCCGCATTCAGCTCGAGAAGGCGCTCGAGCATGCCTTGTTGACGAACACGGTTCCCTACAAGCCCCCGGGCAACAAAGCTTACGCCGAGTCGGTGAAGGAACGTTTTCGCCCTTTCCTCGTTCAGTTGCTAACTCGCTTCTGGAGTGGCCGCCACATCATCACGCTGGGGACCGAGGCATTCCGTTGGTTCGAGCCATACGGCGACAGGTCAGATTGGAAATCGCGGGGCACGAGCGACGAACGCTTCGACAGCGTATTCGTCTGTTCCCTCCCGGGGTCTGCCTCCGACGCGAAGTCCTGCATGGTGCTCCCATTGCCTCATCCATCACCTCTGAATCGTCGCTGGTTCGACCAGTTTCCCGGCATGCTCGATCGTCGGTTGGCTGAAGTAGGCCAGGAGTCTTTGAAGACAAGACCGTGACGGGAAGCGCGGCGCAGGGAAAGGTACCCAGCGGAGCCGGCAAAACCGGGATGTCAGGCTTCTGAGAAGTGTAACCTCCGTGCGGAGCCGCCGGAAAATCCTGATGGCAGACATGTCAATTCCGATTTACTTAGTCTTGCGTAGCCCCCACTCGCAGGGTAGTTTACGAAGATGATTATTCTCGTTTTTCTTCGTTATCACGGTGGGAGGTTTAGGTGCGTAAGACTCAGATGGTGACGGACAGAGAGCTCGAGATCATGAAGATCTTGTGGGCTCGAAACAAGGCCAGCGTACGCGAGGTTCAAGAAGACTTGAATCGCGACGCGGGGCCGGTGGCGTACAGCACGGTGCAGACCCTGCTGAACATCATGGAAGACAAGAAGGGTCTGGTCAGGCATGTCGTGGAAGGCCGGACGTTCATTTACTTCCCCAAGAAGTCTTCGGAACGGACGATTCGCGAGCTGACCAGGCGGTTTGTGGATCGCGTCTTTGACGGCGCGCTCGATCGGGTGATGGTCGCGCTTCTTGGATTCCAAGCCGCCGTCCACTGAGGATCTGGACCGGCTGCGAGCCATGATCGACGAGGCGCAGCGGCAATCGATCCAGAATTCCAGCGAGCACCAGGAGGAATCGGCCGAGGAATCTTGACGGCGACAAACCGTCATGGGCATGCTCAATGGAGCGTCCAAGGCTCAAGGGCCAGGCAAGCCAGCCGTCGAGGACGGAGCTTCCCTGGTCCTCTTTGTTTTGGGCCGCGTCAGGTCCTTATCTCTCGGATCTGGTTACTCTGGTGACCGCACTCTCCTGCGGGACCTGGAGTTTCGCCTGGTGAAAGGCCACTTGCGATGTGGGCTGGACTGGACCGATTCAGCCGTCTTCTGGTCGATGCCACCTTCGCCACGGCTATTTTCTTGAGCCTGGTCGTTCTCTTGATGTTGCTCTGTCACCAGCCCGCTCGGCGCATCGTTGTGGCGCAATCAGCAATCCTCCTGTCGCTCCTGATGATGGCGCTGGTCGCCACCAGTCCGCTGCCGCGATTCAATCCGGTTGCCTGGTTTCTGAGCCACGTCATGACACCGCGGTCCCCGCGAAGTCTGCCCGACTGGCACGATCGGGCTGGCCGGATCTCACCCGCACCGGATGGTTCCGCCTGGTCTCCTTCAAACGCGCATCATGCCGATTCAGAGCCGCCCTGGCCGCCTCGCTGGCCGCTCCGCATCTTCGCGCTCGTCTATCTGATCGGGGTCGCACTGGGCCTCACCTGGCTGGCGCTGGGGTTCTGGGGAATTCGGCGTTTGATCGACAAGTCGGTCGAGCCGAGCTCACGAACGCGAGAGCTCTATCTCACCCTGCTCCGTGAGTTTGAACCAGGCCTGCCTTGCCCCACGCTGCGAGTCTCGGCAACACTCAATCGACCGATACTCACCGGCCTGGGACGCGGGCTCATCCTGATTCCCGCGCGGCTCGACGAACCCACCGCTGACCGGGAATCACTTCGGCTCATCTTGCTTCACGAGCTGGCGCATGCAGGCCAGGGAGATGCACAGCTCAATACCACGTCGAGCCTGGCGCAATGCCTCTGGTTCTTCATCCCGTATGCGTGGTGGTTGCGAGCCCAACTTCGGATCGACCAGGAGTTCATTGCCGACCAGAAAACCGTCGTCATGATCGGATCATCGGCCGGTTACGCGACGCGGCTTGTCGCGCTGGCGGCGAATGACGACCGTGCTCCGTCGGTCTTACCGATGGCCGACTCGGTTTCTCTGCTCTCGGGATGGTGGCGGGACGGCGGCTTGAGAACACCGCTGCTGCAGCGAGTGGTCATGCTCTTGCACGCACCGTTCCCGATCGAGACCCGGACCAGCCGTCTCTGGTCGTCAGTCGTGCCGAGCGTGGCACTTATCACGGCGGTTCTGGTCTCTAGCTTGACCCTGTTCGGCGTGCCTGCCGCCACAACCGCTGGCAGCACCTTATCAAGTTCAGCCAACAGTCCCAGACTGTTTAAGGTGGCCAAGTTTGTGGCCACGCCCCAGGTCTTGAGTCCGTCGGGCAGGAGCCCGGCTTATATTCTTCCTCTTCCCTTGCCTGGCGACTTCGAACTCTTACTCCAAATCGAGGCTTCCCGCTCGACACTCGCTAAGATGAGTCTTGCCGGCTACTCGCTTGCGTCGGTCTCGGCAGATCCCGTTCCACTTCCCGCGCAGCGAGATGAGCCATCGAGCAACCCCCCCTCACCCAGGTGTCGGGTCCGCCTGCGTCGTGCCAAGGGTGAGGTGAGCCTCTTCGTAAACGACCGGCCCGTCCCCGCCATACCGGTCAGAGAAGGCACCTCGGGATGGCTCACGATCGAGCCAGCACCGGATCAGACGGCCATCATTTATGACCTTACCGTGACCTGGTGAAACCTGACACCTTCCATCGACTGCCAGTTCGGCACCCCAGCCAACTTCGCGGGCCAGCTTCTGCCAATCTGGCAAGACCAAGGAGGCGACGAGCGCCGTTTCGCTGGTGGACAGGATCCAGACTTATAATCTTAACTTCTTTGCTGGTTTCGCTTTATTCCAATGATGCGGCAGTTTGCGGATGACGTTCGGCCAAATTGGCACAAGCGCTGCTTCAAGAGGAAATTGGGATCATTCTTCAGTTCCTCTGTTGGAGGGTGCTTTCATGAGTCATGTGCAATGGCAGGAGCGATGGGACCCGTTTCGCCAGTTACAGCGCGAGATGGGTAGATTGCTCGAGGGTATTGATCCCTTCCAGCCTCTGCGGAACGCGCGGCAGTACCCCCCCATCAACGTATACGACGTTGGCGAGGGATATATCCTGTCGGCCCAGTTGCCGGGGATTGTGCCAGAGGATGTCGAGCTGAGCATCACGGGTGAGACCCTGACGATTCGCGGGGAGCGAAAGCGTCCGGATGGGGTGAAGGACGACAGTTACCGCAGGCAAGAGCGGCCCACCGGGCGCTGGTCACGCACGATCACTCTGCCCGACCGCGTCGAGAGCGCCCAGGTCACGGCGTCGTTCTCGAACGGGATACTGAGTGTCAATTTGCCCAAGGCCGAAAGTGCCAAGCCGCGGCACATCACCGTGTCGACGAACGGCTGATCGTTGTGGTCTCGCGTTGATCCATTCCAAGAAACCATGGAGCGTCGATGATGAATGCCGCAAGTCCTTCCATCAGGGTCGCGGTGGGTGCGCAGCCAGCACAGAAAGCTGCTCCAAGCGCCGCGCCCGAGTCTGTTTCGCAGTCACAAAACGCCTTTACTCCACCGATTGACATTCATGAGGGCCCCGACGGGCTGACGCTGGAAGCAGACCTGCCAGGCGCGACCGAAAGCAACCTGTACATTCAGCTCGAAGATAACGTGTTGAACTTGGTTGCACGGATCGAGTCGCCCGCGCCTGAGGGCGCGCGGCTCCTGCACGAGGAGTATCGGGTGGGCGACTATTTCCGGTCGTTTATCCTGAGCGACGAAGTCAACCGTGACCGGATCACGGCGGACCTCAAGAACGGTGTCCTGCGGTTGTTTCTTCCCAAAGCCGACCGCGCCCGGACCCGGCGAATCGAGATTCGATCGTGAACGGCCGAGGATTTGGTGCCTGCCGTCGGCCCTCCCGAGCGGCTTGATGGCGGTCCGGTCGAGCCTCGAGCTCGGCTCGGAACAGCCGCCGAGCTACGTCGAGTTTGTCTTCGATCGATTTCTGAGTCCTGTTGTGGAGCCTTCCCATGGCGCGGTCTGGTCACTGGAGACGCGAAACGTCGATCCCTTTTCACTTTCTTCAAAATGAATTAGCCCGCTTCCTGGAGGGCTATCTTCAGCCCGAGGCGGCCGGTGGGCCCCAGCCTCCGCCCACCGATCTGGAGCCCACAGGTTGGACGCCTTGCGTCGACGTGTACGAGACGCCCGAGGAAACGCTGGTCGTCGCCGAGATTCCGGGCGTCGATCCGGCCAAGGTCGAGCTGTCGGTGACAGGGAACCTGCTGATCCTGCGGGGCGTCAAGGAAGCGGGAGATTTGCCGGAATCACTGCTCCAAGTGCGGGAGCGGCGCTTCGGAACATTCCTCCGTCAGGTGATGATTTCCAGCGACGTCGACTTTGACGCGGCACAGGCGGACGCCAGGGACGGCGTGCTCACGATCCGATTCCCCAAGCGTCGCGCGGCAAAACCGCGGACGATCCCGATTCGACCCGCCTGAACAGGTGGCAGGCTCGGGCCAGTAACGGTTACCGCGACTTTTCTGGCTAGACCGATCATTCCCGATCTTGCACGCAACAGCAGCGGTTAGTCCTTCTTTTTCCCGTTTTTCGGAACAGTACGTGCATCAATGGGAATTTTACTCAATCAGACTCTTGACCGGCCCGCCTGTAGACCCGTTAATCTAGAGTGATTGGGGGCGATGAAGCGATTTCAGGCCTCCTCTTCGGGTAAACCGAGAACCTGCCATTGCCGATGGTAAGTTGACGAGCACCCGAGAGGAGCCAGCTATCATCCAGCAATCCGATAACGCGGCAGCGATCGCGGGAGGTGAGAGTCGATCGCGGCGAGTTCACCCCGACTTACGTTAGGCTACGTCTTCTTGCTCATGAGCGTTTGCCTGGTGTGGGCTGGGGGCCCGGGCAGAACGAACTCGCCTGCGAAGATTGAGACTGGAAATCGCTGTAATCGCGGAGCGTCCCGCCTCGGGCGCGGGCGTGATACTGTCTTATCTTCTTGTGAGCTAAATATGTTCAAAATTCTTTTCATGGTGGCCCCCCTGTTCTTGAATCCGCCCGAGGGGCGCGAGATGACCGACAGGATGGTGCCGGACGGCTTCATCGGAAATTACTGGGGACCGGTGGCGACAAGGGAGCGAGAGAAAGGAAAGCTGCCGCCGGTGAGGATTACCCCGCATATGGCCCGTTGGGATAAGTGGGGCAGGCAGGTTCTCCAGGATGGCGATGTTGTATTTCGGCTAGGCGATGCGCGCGTCTTGCACGGGTATTTCCCGATGAGCCGGTTCTACGCCAACGCCAGCAACAGCAAGTTTTCGCACACCGGGATCGTGGCATGGGAGAAGGGATCTCCTTGGGTTTACGATACGACGGGCAGCGGCGTCGCCCGCCAGCCATTCTGCGTCTGGGTGCTGGACAACGTCGGCTACTTCGGCGTCAAGCGGCTTCGCCCGGAGGATCGCCACGCGATCCCCAAGGTCCTTGCCTATTGCCGCAAGGTTTTTGAGGAACAGCCCCCGTTCGATTACGAGCTTGGCCTAGACGACTCCAGGCTCTACTGCGTGGAGATGACCGAGAAGGCCTTCCGCTACGCCGGCTTGCCATTGTCGGAACCCGTGCGAGTCGGCGACATGGAACGGGCACCTGAGTTCCCCCTTTGCATGATGGGATTAAGTCTCGCCTCCAAGTATGTGCTCGAGCAGCCGCTGACGCCCGAGACGAAGGTTTACTTCCCCGGCAACGAGCGGCACGGCATCTGGTCGTCGCCGCACCTGGTGGTCGTCGTCCCTCCCACTTACAAGCCCGGATATCCCTTGATGCGCGATCAGGGCCTGCCGCTTGTCGCCGATTCGATGCGTTGAGGTTAGCCGGGCCGCACCTCAAGACCTGCAAGCACGAGCTGATCGACCGAGACAGAGTTTCGCGACGCTCATGCCTCAGGCGACCGCTGCGGTTGTCTGTGCCACGGCCAGGCGACCGCGGCCCCCAGCAAGACGACGCTGATTCCCCCGAGTTCAAGGATCCAGTTCCATTTCGCGCCGGCGACCTTCCACTGGAGCGCCACGTCCACATGATGAATCGATGAGGCCCTGATCAGCACGAAGACGAACAGAAATGCCGTACCCAGGAGGCCGAGAAGGCTGCGTTTCCACTGATTGCAACCCAGCCATGTGAAGACTACGATCGCAAAGCAGCCTATGACCGCAACCGCCGCGATGAACATCGTCTGGTAGACCCGCCGGTCGGCGTACCAACCCTCTGCCTTGGCTTTCCGCCGGCCGATATCACCGAGTAAAGTCTGAAGGTCGAGCTGCTTGTTGATCCCCAGAAACAGCAAGAGCAGAGCCAGGGTGAGCCAGAAAACCGGGCTTCCCGGCCGGCCGTACTGTCTTGCACGGCGATCCACGGACCAGACCATAGCGCAGGCAAGGCTTGCGGCCAGGTAGGCAATCGCGGTGATCCATCCGACAGGAGTGGGGTCGCCGATGCCGAGATGCCAGTTTCCATTCTCGGTTGCCGCCAGCAGGCAGAAGTCTTCCAAGGGCGAGATCTCGGGATGATTGTCTGGGCAGGTCACTATCGGTTCGGTTCGCGGTGATGGCCGCTGTCGTCACTCGCGCGGGGACTTTCGTGGGACGCGAGTCGAAACAGCGCTTGCTGCGCTTCGGTATCGAGCGGGTTTCGCGCGATCGCAACCTTGTACCATGCGCGGGCCTCGGCCTTGTGGCCCAAGCGCGGCGCAGGCGGCGCCCAGCTCTTGCAAAAGCCTGGGATTGTTTCGCCCTTGCGACGAAGCCGCTTGCTGGATCAAGGTGTTGAGCAGCTCGAGCCTCTTGGCAGTCTCTCGGAGCGGGGTAGCAGCCGCATCGTCGCCGGTGATCGAGAGAGCGTTGATCAGCCCGAAGAGGGCGTCGCGGTTCTCAGGATCATCGGCCATGGCGATCCGGAAGAACCGCGCGGCCGCCGGGCCATCATGCCGGGCCAGCGCCAGCTTGCCGCGCAGCCGCGCCAGGGCTGGATCAAGTGCTTCCCCAGCGGCCAGCATTGCCTGGACGCGCTCGTCCTGGTGGCGATCGAGCGCGAGCATGACACGGATGGCCCGCGCCTGCGCGTCGTTCTCAGGCAACGTCGAGATTGCTTTCTCCGCGTCGTCCGTAAGGCCCATGAGCCGGTCATTCTCGGCAAGGGCCAGCCGCGACCACCGGTCTTCTGGATCGGCCTCGACGAAAGTCGCCAGCGTTTCGGCGGCTTCTCCAGGCTCCCATTTGGAGTTCTTGAGCAGACACCAGTGGAACACGTTGTCGAACGTGAGATCGGTAAGGCCCTCAAGCGCACGGAATTCGGCGTCGAGGCTCGACGCCTTCGGAGCTGGTATCCGTAAATGTAGATCAGCTCTCGGTGGGCCATAACCTGCTTGGAATCAAGGCGAACGGCCTCGCGCAGGTATCGCTCGGCAATCCGCACACGGTTGCGTCGAAGTTCAATCTGGCCGGCGAGAAGCCGGGCCTGCGCGGCTGCGGGGTGCTCGTCGGGTACGCGGTCAAGTTCGCTGAGGGCGTCGTCCGGACGTTTCCGGGCCACGTCGACCTGGGCTCGGAGCGTCCGGTCCCAGGGGGTGGGGACGCGCAGCCGCGATAGGCCGAGCGCGGCGGCTTCAGCCTCGTCGATCCGTTCGGCCCTCAAGGCGGCCTGCCCACTTTGCCAGAGGTGATCAGGATCGGGCGATGCCCGGAAGCGAAGCACATAGAGTGCAATGAGAACCGCCAGCGCTGTCAGGGAGAGGGCGGAAAGTAAGAGTTTGTGCCCCGACGGCCGGCACGAGTCGGACCGGTTTATCAAGCGGACTTCTTGATCCGTGTTGGGCAGTTGCGCCTGTCTCTCATCGCCCGAATATAACACGAAGTGGAGCGCAACGCCCAATCCCGAATGGGCTGCCAGCCGTGTAATCTGGACACTTGGCCCACGGCGCTCAACGTCAGGCCGGTTGACCGAGCATCATGGTGTAAAAGGGCTCGCCTCGCCGGTTCCAGGACAGGCCGACGCCGATGTCTGTGAACGAGGGATTGAGCATGTTCTGTCTGTGCGAAGGAGATTGCATCCACGAAGCGACCACGCTCGCCGGATCGGCCTGGTTATAGGCGATATTCTCTGCCAGGAGTTGATAGCTGTAATGAACAAAGGCTGCTCGATCGGTCAGAGATGACAAGGACGCGCCTGGAAGGTCGTGCTGCATCTGATCGAGGCGGGCCATGTCTTGCGAATGGAGCTGGGCTCCCTCCATGAGAGCGGAGTTCGCGCTGAGCGACGGAAGATGGTTCTCGGTCCTGACGAAGTTGGTGAGGTCGATGATCGCCTGCGTGACGATTTGCGCGTTGGCCGGAATGGCTCGGGCGATAAAGCGGAGCTGATCCGGAGCGAGCGGTCCAGGCGCGGCAGTGAGCACCATCGGCCGCGCGATCGCGTCTGCTTGCGCGTGTCGCTGGCTGGCGGCTTGTCGCAGGGCGATACGAGCTGCTCTCTGCCGCGCGGCGGCATCCATCGCCTGACGCAATTCCGGTGTCATGACCCGACCCGAAAGCTGCGTGGCCGGTCGAAACCATTCGACGAAAGCCTGGCCTCTTGTGTAGTGACCCGTCACGGCAGCCGGCGCAGCCGCGATGCCCGAGAGCAACTGCCGATGGTCGAGCGTCTCCACGGTCAGATGGAATCCGCGGCGGGGTGCGCTCCGATTGTTCCGCTTCATGGATCGGGTTGCCTCGAATGGCCTGGAAGCTCGTAAAGATGGCCAGGGGCGGCCTGAAAGAAGGGCACGGACGTGGTCATGATCTTGAGAAGCCTTAATCCGTCAAGGGCAAGTTGCGAACCGCAATCCCAGCGCCGCGCCTCTACTTTTTGTTGGACTTCAAGTCGAACCTTTCGGTACATTTTTCTGAAGCCGATTGCAAACCCACGATGTCTAAACCAGGGCTCTCACATTCAGGGTGCCGTCGCGGGTAATCCCCGGATCGAGCACCCCGACCTGCGCGCCATCTTTCGATCTGAGTAAGGAGCGATCGATGGGTATCACCGGTGTAAAAACGGTGGAGCCGTGGGATCTTGATGCCGAAGGATCCGGCGAACGAGACGTTCAACTCGCCCACCTGCACCAGCTCAGCTCGTGGATGCTCATCCTGGGCACGGTTCGACTACTTTGCATGCTTGGCGACTATGCCAGGTCTTATGGTGAGATAAGTCGTGGCGTCCTGGTCTCGCTCTCCGTGATCAGCAGATTTGTGCAAACGAATCCGCCAGCAGTCCTACTTGGCTTCGCATGGCCGCTCATGCTTGGCTTGATCTTGAGGCGCACCCGGCTCTGGATCTTTCTGCCCGCCGCGGCGGTGACGTTTTTCATACTCTCGCTCGGCGGTTGGCTCACGCTCGTGGCGGGTTTCTGGATGACGGCGGACTCTCACATCGCTTTTGGCTCGTTCGAGGTGTTTCGGGGCAACCTATTTCAATTCAGACCGGGCTCGTTGGCCAAGGCGATTATGGGACTCGTGCAGCTTGTGCTCGAGCTTGCCACGGCGGTCTCGGCATGGAACCTGGCGCGGCGGATGCGCTCCACGACATCCATCCAGACCGCGGGCGCCGGCAACGGCGTGATGGCCTCGGCAAATGGCGCCGGCAACCCGGATGGCGAATCCGTGCTCCCATCCAAGAAGCGCTTGCAGGGCCGCCTGGCGATTTACGTTTCGCTTGCGTTTCTAGTGCTCAATGTACGGTTCCCCGCCTGGTCGGCGTATCTCGAGGTGCTCAACCGGTCTCGCCTGGTGCGCGAGTTCATGCTTCAGAACGATACGACTCGCAACCGCGCACGCCGCGCAGCGGGAGGCAATCCCGCCGATGTGCGGCGCGCTCTGGAGTTCGAGGAAACACTGAGCGGGGCTCTCAGGCACGGGGCGGCAAACCAATTCCTGGAAGCCAAGAACGACTACCAGAGGATCATCGCCGCGGCCGAGGCGATGGGCAACGATTCCGAGTCGGTGGGCTTTCGCAACTTCCACCTGGCCCGGGCCCTCAACAATCTCGGCTGGCTGCTAGCCACCTGCGCACAGGAATCGCTGCGGGACGCCGACCAAGCCGTGGCGTCGGCCAAGCGCGCCGTGGAACTCGAGCCCGACGAGGGAATGTACTGGAATACTCTGGGCGTTGCCTATTATCGGCTCCGAAACCTGCCGGCGGCCATGAACGCCCTGGTCCGTTCCATGGATCTGCGCCGTGAGGGCGACAGTTTTGACTGGTACTTCGTCGCGATGATCCATGCTCAGCAAGGCCGGCTGGACGAGGCGCGCCAGTGGTACGATAAGGCGGCGGCCTGGCAGGTCGGAACTCAGCAGGGCAATGAAGAACTGCAACGGTTTCGAGCCGAGGCGGCTGAGGTCCTGGGCCTTCCCGAACCACCGCCAGAGCCGGCTGCCGCCAATCGCGTACCGCCGGCAGGCACGAGGCTCCGGCCGTTACCGGGTTTTCCACGCAAAGGAGGAGGGCTGAAAGCACTCTAGTCGCCGGTAACCCGCCCCCAGTCTCACCACGCGGCACCCCTCCTCGGGGAATGGCTTTATCATGGTTCGACCGGATTGTTCCCCGGTTCGTGTTGACCCGACGCGCCATTCCGAGCATACTCCCGAGCCATTGGCCAGACCTATCCGCACGCCAGTGCTCCGCGCAAACGGCTCCGGGCCGTCCGGCCCGGAGACTCGCTGCTCCGGACGATTTCACCGCAGGACACGGATGTCATGCGAAATGCTTTCTTGATCGCCCTCATTCTGGCTGCGCCGGTGTTCTTTGACAGACCGGCGCTGAGCTGGCACACGATGTGACGACGCTCTCGTCGAGGCGAAGAGGCACCTGGCCCATCATGATTTCCAGAAGGCGAGCCTCGTCCTCGAGGAGGCGCTGCCCGACGTCAAACCGGCTGATCGGGGCGAACTCATCAGCCTGCTGCGCCAGTCCTACCGCAATCTCATCATTCAGGCAGAAGCGGCCGGCAAGACCACTCAAGCCGCCGTCTACCGCGACAATCTGGCCATTCTCGGTGACGACGCGTCATCCTCCTCCACTTCGAGTACCGGCACGATTCCGAACACAAAACCGGCAGCGAAGCCGGTCACAAAGCCTGACTCAGGGCCTGACTCCAGCTCTATCCCCGCGCCAAGCACAGCCGTCCCCAGCCCGAAGCAGGAGCGCTCGCGTACCCAAGCTGTCGAACGTCGAGCCGCGGTTGCCTGTGCCAGCGCGCGTGCCCCGAAAGGCTCAAGCCCCCGATCAAGCGCTCTTTGACGAGCCCGCCAAGCTTCCCGAACCAGGCCCCGTACCTACTCTTGAAGGGCCGGCACGCGCGACCAAACCCGCTGGGCAGACGGCCAATCCTGAATTGAACGTACCTGCACCGATCGCGGCCGACTCCCTCACGCCGGAACCCGCCGCCTCAGCTTCTCAGGCCGAACTGGCAAAGGCCGACGGATTGTTCAGCGCCAAGAAATACGATCAGGCTGGCCGACTTTACGCCCGCCTGGCCGCACAGAATGAGTTGCCCGCCCAGCGAAAGGGCGTGTGGGCCTATTGCCGCTGGGTCGCCGTGGTCCAGAGGATCAACGCCCGCCCTCGATCAGACCGCGAATGGGACCAGATCGAGCAAGAAGTTCGAAGCATTCAGCGCCTGACTCCGGGCAACTGGTACGGCGAATACCTTCAAAACCGCGTGGCCGAAGCGCGACGAGGAGGCCGCGGGGCCGGCCGGCAAGGGAGGCTCGTAGTGCGAGGCTCGTCTCCTGACGACACCCCGCCGTCCCGGTTCCCCAGACTTCTGGGCCGCTCGCGACAGTCACAAACGAACGTGGCTGAGCCGGTTCAGCCGCCAACCGCAGAGCAACCTCTGGGACTTCCCTCTCCCACCGAAGCGCCTCTCCTACCTGAAGGCCAGGACAGCGGCTCCGATCCGGCCGCGGAGCCGGCCCCTGGCATACCAGAAAGCACGGCTTCGAATGAAGCCTCGCCTTCACCGGCACCCGCGGCCGTGCAGGTGCCTGTGGTATGGCAGGTTCGCGAAACGGCGAATTTCACGATCCACCATACCGACCCTGTGCTCGCTGAACAGGCCGCCAAGACGGCCGAGACAATCCGTGCTCAGCAAGCCAAGCGATGGGGATCGACGGCCACCCGCGGGACATGGACGCCTCGGTGCGAGATCTTCCTGTTCCCGACGTCCGGAGAATTCGCCCGGATGACGGGCCAGCCCGAGACGTCGCCCGGCTTCTCGACCATGGAGATCAAGGCAGGACGGATCAGCGCCCGGCGGGTGAACCTGCGAGCCGATCATCCCCAGTTGATCGCCGCCATCTTGCCGCACGAGGTCACTCACGTCGTGCTGGCCGACTTGTTCACGCAGCAGCAGATTCCTCGCTGGGCCGACGAAGGCATGGCCGTCCTCGCCGAGCCCTTGAACGAGCAGATCAGCCGAACCGCCGAGCTGACCGGCCCGCTCAAGGAGGGACGTGTCTTCAAGCTCAGCGAGCTGATGGCCATCGACTACCCAAGCGCCGAGGCGTGGAGCCTCTACTACGCGCAAAGCGTCTCGCTCACCCAGTTTCTGGTTGATCAGGGCACGCACGAGCAATTCGTCAGGTTCGTCCGTGGAGCCCAGCAGAAAGGCGTCGAAGAGTCGCTTCGCTCGGTCTACAAGATCGCCGGCTTTTCCGAGCTGGAGAATCGCTGGCAAGCCTTCGCACGCCGCCAGGTAGGCGAGATCACCGCCTCAAGCCGCGGCGCCGGCTCCAATACCGAGCCCAGCCGGCGACAATGAGCCATCATGTGGGGAATGGCTGCCGACAACGTAGGTGAGTAAGTCCTCCCGCGTTGTATATCCGATTTGCTCGGGGGCCAACCGTTGTTTGGCTATGTCCATGTCTTCGTCGGATAACCTGTGTAACACATAGCCAAGATGCCTGTCGTGAAGATCGCGGATCTCGTCTATTGTTAACGGGAATCCCCAGGGCCGAAGCCTTCGCCGGCCAAGATGTTGCGGCAGAAAGCCCGGATCGATCGAAAGTCAAGCGTCCGGATTCAGGCCCTTTCGGTCCCTGGTGTATGGGGGGACGACTGCGCGCTGGTGCTGCTGGACAGGATGCCACCGCCGCGACGACCAGGGATCCGTGCTCGCGAACCCGTCTTGACTGTCGCACCAACCTGGCGCGGACAGCCTGGGGATTGCCACGCATCATGATGAATGCTTTTTAAATATGAAAACTCAATTTAATAATAAGTTCGATTCACCATTTGGGTTTGTCCTTCCGATACAGTAGCGCGAGATGTGGGGATGGGCACATTCAGCGGTCCCGCCGCGGTGATCCCCAGCCGACTCACGTCAGCCGATCCACGGTCTCAAAACCCTGCGCCACGACGGTCGCGGGGGCTCACCTCTTGCCCGGAGCAAAACATGAAGTTTTCACCCGGTACTCCCGGTTCTTCCACGGTGTCGCGACCGACCCGGCCCGCCAGGCGCCCCTCCAGGGCCCGCCGCCCCAGCCTGGACCTGGAGCGCTGCGAGCAACGAATCATGCTTTCGGTTGCGCTGGTGAGCGTCAACTCTGCGGGCACCGGCAGCGCCAATAGCGGTTCGGATTTTCAAAATGCAGATATCAGCTCGTCGGTCCAATTCCCCGGTCCCGTCTGCCCAGACCAACCTGAGCGGCGACGGATCGCGGCTCGTTTTCGCCAGCGAGGCGAGCAATCTGGTCCCATCCTTGAACGACACCAACCTGGCGAGCGACGTGTTCCTGCGCGATATGAAGGCGGGGACCACCTCACTCGTCAGCGTGACTCCCGGCGGCCAACCCGGCAATGGCCCCTCGTTCGACCCGACGATCAGCCCCAACGGCCGGTACGTCGCGTTCGTCAGCCTGGCCACAAACCTCACCAGCATCACCGTCCCGCCGGTAGACGTCCCCCGGGTGGCCAGGCGGCCGGCTACCTCTACGTCCGCGACCTTCAGACGAAGACGACGACTCTCCTTGAACAAACCCCGGCGGGACAGGCGGCGGACGGCTGGAGCACCGGTCAATTCGTCTTCAGTCCCGATAGCACCAAACTCGCCTTCACCGACACTTCCGACAACCTGACGACCGCGGCGGTCGAGAGCTCGAGCGTCCAACCAGACCCCTGGAACGGCGGGCTGACCTACGTCTACGTCCGGAACCTGGCGGCACAGACCACGTCACTCGTGAGCGTCTCAACCGGCGGCCTGGCGTCCGGCGACTATCCCACGGCCGTGGTCGGCGGAGACCGCCAAGCCTGGTGTGGAGTCCGGATAGCCAGTCTCTCGTCTTCAGCAGCAGCGCGGCCGATCTGACAGCCAATGCTCCCGACAGCGTCGCTAATCCCGACCAGGCCTCCGCCGGTATTCCCGGCAGCGAGAACCTCTTCCTCCGTAACATGTCGGCGGGAACGACGACGCTGCTCAGCGTCACCACCAAGGGCCAGCTCTCGGCCGGCGAGAGCCTTGGCGCGGTCTTCAGTCCCGACGGCAAGTCGGTGGCGTTTGTCAGCAGCGCCGCCGACCTGACGGCCAACGCCGTCGACACCACACCGCCGCCCGCGGGACTCGCGGTCCGAATCAAAAACATTAATAATATTTACGTGCGCAATCTGGCCACCGGCACAACCACCCTGGTCAGCGCCACGCCCGGAGGTTTGCAGTCCAACGGAATCGCCGAACAGCCCGTTTTCAGTCCCGATGGCCGCTCCCTGGCGTTCATCACCCTCGCCAACGACCTCACCAGCAAGCCGCTCGACCCCACTCCGCCGCCGGGCGCCTCGTTTTTCGGGGGATCGCATCCACCCTGCCTGCTGACAACCTCTTCCTGACCAATCTGGCGACCGGTACCACCACGCTCGTCAGCGTGACTCCCACAGGTATGATGTCCAGCGGCATGGTGGGTCAAATCCTCTTCAGTCCCGATGGCAATCTGCTGGCTTTCACGAGCAACGCCGGCGACTTGACGAATAACCCGTTGGAAAGTTCGCCTCCCGTGCTCCCCGGGAGCTTCCGCTGGCAGTCTGAGCGGCGGCCTGTCCCTACACAACGTCTTCGTCCGCGACCTGACCGCGCAAACAACGACACTTGCGTCGGTGACCACGAGCGGCAAGCTCTCGAACGGCGTCGCCGGTGGCCTGATCTTCAGCCCGGACAGCAAGTCGCTGTTTTTCACCAGCACTGCCGTCGACCTGACGAGCAACCCGCCGGACGCGGCTTCCTCGCCAGGCGCGAACGCGAACCTCTTTGTGCGCGATTTGCCGGCGGCTGCGACATCTCTGATCTCGGCCACGACGAGTGGACAGCTCTCGGACAACTTCACCTCCGCCAACGCGTTCCTCTCGCCGGACGGGAAGACACTTTACTTTGAGAGCGGCGCCAGTTTGCTGACGGCCGGAGACTCGAATGCCTCCACCGACATCTTCACGGCCTCGGCTCCATTCACGGCCCCGAAGGCCTCCCCCCCGTCCCAGCCGCACCTCCCCGTCCCAGTCCACCTCCCCGGCCGCAGCCACGCCGGAGCCGGGCCCGGCTGTCGTCGGTCTGACGCCCTTGGACAGTCGGCGCCGCATCACCAGCGTGGTCGTCACGTTCAATCAGGCGCTCGATCCCGCGTCAGCCCAGAACCTGGCCAACTATCAGATCACTCTGCCTGGCCGCACAGTGCACACACGCCCCGGCCACCTGACCACCACTCGTCCAGGTCGCTCCGTGGTCATCAAGAACGCGGGCTACAATGCAGCGACGCACCAGGTCACCCTGACCCTGCGCACGCCACTCCGTCGCGGCACGGCGTATCAATTCCGGGTGAATGGAGCCTCAGGTAGCGGCGTGGAAAGCACGAGCGGCGCTTCGCTCAACAGCCCCGGCAAGCTGAAGCCGGGGAAGGACTATCAGGCCGTACTGGACCTGGCAACGCCGCGGTCGTGAGGTTCGGCTCTCACGTTCCCGTCGCGCGGAGATTGGTGTAGACGAGCGCGGGGAGGTCGCCGGCTAGAGCCGTCTGATCAGCACGACTTCTACCATTCGGTTTCCTTCGTTCACGGTGAACAGCACGCGTAGCGGCGGAGCAAGCAGAGCGCGCAATCCCTCGGCGACCATCGTACCTTTCGTAGCTGGCGTCCTGCGACAGCTCCACGCCGATGAAATGCGCCGCCGCCGTTACTGCCGGGCGGTTCGTGGAGATCATCCAGATCTCGGCCAATACATCTTGCGAATTGCTGTCCCAAACAACCGTATATCGCGTCATTCCTGCTCCAGAGAACGCAGGTGGGCAAGTACCTCCTGCGTTGTGTAGCGGAGCCGCTCGGGGGCCAACCGTTGTTTGGCCATGGCTATGTCATCACCGGTAAACTCGTGTGCCACATAGCCAAGGTGCCTGCCGTGAAGATCGCGGATCTCAACACAATCAGTGGCTTCCGTAATGAGCTTCGCCTGCTGGTCGTCAACCACAATGTGCACCATGAGTCTGCCTCTCCCAGCGCGATGCGCTCGATCAGCCATTCTTGTCTCGCACTTTCTTTTCTAGCGACTCGTGGCGCGAGTCGCAATGTCGAACATGGTGTTCTGATCCCGACACCTGAGTCCCCTTAGGTTCCTATTACGCGTCCATGCGGTGGCATTGGCTCATGGACAAGGGATTTGCCCCGCGTCGGTTCGATTGAAAGCAGCGAACGAATTCAGCATTCCCTCGATGCTGGCGAGATCCACCTCCGGCTCTTGCAGATAAACTCGCGCATCCGTGGCTTCGAGGCGCAGCCGCCATCCCGGCCCGCTCGGTACGAATCCAAGACGCTCGGCGGCCAGCGCTGAGAGCACCAGGCGAAGTTGCTCGCCTGGGTCGTCTTCCTGGCGGCACGAGCAGCTCACGATCAAGGGCCGCCAGCGGCCGTCACCGTCGCGGTAGATGACGTCGCAACAACCGCGAATCATTGTGCTGGGAGTTCCCTGGAGCGGCCAGGGTAGCGACCACGATATGTCGCGCTTGATGAAGCTGCTCGTTCGAGAGGCTGTGCGAAGCTCGTCAAAGAGCGGCGATTCCAGCCAGGGCGCGAGCCATGTCACCGCTTCGGCCATGAGTGCCGAGCTTGCGGCGGGAACTTGCCGCGCGGCCACGCGGGCGCATGCCTGGGCCAGCGGCTCGCCGCCGAGCAGGCCCTTGTCGGCGATCATGGCGCGGATCAGGCCGTCCAGGCGGGCGGCCCGACCGGCCAGGCTACGCGCCGGGTCGAGCTCGATGAAGCGCGGCAGGGGCCGCGGTGCGGCCGGTTGGCGTTCGGGGCGGATCTCCGTCTGGGCGATCACGCGCTCGATCTCCGGCAACGGCCTCAGTGAGGGCCGGCGCAGGGGCGTTCCGGGCGGCGGCGAACTCTCCGGGCCGGCCAGTGATGACGTTGACCCGGGGTGCCGGCCAGGTCTCGGGCAATGGAGCCAGGCACACGCCGGTTCTCCAGTCAAACCTTTCCATGAGCAGCTCGCACGCCGGCGAGGCCGGCCTGGGAGAAGCTTGCTCGGCCGGTGTTCCGCCATCCTCAGCGGGAACGGATTCGATGCCTGCCGAAAGAATCAGGTGATCGCGTGCGCGGGTGGCGGCGACGTAGAAGAGCCGGAGCGCTTCCCGGCGATCTTCCTCAGCCTCGATCGCCTGATAGGCCAGCCAGCCCACGCTCTCGCCCGTGCTCGGGTCGGCCTCAGCTTCGGATGGCGGCGCGGCCGCACGAGGAGGGCGAACCACCAGACCAAGGTCGGGATGCAGGCCGAGAAACGAGTCTCGCGGGTTGGGCTTGCGGTTCAGGTCGGGAATCACCACGATCGGAAACTCCAGCCCCTTGGCCTGGTGGATCGACATCAAGCGAATGGTCGGGCTGTCCTCTTCCGTGGTCGCGGCCTGCTCTTCGTGCGGAGGGTTGTTCAGATCCTCGCGCAGCCGGGCCACGAAATCGGCCAGGGAGAAACCTTCCTGCTCATCAAAGCTGCGCGCGATGCGAACGAGCTTGCGCGTTGGCCAGCTTGCGCGTACCCAGAAACTCACAAACGAGGGCGGCCTCAAAACCAGATTCGTCAAGCACAAGGGCGAGCAGGCTCGCCAGAGGGAGGCGATCCTTGAAGCCGCGCCACCGGCTCAAGAGATCGCGGGCACGAATGGCCGCGCGCCGGTCTGGAGGCGGCAGCTCGTCGATCGCATCGGCGCGCTCGAGACCTTCGGCCAGGCCGCCCTTGCAGGCGCGGCGCGAGCCAGTACAGACCGTCGTCGCTGAGGTGAAAAAACGGGCTCCGCAGTGCGCCCGCGAGTGCAACCTCATCAAGGGGATCTTCCACCACCGACAGCACGTTCACCACGTCGCGAATCTCTTGTTGAGCGTAGAAGGCCGAGCCGCCCACGGTGTGATAATCAAAGCCGAGGTCGGCAAGCGCCCGCTCGTAATGGCCCACGTCGGTCATCGCGCGAAACAGAAAAGCCACATCGCCGGCGTGCGCGGGGCGAGGCTGCTTGGTCTTGCGATCGACGATCGTCCAGCCCGCCTGAAGCCGCGTCAAAATCAGCCCGGCCAGTGCCCTGGCTTCCTGCGTCCGGCGCTGGTCGGCGGTGGACCTGGTCGTTGTTGCCGGCTCGGAGTCGGGCGCGGCCTCCGGCACGGCCCAGAGAAACGAGACGGCCGGCTGCTGGCTTTCGTCCGGCCGCACCGGGATGAGCCTGTGCCGCTGGCCGTCATCCGAGCGGCCGTCGGGATCAACCTCGGCGAAGCAATCGGCGAACAAGGCGTTGATAAAGTGAACGACGCCGGGAACGCTCCGGAAGTTCTCGCTCAGCCGCAGCCGCCCCTCGGTGGTGAACTCATTGCGCCACTGGCCCAGAATCGCCGGCTCCGCGCCGCGAAACCGATAGATCGACTGCTTGGCGTCGCCCACCACGAACATCCGGCCGCGGAAGAGTGATTCCCCTCCCAGCAGCCTGAGGATCTGGCTCTGTACCCGGTCGGTATCCTGAAATTCATCAACCAGCACGTGCTCGATGGTTTCCGCGGAAGCGAGACCGCCCGCCGCGGAAAACGTGCCCAGCCGGCCTTCCAGCGCCTGGCGTGTCAAGACGAGCAAGTCGTCGAAGTCGAGACCGCGGCGGCGCTCTTTGACCTGCTGATACTCCCGGCTTACCAACTTCGACAGCCGCCAGAGACGCAAGCTGTTCTGGGCCGATTCGAGAGACAGAGCCTCGTTGACCTCGAGCCGCCTGGTCACGACGTCGATCTTCTTGCGGAACGACTCGAACGCGTCCTTGATCAGTTCCTTGGTTTCAGGTGCCGGCCAGACGCCCTTGGCACCCAGGTCGCTCACCTTGGCCAGGCCGCGAAGCTCGACCAGGAGCTCGTCGGAACAGGGACCGGCCTCCAGACGGGATAATGCGTCGAGCAGGTCGCTCCGTCGCTGCTGAAGCTTGGGGTGATCGGCTTGCAGCACTTCCAGCAGTGCTCGGCACGAGCGCGCCGGCGCCAGCAGGACCCGCAGGGCGGCAGGCCGGCCAGTTCGCTCCCAAAGCTGCCGCCAGCGGTCGAGTAGTTCCTCGGCGGACATCTCGGTCCAGTCGTCCAGGCTGGCGGCCACTCGGGTTGCCGCCAGCGTGGTAAGCGCCTCGCGAATCTGCGCAGGCCGTAATCGAGAGCCAGGTGCATGAGGTCGGGATGGCGCTCGGCCAGCATCCGCCGCAGTGACGAGCGGACGGCCTGGTCGCGCAGCGAAGCCGCGATCGAGGCGTCGAAGATGGTGAACTCGGGGTCGATGCCGATCTCGATGGCCCAGGACCGCAGCAACCGCGCGCAGAAATCGTGGAAGGTGCCGATCGGTGCCGCCTCGAGGCCTGCGCAACACGTGTCGCCATCGCGCGGTTTCTTCCGGCTGCGCATGGGCAGCCAGCTTCTCGCGGCAACGCTCGCGGATTCGCTGGCGCAGCTCGCGGGCCGCCTTGTCGGTGAACGTCAGGGCCGCCAGCTCGCGCAGGGGACGGCCCTGACCGCCCTCGATCGCGCCCAGAAATCGCTCCGTGAGTACAGTGGTCTTCCCGCAGCCGGCCCCTGCGCCCAGCGCGACGCTGCACTCGATCACTTCGAGTGCCCGCCGCTGCTCGTCAGTCAGACGAACAGAATCATTGGTTTCGCGGTTCATGAGGCGGGCCCTCGTCGCGAGTCGGGCCCCGGCTCTCGGTCTCGGTCCGGCTCAGACCCAGATCCAGCACGATCCTGACTTCTGGGCCGCCTTCTTCGACGCGCGCCCCGCCCGCGCTGAGAACGGGCAGATTCAGGGCGTGATTCTTCTCCGCCGAACGAACCTGCCGCACCCGGCAAACACCCCGATACTCGCAGTAGCTCTCGCATCCCGGCGTGCGCGATTGGACCACGAAAATCCCCCGCCTGAGCTGGTCGACAAGTCCCAGTACGTGTGCCACAAGCATCGCCTGGTCGTCTTCCCACCTCTCGAACTTGAGGGGCTTGAACCCGTCGTCCCTGAGGCTCCAGTAGCCCATGTCGAACATGCCGACAAGCTCATCGCCTTCAAGCAGTTGCTGAACGGCCATGGCGTACAGGGGAAGCTGCACCATCTCGCCACGTTTGACCGCGGTCGATGTGGGCACCGACCCGCTCTTGTAGTCGATAACCCGAAATGCCGGCCCATCCGGAGTTTGCACCAGGTCAATCCGATCGATCCGCCCGCGAAGGTTGACTGTTCGCCCCGCCTGGGCCAGCTCGAGCATGGGGTAATCGGAATCCTCTTCACCGAAGATGAGCTCGAACCGGTGCGGCGTGGTTTGCTGCTCACCCGCCTGCGCATAAGCGTAGCGCTGAAGCACATAATGGCTCATCGTTCGCTTCAGGCGGCCGCGCTCGATTTCCTTGAGACCAAGGACCAGATCTGTCGCGTCGGCTTGCTCGGCGCCGAGCACGCGATCCATCACGACGTTGATGAACTGTTCGAGATCCGAGCCGGCGGGACGCTGGTCGTGAAGCTGCTCGAAGTCGTCGAGGGCTTGATGGATCTTGCTGCCCCGATCGGTGAGATCCTCATCCAGCTCATCGCGCTCGTCGAGCGGCTTCAGCTTGAGCACGTGCTTGCTGAAGAACTTGAAGGGGCAGCCGATGTAGGTCTCGAGCTGGCTGGCGCTGAAACAATAATCTGGGCCGAACTCGGTATTGACCGCCAGCACGGCCGCGCCGTCCTTGAGCAAGCCGTCGTACTCGCAAAAAGGCGAGCCCCGGCGCGCAGCCGCTGGATCTGAATCGCCGCGGCGGCGGCGTCGAGCACTTGCCGATGAGACGGTTCTGCCGCCAGGCGGCGCAGCGACTCGAACTCCCCGCGCTGGCTGGACAGGGCCAGAGCGCGAACCCGATGATCGGCCGGCGTGCCGGCAAGCTCAGGCTGATCGACCAGGGCTGGGTCGAGCCGCCGATACGACTGGTGGCAAGACGCCAGGGCCGGCGGAGTGAGTAATTGAAGCAGGTCTTCCAGAAACCCCGCGCGGAGCAGGTCTTGCCCCTTCAGATCGGTGGTGGGATAAACCAGAATCAGCCGGTCATCGGCCGAGCCGATGACTTGTGAAAATCGCAACATCTCTTGTGCGAAGAGCAGCCTGCCGGTGAGGTCGGGCTCGGCGAAGGGCCCCAGCGCCAGAAAGGGCTCGACGGCCGCTCGCCCAGGAAATGATCCCTCGGCAAGGTCGGCCAGAATCACATGCGATGCCCGCGTGCCGGCGGCCTGGTCTACGGTGGCCAGACGGATCGCGCCGGGTGATGGGCCGGCCGCCGGCACGGAGATCTCGCGCACGATCGCGTCAATCTCCAGTGCAAACTCGGCCCAGCTCCAGCGTTCGCTCGCGCGCCCCGCCCGATCGAGCACATCGCTCATGTCGTCAAGAGCGTCCCAGAGCGGGTCGAGCCCGGCGGGATCGGCGGCACCAATGCCTGACAGCCTGGCCACTCGGCGCAGCTCGGCCACCTGGAGTGCCCAGGGCCTGGGCTGATCGAGCGACATCAACACCTCAAACAGTCGCTCGGCCACGGCGCGAGCCTGCCCCAGTCGCTCTCGCTCGACGTCATCCTCTTCGGCCGTCGCCAGATTCAGAGCCCGGTCCAGGCTCAGCAGCAATTGACCACGGCCGCGAAAGACGAGCGTCGCCTTGATCGACCTGGCAGCCGTGGCAAGCAGCCGCCTGTCGGCGCCCGGCCAGGGCGGGCAGAACTGGCCATGGCGCAGCAAGCTTACAATCAGCTCTGTCTCCCAATCTTCTAACGGCAGTCGGATCGCCAGTCGCAACGCCGATACCGCGGGCGCTGCCTCGATGGCGCTGGATATGTCGGCGTGGGCCGGCAATCCCCAGGCACGCAGCGTCTCCAGTACGCCATCAGCCTCGGCGCTCCACTGGCGGAAGACGACCAGGATGTCCTCGGGTGCGACCCCGATGCTGAGCAATTCTCGAACCTCACGCGCGACCAGTTTGCTTACGCCTTCGCCAAGCGGCGCGCCTCGGACGGCTAGACCTTGCATGTTCTCCATCAAAGAGACTGGCGCCGCGGACTTGCCGGCGCGAAAGAGCGCCCGCTGGATGCATCTGAGCCCGGAGGGCCGATCGACCGGAAGATCGAGCGTCGTCTCGACCAGACCGAGATCGATCAAGCCCCCGCGCACCCGCTCGGTCGCCAGAAAAACCTCGGCCATCTCCGGGTCGTGCTCGTACGCCAAGGTGACGTGGACGGGGTGCCCGGCTTGCACGGCTTTCTCGAGAACGCGCCAGTGGGCAAGCTCGGGGCGGTCGAAGTCGAGGAACACCATCTCGGCGCCACGCTTCGAGGCCGCCCAGAAACGGGTGCTTCGCACCAGTCGTTTCGATGCCCAGACCGACATCCCCGCGTCATCGTCGGCGCCAAGCTCGTCAAGCAGGCGGCGGTAGGCGACGAACACGGCCCACTCGGCGTCGGCGGCCGGGCTGACGTCGGTCGGTCGGGCTTTGAGCGGCCGTTCTCGCAATCGTCCAGGCGCGGAACCGTTCGCGGAGCCGGCGCTGATAACCAGGCCAATGGCTGGCCGTCTCGATCGCCATCGAGCTGGCCCGCTTCTCGCACCCGGCGGATCGCCTCGTGAAAGGCCGCTGCGCGCCGCGGCTTCCGAAAGCCATGCTGGTCCGTCATCCGGCCTCGCGCCGAACCATCCGCCACAGATCCGCCCAGCAGTAGACTTGGGGTCCGGCCACCGGCTCCGTGGCGTGGCAAGAGAACATCAGCCGGGAAGTCAACTGGTCGCGAGCCAGCGGCGTTGGCACGATCCACGAACAACCCGGCGCCGGACCCAGCTCGTCGATCAGCCGATCGCGAATCGCCGCGCCCGGTGGTCCGGTCCAAAGCCTTCGCTCCGCCGCCATCTCGCGACCCTCCGGACACCGAAGAAAGCGCCAGCACCAACGCGCCGAGCGCAATCAAGTATACAGAAAAATACCATAGCCGGCCGGCTCGGACAACCCTGATGAGCCAGAGAATCGCAAGATATCCAACATGCCGGCAACGACCGTGGCGGCCAGCGTTTGCGCGATGCGATCGGGAGTGAGCCCCAGGGCGGCCGGATCTTTGATCGCGTCTTTCAGCTCGAAGACCGCCGCGCCGCAGATGGCGGGAACTGCAATCAGCAGGCTGAATCCGACCGACCACGTGCGCGAGAAGCCCAGTCCGAGTGCAGCGGCGATGGTCAAGCCGCTTCGGCTCACGCCGGGCAACGGGGCGAACATCTGCGCGATGCCGATCAAGAGCGCATCGAGCCAGGTCGTCTGCGCAGGCCCTTTCTCGCCGTCGGGGCCTCTCAGCCGGTAGCTCACAAGCAGCAACACGGCCGCCGTGATCAAAAAGCCCACTCCGGCGGCCTGGCTGCTTTGAAACATCTCCTCCAGCCGCTTCTTGAAGAAAAGGGCGAAGGGAACCAGCGGAGACGTGGCGACACCCGCGAGCAGCCCGACCCGCAAGACCGACTGCCGATCGAAGCCCGGCGGCACGTCAGACGCGTCCAGCAGGAATCCCCGCGCACCTTGCCAGATCGCGCTACGATAGTACAGGAGAATCGCCGCCAGCGTTCCCACGTGCAGCATGATGTCGAAGAACAGGTTCTCCTGCCCGCTGCGCGACTGGCCCGTCAGCCAGGCAAACGCCATCTGCGTGATCGTCAGGTGGCCGTCGCTGGAGACAGGCAGGAACTCGGTGATCCCTTGAACCACCCCCAAAATCAGTGATTCTAGCCATTCCATCGACGTTCCACCTGATTCGTGAGCTGCGCACCGCGTGAAGTTCGATTGGTTTCGCTAACAGCGACGATGTCCTACTTCGACTGCCCCCGCAGCGCGGGCATCGCACTGCTCAGATAGCTTGCACCACTATAGATGGTCAATGCGACGGCAAGCCAGGTGAGGATGTCGCGAATCCACAAAAACGCATCCGGTGGAGCGGTGGCGCAGAGGGCCAGCAGAATGGCGATGATCGACAGGCACTGGACCGTCGTCTTCAGCTTGCCGGCCATCTTGGCCCCAAACGGCTGGCCTTGGCCCTCCAGAAGGCTGCGCAGGCCCTGGATTAACAGTTCGCGAACAACGATGGCCGTGACCATCCAGGGATAAACACCTGTGCCGGCAATCGTGGCCAGGTAGATGTAACAGCCCGAGACGATCACCTTGTCAATCAGCGGGTCAAGCTGCCGGCCGATGGCGGTGTCTTGCCCCAGCAGGCGGGCGAAGTAGCCGTCGAGTGCATCGGAAATGGCGGCGATCACGAAGGCGGCGAGGGCCAGCACGTACCACTGCCAGGAGATGAACGCGAAGACAAACACGGCCAGGACCAGCCGGCCCACGGTCAGCGTGTTGGGCACGTTCCAGAACCTGGGCTGAGTCTTCGCCGGTGCTTCGGCCTGGGCCGACACCGGGTCAGACGCCACACGCTCGGCGGGATCTTGAACTGGGTTCATGACATTCCGTCGAGGATCGTTAACGCGCTCGGCGGCTTCTGGCGCGGCCTGGGCCTGGCCTTGGGCCGAGCCCGCCGCGGCCGGTGCGGCGCGGTCATCTCGAGGTTCACCGGCCGGGCGATCAGGTCGTGGCCTCGGGCGTCGATGATCTCACAAGAAACCAGGTCGCCGGTTGACAGGCCCGCCGCGTGCAGCAGCGTCACCCCGTCAACGTCGGGCGCGTCGGCGTAGGTGCGGCCCAGCCAGGCGTTCTTGCCCGCGGAGGCGGGTGCGGGTGCGTCGATCAGCACGTCCAGCGTGCGGCCCACGAGCGACTGGTTGAACGCTTCGGCCAGCGGTTGCTGCACGGCCATCACTCGATCGCGCCGCCTTTCCTTCACGTCCTCGGCAAGCTGGTGAGGAAGCCGCGCCGCGGGCGTGTCGGGCTCGAACGAGTAGGAGAAGACGCCCAGCCGTTCGAACCTGGTCGCGGCCACGAAATCGACCAGCTCGTCGAACTCGGCTTCCGTCTCGCCGGGAAACCCGACGATGAGCGTGGTGCGCAGGACAAGCCCCGGAATCGTGGCCCGCAGCCGCGTGATGATCGCCTCGGTTTCGGCCCGCGTGTGCCGGCGATTCATCATCCTGAGCAAGCGGTCGTTGATGTGCTGTAGCGGCATGTCCAGGTAGGGGATGATCCGCCTGGACTGAGCCAGCACGTCGTAAAGCTCGTCGGTGAAATAGCTGGGGTAGTTATAAAGAATGCGAATCCAGTCGAGTTCCTCGATCTGATCGAGCTCGCGCAGCAGCTCGGCCAGCCGGGGCCGCCCGTAGAGGTCAACGCCGTAATAGGTCATGTCCTGCGCGACGAGAATCAGCTCGCGCACGCCGTCGCCGGCCAGCTCGCGTGCTTCCTCGACCACGCGCTCGATCGGCTTGGTCACGTGCTTGCCGCGCATGTAGGGAATCGCACAGAAAGTGCAAAGCCGGTCGCACCCTTCCGAGACCTTCAGGTAAGCCAGGTGCCTGGGCGTGATGCGGAGCCTCGCGCGATCGTCCTGAGCCTGCACCGGCGCGGGTCGAAAGAGGGTGCGCTGTTCGCGCAGGCCGCCGAGAAAGCGATCGGAAACCTTGGCGATCTCTTCACGACCGAAGACGCCGACCACCTGGTCAACCTCGGGAAACTGCTCCAGCAGCACGTCCTTCTGTCGTTCCGCCAGGCAGCCGGCGACGATGACGCCGCGTACTCGTCCGTCGCGTTTGCGTTCGAGCATTTCCTCGATGACCGCACACGATTCTTGCCGGGCGGCGTCGATGAACCCGCAGGTGTTGACCACCACCAGGTCGGCGTTCTGCCCCTCCGGCACCAGCGCGAACCCATCCTGCGCCAGGAGCCCGAGCATCCGCTCGGAATCGACCAGGTTCTTGGAGCAGCCCAGGCTGACGAAGGACAAGGTCCCTTTTATTGATCTTTGATCATTCATCGATGTATGACTCATGAGCGCACTGGGGACTCCAGGTGGGCGATGGACTCCATGAGCATCAGCGAGACGCTTTGCCACTCGTCGAATACTTCGGGCTGGTCGCTGACGAAGGAAAATACGAGGAGGTTGGTTTTTCCAACCTTGACCATCTCGGGATGCCGTACGTCGTACGTTCTACCGCTCGCCATGTGGATGCGGAACGGGCGGAAGGGTTCGGCCCGCACGTAGGTGAGGACCGAGGCCGGAGTCATCATGGAAGGCCGCTCCAAGATCTCAAGGTTGCAATCTACGGCACATTGTCAAAAGTTCGCATGACATGCTGGCGAGGATCCTGCTTCCTAAACCAGGCTCCGAAAAGAGCCAAGTGTTCCCGCCCCGATACCGCGTCGGCTGACGAATGACGCGGGCAAGCGGATCGTATCCACGGCGGAAAGTCACGGTCCGCGCCTTGCGGCGGTTTTCTGGCTCGCTATACTTAAGTTACTGCGCCCGTAGCTCAATGGATAGAGTCGCGGACTTCGAATCCGAAGGTTGTAGGTTCGAATCCTACCGGGCGCGCTTCTGTAGCAACGACTTACGGCGATTCAACGTAGCATCAAGACAGGCTTGCTCACACCCTGCCCACCTCCTTGCCCACTGACCTCGCCGGAGTGGCCGAAAGCTGGCAATCCCTGCCCCCCGAAATTGGAGCCGAAGTCCTCGGACTGATCCGGTCGGGGTTGGCCCTGGAACCAACCAAGCGGACCAGGGACTCCGATGGGTGATGGTTTTCTCATATTGTCGCCCGACCTACCCGAGGCGATCAAGGCCGGCATCGTGGCTACGGTCAAGGCTGCCTCGAAGTGAGCGACTCACCCCGGTATCGATCCTGGAAACACGGAGAGGGGCCCGGAGCGTCTGACTTTCAGCCTACGGCACTCCCGGCCTCATGCCAGGAGTGGGAATGCCAAAGAGCATCTTCATGGCAGATGGCTGCCCAGCTTCTTGCGGGCGACGCTGTAGTCAAGGGTATCGACTTTTCCGCTCCCATTCACGTCGAACCAACCGATCATCAAGGGGTCGGCCGGCTTCTGGATCGCGTTGCGGATCAGGACCATGTCCTGGGCGTTGACCACGCCGTCGTCGTTGACGTCCCCGGGCAGGACATCGAGCCGACGGTTGAATAGGGAGATACCCGGGTTGACGATGGTGATCGTGAGCCGGTCGGCCGCGTCGATCGACCGCGCCAGAGTAATGGTGTAGCTGGTCCCAGAGCCGGAGACGGTCACCGGCCCGTAGTTCACGCCGATGGCGCTATTGACCGCAACTTCGGCGGGGGTCAGCGATTGGGCCTGGCCAAGGGTGAGCTGGAACTGGTTGATGCCCAGCCAGGGCAGGTCGGTGTCGCGTCCCGCCGGGAGCAGTCGCAGTCCGTCGGCGGCTGTTTGGAGCGAGGCGGTTTGCGTCCCCCAAACGACTGTGACCCCATTGTTGGCTCGGGGAGGAACTCGTACTCGAAGGCGCCGATATCGACCGTGCCATTGACGATCCGCTCGAAGCCGGGGCCGCGCTGGTCGTACTGGACGCCGGGGGGAATCAAGTCGTTGCTACCCGCGTCGATAGCCGGGCTGCCGGACAGCAAGGCCATGGTCATGGTTGGGCCACCGTTGTTTAGCAGCGGCCCGAGTTTCGGGTCGATGTCGAGCAGATCGGTTCCAATCCAGCCGGAGCTACCAGCCGTGTTGCCGATCAGGTTGTGGCCGAGGGAATTGAATTCTCCCCATACATCCTGAACCTGACCCGCATACGAATTCCCGGCCACAATACTCGTCAGCAAAGTCAACGTGCCCGAGTTGTCGATGCCGCCGCCTGGGTTTTCGGCCGAGTTGCCGCTGATGGTGCTAGCAGTGATCGTTGCTGTGCCGACATTGTAAATGCCGCCGCCGGAGTCCGTTCTGACCGAGTTGCCGCTGATAGTGCACTCGTTGATCACCAGCGTGCCGAGGTTTTTGATGCCACCGCCTGGGCCGCCAATGGCCGATCCCTGAAAGTTGTCGCTGACGGTGCTGGCAGTGATCGTTGCTGTGCCGAGGTTGTAGATGCCGCCACCCCGCAGGCCCTCTACGTACTGTTGCCGCTGATAGTGCAGTCGTTGATCGTCAGCGTGCCGAGGTTTTCGATGCCACCGCCCCACTGTGTGTAGTTGCCGTTGATGGTGCTGGCGGTGATCGTCAGCGTGCCAGCGTTGGTGATGCCGCCGCCGCCGTCGTTGGCGAAGTTGCCGCTGACGGTGCAGTCGTTGATCGTCAGCGTGCCGAGGTTTTCGATGCCACCACCGTGTTTGTAGGGGTCGTTGTTGCCGGGGTTGTATTGGACACTTCCTCTCGTGATGATCATCCCTGAAAGCGATCGCCGTGACACCCGATGCCACCTCGAACACACGGCTGTTCCCGTAGCCTGCGGTCCCGTTGCCGGAGACGGTCAGCGAGTTCTGGCCGGGGCCGACGATCGTCACGCTTGGTTCGCGATAATCAGTTCGCCGCTGGTGAGCGTGATCGTGCCGCTCAGGCCGGCGGCGAAGTCGATCTCGTTGGGTCCGGGCGTGCTGTTGGAGTCGATAATCGCCTGGCGGAGCGAGCCGTCGCCGCTGTCGTTCAGGTTGGTGACGCCGAACTGTGAGAGCAGCGTCCGCCCTTCCAGGTATTCCACCTTCCAGGCTCGTCGCGGGCGACGATGAGCGGGCCGGTTGCTCGCCCGGACGAGCGCTGCGCGGCGGCCGGCAGTGGTCGTGGGTGTTCGATGAATGCCCAGCATGAGTGTCCTCTCTTTCCGGTCCTGGACACTGTGGGCTTGACCCCGCGCTGCGGCGCGAGGGGCTCATGGTGTAGAGGGCCATGTTAGGGCGTGTCTGTCGAAGTCCTCCCGATGAGGCCTGACACAGGCCGTCGAACCGGACCCGGACCAGACGGATGGAGAACGCGTGAATCGTTCCATCTCAATCGTCCCGGATATCAATGACTCGCAACTCTGCGAGGTTCAGCCCCCTTGCGAGGCCAGCGGCGGCCTTCTAGCGTCGGAGCGGGCGAGGAGGAGTTCATCCCTGGACGGGTCGGTCCGCGTCGCTCCCAGGCGGGACGGTTGCCAAAAGAAAAAGCCCCGCCGGCGCATCGAACACACCGCGGGGCCGCCATGGCTTGGCTCACCAGCCCGTCACGAGCCGGTGAGGTTATCGTCTTTCTTAATTATTCAGGTCGTCGAAGGCGGGTTCAATGAGTTGCCAGGTTCGACTCCATTTCATGCACCCGGCGCAGGCCCCATGGCCCGACCTGCCCGAGGCGACCTAGGCCGGCATCCTTGGTATGTTCCGTTCATCACGATCCTGAATTAACCGGTGATTGAATGCACCGATTTGGCTCGGTTTTATGGCGAGCATGAAAACCCCCTCTCGAATAACGGAGGCCGTTGCCGGTATGGTTGCGGCCGGGGGTGAAGTTACGTATACCTCGCAAACCGTGGGGAGGTTCGGGGTCGGGACTGCCCCTATCACAACCCGCGATGTCCGGTTGATCGAACGGCCGATCCGGGAATGGTGGGATCCTTCCGAGGACACCCGGCGGGCGATGGTGGCCCGGCTGGGGACAATGATCGCGGACCCGAGACCAAGCCCGGAGCGTTCCCCGCTGCGGCGAAGACGTGGATTGCGCCGAGTCAGGTCAACCTGCAAGTCATGGGATGTGGCGATCCGGGCTCGATCAGCCGAAGATTTCGATGAGCGTCTGCGGTCGCTGGAGAGCTGGCAAGCCAGGGCTGGCACCGACTCGGCCCAACAGGTGCCGAGAATCCAGCCCACGCGTCGTGACACCTAAAGCGACCGCCAAAACATCGTCATTGAGAGGGAGGACCAAGGGATGAATAGCCTGGGGGCCAGACTTCGAGGGTAAGTGGAGCTGGACGCCGCTCAATCCGTCTTGGGTCACACATCGCCCGTCATCACCGAGCTCCATGCCGAGATCGACCAGGCGAAGGTGGCCGAGGCAATGGAACGGGCCGGCTGATTCGCGGAACGAATGAAATCACGCCTTCCGGCCCGTCAGGGAGTCGTAATCCGCGTGAGAACCGATCCAATACCACACGTTGGTATCGTCGTCCACGACATAGAGTGCGCGATACCTCAAATTGATTGAGACTGACCAGCTTCCGGACCTATGGCGCCCCCTGTGAGTGTCCGCTAAGAGATGTCGCCGGAGGGCCGGATGGTCTGGATTTGCAAGGAACATCCGAAAGGCAGCTTGGGCATTTTGCCTCGCCGACTGCGGCAGCAGTTCTAGCAGGCGGTGATACTCGCCGGTCCTGACGTTACGCGCTCCACCGTCCTGGCAGGCGCGGGTCCCCCCCCGTCGGTGCTCATCAATGGCCTCGTCGCGTAAGTTGATCAGCGCCTCGCCGACAAAGAACTTATCGTCGTCGGTCAGGATTCCCCTGGCTTCGATGCAGTTTTGTCGGAACTCCCCGGACCCGCGGACTTCAAATCCCGATCCCTCCAGCCATTCGATCTGAGTCAGCAGTCGCTCCGAGCCTTTAAGCCATTTCCGAAAAAGTTCGAGGAGATTCTCTTGCCACTCCGCGTCGTAAGCCACCTTCGATTCGAAAACCTGAGTGTGCCAGGTCTCTTCATCTTCGGATAATCCTCTGAACAAACGATTACCCCAACTCACCATTTCCTCAATGCAGAAACCGGTCATGGCCGTGTCGTGATCCTCTTTCCACGGTTCGGCCTCGGCATACGCCGAGACCACCACATTGGCGAACCGAGTCGAGGACATTGGCGCGCTCCGTGTCATAAACCCCGTAATTCTGCAACATATCAGCGAAAACAGCGTGATCACAACGATCCGAGATCTGTCTCCCAGGCTGGACCTTATTGAATCATAACAGACCGTGCAAAAGATTCACACACTGTGCATGAGCGAATTTTTCCCCCTCCGGGAGGCGCTGGGCTTTGACGCTCGAGAACTGACCCCGCTCTTGGTGCAGCGGATCGCTGTCGCCGCCGCCGAGGTACGCTCGTTCGACCGGGCGGCGATCGTCATGAAACAGGTAGGCGATCAGGGGGTTTCCGCCAAAACGATCGAGCGGGTGGTGCACGACGTTGGCCCCGAATTGGCCGAGCGTCGCGACGCCGACCCCAAGACCGACGACGCCTTGGCGATGCGTCCTGCCAGCCCCCCGAATTGGCCGTCGTCGAATGCGACGGGGGGCGGATTCGCACCCGCGAGCCGGGGCATGGTCCCGGCGTGCATGCCACGACCGAAGGCTGGCGGGAGACCAAGAACGCCGTCCTGATCCGTGCGTCGCGTACCGTCTCCATCGACGATCCTCAAGCCGAGCCACCGGCGTGCTTCTGCGACTCGGAGCATGTGGCCAAGATCGCCGAAACCGCGGCGCTGTCGGTCGCCTCGTCGTCGCCTGGCTCAGCTCCGAATCCGCCTCAGGAGGACGGCCCCGAGCTAGCCCAGCCGGCTCAAGCCGAGGATTGGCGCCCGAAGCGCCTGGTTCGTACCGTGCTCGCCAGCATCGCCGAGTCCAAGATTTTCGGCAAGCAGATGGAGCGCGAGGCCAAGCGAAGGCGATTCTTCGAGGCCGACGCCAAGGCGTTCCTGGGAGATGGGTTGCCCTGGAACTGGTCGATCTGGAAGAAGCACTTCCCCGACTTCACGCCGATCCTGGATTTCATCCACGTGCTGAGTTACCTGTTCCTGGCCGCCAAGGCGGTTCACGACGCGCCTGAAGATGCCTGGAGCCAGTACCTCGTCTGGATGAGCGGTGCCTGGCAAGGGGACGTGGCGCAGGTGCTCGAGGAACTGCGGGCTTGGCAAATCAAGAGCGGCGTTGCCGACAAGGAGGCGCCGGAGAGCGACCCGCGGCAGATTCTGGCGACGACGATCAATTACCTGGCGAACAACCAAGACCGCATGAGGTACCCTGAATATCCGAGGCGGCCCTTTCGGTGAGCTAGTCGTGAGCATTCGCAGCGGGTCGAACCTCCGATGACGAGGAAATGGGGACGACGAGGAAACAGTGACGCGGCTAGTTCCCTGAGCCCAGCTCGTTCTTGCAGCCGATCGAACGCCGCATCGACGGACGATGCTGCCAGTGTTCTGGGCGGGTGCGGACAACCAACATACGAATTCGTTGCCCGTTGAACGCGATCGAACAGAGATTCCGGAGGATTCGGGAAGAGTCAGACCGATCTGGCGCATGCTTATGCTGGACGACTCTCGCCTTCGGCTCCTTGTCAATTCGGAAGTGGGAACGGACAGGTGAGGCCCATTGATTTGATCGCCGTGGGAGGATTCATCCGATTGAAGCGGCGTTGCCGGTTTTACGGCCCGATAGAATGGCCGAGCAGGCGGACCGGGGTGGTAGGACCGGCAGACAGAGGAGAGTATTTCGCAAATCAAAGCCACGGAGAGACACTGGAGAGACGGCTTAACAGCTTGCCGGGGAAAGGTTTGGCTTCAAGAAACGAAATGATGAGCACGAAAAGCAAAGCCAACTCATCCGGTTGGTCGTTACGGTAAGCTGGTGAGGGATCTGTCGGTTTTCCGGGTCCCAATGATAACCAGGCCCGGCATTCAGACGACGCTTCATGGGAAGGATTCACCGCTCGCAATGCGCTCAACCAGGTGAGAAGATGATTTTCCCGTACGGGCCTTCTCCCAGCGATATCAACTCGTTCCAATGGGGAATCGTGATCTGGTGCTCACGACACAACAGGTAAACGCGAAATGGCTTTTTACTTTGCGGGAGTCCTTGTACTCGCGCTTCTCGGTCAGCCAGCAGCGCCCCTTGCACCCCAAGCTCAGGGAATGCTCAGCGCCCCTGTCGTGAACGGCAAGCCCGTCGAGGTTGCCATCGGGTTCTATGCGTATGACTTCGCCAGGGTCACATCGCGCGATGAGTCGTTCGACCTGACCGGATACCTCGAACTGAGCTGGCGCGATCCGCGGCTGGAGCTGCCGGCCAGGGAAAGAGCGGCGACGAAGGAGTGGCGGCGGATGGATGCCGCCCGGGTCTGGACGCCCAAGGTGTATTTTGAGAACGCGCTCGAGCAACCGAGGCAGCACGCCGACCCCGTGATCGAGGTTGACCCGGAAGGGATGATCACGAGCTGGTCGATCGTCAGCGGCAAGTTCTCCTCGCCATTGCACCTCGAGCGGTTTCCGTTCGACCGTCAGCGGCTGGCGGTGAGGATCGGGGCTTTCGAGGATGAGTCGGTCATGAAGTTTCGTGTCAAGAACGAGCTGGTGCTGGTGGGCAAAGATGCGTTCCTGACCGACTGGACGATCGGTAATCCTGAGGCGCGAATCGACTCGCACCGTTTCGTTACCGGCCAGGCGGTTTACCCGCGATTCACTTACGAGGTTGAGGTCAACCGGCGTGCCACGTTTTATGTCTGCCGCGTCATGATCCCGCTCTTCTTCCTGGCGCTCGTTCCCTGGGCGGCCTTCTGGTTCGAGCCGGCGGGGCTTCAGCCTCAGATCACGACGTGCCTGGCCTCTCTGCTCGCAATCGTCATGTTTAACTTCGCCATGGATTTCGCGTTACCCAAGGTTGTCTACCTGACGCTGATCGACAAACACGCGCTCATTGGCTTCGCGTTTGTCGTTCTCTCGGTCGCCGCGGTCACCATCATTCACGTTGCGGTAACGCACAACCGGCTGCGGCAGGCGCTGGCGATCCAGCGCGTGGTGCGCTGGATCTACCTGCCGGCGTATCTTCTGGCGGTCCTGCTGAATCTTGGCGTGTTGATCGGTTAACTCTTTCGCCAACGCAACCGAGCTTCGAGGCTGAACTTGGCAACCGCGAACGAGCGTCGACAACCACGATGGACATCCTCCTTTCCGTACTACATGGTCACGGCGCTTTCGCTGTCGATTGGCTGGGGGATACGCGGCAATTTCGGGCACGAATATGGTGCCATGATCCCGGGCGCACTGGCGGCGATGGCGGCGGTCTTGCTCTCGGGGCGAGCCGACTGGCTGAAGTCCATTCCCTTCTTCGCAATGTTCGGCGCTCTGGGATGGTCGTTCGGCGGCAGTATCTCGTACATGCAGGTTGTGGGCTACACACATTCCGGTCACTCTCCCTCGGTCCTTTATGGCTTCGGCTGCCTCTTCGTGATCGGCTTCTTGTGGGCGGCCCTGGGAGGTGCGGGAACGGCGCTGCCCGCAGTGGCCGATCGCCGGCGGCTCACGGACCTTTTTCCGGTACTCGGCCTGGTGTTCGTCTTCTGGTGGCTTCAGGGTCTGGTGATCGAGCCCTGGCTGCGCCGTTCGGGCTACTCGCTCAACTGGTTCGACACCGACTGGCTCGCGGCGCTGCTGGCAGTGATCGCAGCGGCTCTTGCTGGCAGTCGTCCGGCGCCGGATCGACCGTTCGACGGGACTGGTATTGTCTCTGGCCGGCGGGTGGTGGGCCGGCTTCGGAACCCTGGTATTATGCTTTGATCTTCACATGACTCCGCCGCGAGGCGACAACTGGGCGGGTTGCCTGGGCATGACGGTCGGGGCGATCATCTACTGCGCCACGACTGGTTTGGCGGAGGTCGCGCGGGCGGCTGTCGTTTCCGGTTTCATCGGGGGAATTGGTTTCGCGTCGGCCTCGATGCTGAAGCTGGTCGAGGTGACAAGCGGGTACTCCACCAACTGGCACAGCATCATGGAGCAGACCACGGGGCTCTTCAACGGTATCGGCATCGCCGTCGCGCTGCGGCATCTGGCCGATCGACCTGGCCCAGCCGATGGCGATAGGGTTGCCTATGCCCGTGACGATGCGCAGGCGCCTCCCTGCCCGTGGGCCGAGGCGGCGGCCGTCGGGTTCGTTCTGCTCTTGATCCCTTACCTCAACCTCCGGAAGAACGTGCGAGATTGGGTTCAGGCACATGCGGTTCCCGAGAGCATGTATGGAATACCCGCCTGGCTCTGGTTCGACCTGGCGTCGTTGATCGTGGCGCTGGGGATGACCATGCTTCTGGTCCGGCACAGCCGCCGACGGCTGGCGATTGTTCCGGAGAATGCGCTGGGACGGGGCCAGGCACTCTATGTGCTGTTCCTGGCGATCATGGTGATCGGCAACTTCGAGCGCAGCCTCGTCGGCTTCGCACCGCAGCGGCTCGTGACGGAAGGGGTCATCCTGGTGAATTCCGTGCTCTGCGTGGTGATGCTGCTGACGATGGACCTGTCGTGGCGGCTCGCCCCTGATCCCGCCATCGATCGCCCGGAACGCGTTCCGATCGCGTGGGCCCGATTGGTGGCTGCTGGTCTGACCGCGACACTGGCGGCCATTGTGATCGATTGGGCGATCGTGCGCGGAATCTACGGCGACCGCTTCGCGGGGCATAGCGGCTTGCACATCCGGTTCGGGCCGAACGCGACGATCCATTCGGCGAAAGGGCAATCCTCTTCGAAACCTGGCTGACCACGGTCCTTGCCTCCGATCGCGTGACGGTGACCGAATCGGCTCACGTGATCGCCAGGCGAACGGGTCCCCGATGCGACAGGCCCGATAGGTGCGGGTACTTCGCAGCGTTACCGTCGGCTTGGTCGTGAACGCGCTTGTTGCGAAAGCTCAGGCGCAGCAGGAAGTGGTCGAGATCGTCGGCCAGCTCGACGGCAGAGTCGTGGCGGTTGGCCGGGTTGCGAGACATGGCCGTGTTGATGATCGCTTCAAGGTCGGATGGCACGTCGGGCTTGAGTTCTCTGATCGATCTCGGCTCGGCCTGGGCGAGGTGAGAGGCGAGGCAACCCCACGGCATGCCGTCGGGAACCTGGAACGGGCGCTCGAGTGTCAAGGTCTCGAAGAGAGTGACGCCGAGGGCATAAACGTCGCAGAGAATCTCGTTTGCCGGCGCCTTGAGCAACCGCTCGGGTGCCATGTACATGGGCGTGCCGGCACCGTCGCGCATCTGCTCGGGCGTGGCGACTTCCAGGTCTCGGCCCAGGCCCAGATCGCAGAGGTAAACGCCATGCGCCGCGCTGGCAATCGAGCAGGATGTTGGCCGGTTTGATGTCACGGTGCACCACTTTCCCGTCGTGCAATTGTGCGAGGGCGCGGGCCGCCTTCGCGATGATCCGGACGGCCGAGCGGAGGTAGCTGGCTTCGTCCATGGTGACCATTCGATGGATCGCGTCGGAGTCGTCTCCGGCCAGGTAGTAGCGGCGTCCCCGGATCACTTGCTGAAGAGTGGTCCCCTCGACATAAGGCATGGCCATGTAGGGGAAGCCCTGGATGTCGCCGAACTCGAAGATCTGAAGCAGCGATGGGCCGGCGAGCTTCGCACCCCGTTCGGCCTCGCGCCTGAACTGGGCGAGGCGGTGGGGCTGAGACGCTAGCGAGGGGTTAAGCACCTTGAGCGCCACGATCTCCACGCACGGCTCCTGCCGCTTCGCCTTCCAGACGTCTCCCTGGGCCCCTTGTCCCAGCCGCTGGAGCAGCCGGAAGGGACCGAGCTGCATTCCCGCCTTGAGTGTTGAGTCGGCGGCGGCCTGGTAAACCTGGGGCGACGAGCAGGGCTCTTCGACCGGATTTCCTGGGTCTCGAGAGGTTGATCTGGGTTGCGGCCGTGCCAACGACGTAGGTGAGATTGCTGCCGAAACCGACTGGACTCCGCTCTCGCATGAGCTGCAGGCGTCGCCGATCACGGAAGATCCGCTGCGACCTGGTCTCGCGTGATGGCGATCATCGGTTGGTCCGGCTTCCTGGTGTTGCGTCTGGAATCCGCGGCGGCCCCCACGGGCCGGCAGGTCGCGAGTCGATCTGGGTCTGGACGAATTCGAGCGTTCTGGTAGGCACTTGCGACAGCAGTGCATTCACTCAAGGCTAGGCCGGGCGGGGTGGCACGGGCGGCTCGGGACAGGCCATGTTCCACGAAATCAACGAGGCAGGTGCAATGCGGAAACAAGCCAGTTCGGGGTAAACCTTTGAATCGGCGCGGTGACGGCGCGTACGATAGCGAGCCGGAAAGACTTCAGCGGTCGATGAACGCACTCGGAAAAACGGCGAGAACGGCATGAGCACCACCGCGGACAAGTCGGACGACCTTTACAAGCTCTCCGCCGACGCGATCAAGGACCCACCCCAGTCGGTTTCTCGGGCGATCCGGCAGATCGGACCGGGCCTGATCCTGGCCGCGTCGATCGTGGGAACGGGTGAGCTGATCAACACCACGGGCCTGGGAGCGAAGGCCGGGTTCGCACTGCTCTGGCTGATCCTGCTGAGCTGCGTGATCAAGGTGTTCGTGCAGATCGAGCTCGGGCGATACGCCATCACACACGGCAAGACCACACTGGCGGCCTTCGACACCTTGCCCGGCCCGAAGCTGGGCGCTTCCTGGATCTGCTGGCTCTGGCTGGTCATGATGCTGACGACCCAGGCTCAGGTCGCCGCCATGGAAGGAACCGTCGGCCAGGCGGCCCACATGGCGTTTCCCGAGGCGTCGCAAGCGATGGCCAATGCCGCGGCGGGGATCGTTCCGGCATGGGGGCCGTTCCTCGAGACCCGCGAGGAGCACCTCTGGGCGGCACTCACCACGGTGGCGGCGGTCGCTCTCTTGCTCTCGGGGGGTTATCGCCGGCTCGAAAAGATCACCACGGTGCTGGTGGCGGAGTGACGCTGTTCACCGTCGCCAGCGTGGTCATCTTGCAATGGACCGAGTTTCCGGATCACGGCGGCCGACCTGCACGCAGGGACTGACGTTTCAGTTTCCCGCCGCGGCCCTGGCCCTGGCGTTCTCGGCGTTCGGGATCACGGGCGTCGGCGCCTCGGAGCTGGTCGCTTATCCCTACTGGTGCATCGAGAAGGGCTATGCCCGAGGCGCGGGACCGAGAGCCGACGACGACGACTGGGCACGCCGCGCTCGGGGCTGGATTCGCGTGATGCAGCTTGACGCCTGGTTCAGCATGGTCGTGTTCACGATCGCCACGGTTGCGTTTTACTTGCTGGGCGCCGCGGTGCTGCACCCGCAGGGCCTTGATCCCAAGGGATCGGAGATGATCCCCACGCTTTCTCAGATGTATCTGCGGCCGCTGCAAGGCACTCCGCTTGAGGGCTTTCGCGCCTTGACCCGCGTGGGTTTCCTGCTGGGGGCGTGGGCGGTGCTGTTCAAGACGCTTTACGTCGCGACGGCGGCCAATAGCCGGCTCACGGTCGACTTCCTGGGCCTCGCGGGCCTGTATCGGCCTGCGGGACCGAGCGGCCCGAGACCGCATGGTCAAGGTTTTTTGCGTCATTTATCCGGTTCTGGCCCTGGGCCTTTATTACGCCTTCCGCGAGCCGCAAGGGCTGATCAAGGCGGGAGGGATCGCCCAGGCCCTCATGCTCCCCTTGATCGCCGGCGGCACGCTTTACCTCCGCGGCCGCGACGTTGACCGCCGCGTCGGGCCCTCCTTCCTGAGCGATATCTTCACCTGGCTGGCCTTCTTCGGAATCAGCGCGGTGGCCGCCTACAGCGTTTGGGGGCTGATCCAGGACGTACAGGCGTGGGCGAGCAAGGCGCTGCGGCTAAGGGAGCCCCAATCGGCCGGATCAGGCATTCGCCGCCGAACCCACTCGGTGGTTGCCTTCCGATGTTTCTTACACCCTGCGCTGCCAAAGCGGGGGCGGGAGGTTAGCCTGGTGGTTTCCGCTCGAACGAATTTTTGTTCCGTGAGGCGATCGTAAACCGTGATTGGGCTCTTGTTGCGTTCTCGATATGTCACGGCCGGGGCCACCGCCATCTTGCTGGTTCTGCTGGTCCTCTTCGGCAAGAAGGTCCGTTACGAGCAATCGATCGGCTCGTTCTTCGCCGACGACGATCCCTACATGGCGGTCTACCAGAAGGCCGGTCAGTCGTTCGGCGATGACAATTTCGTGTTCCTGGTTTATGACGACACGGAGCTTGTCAGTCCAGCCGGCCTCGATCGGGTGGGCGAGCTGGCGGCGGCGGTGCGTCCGGAGCGGATCGGCGGCGTCTTGCGGGTGGAATCACTCGATGCCATGCCCCTGGTCTGGTCGATCGATGATGTCCTGATCGCGCTCGACCGGCTGCCCGCCCTGGCCCGCAAAGCAGCTCTCGGAGTTGCCAGGCGGACGGTCAAGAATGTCGATCTCAAGACCAATGCGATGACGGTCAGCGGTGCGGTGCGCGGCGCGGATGCCGCTGCGCTTTCCCGGCTGAAGGACCGTTTGCGGCAGCATCCGCTTTTCCGGGGCACGCTGATCGACCAGTCGGGCACGACGACGGCCGTCGTGGTCCGGCTGCGGAAAACGAACGAGCACAACGTGATCGAGACGGTGAAAGCCCTCCGCTCGGCAGCGGACGAGTTCGCGGCGCGGCACGGGATCGCGCAGGCCGGCGGTGGTCGGACCGCCGGTGCTCCTGGCCGACGGCTTCGCGGCGATCGAGGTCGATGGCCGGCGGCTGGCGGCGGTGGGCATGGTCTTGATCGCCCTGGTCACGCTTTCGGCCGTGCATAGCCTGTGGTGGGCGATCGTGCCCATGGTCGCCGGCTGGACGATCTGGCTGGCAACCGAGACGCTGCTTGGCCTTTTCCACATCAAGCTGTCGCTCTCGGGAGGCCCGCTCGTGGCCCAGATCATCGTGCTGACCATGCCGGCGGCTAGCCACCTGGCGATCCATTTTCGAGACGACCGCCGCCGCGAGGCCGACCCGCGCAGTCGCGGCACGGCAGACGCTTTGCGCGGTGGCCGCTCCCATCTTCTGGACGGCAATCACCGGTGCCATCGGCTACGGTGCCCTGTTCACCAGCGACCTGGTCCCGATCCAGCAGTTCGGGGCGATTCTGGGAATCTGCACGCTGTGCTCGGCGGTCCTGGTGATGGCCATCTCGCCGATCGCGATGCTCCCCCCCTACCCCCTGGAGATCCCCGTCAAGGAAGGCTCGAGCTCGCGCGTCGCGGCAGCCATGGACCGGCTGACCTCGTGGGTCTTCCGCCATCCCGCGGCGATCGTGATCGCCGTCGCCCTGATTGTCTTACCCCTGACATCGGGCATCTTCAGCCTCAGCTACGAGACCAATTACATCAACCTGTTCCGGCCCGAGACGCGAGTCGTTCAGGATTACAAGACCGTCGAGTCGAAGCTCGGCGGAATCGGCCTGGTGGTGCTCGTGGTGCCGGCCCCGGGTCCCATCACGCCCGAGACGCTGGCTGAACTGAAAGGAGTGGAGGAGAGGATTTCGTCGATTCCCGTCCCCAACCCGAGATCGATCGCGCAGGTCCTGTCGCTGGCCACGGTGCTCGACCCCGAGCGCCGCCTGGGCCAGTTGCCCGCCGAAGCCCAGGCCCGGATTATCTCCGACAAGCTCGAGCTGATTGGCCTGTCACCCCAGGCACAGCTCCTGCGCGGATTCTGGAACGCTCAGACGGGCGAGTTGCGCATCCTGGTGAGGCTGCTCGAGCAGCAGCCGGCCGCGACCAAGGCACGGATCTTTCGTGAGGCTGAAGCCGCGGCGCAGGCAGTGTTCGGGCCGCCGTCCGTGCTGACAGGGTTATCTTACCTGATGACCCGAACAACCCAGAGCGTGATCGCCACCCAGTGGGGCACGTTCTTCTGGTCGGCCCTGGGCATCCTGGTGATGCTGACCATTGCGTTTCGAAGCGTTGTGCTGGCGCTACTGGCAATCTTGCCAACGATGCTTTCCGTCGGCCTGGTGCTGGGGCTGATGGGATGGCTGTCCATCAAGCTCGATATGGGCACCGCCCTGGTGGCGAGCGTGGCCCTGGGACTCTCGGTGGACGACACGTTCCACTGCCTGATCCAGTTTCACCGCGAGCGCACGACGCGCAGCTTCACCGAGCGATTGTTTGACAGCTACAAGGTTTCCGGCCCAGGCGTGATTCTTTCGAGCCTGGCCGTTGCCGTTGGCTTTACCGCGCTCCGCGCCAGCGAGTTCGAGCCATTCGTGAACTTTGGCACCATGGTGGCCATCGCCACGGCCGGCAGCACCCTGGGTAATCTCGTGCTTTTGCCGGCATGCCTGACACTCGGCCATCGCTGGCGCGAGCGCTCGCGACCGAACGAAGTGCGCCAGGTCGGGCAAACCGAAGGGGCGATCATCAGTTGAACGGTGGTCAGGCCGCATTGCCGTACTCACCTGGCTTCGCTGGGTCATGGCTTGGCGGGGTCGGACTCCTACGTGCTCGTGAACCTGGCTTACGCTGGGATAGGGCACGAGAAGGTCGTTGTCTAGGGCACAATCCCGTCCGGCCCGGCGAGCTTATCGAAAGTTTTACGGTACGGGAAGTCGGAGAGGTACTTCTGCCACTCCTGGGCGCTCAGGTTGCGGCCGACAGCGTCTTCGGCCGCCTCAAGCAAGGGCCGGAGCTGTTCAACCATCGTCCGCCCGGCGGCGTGCGTGCGGTGAAGGGTGATCTCGCCCTGTTCGGACTCGGCGGCCACCAAGCCCTCGTCGGGAGAGGTCGCCATTCTCACCACCCCCTTCGCCAGAATCACCGGCTCGGCGTTACCGCGGTTGACGTCGAGGAGCCGGAGTTCGTGGCCGAAGTTCGAGCTCAATACGGAAGGGCTTCGAGGTGCCGTCCGTTTTCATGTTCGGAGGAAAGTGCGCCGAGAGTTCCGCGGCGACTCGATCTTTCGGGATTTCGCGGATCTGGTCCGTGGAACAATCCCAGAGCGACACCTCGGTCGGAGAGGTGAGGGGGTCGAGGAGGGGGACTCGATTCGATGATCATCCATTGTTTATCGGGGCTCACCCGGAAACTACGGACGGGTGGAAATACGGAGCAGAGCGCATCGCCGACCGGCCGTGCCGGCGTCTCCGGGGAGTCCATGTCGTAAAGGTAGTCCGGGGAGCTAAGAAACGGGCTGGCCGTGAGCAGCGCGAACCGGCGATCCTCTGAGGCTTTCACAAACCGGAGCGCCGAACCGTCACGGGGCGGGGGGATCCTGACCGAGCGCGGGGCTGCTGCGGTGAGGTCGTAAACCTGGAAGCTACTGTCACCATCATCCGCGAGCACGAGCCAGCGACCCCCACCGGTGAACAGGAGGTCGGCGGTGGCCGTGGGCTTGAGGAACCCGTCCGGACCGCGGTCTAGCTTGCCGCGGATCGTCACGAGCTCGATCGTGTGCCCGTCCCCGGAGATGCGGTGGAGGGCAAGCGCGACCGCGACCGGATAGATCATCCCGCTCGACGATCTCGCGAGTAGGGCGACGTGCCGTTCGTCGGGGCTGAACCTGACCTCATTCCAGCCGACCGCGCCCTTCGATTTGGTGTCAATGAGTCTGGCGGTCGGTTTCGACGACGGGTTCCTCAGGTCGAAGAGACCCGCCTCTCGGGAGACCATCCAGCGTCCGCTCGGGGAGAAGGTGTGCGGGGCCTCGCGGACGACATCGAGATTCGTGGGCTCGGGTGGGAAGGTCGTCGCGTCCCACCGGCGAAGGAGGAGTGTCGCGTCTTTCTTGAGAATCCACGCGAAGAACGCGGTGGACTGGGCGGGCCACTCGAGGTAAATCCCCTCCGCCTGGTCCTGGGACAGCTCCATGCTCCGCCAGGGCTCGTGCCAGTTTCGGTCCCTCGTCAAATCCCAGAAGCGGTCGCCTGCGGTCAGCCAGCGGCCGCCAAGGAATCGTAGAGGGGCCGAATCCTGGACAGATGATCCGACGATGCGGACTTCCGAGACGAGCGCACCCGTCCGCGGTCGTCGTTGGCAACGACGGCCCCGGCGGGCGGACCTTGCGCGACGCCGGCGGGGGCGTCGGAAAACCTCTTCACGATGACGTCGCCGCTCGCGTCCTTTGACGCGACCCACGTCTCGCTCCCGCTGGCGACCGCCAAGGGAACGCCGTGGTACGTCAACCCGTAGTCCAGCGCGGCCCGCAAGTCGGACGGCGTGCCGGCGAAGCGGACTTCTCGGAGCGGTGGAGTCGGCTCCTCTGTCAGGTCCCAGATGAGGAACCGGATTGGCCGACCGTCCGCCCCGCCCGCCTGAGCCCCCCGGACGGTGGCGATCAGGGCGCGGCCGTTCGGGCTGAACATCGGAGTTCCGTCCAACGTGTCCGGTTTGGCGGGCGGCATGCCCTTGAGGGAAATCCGGGTGCAGCGGCCCTGTGGGTCGAGGCGCACGAGTGAAGACGTATCCCCCCAGCCGCACAGGACCCATCGGCCATCGTTGCTGATGGCCTGGGGATTGAGCCCATCCAGGTCCACCGGTTGGGCGGTGACCTTGTCGCGGGCGAGCGCGACGACCCGCCATTTCGATTCGAGCGACCCGGCGAGCATCCACTCGTGGTTCCGACTCACCCTGACGCTGCCGAACGGTCCGAGGCCCCGCCCGCTAAAGGCGAACGGCGGTGACGCACCAGGCCCCGGCGGCAGTTCGAGGACGTAGACGCCATAGGGATACCACAGGACGAGGGAGCGGTCCGTCAGGTTGATGACCTCGAGCTTCCCCTCGAACTCGAACGTTCGCGGCTCGGGAGGCCCGTCGATCTCCCAGAGCCGGACCTTACGCTCCGAGTCCGACGCGGCGACCCAGCGATTGCTCACCGCGGCCGACGTGACCGCGGCCGGATTGGAGAACCGTTTAGGGCCTGCGAGCGTGTCGGTGGGCCAGAGCATGATGGTATTGTTCTGGGGGGGCAAGGTTCTTCGGCGCATCGGCCATAGGGTTCGTGCGCAAGTCTCCCAAACCACCGGCCGTCGGGGCTGACGTCGTTCGGCTGGAGCGACGGGCCACCGCCGAATCCATCTCCTGGAAGCGGGCGGCCAGAAAACGAACGGAGTGCGTCGCGGAGCGCCTGCTCGGCCTCGGCGACGTAGATCGGCGGTTGACCGGGGCCGACCTCCGTCCGCTTGACCGCCTCGGCGGCGAGCAAGAGGGCCACCGAGGAGTTCGTCCCTTGCGCCGCGCGCGACAGCGTCGCCAGCCGCTGAGAGGAGGCGAGTTTCGCCTCCCGCTGCGCCTCGATGGTGGCCTTGTCGGCCAGCTTCTTCTGGGCCGTCAGACTTTCGAGCGTCGTGCCGAGCTTCTCATTCAACTCGTTCGTGGCCTTACTCTGTTTTTGGAGTTCCTCGTTCGCTTTATTGGTTTTTGTTACCTGTTCATCGAGTTGACCGTTGGCGCGCATAAAGGCGACCGCAGCCGCCACTGCGGATACAAAGAGAGTGCCCGCAATGGCGACAAGGGTCTGACGCACGCGCACCTGGAAGCGCCGATCGGCGATCCGACTCCGCTCAGCGACCAAGCTCGCGTCCATCAATTTGCGCTCGTGTTCCTCCAGCTTCCGGATCCAGGGCAAGCCAGCCTGGACAATCTTGAGGTCGTCCGGGTCGAGTGGAGTTCTCGTCTTGTTCTCCTTCCACTCGCCGGCACGGTTCTTGAGCAAGCGGTGGGCGCGCTGGGCTGAGGCCGAGGAGGCAAGCTGCATCTCCTGCACGAGGCGCACCAGGGCGTCGTGGGCCAGGCTCGTCTCCGGGTCGGAATCGGCCCGCAGGTCCTTCACGGCTTGCGGTTCGGCTGGCGGCTCGATAAGGAGATAGAGATCCTTCAACCGCTGGAGCAGACCGGGGAGACGCTCGGCCTGCTCCGGAAACTGGTCTACGAGCGAGCGGCGGGAGCGGCGGTTTGCCGTTCCCCATGCGGTCGTGTGCGCCTTCAGGACCTCCAGATGGAAGCCATTTTCCAGCTCTGTCGGATGAGTTGTCTCGAGCTTCCCGATCTGCCCCAACAAAAACTCGCGAAGGAGCAATCCCTTCCCTTTAAGCTTGTTGTAAAGGTCTTCGCTGTAATGCCTGGGATTCTCATCCTTCACCTGATCCCAAAACTGGCTGAGGATCACCTGGAGAGTTGGGGCGATGGCGTCCCGCGCTTCGGGATTCGAAAGCAAGTGATGAGCGATCAGCCGGGGCAGCTCCGGATCGACCGTGAGGCGGAGGTGTCGAAGCTCATTGGACCGCGCCGGCCCGTCGACGGCCTCGCGGATGTCCTTGCGGTCCATCGGGTCGAGCGGGACCCTGGCGATCATGTCCTCAATGACGCCGACCGCGGACAGGGACCGCTCGACGTCCTGGAGCCACTCCTTGCGGAAACCGAGGATCAGTTTGCCGTGGGGACGCTCCGCCGCCAGGCCGAGCCCGCGAATCGCCTGGGCCAGCGGCGGCCAGCTCTTCGGTTGGGGTCGTGCTCTTCAGCGGCCGGGTGATGGCCTCCTCCACCTGGTCGAGGATGATGACCAGGGGCTTCTTCGATTCTCCCTCCCGGGTCCGCCAGCAGGCCAGGAGATCTGCGTTTCCGCCTGCGCCGAGAATCTCGCGGAACGTGGCCAGCAGACCGCGGTCCTGTTTACGCCGCTCGTACCTCACCTCATATTCGGCCTCCAGCCTGGGCGTGAGCCCGGCGTGCAGGACCGATGATTTTCCCGCGCCGGTGGCCCCGTAGTAGAGGACGATCGGCGAGCCGCTCCGGCCGGTCACTGCCTCGTAAAGGGTCCGGATCGCCCTGCCCCGGCCGAAGAAGATCCGCGCGTGGTCGCGCTGGAACCATTCAAGCCGCCGGATGGGAACTTGCGGCTTGGGGAAATCTTCCGGAAGTTTAGGCAGCCCGAAGAGCGGATCATCCTCGAAGAGACTCCAACCGCGAACAGACATCCCGGAGCTGGGCCGGAGCAGCCAGGGGAGCCCCTTTGTCAACTCGCGGACATCATCGGGATTCGTCGTCAGCTCCCGATAGAGCCTGGCCGGGGATGAGCTGTACTCCGCCTTGACGTGGTTCTCCGCCGACGCGAACGCTTCGGCGATCGTTTGCCCCTTGCGGATCTTGGCAGCCTCGCGACCGACTGTGAGCGCTTCGTAGAAAGTAATGGAAAAGTCGCGGGCCACATCGTCGTTGATCGCGCGCACCGTCGCTATCACCGCCGGCACCCCCGCACCCAGGAGCAGGTCCACCTGCGGGAGAGTCGAGCAGCCGTTGAGGAAGACCAGCTTCAGCTCGAGCTGAGCACCGAGCAGCCCGGCGAGCCCCTCGGCATGAGCCGAGCCGTCGGCGGAGCCAAGCGTCTTCTCCAGCATCAAACGTCCCTCATCGGCATGTCCGGCGTAGTGGACAATCGCGATCCGGTCACGATGGACCCCGAGTGCTTGGGTAAGGTCTTTCAGAGTGGCGTGGGGTAGATGAAGGTAATCGATGCCATGGCACTTCAGGCTCTCGAACAGGGCATGGAGCCGATTCACCTCCTGGTGTAGCGCCGGGAGGTCTCCCTTCGCGTCCGCCGAGGCCATCAGGATCATCGGTTTGGGCTCGGGCATGGGCGGGTCCTGAACTTGATCACGACTCACACATTGTGACCACGCATGATGCTCAAAGCCGGCTGAGGACTTCAAAGAAGATCTCGCGGAACCGAGCCGAAGTCAGCGGACCGCGCGAGTTCCAGGCAGCGCCTGCCCGAGACGGCAGACATGCACAAAAGAACAGAAACGAAACGCACGGACGGTCCGAGTTGCTTGCCGCCAATTCCCTCTCAACCGTCTGCACGCCCAGGATTCTCCCTGAGATTGAAGGCGGGAGGCGGGTCAACTTGTACCATACTGGAAGTATCGGATTCCCCGTTCGCGGGAAAGGTCCGCGCGGTCTTTGTCAATTCGGTTGTATGCATCCAGCGGATCGCACGTCTGAAGAAGTTGAATATCGTAAAACAAACCCAACTTCGCTAAACTGGGATTGCCTTAAGTCCTGTTGAGGCAGTGCCTTGAACCGCTTCGAAGGCGCGGTGGGTTCGAGAAACGAAGCCACGCCGGCGTGATACGGGGTTCTTGCAACGGGAACGGTCGTATGGAATGGAGCAGATCTCAAGAACGTTCGACAGTAGTCGAATTCCATCCGCTTCAGAGTTGCGTTTCGGCGATCTCGATCGCTTTCAAGAGCCCGCGGGCCTTGTTGACGGTCTCCTCGTATTCGGCGCCCGGTTCGCTGTCGTAGACGACGCCGCCGCCGGCCTGGATGTAGGCCGTCTGGCCCTGGATCACCAGGGTGCGCAGGGCGATGCAGGTATCCATGTTGCCGGTGAAGTCAATGTAGCCGACCGCCCCGGCGTAAGGCCCGCGCTTGGTTGGTTCCACCTCGTCGATGATCTGCATGGCCCGGACCTTGGGCGCGCCCGAGACGGTGCCGGCCGGCAATCCGGCTCGCAGGGCATCGAAGGCCGACTTGCCTTGCCGCAACTGGCCGGTCACGTTTGACGTGATGTGCATCACATGAGAATACCGCTCAACCTTCATGACATCCGAGAGACGCACGCTGTTGTATTCGGCGACTCGGCCCACGTCGTTGCGGCCCAGGTCCACGAGCATGATATGCTCGGCGCGTTCCTTGGGATCGGCCAGCAGCTCGGTGGCGAGGGCCTGGTCTTCGGCCTCGTCACGGCCGCGCCGGCGAGTGCCGGCCAGCGGCCTGATGGTGACCAGGCCGTCCTCGACCCGGACCAGGATTTCCGGAGAGCTGCCGATCAGGCTGAAGTCGTCGAAGGTCAGATAGAAGAGGAAGGGGCTGGGATTGACGACGCGGAGCACGCGGTAAATGTTGAAAGGAGGCGCCTCGGTCTGAACCTGGAACCGCTGGCTGGGCACGACCTGGAAGACGTCGCCGGCCCTGATGTACTCCTGGCAGTGCCTCACGACCTTCTCGTATTCCTCGCGCGTGAAGGTGGAGCGAGGCTCCAGCGAGACCGGTCCCTCGGCGTCGATATCTCGCAGCTCGAGTTCTGGTCCGGGAGCGGCCAGCCGCGACACCAGCTCGTCGACGCGGTCGGCGGCCGCCTGGTAGGCTTTCCGTGGGTCGGCGCCGGGTTCGAGATGCGCCTGGGCCACCACGAGCACTGTCTTGCGTATATGGTCGAAGAGGACCATGCGGTCGAAGAATGAAAACGAGAGGTCAGGCAGGCCCCGGTCGTCGCGAGGGGTATTGGGCAGGTGTTCGGTGTAGCGGACCGCATCGTACGCGGCGTAACCGACGGCGCCGCCGGTGAACCGGGGCAGGCCGCTCACATTAACCGACCGATAGCGATCGACGAGCTCCTCGAGCTCGCGGAAAGGATCAGCCGACGAGTAGCGGCGTGATGCGGCGGGGTTGGCGGTGTCGGTGATCTTGACCTCGTGCCCGCGGGCCTCGAACCGCAAGAACGGCTCGGTGCCCAGGAAACTGAACCTTCCCACCTTCTCGCCGCCGATGACGCTTTCAAACAGGAAGGACGGAGCGGTTCGGTTGATGCGGCCAAAAGCCGATACCGGAGTCAGGGAGTCTCCGGTCAACTGGCGATAGACGGGCACGCACGGCGACTTGCCAACCCAGCGCGAGAAGTCTTCAAACGAGGGGCGATGCAGGCTCATGACGATCAAGTTCCGCACGGTTTTCAAGGATTCAGGGAATCGATGGACATTACTCGCCGCCTGCTCACCGGGCAAGCTAGTAACGGCCCGGGCTCACGGCCGCCCCTGGCGGCGGAGCGTTTTCGCTGCCCTGCCACGAAGGAATTCGGAACGATTCCGGCCTCCTCGAGGCGGCGCTGGGCCGGGCGGGTTTCTTGACACCCCGCAGGGGGCAATTACAATGGATTTATGTCTCGCTTCTCTGACAATCTCGATGGCCGGGCCGTTCGCACTTGATCGAGCAAAAGCAGGGAATCCGACGGAACAGACCCTATCGCCAGCTTCGCTCGCGGACTGGCGGAGCCACAACATGAAATGCCAAAAATGTGCTAAACCAGCCACTTTCCATATTACCGACGTGATTGAGAAAGGGAAGCATCGCGAATATCATTTCTGCGACGAGCACGCGCGGCAGCACCTGGCCCCTCCCGAGGAGTCGCTCGAGACGCCGCCGATCAGCGAGCTGGCCAAGAAGTTGATCGTCAACCCCGGCGGCACCCTGCGCGAGCCGTCGGCCGCCGACAAGCAGGTGTGTCCGGTCTGCCAGATCACGTTTCTGGAATTCCGCAACTCCGGCAGGCTGGGCTGCCCCTATGATTACGAGGTTTTTCGCGACGAGCTGATGCCGCTCCTGGAGAGCATTCACGGCGAGACCCGGCATTCCGGCAAAGTCCCCAAGCGGGCGCCGCGGAATACGCAGCAGCAGACGACGCTGATCCAGATCCGCAACGAGCTGAAACGAGCGGTCGCGGCCGAGGACTACGAGGCCGCCGCTCGGCTCCGCGACAAGATCAAGACGATCGAGCAGGACCAGGGGCGATGAGGGTCGCGCCCGGCGCGCTGGCCCTGTTCCCCTCATCTTTCCAAGGTTGCACGATCATGATCTGCCAGCGGTGCAAGAATGAAGCCTCGGTGCACCTGACCGAGCGCAAGGGGGGCAAGCGGCAAGAGCTGCACCTTTGCCTGGGCTGCGCCGGAAGGCGGGGCTGGTGCTGCCGGAATCTCCTCCCAACCTCGCTCTCGACGCCGTGGTCCAGAATCTGATCGTCACCCACGTGGGCGAGCTGGTCGGCGAGCTTGCCGAGATGTCTTGCCCTGACTGTGGTATCAAGTTCATGGAATTCCGGGCTGGCGGCCGGCTGGGCTGCCCCCAGGACTACAGGGTTTTCGGACGCGGCTTGCTTCCCTTGCTGCAACGGGTTCACGGCGCCACCCGGCATGTGGGCAAAGGGGCGCGGCAGCGGCCCAGGGCGGTACAACGGCTTCGACTGCGGTCTCTCCTCCGCGAGGCGATCGCCCGCGAGGACTATGAAGAAGCCGCGCGGCTTCGAGACCAGATTCGCCTCAAGGATACTCACGCATGACTCTGGACGAATTGACCACAACATCCGGCGAATGGCTGCGCGGCACGGGGCCCGAGAGCGATATCGTGATGTGCTCGCGGATCCGCCTGGCGCGCAACCTCGCCGATTTTCCGTTCACCAACCGCGGCAGCCGCAACGAGAAAGGAGAAATCGAGTCTCACTTCAAGTCAGCGATCCGCAACGCTCAGGTCGAGCTGACCTATTTTGACGTCAATAGCCTGCCCTCGCTCGACCGCCAGTTCCTGGTCGAACGGCAGATCATCTCGCGCGAGCTCTCCACCAGCGAAGGCCCCAGGGGCGTGGCCATCAGCCCCCAGGAAAACGTGGCGATCATGGTCAACGAGGAAGACCACCTGCGCATTCAGTACATGCTTTCCGGCTTCCGACTGCACGAGGTCTGGGACGAGATCAACGCGCTCGACGATCAGCTCGAGGAGAACCTCGCTTTCGCCTACAACCCCTCGCTGGGCTACTTGACCGCCTGCCCCACCAACGTGGGCACGGGCATCCGCGTCGGCGTGATGCTCCACCTGCCCGGCCTCGTCGAGACCAAGCAGATCGACAAGGTTTTCCGGGCCCTCCAGAAGATCAACCTCGCGGTCCGCGGCCTCTATGGCGAGGGAAGCCAGGCGTTCGGCGATTTCTACCAGATCTCGAACCAGCAGACCCTGGGCAAGAGCGAACAGGAGCTGATCCGTATCCTCACCGACGTGGTTCCCCAGGTGCTCTTGTACGAGCGACAGGCCCGCACGGCACTCGTGACCGAGCGGCGACAGCATCTGCACGACCGGGTCAGCCGGGCCTACGGCGTGCTCAAGACGGCCCAGACGATCTCCAGCGAGGAGACGATGCTCCTGCTCTCGAGCGTGCGTATGGGCATCAATCTCGGTCTGATCGACGACCTGTCGATCGCTACGGTGAACGAGCTGTTCATCCAGACCCAGCCGGCCTTTCTGCAGAAGCTGCGGGGCTCGGAGCTGGGCGTTGAAGAGCGAAACGTCGCACGGGCGTCGTACCTTCGCAGCCGCCTGGGGAACGGCCGCATGGCACCGGGCGACTGAGAGACCCCGCGGCCGCGGCGGGCCGATTCTGACGGACACTCCAAAGCCAATCGTGCGGAGATGCACGGCGCACCTGATGAACCCCAAACGACGAGGACCCCTCTTTGTCTTCTCTCAGCTTCGACATCGACCCGCACGCGGTCCTGGGTGTGCCGGAAAGCGCCTCGCTGGAACAGATCCGCGAAGCCTATCACCGCAAGTCCAAGATGTTGCACCCTGACGCGGGCGGCGAGGAATGGGCGTTCCGGGTGCTGGTCCAGTCGTACGAGACGCTCAGCACAGCGCGCGTCAGGCGAGCCGCCATTGCCGAAACAGAAGGCACGCGGACCGCGGCGCCCGTGGCCCGCGCGGGAGAGCCGAGCACCGAGACCATCCGCGGCGGCATCCACGACAAGACGGTCGCCCCGCGCTTGCTGATCGCCGTCGAACACCTCTGCGTCCGCTACCTCTGGGACGATGCAGCCTACCTGTGGCTCGTCCAGAAGCAGTCTGACGAGGAACGCTTCCTGAGCTGCAGCCTCAACATGAGCTGGCCCGACCAGATCGAAGGAGCGATCCTGAGCGAACGCGAGGCCGCGCCGATCGTGGCGTCGCTCAGCGACATCTTCGATCACATGGTCGTCTCGACTCGAGCGATCACCTCGCGGTCGCACATCGACGTCGCGCAGTTCGGCGGCTGGCTCAGCTACTCAAGCTTTGATCGGTCGCTCAAGGCTCTCAAGGTCCTGCACGAGGCGGCCAAATCCCGCGGCCTGGGCCTGCGACAATGGTCACGCGACCTCTTCATCCCCAAGAATTGGAAGTGAAGCCATCTGGTGGGCCTCGCTGCGCTCGACACCACCCTGCAAAACATGCTTGAACGTCTATCAGTGTGATGGGCCTCGCCCCGGCGCGGGGACTCGACTCACCAGCATGTTGATCACCAGCGGGCCAGGTCGGACAGGTCGGCCTTGCCGATCTTGGCGACGATCGGCTCGATGAGCTCTTCGGGGACGAATCGCTTGAGCGCCTCGGCGCCACCGAACAGGCCCACCTGCTTGATCAGCGAGCTCGAGATGTGCGAGTACTCGCCATCGGCCATGAGGAATACGGTCTCGATCTCGGGGTCGAGCCGGTGGTTCGTGAGGGTCATGCTGAACTCGTATTCCATGTCGGTCAGGGTGCGCAGACCGCGCAGAATGACACGGGCGCCGATCTGGCGGACGTATCGCACCGTCAAACCTTCGAACGACTCGACCGACACGTTGGCATAGGGCTGCACGACGTGCCGGGCCAGGTCGATTCGCTCTTCGATGGTGAACAGCGACGCCTTCGAGGGATGGATGCCGATCCCCACGACGAGATGCTCGAAAAGCTGTCGGCCCCGGCGGATCACGTCGAGATGTCCCAGGGTGAGCGGATCGAACGTGCCGGCGAAGACTGCCGTGCGTGAGGGATCGCCCGATTGCGTTCTCATGGCGAACCCTCGGCGGCCGTGCCGCGCTCAGAGCGTGCCGGCTCAAGATCGGCGATATGGCGGCAGCCGAGAAGGCCTTCTCGCAGCCGGTCGAGGTCGCCGTCGTGATTGTAGACGTGAGGGCTCACGCGCAGCTTGCCACGCCGAGCACAGACGGCGATCCCCAGGTGCTTGAGCGCCCGCGCGGCGTCGTGGGAAGGAACCTCGTCGTGCTCGAGGGCAACGATGCCGGACTGATCTTCAGTCCGTTTCGAGCCGGTCACCCGCCAGCCAGCCCGCGCCGCCAGCTCGCGCACGGCCTGGGCCCGGTCGAGGATGCGTTCGGAAACCGCGTCTGGACCCAGCTCCAGAAGCAGGCTGACGCTGGCGGCGAGCGCCTGGAGGCCTGGCATGTTGAACGATCCCCCCTCCCACCGCTGCGCGCTAGGCTTGAGCCGAAAATCGATCTCGGGCGAGTTGTACGACCCGACGACGCTGTGCCATCCCACGCCCAGCGGCCGCAGCCGATCGATCCAGTCTCGCCGCACGTAGAGCAACCCGGCCCCTTCCGGACCCAGCAGCCACTTGTGGCCGTCGGCCGCCAGGAAATCGATCGGCGTCCGCTGGACGTCGATGCGCAAGGGCCCGAGCCCCTGGATCGCGTCGACGAACAGGGCCACGCCGCGCTGTCGGCAGAGCTCTCCCAGGCGGTCGAGGTCGTTGCGGAAGCCCGAGGCGAACTCGACGTGGCTGATCGCCAGCACGCGGGTGCTGCCGTCCATCGCCTGGGCCAGATCTTCCGGCCAGATCCGGCCGTCGCGGCCGGGAACCAGGCGCACGCTCACGCCGCGGTCGGCCAGATTCATCCAGGGATAGATATTTGAAGGGTACTCTTCGGCGGGGATCACCACGCTGTCGCCGTCGCGCCAGGGAAAGCCTTCCGCGACCAGGCCAATTCCGTGCGTGGTGCTGTTCACAAACGCGATCTCGTCGCGGTGGGCATGGATCAAGCCCGCAAGCCGGTCGCGCATGGCCTCGATCTTTGCTTCCCAGGCCGGCCAGTTGACGACGCCGTTCTGCTCTTGTTCCCAGGTCCAAGCCCGCAGCGCGTCGCCCGCTCGGCGGGGCAAGGGCGCCACCGCGGCGTGATCGAAATAGGCCCAGTTCGAGGTCACGGGAAACTCGGTCGCCCGCAGCGCATCCCAGCCGATTTCCATGACGGTCGTTCCTCGTCCACCACGGACCGCCGCCCAAGTCAACGACGGGCCGACTTGGCCACGATGAACAGGGCCAGGCCGCAGAGCGAGGCCGTGGCGATGTACCCATCGAGCGGGCGGCCTTTCTCGCCCCCACCTTCGCCGCCGGCAGCGTCATCTTGAGCTCTGGCGGCAGGGCAGATGATCAAGCCCAGGGCCAGCAGGCCTGCGGCGAGCCGGGAAATCCAGGACGGCGTGGTGCGGCGCATCGTTCACGTTCCTTGACAGGTTTGGGTTTTGAGGGAGCATCGAAACACATCGGCAGCCATTCGCGGAGCGGACGGACGCGGCGGCGAAACGCCTGGCGGGCCATCGCCACGGCCTTCCATGCCGGGCCGCGCGACCGCAGGTGGGCAAATATAGTCGTCGAGTCCCACGGCCCAGAATCGATACTCCAGATCGCGGAACTCGAAGGCCCCGTTCTCTCTGGGCAGCGGAAAGCTCTGAGGCGTTTCAGCATACGCAAACGCCAGGATCGACCGGAACCCGGGACCGAACATCGACTGCCAGCGCACCAGCCCGTCGAGATCGTCGGTCGTCACCCAGTTTTCCCAGTCGCGTCGGCCGCGGGCGTTCTTACCACGCTTGCCCTTCACCTCGACCACCAGATTGCTGGCGAATCGCGGATAAAGCAGGAAATCGGGGTTTTTCACCCCATCGTCTCCCATGATCGCGCGCTTGGCCTCGTCCACGGCCACGCAGGGAACTCGCAGCGAGCGGATATAAGCCTCGAAGGCCGCCTCGTAATGGTTCGACCGGATGGCCATCGCTGCCTGTCCTCGTGAGGCCGCCGCGGCAGGATTCTCGGCAGCCCCTTGAAGTTGACGACTTCGCTCTTCCTCTACCTATCATCCACTTTTCAGGTCCGGCGTCAATCGCCCGGCGGTCGATCCGCGCCCGAGCTCGCCAGGATCGGCAAGCTCATATCCGGTTTCGCCTTACGCGCCTTGCGCGGGGGCAGCAGCGCCTCGGCATATTCCCAGATCTGACCGGGTGACTCGAAAATCTTGGTGAACGACCATTCGTCGTCGTATTCACATTCGTCGGTTGTGTACGTGCGGCAGATCTTGGGCCGGTTCAGGTAAATACGGCACCGGTTGTCATCGGCAAGGTAAACGCAACGGGTTTTGACCAGCAGGTACCACTGCGCCTTGACCACGTACACCAGGGTCTGCCCGTGCGCCAGGTACCAGCGGATCGAATCGAAATCGTCCCAGGAATGAGGTGTGTCGATCGGCAACGAAAAATAACGGCAGCATTTCCCGGTGCAGAATTCGCACAGGCACTGCCCGGCCTTGAGCTCGTCGCGCCGCGGTTTCTTCTTCTTGGTTCCAGTCGATGCCTTCACCGGCGGTCTCCCGTTCCAGTTGCCAGTGGCCAGTTGCCAGTTGCCAGTTGCCAGTGAATCGAGAGCAGAAGGAAAACAGCAAGCCAATCGCACGCGATCCGCCGATCTCTTCGCTGGCAACTGGCAACTGATAACTGGCAACTCCTACTGCGTCCGCGGCCGATTGCGATAACGGGCACTGACTCGAACGAGAAATCGATGTTCCTCCTCGCTGAGCGCGCCGCGGCCTTCGCGGTGCAGCTTATCGAGAATCTCGTCCATCCGCCGCTCCTCGGCCGCCTCACGGACCAATCGCCGCTGGCGGCGGAGCTCCGAGCGGCGGCGCCGCCAGCGTCTCAAGGCGCTTTCCTTGTAGGGGCGAACCTTGGCGGCGCTGCTCTCGAGGCTCGTATATCCCTCGGAGAAGTCGTAGCCGAAGACGCCATCCTCGAAGTAACCGCCGTCCTCGAGCAGTTTTGACTCGGCCCTGACAAGAAGGTAGATCAGCGCCGCGAGCATGATCACGATCATGCCGTCGAACCGCTGCCGCAGCACCAGCCGGGCCAGTCCGATCAAGCAAAGTATCGCCGCGGTCGCCCAGGCCGTTCTCCAGGGGGCATAAACCGTGTCGCGGGCCGAGTCGAGCGAGTTGCTCGAGAGATAGGCCCGGAACGATCGGCCGCCATCGAACGGCAGCGCGGGCAAGAGATTGACCAGAAAAAGAATGTAGTTCAGATAGCCGAACCAGCCCAGAATCCAGATCGGCGTCAGCGGCGCGGCCAGCGCCCCACTGGCAAGAGTCGGGGCGCCTGAATCGAAAGGCGCGTGGTGCTCGTTGACATTACCGAATGGGTTCCAGACGACATGGGCCCCTGTGAACAGGTTTAGGGCCACGGCGATCCCCAGAAACAATGCGCCGCTGGTGATCGGGCCGGCAAGAGCGACCAGGAAATGCTCCCCGGAGCGCGTCGAGACCGAGGGCCCGACCAGGTTTCCCAGCGGCCAGAGGTGAACATCCTCCTGATCGGAATCAAGCAGGTAGGCCGTCAGGGCGTGGCCCAGCTCGTGGATCACGAGCGCCAGGATCAAGAGCGAGAGCCAGCAGGCCGTCTGGGGCAGCCGGCGCAATCCCGCCTCGGTCGAGACGGCCAGCAAGGCCAACATCAACTCGATGGCGACGTACAGGATCAGGAAGATGTGGACCTTGACCGTCGTCCCGAACCACCGGCCCAGACTGATCGGGGACCAGGTGAGAGAATCGCTCATGATGGACCACTCGAAGCGGTTTACGATCGCCCCAGGCGTACGATCCGTCCGCGCTTATTCTATCAGCTTGAATCGCGCGAGACAACTTGACCAGACCGATCCATCCATCAACCCGATCTATTCAGTTGGCCGCCGCTCTTGTGTTACACTCACACTCGATCAGGCCCCCGATCGGCCAATTGCACCCCGGCCACTTTGGAGTAAGCATAAGGCATGCCAGTCCCAGCCGATCAACCGGAAACCGTGGTTCCCGTCGCGCTGGGGGCCCGTTCGTATTCGATTCGCGTGGGAAGCGGACCTGGCGGCTTCGGCCGTTTCACCCGGTCGGCACTCGAATCGGCGTGGGCTGGCCGGTCCGCGCGGAACGCCTTGGTCGTCACGGATCGCAACGTGGCGACGCTGCCTTGTCTGGCGGCATGCCAGGCCGAACTTGAGGACGAGGGAATCGCGTGCACGACCGCCGTGCTGCCGCCCGGCGAGGCGACCAAGAGCCTCGATTCGGCCGCCCTGCTCTACGACCGGCTGATCGAGCAGAGCGCCGATCGGCACACCGTGGTGCTGGCCCTGGGCGGAGGTGTGATCGGCGACCTGGCCGGCTTTGCCGCGGCGACCTACGCGCGCGGGCTGCCGCTGGTCATGGTGCCCACCACCTTGCTGGCACAGGTTGACAGCTCGGTCGGCGGCAAAGTGGGCGTCAATCACCCCCGCGCCAAGAATATCATCGGTGCCTTTCACCAGCCGCGGGCCGTCTGGATCGATACCGAGACGCTTCAATCCCTCTCCCCGCGCGAGCTGCGGTGCGGCCTGGCCGAGGTCGTCAAGTACGGCGTGATCATGGACGCCGAATTCTTCGCCGACCTGGAAGCTCGGGCCGCGGCGATCCTGCAGCGCGATCCCGCTGCCCTCCGCGATATCGTGGCCCGGAGCTGCCGGCTGAAGGCGCGGCGTGGTCGTTGAAGATGAGCGCGAGGAGACCGGGGCGCGGGCCGTGCTCAACTTCGGCCACACCATCGCCCACGCCATCGAGGCGGTCGCCGGCTACGAGGGCGCCATCACGCACGGCGAGGCCGTGGCGGCCGGCATGGTCGCCGAGTCGCACCTCGCTGTGCGCCTGGGCTGGGTCGACGACGCGTTTGTGGACCGCCTGGTTTCTCTGCTCGAGCGCTTCGGTTTGCCTACCCGGTTTGCCGGTCTCGACCTCGACCGCCTCGAACGGGCCATGAGCTACGACAAGAAGAACCAGCAAGGCAAGATCCGCTTCGTGCTGCCGCGCGCCTGGGCCGCGTCGAGCTGACGGCGGTGCCAGGTCTCGACGACGTGCGTGTGGTGCTTCGCTTCTTTTTCGGCTGACCGAGCTTCGACGATCGACGATGATCCATAATAGGAGTGACGCTTGTCTCAATCGCCCGCCGCGCCTGAGATCCTCGACCTGCTCACCCTCACGATGGTTTCCGGCGTAGGGCCGCTGACTTGCCGCGCACTTCTGGAGCGGTTCCAGACCCCAGGCGGCGTGCTGGACGCCTCGCTTGCCGCCCTCCGCGATGTGCCGGGCGTGGGCAGTAAGCTCGCCGAGAAGATCCACAGGCGCGGCAGACGTTCGACGGCCAAACCGAGCTCGACCTCTGCCAGCGCATGGGCGTCGTGCCGATCGCTCGCGGCGAGCCACTCTATCCCGCCGCGCTAGAGGAGATTCCTGACCCGCCACCCTTGCTCTATGTGCAAGGGACGCTCGAGCCGCGCGATCAGCTTGCGATCGCGCTTGTAGGCTCGCGCCGGTGTACGCCCTACGGCATTCGCATCGCCGAGCGGCTGGCCACGTCGCTGGGCCGCGCCGGTTTCACCGTCGTCTCGGGACTGGCCCGCGGCATCGACGCCGCTGCGCATCGCGGCGCCCTGAAGGGAGGCGGCCGCACGATCGCGGTGCTAGCCAATGGTCTGGCGAGCATCTACCCGCCCGAGCACGCCGAGCTCGCCCTGGAAGTGGCCGAGCACGGCGCACTCCTTACCGAGCTCCCCATGCACCAGGGCCCCATCGCCGGCCTCTTTCCCCAGAGAAACCGCATCATCTCCGGCCTCTGCCTGGGTGTGGTGGTGATCGAGGCTGCGCCGCGGAGCGGCTCGCTGTCCACCGCGCACCACGCCATGGAGCAGAACCGCGAAGTCTTCGCCGTGCCCGGCCCGGTCGACAGCCTGGCCAGCCGCGGCTGCCACCGCCTGATCCGCGACGGCGCCAAGCTGGTCGAAACCATCGACGACATCCTGGAAGAGCTCGGCCCGCTTGTCCGCGAGGTCCACACCGCCGATGACGAAACCCCGGTCCGTCACCCCGCCGAGCTCGCCCTCAATGATCAGGAACGATCCCTCCTGGGCCAGCTCGACAATCGGCCCACCGGCGTCGACGAGCTGATCATGCGGACCGGGCTGATCGCGTCCCAGGTCATGGCCACGCTGAGCGTGCTGGAGCTCAAGCGGCTCGTTCGCAGGATGCCGGGGCACCAGTTCGTCCGGGCGTGAAGGGTCCTTTTGGCAGCTCACTGTGCCAGCATCATAGGCGCGACAAGTCCGCTGACGCTTCAGATGAGTATGGTGTCCCCGGAACTCTGCAGCGATGTCTTTGATGTGGCCGAGACCGTCCACGGGGCGGTGTGCGACTGCCCAGACTTCGTGTTCCGGCGGGATGGGCTGGACCCGGCCGGCTGCCTCCATATCCGCGCGATGCGGGCGGTGGGGCTGCTAGATATGGAGTGAGTGCCAACCGCAGCTGAATGATGGCTGCACCTATTCATGAAATCTTCACAGCAAGGTGCTCAAATTGACAGGCAGCGGTTGCGTATAATTGAGGGTGAAGCCTAGTTCGGGTATTTCGCCCAACCGTATGCCATCGCTCTTTCCATAACGATCAAGGACGAATGCCTTCATGACGTTCCGTTTCTACGCCTGCTGACTTCCGATGCCGATGTAATAGCCGAGGCGGCGCTCCACCTCTTCGAGACCCTTTTCAGCAACCCGCTTTCCAAATTGAGGCAAGCGGGCCTGGAAGCCTGGCCAGGTCAGAGAGTTGACGTACTCCGCGTAGGCCGCATGCAGATCTGCATCTGGCGGGAGTGTCGCCCTGTTGACTTGCGCCTCGGCACCCGCCAGCGCCGCCTTGTCGAATGTTGCAAGGCGCTGTCAAGCCATCCACGAAGCCGTCCAGCTCAGCATCGGCAAATGTGCGTGTCACCCATCCATAGTGCTCCGCCAACTCGGCATCATAATCGTCGCTGCTCAAGATGGCTTCGAGTGCTCGATCCCGCCCGGCGAGTCGAGAAAGGCGTTCGCTCCCTCCACCGCCTGGAAGTATGCCGGTGCCGACTTCAGGCTGGCCGAATATCGCGAGCTCGCGACTGGCGTATCGCAGATCGCAGGCCAAGGCGAACTCATTTCCGCCGCCCCTTGTCCGTCCACGGATGGACGCAATGCTGATGAACGGAGCTTTGGACAGCCGCAAGACAAGATCAACCCAGGTCGGAATCGAATCCGCCTCGGGTAACACGGGGAACTCGTTCGCGTGGGCGAGATCAAAGTGATTGAAGAAGAAGCCGTCCAGGTTTGCAGTGAAGACGGCAACCCGAACTTCTGGGTCCTGACTCATCTCCACGACGACCTCATGCAGCCGGGAAACGGTCTCAGGGAGGATCAAATTGGCCGGTGGATTCGCGAACGTGATTTTGCGGACCCTGGGCGTCAGTGGCTCGAAGCTAATCGTGCTGGGTTGTGTCATGGCGTACTCCTCATCTGGTGACTGAAGTCCCGCTCCCTGATTGTGGCTGGATCGTCAAGCAGAGGCAAGGAACCGAGTCGAAAGAGGACTTGATGGTGCAAGCCTGTGCGCATGCGCTGGAAGGATCGCTGGACGTCTTTCGTCAGGTGGCCGAACGTGACGGCGGTAACGCCTTGTCTACCATCGCGTCCGCGTATCTGTCCCCCCGGCACCGCGATCGGCCCGGCGAGGGATGCGCGCAGCGGCGCCAGCGGCGCCAGCGGTGCTGGGGGCCGAAGCCGTGCGCCACGGTGGGCTTTGCTCGATCAGATGGCCAGGCGGAGGCGTGGGGACCACTCGCCAGTCAGACTGGTTTCCCCAAAGGAATCGCATCATCTCCGGTTTATGTCTTGGCGTGGTGGTGATCGAAGCCGCGCCGCGGAGCGGGTCGCTCTCGACGGCCAACCACGCCATGGAGCAGAACCGCGAAGTCTTCGCCGTGCCCGGCCCGGTTGACAGCCTGGCCAGCCGCGGCTGCCACCGCCTGATCCGCGACGGCGCCAAGCTCGTCGAGACCATCGACGACACCCTCGAAGAGCTTGGCCCGCTTGTCCGCGAGATCCACACGTCCGACGACGAGACCCCGGTCCGCCACCCCGCCGAGCTCGCGCTCAACGATCAAGAACGATCGCTCCTGGGCCAGCTAGACAACCGGCCCACCGGCGTTGACGAGCTGATCATGCGGACCGGGTTGATCGCCTCACAGGTCATGGCCACGCTGAGCGGGCTGGAGCTGAAACGGCTGGTGAAACGGCTTCCGGGGCATCAGTTTGTGCGGGCCTGAGATCGGCCGTCTCGCGGGCTGCGTCTACGTTCTTGGGGGCTTGGTTGACGGTCGAGCCGCCCGCGGATGAGAACTACTGGCCTTGATCTCGCACGGATGCGGGACCTGGACCAGGAACGACCGCGGCATCCAGCACGGGACCGATCACATCGGCCAGGGTCTTCCCTCGCTCACCGATCGTGGTGGTGCGGTGCTCCAGCCTGGCCTGAGCGGCTCGGATATCGTCGCGGTTCGGTCTTGTCGCCACCGCCAGTCTCAAGAATGCTCTGGCCTCGAACCATCGGCCCAGTTGCTCCGCCAGGCGGGCCATCCTCGCTGCGTCGCGCACCGGCTGGTCGCGCAGGAACAGCTCCCTGTATTGAGACTCGAGCGGAGCGAGCGCCTTCTTCTGGCATCGCAGTTCGACTGCGTGTTCCAGGCGGCCCTCGCCGGCCGCCAGATCGGCCAGCCGGTCAATGGCGGCGCCGTCGCCAGGATCGGCCGCGATCAATTGCTCCAGGGCTAGCCCCTCGATATGGATAGAACCGCGGTGTCCAGCAAACCAGGCCGTTAGCCGGTGCACCTCGGCCAGGGACGATTCCGCAACGGGCACTCGATCGAGGGCCTCCCGGGCCTCCGCCACACGATTGCTCGCCAGAGCCCATTCCAGCCGCGACCGCCAGACCGGGACGTCGTTGGGGCGGCGCTTCAAACAGGCATCCAGCCACCGGGATGCCTCGTCGAACTCGCCTTGCCGGATCGCCAGGTTGGCCCTCCCCAGCCAGACCCGATCATCCTCGGGAGCCAATCGCGACGAGCGCAACAAGAACGGGCGCACTGCCTCCGCGGAGAAGGTCCCCGGACTGAGCGCGATGTGAAACCGGGCCAACGCCATGGCTTGCTCGGTGCCGCCTCGGCCTGCGCGATCCAGGCTCTCCCAGCCGGCCTCGATCAACCGCTGCGCTTCCTCGAGCCGCCCTTCATGCCAGTAGAGTGACGCACAGAGGCGGCGCAGGTCGCCCTTTTCGATCCGTGGATCTCGCAAGGCTTGATTGAGGATCCGCTCCGCATCGGTCAGACGGCCCCGATCGGCCTCGAGTACGGCGTGTGCCAGAGTCGCGGGGACCGCGAATGGCGAGTGGGGACCGACCCGGGCCCACGCCGCCTTTGCCGACTCGTTTCGACCCCTGACCTGCTCGCAGTGGCCCAAGAGGTAGTACGCCTCGTCCGAGCCGGGCTCCCGAATCAAAAGCTCGGTGAGTTTCCGCGCCGCGGCCCCATGCCGGCCGGCCTGGATCTGGTCGCGGATCTCTACCAATGCCCCCCGATAACTTCTCAACCTCAGCGCTTGCCAGCCGCCACAGAGCAGTGCCCCGGCAATGGCGGAAAGCAATAACATCAGCCGCCACCGTCGCATCCCCTTGACCATGCGCTTTCCCTGCCAGCTCCCGATCCCGTCATCGACTCCAAAGACCCTCCACGAATACATTCGGCCACTCGGAGTCATGACGAGTCAATCGAAACTCCAAAACCCCGACTATTTTTGTTGACTGAAGACGTTACTCGAGCACTTCATGGATGCCATAACGATTTGATAGGGAGAGGCCGATGGTTTCTCGAATGGTCGTCGCCGATGCCACCGGGTCCGAAAATTCGCGACCCGGGGCTCGGGATGAGCTCCGGCGGCGGCTGTACTCATGGGTCGTCTTGCCGATGTGGTGCGGGCTCGTCGCCGGACTGCTTGAGGTGGGGACGATCATCCTGCGAAAGCGGGTCATCGGCGCCAACCGTTTTTTCGGAATCAGCCGACATTTCGTGTGGTTGATCCCCCTCACGGATTTGTTGATCTTCCTCTTCCTGGGCGTCGTCCTGACGTTCCTGGTCGTCTGGCGTCCCTCGCAAGGCCGCTGGTTTCGTTCTCGTTTGCTTCTGCGCATTCGACCTTGCTCCCCTTCCTTCTGGTCGCGATCCCAGAGATCAATTTCCTCGCATCGTTGATCCTGACGCTTGGTATCGCGTCAAGGCTGGCTCCCGTGCTGGTGCAGCATTCCGGGGCTCTGCGGCGCCTGGTCGAGATCAGTCTCCCTCTCCTCCTGGGTTTGGTGGCGGTGCTGGCCGCATGTCTCTTCAGCGGCGATTGGACCCGGGCGAAGCGGGAGACGGAGCGGCCGCTCCCCGCGGCAGGCTCTCCGAACTTACTCTGGATCGTCCTGGATACAGTGGGCACCGATCACCTCAGTCTGTTCGGATACAAGCATCAAAAAAGCCCGCCCCGGGGATACGGGGCCGTGCTCAACAACATCGACGAAAGCATCCTCGGATACCAGCACCGAACAAGCCCGACCCTGGACGAGCTGGCTCGGAGTGGAATTCTTTTCGATCGACGCAGGCACCAGCACCCTGGACACTCCCTTCTCATGCTAGCATGTTTACAGGATATTGGCCTCATGAGCTATCCGCCGGTTGGATGGCACCCCTCGACGCTACCCATCCCACTGTCGCCGAATACCTTGGTGCCAGCGGCTATGCCACCGCCGGTTTTGTCGCCAACAGGTTTTATTGCGGATGGGACTCCGGGCTGGGCCGCGGTTTCACTCATTATGAAGATCATGCCTTACTCCGTCTCGGTGGATTCAGGTTGGCTGCACTGGTTGACCGACTCCTGGAGGGCCTGGAACACATCGATCGCTTTCATCGCAACTGGCTGGGTCACGGTTTGATCCCTCCGGTCGAAGACTTCGTCATCGGGCTCTTCACCGGCGGCGATCGAAAGCAAGCGGCTACGGTCAATCGCGACTTTCTCGCCTGGCTGTCCGCACGCAGACAGCCCGAACGGCCGTTCTTCGTGTTCTTGAATTACTTCGATGCCCATTACCCTTACTTGGTCCCCAAGGAGCACTTGCACCGTTTTGGTGCAAGGCCTGTGACGCAACAAGAATGGGAAATCATCGAGAACTGGCGGACTAGCGACAAGAGCACGCTCTCGGAATCGGACATCGTCTTCGCTCGTGACGCCTACGACAGTTGCGTCGCCGACCTTGACGAGCAACTCGGCCTGTTGCTGGACGATCTCGAGGAACTCGGAGTACTCGAGAACACCTGGGTGATCATCACCTCGGACCACGGCGAGAGCTTCGGTGAACACGGGGGATTCGGCCACGGCGGTAGCCTCTATCAGACCGAGCTTCACGTCCCGTTGCTGATCCTGCCTCCCGGGCGAAACCGGCCGGCCCGGGTCGTTACCCAATCCGTGACCCTCCGCAATCTTCCCGCCACGATCGTCGATCTGCTCGACCTGAAAGCCGGCTCGCCCTTCCCGGGTGAATCGCTGGCTCGTCTCTGGAACCATTCATCCGCGGGTGAAGTTCCGTCGGATCGGGCGATTTCCGAGGTGGCGCCCACCGGCGCATTCGATCGGAATCAATTGCAGATGCCAGTCTTCCAAGACCCGATGGCATCCCTGGCCGAAGATGACTGGGTCTTGATCCACCAGGAGGGCGAGACACATGAACAATTGTTTAATATCCACGAAGATCCCAAACAGATGCACAACCTCGCCGGGGACCCCGCAAGCCAGCCACGTCTACAGCGAATGCGGCAGACGCTAGATGCTCTGACTGGCGGCCTTCTCACACTGGAACGGCTCAAGCGATGATACAACGACAGGTGCCACGAGAAGATCGAGGCAATCTTGCAACGGATGCGTCCCTCCTCGCGGGCGAGAGGACCTGTGGCAGCGACAGCCTCGCCGCGCACCCAGGGGGATCCATGGACACCAAGAGTATCCCGACAGCCGGCGGCCAATCACCATCATCGACTGGGCGGCTATTCGCCTGGATCATGGCAATTCCGCTAGCTGCTCTCCCGTTCGTGGCTTTCCTGCCGGCGCTTGATAACGGCTTCGTCAACCTCGACGACCATGCAAATTTCCTCTCCAACCCTTTTTATCGAGGCCTGGGCTGGGATCAAATCGCCTGGGCATGGACCACTGATTGGCTGGGTGTCTACCAGCCTCTGGCCTGGATGCTTTTCGAGATCCAGTACGTCGCCAGCGGACTTGGGCCCCGCGGTTACCACCTGACCAGCTTGCTCCTGCACGGAGTGACCGCCGTGGCCCTGTACGCCTTGACGCTCGCCCTGATCGCCCGCGCTGACCCTCAACTTCGACTCAGAAATCCGACCGGAGTGATTCTGGGCTCAGCGCTAGCGGTCGCATTGTTTGTGGTGCACCCGCTTCGGGTCGAGGTCGTGGCGTGGGCCTCGTGCCAGCCGTACCTTCCCTGCGCCGCGGCTGTGATACTGGCGGTCTTCTCCTATCTGAGCTTGGCCGATACCGCTCCGCTCCATCGCGCGCTCGGCTTGATCGGCGTGTGGGTCTTGTTCGGCCTGGCGTTGCTTTTCAAGGTGGCGGCGGTATCGCTGCCGGCGGTCTTGCTCATCGTGGACTATTACCCGCTCCAGCGACTGGGTGGCGGCCCCGGCCGATGGTTCGGGCCGTCGTCTCGCCGGGTCTGGGCGGAGAAGGTCCCTTTCTTTGCCCTGAGCCTGATCTTCGCCGGTCTGGCGGTCCATGCGAAGAGGGCCACGTTAGTGGCGCTCGAGCAACACGGACCCATGTCCCGAATTGCCCAGGCATGCTATGGGACTTGTTTCAGCCTGGCAAAGACGATCTGGCCGACCCATCTGTGTGCGTACTACCCAATGCCGAACCCCTTTGACTGGCGAGCGCCAACCTATCTGGCGTGTGCCGGCTTGATCGTCGTGGTGAGCGTGATCCTTTTCCAGCTCCGACGCCGCCATCGGGGGCCGCTGGCTGCCTGGATCGCATACCTGGTGATCTTCGCGCCCGTCTCCGGCCTGGTCACGATCAGCAGCCAGATCACGGCCGACCGCTACTGCTACCTGGCGAGCATGTGCGGAGTGCCTTTGCTGGCAACCCTCATTGCCCAGCTCGCAACGCCCGGACGCGGCCGGACCGCGCTCATCCTTGGGGTCGGCGTGGCGGGCCTTGGCCTCCTTGGCGGGTTATCCTGGATGCTTTGCAGGAGCTGGCGCGATACCATGGCCCTCGCATCCCGCGCGCTCGACCAGGGCTGGCGTGACCCGGAGATTCTCCTCGGACTGGGCTGGGGCCACGAGGAACGAGGGGATATCGCCGGGGCGGAAAACAGCTTCCGCGAGGCGCTGCAACTTGATCCCTTCCATGTCCCCGCGCTCGTCTCCTTGGCTCGGGTCCGGTTTCGACAGGGCCGGTTCGCCAACGCCGCTGGCCTGCTCGCGGAGGCTGTCCGGCTCCAGCCCGGCATTCCCGAGATCCACAACAACCTGGGAACGGCCCTCGCGGCTCAGAGCCGCCTCGACCACGCCATCGCGCAGTTCACCGAGGCTCTGCGGCTGCGGCCCGACTTTGACGAAGCCCGCAAGAATCTGGCTCTTGTCCGGAGACGCGTCCGGCGGGACGGGCCCTGATGAGAAGAGCCCGTGTGAACATCCCTTACCTTTGGACCACTGTGGTCCGCACAAGCCGCGAGGGAGCTTGCCGCCTCTGGCCGTTTCCGCCATGATGAAATCGGCATGAGTCGAACACTTGCGGCGGTTCCCCTGAACCCGACCGAAGGGTAAGTCAGCGGGCGCATGCAGGGAGCAACAGCGGTATGTTCGATATGAGACGCGGGCTCTGGTGGTGGATCTGTCTCAGCGTGGGTCTGCTCGTCCTGTTCGTGGGGATCGGGTGGTATGTCGTCCTGGAGAGGTCGTGGCGTTCCGAGTTATCGCGAGCGAAGGAAGCCATGAACGCCGGGCGCTACGGCCTGGCCCAGGAGCAGCTCTCTCGTCTTGCGGAGCGATGGACCAATCACGGCGAAGTGTTCCTGCTCCTGGGCGAGTGCCAGTTGTTGCGTGGCCAGCGTGAGGAGGCTCTGGCCTCCTGGGCCAAGGTGCCCCCCGCGACCCCGTCCTTCGCCAGTGCCGCTCGGTTCCGGGCGTCGAACTTGATCCATATCGGCAGATACTCACCGGCTGAAGAAACCTTGCTCCGGGCCTTGACGAATCCCGGGCGATCCGCGGTTCACGACCTGGAGCGAGAGCTGATTGGACTTTATCGGTTCGAAGGACGCTTCGACGACATGCGTCGCGTGCTACGTGCCTCGTGGTGCCGATCCTCCGACCCAGCGGGTGTGCTCAAAGAACTCTGGATGCTTGATCATTCCTCGATCCCGGTCGAGGCCTGGCAGTACGCGCTCGCCAAAGCCGACAACGACGACGACCGGGTATGGCTGGGTCGAGCCCATCACGCAATCCTCGTCGGCCGCTTCCGCGACGCCGCCCAAGAGCTCGAGCGTTGCGTGAAACAACGACCCGACGATTCCGCGGTCTGGCGTGCCCGACTTGATCTGGCGATCGCCACCGAGGATACCGCGGGTTTCTGGGCCGCTGTCGAGCACTTACCGGCGGAACGGTTTGACGCGACCGAGATCCACCGGTTGCGGGCCTGGCTAGCCGCCCGTCTCGGCCAATCCAAGGTCGAACGTCAGGAGCTAACAGCGCTACTCAAGGACGCCCCCGGAAACACCCAAGCCCTCGAGCGGCTCGCCGTCTTGACATCCCAGGCAGGCGAGCCTCGCGCGGCGGAGGAGCTCCGCCGCCGTAAGGCCGAGGTCGACAAGGTCCAGCATCGAGCTCAACAAGATCCTGCTGGAGGGGTCGATCGACTCCAGGCGAGCCCAGGTGTTGGCCGCGCTCGCGGTCGTACTCGGGCGTGCATTTGACGCGCGAGCGTGGACAATCCTCGCCGAGGCGAAACTCCCTATCTCAGACCTGGCTGGAAAAGTTCGTTCCCGGTCCGAGAATGCGTCACCCCTTCCCGCCGGCCTGATGGCGCAGGCTGTGGCTTTGTCTTCATCATTCCAGATCCTCCCCGAAAGCGGCTCAGGCAACCGCCACACACTCGTGGATCGCCTTGCGGATCTCCGCGCCATTTCGACCTCGCGGCGCGTCAACCTGTCCGCTTCGGAGGGCGAGACGAGAATTGGCGATCCGCCGAGTGACACTCCGGAATTCAGCGACGACGCCAACGTAGTCGGTCTCCGTTTTACTTTTGATAACGGCCAAACCCCGCGGCGCTTGCTGCCCGAAACGATGTCGGGAGGCGTGGGATTGATCGACTTCGACGGCGATGGCTGGCTTGATGTGTACTGTGTCCAGGGCGGATCCATCGACTCTCCCCGTGTCACGGGCTCCAAGGCCGGGGATCATCACGTGCGGGATGCCGGAGGGGCTCCCGGCGATCGACTCTTTCGCAACCGCGGCGACGGCACCTTCGAGGACGTGACGGAGGTGTCCGGAATCGCCGCGATCACCTGGGGCCGGGGTTACGGCATGGGCGTGTCCGTGGCCGATTACGACAACGATGGGCATCCCGACCTGTTCGTGACGCGAGTTCGGACCTACTCGCTTTATCGCAACCACGGCGATGGGACGTTCGAGGACGTCACCGCACGCACGGGCTTGGCGGGCACTCGCGACACCCCCACCTCAGCGGCGTTCGCCGATCTGGACAACGACGGCGACCTCGACTTGTACGTCTGCCACTACATGATCTGGGATCCGGCGAAGCCTCTGTCTTGCCAGAACTCCAAGGGCGAGTACTTCTACTGCGACCCCCGCAAGGCGGAGCCCGCTCCCGACCATGTCTTTCGCAACGACGGCGGTCGATTCGTGGATGTCACCGCGTCGGCTGGTTTCGCCGATTCCAACGGGCGAGGTCTGGGCGTTGTTGCCGCCGACCTCGATGACGACCATCGCATCGACCTTTTCGTCGCCAACGACGGAACGGCCAATTACCTTTTCCGCAATCGAGGCAACCTCCAATTCGAGGAAGTCGGCCATCAGGCCGGCGTGGCCGGGAGCGCCGCAGGGGGATACCAGGCGGGCATGGGCGTGGCCTGCGGCGACCTCGACGGCGACGGCCAGCCCGAGCTGATGGTCACCAATTTTTACGGGGAAGGGGCAACACTTTACCAGAACCTGGGCCAGGGTTTTTTCACGGACCGCAGCGAGGCCTCCGGCATCGGGCTGGCTACCCGCTACCTGCTGGGCTTCGGCATCGCTTTCGTCGACGCCAACAACGACGGTCGGCTCGAAGTCATGATCACCAATGGTCATGTCAACGATCATCGGCCCCTCTATGGATATGCCATGCCCAGCCGGCTTTACGCAGCCCGGCCCAACGGACGCCTGGTCGACGTCTCGCAACCGGCCGGTGTCCCCTGGGACGTGCCGCGAGTCGGTCGCGGCCTGGCCGCCGGCGACCTCGATAACGACGGGCGTTGTGATGCCTTGATCGTCGCCCAGGACCGGCCCCTGGCCTATTTCCACAACCGAACTCGCCAGGCGGGTCGTTATGTGACGCTCCAGCTCGAAGGAACGACATCCAACCGCGACGGAGTCGGGGCTCGTCGTCACGGTAACGGCCGGGGGCCGGCGGCAGGTCGCGCAGCGCCTGGGCGGCGGCAGCTATCTGTCCGCCAACGATCCTCGCCTCCACTTCGGACTCGGCGAGAGCGACCGCGTCCAAGAGGTGGAGGTCCGCTGGCCCTCGGGCCGGATCGACCGCTGGCAATCCCTCCTTGCTGGGACCGGGTATCTCTTACGAGAAGGGGATTCGAGGCCTCGGCCCTTATCGGGCTTTGTTCAACGCCGCACCGCGACGGAAAACCCGTGACCGCCGTGAATGGTTCGTTCCTTGAAAAATCAGCTCCGGAGAGGTGAGAATTCAAGTGGCTTTCCGCGTTCCACCGTCGGATCCACTCGCGCAGCCATGGCCGTCTGTTCGGGCAAACAGACCGCCGCCTCGAGGTCTCTATCTCGGCTTCGCCGTGGCCTGAACCTGGAGAGGACAAACGATGGGAAAGCCGATCCGATATGTCCTTGCCGGGCTGTTCTGCGTGGCGCGTGGCCGCTGGCGCTGTGACCTTGCTGACAAACCCCGAATTGGTGGCGTGGAAGAGGACCGACCGAACTCGGCACGGCACCACGGAGACAGACGCTTCGCACGCGGCCGGACCAGGGCCAGAGCCGCCGAGTCTCCAAATCGGGCCGGCGCCTTCGACGTGATTCCGGAACGGTTCGAGGATGGCGGTTACGCGACGGCCTTCCGGTCAATGGCCCCGATCCGCGACCGGGGATCGCTCCAGGAGTTGCGCGAGGCGGTTCGGGGGCGTGGACGCCGAGGGATTGCCACGCTTGCGCGAGCAGTACGACCAGCTTCAGCTCGACTCCCCGCCGACTATGGCCCAGACCATCGAAGAAGCTTTCGCTCGAACAGTCGATCGGCATCATTTACACGTACGAAGGCAAATTCCTCGAAGCCGCCGCCTGGATCGAGAAGGCGCTGGAGACGGCCGGGCCTCGAACGTCGCGGTCGCGACCCGCAATCAGCCAAAGGCGATGCTGGGGATCATCGCCCTGCGGCGGGGCGAGGTCGAGAACTGCCTCGAATGCGTCGGCCCGTCGAGCTGCATCTTCCCGATCGCCCGCGAGGCCGTCCATCGGAACCAGGCCGGCTCGCGCGAGGCGGTGAGGTGGTTCACCGCGTACCTCGAGGAGTCGCCGCGGCGACCTGCGGATCATCTGGCTGCTGAACATCGCCTACATGACGCTCGGCGAGTACCCGGACAAGGTCCCGCCGCAGTACCTGATCCCGATCGAGCCGCTTCCGCTCCAAGGCTCGACGTGGGCCGGTTCGAGAACGTGGCGTCGCGCGGCCGGGCTGGGCGTCGCGGGGCCCGAACCTGGCCGGCGGCAGCATCTTCGACGACTTCAACGGCGATGGCCTGCCCGACCTGTTCACGACCTCGCTCGACGCCGACCTGGGCGCCTCGCTGTTCGTCAACCGGGGCGACGGCACGTTCGAGGACCGGTCCGCCTCGGCCGGGCTGGGCGACCAGGTCTACGCCCTGAACGTCACCCGGGCCGACTTCGACAACGACGGCGACCTCGACGTGCTGCTGCTGCGCGGCGGCTGGGAGAAGCCGCTGCGGCTCTCGCTCCTGAGGAATCAGGGGCGACGGCGACCTTCGACGACGTGACCGTCGCCGCGGGCCTGGGCGAGCCGATCGCGACCGAGTCGGCCGCCTGGGGCGACTACGACAACGACGGCTGGTCGACGTGTTCGTCTGCGGCGAGTACCTGCCGCCCGGCGTGCCGAGCGGCCTCCGACAGCTCCGCGCGACCCGCCGCAACCGCTGCCGGCTCTACCACAACGAGGGCGACGGCACGTTCATGAACGTCGCCGAAGGGCGGGCGTCGCTCAACGAGCGGTGCGCCAAGGGGTCGGCCTGGGGCGACTACGATGGCGACGGCCAGCTCGACCTGTTCGTCTCGAACATGGGCCAGCCGTGCCGGCTCTACCACAACGAGGGCGACGGCAAGTTTCGGGACGTCGCCGCCGAGCTGGGCGTCACGGTGCCGACCTCAGCTTCGCCTGCTGGTTCTGGGACTACGACAACGACGGCCGGCTCGACCTCTACGTCAACGACTACCGGCGCCCGGATCGCCGAGGTGCGTGGCCAGCGCCATGGGTGTGCAAGATCCAGGGATCGAGCCGCCCCCGGCTCTACCACAACCTCGGCCCCGACGGCTTCCGCGACGTCTCCGCCGAGGTCGGGCTCGACCGGGCCATGGCGCCGATGGGCGCGAACTTCGGCGACATCGACAACGACGGCTTCCTCGACATCTACCTGGGGACCGGCGACATGTCCTACGAGGGCTTGGTCCCGAACTTGATGTTCAGAACGTCGAGGGCGTGAGCTTCGAGGACGTGACCGCATCGCTCCGGCACCGGCCACCTCCAGAAGGGGCACGGCGTCTCCTTCGCCGACTGGGACAGCGACGGCGACCTCGACCTGTTCGTCGAGCTGGGCGGCGGCGACGCCCGGCGACCAGGCGTACAATGTCCTGTTCCAGAACCCCGGTCGACGGCCACCACTGGCTGAAGGTCAAGCTGGTCGGCACCAAGACCAACCGCGCGGCGCTCGGGGCCAAGATCCGGGTCGACCTGAAAGTCGCCGCGATGGCCAGACCCGCTCGATCTACCGCACGGTCGGCAACAACTCGAGCTTCGGCGGCAACAGCCTCGTCGAGACGATCGGCCTGCGCGACGCGACCCGCGTCGACCGGCTCACGATCTCCTGGCCGACGAGCAAGACGCACCCAGACCTTCCACGACATCGGCCGCCGACCAGGCGATCGAGATCACCGAGGGCTCCGGGAACATGCGGTTCCTGCACCACCCGCCGTTGACGCCTCTGCCCCGTTGAGCTTGCCAAGCGCGCGGTCGGAGAGAGCCGAGTGACCAGTTTCGCCAGGACCCGGGTCACTCGCTTGGGCGACCTTCTACCCACGCGACGAGAAGCGCTTTCACGGGCTGCCCTTTGCCGTCCTGGGTCGCGTAGAACGGGCGTTTCTCGACCTCGAAGGCGGTCCGCGGCGAGATGCCCATCGCCGTGAACAGGGTCGCGTGCAGGTCGGGGATCGTGATCGGGATCCTTGGTCGTCAGGAGCGGCCGCTCGGGGGCCGTCTCGCCGTAGAGCAGGCCCCGCTTGATCCCGCCGCCGAAGATCAGCACCGAGCCCGAGCCGGTGAAGTGCCGGTGCAGGCCGTAGTGCTTCGGCTCCTTCATCACGTCGGTCTTGGCCCGCGACTGGTCGACCGCCGTGCTGCCCGGCACGCCCTCGATCATCATGTCGCGGCTGAACTCGCTGGCGACCACGACCAGCGTGCGGTCGAGCAGCCCGCGCTGCTCCAGGTCGAGGATGAGCTGGGCGATCGGGCGGTCGATCTGCTTCTTCATCTCGGCGTAGGTGGCGTGGCCGTTCTCGTGGGTGTCCCAGGTCAGGAAGGGGACGTACTCGGTCGTCACCTCGATGAAACGCGCCCCGGCCTCGGTCAGCCGGCGGGCCAGCAGGCAGCCCTGGCCGAACCGGCCGGTGTTGTAGCGGTCGAAGACTCTCCTTCGGCTCCTTCGACAGGTCGAAGGCGTCGCGCTCCGGCGAGTTGAGCAGCCGGTAGGCGTTATCCATCGCGCGCACCACCGACTCCTGGTGGTAGTCGCTGGCCAGATTCGGCCAGCGGGCTCTCCTTGACCAGCCGGCGGTAGGCCTTCTCGCGGCGGGCGAACCGCTCGCGGCGTCATCCCCTTGGGCGGGCGGACGGCGGCGATGGCGTCGAGCGGGTACGGGAGGTTGAACGGGCCGTACTCGCTGCCGAGGAAGCCGGCGGTGGTGAACGCCTTGAGCTCCTCGACCTCGCCGTGCCCTTCCAGCCGCTGGCCGATGTTGATGAACGCCGGGATCGCCGGGTTCCTCGGCCCGCGGACCTTGGCGATCCACGAGCCGAGGTGCGGCGCGGCCACGGTCTGCGGCGGGACGTAGCCGGTGTGCCAGTGGTACTGGTGCCGCGAGTGGAGGATGTTGCCCAGGTCGGCGACGACGTGCGAGCGGATCAGGGTCCCCCGGTCCAGCACCTGGGCGACGTGCTCCAGGCCCTGGGAGATCTTGACGCCGTCGACCGCCGTGTCGATCGCCGGGAACGTGCAGAGGATCTTCTCCGACGGGACGCCGACCTCGAACGGGCGTGTACCGCTTGGGATCGAACGTCTCGGGGGCCGCCATGCCGCCGGCCATCCAGAGCAGGATGAGCGTGTCGGCGGTGGGCTCGGGCTGCTTGAGCGGCTCGGCGCCGCGGACCGGCCGGGGCTCGCCCGCGGCCAGGGCCGCCAGCGCCGGCGGCGTTCATGCCGCGGAGGAAGTCGCGGCGGCTCCAGGTCTCGTCCGCCCAGGGGATTGCGCGTGTTCATGGCTTGACTCCGCCTCGTCACCGGATCAGTTGGAACTCGGGGAGCACGAACACCACCCAGAGCAGGTCGGCCAGGCCCTCCGGCGTCGGGGGCGAGCCGATCAGCTCGCGGGCCGCCGCCAGCTCGCCGGCCGTGGGACGGCGTCCCAGCGCCCGCAGGTAGATCGTGTCGGCCAGCTCGTCGGCCGTGGCCTGTCGGCCTCGACTTCGAGCAGGCCGGCCGCGCCGCGGGCGAGCGATGTCGTTGAAGACCTGGCCGTTGGACAGGTCGAGCGCCTCCAGGGTCGTCAGGACGTCGCTGCGGGTCGTGACCACCTGCTCGCGGTTGGGCCGGCCGAGCGACCGCATCAGCTCGTCGGACTTGACCAGCGCCGCACGGACGAACCGGTGCTCCGGCGCGATCGCCTCGCACGGCGGGCTGGACCGGCGCGTCGGCCTTGGCCGGGGCCGTGCCGGTGATCAGCCAGACGGCGTCGAGGAACTGCTCGGCCGTCATCCGCTTGACCTCGGGACCGCGGAAGACGTAGCCGTCGGCCGGGTCTCCCTCCGAGGCGATCGCCGGGCTCGACTGGTACGCCCGCGAGTCGACGATGTGCTCGATCAGCGCCTTGAGGTCGTAGCCGTGGTCGACGAGGTACGTCGCCAGGTAGTCGAGCAGGTCCTCGCTCCAGGGCTCGTTGGCCATCACGTCGACCGGATGGACGATGCCGCGGCCCATCAGCCGCTGCCAGATCCGGTTGACGATCGTCCGCGGGAACCGGCCGTTGTCGGGGTGCGTCACCAGCCGGCGAGCTGCTCCAGCCGCTTGTCGCGCGGCTGGGCCGGCGTCGATCGTCCCCAGCTCGGGCCAGAGGAACTTCGGCACGGCGATCTGGCCGGTCGGCTTGTCGCAGCGGGGGATCTCCAGCGGCCTCTCGGCGATCACGGCCGCCAGGCCGTAGGCGTCGTCGAGCTTCCAGCGGTCGATGAAGCTGTCGTGGCACGAGGCGCACTTCATGTTGATGCCGAAGAACACCTGCGAGACGTTCTGCGAGAACTGGATCTCGCGGACCTGGCTGGCGTTGACCCGGCCCCGCCACTTGATGCCCTTGATGAACCCCTCCGACTCGGGCGACGGGCTGATCAGCTCGCGGACGAACCGGTCGTAGGGCTTGTTGTCGAGCAGCGACCGATAGAGCCAGCCGGTGATCTGCTTGCGGCCGCCGTCGATGTAGCCGGTGCCGGCGTAGTCGTTGCGGAGCAGGTCGTTCCAGAAGGTCAGCCAGTGATCGGCGTAGGCCCGGCGGTCGTCGAGCAGCGCGGCGGCCAGCCGCGGCGCTTGTCGGGGCCGGTGTCGTTCACGAACGCCTCGAGCTCGCCGGCGGGCGGCAGCAGGCCGATCACGTCGAGGAACACCCGGCGGGCGAACGCCGCGTCGTCGAGGGGCTCGGGCGGCGGCGACCTCGTGCGCGGCGAGATAGGCGTCGACGATGCGGTCGATCGGGTGGTCGCGGCCGCTCGCGGGCGGGAGGGAGCTTGGGGCGCCGGAGCTTCAACGGCGCGACGTAGCCGGGCCGCTTGAACGTGAAGCCCCGCTCCCAGGGCACGCCCTGGTCGATCCACGCCTTGAGCCGGGCGACCTCGTCGGCCGTGAGCCGTCGTCCCCTTCGGGGGCATCCGGAAGTCGGGGTCGTCGGACGTGACCCGCTCGATCAGCTCGCTCTCGCCGCTCTTGCCGGGGACGACGGCCTCCGACTTGAGCATCGCCTCGCGCGTGTCGAGCGAGAACGAGCCCTTGTATTTGCCGTCGGTGTGGCACTCGGCGCAATCGGGCCTTGATCAGCGGGGCGATGTCGTGCGCGAAGTCGATCGGCTTCGCCGCGGTGGCGTCGTCACCCGGCGGCCATCACCGCCCATGCGAGCAGGCCCAGGACACACGCCCAGTTGGGCCTTGACCGACCCGCTCCGCCCCTCGATTCGCACGCCCCGCTCCTCTCCGTTCTTGTCACGGCATCACTCCGCGGCTCGCACGATATCGCTCTGGGGGGCACGCCTCGCAGTTCGAGGGCGCATCGCGCGAATGGCGATCCGACCCTGGGCAGCCAGCTCTCCTCTCAGGTGGGATGGATCGAGGGACCGGGAGGATGAGATGCTGCCGGCTGAGCATCAATCGGTCAACTCGAAGTTGAACTTATTGGACCCGCTCTTCACGGTCCTCTTCAAGGCCGGACGTCTTGGGGTTCTCGTATTTCTCGTGGTGATCTTCGCTCAGCCTTGACGGGCACCTTGGGCTTATAGTCGAGGACTTGCTCGTCATGGGCATAGATGGTCACCTCGTAGTCGCCGAGCTCGGCGCCGTCGCCAGGCGTCTCGGTCTGGAGTCTGTAGAAGCCGTTCGGATCGAGCTGGCCGGTCGCGTTTCGACGACTGGGACTCGGCGGACACGAAGGTCACCGTCCCTTTCATGACAGGCTTACCCTGGTAGGTCACTTTTCCGGTGACCCGGGCCATCTCGGGACCGGATCGCCCGCAGGCCAGCGGGGTCAACGCCAACGCCAGCGCAGCCAGGACGAGCAAGCAGGCCCGGCCACCCAGGCGGACCCGGGGTTGCGGATCGCATTCACGATCGGAATCTCCGTGAGAGGAAAGGAAAAGGGGACGGGCCGCTCCCGAGGCGGCGGCCCGTGCGATGGTCGGTTCAGGAATACCGCGGAGGTCAGTACGAATCGGAGGAGAGGATCTCGCCCAGTCCCCGAGTGCTCAGGGCCTGGTAGGTGGGCATGTTGATCGAGTTGCTTGATGAACTTGACCGAGCCGTCGCACATGGCGAAGTTGCCGCCGCCGGGGTGCATGCTCCGGAAGCTGTACCAGTGCGGCCAGTCGCCCACGTCGCTTGCCCCGGTCGCGATACGACGCTGCCCAGGCCTTGCTGGATGGCCAATGCCCGGCCCGAGGTAGTTCAGCGGGAGGGCGGTCGAGCCCACGGATGCGTTGGCCTCACCCATTCATTCCAGAGCATCACCATCTGGATCTGCTCGCCGATCATGAAGGTGTTGGAGGTGCCGTCGGTGATCTGCGTGATGGGAACCCCCCAGTCCTGCCGCCAGAAGATCCCGGTGCCGGTCGAGGGCTGGATGGGGAAGGAGGTCGGGTTTTGCGGGTCACCCAGTTGGGAGCCTCGACAGTTGTAGCCCTACCGAGCCACAGAAGATCTGCTGACCGGCGTTGGCGTTGCCGCAACCCAGGCAGTTATCGCCGACGTTGCCGACGTACGAGGTCCCGGCCGCCAGCTGGCTCCAGACCTCGTCGGAGTTGTTCAGGTCGGTCGGCGGGCTGGGGTCGGTCGGGCAGAGCAGCGAATTGATCACGGTCTGGCGGACCGTCTGGTTCGGGAGCCCCAATCCTTGGCCCCAGTTGCAGATCTGGTACGTCCCCCACATGAAGCTGAAGTTGATCGCGTTGTAGAGCGGCTGCTGCTCCATCGAGGGAAGCAGGAACACGATCCAGCTCGAGTTGTTCCAGTAGTACGTGTTGGTCGCGTAGCACGGGTGGAGATAGAGGTTGGCCGGGAACGTGTTATAGGTCTGATTGGTAGTTGTGGCACGCCAGGCCCAGTTGCTTGAGATTGTTGACGCACTGGGCGCGGCGGGCCGCTTCACGCGCACTCTGGACAGCCGGCAATAGCAGGGCGATGAGAACAGCGATGATGGAAATGACGACCAGCAGCTCGATGAGGGTGAAACCGCGTCGAATACGTGGGGACATAGGAACCTCCTAGCGACGATTGTGGAGCTTTCAAAACGACCCGGCGATACCGGCGGGGCGAGTGCATCGTTGCTTTCGGGCTTAGAGCACCGTTTCTCGGCGGAGCCTAAATGACCCTCGGTGTCTTCCTTCCTCCTTTTGTTAGGCCTTGTTTCCTGTACATCTCGAGCGCGGATGATGTCCGGCGCTAACGAATGCGATTCTCTGGATGGAACCTTCTGTCGGGAACCACAGGCGGCCGAAACCGACCCGTCGCGAGTTCGTCACTCCGGTTATTTTTTGCTGAGTACACACCTGAACATCAATAACCAGAGTTGTCTAATATCGTACCTGCACCGTAGTGACTTGCAAGACCTCAGAAAAAAAAGGCCAGACTCGCACCACTTCCGAGAGTGATCTCCGACGGCTTACTTCAAGCGATTCGACACCTCTCCCCACCGATTTCCGAAGACGATCTCGGTCAGCGGTTTCCGCTGACGCGGTGAAAGGTCGCGCTGGCGATAATTCTCCGGCAACGCGTTCGGGTCGCCCAGGTATCCGATGGCGATGCCGGTCAGCGGCCGGACATCGTCTGGAATGGCGTACAGCTCGCGGGCTCGGTCGGGCAGGATGCCGATCATCTGATGAACGAACAGGCCGCGAGTGGTGGCCTCCAGAGTCAGGCTTGCGCTGGCGGCGCCGAGGTCGTGCTGGGCGGCGGCGTTGGGCTGGCCGTTGCGGGCGAAGTTCAGGTGCGTGCATCCCAGAGCGAGCACCGGAGCGTCTTTGGCCCAAACTTGATTCCCCTCGACAAGGCAGGACAGCAGCCGCTCGAACTCTTCGGGATCGGCCTTGGTCGCGACGATATAGCGCCACGGCTGCTCGTTATAGGACGAGGCCGACCAGCTCGCCGCCTCGAAGATCGAGAGTAGGTCTTCAGCCGAGACGGGCCGTTCGGCGAAGGCATATGGGCTCCACCGGTTTGCCAGTAATGGGTTGATCGGATGATCCAGGCTCGGTTTCTTCGTGTCGCGCATCTTTGAAATCTCCTTGACTCGCAGGCCGCCACCCTGGTGTTGAATTCACTAGCGCAGCCATTCCAATCGACGGAGGTTGAAGTTGAAAGCCCTTTTTGCGTGCTTGTTTGACGCCCCGCGCGATACACCTTGACCCAGGTTAGCTGCAATGGCTTAGATGGATTGGTGCACCGCGAAAACACGTCGATGGGTCAGCCAATCAAATCCGTCGCCGACCACGAGATACCTCCTGGGGACAGGGGAACACATGCAACGATCTCCCCATTTCGGAGTGCTGCTGGTCGTGACCAGTGTGGCCGCCTGGCTTGGCGCGACACCAACGGCCACCAACGCCCAGGCATTCAAATCCGGTGCTGACACGAAGACAACGAACAAGGAGGTGCAGGACGTCAAGGGCCTTCCACGGATCTCGCTGCTCCGCATTCAGGTCGTCAAGCCGCAGCCTCCGCAGGTCAATGCTCCCCCCGGATTCGCCCGCCGAGGCCGGTTTGGGTTCCCGAGCGAAATGCGCGATGGAACCACACTCACCTTCCTGGTCGAAGATCCGGATCGGTTGATCGAGAGTTTGGAGTCCAAGGATTGCCGGATTACAAGGTTTCGAGATGACAAGGACACCAACTTGCTCGACGATGAAGCCGCTCGCGAGGGGGACGGCGACGGGGTGCCCACGCCTGCTGGACTCCAACCCTTGGGCGGTGCGTTCAAGGCGGAGGTCAACCCCGGTGGCCATCGCGCGACGGTTTCCATCCATTCCCCTCGCCTGCCGGCCAGTAGTGCGACGAAGATCCTGCTGGAGGCGAATCTGGTCCTGAAGTATAGCCGCGGTGAAAAGACCGTTGAGCAGAAGAACGTGAACCTGAAACTGGACAAGATCTCGGCGGGCCCCAATCCTCTGGTCATCGCAACCCAGTCAGACGGCGGGGTGATGTTCGGGCGACAGGGCGGTATGCAGGCAGGCACCCAGGTCATTCTTTATCATCAGGGTCCCCTGCTGGGGGTCAAAAAGATTACCTTCATCGGACCAGACGGCAACGAAATCCAGTCCAGGATCAGCGGCTCGGGCTCGAGTGGCTCTCTTCACCAAACGTATTACCAACTCACTGGGAAAGTCGAGACCTGCACCATCAGGGTCGTCGTGCCCGATGTGGTCGAGACGGCGACTATTGCCATCTCGGTCAACACGGGGGTCGGAATCTTCCCCGGCGTGCGCCGAAGGCTCGTATCCGCTCCCAAGCCGGGCGCACCGGCGGCGGATGCTGCACAGCGGTGACCGCAGGTGAACGATGATGACATCCCCCGTAAGGGCTCGGTCCCTGGTGCGCGAGGTTCCCGCGGCGCACAATGGAGGTGCAGTTCGCCGCTCCGCCGTGCTCGCCCAGGCGCGTCGGCGATCTGATCACCCGTACCGACTCGATTGCCTCGCAGGTGCTGGCGACGCTCAGTGTGCCAGAGCTGAAACGGCGTGTTCAGCGGCTTCCCGGGCATCAGTTCGTGCGAACATGAAGGAAGAAGGACCAAGGCTCGTGGCCCAGGAACCGACGCTCATCCAGATTCGCGAGCGATCGTACCTTGATCTGCTCGACCTGGCGCTCCTGGTTATCCGCCACCAGCCGCGCAGGCTCGCGCTGGCGGCGGTCATCGGGATCGTGCCGTTCGCGGCGCTCAATTTCTGGCTGTTGTCCTATCCGGAGTTCTCCCGCGCCCTCTGGCCGGTGCTCCTCTTTCTGGAAGCTCCCTGGGCCACGGCACCTCTGACCGTGGTGCTGGGCGGGCTCATGTTCGGACAGCCGCCGGCCTTCAGCTCGGTGCTCAGGAGGCTGGTTGTGGCCCTGCCTGCTCTCTTTCTGTTGCACGTGATCGTCCGCTGTGGGCTGACGATGACGATGATCCTGTTCTGGTTCGTCCCGGCCCGGCTCTGGTTCGCCAGCGAGGTGATCCTGCTCGAGCGATCCTCCGGCTGGAAGGCGATCGGCCGCAGTTTTCAGCTCACGCGGGATCGACCGGGCGAATTCGTGTTGCGGTGGCTCGGGCAGCTTTTTTTCGGGCTCGTCTTCGCACTTTGCTTCTGGCTGGGAACAAGTGCCGCAGCCAAGGCGCTGTTCGAGAGCGAGCTCACCTGGGAGCGGCCCGTGCTCGCCGATACGAGCGGCCTACGGTTCCAGCTTGGCGTCTGGATCGCCATCGCGTTCTTCGCGGTCGGACGCTTTCTGATCTACATCGACGAGCGCATCCGCGGCGAAGGCTGGGAGGTTCGGCTTCGCCTCCAGGCGGCAATCCGAGAGCTCGAAAGGAGCATGCCATGACGCTCCGGCTGGCCGCGCTCTGCTGCCTGGTTCTCCTTGCGGCCCTCAGGGCTGAACGCGGCCAGGCGGCCACGGCGGACGATGACGCGGAATCTTCGGTGCGCACGGTGCTGCGGCAAGAAGCGTATCCTTGGTACGACAGTCAGACCGACCAGGTTACCCCCTTGGTCACCGAGCAACCGACGTGGGCCACGGGGCTGGGAGACCGGCTGAAGGCATTCTTCGAGTGGCTGGGAAGGCTGTGGGGAAAACTTCCCCGGGGGCCTCGCATCGGCATGGGGGGCGCGGTTCCGACGATCTTATTCATGGTTTTCGGCTCCGCCCTGCTCGTTTTGCTCTGGCACCTCTGGCGGCTTTATGAGCCCCGGCCGGCCGGGAGCGGGCGCCGCCGCCGCGCAGGTGGGATCGGTCGCCCGGCTGGCGGGGTTGGCGCCGGGTGCTTTTCCGGATGATGCAGACCCCTGGGCCGAGGCCCTCCGCCTGCGCGCCGCGGGCGATGCCGCGGGTGCCGTGATCTGGCTCTTTCTGGACCAGTTGCTGGCACTGCGGCGACTGGGGCTGATTCGCCTGGCTCCCGGCCGTACCGCCCGTCAGTATGTGCTGGCCGTCAGCGATTCTCAACTTCGTGACGGCCTGCGCACGACTCTGGCGCTCTTTGAAGAAGTTTATTACGGGCGCCGCAACCCTACTCCGCAGGCACTCGAATCTATCTGGTCTCGCGCCCTGGCGTTTCGCAGCCGGCTGGAGACCATGAAGGCAGGGCCAGCAACGGGACGAGGAGCAGGGCCATGAAACCTCGATTCGCTCCCGGCTGGCCTGCGCGGTTTTTCGCTGGGATTGCGTCCCTCGAGGGCCTCTGCCAAAGAACACCCCCCCTGCCCCCCTTCGCAAGGGGGGGAAAGTGGATGGCGAGCGACCCAATTCTCCCTCCCTTGCGAAGGGGGGGGCAGGGGGGGTGGCCGGGCGTACGCAATGCATCTGAAAACCGCGATCCCGTGTGCCCGTCACCATGGCGATCGCGATGATGGCGATGGCGCTTCGTCGGTGCGCGGAGGTTGGAAACGGGATACGGCAGCTCGCGCGGGGCCAGTCTCAACGGCACGAGTGCCTTCGCCGGGTTGCTGCGGAGCCGGGGGCACGAGATCCGAACCGCTTGGCGGCTCACCAGCGAGCTCGAAGCCTGGGCCGAGGTCATCATCCGGTTCGCTCCCTATCCCGGTCCGCCAGATCGCGAGGAAGCATCGTGGTACCACGAGTGGCTCGAGAATCGGCCCGGGCGTAGTCTCGTCTACATCGTCAGGGACTATGATGCCGAGCCCGAGTACTGGAGCCTGGCGGTCCAGCGGCTGGGCGAGCCGGGCGCCGAGGTCCGCCGCGCGCAGGCCGAGGCCAACCGCGACCAGTCCAAGAACTGGATTGATCGGCTCCCCTCCAAGGCGGACAAGCCAGCCGACGCGGTCCTTTGGTTCAAGGCCGGCCCTGCCGCCAACCCACCCCGAACCTGCGAGACCCTGGAAGGCGCCTGGGCCGAGGATATCGATTCCCGCGCGGCGGCGATCTTGGTGCACGAACCGCTGGTGGCCGACCAGGAGCAGGTTCTGCTCGCGGGCAAGGGCAACGTGCTGGCCATGGAATGGGAGACCGAGGACAATAGCCGAGTGCTGGCCATCGCGAATGGATCGTTCCTGCTCAACCTGCCGCTCGTGAATCATGCGCGACGGCCCCTTGCCGAGCGAGTGGTCGAGTGGATCGGTGACGATCCGCGGAAGGTGGCTTTCGTCGATGGGTTCTCGGTGCTGCGCGGACCCAGCCCTCCCCCTTCGCTCTTCGACTTGCTGCGGCGCATCGCCAGCTTTCGCTGGGTGGCCATTCAGCTTGGCCTCTTTGGCCTGCTGGCCTGCCTGGCCCGCGCTCCTCGCCTGGGCCGGCCTCGATCCGATCCCGCCTCCGACAGCGATCGACCGGCGGCTCATGCCGAAGCGCTCGGTAGGCTGCTGGAGAAGAGCAGGTCCCCCGAAACCGCCAGGAACCTGCTCGAGTCTTACCGCCGTTGGCGGCTGCCCCGCTCATGAATGATGGGGTAAGCATACGGGGAACCACGTACGCCCTCGCGGACCGAATCGCGTTCAGCCTGGTTGCTTCCACGTGATCGTCCAGTGGCGATCGGACGTCATACGGGCGAATTCCGGCGGGATCTCGACTTCATCTCGCATCAGTTCCTGGATCTCACGCAGCGTGAGGGCCGCGTTCAGAGAGGCTTCGAACAGCCCACGGGCCTCCCGGGTTTCCGTGCCGGCGTAGAGCGCGACCAGGCGGGCCACTTCGTCCCGGGAGTCGGGCCTGGCCAGGTCGCGGACCATGAGCGTGCCTCCTGGCGCCACACGAGCTTTCATCGCCCTGAGGGCGGGGGCCGGGTCCGGAATGTGGTGGATGATCGTGTTCGAGATCACGCCTTCGAAAACCGCGTTTGTCAGCAGCCCCTCGAGCCCTTTGACGTCTCCGCACAGGCAGCGAATGCGATCCGTCGCGCCGGCACGTCGCAATGTTGATGGCGGCGCGCTCCAGCATGTTGGGTGCCAGGTCGAGCGCCAGGATACGCGCATGCGGGTCTACGTCCACAAGCGCGATGGGTATGCGAGCGGTACCCGTGCCCACGTCCAGAATCTCGCCTCCGCGGCACGGCCCGTGAACCGCCAGAAAATCGGCGACAAAGCGGGCGTTGACCTCCGAGTGGTCCATCACGTCGTACTGCAAGACCTCCTCGGGCGTGTCCATGGCCTCGGGCTCGAGCACGCGGGGGATCATGAGAAAATGCTCTCCAGAGGGGCCATGGAATGCCAGGCCGTTGTCGCGAGTTGAGGCTGTGAGCAGGTGGCAAGGTGGGGAGACCATGCCACAACAGCGCCGCCGTAAACCAATACGTAGTCAATTGTTTTTTCACCCTCTCCCCTTGCGGGGAGAGAGGGGTGATGAGACCTGGTCTCCCCCGCAACCCAGGCGATCGGTCAAGCCCTGCCCCCTCACCCCAACCCTCTCCCGCGAGGGGAGAGGGGGCCAGAATAGACGCCCGTTCGGCGAGGGTCTCACGACCCCGCCGTCCCGGGCACCGACCCCGCCGCGACCTGTTTTATCCGATCGCGGCGATCGCTTTCTTGGCCTCGTTCAGGCAGGCCTTGATGTCGTCAACCGGGTTCTCGGGTTTCTCTTCGTATTCGATGGCCAGGCAGTACGAGTACTTGCCGGCCGCCAGCGTCTTGAGAAGATCCACGGTGCGGAGGTCGCCTTGGCCCAGGAGGGTGAACGTCTCGGCGTTCTTTACGTCCTTGAGATGGACCCCGTAGACCCGACCGGCGAAGACCTCGGCGGCGCGCACGGGATCTTCCCTCGAGCGCAGGAAATGGCCCGTGTCGATGCAGCAGCCGATCCGCGGGCTGTGGTCCTTGATCGCCTTGGCGATCGTGTCGATCTTGGCGAAGCGGTGGCCCGGGCCGTGGTTGTGGATGCCGATCGGGATGTTGTATTCGTCGACCAGCTTGTCCAGCAGGTCAAAGCTCTGGGGATCGGGATCGACCGAAAGGTAGCCGAAGCCCATGGCCCTGGCGAAATCGAAGATCTTGCGGTTGGCGGCCTCGTCCTTGCCCAGGTGAACGACGCCGTAACCGATCACATGCACGCCCGCGCCCTCCATCTCTTCCTTGATCGCCCTCATCTTCACCGGATCGGCAGTGATTGGCATGTGATCCGGGTACACTTCCCAGTAACGCACTCCCAGGTCCCTGGTGACGACGAGGGCCTTGCCCACGGCAGGCTTCCCTTCCGCGGTGTAACCGCGCAGCGAGTAACTTTGCAGCCCCATCTTGAACGGGCCGTAGTCTCCCTCTCGAGCCCCGAAGGCGACGCCCCGGGCGAGGACTGTGGCGCCGGTGGAGATTGCTCCCACGGTGGCCATTCCCGCGGCCAGGATGTCGCGACGGGTCAGCCCAGTCTCCATGGAATTGGCTGGCATGGCGGTTCTCCCAGGCTAATGATGCGTCAGGTCGCCTACCCAGCGAGGCTAACCCATGGTCGCCGCGGTTGCCAGCCCTCACCCGCCGATCTTCAGGTGTTCAAGTTCGGGACCGGCGGCGGCTTGAGCCGGTGATTTCGCGCTCTGGTATGATTGTCGGCGCTTAACCTTCGAGGCAGTGTACCGGGCTCACAACGCGGACTCAGCAATACCTGAAGGAGTGGACGATGCAGCCCCAACGTGAGGTTCTGGGAACCTTGATGCCGGTCGGCGGTGGCGACCCGATCCCGCTCTTGAAGTCCGAACTCACGATCGGGCGGCGGGCCGGCTGCGACATCCGGTTCGACTTTGATAACGTCTCCGGCAAGCACTGCGTTCTCAGAAGGTTCAACGGCATCTGGCATATCCGCGACCTGGGGTCGACCAACGGCACATTCCTCAACGGCGCGCCTGTGAGCAGCGAACACGCCATCATGCCGGACGACGAGGTGAAAGTGGCCGACCACCTGTTCACGATCGATTACGTACCCAGCGGTCCCGATGCCTTCATCAGCACGCACAAGGTGCTCGATGAGGACATTGCGGAAGAGCGAAAAAAGCACTCGCTGATGGAGCTGGCCGGCCTGGACACGGACGAAGACAAGCCCAGTCGCATCACCCGGCCCAAATCGGCGCCGATTTCGATCGAGCGCATCTCCGCCGAGGAAGGCGATTTCGATGACGCCGTTCCTGAGCACTTCAAGACCGCGGCCAAGCCCAAAACCGAAACCGAAGAAGAAAGACGAAGAAGACGACTTCCTCAAGCTGATCGAAGACGAGGTCAAGAAGCCCGAGTAATCCTCGGTCGATCCAGACTTGCCGAGCGGCCCAAGAATCCAGGCTCTACTCGCAAGCATGCAGGCGTGTGTCATGCCACCCTTCAAGGTGACGGGAAGTCTGTGGCCTGTTTCGCACCCTGTTTCACTAAAAGTTGAACAAATTTGCGTGTGCACACACTCCACTATGATGCTGGCATTGCCAGACACGCATTTTTTGGTGTATTTCCTGAGAAAGTCCGGGCATTACGGCCGCGAGTGTCGCTCAATGACAGTTGAGGCGGGGAACGGCCATCCGTCCATCGACCTTCCGGATCACGTACTCGGTCAATCGTGACCCAGACATCCGGAGGCGCGGTACTGGCCTCCTGCTTGCACCGGGAGTTTGACGCGATGAGAACGATGAGCAAGACGATCGTCGCCCTGGGAGTGGTGGCCTTCCTGGCCGCACCGGCGATGGCGCAGCAGGGCCGCGGCGGCGGCCGGGGTTTCGGCGGCGGCGGCCGGCATTTCTGCTGGGCAACGCCAGCGTTCAGCAAGAGCTGAAGCTCGACGCCGCCCAGATCGAGAAGGCCAAGGACGTGGCCGAAAAGGCCGCGAGAAGATGCACGGCCGCCCGGGAAAGCCTGCAGAGCCTGGAAGGCGAAGAGCGCGCCAAGAAGCAGCGCGAGCTCAGCCAGGAAGTCAACACAGAGACCCACAAGGCCGTCAAGGAATTCCTCAAGCCCGAGCAGATGAACCGGCTCCACCAGATCACCCACCAGGTCAAGGCGCCAGGCCTTCACCGACGAGCACGTGCAGAAGCACCTCAAGCTGACCGACGCCCAGAAGACCGACATCGAGGGGATCGTCGACGGCCTCCGGCCAGGAGATGCGCGAGATCTTCCAGGAGATCCAGGGCGACCGCGAGGCCACCACGTCCAAGATGGCCGAGCACCGCAAGGAGACCCTGGCCAAGATCGAGTGGCAAGCTGACCGACGAGCAGAAGACCTCCTACAAAGAGATGCTCGGCGCGCCCTTTGAGGTCAAGTTCGAGCCCCGTCCCGGCGGCAATTGAACACGAGTCGGTGACTCACAGTACGTCTGGCGCCAGAGCGTGGCCTACTCGACGGTCACGCTCTTGGCCAGGTTTCGCGGCTTGTCGATGTCGCAGCCGCGAGCCAGGGCCACGTGGTAGGCCAGCAACTGGAGCGGCACGACCGCCAGCAGCGGCTGGACGACCTCGGGTGCATCGGGAATCGGCAGGAACACGTCGGAAAGCGACCTCAGGCTCTCGTCGCCCTCGGTCCCCACGCTGATGACCAGGCCGTGGCGGGCCTTCACCTCCTCCACGTTGCTCAGCGTCTTGGCGTGCAGCGAACCGCGCGGAGCCACGAAGACGCAGGGCGTTTCTCGGTCCACCAGCGCGATCGGGCCGTGCTTCATCTCGGCCGTGGGATAGCCCTCGGCGTGGATGTAGCTGATCTCCTTGAGCTTCAAGGCCCCCTCGAGCGCGACCGGGAAGTGGATGTCGCGGCCCAGGTACAGAGCGCTTCGCGCCGGCGCGAACCGTGCCGCGGCCTCCTCGATCCGGGCCTCGGTCTTGAGCACCTCGCCGAGCGGTCGCGGGACGGACTCGATCGCCTCGAGCACGGCCAGCCCGTCCGGGAACGAGAGGTGCCGCAGCCGGCCCAGGTGGAGAGCCAGCATGGTCAGCACGACCACCTGGGCCGAGAAGGCCTTGGTGCTGGCGACGCCGACTTCGGGCCCGGCGTGCAGGTAGATTCCGCCATCGGCCTCGCGGGCGATGGTGCTGCCGACGGTGTTCACGATCGCCAGGGTGGGATGGCCCCGCCGCCGGGCCTCGCGGAGGGCGCCCAGCGTGTCGGCGGTCTCGCCCGACTGGCTGAGCACGAAGACCAGCGTGCGGTCGTCGAGCGGGGCGTCGCGATAGCGGAACTCGCTGGCGTACTCGACCTCGACGGGCAGGTGGGCCAGCCGCTCGATCAGGTACTCGCCGACCATCGCCGCGTGCCAGCTCGTGCCGCAGGCCGCGAAGACGACCCGGCGCACGCGGCGAAGCTGCCGCGCGGACAGGTTCAGCCCGCCGAACTGAGCCGTCGCCTCGGGGCGTCGCAGCCGGCCGCGGCAGGCGTCGAGGACCGTCTCGGGCTGCTCGCGAATCTCCTTGAGCATGTAGTGGGCGTGGCCGCCCAGCTCGACCGCGTCGGGCTTCCAGTCGATCCGGTCGATCCGCGGCGTGATCGGCCCGTGCTCGCGATGGCGGATCTCGAAGTCGCGGGGCGTGAGCCGGACCACCTCGCCATCCTGCAGGTAGGCCACCCGAGCCGTATGCGGCGCGATCGCCACGGCGTCGCTGGCCAGCAGGTGCTCGTCATCGCCCACGCCCACCACCAGCGGGCTGCCGAACCGGGCGCCGATGACCTCGCCGGGATGCCCCATGCAGAGCACGGCGATGCCGTACGTTCCCTCGAGCCGGGGCAAGGCTCTCGCGACGGCCTCGAACGGCTCTTGCTCTCGCTCCAGCTCGCGAGCGATCAGGTGGGCGATGACCTCGGTATCGGTCTGGCTCTGGAAGACGAAGCCTTCGGCCTCGAGCTCGCGCCGCAGAGCCGCGTGGTTCTCGATCACCCCGTTGTGCACGACGGCCACGCGTGGCCGTCCTTGCCCGGCCACCCAGGTGGGGATGGGCGTTGCCGATCGGTCGCCGGCCCGTGGGTGGCCCACCGCGTGTGGCTGATCCCGCAATGACCGTGGAGTGGCCGCACCTCGAGCATCTCTTCCAGGACCCTGACCCGGCCGGCACGTTTCCGCACGTCGAGCTGATCGCGCATCGAGCAGCCGCCAGCCCGGCGCTGTCGTAACCGCGGTACTCCAGCCGCCGAAGGCCGGCGACCAGGATCGGGCTGGCCTCATGCTGCCCGGTGTAACCGACGATTCCACACATGCGTCTTCTCCTTGCTCAGCCAGGTGCCGTGGGGCGGTCGGCCCGCACGGCAGCCAGGCGCATCCTCGTTCGCGAATCTGAACTCGATTACCAGGATTGCGGTCTCGATCGTCAACCGAATCCCAATCGATTTCACCTTCGGTCTTGTTGAATCATCGAACCTCTCGCTCACAAAAAAGGCGTTGACAGGCAGGGGCTGCTGGTCAATACTCTTGCCCGAGCAGGCCGGGTAGGCCCAGGAACAGACCCATGGCCATGACTGCCGGCTTTGCCCGGCTGCGCGGCGCGAATGGGCTCGAGATTCCTGGTTGCCCGGAGGAAATTCTGCTTCCCGACGCAGTACGCAACGTGATGGATGTGCCCGCAAGGACGGGGGCCTGGCGTCTCGATCGCCCGTCATCTCTTGCCGGCCGCACGGATTGATCTACAGCTCACCCGGAAGAACCGCGACGTCCCAGGCGCGTCTGGTCTCGAGCCACCAAGGATGGGTCTCGCCATGCGAATTCTCGTTACCGGAGGAGCCGGTTACGTCGGCTCAACCCTGGTCCCGATGCTCCTGGAACAAGGGCACCGCGTCCGCGTGCTGGACAACCTCAAGTTCGGCGGTCACGGGCTCTTGCCCTGCTGCCAGAATCGATTCTTCGAGCTGGTGCAGGGCGATGTCTGCGACCCCGCTGCCGCCAGGTCGGCCGTGGACGGCATGGACGCGATCATTCACCTCGCCGCCATCGTCGGCTATCCCGCCTGCAAGAAGGAGCCCCAGCTCGCCCAGGCGGTCAATGTCGACGGCACCCGGAACCTGCTCCAGTTCCGGAAGCCGGACACCAGGTTCCTGTTCGCCTCCACCGGCAGCATCTACGGCTCCATTCCCGATTACGTCTGCAACGAAGACACGCCGCGAGCACCGATCACGCTCTACGGCGAGACCAAGGCCACGGCCGAGCAGATGGTGCTCGACGCCGGCAACGGCGTCGCCTACCGCTTCGCCACCGCCTTCGGCGTCAGCAACCGGATGCGCCTGGACCTCATGCCCAACGACTTCACCTACCAGGCCGTCAAGAACCGGAACCTCATCGTCTACGAGGGAGGATTCAAGCGAACCTTCGTCCACGTTCGCGACATGGCCCGCTCGTTCATCTTCGCGCTCGAGCGCTGGAGCGAGGTCAAGGACGACGTCTACAACGTCGGCCACGAGACCATGAACTTCACCAAGGAAGACGTCGCCCGCAAGATCCTCGAGCACGTCAACTACTACCTCCATTTCGCCGAAGTCGGCACCGACGCCGACCAGCGCAACTACGAAGTCTCCTACGAGAAGATCCGCAAGAAGGGCTTCGAGACCACCATCGACCTCGACCGCGGCATCTCCGAGCTCGTCCGCGCCGCCAAGCTGATCGAGTTCCAGAACCCGTTCGCGAATGTGTGAGGCAGTTGCCAGTTGTCAGTTGCCAGTTGTCAGCAGCGAAGCGACAGGACAATCCCTCGTATCGCTTGCTTCCGTACCTGCAACGAATCACTGCGCTACTGCCAACTGGCAACTGGCAACTGGCAACTGGCAACTCACAACTACGGAGCCCCCACATGAAAAGCTTCTGGTCCAACAAGCGTGTCACGGTCACCGGCGGCGCCGGGTTTCTCGGCCAGCACATGGTCAAGCGGCTGGAGAGCTACGGTGCGAAGGTTTTTGTGCCGCGCAGCGCGAGTACAACCTGGTGGCGCTCGACGCCTGCCTTCGCTGCCTGCTCGAACATCCCTGCGACGTGCTCTTTCACGCCGCGGCATACTACGGCGGCATCGGCATCAACCAGACCGAGCCCGCCAAGCTGTACTACACCAACCTCGTGATGGGCGCGAACCTGATGGAGGCCGCGCGGCTGGCGAACGTCGCCAAGGTCGTGAACATCGGCACGGCGTGCAGCTATCCGGGCTACCTCGAGGGCGACCTCATGGAGGAAGACCTGTGGGGTGGGCCCTGCCATGCCAGCGTGGTCAACTACGGTCTGACCAAGAAGATGCTGGCCGTGCAGGGGCAGGCGTACAAGAAGCAGTACGGGCTCGAGTCGATTCACCTGATTCTCACGAACCTGTACGGGCCCGGCGATTCGTACAACCCCGACCGTTCCCACGTGGTGGCCGCCCTGGTGCGGAAGTGGGTCGAGGCCGAGATGGCGGGCGCCGCGAGCATCGAGGTGTGGGGCACCGGCAAGCCGATCCGCGAGTTCATCTATGTGGAAGATTGCGCCGATGCCATCGTGCTGGCCGCCGAGAAGTACCACGACGTGACGCTGCCGCTGAATATCGGCACGGGGATCGGCACGTCGATCCGCGAGCTCGTCGAGACGATCAACGACGTGACCGGCTTCAAGGGCAAGATCGACTGGAACGCCGACAAGCCCGACGGCGCGCTCAAGAAGGTGCTCGACGTGACCCGGATGACGCGTCATCTGGACGGCTGGAACCCGCCGACCGGCCTCCGCGCACGGACTGGCCAAGACGATTTCCTGGTACCGGGCCAACAAGGCCCAGGCGGATGCGAAATGGTGAACCGCCGGCTCTGGTTCCGCGGCAGGCCCGGTGCGTTTCGGCCCATGTTTCCCGACCGCGGACAATGGTCTCCGACGCCGGGGGCGTCGCCGCCCGGGATCGACGATGTCGTCGATCTCTCGACACACTTACCTGGAACTGACGATGACGACGAACAGGTGGAGAGCACGGGGCAGCGGCTCCTCTTTATCAACCAGTACTACTGGCCCGATCATGCCTCGACCGCGCAGCACTTGACCGACCTGGCCGAATCGCTGGCGGCCCGAGGTTACGAGTGCCATGTACTCTGCCGCCAGGGCCGATACAAGGCCGGCGCACCTGCCGGCGAACTCGTATGAGATTCACCAGGGAGTTCACATTCACCGCGTCCGCGCGACCTCCCTGGGCAGGCGCTCGAGCTTCACACGCATGGCCGATTACCTCAGCTTCTATGCGCGCGCCGTGGTCAGGGCTCTGCGTATGCCCCGGTTCGACGCCGTGGTGACGCTCACCACGCCGCCGATCATCGGCCTGATCGGCACGCTCTTACGGCGGCTGAAGGGAACGTCGCATATTTACTGGAGCATGGATCTGCATCCCGACGCCAGCCTCGCGCTGCGGCGGATGTCGCGACGCAATCCCGGTGGTCCGCGGCCTCGCCTGGCTCTGCGACCATGTCTATCGCCAGGCCGATCGGGTGATCGTCCTGGGCCCCTACATGGCCGATCGCGTGCTCGATGAAGAGAGTCCGTCCGGATCGCGTTGCAACGATCCCCGTCTGGAGCCGGCGTGACGAGATCTTCCCGGTCAATCGCCGCTCGAACCCGCTCCGCCAATCGTTTGGTTTCGATGAAGACACATTCGTCGCCATGTATTCGGGCAACCTGGGGCTGGCTCACGGGTTCGACGAGTTTCTCGAGGCGGCCCGCCGGCTCCTGCGAGCGCCGCGACATCGTCTTTCTCTTCGCGGGCGGTGGACCCAGGGTCGAACGAAGTCCGCGCCGCCGTTCAGAACGAGAAACTCACCAACGTCCGCTTGCTCGATTACGTGCCTCGAACGGAGCTTCATCTTTCGCTGTCGATGGCCGACGTCCACCTGATGTCGATTCGTCCGGAGATGACCGGGATCGTGGTACCCGGCAAGCTCTACGGCGTCATGGCGGCGGCTCGCCCCGTTCTTTTCGTGGGTCCCACACATTGCGAGACGGCCGATACAATCCGCCGCACGGGCTGCGGTTACACGATCGCGCCGGGTGATGCCGCCGGGGTCGTTGACGCACTCACGACGCTGGCCGGCGATCTGAACCTCGCACGCCAGATGGGTGAAAAGGGGCGTCTGGCGTTCCTCACCGCCCATGAGCGTGACCTGTGCTGTTATCAGTGGCTCGAGACAATCAGAAGCGTGCTCCCGCGTCCCAGGACCGCCGCGGCCTCAACCGCAAGGCCGCGGCTGGGCTCGGCCATGGCCCCGGCTGGATCGCTGGGCCAGGCGGCGCGGTGAATCCGTCCGCCCGTAGACTCTTTTTCGCAGAGGTTACGCCGTGATACCCAAAAAGGTCGTTTTCTCATTGATGACGGCGGCCGCCCTGACTGCGATGGCCGTCGCCCAGCCGCCCGGCGCTTCCAGTGTCAGCGAGATCCTGGCCGGCCACGACCGGGCCTTGATTCGAGACCTGAGCGACTACCTGCGCAAGCACCCGAAGGCCGACGACCGCGACCAGGCTTTCGCTGCGCTTTTCAACAAGGCGATCGAGCATGACTGGTTCGCCCAGACCGAGGACATGGCCCAGCGTTATCTGGCAGACGAGCCGGATGGTCCGGTCAAGGCCCTGCGCAGATCATCATCACCATGGGACGGGCACAGGCCGGCCAGTACAAGACCGCGCTGGAGCGGTACAAGGAGTTGATGCAAGGGCTCGGTAAGACTGATCAGGAAGAGTTCGCCGCCAGCTTCACCGAAACTTTTGCCACATCGGCCACGGCCGCCGCCGAATTCGCGGTCGCGCGTCAGGTCTATCAGACGCTTCAGGAACGCTTTCCCGATAGCCCCGCGGTTCGAGACAAGGCCACGAAGGAGCTGAACCGGCTCGACAAGATCGGCAAGCCGGCGCCGGCATTCGAGGCTCATGACCTGACGGGAAAGGCTCTGAGTATCGACTCGCTCCGAGGCAAGTATGTGCTCGTCGATTTCTGGGCCACCTGGTGCGCGCCCGTGCGTTGCCGAGCTGCCTCGGCTTCAAGAGGCCTATCGCAAGCATCACGGCTTGGGCTTCGAGATCGTCGGCGTGAGTCTTGACGAAACCCGCGCCGCAGTCGTCAACTTCGTCAAGGTGCGCAAACTGCCCTGGCCGCTGCTCCACAACGCCACGTCAGGTGCCGACCTGGTTGAAGCCTTTGGCGTCGGCTCGATCCCCGCCGCCTACCTGATCGACCCCGAGGGAACGATCATCCGCCTGGACCCCCGCGGCCAGACACTGGAAACGGTTCTTGCGAAACTGGTCAAGACCACCAAATGAACCATGGAGGTCAGGAAGACCACAAAAGTAAACGAACGACTGGGAACTGAAGGAATTGAAGAAGTGAACCACGAATGTCAGGGATTACACGAATAGAGGAAACATAAGCCAGCAAGAGAGAGACGTATTGGCGGCCACTACAGCTCAGCTCAGAGCGTGGGAACCGGCAGATGACGATCAAGGAAAACCTAGACAAGTATCACTCGATTCTCTCCCCGAGTTCATTCGTATGATTCGTGTGATTCGTGGTTCAAGCCTTTAATTTCCGGTTATTTCGGGGTTGCCTTTTCCTCGTTGTCTGTCACGCGTCCCAGGCCGAACTGGTCGCCGGTCCGGACGGGCCGGCCCCCTTGGAAGTGGATTTCCATCATCTTTTCGCTCTGCACGGGCCGGCCGTTTTCGTCTTTGAGCTCGGCGACGATGGCTGCCGCGTTTTCACGTCCACCACATCGCCGGTCGATGGATAGGCGAAGTCTCCGTTGATCGTGAAGGTGATCCAGCCGGGCTGGTCCTTGAGCATGATGCTGGTCATCTGCCGCGGCGGTGAGACCGTCGCGTCGAAGAGGTGCATGCGCGAGTTGTGGGCGTCGGTAAGCCAGAGCTCCTTCTCATCGGGCGTGAGGGCGATCCCGTGGCTGGGGCAACCATGGCGCTTGGTCGGGCCTTTCTCGAAGCCGGAGACCTCGACGCGAAACCTCTTCCTGCCAGTAACCAGGTCGCCAACCTCGAATCCGAGTAGACCGTTGACGTTCACGAAGCAGAGGGTTTGCCGGCCGTTCACGGTGAATGGCCGGATACTCGCCGCGAACGGGCCGACGTTGCGAAGAACTTCGTGGGTCGCGGTGGAGGCGACGCTGAGAAAGGGCGATTTCAGGCCCGCGAGATAAGCCTCGTCTCCCTTGACGCCGATGAGGGTGTTGTGCGAGCCCGAGTTGAGCACGAGCTTGGTGACGATCTCTCCATCCTCGGCCCGGACCACGTTCCAGAATCCAGCCTCGAAGGATGGCAAGTAAATCGACTGGCCATCAGGCGTGATCGACATCCGATCGCAGCCCCCTTCGTAGCGCTTCTCCCAGAGCACCTTCTCGCTGGCGAGATCGAGACACATGAGCTGCTCGTGCGTGCTGATGTAAACCCGCCCGGTCCGGGCGCTGGCGCAGATCCCCTTGACGTTGTTGGGCTGTCCCTTGGCGTCCAGCCCGCCGGTGGGGATACGTTTGATGAGACGGTGGCCGTGGTCGATGTCGTAAACCAAAAGGCCATGACCGCCGTACTCGAGATAGTTTCGGATGCCCGGCACGGCGACATACAGTCTGCGCTCGAGCCCAGCGGGTTGATCTTGCGCCCCGGCCTGGGCCAGGCCGCTCGTTCCGGGAACGAGCAAAATCGCCACGAGAAACCAACAACAGGGGAGTTTGAAGCCAGGCAAGGTTCCTCTCCTTCGACTGTAGTATCCGAGTTTTCATTGCGCGATCTCGGCTGCGTGTCTACCCTTCTCCGTCGCGATCAAGACCGCCCGGTGCACTCGTCTGCGCACGGCGGTCATCAGGCTGTTGAAGAGGAACGCGAAGAACAAGCTGGGCGTGATGGCGGCCCCGGCAACAGCCAGGAAATCGGAGCCCCCGGTGCCTGCCGTGCCAGCCGTCAAGGCGATGCCCGCCACGGGGCTGATCGCGTTGATGACCAGGGCGGGCCACTCGCCGCGGCCCCTCCAGTCGGCGAGAAGGCAGATGGTTCCCGCGATCAGGGGGACGACCCAGACCAGAAACAGGAACAGGCTGAAATAGTTTGGCCCTCGCCTGCCGAAGCGTAGCAGGAAGAACTGGAGGGCCAGCCCGAAGTACGCCAGCACGATCACGCCGTTGGCGATCGCGAGCGGGTATGCCTGGCGAACCATGCCGCCTCCTCCGGGGCTCGAACGGTTTAGCCGGTTCCAGGCGATGGTGGAAGCGCACAAGACGAGGGTGCAGGCGATCGCCAGAAACGGCCGGTTGAGCGCTAGATCGTCCCAAAAGGAAAGCCTCGGTCTGCCTAGCTTGATGGGCTCTCCAGAGCCCCTTGTAATACTCGGCCTGCGTGGGCGTGACCGTTGTCGCGAGCAGAATGCCAACGAATACCAGGACGTAGACGACTAATACGGCCAGGTAGTCGAAATGGGTGAGGCTCCAGATCCCTCCCAGCAAGAGTACGTCCCAGGGTCGCCAATGCGGCGAGGGCCTGGGTCTTGGAGAACGGATGAAACCGCTCCGAATCCATCTTCCGGCGAGAGGCGAGGAGCAGGAAAAAGAAGGTGGGTAACTGGTAGAGCAAGACAACCGCCAGCCAGGGCAACGAGATACCGAAAAAGTCCAGACGCGGCTCGGACTCGATCACACCGGCAATCCGGCCGAATCCCGGCAAAATGCTGCTGCTCATGATGCCCAGGAAGATCACGATTCCCACCACGCCCCTCGACCCGACCTGCTTCCTGACAACCAGGGCGTTCAAGAGTGAAAGCGCATGCAAGACCCAGCTCGAGATGACGAGCAGGATCATGAGTTGTAGCAACCCGCGGAAATCGGGCGTGCCAAATGCTAGGCAAACTAGCGAAAACGGCAATGTACAAGCGAACAACACGTATTCACGAATCGGTGCCCCGAAGAAGAAACCTGTCATGAGCTCGGTGGGCGTAAGTGGCGAGACGCGGTGGAAATCGAGAATCCCTGACGCCTGCGCCGAGCCCACTGACATGCCAATTTGGGAGGCGCCCATGATGGCCAGGATCACAGTTTGCAGGGCGAACAGAGTGCCGAAGGCCGCTCCCGTCGTGAACCCGTCGAGCACGAACCCGCCCCAGGCGATGCAGACGCAGAGCACCAGGACGATGACGATCGACGACACGAGGGGCTGGGGGCGCAGTCGGGAACGCACATGCTTGACGAAGATCGGGTTGTCAAGCCACTCTGCCAGCAAATGACTGCTCATCAGGAGAGCTCCCGGGCGCCGACCTTGAGGAAAAGCTCCTCCAGGTTGTCTTTCCGCCGCGCGAACGACGCCACCCTGACGCCCGAGCCGACCAGCCGCGCCAGCAGCTCGCTGGCCGCATCAGCGTCGCCGCGGTATCGAAATTCCATGGCGTTACCCACGCGCTGGACCGGACCGGCGCGCGGATCGTCGGCGATGATTCGCTCGAAGACCTCCACAGCACCCAGGACCTCGACCGAGAGCACCGAGTCTCCCATGATCCGCGCATTCACTTCTTCGATCCGGCCGCTGACCACAAGCTCGCCTTGCTCCATGATCGCCACCGACGTGCAGAACTCGTTCATCTCGGCCAGGATGTGCGACGAGATCAGGATCGTCTTGCCCTCGCTGGCCAGCCGCTTGAGGATGTTCTTGAGGTCGATCCGTCCTTGCGGGTCGACGCCGCTGGCCGGCTCGTCCAGCAGGAGAACCTGCGGATCGGGGATCAAGGTCTTGGCCAGCATCAGGCGCTGCCTCATACCCCGCGACAGCTCGCCCACAGGCGACTTGCGCTTCTCGGACAGCCCGACCAGATCGAGATGATGCTCGACCACCTCGGACCGCTCCGATCGCGGAATGCGGTAGCTCGCCGCGAAGAGGTCAAGGAACTCCCAGGCGAAAAGGTCGTCGTAAACCGGCGGGAAATCGGGCATGAACCCGACCAGCTTACTCACCTCTTCCCGCTCTTCGTGCACGTCGATGCCCATGATCTCGATCGTGCCGTACGTCGGCTCGATCAGCCCGAGCATGGTGCGCATCGTCGTCGTCTTGCCCGCCCCGTTGGGCCCGATCAGACCGCAGACCTCGCCAGTCGCAATGCTCAGCGAGAAGTCCTTCACGGCACACAGGTTGTCGTAATCGACGCGAAGATCCTGGATCGAGATCATTGTATCAGGGTTCCGCATCGAGGCCCTCGTCATCCTCCGCTCAGGTCCGTTCGCGCGTCCCGGCGAATTATTGAGCCGCGATGAGCTCGAGCGCCGATTATGGGCTCGGTCGCAAGCGGTTGTCGAGCTTTCCGCCCGCGAGTTCCTGGGCGCTGGTCAAGGGACTTCCCCAGCCTTACACTTCAAGGGATTGATCAGCAACCTTCACATGGACCGAATGCCCATGCACGCCCACCCAACGATCTCCGAGCTGCTCGCCGGCTTCCCCGTCGTCATGATTCAGCCCGTGCTCTGGGGCGAGCAGGACCCGTTCGGACATGTCAACCACGTGACCTATTTCCGCTGGTCCAAGACGGCCAGGATTTCGTATTTCCTCAAGACGGGATTGATGGACCTGCACAAGACCGAGCGGATCGGTCCGATCCTCGCGTCCGTGAGCAACAACTATCGCACCCAGGTCACTTATCCCGACACGGTCCACGTGGGCGTGCGAGTCACTAGAATTGGCCGCAGCAGCGTGGGGATGGAGCACAAGATCGTCAGCCGGAACGAGCTGGCGGTCGCCGCCCATGGCGTTTCCACCATGGTCGTGTTCGATTACAACTCCAACAAGCCACACGCCGTTCCGGACCACATCCGGCGCGACATCGAGCGGATCGAGGGCAGGACCTTTTGATTGTGGACTTTCACACATTGTGGAGCGAGCCATGTCCGCAGCCGAAGAATACGACCTGGTCGTCCTGGGCAGTGGAGCGGCCGGCAAACTCCTTGCCTGGACACTGGCCTCTCAGGGGAACCGCTCGGTTGTGATCGAGCGGCGGTATGTCGGGGGCTCCTGCCCCAACATCGCGTGCCTGCCGAGCAAGAACGTGATCCATGGCGCGAAGGTCGCCAGCTATTTCCGCAGGGGCGCCGAGTTCGGGATCGCCACCGGCGACTGGAACGTCGAAATGCTCGCCGTCCGCGACCGCAAGCGGAAGATGGTGGACGGGCTGATCGCCGTTCATCTCGACAAGTACCGGAAGAGCGGCGCGGAGCTCGTCATGGGCACCGGCCGCTTCGTCGCGCCCAAGACCGTTGAGGTCGCGCTTAACGCCGGCGGTACCCGGACGCTCCGCGGCAAAACCGTCGTGATCAACACCGGGTCGCGCGCCCGGATCGATGACACACCTGGGCTCTGTGACTCGCGCCCGTTGACTCACGTCGAGGCCCTGGACCTTGACCACCTGCCGGAACACCTGATCGTCATGGGCGGCGGCTATGTGGGCCTCGAGCTGGCTCAGGCCTTCCGACGCTTCGGAAGCCGCGTGACCGTGGTCGAGCGGAACGGCTCGCTGATCCACCGCGAGGACCCCGACGTGAGCGAGGCGATCGAGCAATTGTTCCGTCACGAGGGGATCGAGGTCTTGACCAGCACGACCATCGAACGTGTCGAGGGGAAATCGGGGCAATCCGTTCGGCTGCATACGGGGCGCGGCGCGATCGAAGGCACCCACCTCCTCGTCGCGGGGGGACGCACCCCGAACACCGACGGCATCGGCCTTGAGAAGGCCGGGGTCGAGACGGACGAGCGCGGACATGTCAAAGTCAACGAGCGGCTACAGACCAAGGCAAACGATGTCTGGGCCGTGGGGGACTGCGCCGGCAGTCCGTACTTCACTCACATCGGACATGACGACTTCCGTGTCGTGCTGGACAACCTCTCAGGTGGGAATCGCGTGACGACAGGCCGGCAGGTGCCCTTTTGCCTGTTCACCGATCCGGAGCTGGCCCGCGTCGGGCTCAGCGAACGGGAGGCACGCGAACGCGGCGTCGAGTACCGCCTTGCCAGGATCCCGATGGAAAACGTGCTCCGCCGCGCACCCTTTCCGAGACGCGGGGATTCCTCAAAGCGCTCATCGAGAAAGGGGGAGACCATATCCTGGGCTTCACCGCGCTGGGAGTCGAAGCCGGTGAAATCATGGCCGTCGTCCAGCTCGCGATGGCGGCCGGCCTACCCTACACGGCGCTGCGGGACCTCGTCCTGACGCACCCGACGATCGCCGAGGGACTCGGCGACCTGTTCGCATCAGTGCCGCGCGGATGACGTGCGATTGGCTGGCGCTGCGGTCCGGCCTGGTCGCTCAACCAACGATCCTGAGCTTTGGCAACGCCAGTGGAAGCGCCTCTGTCTCCCGTCTCCGGCACCCTCGTGCCTCCCAGGCTGACCTTTTGGAGCATGGTCAGCTCTTTCAGAGAACCCAGGCCGTAACTCGTCAACGTGTTGCTGTCCATCGAATGTTTCGTTGAAGCCAGATGGCTCTGGCGCTTCTTGTCCGGCTCGGAGCCTTACCGCACGTTCCCCTCCCGTTCTCTCCTGGTCTCATTACCTGGCGATGCCTTATACTGGCGAGCTCGGCTTGCTAGGCCTGGGCACCACGGTCTGGTTCCTGGGCGTCTGCATCTTGATCGTGGGCAACGAGGTGGCTGCCTCACGTGGCCGCGGAATCCGGCCCTGCCTCCCCGTTCACATCAGGGCTCACCACATGAAGTCACTATTAAAATGTCATTCGTGAGCTCGCATGAACATGCTTACCCGTCCGCGCCTGGTGCGCTGGCGATGGCTGACCGTGAGCCTCATGGTCGCCGGCTATGCGGGTTATTACCTCTGCCGGTCAAACCTCTCCGTCTGCATTCCCTTGATCCGCGCCGAACTCGTCGATCAAGGGTTCAGTTCAGACATTGCGAAGATTCGTCTGGGGACGGTGGTCACGTTCGGCGTGCTGGCCTACGCGATCGGCAAGTTCTTCGCCGGAGGGTTGGCAGACTTCCTGGGCGGCCGGCGCAATTTCCTGGGGGGGATGGCGGGCTCGATCCTCTTCACGCTTCTCTTCGCGCTCGGCGGTTCGATTCCGATCTTCACGCTGGCAGCGGTGGGCAACAGGTTCGTCCAGTCATTCGGCTGGACCGGGATGATCAAGATCACATCGCGCTGGTTCCCGTACACATCTTATGGAACCGTGATGGGCTTCATCAGTCTCAGCTTCCTGTTCGGCGATGCACTGCGCACAAATTCATGAAGTTGCTGATCGATGCGGGCTATTCCTGGAGGCAGGTCTTCCTCGCGTGCGCCGGCACTCTTGCCGCACTGCTAGTGATGAACATCCTCTTTCTCAGGGAAAGTCCGGCGTCGATCGGTGAGCCCGAGCCGGAGGCCGACCCGGACAACCTCTTCGGCGGCCGGGGCGGTGATCCCGTGGCATCGAGTATCAGGTCTCTTCTGTCGCCGCTGTTCCGGCGCAGGGTCTTCTGGTGGGCCTGCCTGCTGTCCCTGGGGCTGACGCTCTTGCGCGAGACGTTCAACACCTGGATTCCCACGTATTTCACCGAGTCGCTATCCATGAGCCCCGGCGAGGCGGCCGACAAGAGCGCGCTCTTTCCCTTCTTCGGCGGGATCTCCGTACTTCTGGCCGGGTTTCTGAGCGATCGACTGGGGCGAGTGAGCCGGGCGCTGATCATGGTCGTGTGCTTGATGCTGGCTGCAATCGCGCTGGGCGTTCTGGCGTTCAGTGATTTTGGAGGATCGAAACTCTGGCCGGTCGTCGTCGTGACTTCGATCGGCTTCTTGCTGATCGGACCATACTCTTATCTTTCCGGTGCGATTTCGCTGGATTTCGGCGGCAAGCAAGGCGCGTTGAACGGCGTCCGGGTTTATCGACGGCCTCGGCTATCTTGGAGGCATGCTCGCCGGTGACGGTATGGCCCGGGTCTCGGTGAGCTACGGCTGGAGCGGTGCCTTCTGCACGCTGGCAGCGGTGGCGCTTCTGTCGAGCGCGGTCGCCGTCGTTTTCTTGCTCGAGCAGCGGCGGCCAGCAGCGGAAGTGTACAGTGGTTAACTCACGGGTTGCGCACCGGGCAGCAGCGATGTCCACGCATACTAACCCGAAGCGTCAGCGAGGATTCCGCCTGAAATCCCCTCGCTCACGCTTCGGGTTGGTATGGACCGTCGGCCACGCCTCTGTAAACCTCACATGGCTCATGGCTTGTCCTTGATCGCCGGCACCAGGATGTGCGGCATGTCGATTGCTTTGGCTTGCCGGTTGAGGTCGGCCAGATCCTTGTCGATCAGGGTCTGGAAGTCGCCGAGGAGCTTGCCCAGCTCTGCGCTCAATCGGGCGGCCGCGTCGCGCATGCCCTTGGTGGGCGGACCGTCGCTTTCCAGGACCGAGCCATAGAGCCAGCCAATATTGGAATAAAGCTGGGCGCCGCCCTTCATGGCCAGGATGTCGTAAGTCACCTGGGCCTTGGGGTTGTGCAGCTTCGCCTCCAGGGCGTCGAGCTTGGAAATCAGGCCCGTCGAGTTCTTTGCCAGTTCTTTGGCCGGGTTGATGTCCTTGATCAGGGCGTTGCGGGCCTGAAGTTGTGTGCGGATCGTCCGCAGCCGCTCGACTGCGCTGGAGAGCTTGTTGAAATCATCGCGGACGGCGAGTGCCAGATGAACCTGTTCTTGCAGCTCGGCGAGCGGGAACCTTGACGCGCGGATCCGGCAGAATCTCCAGTGGTGCGGTGGCTGTCTGGCCGTCGACGGTCAGCTTCACCGTGTATTTTCCGGGCAGTGCCAGCGGGCCGGTCTCGGGGTTGCCGGAATCAATCCTGGCTTCCTTGATCGGTTTGGCGGGGTCGTGTTCCAGGTCCCAGACCACGCGGTGCAGACCCGGCGTCTCGGGCAGCCTGGGCTTCCTGGGTCCTCCCGTGGCGGGCTCGGCCTCTTCTTCCTCGGCTTCCTTCTCCTTGGCTTCCTGCTCCTCGCCGGTCGGCTCCTTGCCTGCGGCCCCTTCTTTTTCCACGGCCGTCGGCTCGGGATCGGTCGGCCTGCCGAGCGAGCGGACGAGCTTGCCGTCGGCGTCGAGGATCTCGAGCTTGGGCCTCGACCTTGGGCTTATCTTTCAGCCAGAAGTGCACGATCGCGCCGGCGGGCGGGTTATCGGCCTCGAGCCACGACGCCCACCGTTCCGTGATACGCGCCAGCGGGTGGCCGCGACGGGCGGAAGCACGTCGACCGGCTTGTTCGCGATCGCGGGGTCCGAAAACCCGGATCGGCGTCAGGTCGTCGAAGATCCAGAGCGAGCGGCCGTGGGTGCCCACCACCAGGTCATCATTCTTGACGATCAGGTCGTGGACCGGAACGGTGGGCAGGTTGAGCTGGAGCGAGTGCCAGGTCTTGCCGGCGTCGGCCGAAAACACCACGCCTCGCTCGGTTCCCGCGTAGAGCATCCCTTGCTTCCTCGGGTCTTCGCGCACGACGTGGAGCGGAACGTCCTGGGGAGGAGCTCGCGGAGAGCAGCGTCCAGGTCTTGCCGTGATCGCGGGTGCGGTAGAGGTAGGGGTGCATGTCGTCGATCATGTGGGCGTCGACGACGACGTAAGCCACCGCGGCCTCGAACGGCGACGGCTCGATCATCTTGATCGTGGCCCACTCCGGAAGGCCGGTCAGGTGCTCGGTCACGTTCGTCCAGGTCTTGCCGCCGTCGCGAGTCACGTGGACCAGGCCGTCGTCGGAGCCGACCCAGATCAGCCCTTTTTCCCTGGGTGATTCGGCCACGGCCGAGATCGTGCAGTAATACTCGGCGGTCGTGTTGTCGCCGGTGATCGGTCCGCCTGACCACTGCTGCCGCCGCTTGTCGTTGCGGGTCAGGTCGGGGCTGATCGCCGTCCAGGTCTGGCCGCCGTCGCTGGTGCGGAAGAGGACGTTTGCCGCGTGGTAGATGACCTTGGGGTCGTGGGGCGATCCGGCGATCGGGGCCGGCCAGCGGAACCGGTATTTCATGTCGGCCGCGCCGTGGCCCGACGGGTTGTCAACATAACCGCCGACCATCCGCGCCTGCCGTGTACGGTGATCGTATCGAGTGATCACGCCCGCGTATTCGCCGGCGTAGACGACATCGGGGTCGGACGGATCGGGAACGCTGTAGCCGGTCTCGCCGCCTCCCACGTCGTACCAGTCTGAGAGCGCGATCCCGCTGCCGCTCAGGCTGTTGCTCGGTCCGGCGATCGAGCCCAGGTCTTGCATCGTTCCGGAGATGTGATAAGGGTTCCGCGTATCGACGCCAATCCGGTAGAACTGGCTGATGGGCAAGGGAGGGGCGTACCAGGATTCGCCGCGCGTTGAGGCTGATGTCCACGCCGCCGTCGTTCCCCACGATCATCCGCCTGGGATTCATCGGGTCGATCCAGACATCGTGGTGGTCGCCGTGGTGGAATCCCGCGCACGCGATGGAAGGTCTTGCCGCCGTCAATGCTCCTGAGCATGGGCACGCTCGGGCACCAGACCACGTCCGGGTTTCGAGGGTCGATGGTGAGGGTCGAATAGTACCAGGCCCGTTGCCGCAGGCCGTGGTCGCCCGATGGCCAGCGCCCAGGTCTCGCCGCCGTCGTCGGAGCGGTAAAGGCCCCCCTTCTCCGCCTCGATCAGCGCATAGACTCGCCGTCCATCGGACGGGGCGACGGCCACGCCGATCTTGCCCCAGGGTCCTTTGGGAAGACCCTTTTCGGTGAGCGGCTTCCAGGTGGTGCCGCCGTCTCGCGAGACGTACAGCCCGCTTCCCGGTCCGCCGCTCTGTGAGCTCCCAGGGCCGGCGCCTGGTTTGCCAGAGGCCGGCGAAGACGATGTGCGGGTTTGACGGGTCGAGAGCCACGTCCGAGGCGCCCGGTGTCCTGGTCTTTCTTGAGGACAGCGTGCCACGTCTTGCCGCCGTCGGTCGTGCGATACACTCCGCGCTCGCCGCTCGGGCCAAACGCCTTGCCCAGCACGGCCGCGAAAGCGATGTCCGGGTTGTGGGGATGGACGACCATGGTGCCGATCTGGCCGTCTTGCTTCCAGACCTGGGTCCAGTTCGAGCCGCCGTCGGTGGATTTGTAAATGCCGTTGCCTGGCACCACGTTGTTGCGGATGTTGGCCTCGCCCGAGCCCATGTAAACCACGTTGGGATCCGACGGAGCGACGGCGATCGACCCGGCCGTCGAGGTTGGCAGCTTCTCGGTCACGCACTTCCACGAGAGTCCGCCGTCGAGTGGATCGCCAGACGCCCCCCGAGGCCGTCGCCGCCAGATAGATCAGCGGATTACCCGGTACTCCGGCCACCCGGCAAACCCTGCCGCCCGCCGCCGGTCCGATGGAGCGGTACTTTAGCTCCTTGAACGGGCCTTCCTCGCTGGCGTTTTGCGGGCGCACATCGGTCTGGCCCATGGCCGTCCCGGCGAGTACTACGAGGCAGCATGTCAGGGTCAAGATTTGCCGCGTCAACAAGACGTTCCGGTTCGTCACAGCCATGGATCGCCCCGCACAAGGATGGTCGAAGGAACTTGAAGGTAAGATGCTCTCGAGGAATCACGGGCTTCCATAGTAACCGCCGATGTAAAAATGGGGCAACTGCGAAGACTGGTTGGAGCAAACTTTCCGACTGCTGAAGAAGGGAAGATACCGGGGAGAACGGTCAAGCTCGGCTGCCCACGAATCGCTTTTTTTCGGCACATGACCGTTGTTCCTGGGCCCTTCGAATGGAGAATGGTAGGCAGCATGGACCGGTGCGACGGTCGGCCAGTTCGATGTCTTCGTGAGGTGGACGGATTACCACGCCATGATTCTGTGCGTCACGCTGAACCCGTGTCTGGACAAGACCCTGACGGTACCGAGCTGGCGGCCTGGCGACGACCAGCCGTCCCGCCAGTGCACCGTCTGGGCCTGGCAGCAGCGGCACCAGTGGGCGGTGCTCACTTACGGCCGCCGCGGCAGCAGGTCCGCCACAGCGATCCGGCCGACGGCCACGCCGTCCAGTACCAGCTCGACCGAGGCCGACGCGTCAAGAATCGTGGGCGGCGGGTACGCACCGGCAACCGGCCCCGCGTACACCTCGGGCCTGGCGATCGGGCAAATTGATGATCCAGTAGGCGGGTATTCCAGCGGCCCCAAGGATGACGGCCTGTTCCCGGTCCGCTTGCACGCTCGTCCTGGCAACTTCGACGATCAAGCCGATGTTTTCCGGCTCGGGATGGCCGGTGTCGTCGTCGTAATCCTCCACGTCGCCCCGCACGATGGCCAGGTCCGGCACGGGCTCGCTGCCCTGTGCCGGGATTCGGACCGGCCGCTCGATTCGCGAGTGCCAGCCGGCCGGCACCAGTCGCTCGATCGGCCGGCGCAACTTCTCGGCGCTGATCGCGTGCTTCGGCCCCTGGCCCATCTTCACGACAATCCGCCCTTTGATCAGCTCGACTTGATCGTGCTCGCCGATCTCGCCGTCTTCGATCATCCGTTCGTACTCCTCAACGGTGATCGTTCCCGTTGTCGATCTCGTGATTGTGCTCACTGGCTACCCCCTCGGTTCGATCCCTTTGCGAGGGTCTACAGCACCGCTTCATAGTCCCTCATGATCTTGGTCCGGATCGGCTCGGACATAGAGTCGCCCACGACAACCCCCTGGAAGTCGGCGATACTCCGGGCCATCGAGACTACGTCCGGGGCCAGCCGATCCCGCCGGGCTTGGCGGGCCGCCCCGCCTTCTTCGCCTTTGCCATCACACGTCCCTTGACTACGACAGCCATATCGAAGTGCTTTCCAGGTTCAGCAGCTACTAGTGCCTCATCCACGCTAAATCTTCGGCTTGGCAACGCCCGCTGGTTCAGGGACACTTCGAGGCACAAGGAGGTGTCCCATGAACAAGAAGTATATCGTCCGGCTGTCGGATGGTGAACGTAGCGTGTGCCAGGATATCGTCAAGCGGCTCAAGGGCACGTCGGAGAAAGTGAAACGGGCCCAGATCATGCTCAAGGCGGATACGGACGGGCCGGGATGGCCGGATGCGAAGATCGCGGAGGCATATGGTTGCTCAGTGCGGACGGTGGAGAATCTTCGTGAGCGATTGGTCACGGCGGGCTTTGACGCCGCGTTGGAACGCAAGAAACGTGCGATGCCGCCGACGCCACACAAACTCGATGGTGTGGGCGAAGCGAAACTGATCGCCATGCGGTTGGGGAAGCCACCGGCGGGGTATGGCCGGTGGTCGTTGCAGTTGTTGGCCGATGAGTTGGTGGTGTTGGAAGTGGTCCCTTCGATCTGCGCGGAGACGGTTCGCAAGACGCTAAAAAAAATGGCATGACTAAGCGCAAGATCGAGTACTGGGTGATTCCGCCGGACCAGGATGCCGAGTTCGTGGCCGACATGGAAAACGTGCTCGAGACTTATGCGGAAGCGTATGATCCCCAGCAACCGGTGCTCTGCATGGACGAGCAACCGGTGCAATTGCTGAAGGAAACGAAGGTGCCGATCGCCGCGACGAGCAAGCATGCGGAGCGGGTCGATTACGAATACGAACGCAACGGCACCGCGAGCATTTTCATGTTCGCCGAACCGCTGTCGGGCTTTCGACAGGCAACCGCCCGTGAGCATCGGACCAAGGTTGACTGGGCGATCGAAGTGGCCCAATTGTTGGACACGCGTTACGCTGCTTGCGCAAAGGTGACGCTCGTGTGCGACAATCTCAACACGCACACGAAAGGGGCATTCTACACGGCCTTCCCACCCGAGCAAGCGCGGGGGTATATCAAGCGGATCAACTTTTGCTACACGCCCAAACACGGCAGTTGGCTGAACATCGCCGAATGCGAATTGAGTTGCCTGACGAGCCAATGCCTGAGCGGCCGGCGCATTGGAGAACTGCCGCTGCTGCAAGCTGAGATTGGGATCTGGGCCGACAAGACCAACGCCAAACAACGCGGCGTGGACTGGCAATTTAAGATCGACGACGCCCGAACAAAACTGAAGCGGCTGTACCCGAAGATTAAGAGTGGATGAGGCACTAGGTTGCACAAAAAACGACCTTCACACAAGTATAGCACGATGAAGCAGAGCATTTCCCGGGCAGGGTCGCGCCGAGGGCCTCGAAAGGGCATGCAATGCGCTTGACCCCGACCTGAACCGACATGCTCGGTCAGCCACGGTTCGCTTTTTTTCGGCACATGACCGTTGTTCCCGGGCCCTTCGAATGGAGAATGGTAGGCAGCATGGACCGGTGCGACGGTCGGCCAGGTCGATGTCTTCGTGAGGTGGACGGTTTACCACACCATGATTCTGTGCGTCACGCTGAACCCGTGTCTGGACAAGACCCTGACAGTACCAAACTGGCGGCCTGGCGACCTGGTTCGAGGGGTCGCGGCAAGAGAGGTCGTCGGCGGCAAGGGAAACAATGTGGCCCGGGCACTAATGCGGCTGGGACGGACAGCCCGGCCCGTGACTTTTCTAGGTGGCTGGGTCGGCGACCGTTGTGCGCACTTGCTGCGCCAGGATGACGGGCTCGACCCGATCATCGTGCCGACGTCGTCTCCCACGCGGGTTATCTTGACCGTTCGAACCGATTCGACGACCGAGCAGACAGCATTTTTTGACCCCGATCCGGCGATCGATCCGGCGGAGTCCGATATGCTGATCGGCAGGGTCGAAGAGGCTTTTTCCATGACTGGCGTCTCGGCACTGACGCTCTCGGGCTCGAGCCCCGCGGCCTCAACACACGCAGTTTACAGTGACCTGATCTCGCTGGCCCAGGCGCGACGGATTCCGGTCTTTCTGGACACTTACGGCCCTGCCCTGGAGGCGATCTGGGGATTCTGGCCGTCGGTCATTCAGCTCAATCGCAAGGAAGCCGCGGGGCCATTGCGGAAGCAGGCGGCTACCGACAACGACGTGCTGGACCTGCTCGAGGAGTGGCATCGGCACGGAGTGATCTGCGGGATCGTCACCGACGGTCCCAATCCCGTGCTCATCCAGTTCCGGGGGAAGCGATTTCGAGCCATTCCGCCGGCGATCGAGGCGGTGAACCCGATCGGCTCGGGAGACTCGCTGCTGGCCGGCCTGGTCGATGGCTGGCTGGCGGGAATGGAAGCCGAGGCGATGGTCCGGCACGCGATCGGCTGCGCCGTGGCCAATGCCTCGGTATGGGATGCGGGGGCCGTCGATCCCGAGCTGGCCATGCAGTTCTCGGCGGAAGTGGTGCTCGAGCCGATCGCTATGGGACGCTAGGGTCCGACGCTAACCCTGTGACTAGCTACAGCGTTGCGCAAACCGCTTGCCTCTGCGTCAACGACGTGGCAAAGCGTTACGTTTGCGGCTATATTGGCTGAGGGAAAGACCCCTCTTTTCAGGGAACGCCATGGCGACTGTAACGCAACTCACGACGACTCCTCCGACTGCCCAGGAAGTGGAAGGATCTGCTCGAGGAATTACTTCCACCCCAGGGAAACTGGAGCGAGGAGGAGTATCTCGTGCTGACCGACCACCGCAACCGGCTGGTCGAGTTCACCGACGGCTTCCTGGAAGTCCTCCCCATGCCGACGGACAAGCACCAAAGCGTGTTGAAGTTCCTGTTTCTTGCCTTTTACGGTTTCGCGGAGCCCCGAGGTGGCAAAGTCCAATTCGCCCCGTTGCGACTGCAAATTCGGCCGGGAAAGTTCCGTGAGCCCGATCTTCTGCTCTTGCTTTCGGCCGCCGATTCGCGCCGGCAGAACCGGTTCTGGCTCGGTGCCGACCTCGCCTTGGAGGTGGTGAGTGAAGAGAAACCGGAGCGGGACCTGGTTCAGAAGCGGGGCGACTATGCCGAGGGCCGCGTCCCGGAGTACTGGATCGTCAACCCGCAAGCGGAAACCATCACCGTTCTTGCCTTGCGCGGGGATGCGTACGAAGAAGCAGGCGTCTACCGACGCGGGGAATCGGCGGCGTCGGTAGTCGCTGGCGGGCTTCTCGGTTGCGGTGGCTGCGGTTTTCGACGCGGATTGAATCGAGAGTCGTAACCGGCGTCGGAGGTGACGATGCTGGACTTTAAGGTTCGAAATGCAGGCGTGGATATCCTTACTGATGGCTTGGGCCAATGCCTCCGCCTCCTGTTGGTGCGTTCTCGATCTTCACCATCTCCTTTTTCAGCTTCATGATCTCCTTCTGGAGCTTCATGATCTCGATCAGCTCCTTCATCTCGCTCAGGGGAAGCTCGCCTCGCTCCGCCTTCTCTTGTTTCTCGAGAAACGGAGAGACTTCGAGCATGGAGGGGTCAAATTTAGGCTCCAGGGATTCCGCGTTGGTGATGCATAAAACCCCGTCGTCGACGAAAGTAGACGAGGCCAAGTTGTTTGAGCAGTAGCTGCAACGTCCGTCGTAGCGGGACGCCATCAAGCTCCATGGTGATCGGCGATGTGATCGCTTCTGTCGGCTTCCTGAAGCCCCAGGGGGTCGACGTAGATCGGGATGCCCTTGCCGGTTTCGCCAGCGGTCGCCTGCTTGATGTATCTCAAAACTTCCTCGAGTGGCGTCTCATTGGGAAAGTTCATGGGCACGGGCTCTTCGAGCTTGGCAAGAACCGCGAGCGACTTCGGGTCCTTGGCGGACTTTCCGCCCGGATCGGCGCAGCCGGGGGTGAAGGGCTCGGCTTGCTTTCCTTCTTCGATGACTTTGCTTGTGCCAGCAAGAGCTCGGCTTCCGCCAGGTAAGCCTTCGACTCTGGAACTCGCGCCGATTCGCCCGATTCCGAGCCGTGAAGGTCATCCACTTTCCGGGCGAGAGTTCGCATCCGTCTCGGCGTGCTCTGCGACTGCCTTTGTCTTTTCGGCCGGATCGGTGGCCAGGGCTTGCTGGGCCTCCATGAGCATTCGCGAGCTCTGGTAGATGCGCTCAGGTGGCGTGTTGCCGGCCTGATAGCTCTGAATGTTCTCGAGGTAGGCCGCCCGGGCGGCCTGGATCAGGTCGTTGTAAAGGTCGGGAACCGTTTTCTGCTGATTTGATTGCCTGGGTCGGGCTGCTCCAGGACTTGCCGTAAGCTTTGGCTGACACCTTGAACGTGTCGGAAGAGCCCGACCCTTTCTGCTTGCTGGCTTCCGGCCCTGGCTTGGTGCCGTCTGCCTCTTGCCGGGCCAGGACGCCGGCACCCGTGAGGACCAGGCCCGAGGCCACGCAAAGAAGGACGATCATTTTGATCTTCTGGAAAACCATGGTGAAAAGTACTCCGTGGAGCAACCTGGCGACAGGTCTTGATAGGAACTGGGTTGTACCTCTTGCAATGCAGAGATGATAAGCGGCACCGCAGGTGATCTTGAGCAATGACGGCGAGACCGCCGCTTCGCTCGTGGACGCCGTGGCCAAGGAGACGAACCCCGCCGCGCAGGCCACGCCACGCCGGGTGAGCCGAGATTCCAGGAGCGACCGGGCCCGTGAGAGCCGGCCCTTGACCGTGCCGATCGGCCAGTTGAGCTGCCGCGCGGCAGCCTCGTGTGTGAGGCCCTCGAGGTAGCACATGACGATGGGGGCCCGGTACTTGAACGGCAGGCGATGGATCTCCTCATCGAGGATACGGTAGTGATCCAACTCGTGCTCGGCAGGGTCAGGACCCGCCCGCTCAACCACCAGACCCAGCTTCTCACGCTGCCCGCGCCGGGCGGCATCGGCCCTTGCCCGCCGCGCCACCCTTACGGCCACGCCATGCAGCCACGCAGCAATAGCGTCGCTGGGGCCGAGGGCGTGGGCTCGCTTGATCAGCACCAGAAACGTGGCCTGGAAGGCGTCATCGACATCGACAGAAAACCCCAGCATCCGGCGGCAGATACCCAGCACCATCGCCCCGTGGCGCGAAACCAGCGCCTCGAACGCCGTCTCATCGCGGTGGGACACAAACCGGTCCAGGAGCTGCCAGTCCGACAGCCCCGCGAGGCTTCCGTCCTCGAAAAGCCGCACCAGATCGGGAGTCGCGAGTCGTTGCTGAGACATGGACGACCTCAGAGAAGTTTGCCAGCCTCTCTATCATGCGGTCGACCTCCCATTTGGATACAAGTTTTTTTCTGGTGCTTTTTTTTCCGATCAGTCGCCAACGCTCATCAGGAGCAGGTTCTTCTCGAAGCTGAACCTCGCCATTGAACCCAGAAGGTCCGAAGCCCGTGACGGTGAGCGGGATTGACGCATGGCCAGGCACACCCGAGGGTAGCTGAACCTCGCTTTGACAGACGCTGACCCCGGCGGAAGGTCATGTTCGGGCAACGGTCAACGGCGTGCCCCTTCACCGCACTGCGTAGCCGCACTCCATCAAGGCATAAGCAAAAATCGGAGGGCCGACCACGAGTGCGGCCCTCCGATTCGCTTGCTCGATCCTCTGTTGTGGTTATTCTCAACGGCCCGAGCGGATCTGGCCGATGCTCAGTTATTCTTCCAGAGCCGCTTAGGATGCGCAGCATCGGTCGCCGTCAGGAACAACGTCGAATTATCGATCACGAGGTTGGTTGGATTGGAGCTCAAGGCACCTGCATAAACGTCCTGAACCTGGGCCGTTCCGCTGCTGGTGCCGTTGCTTCGCCAGAACTCGTTGCCGTAAATCGACGTCGTGGCTGCGAAGTAGAGCTCGCCGTTCAGGTTCATCAGGTTGGTCGGCGATGAGCTTGCGATGCCTGCGTTGATATCGTTGACCACGACAGTGCCACCGGTCGTGCCATTGGTCTTCCAGAGCTCGGTACCATGGCTGCCGTCGTTGGCGGAAAAGAAAAGAGTGGCTCCCACAGCGGTCAGGTGACTGGGGACCGAGCTCCCGGCGCCTGGGTCAGCATCCTTGACTATGACGGTTCCGCTGGCCGTGCCATCGCTCTTCCAGAGCTCATAGCCATGCGTGCCATCATTGGCCGCAAAGAACAGGGCGCCATTGGCGATCGTCAAGTAAGAGGGGACGGATCCCGTGGCACCAGGATCAATATCCTTGACCATGACGGTTCCGCTGGCCGTGCCATTGCTCTTCCAGAGCTCAAAGCCATGTGGACCGTCGTTGGCGGTGAAGTAGAGTGTGCCGCCCAGGTTCTTCATAGCGCCCAGGGTAGGAGCCCGCCGCGCCAGCGTTGATGTCGCGCACCATGACGGTTCCGGCACTTGTTCCATCGCTCTTCCACAGCTCGTTGCCGTGCACACCGTCGTTGGCCACGAAGAACACCGTGGATCCCACGGCTGTCAAGTTGGCGGGGAACGAACCGCTATAGCCGGCACGAATATCCTTGACCATGTACGTGCCGGCCGCCGTGCCATCGCTGCGGAAGAGCTCGTATCCCCCATGGGGGTCGAAGGCCTGGTAGAAAAGCGTGCCGTTCACGTTGACCATGTTCTTGGGGTACGAGCCAACCGCGCCGGAGTACACGTCTTTGACCATGACGGTTCCGGCGGCCGTGCCGTTGCTTTTCCACAACTCGGGTCCGTGCACGCCGTCGCTCGCGGCGAAGAAAAGCGTGCTGCCCACGACGGTCAAACTCGTGGGGTTCGAGCCCAGTGTGCCCGGGTCGATGTCCTTGACAATGACGGAGCCGGCGGCGGTGCCATTACTTTTCCAGAGCTCAGTACCGTGGGTTGCGTCGCTGGCGGAAAAGTAAAACGATCCGTTCAACGTCACTGGTGCTGAGGTCATGGTGGCGCCGAAATCGAGCGGGGTCAACGAGAGCAAGGCTCGACCTTCGAGCGGCTCGACGTTGAGCCGAAATCGGGACTTTCTCACCTGAGCCACCCCGGATGAACGGCGTCTCTGAAACAATCTCATGTTGTTCCTTTCACATGTAAGGCATGTGCCTACGCGGATCTGCTTGTCAGCGAAACCCCTTGCGCAGCGCAGAGCTTCGCCGTCCCGTAGAACGTCTGCGGTCATCCAACTTTGATGCAATCGTGATCTTTGCGCTTTGATCGCTGGCTATCGCCGCGAGCTTAGTTGCCGCGCCTTCATTGACCACGCCAGGCCTTGATCCCGGCCCCTTTGGGTTAGAGGCCGGTAATCAGGTGAGGACCGTGTTTGCGGTCGCAAGTAGCGGCTCTTTTGAAAACGGTGCCCTACTATGGTCGGCCTGCGCGACGATGTCAAGCTCCTATCGAAGAATTCTAGGGGATTGTTGTTTTTATTCCCATCATCCACTTGTTCGTGCCAGTGATCAGTGGCGGAGTTCTTACAATCACTGTTGCCTGCAATGCTGTGCAGGCCGTTTCCAGCGCCCGCGGCTGTGCGAACCCTTGGCTTGAGGCAGCGCCGGGCCAAGTGAATGATCTGGTTTTTGTGAGAGAAACGCCGTCCTCCACGGTTGTCCATTCGGCGCACGGCTCCGCCGATCATCACCAAACCGGTCACATCAGCCGAGATTCTCACATCATGCTGAGCTTGATGGATCGCGACGCGGTTCGATGCTTATGCAGAAGATATCAGATTGCAGCCATGCAGATACGATGACGCACGTTTCTCGCTCTACATCTGGCGGCGAGAGTGAGTGGAGAACCCAACGACCAGAGTGCGCCGGCCAGGCTGCCACGCGGTAAGTCACTCATCGACAAGCGGCAACGTGAGCAACGCCTTCAGCGCACTGCCGGGAAGGACGGTACTTGGAAACCATGGATCTAAAGCTTACGTCCCCTGATGATCGCTTGGAGCACGATGAATCTCGACCGGCCCACGACCCTGATTGCAATCAAAGAAAGCGGCAGAGAGCGTCGGATACCGGAACTGCGAACGCGATTGGCTGAGATAAAGAACGACACGATCCGGCCTTTGACCGCAGAAAAAAAAGGAAAAAGGATATACAATGCGGTACACCGCCGCCTTATCTGTCCCATCCATCAATTTCGGCTATCCCGCTGCAATCACGCTGTCCTGCGCACGCTTCGCAGCGAATTTTCAGGCGCGATGGTCATTCCATGCAATTTCGACGTGGCGGATCACGTTTATGTCGCCAGCAGAACTTCCATCGACTTGATTGCGGCTTCGAGAGCCTCGGCGACCTTCTCCGGGTTCTTGCCGCCGGCCTGGGCCAGGTCGGGACGGCCGCCTCCTCCTCCGCCTACGATCGGAGCGACCTGCTTCAGCCAGTTGCCGGCGTGCAGGCCGCGCTCGATCAAATCACGTGACAGACCCGCGACCAGCGAGACCTTCCCTTCCGCGACGGTGATCAAGAGCACGGCAAGACCCGTGGCCTGCTTGCGGCGCAGAGCGTCGATCAGCACGCGCATGTCGTCGGGGGTCTGGTTGTCGATGGATTGAGCGATCACGGTGGCGCCGCCGATGGGTCGTGCGCCGGCCAGAAGGTCGTCGGCTGAAAGCTTGGTGGCGGTGTCGACACGGCGCTCGGAGACTTGCTTCTTGAGTGTCTTGATCTCGTCAATCAGGGTCGCCACGCGGTCGCCGACCTGGGCCTGCGGAACGCGCAAGATCGCGGCGACCTGAGCCAGGGCCTCTTCTTCCTGATGGACGTAGTCGAGGGCCGCCTGACCAGTAAGCGCGGTAATGCGGCGAGTGCCCGCGGCTACCGATTCCTCGCCCAGAATCTTGAACAGGCCCACCTGGCCGACGTTTTCAAGATGCGTTCCACCGCAGAGTTCTCGAGAGAATTCGCCCATCGACACAACGCGGACGATGTCCGGGTACTTCTCGCCAAAGAGGGCCTTCGCGCCCAGCGTCCTGGCCTCGGCGATGGGCATGAGCGTCCAGCCCACGGCCGAGCCGGTTATAACCAGCGTGTTGACGGTTTTCTCGATCTGGTCGAGCCGCTCCTTGCCAACAGGCTCCGGGTTGGCGAAATCGAACCGCAGGCGATCGGGCTCTACCTTCGAGCCGGCTTGCTGGGCATGCTTGCCCAGATGCCGGTGCAGGGCGTGGTGCAGCACGTGGGTCGCCGAGTGGGCGCGACGGATCGCCTGCCGCCGGCTGGCATCGACCAAGGCCTTCGCTTGCTTGCCCAGGCTCATGGTTCCCTGGGAAACCCTGCCCAGGTGGAGGATGAAATCGTGATCACGCTTGGTGTCTTCAACCTGAAAGGCGAACCCGGAGCCCTGGATCGTACCGGTGTCTCCCACCTGGCCGCCCGCCTCGGCGTAGAATGGGGTTTTGTCGAGAACCAACGCAATGGGAGGGCCCGTCTCGGAGGGCACCGCCGATTCGGCGAGCTGGCCCTGCTCGAGAATTCCGATCACGGTCGCGTCGGTTTCGGTGGTCTGGTATCCCAGGAATTCCGTCCCGTGATGGTAGGCTTCCTTCAGTGTGTCGAGCGGGCCGGTGGCGAAGACGTCGGCTGCCTCGGCGGTCCCTCGCGAGACGGCGGAAAACTTGACGCGCGCCGTCTCGAAGGCGGCCATGTCCACGCGCAGATTCTGGTCGGCGGCCAGGCTTTCGGTCACTTCAACGGGAATGCCGTAGGTGGAAAGCAGGTCGAATGCCGCGTCGCCGGCGATCACGTCGGAGCCGGCCGCCTTGGTCTTCTTGAACGTGTCTTGCAAGAGCCGCAAGCCGTTTTCCAGGTTGCGCAGGAACCGGTCTTCCTCGTCGCGGATCACATGCTGGATGCGCGGCACGCTGTCACGCAGCTCCGGATACGCGCCTTTCATCACCTCGGCAACCACCGGCGCGAGCTGGAAGAGGAACGGCTCGCGCTGGCCCATCTGGTAGGCATCAAGCGCGGCCCGGCGCAGCAGGCGGCGCACGACGTATCCCTGCTTCTCGGGACCGGGGCGAACATTTTCATGAATACAAAACGTGAGCGCCCGCGCGTGGTCGCTGGCGCGGCGGATGCGCACGCCGTCGAGCGTGTCTTTCACCCTGGAATAATCGATCCCCAGCACATCGGCCGCGGCCGCCACGATGGGCTTGAAAATGTCGATCTCGAAGTTCGACCGCACGGCCTGTAGCGCGGCCGCGGCGCGTTCCAGCCCCATGCCGGTGTCGATGTTCTTCTTGGGCAGTGGTTCAAGCTGACCCGGGCCGGTCCGATTGAACTGGGTGAAGACGAGGTTCCAGATCTCGACTTCCTCGACCCCATCGCCATGGTAGAAGATTTCGGAGCAGGGACCGCAAACGCCGTTGGGGCCATGCGTCGGAGCGCCGGCGGGCCAGAAGTTGTCGTCCTCGCCCATCCGGGTAATCCGGTCGGCCGGGATGCCAACTTCCTGATGCCAGATGTCGTATGCTTCGTCATCGTCGAGATAGACGGTGAACGTGAGCCGTTCGCGCGGGATCTGGAGGGTGCGGGTCAAGAATTCCCAGGCCCAGTGGATGGCATCGCGCTTGAAATAGTCTCCGAAGCTGAAATTCCCCAGCATCTCGAAGAACGTCATGTGGCGCGGGGTCTTGCCCACGTTTTCAATATCGCCGGTGCGAATGCATTTCTGGCAACTCGCCGCGCGCTTGAAGTTGGGGTCGCCCAGCCCCATGAACTCGCGCTTGAACTGGTTCATACCGGCCGGCGTGAAGAGCACCGTCGGATCGTTGGGCACCAGAACATCACTAGGCCGGCGCACGCAGCCCTTGGATTCGAAGAATTCCAGAAACGCTTCGCGAAGGTCATCAGTTTTCATGGAATGCCCAACTGCCTGCTCGTAGTATTGTGCAGGACTCAAGGCCGGTCAGCAACCCGGCCCTATAGCCTGTGAACTCATCCCGCTTCAATCCGTTTGACTCATTCCTGAACCGTCACCAGGCCTTGGTCGGTATACAAGGTAGCGGGTCCCTTGAGATCGGCGACTGCCTTGGCGAACTGGCGTGGCGACGCCACGGGCGTTTTCTCAACCTGGCGAATCACCTGGAACTTCTTCAGGCCGGCGCGGGCCGCGGGCGAATCGTCGAGCACCTCCGAGACCACCACGCCGCCAGGCAAATCTTGCATAATATTGGGGATCATGCCCCTGGCCGTGCTGAGAATGCTCAGATGGTCAACGCGCAGCCCACGCCAGTCCTGAGCCTTGGTGGTCGCGATCATCTCACCTTCAACCGCATACTTCGCCAGAACGACCGTCTTGATCAATTCTTTGTCGTCACGCCGGATCTTGAGACGCACTTCGTCCCCAGGCGCGAACGTGTTGATGGCCAGGATGAGCGTATCGAAGTCAACCACCGGGATCTCGTTGACCGCGAGGATCACGTCACCGGCCTGGAGGTCTCCCTGCGCGGCAGGGGTGTTGGGTGAAACCCTTTGCACCCGGTTGGTGCCGCGCGGTATGGCGCTGATGCCCAGCAGCCCGTACTCGATCTCTTTTCCCTCTTTGAGCGTCTCGACGGCCCTGCGTCCGATGCGATCGATGGGAACGGCGTAGCCGGCCATGGCATCAAAGCCCGATGGGCTCGAGGCCATCGTGGTCAGGCCCACCAGCTCTCCTCTCATGTTGACCACCGCGCCTCCGCTCATACCCAGGTTGAGCTTGGCGTCGAGCTGAAGCAGCGTCGGATAATTGGGGAGCTGATAGACGCGCGGAGAGTTACCGTTCTCATCCTGATCGGGATCAACCAGACGGGCGACGTTGGAGAGGATTCCCCAGCTCGCCGAGGCTTTGCCATCCTGGGCGGCGTTGAAGGGAGTGCCCAGGGCGATGAGGAAGGCACCCTTGCGAAGCAGGCTGGCGTCGCCCAGTGGCAGCGGCTTGAGCTTGGGAGCGGGCATCCCAGGCACCGCAATCGGCACGATCACGGCCAGGTCGCTTCGAGGGTCGGCCGCGATGATCTCCGCGTCAAAGACCTGGCGGTCGGCCGCGCGCACCGTAAGACGAACCGCGCCTCGTACTACGTGGAAAGCCGTCAGGATCTGACCGCGGTCTCCGACGACCACGCCGGACCCGAAGTCGAACGAAATCATGTCGTCAAGCTCGTTCTCGCCGGCGAATCTCAATCGCGACCGGGGGGAGTCGAAACGGACAGTCGGCCGCGGTTTGCCGCGCACGGCCATGGTTTCCTGCGCGTTCTCGCTTTTCTTCCGGTGGATGGCCACGACCGATGGCTCCGCCTTGGCGATGGCGTCGGAGACGACCGTTTCCAGGGCCGTGACCAGGTCGATTGGCGCGACCTGCGGAGGCGGCGGCGGAGTCTGGGACGGGGGGTCGGCCCAGGTCACGGACAGGCATGCCAGCGAGAAGAGCAAAGTCATCGGTAGATCCTTGGTGCGCGAGGCGGAGTTTCTCTCTCTCATCATTTCCGGTTCGTGGCCTGGGGACAACCCGAGTTAGTGAGCAGTTGCCAGTTGCGTCAGGGAGCAGTTGCCAGTTGCCAGTTGCCAGTGGAGACGCAAGCGAGCCGCCGGTGATTCCCTTGCATTCACTGGCAACTGGCAACTGGCAACTGGCAACTGACAACTGGCAACTCTCAGACTGTTGACAGTCTTCGGGCGCCGCCGGATAGTAGGTCAACAGGGGCGATGCGGGCTGGGAGTTCGGGCGGACGGGATACCTGGTGATTCTTGCCAGGATCAAGGTCACTCCAGGTTCGACCTGGCGTAGCTTTGATCGGGAGATCCCGTCTTCTTGCTGATTTGACAACATCGGATGTTCGTGTCGAGGGGGTTCGGTTCCATGCGGCAGACTTGGGATCCTGATGGGGCCAGGGCGCTGGGAGGCTCGTGGTTCTGGTTTGCGATGCTGACGTGTTCGTTAATCTGGCTGGCCGCGGGTCAACCGGCCACGGTCCGGGCTCAGGAGCCGGCGGCCAACGGAGACGCCGCACCGGCCGATGCCGACGCAGACGCGGCGGCGAAGACGACGGCCGCGCCCGCCAGCGGCGGGGCCGAAGGGGCGACTCCGCCCCGGCGGGAGAACATGCTCCAGTGGGCGATCCGTGCGTCGGGTCCGATTGGGCTTTTCCTGCTCCTGCTCTCGGTCTATTTCACGGCCCTGGTGATTCGCCTGTTCATGGAATACCGCGTCAGTGAGGCGGTGCCGGCCAGCCTGGTCGAGAAGCTCGAGGCCGCGATTCGCGACAAGAAATTCCAGGAAGCGTACGACGTCTGCAAAGATAACGATTCGTTCCTTGCTCGGCTCGTTCGCACCGGGATCGCCAACCTGCCCAACGGGCGGCCCGAGGCCAAGGAAGCCATGATCGCCATGTCCGACGAGATTGTGACCGGGCTGGAGATGAAGATCAGCTACCTGGCGACGATCGGGACCCTCGGGCCCATGATCGGACTGGTGGGCACGGTCTGGGGCATGATCCTCAGTTTCCAGGAGATCGCCACCGCCGCCGGGTCTCAACCCCGCCCCGAAAAGGTGGCCGAAGGCATCTCGACCGCGCTCTTCATCACGCTTGAAGGCATTACCCTGTCGGTGCCGGCAATCTTCTTCTTTGCCTTCTTCCGCAACCGGATTTCCCAGATGACGATGGAAGCCAACCGGGTTGCCGACCGTACCATCAACTCATTGGTCGCGGCGGCCAAGACCGCGAAATCCGCCTGATTCCTGTCCCAGGTCAAGGACCCCTCTCGCAAGGTGTAATTCCATGGCAGGCCCAGTGACCGGTGACGTGCGGGCTGAGCCCAACTTGACGCCGCTGCTGGACGTGGTCTTCCAGTTGATCACGTTCTTCATGCTGGTGATCAATTTCGCTTCGGACAACAACGATCAACGTGTTCACCTTCCGGTCGCCGGCTCGGCCCGGCCAGTCGAGGATACCCAGCGCGTTTCTGAAGACCGGTTGGTTCTCAACGTCGATCGCGACGGCCACCTGCTCGTGGGCGGGCAGACCCAATCGATCAACGAGGCGATCCAGACAATCAAGCACCAGGCAGACCTCGTGAAGCTCAACCTCAGGGCCGCCGGCCAGAAGATCGATCCGACCAAAGGCCTGCCCACAACCATTGTTTTTCGCGGCGATAAAGATGCAACATTCGCGGCGATCATGAGCCTGATCAACGCCTGCCAGACGCAGGGCTTTCGCAAGTTCGCCTTGAAGGCGATGAGTAGTACGTGAGTGCAGAGGAGCAACCCCGTGCGGAAGCGACCGAAGCGAGAGAAGATCGAAGGGCCCAACGTTCCCATCGCTCCGATGCTGGACATGGCGTTTCAGCTCTTGACTTTCTTCGTGTTGACCTACAAGCAATTGCCGGCGGAGGGGCAGTTTGTCATGAACCTGCTGCCGGCGCAGCCGGCGACGGCGATAGCCGCGACCGCCCCCAACCAGGCCGCGCCCTCGAACGATGTACCGGTGGCGCTGCGGACCTTGCCCACGATTCTCAAGGCGGGACCGGGCGGCAGCCTGGAGCGGATCACGGTCGAGCAGAACGAGATTCCCACCGATCCCAAGGCGCTCGAGGAGACGTTGTTCAAGTATCTGCGAGACCCTGATCTGCCGTTCGACCAGACCTTGCTCAAGGTTGATCCCAACCTTCGCTATGCGGAGCTGATGACAGTGATCAACGCTTTCTCGAACGCATTCACGCGGGCCAAGAAAGAGCCGAAGCTCAGCTTCACCGAACTTCGTCCCGATGAGGGAGGCTGAGCGATCGTGGAAACGAGCAGCCGGTTTTTTCGAGGCTCGGAGCTGCCCCGCCTGCTGGTCCTGGCGGCGGTCATGGTGATGGGATGGGGGCTGTTCTGGCATTTCCTCCAGCAGCGTCCCCAGCCGGCCGAGCCGGAGGCCAGGGTCGAGGCCAGGCCAGAGCCCACTAAGGCCGACCACGCCGTCGAGTTCGAGACCGTCACGGACCGCACGCCGATGTCGTTTCGCGACAATGCCGCATATGCCTACCTGCTCGAGAAAGCGCGCAAGCAAACGCCGGCCGAGCTTGCCAGGAACAGCCGGCGCAATGTCGCGCTCACGCACCTGTGGGAGCGGCCCGATCTCTATCGCGGTGTCCCCGTGCATTTGCTGGGCACTCTCAAGCGCTTGATACGCTACGAGACGAAGCTAAGCCAGTCGGGCTGGATTTACGAGGCGTCGATCTTCACGCCCGACTCGGGCAGTTATCCCTACCAGTGTGTGTTCGAAGACCCGCCGGTCGGCCTGCCCCTGGGCACGGAGATCTCGGAACGAGCGGTCTTCAACGGCTATTTTCTCAAGATCTTCAAATACCAGGCCGGCGACGTCGCCCGTGGAGCGCCGCTCCTGGTCGGCAAGCTCGGCTGGGACCCGCACCCGACGGAGGCCCCTACCCCGCCTGCGAACAACACGCTCTTCTGGTCGCTCGTCATCGTCGGTGCGTTGTTCGTGATCTCCCTGAGCCGGTGGCTCTTCCAGCTCTTCCACTTCCTCTCCTGGCCGCGCTCACGATCCGTCGCCAGTTCGCAACCCACTGACGAGATCGCCCCCGAAGAGCTGAACGCCTGGGCCGAGTCTCTCAAGAGGGACGAGCCGGAAGATCACGGCGAAAATCGCTGACCTGGCTGTTTGAAGTCAGGACCACATCACGCTTCGGCCACTCCCCGTCGTCGCGCCGCGATGCAGCGGCGTCGAGGCCGACGGCGCTGTTCGCGCTCGGCGCTCGGACTCCATCGCGATTTCTTGCGCCTCGGAAGAAATCCCTTAAGGGGGCCATCGGTCGATTTCGCAGGCTCTCTTGCAGGCAGAAAGCGACGGATGGTCAAACGGTGGGGAAAAACAATACCAACCGGACCATTTCGATCGTGGCCCAACCTGTCTGACGGTGTGGCACTGAACCCCACATCGATGCTTTCGTCAGTTTCCCAAACACCTCTGACACAAGGACTCGATCGATGTGGAGATTCAACGAGGCGAGACAAGATCACGGACCCAACCGACGCCGCGGCGACCGGTCCCGTCAGCGGCGGCTGCCGTTGCTGGAATCGCTCGAAGGCCGACAATTGCTCAATTGTGGCGGCCCGAGCCTGCCTCGGGCATGGCCGCCGCCCGCCATCGTCAACCCAACTCCGATCCAGGGTGCGGCCAAAGCGAGCGTCGCCGCGGATCTGACGGAGCTCTCGAACCTTTATCAGCGGTGTCACTCCGACCTCGCGAGCCTGGAGGCCCGGTTCCCCGAGCTTCAGTTCCAGGGGAATGCCGTGTTGGTCGCGGTTGAAGGCCAGGGAGACGTTCAAACGCTAACGACCTCGCTAGGCGGCCTCAGGATGAAGGTCACTTCAGCGCCCCCAGCGCCCACGGGCATCGGAATCCCTCTCACCAGCCCGATCTTATTCGTCTTCCACCGCGGGCCATCGGGCGGAGGCGGCACAGAGGGCCCCACGTCGAGCTCTTCGAGTCAGATCGTCGAGGGCTACCTGCCGATCGACCAGATCCAGGCCGTCGCCGAGTTACCTCAAGTCGTCAGAGTCTCCGCGGTCATCAACACCGATGCTCCTGATATCATTCGGCCGGGTACGAGGCCGCGGCTCTTCCCACCGACCCTTCCGCCAGCGCCGGCACCGATCGTCATTCCTTCGCCATCGGTCCCCGGACCGACCCTTCCGCCGGCACCGGCACCGATCGTTATTCCTTCGCCAGCGGTCTCCCCGCCGACCCTACCGCCGGCACCGGCACCGATCGTCGTTCCTTCAACACCGCTTGCTGTCCCTTCGCCGCCAGTCTCTCCACCGCCCCTTCCACCGGCACCGATCGTCATCCCTCCGCCGCCGTTCAAGCTCCCGGGACCGCCGGTCAGAATCCCCGGACTGCCATCCCTCCGCCTCCTGCCGCCGGTGATCGTACAGAGCCCCTCGCCGGCCGTTTTCCCACGATCCTCCGCGGTATCGTCTCCGTTGCCTACGGATTCCCTGGGAATCCTTGTCGGTACGGGTGAAGGAACCAAGAGCGAATTGACCCACGGCTCGACAAGTGGCGCAACAGACTCGAATTCGGTGGGTACCCCAACGACGCCCGCTCCCGCCCCGCCCCCGTACAGGCCGTTGCACAATCGGGCCTGGTCGGGGCACGTCGTCCACCGGCACGCCGCGAGTGGTCACCGTCACGGCGGATAGGTGCATATCGACCTTGAGCAAACCGGGCCATACGCAGTGCTCTCGGAACACTCAAGTGGTCCGGGATCTACTGACTGCCCGAGATGGGCGACGGCCTCGGGGGCGCGCTTCCTACGCGACCCCGAGGCCGTGCCGTTTTACTTCAATGACGCGACAGAGGGATAAAGCCTGGGCTGTTTGCCATAGCCACGCGAGTTCCGCTAGTCGATCCGCGTCTCCCTCTGTCCCCTCCCCCCTCGCGGGGGAGGGTTAGGGAGAGGGGGCCAGCGCCAGGGCGATGGCTTCGAGGACTGACTCCGCCGAACCGGTGTGCCCGGACATGCTTCCACAAGCAACGCTCGGCGTTGGTCATGTCGTGACGTAGTTGACGTGCGAACTCACTTGCCATCATCCCCCCCTCTCCCTAACCCTCCCCCGCGAGGGGGGAGGGGACCGGGCAGGTCGTGGTCGTTGGGTCCCAGAGGTCAACCCTCCCCCGCGAGGGGGGAGGGGACAGAGGCATCCGGTTAGAGCGTATTCGGGAAGCATCGATTTCTCTAGCTCTCTGGCGGATCATTGTTTCACTTCACTTCTTTCCCCAGCCGGTGACAGGCCAGAACCCAACCGATCCTCACAGATCCCGCCTCGTGAATCAGGACGGTGTCTACTTCCGCATGATGGCCGTGGAGAGGGCTCACAGCGGCGTCGGACCTCTCTCGGAGCGCACCGACGCCGCCTTTCGTGGTAAGTCGGGCCACCATCGTCAGGACGAGAACCTGCGTCGGGACCACGCTCGCATTGTCGAACGCAAGCCGGGCGGCCGGATCAGTTCGGCCAGCGGCTTGACAACGGCGATCAATCCGATCGCTGCCGCTCCGAGCGGACCGGCCCATCGCGCGGACACCACCGGCTCGATTCGTGATTGTTCCGGGGTGGGTTCGGCCGCGCCGGTCGGGTCGGATCGTATGTCGGGGACTTCAGAGATTACCTCGGGGACATGCGCAGCCACAGCCGTGGCCAGGCGAGCCACCCGCAGGGTGATTACAGGTGCAGTGGCGCCGACGACATTGAGGACTGGGGACCAGCGCGACAGGACTTCGTCCAGCGCCTCGACAGCTTTCCGCGCCATCTCGGCGTAAGCAGCCGGCGCAGCGTGGGCCGCGCCCCCGCGGACCCTGATGCCCGCGGCCGCGAACTCCTCCTCGACCCCGGCGATGAACCGGGCAAACTCCGCCGTGACCGCCCGCCACTGTGCCTGCGCCTGGACCAGCCCCGGACCCACGAGCTCCACGTCGGGCTCGTCACCCCCAGCCGTGCCGTTGCCCGGGGTTGCCTCAACGATGGACTGGTTCGCTAATGCGCTCTCTGCCGAGACCTCCACGTTCGTCGTCTCCACCGCGACGCTCAGCAGCGTCGCCACCAAGGCCAGCGAGGATTCGCCGAGCGGCTGAAGGAGGGCGACCTGGGTCGAGGCCGGCTCACTCGCCGGCAGTGCCAAGAAGCCCTGTGCCTCTCCTCCGTTGTCGACACTCAGCCCCAGGATGATCGGAATTGCGGCCTGGGCGCCCTCGGTCCCGCCGAAAAGATTGCCACTGCCATCCATGGCCAGCGCCGTGGGCTGGGGCAAGCCGGGTTGCTCGAACACGTGGGATAGCTGGAGCCCCTCGGAGCCGATGAGGAAGAGGGCGAGCAGGCCATTGCCTTCATTGGCGACGAGCAGGCCGTCGCCGAAACCGGCGAAGTTGCCCTCGATCGCCGCGACCGGGTCGAGCCCGTTGGAAGCGATGCTTTGTGTCACGGGATTTGCGCCGTTGATGCCGCTGATCAGGGTCAAGTCGTTGGAACCGGCGTTGACGGTGATCAGGTCAACCTGCCCGGAGACGCCGGAGAAGTTACCGACGAACACCGCGCCGGGGTCAGTGCCCGTGTTGAATACGATCGGGTTCGCGTCATTGAAGAAGCCATTGGCAAGACCCGGCAGGATGCGCACCTGATTCGATTGACTGTCGGTGACCACCAGGTCGAGATTGCCGTTGCCGAAGACGTCCTTGACCGCGGACGAGGACGGGCCAAAGCCGGCCTTGAAGCGAAGCGGGCTTGTTGAAAAGGTCCAGTCGTTGCCGCTACCCTGACCGTTCAGAACAGAAACATCGTTGGACCCTTGATTCGTGACAACGAGGTCGGGCACGCCATCGCCATTAAGGTCGGCGACCGTGACACCGACCGGGTTGGTGCCGACCGGGAAGCGCCGGGCCGGCGCGAAGAAGCCGTCGGCTTGTCCGAGATAGACCAGGACATTGTTGCTGCCGCTGTTGGCGACGACCAGATCGGCAATGCCATCGCCGTTGAGGTCGGCGACGGTCACGGCACCGGGGGCCAGCACGCCTTGCGACCGATCTCCGATCGGTTGCGGCCCTGCGAGAGGCCCAGAGCTGACCGCGACCTGATCGCGACCCTTGTCCGCGAAGACGAAACTCACGGCCCCTCCCGGCCCGCGATCGATCGCCGCCAGCGCGATCTGCTGGTCGATCTTGCGATAGGGCTGGAAACCGCCGCGGCCGTCGCTCAGCAACACGAGAACGTCGCCAAACTTGTTCCCGACCAGGATGTCCGGTACGTTTTTTCCGCCCAGGCTGGCAATGGTCAGGCCCGTCGGGTCGAGGCCGGCATCATAGGTTGTTGAGGGTGAAAAGCCATCCAGCCCGTCACCCAGGAAGACGCTCACGCCGTCGGGCGACAGCACGGCGAGGTCGGTGACGCCGTCGCCGTTGAAATCCGCGGACCGGATGACCTGTGCGGGCGTGGTCGTCAGCGACCTGATCGCATTGCCGAGCGCACCGCCTCCTAGTCCGTCAAGAACGGCCAGCGAGTTGGTCCCCGGATCGAGGACAGCCAGGCCGGGGAGATGTCCCTGCGCTCCGGGCATGGCGGCCACGCCGGCCGTCGCCTCGCGCGAGGTGAGGCCCACCGCGCCATCCGGCGACTTGCTCATGCCGTAAGGGCCATTGCCAGCGTCGTAGATCCGGGGAGCGTCGAAGGTGCCGTCGCCACGGCTGGACAGGACGCGGAGAGTGCCGGTTGGTCCGTCGGTGACGACGAGGTCGGCGCGCCCGGACCCGCGGAGTTCGACCAGGGCGATCTCGGTGGCCCCCGATCCGATCGGAACGTCCCTCTGCCGGATAAAATGGCCCCGTCCGTCGCCGAGATAGATTGACGCGGTGCCGTCGACCGCGTTGCGGACCACCAGGTCGAGCACGCCGGTCCCTGTAAGGTCGGCCGCGAGCACCTGTGCCGGCAGAGCACCGGTCTCGAGCGTGCCGAGGCGTTCGAACTGGCCGTCCCGGTAGGCGTAAAGTGAGAGGCGATCGGTGTGAAGCTGGACGCTGGCGATCATGGTCCCCCGAGCGGTCGGGAACACGGCGAAGTCTTCCGACGGGTCGTCGGGGTTGATCACCAGCGGAGACACGAAAGTGCCGGGTTCGCCCGGCCGCCCCTTGGCCAGAGAATGTCGCCGGCCTGGTCGGTTACAAAGACATCGACGGTGCCAGTGCCGGTGACGTCGGCCGCGATAGGGGTGTTGTGGACGGCCGCCGCGTAATCGGCCGGGTCGGCGAACCGGCCGTCCCCCAGGGCATAGGCGACCCGGATGCTCTCATGCCCGGCGTTGAAGGCGAAATCAGCCCGACCCAAGCCGGCGAAGTCGGCGAAGGTCCAGGAGTCGGAGCGAGGAATGCTGTATACGCCACTGGGCTCCTGGAATCGACCGGTACCCTGCCCGAGCAGGACATAAACATAATTCGTTCCGTAAAAAGCCCCGTCATTCCCCACCACCACGATGTCGGCGCGGCTGTCGGCATTGAAATCCCCTTCCGTCAGCATTGGATCGTTCACCGCGACCGCGTACCCGGCCGCCGTCGTGTCAAACGTCCCGTCGCCCCCGCCGGTGAAGATGCGGAGAGTCGAGTACTCAGGGAGATTCGCCTTCAACGCTGGGTAGAATGGGTACTCAGAATCCGCATGACCGGTTACCGCGAGGTCCATGCGCCCGTCCCCGTTGAAATCGCCGACGATCATCCCGTCCACGCTCTGGTTGCCCGGGTCCACGAAGTACGGCGCCGCGAATGTCCCATCCGGTTGGGACTTGACGATTCCGATGCGAGACTTGAGTACGAGCTTGTCGTTCACATTTAAGGAGGCCTCCTCGCTCAGGAATGCGATGTCGTCGCGGCCGGTCCGGTGGAAGTCGCCCGCGACCAGCCAGGGGCCGGTTGCGGCGTATTGAGCTAACGAGTTGTTCGGTCCGTTACCCAGGGGGACCACAATCGGTGTCGAGAAAACCCCGTCCCGAGCGGCGCGAAATACCTCGATTGAGTAAGATGGCGTGAAAAAGGATCCATCCGTGTCCATGTCCATGACCGCAATGTCGTGGTGGCCGTCACCCTGGAAGTTCCCCGTCACGAGGCCGCCCGTGAAATTGCCCCGGCCAATGGTCACCGGCGTCTGGAAGTTGCCTTCGCCGTTCCCCAGGATCACATCAATGCGGTCGTTCGGTTGGTCATCGGAGGTGTTGAGGTTGAGGACGCAGATTGCCACGTCAAGATGGCCGTCACCCGTGAAATCTCCGATGAGGATGTTGCCGCCCGTGAGTTGCAGGAGGCCGGATTGGACCCGATCGATCACCAGGGGGTCGCCGAAGGTGCCACTGCCGGTTCCCGGCAGGAATTCGATCACATTCTGGTGGCCCGATTCACTGAATGCCCTGAGAACGTCGAGCTTCCCGTCTTCGTTGAAGTCGCCCGCAAGGATCGTAGAGGATCGCACGACCAGAGTCGGAAGCCTGGACGAAGACATGTCCGCGGGGAGTAGCAACTTGCCCGATCCGAGACCGGCGTAGACCTCGACGTTGTTGTCGAAGGACGTGGAATTCAGCCTCCCCGCGACCACGAGATCAACCCTCCCGCTACGCGTGAATGCTCCCGCCTTGATGACATTTGGTACCTGGGGTGTGTAAGTCGCGTCCGAAAAAGGCGTGTAAGCACCTCCTCCCGCATTCGTCAGGACCTGGAAGAACCCCCTCTCTGACGCGGCCGTGGGCCCCGCGAGGTCAGTGCGCTCTCCCCCGATCACAAGGGCCGTCGATCCATCGCCGACCAAGTCGCCGGCGGCGAGGGTGTACGGGGCATTTTGCGTCACCAACAGCCGGGGAGTTTCAAACGTGCCATCACCCTGACCAGGCAAGACGATGACGGCACCTCGGGTGAAACCGGTGCCGTGCTCCACGAAAGCCAGGTCTCTACCTCCGCCGCCGGTGAACTCACCGGCGATCAGCGAAAGTGGGATCAAGCCATTGCTGAACAGGTTGTTGACCCGCCAGCTCGTGTAGAAGCTCTGTTTAGCCGGGCCGAACCTCCCGTCGCCTTTGCCCGCCAGGATCGTCACCAGGCCGTAACCCTGTGCCGTCTGAGAGGGGGAGCCCCATTGCTGGGACGGCGTGGGCAGTAAGCTCGTGCCAGGTAATGGCGGGTCGGGTGGCAAAATGATGGGAGCAGGAGCAGGGGGCAGTCCATCATCAGTCGGCGGCAAAGGCGGCACGGTGGCGGGAACGGGAATCTCTGGAGTGGGGTCAAGCTGAACGTAGCCGGCGACAGCGATATCGGTCCATTCATCCCGGTTGAAGTCGTCGGCGACCAGGGAGGTGGCGAAGAAGCCCGGCCCCAGGTCGTTCGCGACGGCCGAGTCAAAGGTCCCATCACCATGGCCGGGGAGGATCAAAAGTCTGCCCTCCCCGGACACCGTGTCGTGACCGACCAGCGCGAGATCGGTATGGCCGCCGTCGGTGAAGTTGCCAGACGCGATGGCGGACGGGGCGAAACCGCGTAAGTGAACGGGCGACCGGGCGTGGAACGTCCCGTCTCCTCGACCCACCAGGACCTGGAGTTTGTTGGTGAGGGCAGACGGATCGTAGCCCGCAACGACAAGGTCAAGCTCGCCTCGGTCTCCGGCCCGCACAGCCGCGATGGCCGTCAGGTTCGTCGGAGCCGTGAACAGACACACGAGCGGGATGGCCGACGATTGAAACGTTCCGTCACCCAGCCCCAGGTGGAGCCCTTCACGCGCCAACGTAGTCCAGAATCCCGTTGCCGCGGAAATCTCCGAAGACCTTGGGCAGCCCGCCCGCGGCCAGCCCAAGGACGTCGGGCGGACGGGGCACGGGGTCCGCGACGGGGAGCCCGGGAGGCAACGGTGGCAACGGCACCGTCGGTACGTCAGGTAATGGTGGTAGCTCAGTGGTACTCGGAGGGAGTGGCGCCGCCGGTACCTCGCCTGGAGGCTGGGCGGCGAGTGGAGGTAGCTCAGTGGTACTCGGAGGGAGCGGGCTCGCGGGCGCCGGAATCGACGGCAGGGCCGAAACCGGGGGAAGTCCGGAAGGCGGTGGGACGTTGATGGGCGGCGGCGGTGGGACGTTGATGGGCGGCGGCGGTGGGAGCGGTGTCACCGGCACAGTCGAAATCGCGGGCTGATCCGGCTGCGATGCCGACGAGAGCTCGACAGAGATCGTGAAGCTGCCCGCGCTGCCAAGGGACTGCACCTCGAGGTAAAAAGTCCCAGCCACGAGATGCTGGTTGATCAGGTCGTCGGGATTGGCCGGCGACTGTCCATCGCTCTGGACGAGGAGATCGCCGCCAGAGTCAAGGAGTAACAGTCGCGTCGGTCCTCTGTCTGCATGGACGCTGGCCATGAGCAAGGAATCGGCCGTCGGGGCGATGCGGTAAAAGGCCGGTGTATCGGCCGCGAGCCACCCGGCCTGCACGTCGGCTGGGGCCCGGAGTTGAACCGCACTCGTCAAGTCGTGGCCGGGGCCCGTGGCCAGGCTGAGAAGCGTACGCTCCTCGAGGCGTTCGAGCGGGCGGCGGACGGGCGGACGGGATCGTCGGCGAGTACTGTGGGTTCGCTTCATCGCCCGGCCTCCTCGTGTGGTTTTGTCCCGAGTTGTACATCAATGCCGGGTGCTTGCGCCGGGCTCCGAGACCCATCCGCGACCAGCGCGGCGGAAGGTTTCCGTTGCCGGGCTCCGACCACGATCGACTCGAGTCGAGCGCGGAGCCGAGGGTTGCGCACCAGGGCAGTCAACATAGGGTCCGCGACCACATTCCGCCACAATGCCGCGCGTTTGAGCGGCGGGGTTTTATCGAGCGCCCGAGCGAGCAGCCTCGACGCCTGCCTCTCGTGGCCAAGGGAAATGGGAGTCGGTGCTCGACCCCGGCGGGTCATCTCCGCCGCCTGGGTCAGGGTCTGGGCGCCGAGGTAGAGGATTCGCGACTTTTCCGCTCCTCGGCGGAGCGATTCCTCACAGTCGGCTATGGCCTCAGTGATCTTCCCCAGGCGGAATCCGCGCGACAGCGCGGCCGGCGCAGGCGTGCGAGTCGGTTGGATCGGACCGGATGGCCGCGTCGAAGTCGAGCAGAGCCAGTTCGCACGCGCCTGCGAAGAGGTAGGCGAAGCCTCGATCGCGGTGTAGATCCCCGCGCACCGGTTCGATCGCCAGGGCCTGGTTATAGTCGTCGATGGCCCGGGAGATTTCACCGCGGCCCACTCGGGCAAGTCCCCGCAGCCGATACAGTGCAGCCGCCCTGCAACCCCGAACCAGCGCCGTGTCAGACGCCGCGATGGCCTCGTCGAATCGTTCCAGGCCGAGGAGTGCGTCAACCTTGATGAGGTGCGCATCCGCGAGATTCTCAACGATTGCCAATGTAGCTTCGGCGGCGGCGAGGGCATCCGCGAAGCGATAAAGGCCAATCAGCCTTCTGGCACGGATCAGATGGTCGTTGGCGGCTTCGCGGCTTCTCGCTGGTTCGAGCTTCGCCGACGTTTCGAGGTCACGGAGCGCCGCATTGATCTCGTCCGTCGGCATGTCCTTGCCGTCGAGTCGTGCCATGGCGCGGCCACGGTAGAGAACTGCATTGCCCGACTGGCAGGCGATGGCCTTGCCGAACTGGGCGATCGCCTCGTCTCTCTTGCCGAGCTTCCGAAGCGCCTCCGCCAGTGAAGCGTGGGCGTTGTGAACTGTGGCGTTCCGCTCGATCGCTTGCCGGAAGTCGGCCGCGGCCTCGTTGAACCTACCCCGTTGAAATCGCATCGTGCCTCGATTCATCAGGAGTACGTAGCGGAGATCGGCGCCCAGTCCCATCGCCTCGGCCTTGCGGATGTCTGCCTCGGCATCCTCGAAGCGTGCCTCCGACTCGGCTGCCAGGGCGCGATCCTGCACCGGCCGGGCCGAGGCGATCGCCAGGGCGTGACCCATCTGGCCGGTCGCGAAACCCCGAAGCAGGTAAAGCCAGGCGTAAGACGGTTGCTGGATCAGGCAGGTCGTCAGCTCGGCGCGGGCCTCGGCGGGCCGCGGGGCCCTGCCGTTCAGCTCGGCGATCGCGAGCAGGCAATGCGCCCAGAACAAGTCCTGTTGCTTCTGGATGGCCATTTCGAATTGCGATCGCGCGGCCTGCCAGTCGCCGCGACGCGAGCATTCCTGGCCCAGGAGCAAGTGATCGAACGCGTCCAATGGATTGAGCTGTGCTGCCTGGTCACGCAGGTGCCGAGACGTGGCCGTATCGCCCAGGCGATCGAGGCAGGACGCCCGCCGCAGGCAATATGCCGGGGTGGTGGGGCGGAGCGGCGCGGCCCGATCGAGCAACCCGAGCGCCTCGCCAGCCTGGTGTGGCGCCTGCTCACCGGGCAAGGGGCGGGCGATCGCCTCGGAGAGGACCATCAGCATGAGGTAACAGCCCGTGTTGACCTCGAGCCGCTGATCGGGCGTGAAGGAGGGCGGGAGCACGGTCAGCAGTCCCGGATTGTCACCGTGCGAGGGCGCGAAGACCGCCAGGGCAGCGCTCGCGGCGGTGCGGGTCAAACTCGTCTGGTCCGGATTCGATTCCGGGCCAGAGAACTGGGCATCCCGGAAAACGGCATCGTCACGCAGGCGGCGGAAATTCACCAGACGATCAAGGTCGTTGGACCGGGTCTCGACACCAAAATGCTCCTCGCGAACAGCTTCGTACAGGTCGGGAAGGCGGGTCTCGGGTTCGAGCCTCACGAGAAGATTGGAGAGCGTCAGGCGCGCCTTCTCCAGCTCACCACGGGCCGCGTGCCGCTGGCTGCGCGTGAGTTCGGCGGTCGCCTCCATGCGCACCACGGCGTCGTGATTCTTCTCTTCTTGCCTCTGCCTGCGCGCCGCTGCTTCGTGCCTGACGGAAGCCCCGGCGAATGCCAGGACAGCGAGCAGGCCGACCGCCGAGAGGCTCGCCATTGCCGGCCGCCGTCTGGCCCACTTGGCGATGCGTTCGAGGGCGGGCGTCGGCCGCGCGAGGATCGGTTTGCCGTCGAGATATCGTCCCAGGTCGGCAGCGAGGCTCCAGGGCGGTCTCATAGCGCCGGGCCGGTTCCTTGGCCAGGCATTTCAGGCAGATTGTCTCCAGGTCGCGCGGCAGCCTCGGTTGCAGCCGCGAGGGCGGGACGGGGTCCTCCGAGATGACCATCAGGAGGGTCTCCGAGGTGCTCGTGCCCTTGAACGGCGGTCGGCCGGTGAGCACCTCGTAGAGGATGGCGCCCAGCGCATACACGTCGGCGGATGGCCCGACTTCTCGGTTTTTCCCGCTGGCCTGTTCCGGAGCCATGTAACTGGGCGTCCCCATCACCTGGCCGGTGATGGTCTGGCCGTCCTCAATCTCCAGCCGCTTGGCCAGTCCGAAATCGGCAATCTTGGGTGTATCGTCGCAATCAAACAGGATATTGGCAGGCTTGAGATCCCGGTGTACGATACCCGCCTGATGTGCCGCGTGGATTGCGCCGGCCAGTACCATGGTCAGCTCAGCGGCCGGGCGTGGAGGCAGGGGCGCTTCCGCCAGGCGCGCTTTCAAAGTCCCTCCCGCGAGCAATTCCAGCGAAAAATAAGGGTGCCCTTCGGCCTCGCCCACCTCGAAGATCTGTACGACATTGGGATGGCGAAGCCTGGCGACGGCCTGGGCCTCGGCCCGGAACCGCTGTAGCTGCTCGGGCCGCACGTGGGCGTCGCCGCGGATCATCTTCAGCGCGATGAGGCGATTCGCCCGCGACTGGAGGGCTTCGTACACCACCCCCATGCCGCCCTCTCCGAGTATTCCGCGGATCTCGTAGCCGGGAATCGATGGGAAGTCCGCGAAACCGAAACGGGCTGGATGAGCATGGTCCGCGCCGGTGAACGAGGCGGTCGTGCCGGCGTCTTGACCGGCCCCATTCCCGCCGCCATCCGCGGCGCCGCGGCAGTCCGGCTGGAAGCCGTCCGGCCGTCGCAACTCCTCGATTCCGATCGGCACGCTGGATACCGGGTCAGCACGATCCGGGGGGTCGGTCTCGGAGTCGCCGAGGGCAACGGAGCCTTCCGCGGTAGTCGTTGACGGGTCCAGGGCTGCTTTGAGCAAGCAGGTCGGACAGAAACCGCGTAGATCGCCGCCGGGCAGTTGCCGACCGCAGACGACGCAAAGTTCGGCCTGAATCATGATGAGGCTCCCGTGTTGTTACCACCTGCTAGGAGGAAACAGCATCGGCAGCCGAAGGTTACAGGCCGTCGGTGATTTTACGTCCTCAAGGCGGCCAGGAGCGCGCGGATCTCGTCGTCGACATCGTCGGTGGCATCTACCGTGAGCCTGACTTCGTCACGAATCAGCTCGCGATAACGGCCGCGGAGCCGATGGGCAGCCACCTTGACAGCTCCTTCGGTCATATTCAGTTCCTGCGCCACTTGCGCATGAGAAACCACATCGGAGCGGCCCAGGCTGGCCACGCCGAGCCGGTCGAAGAGTGCTTTCTTTCCTGATTTGAGCATCTCCGCTTCCAGCCGGTGGATCACTCGTTCGAGCAACGTCAGCGCCCAGTGCCGCTCGAAGATGCGTTCCGCCGTCAACTTGGAGGCCGGCTCCCTCGCGTAGCGCCCTTCGGCGTCGGTGTGATCGATGTTGAAAACGACACGCCCGTGGCCCCGCTTTTTTGCACGCTGCCGGTCTCCCTGGTTGATCAGGTAGTTCCGACAAGATGTCAGCAGGAACGACCGGAACTTGCCCTTCTCCCGGCCGATCCCTTTCAAGAAATCGTGCTCAAGCAAGCTCAGAAAGAACCCTTGCGTAAGATCCTGGGCCTGGTCGGACGCATATCCTCTGCGTCTGACGTAGGCATAGAGCGGAAACCAGTAAGACGTGCAGAGCTCGGCCAGCGCGACCCGAGCCTGTGAAGTTTGTCCAGCCTGGGCTGCCTTGATGAGACTCCAGTTGGTTTCATCGAACAGGCCTTTCGTCTTGCCTACGGGTACATCAGAGTCGTTGTCGACAGTCCGAACTGGTGGACTCGCCCGCAGGTTGACATCGGCCAGGATTCTCCTGACAGGATTGTCTCGAGGCTCTTCAGAACCAGTGGTCGGTGCAGACTTCATGAAGTCTTGTCGCTGCGCTTGCTCATCGCCGATAAGGAGGCGATCGACCTCGGCGCGAAGCCCCGGGTCGTTGGCGCAAGCCTCCTGGAGCAGTGCCTGACGTGCCTCAAGGTCGCAGCGAAGGGCCGACTCAAACAAGTCGCAGACCTGCTGCCATCGTTCCGGGCTCATTGGCCAGCCTCCCCGAGCTGTGCGTGCAGCCAGGCACGGGCAATCCTCCAGTCGCCCTCGACCGTCCCTGCTGATACATCGAGCACCTCGGCCACTTCCGGCACCGAAAGCCCGGCGAAGAACCTGAGAGCAACGACCAAGCCCTGCCGCTCATTCAAGGCCATAAGCCTATCGATAGCCTCATTGAGCGATACGACGTCGAGATGCTGCTCCTCGAAGTAGGCGAGCGCATCGTCCAGCGGCACCCGATCTCGGCCGCCCGCCCGCTTGGCCGCATTGCGATGGCGAGCATGGTCCACCAGTACCTGTCGCATCGCCTGGGCAGCGGCAGCGAAGAGATAACGCCGATCTGTGGCCCTGGTCAAGGCATCGCTCTCGAAGAGCCGGATCAGCACCTCGTTCACCAGTGCGCTTGGTTGCAGGGTGTGGTCCGGGCGCTCGCGCCGCATCATGCCGTCTGCCATCCGCCGCAGCTCGCCGTACACTTCTTGCACCAGGCGGTCTTTGGCCTCCTTGCTGCCGGTTCGAGCCTCATCGAGGACAAGGGTCAGGTCAGCTTCATGATCCTTACTCATCGGTTTCATCCCTTACAGGGCGAATTCCAGCGAGTTGGCGGAGCTGCGATTCTCGCAGGTTGTCGCGCCCGGCGGTAGGGAGAGGCCAAACTTGGCGATCCTCGACAGGTTCGTAGCGCATACATCAGTACTTGGCTGAACTCGTGTCCGGCGTCCCGTCGGCGCGGTGAGGCCGCGGAGGACTTCCTCGAATTCGGCGGTTGCTTCTTCAATTTCGGCCCAGGCTGACAAGGATTTCGCCAGGGACGTGGTGGGCCTGAGCATTCGGGCGATCTCGCCGGACGGTCTCTCGCAGTTCGGTTATCGCCTCTTCGGAACGTCGCTGTCTGGCCAGGGCCAGTCCGAAACTGATCTGCGTTGCGGCGTCATCAGAGTCGAGTCTACGGTCACGGCCTCCTGCCATGGCTCGGCAAATTTCTGGAAGAGCTTCGGCTCAGGCTTCTCCCCTGCCTTCCAGCAAGGGACGTGCGGGTCGGTGTACGCGCCGTGGCCATCCTTCGCTGTCTGGTAGATTGCCAGACGAACCGACGGGTTTTCATTCAAGTGCTCGATGGCATACCGGATACCGCTCGTCAGTGCGTCATCCCCGTCGATCCAGAAGCTGATCACTAACCCCGCGATGAGGATCATGGCGTCCCGGACGGTGAATTGGTTCCTGGCCAACCGGGATGAGGAATCCATCGTAAACCCTCATTGCTAGTCCACCCGTTACACCGCGAAGTTGACGTAAGTCTTTACTCGACGCTTCGAATTCCTTTGATCCGTCGGGCATATTGACCCTTTACACTCGGAGCACCTCAGAGAAAGGCGCCCCGGCAGTTGTCGGATGTCCATGGGTGTGCCGGATGATGAGCTGGTCGGGGTCAAGCTTCAAGATACCGCGCCGTACGCTCTGTTGCATGACGGTCGATCCGGACGGGGACCCGCTGTACGACACCTCTGGCGACGCGACGCCCCCCTACTTCGTATTGAAGACAATTGGTGGGTGGTGCCCACCCCTCCAAACTCCGAGCTACGCCGCGCTGGCTTGGACCCGCTCTTACAACCCGCTCAACCCGCACTGTCGCTCATCTCTCGGAAAAAAGGTCGCCGATCGCTAAGGATTCCGGCAGGACGAGCCCCAACTTGTTGCAGGTGGAGGAAACGGACCTGCGTGCGCGCTTCGCGCTCCGTCCCTGCACCATCACCTTCCGAGGCCGCAACCATGGCAAGCCAGGCTCAGATCGACGCCAACAGACGAAATTCCCAACGCTCCACCGGGCCCAGGACCGAGGCCGGCAAGGCCTGCGCTGAGCTCAATGCGCTCAAGGACGGCTCGCACGCCAGAACCGTGCGCCCCGTCCTGCCACAGGAAAAGGCCGTCGACCTTGAACAACGCATCAACAAGTGGATCAACGAGCTCAACCCGCGCAATGACGCCGAACGCGAGCTGGTTGTCGAGGCGGCGGAGCTGGCCTGGACCATCGACCGGACCAAGCGGTCCGAGACCGCTCGAATGGCCGAACGCGTGCGCCAGGCGATGCTCAAGGCCGACCAACAGCGGCACGAAGAAGTGGGCGAGCTGGGCCGCAGGCTCCTGTACAACACCGAGGCAAAACCCTTGCCCACGCCCGGACGGCGCTGGGAAGACAACCCGGCCGCATTTCTGAAGGGGCTTGAGAAGCAGCGCCGAGGGATGCCGCTGGCTGCTGGATCACTGGATCGGCGCTGCGCGTTCTGCTGGACCGCATTTCGGCCTGGACCTACGGCGACATGTTTCGCTTGGTCCGGCTGCTGGGCAAGTACCCCGTCGAGGCGATCAACGACCCCAAGCTCAATGCCATCTTCCTGGCCTGGGACGCGCTCGTGCCCGGCTGGGCCGAGCGGTTCTGGAAGGAGTGCAAGAAGTGCAAGCCGGTGCACGACCCCGGCTTCAGCGACTTCGGCCGCTGCGCGAGATCGCCGAGCGGCCGGCCGACGCGGCCGCGGCCATCACGTTCTTTGAGAGGCTGATGGACGAGCAAGTGGCCCGGCTGGAGGAGCTGCTGGAAGTGCACGAGGAGATCGCCGGCGACGATCCCGCCGAGCTGGCCGACTGCGCGTCGTTCGACGGCAGCGCCGAAGGCGAGCGGCTGCGGCGGTCGCTGAGTGCCCAGCGCCGCGAGCTGCGGCAGACGCTGGAGCTCTTGATGAAGATGCGGAAGAGCGAGGATAACGGTCATGCGGCCTGCGACGGTGGTAACGTGAAAGCTGGGGAAAAGTCGGAGACGGAGACGCCGGCTCCGGAGGTCGCCACCTCGAACGAGGATCACTGCGAGCCTGGGGCGACGGCGACGCCAGGGCCCAGGAAGCCCCATCGAGACAAGTCTCGTTCGACGGCGGCGCTGGAGATGGTGAGGTCGCAGCGGCTGGACGAGCAGGGCTTCGAGAAGTTCTTTGCGGACCCGCCTGCCGCGCTGGTGGTGCTCAAGGGTTTACGGAAGCTCGCGGAGCGGAAGGTGCTGCTCGGCCGGGCTCCGGTGCAATCAAGTCGGAGCGCCACGGGCGAGGCCGCAATGAAAAACGTGGAAATCGAAGCCAATGGCGATGAGACGCAAACCGCAGAGCCAGAGGAGGATAAAGCCCATGATCCCCTTGTTGGGGGCGAAAAACGAAGCCAACGGTAAGCACCGGCCAGACCGGGAATCGGACGAACCGGAGCTCGGCGAGCCGACCCGCGGCCTCGGTTGACCAGAGTCGTCATTCAGACGGGTGTACGAATTCCATGCTCGCTCCGCGATCCTCGCCTGGTGGCGGCGGCCTCCCGATGGATCCGGATTGGGGTGAACTTGCCTCCGGCTGGCTTGACTCACCACCCGGCCGCATCTAACCTCAAGATCCATGACGAGTTCCTGATTGTATCCCGCCCCGTCCACTCGAGGTTTCAAGGCGCCCAGCGATGCACCGCGAGTTTCGCCCCCAGGATATGCATCCATTTGAATCCGACCCGTTCGCGGTGACGGCGTCCGGGCAGACGCACGAATTTCTCGGGCTTTATGTTTTCACGGCACTGCTAGGGCTCCTGATCGGTGGGGATGTTGTTCTTGCCTGGTTGGGCTGGAACGTACAACTACCACTCGGGATCAGCCTGTCCCTCGTGGCAGCCGTTCTGGGTGCGGTTTACATCGTCCATTCGGCACTTGACGCGCTGTTTCATCGGCGGATCGGGGCGGATTTCGCGCTCGCCCAGGCGTGCATCGCGGCGCTCGTGCTGGGGCAGCCGTTCGTCGCGGCCGAGGTGGTTTTCATCGCCCTGGCCGGCGAGGTGCTCGAGGCGTTGACCTTCGCGCGGACAAAAAGGGCCCTGGAGCGCCTGGTCGATCAGACACCGCGCACGGCGCGCGTCCGGCGTGAGGAGCGCGAGGTCGAGATCCCCGCGCGAAGTCGCCGTGGGCGACCTGGTCATCGTCCGCCCGGGAGAGCGAATCCCCGTGGACGGGTCGATCGAGGCCGGGCGGTCGACGGTCGATCAATCGGCGCTTACAGGTGAATCGATTCCGGTGGACAAGGGACCGGCCGACTCGGTCTATACCGGCACGTTCAACCAGTTCGGCGTGATCGAGGTTCGCGCGCTGAAGGTTGGCCGCGACACCACGTTTGGCCAGGTCGTGCGGATGGTCTCGGAAGCGCGGCGGAAAAAGGCGAACATCGAGCGGCTCGCCGACCGGCTGGCCCGGTACTTCTTGCCTGCCGTCGAGATCGCCGCGGCGATCACCCTGATCGCGGGCTATCTTCTGGGCTGGCCCGACGTCTGGTCGCGCACGGTTGCCGTGCTGGTGGTCGCCTGCCCGTGCGCCCTCGTGCTCGCCACGCCCGCGGCGATGCTGGCCGGCATGGCCTGGCTGGCCCGGCATGGTGTCTTGATCAAGGGGGGCTACGCACTCGAGCGGCTGGCCGCTTGTGATACCTTCGCCTTTGACAAGACCGGAACGCTGACGCAAGGCCGGCCACAGCTCGCGCGGGTGATCGCGGCGCCAGGTCGTGACGAAGACGAAGTCTTGCGGATGGCCGCCGCGGCCGAGCAGGCCAGTCCGCACCCCCTGGCTGTCGCCGTCACGGCCGAGGCCCGGAAACGCGGCCTGGCAATCGCGCCGGCCAGCGAGGCAACCGCACTCCCGGGCGCGGGAATGAGCGCCATGATCGGCGAGCCTGATGGGAATTCCACCCAGATCCTGGTGGGCAACCGCCGCCTTCTCGCCGAGAACGGTCTGGCGCTCGATGCAGACGCCGAATCGTGGCTACACACACTCGATGACGAGGGTGAGACCGCGCTGCTGGTGGCAGAGGGCGGCTCGCTTGCCGGTGTGATCGGTCTGCGCGACGTGGTCCGGCCTGAAGCGCACGACGTGATTCATGACCTGAAGCATCTCAAGATCTCTCAGGTCGCCGTCTTGACCGGCGATCGCGAGCCGGTGGCACGCAGGGTCGCCAGGAAGGTCCACGTCAAGCTCGTCGAGGCCGAGCTCTTGCCGGCCGACAAGGCCCGATGGATCAAGGAGCAGCAAGAGGCCGGGCATCGAGTGGCGATGGTGGGTGACGGCATCAACGACGCGCCGGCACTGGCGCAGGCCGATGCCGGGATCGCGCTCGGGGGGATAGGGGCCGACCTCGCGGCCGAGGCGGGCGACCTGATCATCCTGGGCGATCCGCTGCGCAATCTGCCCACGCTCGTCGAGCTGGCCCGGGCCACGGTGAGCGTCATCCGCCAGAACATCATCATCTTCGCATTCGGGCTCAACGCCCTGGCGGTCGTGCTGGCCTCGCTGGGAATCCTTCGGCCCGTGGCCGCGGCGATCCTGCACCAGGTCGGGTCGCTGCTCGTTCTGCTCAACGCCATGCGCTTGCTGGTCTTTGGCGATTGGGCCCAGTTAACCCCGTTCCGCCAGTTGCGGGCCCTGGGCGAGCGGATCAGCCGCATTGACGATCGCCTCGATTTCGGGCCGGTCTGGCGATGGCTTGTGAAGTCTCGCAAGGCCATCGCGGCGGGTTGTGTGGCGCTCGTGGCGGGGCTATACGCAACCAGCGGATTCACGGCTATCGGGCCCGGTGAAGTCGGCCTGCTCCAGCGATTCGGCGGATATCGCGGAGTGCTCGAGCCGGGGCTGCACCTCCGCCTTCCCGCGCCGATCGAACAGGTCACGCGGCTGGAACCGGCGCGCGTGCGAAGCCTGCGGATCGGGTTTGCGCGCTCGGTGCAGCCGCGTGGCGAGTGGCTGCGGTGGGAGAACCGTCACGGGCGAAGTTCCGAGTCTGATCTTGAGGATTCCGATGGTCTGATTCTGACGGGAGACGGCCAGTTCCTGGAGATCTCGGCGTCGCTTCAGTATTCGCTGGATACCAGCCGCCCCGAGGCGATCAGGCGCTTCGCCCTGGGCGTCGCCGAGCCAGACGTTGTGCTCCAGGCACTTTCCGAGTCGGCGGTGCGCAAGATCGTGGGCCGGCGACCGCTGCTCGGGCTTCTGACCACAGGTCGCCTGGAGGCCCAGGCGGCTGCCGCGGCCGAGCTCGAGGGCCGGCTGCGCCGGGGATCTCGGCGTTCGGGTTCACGGCATCACGTTTCAAGATGTTCATCCGCCGCTCGCGGTCGTTGACGCGTATCGCGACGTCTCGCGCGGAGAGTGACCGCCAGCGGCGAATCAACGAGGGAGCCACGTCTCGCGCCGAGAAGCTGGCCGCGGCCGAGGGCAAAGCCAGGACGATCGTGAACGGCGCCGCGGCACAGGGCGACCGGCAGCGGACGCGAGCTTCGAGCGAGGCTGACTCGTTTGGCTACCAGCTTGCCGCCCGCGCGACGGACGCGTCGCTCACCGACTTCCGCCTCTACTGGAAGGCCGTGGCCAGAGCGCTTGCGGGCAAGTCCAAGCTCATCCTTGACGCCCGGGCCGACAAGCCCCAGCGGTTGATTTTTTCGCGGTTGCCTCTGGAGCAGAGCGTTCCGCTCATCCAGACCGGTCAGAGTTCCACGAGCGCACCGGCACCGCCGAGCAAGCCTCGTTGAGACTTTGTTCCCAATGTCGATTTTCGAGCCCCAGAGGGGCGGAACTTGGTAGCCCAGGGCTTTAGCCCTGGGTATGGAAAGAGGAGAACAAATGATGGTATTTTAGATCCCGAGGGGCGATGGAACGCTGTGCAGCGACGGGGCTTCTGTCGCCCCTCCGGGGCTAGGGAGGTTTTTGGGGGCACGCCGCAGGCGGTCCCAGGGCTGAAGCCCTGGGCTATTAACGGTCGCCCCTTCGGGGCTAGACGAAGGCCCTCCGGAACAGGCCCTGACCTACGTTTGGATCACGCTTACGCTTCCCGGGAGAACATTTGACATGAACCTTCGGCACTGGCAAACGCGACTGAGCCTGCTTCTGGGCCTTGCCTGCGTGCTTGCGCTTGCCTGGTCAACCGTGGTGGCGGTCGATGAGACCGAGTATGCCGTCGTCACGAATTTCGGGCAGGTGGTTTCGGTTCACGGCGTCAGGCCGGGCGACGCGGGCCTGCATTTCAAGCAGCCCTGGCAGAGCGTTGTGCGCGTCGATCGCCGGCTGCGGGTCCTCGACCCGCCGGGCCGCGAGGTGATCACGGGAGATAAACGAAACCTCGAGGTGGCATCGTACCTGGTCTACCGCATCGCCGATCCCGTCCGGTTCGTGCGCGGGTCGGGATCGGTCGAACAGGCCGAGTCGCGGCTCAATGAGCGTGTTTCGGCCGCGCTCAGTGACGCCATCGGCCGCCGTGAGCTTGCCGCGCTGGCGACGACCGAGCCCGGACGCTGGGCGGCCGACGAGCTCACGCGGGAGACCATGGCCGCAATCGCGGCCGCCGCGAGTGATGAGCTGGGGATCGAGCTTATCGACCTTGGCTTGCGACGGTTCAACCATCCCCTGGAAGTCCGCCCGGCGATCTTTGAGCTCATACGCAGTGAGCGCCGGCAGGTCGCGGCCAGACTGCGGGCCGAAGGCGAGGCCCAGTACACCACGATCACCAGCCAGGCCGACCGGCTGCGCGACGCGGCGCTTGCCCAGGCGGAAGCCGAGGCCGAGCGAATTCGCGGCCAGGCCCAGGCGGAATCGACGCGAGTCCTCAACGAGGCCCACGCCCGCGATCCCAAATTCTACGAGCTACTCCGCACGCTGGAATCGTTCAGCTCGATCTTCGATTCCAGGACAACCGTCGTGCTCTCATCATCCAGTCCGTTGCTCAGGCTGCTGAGCAGCGGTCCCGCGTCTGGAGCCGGTCCCCGAGGCGCCCAGAGGCACACCGGAGCCGCCCGCCGCGGTCTCGTCACGGAATGGAGGCGCAGCATCCATGAGGCGTATGGCCTGGCTCGTCATCAGCGTCATTGTCGCTGTCTCGGCCGTGGCATTCTCCGGGTGGCACGTCGTCCGGCCCGGTGAGCAGATCGTCGTGCGGCGGCTCGGCGGCCTGGTGCGACCGGTCTGGGGACCAGGCTCCCACTGGGGGTTCCCGCTGGGGATCGACCGGTTCGATCGCGTGCGAACCGACCTCGTCAGGCGGCTTAACATCGGTACTCCCGAGGCGCTGGACGGAAACGCCGATTCCTCCAGTGGCGAGTTCTTGACCGGCGACCTCAACCTCGTGCGTATCCAGGCAATCGTCCAGTACCGGGTTGACGCTCCGGCCGATTTCGTCGTCCGCGGCGATGACGTCGAAACGCGTGCTGGAGCGGCTTGCGGAGGCAAGCCTCTCCGTTTCGCTAGCCCGTCGCAGCATCGACGCCGTGCTCCGCGCCGAGCGGCAGATCGTCGCCGGCGAGGTCGAGCGAGCGCTCGCGGACGCGGTGCGGCGGCACCGGCTGGGCATTGCGATCCTGGGCGTGAACCTGACCGAGGCCCGTCCGCCGGCCGAGGTCGCGCCTGACTTCGTGGCCGCCGTGGCCGCTGCTAGCCATCGCGAGCGCCGCGTTCAGGAAGCAAGCTCTTACGCCGACACCACCGCGACCGCCGCCAGGGCGGCCGCACAGGCGGTTGTCGACGGTGCACGCGCCATCGCGAACCGTGAAACCGTCGTTTCCAGTGCCCAGGCACAGCAATTTGTGACACTCGTGGCCGAAGCCCGGCGATCTCGGTCACTGACCATCCAGCGGATCTATCTCGATACGATGAAGTCGCTGCTCGGCCAGGTTCGCCGGAAAGTCGTTCTGCCGCCGGGAGATGTGGTGGATCTCACAGTGCTGGGAGTCGAGGACTGACTGCGGAAACCGCTTGCGATCAGGCCCGGCCGCATGTCCGGTCCATCCGGCGTTATCGAACTGATCGCATCAATCAGAACGACGCCAGCGCCGGCCTGCGGTTGATCGCGTCAACGAAGCGATCGCGGCTTGTCGAAAAGACCAATACGACTGGTCGTGTCGCATCGGCCGGCACGACCGGCATCCCGCGTCAGGTACCAGTCGGTCCGGCACATCGCTCGGGATCGAGCGAGTACGATCGCCAAGGAGAGGGCGAGTTGATGAGAAAATCGCGCCACGTCGCAATCTGGTTCGCGGTTTTCGTACTTGTTGTAAACTTGCAATGGACACGTGGCGAGAACCTCCGAGATGCCTGGTCCATTGCGCTCGGCGTCAATCAGCAATTGCAATCGCAGCAGGCCGAGTCGAACGCCGCGGGGCTGAACCTGGCCGCGGCGAAATCAGCACGGTGGCCCACGGTGCGAAACTTCACCTTTGACGCGTTCCTGACGGCGACACCCTTGGTCCGGAACAGCTTCTTTGGAACATCTGCCACAGGGGGAAGCGCGGCGGGCGTGGCGGGAATACCAGGCCAGCCTGGCGTGGCGGCCGCGGGCGTGCCCCTCGCCCAGTCCGCCGCACTGGCCGGCCTGCCGAGCGCGTTTCCGATCCTGGGACCCGGACAGAGGAACTTGCCGGTCTCGTTGACGTTCGCCAACCTCCCGCTCTACACGGGGGGCCGTCTGCGCCGTAACATCGACGCCGCAAGCGCCAGGTGGGTGCGCAGTGAACCGAGGAATTCCGAGCCGCGCTCGATCTCAGGCTGACGGTTGCGGAGGCGTACATTGGCGTTCTGAGGGCCCAGCGAAACCTCGAGGTCGCCCGTACGAACGTCGAGCGACTGGGCTCGTTCGCACGTGACGTGCGCAATCGCCGGGAGCAGGGACTGGCGATCCGCAGCGACGAGCTGGCCGCCGAGGTTTCGCTCGCGAATGCGCGGCTGGCCGAGATTCAGGCGCGGACTGCGCTCGAGGCCGCCTGGGCCACTTACAACCGCTATCTCTGCCGGCCGCTCACCGAGACCACGACGCTCGAGGAACTGACAACGCTGCCCACCGATGCCGATTGGAAAACACTGGCAAACCAGGCGGTCGACGCGAATTCCGAGACAACGAAGACGAACGAGGACGAAGTTCAAAGCCTGACCAGGCAAGCCCTTCTCGCCCGCCCCGAGCTGGCCGGTCTGGTGCAGCAAGCCAGGGCGCTGGAGGCGCAGGCCGATGCGACCCGTGCTGGCATCAGGCCCCAGGTGGGCTTCATCGTCGCGTTCGCCTATCTGGGCAACAACAACCAGATTCCGCAAGGCATCGGCTCGGCATTGTTCTACGCCGACTGGACCATCACTGACAGTGGCGCCACCCGGCGCCGGGCCGCCGCGCAGCGGCAGCAGGAAGTGGCCACGATGAAGCGCCGAGCCGACGCCGCGGCCTCAGTCGCGCTGGAGGTGCGCACCCGCTGGCTCGACCTGCACCAGGCCCGGCTGCGCGTTCCCGTCGCCCGACTTGCCATCGCCCAGGCCGAAGAGAACATCGCCGTCGTGACCGATCGCTACCGCCAGGAGCTGAGCACGTACACCGAAGTCCTCGACGCCGAAAATCGCCGAGTGCAGTCTCTCAACAACTTTTACAACGCCATCTACGACGAAAACCAGGCCCTCTTTCGACTGCATCGCGGAGGTCCTGAGAGCGGCAGCCGTGACGGGTCCGATGCGAACAGGTGCCGATCGTCGCAAGCAGTGAATCCAGCGTCGCGCCACGCGTTGACATCACGGGTTCAGGCTTGAAACAAAGCCTGAGAAACGGATAATGGTATTTTTCTTGCGAAATTGACGCTTTGGTACCTGTGCGGAGAGTGATCTGGTGGCTGTTCCCAAGAGACGCAAATCCAAGTCGGCAAAGGGCATGCGAAGGAGCCACGATTTCCTGGTCGCTCCCGCTTTGAATGTGTGTCCGCAGTGCAAGCTGGCGGTCCCGCCTCACAAGGTGTGCGACCTGGTCGAGGAATGCGGCAACGTGCAGCGCAGCAAGCCGCATAATCCGGTCGCCAAGGAAAAAGTCAAGAAATAACCAGTGATTCAAGAAAAAGGGAACGTCGGGCTGACGCTCTGACAGGCGGAAGGGCTCGATACGCTCGCGAAGAGACGGAGACGGTTCGATGGGACGTCAGTGCGAAGTCAGCGGAAAGAAGACCTCGTTCGGCAATCACAAGACCGAGCGCGGCAAGGCCAAGTATCTGGGCGGCGTCGGCAAGAAAACCACGGGGATCAGCCGCCGGACGTTCAAGCCGAATTTGCAGTGGATTCACGTCTGGCTGCCCAACGGAACCACTCGCTACGTGCGCGTGGCGACGTCGGTCATCCGGACCGGCCAGCTCACGCTTGAAGTCGACGGCGAGATGAAGACGTTTCCGCTCATCAAGGCTTCCAAGGGCTCGGCGAAGGCGCGCAAGGAACTCAAGAACCTGTTTCCGATTTGAACGCCGCGCGATCGCTCATTCACCCGCCGCCGATCGCCGGCAGGAAGTGAACCTCGCTGTCCGGCTCCAGCTTGGCTCGTAGCCCGCGCGTGGTGATGGTGTTGCCGATCGAGACTTGCAGCCCCGGCGCGAGGGAATCACCGCGGCAAAGGCGAGCCTTGATGCCCGGAAACCGATCCTCGAGGGCGTCGATCACGGCACCGACGGAAGAGCCAGGGGCAGCGACCTGGGCCATGCCACCAGTCAGGTCGCGAAGCCCGGGAGGAACGAAAACGGTCGGCATGGTTATGGAAGGTCCTCCGGTTCACGTCACATCCCGCACGACATGGCCTTCCAGAGCGCGGGGGGCGACATGGGCAGGTCTCGCATCCGGACGCCCGCGGCGTGGTGGATCGCGTTGGCGATAGGTGGCTGGGGGAGGAACGATTGGCGTTTCACCGACTCCCCGCACGCCGAAGGGATGCGTCGGATTGGGCACCTCGACGATGATCGTCTCGATCATGGGGACGTCAAGGCAGGTGGGCATGCGGTAATCGAGAAAGCTCGCGTTCCGCATCTGGTCCCTCGCATCGAAGAAATACTCTTCGTTGAGCGCCCAGCCGATGCCTTGCACCGCCCCGCCCTGCATCTGGCCTTCCACGTAGCTGGGATGGACCGCCTTGCCGGCATCCTGGATCGCCGTGTAACGAAGAACCGTCACCTTGCCGGTTTCGCGGTCAACCTCGACGTCGGCGATGTGCACGCCAAAGGCATTGGTCGAACCTTCGGGCGACACTGACGCACGTCCCACAACTGGCTCGAGGTGGTGCTCGGCGAGCTTCGCCGCCAGTTGCTTGAAAGTGAGCGACTGGCCGTTGTGGCTGTAGACGCCGTCTTTCACCTTTACGGAGGCCGGGTCGCATTCCCAGATCGCGGCGGCGCGTTGTTTCATTTGTTCGTGCAAGTCGAGCCCGAGCTTGTAAGCAGCCAGGCCGGTGGCGAATGTGACGCGGCTACCACCTGTCAGAAACGTATAGCCGACGGAGTCTGTGTCGCCGACCTGAGGACGCACGTCGTCGGCCTTGATGCCCAGGGTCTCCGCCAGTTGCATGGCGATACTGGTGCGCGTGCCGCCGATGTCGGTGGACCCTTCAACCAGAGTTACGATGCCGTCATCATTCACGCTGGCCGAGCAGCTCGAGGCCCCGCCGATGTTGAACCAGAAGCCAGCGGCGATCCCTCGGCCACGGTTCGCGCCCTCCAGGGGGGATTTCCAATGATCGCTGTCGCGCGCCGCTTGCAGGCATTCGACGAGGCCAACGCGGGGATAGACGGGCCCGTCGACCCTGCGTGTTCCCTCCTTGGCGGCGTTCTTGAGGCGGAACTCGATCGGGTCGATCTTGAGCGTCTCGGCTAGCTCATCGATCACCTGCTCGCAGGCGAAGGCGGCCTGGGTCGAGCCGGGTGCGCGGTAGGCCTGGGTCTTGGGCTTGTTGTCGCAGACGTCGAAGCCGTCAACCTTGGCGTGGGGCAAGTCATAGCAACTGAAAACGCACATGCACCCCGGTCCGATCACGCCGCCGGGAAAGGCGCCGCAATCGTAGGCCAGCCACGCTTCGCCCGCGGTCAGCGTGCCGTCTTTTCTGGCGCCGAGCTTCACGCGGATGAACGAGCCGGGCGTCGGCCCGGTGCCTTCAAACACCTCGTTGCGCTGCATGACCATCTTCACGGGCCGGCCGCACTTGCGGCTGAGCAGAGCGGCGACTGGCTCGAGGTAGACGGCGATCTTGCCGCCAAAGCCTCCGCCGATCTCGCACGGCACGACAAGACACTGGGACACGGGAATCTGCAAGAGCTCGGCCACTTGCTGCCGGCAGTTGAACGCCCCTTGCGTGGCCGTCCAGATCTTCAGGCGGTTGTCTTCATTCCACATCGCGACGGCCACGTGAGGCTCGATATAACCCTGGTGAACGCTCGCCGTGCGGAACTCGCGCTCGAGTACCAGGTCTGCCTGCTTGAAACCCTCGGCCACGTCACCCTTCTCGAACTGAAGGTGAACGGCGATATTCGTGGGCTTCTGGTCGCTCTCACCCATGAAATCCGTGCGCAGGTCGTCGTGGAGAATCGGCGCGCCGTCCTTCATCGCGTCGAGCACCCAGGTCACGCTGGGCAGTATTTCGTAATCGACTTTGATTTTCGCCGCGGCTTCTTCCGCGAGATGAGCGTTCGCCGCGGCGACGGCCGCCACGGCGTGGCCCCGGTAGAGAGCCTTGCCCTTGGCCAGGCAGTTGGCCGCCATGTGGGCCAGGTTGACTTCCCCGGCCTCGCCCATGACCGCGTGCTTTTCGGCCAGGTTGGGGAAATCGTCAGCGGTGACGACGGCGAACACTCCAGGCATTGCCAGCGCATGACGCACGTCGATCGACATTATCTTCGCATGGGCGTGAGGACTACGGACGATCTTGCCATGCGCCATATTCGGCAGTTGCACGTCGGCCGCGTAGATGGCCTTGCCGGTCACCTTGTCGGCACCGTCGTGCCGGACGGGGCGAGTGCCGAGCACCTGGTATTCCTTCCGGCCGAGATAAAGCTGTTCGGAGTCAGCCATGGTTCATCCCTCCTCCAAAGCTTGAGCGGCGGCCTGCACGGCTTTCACGATCTTGTCGTAGCCCGTGCAGCGGCAGAGATTGTTGGCAAGATTGAACCGGATGTCGTGCTCGGTGGGATTGGGGTTCCTGTCCAGCAGAGCCTTGGCGGTGACCAGGAACCCCGGCGTGCAGATTCCGCACTGCAACGCAGCCCCTTCCAGGAAGCACTGCTGGATCGGGTGCAGGTGACCCTGGCCGGCCAGACCCTCCACGGTCTCAATTTCCGCTCCGTCGCTTTCGACGGCCAGCACCAGGCAACTGTTGACCGGAAGTCGATCCATGATCACCGTACACGCGCCACAATTCCCGTTATTGCAGCCCTCTTTCGCTCCAGTGAGTCGCAACGTGTCGCGAAGAACTTCGAGCAAGCTCTGCCTGGGCTCGCAAAGGAACTCGGTGTGCTCGCCGTTGACGATCGTTTGTACGTGAGTCTTGGGCACAGGAGGGATCCTCGTGACGGGAGGAATGGTCCGCACCGCGGACCCGACGGGGATATGCTAACTCTCTCGCGCTCGCTTGACCGCCCTGGCCAGGGTTCGCCTCGTGAGCACTCTCACAAGGTGTATGCGAAACTCGGCGGTGCCGCGCATGTCGCTGATGGGGCTGGCGGCGTTCCTGGCGAGTGCTCCCGCCTGGGTGAAGGTCTCGTCGGTGGCAGCCTTTCCCGCGAGCCAGCGACTGGCCTCGGCCGCGAATACAGGCGTGGGTGCGACGGCGGCCAGGCTTACGCGGGCCTCTGCGATGGTTTTCAGGTCGGGGTCAAGGCGTACCCAAGACGCCGCGCCGGCGACAGCGATGTCCATCTCATTTCGAGGGATGAAACGCTCGTAGGCCGACCCGCTGCACGCGTCTGGAGGAGGGAAGACGATCGTTGTCAGAATCTCGTTGCGCTCGAGCACATTTCGACCAGGCGCGACGCAAAAGTCTCGAACGGGGACTTCGCGGGTCCCGTCTGGCCCCGAGATCACGCACCTGGCGTTAAGCGCGATCAGAGGGGGAATCGTGTCGGCGGCGGGCGACGAGTTGCACAGGTTTCCGCCCACACTGGCGCGGGCCTGAATCTGCCAGCCGCCCACAATGCGGGCCGCGTCGCAAAGCGCGGGATAGGCGGCCGAGATCGCGGGGTCTTCGTAAATGCGGTAACACGGAACCGATGCGCCAGCCGTAAACCTTCGCGGGGCTGGTACCGCAGGTCGGTCAGCTCAGGTATCCTCTTGACGTCAACGACGATGTCGGCATCGCGCAGATGCTCGCGCAACTGGACCAGGAGATCGGTTCCGCCGGCCAGGATTCGCGCCCTTCCGCCGGCCCGTGCCAGCAAGGCTGTCGCCTCCGGAAGTGTATCCGGTGCCGCGTAGTCAAAGTCTTTCACCTGCGGTTTTCTCCAGGAGGAATCGATCCCGATTGCAAGCCTCAGCATCAGGCACGTGGCTAGCCGGCTACTCCTCGTCGCCGGCGTGCTGCTGTTCAAAGCGCCTCAGCGCACGAGCACGCTCAGATCTTCCAGCGTGGAGGTATCGCCCGTGCTCTCCACGCCTGCGGCAATGTCTCGAAGCAGCCGGCGCATGATCTTGCCGCTACGGGTTTTGGGAAGGGCGTCGGAAAAATGGATCTCGTCGGGCCGCGCCAAGGCGCCAATCTCCTTGGCGACGTGCTCACGCAGTTGCTTGCGGATCGTCTCGCTGGGCGGCAGACCAGACTCGAGAGTCACGAACGCGACGATCGCCTGGCCCTTCAGCTCGTCGGGCTTGCCCACCACGGCGGCCTCGGCGACCGACGGGTGGCTGACCAGCGCGCTTTCGATCTCCATCGTCGAGAGCCGGTGGCCGGCGACGTTCAAAACGTCATCCACCCGGCCCATGATCCAGTAATTGCCACTTTCATCACACCGCGCACCGTCGCCGGTAAAATAGACGCCCGGGATGTCGCTCCAGTATTGGGCTTGATATCGCTCATCATCGCCGTAGAGGGTCCGGAGCATGGACGGCCACGGTTGCCTGATCACCAGGAACCCTCCCTGGTTCGCGGGCACGGGCTTGCCGTCCTTGGTGACGATTTCAGGGACGATGCCAGGAAGCGGCCGCGTGGCCGAGCCCGGCAGTGTGGGCGTCGCGCCAGGCAGCGGGGCGATCATGATCGATCCTGTCTCGGTTTGCCACCACGTATCGACCACCGGACACTTGCCGCCGCCGATGACCCTGTGATACCACATCCATGCCTCGGGGTTGATCGGTTCTCCCACGGTACCCAGCAACCGAAGACTCGAAAGATCGTGCCGCCTGGGGAACTGCTCGCCCCATTTCATGAACGCGCGGATGGCCGTAGGCGCGGTATAGAGGATGGTCACCCGGTAGTCCTCGACGATCCGCCAGAACCGCCCCTCGTCGGGCCAGTTGGGCGCTCCCTCATACATCACGCAAGTGGCACCCAGCGCCAGCGGGCCATAAACGAGGTAAGAGTGTCCGGTCACCCAGCCGACGTCGGCCGTGCACCAGAACGTGTCATCGGGCTTGAGGTCGAAAACCCACTTGGAGGAGAGCGCCGTGCCGAGCAGATAGCCGCCCGTGGTGTGCAAGATGCCCTTGGGACGGCCCGTGGAGCCAGAGGTGTAGAGAATATACAACGGATGCTCGCTGTCGAGCGGCTCCGGCGGACAGGACGATGCCGCGTTGACCTCGAGCTCATGCCACCAGTGATCGCGGCCGTGGGTCCACTTGATTTCCTGGCCCGTGCGCCGATAGACGACCACATTGTCAAGCGTGGGGCACATGGCCGCGGCGCCGTCGGCATTTTCCTTGAGCGGGACGATCTTGCCACGCCGGAAACCGCCGTCGGCCGTGACCAGCAACTTGGCCCTGCAATCCTGGATCCTTCCGGCCAAGGCCTCGGCGCTGAAGCCGCCGAAGACGACCGTGTGCGGAGCGCCCAGGCGAGCGCAGGCCAGCGCGGCGATGACTAGCTCGGGGATCATCGGCATGTAGATCGCCACGACGTCGCCCTTCTTGATCCCCAGGCTCTTGAGGACGTTGGCGAATCGCGAAACCTCGCGCAGCAGGTCCTGGTAACGCAGCACTCTGCGCTCGCCTGGCTCTCCCTCCCAGATGAGTGCTGCCTTGTTCTTGTCAGATCCCTGGCAATGGCGATCGACACAGTTATAAGAGGCGTTGAGCTGGCCCCCCACGAACCACCTGGCGAAAGGCGCAGTTCCACTCCAGTACCTTGTCCCACGGCTTGAACCACGACAGTAACCGAGCCTGTTCGCTCCAGAAGCTTTCGGGATCGTTCTTGGCCTGGTTCCAGAGAGTCTGGTACTCATCCAGGCTCGAAATGTGAGCCGCCTTGGCGAACTCTGACGGCGGGGGGAACGTCCGTGTCTCATGGAGCACGCTGGTGATGGATCCGCTGCCACTGACGCTCTCGAAAGCCATGTTCGCAGGCTCCACGATCGGGGAGAGGATGACGCTCAACGCAACGAAACAGCCTTGAACCAGCCCGACGACGGCTGGACAGCGGCTGGTCTCGTTCCGGAGTCGCAAGTGATTGGATCTTAAAGCCGCCCCGGCGGTGAGTCAATCATCGGGTAGACGAGCTCATCGTCCGTTCCGACTTGGTGCTTGCCGGGAGGGATTCTCCTTGCGACGAGTGATTCAGGCGAAAGGAGTCAGGGGGAAGGCGGGACACATCAAACAATGGCTGCGGTGCTCTATTCGCATTCCCCAAATCGGTGTCGTCGGACTGGACAACGGCATGCGTTTGCCCGAGGGACAAGAAGTGATCCTGCTGGCGTATGGCAAAGTGTCAGGCACCCGGCCGATGGAAGGCATTCGGCCGCACAGCGTCCTCGACATGGCGATCGTATCCCTCACGACGGGCCGGAAACGGCCGCGGCGGTGGCGTCGAGCAGAAGTTGCATTTCGAGCCGTTGCAGGCGGCGGGCCAGGACTTCGTTCGGCGTGCCCGGCCGCGCCTGGGTGCAAAGGTCGATCATCGCCGACGGGTTCCATCCACCTTGGCCCAGCAGGCGCTCGGCCAGGCGGTCGTCACCGTGAAGGTCCGGCAGGGCCCGGGCCGCGTCGTGCAGCGCGGGGAAGAGAGGATGCCGGCCAACCTTGCGGAACCAGTATGCGGCGTTGCCGGCATCGGGCTCGCGGCGGTGGGCGATGCCGTGCCAGTATGCCGAGAATGAGTGTTCTCCCAGGTCGTCGGCAACCTGGGCGGCCTCGTGGCTGGCCTCCCAGAAATCGTGGATCTGGAGCAGGCCGGCCGCAAGCGCCAGCCGCGCGGCACGACTGGCCCCTGGGTAAAACTGACCGACCGCGACCTCGTTCAAGTGAGATTCCAGCAGCGGGTGCGCCGGAGGTGCCTGGATCAGGGATGGCCCCAGCGTCCCGGGTCCGCTCAGAGCGGCGAAGCCGAGGACGGCGAGACGTTCGTCACGTGAAAGACCGAGCGACTCGATACGCTCTCCCGCCTCGAATCGACGGATGGCTTCCGTCACAGTCATCCCGGCCCCGGCTCGAACTTGGGGCTCGCCTTCGTCCCACGCCAGATGGTCCCAGAGTGAGGTCATGGGGCCTCCTCAAGAGATGACAACGCGATTCACGCCACTATCGCCACAGTCGCACGAAGCAAGACGGCGGTTACAGTCCCGCCCAGTTCTTGATGTACCACGTGACGTCCTGGTAGGTCACCGCGATCATGAGGCAGAAAACAAGGAAGATGCCGATCAGGATGCCGGCGCTCAGGGCCGAGTCGGGGAGCGGGCGGCCGCGTACTTTCTCGGCCGCCAGGAAGAGCATCTGGCCGCCGTCGAGCGGGGGGATCGGCAGAAAGTTGATGACGGCCAGGTTGATGCTCAGGATGCCCAGGAAACGGATAAGGTCGGTCAGGCTCGACCGCGCGGTTTCATAGGCGACCTGAGCGATTCGCAGCGGGCCCGCTACACCCTCGGGACCAACTCTGCCCTGTGCCAGGCCGCGGATCATGGCGTAGATGCTCAAGATGTTCTCCAGAGTATCGTCCCAGCCGCGCCTCAGGGCCGAGGCCACGCCTTGGGGCGGCAGCTTGCGATAGAGTGGAATGAATTCCAAACCTCGCGTGGGATAAAACCATTCCGGGTCAGCCTGCGCGGTAAGCTCGATGGGCTTGGAGGCGTTGTTCACGACCATCGAGACTGGCTCGAGCGGACTGTACTGGAGCATCCAGAATGCCTTGACCCACGCCGGCGAGGCGTCGTCAAATTTGATGGTTTCGGAACGCGGTGCTTGGGCCGCTCCCTTGCTCGTTTTTCCCTTGGAGGGTTCAGCCGGCTTGCGGGGCGGCAAGGTGATCGAGTTGATCACGTCCCCTGGCTTGAGCCGCGCGTTCGCCGCGGGTGAGCCGGGCTTGACCGACACGATATGAGTGGTCACCGGGTAGCAGAAGCCCAGGCCGGAAACATCGAGCGGCAAGTTGCTGTAGATAGGTTTCGTCCATGGGGGAGTGTCGTCGGGCGTGACCGTGATCGTGTGTGTCGTGTGTTTTCCATCGGGGGCGGTTCGTTCAACCTCGAACGACACAGGTTTGCCGGCATTCTGATGACAGAGACTGGGCAGCTTCATCGGGTCGAAATCGTCCTGGCCGTTGAACTTGACAATCCTGTCTCCCTTGCGAAAGCCAGCCTGATCGGCCAGCGATCCTTTTTGAACGCCGCTGATCGGCTCGATGGTTAGCCGGAAACCGAAGTCGACGAAGTTGACCGGGGGCAACTCGATCTCGAAACGCTCGAGCACCGGTCCCGGTTCGTCCAGGGGCCCTTCACGTCTCTCGATCACGTGGGTGAGTGGCTTGTCTTGAAAGCGAGCAACGGACCGGTCGTATTCGAGGTGTTTTTCCACGTGGCTGGGAGCCTGGCCGGGAGGGCCAAGAGCGACCACCGTGTCGAGTCGCCGGTGACCGTCCACGGATTCGTTCTTGGGATACTCGGGAGGATTCTTCATTCCCGCGGGAGGGTCGAAAAAAAGCACGCCCAGGCTTCGACTGGGCCGCACGCCGATCGTGGGACGCTCTGATCCCGCCTCGCGGCGTGGTTGGATATCGAGCCCGATCAGACCATCCTGGCCGGGCCGCTTGACGTCGAAATGGAGAACCTGTCCCTGACCGCTGAAGACCACTTTGAGCGTCATGCTGTTGAAACTAAGGTCGCCCCGGCCATCGATGGCGATGATCTCGTCGCCGGCCCTGAGGCCGGCCTCGTAGGCCGGAGACCCGGCGTCGACCGAGCCGATGATCGCCGGCATCTCGTCCATGCCCTGGCCATAGGCGAAGACGAAGCAGCCCAGGCCAAGGATCACGTTCATGATTACACCGGCCGAGATGATGGCCATCCGCGCGCCGACGGTCTTGTTGGTGAAAGCCCGGGGATCGGTCAACTTGCTCGCCTCTTCATCGGGGCCTTCCCCGAGCATCTTGACGAACCCTCCCAGGGGCACGGCCGCCAGCACGTATTCGGTTTCACCGCGGCGGAAACCCACCAGTGTCGGTCCAAAACCGATCGAGAATTTCTCGACCTTGACCCCGTTCCACTTGGCCAGGAGAAAATGGCCCAGCTCGTGGATAAAGATCACGAAACCAAGGCCGAAAGCGACCTTGAAGATATTCCAGATAAAGTTCAGGGTTTCCAACGTTCTACCTCCAGGCGAGCCCGGGCGTCAACCTTCCATAACAGGTCAATCGAGGGCGAGGGATCAAATTCATGCATTTCAAGAGCAGCCCGGCAAGCCCGGGGAATGTCCAGAAAGCGGATCTCTCCGTTCAGGAATCGTGCCACGGCCGCCTCATTGGCGGCATTCAGCGCCGCGCCCGCGGTACCGCCCCGCCTCATAACCTCGAAACCAAGCTCCAGGCACGGAAACGTCTCGCGATCCGGGGGCTCGAAATGAAGCGCCCGGGGCCGGGTCAGGTCGAGCCTCGGGCCGGGGCAGGGACGTCGATCAGGATACGTAAGCGCATACTGAATTGGCAGGCGCATGTCGGGCGGTGAAAGCTGGGCCACCATGCTGCCGTCGACAAATTCAACCATGGAGTGAACGACGCTTTCGGGATGGATCACAACTTCGATCTGGTCGGGCTCGAGACCAAAGAGCCACCGAGCCTCGATCACCTCGAGGGCCTTGTTCATCAGCGTGGCCGAGTCGATCGTGATCTTCGGGCCCATCTGCCAGGTTGGATGCTTGAGTGCCTCTTCGGGAGTGACTTCATGCAGCTCGCGCCTCGATTTCCCGCGAAAGGGCCCACCAGAAGATGTGAGGATGACGCGCTTGACGTCGTTGCGGTTCCCGGCCTGAAGCGACTGGAAGATTGCCGAATGCTCGCTATCGACAGGAAGTAAACGTGCCCCTCTCGTGCGTGCCAGGTCCATGACGAGCGGTCCGGCGACGACCAGAGTTTCCTTGTTGGCCAAGGCTACTGTCTTGCCCGCCTCCAGGGCAGCCCAAGTGCCGTCGAGCCCAGCGGCACCGACGATTGCGTTCACGACCCGGTCGGTCGAGGGGTCCTGGACCATCCGGGTGATCCCGTCGCGCCCTTCCAGAACTTCAACGTCCCGGTGCTGTAAGGCCTTACGCACTTCGGCCGCGGCCGCGGGCTCGGTCACGGTCAGAAAACGAAGCGGCTGAATGGTGCTGGCCTGCTCGACGAGGGTGCGCCAGCTCCGATGCGCGCTCAAGCCCCAGGCAATGAGCCCCATGCGATCGTGTTCGATCACGTTCAGTGTATTGCGGCCGATCGAGCCCGTCGAACCCAGGATGACAACGCGGGTGACCGACTCTCCGGGCTCCATGAAGGTCTCCATGCACCGCTGCCCCGCGCGTTCAGAGGCAGAGTGGCGATCAATCCTTTCCGGCGGTGCTGCCGAGCTGCGCCGTCGGGGCGTGTTGTCCCCGTCAATCCTCTCTCACTATAAGTAGTTGGCTCGCACCCCGGCAAGGACGGCGCGAGTCGGTCGGCGCGACGACGGAGCACGGGGATCGCCGATGTTCGATGCTGGGATGCGCCTCTTACAGGTTACGCAGACTCAATCCACGGTCCACCGCCGCGGCGGCGTCACCTCGAACTTGCCGGCGGGGGGGCTGAAGCGGACACCGGTTTGCCAGAGAAGGTCGGGCTGGTGCTTGGCCAGCAGGTATTTCATGACGACTTCGTCGGAGGGCGGCATGCCCGGGTCTTGAAAGACCACGCAGAGCCGCGCCACCGGGCGGCGGGTCGCGGCTTCCCAGACCTCGATCAGAGCGTGCGGTCGGCGCGGGATGCGATAATAATTGTCGCCGTTCTTGACCGTGATGCAATCAAACTGGCAAAACTCGTGAAACTCCTTGGGCTCGACGACGTCTCGCACCAGCTCGGCGGCCACGAGCTCGGGAACTCCTTGTTGATACACGTTGGCGTCCAGGAGAATCGGCTCGTTGGAGGTTGGCTGAGGCTTGCTCTTGCCCTCGATCACACGAAAGAGCTCTCCCTCCACCAGCCTGGCATAGCCCGCGCGGAGAGCGGGGCTGGAGATCACAAGCTGCGAGAACGACGACGCGGTGCGAACCACCTCGTGGGCGAACGCGCTGGCCTCGCGCTGGAGTTTTTCCATCCAGTAGCGAACCATCCGCGCGCGATCGTCCTCTGAGTAGCGGAACCTGTGCGGGCCAACATCGGGAATAGTCAGCTCGACCTCGCCCCCCTCACGATTGAGAGTGCGCAGGACGGCATCATAAGTGGCGTCGCCCCGGGCGAACTGGCCGGCGACCTCGGCATGCCCCGTGGTCTTGACCCGGACGATGCGATGTGTCGGTCGGGCCAGGAAGACGACCTCTCGCGCTCGGGCGTCAACCTTGCTGCGCACATCTTCAGCCTCGATCTCCCAGCGCAGATATCCTGTCCGAATCATGTTCTCGCCTGGCGACGCGGAATCCGCATGGATGGCTCCGGCAAGGTGAAGCCAATGCCCGGGGCGGGATCAACCCCCCTGAATAGCTGGTACAATCAGTATTTCCGTCGCGGCGGCATCGAACTGGCGGATCGCCCGGGTTTGACCCGGGCCATCGAGCCGAAACGCAAGGCGGCCTGCCGTGAAGTGCTCGGAAAAGAGCGCCTCGGCCGTCGCGATCGTCTCTGGCCGGTCCTTGTCCCATTCGGCAAGCGTCAGATCGCCATGCCCCGTCTTGAGCAATCGCAGCTTGGCCATCTTCTCAGCACTCCTTTTTTCTTTCTCCTGGAGTCATGATCGAGCCGAAGCCACCTGATAAGAACATAGCTCGGGCTTCCGGCTACGTGCTGACGAGGTTTCGAGCGACTCCACCTTGGCCGAGTCGTACAGCCTTCGCCAAGCACTCCGAGCACTGGCTCCTCGTCAACACGATGGAATTGTACCGGACGTTCAAGCCATGGGCCAGCCGACTCGGCACTCGGCGCTTGTGGCGTCCCACCGGCATCCTGGACTCAAGACTGATTCGCGCCGGCCTCCTTGGTTTTCTTCGCCGTTTTCTCCGTCTTCATTCGCCGCTTGCCGAACGAATGCTTGAACAGTTTGCCGCGCTTGGTGCGTTTGTCACCCTTGCCCATGGTCTGGCTCCCGTCTGACTGGTAATCTTCGCTCGACCTGATTCACTCGAGCGAGCAAGATTCCCCTTGAGTTTCTGGTTGCGTGCGTTTAGGATACCTTAAATCTGACGTTTGTCGTTTGCACTTTGTTCCCGGTTGCCGAGGGCAGGAGATTCCTCGATGCCTCGTCGCCGTCTGGTCCTTCTGGCATCAGCCCTCGTGGCGCTCCTGCCATTTTCTGGGTGCGGCACCAAGCCTGGCCCCTCGGCGGCTCCCGCGAGCGGCGCCTCATCGAAGCCTGGACTCGCGGAAAACGCGGGGACTGCAACGGTTGTTTTCGAGAAAAAGCCGCACCCCGCCAATCCCGTCCCCGAGAAGAAGAGCGTCATCAAGATTACTCCCGAGGCGTTTACCATAACGGCGGATAGCCCCGGTCTGCAACTGCTAGTCACCGAGCAACACGGCGATGGCACCACGCGAGACCTGACCTCGCGGGCCGAGTGGCGCGTTGATCATCCGGAGCTTGCGGTCATCGAGCCGGGTGGTTACTTGCGACCGCTGGCGTCAGGAAAGGTCGCGGTGTCGGTGTCCGTTCCGGACACGATCACGCTGGGCGGCTCGGAAGGGACAATCGAACCGCGCGGGACCGCCCCTGGAGCTTCGCCGACGATATCGTCCCAACCTTGACTCTGCTGGGATGCAACACCGGAAGCTGCCACGGCAAGGCAGATGGTCAGAATGGATTTCACCTCTCGCTTTTCGGCTACGATCCCGGCGGCTGATTTCCAGGCGCTTGCCAGGGACAATGCTCAGCGCAGAATCTCGCGGCTCGATCCCGAGCGGAGTCTCCTCCTCGGCAAGGCGACCGGCCGGATCGCGCACGGCGGAGGGCCCCGCCTCGCGGCCGGCTCACCCGAATACCGCACGCTGCTGGAGTGGCTGAAGGCGGGGGCGCCGGAGCATCGAGGCAAGTCACATGGCGCGGTTGTCGATGTAAGTGTCGAACCCGCCAGGGCCATGCTGAGCGAGCCAGGCCCTCAGCAACTGCGCGTTGTGGCCCGACACGCGGATGGTCATGTGCGAGACGTCACCCGGCAGGCGCTCTTCAAGACGAATGACGACGCCGGGGCAACGGTGAATTCCCATGGGCGGGCCGAGCTGCGAGGCCGCACCGAGGCCGATCTGATCGTCCGCTACCAGTCCCATGTGGTGAGTGCCCGGCTGGCCACGATCGTCAATCCCGAGCTCAAGTTTGACTTCACCAAGCTGCCCCGGCAGAGCTTCATCGACATCGAATTGTTCAAGCGCCTGGCCTCACTGAAAGTTCCTCCCAGCCCGCCGGCCAGCGACTCGGCGTTCCTACGCAGGGTTTCTCTCGACCTCACCGGTGAGCAGCCGACCCCCGAACAGATTCGCCGATTCCTCGCCGACAACGATCCCGGCAAGCGTGCGAAGATGGTCCACCTGCTCATGGGCCAGCCCGAATTCGTGCAGTTCTGGCTGATCAAGCTTGGCGACCTGCTTCAGATCAGCCCGGCCAGGCAGGGCAATGGCGCCTATCGCTACCAGGCCTGGGTCAACAAGTGCCTGGTCAAGAACACTCCTTGGGACACAGTGGTCACAAAGTTGCTCACGGCGCTGGGCGATCCTACCGACTTCGACACCGGAGGGCCGGTGAATTACGCCGCCGACGCCCTCGAACCGACCGTCGCGGCCGAGCAGACCGCCCAGCGGTTTCTGGGCCTGAGAATGCGCTGCGCAGTGCCACGATCACCCATTCGACGTCTGGACACAGGACGATTATTTCGGCCTGGCCGCCTTCTTCGCGAAGGTGCAGCGCGGCGGCTACGGCGCCGGACCGGGTGCCATGATGGGCGGCAAGCCCTCGATCTCCATCAACCCCAAGGGCGAGGTGGTTCACCTGCGGACAAAGAAGCCGGCAGCGCCCAAGCTGCTGGACGGCAAGGCCGTGGTCCTCTCCGACAAGGAAGATCCTCGCGTGGCACTTGCGAAGTGGATGACATCGCCCGAGAATCCCTATTTCGCGCGAAGCATGGCCAACTGGGTGTGGGCGCAGCTATTCGGCAAGGGCCTGGTCGATCCACCCGACGACATGAGCCGGGCCAATCCGCCCGTCCACCCCGAATTGCTGGACGCCCTTGCCAACCAATTCATTGCCAGCAAGTACGATCTTCGCGAGCTGATCTCGACGATCGCCACATCCGAGGCGTACGGACTCTCGTCTGGCACCGTTAAAGGCAACGAGCACGACAGCCGCTTCTTCTCTCATCACACGCCGCGCCCGCTTACGGCCCATCAGATGGCCGACGCGCTGGCCCAGGCGACCGATGTGCCCAATACGTATGGCCAGCTCGGTCAGCGGCTCGCCATCCGGGTTACTGACCCGGCCACGCCTAGTGCCATACTTGACACGTTCGGGCGCTGTTCACGAACGACGGGATGCGCACCCGTGCAGACGCCTCCTCTATCGCTCCGCCAGGCCCTGCTCGTGATTGGTGGCGACGTCATCGAGAGCAAGGTCGGCAGCCTGAACGGCTACCTCGCCAGCGCGCTCAAACTGGAGCTGGAGCCGGAAGAACTGATCGAAAACCTGTATCTGCGGACGATTTGCCGCCGGCCCACGCCCGAGGAGTCATCGCGGTGGTCGGCCGAGCTGAAGCAGGCGACTTCGCTTCGCGAGGCCGCGGAAGACCTGTTCTGGTCGTTGCTCAATTCGAGGGAATTTGCGTTCAATCATTGATCGTCATTCTTGCCTCACGTCAAGGGGTCAAAACCATGTCGAGCACTCGCAGTCCTTTCCCATGCCAGGGACCAACCCGGCGTGACGCTCTCAAGGTCGGGCTCCTGAGTTTTCTGGGGCTCTCGCTCGATGACTGGTTCCGGCTCCGCGCCTGGGGGCCGATCGATCAGGGCGGTCTGCTTCGGCTCCGCCCAGGAACTGCATTCTCGTCTGGCTGGCCGGCGGCGCCTCGCACATTGACACGTTCGATCCCAAGCCGGGCGCCCGGCCGACGTCAAGGGAGAATTCAGGCCGATCGCCACATCGGTTCCCGGGCTTCAGATCAGCGAGGTCTTGCCCAGGCTGGCCAAGATCATGGATCGAGTAACCTTGATCCGCAGCATGACCTCACCCGAGGCTGATCATGGCCGCGCCTCGCACCACTTGCTCACCGGATATCGTCCCATGCCGGCACTCGAGTATCCCAGCTACGGCAGCGTGGTCGCCAAGGTGCGCGAGCAGCGCCGGGGTGCTTTGCCCCCTTACGTGGCCATCCCCGACGGACCCCTCTTCTCGTCGAGTGGTTACCTGACCCCGGCCTACGATCCGTTTGCCGCCTCGGGCGATCCCAATCAAGAAAACTTCCGCGTCCGTAATCTGACTCCGCCCGACAAGCTCACCATGGACCGCTTGCTGCGCCGGCGGGGGATGGTGAAGGCCCTTGACGAGTTTGCCCACGATGTTCCCCCCACAACCTTGACCACCAGCCGCGACCAGTTCGCCGATCAGGCGTACTCGCTGATGACCTCGAACGCCGCGCAGGCCGCGTTCCGGCTGGGCGACGAGTCGCTGGCCGTGCGCGACAAATATGGCCGGACCACGTTCGGCCAGTCTTGCCTGTTGGCGAGACGGTTGATCGAAGCGGGGGTGTCGTTTGTCACCGTCAACGATCGCGGCACGGGGCCGCTGGGATGGGATACCCACGCACAGAACTTCACCACGATCAAGAACAACCTGGCCCCGCCACTGGACCAGGGCCTCTCAGCGTTGATCGAAGACCTGGCCGATCGCCGCCTGCTGGACCAGACCGTGGTGGTCATGATGGGAGAGTTCGGCCGTACGCCCAAGATCAATAACAACGCCGGCCGCGACCATCATGGCCGGGCCAACAGCGTGCTCGTGGCCGGTGCTGGATTTCCGGCCGGTCTGGTTCTGGGCAAGACCGACGCCCGCGGCGACAACCCGTCCGACCGACCAGTGACCCCGGCCGACCTGGCGGCGGCTCTTTATCTGAAGCTGGGCATCGACCCCGAGCGCAAGTTCGAGGCTCCCGACGGCCGCCCGATCCGTCTGGTCGATAACGCCCAGCCGCCGCGCGAGCTGCTTTAGAGTCGAGATTCGGGGTACGGCTCCGTACCCCGATCCCCTTTCCAGGCAAGACCCCGATCAACTCGATTTCCTCGCCCCCTTGAGCGAAATATAAGCGTCGTTGGATTTCTCCTCGTGGAAGAAATGAATGTCCAGCGTCCGCAAGAACGTGTGCAGTCCCGCGTCCTGGATCGGCAGCAGATGAGCGTCCTTGCCTGATTCGTTGTGATGCGAATGCCAGAGGCCAGGCGGCGTCACGAACGCCGATCCGGGCTTCCAGTCGGCGCGTTTGCCGTCCAGGATCTTGCCGGATTCATCGATCTTGGTGCCGATCATCGAGTAGCAGCCGGGCGCGCAATCGATGATCAAATCAAGCGCAACCGACTCATGATGATGGGGCGGTTGCGTCTTGCCCTCGGGCAGGACGCCGAACATCGACCAGAGCACATGGGTGATGGTCCTTGTCTGCGGAAACCGCGAATTGGCTAGCAGCACGCTGACGCGGTTCTTCTGGCTTGCCTCGGGAGATTCCTGAACCTTTTCAAGCTCGGCGACGGCCCTTGACCTGGGATATAGCGTGGGCTGGAAACGCGATTCCGTGGCCCGGACCCCCAGGTAGCGCAAGAGCGGCTCGTCGTGAACCCAGTAGAACGCCGAATCAACCTCGGCGTGGTGAACCGTCTCTCCGCCGGCCGGAAGAGTGAAGATGTCTCCCTCGCTCCACGACATGCTGAGCCCATCGCGAGCCGTTCTGCCACGGCCGCGGATCACGTAATAAAGCTCCGAAGTGGCGTTGGGGTTGGTAGCGATCTGCTCGCCCGGGTTGATCCGGATGAAATTGGCCAGAAGCGCTGGGCTCGTGGCTGGTCCGGCACATTTCAGTTGCTCGCTGAGGTCGAACGGGATGACGCGGGTCGCGCCTCGCTCGTGGAGCTCATGCGAAAAATCTGCCAGTGGCACTGGTGGGATTAGCCCGGCGCCGATCGGGTTGGCTGCTTTGCTGTACTCGTAGTATTCTCCCTCGGCAGCGAAACGACCTCGATCCTCGGTGTCAGGTGGCGTGCGAGTCATTTCTACTCCTTGCATCTTCAAACGAAGCGGCATCGGACTCCGGAAGCGCAGCACTTCTCGCGTCACGTCGCCGTTCCCAGCGACCGCCGCGATGATGACGGCCCACTCGTGACTGGATCGACCGGAGGTTTGTGTGAGACACGAATCCCTTGCAGACAGGTCTCGGCCGCAACGACCACCGCGAGAGCGGCCCGCTGCCAGGGATCGTAGGCAATGATCAGATCGCGCCGATACGATACGGCTCGACACGATAGAATGCCGGGAAACTGGCGAAGCGCGCTGGCGACCTGACGGGCGATCGTCGAGTTCAGGCACAGGATCTCGTTATGGAGGCGCAGCCGGTCAGGTGTTTCATGCATGGCCTGCCAGCACGACACCGCTCCGTCGGCTGGGAAAGCCGAGACCGTGGCCCAGTCCGTGCGGCTTCCAACAGGAACCTGGCTGGGGCCGAACTCCTTGATGCACTTGCTCATGTTCTCGGCAAATTGCGTGGCCATGCAATCGGCCGTTCGCCAGCCCTGTTCGAATTCGAGACGGCAAGTCGCCGACCCCAGGCTAACACTTGCCGAGCGGATACCCCGCTGTCGTGCGGCCGTCTTGACCAGACGTCGGCAGAATGACTCATGCCCGCGCCGAAAGAGCCGGCGATCCCGAACCTCGACGATTCCATGTTGCTCTGAGAACTGGATCTGAGGATCGTGATCCTCCTGCCCAGCCTGCTTGACCGATGGCGTTTTCACCTCATGGCTTTCGTAATTTCGGTTGATGGCGGCGGGCTGAGGGGGAACGGCCGTTCGAGAACCCGCGCTAATTCTCTCCGTGTGCACCTGAAGGACTGTCAGCGCTCAGCGCGAGCTACTGGTTCGCGTCTGAGACTGGCCTGCCTTGCACATCTCCCTGCAAACGCGCTCGCACTCGCGACATTTCTGGGCGCACGTCTTCATAACTTCACCCTCGCCCTTCTCGCACTCGTCGGCGCAGCAGCGGCACGCCTCGGCGCAAGCTTGGTGGGCGAAGTGGGCCAGCGGGCTCGAGCGAGCCGCCAAGCTGGCGGTGAGGGAGCAGAACGCCTGGCAGTCCATCGTCAGTTCATGCGCTTTGGCGTGATGCTCGCGATGCTGCGTGTTATCTTCGGCGAGCTTCTTGAGACAGTGGTGAGCGGCTTCGTTGCAGGCCTTTGCACACTCCCCGATCGTCTTGACGTGCTCGCTCATGTCACCGTCAGCCTTGCCGTCCGGCGCACCTCTGCGCCTCGCGCCAGAAAAAGCCCAGCGGTCCCGGCCCCGAGTAGTCCCAGTAGTTCTCGACGCTCCATCATTGTCTCCTGTTCAGGCGAAAACCCAAGATCGTCACCACGCACGCTAGTCAGAAGTTTCTGCAAGCAACTGTTGCGCCAAGGATCACGAGCTATCCGAGATAACGACCAGTGATCGTACCGTTGCCGCCAGCCCGGCACGATGTCATGATGGGTTTGATGAGGTGGCGAGTCGGCGCCGTTTCTCAGAGGACGGCAGCCATGTGCAGCCCGGGGGAGTCATGATCATGGCGACGACTTCAAGGCTCTCGGCAGTGGAAGGAATTCTTGACTCCTCCAGCCTCGACTGGAACGACGTGAAGACCAAGGCCGAGGGGCCCCAGGGCACCTTGCCGCTTACCGACGAGATGCTGCGGCACTGGCCCTCGGGCGACCTCTTCGGCCTCAGCCAGAACGCGGGCATGGGCTGGACTCCGCAGGCGGTTGCGCGCGACCCCTTTCTCATCCTGAGTACTCAGGGCGGGCTTCGAGCGCCTGATGGATCGCCGATTGCCCTAGGTTATCACACGGGGCACTGGGAGATTGGCATCCTGGTGCAGGAAGCGGCCGAGGAGTTCAAACGCCTGGATGCCGTACCGTTCGCCGCCATGGTTTCAGACCCATGCGATGGCCGCACGCAGGGGACGGCCGGGATGATGGACAGCTTGCCGTACCGGAACGACGCGGCCATCGTCTTCCGGCGCTTGATCCGTTCGCTGCCCCTGCGCAAAGGGGTTCTGGGGATCGCCACGTGCGACAAGGGTCTGCCCGCCATGATGATGGCGTTGGCCGGAGTACCAGACTTGCCCGCGGTGCTGGTTCCCGGCGGGGTCACGCTGCCCCCGCGGGAAGGCGAAGACGCGGGCAAGATCCAGTCCATCGGAGCTCGCTATAGCCATGGTGAGCTCACGCTCGAAGAGGCCGCCGAGCTCGGCTGCCGCGCCTGTGCCAGCCCAGGCGGCGGCTGTCAGTTTCTGGGCACCGCCGCCACTGCCCAGGTCGTTGCCGAAGCGCTCGGGATCACGCTGCCTCATGCGGCCCTGGTGCCATCCGGTCAGCCGATCTGGCGCGACATGGCCAGGCGCTCGGCCCGGGCGCTTCGGGCCTTGGCATCGAAGGGCGTGACCATTCGCAAAGTGCTCACGGAGGCTGCCGTCCGCAACGCCATGGCCGTGCACGCGGCCTTCGGCGGCAGCACAAACCTCTTGCTTCATATCCCGGCGATTGCCTATTCCGCGGGGCTGCCTCGACCCTCGGTCGATGACTGGCACACGATCAACGTACGCGTTCCCCGGCTTGTGAGCGTGTTGCCCAACGGCCCGTTTTACCATCCGACCGTGCGCGCCTACCTTGCCGGCGGCGTTCCCGAGGTTCAGCTCCATTTGCGCCGGCTGGGTTTGCTTGATGACACCGCGCTGACCGTGACGGGCGAGCCGGTGGCTAACAACCTTGACTGGTGGGAGACCAGCGAGCGGAGGAAACGCCTGCGCGAACGGTTGTTCGAGGAAGACGGGGTTGACCCTGACGACGTGATCATGAGCCAGGATCTGGCCAGAGAACGCGGGCTCACCAGCACCGTGACGTTCCCTCGCGGTAACCTCGCACCCGAGGGCTCGGTCATCAAGAGCACGTCGATCGATCCGAGCGTGGTCGACCCCGACGGAGTCTATCGCAAGACCGGTCCGGCACGTGTGTTCACGCGAGAGCGCGAGGCCATCGCCGCGATCAAGGGGCAGGGCGAGAATCCGATCAGGCCCGGCGACGTGGTCGTTCTGATCGGTCGCGGCCCGATGGGGGCGGGCATGGAAGAGATCTACCAGATCACCTCCGCACTGCGGCATCTCTCATTCGGCAAGCACGTCGCGGTCCTGACCGATGCCAGGTTCTCCGGCGTTTCCACGGGTGCGTGTGTTGGCCACATCAGCCCCGAAGCTCTTGCCGGCGGCCCACTGGGCAAGGTCCGCGACGGCGACCTCATCCGGATCGTGGTCAATCGCATCGCTCTGGAAGGGTCGCTCGACCTCGTGGGTGCCGAGGGAGTGGAATTCGGCCCGGAGGAAGGATCGCGAATTCTAGAGCGTCGAGCTCCTCATCCCAAGCTCTCAGCCGATCCCGATCTGCCCGATGACGTTCGCCTCTGGGCGGCTCTCCAGGCCGTCGGCGGCGGCACCTGGGGCGGCTGCGTTTACGACGCCGAGGCGATCATCGCTCGTCTGACAACCAGAAACAACGCGACATACTAGTCCCAAAACAAGCGTGATAAAAAAAGGCGACCGTGTACGAGTCATTTGATCAAATGTATAAGAACGAGACGTACCTTCTACCATTCGGGGGATTTGGCCCCGTCCTGCCGTCCCGCATTTCGCTTGAGCATGACACACCTGCTTTCTTTGTTCGATGGCCCACGGGGATCGGGGCATCCGGACCCCGACTTCAGTTATCGATCGGTTCAACACTGCCAGCACTCATGAAGCCGCTCGACCAGTCGGAGGAAGACGCCTTGCCATGGATTCCACGACAGCAACCGATAAACCAGCCGCCGTCCCGTCCGCACGATCTGGCATGGCATCTGGATGAACGCCGCGCAGTACGTCGCGAACTCCATCCGCAGCAACGTTCGTTTTTCCGCCTCGTGTTTGGCCCGGTGCCGCGGCGATACCGGAACCAGCAGAGCGCTCCAGGCCTTAAGGCTCCACGCCAGCGATCCCATTACCATGTACGCCCAGTTGCTGACCAGGTCGTCCACAGGCGTGGTCAAGGCGCGAACACCGCTTTTCAGCTGGGCGATCAAGTTTTCCTGCTCGCAACGATCGTTGGCGCAGAAGACAACCTCCTCGGCGGTCATCTGGCGATCGTTGGTAATGTAAAAGAAGTAGCGGTATTCCTCGAACAGTCGCAACTGCCCCTTGTCGATTCCCAACCGCTTGCGAAGCACGATCATCCGATAACTCTGTCGGCAAGCGACAGGCTGGTACCGAAACTCGGCGACTCGCTCCTCGAGCAGCTCAATCGACTCATATTCGCGCTCCCGGACGATCTCTTGTTTGACTCGCGGGGGCTTCTCGCGGGCGCGGTTTTGATCTGGTATCGGGGCGGCCGTTTCAGCAGTCGGTAGGCGCCCGCCGGCAATTCGTCGGCTCTGTCCTTGAGAGAATCGTAGGCCTCGTAACCGAAGACGAAACGAATGTCGCCCGCCCTGTCCCAGCGATCCAGGTGCTTGGTCTGGGCGAACTTGGTGTCCCCCCGGAGCAGGATCTTGCGGAAGCCCGCCCGGCGGCAAAGTGTGACGGCTTTGTCCAAGAAGACGTCCGCCAGCTCCTGGGAGGGGCGGTTGCCGCTGCGATTGAACAGGAACAACGGTTCGGCGGTGTTGGCCAGCGAGATCAAGAGCGGGTGATAACCATATTGGCCGTTGTAGGCGAAGTCCATCCCCTGTTTGCACTCGGCCTCGCTGGGCACGATGGTTCCATCGGCGTCCACGATCGCCTCCTGGAAGAACTCCTCAGGCTGCTGAGCCCAGACTCGGAGCCGGGATTGATTGATGGTGTCCATCAAGGTGAGGACGTCGGGCTCGGTGAAACGGCGGCAGAAGTCCCCCTCGGTGGTCGGGTCAGGGATTCGTTGGGCTCCCAGCGCATCGAGGTAGACCTCATCGTTGCGCCGCAGTTCGAGGTGTTCGATGCACTGGCCGCCAGCGAGGATGTTGAAGGCGATGTTCAGGACATGGTCGGATTCGTGGTACGGTTGATGCCGTTTGAGCAGCTGAAGGTCGCGGTCAATATCCTGGACGAGGTCGAGTTTCTGAGCCAAGAGGAGAATGGCACCGATGCCGCCAGCACTGAGGCCACGGACACGATCAGCGTGTTCGTAGTGGATATTGCTCGCCGTCATCATAGGTACAGGCCGCTCGGGACCGGGCGAATTGTCGAGTCGTTTCTTAATTCGCCGTCGCCCTTCCTGGAAAAATCTCTTCTTGCGTGCCGCACGCTTTTTTCGGAGAGTAGCGCTCACTCGAAAGCCCCCTTTTTCTGGAATAGTGAGGATGTGTTTCTACCTCCATTATTCCAAAAAACAGAGGGGTTTTCGAGCTTTTTCTATGAAATCGCACCGTGCTGACTAAAAATCACGCTTGGTTCAGGACTAGTTGAGCACCGAGTGCTCCCCTGTCAGCATCGCAAGGCCCTGCCCTTGTCCGACAACCTTGGAACTCGTCGAATCCCCGCTTGATCAATCCCCCCGATCTGATGCCGAGATCGAATGAACCATGTCGACCAAGGCCCGCACGTGATCGACGGGGGTCTGAGGAACGATGCCGTGACCCAGGTTGAAGATATGGCCGGGCCGGCCGGCCGCCTGGGTGAGGATGCGCCGGGTTTGACGCTCAATCTCATGCACTGGCGCAAGCAGGACGATGGGGTCGAGATTGCCTTGGACAGCAACGCCTGGGCCGAGCCGGTTCCACGACTGGGAGAGATCAACGCGCCAGTCGAGACCGATGACGCTGCCGCCGGCCTCGCGCTGAAGCTCCAGCAGAGAGCCTGTGCCGGTCCCAAAATGGATGGATGGAACCGACGCATCGAGCCGGGCGAAGAGCCGCTTCATGTGAGGCTGAACGAACCGTAAGTAATCATCGGGCCCGAGCGTGCCCACCCAGCTATCGAAGATCTGGATCGCCTGGGCGCCCGCGAGTATCTGCGCGTTCAGGTAGAGCGCGGTGGCGTCGACGAGCAGTTCCATCAAGGCGTTCCAGGCCCCTGGATCCTGGTACATGAACGCTTTGGCCGTCTCATAGTGCCGGGAACCGCCTCCCTCGATGGCGTAGCAGGCCAGCGTGAACGGCGCCCCCGCGAAACCGATCAGTGGAATGGCCGGGTTGAGTGCCGATCGGATAGAGCGAACGGCCTGGAATACAAATTCAAGCGGCGCCGGGTCTTCCAGCCGACGGAGCCGGTCGACATCAGTGCCGGCGCGGACGGGGTTATGAATGACCGGGCCTTCTCCCTTGGCGAATTCGAGGTCGAAGCCGAGCGGTTCGAGGATCAAGAGGATATCCGCGAACAGAATCGCCGCATCCACACCGAGGACCTCAGCGGCCGTGACCGTTACTTCGGTGGCGAGGTCGGGGCTCTTACACAGGCTCGAGGAATGGCACTCGAGACCGGATCGCACGGTACTCGGCCATGTATCGTCCCGCTTGCCTCATCAGCCAAACGGGCGTGACGCTCGTTTTCTCGCACCGGCAGGCTCGCAGAAAGGGCGAATCTTCAAGCGCGTCGGGATTGATCGTTCGATCGGGAGTCGCTGGAACATGAGACATAAGAGTGCTCGGGCGTGATTCAACGGGTCGGTTTGGCGGCATTGAACTATTCTATGCTCGAATACGCTTTGGGGTACCGTCTGATCCTTGGCTGACACGGCCGGGCCTGCAAGGATCACTTTCCTGATAAGTCTCACCCGGATAGCATGGAAGGTCGTGGGCGGGTCCGGGTCGGCCATGCCCCTTTGCAGTCACGAGCAATCAGATGATGGAACACAACCAAGGCAGGGATGAGCCCGCCGGACACGCCGCTGGCGCGAACGGCGACCGCACCGCAGAGCCTTCAATAACCGGATCGCCAGCCGAGCAGATGCAGGTGCCGCGGTCGCCTCGCCAGAGCTCACGGCGACCGAGCTTCAATGTGGGTAGCGCGCCGGGCCCGACCGAAGACGAGGGATTGCTTAACAGGTCGATGCCCGCTGAGCCCGCGCCGCTGGTGCCGGAACTTGGGGCGTTCACTCATACCGACTTCTGGCGGGTCTTGCGAATCCAGGGCGAGTTTGTGCACGGGATCAACGCGCTGGCCGAGGTTGGAGCCGCGGTGGCCGTTTTCGGCTCGGCGCGTTTCGGCCGGGAGAATCCCCTGTATGAAGCCGCCAGGCGCCTGGGCAAGCTGCTTGCCGAGGCTGGCTTTGCCGTGATCACCGGTGGCGGGCCGGGAATCATGGAGGCCGCCAATCGCGGGGCGCATGAGGCTGGTGGCTACTCGATCGGCTGCAACATCGAGCTCCCCTTCGAGCAGCTCTGCAATCCTTACCTCGATCTGTCGATCAACTTCCGCTACTTCTTCGTGCGGAAGACCATGTTCGTCAAGTACTCCGACGGCTTCGTCATCTTCCCCGGCGGGTTCGGCACTCTCGATGAGCTCTTCGAGGCCTTGACGCTGGTGCAGACGCGAAAAATCAACAGATTCCCCATCATACTCTACAACTCCGCGTACTGGAGCGGGCTGCTCGACTGGGTTGAGAAGACACAGGTCGCCGAAGGCGCGGTCTCGCCGGAAGATCTGAATCTGCTCGTCATGACCGACTCGGTCGAAGAGATACGCGACGTGCTTGTGGAGTGTTACCGGACGCGCTGCTGGACCACCTGGAAGCGTTCCTACGGCGCCAAGATGGATGCCGACCCGCCCGGCGCACCCGCCACGGCGCCAGACCCGACCAAGGCTGACGCTCAGTAAGGCAGGCCGAAAACCTGGACGAGCAGGAGGTTCGCAGTGGTCATGCCGCCGTTTCTGTCTCGCCACCCCGATCACGCCGGAGATTTCCCACCATGAAAGAGGCCGCGGTCCTTAGCGCGTCGTCGCCCAAGCCCGAGCCAGCGAGAGGTGATCAAGCGTTCGATGAGCTGGAGCAAACCCTGCGCACCCAGGGCGCTCAGCCGGCGCTCGATCGCTTGATCGAGCAGCTCGACGCGGTCAAAGAGTACAGGGCGCTGCTCGATGCAATTGTACTCAAGGCCCGCCATGAGCTGGGTCTGCCGCTCTTTCATTCGGGGCCGCTCTCAAACTTGCCAGAGCCCGAGCGAACGCAATTCGAGGAGCGATATGTCGATGCGATCCGCCTGGTCGGCGGCCGATTCCTGGCCGCGGGTGATATCCCCTCGGCCTGGGCCTACTTCCGCGCCATTGCCGAGCCGCGGCCCGTGGCGCTGGCCCTCGATGCGTACGAGCCCGGTGACGACCCCGAGCGGCTGAGCCAGATCATCGATATCGCCCTCTATCAAGGGGCGAACACCAGGCGGGGCTTCGAGCTGGTGCTCAACCATTACGGAACCTGCTCGGCGATCACGGCCTTGGAGCAGGTTTCCGCGAGCGACGAAAACGCCCGGGTCGCGTGCGTCGAGCGGTTGATACGCCATCTTCACGAACAGCTCGTGGCCAACTTGCGGGGCGACATCGCCCAGAGGGGTCAACCCTTGCCCGACGAGGGTACGTCGATCGCCGGCCTGGTCGCCACGCGCGACTGGCTCTTCGCCGACGAGGCTTACCATATCGATGTCTCACACCTGGCATCCACGGTCCGCTATTCGCTGATGGCATCAGACCCAGCCGTGCTGGCGCTTGCGGTCGACCTCACGGAGTACGGTCGAAGGCTCTCGCCACGATTGCAGTTCGAGGGGAGCCCTCCGTTCGAGAAGGTTTTCGACGACCATCGCGTTTACCTGCGTGCTATGCTTGGGCACGACGTGGAAAACGCCGTCACGCACTTCCACGCCAAGCTCGACCCCGCCCTGGCCGATGACCCCGAGGCTTCACTCCCCGCGCAGGTCTTCGTCGATCTCTTGATGAAGCTCGGCAAGATCGACGAGGCGATCGACGTGGCCGCAACCTACCTGACTGCCGTGCCCGAGTCGGCCCTGATCTGTCCGGGGATCTCCGAAATCTGCCAGCGAGGAGGACGGATGAGCCGGCTCACGGAAATCGCACGCGGACAGGGAAATCTTGTGCAGTTCCTGGCCTCGTTGCTGCCGGCCTCAGCCAGGCCGTAGGGCATGCCTTGCGTGCCCGATCGATCATTCGTTCTCGTCGAGGCAAATCCCCGCCGCGGCAAGTGCCTGGGCGGGGATTTCCAGAAACCGGCTCAAAAGTAAGTCACGGCCCCAGTCTTCGTTGTCGATGGCCTCGAGCGGCGGCAGACTGCCGGGTTTCAGGCCGAGTCTCTCGGTCAGAATCTCGTAGGCCTCCGCCACACCGAGCTGAACTATCGGCGTCAACTTCCCCATGATGAGGCATTTCCCGGCGGACGCCCTGCCGTGACGATGATCGGGGCGAGCTGCCAGACGCCATTGCCTCGCTGCACCCAGCGATAGCCTGCCGGCGCGGTCCAGAGGCCCGCGTCAGAGCCCGCCTGGTCGAAGGTGCGCTGCGCTCTTCGGCGATCACGCTGGCTTCCTCGTTGCCCGCGATCATGTAGATGAACGCGGCCAGAACCACATTCATCGGGTGGGGAGGGGATGAGAACAGGCTGTAGACGCCGAACACAACCGCCAGCGCACGGCCGATGGTGGCGGCAATGGATCGTGGCCCGGACCCGGCCCAGCCAACCCGAGAGCAGAGCACGCAGCACACGCCCACCGTCCATGGGGAAAGCGGGGATGAGGTTGAACAGCCCCAGAACCAGGTTCATGACCAGAAGGTTTTCGAAGAAATCCGCTCAGCAGGGAGTCTGGACCGGGCAGACCGATCGCAAGCAGGCCAACCAGGGCGGCCACAATCGCGAAATTCACCGCAGGCCCGGCCAAGCGCGATCATCAACTCGGCCCCCGGCGCGCACGGCATCCGCATCAGTCGAGCCACTCCACCAATGGGGTAGAGGGTGATATCGGCCGTCTCAATCCCGTAACGACGGGCCATCAGTGCGTGCCCTAGCTCGTGCAAGACAACGCAGCCGAAGAGGGCGAGCACGAAGATGATCGGCATCTCGCGGAAGAACAGGAAGACGAGCAAGAAGCTCCAGTGCACGAACAGGTCGATGCCGGCGACCCGTCCGAGTTTCCAAGACATTCGCATCGAAATGATCTTTCCTTTCCAGGAGCAAGGACAATGACGTCCTCGTTCTCTTATTGTATTTCGACGGAGAGAATTGGAAAGTTCGATTCGTCCGATAAGACCGGTTTCGTTTCGTATTCCATCATCCCTGAATGCTGGAAGCTCGCCGGAGACCGGGATGTTCGAGGCCGCTTGATTCTTCCTATCGCTCAAGAATTCCAGGCCGGCTCATGGGAAAACCCTTGACGGTCACTTCGAGCTGAGGCCAGTCCTGCGCGGCGGTGACCACCTCGTAGCCGCGTGCATCGACCACGACGGTGTCTTCCGAGCGTGCCGAGCCTACGCTCGGGTTCCAACAGATGGCCATGTGGGGCTGAAGGACGAGATTGCTATCAGGCGTGAGCATGACTTCGCGAGGTGAATAGCCGCTCAGCGCACCTTGATAATCGAGCGTCCACTCATGGGGTGCGTTGAATTTCTCGTAGATGCGTCTGGCGCGGCGAAACACTTCGGAAACTTGCTCTCCGGGGCGGGAAAAATAGATGCATGTAGCATCGACCATGGCGGCAAGGATGTGGTGTGCGCGGGCCTCGGAATCGACGGGACCGAAAGAGACCGTGCGGGTGACCGAGGCACAAAGACCGAAGCGGCGTCCCGTCACGGTGATCGTCGCTCGTCTCTTGATGGGGGCTGCCTTGAATATAGGTTGCCGATAACGCGCCAGGCGATCATCGCTGGCGATGCGGAGATCGACGGGAACAACTCCTTCACGAAGCAGACGATGAGCGAGGTGTCCGGCGACGGCGGCCTCCCTTTCACCCCGGTCGAAGTTGCGGCATGTGGCCTCGACAGCACAGGTGAGCGTGCGGCCAAGCTCGCGCAGGCGCTGCCGCTCGAGGCTGGTAAGCTGCTGCCGCAAGCTGCGCAGCGGGTCGGTTTCTCGCCTCCAGTGTGAAGAGCATGTCACACCCAGGTCGCTGGCCACCCGCTTGTTGTGGCAAAGTTCGGCGACTGGACGCATCGGGTCATCGAACCAGGGGCGTTCCTTGAGCTGAAACCCCAGCCCGGCAAGTTCTTCTTCAAACACGCGACTGCTCTGCACGTTATCGGTGATCACCGCGCGAGACGTCCGGTTGATGAAAAGCAGGATCGAGCTGTACTCGGACGTGAAGTCCTGGCCCAGCTCACCGCCGGACGTGAACCAGGCGATCGAATCCGACCGCCCCAGAACCACGGCATCGTGTCCTGTCTCGTCCAGAAACCTGCGCACCCGGTCGTGCTTCTGCTCGATGTCTTCGCGCCGGTATATCAGCTCTGCCTGCCCGTGGTCGGCGGCAGGATCGGGGACGACCGGAAGGGTGTCCACGGTCGGCCGATCCGCGGCCGTGACGCGAACCCTGTCAAATTCCCCCGAGAGGTCGATCTCTCCGGGAATGGAGGTAATCAACCCTCCCACATGAAGTTCGGTCAACACCTCGCCGCCTCCATCAAACGACGAAAGTCGGACGCGCCCCGTGCGAGCGTCTCGACAAGCACGCAATCTCAATGAGTATTAATGGTTTGGGATTGACTCTTTCCATCCTTCCAGGTTGCGGCCAGGAATTCAAGGATCTGCGCGATCAAATTCCTGGGAGTTGCTACCGGGAAATTCAGATCGTGCCCGCTACCGGGAAGGATGACAAGGTCATTGTGCACCCCCGCCGCAGTGAGCGCCCGAGCCAGCTCGATGGATTGACTGACGGGTACCAGCGGATCGCTTCCCCCATGGATCAAGAAGGTAGGCGCGGAGTTTGGGCTAACCTGGTCAACCGGAGATGCAGCCGCGTAGTTGCCGGGAACCGCCGCGGGAGGGCCGCCCAGGAACTGCGCCACGGCTTTGCCCGCCTGGGGGCTTTCCGCATAGAGGGAGGCCAGGTCGGTCGGGCTGGAAAAACTCACGACAGCTTCCACCGAGGCGGAGTCTACCGATGCGGCCCTCGTACCGTCGCTGCTCTGGGTGCCCAGCAGGTTCGCCAGGTTTGCCCCGGCCGATTCTCCCATGGCCACAACTCGACTGCTGTTGATGCCAAACTGGCTGGCGTGGGTACTGACCCACCGGACTGCCGACTGAAGTTCCTCAAAGTTGAGCGGCCACGAGGCAATGCCGGGCGAGGAGAGGCGGTAATTCGGAGCGACAACCACATAGCCGTGAGATACGAATGCCGACGCGATCCGGGGACCATACTCGTCCTTGTTAAATCGTCGCCAGCCGCCGCCGTGGATTGCCACGATCACCGGCCACCCGCCCGCGGGCGCAGGCCCCGTCGGAACATAAAGGTTCAGCCGTTCAAGCCGTCCGCCCGGGCTCGTGTACGGAATGTTCGGGTACAGGACCGAGTCCGTTGGAAGTCTCGACGCGGCGGTCGAACGGTTTCGCAATTCCGCCACGCGGCTGGTGGCCGCGATCGGAGCAAGCGTGCGCAGCCTGCACCGGCACGTGGCTCTCATGTCCAGAAAACGCCGTGACCGAACTCGACAGCAGAACTCGCTTCTCGAGGCAATTCCGCGTCTCGGGGAGGTAGCGAAGAAACCGCCTATCACAACTTGACCGGCTGAATCGTGCACTCGGTCGGAGAACTCTGAGCCAGCAAGATAGTGTCTGCATGGTGAGATTCAAGTTGTTCGGCCAGGCAGCAAGGGATGATTCGCCGCAACGTTTACGGCCGCTATCAGCGCAAATCAGGAACGTGCTCCGAAGCAGACGGCCACGCCATCGCGGCCGATTCGTGTTCCTACCGTGAGTCAACTTGCCACACGCTTTTCAGGAACGCAAGAATTTCGGGTAACAGATTGCGCTTTTGGGGAAACTCTACCGTGAGTTCGAAACCCATGCCGGGCTCCCGGCACAACCAGCAGGCGATGGCTGATACGGGCCTCGTCGAGTGCTTGGTTCAATCTGAGCGACTGTTCGAGGGGTACCCATCGATCTTCCGTACCGTGGATCAGCAACGTAGGAGGATGATCTCGGCCCACGTGGTTGATGGGCGAAACGTGGTAGGGTATCGCCTGCAGATGTTCGTCATCGATTCCCGTGAAGAGCAAGGCGGGCTCGTGTCTGAGCTTCCGGCTGGCCACGAGTGTTACGAGGTCCGATGGTGCATAAAAGCTGACAACCGCCTGAACCTGACTGGAAACCTCGCCCGGATCGGACGTGGCGGGAAGGCTTCCCAGCAGCAAGGCAAGGCTTCCGCCGGCCGATGAGCCGAGGGCGACGATCCTGCCTGGATCGACGTGGAATTCGTCCGCATGGACGCGAATCCACCGAACCGCGGCGCGCAGGTCGTCGAGCGCCTGTGGCCAGCTCGGAGCACCGGGCCGGGCGAGTCGGTAATCGGCCGCGAAGACGACATATCCCGCCTTGGCCAACCGTTCGAAGCTGAGGACCGTATAACGACTTCGACCCGCCAACCCAGCTTCCGCCGTGAATGGCGAGTACCGCGGGGAATGGAGCGTGTCCACCGACCGGTCGAAAGATCGGGCGCGGAACGTAAACATCCAGCCGCACGGAACTCGCGCCGTCGGTCTGGTAGACGCGATTCCTGATCACTAACGGATCCGAGAGTCGTGCGATGCGGTCCTTCGTTGACGAAGGACGAGAAGGACGAGTCCAGATCGCGGCCGTCAGAGCGATCAAACCCGTCCAGATCAGGACTCGAATCAAAGAGATTGCTTCCTTCATTGCAGCGCTCGGCCTTCTTGCTTCCTGCTACAATACCCTATGACCCCTTGCCCAGTAACCAACACCCTTGAATGAACCCGAGACGGAGCCAGAGACCGATGGCCGACGAAAAGCCAAGGTTGCCGTTACTCGAGCAGCGCGAGATCGAGGGCAGGATCGTCGGCCCCTTGATCCGGGCTTTTGCCCGAGAGCTGGGCGAGCCGCGCACTCTGAAGATCGTTCGCCAGGTCATCGTCGAGCTGGCGCGGCAGGCGGGTGCTGAGCTGGCGCGCAGCATTGGCGACGAAGGTCTGGAGTCGTTCGCTGGAACGCTCGGCCGCTGGTGCGAGAATGACGCGCTCGAGATCGAGATGCTCGAAAAAACACCCCAGCGCCTGTCTTTCAACGTCGTTCGTTGCCGGTATGCCGAGATGTACCGGTCTCTGGGCCTGGCCGACCTTGGGTCAAGCCTTTCCTGCCAGCGCGACTTCGCTCTCTCCGAAGGGTTCAACCCCGAGATCCAGCTCACGCGAACGCAAACGCTCATGGAAGGCGCGGCGTACTGCGATTTTCGGTTCCGCCATGTCGGAGCCGAGGCCACCAGGATCGAGGAACTGCGTTCCGATTCGGACGCCACGCCGGCGCGGGAGAGAGACGAGTTTTGATCGTTGGAGTTCGAGCATGACCGGGAAATCTGTGCTGATCTCTGGCATCGGCATCGGCGGCCCGACGCTTGCTTACTGGTTGCAGCGTTATGGCTTCTCGCCCACCCTAGTGGAACGCGCGCCTGCCTTGCGCACAGGCGGCTATGCCGTTGACTTCTGGGGCCTTGGCTACGACATCGCGGAGCGAATGGGGTTGCTCGCTGACATCAATCGCGTCGGCTATCACATGCGCGAGCTGCGGATGGTGAACGATCGTGGAGAGCGCGTGGCAGGCTTCGGCACAAGCGTGTTCGATGAGCTGACCGGCGGACGCTTTGTCACCATCGCGCGGAGCGATCTCTCCAGATTGCTCTTCAGCAAGATAGAGACCTCCACTGAGGTGATCTTTGGCGACGAGATTGCCGGCCTGCAAGAAGAAGGCGACCGTATGCGGGTGACGTTCGGACATGCCGGCGAACGGAGCTTCGACCTGGTGGTCGGTGCGGATGGCCTGCATTCAAACGTTCGCAAGCTGGTTTTCGGGCCTGAAGATCGGTTCGAAAAGCATCTTGGCTACACGGTCGCCGCGTTCGAGGTCCCAGGCTATCGACCGCGAGACGAAGACGTCTACGTGGTTTTCGGCCAACCGGGCCAGCAGATTGGTCGTTTCGCCATGCACGACGACCGCACGATGTTTCTTTTCATTTTCGTCGGCAACTTCGACCCGCCATCTGATCCGCACGACACCGCGGCACAAAAGACGATCATACGGGAGCGGTTCAAGGACGGGGGGTGGGAATGTTCCAGGATCCTCACGGAGCTCGACCGTGCTGGTGATCTTTATTTCGATCGCGTCAGCCAGATCAGAATGGACTCGTGGTCGCGCGGAAGTGTCGCACTGGTCGGCGATGCCGCGTTTTGTGTTTCACTGTTGGCTGGCCAGGGCTCGGCGCTGGCAATGACGTCGGCCTATGTTCTGGCTGGCGAGCTTGCCAGAGCGCGCGGCCGACACGACGAGGCGTTTCGCAACTATGAAAGGCTCTTGCGGCCTTTCATCGCCATCAAGCAAAAAGGCGCAGAGCGCTTCGCCTCGTCGTTCGTGCCCAGAACGAAGTGGGGATTATTCCTACGAAATCAGATCATGAACGCGTTCCGAATACCGATGATCGCACGACTTGCCGTAGGCCGAGACCTGATCGATCACTTGAAACTGCCAGACTACGCTTAGCGGCTCAAAATCCACTCACTGCGCCCGACGCGGAAGCAGCGATTTCTGGACCGGCGCTCGAAGCTAGCGCTTGTCTTGAGCGGGACCGGCTTGCTGAGCGGCTGCGTCGCGTGTGCGGGGAGCGTCGCTTGACATGGCGAAGCGGCATGGAGCTCCCAGCAGGTTGGCCCAGAGCTCTTGCTGGATCTTTGAGAGAACTGAGCGAACGGCGTCGTTGACGGCCTGCGCGTCCTGAGCGGCCGATGCGCCACGACCGCGCTGGAGGTTTGCCTGGGTGATGGACCGGACGAGCGCCTGTCGCTGGTCGGGTGTGAGTTTGAGGTACTCGGCAACTGTAGGCCGGCTGAGCATGGCCCTGGCCCCTTCCCACTGGAGCTCGATCTGCCTGAGCCGCGCCAGTTGATTTCCCGACAGATTCCTGGCTAGCCATTCAGCCTGGGCTTCGTCGATCGCCCGCCGCTCGGTCATGACCGCAGGGCCTGTCTTGCCGCGCAGGGCAAGGGCGCGCCTTGTCAGTTCATTGATGGTGTCATGAATTCCCGAGATCTGAACGGGTTCGAGACGGAGGTCGACCTGGACATCTGGGCGGGAGAGCAAGAGCAAGGGAGCCGTGCGGATGCCAAGGCGTGTGTCCGGTAGTGACCACTCAGCGGCCGTGGCCATGCTTTGGCCAGCACTGTGGAGGCCGATCAGGCAATACATGATTGTAAGGATCGTCGGTCCTTGACCTTGACGCATGACCCGGTTCCCTCCGGTCGGCCGCTTGAGCCAATTGGCCAGATCTCTGCCTGGATCCTGCGGCAGAGACAGAAAACAGTCACGCCGCTGGTCATGGGACAAGCGGCGTGGTACTGGCTCGTTGTTATACGATGAACGCGGCAAACGGGGAAGATCGATTGAGGCTTGCGAGCGCTCAGTTCGGCGTGCTGCTGGATGGTTGTTGTGCGCCCAGACCTCGACGCTCGCGCAGGCTTTGCCGTTTGGGCGTGGCCGGCTTTGACGTTGAAGACGAGGTCGAACCTGTCTTGGGCTGCTCTGCCGGTTTCGCAGTATCGGCTTTGGCCGCGTCGTTTTTCGGCGTGGCGGCAGCACCCTGATTATTGCGTTGACCGGGACCGCGGAACATGCCCGCCATCACCAGTTCGGTATCGAACTTCTTGCCGAGCATCTTCCTGAACAGAGAACCCTGTCTGCGGTCGAGGGCCTTGAAGACCATCGAGTAGTCTCGCTCTCGCTGTTGTTCCTGGGCTTTTCGCAACTCGTCCATCTTGGCTTTGACTTCCGGCTGCTCCATGAACTTTCTCATGGCCTCGGGATCGAATCCGCCCCGGCCCCCGCCCCGGCCGCCAGGGCCTCCCGGGCCACCAGCGCCAAAGCCTCCACCAGGGCCGAAGCCTCCACCGGGGCCTTGCGCCTGCCCGGCCGCGGCATTGTTCCCACCCCGACCGTTTCGACCACGCCGATTACCTCCCTGACCATTGCCACCCTGGGCGTTGCCTTGACCGTTGGCACCCTGGCCGTTCTCGTCTGCAGCCTGGTCAACTGCTGCGTTGGGATCAGGCGGGTTGCCGCCATTTTGGTTTTTCCGCAGACCCGCGAACATCTGACGATTGGCGGCCATCATCTGACGACGCGCCTGATTACTTTCGTTGCGGATCTCCTGGATCTGGGCGACTTGCTCCTCGCCGAGCTCGAGTCTTTCGGCGACGTCAGGGCGAAGGACGGCGAAGGCGCCCTCCATCTGAAGCTGGATCTCCTTCAGCCGCTTGACCTGGTTCTTGTCAAGGACTCTGCCCAGGTCGCGTTCGGACATCTGCTGGAGCTCGTTCATGGCCGCCGTCATCATCATCCGGCCTTGCTGTTGCACGGCGCCGGCTTGCGCCGGGCCTGGGCTCGCAGCGCCTGCTGCTGGGCCGCTGGATTGTTGTTGTTGAGCATCTGTCCGCCGTAAATTTGCGGTGGGCCACCGCGCTGATTCAGGGCAGAGACCAGGGGGTTGCCAACCCCGGCTCCTCGTGCATCGAGCGAGGGATCGACTTGCTGTCCCGCGGCCGCTTGAGCCTGGGCCTGCTGGATCGCCTGAGCCTTGGCGGCGTCGGTCTGCTTGCGCAATTCACCGAAGACATCGCGCCGCTTCGTGTTCGAATCGTCGGCGACTTTCTTGACGAGCGCTTTCTGGCGGTCGGTCAGCTTGAGCTCTTTCTGGACGGCCTCGTTATTGGCCAGCATCACCAGGTTTCCACCTGGGCCGCCGAACCCGGGCCCACCGAAGCCTCCGCCGCCGGGACCGCCGCCGCGTTGACCGCGCCCACCACCACCGCCGCCGCCGCCGCGACCGCCGGGTTGTTGCTGAGCGCTCGATGTGAGAGCCAGAGTTGCGAACGCAACAACCAGCCCCGCCATGACAAGAGTGACTCGGATGCGAGACATCGCGTTGCTCCTCGGTACGGTGGCCAAAGGACATGAGCTCACGTGGTCGAGCCCAGTCCACTTGGCGTTTGTCTCACGCTTCCACCATCTTAGCGTTTTTCACCCCAGTACTGGCCAGACTTCTTGGAAAAGGTTTGAAAGGTGTTTCCCAAGAGGTACAAACCAAGGTGAGGGGGTGGAAGCCCGATTCTTGGCTCAATGCGCGGTCCAGAGCCACGCGCCGAGAGCCAGCATTGCTGATAAAGTGCTGAGACGAAGGAGGATGCGGTAAGTCCCGAAAGCGCCGGTGAACAACCAGTGAACCCGCCCCGACGGCGCCGAGCTCGATCGAGGGCTGCCCCGCGACTCTCTCGAGGTTGGCCAGCGCGCTCATGCCCACCAGGTGAACCAGCCAGAGGACAAGGAACCCCACGCCTTGATCGAGCCAGGTTTTCCAGGGAACTGGCGGGAGAGCGGGTTTCCACCACGCGGGGGTTGTGAGCGGAATGTCACTCTGGTAGACAAGCAAGCGGGCCGGCCGGGTGGCGATGGCAGACCCGTCGCTGACCCGCAGGGCCAGTCTCAGCGGCTGAGCGGTCCCCCTCGTGGGCGTACCGCCGAGCACACCCGTGGTGGAGTCAAAGCTCAGCCCCTCGGGCAAGTGGCCATCGAGCGTCCAGCGAAGTGGTCCACGTCCTCCCGTGGCTGCCAGGGCCAGCGAATAGGGCCGGCCGGCGATCGCCTCGGGAAGCGTTTCGGGCGTCAGAATCGCAAGTGGCGCCGGCGGCTCCTCGGCACCCGCGTGGGCGTCTTTTCCCGCAGGCGCCAGATCCGCGGCCTTGGGTAAGAGCGCCATGATCACCATGGTCAGAAGCAAGATGAACAGGAGCGCGCCTGTGAGCTTGGTGACCACCACGGCGACGAACGAATCTTCCCCCGAACCGCCGAAGTGCTGGCCCGATCCGCCACCCCTTCGATTGCGTCGCATCGCGAGATCTCCGCTTTCTCTGCGTCTTTCGATCTTCTTGCCGCTGATTTGCGCAGGTCAGGCCGCCCGGACCGAATCGGAACGCGACGACGAGCCACCGGCTCGTTCATCGAACATCTTCTTGACGATGTTGCGATAGAGCGAGTTGCCCTGCTCGATGCTCACGTTGATCAGCTCCAGCGCGTCCTTGAGATTGCTCATCGTCTTGGCGAGCTGCTCTTGGGTGGACCGGCTCGATTTCTCGTAGGCCGACGCCCATGAGCTGGCCAGGCTTTCGATGGCCAGAGTGGCCCGGTCGAGCCCGCGTTTGATCTCTTCGAGCTGGGGATCGGGCGAGGCCGAATCGGTCAAGGCCGTTTCAATCCTGGAAAGCGTGGCAGCCCCCCGTTTCATGGCCTCGCCGGCCGTTTCAAGAATGTCCAGATCCTGGCCCAGCCGTCCGATCGCGGCAGCTCCTTGCTGAAAGGAAACCATTGATGAGGGAAGCAGATCCACCGACGCGGCCAATTGCTCGATCGGTCCCTTAAGGCTCTGGCTGATCTTCTCGGCCTCCGCACCCAGCGACCGGGCCGCGGGTGCCATGATCGTCGCCAGTTCGGTTCGCAACTTTTCCAGGTGCGGGCCGATCACCTCGTCCAGCCGGTCGACGAACGGATCTTTGGTTCCCACTCCCGGCAGCACATGCTCGACCACCCAGCGATCGACTCGGGCCAGCAGCTCCTCGGACGTCCGATGGATGAGCGTCTGGACGAACATGAGAGCGGCGCTCAGAAAGAGCGCCAGCAGCGTGCTGTCAAATGCGATCTGCAAGGCCGAGGTCACGCCGGTCAGGTTGCTCAGAAAGGCATCCAGGTCCTTGACCAGCGGCAAGACCTCGCTGATCTTCATCAGGGCTTTCGAGATCCCCTCGACCGTGCCGATGAAGCCGATGACAGGCAGAAGATAAAGGATGTAGCGGGTGAGCGTGAACCTGCCGGCCATGTGCTCCTGGTCAAGCCCCGATGCTTCCCGGTTGACTTCCATGAGCTGGCTGGACGTCGGCGCGTGCGTTTCGCGAACATGACCCACGAGCTGACGCACACGGACAGGCAAGATCCGGCCGTCGCTGGTGATCGCCGAGGCCAGGGCCGAATTGCCCTCTTCCGTCGCGTCTCCCCGCTTGAGCATGCTGCCGATGTAGTGCAGCAGCTTGGGGGCGTCGTGGAACGCCTTCTCGTTCCGCCAGAGCCGCACGAGCTCCGCGTCCGAGTGTGAGAACGGCCCAGAGGTAAATCGCCGTGCCGACGTACTGTTCCCAGCCTCTCTCGAACATGAGAGTCGGGTTGAAAACCATCAGCCCGACCGGGAATAGAAACGCCAGCACAAGCATGGCCGTGGCGACGAGATATCCCATCCGTGGCGAGTTGTAAGCACTGCGTGCCATCCGTGAGTTCCTTCCTCAGGACCAAGCCGGGTTCCGAGCGCGAATTGCGACAGCGTCAAGCCGACAGGGAAAGCGATGGCGTCGACTCCGGCTTCGCGTTCATCGCAGTTTTCCTCGCGATCCTTACAGTCGTGAAAACCCGTATCATTCTGATCATCGGCACCGGCGGAACACTGACTTTAGCGCTAATGGTCGAATAGATCCCGCACGCCGTGCCGTGATGCAGACAGACTTGCGCCCATGGAACAATTCAAGATCGTCAACTCTCAGATCGGCTACGCCCGGCGGCAGCGCGGTCGACGAGTGGGGCCTTACTTCTTCGTATCCCATGGCTTGGTAATGGCTAACGTCAGCAGTCGCGCGAGGTTATAATATCGCCGCTTCAATTCGCGGCGAATGCGACATCACCTCTCACTCACGACGAAATGGGCCAATCCATGGCGACCTTTGATCCGCAAGACGAGCTGAATCCCTATTCACCTCCGGCGGCAGGTCTCGACCGCGACGACGTCGAGCCCACCAAGACCCAGCCAATCGACGTCGCCATCGAGAACCCGTTCTTGACGATCTGGACCAAGCCGAGGGCCACGATACGGGCGATCGTCGATATAGACCCAACCTATCGCGTGATACCGCTGGCGATGGCGGCAGGCGTCGTCCAGGCACTTGATCGAGCCGCGCAGCGTAACGCGGGCGACAAGCTGCCGCTGGCTGGCATTCTCGTGACGGCCATTACACTCGGTCCGATTTCCGGAGTCGTCGGCCTGTACATTGGCGGAGCCCTGCTGGGCTGGTCGGGCAGGCTGCTGGGCGGTCGTGCGGAGTCGGAAAAGGTCAGGGCGGCCTTGGCCTGGGGGCAAGTACCACTGCTCGGCTCGATCCCCATCTGGCTCGTTCAGCTTGGTCTTGTTGGCCGCGAGATGTTCACCTCCGAAACGCCGACCCTGACGGCAAATCCGGTCCTCGGGCTCGCCCTCATGGCCACAGGACTGATCGAGATTCTCCTCGGAATCTGGTGTTTCGTCACCATGCTCAAGTGCCTGGGCGAGGTCCATGAGTTTTCGGCCTGGCGTGCGCTGGGATCCATCTTGCTTGTCGTGATCGTGATCGTCGTGCCTTTACTTCTGATCGTCGGGCTGGTCATGTTTGCCGCCCGCTGACTGACGGGAGAATCTCAAGAGCCCGAGTGCTTCTTCTTGGTCTGGGCCAAGACCCACTTGGCCTGCTCGGGCTTGAGCGCCGGGGCGATCCGGTCTTTGCCGTACTCGATTTCACGACGATACGGTCCAGCGGCGTAGGCCTTGTCGAACGCATCCTGAAGGTCAACCGTCACATCCGCGTCGCCGGGAAGCAGCGGTATGGAGATTGAGGGAAGAACCTGCTCGAGTCGAATCGGATAGAACACGAATTCCTGGGGCCGGTCGAAACGATGAATCGACACGTGGTAGTCGAATGGACCGGCCTTCGATCGAACGAGCTCTCGCGGCACCGCCGAGGTGTGCGTACCACCGCGCAGCAGGTCGATCTCGACCAGGTGAATCGGGCTGTCGAGAACCTCGCGTTGTTTTTCCAGATACTTGTCGCGGCCGGGGTTGCCGGGCGTCTTGTTGGCGGGGCTGAGCACTTCGATGGACGTCACCAGTTGGATTTCTTTGCCCTTCCGCCGCCTGATCTCGAGAAACGACTCTTTGAACGGCCCGTGCTCGGTCGTCTCCACGGTGAGAACGAGGGGATCGGCACGCCGACGCTCCGCGACGGCAATTCCCCCACGATCCTCCCGTCGAGCCCTTCGCGTTCTCTTGACGACCTCTACGTCCGGTTCCACATACCGCCGTGTGTATTCCAGCCAAACTCTCTGGCTGGATTGGGCATAATAGGATTCAGGAAGTCGATCCTGAAGCGCTGCTTTGAGGAGAAGATCAAACCTGCCATGCAGATCCGGAAACCAGTCCGGACTTTCGAGGTAAGGATCCATTCCCGGGAAGGGTGACGACATATTGGCACTCCCGTGGATAACCCATCTCGCGGTTAGGGTTCGCGTGGGACGATGGCGGTATTATGGACGAGCCGAGGCTGCTTGCGGGATTACTGTTCGGGTGGCCTTCTTTTCCCGTGTGCCAGCATCTTGCCTCAGTACGAGCACTCGGTCGTGAGCGAGTAGCACGAGATCGGCGCGGCCGTCGCCGTCCACGTCGCCTATGGCCATGTCGCGGGGCTCGATCTGGTCGGGTCCGCCGCGATAGAGCTTTCGCTCGAAGACCTTGAAGGTGATGGCGTGCAGCAAGTTTTCGTCGCCTGTATAAGTCGCAATCTCGAGTGATTGTTCAGCAATGTCTGAGTAGACGACGTCGGGCACGCCGTCGGCGTTCAGGTCGGCGGCGGCCACGTCGCCCAGGCGGGCCTCGGTGCGCTTCGACTCGTACATGGCGATCGTCTTGAGTCGAAGGCCCTTGCGGCCGGTTTGCAGAACTCCGAAGCGGTCTGAGCCGGCGATCAAGAGGTCGTCGCGGCCATCGCCGTCGAGGTCGGCGACATGCAGTCCCTCGAAGGCCAGCGTGCCGATGGACAGGCTGCCACCAGGGCGATAGACGCCGTCTTTCTGCGTCAGGAATAAGAGCGACTTGCTGGTCCGGTCGAGCAGGACGACGTCTTTCTTGCCGTCACCGTCGACATCGAGTGCCGCGGCACCCTGGATGATCGCTGAGTTGCGACCGGAATTGTACTGGTCCTTGATCTCCCAGCGTCCCTGGTCGTCGAGCAGGATGCGCCGGGCGAACGTGGTCTGGGCCACCATCAGGGCGGGACCGTTCAAATCCATCAGGGACAAGCCCGCGGCAGTGGCCGCCGCGATCGGGCCCAGGCCGCCGGTGAACGTTTTGGGAGGCTCTGCCCTTTGGCCTAGTAGCAAGATCGGTGAGCCGTAACCAGTGTAGACCAGTAGATCTATAAGACCGTCTCGATTGACGTCGACAGCATGGAGCGCCGTGGGAACACTGGAAAGCCCCGTGACCGCGGCCGATGGACTCTTGCCCCACGAGAATGCGTGAAAGACTCCGGCGGTATCGCGCTTGACCGCGCGGAGCTCGAACGTCTCGCCGCCGGAAGACCTGTTTCTGGCGATGTACACGACTTCGGGCCTCTTGTCGCCGTCAAGGTCGGCCAGATCCATCGCCACCGGCTCACCGCTGATCGGCAGCGGCGCCGGGAAACTAATCCGGCCATTTTCGAGTGCGGCGCGGCCGATCTGTTTTTCTTGTTCCGAGAGGACGTAGAGTTCGTCCTTGCCATTCTGATCGAGGTCGGCCAGACGTATGGTGCGGCCGCCCAGGAGTCCGGGAAAGGATTGTCCTGCGTTCAATCCCGATCGGCCGCTCTGGCGATACAGTAAGATCTGGGCACCCGTGGGGTCGGTGACAACGACGTCCTTTCGCTTGTCGCCGTCCATATCGCCGACGGCAAGTCCCCTGCCCCGGTCGCCGGCCTGGGGAAGGCCGAAGAATACCAGGCGGCCCCACTTGTTCGACTCGTCGGTTGCCGAGTCGTCGAGCGTGAGCACCTTGCCCCGGCCGGACTGGCCTTCGACGGTGAGGATCTCCGAGCCCTTCTTGCCGTCGATCTGGCAGAACGCGATGGCCCGCGGGCTCTCAACCTGGAACCTCTGTTCGGGGCCAAGTTTTTTCTCGTCGGACGCGAATCGCACGTGAATGGGGTGGTCTGTTCCGCCGTCGAAGATCACGAGGTCGAGGGCCTTGTCGCCATCCATATCGACAAGCTTGAGCATATGGGGATTACTTGCGGTATGAGGCACGCGCTCGGGTTCACCGAGCACTCCGGCGCAGTCTGGTAAACGAAGATCAGGTCGTTCTCGGCCAGCAGCACGATATCGTCCCGGCCGTCCTGGTCGATGTCCCCCACGGCAAGGGCGCCGGCCGCCGCCACAGCATCGCCGGTGCTGATCTTGCGAGCGTTTCCGAACCGGCCGGCTCCCTCGTTGAAGAGGATCTCCACCTCCGCCGGCGTGCCGTAGTAGACCAGGTCGGGTTTGCCGTCGCCATTAAAGTCGCCCGTGTCAACACTGACCACTTCCTTGTTCACCGGCACGCTCACCAGGCGCATCCGCCGATCGAAATCAAGGTGGTTGGCTTCCTTGCGAAACGGCTGTCCTTCGGCCTCCTCGGCCGGCTTCTTGGACGAGAGAAGCAAGTCGATCCGCGACCGGGCATTGTTGCCGACGATGATGTCGCCGATCTTGTCACCGTCAAGGTCCTTGATCTGCAGGTTGGCGATCCGTCGCTCGAGCTTGTAGATCTCGATCGGCTGGAACCCGAAATACTCGGCGAGTTTCCCTGGTTCTCCAGGCGGTTCTGCTTGCACCCGGCTGGTCCCGTTCCAGCTCGGCAGCACCGAGCAATAGGCCAACCAGAACACTCGTTCCCGCTCGTTTCCAAAACTTATCCATGGAATAAATCTCAATCTGATGCAATCGGCCGCCTGGCGCATACCCGGGGGATCAAGAAACCAGCCTACGACGGGTGGGTTCCAGCGGCAAGACAGGAAGTGCCCAAGGACCTGAGCAACCGCCGGGAAACGAACTTTCAATGGTGTCCAGGTCGAGCGACCGGACCGGCAGATTCGAGTCTCAGTCCGCGAGCCAGAACGGAACAGTTTCATGCTGGGATCATCGAGAAGCTGGAACGGCTGGATCACCGAGCCGAGCTCTCTCCTCGCTGCGCGATGTGCGGCTCGGCAATCGGCCCCAGGCGTCCGGATGCGCCTGCCAGGTAAGCAATTCTCCATGGATCAAGGCCCATGATCCGGGTGCAGGTGGCGTCAACGGCGGGCAAGTTGGTGCCCATCACGAGCACTCCAGCCGCCTTGGGTGTGCCCATGATCGGGCCGTCTCCCTCCATGCCGATGATGCCGTTGACGATGGCCAGGTGCGGGCGAACCGCGGCGCAGATATCAAGAATCGACTCAGGTATGCCCACATGGTGGAGCACGTTCTTGGGCCAGCCGTAATAGACTCCCGGCATCACGCCGAAGAAGTTCTTCATCGCCAGCGTCACTCCCGCCCAGTGGTGAGTCTTCATCTTGGGCAATGAGACGATCAGGTCGGCCCTGCGAAGTGTTACAGGAAGGACCAGCTTCCGTAGTTTCGTGCAACCCAGGGCGTTATCCATGGTAAAAGTGTCGTCATGATTAAGATCGATAAATTCTAGATTTGAATCGGCGACTGCGTCTCCCAGGCCCGATTCATCGAGTACATACAAGGAATCTCTGCAATGGCCCTGGCCCTCGGCAACCAGGACCTCGCGAGCCTGCCAGCGGCGAAAAACTTCGGCGGCCGCGATGACGACACGGGGATGTGTGTTGATATGAGGAACGGAGCGTGTGGGCTCGACGAGGTTCGGCTTGAGCAGAACAGACTTTCCCTTGACGCTCGCCGGGCCCAGGCCCAGCTCGCCAAGACCTCGACGGATGATCGACTCGAGATCGTCGGTATAAGACCCGGCGCGGGCAATGAACACATCGGCCCGAAGCGACGCTTCGTCATGATCGCGAGCCGACTTGAGAGCCATCCCGGCCGCGACGGCCGCGCCGGCGGCTGTGAGGAAAGATCGACGTTTCATGCTTGGTAATCCCTGAAGTGATCGTTGACTTCACGCGGGCGAGCACCAGCCTGTGGGTTCTGCGGACGATCCGAACTTGTCTCTCCGGCGGACCCCGTGATCTGCTTCGTGGCCTGGGAGCCGAAAAACTCCAGGGCTCGTTCTCCGCCAGCCAGAAGCAGCAGCCCGAGCCCGACAGCCGAGTCGCGGCGCCCAGCGATCATGGCACGCGACCGGCTCAACCAATCCTGGGCCTCAAGCGGCGCGGCATCCCAGGCACGGAGGCCGAGCACGCCCCAGCCCAGCGAGATCGGGGCCCTAACGCTTGGCAACGCGTTACGAAGATAGCTGATAGCCTGATCCACCTCTCTCGGCCGCCCCTTGGCCGCGGGTGGCCAAGGCCAGCATGGCGACGCCGGTCGGCGCAGGCTGGGGTCGCAGCTCTCGTCCAAAGACAGCCTTGCCGCCGGGGTTCCAACCGCCATGAGCAAGGGCCCTGTCGATGATGATGAGCATCCCCTCGTCAACGCGAGCATGATTGTCCAGCGCCAGCCGGTTCAAGGCCAGTACCGCAATCGCCGTGGGCTCGAGCCAGGAGTGTGTCTTCTCGATCCAAGGCCACCCGACAAGCATCGGGTCGTGGCCAACAGGCCATCGAGCGATTTCGGAGACGGGCGGGCACAATCCCTTCTGAGCAAGCAGCCAGGCGGCGGCTCGCTGCCGCTGCGGGGCCAGAGTATCAAGAGCACTCCAGAGCAAGATCGCGTACGGCGTGGCCCATCCGGGCTGGGGCAGAGTTGCGCAAACACACAGCGAGCCATCAGCGTTTTGCATCGTGGCCAGCCACTCCGCACCGCGCTTGACCGCGCTAGCAATCTCCTCAGCAGGCTGTGCATCCCCGCAGCAGAGCAATCCCAGGCAAGCCAGGGAAGTTGCTTCGACGCTCGAACTCAGGTCGCTCCGATAGCCCCAGAGCCCCGCGCGATTACGCGATCTGATGAGGTCGTCGTAAGCCGATTGAACCCACTTGCGCATGGTGCATCCAGTGGTTGTAGGACGGGAAACTTGCTTCGAGTGCCGGCACGGGTAGGGACATTCGCGCGTGTGGTCGTTTTGCCTGCGTGGCGGTTGCAAGCCAAGCATAGGTCAAGGTTCAGCGACGTGCGCGGGACGTCTCGAAGTTTGAGCGCCACGGCGATGGCTACCCCGGCCGCCCCGGCCGCGCAAGTCGAGCACGAGAGAGACCTGCGCTGCCCAAACGAGACACGGTTGCTCAGTCTCTCAAGACACGGCGCATGTCGATCGAACCAGCCAGGAATCGCGATTGATATGCATTTTCACATGGTCTGCGGGAGTAACGGGCCCGTGCTTCTGTCGCCTTGACGCAACACCAACGTTCGCCATGCCTGCTGAACTTTGACATGGCTTTGCGCTGTGACCTAGGTTTGGAGTGAGGTTGGTGTGAACGACGGTGAAGAGTGAGTCGGACCCTGAAGTTGGAAGTTTCCGTTCGTAATCACCAGCTCGACTAGCGATCAGTCATAGCACCCCGCCCAAGGTTTCTCTGTTTCTCACGCTTGATTTCCAAAGGAGATTTCCATGCAGAACGCGATTTCGAGAGTCAAGAAGTTCCTGGTAAGTGAAGACGGCCCGACGGCTGTTGAGTATGCCGTCATGCTGGCCCTGATTCTGGTGGCTTGCATCACCATCATCACCACACTGGGACAGAGCATCAGCGGCACCTTCCAGACGGTCAACAGCTCCCTCGGCACGGCCTCTGGCTCTTGATGTGGTCCCGGCCGTGGGAATCCGATGCCTCGGCCGCCTGGTTGCAAGCGAATCACGTTCCTCACACAGGGCGGGTGGAGCGGCGGGAGAATCCCGCGGCTTCGCCCTTTCCTCGTTTCACGGGCTGACGCGCCAGGTACGACGAGCAAGAGCCGGTGCGTGCGATCCCTTCAAGATTCATCGATACTCATTTGACAGTTCGGCGGATTCGACACAAATTTCTGGTGGATGCGCCGGCCCTCGTCCGGGTCCTGGAGTCCCCGATGGCGGCGCAGTGCTTTTTTCTTGATTGGCCAAGGAGTGTGTGATGGCGCAGTTACCTGTCGGGATGGTCTGGCTGGTCTCGGCGATCTTGGTGGAGGCCGCGATCATTGACGGGCGGCAGCTTCGCGTGCCGAACTGGTTGACGTTTCATTTTGTGCTCGGGGGGCTGGCATACGCTTGCTGGACGGGAGGCCGGGAGGCTCTCCTCTGGTCGCTGGCCGGGACCGGAGTTGGCCTCATCACGCTCTTGCCTCTGTACTCGATCGGCGGAATGGGCTCCGGAGACGTCAAGTTGATGGCGGGTGTGGGCGCCTGGATGGGGCCCGCGACCACTCTGGGCGCCTTTGTGTCCTCTGCGCTCGTGGGAGGACTGTTCGGCATGGTCATGATCGTCGCATCGGGAGACTGGATTCGACACTGGGTCATGTTCCAGACGATCGGACACGAGATCGTATCGATCCGAAATCCTTCTCGGCTGGCGGAACTGGCGGGCGAACGCAAGAAGACGATGATGCTACTGCCTTACGGAATCCCGATCGCGGTGGGATCGATCCTCTACTTCGGCTTGATGGGGATGCTCTCCTGAGCCTGCGGACTCCAGGCGAATCACACGTACCAAGAATCCTACAACAAGTGCGGTGCAACCCCCCGGCGGGTGGAAAGTGAGTGGCAGAGATGAATGGCAGATCGATGGTGATGCTGGGGCTCGCGATCATCCTGGGCTTGGGGGCCATGCTCCTGACCCGGCGGATGATGAGCAAGCCGGCCGCCAAGGAAGACGAGACTCAAGACATCATAGTCGCCGCGCGCGACTTCAAGGATGAAGAAATCCTCAAGGCCGACATGGTCAAGACGATTCGCATGGTGAAGTCGGCTGTTCCCGTGGGATCGTTCTCGTCGTTCAAGGATGTCGAGGAGCGCTGGGTCAAGACGACGATGCTCGAGGGGGATGTGGTCGTCGAGAAGAAGCTAGGACCGAAAGGCTCGCCGCCTGGCCTGGTGGCCAACATTCCCGCCGGGATGCGGGCGTTCGCCGTCGAGGTCACCGAGCAGTCGGGAGTTTCCGGTTTCATACTTCCCAGCCACCACGTTGACGTGGTGCGGTTCGAGACCAACGAAAAGAACCAGAACCAGCGGGGGGAGACCATTCTTCAGAACGTGCTGGTGTTGGCCGCGGGCCAGACGTTCACGCGGCCCGAGGAGAAATCCGTTCAGGGGCGAACCGTCACGCTGGCCGTGACTCCGGAGCAGGTGGACCAGCTCGTGGCCGCCCGTGCCAAGGGACCGTTGTCCTTGTCGCTGCGGGGCGTCAACGACCACGTGATCATCGAGCGCCCGAAACCCAGTCAGCCAGTGGAAAGCGAAGCCGACAAACTCCGCCGCATCAAGCTTGAGAAGGAAAGAGAGGAAGACAAGGCGCACAGGCTCAAGCTGGAACGAGAGCTCGCGGACGTCAAGTCGGCCCTGGCGAAGAAGAACGCCGAGCCCCCACCACTGCCGCCGCCTCCTCCTCCGCCTCCCAAGCCACCGGCACGCCGCTATGTGGCGATCTACCATGGCCCGAACAACCTGATCAGGATCTCCGTCGATGATTCGTCGGTCACGGAGCTGGTTCAGGCCCCGAAGCCGGTGTCCCGAGCTGGCCGCTCCACCGCGGCCCTGGCCGACTCGGGCCCTTTTGACGAAGCCGACGAGTCCGAGCCCCGCACGAGCCCGGAACGCTAACAGGCGACACAACCAACGGCGCTCCCGGACCGGATAAATCCTCGAGACGCAGCGCCAACCCCCAGGGATGAGCTCGGGATCTTCGCCGAAGCCGATTCGGGCCTTTCCCAACCGCAACGAGTAGACGATATGAAGGACGTGATTCGACTTGTGCTGGTTGATCCGAACGAAGAATCGCGGGGAGCTCTCCAGCAGTTGCTGGGGACAGTCGGCTCGCTATGGATCGCCGAAGTCTTCACGACTTACCAGGGTGTGGCCGCCAAGATCGCCGACATCGCTCCCGACCTGTGCTTGGTCACTCTCGACTCCAATCCTGCCCAGGCTCTGGAGTTGATCGGCAGCCTGTCGCAGCTCAGCCCCGACGGTGTCATCCTGCCCGCGAGCACCAGTTGCGACGGCGCGCTCATGCTCAAGGTCATCCGGGCCGGGGCCCGCGAGTTTCTCACGCTTCCCACGGAAGCGGCCGAGCTGCTCGAGATCGTCATGCGGCTCTTTCGCTCTCGCGACGATTCTCCGGTTTCCGCCGTGCGGGGCCCGCAATTGATCACCGTGACCGGGGCGTCCGGCGGCGTGGGATGCACCACGCTCGCGGTCAACCTCGCTACCAGCCTGGCCGCGAGCCGCGAAGGCGAAACTATCCTACTGGACTTCGACCTGATGTTCGGCTCTGTCAACGCCTGCCTCGATATCATTCCCGACAACACCGTGTACAACGTGGTTCAGAATTTCGACCGCCTCGACCTGACCCTGCTCAAACGCTCGATGACGAGGCACGGCTCGGGCCTCTACGTGCTGCCTCGCCCCGTCGCGCTGGAAGACGCCGCCAAGATCGATCCCGAGACCCTCCGCCGCCTGCTCGGATTGCTCAAGGCTGCCTTCCCCAGCCTGGTGATCGACACGAGCAAGGGCCTTCAGTCGTCCGACTTCGTCGCCTTCGAGATGGCGGACATCATTCTCATGGTCATCGTCCTCGACCTGACTTGCCTACGCAACACCGCGCGGCTACTCAACCTGTTCAAACAGTTCGAGGGGATGTCAGAGCGCGTCAAACTGGTGGTGAACCGTGACGGGGCCGTGGAATCCGAGATTAGCCTCAAGAAGGCCGAGGAGACGTTGCGGATGCCGATCTCGTGGCAGATTCCGGTCGCCGTGAAGCCGTTTCAAAACGCCCGAATTCGTGGTGTGCCGCTGAGCGAAGTCGCTTCCGGGTCCCGCCGCGCACCAGGCCATCCTGGAGATCGCCCGCGGCGTTCGGCCAGTCTCTCCCAGCGATACCGAGAAACCCCGGAAGGGGCTCTTCGCGGCATTCTTTTAGGTGAGGTCGGAGGCCGCCCGATCCGGTCTCTCGATGCGGCCCAGCGGTACGATTGCTCTCTCGGTCCGCCAGCATGACCCAGAGCGATCCACGAAACCGCGACCCGCTGGCGCACCTAAGCACACCACGAGCTATGCTTCTGCCAGTGTGGCCAGGGGCACCGGCGCTGCAGCCTGAGGAGTTCTGTCTGATGTTGCGAGGATTGGGACGAAGTCCATTTGGTCCGAGAAACCCGTTCACAGGCGGCCCGGGATCCAGTCCCGACGGTGCTCCCGGGCCGGACGCCGAAACTCCGGGCCAGAATCAGGCGCCGCCCGGCCAACCCCCTGCCGCCCCACCGCCTCCCACGCGAAAATCAGAGTCCACCAAGGAAAGCGATCCTGCCGTCGAGGCGTACGAGACGCTCAAGCGGCACATCCACATGCAGCTCGTGGATCGGCTCGATATGAATCGGGTCAGCGAGATGGACCCGAAGACCCTGCGCAACGAGATTCGCGGGATCGTCGAGCACCTGTGCGACACCGAAAACCCGTTGCTCAATCGCAATGAACGGCAGCGACTCGTCAACGAGATTCTCGACGAAACCTTCGGCTTCGGACCGCTCGAGTTGCTCCTCAAGGACGACAAGATCGGCGACATCATGATCAATGGGCCCAGGAAGATTTATATCGAGAAGGAGGGTCGGATCCAGAAGTCGGAAGTCGTCTTCCGCGACAGCGATCACTTGCTACAGATCATAGACCGCATCGTGTCGCGAGTCGGACGCCGGGTTGACGAGACCTCGCCCATGGTTGACGCCCGGTTGCCTAACGGTTCACGTTTCAACGCAATCATTCCCCCTCTCGCGCTCGATGGGCCGGTCGTCACCATTCGTATGTTCGGCTCGAGGCCCCTGTCGAAGGACGATCTGCTGCGGTACAAGGCCTTCACCCCCGAAATGCTCGCGCTCATGGAAGGGGCCATGAAAGCGCGACTGAACATCATCATCTCGGGAGGAACCGGGTCCGGCAAGACGACCCTATTGAACACGCTTTCAAGCTTCATTCAGCCCGACCATCGCGTGATTACTATCGAAGACGCCGCCGAGCTCCAGTTGCAGCAAGACCACGTGGTCCGGCTGGAGACCCGGCCAGCCAACATTGAAGGCCGGGGTGCCGTTACGGCCACCGACCTCGTCAAGAACGCCCTCCGTATGCGGCCGGACCGGATCATCATCGGCGAGTGCCGAGGAGCCGAGACGCTGGATATGATTCAGGCTATGAACACCGGCCACGAAGGCTCGATGACCACGGTTCACGCCAACACGCCACGTGACGCCATGAGCCGGCTGGAAACCATGATCAGCATGGCCGGCCTCGAGCTCCCCATCCGCGCCCTGCGCGCCGAGTTTTCGGCGGCCATCGATCTCATCCTTCAATCCAGCCGCCTTCAAGGCGGCCCGCGCAAAGTGACCAGCATTTCCGAGGTGGTCGGCATGGAAGGAGACACGATCATCATGCAGGAGATCTTCGCCTTCCGGCAGACCGGTGTTGACCCCAACGGCCGCGCCTTCGGTGAATTTATCTCGACTGGAATCCGCCCGACTTTCATGGATCGCCTGGAGTACGCCGGCTATCACCTGTCGCCGGACATCTTCCGCCAGCGAGTGCTCTTGAAAGACTGAGGTAGCACCGTTTCCCTCATCTATCACAATATCTTGGAACGAGCATCATAATGGATGATTCAACACTCCTACCAATGTTGATCGGTATTGGCGTGATTGTCGTTGTGGGCGGCGTCGGGCTTGTGATGTCGGGCTCGTTCAGCAAGCTCGCCGAAGATCGTCTGGAAGGTCTCACGGGCGGAAAGGCCAGGCGCACGATCGAGCAACTCTCTTCCGGTATCCTCCTGCGTCCCTCGGCGATCAACCTGGGGGCGGGGTCGTTCTGGGCCAAGCTCGTTCCCAATCCCGAGAACCTCAACCTGCTTTATGAGCAAGCCGACGTCAACCTTACCTTCAACACCTTCATGGCCTTGGTGGGTGGACTGGGCGTAGTGGGCGTGGTGTTCGGGCTCTTCTTCCAGTTGCCCTATTTCGTGGTCCCCCTGGGCGGGCTCTTTCTGGCGGCTCTTCCGTTCCTGTGGCTGCAGAAGCGGAAGAAGAACCGGATCAAGAAGTTCCTGGCCGCCATGCCGGAAGCCGTCGAGCTGATCGGGCGGGCGCTGCGGGCGGGCCACGGCCTGGCATCGGGGCTGAACCTGGTCGCCGAGGAGATGCGAGGACCGATCGCCGATGAGTTCAACCGCGTCTTCGAGGAACAGAACCTGGGGATACCGATCGAGCTCTCCTTGCGAAACCTGGCGGACCGGATTCCGGTGATGGACGTTCGCTTCTTCGTCATTGCGATCATCATCCAGCGGGCCACGGGCGGCGATCTGGCCGAAGTGCTCGACAAGATCGGCCGGTTGATCCGGCAGCGGTACGAACTGCTGGGGCACGTCCGGGCTTTGACCGCCGAGGGGCGGCTCTCGGGAATCGTGCTCCTGGCCTTGCCGCCGGGCCTGCTGGCCTTCTTGTCCTTTTCCAACTATTCCTATATCAGTCCTCTTTTCACGACGACAGTGGGAACGAAGATGCTTGCCATCACCGGCGCCTTGCAATTGCTGGGGGCGTGGATGATCAACAAGATCGTAGCAATCAAGGTGTGATAAAACGTGAATCTCTCATTCGAGACCATCCTTCCACTCATCGTGTTTCTGTCGATCACCATGGGGATCTGGGCGATCCTCTCGGCGATCGCCGACCGTCCCGCCAATGCCGACGAGCGGCTCCGCCGGATCATGAACCCTGAGCATGACCGCAAGGCCAAGGAAGAGCAGGTTGTCGGGCGGCAAGAGAAGTTTCAGGCCCAGGTGACCAGGGCCGCGAACAAGCTGGGACAGTCGTTACGACCGACCGATGAGGCAGGCCTGGGCAAGGTTCGCCTCAAGCTCTTGAACGCGGGCTTTCGCAACGAGAACTCGGTGGCCGTCTTCTACGGCATCAAGATGATTCTGATGCTGATCTGCATGTGCGTCGCCTTTCCCCTGCTCGCTCTCAGGTACGGCATGACCCGAAATGCCTTGACATACACGGCCCTGGTCGCCGCGATTGGTTTTTATTTGCCGGGCATGGTGGTCGACAACTACAAGAAGAAGCGGTCCGAGTCGATTTTTCTGGGCCTTCCCGACGCCCTTGACCTGATGGTCGTCTGCGTGGAGGCCGGCCTTGGACTTGATGCCGCGATGAGCGCGTGACCAGCGAGCTGGCTACATCGTGCCCGGTCTTGTGCGAGGAATTCGCCATTGCCAATTTCCAGCTCCAGATGGGCCGCACGCGCAAAGACGTGCTCCGAGATCTTGGTTTGCGCACGGGCGTTGACGACGTGCGATCGCTTGCGGCCGTGATCATCCAGGCCGAGAAGTTCGGTGCCAGCATCGGCGCGGCGCTCAGAGTTCAGTCCGACGCCATGCGACTGCGCCGCCGCCAGTACGCCGAGGAGCGCGCGGCCAAAACAGCCGTCAAGATCATGATCCCGCTGATTCTGTTCATCTTCCCGGGCGTTTTCGTCGTCCTGGTTGGCCCCGCGGGAATCCAGATCGCCACCCAACTCATGGGCAGGTGAGAACCGGCGATTCGCTGTACTTTTTTTCGGAAGCCATGGTAGAACGATGCGTAAACTTGCAATGCAACTGGGTCACGATGTACAGGCGGAGCGTCCGAAAAGGAAGGTGCCGCTCTACCTGTTCATCGCGTTCCTGGCGATCGGCCTGTTGCCGCTCGCGATCGAGGGGGGCTCGATTTGCCTGTCGAACTGGAAAGAGGTGATGGGTGTCGCATCGACAGTGCGCACTCCCATGCTGGACAATGTGCAGGCGAATCTCGACACTGTGAAAGACCTGTTCTGGGATCAGGTCACCCCGTTTTTCCGCCGCATACCCTGGGACCCGAAGATGGTCCTCCCCGCCGCCGCCGTCGTGATGGCCGTGGCCATGCTGATGCTTCGCCGCTAGGCCACGCGCACCTCGCGCTCCAAGTCGCGAACCAGGGTTGACAGAGGACATACGACGGGACATCCTGAAAGTGTCACAGTTCCACTTGCCGAAGTGGCGGAATGGCAGACGCGCCGGACTCAAAATCCGGTCCTCGCAAGAGGGTGTGGGTTCAAGTCCCACCTTCGGTATTGACCTGCCGATCCGATGAGGTCGGTCATTTTATTCGCGATTGCTACTGCTATTCATGATCCTGCCGCCACTTGCTTGTAGCCCGGCACCTGAATCCAAGAGGAGACGGGAGTCGCCGTGGCAATCGTGCGCATGATGATTGGTTCAGAGCAGGCCTTCCAGCGCATCGCAGGCTGCCTTCACGCCATCCTCTTGTGTGACCCGCTCTTGCAGCTCCGCGGCTCGCCTCGCGTACTCGGGATCGTCGAGCAGCAGCCCAAGCGCGGTCGCTGCTCGGGCAGCGGTGTAGCGACGCCGGTAGATGGTGCGGGCGACGCCCATGCGGGTCAGGCGGTCGGCGTTGTCGGGCTGGTCGTGGGCGTGGGGAACGACCAGCATGGGGCGGCCCGCTCGCATGGCCAGGCCGGTGCTGCCGATCCCGCCGGGATAGACGACGGCGGCGGCCCTGGGGAAAAGCTTCGAGTACGGGGCGTAAGGAAAGGCCGCCATCCCCTTGGGCAGAGATGGCGGGATGATCTGATCATCCCCCAGGATGAGAACGGCTCTGCGGCCAAGCCGGCTGGCGGCCGAGACACTGTCCTCGTAAAAGCGGCCGGCGATTGCGGCTGCCGAGGAGCCGAGCGTGAAAGCGATGGGTGGCGGGCCATCGTCCAGAAAACGAGCCAGGTCCGGAGGCAGACCGGCCTGCCCGTCGCCGTCAAAAAAGGGAAAGCCGGTGACCACTGTTTGGGCTGGCCAATCACGCTGCTTGGCGGCAAGGTGCGGTGAAAACAACGCCAGGTGGAGCAAGGGAGACTGGCTGTCCACCAGCGGATTTGCCTCTTTCGTGGCCGGAAGACCGAGCTCTCTCCGAAAGGCATACCAGGGTTTGGCCCAGTGACGCGTCGCCCATTTGAGCGAACGTCCCAACGGTCCCCAGAATGCCGGGCCGAGAAAGCGCAGGCGCTGGGTAATCTCCGGGTAACCGGGCAAAAGCGGTGGATCGTGGACCGAAAAGAACCCAGCCGGACTGACCATGGTCGAAACCCACGGAATGCCCCGCTTCTCAGCAACGAACCGTGTCGCGAAGGTCGTCGCGTGCGCAACGAGCAGATCAGCGCCTTCGGCGGCGGCCAGCGTGTCTTCGTAAGACTCGCGCAGCACCGGCAGAAGCCAGTCCCGCAGGACTCGCTGGGTACCCCGACGAAGGTTCATGTAATGATCCATTGTCGCAGGATCGTCGAGCATGTCGGAGTCTGGCCGCAAGGGCCGGAAGCCAAGACCGAGCGCCGCGATCTTGGACCGGAACACTTCTCCCGTCGCGATCACGACATCGTGACCACGCGCTTTGAGTCCCAGGCCGATGGCGATGGACGGGTGCAGATCGCCCAGCGACCCGACGGCGGTGAGCACGATTCGCTTTCCTGTCGCCACAGTATGGGTCACTCGGAAGAACTCTCAAAGCGACAGTAGTGTGAGCCGAGGTCTCGAGCGAACCGTGCTGACCTGGCTATTTCCACAAATACCGAAGCAGCGCCAGACAGACCACTGCGACCAGGATCCGCCGGCCCCAGCGACTCAGCTCCCGGCCCGCATTGACCGTCCTCTTCTCGGGCAGCTCTTGCTCGATGAACTCATCATAATCGAAGTCGTCGTCAGAGCCGTATCCCGCAGGTATGCCCGCCTCCCAGACGTCGGCGTCCGGGGACCACCCGGTTTCGGCATGAGAGCCGCATTCGGGGCACGCGGCAGCACCGATAGCGACATCGACACCGCAGTGGGGGCAGACGAACGTCTCTCGTTTCCTGCGGCGTTTCATGAGCTGGGGCTCGAAAGCCGACGTCTCGCTCCACCGCAGCGCTTCACGAGCGTGATCTCATTTCCCGTAGAGTTGTACTTTACCTCATCCATGAAGGTACGAATGAGAAGTAAGCCCCGACCGCCGATGCGCATCAGGTCCTCGGAGTCGATCAACTGATCGAGCCGGCTGACGTCGAAGCCTGGTCCCTCGTCGCGAATGACGAAAGTCGCCGAGTGTCGATCGACCGTCGCACGGACGTGGACGCGCCGCTGCCTGTAAGGGACGATTGACCGGCGCTCGGTTGCCAGCTCATAGAATCGACATTCGTCGTACTGCCGCAGGTCCGAGCCGACCTCCAGGTTGCCATGGTAAATCGCGTTGCTGAGGGCTTCTTGAAGTGCGACACCTACCCGAAGGCGAATTGTCTCGTCGCCGACGTTCATGCCGGCCAGCTCGTCCAAGAGCAGGTCGACGAACGCTCCGATCAGCTCAGGGTCATTCTCGAGGCTGAAATAGGATTCGCGCATCGACGAAGAGGTACGGTTTCTTGTCGCTGGCTCGTCCAGGACGGCTATCATGGCTTTCTCCAGAGATCGCGATCCTGCCAGTCATACCCAGAGCCAAGGTAGCCGCCTCGTTCAAACTTCTGGCCTGGGACGAGGCAGAGCTGCTCCTATCAAGCTTAGATCACGGCGGCCGGCATGCGAGAGGAAGTTCCGGGCTGATGAGCACACAGGGCCAGAAACGACCCCTGGGAGGGTGAGATTGAGGCTCTGGCACGGCGCAAGAAGGTCAGTGCCGAGGACGCGACATCCCGGCGTCGGGCTCCCACAAGTGATGTGCTGCAACGAATCAAAGGAGTTTGCAGGCTACTCGATTGTCAACCCGGTTCCGAGATTTTGTTAAGGACGTCGGCTGGCCGCGACTCGTTGGCGCCCACGGTTGCCAGGTCGGCAAGCGAGACGATTCCCACCAGGTGATCGGCCTCGTTCATGACCAGGAGCCGCCTGATCTGTTTTTCCTTCATGATCGCGGCGGCCTCGGAGATGTCCTGATCCTCGTGGCAGTAGACGACGTCGTGCGACATCGCCTCCGAAACGAGCGTGGTCTTAGGGTCGCACCCCGCGGCTGTCGCGCGACACCGTGATGTCGCGATCGGTCAGGATCCCGACCACCCGGTTCCCTTCGCAGACCGGCAGCGGGCCAATATTCAGCTCGCCCATCTTTTTCGCTGCCTGTTCAAGCGTCTCATCGGGAGTGACAACCTCGGCATTGTGGGTCATGATTTCCTTGACGAGCATGACATCATTCCTCCGGAAGTGGTGTGGTGAACGATGTGCCAGGTGTTACGCAACGGCAACGTTCTGATCAAGATCGACCTTGGTCTTGCCTGGACACTCGGACTGAGCAGTTCATCTTGAAGTGAGCAAATGCAATGCCAAGACTCAGAGTCGGCACGACCCTCGCTCGGCGGGGTCAGGATGCGGGTGGGGGCGGAGTGATCGATCACAGGGCCGGGCTCAACTTCAGCAACATGACGCCGTGACCCGGCACGGAGAGCTTCACACTACCGCTGGCGACTTCGAGGTCTTTTTGCCGCCAGAGGTCGCGGACGCGCCGCTTGCCCGCCAGGCCGATCCGGGCGAGCTTATTGTACGTTACGGTTTCAGCCTGAAACGCACGGTTGAAGAAGCCCAGGGCCTTCGAGCCGTCTTCCAGGTCTTTAGCGAAGACGTCGATGGCTCCCACGGCTCCTACGTGAAGAGCCGGCTTGCCCAGAGCATCCTGATCGATGGCGAGAACTTCGTCGTTGGAAAGCAACCCGAGTGTGAACGGATCAAGGCGATCCATGTCGCAGCCGATCAGAAGGGGGGCGGAGAGGAGACACCAGAGGCTCAAGTGAGAGTACTGCTCGTCGGCGCTCAGCTTGCTCAGGTGCAGGGCCGGTCCCCAGCCGACGTGACCGACGACAAGCATATCGGGATCGTTCCAGTGGCCAGGGCCGGCGAAGGGCGCCCACCGGTCCTGGATGAAGCCGATCTCGGAAACTCCGTATTGCCAATCGCCTGAGTTTTCCTGCCAGCGGTCCCAGATGTCTCCCGTGGTCCGCCAGCAGTTCGCCAGTCTCGCCCAGTCGGCCGCGTGATCGAAAGGGGCTGAGTTGGAAAGGCTGAAGACGATGTCGCGTCCACTCTCGCGCAGGGCCTTGCTCATCTCGGACGTGTGCTCCACATCGTTGGGAGACCAGTCGTATTTGAGATAATCGAATCCCCAGTCGGCCCATTGACGGGCGTCATTCCTGGCGAACGAATACTTGCCATGCCGATGCTGCTTGTCGCTGGCCAGTTCTTTCGACCAGGCGCCCTCAGGGTTGTCGCTCGAGCCGCCGGGATACCTGGCGTAAGATGTGATCCAGGGCGTCGAGTAGATTCCCGCCTTCAAACCCATCGCGTGAATCTCATCGCAAAGCTTTTTCATATCGGGAAACTTGTTGTTTCCTTGAAGACCGCCGAAAGGGCCCCCACGTGGGCCTTGCCAGGCGTCGTCAATATTCACGTATGTCCAGCCGTGGTCGATCAGTCGCGTCGAAACCATCGCTCGCGCCGATTTGAGCACCTTTTCCTGGTCCACCGAGCCCGCCCAGCAGTTCCAGCTATTCCAGCCCATGGGAGGAGTCAAGGCGATCTGATCGCCAACCACGATGCGCAGCTTCTTGGTGGAGGAACCCCTGGCGTTGCGGGCTTGGAGCTGGATTGGAAATTCTCCCCTGGCGCCGACTCGTCCGGAAATCTGGCCCGTGTGGGCATCGAGCGACAGACCTTCCGGCAGGCCGGTGGCGCTATATTGCATCGGGCGTTCGCCCGTGGCCGCGATTCTGTACAGGAATGGAGAACCAGGGCGTGCCCCGAAGACGCTTGGTCCCTGGATTCGAGGCTCCGGTGCGGGAGCGGGCGTCAGCGTGGCGGGAAGATCCCGACCCGATGAAGAAGGACCACACCACGCGCAACTGGCAGCCGCCAGCAAGAAGAAAAAGAATCGCGGTCGCATGTCCTGGCTCCTGTTCGGCATCTGACTCACGCCCTCGCTGCAAGGCCCGAAGCAACGTCTACTGCGGCGCACCCGCGCCGGTCTCCTGCAAGTCGATCACTCCCACGTCGATGTACTGCCCTCCTCCGGTTTGATGGCAATGGACGGCAAGCACATTGCGGCCCTGCTTGAGTGCAGCGGCCGCGGTCCGATCGAGCGGGACCAGCGTGTAGCTCGTGGTATAGCCGCGCAATTGTTGCACCTGGTGGCCGTTCAGGTAGATCTCGGCGTCTTCATCGTGGTGGATCAGCAATTGAAGATTCGTTGCGTTCGCCGAATCAAGCGAGAACTCACGGCAGCAGCCAGATGTCGGGCGTGTTCCACTCGGTGGAGACGATGGAACCGGGCGTTGCGCGGGTGCCGAACCCGCTTTTCCCCTTGCTCCACGCCCTGTCGTCGAATCCCGGTTCGCGCCAATCTGCCGGGGGAGTTATGGTCGTGAACGACCAGGCCGTCGGTGTCGTCTGCGCCGAGGGAACGAGCGTCTTGACCGAGGGAAGCGGCCCGTAAAGTCTTTTGTGTGCCTCGACGACACGGTCGGGAATCTTGAGAATTTCGCGGTCGTATGTGAGCAAACCGTTAACCTCAACCTCGCAGTCGGTTGTCTGCGTGTAGACCGCGGCGCTCAGGCCCAGCACAGCGAGGCCTCGCAGTCTTTTGATCAAAGACTCGATAGGCGCCGCCAAGGTCCTCGCGGGTGGTGAACGAGCGATAGCCCCAGTTATTCTTGTCGACCCAGAGATGGTCCTTCACGGGAAGGCCCAGGCCGCCAAATTCGCCCAGCACCGCAACGCGGTTCTTTTCGGTCGGCGGCATGCCGGGACCCGGGTAATTGTGCATGTCGACCACGTCGCCAGTGCCCGTGTCGGTCCAGCCGCTGGCATTGTTGACCAGGCGAGTCGGGTCATGACGCTTGATCCAATCAACATAACGAGGCGTCTCGTGCTGGCCCCAGCCTTCATTGAACGGCACCCACATAACGATCGAAGGATGGTTGCGCAAAGCGTCGATCATCCGCTCGAGTTCGACGGCGAATTGCTTCTTGGCCACGTCGTCGCGATTATCTCCGGCCGGCATGTCTTGCCAGACCAGCATGCCCATCGTGTCGCACCAGTAATACCACCGGTCGGGCTCGACCTTCACGTGCTTGCGAATCATGTTGAACCCGAGACGCTTGGTGATCTCGATATCGTATTTCAGGGCCTCGTCGGTGGGGGCCGTGTACAGGCCGTCGGGCCACCAACCCTGGTCGAGAGGCCCAAGCTGGAAGAGCGGCTGGTCGTTGAGCATGAGCCGGTTGATGCCCGATGCGTCCTTACCAACGCCGATCTTTCTCATGCCGAAATAGCTCTGGACTTCTTCTCCGCCCTCGATGCCGGCGCTGAGCCCGTAAAGAAACGGTCGGTCGGGGCTCCAGAGCTTGGGACTCTCAAGCTTGATCGTGAGCACGCTCGAAGCCGAGGCGCTAGACGTGCCGACTTCCAGTTCGCCGTCACGAGCTTTCGCCCACAGCCTGCGACCGGCTGCTGGTCCAGCCAGATCGGCGCTGAGGCGAACTTCGCCTCGGTCAACGTCGGGAGTGATCGTGAGCCTCTTGAAATGCGTTTCCGGAACCGGCTCGAGCCAGACAGTCTGCCAGATTCCCGTGTTAGCGGTGTACATGATACCGCCCGGCTTGAGCACCTGCTTGCCGCGCGGCTGCGAGCCGCGATCGGTCGGGTCCCAGACCGAGATCGTCAGCTCCTGCCTGCCGCCGGCAACGAGAGCATCGGTGATGTCGAAATCAAACGGGTCATACCCGCCCCGGTGCTCTCCCAGCAACCGGCCGTTGAGTCTTACGGCCGCGTCCCAGTCGACCGCCCCGAAATGCAGCAGCCAGCGCTTGCCTTGCTCGGGAATGCCCAGCTCAAACGATCGGTGATACCAGAGCGTCTGTTCGGGCTTGACCGGTTTCATCACTCCGCTCAGGGCCGACTCGACGGGAAACGGGACCAAAATCCGGCCGTCGAACGAGGATGGTAGACTTTCATCCCTGGGGCGAATCGCGTAGTCCCACAAACCGTTCAGATTGACCCACTCGGGCCGGACCATCTGGGGCCTGGGATATTCCGCGTGTACCTTCCGGGGATCAACCTGCTTCGCCCACCGCGTTGCCAGCGGGCCGCGCGCCGGCTTCCACGCCACCTCGTCGTTCACCGGCGCCTGGCCGAGGAGGGCAAAAAACATGGAATATGCATGAATCAAGCTCATTAGATTATCTCTGCTGCAAGTGTTCCACGGCCGGCAAGGCACGCGGGCACGAACGATACTCCCGTTCGGTAACAGGTCATGATCGCAGACCGGCTAGAGCGTTTCCAGCGCGTGCCGCAAACTCAGGCGAAGCGCCATCCTGTGGGCGCCAGCTAGGCCGAGGAACTCAGAGCTTCGACCCGGATGTGCTGGGCTGGGAGGTCCAGACCGTGATCTTGACGTCTTTGACCGTGAGCGTCTTGCAGATGTCACTCTGGGTATTCGCACCGAAGAGCCCGGCAAACAGTTCGAGCTCTTTGTCCAGGAACGATGGATGGTTGATGGCCAGAGTGTTCGAGCTTCCCGCGTGATGTTCTCGACGACGAGGCAGTAGCGGCCATTCGCGCGACGAATGGTCAGTCGCAGATCGTCTCCGGTGGACATCACGCCAACCTCGTTGAGGTCCGAATCGCGGCCGCCAAAGTTACTCACAAGGAAGAGCCCGTAACGACCGGGCTGAGGTGTGCTGATCAGCCCGCCGCGGATGTTGGCAACGCTGCTGGCGCCGACGTAGAGCCCGAACTGGCCGACGACGTCAAGACTGGGGATCTTGGGAATGGTGGCGCTGAACTCGAAGTCTTCCCGACCCGTGAAGCCGAGGTCGGATAATCGCACGCCGAGATACTCCCCCGTAGGCATGTGATCTTGCGTGTTGATGTCGCTGCGGGTGGTGGTCAAGTTAAGAACGCCCAGCCCGGTCTGAAGCCGCAAGTTGGGATCGAGCCGGGGCAAAGCTGCGCCGGTTCCCGGCAGTCGGTGGGTGAGGCCAATGCCGCGCCCGTCGGCGTCCAGGATCGAGCCCGCTCTTGGGCGAGTGAAATCAAGATGGAACGTGCGAGGAGTGACGACGGGGGAGGGCTCGATGGAACGTACGAATCGCACCGAGCTCTCTTTGGAATCGGCGAGCTCGAGTGCAACCGTGCGGCCGTCAATCGTGATCGACTGGTTCTGATTGAGGGTGACCGAGGGCCTCGCATCAGGTCCGGAGAGCAGTGGGAAGGCGACGACAACGCCCGTGAAGACGCGCACGGTCGTCGCTCCGGCATCATCGACCGACAGTCCAAATTCCGTTCCCAGGTCGACGACCTTACCTCGGGGTGAAAGTACGGTGAAGCCGCGCCTGGGCCGGAACGCGCGCGGTGAGGGTCCCTTGGTGGAGCAACGCTTCGCTGCCGCTGATGAGTTCGAGATTCGCGGGTCCCTGTAAGATCACGCGCGCTCCACGATCGAACTCGATCTCGGCCAAGCCTCGCAGCAGCCGGAGTTGCTTGCCGGCTTTCATGTTGCGCCCGGGCATCTCCGATTCGGCTTCAGCCCACTGGCAATCCTGGGCGTTGACCAGCCACGCGATGTTGTCCCCGGCCAAGCGTGCGGGCGACATGGCATCGACCACGTTCTCGGGCAAGCTGGCACGCCGCCCAGGGTATCTCGCAATGGTCGCCCAGGCAATCAGGCAAGTCAGAATGATGCTTGCGGTCAGAAGACGCCATCGGAACGGGCCCGCCCAGATGCGGTCGAGAGGGTGCTTGCTGGAGAAAGTGTCGGAAACAGGGTCGGCGGCGGATAGCCGCTCGATAGTAGCATCGGCGGCACGCCGCGCCCGAACCGCGAAATGAAGCTCGGTGCGGAACTGGAAGTCTTCCACTAACGCCTTGCGGGCCTCTTCGCTTTCGATCAAGCAGGCCTCGAGCCGGCGCAGGTCGGCCTCACTGATCTCGCCGTCGCCGTAAGCACTGATGAGGTCGTCGTAGGGCTGGGGAAGCGGGGGATCGGCTCTCATGCCAGGCCCTCCTGAACAAGGGATCGCCGGACGCACTCGGAGAGCGACTGACGAATTCGCTTCAGCGAGTTATGAATGCTCTGCGCCGACCGGCCCCAGACGCGGGCGACCTCCGGAATCCGCACGGAGCGCCCGTAGCATGCGTCCAGAAGGGCCCGGTCACGTTCGCGTAACTTGCCGATGCATTCCGACAACGCTCCCAGGCGTTCTTCGGCATGGTCGAGGCCAAGCTCCTCGTGGGTCGCAATCAGCATCAGGTTGAGCTCATCGCTGAAATAGAGCCGATCGCGGCTGCGCGACCTGAGAAAATTGGAGACTTCGAACCGAGCCACGCCGAACGCCCAGGCCGGGAAGCTGCGGGTGGGATCGTACTGATCAAACTTTCTCCAGAGAGCCAGGCTGGTTTGCTGGAACAGGTCGTCTGCATCGTCGAAGTCGCGCACGAGCGAATAGATGTAACTGAACAGTTGCGTTTGATGCCTGAGCAGCCGTTCCGAGAACTCGGCTTTCATGTCGGGCATGTCTTGACCTCGCCATCGGCAAGCCTCGATGGGCCGATTCACCAACCGAAGAATCCGGCGCTAATGCTCCCAACAACGGTACCCCAATAATAATCAGCCGTTCTCGGTCTTTTGTAATCCGTGAGCGATCATCTTTCTCGCTTTGCTAGGAACCAGGCCCTTCACGGCTCTTTCGTAGCAACAACTCTGCACCCATGATCCCAGGCAAGAAGCCCGGAAATGTTCGTGGACAGGTTTTTCCCGATGAATTTTCAGCTTCGCCGGCTGATATACATCCAAAGGGGCTCGACCTCTCCATTCCATCAAGCGCAAGCTGTCCAGCCCCTAGTTCTTTCGTTTTTAACTCATCCCGACTGCAAGCCATATTCTTAGTGCACGATCTGCTCCGTTCTGATACGACTTTTTGGGAGGAGCTGCCATGGAAGCACGCGCCCGCCGCGGATTCACGCTGATCGAGCTCTTGGTTGTCATCGCCATCATCGCCGTCCTGATCTCGCTCTTGCTTCCCGCCGTGCAATCGGCTCGCGAGGCCGCACGCCGAGCCCAGTGCGTCAACAACTTGAAGCAAATCGGATTGGCGATGCACAACTACCATAGCTCGAACAATGCATTGCCGTGGGGCGATGGGCCCTGGTGGATTGAGTGGTCGGCGCATACGCTTTTGCTGCCGTATCTCGAACAGGGGCCAATCTACAATTCGATAAATTTCGCAGACGTTGAGCTGCCAAACTTTCTGCCCCCCCTGAATATCGATAACCCGGTCAACTCGACCGCCTGCTACAGCGTCATAGGCGTGTTCAACTGTCCCTCGGATGCGGACCGGTTGACTGAGGTGAGCGGACACAACAATTACATGGCCAATTCAGGCTCGGCTCCCAACTGTGCCTACGGTGGAAATGCCAACACGCCCGCGTGGAGCAGTCCGGCGGCAGGACCCTTCATCTACTCGGATAGCGGCAGCTATACCGGCCTCACTTTCGGGGGTAGTTCTGTGAGCTTCGCCTCCATCCAGGACGGAACGAGCAATACCGCGGCGTTCAGCGAGCGCGTCAAGGCCATTGGGTCGAATATCTCGGGCACGTCGGCGCTGTTTGACGGAGGGAGGCCCACGGCTTCACTGGCTGTGCCTGCCGCCCCCGTTCCAAACACGCAGGAAGGGCTCTCGCAGCCCTTCTATCAATTGTGCATCAACACGCCGCCAGTGCCTGTCAATGGCAACCAGGACGCGGCAAACGGCGCCGATGATAATATCTCGGGAGCGATCTGGGCCTCGGGCCAACCGGCTTGCACCCGTTATCTCCATATCATGCCGCCCAATAGCTGGAGCTGTCGCAACGGCCTTCAGATCGGCCACGTTGCCAACAGCCGACACCCCGGCGTAGTGAACGTGATGTTCTGCGATGGCTCGGTCAAGGCCATCAAGTCGAGCATCAGCGTAAACGCCTGGTGGGCACTTGGCACGCGATCCGGCGGAGAGGTGATCTCGGCAGACCAGTACTGAGCGAGAGGCAGCCTCGTCCGAAGAAACAATCACAAGTCGCCGACCGGAGTCGTCATCGCACGCACGGTCGGCCGAGTTCTTTCCTGAACCGAACTCCGTGATGTCGGGATATAACATATGGTCAGAACGCGACGTCGCATGTGGTGCTTTGCTGTTTTTCTGGCCTTGCTGTCGCTGGCTGTTATTCAGGGGTGCGGGGATGGAAAGCCGAGCGTCGATACATCGCTGACCGAGGCGACGGTCACAGGTGTGGTGTCGGTAAAGGGAACGCCCGCCTCTGGAGGGACCATCCTTTTCAATCCGAGCAACTCAGGGCGCATCGTTCCTACAAGAACCGCCGAAATCGGACCTGACGGTCGATACACGATCAAGACTTACACTGGTGACAACAGGGTCACGTTCGGTGGAGAAGTCGCTTCCAAGAATGCGGGCGTCGGCCTGATCAAGGAATACGCAAATGTCGAATCCGGCGAGAATCACGTCGATTTCGATTTGCTCGGAGAAGGCGGTAAGAGGGCACCATTCGAGCTGACCAAGAAGGGGAAAGCCGGCGCGAGGAAGAGGTAAAACCTCTGCAAACAAACCCGGTGGACTGCCGGTTGATCCGAATCACGTGCTGACGAGGGCGATGATGGGCAACCGCGAGACGCCACTCCTCGACGACTCAGCCGAATCTAGCGCGGTTGCAACCACTGTAGCAGGCTTCCGAGTTGCGGTTGCGAAAATCCTTTGGTACAGCCGCCCTTTCTGGATGTTCGGCGCACTCTCGGCTATCATCGTCGTGCTTGGCCTATGTGCCTTTCTGTCCTTCAAACAGCCTATCGACCCCGACCGGCGGTGGGCCGAGGCAGAGTCCGCGTTCCTTGCTGGACGGTGGGACCAGGCCCGAGATGCCCTGCGACGGCTCGAGCAGAGTCGAACCGAGGACCGGGCTGGATCTCATTCTTGAGGCCCAGCTCGCCTCAGCCGATGGAGACATCGACAAAGCCTTGGCCGCGCTCGCCCTCGTTCCGGACGAGCAACGAATCGCTCCCCAGGCTCGCCTTATGAGCGGGCGGCTTTACAGGGAACAGAAATCCCTTCCAAGGGCTGAGATCGAACTTCGCAAGGCGCTTGATCTCAAACCGGAATTGATCGACGCTCATAAAGAGCTCATCTACATCCTCGGCATCCAATCGCGGCGTCGGGAAGTCGACGCCGAATTTCATGCGCTCGCGAAACTTACCAGGCTAACGCATCACGACCTCTTCACCTGGGCGCTCACCCACTTCACGCACTGGAATCCCGACATCGTTCAAGACCTCGATGGCTTCATCGCGGCCGACCCGGACGATCGTTATAGCCGCCTGGCGGTCGTCGAGCTTCTGCTGGAACGGCCCGACGTCGAAGATTACATCGTGCGCATCCTCGCGCCTCTGCCCAACGCTGATTCCGACGCCCTTGCCCTGCGCATCAACCTGGCCTTCAATCTGGGGCGGTTTGACGAGGCCGAAACCTTGCTGTCCAGCGCACCGGGGAATCATCCCAAGATTTCCAGACTCCGCGGCGAGATGGCAATGAGACATCACGACCTCGATGCGGCGATCAGGCATTTTCGCGCGGCCCTCTCCGCCGAGCCTTATGATCGCGTCTCGCCCATGCAGCTCGCCCAGGCGCTCAAGCTCAAGGGAGACAAAGCCGGTGCGGAGGTGTACCTCGACCGAGTCAGCCGGCTCAACCGGCTTTACAACCTGATCATTCGCATTCGCTCACCGAGCCGCGAAAACCAGGTCGCCGATCTGGCCGAGCTGGGAAGGGCATGCGCGGAAGCCGGGCTGCCAGAGGAAGCCCGGGGGTGGTACACGCTGGCGATCAGCATCGACCCACTGAATCAAGCTGCACAAGAGGCCCTGTATCGCCTGAAGGAAATGCAGGGCACGTCGCCAGGTCAATCGAGCATCTCGACTCGACCCCTGTAACCCGAGGGCATGGCCAGGGTCTCCAGGCTCGCGCCTGACGCCCCTGCGCTGCCAGAAGCGGGCGGCCTGCGCGCGAATCAGGACATTGCGGCCGGAGACGCGCACTTCGACCGACCGCACACGATCGCCGACTGCCTGTTGAATCTGCTTCTGCACGCGACTCCTGATCGCCGCCTCGGCCGCCGGGTCCGATCGTGGTTCAACAGTGATCGAGCTGCCTGAGCCAGACCTGGCCTCCGTCGAACTCAAGGGGCCACGAAACCGGCCGAGCAAAGCCGGAGAAGAACGCGAGGCGTTTGACGGGGTCGTGCCTGGTGGTGGGGTCAAAGGCCGCGCAGGACTTCGCCGGGCGTCACGGCCGGCCGCCGGACCAGAAACCTCGGCGCGGCGGGGGCCCGGTTCCGCGACATCGTCCGCAATCGGCTCGAGCGTGAGAGGAATCTCGACCCGGTTGGCGGACTCACGATCCGCGGCAGCCTGCGTTCTTGGCGGCGCGACCCGAGGAGCCACAATCGTGGCCGGAGCGGGAGTACCTGGATTAGCCGCTGAGGCCTTGGGCCGTCCTTGACGTTGACCCGGCCGCGTGGGCGCGGGCGCGGTAACCCCGGGAATGACGAGCAAAGAACGGTTTTCCGCTGCGGGCGTCCGAGTCGCCTGCGGCTTCGTAGGCACGGCGGACGAGGCTGAAGCAGGCGACGGCGACGGGTCTGTCGCCGGAGGCAGAAGTGCGGGTGGAGATAAAGGCGGTGGCGAGTCTTGTGCAAAAACGGCACCCAGGCCTAAGAAGAGGCCGCAAATTCCCCAAGCCACCCCGCTCCTGGCCATCGACCCCTCGCGTTCCGGGGATTCCTCCCCGTCAGAAGAACCATGCCTGTCATGAATGGATCGGCTGGAAGATCAAGCCAACTTCCGTTTTTCTCTCTGGCTGAGCCCATTTTGCAAATCGTCATGCCTGCGGCTCCGTGCTTGCCCGATGGGCGGCGTGCCGAGTAAAGTCGCCAGGTCGAACGTCTTGATCCGCGTCCCCGGGGGGACGACACTCATCGCCAAGAGGAATGAACATGGCCGCCTCGCAAGGCAACTCAACCGCTCTTGTTAGCGATCTGAAAATCACCGGCGTTGAAGCGATCTACCTGCGGCTGCCCTCGGTCAAGGCTCAGTGCGATAGCGGACAGGATGCCCTGATCGTCAAGATCACCACCGACGCGGGGATCACCGGATACGGCGAGGTCGATTCCAATCCGCTGGCGGTGCGCGGGTGCATTGAAGGACCCTTTTCGCACACGGCGACGACGGGTCTGGCTCACGTGCTCTTGGGGGAAGACCCGCTGCGCACGGAGTATCTCTGGCACAAGATGTACCGGGCCAATATCTACAGCGGCAGGCGCGGAATCGGCATCCACGCCATGAGCGGCATCGACCTGGCCCTCTGGGACATCAAGGGAAAGGCACTTGGCCTGCCGGTCTGGAAGCTGCTGGGGGGCGGGTTCACACAATCGTTGCGTCCTTACGCCAGCTCGCTCTTCGGCGCGTCGCCCGCGGAAACGGGCGAGCCGCGCGGCGATTTGCCCAGGCGGGCTTCACGGCCGTCAAGTTCGGTTGGGACCCGATGGGACAAGACGCCCGAACTGATGTGGCCCTGGTGCGCGAAGCACGCCAGGGTCTGGGACCAGACCTGGACTTGATGATCGACGCCGGCCTCGTCTTCGACGCCAAGACAGCCATCCAGCGCGCTCGTGCGTTCGAGGAATTCAATTTGTTCTGGTTCGAAGAGCCCCTCCAGCCCGACGATTACGAGGGTTATGCCAAGCTCTCGGCCGCCACCAGCCTGCGAATCGCCGCGGGCGAGGAAGAGAGCGAGCGGAAGTCGTTCTTGCCGCTCATGGACGTGGGCAAGATCGATGTCGTTCAGGTGGACCTCACACGCTGCGGCGGTTTCACCGAGGCGATGAAGATTGCCGCGCTGGCCGCCGACCGCGGCTTGCCGGTCGTGAATCACGGCTTCACCACTTATCTCAACGTGGCCGCCGCGCTTCATTACCTCGCGAGCATTCCCAATACCCTGGGTTTGCTGGAGTTTGTGGTCGAGGAGGGCACCACGTTGCGGCACGCGATCAGTGAGCCCATCCGGGCCGCCCAAGGCCGGGTGGCTGTGCCGGAAGCGCCTGGGCTCGGCCTCGACCTGAACGAAAAAGGGATCGAGAAATACCGGGTGGTCTGATGACGGAGGTGTCAAGCGATGTCCGCCGCGGAAGACATCATCAGAGCGCTTGCCCTCGAACCGCTCGCGATCGAAGGGGGCTTTTTCCGAGAGACCTACCGCTCGCGCGAGTCGATCTCCGGCGCCGAATTGCCGCCGAGGTACCCACGCGAGGCGAGACGATCGCTGGCAACGTCCATCTATTACTTGCTTACCCCTGAAACCTTCTCCGAGATGCACCGCCTGCCCACCGAGGAAATCTATCACGTTTACCTCGGCGGCCCGGTTCGGATGCTTCAGCTCACTCGCCGACGGATCGGGACGGGAGGTCTTGCTCGGCAGCAACGTCCTGGCCGGTCACCAGCCCCAGATCATCGTTCCGGCCGGCGTATGGCAAGGGTCGCTGCTGGAGCCGGGCGTCGAGTTCGCGCTCCTGGGCACGACGATGACACCGGGCTTCGACTACTGCCGACTACGAGCGAGGCCGCCGGTCCGACCTGCTGGCCCGCTATCCGGGCCATGGCGAGTTGATCACGCGGTTGACTCGCGAGTAATGCGTAAGGTGTGAGAGCGAATGCTCGACATTCAAACTACGAGCCTTGGCTCGCCGGGTCCACTCCGTCGAACGCTAGCTCGAGCTGGTGCCAACCCTTCAGTCCCGAGGGAGAGTCTCGTCGCGCCCCGGTAAGATGGTTCGCTCGAAATCGGTGATTGAACCAGTTGCGTCCGTTGAAACGCTGATCGAAGCGCGTCGAACTCGTCGGCGTCGAGGAAGAGAAGGTACAGGGCGACCATCTGTTCGCCGAAAAGCGGCACATTCACGATCGGGTAGATTCCGGCGTGGAGTAGCACTCCGAAGAGCGCGACCCACCTGCGAGTCGGGCGAAACCAGAGCAAGTAGGCGAGTGCAAACTCGGTGATCAGCGCCGCGTGAGTCATCGCGTTGATCAGCAGCGGGTACCCGCCTAGCCATTCCAGATTGAACTGGCGGACCTCTGAATTGAAGAGCACAAAGTGAACGGCCGTGCCGCCGAGCCAGGTGGCCCCGGCGCATTTGGCCTGCGCCGTGCAGAAGTAGATGATGCAAAGCTGGATCTGAAGTAATCGCTGGGCCCAGGGAATGATCAGGACGTCGGCGGGTGTGCCGCGTCGGCGAGCAACGCGGCGGGCGTCAAGCGAGTATGCCGCTCCGCACGGGCAAAGCATGACGCAAAAGCATGTGACCATCATGAGCGTGTCGGGCCCGCAATTCGTCGAGATGTTGCGGTGGTGCAGCGAGAGAAGGCCCATGTAGACGAGAACGCCCATGATGCGGGTGTGCCATCCCAGCGTGAAGGCGATCACTACCACCGCGAGCGCAGCGAAGAAGATACGAACCGAGACCGGATCTTGAATCCATTGGAGCGGCGAAAACCGCAGCGGTCCCGCCGCCAACCGCGCCTCGTCACCCTGCAAGAGACCGGCGTCGGTGTACCAGAAGTCGAGGTCGACCGTCAGGAACGCCAGGTGCGCCAGCACCATGAGTCCAAAGAGAATGCGGTACAGTCCCAGCGGACGGGCGGAAATCGGTGCGAACCAGAAACGGTTCCAGGCGCGGATGGGATTCATGGACGCACCTCGTCGAGCGATGGGAAACTCGTACGTCGCCAGCAAATGGATCCTCGCCGGCGTCATGGGATCGGCGCAGCCTGTACCGGGAGGGGGAGACGGTTTCACACGGAGGTAAAGGCTAGCATGAACCGGGAAGACGCTCTCATCGAGATCCAGGCGCCGCACTGCGTGCCGGGCCGTGAATTCCCGCTGGACGCTGGAACTCGTCGAATAGCAGGTTCGAGGCGAACTTGGGATGCCGGAATCGGGGCATTTTTCGCCACCAGGTAAGGTCGGCCACCTTGGGGAACTCATAGACGTGTCGCATTCCGTGTACGTCGATCACCTCCGACTCCAGCACGATCGTTTCTTGCTGCGGGTCGGGCGCGAACATGTACCACGCTTGCCACAGACCCAGAGGAAGCATGTAATACGAGAATGCGGGCATCAGCCGCTGCCTGAGAGGCGAGGTGGGAGTGACCCAGATGACGGTTGCCGTCACATGAAATAGCACAAAGGCCGAGATCGCCAGCCGCCAAGCGGTCCATCGCCTGATCATGCGAGTCTCCGTCTCATTCTTCCGTGACGTCGCAGCCTGCTGCGCGCCACAACGCCGTGGTATGCGCCGCAACCATAAAACAACTCGACCTGAGCGTCAATTCCAGCTTCCGGACTGGAAAAGGAGCCATGGACCAACTTCCGCAATTCGCATCGTTACGAGGGATTGTCCAACGTGGCGAGGGGATCATAGGATGGCTGCTTCGAATTGTGTGGCCTTGACGTTCACGGTTGCCAGAGAGAACACTTCCAGCTCATGAAACCTGGGGCAAGATCACGGAACACCTGGCCGCTATCTGGAAGTGCGCTCGTTGGGATCGCACTGGCAGGGATGGTGCGGGGACAGGCAGTGGATGACCAGCAGAGCATTTCCAATCCGGTCGCGATCTGGGCATCCTCGCCGCTGGACATCACGATCGCCTTTCCGCGCCACGGTCACCGCGGGGCTGGCCGATTCTTTGGTGGGGCGAACCATTCCGTATTTCCAGGCCAAAGCCCCTGCCCAACCAGTCGGTTCGATCCGGATCGCCGGGGCGCGGTTGGTCGATGATGGCCGCACGGTGATCGTGGCTACCGATCCTCACTCGTCGCCGGCCGCGTATCAGCTTGACCTGGCTCCAGCCGGGAAGACGACGATGATCCGGGAGTACACTCTGACGGGCGTCGAGGCGGCCTGGTATCCGGCCCAGGAGAATGGTGATGGTGAGCCGTCGTGGAAAGGCTGGTGGCCCGACGTCGATGTCGCCAACACAAGCCGGTTGACTCGTGGCTCAGCCCCCCATGAGCGAGGCCTGGCTCTGCTTGACAAACCAGGCCGGCTTGTCGTGTCGACCCTGGTCAAGCTGCCCGCAGGCAAGATCAAGCTCCACCTCGAAGCCAGCGGCGCCGTTTCCGATGCCATGCTCGGAGACGAACCGTCTCGAGGTCAGGCTGAGGCCGGGGCTGATCCAGTTCAGGCCGGCAACGCGACATTTTCTGTGCGGTCCCAGGGAGAACCCTTGTACTTGACGTTCGCCGTGGAAACAGGGCAGGCTGGCCGTCCCTTGGCGATCAGGGCCGAGTACGAATCAGACGCGACGCGTTCGCGCAAGAAGTTGGAGCGGGACCGGCTGTTCATTCCCTGGGCCCCTTTCGCCGCGAACCCGCCGCCCGAACCGGTCAGCCAGGAGATGCCAAGCCTCACAGGGGGTGACGCCAGGCGCGGGGAAGCGATCTTTTTTGGCGAGCAGGCACGATGCTCGCAGTGTCACACCATGGGCGGTCGAGGTGGGAAATCGGGCCCCGATCTGACCGAAGTCGGCCGCAAGGGCCGCGACCACGTTTACCGAAGCATCGCCGCACCGAGCTCCGAGATCGCACCGGATTACATGACCTACACCGTCGCCACGAAGGATGGCCGGGTCATGGCGGGCCTGGTTCGAGCCCAGGGCGCCGAAGCGATTCAGGTCACCGACACGAGCGCCAAGTCGACCACGATCGCTCGTACCTTGATCGACCAGATCCGCCCCAGTGGCAATTCCATCATGCCCGTCGGCCTCGCGGCCACACTCGGTCCGTCCAACCTTCGCGACCTGATCGCATTTCTCTGCAAGAGCCCCGCCGCGGATGGCAGCCGAGCTAAAAGGTGAGTTCAGCACGATGGGTGTCTCCCCTTCCTCCATGGGACCTCCATCGCCGCCTTGTCGCAAGCGACGTGTTTAAGATAGAATTAACCGATGTTGAACCTGACCACGCTCTCCGGTCTCGATTCTCATCCTTCGAATGTCGAGGAACCCTCGGTGCGGATGAATCACTCACATGCCGCTGGTGTGATCAGGCGCGAGTTCCTTCAGGTGGGGTTCTCGGGTTTCGTGGGGCTCGGCCTCACGGACCTGCTGGCTGGGCGCTCCAGGGCCGAGCAGAAGAGCCAGCCTCGCGGCCGCGTGACAGCCCCACGAGCGAAGTCGCTGATCCTGGTGTTCCTGACGGGCGGGTTGAGTCATCTTGATTCCTTTGACATGAAGCCAGACGCACCCGAGGGAATCCGCGGCGAATTCCGGCCGATCACGACGAGTGTGCCGGGGATCCACTTTTGCGAGCACCTGCCAGGGCTGGCGGCGCGGGCGCATCGGCTGGCCATCGTACGATCGCTTGCTCACACCTACACGAATCACCTGAACGCCACGCACGAGCTCTTGACCGGCCACTCTCAACCTGGGGCGTTCTTCGACAAGATTGCCTCGCGCGATGATTATCCCTGCTATGCCGCGGGGCTCGATTACATCCGGCCCAGGAACGACGGCGTCCCCAGTGGAGTGATGCTGCCGACGTTCCTGATGGAAGGTCCCCTGGTGTGGCCGGGCCAGCACGCCGGGTTTCTGGGGCCGCGGCACGACCCGTGGCAGATTCGGCAGGATCCCAGCAAGGCCGGATTTCCGCGTCGACAGCCTGTCGCTGCCCGTGGGCTTCAGCGTCGAGCGGCTGCACCAGCGCCAGTCTTTGCTCGACGAGCTGAGCGCCCAGCATGACAGCCTGGCCGCAAACGCCTCACGGGTGAAAGACCCGATGACCGAGCAGCGCGAGCGGGCCCTGTCGCTCTTGCTCTCGCGCAAAGTTTCCCGGGCGTTCGACCTGGGCGACGAAGACGACCGTTCGCGCGACCGCTACGGCCGGCATGCCTTCGGTCAGTCGCTACTTCTGGCCAGGCGGCTGGTCGAAGCCGGGGTGCCGATCGTCCAGGTGAACATGGGACGGGTGCAGACCTGGGATACCCATTCCGCGAATTTCAAGTCGCTCAAGAACCGGCTCCTGCCGCCGACCGATCGAGGCGTGACCGCGCTGCTCGATGATCTCGAGGCCCGCGGCTTGCTGGATGAGACCCTCGTGGTCGTGACCGGCGAGTTCGGTCGCACGCCACGCATCGGAGCAAGTACTGGCAACAACAACACACGAGACGGGCGCGACCACTGGTCGGCTGTTTTCTCCGCGGCGTTCGCCGGCGGAGGCGTTCAGGGCGGGCAGTTGATCGGGCAATCCGACAAGATGGGCGCCTTTCCCGCGAGCCGTTCTTACACCCCCGCCGATTTCGCCGCGACGCTCTATCAAAGCCTGGGGATCGATCCCGCGACAGAGGTCCGCGACCGCCTGGGCCGACCGACAAGCCTGTGCGCGGGCGAGCCGATCGCGCCCCTCTTTTCCGCACCCCGAACCACGGGCTAGGATTCCGCGTCGGTTTCACGGCAGGAGAAGTGGCCGGTGGGCCTTGGTGTCGTTATCCTCAGGCGACGGCCTTGTCGGGCTCGCTGATCTCTTCGGGCTGGTAAACCAGCATATTGACCCGGTGGAATTCCTCGTGAGTGACCTCGAACGGTTCTCCGTTGATCGCCCACAGCTCCTCGATCAACTCGTCGAAGCTTCCTTCGGGCTCGTCCCAGGTCACGACCAGGATATCATCCCCGCGAGCTTGCAGCTCCAGCCCCAGATCCAGCAGGTGCGTCTCAATCTCAACGCGGTGCTCCTGGCTGACCGTGAACGTCCAGCGAACGAGCTCGACCGAGGGCGTGTTTCCAGTGGAATTCACCGTACCATCCTCCTAGAACCTCAAGATCCTTCATTCATCATTTTTCATCGGCTCTGCGCGGCGTAGCCCTTGAAAAAAGCTTGCCAGGATTTTCGGTTCCAATGCTTCGTACTTCGGTAAGATGTTTGCCGGATGCTCCAGAGAATTCGTGGAGGTCGTGTCATGACCATCGTGCAACGAATGCGGGCCCAGCTTGCCGAATCGATGAAAGCGCGCGACTCGGTGAGAACCAATTTCCTTCGTTACTGGATTGCTCAGCTTACCCTGGGTACCGGCGCTGAAGTGGAGGATGCCGACGCGATCAAGAAGATGCGCGGAGTTCTCAAGGAAGCGAAGTCCGGCCCCACATCTTTTTCAGAAGCTGAGCTGGCGCTGATTCGAGAATGGGTGCCCCCGGCCTTGGGCCTTGAGCAGATTGAAGCCGCCCTCGCACCGGTGGCCGACCAGATCAAAACCGCTCCCAAAGACGGCATGGCCATGGGAATCGCCATGAAAACCCTCGCCGGCCAACCGGTCGATAGCGACGACGTGAAGCAGGTGATCGCCGCGTTGCGATCCTGATGGCCTTTCCCGAGGGTCCGCAATGCTGGTAAGTTATGGCCAACAGAGATGTCCGGCCACACCAACCGGAAGCGTCAGCGAGGAGTCCGTTGGCCATCCCCGAGGACGCCGTTGGCGATCCCCTCGCTGAGGCTTCGGGTTGGTATGGCTTGCGGGCTGCTTATCGGAAAACAGCGGTAGGTGGACGATTCAATGACGGAGTTCTTCCAGTTGACGGGCCAGGTGGCCCTGGTAACGGGTGCCGGCCAGGGCATCGGCGCGGGAATCGCCCGCCGATTGCACGCGGCGGGGGCAAAGGTCGCGGTGTTCGATCGTGACGAGCCCGGCGCCCGGCAGGTTGCTCAGGAGCTGGAAGGGCTGGCGATCGCGGGAGACGTCTCTTGCGAATCGGACGTCGTGAAGGCGGTCGCGCAGACCGTGGAGGCGCTCGGCCCGCTGTCAATCCTGGTGAACAACGCGGGCGTCACGGGGCGAACCGACGCGAGCTGGAACCTTACGGTCGACGAGGTTCGCTCGGTGTTCGAGGTTAACGTCATCGGCACGTTTCTCTTCTGCAAGGCCGTAGTGCCCGGCATGCTGGCGCGGGGTTACGGGCGCATCGTGAGTGTGGCGTCGATTGCCGGCAAGGAGGGGAATCCGACGCTCCTGCCCTACTCGGCGTCGAAGGCCGCGGTCATCGCTCTGACCAAATCGCTGGCCAAGGAACTGGCGGGCAAGGGTGACATCACGGTCAACGCCATCTCCCCGGCCGTGATCAGGACGGCGATCCTTGAGGGACTGGCGGCATCGACGGTCGATTACATGATTTCAAAGATTCCCATGGGGCGGACAGGAACCATTGACGAGGTCGCCGCGCTGGTGCACTATCTTGCAAGTCCCGAGGCCAGCTTCACAACCGGCCAGTGCCTGGATATCAGCGGGGGCCGGGCCACGTATTGAGAGGACCGGCCGTTTCCCACAGGCGAACACACGAACGGCTGGAAACGGGCGACAAGAGGAGTCTTTCTTCTTTCCTGGATTTGGTCACCGGATGGGAACCGTGGACGCATCTTCCCAGCACAAGCCAAACCGTCGGGGCCAGGAACCCGATGGCGACGTTCTGGCACCGGCGGGTGACATTGAGCGCGTCTCCGAGCCGCGGCCAGCGTCCTCGGGCCTCGGGCCCACCGCGCCGGCACCCGTCCGTTTCACACCCCCACTCTCGGCAGTGGGGCCGCTCTTCCGTTTCCGGTTCGAGCAGATTTACCTGCCGCGCGTGGGCTACCATCTCGACATCAATGATAGGGCGACGACACGCGTCCTGGGAGGCTATTACAAGTCGCGACGGCTGGTCCGCATCTATGCGAGGGAACGCGGGCAGGGCATCAGGCCGCTCGAAGAACTGTTCGACACGTTTCTCCACGAGATGGCCCATCACCTGGAATACACCGAGCCGTTCTCATTCTCCGCCCGCGCCTGCGGGCGCGTGCCCGGTCGGATGCACAGCCGGCTCTTCTGGAAGATCCTGGGCGAGCTGAAGTACCGCTGGGCACGGGTGCAAGAGCAGAAACGGGCACGAGCCCAGCGAGTCGAACTGAGGACCAGGAAAGCCGGCGCAGGATCGGGTCGAGGCGTCCGCACGCCGAATTCCCATCGAAGCGGTTTTACTCACTTGGTGGCGATGCCCAGTTCCTTGAGCTTCGCGGCAGCTTCCTCGGCTGCGTTAGTCACGTTGATCGTCTTCTCGACAGCCCGCACAATCCCTTCCTTGTCGATATAAAAGGTCCACCGCTCAGGAACCGCTCGACCCGGATGAACAACTCCGTAAGCCTTGGCCACGCTCTTATCGGGATCGCTCAGAATGGGATAGTCACAGCTTAGCGACTCTGCGAACTTCTTGTTGTAGTCGGGCTCGTCTACGCTCGCGGTGAAGTACGCGACTTTCAGGCCACGGAGGGCCTTGCCGCCCTCGGCGAACGACTTGCATTCCTTGGTGCATCCGCCGGTGAACGCCTTGGGGAACCAGGCGAGCACGACGGCCGATTTGCCTTTGAAATCGCTCAGGTTGTAAGTCTTGCCGTCCGAGCCCACGAGTGAAAAGTTCGGAGCTTTCTCGCCCACCTTGGGTTCGGCGGCCGTCGCGCTTGCAGTCGCCAAAGCCAGCACGGCGACGGCTCCTAACGAGGCTGCCATTCGCATCAAAAAACGGCTCATGTTGACCTCCTCAGCAAATCTGGTTGGAACTGAGATACCCCGCTGAAAACGAGCCAGGGACGTCAGGTCACAAGATGACTCAGAAGATGAAGCGTAGCAGCCGGGAAACCCGGATGCAACCGCCAGCCATCGCCCTATGGAATTGGCCGTCTCGAGCCTGTCTGAATGGGCCGGGACGGCTCGACCCTGCAAGGCAGGCACTGGTAAACTGAACGATCGTTCGCTTCCTTCATCATCGATTCATACCCGTCTTATCATGGGGCTGTCTTCATGTCCGCCATCAGTCCAGCCGAGCCTCGACCCCGGCCGCAGCCGTCGGCCAAGCGCGACGGTCAAGCCAGGAACGCTCGCGACCGGCCGCCCCTGGGTTTGCAAGTCATTGACGCCACGCTCGTGTGCTTCTTCCTCGCGCTCACATTTCTGCTGGGTATCTTTCCCCTCAAGGACGCCGATTACTTCTGGCACCTGCGCACGGGCGACTTGATCCGCAAGACCGGCGAGATTCCGCGAGTTGATTTTTACACGTTCACCCGTCAAGGAACGCCCTGGATCGACCTGCACTGGATCTTCCAGGTTGGCATTAGCTGGGTGAACGAGCATGGCGGCGTGCCCGCTCTGACGCTGGCGAAATGTGCGATCACTTGCCTGGCGGTCTTGCTGCTGATCACCGCGCGGCGGCGATCCTGGCCGATCTGGGTCATGGTTCTGGTGTGGCTCCCCGCGCTCCTTGTCCTTTCAGGTCGGATGTACGTCCGGCCCGAGACGCTCAGCTTGCTTTACCTCGCGGTCTACCTGTCCGTTATCTGCCGCTGGAATCGGTTCCCGCTGCTGGCCTGGCTGCTGCCGCTTGTGCAGGCGGCCTGGGTCAATTCCCAGGGCCTGTTCGTGCTGGGGCCGGTGTTGCTCGGCTTCGGCCTGCTGGACGCGGCCCTGCGCCGTGGCGCCTTTGCTCCGGAGCGCAGGCGATGGTGGCAGATCGTGGTGCCGGCCTGCGCCGTCACTGGATTGGCCTGCTTGGTGAACCCATACGGAATTCATGGCGCCATCTATCCCCTCGAGCTGGCCGGGACGATGAGCAACCCCATCTTCTCGCGCAGCATCGCCGAGCTGACGCCGATCCCGGCCTTCATCAAGAAGGCAGGATTCACGAATCTGCCGCTCCAGCTTCACCTGTTCACGATGGCCCTCGGCGCCGTGAGCTTTGTTGTTCCCTTGTGCTGGCTCGCCTGGACGCGACTCAGGCGGAGAGGAGCCGGGAACGAGTCTGAGCCGGCAAGCGCGAAGAAACCCTCGGGCGTGGCCCGTAAAGGGCGAACCAGGAAAGGAGTGCCCGAAGCGGCCCTGGCCGATCAGGAGGGAGTCTGGCGGATCAGCGTCTTTCGGTTGCTCTTGTACGTGGCCTTCAGTGCCCTCAGCTTGCAAGCCACTCGCAACAGCCATCAGTTCGCGGCCGTGGTCGGTTCGTTGACGGCCTGGAACTTCGCCGAGTGGGCCGCGGCGCGGAGAGCGCACGCGACACCCTCCGATCCCACGGTCTCGAGATCGGGAGGCATCGGCCCCCGAGTCCTCGCGCTGATCGCGCTGGTGCTCGTGTTCTTCCTGGTAGGCAGCGGCCAGTTTTACCGGCTGACCGGTGAGGGGCGAACGATCGCCTGGGGCGAGGAGCCGCTCTTTTTTGCTCACGATGCGACGAGATTCACAGGCGAGCCCGGCATGCCCGAGCGGTTCCTGAGCTATCACAACGCCCACGCCTCTCTCTTCGAGTATTATCATAGTCCCGAACGGGAGAACGGGCCGGGCCGAACCGTGTATACCGATCCTCGGCTGGAAGTTGCCGGTGCCGAGTTGTTCGACCGATACCAGAAGCTCGGTGAGCGGATCGCCGCTGACAAGCAAGGCTGGGAGGCCGAGGCTCGACGGAATCGGCCGGCCCAGCATCATGGTCGATCATCAAGACAACGCCCAGATTGGGGCCACCCTGCTGTCTAGCCGGCACTGGAAGTGCGTCTGGTTCGATCCGATGGTGGCCGTTTTCGTACATGATTCGTACGCGAGCGTGGTTGCCCCACACACGGTCGATTTCGCGGCCAGGCACTTCAGGCCCGAGCCGGCAACCGAGCCGCACGGCTTTGACGCACTCCTGGCCTCGGCCAAGGGAGTGCGCAATTATTTGAATTTTTCGATGACGCGGGGAAGCGTGCAGCCCCCTTTGATCTGGCTCGCCCAGGATCACGCGCGGCGGCTCATCGACACGGCACCCGACTCGGCCGAAGGCTGGAAGATCATCGGCCAGGTGGAATCGCTGCGATCCGTGCCCCAGCCTGGCCCCCGGTTCCGGATGACGTTCGATCCCGTCTTCGACCTGCCGCTGGTTCGCGCCACATACGCGTTCCGCCGGGCGCTCGAGCTAGCCCCACGCGACTTCCTGAGCATCCTGGGCCTGGAAAAGGTCTACGAAGCCAGGCTGATGAATGAAGCCGCTGTTCCACTGCTCGACAGGCTCGTCACGCTGCAGCCAATCAACCAGCTTCAGAGGAACCAGCAGTCTCTTGCCGCGTCAGAGCGAGTCGGGTTGCGCCAGGCTCTTGGTCTGGCCCCTTCGAATTCGACAGCTTGGAAGAACCTCGCCGAACTCGATCAGCTCGTCACCGACGAGCTCTCGAAGGGACAGGCCGGCACGGCTGCCGCGACGCTCGAACGCGCCTATCCGCCGTCGAAAGCATCCTGGGAGATCGTCAACCGAGTCGCCACGCTACGACTGCATCTGGGCGAACCCGACAAAGCGCGAGCGCTCTGGCAAGAGGCGTCATCGGTCCCCCGGCCGGCCATTCGCGAGGCCCGTAAGGGCGCGGCGTTTCTGGCCGAAGGTCGGTTCGACGAGGCCCGGCGATCGTACGAGCAATCGCTTGCCTCCGACCCCGCTCTTTTCGAGGCCCGCTATGGTCTGGCAGTGCTCGACCAAGACGACGGCCACGCGAGCGCCGCCTACGAACACGCCCTCGCCGCGATCGAATCGGCCCCCAACGACGTCGCACGGTCAGCCGCCCGGGCCATCGCGTCCGGCGTGAGCCGGTTCGCTAGAAAGGAGACCAGCCGGTCGGTCAGCTCGAAGGCGTCGTCCGACGTAAGGTAGAATTCTGATCGCGTCCTTGCATCGCTAACACCAGGAGATCGTTCATGAATCGTCGCGCGTTTCTTCAAGCGGGCTCCACCGCGCTGGCGATGTCCACCGCGAGAGCCGGGACCATGGAATTTGCCGGCCTTGCGCCCAAGCGCGTCGGGCTGATTGGATGCGGCTGGTACGGCAAGTGCGACCTCTTTCGCTTGATGCAGGTCGCGCCGGTGGAGGTCGTTTCACTCTGCGACGCCGACTCGAAAATGCTCGCGGAGGCCGCCGCCATGGTGGCGGCTCGACAGCACTCGAAGCAGCAGCCGCGCACGTATTCCGACCATCGGGAGATGCTCAAGCCGAAGGACCTGGACATCGTGATCATCGGCACGCCCGATCACTGGCATGCCCTGCCCACGATAGCGGCCGTGGAGGCGGGGGCCGACGTCTACGTGCAGAAGCCGATCAGCGTCAACGTGGCCGAGGGGCAGGCCATGGTCGCCGCCGCCCGAAAGCATGCGAAAGTCGTGCAGGTAGGCACCCAGCGCAGGAGCACGCCCCACCTGATCGAGGCTCGTGATCGAATCGTTCGCGAGGGCAAGCTCGGCAAGGTTGGACTCGTCGAGATCTATTGTTATTATCACCTTCGCGCGACGGCCAACCCGCCGGACAGCAACCCTCCCGAGTACCTGGACTGGAACCTCTGGACCGGTCCGGCGCCGATGCGTCCTTACAACGCGCTGGTGCATCCGCGCGGCTGGCGGGCCTTCACCGAGTATGGCAACGGCATCCTGGGAGACACGGGCATCCACATGCTCGACATGGCAAGGTGGATGCTCGGTCTGGGCTGGCCCAGGCACATCAGCTCGACAGGCGGCATCTTCGTCGATCCCGCCAGCAAGGCGAACATCCCCGACACCCAGACGGCCACATTTGATTTCGGCGATCTTTCCATCGTGTGGCAGCACCGTTCCTGGGGGCACCCGATCGATCCCAAGTATCTCTGGGGCGCGACCTTTTACGGTGACAAGGGAACGCTCAAGGCGGGCGTTTACAGCTACGACTTCAGCCCGCTGGGCAACGGCACGCCCATTCATCGCGAAGTCGGCTACGAGCTCGATCTGTATCCCGAAGACAGGACCGAAAAAGACCTGGAAAAACACGTCGCTCCAGCGATCCGCGGCCACATGAAAGACTTTCTGGCGGCCATCGCCTCACGTGGCCGCCCCGTGGCCGATATCGAGGAGGGCCATATTTCCACGGCAAGCTGCATCCTGGCCAACATGTCGATGCAACTGGGTCGAACCCTGACCTGGGATGGCAAGACTGGCCGGGTCGTGGCTGACGATGAGGCCAACCTGATGCTCACCCGGCCTTACCGCAGGCCGTGGATGCATCCGACTTCCCAAAACGCGTAATCTTGTTCTTGATCGACAGAGACGACCGATTGCCCATTGGGCGCCAGCGAGACGTCGTTTATGATCGTGATCGCGTTGCTGTCGGCCGTCGCGCCGCGGTTTGGGTCCGCGCAAGCTGCATGAAACGGAGATTGAGAGGATGCCGCTGTCGGTCGCACTATTCCTTGCCTTGATTCCAGCCTTGATGGATTCCGTACGTGGCCAAGCGCAGCTCTGACGATTGCACGAGTGTTCCCGAAGCCTCCGTCGAGCGCCTGGCCGACGAGGTCCGCGGCAAGGGATGGATCGTTTTCTCGGCACGGTCGGAGCGCGGAGATTGGGACCTGTTCGCTTGCCGGCCGGATGGGTCGGAGCGACGAAACATCACGAATACGCCGGAGTTCAACGAGGCAGCGGCCCAGTTCTCGCGCGACGGGCGAAGGCTCCTCTTCCGCAGGCTTGCCCGAGAGGAGCCGAATCAATGGCAATCGCTACGGAACCCAGGGAGAGCTCATTATCGCCTCGGCCGACGGCTCGGGCCAGAGGCCGTTCGGGGCCATGGGGGAATATCCCTGGGCAAGCTGGAGCCCCGATGGCGGGCAGCTCGCGTGTCTGGCGATCAAAGGAATCTCGATCGTTGATGTGAGCACCCAGTCGCGTTGTCCGCACCTTGCCTCGAAAGGGCTTCTTCCAGCAGTTGACCTGGTCTCCCGACGGACGATGGCTTTCCGGCGTTGCAAACTCATTCGGCGCAAGCTGGAGCGTCGCCCGCATCGAGATAGCCACGGGAATGGCGAATGCGATCAGCGGGGCCGATTGCTGCACGCCAGACTGGTTCCCGGAAAGTGGGACGGTCATCTATTCGAATCGACCCGGGGATCAGAAGGAGAACAACGGGGCCGGCTGGACGCAGCTCTGGATGGCGGATGCCGATGGCAAGAACCCTCGACTGGTCTTTGGAGAAGACGGCCGGCACGTTTACGGCGGGCACGTGTCGCCGGATGGCAAGTACGCGATCTTCACCGGCAACATGCAAGAAGACGGCGACCCAGGCCACGCCGGCTCACCCATGGGCCTCTTGCGGCTTGCCGATGCCCCGGTGATCGGCGGCGAAAGCAAAGAGCTGCGCAAGCTTCATCCCGACGCCAAGAACGGCCCGCTGCTGGTGCTTCCGGCGGGCTGGGAGCCGTGCTGGACCTACGCCGAGATCTTCCAACAGTCAGGAGCTGTCTCGGGTCGAGCGGCTCCCACCGCCGAAGCACTCGCGGCCGAGCTGCACTCCGAACGGCTGGATTGCCTTCAGCGCCCAAACCGACGCGGGCGACTGGGACCTCTTCCTGATGCGGCCCGATGGCTCCGGCAGGCGGCACCTCACCCATACGCCTGACAATCAACGAGGCCGGCGTTCGGTTCGCGCCGGATGGGAAGAAGGATTCTCTATTACCGGATTCCCGCGAGCGAAGCCGTCGACAACAACACGTACGGCAAGTTCGACCTGGTGATCGCCGATGCCGATGGATCAAATGCCGTCGTTTTCGGCCGCGATTTCCCCTGGGCGTCGTGGGGGCCGGATGGAACGCAGATCGCCTGCCTCGACCGGCGCGGGGTGCGGATCATTGATGTCGCCAGCCGGAAGGAAGTACGCCAACTTCCCCGCAAGGGCATCGTCCAGCAGCTTGTCTGGTCACCCGATGGAGCCTCGTTCGCCGGCACGGCGAATGGGTTAGGTGCTTACTGGAACATCGGCCGGCTGGATGCGAAGACAGGGGCCGTGAATGCCGTCAGCGACACGGAACGCTACAACTGCACACCCGACTGGCGGCCCGACTCGCGAAGCATCCTCTATTCGCGGGGTATCGTTCCGGAAACAGGCGGCTACGCGGAGATCTGGATGGCCAGCATCGACGGCAAGGAGAAGATGAGGCTCTGCGCCGAGGAAGGCCGCCACCTCTACGGTGCCTGCTCCTCTCCGGACGGCAATTACTTGCTCTTCACACGGAGCGAAGCTGATCTTGGCAAGGTGGACAACTCGCGAACTCGCCTGGCGATCATCAAGCTGGGCGACACGCCCGTCGTGGGCGGGACGGCCGGCCCGTCTTCGCAACGATCCCCCGGCACTCGACGCGGACCAATCCTTGACCTCTCGTGGGGCTGGGAGCCGCACTGGACTTCAGCCAATCTGGAATCGACGAAATGAACTCAAGGCTTCTCACCTTGCTGATCATACTCTGCGCGGCCAGCATGGTCTCGTGTGGGAGGAATGCGCCGTCGCCCGAGCTGGCGACTCTGCGGCGACACGGAGGTCACGGCGAAGCTCACCGGCATCGGTGGAGACTTTCCACCCAACAAGCTTTACGACTACATGTACGTGATGAAATATCACGTGCTCAAGGTCCACCGGGGAAAGGTCGAGGGCGAGGATATCTTCGTGGGGCATTACAACCCCTTGAAACCTCGTGCGGACGCGGAGGACAAGTTCTCCGGAAAAGTTGGCGGCAACGTCGACCGTTTCCAGGTTGGCGACGTGCATCGCATGGCGCTCGAGGCCCCGCTCGACGAGCTCTTCATGGGCGGCATCATCGACAAGCATATCAAGGAGAAGGGCACGCGCTACCGGGCCATCTGGACGGACCGCGCCAGCGAGTAACATGGTTTTCAGCTCGCATATTTTTATCTTCTACTTTTTACCCGCCGCGCTCGCGCTTTATTATGCCGCTCCGCGGTCCCTTGCGCATGCCGGTCCTGACTGCCACGAGCTATGCGTTTTACGGCTGGACCAACCCATGGTTCGTGCTCCTCATCCTCTGGTCCACCCTGGTGGATTTCTGTTGCGGCAACCTGATCTACGGGCACTGGCGGCTCATCGGGCCCTTTGATGCATGGTGACGACGGCGAGCCGATCGCATCCCCCGCGCAGCGGAAGACTCTTTCTGTTGGTGTCGCTGGTCAGCAACCTGGGGATGCTCTGCTTCTTCAAGTACTTCATGTTCGCCGCCGACAACCTCAACCGCATGCTGGCGCTCTTCGGCAGGCAGGAAATGGAGATCTTGGTGGTGCTCCTTCCCGCCGGGATCTCGTTCTACACGTTCGAGTCGATCAGCTACAACCTGGACATCTACCACGGCCGGGCCAAGCCCGCGAGTGTCTGGGTGCGAGCGCGCTTTCGAGAAGAGCGGGCGCGTGCCGCATGGCTTCTGGACCCGACTCAGGCTGGAGCTACAGGCCCTGAACGCGTTCGCCTGTTACATCACTCAGTTTCCGCATCTGGTCGCCGGGCCGATCATTCGTTACCAGGACCTGGAGCGGCAATTACACGAGCGTTCGCACACGGTGGAGAAGTTCGGACGTGGCATCTTCTTCTTCGCCCTGGGAATGGGAAAGAAGATCCTCCTCGCCAACCCCGTGGGCGAGCTCGCCGACGCGGCCTTCAGGGCCGATTCGCTGCCACTGGCTCGATGCCTGGTACGGCGTGTTCGGCTACGCCTTCCAGATCTATTTCGACTTCTCCGGCTACTCGGACATGGCGATCGGACTCGGGCTGATGTTCGGCTTCGAGTTCGCGAAGAACTTCGACTCTCCGTACAAGTCGCAGAGCATCACGGAATTCTGGCGGCGCTGGCACATCTCGCTTTCCACCTGGCTGCGAGACTACCTCTACATCCCCCTGGGCGGGAATCGAAAAGGCGAGGTCCGCACCTATCTGAACCTCATGGTCGTCATGCTGCTGGGCGGCTTCTGGCACGGGGCCTCGTGGAATTTCCTCGTCTGGGGCGCGATCTTCGGCGTGTGGCTGGCGCTCGAACGACTGCTCGGGAAATCGAGCATCTATGCGACGGCTCCCGGGGCCATTGCGGGTGGCGCTGACGTTCCTGATCGTTAACGTCGCCTGGGTGTTCTTCCGGGCCGACGACCTTCACGCGGCGGGCCGCTACCTCTCGTCGCTCTTCAATCTCGGTGCGGGCCCGAGTGCCAGTGCGCTCTTGCTCCGGGCCATTTTTTACGAACCCGGCCATGTCGTGGTCATGATCGTTGCGGCAGGCATCGCCTTCTTCGGCGTTCAGGCCTGGGACCTTTCCCGCAACGTCACACCGCTACGGGCCACGCTGGCCCTGACCGTGCTCGCCTGGTCGGTCGTCGCGATGAGTGCGCAATCCTACAATCCGTTTCTTTACTTCCAGTTTTAGCCATGACAGTGCTGAGCCAGAGCCCAGCCTTCGACGCGAAGCACGCATTCCACCGCCGGCAAGCGCTCGATGATCGGGCGTGGGACCGCCGTTTTCATGGTTGTGGTCTTTATCGCGCTGATCGCGATTCCGCCTATTCATCAATTCTGCACAGAGCTTGATCGGACGGGCCGCTGGCGCTTCCTCGCTCTCTTCGAAAGCGTGCCGACCCATGCTTCGCTCAAGCAATTCGAGGAGCGGCTGGCGCGAGAATCGGTGCTCGGCACAAGAGCCCGTCTGTTCTACAGAGAATGCCTGATGCGGTGGATGGGTCAGGGCAACGAGAAGATCGTCGTCGGCCAGAGCGGTTTTCTGTTCTTCCTTCAAGAGATTGAGATGGCCGCGGGACCGGGATTGCTGAAGCGACGCTCCGCGGGAGTCCGAGGCATCGATGGGGAAGCCAAGCGCAGCTTCAACCGATGCGGTGGGCGCGATCGTCGATTTCGAGCGGCAGCTTCGGGCATCTGGGATTCATCTTGTTTTCATGCCACTTCCCGTGAAGCCTTTCATTTATCCGGAGCAAGTGTGGCCCGGCTATCCCACTGCGGCTGGGCCGGCCTGGAACCGCGACCGCGACGCCTTCAAGGCCAGGCTCGCGGAAGCGGGCGTCGATGTGCTCGATATCACGGACGACCTGTGGAACGCGAAGGCACAATCGGAAGAAAGCCTCTTCCTGAAGCTGGACACGCACTGGACGCCGCGCGGTTTGGCGGTGGCCGCCGATCGACTCGCCGCGCACGTGAAACCGCGCCTTCCTGAGCCCGCGCAACCCCTCTTCACGACCCGCAAACAACGCGTGACCAATTTCGGAGACCTGCTGAGAATTCTGGAAATCGAGCCATCCAGCGGATTGTTCGCGCCGCAGACCGTCGAGATCGTCCAGGTCCTGAGAGGTGGCAGAACTGGCGACCGGAGATGATTTCTCGCCGGTTCTCCTTCTGGGCGACAGCTTCACGAACATCTATCGTCGCAAGGAAATGGAATGGGGCGCTGGTGCTGGGCTCGGGGAGCAACTGATGTTGCGACTGGATGTCGGGGTGCAGGTGATCGCCATCAACGGCGGCGGAGCGACGGCGGTTCGAGAATCACTGGCCCAGAAACCGTGCCGCACTTATCCACAAGAAAGTCGTCGTGTGGGCCTGTTCAGCCCGCGATCTCTTCGACGAGTCCATCGCGTGGGATCACATCCCACTCATGGAGAGGGATTGAGTTCCGTACTACCACCGCGGCCGCTCTGCCGATGCTGGGTCCGAACGGCGGAATGACGTCTTCCAAAAGCCACGCCAAGGGCCCGGCCTGACTCTGCCGTGAGCTAAGTATTCTTTAGAGATGCTCGATGTCATCCATTCTGCAATATGAGCTTGACACCGCCCGGCATCAGGATATTTTTTGGTCGCCATTACTGCTCGAAGCCGCTCCATCCAACCTCTAACGCACAACACTCCTTACTCCCGGCCTCGAATGCACTCCCCGAGTGAGGCCGTAAGATGGTGATCAATGCATGGCAAGCTTTCGGCGTTAGCCACCGATAATAGTTTCTAGCTCGCTCTTATCGATCTCGGATGATCCCAAGCTTTCACGGGACGGCGATGCCCCGCACGGTGTGCGGTGCAATTCGCCAACGAGCCGGGCAGGCTCGCCTTTTGCGCGTGAAAGGTGCAACATGAAACTATTTTCGAAAGCGCCGTTTCTCCATTACGGCAGCCCACGGGAGGAAGCCCCGTTTTCGCCTTCAAGTTGAATCTCTTGAAGGTCGAACCCTGCTGTCCCTGACGCCGATCGACTTCGGCGCTGCGATCGCTTCCGCTCCCGTCGCCATGAACGGGTCCTTTTACTTCTCCGCAGACGATGGAACGCACGGCACCGAACTCTGGAAGAGCGATGGCACGCCCGGCGGGACGGTCATGGTCAATGATATCAACCCCGGCTCTCCGGGCTCGAACCCTGGCAATTTGACCGTTGTGGGCAGTACGCTCTTTTTCGCGGCGACCGACGGCGTGCACGGTCCCGAGCTCTGGAAAAGCGACGGCACGGCCGCCGGAACCGTCATGGTCAAGGACGTTTACCCCGGGGCCGTCGGTTCCTACCCCAAGAACATGGTCAACGTCAACGGCACGCTCTTCTACCAGGCGTTTGACCCCAGCAGTCGGATATGAGCTGTTCCGCAGCGACGGCACGTCGGCCGGCACGTACATGGTCAAGGACATTCGCCCCGGCTATAGCGGCTCGTTGCCCGCCAACCTGACGGCCGTGGGGTCGACCGTCTTCTTCACGGCCGACGACGGCGTGCACGGCACCGAGCTGTGGAAGAGCGACGGAACGACCGCCGGAACCGTCATGGTCAGCGACATCAATCCCGGGCGGCGCGGCTCCTACCCCGCGGGTCTGATCAAACGTGGGCGGCACGCTCTTCTTCAGCGCCAACGACGGTGTCACACGGCTTCGAGCTCTGGAAGAGCGACGGCACTTCCGGCGGCACCGTCATGGTCAAGGACATCGACTCCGGGTGCCAACCGGCTCCATCCCTTCCTACCTCACGAACGTGAATGGCACGCTCTTCTTCGCAGCCAATGATGGAACACATGGCTACGAGCTCTGGAAGAGTGATGGCACTTCCGGCGGAACGGTCATGGTTGACGATATCGACACCGGCTCCGGGGGCTCGACACCCAATGAGCTGACCGCCGTGGGACCCACTCTCTTCTTCTCGGCCAAAGATGGAACGCATGGAACCGAGCTCTGGAAGAGCGATGGCACTACCGGGGGAACCGCCATGGCTGCCGACATCAACCCCGGCGGCAGCTCATCGCCCACCAATCTGATTGACATGAATGGAATGCTCTACTTCGCTGCCACAACCTCGACCTTCGGCAACGAGCTCTGGCAGAGCGACGGGACCGCCGCCGGGACGACCCAAGTTGCAGACATCTATGCAGGCGCACCGAGCTCCAATCCGACGAACTTCGTCGTCGTCGGTTCGAATCTCTTCTTCACGGCAAAGGACGCTTTGCATCCCAGTCGCCTCTGGATGGACACTTCGACGGAGGGCAAGGTTGTTCCCAACGTCAGCGTCGGCTCGGCCCTCCCCAACTCAACTTACGGCCAGTCGGTCAGCTTCACGGTCAACGTCAGCGGCGGCGGGCCGACACCTACAGGAACCGTCCAGTTCCTGGTGGACGGCAGTGACTTCGGCACGGCCGTGACCCTGTCCGGCGGCAGCGCAACGAGTCCCAGCACCACGCTCTTGGGCGCGGGCAACCACAGGGTCGAGGCCGATTACTCGGGTGACTCCAACTATTCCGCCAACTCCGGCACGTACACCCAGGTCGTCAACCAGGCGCCGCTGAGCATCATCCCCGATCACCTCAGTCGACCCGTCGGACAGGCGAATCCGCCGCTGACGTATGCTTTCACAGGCTTTGTCAATGGCGACAACGCCACCACGGCCGGCATCACCGGCTCAGGCAGACCTGGCCACCACGGCCACAACGAGCAGCCCCGCCGGTGACTATCCCATCACGGTTACTGATGCCGGCACTCTGGCCGCGGCTAATTATCAGTTCCCCGCTGCCGATTTCGGCACGGGAACGTTGACCGTCACGCCCTTCGCCGCCAGTGTGGCCGTTGTCTCTACCCTCTCTCACTCGACCTATGGCCAGTCGGTCAGCTTCACGGTCAACGTCAGCGGCGGCGGGCCGACACCTACAGGAACCGTCCAGTTCCTGGTGGACGGCAGTGACTTCGGCACAGCCGTGCCCCTGTCCGGCGGCAGCGCAACGAGTCCGAGCACCACGCTCCTGGCGCGGGCAACCATACGGTCGAGGCCGATTACTCGGGTGACTTGAACTATGCGGCCAACTCCGGCACTTTCACTCAGGGCGTGAGCAAGGCGCACCTGATCGTCACCGCCGACCCGCAGAGTAAAACCTATGGCGCGGCTGTCCCGGCATTGACCTATCGGCTCAGCGGGTTCGTCAACGGCGACACGTCCAGCGTCGTGAGCGGCACTCCCTGGTTAAGCACGTCCACAGCCTCCACCAGCCCCGTGGGAGAATACCCGATCACCGTGACGGCCGGCACCTTGTCGGCCGCCAACTACGACTTCCCCAACCTGCTGGGCGGCACCTTGACGGTCAACAAGGCGAACCTGACGGTCACCGCTGACTCGAAGTCCAAGATCTACGGGGCACCGTTGCCAACGCTGACAGCGAACCTGAGCGGGTTCGTCAACGGGGATACCGCAAGTGTGGTCAGTGGCACCCCAGCTCTTACAACCTCCGCCACTGCGGCCAGCCACGTTTCCGGCAGCCCCTATCCAATCTTCGTGAGTGCCGGCTCGCTCCTGGCTGTCAACTACAGCTTCGACTTCGTAAGCGGGGCCTTGAGCGTCACTCCGGCCCCGCTCTTCATCACGGCTAACAATGCCGGCATGACGCAGGGTACGGCGGTCCCGCCACTGTCGGTGAGTTACAGCGGGTTCGTGAACGGCGATTCTGCCGCGAGCCTGGTCACGCAGCCCACGCTCGCGACTCCAGCCAGCCCACAGAGTCCTGCGGGTGACTATCCGATCATGGCACGTGGTGGCAGTTCACCGGACTATACGATCACTGGTGCGAACGGCGTTCTCATCGTCAGCCCTGCACCAGTGCGAGTTCTAAGTGTCTCGATCCAGTCGGTCCGCCTTGGCAAGACCAAGAAGACGACGCAAGTGATCGTGCTGCAGTTCAGTGGATCGCTGAACGCCCCAGACGCCCAGAGCCTGGGCAATTACAGCCTTGCAACGATTCCCAGCAGCAAGAAGCAGAAGAGCAAGGCGATCGCCCTGTCTCAAGCAACCTACAACCCTGACAAGAACACAGTGAGGCTCGTTACCCGCAAGCCTCTCGCGCTCAACCCGCCACTGAGGCTAACGGCCAATTCCTTGGGACTCCTTGATACTCTCGGCCATCCCCTGGGCGGCAATCACGATGGACAACAGGGACGAGTCTTCGCAGCAACGCTCAGAAAGAAGAGCGTGACCATGGCCTAGCATGCTTTGGTCGGGGCTACTGTCCCGGCGGGAAGCGATTCCGGTGCGATCTCAGTAAGAGTCAGAGCTGACCACTTCGCCATAGTTCGGAGTCGCGATGGCATACCAGGGCTTGAAGTTCACCGAGTTCTTGACGAACCGGACCGAGCCGTCCATGAACAGCACGTTCACGCCGCCCGGGTGGTTGGAGCTGGCCGCGACCATGGTGATGGTGCCGCGGCCATCCTGATTGATGTCGTGGTAGACGCAGTTGGTCCGGTTGGGCGTCTGGGTGTGCGAGTAGATCATGGTGCCGCCAAAAGCCCACCACTCACCCTTCCATTGCCACTGCTGGTTGAAGCTGGTGATCGGCACCGTATTGCAGAGCTGCATGAACTGGTAGTCGGTCGAATAGAAGTCGGAATTCTCGCCGAGGTTGTACACTTCCAGCAGACCGTTCCTGGAGACGGCCGGTCGGCACGGCCTGTCCCTTGATCCACTCGCTGAAGATCGCCGTGTTGCTGGTCCCGTCCAGGAAGGTGGCCAGGTCGGTGGTTTGATTGACGGTCTTATCCCAGCTGCTGGCCACGTAGTTGGGACCGTTCAGCTTCCAGCTCGCATCCGGCCGCCCGCCGTTGATCCGCCGGTTCAGGCCGATATTGCACGGCATAGTTGCTGGCACCCACCAGCCTGTTCCTGCCCACCCACGAGGAAGGTGCCGGAGGAGCCGGGATTGCCATCCGAGGGGCACAAGAACGAGGCAGATCGTCGTGACCAGAACGGTCATCTGGGGGATGCTGTCGCTGCCTCCGACGGCATTGTCGGGCGGATTGCGATCGGCAGTACACGGCATTGCCGTCACTCCAGCGAGCGCCGAAGTTCCAGTTGATCGCGTTGTAGAGCGGTGCCTGCTCCAGGTAAGGAGAGCAGCCGCGCGTGCTGCGACCAGTTCTGGTGCGGGTAGGGAGAGTTGTCGGGCAGGGCCCGAAGGCGCAATTACTCGTCGGGCAGTCAACGGAAACAGGCGGCAATGCCGTAGTTGGCGCTCACGTAGTTGTGCATCGCCAGACCGAGCTGCTTGAGGTTGTTCGTGCATTGTGCCCGCCGAGCCGCTTCACGCGCGGATTGAACGGCCGGCAGCAGCAAGCCGATGAGAATGGCGATGATGGCGATCACCACAAGCAACTCGATCAACGTAAAACCGCGGCCTCTTCGAGTCATGGTCTATGCCCTCAGAGCAAACGATTGGACGATTCCTCCAAGTGCGACCGCAACGACTACTTCTTCGCGCCAGGATAACCGCTGCCCTGGTCCGGCCGAGGTTCGCTCGACGTACCCGCCCCCTGGACTCCAGGGGTGATCTCGTAATACTCCTCCTGAGTCTGGGCCTGGGCGGTGCGAGAACCGGGGATCGTTCCCTTCGCCTTGGACGCTTGCTCCTTGATGGCCGCCTCGTTGTCTTCCCCGCAGCCGGCCAGCCCCAGGAAGCAAAGGCTCAGCAGAGCAAGGCTCAATCCACTGGTGAACAACCTCATGATGAGTAGGACTCTCCTCAAGAAAGGCCACGAACGTGGCAGAAAGGAAAGGACGAAGAGACACGTGATGGATCTGAATCGGTTTGTGGCGACGGGCCCGATCATTCGCCGACCAAGTCCGTCCACACGGCCCAGTAGATCGGGTCAGGGTGTTGGCCGAAATACTTGTTGAGAATCCCTCCCATGTAATGGTCAAGCATGGATCCTTCCAGGGCCATGCGATGCACCTGGCCGGCGCGAAAGGACTTGAGATTGCCGCCGACGTCCGGCACGAACCGATCGGCCGCTTCGGATCGGGGCTTGGCCGGATTGTAGTGGCCGACGAAGATGACCTTGCCCTTGACCCTGCCGCGGTGGATTTCTTGTACGTAGTACATCAGAACGGTCGCGTAGTTGTACCCCTCTCGCTGGAAGATCGCCCCGTCGGGGATCTCAACGAGTTTTGCCGTGACTTCGATGCTGCCCCGCCTCGCGAGATCGGGATCCGGGCTCGAGCCTGCCGCGCCCTGTCTCCGACTGTCACAAGCGGCCGACGCCGCCATCAGACCGACAGTAAGCAGGAGGCTCCCCACAACGGTCCGGCTCGTGCTCTTGCTCATCCGTTTTTCGCCTCCCTTGCCGTCGGATGTCAACCAGGCACCGTCAGGCGAGCTGGATCAATCGGCGGACTTCGTCTTGACTGAGAAGATCTCGGTATCCGTCCAGCAAGGCTCCCAGCCCGTGGGAAGAGTCAGGACCGGTCCGCGTTTCGCCTCCGGATGCAGCTTGCGGAGGCTCACGGCTTTCGCCACCGATGATCGGTGCATCCGCCAGGCGCAACAGCCCCATCGGGGCGCCGGCATGGCGGGGATCTCCAATTTCTTGCACGTTCTCGGTGAAGACCACGTACTTGCCGTCGGGCGAAACGTGTCCGCCGTAGATATGCCTGCCGTCCTCGCCGTAGACGAGCCGGGGGTTCCGACCGTCGGCGTCGGCCATCCAGAGCTGGGTCCAGCCGTTACCCTGATTGTCGGTTTGTCCCGCAGGGCGGTTTGAGAAGACGAGACGGCGGCTGTCCGGGAACCAGTCAGGCGTGCAACAATCAGCGGCACTGGCTGCGTGCTCCTTTCCCGTCGCGATCTCGATGACGGCCACGCACCAGCTTGATCCGAACGAGTTCGACACGCCCGAGAGCCGTTGCCCGTCCGGCGACCAGGTCATCTGCTGGAAAAAACCCAATCGCGGCAGCTTGCCGACCACTTGCCGGGTGGCCACATCCACGATCGAAATTCCCTTGACCGACAGGCAGGCGACCTGCTTGGCATCAGGGCTCCAGGTCGCCCACGGAAACTCCCTGTCCCTGCCGAAAACGGTCGGGGTCGAGCCATCGCTTGCGGCAAGCACAAGCTCTCCCTGGGTCCCGTGGCGATTGCCATCGACAGGTTCATCAACCGGCAGGCGGCGGAAGAGAAGCCTGCGGCCGTCACGCGAAAACTGGGCCCCTGCCTCATTCGATTCCGGCGTGCGGGTGAGGTTGCGGCGATCCGACCCGTCGGGCCGGCACACGAAAAGATCCCAGTCCCCACGCTCGGATCGCGCCGAGAAGACCAGCCATCCGCATCTTCGTACTTCCTCGGCCAGCCGGCCAGCCGGCGCATCGCGCCTGGCTTCCCCGACAGAAACACCCGCCTCGTCTTGTTCCCCGACCGGGACAAGCAGGGTCACGACGCCGGCGAGCATGATCGTGAGAAGAGGCGAGAGCATCGTCAACCCCGTCCCCCCTGGCGATCGCACCGCGATCGGAATGGAGAGCTCCGTTCCAGCAGACACATCGAGTATAGAAAAGGCTTCCCGCGATTCCAATGCGCGACCCGGCTTGACCTACGTGCCGCGGCCCTAGCTTTGGGGCTAGAAGCCCGTCGCATCGATTCAAGACTGCCGTTTTCCGGATTGGAGACCCGTCGTCACGGTTTCAAGAAACTCGCGGGCCCGTCGAGCCAGCTCATCGACTCCCTCGGGTGAGGCGGGACGAGGCAAGAGCGGCGCGAAGATGTTCTCGCAGCAGAGGGGCATGTCGCGGCCAGTAAAGGCGACGAGGCCAAGCAGCTTGTAATGGTCGATCTCACCGAAGCCGGGCCCGCAGTCCTCGTCGCGCGGGTTGTCGCGATGGTCCTTGATGCAGAAGCTACGCACTTCCGGAGCACAGCCGCGCAGGTCGGGAATGGGATCGACGTTCAGGTAATCCATCACGTTGCCGGCATCGTAGTTGACCTTGATGCCATCGTCGCTGACCTCGCGAACGATCTCGGCGCAAGCGGCGCCTGTACCCGTCTCTCCGCCGTGCTGCTTGACGACGATGGTCACTCCGTGATCGCGGGCCATGGGTCCGAGCTGCTTGAACCGCTCGACCCAGAGCTTGCGATTGCCTCCCTTGGTATGGCCGAATGTCAACACCTGGGCAACGCCGCCGGCCTGGGCCTGGCGGATGCGGTTCTTGAGCACTTCGAGACCGGCCGGGTCTTCGGGATAGATTCCCGAAAACATGAGAAGCGGTTCGAGGCCCAGGTCGCGGCATCGCTTACCGAGCTCACTCGCGGCCGCTGGCGGTGCGCCCGCGGCGATCACCGGCATCTGCTTGCCGTTCTCCTCGACGTGCGAAGTACCCCAGGCGACATAGCGGTAACCGGCCGCCTTGATTCCCGCCAGGGCCCGCCGGAGCGGAAACTGGGAATACGGCAAGGTCATGCAGGCGATCTGGAACCGCGTCGGCCTGGTCTGCTCGGTTGGCGGCTCGATCGGCGACAGAGTCGGTTCATTGAGCTCGGATCGCGCAAAAGCAGTGCCCAGCCCGGCGAGCCCGGCGGCTGCCGCCGTGGACCCGAGCCACGAGCGGCGGTTCAGGCCGGCGGTTTGACGGATTCGATCAAGCGGCATGGCATCTCCTTGAGCCGGTCACACAAGCGGCGTCTGCCCAGGCACGGCGATGCCGGCAACGGGCGGCGAGGCGTTCCAGTCATACCGGGTCGGGCTGAGATCTTCCTTGGAGTTGAGCGCCATCTCCCAAGTGACCTCTTGACCCGTGTAAGCGGCCATCCGGCCCATGATCGCCACCAGGGTGCTCGCGGCCATGTAATCACCGTTGTTGATGGGCCGGCCGCTCCTGATGCTGGCGAAAAGCTCGTCGTGCTCGGTCTGGTACATCTTGTTCTCGGGCCCGTCGTAATGCCAGGATCCGCTCTTCGATTCGATTCGCAATCCCCTGCGCCGCTCGGCGATATCGGCGCGTCCCTTCGTTCCCAGCACGTGGGCGCTCATGTCGTTCTTGCAGCCTGGCTGCTGGCGGCAATTGCTGAATAGCCTGGCGCCATCTTCGTATTCGTAAACCACCGAGAAATGATCGTAGATCTGTCCATATTCCGGACCGGTCAGCACCTGCCGGCCTCCCATGCCGATGGCCTTCCTGGGATGGCGCTCGTTCATGATCCAGGCGCAGACGTCAAGGTAATGGACGTGCTGCTCGACGTTAAAGTCGCCGGAGAGCCAGGTGAAGTTGTACCAGTTGCGCATCTGGTAAGTCATCTCGGTCCACCCGGGCTGCTTGGGCTTGGCCCAGCGCCCGCTGCGATAATCGTTGGCCATGAGCGCCTGGATCTCGCCCGCAGCGCCGTCTTGCAGGCGATGGACAATCTCGCGGAACCCATTGTCGTAACGCAGGCAAAGTCCAGACACGATCGACAGGTTCTTTGTCTTCGCCAGCTTGCAGGTCTCGAGCACCGAGTGAACTCCCGGCGCATCGACGGCCACCGGCTTCTCGGCGAAGACGTGCTTGCCGGCGTCGATGGCGGCCCGGAGGTGCAGCGGCCGGAAGTGGGGCGGAGTGCAGAGCAGCACCACGTCGACTCCGCTGCTTAGCAGCTTCTCATAAGCGTCGAAGCCCGCGAACCGGTGGTCGGCGGCCACATTCACCTTCGAGCTGATCTTTTCATCCTGCTTGAGGATCGACAGGCTCTTCTCGAGACGGTCCTCGAAGGCGTCGGCCATCGCGACCAGCTTGACGTTGGAATCGGCGGCAAGGGCCTGGCTTGCGGCCCCGGTGCCGCGGTCTCCGCAGCCGATCAGGCCGACCTTGATGACATCGCTGCCGGCCGCGTGCACGAAAGGAACCGAGGCCAGCGAGCCGGCCGTGGCCGCGGCCTGAAGGAAGTCGCGGCGGGAGGATGAGCCTGGTCTCATGGGATGGTCTCTCACTTTTTCAAGGGGTGCAGCTCGAACTTGCGGACGTAGAGCTCGAATCCTTCCGACTGTAGCAAGATCTTGCCCGCAACCGGAACCGTGTTGTGGCAAGAGTTAACCGTCTTGCCGTTGACCCGGACCGTGATCGTGTCTCCCACGCAGAGGCATTCGATCCGGGTCCACTCGCCCACGGGGCTTTCGACGTCCTCCCTGCCGCGCGTGTCGAGCAGCTCCTTGTACTCCGGATCGTGGTTCACCCACCAGAGCTGGCCCTGCGTGAACGTTCGCGATTGACCGCCCTTCTTCCACCTTGGCCGCTTGTCCACGCCGAGAACGACCTCGCTGGTGAACCGAACCGGAACGGTTTCTCCGCTGTCGTCCTTGCCCCGGATCGGAATCAGGTCTCCGACGCAGCCCTGAGCAAGCTGGCACTCGATCGAAGGCATCCACGAGCCCCCTGCCCCGCCGTCGGAGCCGGTCGCATGCAACAGAATCCCCGAGTTCCGCACCGATTTCCCGCCGTCGGTCCGGCTGCCCCACTTGTATTCGACCAGAAGCAGGTAGTCTCGGTACTCGCTCTTGGTCGCGACATAGCCGTTGCCGTCGCCGCTGATGTGAAGCATGCCGTCCTCGACTGTGAACACCTTGCGCGGATCGTCGTGCTGCGTATCCTTCAGCCAGGTGTAGAGGCCGCTGAGATCCTTGCCGTTGAACAGGGGGATCACCCGCTGCGGGCCAACGGGCGCAAGCTGTCGCTCGTCCGCTCGAAGGCTCTGCTGCAATAAGAGCAAGGTTAGACCAGCGGAGAGGCAGAACCGAAAAACGATCGAAAAGCTTTGATGCACGATTGCTCTCCTTCCCTGATCTCTCAACTGACTTCAGCCGAGGTTGGGCCCTTCGGCGTCGTTTTGGCCTTGCATCGTCTCACGGCGACGCGTTCAAGACCAGAGCCGACTGGTGCCAGCTTGATACTTCAACTTTCTTGGCACTGTGAACTCACTGGCCGTTTTATCGATGTGACGCGCGATCGCAGCTTGCCGTCCTGGTACGATGAGCAAAGTGGTATTGACCGCGAGTAAGTGTGAATGAGCGGAGCGCGGGTGTCATGACCAACGAAGTCTCACGAAGAACATTCATCGAGTCTTGCAGCGTGGCGGCGGCGATCGGGCTCGTGAGCGGCGCAGACGTCGGAAAGACTCCACCTCCCGCTCCGACTCCAAGCTGGGTCAACCGCCCAATGCGGTGGGCACAACTGACGCTGGTGGAAGACGACCCGGGCCAGTTCGACCCTGCCTTCTGGCTCGACTACTTCCGCCGCACGCACAGCGACGCGGTTTGCCTCAGTGCCGGCGGCTGCGTGGCGTATTATCCCACGACCGTCCGGTTCCATCATCGAAGCGCCTGGCTGGGCGAGCGCGACCCGTTCGGCGACCTGGTCGCCGGCTGCCGCAAGCTGGGCATGGCCGTCATCGCGCGGACAGACCCGCATGCGACTTATAACGACGTCGAGCGCGCTCACCCCGACTGGATCGCCGTCGATTCCGCCGGACAGAAGCGCCGGCACTGGGCCTCGCCCGAGATGTGGGTCACCTGCGCCTTGGGGCCATATAACTTCGAATTCATGCGCGAGGTGCATCGCGAAATCATGACGCGCTATCGCGTCAACGGCATCTTCATCAACCGCTGGGAGGGCTCGGGCATGTGTTTTTGTGAGCACTGCAAGAGCAACTTCAAAGCCGCGTCCGGGTTCGATCTGCCCTTGACGAATGATCCCCAGAACCCGGCCCGGCGGGCTTATATCCTCTGGCGGCAACAGCGCTTGTTCGACCTCTGGAGATTGTGGGATTCCGATGTCCGCGAGATCAATCCAGACTCTTGCGTGATCCCCAATACGGGCGGCGGCTCAACCAGCACGCTCGACATGAAGACGATCGGCGAGCTCGCACCGATCCTGTTTGCCGATCGCCAGGGCCGCAGCGGCGTGATGGCCCCGTGGTCGAGCGGCAAGAACGGCAAGGAATACCGCTCGACCATGGGCCGGAAGCCAATCGGGGGCATCTTCAGCGTGGGCGTGGAGGAAGCTTATCGCTGGAAAGACTCGGTTCAGAGCCCTGCCGAGATCCGCCTCTGGGCCGTGGACGGCATCGCCAACGGGCTGCGACCCTGGTTTACCAAGTTCGCCGGCACGATCCGCGACCCGCGCTGGCTGAAGGTGGTCGAAGACCTCTACCGCTGGCATCACCGCGCCGAGAAGTACCTGCGGAACGAGACCCCGCTGGCCCGTGTTGGCCTGGTTTACTCGCAGCAGACCGCCTGGTTTCATGGTGGATCAAATGCCAAGCGAGACGTCGAAGACCACGTCCTGGGCTGGTACCAGGCGCTCATCGAGGCCCGCATTCCTTTCGAGATGGTTCACGACCGTTTACTCGACGCCGACCATGTTGACGCATTCAAAACGCTAATCCTGCCCAGCATTGCCGCACTCTCGGACAAGCAGTGCGAGCAGCTCCGCGCTTATGTCAGCCGGGGCGGCAGCATCGTGGCAACATATGAGACGTCGCTTTTTGATGAGAGGGGCGTGAAGCGTAAAGACTTCGGCCTTGCCGACCTGTTCGGAGCGTCCTACCAAGGCCATGTGCCTGGCCCGGTGCGCAACTCGTATCTGGGTCTCGAAGTCGATCCGCGAACACAGCGGCGCCATTCTCTTCTTGACGGCCTCGATGATGCGCCACGTGTCATCGGCGGCACGTTCCGCCTCGATGTCGCGGCCAATCGCGAATTCGGCCACCCGCCCCTGACGCTGATACCGGGCTATCCCGACCTACCCATGGAGAAGGTCTATCCCCGAGTGCCGAAGACCGACATCCCCCAGGCCTACCTGCGCGAGATCGGCCCCGGTCGCGTTGTCTATTTTCCCTGGGACATCGACCGCGTCTTCTGGGAGCTCCTTTCCGTGGATCACGGTCTCCTCTTGCGTAACGCCGCCCACTGGGCCACAGCCGAAGAGCCGCCCGTGCAAGTGAAGGGCCACGGCGTCCTTGACGTGACCATCTGGCGGCAGAAGAACTCTTTGACAGTGCACCTCGTCAACCTGACGAATCCCATGATGATGAAGGGCCCGATTCGCGAGCTGTTCCCGATCGGCCCGCAACAAGTCGTCGTCAGGCTGCCCCAAGGAACGGCGGCCAGTAAAGTGCAATTGCTGGTCTCCGACCTGGTCTTGCCGGTGAAGCAGGCCGATGGTCAATTGACCCTCACGGTGCCGTCGATACTCGATCACGAAGTGGTCGCGGTGGATCTTTGAATCCAGCACGCACTGACACGGATTCTGTGGTCGTTCATCGGCGGCCCGAATCGCCTGCACAACTGGCGGGTTTGTCTGCCGCGAGGTAATCTGGACTCTCACAACACGACATCGCCTTCTCGGCCGACCACCCCGGGGAACCATCTGACATGCCTGTTGCCGCCGACGATTTCACCATCGGCGTCGAGGAAGAGTACCAGATCATCAATCCCGAGACGCGCGAGCTTTGCCCCCGGGCAACGCGCATGCTGCGAAAAGCTCGGGAGGATCTCGGTGACCAGGTCACCAACGAGTTCTACGAATCGCAAATCGAGATCGGCACGCCAGTGTGCCACACGCTCTCCGACGTCCGCGCTGAGCTTGTCCGCCTGCGCAGGGGTGTCGTCGAGGCCGCGCAGCGTGACAAGAGCCGCATCGCCGCCGCCGGCACCCATCCTTTCTCCCGGTGGGAAGGCCAGCCCATCACGCACAAGAGGCGCTACCTCGAACTTCAGGATGACTTCCAGCAGCTTGCTCGTGAAGCGATCATCTTCGGCTGCCACGTCCACATTGGAATCGCCGACCGCGAAGATGCGATCCAGGTGATGAACCGCAGTCGACCGTGGCTTCCGCCGATGATTGCCCTGGCGGCAAGTTCACCCTTCTGGCTCGGAGCCGAAACCGGCTATGCGTCGTACCGAACCCAGCTCTTCACACGATGGCCGATGGCCGGGATGCCGCAGGTCCTCGCATCGCGCGCCGATTTTGACGATCTGGTGACGTCCCTCGTCGCCGTGGGCATGATCTCCGACGCCTCGAAGATTTACTGGGACGCTCGCCCCTCGTCGCATGCCGAGACGCTCGAGTTCCGCGTGGCAGACGTCTGTCCCACCATTGACGAAGCCGTGATGGTCGCCGGCCTGTGTCGGGGCCTGGCACGCACCTGCCTGGAACAGCACCGCAGCGGGAAACCTTTCGAGGTGATTCGACCGGAGCTACTCCAGGCCTCACGCTGGCACGCCTCTCGCTTCGGACTGGAGAGCGCGCTCATCGACGTCCACGCGAAGAAATCCGTCCCCGCCCGTGTGCTGATCGAATCGATGCTGACCTTTCTACGCCCCGCGCTCGAAGCGGATAGAGACTGGCACGAGGTATCGGAGACGGTCCGCAAGACGCTCGAACAGGGCAACAGCGCCCAGCGTCAGCTCTGGGCCTTCGCGCAATCCGGCCGTCTTGAAGACGTGGTCGACCTCATCCTCCGGGAAACCGTGCAGGGGCTGTAAGCGGAACCGCAGGGTATGACGCCAGATCGCCCAGAGAGGTCGCAGAACGGGACGATCTTCCGGCCATATCGAAAGCCGTTCTCACGCAGGACAAGGGAAGGGCCGCGGGGTGCGGTGAAATAGTATCAGTAGATCACGGATGTACAACCGGCGTACTAGGCACCAAGAGCCGGCCCCCAGGTCGGATGGATCATCAAAGGGGCGGGGACCTCCTGGTACATGGCGATGCCGATCAGGGGCATGGTCAGGAAGTATGCGCCGAAGAACGCTGTGGTGTGGATGGTGAGCGCCGGACCGCCGAGCGCCTGCCGTGCATCCTTCCGCAAGCGAGTCCGGCACCGGAGCACGACCGGGCCCCGTTGATGGACGAATTCCAGTTCGGTCCATTCGTCGTCCCCGCATCCACACTCATGTACCTTTCCGTTCACCGCGTTCGCGCGGCGATGAACGAGGCCTGAACGCGCGTGGCGTTCTTTTCGATGCCCGAATTCGGCATCAGGCAAGTTCGCACGGCATGACCGCGGGAGAAGTATGGGCGGTAGACGTCGTTCATGGGCTTGTAGTCGTTCATGTCGCGCAGGTAGACGCATCCGGAGACAATGTCTTCAAGAGCGAGTCCGGCGCTTTCGAGAATGGAAACGTGGTTACGGGCCATCTGGTGGACCTGCTCGGCGAGGTCGCCGGCCGAGGCGCCATCGGTCAGCTTGAGACCAGGCACTCCAGAGAGGTAGAGCGTCGTGCCTGCCCACACGGCGGGACTGGCTGTCACAGTACCCACGCTCGGTCCCAGATTCATGCCGGCAGGCCGGACGATCTTGCGGGCCGCCAGGTCGGTGGTGGCGATGCAGGTGACCTCAACATGCGAACCTCCGGGAATCCAGTTCGACGAAAACCGTTGCGCAGGCGGGCTCTGCGCCGTCTTCGAAGAACTCGTTGTAAACGCGATTGGCTGCATCAAGATTTTCGTACCTGTCGAGGAAGACGTGGCTCATGACGACGTGGCGGAAATCGAGCCCGGCTTGCTTGAGCGTTGCCTCGACGTTTCGCATCGCCTGGCGAACCTGCTCGTCGAAGGTGGCGGGGTGGCCGCCGCCGGGAATCTGGTCGCCCTTGCCCGAGACATAGAGCGTGTCGCCTGCCAGTATGCCTGGGCTGTACGGGAAGCCGGGCGGCGGCGTGCCGATAGCCTTCTTCTCAGCGAGGTCGCTGTACGCGATGCAGGTGATCTCGAGCCGCGATTCACCGGGAACCTGGGCAACACCGAGGGTGGTGCGGGCGGGGGGTGCGTCCGGGAAGAACTCGGCATAATACTTATTCATCTCAGCATACTTATCGCGATCTTCGAGGTAGACGAACGACTTGACCACGTTGTTCATGTCGAGCCCGGCCGACTTCAAGGTCTTCTTGATCTCTCCCAGGCAGTTCCTGACCTTCTCGGGAAACTCGGCGTTGGGCTTATAGTCTCCCTTGCCCGAGATGTATAGCGTCTTGCCGACCTTCGACCCCGCCGAAAACAGGGCAAGCTGGCGCTCGGCCTTCTTGGCCTGGGGCTTCTCGGCCGCGGCCTGGCCGAAAGCCGATGGGACGAGCGCCAGGGCGACGGTGACGAACCCGAGAAAGGTGGAGCAGGCTCGTGTCATGACTTCGATCCTCATCCAAGGCATTGGGATTCCCCGTGCGATCAACGACGATGGCGAGTCTATCAGAACGGCAGAGGCCACGCTATTGCCGGGCGGAGAAGAATCAGGAGGCTGTCTCGACCTTTTCCGCCGGCGCAATTGACCATGCCGTAGAGTCTCGCGAGAATATTGCAGGCCGTCTGATTGGTGCCCTCCTTTGGAGCCGCCCGATGCCCTCGCCCTTCCCTGGAATGGACCCGTACCTGGAGACTCGGGATTGGTTTCCGTGTCTCCATGACAGCCTGATTACTTTTATCATGGAAGCACTGCAAACGCGCTTGCCCGAGGCGTATTATGCCCAGGCGAGCCAGCGGGTTTGGCTAGAATACTCGCGCCGATACGTCGAGCCCGACGTGGAGGTGGTGCGATCGGAACGCAGGCCACGTCAGCGCGCTCGTCAAGGAGGCGTGGCCGTCGCGGACGTAAAGACGAGCCGGTCGGTCCTGGTCCGGGTCGAAACGGTCGAGCATGGGCCATTCAAGGAGTCATATGTCGAGGTCCGCCGGCGGGAAGGCAAGAAAGTGCGAATCGTGACGGCGATTGAGATCCTCAGCCGTTCCAACAAGACTCCCGGCAACCCGGGACGCGAGCTCTACGTGGCAAAACAGCGCGAGGTTCTCGATGGTGAATCGCACCTGGTCGAGATCGATTTGCTTCGCTCAGGCACGCATACGTCGGCGGTTCCTCGGAACTTGGCCGAGAAGCAGGCCGGACCATTTGATTATCACATCTCGATTCATCGGTTCGACAGGCCGCAAGACTTCTTGATTTACCCGATCCGTCACGAAGATCAATTGCCCGCGATCGGCATCCCGCTCTTACCCGGCGATGCCGACGTGAGCCTGGAACTTCAGCCGCTCGTCAACCGCGCCTACGACGCCGGACCCTATCGGCGCGAAATCGATTATGCCAAGGACAAGATCAGTCCGCGGCTGCATGCCGAACAGGCCAAGTGGGCGGCACGTCTGACCAAGGCCGTGTCATCTGATTGAGGGGCCATCAGGACAAGAAGCTGCTCAGGATGTGGACGATTGACTTGCCACGCACCTACCCGAGGAAATGCATGAAAATCCCACAAGCTCTCAGCGTCGCTGTCTTAATCCTGGCGGGGAGTGCCTTCGCCCAGCCGCAATACGACCTCTTGCTCCGCGGCGGACACGTCATCGATTCCAAGAACAAGATCAGCGAAATTCGCGACGTGGCCATTCGCGGGGGCAAGATCGCGGCCGTGGAGTCGAAGATCGACCCGGCAACGGCGCTCAAGACCGTGGATGTCAGCGGCTTGCATGTCACGCCGGGACTTGTCGATATTCACGTGCATGTTTACGCCGGGACCGGACAACGAAGGTCGTACGCGGGCGATAACAGTGTCTATCCCGATGGCTTCACCTTGCGCTCGGGCGTGACGGCTGTGGCCGACGCCGGCTGCGCCGGCTGGCGCAATTTCGAGGATTTCAAGACGCGCATCATCGACCGGGCCCGCACACGCGTGTTCGTGTTCCTGAACATCGTCGGCCACGGGATGGGCGGCGTGAGCGTAGAGCAAAACATCGACGACATGGAGCCCAAGCCAACCGCCGAGATGGCGCTGCGGCACAAGGGGCTGATCGTGGGCATCAAGACGGCGCACTACATGGGCCGAGATTTCATCGCCGTCGATCGGGCGCTCGAGGCGGGCACGATCGCCGGGATTCCGATCATGGTCGATTTCGGCCGCGCCTCGCCGCAGAAATCGCTCGCGGAGCTGCTCTCGAAGAAGCTGCGTCCCGGCGACATTTACACGCATTGCTATTCGGGGCTGCGCGGCGAACTTGACGCTTCAGGGCACGCCAACCCCGGTATGCTCGAGGGCCGCAGGCGGGGCGTGATCTTCGACGTCGGCCACGGCGCGGCGAGCTTCACATGGCGGGTCGCGGTGCCGATCGTGCAAGAGGGTTTCCCGCCCGACTCGATTTCGACCGACCTCAGCACCGGCTCGATGGTCACGGGCGCCCGTGACATGCTCAGCGTGATGAACAAGTTCCTGGCGATGGGAATGTCGGTCGATGAGGTGATCGCGCGCTCCACCTGGAACCCGGCCCGCGAGATTGGCCAGCAGCAACTGGGCAACCTGTCGGTGGGCTCGCCGGCCGACGTCGCCGTGCTGCGGCTCGAACACGGCGAATTCGGGTTCCTTGATTCCTATGGCGCCCGGCTCCGCGGCAACCGCAAGCTCACCTGCGAGATGACCCTGCGTGATGGCAGAATCGTCTACGAGCTCAACGGCCTGTCTCGCCCCGACTGGACCACGCTCCCCAAGGGCTACCGCTCCACAGGCAACCCCCGCTGGGATGGCAACCGCAGCTCCAACGGCGGCCTCACGCGAATGCTGCTCGATGCGCCGGCCGCGAAAACGGAACAGAGAAAGGACTGAACCGCCGCAAGCTCATGAGCGATTCCGTCACGGCATCTTCCGCAAGTACAGGACCGCGTCGCCGTCAAACGGGGCCTTGAAGGTGCGCCGCTTGCCGCCTTCGACCGCCTCGCCCGCTGTGATCTTGCCCGTGATCGGGTGCGTCCACTCGGACGACAGCTTGCCCTTCGCGCCGGAGAGGTCCACCGTCACCGCACCGCCATCGGGCAGGTAAACCAGGTACTCACGGCCCGGGTCCGCCAGGCAGTACCCGGTGGAGGCCAGTTCGCTGGCGGGTCGAGCTGGCGGCGAGGTCGATGCGCAGCGCGTACGAGCGCGCGTGCCCCATCGCCCGTCGCGCCGCCTCGGCGTCACGAACGCCCACGCCCTGACCGAGGAGGATCGGCGCCCACGCGGCGTCGTCGTAGGGGTCCATGAACAACACGTTGTGACCCCGCAGGAACGACTTCCAGACCCACTTCTGGTCGCCGCCCACCCCGAAGACATGGTCCGTATCCAGCAGACTGACCTTCTTACCAGGGGCGGCACGTGGGTCGGTCTTCAGGTCGGGCCAGTCATTGGAGCCGGGGAAAACCAGTCAGCAGGACTGGCCAGCATCTCGTTGTTGCTTTCCGATCCATGGCCGGTGAGCCCAACAGGATGCCGCTTGGTTTTGGTCTTCTCGTAGTCATGCACAGGGTCGACCACGAACCGGTCCCAGCCCTTGTTCCCACCCTCGTTGGTCACCTCGTAGAGTACGTTGTCGAGGTCGTTCAGGGTATCGACCACCTTACGGACGTAAGCGGCCTGCCGTTCGCGCACCCGCGGGTCATCGAGGTCGGGTCCCGTGTTGCCTTTCCTGTTGCCGCTCCATCCCTGGATGTTGTTGTCTGGATGATACGGGTGGCCGCGCCATGGTTTGCCACCGAGCCAGGCTTTGGCGGCACTCCAGCCCTGGAACAGCATCACCGAGACGTAGATCCCCCGCTCTCCCGCTTGCTGGACACGAGACCTGAGCCGCTCGAAGTAAGACTCGTCAAACGCGTCCAGGTTAAACTTCGCCTTGCCGTCCAGGGCCGTGCCCGGACCGGTCCGGGCATATGGGTTAGGTTGGACGAACCAGTCCGAAGGGTTGCTCCCCTTGCCATCAGACCATGGGGCCCAGCGAGCCTGTTCCCAGGCCCATAGGCGGATGAAATTGTGATTGTGCTCGCGCAGGAAGTCGAGGTAGGCGACGTAATCGAATTTCGGCGGCCGATCCTTCGGTCCCTGGTCCTGGAGGTTCGCCCAGGTGTGCGAACCGGTCAGGTAGATCGCTCGGCCACCGCCATCGGTGAAATAACGGGCGTTCCTTGGGTCAACCCGTAACGGACCGGCGGCAGAGCTCGCGGGATTCCTTGTCGACCTTCGTTCCGCTAGGCGGCTCGGGCCAACCGACGAAAAGTCGATTGGCTGAAACCCGAGCGGTCGCGCGGGGCTGTCTGGCTTGAGGTGGAAGTCGTCGTGGTCCGGGTCCAGGAACCGTGGATCGGCGATTATGGAATGCTTGTCGAAGCCGAGAGATTGCCATGCCTGGAAACCGCCGGCGGGGAACCTGGGTGGAGAGCCGCCGGCATTCCAGTACAGGTTATGGTCGACCGTGAAATGGTCAGTCCCGCCCGACCAGACGGAGCTGAAGAGATCTCCGGTGCGGTAATAAACGATGTTGCGCTCGAAGGTGAACGAGCGATGAGGCTCGTCGCGTGAGCGGACGATCTGCGCGTCACGGCCCAGGGCGAAGATGTTGTTGCGCACGATATTCTCGCGGCCGTAGTGCTGGTGAAAGCTGCCATGGCTCGTGCGGTAAACGAGGTTGTTTTCCAGCACGATGCCGGTGCTCCCCTCGTCGGTATACAGCCCCCATCCTTTGTCGTGACCATCGATGTGGTGGACGATGTTGTTGCGCACCACCGTTCCGCGGCGAGAGGCCCAGTGTGTAGACCCCGCCCAGGTCCGACAGGAGCCCGTGGCCGACGTGGTGAATGTGGTTGAACTCGATCCGATTATCGCGGCTGACGCTCGGGCCGTAGCCCCACACCCAGCCGACGGAGACGGCGGTGTAGTAGAGGTCGCTGATCTCGTTGTGCGCCACGGTATTGCCAAAGGCGTTCATGATCAGCACACCCACGCCGCTGTGGAAGAGCCGGCCAAGGTGATGGAGCCGGTTGTTCACGATAATCGTCTCGCCCGTGCGGAGCGGCTCCGGGTCGACGGCTCCATTGACCTTGATTCCTCCCGCGGCGATCCAGGCCAGCTCGTTTCCCGCGAGGCGGACCCCGCGACAGCCATCGCGCAGGTCGATACCGTAACCGCCGAGGTTCTTGAGCACACACCGCTCGATCGTGACATGCCGCGCCCCGGTGGCGATCACCGCGCCCGGGACGTGGCTCGCGGCCTGCGCGTCCATCGCGTCGCCGGGACCGGGCTCCCAGGCCGTATCGGAGAGCGTCAAGCCCTGAAAGGCGAGGTTGTCTACAAACCGGCCGGACCCTGGAACTCCCCGGAACTCGATCAGGCTCGTAAGTCGCGGCACGACGACATGCACGCGATCTGTCGATCTCACCCGCACGCGGCATGTAATGCAGCGTGCCAGAACGAGAGTTCGCGTAGAAACGGCCGGGGCCCAGCGCCTCGTACACATTCGCGATGTAGTAACGGCCGGGGACCGGCCGATGCTCGTCGGTGAACTTGTACTGGCTCGGTCGGTCGAGCTTGCACGACGTGATGGTCCGGCTCGACTCGGGCGACCTTGTGGTGGGAATCGATCCAGAAGTGCGGGACGACGACCTCGACATCGCGGAGCATCGTCCAGCCCGGATCGAACTGGCCGGGAGCATATTCGAAGCGGTCGGCGGGGGTGTCATAGGCTGCATTCGCGTCGGCGCCGGCGAGCCCGGCGATGGTGTATGTGGCGGTCTCTCCGTCCGGGAGGCGGGGCCGGTCTCGCCATAGTCCGTCGGTCGAGACGTGGCGAAATCGCCAGCCGTTCTTCAGCCCTGGAACGTCGGCGACCCACTCCCCGCGCGCCGCGCCGGCTTCCAACCCGTGACCGCTCGGCCGCCGCTGATGACGACCCGGCCCTCATCACCTGGCGCAGCGGCGTAAATGGTGGGGCTCTGGGCAGTGCCCGAGTCCTCGGGATTGAAGATCAGTGGCTCGGTAAGCTCGTACCGGCCCGCGTGCAGGAGGACCACAATGGGCGCTGTGGGCCGGCTGGCTGTACGCAAGCGGCGGACAGCGTCACGGGCTCGCGCGATCGTGGCAAACGGGCCGTCGGTACCCGCGGCGTTGGGCGACTCGAGCGTGCCGGACCAGGTGTCGCGGCCTTTCGGTCCGACGTGGAACGTCGCCGACGCCCCGGCCTCGTCGTCGGCATGACCGGTCCCGGCCAGCAGCCCGAGCGCGAACACCATGGGAGACAAGCGGACGAATGCCGTATTGCGACAGACACGGCTCATGAGGTCTTCTCCATTCCAGCCTTACTTCGTGGTTGGATCATAGGCCATCTCCAAACGTGAAACCACTCCCCTTCTCTTGGCGGCAGCTTGTGGGGCCATGCTCAGCGCCCGAGACTTGATGGGCTCTCGCCATGAGCAACCAACGCGATTGATCAACCTGGCGGTAGACTTGCCGCGACCAAGACGCCAGAATGTTTCAGCGACTTCATTCCCAAAACAACCCTCGGAGGCTATCGATGAGCCGGCTTGAAACCAAGCGACGAACGTTCTTGACCGCCCTGGCGGCAGTGCCTGGCATCAATCTTCTGGCCGGCGATCACCAGGCTGTGGCCCAGGAAACGCCCCCGGTGCGAGACGTGATTGCGGAACTGGGCGTGCGGTCGTTCATCAATGCGGCGGGCACGTTCACGGCGCTTACGGGCTCACTCATGCGGCCCGAGGTGGTGGCGGCGATGCAGGTGGCTTCGCGCAAGTACGTTCGCATCGACGATCTGCACGAGGCCGTCGGCAAAAGGATCGCTGACCTGGTGGGCTGCCAGGGCGCCCTGGTGACCTCTGGCTGCGCCTCGGCGCTCTCGCTATCCACGGCGGCCTGCGTGGCCGGCAAAGATCCCGAACGGATCAGACGGTTGCCCGACACGACGGGAATGAAAAACGAGGTCCTCGTGCAGAAGACGCACCGCGTCGGCTACGACCACGCCATTCGCAACGCGGGCGTGAAGATGATCGAGGTGGAAACGCGATCAGAGCTCGAAAGCGCGATCAACGAGCGGACGGCGATGATGTTCTTCCTCAATTTCGCCAATCCCCTTGGGAAGATTCGTCACGAGGAGTTTGTTGAGGTCGCCAGAAAGCACAAGATTCCCACGCTCATGGACGCGGCGGCCGACGTGCCGCCGGTGGACAATCTGTGGCGTTACACCAAGATGGGGTTCGACCTGGTCGGCTTTTCCGGCGGCAAGGGCCTGCGCGGGCCGCAATCGGCGGGTCTGCTACTCGGCCGCAAAGACCTCATCGAGGCCGCCCGACTCAACAACAGTCCCAATGGAGACACGCTTTGCCGGACCAACAAGGTTAACAAGGAAGAAATCATCGGAATGCTGGTGGCACTGGAAAGCTACCTCAAGCAAGATCATGCCGCTGTCTGGAAAGATTGGGAGAAGCGCTGCCAGACAATCTCCCAAGCTCTGGCTTCATTCCCGGACGTCCACACAGAGGTCACCGTTCCCAAAATCGCCAACGCGGTGCCGCACCTGCAATTATCCTGGGACTACAAGAAGCGAGGCGTGAGCGTTGGCGAGATGGTCAAGCGCTTGCGCGAGGGCTCGCCCAGCATTGAGCTGCCTCCGGGTAGTAGCTCGAGACGTCGGCTCTCCATTGGCGTCTGGATGATGGAACCCGGCGACGACGCGATTGTGGGCGAGCGGATCCATGCGATCTTGAGCAAAGCGTAGCCGGTCTGTCAGTTCGGGGTGATCAATCCCTGACCAGGCGGGCGGCTTTCACAATTGTTTCTCGATCTCCGAGCGGGGAATGGGCGGGTTGTTGGGTCAACTTTCGAGCCACTTGAAGAAGTCAGCCTTGATGGGGGGCGTCCAGGGGACGTCGATCTGGCCGGGGGTGTAGACGCCTCCCTTCAAGCGCTGATGACCGAACTCGTCCTTGAGGGCGACGATCTCTGCAGTGACGACGACTTCCTCGGTCAGGTGGGCGGGAATGACGATCACCCCCTCGCGGCGAGCCAGGATCACGTCTCCGGCCAGGACGGTCGCCGAGCCGATCCGGATCGGCCGGTTGATCGATGAGAGGACCACGTTCTTCAAAAAGGAAGGGTCCCAGCCTCGGACACAGGCATTGAAGCCCTCGATCCGCTTGAGGCCGTCAAGGTCTCGGGCGCCGGCGTCGAACACCACTCCGGTACCGGTCTTGGCGTAGATGGCGTTGCCCAGGTTGTCGCCGATGAGCGTGCCGTCGGCCACCTTGCCAAACCCGTCGGCAATGTAAACGTCGCCCTTCTGGAGCATGTCGATGGGCCAGGAGTTGGAGGGACCGATCCGGCCCTCCTCCTTGCCGGTCTTCATGATTCGTGCCGCGAGATCGGGCCGACTGGGAAGATAGGCGGCGGTGAGCGCCTCTGCCCGTGAAGGGCTGGTCGGGGTGGATCATCTGCCACCCGCTCACGAACTGGCTCTCGTATCCTCGCTTCCGTAAGACATCCCAGGCCTCTTCAATCGAGACGGCCTTGAGGCGCAGCAGCAGGTCGTCAGCGACCCTCGGTCGGCCGTCCGCGGAACGGTCACCCTTCCATTCCGGCGTCATCGCGGCCAGTTCGGCGTTCGAGGCAGCGACTCCACCCGGCCGTTCCTGCGCGGCTGCCGGCAAAACGATCGCCAGCCAGGCGAGGAATAGCGCGGAAGACGCTATTCCTCGAGTTCCACTCCCCAGGTTGATCATGAGCATTGTCGCTAACTCCCTTGGCTGAGAAGAGATGGTATCGGTCCAGCCCGCGAATCTGCCTCGTTCGTTCCGAATGATGACACGCCACCCAGAATCACGACCTATCGTTTAATTGAGCCGTTCTCATCGACAAGGAAGAACGATTAGGTTAGGTGCAGAACCGTCATCTCGATGGAAAATGTCACCCGCTTGAGTATTGGCATAGGTCTTGCACTGGTGATCAAGCAAGACCGAGTTTTCTGACTATGACTGGAGAAGAGCAATGGACGCAGCCCCTCAAATCATGGTGACCCTGTCTGACGAACTTCTCGCTCACCTGCGAAAGCATGCGCAAGAGATGCACGTGCCGTTGCGCTGGCTGGTGGCGGGCCTTGTTTGTGACACATTCGAATCGGACAAGGAAAAGAGCAACGAGAGCCGAGCTGCCTACGCGGGGGCGTGACCCGCTGTCGCCTGTCGAGCAGGTCGCGGCAGGAACGGGATCGCGGTCTTGGAGACTGTTCGTCCGTTACTTGAACGATCGACGCGATTCCGATCTCGAGCTCGTGGCGAGCGCACACCTGACCGCGTGCGTCAAACCGGGACAGCCTTTTTCTTGGCTGGCTTTTCGCGTGCGGTCTTCCAATCGGTGTAGAGCGCCTTCAACTCTTCCACGGTGACTCCGCCGTGGTCTTCGCCCGCGTTCCAGCGGTCCATGAGCGCCTTGTGACGATCGCGCAGCGGTCCGCGCGGCAGAAACTTGCCGTGGAACTTCTTCATATACTTGAGCCGCAGGTCGGCGGGTGGACGAGGCGGCGCCTTGGGCTTCTCTTCCTTGGGCTCCGCGACGGCAGCGGCGGCGGCCTCCTTGTCCTTGGCCTTCTTGGCCTTCTCTTTCTCCTGTGCCTTGGCGGCCTTCTCTTGGACCCTGGGGTCGCCCTTGGTTTGCGCCTTGGGTTTGGCTTTCTGCTTGTCTTTGTCGGCGTCTTTGCTGGCCATGAGTTCGATCCTGATTCTTGCCACGCGAGAACGATTTCGGGATGCCGCGCGGGATAGCTACTCTTGGGCAGGCTCCTTGGACCGGTCTGAAATAACCGGACGTCTCCCGGCGGCGATCGAACGAGTGTACTCAAAGGGCGGACTTGAAGACAAGCGCGCCCGATCGTTCGCCGAATTCCTTGAGGAATGAATATGAGGGGCGCATCTTTTGCGATGCTAGACCCCTCTGAGCCGCGTTCACACCCCATCCAGGCGTCAAGACCAGCACGATCCTCGAAATCGATGCGACCAGACTCTTCTCCAATTTTCCTGATTTAGCGTCGGAAAAGTCTGGACACGCGGTAGGGGTCCATTTAATCTACTGAGAACCCGCAAAATTCCCAGAATTCGTAGTCGTGAGATTGTATATTTGAGCAAACCATTCGGAGTCATACATTGGGGTGGCTTCGATCGAGTGGTTGAAACGATTTTGCATCAATGGAGAACGCATCAATGCTAATCTCTCGGTTCATGGGTGCGACAGCCGCGACCCTCCTTGCCACCACGGCGTTCGCGCAGGCGCCGTCGAAACAGATGCCTACCGCTCAGGCACCCGCCGCGCCGCACAAGAGCTACCCGACCGGCCAGACACCCACAGCGCCGGGCAAGACGTATCCGGCGGCCCAGGCGCCTGCCGCGCCAGCCAAGAGCTATCCGACCGGCCAGACGCCGGCCGCGCCAGCCAAGACCTACCCGGCCGCTCAGGCACCTGCCGCTCCGGCCAAGAGCTATCCGACCGGCCAAACGCCGACTGCCCCAGGCAAGACGTACCCGGCCGCTCAGGCACCTGCTGCGCCAGCCAAGAGCTATCCGACCGGCCAGACGCCGACTGCCCCAGGCAAGAGCTATCCGACTGGCCAGACGCCCACAGCGCCGGGCAAGACGTATCCGGCGGCCCAGCGCCTGCCGCGCCAGCCAAGAGCTATCCGACCGGCCAGACGCCGGCCGCGCCAGCCAAGACCTACCCGGCCGCTCAGGCACCTGCTGCGCCGGCCAAGAGCTATCCGACCGGCCAGACGCCGACTGCCCCAGGCAAGACGTATCCGACGGCTGCTGGACAGTCGGCACCCGGCAAGACTTATCCCGCGGGGCAGGCTCCGGCCGCTCCGTACAAGAGTGCCGCGCCCGCCGCTCAGGCTCCAGCGAGCACTGCACCGGCCGCTCCGGCCGCGGCCGTGGCACCCGCATCATCTGACGTCGAGCCGCCTCCGGCCCCTCCCGCTCCGGCGAACGCGGCTCCTCCCGCTCCGGCTCCCAACCCGACCACCGGCGCCAAGAAAGCCTGATTGGGAATTGGGAACTTCATCAGCACAAAGCCAGGCTGAGTGCTGAGTGCGAATGGCAACCCGATCATCACAAGATCCCCGGCCCGAAGGCGGCCGGGGATCTTTGTTTGTGCCTCTCGTCCACTCCGAGAGGCGGAGGTCCTGCCAAATCAGTTTCTTCTTTAGTGTTGTGGCGAGGCAGACGGAACAGCGGAAGCCGATGGCGACGGATTGGAATCCCAGATCCGCTTGATGACGGGCACTTGGCGGGCCACCTTCCGCTGCTCGGTGCGGTACGTTGTCACAGGCACCTGGTAAGCAACCTGGACCGGGTATTGCTCGGTGATGTTCACCGTCACCTGCTTCTGCCGGGTGGTATAGGTCGTCACGGGCGCCTGGTAAGGGACCTGTTCGGGAACTTGCTGAGTCACATTCTCGGTAACCTGTCTTTGCCTCGAGGTATAAATCGTCACCGGCACTTCGTAGGGAACCCGAACGGCGACCTGGTGCGTGAAGTTTTCCGTCGCCTGCCGGTACTGGGTCGTTGGCACCATTTCGGTCCTCTGCTCGGGGACCAGCACCGTGTTCGTGACAGGAACAGTTTCGGTCACTTGCGACGCCTGCATGGTGGTCACCGGGACCGTTGTCTCCTGAAGCTGTTGCAGGGCGACCGTCTCATTCACGGTAACCGGGACCATCTCCGTGCGGCACTCGGGAACCTGGACGACCTCCTGCCTCGGAACTAGCCGGGTCCTGGTCTGGTTCACGTAAGAAGTTTCGGGAACGGTGCGGACGACGGGCCGGGAGGCGCACGACTGCTCCGACGGTCGGACCGCCGTTCCGTAGCCGCCGGCGGCGCTACCCGCCGCGTCCTGGCTCGTGGCGACCGGGCCAGGCCTCGTCTCATAAGAGCCCATGTCTTCCACAACCTGCCGCATCGTGGTCACCGGCACACTTTCCGTATAAGTCTCGGAGACCATGCGAGTCTGAATTCTCGAGGTCATCACGGTTGTCGTCCGCGGCTGCAGCACGGTGCGCGTGACCGGCCTCGTTACCGTGACGTAGGACCGCTGATTCTGCATGGTCGTGACCGGGTTGTAGATCGTCCTGGTCACTTGCTGGTTGATCGTTTGCGACCTTGGCACGTAATTCGTCACCGTGCGCGGCACGTTTACAAACTCGGCGACAGTATGGGTTTCGGGCACCGTCTGCTTGCGATACTCAATCCGGTACTGCGTCTGGTTTGTCGTTTCGGGAACCTGCTCGGTCACCGTCCGCGTCACGGGCACGGTCTGGGTTCGGTACTCGGTGCGGTAGAGCGTCTGGTTCTGAGTGACCGGAACTTGCTCGGTGATTGTCCGCGTGACGGGTACGGTTCGGGTGCGATACTCGGTACGATACCGAGTCTCGTTGGTCGTCACCGGAACCTGAATGGTCTCAGTGTCGTACACGGTCTCGTTGACGACCTCGTCATGAAAGACCGTTCTCGCGCTCTGGGCGCTCGTGATCGACTGAGCCGACGGTGTCGCACCAACTGTCTGTCTGGCCTGTACGCCAACGGCACTGAACACAAGATACGTTGCCAGCAACCCGATGCCAGTTGCGTGCAAGCGCTGGCGAGAAGCGTTTCTCATGCTGCCCTCCCAAAAGCCTGGATCTGATACATGAAGTCTCTTTTACCCACGCTGTGCATTCCTTCCAGTCATCTGAATCGATCTTACTCGCATGCTGATTTTGTACCTTCCGACCCGTACTGTCTCTCTTTTTTTCCCAGAGCCCTCAAAATACGGCATCCCACCAGTGCAGATTGCAAACAATCAATCGAATGCTAGGCGACCACAGAATTGCGTTCGGATCGTTGTTCGACCTGACGATTTCAGACGGAAAAGCAGTTCATGAAGTCAGGCTCGAGCAGCTCCGTAGTTGCGTGCTGTTGGCACATCCTTTAATCTGGATCTGGAATACAGTGCCGATTGATGGGCGAGGATCGCTCTTCGAATGCAATTCACTCGCTGCCGTTCGCGGGCGATGCCGAGGTCAAAGGCAGGGTCTCTTTCCAGTCATGCAGCGAATGCTCCACTCGATGTCAAAAACGGAACGCGAACGCAGTCTGGCCGTCTTCATCGACCTGGAAAACCTCGCCATGGGTTTCCAGAGTCAGCGGAAGATCCGGTTCGAGGTGCAGAAGGTTCTCGAGCGACTGGTCGAGAAGGGCAAGCTCATCGTCAAGAAGGCCTACGCCGACTGGAGCCGCTATCCCAGCTACACGGCCCCTTTCCACGAGTCGGCCATCGAGCTGATCGAGATTCCCAAGCGGTCGCAGACCGGCAAGAACTCCGCCGACATCCGCCTGGTCGTCGACGCCATCGACCTGGCCTGGAGCAAGCCCCACGTCGACACCTTCGTGATCGTCTCGGGCGATTCTGACTTCTCTCCACTGGTCTCCAAGCTCAAGGAAAACGGCAAGCATGTCATCGGTCTGGGGATGAAAGGCTCGACCTCCGACCTGCTGCGCGATAACTGCGACGAATTCATCTATTACGAAGACCTCGAGCGGCAAGAGCAGAACGAGCAGCTCCTGGCCACTGACCTGAACGCCTACCTGCCGCCGACCTTGCCCGAGAAGCAGCGTGAGGTCTTCAGCCTGCTGGTCGAAGCCTGCAACGCCCTGCGGCGCGAGAATCACGAGGTGCTGTACGCGTCGATGATCAAGGACACGATGAAGCGCAAGAAGCCATCGTTCGACGACAGCTATTACGGCTACCGCAGTTTCACCCACCTGCTCGAAGACGCCGACAACCTGGCCCTCGTCGACATCGAGCGGAACCCCAAGAGCGGCACTTACGTCGTCACCCGCGTCTGCGGTGAAGGCCAGGACCGCGCACCCGGCCCCAGCCCAGGCCTCACTTCGTCTCGTCATGCACCTGGAGCGGGCTCCATCCCCGCAACAGGACACGGCGCGGCAACCAGCTCCAACTCCAGGCGTGATTCCAAGCCAACCGGCCGCCGCCGCTGAGCCCGTTTGCCAGTCCGAGCAAGCTTGCGTGGGGCCGGCCCGCGCCGGCGCCGTCGCATCGACACATCATCGCGACGGGAACGCCGCGGCAGCGGCAATTTCACGACGACCGCGCTGACCTTTCTCTCGGACAGTTGACAGAGCTCACGTCATGCTCTATGATCAGACAATTGTACCAATTACATTCGTCATGCGGATTCCTGGCGCTCGCCCGTGCTTACGCCGATCATGAAATCGATGGATCTCAACAGCCGGCTGGCTCGGGCGCGGCGCCACTACCGGGCGTGTGGCCTTTGCGAGCACCGATGCGGTGTCGATCGCTCCAGGGGTGAGCGCGGACCGTGCCGGGCGGGAACGGTGCCGAGGGTGTTCAAGCATCGTGTCGAGCTGGGGGAAGAAGCCGGAGCTGATCCCGTCGCATCTTTTCTACCTTTCGGGCTGCGACCTGCGCTGTCGTTTCTGCATCGCCGAGGCCGATGCATTCGACCCGCGGCGCGGTCGGCCCTTGACGGCCGACTTCTTTCACGAGGCCGTCGCCACGGGCAAGGCCCAGGGCGCTCGGACGATCCAGTGGGTGGGAGGCGAGCCAACGATTCACTTGCCGGCTATCCTGGAGGTCATGTCGGAATGTGGTGGACTTACCGCCTGTCGTCTGGAAATCCGACTTTCACGCCACGCCGGAAGCCCTGGCCTTGCTGGAGGGATCGGTTGACGTTTACCTTGCCGACTTCAAGTTCGGCGACGACGTCTGCGCGGGGCGGATCGCGGGAGTGGCCAATTATCTGGCGATCGTGACGCGGAACCTCAAAATCGCCGCGGCGCAGGGCGATCTGATCGTCCGGCACCTCGTTTTGCCCGGGCACTTCGACTGTTGCCTGCGGCCGATCGTCGGCTGGCTCCGGGCCAACCTTCCCGGCGTGAAGTTCAGCCTGCGCGACGGCTACTTGCCAAGCTGGCAGGCGCGGCATGATCCGGACCTGGCCCGGCCGCTGACCCCTGGTGAGGCTCGGCGGGCCCGCGACCTGGCGGTTCACGCTGATCTGAGGCTCGTTGAATGAATATCCACGAATACGAACGCAAAGAAAAAGAACAGCCATCGGTCCGACCGGCGATTGACGCGGCCAAGCTCGTCGATCGGTCGGCCGAGAGTGAGTTCACGATCCAGCCCGACGGCCGCGTTCACTTCTTCGGGATCACGCGCCCGGCCCTCGAAGTGCTGGCGTGCATTCCCAATCAAGACGCGGGCACGCGAGAGCGGCTCAAGCGGTTGCTCGATATCGCAACCAGTGCTGGTGCTCGCCCGGCTGATGAACCGCAGGAGGATACGCGATGAGCGAGCAATTCCGATCTCACCTGGGGCCGTCGGAAAACGGAGCCGAGCCACAGCCTGTCGATTCCAGATCGGTGCGGCCACTGGCGCCCTCGCCGGCGCGGGCATCGGCGCCGCCTCCGGCCTCCGGCGGCTCGAGCACCTCGCACTCCGGCCGCCGCCACCGGACCGGCTCCTGGTGGTTCCTGCCGCCAGGACGACATCGAGGTCTTGATCCGCGCCCGCTACCCGATCATCTACGTGGTGACGTGGGAAGAAGAACGGGTCGAGCAGCGCCTGTTCGAGATTGCCAAGAAGCGGAACAAGACCCTGCATATCTGGACCTGCAGCCAGGGACTGGTCCGCCATGGCGCCGAGGTGCAGCAGAAGTCTCGCACCGGAGGGGGATCAACCTGCGAACCGGTGGCCGCGATGGACGCGGTGATGGCCCACGTCGACCCGGCGATCTTCGTGTTCAAAGACCTGCACGACCATCTCGACGTGCGGATCAGCCCGGCCAACATGAGGAACGTGCGCAGGCTGAGGGACGCCGCCACGGCCCTCCGCGACTCGTACAAGACGATCGTGCTCATCTCGCCGGTCATGAAGATTCCCCTCGAGCTCACCAAGGACGTCGCGGTGATCGAGCTGGGCACTCCCTCGGTCAGCGACTTCAACGCCCTGCTCGATCGGATCATCGAGGACGTGAAGGACAAGCCGCGGATCTCGATCAACCTTGACGTCGAGGGGCGTGAGCGCCTGATCCACGCGGCCCGGGGGCTCACGCTCAAGGAGGCGGAAAACGTGTTCGCCAAGACGCTGGTGATCGACGGCAAGCTCGACGCCGACGACATCAGCGTGGTCTTCAGCGAGAAGCAGCAGATCATCCGCAAGAGCGGCACGCTGGAGTACTACGACAGCCAGGAAAAAATGGCCGACGTCGCCGGTCTGGACAACCTCAAGGACTGGCTGCGCAAGCGGAGCGCGGCCTTCAGCGAACGCGCAGCGCAGTTCGGCCTTCCCGCGCCCAAGGGGGTACTTCTGCTGGGCATTCAGGGCTGCGGCAAGAGCCTCTGCGCCAAGGCGGCTTCCAGCCTGTGGAAGCTGCCCCTGCTGCGACTGGACATCGGCCGCGTGTTCGGCAGCCTGGTCGGCTCGAGCGAGGAGAGCATGCGGCGGGCCATCCAGACTGCCGAGAGCGTGGCGCCGGCCATCCTCTGGATCGACGAGATCGACAAGGCGTTCGCCGGGCCTCCAAGGCCTCGGGCGGCAGCGACGGCGGCACCGCCTCTCGCGTCTTCGGCACGTTCCTGACCTGGCTCTCCGAGAAGACCGCGCCGGTGTTCGTCATCGCCACGGCCAACGACATCAGCCAGCTTCCCCCCGAGCTGCTCCGCAAGGGACGCGTCGACGAGATCTTCTTCGTGGATCTGCCCAACGAGCGCGAGCGGCGCGAGATCCTGCGGATCCACCTGCTCGAAACGCCGCCGCGACCCCGCCGCCTTCGACCTCGATCGCCTGGCGGCAAAGTGCGATGGCTTCAGCGGCGCCGAGATCGAGGAGGCCATCATCTCGGGCCTGTTCGACGCCTTCAGCCAGGGGATCGACCTCAACTCCGAAATCCTGCTCGCCAGCCTGACCGAGACCGTCCCCCTCTCGAAAACCATGAGCGAGGAAATCAACCGCTTGCGGACCTGGTCGCAGGGACGCACCCGGCCGGCCACCGGACCCTGATTCCGGTCATCACCGAGCCGATCGAGGCCCGGCGCAAGCTCGAGATCTGAGTCTGTCTGCCGGTGTCTACGTATTCTTGCATCGCCGATCGTCCCTGAGCGCGGAGGAGAAGCCCAATGAGCACCGTTCTCGTCGTGACCCCCCTGATCATCGCGGCCTGGCCGACCTTGACGGCGGCCATCTCTGCGGCCGTGGGCACCCTGGGGTTCGCCGTGGCCCAGAAGGCCACCCCTCAAGTCCGCCAGCTTCAGGACGCTGTGAACCGGACCGAGATCGAGCTGGACAATACAGCGAGATCCTGGAAGGCTCTGAAGCGCTCGGCGAATCGCTGACTGGTCGAGCGCGAGGGACTCCGGGCTGTGTTCAGTCGAGACGCCCGCGGCGCGCTCAAGCTTTGCCTCGAGGGAAGCCACCTGACCAAGGACCAGCTCCGCGAGCTGGGCGAGACGCTGATCGGCCGCGTGACCCAGCAATACGTTTATCACCGAGTCGTCAGCGAGCTCAAGGAGCGGGAGATGGCGATCGTCGAGGAGCGTGTCGCCGAAGACCAGACCATCAAGATCCGCGTCCGTCATTCTTGACCTCAAGGAGCGGCCATGGACCACGAAGAACTGGAAATCGAGATCGGCGCCGAAGGCAAGGTAACGGTCCGGACGATCGGCATCAAGGGCACGCGGTGCCTCGACATCGCCGAGGCCGTGGCGCGGATCGTCGGCCGCGAAGAGTCACGCCAGTTGACCGACGAGTACTACGAAAATGACCTGCAGATTCAATCGCATGTTGAGCAGAAAGTGCGACGCTAGTCTGCTATAGGCGGTTACCGGCCATGCAATGCCTGAGCTGTCGATTTGAGAACATGCCCGGCCTGACGGTCATGCGGCCGCTGCGGCTCGGTGCTCGACGTGCGTGGGGCCGCGATCGACGTGCATCCGATCCGCGCCTCGCGCCGCGCCAAGCGGCTGCGCCGCTGGCTGCCCGCGCGGCGGTATTACCAGGCCCGCGACAAGACCCAGGAACTGCTCGACCGGACGGCGGGTTCGGTGATCCAGGATCTGAGCGTCCCGCTGCCCGAGCCGCAGATCGCGGCCCGGCTGCTCGTTCCCGGCTGGGCACATATTCACGCTGGCCTGCCGATACGCGGCCGGATCTTCATGGGAGTTTACCTCGCTCTGCTGGGATTCGGGCTGCTCTTCTGGGGCACACAGATGGGAGCGATGGCGATCGGGTTCGCGTTCAGCGTCCATGTGTCCTCGGTGCTCGACGTCCTGATCCGCCAGGGAAACGTCCGCTTCCCATCGATGGTGCTGACCTCGATGCTCGCTGCCTTGGTGCTCGGCACTCTCGTTTACGGTCCGGCCGGCTGGGTGCTCACGCACGTGGCCGCGAGTCGCGAATTCGACTACGTAGCCCCCCCGTTCCAGCGGTTTGACATCATTCTGGTCAACAACTGGTCGTATTTGCTCTCGAGCCCTCGCGCGGGCCAGATTGTGGAGTTCCGCCCGCCTTGGGGAGCGTCGGTGCGAGATCCGAACATGGGCCTGCATATGCAGTACGTTTATACCGAGGAAGAAGTGATCGACCGGATCGCGGGTGGGCCGGGCGACCATGTCGTCTGGGAAAATGGCGGCCTCACAGTCAACGACCAGGCGGTGAGCTGGAAGCCTCTCGTTCCCGAGCGGCTGCCCCCGCGCCTGGACATCACGGTCCCCGCTGATTCGTACCTCATCCTCCCCACGAGTTCCGTGGGAGCGGGGCGACTTGTCTCACCCGAGGAATGGAAATCGCGCGGCCTGGTCCCTGCGTCGAGTATCATGGGACGGGCTTACTTGCGGCTCCAGCCGCTGTCGCGTCTCTGGTTTATGTTCTGAACTTGCGCGAAATGGGAGAAACATCGTGCCTCGGTTTGACCGTCTCGAATTTGACCAGCCGCAGGAGCCTTACCCGGAGGGTGTGGACCGACCTGTCGACTCCGAGCGAGACGAACAGAAGTGGCTGGTGATGGCCGACGACCACCGTCGTCGCGGGCTGTACGAGAACGCGCTGCGGTATTACTCGCGGGCGCTCGAGCTCGATCGTTCGATCATCGGCGGTTGGCTGGGCCAGGTTCAGATGCTCGTCTTCCTGGGCGAGTATCCCGAGGCAGAACTGTGGGCTCGGAAGGCCCTGGAGATTTTCCGGAACCAGGGCGACCTGATGGCCGGTCGGGCGCAGGCACTGTGCCGCCAAGGCGATATCAAACAGGCCCAGGAGCTCTGCGACGCCGCTCTGCGGCAAGAAGGGCAATCGGCTTATCGCTGGATCGTCCGGGGCGAGATTCTCATCTGCCAGCGCGAGCAGATGGACCGCCACTGCTTCGACAAGGCCGTCCAGGCCGATCCCGACTGGCTGGTCCCGCTCGAGATCGCCCTGCTCTACCTGGAGCACAAGACTCCCAGCCAGGCGCTGCTTCGCGCCCGGCAGGCCGTCGACAAGTCACCCGGCAGCTTTTATTGCTGGTACGTACAGGGATGGTGCGAGCAGGAGCTGAACCTGGACCGCCAGGCCGAGCGAAGCCTGAAACGATGCCTGGAGCTCTCACCCAAACACCTGGACGCGAGCCGTCGCCTGGCAGACCTCGCGAACCAGGGATGGTCATTCAAACGAACCTTGAGCGGGCTATTTCGAGGCTAAGAAGAGACAGCACGGCGCCACCCGACGTTCGCGGAGCCTGATCGTCGCATGCAGTGCGCCAGACGGATGTACCACAAACCCGGCTCTAGAAACGGTGCCTTCCCATGTCACGCACGCTGGACAAGATTCTCAAGGGCGCCCGCAAGCTCGGCGCCAGCGACGTTCACCTCGTTCGCGGGATCGCGCCGGCGCTGCGGATCAACGGCGAGATCCGCCTCATCGACGGCGAGCCGCTCGAAGAGCAAACACTCCGCGAGATCCTCGACGGCGTCCTCACCACGAAACATCGCGAGATCTTCGACCGCGACTGGCAGCTCTGCTTCTCGCGCCACTGGGAAGGCGTGGGCAGGTTTCGCGCCAGCGTCTACCTGCACGCGGGCATTCCCGAGATGTCGATCCGGCTCTGCGAGACATCGATCCGGTCGCGCGAGGAGCTTGGCTTACCCACCGTCGTGGAAGAGCTGGCGCGGCTGCCCAACGGCTTGATCCTCGTCACCGGCGCCACCGGCAACGGCAAGACCACCACGCTCAACTACATCGTCGATACCGATCAATCGCAGCCGCCGCGCCAAGATCGTCACCATCGAAGACCCCGTCGAGTTCGTGCACCACAACCAGAACAGCATCGTCGTCCAGCAGGAGGTCTTCACCGACATGCCTTCGTTCCGGCTGGCGCTGACTCACGTGCTGCGGCAGGACCCCGACGTCGTCGTAATCGGCGAGATGCGTGACCTGGAAACCGTCTCGACCGCGCTCACGGCCGCCGAGACCGGCCATCTCGTGCTGGCGACGCTGCATACGCCCGACTCGGTGCAGACCATCCAGCGTATCTTCAGCGTGTTTCCGCACGAGCAGCAGAATAACATCATGTACCAGCTTGCCAACTCGCTTCAGGCCATCGTGGCCCAGCGTCTGCTTCCGCGAGCCGACGGCAAGGGAAGGATTCTCGCCACCGAGGTTTGCATCGCCACTCCCGCCGTCCGCAAGCACATCCGAGAAGGCGAGCCGCATCATCTCTTCAGCGAGATGCAGATGGGCCGCAAGCACCAGATGCAATCCATGGACAGCGTGCTCGTTGAGCTCTACCAGCGCGGCGACATCACGTTCGACGTCGCCATGTCCAACGCCCGCGACCCCGTCACCATCCGCCAGCGCTCCATGGGCCTGAAAACTGCCGCGGCCTCAGCGTGAAGCACGCCCTCGCCCCGCGCTGAATTTGCGCAACACCTCCAGAATCTCGCGACACGGCTCGATCGAGCGGTTATGATGTGGAATGGCCGTTTCGGGGCAGCGGCAGGCGGGTAAGGTGCGAGCGAGACTGCGTTACGGTCGTGGCTCATACATGCGGCCGCGGAACTGATCGAGGGAGGCCTGTCATGGTGTCGTTGCGTGCCCTGGCGACAGTCGGCGCCGGGCTCTTGATCGTGGCAATCGGGATTGCGGGCTCGAAAGCCCAGGAAGCTCAGAAAGCCGCTCCCGAACAGGTCCTGAAAAGTCATGAGCTGAAGCGGTCGGGAACAGTCTGGCTGCTTGCGGGCGAGGCCGCGATCCTCAAGGATCTGCGGGATGCTCGGGCTCTCTCGAGGGAGATTGGCGAAGGCATCGCCCAGCAGCAAGCGTTCGAGTACGGATCACAGGAGCGCCAGGCACAAGTGATGCAGCTCAGGGAGCAGAGCAACCTGCTCAACCAGCAGCTCGCCGAGGTCAATCAGCAGCTCGGCAGCCTGGCCGGCGCCGGCGGCAATTTCGTGGCGCAACAGCGCGCACAGCTCGGCCGGCAAAATAACATTCTGGTGGCACAGCTAAACCAGGTGAGGAATCAGATCCAAGCATTTCAGGATCAATCCAAGGATCAAGAGAAGGACACGAAGCTCCAGCTCAATGCCGAGGTTGGCAAGACGCGGGAAAGATACATGGAGGCGATTCTCGAGCTCCGAAAGGCGGTCGATGAGATCACGGCCAAGTATGATGAGCTGAAGAACACGCAGGAGGTCACCAAAGCGCTCGCATCCCTCTCGGCCTCGACAAAGAGCCAGCACAGGCTCGGGCCTTCGAAAGCGCTCAGCGACGCGATCAAGCTACTCAAGAGATCCGCGGGGTCGGTGCAGAGCGAAAGCATCGAATTGCATCGCGAGAACGGTGTTTTTCACGTGATGGCCATGCTCAACGGGAAGGTTCCCGTCCGGATGGTGTTCGACACCGGCGCCGGGCTGACGACGATCTCGTCCACGCTGGCCTCGCAAATCGGCCTCAAGCCTTCGCCGAGCGACTCGCCGGTCGAGTTGACCGTTGCCAACGGAGCGAAGGTACAGGGCAAGAAGATGACGATCCCCACGGTGCGTGTGGGCCAGACCACGGTCAAGAACGTCGCGTGCGCCGTGATGCCGCAGGCGACGGGCGACGTCGATCCTCTGCTTGGCCAGAGCTTCTTCAAGAACCTGACCATCGAATTCAACCAGGACACCGGCCGGCTCAAGATCACAAAGGTTGACACCACCGGAGAGGCTGGGGCCGGGGCCGATACGGACGCGAAAGACAATCCTGGCGCCGCCGCCAAAACGAAGCGGACCGCACGCCAGCCGAAGACAGCGTCCAAGGGCAAGCGAGCCACGCGCAAGTATCGTTCGACCGACACCCAGGACGGCCCCATGCCTGAAGGGAATCTGGATCAGCCAAACTGACTTCCCACAACACCGAGGTTGAGAAGGTGCTCTCATGACGAGACGATCGTTGCCCTCATGCGTTCTTGCCTGCCTGGTCGTCGTTTCCTCGTGCCACTGGGTGTCGGCGGGAGAACAGGTTCCGCCGTTTCAGTCCCAGGACGCGGGTCTTTCCAGCCAGAGCCTTGCGCGGGTTCATCGGCTGATGGAGGATAGTGTCGCGCACAAGCAGGTCGCTGGTGCCGTTGCGCTGGTACTCCGGCGCGGCAAGACGGCCTATGGCGACGCCGTGGGGTCAAGCGACATCGAGGCCATGGCCCCCATGACCCAGGACACCATCTTCCGGATCGCCTCGATGACCAAGCCGGTGACCAGCGTCGCCGTCATGATGCTGGCCGATCAGGGCAAGCTCGACCTGTCCGACCCGGTCTCGCGGTACCTTCCCGAATTCAAATTTCCGATTGTCGCGGCCCGGCGCACCGACGCCAGCGGTAAGACTCTGCCGGCCTCTATGCGAGACAGCTATTCGCTGATCTCCGCGTATCGGCCGATCACCATCCGAGACTTGCTGCGGCACACCTCGGGGCTTACCTACCGATTCTGGGGTCGGCCCTACTTCGGCACTCTGTACGAGAATGCGGGAATCTGCGACGGGCTGACCCAGACCGACCACTCGCTGGACAAGAACGTGAAACTGCTGTCCGGTGCGCCGCTGATGTTCCAGCCGGGCACGGCGTGGGAATACGGGCTGTCGACCGATGTCCTGGGCCGGCTGATCGAGGTCGTCTCGGGCCAGTCGCTCGACGCTTTCTTCAACCAGCGGATCTTCAATCCGCTCACCATGCGCGACACCCACTTCGTCTTGCCCGAATCCAAGCGGTCGCGGCTGGCCGCCGTTTATGAGCCATCGTCCAACCAGACCATCATGCGAACCGGCGACGGGCCGACGGTCAAAGGCGCCCTGGTTTACTCCACGAACCTGCCGTACAAGCCGACGCCCGGCTATTATTCCGGCGGCGCCGGCCTGGTTTCCACGGCCAACGATTACGGGCGGTTCCTGCAAATGCTCCTGAACCATGGCGAGCTCGACGGTGCTCGCCTGCTCCGGCCCGAGACGGTCGATTCCATGACCCGCGACCAGACCGGCATGCCGCTCTCCATCGGCGTCCATGGCCAGGGCTTTGGCTACGGCTTCGGCGTCGTCACCCACTCGAACGGTGCGAAGTCCGACGACTCGGTCGGAACCTTCTCATGGGGCGGGATCTATTACACCCACTTCTGGGTCAACCCCAAACGCGAGCTGATCGGAATCCTGATGACCCAGATCTATCCCAACGGCCACCTCAAGCTCGCGGCCGAGTTCCACCGGCTGGTGAATGAGGCCGTACTTGATTGAGCAGAGCAGGCTGTTCGCGAAGGCAGGGTTGAATTTCACCTCCGCGTTCGATTGCCGTCACCTTGATTCAGCAGGAGGTTGAGCTTCCGTTCCAGCTCATTCACACGGCGTTCCAGGGCGGTCACGTCCGGGTTCGGCTTATCGGGCATTTTGGAGCGCTTCGAGCAAGACCTCTGCCTCGAGCCTGTTCTGGTGTGCCTCGGCGACGTCGGCCACGGTCCCTTTACCAACCGTTAACTCTCCCTGCTCTCGCATTTCTATTTCCTTCAGTCGATCAACATGGCGCTGGATCGCGGCCAGTGCCTCTTCCTTGGTCTGGCTCACCATTCGCTCGATCTCCATGAGTCGTTCACTCCCCATGATGAACCGATCGATGGTGAGCCGGCCTTCTTCATAATAGGCCCGCTGAGCCTCGAGGCGCTGGCGCGCGGCATCAAGCAATTCCCGCTCGAGAGGATCGACAAGGACCTTCGTTTTCTCAACAGGAGCCGCCGGATCGACCTGCTTCTTCCGCTCCTTGGACTGGACCGCCGCAGCGCCTTGCCCACCTTCCCGACCGGGCTCTTGACCGAGCATCGTGCCGGCCGCGAAAACAACGACGCCCGCGGGGATCAACGCCCATGCGGCGACAGCGATTCGTTTCAGTGCCATGGTTCTAAGAATCTCCTTTGTCAAAGCCAGGGATGTCGCGGAATACAGGGCAACCGCCGAGGTTTTTCCGCTTGCGAATTGACATGCGGAACGGACGGTCGCCATCACGAGTCCTGCCGGTACGGCCGGCAGGATAGTCCTTGCCAGGGCGGCTGCTTCTGCCGAGCTGCCTGCCTCGACCCCGAGCCAGCCGGCCAGGGACCCGAGCACGGCCGGCGCGGTCACGCCTCGACGGGTAAGACGGCCGCGCAGCCGGTCGCGGCCGCGGGATAGACGACTTCGAACGGTGCCCACCGGCCAGTTCAGACGGGCGGCGGCCTGGTCGTGGGTAAGTCCTTCCAGGTAGCAAAGCACGATTGGCGCCCGGTACTTCTCGGCCAGACGGCCGACCTCCTGATGGACGATCTCGGCACCCTCGTTCCAGCAAGCAGTACGATCCAGAATAGGGGCCTGGACCGCATCCATATCGTCGCTGGCCTGTTGCTCGACCTGCCGCCGTCTGATCAGGCGCTTCCTGCGCGAGCGGCCACACGAAGAGACACGCCGTAGAGCCAGCTTCCGACCGACTCACGCCGGTGCACACTGCTCCCGGTCCGGGCCAGGATGAGGAAGACAGCCTGAAAGGCGTCATCAGCTTCGTGAGAGTCTCCCAGAACTTGCTGGCAGACCCGCAGAACCATTGGACCGTGACGCCGGACCAGGGCCTCGAATGCCTGTTCCGTAGTCTCATCGGGCGGCCCCAGAAATCGATCGAGTAACTGGCCGTCGCTGAGCGCGGCAGCAGAGCCACCGCCGAAGATCAGCGCGAGATCCTGGTTCAATCCCCTGGCCCGAACGCCTGACATTGGCCTTGGCTCCCCTCTTTCGGATCACCACTACCCTGTAGTGCACCCGAGAACCGAGGGCCAATCCACCTTTTTTTGGAATCCGGCGAGGATCGTCGAAAATTATTCGCCCTTGCCGCCCGAGGATCGCGGTTCGGTTTGCCACACCCTCACAACGCCGTCGGCCGATGCGGACGCCAGGAGCGAGCCATCGGGGCTGAACGCCACACCGTGCACGCGGTCTTTGTGGCCCCGCAGGCTCAGGATCGGCCGCCCACCAATGGGGTCCCAGAGCCGTACCACCTGGTCGGCCCCGGCCGAGGCAAGGCGCGTGCCGTCAGGATTGAAGGCCAGGCCAAGAACCCAGTTGGTATGCCCGGTCAGGGTATGGATCAGTTGGCGCTCGTGCAGGTCCCAGATGAGGATCAGGCCCTCCGCGCCCGCGGACGCAAGGTATCTCCCATCCGGACTGACCGCCATCGCGTGGATCGTTTTTGTGTGCCCCTTCAGCTTGTCGATGAGCCGGCCGTTAACAGGATCCCAGATCCGAATGATCGCGTCGGAGCCGCCCGACATCAGCGTACCCCCGCCAGGATCGTAGACGATCGCGTGGATCGACCCCACGTGTCCGGCTAATGAGCCGAGCTGCGCCGGTCTTTGCGTTCCAGAGGCGGACCAATCGTGGCTTCCCCTCGGAGGGAGGCATCTTCTCCATGGGCTGTTGAACGATCGCCGGGGGATCCCCTCCCCCGGTGGCCATGACCGAGCCGTCGGGACTGAACGCCACGCTGACGAGGCCCTCCCGGTGATCGTGGAGCACGAGCCGCTCGGTGAGCGTGGCGGCATCGCGCACCCGGAGCGAGCCGTGGCCGCTTGCTGCGGCCAGAACGGTCCCTGCCGGATTGTAGGTCACGGCGGTGAGCGCTCCCCAGCCGTCATGGAGCGCCTTGCGTGGCTTGCCCGTCGGAAAGTCCCACACGGCAACCGTCTGAGCGGTGCCGGCGGCGGTCAGTTCGGTTCCATTCGCCCCAAACGCCACGCCTCCCACCCACGCAACCGGCGGGGTGAGGGAAGCCGAATCGCCTGGTGCTTCATCCAGCCGAAGCAGCCGGACGCCGGGCTCGGAGGTCAGGTCCCAGATCTTGACGGTTGCATCCTGGCTCGCCGAGGCGAGCCTCGTTCCATCCGGGCTGAAAGAGACGCTAAACGCGGGCGCGGAATGGCCGGGAAAATCGCCCAGTGGCTTGCCGGTGTCGGCGTCCCAGAGCCGCACCGAACGATCAAGGCAGGCCGTGGCGATCCGCCGGCCGTCCGGACTATACGCGATGCCGTCAACGCGATTGCCGAAATCGCCGAATCGCAAGATCTCTTCCCCGGTGTCTGCGCGCCACACTCTGACCAGGCGATCAGCGCCTGCCGAGGCGACAAGATTGCCGCGGGGATGAAACGCCACGCAGCGGACCGCCTGGCGATGGCCGTGGAAAACGAGGCTGGGCGCTTCCGGCCCGCCCGCCACTTTCCAGAGCCGGACCGTCCCATCTCGACCCGCCGAGGCAAGCGACATCCCATCGGGGCTGAAGGCGACCCCGAAGACAGGGCCAGAGTGACCGCGCAGAATGCTCTCCGGTTGCTTGCGCTCGTCGGGTGTCTTGTCGTTCAACTTCCAGATCCTCACAAGCCCATCCTCTCCGGCCGAGGCAAGGGTCGAGCCGTCGCCGGCAAAGGCCACGCCCGAAACCCAACCCGTATGTCCACGAAGAGTGCCCATGATTCTGGCGGTGGCAAGGTCCCAGATCCTCACGAGCCCACTTGCCTCGGCGCTTGCCATGCGTGTTCCCGACTGGTTGAAGGCCAGTCCGAAGACAGTGGCCTCGACTCCGGGCATTCTTCGGATTCCATCGTCGTTTCCCATCTCCCAGAGCTGAAATCCCTTGGGCTCGGCTGCGCACATGAAGACAGTGAGATCCGGCCTGAACGCAGCGCCGCAAAGGAACCCACTGTGCCCTTGGATCGTTTGCAGTTCGGAGTGAAACCTGCGCTTGAGATGGTACCACTCCCAGCCTCGCAGCCAGACCGGGCAGCGATCAAGGAGCTGATCGGCCAGGACCGGTTCGTTGTGCTCCCAGGCGTCCCGGGCCGCGATGACTTGCTTGAAGTAGGTCTCGTCCTCCATCTCCACGAGGTCGGAATGTGCCTGGATGCGGTCGAGCGTCTCCGCGCAGAGCCTGGCCAGCCCGCGCCACATCGCTCTGAAGCCGGGAGCTGAGAACATAGGTTCGAATTGCCGTGACCGTGGCGACGCAGCGCCACGGGAGCCAGCACGACCACGGCCGCGGTCGCCGGCCTGCGCCGGGCCCATTTCAGCAGCCTCTCGATGGACGTCACCGGCCTTGCCTTGATCGGCAAGTGGGCCAGCCAGCGATCCAGGTCTTCTGCCAGGGCCTCGGCCGAGGGGTAGCGGTGACGTGGGCTCTTCTCCAGGCACTTGAGCACGATCGTTTCAAGATCGTGCGGAATTCGAGGATCGAGCGCACGCGGTCGGGCCGGCTCTTGCTCGCGCACCTGCCGCAAAGTCTCGAGAACCGAATCGGCCCGGAACGGCGGCTTGCCGGTCAGCAGCTCGTAGAGGATCACGCCCAGCGCGTGGATGTCGACGGCCGTCGTGATCGCCTCACGTCGGCCCTCAGCTTGCTCGGGTGCCATGTAGCCAGGGGTCCCCACGATCGATCCCGACGAGGTGACGCCGCTCCCTTCCGACGCCTCGACCCGCTTGGCCAGGCCGAAGTCGGTCACCAGGGGAACCAGGCGATCGAGCGAATCATCAGGGCTGCCTCGGAGCAGGATATTGGCCGGCTTCAAGTCCCGGTGCAAGATTCCGCGCTGATGAGCGTAATGCACGGCGCGAGCCACCGTCGCCACCAGGCGCGCGGCATCGCGGGGGTTGTGCCGAAATCGGGCGGCCAGCAGTGCGAGATTGCCGCCTTCGATCAGCTTCATGCTGAAATAGTGGTGGCCTTCGTGCTCACCCACCTCATAGATCGGGACGATATGGGGATGATCGAGGTGCGCGGCGGCCTCGGCCTCGAGCCGGAACCGCACCAGGTCATCGGCGGAGGCGAGCCGCCCGGCCCGAATCATTTTGAGCGCCAGCACGCGATTCAAGCTGACCTGGCGAGCACGGTAGACAACTCCCATGCCCCCCTGCGCAATCACGCCCTGCAATTCGTAGTCGCCAAAATACTGGACGTGGCCCGCGCCTGGCTGGGCCGGCAGACCTTCACTCGACAAATCTCTCGATTTGAGATCGGTCATGGTTTCGGCGGTGAAAGGAAAGCGGACGATTTCCGGCAGGTGATCAGCCATGCCATCGGCCGCGCGTACCTGTCTGGCCACCGGGCCGTTCCCGAACCCGCGCAAAGGCTCGGCCAGCCGGGCAAGGTGGTCCTGGTTGGCGAAGAAGGCGGCGAGCTCGATGGCCAGATCGGGCTCGCGCGCAAGCAGGTCGGATCGGTCGGGTGTCGAGCCAGACTCGACCGCTTCGAGATAGGCGGCGATGACGCCATGCAGCCGCTCTTCACGGTCTGAGTCATGGCCCTGGGAATGGGATGGTACGCTCGCCATCACGGAACCTCATTGTCGGCTGGTGCGAAGCAGATCAAGGCTTCCTCACGGCTCCTCAAGCCTGGCGCAGGGCTTTGAGGCCACGGTGGAGCAGCCCGGCCACCGCCGCCTTGGTCGATCCGAGCTCGCGCGCGATCTCGGCCAGCGGCTGTCCCTCCAGATGATGCAGCTCGATCGCACGCCGCTGGTTCTCCGGCAGCGCGGCCAGCGCCTCGACCATCCGCAGTGTGTCTTCCTGGCGGATCGCCTTCTGGCTGGGCGTAGACTCCTGGACCGCCAGCCAGGCATCAAGCCGGGAGGCCGATTGGTCAAGTGCGGCGTCAAGCGATCGCTCCTTCCTCCCGTCTCGCTTCCGGGCCGTCATCAGGCGCAGGCGATCCGCCAGGTTATGGCTCAGAATCGACCGTAGCCAGGCCGCTGTCTGCGCTTCAGTTCGATCTCGAGGCGATCGCTTTCTTTGCTCTTCGATCGCTTCCAGCAGCGTTTGCTGGACGATGCCCGAAAGGTCAACCTTGTCGCGCAGCGCGGCGTCAACCTGAAGCCGAGCCAGCAAGGACAGGTAAGCTCGGAAGCGCTCGATGTCGTCGGGGGAAAGTATCGAGGTTGACGGGTTCATGAGGTCAGTACGTGGATCCATCGCTAATGGATTGAAGGTCGGGACGAGCAATAACCTCGCCCCGACCACGCACCAATCGAGTCTAACCACCGCCCTGGGCGCAAGCCCAGGTTTTCAAGGACGGACCGAGCGAAGACGCTCGGCGAGCTGCGTCCTATCTGGCAGAACCTTCGGGTTCACGATTGATCTCTGCCTGCTTTCGACCGACTTTGCCTCGGTGCTCGCTTGATCATCCAGACGCAGCTCGTGAAGCAGCCGGGCCAGATGACCGCGAAGCAAGGCTGGATCGACGTTCAGCCGCTTACCGTCAGCCGCGTTGTGCACCGCCGCGCGAAGGTCAGTCACGAAATTGGTCAGCAGCAGCCGGCGGCAGAGGATTCGTACGTTCCCGTCGGTTGTCGTCTTCTGGACCCGGCGAATGATCGGCTCGACGTACCGCCCCTGCCCTCTCAGAAAGGCGAAAGCCATCTCTCGCTTGCCTGCGTCGGGGTCGGCCAGCGACCGCACGGCGGCCTCCGCGAGCTCCTCACGCTCGGGAGTCAGTATCTCGATTCGCCCGACCATCACTCGCACCACCTTCTCCGGCTTGGGAATGACCGCCATGGGAATGAACGCGTCGGTCCAGCTCTGGGGAAGCACAAAGAGCACGCGAATGCCATCGGTCTGAAAATAGCTGGAGGTCCAGGTATTCACCATCGCCCGCGCTTCCTTGGCGAAGAGGCCCGACGCGGTGAGCCGGCCCGCCAGGTCGTCCGCGATCGATTTCGTGAACTCACCCAAAGGCTGGGCCTGATCCATGCCTGGGATCACGCCAGAGACCGTCCAGCCCGGACGTAACCCCGGCCGATAACGATACACCCCTCGGCCATTTTCAATGCGGATAACGTAGACATGCCGGATGCCTTCTCCCAGGCTTGGCTCCTTGTCCACGGCCAAAGTTCCTCCCCGCGCATAACTCAGCCGCAGGGGCAGCCGTGAGTCACCAAGGCCGCGATAAAACAAGAACCGCTCGTACTCGGCAACGGCTGGGTCGCGGGCGCCGTCGGTTGTCTTCACAAACGCGGCATCAACCTCGCGAGCGTAATTCCACAAGGCATCGGAGCTGGTCGCCGGAATGCGCGGGATCTCGCCCAATTTGCACTTCAGGCGACGCTCCACCAGGTCGGCGGGAATGATGTCCGCGGCCCAGCAGATGCGTCCGTCCTTGAGGCTCCCGTTCGACTGGGCCTGCTGGTCGAGACCGGGCATGACTCTTCTGGCCTGGGGATACCACTGGGTCCAGATTCCCTTCGGAAAGCCAACCCCGATCTGGACCGATTGGGACTTCCGCGTATAGAAGTAAATCACCGGCGTCTCCCCTTTCAGGAAGACGGAAGGGATGCGAAGCTGGTCGCGACCGCGGGCGTGGACGAACGCCGGCAGCGCGTGCTCTTCGTGATACATGCCCTCAAGCGCGGTGCCGTCCGACCCGCTCATCCCCAGAAACGTACCCCACTCGTGGATCACCAGGTCCGAAGGCGACTCAGCCGCGGCGGCGGCCGGCGAAATGGCTGGCGGAGCCGCCTCGGGTTTCTTGTCGTCCCCCGGCATTGGTCCCGTGAAGCATGCCAGGCACAAGGTGGCAAGCCCGGCCAATTTGAATCGAAATCTCAGCGTTGTTGTCATCGCTCGATCCCCCTCGAAGTAGTCAGGCCTTGTTTGCGGCGTTCGACTCAGCGCGAGGCGGCACGGGGCCAGGTCTGGAGAAGCCCGCGCTGGCGGTCTAGAGTGAAAGGCGTGAATTTCGAAGGTAGTGAGCGCGCGGGTCCCGATTCCTTTCGCGCAGGTCAGGTCAGCGCCCAGGCCAGAAGGGCGCAAACGACGACCATGAAGCTCAGCCCGCACAGGAGCGCAATCTCCGCGGCGAGCAGCAAGGCTCTCCAGCGCCACCGAAACTTGAGGCGGAAGCTGATGAAGCTGCAGAAGGCAGCGAACAGGAACAGCAGCGAGTCAACTGCAAGGAGGGCGTCGCAAAGGGTGCTGTAATCCGACAGGTTCTTGATCGCCACGATCAAACTGATGGTCGTCACGCAGACGCCGACCAGCGCGGTTGACGCCGAGAACATGGTTATCTGCATCCGGAACGCGTGCTCGCGCTGTTCCGGAGAGAGCTCTCGGGGATACTTAACATGCTTCGTCGGTGGGACGCTCATTCCTGAACAGCTCTGTCATCGAGCAACGCTTGCTCTGCAAGGTTCGGAACCGGCATCAACCAACGGAAGTCTTTTCCAGTCGCGAAACGAAGGCCGCATGCTCGGGCGAGTTCAGCCCCTGCTGGAGGGTTCGCTTGATCGCGGTCGCATTTCCTGCCGTCAGCGCGGCCGGATCGAGCCACAGACCCGGAAACACCGTGCTACGAAGAATGCCATCAGGTTCCGGAAACATGGGCTCGAATCGCCCTTCCCGGTTCACGAACCAATCGACCTGGCCGTCGAGCACGCGCCAGACAACATACTCGCGAACCCCGTTGCGGCGGAATGCCTGGAGCTTGCTCCCCAGGTCGTAGCTGGCGCTGCTTGACGCGACTTCCGCCATCAATTCAGGTGCCCCCTCGATGTAGTCATCCTCGCTGATCCGAACCTGTCCGCCCCGCTCGGGCTTGATGATCAGGAATGCGTCGGGTTGGGCTTCGTTGTCTAGGTCCAGGCGGATGGTACTATTATCCCCGGCTGCGACGCCCGGTGTATCCGTCTCGTAAGTCCCTAGCCAGGTGACCAGCCGAGTATGCGGGTGGCCGTGTCTCGTGAATCGGACCGGTGAGGGCATGTAGACAACCCCTTCGATAAGCTCAGCCTTCTTGAGGTTCGGCATGGCCTCGTACCGCCGCTCGAACTCGGCGCGGGTCAAGCGGTCACCGGTCTCGAGCGGGGGCACGTTCCCGTTGGGTCCGGACGAATCCGAAGGTGGAATCGAGACCGACATTAGATTGAGCTCCTGGGCGATCGCTGCTTGCCAAGGCGACGAGCAACTTGAGTTTACCTGTCCCGGCCTCGGCCTATCGAGGCCCTTTCTTCAATTGCTTCTTGGCCGCTTCCACAACACGGTCGACCGTGAAGCCGAACTCCTTGAGCAGGTCTTTGAGGGGGGCCGAGGCACCGAAGGTGCGCATGCCGATGCTCTCGCCGCCGTCGCCCACGAAATTCGTCCAGCCGAAGGTGGACGCTTGCTCGACGGAGACCCGGGCTTTGACGTCGGGGGGGAAGACTTGGTCGCGATACGAGGGTTCCTGGTCGTCGAAGAGCTCCCAGCAGGGTATGCTGACGACGCGCACCTTGATGCCTTGGGCCGTGAGCTTTTCGTATGCCCCCGTGCACAGCGAGACCTCGCTTCCGGTCGCCATCAGGATGACCTCGGGCTTGCCGCCTTCGGCGTCGGCCAGGATGTAGGCCCCCTTGGCCAGGCCTGAGGCGGGGGCGTATTTCGCGCGGTCGAGAGTGGGGATGTTTTGACGGGTCAATACCAGGACCGCGGGGCGGTGCCGCTGCTGCATGATCACTTTCCAGGCTTCCACCACTTCGTTGGCATCGCCCGGCCGGATCACCATGAGGCCGGGAACGGCGCGCAGCGAAGGCAACTGCTCGATCGGCTGATGCGTCGGACCGTCTTCACCGACCCCGATCGAATCGTGGGTGAACACGTAAATCACTGGCAATTCCATGATCGACGCCAGCCGGATCGGCGCCCGGCCGTAATCGCTGAAGATCAGGAACCCCGCGCCAAAGGGACGCACCTTGACGGTTGACATGCCGTTCAAGATCGCCCCCATCGCGTGCTCGCGGATGCCGAAATGGAGGTTGCGCCCATTGTAGCTGTTGGCCTCGAAATCGCCGGCTCCCTCGAACGTCAGACGGGTCTTGGTTGAGGGCGCCAGGTCGGCCGCGCCGCCGATCAGCCAGGGAACGTTCTTGGCGATCGCATTCAGGACCTCTCCGGACGAGCTTCGCGAAGCGATGCCCTTGGGATCGGCGGGATACGTTGGCAGGTCTTTGTCCCAGCCATCGGGAAGCTGACGATGCTGGATGCGGTAGAGTTCATCCGCCAGGCCGGGATACTTTGCCTTGTATTCCTTGAGCCTGTCGAACCAGGTGTCGCGCAGCTCCTTGCCGCGGCGGCCGACTCCTTGCTGGAAATGATCATAGACGCCGTCGGGAACGAAAAACTTGGCGTCCTCGGGCCAGCCGTAGAAGCGCTTGGTCAGCTTGATCTCATCTTCACCGAGCGGCTCTCCATGAGCGGCATGGGTGTCTTGCTTGTGCGGCGCAGCCCAGGCGATGTGGCTGTTGACCACGATCATGGTGGGGCGATCATTCGTCTCCAGAAACGATTGCAGGGCCTGATCGAGAAGTGAGAGATCGTTGGCGTCGTTCACGTGCCTGACGTTCCAGCCATAGGCCAGGAACCGCTCGCCCACGTCTTCGCTGAAGGCCAGCGAGGTCTTGCCCTCGATCGTGATGTGGTTGTTGTCATAAATCCAGCAAAGGTTGGAAAGCTTGAGATGCCCCGCGAGTGAGGCGGCCTCGTGCGATATGCCTTCCATCATGTCGCCATCGCTGCAGATGGAGTAGACGTTAAAATTGAGCAAGTCTTCAAATCCCGGCTGGTTGTAGCGAGTGGCCAGGAAGCGCTCGGCCATCGCCATGCCCACCGAATTGGAGACTCCCTGGCCGAGCGGTCCGGTGGTCGTCTCGACGCCTGAGGTCAGGCGATATTCCGGATGGCCCGGGCACTTGCTGTGCAACTGGCGGAACTTCTTGATGTCTTCCAGGGAGACGGAGGGCTCGCCGAGAATTTCGTAATCCTTGTTGACCGACCTCACGCCGGTGAGATGGAGCATTGCGTAGAGCAGCATCGAGGCGTGCCCCGCCGAGAGCACGAATCGGTCACGGTTGGGCCAGACCGGATCATCGGGGTCGAAGCGGAGATACTTCTGCCAGAGGACGTACGCCACTGGAGCAAGCGCCATCGGAGTTCCGGGATGCCCCGAGTTCGCCTGCTGGACAGCGTCCATCGCCAGCGTGCGAATGGTATTGATGGCGGTGATATCCATCGGGTCCTGGGCGGACGAGATTGGCTGCTGCAGGTTTGAGGAGGAAGCCATGCGTCTTAAGACTCCTTGTGGGTCGGGAATGTCAGATCGATTTCTTGAGCATGACCGGGGAACCGCTTCAGCCGGCGATCCCCAGCTCCTTGAGCGCTTCGCGAAGCTGACCCAAGTTCTCGAACTTGAGCGCCTGGAGCTCGAGCATGAGGGCGGATTCCACATTTACTGACCGGTCGTCGATGAAGATCGCCCCTCTGGCGTCGCAATCTGCGATCCCCAGTGCGTTGCGATAGATGTCTTCATCAGGCTTGACCTGGCCCAGGTAGCAAGACGTTAGAAACGACTGAAACACCGAGCTCAGCCCGAACGTTCGCACCCGGTACTCGTGCAGCTCACGCGATTCGTTATTGAGCGTGAAAAGCCGGTATCGGCCCGACCCCGCCAGAGTTCTGACCCAGTCCAGCGTTTCACCCAGAAGCTGCGACTGCGCGTACATGAACGCCTTGAAATCGTCCGGGGTAAAAGCGCGGCTCACGTGAAAAACGGTTCTCTTGATGTATGCGTCGAGGCTGAGCCGGCCCGTCTCGAAGGCCGTCTTGACCATGCCGTGTCGGGCGTGAAAGTCGTGGCTCTCCAGACCGAAGGTCTCCACCGCGCGGTTGCGGGCCGCGGTGTCCCAGGCGTTGGTGAGGAGCACTCCGCCAATGTCAAAAAAAAGTGTGGGCGCTTCTTTCACCGCATTTTCCTGCTTGGAGAGAACCTTGGATCCAAGGAATCGCCGCCGTTCGACAGCCCAGTGGCGCAAGTTCAGGCGCTATTGCTCTTATAAGGCTAATCGAGAGCCCGCCGCCACGGCTAGATCGCTCTGGACGGAAGGCTTGGTCCCGAACTCGTTCTCGCGGCTCACCGGTCGGGTCCGCGCTCAATAATCACCCGTCGGCGGCGAATTGACTCGCGAGATCGGTCCTATTGTCCCGTGGACGGACAATCGGGTAACGGCTCGATCTTGCGTGGCAGGTGTCCTATTCATGAGTACGGCGATCGCGATCGAAGGTGTTACCAAACGGTTCGGCGGGCTGGTCGCGGTTGACGACCTTGATCTGCGAGTGCCCAGGGGCTCGCTTTATGGCTTCATCGGTCCCAACGGATCTGGTAAATCAACGACGCTGCGCATGATCATGCATATCATCTTGCCTGACCGAGGGCGAATCGAAGTCCTGGGCCAGAGCGACACCCGCGCCGCGCACGATCGAGTGAGCTATCTGCCCGAGGAGCGCGGGCTGTACAAGCGAATGAGCGTGCGGCGTCTGCTGCGCTACTTCGGCGCGCTCAAGGGCGCACGTCAACCCGAGCTCGACCGATCGATCGACCACTGGCTCGAGCGGATGGGACTTTCGGCCTGGATCGACAAGCGCGTCGATGCCTTGTCCAAAGGCATGGCCCAGAAGGTTCAGTTCATCTCGTCTGTGCTGAGCCGGCCCGAGCTCTTGATCCTGGACGAGCCCTTCACGGGGCTTGATCCTGTCAACGCCGAAGTCCTGAAGGACGCCGTTCTCGATCTCCGGCGTGATGGGACGACGGTCGTTTTCTCGACGCACGACATGTCGGTCGCCGAGCGGCTGTGCGACCGCATCTTCATGATCTTCAAGGGTCGAAAAGTGCTGGACGGCACGATAGACGAGATCCAGTCGATCCATGGTTATGACACGATCCGGGTGCGCACCGAAGCGGGCCCAGAAGCCCTCGACGACCTACCAGGAATTCTCGAGGTGAACGATCACGGCAACCTGCAAGAAGTTCGCTTCGGCGGCGACCCCCAAGAACTACTCGCCGCACTCTTGTCTCGCACCAGGGTCGCTCACTTCGAGATTGCCCGGCCTTCGCTGCACGACATTTTTGTGCGCATTGCCGCGCCCGATGAGGCACACGTTCTGGAGACTAACGCTCATGAGTCCTGATCTTCGCAAGGTGTGGGTGGTCGCCACGACCGAGTTCGGCTCGGCGATCCGCGCCAAGTCGTTCATCATCAGTATCTTGTTGCTGCCGATCATCATGGGGGCCTCGGCACTGCTCCAGATCGTCGTGGCCGAGCGCGCCGATACCAAGCCGCGCAGGTTTGTGGTCCTCGATCATACGGGCGTTCTGCTGCCGGCGATCATCAAGGCGGCCGAGGTGCATAACGCCCAGCTACCCGATGCTCGGGCCAAGAACGCGCGGCCCCGCATGGAGCCGGAACCGGCGCCCGAGCCGGGGCAAGTCGATTCAGCTCAATTGTCCGCCACCTCCCTGGCCGTCAACCTCTCCGACCGCGTCCGCCGAGGTGAGCTGGACGCTTACATCGAGATCCCCACCGGCGTGGTCGAGGCCGGACCTCCAGGCGCCAAGCTACCCGCCATCGGCTACCATTCCAACAACCCCAACGACGACATACTACGGAACTGGCTGACGCAACTGATCAATAATGAAATCCGGGCCCGGCGGTTCCGATCAGCGGGACTCGACCAGGCCCTGGCCGAACGTTTGAGCCAGCCGGTATCGATTGATAACCTCGAGCTCGTGGAGCATGGAACTGAATCCAGCCCGGGTGGGGTCGTCAAGTCCGCCGAGAAGGTCGACCCGATTCGCACGGCGGTCCTGCCGGCCGTGCTCATGTTCGTCATGTTCTTCGTGATCATGACGAGCGCTCCACAACTGCTCAACAGCGTGATCGAAGAAAAAATGAGCCGGATCAGCGAGGTCTTACTGGGTTCGGTCACCCCTTTCGAGCTGATGATGGGCAAACTTCTGGGCAACGCGGGCATCGCCATGCTGCTGGCCACGCTCTACGTGGGCGGCGGTTTTGCCGTGGCCGCGTATTACGGCTACGCGAGCGTGGTTTCCCCGGGGCTCGTCGTCGCACTGTTTCTTTTTCTCGTCCTGGCAATCCTGCTTTACGGGTCGATGTACACGGCCGTGGGGTCGGCATGCAGTGAACTCAAGGATGCCCAGTCCCTGATGATGCCGGTGATGCTGCTGTCGATGCTGCCGATCTTCGTGTGGACGGCTGTCCTCAAGAATCCGGCGAGCCCGCTCTCGGTCGGGATGTCGCTTTTTCCTCCAGCGACTCCATTCCTGATGCTCATGCGGCTGGCGCTCAGCCCGGCCCCGCCGGCCTGGCAAGTCGTGCTCTCGGTGATCCTCACCACTTTGACTGCCATCTTCTGCCTCTGGGCGGCCGGCAAGATCTTCCGCACCGGCCTGTTGATGCAAGGCAAGGCCCCCAGTTTCGCCGAGCTGGCCCGGTGGGTGGTGGCGAAGTGACCAGAGGACTCCGCGCCGCTGGCTTGACAGCAAGCCAAAGGCCCGTGGAAGATACGACTGTGGCCCGGCGGCTCGCAGCCAGACACTGATGCCACGGTGCTTCGCCGTGGCGGAACATGACCTGCTTCACTTCGCCACAGGTTCCTCGCTCAGGCGAGAACCTGCGGATCCAGAGCCTCGCAAGTGGCCGGCCGCTGGGTCATTTTCCTTCCTGTTCATGCACCTGAAACATTCGTTCCGAGGCTTTCGTGGGATGGCGAGATTCATGGCGACGTCTCTTCGGCAGGCAGGCCGAACCCGTGCAATCCGCGCCAGAACTCCTGCGAGCCACTGGCAGTGATCTTCCCGTTGACGCCTGCTCTCAGCGGCCATCCGCCGGATCGCCAGGCGCGAGCATTCCCACGGTGGAACTTCCGGAATCGAACGTCGAAGGGGTCGGCGCTGGCCTCGATTTTCTCAAGCCCAAGCACCGACGCAGAGCGCTGCGTGATCCGCGGCTCGTTCTCCGGGCGAAGAGCACGCGTCTGCCGCTCTGGCTCGTTGGCTTGTTCAGCTTCAGGTCATCGGCCAGAACGCCCGGTCGATTCGAGGAGGGAGAGATCCGCAGGCTTTGCTCTCCCACGATGCGAACACGGAACTCCGCCCTCAGAGACCTGGTCGCCGACGAGGCACAGCTCGCTCGGCATGGCTTGCCCCTTTGGAGGACCGAGGATGACGTGGCGGACGCGCTGGGCGTTCCGCTGAGCAATTGCGGTTCTTCTCCATCCACCGGGAGGCCGCCCTGCATTCGCACTACGTGAGCTTCACGATCCCCAAGAGGTCAGGAAAGCCGCGGGTCATCGTCGCTCCCAAACAGAGGCTGATGCAACTGCAGCGAAGGGTCCTCGAGCTCTTGATCCGCAAGTTGCCGGTGAGTGAGCACGCCCATGGCTTTCAGCGGGGACGTTCGATTGCCACGAGCGCCGCTCCACATGTGGGTCGCGCCGTCGTGCTGTCGCTGGACCTCAAGGATTTTTTCCCCTCGGTGACTTTCGCGCGGGTACGTGGTCTGTTGATTGCGCTGGGCTACGGCTATCGGGTCGCTACGACGCTGGCCGTCCTGACCACCGAGGCGGAACGCCAGCCGACGACGATCAAGGAAAAGACGTACCAGGTGGCGACAGGTCCGCGATACTGCGTGCAAGGGGCGCCGACCAGTCCTGGCCTGTGCAACGCGATTGCGCTTCGGCTCGATCGCAGATTGGCCGGACTGGCTGGGAAACTTGGTTATTCCTACACCCGGTACGCTGACGATCTGTCGTTCTCGGGGGATGACCCAGGGTCTCTGCCGGCCCTCAAGCGCCTGGTCACTCGAATCATCGAGGAGGAAGGATTCCGGCTCAACGAAACGAAAACGCGAATCATGCGCCGGGGCTGTCGCCAGAGCGTCGTGGGAGTAACGGTCAATGACGTTGCCGGCCTGTCTCGCCAGGAGCGCCGGCGGCTCCGGGCGATGATTCATCAGACCGACAAGGCGAGCGCGAGCACTGCGGTCTTGGCCAGGATTCGTGGTAAGCTCGCCTTTCTGGCCATGCTCAACCCACGGCAGGCGGCATCGATGCTTAAAAGATTGGATCGCTCTTGAGAGTCGAACTATCAATGAATATGAAGGGACCGGGTGGCTGTGGTGGCGCGGTGCGACACCGCAGGGCCCGAGGGCCTAGGCCGAGTCTGGCTCACCTGGGGCATGCTGCCCCAGCCACCCAGGCAAGACCTGATCAAGAAAAAGGGCCCCGGCACTCGCTCTCCCGGAATCACGAAAGGCTATTTACCCCTCCTCGGCTACTCCTGCGGATAATTCTCCAGAAATCGCGCCAGCCGGTGGAAATCGGAGCCGGGTGGAATGTGTCTCACGACGGTCACCAGGGTTTCGGGGTTGACCAGGGTTTCAAACGGTACGTAGTTGAGGGTAAGCTGGCCCGCGCACGAGACCATGACGCCGTCCATCTGGTGTTCGACCAGGGCACGATAGGCTCCCACGCCGAGCTGGCTTCCAAGGATGACATCGAAGGCGTGGGGTAAGGCGCAGCGCGCTTCGTAGCCGAGCTGAAGACCGGTCAACCGGCGTTTCTTGCCGGTGCGCTTCTCATACTCTTTTTCAACGGCCTTCACCATGATGCGCGAGAGGTTGGTCTGGGCCAGCGAGATATGGCCGTGTTCGTCGAACTTGATTCCCTCGAGGTAGTCGGCGGGCAGAAAACTGCCGAGCCCCTCGGCCAGCACGATGACGCCGAATTCCTTGCCCAGCGCCTCGCGCGCAGCATCGCCCGAACGATCACGTCAACCAGTTTGGGCACGTCCATGATCTTGCGAGTGCTCTTCTGTCCCGTCTTGGGGTCCGTGAGCGTCTCTTCGGCGCTCAGCTTCTGGTCGATATCTTCGACGCTGATCACCAGGCTGGCCTCGCCGGCAATCGCCGCCCCGTAGGCCAGCCATCCGGCGCTTCGGCCCATGCACTCCGCGATGAAATAGGACCGGGTTGCCTCGGCGTCGGCAAGGAGGTTGCGGATCTCGCTGGCCAGCGTCTCGACGGCGGTGAAGTAGCCAAATGTGAAGTCGATGCCCTTGTAGTCATTGTCGATTGTTTTGGGCACGTGGACGACGGCGATGCGCGGCTCGTCTTGAGACAGGTGTGCCTGGAACAACTTGAACTTGTTGGCGGTCTTGAGCGTATCGTCCCCGCCGATGGAAACAAGGGCATCAACGTCCAGCGATCGCAGAGCCTCGTAAACCGTTCTCAAGGGCGCAGTTCGCTTGGCGTCGGCCAGATGGCTGGGATGAGAGACGTCCTTGCCGGGGTTGGTGCGGGCCGTGCCGATCATGATGCCCCGCGTGTTGCGCGACCGCCTGAGCTTGTTCTGATCCAGAACCAGGTAATCGCGTCCCTCTTGCATGGGGTGGTCCGAGCCGAACTCGACGAGGTGGGAATATCCATTCAAGATTCCTACGACCTCGATTCTGGCGCGTAGAAACGAGGCCGCAGCCGTGCCGATGACCGCGTTGGCCGCAGGCGCAGGGCCACCGGCGAACAGAATGGCCACACGTCGGATCTTGCTTGTGCTTGCCGCCACTGACGGCGAATCTGTGAGGGGAGTGGGTGACATTCGTGACTCCTTCCCGTTCTGACGGGGTCAGCAATGACGGCGATGTCAATGTGTGCTCAAAATTCACACTAACGTGGTGCGCACGGGCTCACAAGGGCCCGATCGGAAGTCGGCCCTCGTCTCGCTCGGGACGTTAATGCTTTCATCGAGCGCTGGCGAATCGGGTATTCCTCATGGGGTCAAGCTCATCGAGCCAGGCCCGAGCTTGCGAGGCCAGGCGGTCGATCGTCGCCTGCCCGGCACCCTTGGCCAGAGCCGCGACCTGACCACGTTCGTCGATCAGGAGATGAATCGGCGGATCGGCATCCTGGACGCCAAACCGGCGGCGCGTTTCGGGAGTGGCCAGATAAACCGGCAAGGTCGCATGGACCTCAGCGATTGCCTCGCGTGCGCGGTCGGATTGCGCCGGATCAACGGCCGCGGCCACCATGCTGAACCGCCCGTGCGGCCTCAAGCGCCTCCAGGCCTGCTCGAGTTGAGGCAGCAGCTCGCGGCCGGTCTGAGTACCAGGCGACCAGAACACGACCCAGACGATCTTCCCTCTGAGACCGAGCAAGACCAGCGGCTCCGACGATTGCAGGTCCAGCAGACCGCAGCGGCGGCAGGACCGATCCGACCGGCGGCGGTTCGATCGACGAGGAGGAGCGAACCGGAGCCAGGCTGTCCCGCCCACGATCATGACGGTCGCAAGCGCCATCACCAGGCTCACCCAGTCGAATCGCCGGGAGGGCCTGACCGTATTCTGGTCGGCAAGGGCCGCGCTGGCGTCCATGTTTCCCCACCCGATGAGGGTTTCAGCGAGCGCCTCGGCCATACCCCAGCGGCGTGAGCACGATGATGGTGTCAATCGGCGTTCGCACGCTTTCGGGGATCTTGAGCTGGACGCCGCCATTGCTCTTGTGGAGCTCGAGAGGGCTCGTCTTGCCGAACGGCATCGGGGCGAACGTGTCCATCCGCGCGGGCAGGGTGATGGAATCAGTTGGTTTCAGCACATGCAGATAGACATCCAACGGCTCGACGGCCTTGACGGTCGAGACTCCCCAGGCCTCCGGCCCGATCGGCCCACGCCGGGTTCCGTAAACCGTCTGGCCGTAACTGGCCAGCCATTTGCCCACCGCCAGCAAGCGCTCGGTGAATTCCGGCCCGATCGTCCCTTCGGGCCGTGGGCCTACATTCAGCAGCAGGTTCGCGCCCCGGCCGGCGGCTCCCACCAGGGCGTGGATCACTTGCTCGGGAGTCTTGTATTTCGTGTCTCGGGCGTTATAGCCCCACGACTGGTTCATGGTCAGGCAGGTTTCCAGCGGCAGATGCGCGGCCACACCCGCCTGGTTGAATCCGGCCGAATTGTCGCCCGGCAGGTCCTGCTCGAACATCTGAAAATCCTCGCCGGGCAGCGGAGCCACGTGGTGGTTATTGCCTGCGAGTGCTCCGGGTTGCAGGTCGTGAATCATCTTATACGTTCCGGCCATATCCCAGTCTGCTTGGGGACGGTCCCACCAGCCGTCAAACCAGATGCCGCCGATATCACCGTAATTGGTGCAAAGCTCGCGGACCTGGCCCTGGTAATAAGCGACGTACGACTTCCAATCTCCCTTCTCTTCGCGCCCGGTGGCTCCGCCCGTCTTGCCCCGGGGGAAGTAGTCGGGATGATGCCAGTCGAGCAGGGAATAATAAAAGAAAAGCTTGATTCCCTGTTTATGGCAAGCCGCCGCCAGGGCCTTCATGGGATCCTTGCCATACGGGGTGGCGTCCACGATGTCATAGGCGGTGAGCTTGCTGTCGTACATGCAGAAGCCATCGTGGTGCTTGCTGGTGATCGTGATGTACTTCATGCCGGCCGCCTTCGCGAGCTTGACCCACTCGTCGGCGTCGAACTTCACCGGGTTGAACCTGGGCGGCAGCTTCTCGTACTCGGCGACGGGGATCTTGTCGTTATTCATCACCCACTCGCCCTTGCCCAGCAGCGAGTAGACGCCCCAGTGGATGAACATGCCGAACCTGGCATCCTCGAACCAGCGCTTGGCCTCCGCGTTGGCATCAGAGGCGGCCCCGGCCCCATCCCCCGCCCAGGAGTCGCGGGGGGCCAATGACATCGCGGCCACCAGGATCACGATCGAGCCAGTCCCTGTTCCCAACCGCCGCCGGTTCATCAAGCGATGCTCATTTCGTGGCATGGCTCTACCTCCAACTGGAACACTCCCCTCCCCCGATCAGCCATGCAGGGAGACCGGAGGTTCGTTTTCCCGGTGGATGCTCATCTGAGAATCAAGCCGTGCTGGCCGCGATGTCGTCGGCAAGGCGTTCGACAACTTCGCGAGTGAGCTGGCACGCCGTGCGCTGGCGCTCCCGGGTCGCGTCGTTGTAGACGAAGCGCTCCATGCGCAACGAGCCCTGCTTGTAGAGTCTGACTTCATAAAAGCCACGCTGCTGGGCGCGCACGGTGGGCGCCTGGCTGCGAATCTGCACTTCTCCGCCGCCGGCGTCGATCTCGATGACCTTGAGCGGTTCCAGCAAGTAGGTGACCCGGGCGGCCAGCCGCTCGCCCCATGCCCTGAGAGCGTCGGACGACCAGTCGGTGCGGTCGGTCGCCACGAATTCCAGGGTGTCGAAGGCAACCCCCACGGTGTCCAGCGCAGTAAGGTCGAGGGTCAGCCGGCTGGGGCCGTCCTCGACCGTGACGGTGCATGGCAAGATGTAGGCGCGCGTATTCTCATCAATTGCGGCGGCGATCTTTTGGCTCAGACTCATGAGAGGAACCTCCTAGTGGTCGGATTGAATGATCGGTCCCATCGAACGATAACAAGGTTGTCCGCCCGTCGATGACCGTCTCGATATGAGTCGGACGGGTCCACAGGCGGTGGAGATGTCGTAATGTATCCTGTGCATGGTCCAGCCGCAGGTCGACCCCAAAATGCTCGTGCTGGAGGTAGAGCTCACCCCGGTTGCGGTAGTTGCCGTCCTTGACCCGGATGATCGGCTGGCCGAAATTCGTCAGGTTGAACAGGAGCCGCTCCTTGATCTTCTTGAACTCGCGGCTCTCGATCTCGTACGTATCGTTCTGGTCGTTGTGCTTGTAGCTGAAAAGTTGATAACGCTTGCAGAAATCTTGCGTCAGATACGTGTCGATGAAGGTGACATCGTTATGGACGCGGCGGACCTCGAAGATCTTCCGCCGGCCCAGGCCAAGCTGCTTGTCCCACTTGCGGCGGACTTCGTAATTGTCACATTCCTCCCATTCCGGGCCGAACTGCCCCTTGTTCCAGCGATCTTCGATGTCGCGCAATAGCTCGATTCCGAGCTTGTACGGGTTGAGCCGGCCCGGCTGCGTGGCCATCGTGCCGGAGTGATGATCGGCGTAATCGACGAGCTCGGAAGGGTGCAGCGTCTTCTGGGTCATGATCGTCGAGTGCCAGAATGACGCCCAGCCCTCGTTCATGATCTTCGTCTGTCCCTGGGGAGCGAAGTAGTAGGCCTCCTCGCGAACAATGGCAAGCACGTCGTACTGCCAGGGCTTGAGAGGAGCATACTCCATCAGGAACAGCAGCACGTCGCGCTCGGGATGCTCGGGGAACGAGAGCGGCTTGGCCTTCTCTTTCTCGGTCTCTTTCTTGCGGGCCGCCTCCTTGAGCATGGCCGGCGGGTTGATGAAAGAGTCCATGTAACCCTTGCTCTGGAACCGCGAGATTTCCTCGTCGTGGTCTTCACCTTCATCGGCGACAAAGTTGTAGCGGTTGATCTCGTCGCGGCGCTTGATGTGTGGCGAGTAAATATCGATCAGGTTCTCCAAAGACAGGCAACTATCGATGAAGTTCTCGACCGTATCCTCGCCGAACCGCTCCATGTACGAGCGGATCCGGCTGCCGTGGTTGGCGGTCTCATCCATCATCTTGCGATTGGTCTGGCTGAACCACGTGTTGTTCTTGAAGAAGTCGTTATGGCCGTAGACGTGGGCCATGACGAGCTTCTGGTCAACCATCTGGTTGCACCTGAGCAAGTAGGCGTAACAGGGATCGTTGTTGATCACCATCTCGTAGATTTTTTGGAGACCATAGCGGTAGCCCTTGGCGAGCTGCTGGTACTCCATGCCGAACCGCCAGTGAGGGTAACGTGTGGGAAACCCGCCCAGCGAGGCGATTTCGGAGATCTCATCGTAGTCGAGCACCTCGAAAATCGTATCGTAAAAGTCCAGCCCATAGGCGCGTGCGTGGTCTTCGGTCTCGAGCTGGATGGCCCGAAGGTCGGCGGGCAGGTCGTGAACGTTCGCGGTTGACATGGCACGGGTCTCTGGAAGAATCGGCTCTTGTTCAGAATCTTACAGGTTATTCATCGCTCTGGTGAGCTCGTGTCGCTTCCTGGTCTGCGAGATGCTGTCGATACCGCGGAACGAGCACCTCGGCTACCCAACGGCGGACCTCCAACATCCACTCGGTGTCGGTCTCATCCTCTGTTCGAGACACCCACTTATAGATTTCACGTCCGGTCAAGAACGGGAAGGCCAGGCTTCCCTCGGATTCGGCGTAGCGGCCGCTCGGCTGGAGGATCCGGACTCTCAGATCGGTATCGTCGCAGACCCATACCTCAGGAACTTTGAGCCTCCGGTAGACTTCCAACGCGTCGTCCGCCTCATGCGTTGCCACGGCTTCAATCACGAGATCGGGAGGTGGATCGGTGGAAAGACTAAGTCGCTTCTTGCCGCGGACTCGACCGGCATTAGCGATGTAGTACGACTGGTCTCCTTCAACGCCGCCTCGCTTGGCTCGTTGCCGGAACGTCGTCTGCCCCGAGAGCACGCAGCGAATTCTCAGGCCTGAGACGACTTCCGTAACGAAAACTCCGAGTCTTTCTTTGAGGTTCTCGTGCCTGTACGACGGAGACATCAGCCGCAGACTCCCATCAAGATAGATCATCCGCGGAATCGATCGTTCACCGCGCACCTCTAGGAGCGCAGAGTACCCTTTCCAGTCGATGTCTCGAAACACGACGCACTGGTCGCCGTCGATTTCCGTGATTTGCTCTGTCGTGGCTGTCGCGGTCGTCATCTTGGCGTCCTGCGATCTCGTAAGTCCGAGCTTCTGGCCGTCTTCGCGGAACTCGCGCGAGCCAGCTTGCTGCTGCTTCCAATACCGATGCCGGACTCGGGGAAAATCACCGTCCCCGCCCCAGGAATTCCTTGATCGAGTCGTAGATACCTTCTTTGTTGCGGATCTCCGAGAGCACAGGTTGGGCAGTTCCTCGAAGGCTTCCTCGAGCTCGCGATAAAACTCGCCCGAGCCGTAGGGACTTTCGACCTGGCCGTAGCAGAACAGGTTGCACTTGGGCAGAAGCTGGTCACGCAGCAGACTGATGCAATGGCGGTTGTCTTCGCCCCAGTTGTCGCCGTCAGAGAAGTGGAAAACGTAGATGTTCCAATCCATGGGGGAGTGCGACTCGTCAATGATCTTGTTCGCCAGCGCGTATGCCGAGCTGATCCTGGTACCGCCGCTTTCGCGAGTGTGATAGAACGTGTGTTCGTCAACCTCGCGGGCCACGGCGTCGTGGATGATGTAGCGCGTCGTCACGCCGTCGTACTGGCTTTTGAGCCAGGCATCGATCCAGAACGCCTCGGTGCGCACGATCTCCTTCTGGTCGTCGGTCATCGAGCCCGAGACGTCCATGAGATAAAGGATTACCGCATTGAACTGAGGCAGCGAGATCGGGTTCCACGAACGGTAAAGCTTGTCCTCACGAATGGGGATGACCAGGGGATCGCGCGGGTCGTACTGGTTGGAGGCGATTTGCCGCTTGAGCGCTTTCTTGTAGGTGCGTTTGAAGTGGCGCAGGCTCTCGGGCCCGGCCTGCCGGATGCCGGTGTACTTGTCTTTCTCCTCGATGATGTTCGCCCGGCCCTTGGGCTCGATATGGGGCAGCGCCAGCTCTTCGCCCAGAATCTGGGCGAGGTCGTCCATTGTCAGCTCGACCTCGAGGATGTGGTGGCCAGGCGCTTCGCCGGCCCCCTGGCTCGGGTCGCCGTCGCTGGAGCGGCCGATCGGCGTGCCCACATCACCCGGTCCTTGTCCCACCCCGCCCCGGTTCTTGGTCCCGTAGCGGAACTCGGGCAGCTCGATCTGCGGCAAGGGGATGGAGACGTACTCTCCCCCCGTCTTGCCGATCATCTCGCCGTGCGTGATGTACTTGCGCAGGTCCGACTTGATCTTGCCACGGACAATCTGCTTGAACCGATTCGCGTCTCGATCTATTTTTCGCACCACGGCTTCACTGCCCCCGCCGTTGCGTGTTTGCGGTAACCATTCTCGCCCAGGCCACCCGGCCCTCGGGTGCCCGATCGAAAGAGTTCCCTTGAATTGGTCTCACCCCACGCTTCCAGGCCAGGCCGACCATCCCTCGAGGCCGGTTCGCGACGATACCGACTTCGCGGCTTCCGCGACAGCGCGAAGCCGCGCCGTCCGCGGCCCGGAAGGATTGACGATCCGACCGCATCTCAGATGGAAAAGATCAGATTGGTTCCCGTCGGCCCGGATCAGGATCAGCGCCGCAGCCAGCACTCGAAGGGTAGGACAAGCAGCCGAGGAAATCGCGACGATCCTGTTCCGAGATCGTCAACGGCTCGCCGAGTACGTTATAGCAAATTCTAGACCGCGGACTATCCCGGATTCAAGGAAGATTTCAGACTTTGCTGCGCAATCCCCGTTCTCAAAGCCATCGATGTTGATTTTGCCCAACTTTGCGGCGGCTCGTGCGCACTTGCAGGGCGAAGGGCGCGACAGCCTGAGATCCCCGGGAAGGCGAGTCCCGGCGCGCCTGGAATGCCCTCCCGAAGACTCGCACTGAGTCAGGCTCTGTCAGTGGCTGCCGCGCTTGACGTCGCCCCTGGCGAAAATGCTGGCCACGTAATTGAGCACGTCGGTTGCCGAATCTTCGTCGTAGCCATAGTTGCGGATCAGACGAGCCTTGACGATGTCGATCTTTTCCTGAGTGTCCTTGTCGACGACGCTCGACACCAGGCTCGTCAATTTGATGGTGTCTTTCTGGTCCTGAAACAGCTTCAGCTCGAGCGCCTTCTGGAGCCGCTCGTTGGTGCGATAGTCGAACTTCTTGCCGTCGAGCGAGAGAGCGCCGATGTAGTTCATGATCTCGCGGCGGAAGTCATCCTTGCGGCTTTCGGGGATGTCGATCTTCTCCTCGATTGACCGCATCAAGCGCTCGTCGGGCTCCTCCGGCTGGCCCGTGTACTTGTTCTTGACCTTCTCGCGCTGGGTATAGGCCTTGACGTTGTCAATGTAGTTGCCGCAGAGCCGCGTGAGCGCATCTTCGTCGGCGGCGATCGCGCGTTGCACCTCGTTTTTCACGATGTCCTCGTATTCTTCCTTCACCAGCGAGAGCAGGTGCCGATACTGCTTCCGCGTCTCTTCGCTGTTGATCAGCGAGTGGTGCTTGAGACCCGTCTCGAGCTCGTTCAAGACCATGAAGGGGTTGATGGAACGCTCGGTGGGATGGGCCACCAAGGCGTTGGAAATCTTGTCCTGGACGTAGCGCGGGCTGATGCCCAGCATCCCCTCCCGCTCGGCCTCCTCGCGCAGTTCCTTGATGTTGTCTTCCGTGAAGCCGGGCAGCGTCTTCCCATTGTAGAGCTTGAGCTTCTGCATCAAGGTCAGCCCGGCGTTCTTGGGCTCCTCCAGCCGGGTGAGGATGGCCCACATCGCGGCCACCTCGAGCGTGTGCGGCGCCAGCCGCTTGCCCCGCACCTTGCGCTCGTTGTAGTCCTTCTCGTAGATGCGAACCTCGTCATGAAGGCGTGTCACGTAGGGAACGTCGATCTTCACCGTCCGGTCGCGAAGCGCCTCCATGAACTCATTGGACTGCAGCTTCTTGTACTCCGGCTCGTTGGTGTGACCGATGATCACCTCGTCGATATCGGTCTGGGCGAACTTCTTGGGCTTGATCTTGTGTTCCTGACTGGCCCCGAGAAGGTCATACAGGAACGCGACATCGAGCTTGAGTACCTCGATGAATTCGATGATGCCGCGATTGGCGATGTTGAACTCGCCGTCGAAGTTGAACGCGCGAGGATCGCTCTCGGTGCCATACTCGGCGATCTTTCGATAGTTGATGTCCCCGGTAAGTTCGGTGGCGTCCTGGTTTTTCTCGTCCTTGGGCTGGAACGTGCCGATACCCAGCCGATCCTGCTCCGAGAGGATCAGGCGGCGGACCCGAACATCCTCGACGACGCGCGACCAGTCGCCGCCGTACCGTTCCATCCGCTCATTGAACATCTGGCGGCAAAATGGGCAGAGGTCTCCCTCGATGTGCATCTCGTAGGTCTGGGGGCCGGCCTGGGCCCTGAGCACCGCCACGGCCTCTTCTCGATCCTCTTGGGGAATCAGATGCAGGGGCTCTTCGTGCATCGGGCAGTCGGTGAAGATCTCTTCGCCGTCGGGACCTATCTCCTTCCAGCCGTAGGTGAAAAGGCGTCCCTCCTCGGTGCGCGAGATACCGCTCGAGCCCCTTCTTGAGCAACCGGGCCAGCGTGCTCTTTGAGCTACCCACCGGGCCGTGCAAGAGGAGCACGCGCCGCTCGGTGCCGTAGCCGTGGGCCGCGCTTTTCAGAATGTTGACCAGGTTCGTAAGAGTGCGCTCGAGGCCGAAGATCGCGTCTTCCCCGCTGTTGTCGGGGTCGTCAAAAAAGCGGTACCGAGCGACCTTGTCCTTGTTCACGACAATCTCTTCGGTCCCCTTGCTGACGATCATGTCGTAGAGGCGCTGGTAGGCCGTGCGCGTCACGCTCGGGTCGCGCCGCACAATGTCCAGGTACTCGGCAAAACTGCCGCACCAGTGTTTTTTTTGGTAGTCGTCAAGGTTTTGACGACTCGCGATCAGCGAGATCAAATCCAATCCCGTGGACATGTGATATTTCCCTCCTGAAAGCAGCTCTCTGGTTCTCTGTTGCCAGCGGTGGGCCTGCCACTCGCGTGGCCCGGTCACACCGGATCACGCTCATGCCTGGGCCCTCCCCCGCATTCGCGCAGGGTTGTTCCGTCCTCATTCTGACTGAGGGCTCTCCCGAATTGTCAATCTCAAGAGTCGCCGCGGCGAGGGGAACGCCCGACCGAGCCAACTGCCTTCGGGCCTAAGGCTCTGCAAAAGTCCGTGGAACGGACGATATGGTCTCCAAGGAATCAACCACGAGAACCGGCACTCCGCTCCCGGCCAGCGCCAGCCTCATCCGTTATTACAACCCTGATCCCGTCATTCTGTCAAGCGAACCAATGTTGGAACTTTCTCCAACAGCACGAGTGTTGCTTTCCTGAGACCCCCGACGCTCCTGATCAAGGCTGCTTCGCAACCGCGTTTTCCTCGGTATGCGACAGATCAGGCGACATCCTATCGAATTCGTGCGGTTCTCCGCAAACGGTGGGCCGAACTCCTCAGTACCCGATCGACGGACATCTCTTACGAATGTCGTTGAAATGAGGAAGCTTTCGACGTTAGCCTTATTTGGTAACGAGCGTTGGAACGTGAAGACGCAGGTGGTATCGACCCGGAGAGGCTGCCGATGACCCGATCAGGTGTTCCCCAGCATTCAGCACCACGCCCCGGTCCTGGCCCCGCCGCGACGCCTGGCCATAAGGCCCGGCCGTGTTCTCGTCGCTCGGCATCTTTGGCGGGACTGGCCTTCATCCTTGGGCTCTCGATCTGGCGAATCCGGGACGTCTCTGAATTGCCCGACATCGGTGACCCTGTCGATCTTCAGGCGCTCGGGCGAACCCGTCGTGATCGCCGACGACGATAATGCATTCGTGCGCTATAAGCGAGGCACACGCCAAGCTCGGCAAGGTCACCCACGGCGTATCAGACCGAGCTATGGAACAACCCATCATGGTCAGGCGCGGGCCCCAATCTCAAGGAGTTCCTCAAGCAGAACCGCCCTGCACTCGAGCTCTGGCGTGAGGGAACCGATCGACCCGACGCCCTCTATCATCAACCAGCGCAAACCACGCTCGATACCCTGCTTACCCCTGGCCCAGGACATCGGCACGCTCGGCCGGCTGGCGGGACTCGAGGGTTCACGTCATGAGGAAGCGAATGAGATGGACGAAGCCTGGCGCTGGTACCGCGCGAGTCTCCGCGCCAGCCGCCATGTGGGCAAACGCGGGGTGATCATCGAGCGGATGGTCGGCGCGTCTCTCCACGAGCAGGCAACCCGGCGCATCCTCTCATGGTCGGCGAATCCCCGCGTGGATTCTGTCCTGCTTCGCAAAGCCCTGGCCGATACCATCGCGGCCGACGCCATGACACCGCCGCTGTCGCAGAACTTGAAGTACGAATACCTGATGTTTCTTCGTGATTTGAACGAGCTGCGGGTACTCGTGGATGACATACCGTTGCCCGGAGGTCCGCTGGGAAACTGGTCGAAAAGGCGGTTCCCAGAGGCGTCCGGCACAGTTTTCAGCGCACGTCGACTACGGCTCAGCAACGATGATGAGCGCAGCCGCCGCCTGCTCCGCTTGCTGCTGGCCAACTGGCTTCCCCAGGTGGATCGCCCCGAGAACGAGCGGGCGCCGATGGCCGTCTCGTGGCCCACCCCCATCTTCGCGCCCGACTCCTCGGCCCCCGCGTCCGCGCAGGTGCTCGATGCCGGCGGTCCTCGACCGGCTGCTCAGCGAAAGCCTGCTGGCCAACTTCATCTTCCGGCCAGTCGCTCAGAATTACGGCCAATTTCAGATGTCGATCTGGGAAAAAGACGGTCCTCTGGCCCGCGAACGGCGGAGACGCGCAGCCCTGATCATTCGCCTGGCTGCCGAAGTTTACAAACGCGAGCGAGGCAGGCCTCCTGCCATTGCCGGCGAACTGCTGGGATCACTACCTCAAGGCCTTACCCGAAGGTGTCGGGCCGAACGACCCGATTCCCGGCGATAGCGAAACCCTTCAGCCCACGAAACCCGCCAGCCCATGAGGCAAGAGCGAAGATGGACGAAGCGACGCGAGACATGAAGGCGACAACGATCCGCCTCGCGCAGACGTTGGCCGGTCAGCCGCTGGCGCTCGTCTGCGCTCTGGTGATCGTGGGCGGCCTGGCCCTGACCGCCGGCCTCTGGATCTGGCGAATCCGGGACGTGTCTGACGTGCCGGATGTCGGCGATCCCTTCGATGTCGCGGACAGCGCAGCGGCCCTTGGTCGTCGCCGAGGCAGACAATGCCTTCGTCCTCTACGAAGCTGCCGAGGCGAAGCTGGGCAAACCTCCCGAACAACTCCAGCGAGCGGAGCTGAACGCGATGCTCTGGGCCAGGATGGGTCCCGAGGTCCGGTCGTTCGTCGATCAGAACCGGCAAGCGCTCGAGCTCTGGCGGAGCGGTACCAATCGGCCCGACGCGCTTTATTGCCAGCCTGGCACGGCGTCATTCATGACTTCCAGGCGGCCCGTCTGGGACCTCTGGCCCCTGTGCAAGCTGGCGCTCCTGGAAGGCGACCGCCTGGAAGCGGCCGGCAAACCCTCCGAAGCATGGCCCTGGTACCTCGGCGTTCTGCGATGCAGCCGCCACTGCGGGCAGCATGGCTGGATCATGGAGCGAGCCCTGGGCGCTGATCTGCACGAGGAAGTGTCTCACCGGATCGCGAAATGGGCCGCCGACACTCGGCTTGGCGCCCCCCTGCTCCGCCAGGCCTTGGATCAAACACTCGCCGCCGACGCTGCTCACCGAGCCCCTCTCCCAGATGCTCAGGTACAGCTATCTTCTCTATCGGCGTGACCTTGAAGAAAACGTGGCTCTGATCGACAGCCTCGCCGGGCACTGGCCGCCGCCGGGCGGGCCGAGCTGGCTCGACCGCCTCAGCCTTGCGATAGTCCCAGGCACTATCGCGGATACCAGGAGTTCCACCTCAAGGCGTGTAACGACGTCGAACGAAGCCGGCGCGTGCTCCAGCTTCTCTTCGCCAACTGGCTGCCCCAGGCCGATCGACCAGCTTCAGCGCGCGCCCCGGTGGCGATCGCACACCCCGACGCTCGTCTACGCGGACGACCCGTCGGCTCCCCCCTCGGCCCGCGCCCTACCTCCAGACGCTTTCGCCGCGGCTCTCGAACACTCGATCCTGGCCCGGTACGCCGTACGCGGCAGCACGGCCGACCAGGAGGGAAAGTCATTCCTCCACAGCAAGATGCTCTGGGAAGGGGATGGGGAACTCGCGAGAGAAATCGGCGCCGCGCAGCCCTGATCCTTCGCCTGGCCGCCGAGCTCTTCCGTCGCGAACACGGTCGTGATCCCAGCCCACGCCAGCGAGTTGCTCGGCCGCGATCTCGCCAGCCTTCCCGAAGGGATCAACCCCGAGGACCCAATCCCCTCGAAACTCGATTGACTCCCGCGAGCTATCACCAGTTGCCAGTTGCCATTGCCAGTTGCCAGTTGCCGTCTTTCATTTGTCATTTGCCATCTGCCATCTGCCCTCCGTCACTCCACATTGCTCAGCAACTCCGCCCCGGCATCCTGCGCGGCAGGGGAATCGGTTCCATCCCATGTCTCCGACTCGTTGCTTGCCACACTCGCGAGCGGCAGCGACTGCTCCGCAAGCTCGACAAGGGCGGCGACGGTCCAGAGGCCAACGGGCAGCGTGACATAATGGGCGTAGCTATCCGCCGCGGCGAGCACCCAGCCGGCCGGAGGTAAGAGCAGCATCACAGAGTAAGCCAGGCCGGCCAGCAATGTCGTTCCCGCGCACGCCAGCGCCAGGGCGGCGACAAGTCGGCCGCCATGAGTCGCCAGGAGCCGCCGGAAACCGCTCAAGCTCTCCCTGATCGAGCCGCGGCCCCAGGCCACGACTCCCACCAGACCAACCGTCACGAGCGCAGCGGCCTGAAGATCGACCAGACCCCAGCCAAGCTGCCAGCGGATGTATCGGCCCAGGCTGCCGGCTCCGGCCGAGGTCGGCAAATGCTGCGAGGCCAGAAAGACCAGGATCGCCACGTAGCGCGCGGGCAAGGCGCAGGGCGCAGGCCAGCGAGGCGGCCGGCATCAGCTCCAGTGCCTGGCCAGGATGGATCCGCTCATCACTCAGCCGGTCGAAGCCCGCATTGCGAATTTCGGTCAAGATCCAGGCTAGCAGGAAACCGTCGCAGATGACGGTCATGAGAGGGATCACGAGGGCTTCGGCGACCAGGCATCCTCCCATTGGCAGCTCGGCGCTGCCGGCCGCCCTGGCGACCAGTTTGTACAGGAAATAGAGCGAGCCGCAGCCCCAGACCACGGTTGACCAGCCCGAGACGCCTCTCGGGCGTTTTGCTGATCGTGCCGGCGAGACACCGGCCTCGGCGCCGGCCCCGGGTATTCCCAGCACGGGGCTAGCGGCGGGCATCATGCCCGACGACGCTCGAAAAACCAGGTAAATCGCGCACACCAAGAGCGGCAGGTTGTCGGCCAATCCGGCCACATCGCGCAGGGGCGTGAGTCCAGCGAAGATGCCTTGCTCGAGCGCTAGCTCGATGCCCGACCGGGACCTGGTAAGAAGCGTCAGGTCGGCTTTCCCTCGGTCGGATCTCTCCGCGAGGAACCCCAATGTCTGGCTACCCGTCCAGGCCAGCACGGTGAACGTGATGGCCGCGGCGACCACCCGTCCCGCGCGCAGACGCGGCGGGTGGCTCGCTGAACCAGCCTGACATGGCCCGGCAGGTCAACAAGCTGCTTGAGCGCCAGGAGCGGACCCTGCATCACCACGGCCACAATCAGGAGCACGGCCAGACCCGCCAGCAACGCATAAAACCCATCGAGGCTGGGAACCGACTGCGGCGAAGAGAGCGTGAGCCCCGAGCACCAGCGGCGAAAGGCAAGGTAAGCCAGCGCGGCGGGATTCGTGGCTCCAGTGCCAGTGCCCGCCCCCGTTGTCGCGGCCCCGTTCGAGCCCGCCACGGCCGCCTGCGCCCAGACCAAGGGTATCGTCAACTCGTGCATCCCACCCCCATTCGATGAGCCTTGATTCTCATCTCATCGCCAGGTCGGCCGTCGCGAAACCCAGGCGGACAAACCCGCACCAGGCGCACACCCGATCCGACCTTTGACGATTGTACTCGGCTGCCCATGATCGGGCCAGAGTTGTCTTCGGACTCGGGGAAGTGAATTTCCAGTTCTGGGTTTACATTCATATTATCAATGTCTGAAGTAAGTCGAAGCGTCTGCAAGTCACCAAGACTTCCGGTACGACCTCGTTCAATGAGTCCGGCAACATCGTCCTTGATCGTGAAGAACCGACCGGAGAGCGCATCGGCACGCCCCGACGCGAGCAGAACCACCAGATCGCCGGCGTGGTCGGGCGGTACGTCTTCGGCCCTCTGAAAATTTCTCACCCTCCTCCGGCACATCCACGTTCATTTGAACGTAGCCAGCGATGGAGCACCGACAGGATATACGCCTTCTCTTCGGCTGTCAGGGCATGCCCTTTGGGGATCGAGTGCCATTTCTCAAGGCAGCCTCGGCAGCAGGTTGCCGTTCCCGTGCTGGGCGACGAAGATCGGGTGGTTCCGAATCGGAGTCTGCTTGCCGTCATTCGGCGGATCGGCCGGGGCGAGACGCTCCTCGATGAACTTCTCTCCGTGCGACATCACCGTCTCCAGACCTTGCTCCAGGTATTCCTTTTCCGCGGCGCGAAGGCGGAATCGGTGACGGAAGGAAAAACGAGCCAGCCTCTCGAAGACTTCATCCAAATCGCTGTTCATCTCGGTTCTTCAGTTAACACGATTTTCGCAAGAACGGTGGGCGGCCTCGAGCAGCCTGCGGAATGAGTCGCGTCCCCTGACTATCCCCGACTCCCCTTACTCTCTGGTCTCTGATCTGAGCAAGCCAGACCGTGTGATGACCGCAGTGCGGATCCTGGGCAACATGCGACACGAGATCGAACCCGTTCTGGTGGAGGAGCGATCGATACTCGGCTCGCATCCAGACTTCCATGGTAAAGTGGTTCGCCTTTGTAGGTGCCGATTGCGTCCCCGTGGAAATGTCCGCTGGTGAACATCAGGGCCGCCGTCGTACCGGCATGCCGGCGGAAGATCGGGAACATCCGGCGTTGGTCTTCCGGGCAGAGGTGAAAGAAGCTATCCCACGCCAGAATGCCGTCAAAGTGTCGATCCAAAGACAGGGTACGCATGTCCGTGACCATCCAGTTCTGGTCGGGAAAACGGCCCTTGCAGAGACCGATGAGGCGTGGCGACGAGTCGATGCCAGTCACATCAAAGCCCTTCTCGATGAAGTAACGCGCGATTGGCTCGGCGGAGCCACATCCCAGGTCGAGGATCGAGGCCCAGGCGGCAAAGTGCCAGGAAGCGGTCGAGCCAGGCTTTCTCAAAAAGGCATCGTCCTCGTTCTTCGTCCCAATCGTCCGCATGGGTCTGATAAAGACTCATGATGCGTTCAGCGTCGGATGCCATTGTCGGATCTACCCATCGTGCCGGGAAACCGCTCGGTAAGCCTGGCCACGGCCGCGAGAAACTCGGTGTCGCGGTGAAGCTCAAACGCGACGAGCCCATGAGGCTCAGCTTGTCCTTGTCGCTGGCCTGGTCGTAGCCCAGAGCCTTGGTGCGATCGAGTGCCCGGTTCCAGTAAGGTTGAGCCAGGGGCGAGACGTCGCCCCCGCGGAGCTCGGGAGTGGGATCGAGCCGTTTCGCCACCAGCGTCAATTCCTCGGGGTCGGGGTCTGGCCCGGCGCCTCGGAGAGCACCTTCTTGCCCTCGGACTGCTTGCCCTCCAGCACAAGCGATGTGCCGTGGAGCAGGCCGCCAGCTTCCAATCCGGCGCTTCTGGACTGCCCGGCCAAAAACCCCGAATCGCCCGGCCAGTCGAGATTTCGCACGGCGGCGGCGCCTTTCTCGAATATCTCAACAGCCTGCAGGTCGGTTGCGTGGTCCTGATGCCTGCCGGCTGATCTGGTGTGCGGCTTGCCGTCCGGTCGTGTCTCGGCTGAGCTGATACTTGCTGTGAAACCGAGCAGGGCCAGGAATGCTGCCCAGAAAACGATCAGTTGCCTACGATGGGACTGACAGGGTTGAATCGCCATCTTGTGCGTCCCGGAAAGAGGCTCCGACGCCCCCTGGTTCCATGCCCTCACGACCGCACAACATAGCGGAAGTCAAATCAACGCTCCAGAATTTTGATAGAATTCATCATTTAAGCTTAAACAGGATTCTTGAGTCCCGATCGCCTGCCAAGAAAAGCCGAAATGATTAAAAGTTTTAGGAATTTTACTTGCAATAACTTTCGGTTCAGAGACAGTACATTGAAAAGCATGAAGCAGTACACTGATCAGAGTCCGCGCGAGTCGAAACGTCTCTGCAAGCTCTTACGACAGGACAGATTCTTCGCGGTACGAGACGGGCTGGGCCTGACCTTCATCTTCTCAATAACCCAAAGCCATGTATTCACATCAACACGAGCTCAACGAACTGGCCGTACTCATGGAATTGAGGTTGGCTTTCGGCCCTGGTACCCGGCTCTGGGCTCACCGCTCGCGGGAAGATCTTTGTTACGACTGGCTTGGATTTCAAGGCCGGCGAGATCGACGCAAACTTGAGAGATTTCGCCAGCCTCCTCTTCTGCCTGGAGAAAAAGGGAGGTTTCGACCCGAGAGTGATTTGTCGTATCCGACGAAGCTCGTGGTTGTTCTGAGAGCCCACCGGATCAAACGATCAAGGGCCACTCCCGCGAAGGCTTCCCATCCCGCAATGGCTTAGGCGGCACCCCGGCACGGCTTATCGAGCGCTCGATAACGAGGCGGGGTCAGGGGCCGCGGCGGTGACAAGATGCGGAGACCTTGCACACGCGCCCGTCGAGTTGAGCGAGTCTGATCGGCGTGGGCGTCATGGCCCCGCCGCGACCAGGTATCACCGTGGCGGAGGTGGGAACCGCCGCACGCTCGGTCTGAATGTGCCGCTCGGAGCGCCTGGACGCCCAGGACTGCGTGCCACGCCGTGCTTGATGCCCTCGCAACGTGAGCCAGTATCCGCCCGCGGCAAGTACGGCAGCCCCGGCAAGGGCTGAGGACGAACTGCTCGCAGGCGACTTGTTTTCGGCCTCAGACATCGGTGGTACGGCCGCGCAGAGGCGCTTCGGGGACGTACTCTTCACGGGCTTCATCCCTCGGCGAGCCAGGTCGAAGCGGGGCAGAATTCCAGCCAGGCCAAGGGCCGGCATGATCGTGGTTGTCCGGCCGCCCAGGAACATGGGGTCCGGGTCGGCAGCGGTGGGCGGCTTGAACGGTTCCACGACGTCGATCAACATCGCCAGCTCCGTCTGACTGGTGAACCGGACGGGACGGATCAGGAAAGCTGGCGAGGGCTCTTGCCCGAACTGGTTGAGTGATGACTGGCCGGGCGTGGGCAGGCTGATCAGGGGCGTGACCAAATTCTGGACCGGCCGGTTGGTCGAGCTAAAAAGTGGAGACGTGGTGAAGGCCGGCGGGAAGAACACGATAACGCTTCTGGCCCCGAAAGGAACCACCACGACCACGATATTGGGCGGGAAGACCGGGAAGACAGGCGCTGATCCGGTCGCCCAGTCGACCCCTGGCCCGTGTTCACGCCGGTGGAGGTAGCGTCGCTGGAGAGATTGTGATGGAGAGCTTGGCCGTGGCCAGGACCTGAGCGTGCGGCGGGGCGGGCGCAGGGAATCCAGTCACGTTATAGACGTTCTCAGTCGCCAGCAAACCCGCGACTACTCCCGTGGCGACCGGGCTGCCCCGGCCCGTTACAGGTTGTAACCTTTGGTCGCGGAGTAGCCGTTGAAACCGGAGCTACGGTGTGAAATGCAGTCGCTGGAATCTGGTAAACGGCAGCCTGCGCATTGGCGATCGAACCCTTGCCGGCCAGAGCCAGGCCCTGATCGGCAACGGCGACCAGGCCAGCCCATTGGGCGCCGAGGCGCTGGTGCCGCCCACCGTGGACCAACCGGTCACGCCTCTATAGGGAACGGTGTCATACACCGAGACCCCGTGGCCGGATCTCCCACCATGGAGACGTCGGGCGTTGTTCGCAGCCCATAAGACAGACCTGTCGCCGCCTGCGTGCTCGCCTGATAGGCTGGAGCCGGCTCGATCGCGCTGAAGCCTCCCGTGCTGCCGATCCAGCCTTGCTCGCCGCCATAGCTTGCATTGGTGCCGAGATTGAGCGCGGTCGCGCCACGGAAAGCACATTCGTTGAACTCGATGGGTACGACACGCCGGACCAGGCGCCCGAGTCTCCGACGCCGCGACGAAGGTGATCCCGCCCGGCAGACCCGACCCGCCCACGTGCCCGGCGGGTGTCGTCAAGATCGGGTCGTAGTTCTGCTGACCATAAAATTCGCTCGTTCCCCAGCTCATCGACACAGCAACCCGCCGCTCAGCGACGCGCGAAGTCGACCGCGCCGAAGAGGTCATTGATGTTCGCCGACTTGGCCTCGACCAGAACGATGTTGGCACCTGGCGCGATGGAGTGTCGCCCACTCGACGTCGAGCGACGTTTCCAGTGACCAGCCCGCATCGGTCTGCGTCAGACCCGTTTGAACGTACTTGAGGAACGAAGGCGGGTCCGCGATGCCGTACTGGCGGTCAAACGCCTTCAGATCGGCACCGATGTTGGGATCGTCGTAGGCTGTGACAATCGCGATCGTCTGGCCGGCTCCATTGCCCGCGACCGTGCCGTTCTGGAACGAGAGCTGGTTGATGCCGTAGGCCTGCCGCACCTGGTTGGGACTGAGACCCGTGGGGCTGGGGCTATAGACGAGCGGTGCCGCGGTCAGATTGGGATGGGCCACAAATGGGCCCAGGCTGGCACCGAGACCGAGAGAAGCTGTCTGTCTCCAGGACCTCGAGACTGAACGCCGCGCCCGGCTTCGGGCAGACCACCGCACAAACCGCAGGCCGACACGCGATCGACGTGATGTGAATGAGTGGCCCACCTGTTACCTCATCGTTGTAGGTTCAAGGAAGCTTGCAGGCATGAGAAGAAAGGCGATTCAATAGTCTAGTTTGCCGGCTTCACGGTGTGAACAAAAAAATTCCATCTTCGGCGAGATGCCTGGATCGCCGGATGCCGGGTTGCCACGTTGCGGAGAGGCCGCGTAAGATCCGCTCAGGCGGTTTCCCGGTGGTAGTGGATCTCATGGAGGCGCCGGTAGAGGGGCGAGGATCGTTTCAGCTCGTGGTCGGTGCCGACCGCGGCGATGCGGCCGTCATCGAGCAGGACGATCCGGTCGGCGAACTGGATCGTCCCCAGGCTGTGCGAGATCAGGAAGGTCGTGCGGCCGCGGGAGAACTCTTCGATCGCCTTGCGGATGAGGACCTCGTCCTGGATGTCCACGGCGCTGGTGGCCTCGTCCAGGATCAGGATCGCCGGGTCGCGCAGCATGGCCCGGGCCAGGGCGATCCGCTGCCGCTGGCCGCCGGAGAGCCCGGGCCCGCGCTCGCCGATAATCGTGTCATATCCTTGCGGCATCGACATGATAAACTGGTGTGCATACGCTCGCTTGGCGGCCTGGATGATCGCGTCCCGGCTGGCGCCCGGGTCGCCGTAGGCGATGTTGGCGGCGATCGTGTCCTGGAACAAGATGGTCTCTTGGGGCACGATGCCGATCTGCCGGCGCAGGCTTCGTAGCGGAGGTCGCGGATGTCCTGGCCGTCGATGCGGATGGCGCCCGAGTTGACATCCAGAACCTGGGCAACAGGCTCATGAGCGTCGTCTTGCCGCAGCCGTTCGGCCCGACCAGGGCGATGGTCTCGCCGTGCTTGACGGTCAGGCTGATGCCCTTGAGCACCGGCGCACGGTCATGGTAATTGAAGCAGACGCCGTCGAACTCGATGGATCGATCGTGCCGAGGCAGGTGCGAGCGCCGCGGCCGTTCAACGACCTGGGGTTCGCGGTCCATCGAGGGCACAGATCCGGTCGGCGGCCGCCGCGGCGCGCTGGATCTTCGAGTGCACGTTGGCCAGCTTCCGGATCGGGTCGGACACACCGGCGAGCACGGCGTAGAGCGTCAGCAGCTCCTCGATCGCCATCGCCTGGGAGGCGAGCTGGAGCTCAATGGACCGAGCTCGAGAAAGATCGTCTGCTTCAGACCAGGTACGACCCGGCCAGAAGCGCGATCGAGACGGTGACCAGGGTCAGCATCTCGAGGACGGGGTCGGACATCGCGTCGATCATCGCCACCCGAGTCGCCTTCTTGTAGAGGTTCTTGGTCGCGATGAAGAACCGTCGCCGCTCGATGCGCTCCATGGCAAACGCCTTGACGACCTTGATCCCCTGAAAGCTCTCCTGGAGTATCTTGTAGATCGTCGACATGCTCTCCAGCGACCGCCGGACCGCCCGCTTCATGACTCGGCCGACGCGGTAGGTCGTCGCGGCCGAGATCGGCACGAGGAACAGCGTCAAGCAGGTCAGCCGCCAGTTCAAACAGAAGGCCCCGCCCAGGCAGAACGCCACCCGCAACGGCTCGCGGATCAGCTTGCTCATCAGCGTGTCGAGCCCCTGGCCGAACGAATCCATGTCGTTGGTGAACCGGGCCATCAGCTCGGCCGAGCCCTGGTCCGAGAAGCTGCCCAGGTCGAGGTTGATCGTGCGGCTGGAAGAAACGGTTGCGGATGTCGAATAGGGTGAGTTGCATGACGTCCGCGACCAGGACCTCCTGCAGGAACATGAAGAAGCCCTTGATCGCCACGCCGACCAGGACCAGGCCGAGCAGGAGCAGCAAGTTGCGGAAGCTATCAGAGGGGATGTACCGGTAGATCAGAGGTTTCAGCCACTCGTAACGGCCTAACCACACCTCTTCGCTCTTGGGATCGTTCTTCATTTCGTGTTGACGATAGCGAATCCAAGCGAGATTTCCTTCCTTCAGCCATTTACTGCCCCGACTCAATTCCTTGATGCGTTCTTCGACAACCTGCTTGCGCGTGTCAAGACTTCGATCTCGGCGAGGTCGGGGTTGACGCTCTTGATGAACGATCCCTTGAGATCAGGGAGATCGATCACTCGCTGGCGTTCCCGGAGCATTTGCTCGACCGAGTCCTGCTCCATGTCGAGGGCGTCGTAGTGCTGCTTGAGCTCAACAGACTGACCATTGCCCAACTCGGCGGCCGCCTTGACCCTCTGAACCTCGTCGGTCTGGGCATCCAGCAAGACGAATCTTGCTTCGATAGAGTCTATCTTTGAAGAGATCCAGCATGCGGGTTCTGGTTGTAAAAGAGGATTTTCAGAAGCGGCAGTACCGCGCCGAGCTCGGTGAAATAAAGCAGGGCGACCATCGCCGCGCACCGATGGAGAGGCCGAAGCGATATCGATGTGGCCAGGCGAATCGTACCAGCCGTACGAAGTTTTTCATGATTGACCGTCGCCCCAGGAAATGTCTCAATGAGCATCCATGCCGGGTCGGAACGTGAAGGCGCGCTCCGATCATTGAGAGCCGGTATCTCTACCATGATCGCGGAAGCGGCAATCCGAGTTAACCTCGAAGCCAAGCCTGTTTGGGCTGGATGGGGAAGCCAGGGAGCTGAGAAAGGCGCTGAACCGTTGAGACGCGACGCAGGACGAATCGAGGCTTTGACCTGCCTTCAGGGCCGCGGGTCCCGCAGTTCTGCTCCAGTCCGCCTTGGTTTTTTCTGGCGGTATTATGATCCGGCGGCCATGAGGTTTCGAGGACGTGCGCGACCCGCGACGATGGCCGCCCAGCCGTCACGGAGGACGGTATGAGACTTCTTGCCCTGGTGGATTCACCCGACCATGTCTGTTGCCGATATCGAATCCGGGCGTTCGAGCCAGCCTTGAAGCGAGCGGGTTGGTCGCTGTCGTGCCAGGCGGTGCAGCGAGGGCCAGGTCGAGTCTATCAGCTCTTTCAAGCCGGCCTCTACGATGCGGTGATCCTCCAGCGCGAGCTCTTGCCGGCCTGGCAACTTGCCATCCTGCGGCGTCATGCTCGCCATCTGGTCTTCGATTTCGACGACGCGGTTCTCTTCCGCGATTCCTATGACAAACGCGGACCACATTCCGCATGGCGCCGGCGCCGGTTTTCGGCAACGGCTCGGATCGCCGACGCCGTCGTCGCCGGCAATGATTTCCTGGCCGATTGTGCCTTCGTGCCGGACGCCCGCCGAGCGAGTGCGGTTGATCCCTACTTGCGTCGATCCTGGGACTATCCCTTGATTGCCGGCCACGCCCGGCGCGTCGGTGGACGGCCATCGACCTGGTCTGGATCGGCTCCTCGAGCACGCTGCGAGGGCTGGAGCAGCGGCATGCGCTCTGGGAGCGGCTGGGCCAGGAGGTTCCGGGCTTGCGCCTTCGTGTCATCTGCGATCGCTTCCCGATTCTCACGCGATACGTGTGATTCCTGTAACCTGGTGCGAGGAGTGGGAAGCTGCCGACCTCGCGGCCGGCCACATCGGCGTCAGTTGGTTGCCGGACGATGCGTGGAGTCGGGGAAAATGCGGCCTCAAGGTGCTTCAGTACCAGGCCGCCAGGCTGCCGGTGATCGCCAACCCGGTGGGAATGAACATCGAGCTGATCGAACCAGGCATGACAGGGTTCTTGCCACGTGACCCAGAATGGGTCGAGGCCGTTCAGGCGCTGGCGAGCGATCCCCCGCGGCGCCGGGACATGGGACAGCTCGCACGGAAGCGCGTGGAGCAGGAATACTCGGTCGAGGCCTGGGCGGAAACATTCGTGGCGTCGGTCGCCGGAATGGAACACGTCGATCGCGGTGAAGGCGGCACGATGCGAAATTCCAGGGGGGGATCGATTCCTGACCCATTCTTCGTGCGGCTGCGCGGCAGGGCGTGTACACCAATTCGCGCGTGGGCGAGCTGGTCGAAGCCGGAAGCTGGATTGATCAGGCTATGCTCATGACGTCCACATCGCAGCGAGACGCGGCATCTCCGGGGTCGGGGGCGAGCCTGATGTTCAAGCCCCCCCACTGGCAGTGGACGCAACCGGCGATATCGGCTGGTGGATGCAGGAGCCATGGCGGAAATGCTGCTGGGGCCCAACGGACTGCGGCTCGAAGAGTGGCGCGACCAGGGAAGGCTGACGACGATCAAGGCGGGGCCTCACCGGATCGTCTACAAGGTCGAGCTTCCCGAAGGGACGATCTACATCAAGCACAACCTCGTGCCTGATTATCGAGCCATGTTTCGACAGTGGTTTCGCCGAGGCAAGGGCCGCAACGAGGGCAAGCGCTCTCGAGAGCTGGCCTCGATCGGCGTCCCGACGATCGTGCCAATCGCCCTGGGCGAGCAACGAAAGCGAAAGTTCCTGTTCGAGAATTATCTCATCTCCTGGGAGATCCCCGGGTCGGTCCCGCTGGACGAATTCGTGGAGCAGCATCTGAAATTGGCCCGAGCCGAAACGTTCGAGGATCCGCCGCCGGCTGGCGGCGTTGCTTGGCATCTTCACCGCGCGGATGCACGACGCGGGGTTGTTCCATATCGATTTTCATCCGGGCAATATCCTGGTCCGTGTGACGCCGGTGACATGCCCGAGCTCTTCATGATCGACCTTGACGCCTTGCGCCAGACCCGCCGATTGAACATGGGCCAAGGCCCGGCGAAATCTCGCCGCTGCTCGATCATTACTTCTGGCTGCGAAGCAACCGGGCCGATCGTCATCGCTTCTTGAAATCGTACCTGGAGAACCGATCGGACGGGTAGTCGATGCCCGCCGATTCGCCAAGGCCATCGAAGGTTCGACCAGGGCCTGGGCTGAGCGGCTCTGGCGCGCTGGGGGAAACGCTGCCGATCCACCAACAAATACTTCCAGGTTCGAAAACAATGGCCATGCTGGTGCGTCGCCGTTCGCGATCTCGAGCCGGCCAGGTCGGTTGTTGCTGGCAGACCCCGATGCTACCCTTCGCTCGTCCCGAGACCAAGCTGCTCAAGAATTCGCGGACATCGACAGTCGCGGAAACGACAATCTGGTGGCGGCGGACCTTCGCGGGTCGTTTTCAAGCGGTTCAATCGCAAGAAATGGCTCGATCCGCTGCTCACGCTGGTGCGCCCATCTCGCGCCTGGCGATCGTGGCAGGCCGGCCAGCACCTGGCGAGCCGCGGCATCCCCACGCCCCGCAATCTGGCCTTCCTCGCTCGCAGAGGTTGCTCCTGGGTCAACCCTTTGTCATGGTTTCTGCCCCGGCAGACCTACCTGATCACGGCCAAGCAGGAAAATGTCATCACGTTGGCGGAATACTTGCGAAAGATCCGCCGCTCGGAGACCACGCCGAGGCCACTGCGCGGACCCGCAAGTTCAACATCGGGCTGGCCCGGTTGGTCCGGGCTTTCACGAAAGGTCGCTCTCGCATCGCGACCTCAAGGCGTCGAATATTCTGGTGCATCTTGATCGCCTGGACAGCGACGATTTCTTGAGCCTGATCGACCTGGTCGGCGTAAGGCTTCAAAACCCCGTTCCGCGCGGCGCCGGATCAAGAACCTTGCCCGGCTGAGCGTCAGCCTGGCCCAGGCGCCAGGCCGGACTCGCACCGAAACCTTGCGGTTCCTGCGCATACCTGCCTGGGGCTTATCACCGCTTTCGGACTGGAAGGACGTGTGGCGGGCGACCGACAGAGCGATTCAGGCCAAGAAGGCACGCAATCGCCGCCGCGGCCGTCCTCTTTCCTGAGGCTTGCACCAGCATGGGGAGGCCGAGTTTGAGCAAGCGAACCTGGACCCACCCGATCGGCAAGCCGCCCGCGCCCAGGCCGCTGGCTCTGTCATCTTCCTTGTTGGCCGTGGCTGCGTACCCTGGGCGACCGCGGCCAGGCACTGGTACCAACCCGATACCAGGTCAGGACCGGTCCATTTCTCATTTACTCCAGTACGCCCATCCCGGCCGATTCACCCTCGGTGCGCTGCCTTCGGTCGCTGGAGAGCGACCTGATCTCCAGGCTCGATTATCATGCTCGGGCCAATGAAGAGCCGGTCGAGATTTACGTGCTGAACGATCGCAATGCGTTCACGCATTTCCTCAATTTATTTCCGGAGCTGCCGCCGCGGCGGGCCTTCTTCCTGGCCCAGGGATCGCCCGGGTCGTCTACACCTACCTGAGAACCGGCTCGAGGAAGACCTGCGCCACGAGGCGACTCACGCCCTGGCCCGTGGCGCTTACGGGGACTTGCCGCTATGGCTCGATGAAGGGCTCGCCGAGTATTTCGAGACCCAGGCCGATGCCCCCGACGCTCAGAACGAGCACTTGGCGAAGATCAGGGAAGATCTGAGGCAGGGCTGGACGCCCGATCTGCCTCGCCTGGAGTCGTTAACGGATATTCATCAAATGACCCCGCGTGACTATCGTGAAGCCTGGGGCTGGGTTCATCTCATGCTCGGCGGCGATCGGCCATCGGATTCCCTGCTGGTCAACTATCTTATCAGCGCCGCAAAGACGCAGGCGAAAACACGCTCTCGCAAATCCTGGCCGCCCGCGGAACAACGGCCAAATCGCTGGTCGCCCACCTTCAAAGCATCAGGGCGCCCGTCGTGGCCCGAAAACCTCTGGCAGCGCCGGAAGAACGGCTTTTCCGCCTTCAAGACCGGGGGCAAGCAGCCACGGCTCTCCGCCTGCCGCGCCAGCCTGCTGAAGCGCATTGGCTCGTGGCTCGGCTTTTGAACCAGGCCTGATCGACTCAATGCTTGAGCTCGATCGGGATCTGGTTGATCTTCGCCGCCAGGATGAAGTCGTTCTCGGTCAAGCCTCCAGCCGCGTGTGTCCAGATTTCGACGGCCACCTGGCGATAGCCCTCGAGATGGAGGTCGGGATGATGCCCCTCCTCCTCGGCCAGCGCGGCGACCTTGTTAAAGAATTCAATCCCGGCCATGAAATTGCGGACTACCCAGGATCTCCTGATCCGCTGTCCCCCGGCGGAGAACGACCAGCCGCTCAAGTTCGCGGCTAGTGCCTGGGCCTCCTGGGGCGACAGGGGTGGAATGCCTCCCTCGCAAGGAGCACACGTTTTGCGAGTCAACTCACCCTCGGTGAGCGTGCTCATACGGAGACTCCGTCGGTAAAGACTTGACGTAGCAGCCAGGCGGCCCAGGTCGAGGCTCGAACTCACATTTAACACATTGAATCCGCCGCGCAAAGGGCCTTCCGGACCAAGAATTCACGGTGGTGGGCTGCCACACAGACCCGCGATCGTGAGCCGCCAGGCAGGAAATTGGACGAGGTTCAGTTCTTGATCCGCACTCTTTTTCTCGGATGCTTCATTCACCTATTGAAGAAAACAGTAGGATCGCCCCTAAAATCTTATGGTTTCTTGATTCTTTCTTCTAAGGCAGAAGATCTTGGAGAGGCCGTGGGCTGACGATGAGCGAACACGACGAACCATCGACCTCGAGCCTCCTGGCCCGTTGGCGTGAGGGCGATCAGCAGGCCGAGGAAGAACTCTTCAGCCGCTACACCACTCAGGCTGGTGCGCTGGCGCGGAGCCGGCTGTCGCCCAAGCTGGCTGGTCGGATCGATGCCGAGGACGTCGTCCAATCGGCGTATCGCAGTTTTTTCCTGGCCGCGGATCGAGTTCGTGATCCAGCGCAGCGGAGACCTCTGGCGGCTTCTGGCCAAGATCACCCTCGCAAGCTGTACCGCCAGGCCGGCCGGCACACGGCGTTGCGGCGAAACGTCTCGCGTGAGACCTCGCTGGGCGCGACGATGGGTTCCACCGGTGTTCCACTCGAAATCCTGGCTCGTGAACCATCGCCCGACGCGGCGATCGCGGCATCGACGAGCTCGAGCAGGTGATGAGGGGTCTGGCCCCCCTGCACAGGCGGATGGTGGAAGCTGCGTCTTCAAGGTTACCAGCTCAAGGAAATTGCCGCTCAGACCGACCGGTCCAGGCCTGATTCGGTATGTATTGAGCGAGGTCAGGGACCGGCTGACCGAGCTTGCCGGTGTGGCCGAGGCGTGAGAGCTCGGTCCGGACGGCGCGTCGATGGACGAGCAGCGCGGCTGACGAAAACAAAGATTCGATCACCGCGGCCAATCCACGCTCGACCCCGACATCGCCGCGCGTTCTTTCCGCCGACCCCAATCTTGAGCCTCGTTGATCGCAGCCCTTGTTCCAGAAGTTCTTGATGGATTTAGAGTTTCCGGAGCAGCCATTCGCGGCCGATAGCCCGTAATGATATGCTGGCTTGTTTTTGATGGCACGTTAACGGACGATCTAATTATGATCCAAGTGATCGCTGCTTCACTGCTGTTTCTGGCGTTTTTCTCCCAGCGTTCCCCGCCGATGGTCCGCCCAGCTCATTCCGGCAGCCGCTCTTCCAGACCGTGGACCTCGATCCCGGCGAGATCGCGCAGGTTCCAGGCGCTAACGGCTCAGTCGTGCAGGTTCGATTGGTCGGGGTGGACGTCACAACCGACCCGCTTCGCTCGGCCGTGCGGTCGGCTCGGGTTCGGGTTGAGATCGACGGCAAGGCGGTGACGCTCGGCTCCGGAAACTATGAGTTGCCCCGGACGGTGGGCCCGGTCCAGGTCGATTGCCCGGTGGTCTCGGCCTATCTCAAGAACACCAACGAGGACCACTGGGGCCTGGAGAAGACGGCCCGGCTCCGGTTCTGGCCGGCGGGCTCGCCCTGGATCGAGCCCGAGACCTTCGTCTATCCCGGTCCGCCAGAGATGGTTCGCGGGGCTCACGCAGATGGGCAACGAGCCGACCTATGTCGATGGCGGCGAGGAGCCCAGTCGCAAGTCCGTCTACTACCACGCGGGACTCGACATCGGCGGGGCCGAGGGCTTGATCGGAAATCGTCGCGGCGACCGACGGCTTGGTCGTCTCGCGGGGAACGCAGTGGCTGCCGGAGCACGCCCCCAAGAGAACGCCGGTGCAGCCCCGCTACGACGTCGTCTACCTGCTCGACGACCGGGGCTGGTATTACCGCTATAGCCACATGCAGACGATCGACCCGGCCATGCAAGCCGGGTGCGACCGTGAAGAAAGGGCAAAGGCTCGGCGTCCTGGGCAAGGAAGGGGGGTCGCGGCGGCTGGTCGCACCAGCATTTCGAGATCAAGAGCCGGCAGCCCTCGGGCAAGTGGGGTACGCAGGAGGGATACGCCTTCCTCTGGCAGGCCGCCCTCCGCGAGTTCGACGCCGACGTCATCGCCGTGGCCCGGCCCCATCATCTTCGCCCGCGTGGGCGACCGTGTGGTTCTCGACGGCGGCAAGTCGTGGTGCCGGCGGGCGATCCCGCCGGTTCGACTGGACGTTCACCGACGGATCGACGGCCTCCGGGCCACGGGTCGAGCGGTCGTACGATCGCCCGGGAACCTATAGCGAGATCCTCGAGGTGACCGATTCGCGGGGGCGTGTCGCCTACGACTTCGCCGCGTGCAGATCGTCGACCCGGCGCAGCCCGACGGACCTTCCGCCGACGATCCATGCCGCGTTTGCACCGACCACCGGCGTGCACGCCGGGCGATCCCGTGACCTTCAAGGTGCGAACGTTCCGGACGACCGACGGATCCGAGACCTGGGACTTCGGCGACGGCAGCCCCGCCGTCACGGTCCACTCCGACGGCAACGTCGATCAGCACGCCCCCGACGGCTATGCGGTGACCATCCACCGCTTCGCCAGGCCCGGCGATTACCTGGTCCGCGTCGAGCGCGCCAACCGCCGGGGCTGGAAGGCGACGGCCCGGCTGCACGTGCGGGTCGACTGACATCACGGCCTGAAGGTTAGAGAAGGGCATGATTTAAAAAGGCGAATTGGCCGGTCACAGTGAGATCGACGCATGGACATGCGACTTGAGACACAGTACTCAGCACAGCGAATAGTGGTCAGTGGATGGAAGCGGATCGCGTGACGGGCCCACGGCAGAAGGCCGGGTAGACCCGGTTCCCAGCGCACTCAGCACTCAGCACTCAGCACTCAGCACTCAGCACTCAGCACTCAGCACTCAATTCTGAGATAGTGAATAATCAGCAAACGTTGATATGGCAGTTTTGGTGCACCTATACGCACTCGGTTTTAGAACGGCTCGGCCGAGCACGGGTCATGTCCGATCTCATGATGCTGCAACATGTTGCCGGGCGAACCTGCCGCCTGCAAGCCGCGCCGAAGGTCCCCAAAAGTGGCGGAAATGGCGGTTTTTGAGATATTTCGAGCATCCGTACACTAGTATAAACGGCGTAGGGAACCGCGAGGTAAGCATTCGTAACTCGTCCTCGGCAGTCCCCCCCGTCGTCACTCACCTCTGCTGCCTCCAAGAGCGGTCCGATGACACCCGAGCTGTCGCCGCACCCGCGGTCCACCGATTCCTTCTTTTCGCCCAGTGTAATTATACAAGATAAAGCCCGCTCTCGTTCGGGCTGGAGGACGTGGTGTCGACGGATGCCTTCAAACCAACGGCTTACGAGAGGAAAAAATGTTCAGACCGTGCAATGACCCACGTCCGCGAGGACCAGTCACAACCCTGGCTCATCGCATTCGGTACTGCGACTGGTGCGACACGAAGCTACGGATGGACCTGTTATGACCAATCTCTTGCGATATAACCCGGTGTGTGATCACCGGTACCCTACCGGGACATGAACCTGGAGCAACCCGGCGGTGCAAAGCTCTCGGGACAACGTCCACCACACAACGAAGCGACACTGATTTCCGCCGCGACGCCGATTTCCACCCCCGACACCGATTTTCGCCCCGACGACGCGGCTGCGGCGAACGTGGTGCATCCCTGTGTAGGTCGAAGGTGATTTGAGGCAGGAGGCTTGCCGCTGATATGATGGCTGGTGCAGAGTGGTTCAGTTCTGGATGGGGAATGCCATGAAAGTGACCGAGATCGTACGGGCCGACGGCTCCCAATTGGTGAGATTGCCAGAGGAATTTCACCTGGAAGGAGACACCGTCTCCATTCGGCGCCAGGGCGAGGCCATTGTCCTGGAACCGGTCAAGCCGGCAACGTGGCCGCCGGGGTTCTTCGATCGAATTCGCATCGACGACCCGGCGTTCGCGCGTCCGTCCCAGGGGCCCGTTCCGCCGGCTCCCCGCCTGGATTGATGATCGTCATGCGCTGTTGCTCGATACGAATACGTGCATCGCTGCGATGCGCCATCATGCGCCGGTGCTGCAACGCCTGGCTGCGGTGGCGCCGGCCCGACTGGGCGATTTCCAGCATCAATCCTACGAGCTGTACACCGGCATTGAAAAGTCGCCGACCCACGAAAGAGTTGGCCAAGGTCAACGTGCTGCTGGCCACGAGAGGGAAAAGGTGTCAAGAGGGAAAAGGTGTCAGGAACAAAATGGCACGTAGCTTAAAGCGCAAGTCATTATTCAGTGTAATGTTACGTCGAAAATCGCGGTCTTGTAATCAAAGTTCAATCAACGGAGCAAAACGCTCATATAACCGAAAATCCTCTTTTTAAGCCCAAATATAGCTTTCGACATCTCTGCATGAGTATATTGGTAGCCGCAAAGCAGAAGTCGCAACGCATGTCGCAACAATGGGTTGCGTCTTAAGCTAGTGCCATTCGTGTCAGGAACGTTTCTGATACCTTTTCCTCGACATCAATCACTTTACGGAGCATGGCAACGAAGTTCACGCCGAGGGTCTTCGCCCCGTAATTCCCCATTCGAGAGCATCCAGGAATCCTTTTCCTCGACACGATCCCCGAAACGTTACCCTGCGCAATTCCTTGAGGAATAGCAATCTTCGGGGAACTGTAAGTCCAGGGAGTAAAACAGAATAACCGGAATCCAAGCTCGACACAAACGGTTATGAAGGACCGCAACTCAAGAGATTGCCATCGTCCCAAGCCATACGGACCCAACAATATGACCGCTACCAACATTTGGAATGGCCGCTTGGATTACGTCTGAACCAACGTCCCGGAGGAACTTGCTCTTGATCAATCCACGGATTTACTCCTCGACGCCTCAAGAGTTCCGCAAGCTTCAGGGCGGCACATTTATCCAGAGAGTTGTGAGCCAAGAATGTATCGTACTCGTTCACAGCAACTTTCGCTTTGGATTTCGAGATACCAATTTCTGCACTGGTTCTCTGATCCGCTTGCTGATCCATGTTTCTCATTCTTCTAAGCAGGCCTGGATCGCCAAACCGTTGTTCCAGTTCATCCATCAAGGGAATCATTATGTCGTCGCAATACTGGCACCGGATCGACGTTTTTCCGAGGCCTAGCCGGTGAATGATAGCTTGACGATTCTCGACTTCATTTTTACACCGAGGACAGTGATAAAGACGCTCGCGAACAACTGACCCGCTGGTTGAACGCCGTTTCAGGTGTTCCGAGATAAAATTACTAAAGATAACTCTCGATTCGAGTGGAACAGTTGAGTGAAATGATAACGAAATCTCGCCCTCGCCTTCATTGGACGCGCTAGTGAGATTGTGCACGCATGTCCCGAGACCGAAGTAAACTCTGCAACGTTTTTCCAGAGACCACCTGATCTCGAAAACGCCACTATAAGAGAGCCGAACCACTAGAGTCGCATAGATATCCTCTATAGGGCCGGCGAAGCTGTATGCAATGTCCCTGGGAGGCGGCTTGGGATTATCCGGACGACGGCGGCCAAATTTAGAAGGGAGAGACTAATTGGTCGCCTCTCGGAGCGCAACCTCTCGGGCAATCAGCAATTCCACTACGGCGTGTAAAAGCGACTTTTCAAGCTCTCGGTTGGTCAGTCGATCAAAATGCCGTAGATCTAACCGGACATCCAAGTACGTCCCTCTCCCCTACACACCCTAACCCATGAGGGTGGGTGCGAGCGGCGAGGACTACAGCCGATGCGTAATTGTTAAGTATTTCAGGTTTGAGAAGAATCAGGTCGCCGAAGGATAGCCTCCATACCAGTCCTTGTGTCTGTGCGTGTCCGATGATTGTTTCAAATTCTGCTGATGTGAGCTGCGACGCGGGATACTGGAAGACAAAGCTGTCCCAGAGCTCGGTACGTCGAACAACAACATCAGAGGAATTGCGTCGTTGCAATAAAAAAGAACGCATATCCTGCCATATATCAGGAGAGCTTGTTATAGGTAGGCGTTCCCAGGGTATGCCGGCGATGATCTGTTGCCTTAATGCCTCTACTCCTTCGCCAGTCTTGGAGCTTGTGGCGATAAACCCGATGAATTGATGGCTGTTGATATACTCTTGAATATCATCCTGACTCACAGTCGGTTGACCTCGGTCAACTGCACCAGCGGCTAGAATCAATGGACAAGCTCTTCCTGCAGCTTTCCTGATTGCTTTCTCCCAGTAGCCGACACCTGCAAATGGATTCTCCGGATGGGTTGCATCAAAAAGGACAATCCCTTCCGAGGTTTGATCCAGGAATATTTGATGGACTACCTGGTAATCCGTTTGGCCCGCGAGATCCCAGAGCATGATTTCTCGGACGATCGTATCCTCATCCTCTGAACTGCATTGTGCCGGGGACTCAGGCTTTAGCTCCCAGATGTTCATGCCGTGTGTAGACTCTTGAGGTTCGAAAGGGCAGTCCCACCAGGGCTCTCGCCAAGCAGGTCTTACCGGTACTATGTTCTCCTACCAAAACAACTTTTGCATTAGAATAGTGATAGGTCTTACCTGCGGTGGCAGCAACGGTATGCAGGTTTTGATCGATCTCCCAAATACGGAGATTATTGTCGGACGAAGAGGACGTGGCGAGGAGCGATTTAGTTGGGTGGAAGGCAGCCAAGTTGTTACTCCTTAGCGGAAGCCGTTCCGCGAAACAGACAAGTTCTTTCCCTTTCGAATAAGCCCAAATCCTTAAAGTCCCGTCATAGTCGATCGAGGCTAGCAGTCGCCCCCGTGAGAGAAGCTAACCGATGTCACTTTGGAAGTGTGTCCATATAAAACTTCAACAATTGCCAAGTCTTTGTAATTAACGAGAGTAATGCTGCCATCTGCTGAACCAGCGGCAATTAATTGATTTAGAGGAGAAAATGACATGTTCAGGATGGCGGAACCGTGCAGATTCAACTTGCTAGGCTTGCGGTATTCGCCGGCTCTCCAGACCAGTAGAGCAGAATCATCTCCGCTCGAAACGATGGCGTCTATCTCCGGATCCAAAGGAGCCGTCTGACCCATTTCTCGTGACCGACCAGGATTTCGAAATCAAAACCCTCGGATTTTACGTTCCATACTTTTATGTATTTGGCCTCCGCAGCCAGACATGTTCACCATCGGGTGACCATGCGATGCTTCTCACGGCCGCTGGTCCATGGTACGTACGAAGCGTGTCACCGCTCTCGGGATCCAGACTCGGAAGGTGGTGTCGAACCACCGGACGCAAGCAAATCGCCGACTGGAGAGTACTCTACGCAAAAAATGATGCCCGTGTGTGACTTGAGTGACCGAACACAAGCGGGATTCTGAAGCCAAATATATTGATATCGCCAGACTTGGATGCGATGGCGATCCGCTCTCCTGCTGGAGACCAAGCAAAAGACTGAATATTATGCTCGTCCAGGCTTAATTCGGTTCCAAGTGTTATCCCAGGCGGGACAGAAAGCTCTGGCACTGTGGCGGCCCCGTTTTCGCGGCCTTCGTTTCATGAGGCATGAACGAGCCCAGCCCTTATGATTCGTCAACATACCCGAACTCTTCACCCTTTTGTTCGAGTACACGGTTAAAATACTGAGCGAGGATGACATCACGCTTGGTGACCTTATGACCGATGTCAAAGGTGTCGAGATGTATGTGTACAGAATTGAACTTGTTAGACCATACCGGATGGTGGTGCTGCTTCTCGATCCCCTGTGCAGTGGTGCATGAAAGCTATTGCTCCAGGAAAATCCTGAAAAGACAGCGTTCTTTCAAGCCCATTTTCATCTCCTGACCAACCTTTTAACTGACCGAGAGCCTCTCGTATCTCCTCTGATTTCAGAGCTACAGGGACTGCCATGGCGTTCTCCGATCTGCATGCATGGGTGCTGGTCATGCTGGCGTACACCGCGAACCAGAAAGAGTGAGCTTTGCCTTTCTATACCTTTACCTGGGAGTGTGTCTGGATACTAGGCTCCTAGCTAGATGTATGTGAAAAAGTCGCAGGAACCGGTGATGACTTCAAGGGATCAGGCCTCGTGAGGTCAGACCACGAGGGACGCCTTCATTAAGTCGATCAGCCTCCAAACAAGATTACTTCACGGGCCTCTCCTACCCTCTCGCGAGCGGGGGACTGAAGCCAGTCGTGGATGTGGATGGCTGGTACCTCGCCCCGATTGTGCAGAAGTTCGCATCCCGGACCGCGTCCAGCAGTTCGTTCACGGCCCCTGTGGAGAGGGACGCAACCCGTTCGGAGTTATCAGCTCCGAGCGTCGCGGGATCGATCACCCGGGTGACTCTGCCGTTGCCGTCGATCGTTACTCTCCAAGGGCTTGCCGCATCCCGCCCAAAGACCAAGCCACCTGGCCCAGATTCCGAGCTTGCAAGTCTGGTAGCTGCCTCACTCCTTTAGACGGGGGATACCTTCGGTGTCAGATAGTATGAGCGAAGGCGGCAGGGAAGATTATTGGTGTCAGTTAAGATTATTGGTGTCAGTTCACTTTTCGGGGCCGAAAAATGAACTGACACCGATTACTCTCCGAAAAATGAACTGACACCGATTACTCTCCGAAGCCTGGACCCCGCGAAGCCTGTGACCCCGCGAAGCCTGTGGCCCCGCGAAGCCTGACCCCGCGAAGCCTGCTGATGAAAAGGGCCGTTCATGAAGCGATCGGCGGGCTGGACGAGCGATTTGGGCTGGGGTTCTTCGATGATGACGACTTGGCTTTGCAGGCCAGGCAGGCAGGGTTCGAGTTGGCGGTGGCGCATGATCTGTTCGTGCACCATTACGGCAGTCGGACGGTCCAGGGCAGCGGCGTCGATGCCGAGAAACTGCTGGAGGACAACGGCGGCAGGTTCGCGGAGAAGTGGGGAGCCGCGGCGGGCCATGGGCAGCGAGTCATGTTGCGGCCTTGGAAGGAAGGCGAGGGAACTTGTCCGCAGATGACGCAGATGGACGCAGATAGGAAGGGGAAGCACCCGGTTTTCAGAGGTCGAGACGTTAGGGTCGATGCTGGCGGGGAAGGAGATCCCGACATCGAGCGTTCACAGCGTGCCATCGGTTCGCCGTGCTTTCATCTGTGTCCATCTGCGTCATCTGCGGACCGAAAACGTGTTCGATCAATCTCCCTGACGATGATAATAAAAAATGAACATGAAACTATTCCATTGTGTTTGAAATCTGTCCGAGGCCTGTTTGATGAGATCGTGGTGGTCGATACGGGCTCGACTGATCGGACCAAGGAGATTGTGCGCGAGTTCGGGGCGCGGGTGTTTGATTTCGTCTGGGTTGACGACTTCGCACTGCCCGCAACGCCGCGCTGGCGCGGGCGACGGGGGATTATGCGTTCTGGCTCGATGCTGATGACGTGGTTGATCCGGACCAGCGGGAGAACTTGCAGGTCTTGTTTGATGGGTTACTGCGGGGTGATAAGGCCGCCCACGTTATTCGCTGCTCGTGCGATCCGGGGCCGAATGGGGATGGCGGGCAGGCGGTCGTGGATCATATCAGACTGTTTCCACTTCGCGAGGACGTGCGATGGACATACCGGGTCCACGAGCAGATCTTGCCGGCCCTTCGGCGAGTGAACGTGCTGGTGCGGTGGACCGATATCACGGTCCGCCACACGGGCTACACCGGCCCGGTCCTACGGGAACGAAAGCTCCAGGCGATTGCAAGATCCGCTCGAAGAGCTGGCCGAGGAGCGCGGCGATCGCTCTAAGGCGGAATGGCTGTGGCAATCGGTGCCGGCCGAATGTCCCGGCGACCTCGAAGCTTTGGCAAAGCTGGACCGGCCTGGCAAGTGAGCGGAATCGTCGACCTCCATTCAGCGAAAGCTCTCTCCCTCGGCCGGGAAGCGGCCGGCCCTGACGTCCTGGACGTAACTCTCGGCGGCCTTCTTGACCGCCTGGCCAAGCTCGGCGTAGGGTCGCGCGAACTTGGGCCGGAAGCCCTCGAGCAGGCCGAGCATGTCGTGCAAGACCAGAACCTGACCGTCGCAACCCGGCCCGGCGCCGATGCCGATCGTGGGGATCGGCGAATCTCCGCGTGATCCGGGCCGCCAGCTCCGCGGGTACGCATTCGACGACCACGGCAAAGGCGCCCGCCTCGGCCACGGCGAGTGCATCGGCGAGCAAGACCTCCTCGGAGCGCTGCACCTTGTAGGCCCCCAGCCGGCGGATGGACTGCGGCGTCAGCCCGATGTGCGCCATCACGGGAATCTCGGCCTCGACCACGGCCTTGATCGTCGCGGCCATCTTCTGCCCGCCCTCCAGCTTCACCGCCTGACAGCTCGTCTCCTTCAAGATCCGTCCCGCCGAACGGATCGCCTGCCGGCGCGAGACCTGGTAGCTGAGGAACGGCAGGTCGGCCACGACCAGCGACCTGCGCCGCGCGAGCGACCATCTCGGCGTGGTAGATCACCTGGTCGAGCGTCACGCCCAGGGTGGTTTCCCGGCCGTGGACCGTCGTTCCCATCGAGTCGCCCACCAGCAGGCAATCGACTCCGGCCCCGTCAAGCAGCCGGGCGGTGGGAAAGTCGTAGGCGGTCAGGACCGCGATCTTGCGGCCCTGCCCTTTCCACGCGGCGAAGTCTGGAATGGTGACGGGACGATCATCACTCGGCATGCCCGTGACTTTCGGGAGGGTTCAGTTCCGCGATCAAGATCGACGCACGATCCACTAGAACCTTGTAACTCCGCCGAATGCCTTCATGCAAGGCGATTCGTCGATCATCGCCCGCGCCGGCACCGACATCGGCCACGTATCGTGCCCCTTGACGGCGATAAAACTCGATCAACTCGAGTGGCCCGCGAACCTCCGGCGGCTCGGCTTCGCCCCATTCCGCGGCGGCCCGGCGCGAGGCCTGGCTCGTGAACTCCAGCCGGCATCCGCGCCGATCGGCCTGGAACAACAGCGGCTCGGGCGCGACCAGCCAGAGATCACCCGGCACTACCTCTTGAACGCATTTCGCGGCGAACTCAAGGTCCTTCCACTCGGGAGGCGTTTGCCAGGTTGATCGAGTGAGAACCGCGCTCATGACAAGCAGGCCGACGGCCGCTGCCGCGGCGAGCCGTCGATCCCGCACCGCCAGCCCGACGAGGGCCCGGCCCAATCCCGCGGCCACGACAGGCGCCAGGATTAGCCAGTAGTACTCGTGGTGCAGTTTCTCCGCCAGGAGTGCCAGCGTTACAAGGCCTGCCAGGCCCCAGACCCACCAGAGGTCGATTCGCTCCTGGTTCCGAGCTTCCCTCTGAAAAAGCCCCCAGGCGGCCAGCACCAGGCCCAGGGGCGTGAACGCACGGACCAGGAAGAACCGCCAGATATGAAGCAGCGTTTCTCTTTTGGCCAGTCCGGCGAAACCCACAACCGACAGCCAGATGGCGCGGTTGTCGGCCGAGGCCCTGGAGCCGCTTGCCGACTCGACGACGTGAAAAGCCCAGAGATACCACAGGACCGCGGGCAGGAGCGTCGTGCCCAGGAGCAGCATTCTGGCGATCGTCCTGGGTCGGAGCACCACTAGCGCAAGGGGAACCAGCACGAACCCGGCGATGATCTTGCAGGCGAGGCCGAGCAGCGAGCAACAGCCAGCCCGGGATGAACCACCACCGACCTCGACCGTAGCACGCCAGATCGAGGCAGTTCGCGCCCGCCAGGACCACCCCCAGCATGAGCGCATCGGGCTGAAAGGCTCGACCGTAGCGCAGGGTGACGGGCAAGAGAGCCAGCACGGCCACGGCCATGAAGGCGGTTGAGTCGCCGTCGCGGCGACGGATCAAACCGAAAAGCCCCCAGGCGGCCAGGCCCATGGCAATGGCCGAGACGAAGCGGCCCGCGGCCTCGAGCTTGCATCCGGTCACTTGCCTTAACACCACCGCCAGAGCCTGATAAATGGGCGGCTCGACGACGAAGTTGTTCGGAAAAGGTGCCGTGTCAAGCTGGGGCCGCAAGAGCCCGGAGCCGCGCTCGAGGTTTCTGGCAACCATCGCCGTCGGCACCTGGCGGCCGGCGTAATTCTCGACGATCGGTTGATCGAGCCGGATCAGCCGGATCAGAACCGTCGCGATCACGACAGCCGCCAAAACCAGCGCCGGTCGAATGCTCTCGCCATCCTGCATGCACTTACCCCGGGCCGATCATTTTCTTGTCAAAATGATGGAAAAAGAGTTTGCAACTGGTTTGTGAAGATGGCAGGATACGGAACGGTCCCACATCCTGCTCCTGCTCTTCAGTTCAAGGGCGTCGTTCGGCGGTTCTTTCCCGCGCGCTGCGCTCGGTCTTTTTGCCCTGGAGGATGCACCATGCTGGTTCGTGATCTGCTGCACACGAAAGGCAATCGTGTCATCTCGATCGATTCGGCAGCGACGGTCCATGAAGCGCTCGCCAAACTCGTGCAAAACAACATCGGGTCACTTCCGGTCGTCGACCACGAGGGCCGGCTGATAGGCATCTTCGCCGAACGGGATGTCCTGCGGATCATTCACAACCGCGGTGAAGGGTTTGGCAGGGTCAGCATTTCCCAGGTGATGACTCCCGATCCCATCACTTGCGATATTCTTGACAACGTCAATGAGGTCATGGGTCAGATGAGCGAGCGCCGGATTGCCAAGGTTCCGGTTCTGGAAGAAGGCAAGCTGGTCGGCATCATCTCGGTGGGCGACGTGATCAAGGTCATGTACGACAAGGTCGCCACCGAAAACCAGCATCTTCTATCCTATATCCATGGTGCGGTCTAGCTAGCCTGCTGGGTTCTTCTTGCCGCCGGCGGTCTTGACCTCGCCTTGTCGCTTCTTTCGTGGCTTGGCGCTCTTTCCCGCGCCGGTCCGTCCTCGCGCGGGCTCGCTTCGGTCTCGATCGCCACCAGCGGGGTCTCCGCCTTCGAGTCGTCCAAGGGTTTCGACCCGCCGTCAGCGGCGGCAAGGTGATGCGGATCAAGCTTCGCCGGGGGCGTCCCATTCCATCGGCTGTAGACGGCGGTCAGATCGGCCAGACGCTCCTTGATTGGGGCAGTAAGCTGATCGGCTCGAAACCTCCAGCGCCAGTTTCCTTCGGCTTCGCCGGGAATATTCATCCGCGCCGAGCTGTCGAGCCCCAGGATGTCTTGCATGGGAACGATGCTGATATCGGCGACCGAGGCAAGCGCCGTTCGAATCATGTCCCAGTGGAACTCATCTCCCCGGGTGCAGAGATAACGCAGAGCGTACGCGCGCTCGGCCTCGACTTCCGCCACGGATTGCGTCGTGTGCACGTGCGACGATTTGAACCAACCGAGCGACGTGTCGTTGTCGTGCGTACCTGTGTAGACGATGCAATGGGGCACGAACTTGTGCGGCATGTGCTTTTCACCCTCCAGCCCGGTGCTGAATCCGAACTGGAGGATGCGCATGCCGGGCAGGTGGAATTCATCTCGAAGCGCCTCAACGGCTGGTGTGATCAATCCCAGGTCTTCGGCGATCAACGGAAGATCCACGTATCGTTGTTGCAGTGCTCGGAAGAAGGCGGCGCCCGGCCCCTGCACCCAACGCCCGTTGACAGCCGTCTGGGCGTCGCCCGGAACCTCCCAGTAGGCCTCGAAACCACGGAAATGATCGATCCGGATCATGTCGACCTGGCCGAGTAGCACGCTTAGCCGATTGATCCACCACGCGAAGCCTTCCGCCTGGTGGGCCTCCCACCGGTAGAGTGGATTGCCCCAGAGTTGCCCTGTTACGCTGAAATAGTCGGGAGGCACGCCCGCCACAACTGTCGGCCGGCCGGCTTCATCAAGGAAAAACAGATCAGGCCGGGCCCAGACATCCGCACTATCATGCGCGACGAAGATCGGGATGTCTCCAATCAGTCCGACCGACTTCTCCGCACATAGCTTGCGCAAGGCTTTCAATTGGATGTCGAAGACGTACTGAACGAACTGGTGGAAACGAACGCTCGTGGCCAGCTTGTCTCTCCACCTCGCCAGCGCCGCGGGGTTGCGAGCCACCAGGTCGGACTCCCACTCAAACCAGGGTAGACCGCCCGATTCTTCCTTGATCGCCATGTAAAGGCTGTAGTCCTCCAGCCAGCCCACGTTGGTCGTGAGAAAATCCTGGAATCCGGCGTCGTCGCGGGGAAAGTTCTCGAAGGCGCGGCGAAGCAGGTTTTCTTTAAGGCTTGAGACCTGCTCGAAATCGACCGCGTCGACCGGCAGGCCCGATAGGTCGGGAATCTCCAGCGCGCTCAGCCAGCCCCGCTCGACCAGCCCCTCGGGACTGATAAGGAGAGGATTACCCGCGAACGATGAGTGCGACTGATAGGGTGAATTCCTGAAGCCCGTCGGCCCCAGCGGCAAGACTTGCCACCATCGCTGACCCGTCTCGGCCAGGAAATTGACGAACCCGTGGGCCTGCGGTCCCAGGTCGCCGATGCCGAACCGGCCGGGTAAGGAAGAGGGGTGCAAAAGGATGCCGCTTGACCGTGGAAACTTCATACCCAGTTGCTCCCTTGAAAACGGTTGCCCTCGCCATCTCCAGCTTACATCATCAGAAATTCAATTCACCGAGGAACGACTCCACCTCGCGCCGGAACCCTTGCTTATCCTCGATGTGGGGCATGTGGCCGATGCCCGGTAGAACCTTCATCCGGGCCTCGGGTAGCCGCCGGGCCAGCTCGGCCGCGACCCGGGGCGGATTGACAAGGTCAAGCTCACCCACCAGCACCAGACAGGCTGCTCGTATGTTGCCTGTCCGTCCTCGAGCATCGTGTAGTGCGGCGGCCCTCGCCTGGCGTTCGAACGCCTCGGCATCTTGCGGCCAAGGGTTGAGTTCCGCGAACCGAACCAGACCCTCAATCTGGCTTTCCTGCTCGTAGAAGGCCGGCGCCACCAGCCAGGGAAGCGTTGCCCGAGTGAACTCGCCGATGCCAACCCGGCGCCGCAGCAGCACCCACGATTCGATCACCCCCTTGCGCCATTCGTCCGCACCCAGATGCGTCGATGCCAGCACAAGGCTCTTGACCACCCTGGGATAACGAATCGCCAGCTCCTGCGCCACCAGTCCCCCCAGCGATTGCCCCACGATGTGTGCGCTCGGTACCCGCAGGGCTTCCAGCCAGCCCGCCACGTCGTCGGCCATTTCGGCTGTCGTGTAGAAACTGGCCGCCCGATCACTCCGCCCGGCATCACGCGCGTCAATGGCCAAGGTCCGATACCTCGAGGCGAAATGCCGCTGCGCCAGGCTGAACGCACGATGGTCGCCCCCGAGCCCACTCAAGAAAACGAGCGGCTCACCCGCTTCACCCATCTGTTCGAAGTAAAACGAGCGACCGTTGACGGCAATACTGGGCATGATGATCCGAACATTGGCGCTTGAAGTCTGTCTGCGGTCGGGCCCTGTCCCGCTCAGACGCGTGACGGCCCCTTTTTACTTGCAAGGAGAATACCAAGGCGAGCCGGCCCACGTTGACGCAATCATGTCTACGCGATCGAGTGACTGTCCCTGAAGATTTAGATGAAAGTTTGCTTTGTAATTCGGGTAATCGCGACCCTAATTGACGTAATAACCGGATACTAATACACTTACCTCAGTCATGGTTGGCGCAATTGGGAAGGCCCACACTCCAAGTATGGTGCAGATCAGCGCACGTTCTGCATGATTCCGAGAAAAACATCCGGCATGCCGTCGCATCGTGGCGACAATTGCGGCGCAAGCAGGCAGGGATGGCCGGTGACTCGGCATGATCAAACGAGCTTGCCGGAGAAACTCACTGAGAGAACGGGTCTCCTTGCACATTCAGTGGTGGATCGGGTTCGGGGGGCAGCCAAGGGTAGAAGGCAGCATGCTCATACTTCAGCTTGAGATGTGCCTGAAACGCGGATTTCCGCCTCAAAGCTTCCGATCCCCGTATGAAGACTTTCTCGGCGTCTTCGAGCGCTTGCAAGACATCCCGGCGCTCCAGATCGCTGAGCGTCAAGGTCTGTCGCCACGCTGCTTCTAGACGGGGGTGCTTCTCGGACGAGGGAAGCAGTGCAGGCGTGGTTGTACCTGTCGGCGTCAAGCCGCGAATCTCGGGCGATCAGCTGGGCCACTTCGAAGCACGTCCGTGCCTCTTGGGCCTGCTCATGGGCCTGTTTCAAAGCGCTGTCCTCGGCCATACCGTGGATCAACGTCTTGTACCCATAAAGGCGCGCCTGTACTGAGAACCGAAACGCCGTGACGAATACGCCGAGAATCAGACAGACGACAGCAATGATGACTTGAGCGCTGCCGACGGTCAGCCAGCACCGAGGTCGCCGCCTTCTCTTTTTCCTGGTCAAGGATGTCATTGGCACAGCTCTGTCCGAAGGTTGCCATGGCTGGGTGAACGAAACCAGGCCATCTACCAGAGAGTACAATCCTATCGTATTCCGCCCGCATGTGGATTGCGGACTCGTAACCCTACAGGAAGACCAACCGCATCCGCGCATTCAGGAAACCGAGCAACATCCTGACCTCAAGCGGCGACCTTACGCTCCATGAAAGAGATGATCTTGCGTGGTGTTGCCCACTCCTCGCGGTCGGCTTCTACAGGCGAGATGTCGACGCCGAACTCGGTCGAAAGCTCGACGATCAGCCTGACGGTCTGCATCGAATCCAGGATCTGGAGGTCGTACAGACGAAGATCAGGGTCGTCCCGTACCCCCTCGACTCCGATACATCGACAAGTACGTTCAGAACGCGATCAGAAATCGTCATCGGAACAATCCCTCCAGCGCCGTGGTTTCCCATTCCATCAGAGCTCGCTCCTTGCTTCAGTGCGGGGGCGATGTGGAGACCCACAGGGGCTGGCGCAGCCGTCTGGGTCGCAGGCAGGACGGGCGTGGCCGGCTCCCACCTGGGGCCGATCCTGCCGGAGAAGAGCAGGAAGCCCAGGCAGACCAGGTGGAACGTGACCAGGGCCCCCGTCGCCCGCCACAGCGGCCCGTTCCCCCACACCCGCCGTGATTTGTTCCAACGGGTGAAAAGGTCATGCCCCACCAAAAGAGTTCCGTGGTACAGGCCATAAAGCAGGTAGCAGGGCTCAATGCCGTGCCACAGCCCCATGAGCCCGAACGTGAGAAAGTAGCCGAGGTATGAGGCAGTGTACTTGCCCTTGAACCATCGGCCCTTGGCGGCGGCTAGCATGAATCTCATGTACACATGATCGCGGAGCCAGGTGGAGAGGCTCATGTGCCAGCGGTTCCAGAACTCCTTGATGTTGCCCGCGAGGAAGGGGCGGTTGAAGTTGTCGGGCGTGTGGATTCCCAGCAGGTAGCTGATCCCGACGGCGAAGGAGCTGTAGCCGGCGAAGTCGAAGTAGAGGTAGAGACTGTAGCCGTACATGTACGACACGGTGTCAAGCAGCCCACCACCGGCGATGCGGTCGATCCAGTAGCGTCTTGATCGAGGCCGCCAGAATGAACTTGTAAAGGAAGCCCGTGAAGACGCGATGGACAGCCCCATCCAGGTCTTTCCAGAATTCCGCGGGGAGACGGGGGCGTTCCCAGTCTTGACTGAACCGACGGTAGCGGTCGATGGGGCCCGACGAAATCGCCGGGAAGAAGAAAAGGAACGCCAGGAACCGGTCGGCGGGTAGCGAGACGATCAGCCGGTCCCGGATGCCGAATATGACGTCAAGGCTGCGGAACGTCACATAAGAGATCCCCAGGAACCCAAGCTGGGCGCCTGGGATGGCCAGCGGCGAGAATCGGGCACCCAGAAGGGGAAGCAGGGTTAACAGCAGCGCCGTGGGGAAGGGCCAGTACCAGCCGGTGCGCGTCCGCACCAGGAGAAAAGCCCGGGCAACGCTCCATTGGAAGAGGCCCCAGAAAATCACCACCCAAAGTAGCCGGGCGTTCTCGAGCCGGCTCGAGAACGAGGAGTGCCGGAGAACCAAACTCCCTCGGTAGCGGTTACGGGCAGGAGGTGCGCGATGGTCCCGTACTGGACGACCAGCATTGCCGCAGTGGCGACCAAGACCCACGCGCGAGAAGCCGAGCCACCGCCGGATGACCAGCGTCGGCACGGCGATGTACAGCAAGATGCCGAAATAGAGGAAATCCGTGTACGGAATCATGCCAGGGCCTCGGCCAGCCTGCGCCTGTCTGCCTTGCCGTTCGTGTTCATGGGAAAGGTCTCCAGGAAGGAGAACCTCCGCGGGATCATGTACACAGGTAGATGTTCGGTCAACTGGACTTTCAGCTCGTAGGCCAACTGAAAATCCGAGAGTGGTGGCCGTTCATTCAGAATCACGAACGCGGCGAGGGAATCGACGGCCCCCTGCCTGAGCACCGGCAGGACCACGGCATCGCGAACGCCGGCCAGGGCCCGCAGATTCGCTTCCACATCAGCCGGTTCGATGCGGTGGCCGTGCAGCTTGATCTGGTTGTCGATCCGGCCCTCGAAGAAGAGCATGTCGTCGCGGTAGCAGCCCCAGTCGCCGGTTCGGTAGGCTCGCTGGCCGTCGAGGCTAAAAAATACGGTTTCGCTGAGTCGGGCCGGCGCAGGTAGCCGGGGCTGACGTTGGGGCCGGCAATGATGATCTCCCCCCGCTCACCCGGTGGCAGTTCGCGGCGCTCTTCATCCATCACCAGCACGCGGCTGCCCACCATCGGGTAACCGATCGGCAGCGGGGAGTATCGATCGAGGATGTCGCGTGTGATTCGGACCGACGTGGTGGCGATGGTCGCCTCCGTGGGGCCGTAAGTGTTCCAAACCTCCGCGGCCGGAAAACGGTCCAGCAGCCGAGACGCGACTTCCGGGGCCAGCGTCTCGCCGCAGAAAAGGAACCGCTTCAGCCGCGGCAGCATGTCCTGGTTGAACGTGGGCTCGACCAGGCACATCTGAGCGAACGATGGAGTGGATACCCAGGCTGTGAGTGGCGAGGCAGCCAGGAGCGGATACAGTTGCCTCGGGTTCGCAATCTCCGCCTTTGTCACACTGGTCACTGTCCCTCCGGTCACCAGGGCTGGGTAGGTATCCATCAGGGAAACGTCGAACGAGTACGGGACGACATTCAGGAACACCTCCCGGCCTGCTTCGAACGCGTGTTCCGCCAAGATCCACCGGAGGAAATGTTGCAGGCAACCGTACGTGATGGGCACCCCTTTGGGCTCACCGGTGCTGCCCGAGGTAAACATAATATAATAATTATCATGTGTTCCCAACCGCAATCCGGGGGCTGGCTCTCTTCCATGGGAGAGCTCGGCGATCTTCTCAGGGGTCAGGATGAGCGGTGCGCCGCTGGCCGCCGCGATGCGCTCGATCCTCTGCGCGGGACGGCTGTGTCAACCGGCACGTATGCACGTCCTGATTTGATGACGCCCAGGTAGGCGATGATCAGTTCCGGCTCCTTGTGACCCAGAACGATCACTGGCGCCTTCTCCGGGAGCGACCTGGCCAGGTGGGCGGCCAGAGCGTCGGACCCGCGGCACAATTCCCCGTAGGTCAGGGTACGACCCCCACTCATGTAGGCCGGGTGATCCGGTGTCGTCTTGCCCCAGTGATCGATGCGCTCGATGATTTCCACGGTTGATCCCCTAGAAATTCTGGTAAATGAAAGGGGGCGTGGAGAAATCCCCTTGACCGTAGAGTCGCGACCAGCGCCACCAGGATTGCCAGGTAGTAAACCGTCAAGGTCACGAACCGGACCAATGGTCTGCGCGCCAATTACTAAACAGGTCATGATATTTACGAAAGTGACATTCAAGGACCATGGTCGTACTTTTCTTCCCTGAAAAGTGGAAACCCTCTTAGGGTGCTGGAGAGCCGTTCGTCGGACGTGATGGCAGACCCCCGCCTGTCCGTCGGCTCGCCTCGGGGCAGCGGCCGGGAGCGCGGCCTGGGGTGCCATCGCGTCGTGGAAAAAGCTGTCGTAGATCTGGTTGTAATACACCAATCCACTGGGCGCCAGGTGACCCAGGTCATCGTTGCAGAAGGAGTGATCCGAATCGTGATCGGCGAAATCGACGACCGCGGTGTGATAACGGGCACCGAGGTCACGTAGTTTCTGGTAGTAGACCCTTCGGGCGGTGTAGGTGACCCCGCACTGATCGTACCAGCCGCCGTGGATCGGCATGCTCAAGAGGAGCGGCTGGGCGCCAAGCTCGTTCAACTCGCGAACGAGAATCTCCAGATCGACCCATTCCTGATTCTGCTCAAGTCTGTGGAGAAAAGTCTCGTCCGACCAGGTGTTTCTTCGCTGGAGCGTATGCTGTCGAATCTGGCGGTTCCACTTCTCGTTATCCAGCCCGAACTCGTTGTTGTTGGAATGAGCACGGTACAATTCGTCGGCCTGCCGGTGCAACATCGGCCAATCGAGAGGCGGAGCACCAGGCGGCGAAGCCTGGAACGGGGTTCTTGAGGGATGCTTCCAGAGATAACACACCACATTCCAGTGGTCCTGATAGCGCAGGATCGCATTGTGCACGATTCCCAAGGGGAGAACCGCTTCATAGCAGGCGAGGCTGCGAGGGGAGCCGTCGGCCAGGTACTCCAGCGCGAACCGGAGGAGGGGTCGATTCGAGACGGTCGCTGGGAACTGGAGCATCCGCCGCGCCGCATCCTGCCTCAGCTTGAGACTCAAGCGGGTATTGAAGGCAAGTTCTCCGGCGTGCAGGTCAGAGAAATTGCCAGCGTACTCGCTAGCCGAAGTCGAGAACCTCTCGAAAAACCAGAAAGCCGACAGGGAGACAACCACTTTCCGTCCCTGGAGCGCGGGACCGACGGCGGCCAGCTTCTGCATCATGATCAAGCAAGTGGATCCTGCCTTGCCAATCGGGAAAATCGTGAACCCTGTGGGGCGATCGCGGAACAGATTGGTCGCGACAAAAGGCCGATTGTAAGCCGCCAGCAGGTTCAGCTCCGAGCTGCCGTAAACCGGCAGCAAGCCCTCGGTATCCAGTGCCGCCTGTTGCAAAGCCGTGCCCTGGTTCTTGACCGGGGCCATGATGCCCTGGGGGGTGATGATCGCCTCGTCCGTGGCGAGCGCCGTGATCGAGCGATATTCCAGAGACCGGGCATAGATTCCAAATGCCTCAAGTGCGACGACACCCAGAATCAGCGCGGTGAGAGCAGGTGCGAGGTGGGGGAGTTGCTCCAAGGGTCTGATTCTGAGCATGCCTCATCGTGAGTCTTATCCGTTCTCAGAATTCCTGGGATCGCCCCAGCCGCAATGACCTCGGGGCGAGAGCCTCGCTGATCGATGCGAGGACCGTCCAGCTCCGAGGTCTTTTCCTATTTATCGGGTTCTTCCAGCCCGAGAGTTCAAACTCCGTGGCGGTCTGTTCCTTGTCTCGATCAAACTTCCGCCTGACAAACGGACTTGAGAACGCCTTTCCGCGTCGGATTCTTACTCAAGAGATGAGAGGGCGTTTGCCGAAGGTATCATTTATAGGGGCGCGAAAGCTCAAGAGGACAATCACGATGCGTCTCTTCTCGTGGCGGCGGCACTCACAACCTTCGTCCGAGCCGCGGTCCAGTTCGGTCTCGCCCCGGGCGGCTGAGCCGCCGCGGACTACGCGCACGACGCCGGGCGCGGCCCGAGGCCGAGGCACTCGATTCGCGACTCCTCATGACCTCAGGCACCCTTGCCGAAGTGCACGCAACCGCGTCACCCGACCTGGCCGACCGTGTCGCGCAGGTTTTGCAACCGTACTTCGCTCAGGACCAGTTCCCCGGCATCTCCGTGGCCGTCGTCACCGACGGGAAGGTCGCGCTCGCGCAAGGTTACGGGCTCAGCGACGCGGCGGCCGGCTCGCCCGTCCGATCCGACACGAGGTTTGGCATCGGTTCAGTAACGAAGACCTTCACCGCCATCGGCGTCCTGCTTATGTATCAGGAGAGCCTGGGCACGTCCCACCCACTCGACCTGAATGCCCCTATTAGTGATTATTTGCACAATACAAAATCCTTCAGGCTTCCCGCCAGGTGGTCCAAGATCACCACGATGGAGCTGCTCAACATGACGAGCGGGATCAGGGACGTGGGGGGCCCCCTGCCCTGGCAGGCCGAACTCCGGTCGATCGCGAACCTCCCACTTCTTTACACTCCTGGGACAATGACTTCGTACAGCGACGCGAACTACGACCTGCTCGGTGAGCTCATCGAGCAGCGAACCGGAGAAAGTTACGAGTCCTTCATCCAGGACCAAATCCTGCGACCACTCGGGATGTCCGAGACACAGGTGCTGGGGCGGTCCGCGACGGTCTCGAACCAGGCGGTCGGATACGACGCACCCAAACACGGGAAGTGGCGGAAGGCCAAGTTACAGAACGGACCGGCGATGTATGCCTCGGCCGGGATGGTCTCGACGGCTGACGACATGGCGGCCTACATGACCGCCCTTCTCAGCGGCCGTATCCTCGATCCGGCGACTTATGAGTTGATGTGGACCTCGAATCCGTCGCGGCAATACGGGCTGCCTTCCGCCTCCACCAACCGCGGCCTGGGTTGGGATACGGTGATCAACACGAGTGCCGGGCCCACCGAGGTCACCAAGAGCGGACAGGTCCCCGGATACAACTCCGAGCTGATCCTCTTCCCGTCCTCGCACAGCGGAGTCTACGTGTCGTTCAACTCCAATGATCACGGCGGTCGGGGTCCGAAGTCCGTCGACCCCTTGGTCGTGGCCGAGGCTGTGCACGAGGCGACCCAGACCGGGTCCGCTTCGGGAGGGTGACCTCGCACGCCGGTGGGGGGCGAGTCCCTGGCGAATGGGCCTGTTGATCTCGTCGCCAGCAACGGCGGGAGACAAACACGGACACGGCTAGCAGGCAGGTGGGCCTCGTCCCGTGCGCGCGGGACTCGACCCACCCTACTTGATTCGCCCCAGGCATGCACTTCAACGGTCGCCACCGCCGGATACCTTCTTCTTCCATTCTGTGATTGCCTTGACGAGCTTCGTCGAAACATCGGCAAACGCTCCTCCAGGAGCCATCGCAGTATCCGCTTCTGACTTGCGGCCTGCGATAGCCGATGTCAGCACGTCGGCTGCAGCGACGTGGAATTTCGCGTGAAGCGTCTTCACCTCACGCCACTCTTTCATCATTCGATCGGCCAATGACAGTGAGTTCAGCCACTTGCCGAACTCGCATGAGTCATCGGGTCGGACAGTCTCGACGGCCCATTCGCTCTGTCCGGTCTTGATCGCCTCCCGGAGCCTGAATTTCCACTTGGCGTGAGCGGCGATCGCGTGGTCCAGGCTCGCTGGATCTACCATGGCGGGATGTTCCTTGAAAGAATTTCGGACGGGACCGGCCGGACAACCGTGAACGCCAGGATGTCGGGCCGGCGGTCTTGGCCCTATGACCTCGCCACGACGAAGTTTATCCCCCTCACGTTGATGTCGCCACGGCTGATCAAGATCGTCGAGGGATTCTTGGAAGCCTGTGTAAAGCCAGGCGGCACTACCAAGCTCACCGTGTAATCCCCCGTCCCGCCAACGCCGCTCTGCTGGTCGAAGCGGTAATCGCCCGAACTGGTCGTCACAGTCGCTGCGAGCACGTTCCCGTCTGAGTCTTGCAACTGGACGGTGACTCCGGAGAATCCCCGAGGAGACGAGATGCTGGGCCCGTGACCCGTTCCTTCCGTAAGTACCCGCCCACCGATCGATGCCGTGAATTTGAAGACGTCGGGCTGGAGGTTCGTGACCTCCGTGTTTGCCTCGATGACCTTGCTCAGCGTGTTGCCCTGCTTCAGAATGCGCAGCTCGTCAAGATTCCACGACTCGCTCTGGTAAAAGAAGCGGTCGCCGGCACGCAGCCGGTTGAACTGGTCGGCGATGATCCTCGTGAACAATGGGCCCAGGTCGGAGCCGGCGACGTGGTCTTCGGCCATCCCGCCCTCGAACGGGTCAATGTTGTTGACCGTCCCGTACGCCTTCTGCAGTGCCTGCTGCACTGCGACGTTGCTCGTGATCTGAGCGAAGCTCGTGACCGGTGCCAGACCGTAGGCCTCGCGCACCTGGTTGTAGGTGCCGATGCCATCGTCTCGAGCCCGCTCGACGTCGCGGGCGATCAGGTCCTGGCCATTGTCTTGCAAGCCGCCGTTGGCAAAAAGCAGATTGCTGATCGTCGCCGATGGCCATCAGATCGTCGGCCTGCGCGACCCCGTCCGCGTTGGCCTTGAGAAACGGGCCGATGTCGGTGGAGATGTGGCCGGTCAGAGGGTCGATGACCCCACCAGGATTGAGGACATTCGGGTCGAAGAAATCAGTGGCAAGACTGATGTCGGCCCCGGCCGGGTCGTTCGGCAGCACGTCCTGGCCGTTGTTGCCCTGACGCTCGATCTCGCTGCTCAAGAGACTGTGGCCGAACCGAAAGGCTACGGTGGAGAACTCGGTGGCGATGGCGGGATTGACATTCGGGTTGTAGCCGGAATAGGCCGACAGCGCGCTCGCCCCCAGTAGGTCGGGCAGATACTGGGTATAGATGGTCTCCTGGTAGTCCGCGATGTTGATCTTGCGGGCTTCCTGGTAAAGGTGCTCGTCAGTCCAGCCAGGATGTTCCTTGTGCAGCTCACCAGCGATGAGATTGTGATTCCGCATGAAGAGAGTTTGAAGCGCCGTCAGCTCGACGTTCTCATTGGCGCGAACATCACCGGCCGCGAACAGACTCGATTGGGGCACGGCCTGGGCGTCGTTCGCCATGTTCAAAGCATTGATCTGGTCCTGCGTGAAGTAAGTGAGATTGTCGTAAGGCAGCATGTTGCCGGGGCTGGTCTTGAGCAGGCCACCCGAAAAGGTTCGCAGCGCATCGGCCACCTGCTGCGTCGAGCCGTACACGTTCGACAAATCAAGGTAGGAAGTGACGGCATTGGTCTGCTGGCGCGGGTTGCTCGTACTGGTCCCGGTGGTCGGGTCTGACACCGAGCGCTCGAAGGTCTGGTTCCCCATCTGGCTGGGGTCGTCGGGGTCGGCGAGGATCTGCAGCGTCTGGTTCGGGTCCGTCGGCGTCAGGTCCAGGTCGTGGTCGATGAACTGCCCGAAGGAGTAGCCAAAGTCGGACAAGCTTTGCGCGTCGACGGTATTAAGGTCTTGCGTCGGGTTGGCCGGGTTCGCCTGGTTGTTAAGAATGTCGCTGACGACGCGGGCGCTCGGGTTGCTTGGCAGCGACGGCGCACTGACTCCATCGGCGTACGCAGCGGGCGAAACGCGCAAGAGGTCCGTGCCGGCCGTGCCCAGGGTCGGGTTGGCGACGTTATTCCCGGCTTCGCTTATGGGACGATAGCCGGCCGATTGGGCAGCCGGCGGGTTGTGTCTCGAGCCGGGTGTGGACGGGTTAGCCAGCGGCGCATGAGAGCCCGTCGGCCCTCCTTGCGTTGAAGATGAGCGAGGCGAGTTAGCTCTCGGTGACGACAATCTTGCCGGCGGACGACTCATCAGAGTCGACGTCAGCGAGATGCCACCTCTCGAGTTGTCTTGCGCCGAGACATGGACTGTCGTGGACGATGAGGGATCAGCGTTCTGCGAGGAGCTCTGTCGTCATCGGGGCGATCCGCGTCGAAATCGACTGAGCTGGGCGGTCCCGGATTGAAGCCGACGCCTTCGCTTTCACCTGCGCCGACGTGACCGACGGCGACGCGGTGATCTTCGGCCTGGCCTGCATCGCATTGGCCGTCACCCAATCCGACAGGGCGCCCAGCGGTGTGATCCCGCTGCCTGGATAGGCTCGGTATTCGAGCTGATCCAGACCGAGAGCTCTCGTCGCGTGTGGACGTCCAGCTCGAGGTTTCTTCAGCCAAGGCGCGGTGAACCGCCGTAACCAACTCGGTGTCGCGAACATGATGTGCTCCTGATCCTCACAAAGTGAAGTGAATCTCTGAAGTGTTCCCCTGATCGCCCGGGGCGATGCATCCGTATCGCGCTCGGTGGCCTCGCATCGGGCGCAGACTCGCCACGATGGCGGGCTGACCGCGCCGACGGTGACCTGCGATAAGCGGAAGTAAGGCTGTCCGATCGCCGCTGCGCGGCAATCGGGCGGACGTGTGAGAAAATCGTTCGGAGTGGCCCCTCCGAAGGCTCATCAGAGATCCAGCCCCAAACCGCGCGCTGGATTTTCCGATTATTTCAGCAGATCGGGCATCGGCCTGCCATTCCAGCGCGATGGAACAAGATCGAGCCGGCCGTTCCCTATCGCAGTTGATCGACGAGCGGCGCCGCTTCTTGACATCCGAGCTCCACGGCCGACTTTGCATTCGCGCGGGCCGAGCTTCGGTCGCGCAGGCCGAGCTGAGCCAGCGCGAGATTGAGATGGAATCGCCCGCTCATCTCCCGATCCGGCCCGGCTCTGAGGCCCGCATCGAAGTCGGCGATGGCCTCGGCATTTCGCCCGAGCTTGTAGGACAGGATCCCCCGGTTAAGCCGCGCGGCCGCCAGGTCGGGCGCGAACTCGATCGCCCTGGTATAACCCCGATAAGCATCCTCCGTGCGGTCCAGCGCGTCGTAGGCCAGGGCGCGGTTGTAATGGGCGACGGCAGAATCAGGGTCGATCGCCAGGCACGCCTGAAAGTCGGCGACGGCATCGTCGAACCGACGGAGCCGGAAGCTGCAAAGGCCGTGGTAGAAGTTGGACCAAAAATCCTGGGGCCGCAAGTCGAGCGCACACCGGAACGCCTCAGCGGCATCTTCAGTTCGTCCGATGCGGAGCGCGTAGCGGCCGAGCTCATAATGCTCCCATGCCGACCTCGGGACGAGGCCTGTTGCGAGAGAGCCGGATCGCCTGGGCGAGCCTGCGAAATCGTCCCGACGAGCATCCAGGGCGAAACTCCGCCCACACAGGGCCTCTGCCTCATCGAGCAGTCGGAGGGCGTCGTCGCGCGCGTCCGCGACGCCATTGGCCGGGGCACTCCGGACGCGAAGATCGGCCATGATGGCGGCAATCTCGAGGAGGTCGGTCCGGATCGTTCGCTCCGTTTCTTTCGACAGTGCAGGGCCGGCGATGACAAGTTCGCCTCGACGTTCCCAGACCTCCCGGCAGAGGCGCGAAAGCGACTGCGCCTCCGTCTGAGTGGGCAGAGAAATGCCATGGCGGGACCGGATCCGATCGGCGAGACCGTGCAGCTCCTCGGCCAGCAGACCACGTTGGGCAAGGCGAAGCTCCCCACGCATCGCCTCTTTCAGCTCCTCGGGTGCCGGCAACGCCGCGGCCGACTCAAGCCCACGGCCAAGTGCGCGGATCGCGTCATCAAATCGGCCGCCCGCGCGGTCGCTCCTCGCGTCTTCGAGGACGAGCTGGATCTGACTTACACCCTGTCGATAGACAGCAAGGGCAGCGGCAAGCGCAGTGCCGAAGGCCAGCGAGATCACGAGGACGACGACGCCCCAGGCCAGCATGCCGGGGTGTCGACGCCGCCACTTGACCCAGCGTTCCCGGGCACTTCGGTTGCGAACCCCTCGCAGAGGAAGATCGCTCAGCTCACGACGGAGGTCCTCGGCCAGTGTTGCGGGATCGTAGCGTTCACTCGGCTCCGGCGCCAGGCATTTTTCGAGGATGTCTCGAAGGCCCACGCTCACTCCCACGGCCCGGCCCACCGCGGGGAGCGAGCCCCTGGACCGCGCGGGAGTCACTGCGCCCAGGGCCTCGCCGAGCAACAGGCCCAGAGAGAAGATGTCGGATCGCCCATCGACGGCGACGGGTACCGGGCGGTCCGCCGCGATGGCGGCCATCGCGTGCTCCTGTTCCGGCGACATCCAGCCCGGCGTCCCGCCGAGCCGAACGGCTCCCCACTCGCCCGCCACGATCGGCCCTCTCGCCAGGTGGAAATCCAGCAGCATGGGCTGGCCATCCATCGTGATCAGGACGTTGGACGGTTTGATGTCCATGTGAACCAGTCCGCGTGCGTGCGAATAGTCCAGCGCATCGGCGAGGCACGACGCGATCCAGGTCATGGCCTCCACATAGGAAGCCTGCTCGAGGCTGCGACGGAAGGGACCATCCGCCCGGGGTGCGGAGGGCGAGTATCGTGTGTGGCGATCGATGACCTTGACGATGAGCTGCCCGCTGCGATGCGCGAGAGGCACAGCGGCAAGGTCATCCAGGATGCGCGCCAGGCTCGTCCCCCCCAGGAATGGCATGCAAAGCCCGCGGAGGCCCCGCTCCGGAAACGTGTGCTCGGAGAAGAGTGGAACGATATGCGTGTGCCGCAAGCTGGCCAGGGCCAGGTGCTCGTCCTGATCGTCCGGGATCACCTTCACGACCACCGGCCGGTCAGCCAGGCCAGGATCGGAAGCCAGAAAGGTGCGCCCGGAGTTACCTCGCCCCAGCTCCGACAGGAGCCGGAAGGGGCCGAGGATCTCGCCGACCTCGGGATATACCGCGATGCCGCGCGGCGATCGGATCAGGCGATCGCACTCGAATAGCGCCAGGAGCTCGGTCCGCCAGCGCGGGAAGCGGGCGACGACCTCGGCGGTTCCGACCTGCTGGCCCGCCTCGCGACGCAGGCAGGTCTCTTCGTAGATCAGGCGAATGGCAGACTCCGTGTCCACCTCTGCGCGGCCGTTGAGCACGTCCTGGGCCGTGACCTCGGCTCCGCCTTCCCAGGCCGTGATCATGGCCTCGACCTCGCGCGAGACCCAACTGCCGCCATGATCTTGCTCGTCAGTCAGTGGCATGCTGGCTTCCCTGGGCGGGATCATCCGTCACTCCGCGCCGTCGTGCGATCGACAGGCGACGCGCCAGCTCGTAGAGGATTCGGCGAACGCTCCCCTCGTGCATGCCCGTCCGTGCCGCAATCTCGCCCATCCGGTGGCCGTGCATCCTCAGCCGGACGACATCGTGATGAGCCGGCGGGCAGGCGCGAAGGATATCCTCCCAGACCTCGCGGCCCTGTGCTTCCTGGCTGGGCCGGGCCTGAGCGGCGTCACCCAGTGACTGAGAGGGGGTCTCGTCCAACGAGTGCTCCTGCTCCAGCGCCCGTTCGTGCCTCTGGTAGCAGTCGGCAAGCCGTCGCCATGCAATCCTGCGGAGAAAGGCCTCCAGTTGCGGCCGACCGGCGAAATGCCAACCACCGTCGCGAACACCCCGAACCAGGTCGGCAAATACCGACTGGACGATGTCTCCAGAATCGACCTTGGGCCTCAGACGGGGACTGAGCCGTCGTCGTATCGCGACCCGGAGATAAGGCTCATAGGCCTGGAAGACGCGTTCGACCGCCGTGACGTCGCCTTCGTTCAGGCGCCCGATCCATTGATCCGATGGTTCGTGATTCATCTGGTATCTCGCGCTCATGGCAACATCGAGAGGAGGCCGGTGATCACGGAGCTACGGAACCGCCGCGAATGCCGCGGCCCCTCTGTCGAGCGTCGCCGCCACCTGCGCGCCGCTTCGAAGGCGGCTAGCGCAAGCGCGGTCCAGTAGAGGCACGAATAATTGGGTGCTTGGTGCTCTAACGGTTCGCGCAGCCTGTCAAACAGCCGGGTCACTTGCTCGTCGATCTGCCCATGGCGGAAAGCGGCGAGATCCGTGATCAGGCCCGCACCTCGTGGAGCGGGAAGATCGGCCGAAGTGTTCGCCGCGGGGCCGCTGGGCGACTCGATGCTGCCAACAACAAAAACGGGCTGTACAGAAATTTGCAGCACCGGCGCTAGCGGACCAGACACGATCACCCACCGTGGCGCGTACATCAGTGCCGACCGGGCAAGGCTCATGAAGACCGAAACAGACTGAGCCAGGCCCGAACTGGCTCCCGGTTGCGGGCCGTCCGTTTGATCACTGCCGACTCCTGCCGCCAACGGAGGTCCTGTTCCGCGATCGGCACCGAGCGTGGCAATGAAAGCAATATTGTCATTCGCCGCAACCGTCGTCGGTCGGGACGCGATCGTGCCAGTCGGCGTCCCGACCGAGTTCGCCGACGACGACGGGAGGGCGGGCGACAGAGATGGAGGAGCGTCGGCATGTTGAAACGAGCTGGCTGAGGAGGCGAGCGGCTGCTGTGTCTGATCGGGCAGCGATCCGCCAGCCGTCGGCGGCGAGCCGTTCCTCGGGGACCCATGTCCTTGGGCCCATGATATCGGAATGCCGCCAAAAGCTCCTGGCGACTGATGGGAGATCATGGCGAAACCCATCGAGGGCGCATCGACATGTCCACCCGATGCTTCCCGATCCGACGACATTGCCCCGCCAAAACGGCTAAGCAAACGCCGGTCTTCAAGCGTGTCAAAGCCCAATGCGCTCATGACCGTACGTCGAGCGTACTTCGACCTCACGACTTCACCCCTGGATGGCTGCTCAACGGTTTCATGCTCGTCTCAAGAAGTCAGCGGCATTTCGCGTGACTTCCGCGCGCGCTTTTCGACGCCCAGCAGGATTTCTCTTGCGGAAGGGTCGCCCGACGCCGACGTCCGGACTCACATCGTGGCCGATAACCCCGCGAATTGCCTGGGGTTGTTGGCGTTTTACCTCACGTCGGTAAATTGCAACATTCAACAGGAGAGACTCTCATGGCTCATTCGAAAAACGTCTTCCGACAAATGATCTCCGGCCTCCTTGGAGATTCGCCGTCACCAAAACGGCGTCGGACGCGCCGACTCACCCCGATGGTGGACGGCCTGGAAGACCGCGTGGTACTGTCCCACCTGGGCGGGCTGCACCATCTTCATGCCCACCACACGGCGAGCGTGCAAACCTCGGGGACGACTGGCTCGACCACCTCGACCACGAACGCGTCCTCTACCGCGACCGCTTCGACCGCCGACGAAAGCGACACGGACACATCGTCCTCGACCTCGAACACCGCACTGAGCACGGCTCGCCAGACACTCCGTAACGACATCCAGACCATTGAGCTCGCATCCGGCACAACGATCGGCCAGTTGACGGCCATCCGCGCCGCATTCCAGACGCTCGCGAGCGACGGCCTGCAACCGAGCAGCTCGAGCGCGCTCTCGTCTTTCGAGGATAGCCTGGTCAAGTCGTTCGCGTCCGGAACGACACTGACCGGCAATGCGGATCTGCTTTCCCAGTTCGAGGCACTTTACACAAGCTCGCCGACGACCCAGCAGACCACGGACCTCACCACTGCGTATAACGCCCTGGCGGCAGCCGTGACCTCCTCGAACATCACCTCGGCCGACCTCACGACGATCGACACCGACTACGCGGCTGTTCTGGCCGCGGAGGGAAGCACGAGCACCGCGAGCTTCCCCTACTTCTCGCTCGTCACCGGCCGGGCGTCTGGCGGAGGTCACAACTGCCACTGAGCGGCGCTCACTCCTGACGATCGGTCCGGCGGCTTGCCCCGCCGGACCAAGCTCCGCCCAGCGACCGATAAGACCAGACGAAGAGCACGGCCATCACCAGATCGATGACCGCGAACGGCTTCCAGAGGCCGGGAATTCCAGCGGTGAACCAGTACCATGACGTGATCCCGGAATAGGACAGTTTCAGTAAGATCCCATAAACGATCAGGTTCCGGTTGCCGGCGGGGTCTCTGGCGACCGCGGCGAACATCAAGCCCGAAGATGATGAGCAAGGCCGCCGGGAACTGGACGTAAGCCCAATGGTTCGGCGGCGTCACGTTCGCCCACTGGAAGACTGGCCCGGGCGCGATCAGGAAGATCGCGCCGAGGGCACCATCGTAAACCGCGGCAATGAGGAACAAGGCCTGGATGGGTCGAGTCGCTTTCATGGAAGACGTTCCTCCCGGTCCGGTGTCATGCGGAGCCGCGGTAAAGCTCCTCGAAGTTCGCGCGGCGGCGCTCGGTCAGCTCGTGGCTGTAGATTCGCGTGCCCAGGTCGATGAAACCGCGTCGCAGCTCTTCGGGGGTCATCTGCTCGGGGCGGAAATTGATGTCGAAGAGTGTGCACATTTCCCACGCTTCGTCGCGGAGCAGCCGCCCCTCGCGCTTCAGCCGCGAGTACAAGGGCGTACCAGGGAACGGCGTCTGGACGGTGATCTGGACGTCGAACAGCTCGGTCTCCATGGCGAACTCGAGAACCCGGTCGAAGATCTCGGGTCCCTGGCCATCGAGCCCGAGGATGAAACAGCCGTTGACCCGGATGCCGGCTGACTGGATGCGCCGGACCGCCTCTTTCGACTCTTGCCAGCGCCTGAGCTTCCAGTCGCGCTTCAGCTCAAGACCGCGCAGGCCCCATGCGCCGGGGCTCTCGAAGCCGATGAGCACCTCGGCGCAGCCGCTCTGTCGCATCAGCCGGAGCAGCTCGGCGTCCTCGTGGACGGACAGGTCGGTCTCGGCGAACCAGCGGATCTTACGCCTCGCCAGCTCGGGGAGCAACTGCTTCCAGTATCGCCGGTTCACGAACGCGTTGTCGTCGCCGAACTCGATGAAGGGGCGCCGCCAGAAGGAGCGGATGCGATCGATCTCGGCGAGCACCTTTTCGATCGGCTTCTGCTTGTATCGGCGCGTGAGCAAGATCGAGCTGGCGCAGAACTCGCACCGCAGCGGGCAGCCCCGGCTCGTCTGCACGACCAGCCGATTGTATTTCTCGGGGTCAAGCAGCTCGAAGGCCGGGATGGGCGCCTGGGCCAGTGGGAAATCGGCCTGGGCCTGATAGCGTCGCTGAAGCCGGCCCGCCTCGGCGTCTTGCAAGACATCGAGCCAGACCGGCTCTCCCTCGCCGATGACGACGGCGTCGGCGTGCCGGCCGGCTTCTTCGGGGAGTGCCGTGACGTGCAGCCCTCCCATGACGACGGGCACGCCGAGCGCTCGGTAGCGGTCAGCCAGGTCGTAGGCCTCGTTGACCTGGGCGCTCAGGCTCGAGATCGCCACCAGGTCGAAGCCGTCGGGAAGACGGTCGAGCTCGCGGATGTCCTTGACTTCGTGGTACTCGCACCGGTGCCGTGGCGGAGTCATGCCCGCAAGGGTCAAGAGCCCCAGGCTCGGCAGCGACGCGATCACCTTGCCGCGCTCGACAAAGCCCGGCAGCGTCATGCCGAGCCGCATCAGCTCGGGATCGCACGCCCGCACGCCGCTCATTGCGATCAGGCCGATTCTCATCGCCAGATCCCCTGCACCAGGAAATCGCACGTCGCAACGATCAGAGAAGCCACGGGAATGAAGAAGAGCTGCCGGAATGGAGGGCGCCACGCCGACAGGAAGCAGACCAGGGGCATGGCCACGGCACCGATCAGGAACCCCGCCGAGGCGACGGGCAGCGGCTCCGAGAGATGCAAGTGCTCCGCCGACAGGACGAACGCCAGGTTCAAGAAGCCGGTGCCGAAGAACGAGATATGGCCCAGGCGCATCATCCGCCGCCGCCACGATCCGTATCCGCCCATCCAGTCCGGATCATGGAAGAACAAGCCGATCACGGTGCCCGTGACGAGTCCGGCCAGGATCGCGAGCCAGGCGGCAAGGAAATTCAAGTCGTGCATCGAGTCGACCTCCTTCGCCTATCATGACGAAGAGCGCCGGTCGCGTGCCACGAATGGCATTCTCGAACCCTGCCTTGGCACCTCGCCCACGAGAGCTTACCACTCGTGCTTTCTTAGTGCGATTACCCGTGGAGGCTGTCTGGCGCCACAACGTCCAATTCCAGCCGGGTGTCGCTGTATGGCGGATTCACTCTCTTGAATCCCGCCTCAAGTCTTGACTCCGCAAGCCCTTGGTTTATGATGGAATCACAACCCAAGCCCCCATCGTCTAGCGGCCTAGGATACTTGGTTCTCAGCCAAGGGACCGGGGTTCGAGTCCCCGTGGGGGTGCTACGCTTGCCATGGTTTCCACGTCTGCGCCGGCCGGTTACCACGGCCGCTATCTGCGAGTTGATGCCGAGAGCGGCGGCTTTTCGCTCGTCCCGCTGGCGCCCGAGATTCTACGCCGATTTCTCGGGGGAGTCGGGCTGGGCTGCTGGATCCTTGCGCATGAGACGGCGGCGGGCACAGATCCCCTCTCGGCTGGCAATGCCCTGGTCTTCGCCCTCAGCCCGCTGGTCGGCAGTCCGTTGACGACCTCGGCCAAATTTGCCGTCGTCTCGTTCAGCCCCCTCACCGGCAGGATTTGCGACGCCCTGTCCTCCTCGCATTTCGCGCTCGCCGCCAAGCGGGCGGGGGTGGATGCCATTACGATCACTGGGGCCTGCGCGGAGCCTTCGATTCTTTTCATTGAGGGGCACGACAGCCACGGTCCGCGCGTCTCGTGGCGTTCGGCGGGGTCACTCTGGGGCTTGTCGGCTGGCGAGGCCGAGAAGCAAATCCGCGCCCAACATGGAGATGACTGGCAGGTTGCGGCCATCGGTCCGGCGGGCGAGCGAATGATCCCCTTCGCCACCATCACTCACGACGGACGCCATGCCGGACGAGGCGGACTCGGGGCTGTGCTGGGCGCGAAGCGGATCAAGGCCGTCGCCGTACGCGGCAACCTGCGCACACCGCTGGCCGATCCTCCAGCGGTGGTCGCGCTGGCTCGCAAGCTGTCTGTGCTCTCGTTCGGGCCGGCCACGGAAAAGTACCGCGAGCTCGGCACAGTGGCCAATCTGCTCGCGTTCAACCGGTTCGAGACCTTGCCGACGCGGAACTTTCAGGCGGGGCGGTTCGAGGGGGCCGAGCAACTTGCCGCTGAAGATCTTGGCCCCGCGCGGCGTGTCGCGCGCAATTCGTGCGCCGCGTGCACGATCGGCTGCGAGCACATTTACGCGGCGGGTCCGGATCGATCAGTCCGCCTCGAGTACGAGACCCTCTTCGCCTTTGGTCCGCTGTGCGGCGTGAGCGATCCAGACGCCGTGCTTGCAGCGGCGAAAGCCTGCGACGAGGCAGGGATCGACACGATCAGCACCGGCGCGACCATTGCCTTCCTGATGGAGTGCACGGAGAAAGGGCTCATAAGAGACCGGCTGGAGCGATCAGGGCGTCCGCTCTTGTTCGGCGATGGCGCTGCCATGCTCGAAGCGATCGCTGCGCTGGTCGACCGCCGTGGAACACTGGGAACGCTGCTGGCCCAGGGCAGCCGTCGCGCCGCCCTTGCGATCGGCGGCGATGCACCCGCGTTTGCTCCGCACGTCAAGGGCCTCGAACTGCCGGGATACGACCCGCGAGGGCTGCACACCATGGCGCTGGGCCTGGCCGTGGGAACGCGAGGCGCCGACCACAACCGCTCGGGCGCGTATGAAGCCGACTTCTCGGGCCGGTCCAACCGCAAGCAGGGCGGTCCGGCAAGCGCTAGCGCGGCGATCGAAACAGAAGACCGCGCCGCGGTGATGGACTCGCTGATCCTGTGCAAGTTCCTGCGCGGGGTTTTCCAGGATTTTTATGCCGAGTCCGCAGAGATGCTGCGTGTCGTGACTGGTTGGCCGATCACCAGCCTCGAGTTGCAAACCGTGGCGCGGCGGGTCGTTTGCCGCGCAAGTGCTTGAATGAGCGCGAAGGTTGGACCGCGTCGGAAGATACCTTGCCCCCTCGCCTCTTGACGAGCCAGCCCGACGATGGTAACGCCGAGGGCCCGGGCCTCGCTCACGCGACTCTCGAGACGATGATCTCGGCCTATTACCACGACCGGGGTTGGACGAGCGACGGTTGTGTTCCCGACAACCTACGCGATGAGCTGGGGCTCGGGGAAACGGCGTTCGGATCGATCAGGGCCTCAGACGCAGATCGTTAGCGATCATGAATACCTATGGCGCACCCGAGGCTGGCGCGGTGACTTGCGCCGAGTCAAGCGCGGTGGGTCGCGGCCTGGCGCCAAGATACCAGCCGGCGGCGGCTGTCATGGCGGCGGCGGCCAGCAACAGTGGGCCACCCAAGAAACCGATGAACGCCAGAATGCCGGCCAGGACCATCATGGTTGTCCGCCTTCCGCCCGCCGGCGACATCGCGGCCAGGCCCAGCGCGATCAGGAAACCCGCCACGAAGATGGATCGGGCGCGTTCGCGCCAGTCTTCGTCGGAGGCCGACTTCTCGACGACGCCGCTCAACTTGATCGGCTCTTGGTCCAGCCCCCCGCTCAGACCGATCAGGAACGTGGGCTGACCGAGACCGCGAATGCGATCGGCCGGCGCTGGTTCGGAGGCGGCGATTCGCGCCGGCGCGGGCTCTTCAGGACTTGATGAGTCACCAGCGCTCCGTTTCAGAACCTCGGCTTCCTTGTCAAACCCTGTGGCGCGTAGAGACTGGGCCAGTTCCCGCCTCGCCGCCTGGATGACTTCCAGATCGCGGTCGGCTCGCGCTCCGCGATTGCCGGTGGCACGCGCCTGGCTCTGCTTGAGCGATCGCTCCGCGGCGCGAAGCAAACTCTCATGGCTGACCAACAGCGAGCTAATTCGTTGCCGGTCGCGGACCGAGGCTCGGTCAATCTGGCCGAGGAGATCCGAGATCTGGCGTGCGATCCGCGAGGCGCGTTCGAGGTCGAGCCGGCCCGGCGAGGCCGGCTCGAGGCTCGCCAGCGACGGTTTGATGGCGAGCTCGCCGGGATGATGAACCGTCACAAGCGTGGGAACCCCTCCCACGCCCGCGCGCGGCAACGCCAGCGCCCAACCAGACTCGTTGGCGCTCGAAATCTCGGGCCGCTGACTCCAAAAGACGCTCACGCGGTTGGGGCCATTCGTTCCCAGGGGGATCAGCCATCGACCATCGGCCGCTTTGAGTGGGGTGACGGGGCCTTGATCGACGGTCGCCCAGAGGAACGTGCTGGCCGGAGGCAATTCCGCTTTGAGGAACCTGCCGGTTCGCGGTTTCGTCTCGTAGACCGCACTGCCCACCACGGCATGATCAGGCATGACCGTCATGTCGAGATCGGCCGATGCGAGGCGAGCGGATTCGCCCTCATCCAGTCGTGGAGCAGACACCTGGGGTATCTGCACAAAGAGCGACCAGTTGTCGTGCTCGACGTGAAATGCCTTCGGTTCCGGATCAGCGACGCGCCCGAACTCTTCGGCTCTGAACCGGCTGGCGTAGTTCACACTCCGCAGTCCGGTCGCGCCTGTTGTCGTCAGCCCCTTTCCCGCGGCGCTCACGAGTCCCAGGAAAGTGTCCGCCGCGCCGCGGCCCAGCGGGATGATCTCGGGATGCTGCAGCTCTGTGCCGGCGCTCAGAGGCACATTGGATCGCAAGACGATCCGCTGTGTTCCCCAGATCGGGCGGTGCGGCATGATGCTCCAGAACGTGATCGGGCCATGGGGATCGGCCTTGGGGTCATAGGAATTTCCTGACACTTCGATCTGGGCATTCGCGGTCCACGCGGTCGGGACCTTGAGGTGAATGGAATCAAGAGGTCCGCCCAGCACATCGTAGCGCAAGACCGCCACCCACTCGGCTGAATCGGGCTGGATCGTCAACTGGCTTTCGACCAGTACGGTTACCCGCGGCGGAGGTGAGGTCCAGTTGAGCTCGCCCAGCTTGGCGGGGTCGTCGACCTGATAGGTTTGACGAGATCGGGAAGCCGGCGCCTTCGAGTTCTCAAGAGGACTGACAGCTTCAGGGATGAGACCAGACGCATCGACGGCTTCGACCTTGGAGGTCGAAGAGACGATCAGGAGCCCGGGGAAGCTTTCGGTTCCGGGCACTTTCAGCCAGGGCGTGGGCACACGCAGGCGCTGAGGGCCCACCTTGAGCGGGTCTTCGACCACGGGCAGCCAACCCGTGATGATCAGCCGCCGTTTTGACCTTGCGAACGAGCGATCGTAGCGGAGTACGAGCTTGCCGGGGTCGGGTCGATTCCAGGTTGTGAGACTGTCGGAATCGATACCGAGGATGACCAGGTCTCGAGGGATCTCCACGGCCAGTTCAACGAGCGAACCCGACAGCTCCGTGAGTTCGGCGTCGTAGTGGAGATCGATCCGCCCGGCCTCGAAGCGGAGCTGCATGACCGGTCTGATCTTGATCCGAGTCGGTGGCGGCCCGGTCCGAAAGATCGGCGGGTTGGCGGTGGTGACCCTGGTGGTGCCCGAAAGCGTGAGCATCTCGTCGGGCAACGGTCCCCAGCTCTTGACGAAGCTCTCGTCGCTTTGAGGTTCCACGCCCGGCACGCTGTCCAGCCGGCCCGTCCAGTGGCCAGGTCTGCGCACGCCGAGCAAACCCGTGTACCGTTCGATGCCGATGGGCTCGACCAGGGGCAGCCGCCGCGGCGACTGCTCGTCCTCGATGCTGCTGGCGGTGATGTTCGCGGGGGGAACTGCCGGGTGACTGGCTGCCGGCCGCCAGACGTCGAGGGTGATCGTCGCGCCGTCCTGAAGCGGGGGGTCCATCCACGCGGTCAAGAGCGGCTTCTCTTTGCTGCCGGTCCATGAGGCGCTTACCATGCCGGGGATGTTGATCTCGCGAGGAATGAGCCCCGGGTTGACGCGAAAGGAGAGCGCCGGCAGCCGACGTTGCCCGTGGTAAGTAAATCGGCCGCGCAGGCGATCTCCGGCCGGTTCGATATCCCAGAGCAACACGCTCTCGATCGTTCCACTCGGCGCCGCGGGCGAAAGCTCGGGATCTCCCCAGCGTAGCTCAATCCGGTCGGTGGGGCCGAGCTCGGTGGCGATCGATTGATCGGCCTGTGTGCGAGAGCCTCCCCGGCCGCTCAGAAGTCGAATGGGACGCGGAGGGCGGTCGACGACCAGGCTGGCCGAGGGCATGGGATTGATGGGAAAATCGACAGATGCACTGGTCCCATCCTTGATCGCGGTTTTCGACCCGCGGAACCGAATTCGAAAGCGGCCCGGACCGGGAATCCGAATGGCCGCGTGTTGCCCGTCTTGTTCGATCACCACCGGCGCGGGACGACTGTCGAGTGTGGCCGAGATCTCATGGATTCCCGTGATGGGAACCCTCCAGACCGCGGCTGTCGTTCCCAGAGCGCGAAGCTCAAGATCGCTCTGGAGAACCGCCTCGTGATCGCCCGGCCAGGTGATCCGATGAGCCGCGGCCGTCAGCAAGACGGCTCCGGCAGGCTGCTGGGGCTCCGGTTCCGAGAGTTTCTTGAGCCGGTCGTAATCGCTCTGACGCAAGAGCACGTGCCTTGGATTCTGTCCCGGGACATACACGCCATCGTAGGGCAGAAGGACGGGAATAGGCGGTTCTTGATCGCTTGGGACCCAGGCCTGCGCCTGCCGCGCCAGGACAATGGCAAACAGAATCAAAGAGGCTCGCAACCCCGACCCCACAGCCCTGCCGCCGCGTGCGGCGGCGGCCTTGAAGGCCGATCGTTCGCGGCTGCGGTCGAGACCGAGTGGCCACGCAATGCCGCTGCCAAGCCTGAACAGTAGCGCGGTGATCCCGCCGGCGAAGACCCCGGCGCTCACGCTGACCAAATGCTCCGGAAAACAGACGTGGAACAGCGCCGGGACGAGCGAAACGGCGATCGGCAGTATGATTGTCCCGAGGCCCTGCTGGCGCGGCCACCAGCCCAGGCCAAAAACAACAAGGGCGGCGACAATCCATCCCCAGAAAAGGTCGGACCGCTCATCGGTGAAGCCGATGGCCGCCGCCCTATCGGGCCAAGAGTCGGCGGTGAATCTCCATGTCAGCCGGCCGGGCACCCGCCGCGGCCAGCCGGCGGATTCGCCCCGCGAGGCGAGTTTCGGCGTCGCCTCACCCCGCCACCGCGGCACGCTTTGAAATCGATCGGATCTATCAGCACCCCAGAGAACGGCCTCGCCGACCGGCAGCTCCCAGCCCTGGGCCGCGCCCGGCCGTGCGGCTTCGCTTCGAGATGTGACCACCAGAGCGGTCTCAACAGCGACCAGCGCGAGGCCGTACTGCTCCAGGGTTCGCCGCAAGTCTCCCTGCCCCTCCGCTCCCCCACGAACGGGAAGGCAGCGGCTCATGGGCCCGCAGCCCGAGTCGCTCATCGCCAGACGGTCAACGATCAGCGGTGGCTGCCCCGAATCCCACCTGGTGAAACATTCGGCGAAGGTCAAGTCACCCAGGCTGGTGGCGCTTAGCTCCTTGTCAAGTCGGCGCAGGGTCTCCTGGCTGGGAGCGTGGCTGAGTTGCCCGCCCGGCCAAGCGGTGTCGCCCAATCCCAGTGGGCCAAGGGGCCAGGTCGAGCGAGGTTTGTAATCATTGGCGAGGAGCCCTCCGCCATGGTAGGTGGGCCGCCACGAAGGCGGAGCGATCACCTCCCAGCAGAACGAAAGGCAAGGAATGTCGAACACGGGCAAGACGGGTTCCAGGTGGTGAGCGGTCTGAGGTTGCTTCTCCACCAGTTCATAATCGAGGTCAAGGGTCACTCGCTTCTGGCTCTGACCCGGCGGCAGTCCGATCATCATCCGTCCCGACTGCCGTACCGGAACCACGTCAACTCCCTCAAGCCGAACGCGTACCAGTGACACACCGGCGGGAAGCGTGAAGCCAAGATCGGTCCGGTGCTCGGTGCTTACCAGCAGCCGCAGACGGTTCAACTGGGGTCCCTGGGGATAAAGAACACTCGTCAAGCAGGCCTCTCGAACGACCCCGCCCTTATCTCCGGCGGTCAGCTCCTCGGTACTGACGCCGAGCCTCCCTGGACCGGTATAGGTAAACGCATGGGCAAATAAGTAGGAATGTCGATCCGCTCCGACGACGGCGTCGCGGCGGGTAGCAGGCTCGCCAAGGACGGACAGCCGGGCGGCCGTTTCCACATCGATTCGCAAGAGCCCTGAAGCCTCGGCCCGAGATAGCATCCGCTGTGGAGTTTCGACGAGCACTATGCCGCGCGGCATGCTTTGCTTGGGCGTCAGCACGATCGGGATCGCCCCGCTCCCTTTCCAGGGAAGTTGTGCTTTGAAACCAACTTGGTACTGGCCAGGCCGGAAGGAATCGAGAGGTATTTCCCAGGCTGTTCCGTCCTGGGGAAATCCGTATCGAGCACGTGCTGCCGGGCTCAACGAGTTCTTGATAAGCTCGTGGCCGTCGTTCTCAAGCTGAAACGACCAGAGGTGTGGGTCAGCCGCGGAATCACTGATCCAGACCGGCAAGATTGTGCCGGGTTCGTTTTCCGACTTGATGATGATCTGCCCATCCAGTGACAGGCTCTGGCCGCTCTGGTCGATTCTCGCGGTCGACTCGATCTCGGCGGTGGGCTCCGGCTCGGCCCACACGCGGTTGACGGTCGCTGCACCGGATTTTGAATTCCATCTCCAGGCGAGCGCGGTCCTGAGACCCGTGCCGAAAGGAGTCCTTGGTGGAACCAGGTCTTCCACTTGGGCCGGATCAACCCATGCCAGGCCACGTGCCGAGGCCGGCGTCAGGGCGACGGCCTTATCAACCATGGCCACCCAGATCTCGTCACTGACGGTGACGCCCGATGGCCGGACCCGAGGAAGGACGAGCGGCCCGCGGCCAGCCGGCACGGAAGAAGTCGCGCCCACGATCAGCGTGCGGATGCGCGGAGACTTGTCGGTGCGGGTGAGAAGAATGCGCAGCGTGGCGCCGCCATCGTCCCGATTCTCGAGTGCCAGGCCACGGGCTCATCCACCCCGCTCCATTGCAACCGATCGGCAACCCAGGTGGGAGGCATATCGATCGACAACTCTGACCTCGAGCCCCGACCCCCCAGTCCCATGATGCGGCACTCCAGTTGAGGCGCCGACTTACCGACGAGCAGACGCCCCCGAACCAGGCAAGACTTCTCGTCCCGTGGTTTGCCGATGACCAGATCCGCGACCGATCCAGGTGACCTGGCCTCGAACACCAGAGCAGTCGGGTCCGTCGCCAGGCCGGCGGCGCGGGCACCTGCCGGCCCGAACGCTCACGGCATTCTTCTACCACGTGGCTCTCATCGAGAATCACCGTCGTGGTTCCACCGGTCCAGATCGCATCAAGGGGACGGATGGCGGGCACCGACCAGGGTCCCTCAAGCGGCACGTGGGCATGGGCCTCGAACCGGACCTGGGCGGCAGGACCAGGCTCGCCGGAGAGTGAAACCTTGACCAGGGTGCGCGAGCCTTGCCTTTGAGCCTGATACTCCTTCACGTTCGGGCCCGAAACCGCGACCAGCTCGAGCTCGGGATCGAGCTCGGCCCCAAACTGTAGGGCCCCGCGGGGATCGACCTGCACCGACCAGTCGGTGACCCAGTTTGCGAGCTTGCCACCTCGGTGGTCTGGCGCACCCAGATCGATGCGAGTGGGGCCGCTGACCCAGATCAGGAGCGAGTCTTGCGAAGCTGGCGCACCGGGCGCGGGTGGCGCGTCGGTAAGCTGGAGATCAACCTGGCCCGGCCGCCCGTGAAACGCCCACCCTCGCATCCCAGCGCACGACGAGGTCACAGGCCCGAGCCGATCTCCCCGGGGCCCGACCGGCGTCAACTCCGGCGGCAAGTCGAGCGTCAGCACTGATGCGTCATCGCCGGGAAGGCTCAGCTTGAACCGCCTTCCCCGCGTATCGGGTAGAGGCGCAGCGTCCACTCGAGAGTGACGGTCGAACTCTCCGGTGCAGAGGCCCGATCGAGAACCAGGGCCGCCGTGCCCGATTCCAGCGCGCCTGCGAGCGCCTGTTTCGGCTCAGACGATAGGATGGCCGGCGTCCACGGATCAAGCGCCACTATCGACGAGCCGCCGCCGGATGCCGAGGTCTGCACCATGAGCTCCGATCGGCCAATGAGCACACCGGCATCCCACCGCGCCTGATGGTGGGCCCGGATCAATCGAGGCGGTAGGGTCGTGCCCTGATGCGCCGTCACGCGTCGGGCCGAATCCACCAGCTCGTCGAGCTTTTCGGGCGCGAACATGCGCAGCTCCGTGCCTGGCGGAAACCAGCTCACGACCTGCGCCGACGGCAGTCGCACGACCACAATCCGGGGCGGTTCGGCCGCGCACGGGACCGCGAGCCAGAGAAGCCCCAGCGCCACAAGATAGGCGCGAGGGCCGGTCAGCCTCCGTACACGACAGCAGGCGCGAGGTGAAGTATCGAAAAGCTCATGCATCGATATGATTAACTCTCGACTGATTGTCACGCCGCCTGCCGCCTGATTCGCTAGCCGCCGGGACAGCGGTCGAACGGTCATCCTGATGGCTCGATCGCCGATCGCCCGGCCGAGGACTGCTCGGGTGCTCTCGACAGCGGCAACGGCGCGTGTTCGAGCGTCGACGAGAAGCGCACGCGAACGGCCGTCGAATCATCCGAGCCCACGTCCGCCGCGGCCCCGCGCGGAAGTGCCGATCCAGCCGGGCCGGCGGCGGCGGTCCTCGAGACCGCTGCGCCGCGCCACTTCGCCCGCTCGAGCACGCGCTGGATCAGAACGCCAAGCAAAGCCAGCACGAGGCCCGTCGACGCTGACTGGAGAAAAAGGACGATGGCGCTGGGGTGAGCAAGCATCGCAGCCAGCAGGCAGAGGACGGCAGTTAACACCCAGATAACCCCGAACCGGACACGGGAAAACATCAAGAAAAAACTGAAAAGGAGCACGAACCCCGAGCAAGAGCCGACGATGACGGCGCGGGGTAGAATCCAGACTTCCATGGGAACCGGTGCCTCAGCGCGACCGAACAGGTAAGAGTGCGAATCGTCTTGCTCGTCGCCAAGCGACAGCACGCCCGCATGCGCCTCCGTGCCCTGCACCCAGCCCGCCAGCCCGGCAGCGGAAGCCCATGGCCTCCGTTTCCATACATAAACGTCCCAATACCACTCGTTTTCATCGACCCAATCCCGAGGCGTACCGATGAGCCCCAGGTTCCAGGGAATGCGCACTTCCCAGAGCGTTTGGAGCACGACGGCTCCCTCCAGCAGGTCCGGCGGCGAGCAGATGCGCCGTGCCTGGGCTCCGGACTGTTTGTACTCGAGCTCGACCAGAACGGCGCTGGATGGTGATTCCGAAGGGAGGTTAAGCCGATAGCTCGATCCCGACGCGTCTGCCCGGAGTGGAATGACGGGCCTGCCGTCAATCCGGCAGAGCACCCATGAAGCCTGGGCGGGCAGGCCGAACGAGACATGGGGCGGGTGAGACTCGATCCAGTACCAGGCTTGAGTCCGAGTCTCGTCGCCCGGACCAATCACCGTGCGCAAGAGCGCCCGGGGCGCCACCAAGGGCGGCATGGGCGCCTGATCGAGTCGCCTGATCGAGAACGAAAACCCCTCTTCAGGCTGCGTCCCGGCCTTCAACTGGTAACGGCGGAGAGATCCGTCCGCGGCCTTGCCTTGCGGATCACGGCGAAGAGCGATCCAGGCCGGGTCCAGGGCGGCCACCTCGACGTCCGGCTCGCAGCCCAGATCCACCGTCATCGAACCGGACGCGCAGCCGACCACAACAATCGGTTTGATTTCACGTTTGACCTCCGGCCCCGCGAGAGCCGGATCAAGAGGCATTTTATATCGAAACGTCAACAAAGCATTACCAGTAACAGGCGGTTCGAACGAGAGCCGGAATCGCCTCTCTCCGCCGCCGCGGCCGAGCTCCTCGCGCCGAACGGTTCCCGGACCTTGAACGTCCCATGAATCGGCGCCGGACAATGGAACCTGAACGTCCAGCGCGCTGACCGACCCATGGTGCACGTGGAGGTTGGTTTCCTGTCGCACGTCGATCTCGTCGCGAGAAACGCGAGCCGAGATCACGGTGTCCCGCGAGATCGAGAGCGGGTGGCGGATCAAGCGGCCAGTAACGGACGCGGGATTCTGGTTGCTCCTGAGCAAGAGGATCGGCACAGCGTCACTCGGCTCCGGGTTGGCTCCGGTCCGTTCCTCGGGTCGATCAAGTCGAAAGAGAGAGTTCACCTGCCGGCCAGGCAGATTCGCCTCCTCGGTGACCTCGTAGCTGAGGTCGGGTGGGGCGAAGATATACGCAGTTGTCCTGGCGGCGACGCTCCCTCGCGTGCTGAAAAGTCCGATCTGCAGCTTCGGCTCGCGGCCGATCCGCTGCTCTCCTTGCAATCGCAGCGAGAACGCTTTCTGATCTCGAGCAAGGGGAGTGAGATTGATCTTCCAAACTCGTGCCGGGGGAGCGGACCCGTCAACCTTGTCCGCGCGGGCCGGGGCTCGAGCCGGGGTCGCCGAATTGACGAACTCGGCTGGCCCGACCGACACGAGCCGAAGCTCGGGGCGGGTTTCGACCTCGATCTCGTCAAGACGACCGTACACGAGCTGGATGTCGAGCTTCGTGTCGTTGCGGACGACGTCCGAATCGATGGTCAATCGGGCGTCGGCCTCGGACCGAAAAAGCGGCGGAGACTTTTCAATGTTCAGATCGAGGGCGAAAGGCTGATCGAGAAATTGGAAGGCGATGCTCGTGCCGGGGCGGGCGTGAGCTTCGGAGGCAATTCTCGTGGGTCGATGCGGCGCAGGCCACGGGCAGCCGTGACACTCACCCAGAAGTTGGCCGACTGGGTAATGCCGATCGCCCCCGATTGTTCCTTGGCGTGGATCAGCGGGAATCCTGTGAACGAATAGGTTCCGGCCGACCCGGCAGGCAGCGTCCGTCGAGTCTCCATGACGAGGTTCCGGGTCGTGCCCGGCCGCATGGGTTCGCTCAGTGGAATCATCAGCACGTTGCGCTCGATCGTGGCGGGCAGGAACTCGTCGTCGAGCTGCAACTTGGAAACGACGTCGCGGTCGTCGAGCCGAAACTCAAGGCTATGGGGCAGCCCCCTGACGCACCGGACCACGAACGATGAGCGCGTGGTGATCGTCTCGGAATCGGCGTCAATGGCCACCTCGCCAGAGACCGCCAGTAACGGCGCCGCCCCGGCGCCGGAACTCGCCCCGTCACTCCACTCGACTGTCAACTGGGGCCGCGGTGAGATATGGGCGCTCAAACGAGCTCCCTTGCCCACGGCGAGCGGCTCTTTGCCGATCGGTTCTCCCGACCCCAGCGTCGCCTCCGTCACCGGCTCGGCAACCTGAAGATCGATGAACGTCGATGGGGCTTGCGGGATGGCGAGCTGAATCCGCTTGCGTTCTGGAGTTGTCTTGACCGCAACCTTGAACTCCACTTTCAGAAAATGCCGGCGCTCTCCCTCGAGCCGCACTTCCCATGAGCCCTGAGGGGTCATTTGCAACTCGAGCTCGCGATCTCCCTCTCGCGCCGAAGTGAGAATTTGACGGTCGAGACCGAGGGTAACCCACGCCGGGCCCGGCTCGAGCAGGCTGATCTCAACGTCGAGTACGAGCTCGGCCAGTGCGTGTTCGACGCGGCCACGGATCTTCACCGAGTCTGTCACGGCCGGCATGGCCGGGGGCTTGCTCGCCGCCGGATTGATGGGCCTGCGAAGTTGGCCCGACGCATTCGGCTTCATGAGGATCAGGTCGGGCCGCTCGAGTTTCTTCCAGAACTCGCCGACGTCGGCGGCGTTGTTCAGAATAATCACCTGGTCGGGCCAATCGAGAACGGAAGCCTTGGCCTGGCCTTCTTCCCGCGGTTTCTGGGACGAGGGCGGCTCCGCAAGGAGGCCCCGGCCCATGCCGTGAGAAAGGAGCAGCGCTCCCAGTCCGGTGATGAACCACGCATGGCGACTCAAGATGCATGCCTCTTCGATGTGCCCGACGCGACGGAAGCGTAAACCTGCGCAAGATGGGCGAAAGCTCCGTGTCGAACGGTGATGAATCATACCATCTGGGAGCGCTGCTTTCCAAGAATGGAATGAGGCCCGGCACCGTAGCTGGCTGCGTTCTTGAACGGGAATGCCTCGCCCTGGCAGAGCTTTGTCGAGTCACGGTCAGCGGCTTCCCTGGCCCACGAGGCTCGAATCGCGGCCTAGAGGATGCAGCGCAATCTCGCGAAGTTGTCTGCGCAGTGGCCTCTGAAAGTCGCGCTAGCGAGCGGTTTTCCGTTTCGGAGCCGCCTTGGTGTCGGCTTCCTTGAGCGCACTCTTCAAGGCGTTGTAACTCTTTTCGTCGGGATGTTCCGGATCGTAGGCGAAGTCATCGCGCCCTGTCACGGTCCTCAGATCGTCCAGTGCCAGCTCGCGAACGGCCAGAGAGCCGTTGCGTGGCGAGAGGAAATCGACGAGTGCTTCGCTCTTGGAGGCCTCTTCCTTCGGGACGCCGATGAGCAGCTTCTCGATGACCTGGCCGGTCTTTTCACCGAATTCTTCCTCCAACTGTTCCCTGAGCTTGCGCTGGGCCTGCGGACCTTGCGCCAGATAATCGCGCAGGGCCACGATCGTGCTCTGGCGGGCGCTGGCGTCGTTCGCGCGGGACAGGATCGGGGTCAGAAGCGACAGGTCGCCCAGGGCCTTGACGGCATAAATCGCCAGCTTCTTGGTAACCGGAGAATCGTCCTCGGTCGCAGCCACGATGTCGGCCAGTACGGGACGGCCAGCTGAGAATTGCTTGAGGAACTGCTCGCCGATCTTCTGGTCCTTGAGGCTGAGCTCGGTTTCGGTGAGCCACTTGGGAACCGTTTTTTCGGTGCGAGCACTGAGCTTGCCACCAACGTCGGCCACGACAGTGCCAGGCGCAACCAGGGTTTCCTTGGCCTGGTCAAACGTGATCGTCTGCTCTCCATCGGCCGCATGAATGGCAAGGGCGGGGGGCTGGCTGGCTGGCTGGGCATACCGCCATTGGCTCTGCCGATCGACTGCCAGCGCGCCAGGAGAAGCACGCTGAATGTCCACGGTATGGCCCGCGAAGTCGATCTTGAGCCGTGCCGGCGCTGTCGGGTTTTCGATCCGGGCGCGGCCAGTCTGCAACTCGAAGGCCGCGTCGTCAGTCGCCTTCTTGGCGGTCAAACGAACCAGAGTTTCTCCGAGCAGCGTGATGGGCGTCTTGCCGACAATGATCCGGGCCTGGAATGGAGCCAGGCAGAGCAATACGTCCGACGTGCCAAGAGGCGTCCCCTCGCCGATTCGCTCCCATTCTCGCTTGTCGTTGCTGAACCGAAGCAGGACGCCGTCTGCCTTCTCGACCACCCCCACCGAGCCCGTGGGCACCTGCCGCGCCGGAGGCTTGGTCGCAGGCTCAGCCTTCGGCTTGTTCGGCTCTGTCTCCGATTTGCCGGCATTCGTGTCGGCGGCGGCAAGGGCCCCCTGCGCCCCATCACCCGCGGGAGCCAGCCCGGATTTGTGCGCGGCCGCTCCTTCGGTGGCGTGTTCCGGCCCGCTCAGGTCGCCCGCGGTTCGTGCCGCCTGATCCGATGTGTCGGCATCGGTTGTCGCGGTGCCTGGGGCAGCAGGCTGGTTCGCATCGACTCGGGCCATTGACCCGTTGGCCGGCAAGCCAGCCGGAACGTCTGTCTTTGACGGGGTCATGCTCTCATACGCCGACCAGCTCAAGACGGCAATGAGCGCGAGGCAAGCGGCAACAGGACCGAAGCGTTCCAGCCAGTGCCGCCGTGGAGGCTCGGGAGCGACCCACGGCTGGATCGGCCTTGTGACCGGCTCGGGAGCGCGCGGCTTGGCTCCATCGGCCCTGCGCGATGAGACGGTCTCACGTCCTTTCACAAGCTGATACATTCGGGCTTTCGCCTCGGGGGGGACAACGACTTTCTGCCCAAGCAGGCTAAGGATCTGATGCACGCTGGCAGCCTCGGCCAGATTCACGTCCGAGGTCAGGCATATTTTCTCATATTCGGCGACCTGGTCCGGCTCGAGGTCGTTATCAACGTAGCCGGCCACCACGTTGGGATCGGTGGCCTCGGGCCCCGTCTTGGGCGGGACCGTGAACCGCCGCTGGCGAGTCACACGATGGATGCGATCGACCAGCTCCTGGGCGAAAGGACTCTCCGCCACCTGTTTACCAATGTCCCTGACCTGCGTTGCCGGTAATGTGTCGTCAAGCCAGGCGAGCAAAGTTCTTAGCGTCAGCCGCATGTTTCGAGCCTCCAGAAATCAAGCGATGGACCAGCCTGGGAGGCATGAAACACAGGTGAGCGCATCCCCCTTGAATATGAGTGCCGCGCGGCGCGCCAATCCGTGCGATTTTTGGAGATTTTATCGTAAGTGAAAGCCACCCAATCAATTGGTGCGATCACCGGGGCCGGAATCGATACAACCGAAACAGCTTGTCGTGTTCGTTCGGCCCGTAGAGCAGCTCGAAGAACTCCGGATGCGAGTCTGCCCAGCGCCGTTCAAGAGGAAAGCCTTCGGCATCCGCAACATTGTGCGGCCCCTCGCCCGGATTCACGTGCGTGACGACCAGGAACTGAATTCTCTCGGCTTCGAGGTTGGCGAGCCAGGCGCTGAAATCGGGGTGCATGCGATCCCACCCTGGTCTCGAGTTGGGCCAGGTGGGTTGGCCTTCGCTGACGGCGGCCTGGTGGTAATCGTGCAGGAGCCAGTCGCGGTGTCGATCGACGTTGATGTACCGAACCTCGTTGCGCAGGCCGCTGCCAAAGAGAAAATAAGGAATGTTCGTACCCGCGTAGGCCACACGCGAGCCCGAGGGTCCCGAGCGTGCTTCCAGGTTCAACCAGCCGGAATAGAAGTCTCGAAACGCCGGGTAGAAGAGCAATCGCGAGTCGGTTCCCGGGACGCCGGTGTCGATCGCGCACAGGATCAAGAGGCCGAGCAGACCAACGGCCGCGATCGCCTTGTTCCTGAGCGCTCGGCGAGAGCGAGCGCCGGCACGGCTCCAGCCCCAGACGGTCACGCCCGCGCAGCCGCCAGCGGCCAGTAGCCAGGCCAGGCTCGAAAACGCGACTGAAGCAGATCGCGATTGAAGCACGCGTTCCAACCGTGCCAGCACGGGCAAGGGAGCGCCCACGGCGTTGGGGATCGTGGAGCTGAGGTCCCAAGGGATGGGGGCTTCTCCCCAGGCGATTGGCCAGGCCTGCGGTGTCATCACGTGTAGACCCAGCAGAAGTCCTGCCAGGAGCGACAGGATTCGCGCTCGATCGAGCAGCCGGGCCAGCGGGGCCACGCCGAGCCCAAGCGCCTGGAGCATGAACCGCTGCTGGGTGCGGTAGGGAATGCAGATCCAGAAGAGAGCGATGTTCAAGATGGCCAGGAGCGCCAGTGCCCAGGTCAGACGGTCGTGCCCCCGCGGCAATCGTCCCCTGCCGCCAAGACTCCAGCCACCGGCCAGGGCGGCGACCCACAAGGGTGCCAGGCGGGGATCAACGACAGCCAGCAGTGTGTTCACAAGCGCCCGCCAGTCGGACAGGGGCAGATAATAGGGGCTAAACCGCATCGCCTGGCTGTCATACCACCCGCGCAGGATCGTCCTGCCCAGCATCTCCACGTGTAACGGATAAAGCGGATTGCCGGTGAGCAAGACGTTGCGCCCGAACCAGAAACCCGAGGTCACCAGCGAGCACGACAGCATCAGCGCGGCCGCGGCGACGGTCTCCTTTGCCGAGCGCAAGCGGGTCCAGATTGCGCCCACGGCGAAGAGAAAGAGGGCTGGAAGGAAGACGACGCCGACTGGCTTGGTACCCAGCGAGAGACCCGCCGCCAGACCTGCCAGGACTAATGAAGACTTACCCGATTCATGATGAGCGAACCGAACAATGAAATAGGCGGCCGTCAGATAGCAAGCGACGAAGATGGTGTCGACATTGGCCTCGAAGCTGAAGATCAAGAAGGCGGTCGAGGTGACAAACACGCAAGCCGCGATGAGACTGGAGTTTCGGCTTGCGCCCGCCTTCCGCCCCAGGCCGTACGCCGCCAGGGCGGCGAGGAATAAGAAGGGCGCCTGGCCGACCTTGGCAAGTCGGTCGCCGCCCCACGTCACCATGAGCCAGGTGAACCAGAGGTCGCCATTGGCCGGGAAGTAAGTCGCGGCGTTCTCGCCAAAGGGGACCGGCACCAGGAACAAGCGGGCCGCCTTCCACCACCGAGCCGCGAAATAAAGATGATAAATGGGCCCATCGCTGACAACTTTGACGGGCATCAAAAGTGACTGCATCCCCAGGAAGCTTGCCGTCCAGAGCACAAGCGTCAGCGAGGTAAGGGCCTCGGTACGCCAGCGCTCGCGTTCAGGCGGCCTGTCCGCGGGCACCGATTGCTCGCGGGAAATCGGCCGGAGGAATCGGCACAGCAGGCCTATCAAGAACAAGACGCTCGACCAGACCTGGAGCGGCTCGGTCGATAGCCAACCCCAAGGACCCAGCACCTCTTGCCCCAGAATGGACCAGCCAACCGCGAGAGTGGCACTCGCCAGCACCCGGTCAAGCCTTCGCGTCTGGAAGAACAAACAGCCGGCGATCCACCAGGCTCCCAGATCGAGCAGCAGGTTCATCACCACCCCGAGGCACACAGTCATGATCTAACTCGCGGTCGACCGACTCGTGCGCGAGCGCTTTACGCTCGGCGGCCGGCGGTTGTATGATGCGAGGGCCGGTTGGAACTCGGTCATGCTCGATTTTGAGGCCTGTGAGGGAACCAGAATGCTCGGAACAACCTTGTCTGCGGAAGCTTATCTTTCTCGCGTTTGCCAGGAAATCAAGCGGCTTGACATCACCCAGGTGGAAGACGTAAGCGGCTTGATCGAGCGAGCCTACGATTCCGGGCGATTCGTCTTCATCATCGGCAATGGCGGATCAGGCGCCAACGCATCGCACCTCTGCGAAGATCTCGCCAAGTGCACCTTGTGCGATTTTGAGAACCAGAAGCGGCTCAAAGTCTTGAGCCTGACGGATAACACCGCGGGAATCATGGCCTGGGCCAATGATGAAGGATACGACCGGGTGTTCGTCGAGCAACTGAAAAACCTTGCTTCCCCGGGCGATCTCTTGCTCGCCATCTCCGGATCGGGAAACAGCCCTAATATCTTGAAAGCCGTCGATTGGGCCAATCGTCATGGGCTCACAACAGTTGGCTTCTCGGGCTTCTCGGGCGGAAAGCTCAAGGCCATGGCCCATCACGACTTGCATGTGGCTATCGACGATATGGGAATCGTCGAGTCGATTCACCAGGTTGTTTTTCACTGGATCATCGACGACCTGCATCGAAGGTTCTCCGCGAAGGTTGCCTGCCACCAGCGGCGCGAAGGCTCATTGAAGTCATGGCTGAAGGCTGGTTACTGGGCATCGAGATCGGCGGTACCAAGCTTCAGCTCGGATTGGGCCGCCGCGACGCCGGCTTACAAGTCCTGGAGCGGCGCAGCGTCGAGCCCTCGGACGGCGCGGCGGCCATTCTTGACCAGATCAAGCGGACGTTCCGATTCCTGCTCGACAAGAACTCGCTGTCGGCCTCTGACGTGCGGGGTGTGGGAGTCGGATTTGGCGGACCCGTCGACACAGCCCGTGGTCGGACGCTGAATTCCTTTCAGGTCAGCGGCTGGACCGACTTCCCGCTCGCCGGCTGGATCAAGGATCATCTTGGAGTCTCAGCCGTCGCGATCGCGAACGATGCCGACACGGCCGGACTGGCGGAAGCTCGCCTGGGGGCGGGCGTCGGTTGTTCCCCATTGCTCTATCTGACGATCGGCAGCGGCATCGGCGGTGCCCTGATCGTGGACGGCCAGATTTACCGGGGCGCCGGCATGGGTGCTCTGGAGATCGGGCATCTGGAAGTGCTCGATCGAGCGGCGGCGGGTCCGCGGATGGTGCAGCTCGAAGAGATCTCGTCGGGATGGGGAATCGCCGGCGCGGCCCGCGTGCTCGCTCTCGAACAGAAAAAGACGGGCCGGACTGACTGGATCGTGCTCACGAGCGCAGGCGGTGACCCTGCCTCGATCACCGCCGAGCGTGTCGCCCTGGCCGCCATCGAAGGAGACGCCCAGGCAGAGGCCGTCCTCGACCGGGCGCGGCGGGCGCTGGCCTTTGCCTTGCGGCAGGCCGTCGCGCTCCTGGCGCCCGCAGAATCATCCTGGGCGGGGGTGTCTCGTTGATCGGAGAAACCCACTGGTTCAGGCCGCTCCGCGAGCTTGTCGACGCCGACGTGTTTCCGCCGTTTCGAGGCTCCTTCGACATCGTGGCCGCTGCCCTGGGCGAGGAGGTGGTCGTCCACGGTGCGCTCGCCCTGGCCGATGACGCCGCGGGCGCGGCGGCACGGGATTCGGCGAGCGGTTCGGCCTATTTCTCCGGCTCGAGCCGGAATTAAACCGACGAGCTTGCGTCCCTAAGTTGAGCAGTCGTTGCTTGGTCCTTTTGCAAGTAGAATGAAGAAACGCTCGATGTTTGAGCTTTTGTCACGGTTGATCGCGGCATGGCGATCAACATTCATGAAAGGCCCAAGCCTCGCCCGCGGAATTGCAGAGGCGCCGGTTGCCAATCGCGATCCGTCGTGATTTTCATTTGCAACCAACAGCCTCTTTTAAGTATTATCAATGAAGGACTTGTCACCATGACGGCGACACCTTCACGACGGTGGGCTGGCCGGGCGATGCACGCTTGGCGAGAGAACAAAAGGGGCTCGGGACGTCGTCGATCCGAGCGCGTTGGCGCTGACGCTTTTCTTTTTCTGCATAATCGGCCTGCGTTTTGCTATATGTCAAAGTTGTTCCGCTTCCCCACGTACGGCACGCAGATCGTGCCCTATGTTGGCCCGAACATGGAGTTGGTGAAAAGATTCTTGATTTCCCCTTGGAGAGAGGCGATTCTGAGCTACATTTTGAATATGGAGAGCAACATCTCGAGTCCTTCAGAGATTGCGCGAACCGGCTTGTTCCAAAGCTCCTCTACACGGATGCGGGGAAATCGTGAATAATCAGTCATGGAGAACATTGCGGCTCGAACATCGAATTTATAGATAGGCTGGCTCCGGAACAGAGCCATGAGCCGCACCGATCGATGGAACGATGATCGTGAATTCTTGAATTGTTTCAAGGGGCGACGATACCAAACGAAACGAATGAAATGAGGCTCGCCATGACTGCGAAATTGGCCGAAACCCAACTGTGGCAGCACAACCTTGCATCGCTGATCCGGTCGGGTCTGTTTCTGAGGGCCGAAATGGGCGAGTTCAATGGTCTCTTCACGGTCGTGGGAATCTACAAGGATGAGACGGTCTCCGCGCCGATGGCGAAATACTCAGACGCAAGGCGTGCCCTCGACGCCTCGAATCTGGTCAACCAACTCGCGAAAGTCGCTCGTTCGCCGGAATCCAACTGATCCCCCGAACGATGCTCCTGATTGCAGCCCCGAACCGCGGTCGTCATCGCTTTGCGATTGAGGGCCGCGGTTCTCTCTTTATCAGCGGATACCGGCTCGGATCAGCCTGGCTCGCACACTCGGATTCGGCTGGCGAGCAGAAAACGGCATTACCAAAATCGCCAGGATCGGTTATCTAAAGGGCGGTTCCGCGCGACCGGCTGGGACGCCGGATGACGCGAATTCTCAGGGATGAGATCATGCGGAAAGCCTGGCTAGGTTCGTTCTTGCTCCCCGCGCTGCTCGCGGGCTGTCAATCGAACAGCGCCTCGGACTTACCGCCCGACGTCTCCCAGACGCTACAAACCGTGGGACGCAGGCTGAGTCAGTCAGTCTCCGAGGCGAAGCTCACGGCTCTGGCCAGACGCGGATCTGCCCTGCTGGCGATGCTCACCCATGACGAACGAGACGCGCTGGGGCGAGGCTTGCTCAGGTTTCATTGCCGCAAGGCGATCGTCGTCGAGATCGCCGCTCCGACGACGTCGATTCCCTTCTGGATCAGCGATCAAGGGTTCGCTGCGACGGGTCTCTCGCTTGAGAACGCCGATGCGCAATGGTCACTCTTTCGTAGGTCCTTCGCACCGGGATGGGTGGGCCTTGGCGTCAATGGCTTGGACCGATCTGCTCCAGCCCATTACGTTGTTTTCCTGAGGTCGGCGGATGGACAGCCCCCGCTCCGAACCGAGGACATCACGCTCCGCGAGCCGGACGCCGGTGGCTGGTCCATCGTGCCAACGAGACCCGACGTCAGCGCGGCGCGTGAAGTCCATCGGCCGTTCCGGGCGATCCCTCGCGAGCTCGAGGGAACCCTCATGCTTCAACCGTTCCACGACCGGCGGCATGCGTCGCTGCTGGCGGCGGGCCGGGTCTGGAAGACACACGTCCCCTCGGGAGCCGTTCCCGACCAGGTGGCCATTGCGTTTGGGTCGGACCCGGCCCATGAGCTGGTCTGGACCTGGAGGACAGCGCCGAGCGTCGAGCAAACCGCCATCCGGATCATTCCCGCGCGATTCGAGTCGGCCGAGAGCGGCCCGAACAGTCAGCCCGATCTGAAAGGTGCGCGGCTCATCAGGGGACATTCCGCACTGGTTCGATCGCCCAGCGTCTTGAACGACCCCGTGATCCGGCGCCATGAGGTCACAGTCGATGGCCTCAGCCCCGACACGGTGTACCTCTATTCGCTGGGAGACGGCTCCGACAAAGGCTGGGGGCCTTTGAGGGCCGTCAAGACGGGCCGTCCCGTGGCTGACCGAACCGAATTTCTTTATATGGGCGATCCGCAGACCGGCCTCAAGGAATGGGGCCAGCGCCTGACCGCGGCGTTTCGGCGCCACCCCGCGATCGATTTCATCGTTCTGGCCGGCGATCTGGTCGACCGCGGCAACGAACGCACCAACTGGGACCACTTCTTCCTTCGGGCTGAAGAGATCTTCGAGCGGATTCCTCTCATGCCGTGCGTGGGCAACCACGAATACCTCGACCGCGGCCCGCGACTGTACCAAGCGTTCTTCCACCTGCCGCGCAACGGTCCCGATCAAGTCGAGCCCGGCCTCGTCTACCATTTCGAGACCGGCGGCGCGCTCATCGCCGTGCTCGACAGCACCCTGGCCGTTTCAAGCCCACGCGAGGCCCGACGCCAGGCCGACTGGCTGGACGCGGTCCTGGCCGGGTCGCGAGCCGACTGGAAATTCGTTGTGTTCCATCACCCGATCTACCCGTCTCATCCCAGCCGGGATAACCCGACGCTGAAAGAACACTGGGCGCCCATTCTCGACAAGCATCACGTCAACATGGTTCTCCAGGGGCACGACCACGCCTACCTGCGGACTTACCCGATGCGGGACGACCGCCCCGTCTCGGCCCCGGACCAGGGAACGATCTACGTGGTCTCGGTCTCAGGCGATAAGTTCTACGACCAGGTTCCCCGCGACTACATCGAGCTCGGGTTCACCCACACCCCGACCTACCAGACGATCGAGATCGACAACGTTCAGAACCGTCTGACTTATCGCGCATGGACCGACGCCGGCGAGGAGATCGACCGCGTAATCATAGCCAAGCCCAACCGCGTCCGGCGGGACGTCGCTCAGAGGCGAGTTCTGGAAGTGCGTTAGCTGTCGAACACAGCATCCCTGCCTCTGATTCAGACGATCGTCGCGAATCACGGCCGGCCCGATTGAACCGACTCGTGCAAGGCGCACGCGCAAGCAGTCCCGTGGGGAAGTACGACTCCGTGCACAGAGTAAGGGTACTCAGAACCGTGCTTCTGGTGGGCGTTTCACTTGGCCTGGTGATGATCGCAGGACGTGTCGCCCTCGATCCTCAGGTTCTCGGCATGCCCTGGGGGCTTCAGACCACGATCGCGGCGGCCGTCATGCTCGTCGGCACGGCGTTTGTCGTCTCTGGGTCACCGCTGCGCGAGGCGACGCCAACCTGGAGATCGTCTGGGACGCAGCCGTGACCGGTCTGCTCAGCGGTGTGCTCGAAGCCGTCCACATCACCGTGGAGAACTTCGGTAGCCTCGCACTCGCGCTGAGGCAATGTCAACCGGGCTCTTCATGCTTGGCCTGTTCCTCATCTGGGGTATTGCCGGTTATCGCGCCACCCGCCGTCTAAGGGCTATGGGAGCGGGCTCGTGGGCAGGCTCGTGGGCCGCGATGGTGGGAATGCTCTTTGCCATCACCTACGGTTTCTCGCAGCTCTTCTGGGCCCTGCCGCACTCTTGGAGCAGAGGAACACGCTCTCGCCGGATTTCCTGGCAGTGGCTGGACCGATCTGCACGCCTTCACGATCGTCAACGTCTTCGAAGCCGGTGTGAAAGTGCTGATCATCGGCCCGATCGTGGGCCGCGCTTGTCGGCGGGCTTGGGGGTATCCTTGCCCTGGCGGTCGGATCGATCCGGCGCCGGTGGTACGTTCTGTCTCACCGATCCACTTCGCGTCCTGACGAGCCGCGCTGAGCCGGCTGCGATTCGCGAAGCGGTTGGCCGAGGATTGGCTTCACTTCGAAGCCAAGCGGCAGCCCACTCGCTCCCAAGGGCGGCTTCCCGGTGACAGGCGGCTTCGCGGTGACAGACTTTGTTTCTTGTTTTTTAGCTTGAGGGCGGGTCTTCTCAACCTTTCTGTGTGACCAAGTCCCACGCGGATCGGGTCGAACGGAAACAAAAAACGAAGCTTTACCCCATGAAGCCGATGACCCCGTGACCCCGTGAAGCCATCTCGAAAAGTGCCACGGCACTTTCCGCCGATCTTCGGGTTCTATGTCGCTCGATTGGTGACGCGTTCCAGGATCCACTGCTCGCTTGCCTGGAGCAACGAGCCCTGTACGTTCAGCATGAAGTGGTAAATCAACACGACCACACGCACATTCCGCAAGCGACAGCGAGAGGTAGAACGGGACGGGCGAAGTCCAGCCCAGAAGGCCCATCAACATCTC
>CAWFAF010000010.1:0-46647 GCA_963813575.1 uncultured Planctomycetaceae bacterium
AACCACTAGTGTACAAATGCTCGAAAAACAACTCAAAAACTGCCTTCTAGCCATTTTTCGGGGCCTTCAAAGCGTCCGGGCGGGACGGCTCGCTCGGCAACACGTTGCAGCATCATGAGATCGGACAAGATCGGTGCTCGGCCGGGCCATCCCAGAACCGAGTGGGTATAGGTGCACCGAAACGGCCATAGCAATTTCCGCTGATTGTTCACTAACCCACGGTGAGTACTGAGTGCTTCCTGAAGGATGAAGGCGAAAGGCGGAAGGATGAATCGGATTGTGAATCGGCCAAAACAAAGCCACCGGGTCATCACGCAAGGCGGAAGGCGGAAGGCGAAGGGCGAAAGGCGGAAGGCGAAGTGCGGAAGGATGAAGTGCGTCGAGGGCGATTTTGTTGGTGCTCGAACTGACGCAGTCCAGTTTCGAGGACTCTTCGGCCTGGGCGATTGCTTTATTCGATCGCTGAGACGGGGTCTTACAATAGTTCGCGCCCGGCCCGGCGCACGGCGATATCGTTCCGCCTTCCGCGCTCTGCCTTTAGCCTTTCGCCTTCAGCCTTTCGACTTTCGACTTTCGACTTACAAGGCCCGGTGCACGGCGATCCTGTCCCACGTCATTCCGGGGATTGCGAGGTTCCCGTGAGGATCGTTAGGCTAAGGCAGTGTCCTTGGCCCTGCTTTCTTCCAACCTGGACCCGTGATGAGCGTCAACTGGACTCCGCTGGCCGATCTGATCGAAACTCACGACCGGTTCCTGGTGACGACGCACGTCAGGCCGGACGGAGACGCGCTGGGGTCCGAGGTTGGCATGGTCGGGCTCTTGCGGCAGAAAGGCAAGGACGTGCGAGTGGTCAATGCCAGCCCGACTCCGCCACGATACGACTTTCTCGACCCCGAGCGAACACTCTTCGAACATTTCGGCACACAAGTGCAACCTGGCGACCTGGCCGATCGGGAGCTGGCGATCATCCTCGATCTCTCGGCCTGGAACCAGCTTGGCCAGATGGCCGAATACATCCGGGGTTTCCCGGGGCCCAGGGTCGTGATTGACCATCACCTCAGCCAGGACGATCTGGGTGCGACGTTCCTCAAGGATACGTCGGCAGAGGCGACCGGGATACTGGTCATGCGGGCGATCCAGGCGCTTGGGGGCAAGCTCACGCGCGACGTGGCGACGGGTCTGCTCACGGCGATCGCCATGGACACGGGCTGGTTTCGCCATACGAACACCCGGCCCGGAACCCTGCGCGCCGTGGCCGAACTGATCGAGTCGGGGGCCGAGATCTCCGCGATTTACCAGAGACTCTTCGAACGAAACACGCTCGGCCGGCTGCGGCTGATGGGCCAGACGCTCTCCGCTCTGCAAGTTGACATGGGCGGCAAGGTTGCTTACGCGGTGATATCACGCCAGGATCTCGAGCGCACCGGCGCCATTCCGCAGGATTCCGAAGACCTGGTCGATTTCACCGTCAGCCTGCGCGGGGTCGAGGTGGGCATGCTCTTCATCGAGCAAGCGAGGGGAGGAGTGAAGGTGTCGTTCCGCTCGCGGAACGGAATCGACTGTGCCCGCCTGGCCGCGACCTTGGGCGGTGGAGGCCACCGCGCCGCGGCAGGGGCGACGTTGCCCGATGCGCTGGAGGTGAGTGTTGCCCGCGCGCTCGAGGCGGTCCGCCAGGCTCTTGATCACGAGCCGGGCTCGGCGCAACCATAGGATGATGCGATCCGCCGCGGAGGCAGGGGCCGACTTAATGCCAACAGCGTTGAGATAGCCGCAACCCAACGGTCAGCGGGTATGATTTCACCCTCTCCCCTTGCGGGAGCGGGCAGGGAGAGGGGTGACGAGGCCTGGTCTCCCCCGCAAACAAGGCGATTGGTCGAGCCCTGCCCCCCTCACCCCAGCCCTCTCCCGCGAGGGGAGAGGGAGCCGGAAATGACTGCGATTCAGCCAGTATCGACGATCTTCGCCTCGACCGGTGAGCAGTTCGCCATCGCATGGAGTTAACTGAATGACTCGACGCGACTTTTTCCGCCGCGGCAACTATTTTCTGGGGGGCCTCATCAAGCTGGCGATCGCGGTGCCGGCCATTGCCTTCTTGGTTTCACCCTTGCGAAGAAGAGGCCAAGACAGCGCAGCGGGCGAAAACGCGTTTGAGACGCTGACGACCTTGAGCCAGCTTTCCGTGGGCGTTCCCCGTTCGTTTGGAATCATCAAGGACAAGACCGACGCCTGGGTGAAGTACCCGAGCGAACCGGTGGGCTCGGTCTGGCTGGTTCGCCAGCCAGCGGGCTCGAGGGCCGAGGTGATCGCCTTCACGGCGGAATGCCCGCACCTGGGCTGTGCGATCAATCTCGCCGCGGACGGCAAGCGCTTTCTTTGCCCCTGCCACACGAGCGCCTTCAGCTTTGAGGGCAAACCCGAAAACCAGGTGCCCCCGCGACCGATGGACACGCTCGACGTCGAGCTCACGTCCGACCCTGACCCCAAGGTTCGCGTGAAGTTCGAGCGCTTCCGTACACTGGCCGAGGAAAGGATCCCCCTTGTTTAAGCAGCTTGCCGACTGGCTCGACGATCGCACCGGGGCGGGAACCTTGCTCAGAACGCTCTCGGGCGAAGAGATTCCCGGCGGCGCCCGCTGGCGCTACGTGCTGGGCTCTGCGCTGGCCTCGGTTTTCTTGATCCAAGCGTTCACCGGGATGCTCATGATGACGGCGTACAGCCCGTCGTCGGCGACCGCCTGGGGCAGCGTCTACTACATCAATCACGTGATGTGGATGGGTTGGATCATCCGCGGCTTGCACCATTTCGGAGCGCAGGCCGTGATGATCCTTCTGGTCTTCCATCTGCTTCAGGTGGTGATCGCCGGTGCTTATCGCAAGCCGCGTGAGGTCAACTGGTGGTTTGGTCTGGCGCTCCTCGTTTTGATGGTGGGCTTCAGTCACACGGGTTATCAGCTCCCCTGGGATCAAAAGGGTTTCTGGGCGACCAAGGTGATGACGAACATCATCGGCGGGTTTCCCATGCTGGGTCCGTACGCCAAGACGATCGTCGTCGGTGGTACGGAATACGGCAATCAAACGATCACACGGCTGTATGGTCTGCATGTGGCGATTCTTCCCGTGCTCATGTTCCTCTGCCTGGCTGCGCACGTGCTCTTGGCCCGCCGGCACGGCCTCACGCCGCCGGCCGGCGCCGAACGAAGGCCGGCCGAGAATTACTGGCCGGCGCAGACGTTCAAGAACATGGTTTTCTTGACCCTCGTCTTCGGCGTGATGCTGGCCTTGGTGGTGATCGAGGGAGAGCCGCCGCTCGATGCGCCGGCCGACCCATCGAGCTCGGATTACCCGGCGCGGCCCGAATGGTTCTTCTTGTTCTTGTTTCAGATGCTCAAGCACTTCCCCGGCCGACTCGAATGGGTCGGCTCGATCGTTGTACCCGGCACGGTCTTGCTCTTGCTCTTCCTCTTGCCGCTCCTGGACCGAGTGCTTCCTTCCAGGCTCGTCCATTTCCTGGGCTGCATGCTGGTTTTCGGTCTGATCGGCGGTGCGGGCTACTTGACGGTCGAGGCGCTTCAGGCCGATGCCTCTGATACGCAATTCATCGAGGCCCGCAAGAAGGCCGACGCCGCCAACCAGAGAGCGCTTCAGCTTGCCGCCAGCCCCGATCATGGCGTGCCCGTGGAAGGTTCCGGCTTCTTGATGCGGCTCGATCCGCTAACCCATGGTCAGGCCGTGCTTGAGAAGAAATGTCTGGGCTGCCACTATTTCGAGGGCAGAGGCACCGGCGAGCAGACCGCCAGCGACCTCAAGGACTTCGGATCCCGAGCCTGGGTTCGCGGCCTGCTTGCCAAACCCGACGACCCGGCTTACTTCGGAAAGGTCTCCAAGATGTCCAAGGAGGGGGGCATGGCCGAGTGGAAAAAGAGCTCGAAGTTGAGCCCGAAGCAGCTTGATGACGTCGCCGATTTCGTGGCCTCGTTTGCCAGGATCGGCGCCGATATGACGCCGGAGGAATGGCAGAACAGCCCCGGCGTCTCTGATCACCCGGGCAACGAGCCGTTCCAAAAAGAGTGCGGCCAGTGCCACGCCATCGAGGGCTACACCGAGGGAGGAACGCGCAACGCGCCCGGCCTCTTTGCCTGGGGCTCGCCTCAGTGGCTTTCGCGGATGATCCGCAAGCCCGTCGCTCCTGATCTCTACGGCTACTTTGAAGAGCCCAACAAGATGCCTGCGTTCGGTTCCGAACAACTGTCGAGAATCGACCTGGAGATGGTGGTACGCTTCCTGAAGAACGATTATCTGCCGCCGCCGGCCCAACACCCATAAGCAAGCCCAGCCGGCAGTCACGTTCCCAAAAGAGCGATCCTGGCCTGCCTCGGCTTGCGCTTCATCCGTGCCCACACACGAAATCGAGCGCCGATTCTCGGTATCCGAGAACTGCGCTTCCCATAAATGGCCGCTTACAAAAAAAAGAAAAAAAGCCGCGAATTCCTGGCGATTTTGCTTGAATTGCGAGACGCGATCTGACTAGACTTTCCTCGCTTCGGTTGTCCATGAATCACCGGGGTGGTCGCTGGAACTGACCTGGTTTTTTGGAGGCCCATTCACGAATCAAAGAGTGACGACGGACGTGTCTTCCCCCGGATGGGGAATCGTCAAGGAAAACCGCGTCGCCTTTCACCCTCCGTTGCAACGAGAACGAAGTGGTGAGCCGGCACCTGGAATTCCGTCCCGTAAGCCTGTTTCGTGCTCTGCCGGCGATCGTCGCGAACGCCGTCGTGGGGCAAGCTCAGGACGATCAACGAATGGATTTCGCTGAGACTCATTCACGGAAAGGACGCCGACCATGAATCACCGTCCCCTCATCGGCATCAACACCGACTTTCGGTCCTCCGCCAAGAGCCGTATTCCTCACAGCCTGATGCACAGCGGCTACTACGATTGCCTGCTGTCGGCCAACGCGCTACCGGTCATGATCCCTCCCCTCACGAGGGAAGGCGATCTCAACCCGATCCTCGATAAGCTCGATGGCGTGATGCTGACCGGCGGCGATGATCTTGACCCGCGCAAGATGGGTCTTTCTCCGCACCCCTCCGTCACCATGATTCCCGAGCGCCGAGAGCTTGCCGACCGGCTCTTGTGCAAGCTCGTCCAGCAACGGCGGATCCCGACGCTGGGAATCGGCCTGGGGATGCAGGAGCTCAACGTTATCGCGGGAGGTGGGCTCTTCGTTCACCTTCCTGAAGATCTGCCCAAGAGCATCCCCCACCACGACCCCCATGGTGGAGCACACCGCCATACCGTGGTCATGCAACCCAAGACGCGGCTCGAGGAGATTTACGGCCCCGGCGAGATCCGCGTCAACAGCTATCACCATCAAGGCGTCCGCAAGCTCGCCCCTGTTTTCCGGGTGGCGCTCTCGCTCCCGACGGCCTGATCGAGGCCTTCGAGGGCAAAGAACCAGGCTGGTGGGTCGTCGGCGTTCAGTGGCACCCCGAGAACGAAGGCAACATCTCACTCGACCAGCAGCTTCTCGAGGCATTCGTTGAAGCCGCGGCCTCGTTCCGGAACAGCCCGGCGCTGGCGAAGGTAGGCTGAGTCACGCCCGGTACCGATCACCCTGCTGCCCGTGCCGCTGCCCATCGCAACCGCTGCGATGGGCAGTGGCGTTTCCGCTGCAAGATAATCTTGGACCTCAACTCCGACATGAACTATGATCGGACTGACTCGCGACTCGCGGGACAGTTGGCGATCGTTATCGGAGTTGGCCGATGGAAGACGCAAGGTCCAGCAAGTTCCAGGGCGCGTTGCCTCGCCGGACGTTCGGCGCGGACTGATCGTGCCGGCGGTGGTGCTCCTCTCGCTCTCGCCGATGGCCGTCTTGAGAACGCTTTCCTTCTGGCAAGACGAGCGTCCTGAATCCGGTGGACAAACAGGCGGCAAAACGCTCGCGCTGGGTGATGTACATGCCCTGGCGCGCCTCGAGCCGAGCTCGGGGCTGGTCGTCGTCGGGGCCCGTCCGGCGCCCGGATTGAACGCATCCTGGCCATGCAAGGAGATTCGGCCGCGGCAGGGCAAGTGCTGGCCGTCCTCGAAGGACACGATGCGGCCCGGCTGCAAGTCAGCATGGCTGAGGCGAGGAAGAAGCAGGTGAACCACGAGCGCACACTCAAGAGAAGGAAACTGGCGCTGGAGCGCGAGCAGTTTGATCAGTCCCAGCGGGCCAAGCTGGATTCGGCGCGCCGGGTGTTCGCCTCCAAGCAGCAGTTTGCTCTGATCGAGGGCCTGCACAAGCAGCTTGCCGACAATAAGACACTGTCGCCTACCGACCGTTTCAATGCCGAGATCAAGTATTTCGAGGCGGAGGCCCAGAACCTGAGGGGCGAGCTAGAGGTCAAGTCGTTCGAGATTGCCAAGCAGCTCGCACCCAAGCAGCGCCAGCTTGAGGACGAACAGCTTGCCGATTCGAATCCGGATCTCGAGGTGCTCGATCGCCAGATCGAGCTTGCCCGCGCCAGCCTGGCAGAGACGGAAATCAAGGCTCCCATCAAGGGCCAGGTGCTCGAAGTACTGGCCCACGCCGGCGAGATCTCCAGCGGCGCGGTGCTAGCCATGGGCGATCTTGCCGCGATGGTCGCGACCGCCGAGGTCGATCAGGCTGACGTGCCGAGGCTGAAGCTGGGCGACGCCGCGTCGGTGCAGATCTTGAATCAGCCTGTCGCCGGGAAAGGTGACGCGCATCGGCTCGGTGGTGGGCAAGAACCAGTTGACGAACATCGATCCCAGGGCCCTGCAAGACCGTCGCGTGCTGAAAGTCACGATCGCGCTCGATCAACCCGAACCCGCCCGACGGTTCGTGAACATGGAGGTCGATGTGACAATCAAGCCGGGCGACAGTGCAGTGGCAGCGGCCTCGCCCGCGGTAACCAGTCAGTGACTGATGCCTCCAGGGAACGTGGAGAACGAGCAGACGTGGCGTCCTTCCCAGCTCGACTTCGCACTCCGCCCCTGGCCCTGCGCAACGTCGTGCATGGCGGCCGGCGAACTCTGGCCGCGATCTCGGGCGTTGCCTTCTCGCTCACCATGGTGCTGCTCCAGCTTGGTTTCCTGCAGGCCGTCAAGATCACGGCCGCGAACAATTTCGAGCAGGTCGATTTCGACATTGTGCTGCTTTCGCCCCGGTATGAGCAGTTCTACGCCGCGGGCTTCTTTCCCGTCGAACGCCTGAAGCTTGCGCAGTCACTGGAAACGGTCGTCTCGGCAGCTCCCATGCAGGCGACGTTCAACCTGTGGCGATGTCCCGCATACCCGGTGGATCAGCCCGACGCCGAATCGACCGCCCAGTCGTCGCCAGGTCCGCTCGAGCGCTGGCTCAAGGGGGCGAAGCTTCCCCGGCCGCTCTTGCGCCGGGAGCTGTTCGTCATGGGGATCGACCTCGACAAGAACCCGTTTCGAGAGCCAATTCGCGGCCGGGTCGTGGCCTTCGAGCCGCTGCTCCGGCTCAAGCACAGGATCCTGCTCAACGAGCTTTCCCACCCTGATTTCGGCTGGCAGCTTCGCGACGTCGTGCAACACTGGGAGCTGGGCAACCAGGCGGTCACGCTCGTGGGGGGATTTCCCATGCTGCGTGGCTTCGCCGCTGACGCCACCGTGATTTGTAGCGACCAGAATTTTGTCAGCCTCTGCCGCTTTCCCACGCGCCAGCAGATCAACTTTGGTTTCCTCAAAGTTCGCGAGGGGACCCTTGCCGAGACCGTGCGGCAACTGAAGACGTTGCTGCCGCCCGACGCCGAGCCCTACACGCGGCAGGAAATTCTGGACCGTGAGATTGACCACTGGGTCAACCAGACGTCGACCGGCCAGCTCTTCAGGTTCGGCGTGCTGGTCGCGATGATTGTGGCCACGGTTGTCGTCTACCAGGTACTCTCGAACGACGTGCGCGAGCACCTTGCCGAATACGCCACGCTCAAGGCCATGGGGTATTCTCTGTTCAGGCTCTCCTACGTGGTCGTGATGCAATCTTTGATCTACATGTTAATTTCATACGTCATCGCGGTCGTGCTTGCGACCTTTGTCTACAGGGCGACTGAAGACCTGGCCGGAATTCCCATGCGGCTGACGATTCAGAACCTGGTCATCACGCTGGCTCTGGCAGTCCTGGTCGGCTTGCTGTCGGGTTTTCTTTCGCTGGGTAAGCTACGTGCCGCTGAGCCGGCGGATTTGTTCTGACCCGGTCCGGGCGCAGGCGAAAAACACGATCGTTGGAATTCCCCTGATGCTTCCTCGAAAGATCATCCCCCTGGCCTGGCGGAACCTCACCGAGAACAAGCGGCGATTGGCGGCATCCGTCGCTGGCACGGCATTCGCGGTCACGCTCATGTTCATGGAAAACGGATTTCGACACGCGATGCTTGACAGCATGGTCAACCTGATCGAACGTCTCGATGGGGAAGTCGTGATCATCAGCAAGACTCTTTACAGTCTGGCGTTACCCTACACATTCCCCTATCGCCGAATGATTCAGGCGCAGAACATCGCCCTGGTGGAAGCCGCCACACCCGTCTACGTCGTGACCCGGCGGGGTTACTGGCGCAATCCCCAAGACGGCTCGCTCGACCGCATTTGCGTCATCGGTGTGCCGCCGGAAAGCGGCGTGCTCGATCTCGAGCCCATCCGGCAGCATCGTCAGGCGCTCAGCGAACCCAACACCGTGCTGGCCGATGAGCTCTCACGCTCGGACAAATTCGGACCTTTCGTGCCGGGCGAGGATTCCGAGCTCTCCGGCCACCGTGTGCGGGTCGTGGGCACATTCAAGCTCGGGATCAACGCCCAGTCCAACGGCAACCTGATCACCAGCGACCGCAACCTCCTCAAGCTGTTTCCGGAATACGCTGGCGCCACGTGTGGGTGAAAACGCAGTCACCATCGGGGTGCTGCGCATCCGCCGGGGCGCCGATGCGGACCAGGTGCGAGCCAGCCTACAGGCGGCCTTGCCCGCTGACGTTCGTGTTCTCACGCGAGATCAGTTCATCGCCAAGGAACGCGATTTTTGGGACCATGTGGCGCCCATCGGCACCGTCTTTTACATTGGCGTGGTGATGGGCTTCATCGTGGGCTGCGTCATCTGTTACCAGGTGCTCTTCGCCGACATCAGCGACCGAATCGGAGAGTTCGCCACACTCAAAGCCATGGGATATTCCAACCTCAGGTTGTTTCGCCTGGTGATCATGCAGGGCCTTTACCTTGGTCTCCTGGGTTACCTTGCCGGTCTTGTGGTGAGCGTCTTACTTCTTGGCTGGGTTCACGACGCGACCGGGCTGCCTCTCGATCTGTCGCGGAACAACCCGTTGTCAATTCTTGGGCTGGCGGTCGTGATGTGCGTTCTGTCGGCAGCCTACGCCGCCAGGAAGCTGCTTTCGGTTGATCCCGCGCAGCTCTTTGCTTGAATGGAGGCTCTCGTGAGCACCGCCGTGACCGACACCGGCACGTTCTCGACAATCACCTCGGTGGCCGTCATGCAGCCCGCCCGGGCTGATGTGGTGATCCGGGCGCAGGGCGTCAATTACGCCTACGGTACAGGTGAAACGCGAACGCAGGTGCTCTTTGACAACAATTTGGAGATCAGCCGGGGCGAAGTGGTGATCATGACGGGGCCGTCCGGCTCCGGCAAATCGACCTTGCTCACGCTCATCGGAGCACTGCGGCGAGTGCAAGAAGGCAGCTTGCTGGTCCTGGGCCACGACCTTTCCCACGCCAGTGAATTAAGTCGAGTCGAGCTGCGCAAGCAAATCGGCTTCATCTTTCAGCAGCACAACCTCTTCAGCTCGCTGTCGGCGATTGAAAACGTGCGCATGGCCACGGCCCTGCGGCGGGGTACGGCCTCGGAGATGAACCAGCGCAGCGTTGAGATCTTGACCGGGCTGGGCCTGGGGGAACGGATCAATTACTTACCAGCCGAACTTTCCGGCGGCCAGAAGCAGCGCGTAGCCATCGCCAGGGCGCTCGTCAACCGTCCCGCTCTCGTGCTCGCTGATGAGCCGACTGCTTCGCTCGACGCCGAGTCGAGCAAGATCGTCCTCGATCTCCTGCGATCCCTGGCCGACGGCCCCGAGCACACGACGGTTCTCCTTGTCACTCACGACCAGCGCGTGATCGACCACGCCGACCGGATCGTAAACATGGTGGGCGGGCGAATCGTCACTAACTCGCTTACGCGAATCGCCGTGCGCATCTGCCGGGCGCTCGCATCGAGCGAGATACTCCAGGGGCTGAGCGAGGCCACTCTTTCGAGACTGGCCAGCTTCATGACCGTCGAGACACGGCCGGATCATGAAACTATCGTGCGCGAGGGAGAGGAAGGAGACCGATTCTATGTCGTCGGCTCAGGCATCGCCGACGCTTACGTCGGCGGCGAATTCGACGAAGAGCTCTGCTTCGGCGAAGGTTTCGGCATGATCTCATCGTACTTCAATCGCCCGATCCGGCGAACTGTCATCTCGCGCACCGACATGGAGCTGTACGTGCTGACCAAGGATGACTTTCTCAAGGCGCTCGCGGCCGACACCAGCTTCGAGAACCGCATCCGCACCGCGCTCATGGCCAATCCGGCGGCGATGTAACGCTCTGCGTTGCGGCCGATTCGTGCGTCGGCCTACGTGTTCACCAGGCGAGATTCGCCCTTGACCATCTGCCTCGTCATGATCGAGAAATGCGTATGCGTGATGCATTTCCAGGCGAACTGAAACAGATAGCGAGGCGGGCGGCCCGAAAGAATCAGCTTGCGCAGATGTCGACCGTAAGTGGCCCTGATACGGGCGAGTTCGCGGGTCGTTCCAGATCCGGACGAGCATCACGATCGCAGCCAGGATGGTAAGCGCCTGGAGCTTGAGATATGTCAACGGTCGGCGGCGGCGAAGCCAGGCCATCCGGGTTGAGCCGAGCGGGATTCGCCCGTCAATGAAGAGGGAATCGAACCGCTCGAAGTAGTTTTCAGGCTCGTAGAGCCGGTCCATCAGGTTGAGCCAGCCGTCGCGCAGGGTTTCGCGGGTCATCAACAGGGGGATGATGTTGGTGGCGATGTTCGGGTCGTCGGCCGCGTCGTTGTCGAGCCGGCCGTCGGCTTCAAGACGCTCGTAGAGTGGCGTCTTGGGGATGGCCGAGAGCATGCCGGCCATGGCGCCAATGATCTTGGCCTTCTTCAGAAACTCGAACTGGCGATCGAAGACCGTGTCGTCGTCGTGGTCGAATCCCACGATCATTCCGGCGTAGACCTCCAGTCCGTGGGCTTGCACTTTGTGGACGCGGTCGATCAGGCTGCCGCGCACATTCTGGTATTTCTTGGTCTCCCGGAGAGCCTCCTCATCGGGGCTTTCGATGCCGATGAAGACGGCAACCAGCGCGGCCTCGGTCATCAGGCGCATCAGTTCTTCGTCTTCGGCCAGGTCGAGCGAGGCCTCGGTGATGAAGGTCAGGGGATAGTCGTTGGCCTGCTGCCAGGCGATGATGGCACGCAAGATTTCCTTGGCGGCCTTTTTGTTGCCGATGAAGTTGTCGTCGACCAGGAAGATCACCCGAGCGCCAAGCCGATGCTGGGCCTCAATCTCGGCCACAACCTGCGCCGGCTTCTTGATCCGCGGCCGCCGGCCGAAGATCACGATGATGTCGCAGAACTCGCACTGAAACGGGCAGCCGCGCGAGGTTTGCACGCAGCCCATGGCGTACTCGCGCAAGGGCACCAGGTCGTACCGCGGCAACGGCACGCGCGTCATGTCGGTCTTCTCGGTTTGTTCGTACCGGCTGGCGTGTTCGCCTCTGGCCCATTCTTCCAGGAAACGGGGCCATGTCTCCTCGGCCTCTCCCACGAAGGTGACATCCACAAGACCATCGAACCAGTTTTCCGCCACGGTGATCCAGGGGCCGCCCACGACGGTGAAGATTTCACGTTCCGCCAGCTCGCGGAGGATCTCCGTCATGCGATCGCGCTGGACCGTCATGCCGGTGAGGCCGACGATATCAAACGACGCGAGGGCATCGAAGTCGATGTCCTGGATGTTCTCGTCGACCACGACGACCTCGTGCCCCGGCGGCGTGAGTCCCGCCAGCACCGGTAAGGCCAGCACCGGCATGTTGGCCCGCTTGCCCAGAAGCGGTAGGCCGTGGTTCAGCCCCCAGAAGGAGACCGGAAAGCGCGGGTTGATCAGGCAAATCCGTGCCATTTGTGGTGTATTTCGATAAAGGCGTGGGCTGAAACCAGAGCGCCTCCGAGCGGCTCTGGCGGGGAACCAAGGCGTGGAACCGTATGCTTCTACCCGAGATGCGACGCAAACAAAAGACCAAAATCGAAAACGCAAATACGCCATCAAGTGTTTGTCACAGGAGATACGTCTTCATGGGGGAGATTCGAATCGGTGGCTGCCGTGCCCAAGAAAGCTATGGGCGAGACGGGATTCGTATCTTCAAAGCCAATCACCCAGAAGTACGCCGGGAACCAGGCGACAAACTCCACGGAGCCAAGGGGCTAAAGCGAGACCAAACGAGATCAACCGTGCCGCTCACAGTCGAATCGGGACGACGATGAGCCGTCGCGGGGTTTCCTGTATGTTGAGCAAGTCTTCTTGTCGAGCCGTCGGGTACGGTACAATTGCGGCGCATTGACATCCAGTGGTGATCTCGTTCCCGGTCATGCGCGGCGTCCCGGGTCAGATCGACTCAGCGGGGGAATGCTCCGATTCATCGGGTTCTCTGATCACCGCGAGGCACCTCGAGCGGTTGCGGTCGCATCCATGTAGGGCGCATTCCCCAAGTTCGACATGACTGGGAATCTCACGCGTATCAACGGGTCGTTCTCTTGACCGCGAACCATCCAGCGGGCATTTTGTTGGCGTTGTCTTGGGCTCCCACAGTTGGCAGCGGCAGCGCCAGTGCCAGAGTCGTACACCCATCGGCATGATTCACGATGTTGAAAGAACGAGGCGACCGCGAGAGAACAGCGAGCCGACAGCGCGACCGTCAGCCGGTGATGGTCGTGGGGATCGGGGCTTCTGCGGGGGGCCTGAGGGCCATTCAGTCCTTCTTCTCGGCCATGCCAGCCGAGAGCGGACTGGCGTTTGTGGTGATCCTGCACCCAGAGGACGCATCGGAAAGCCTCGCGCCCAAGACACTCGCCGCGCAGACCAACATGCCGGTGGAGGAAATCAGGGACGGCGCGAGGCCGGCCGCGAATCACGTTTACGTTGGCCCCGCGCACGCCATCGTGCGGCTCGAGGGGGGAGTTTTTCACGTCCAGAAGCTGTCAGCTCCTGAAGAGGAACGAAGTCTGATCGATACGTTCTTCCACTCACTCGCCGAAGATCAGCAGGCAGGAGCCATCGGGATCGTCCTCTCGGGAAGCGGCACCGACGGCACGCTTGGTCTGAAAGCGATCAGCGACTCGGGCGGCATGACGATGGTCCAGGAGCCGGCTACCGCCGGGCACGAGAGCATGCCCAGGAGTGGCGCTACGCTGGGCGTGGCTGACCGGGTGCTGCCACCGGAAAAGATGCCCGACGAGATTATGGCTTATGCGCCATCTGCAATCGCTTCTATTTGGTGACGACGGCGGTCCCATTCATGAACAGATCGGCGGCGCGCTGGGGACTATCTGCGAACTGCTGGAGAAGCGCACGGAGCATAACTTCAAGCACTACAAGACGAGCACGCTGGTCCGCCGGATCGGCCGGCGGATGCAGATCTTGAGGATCTCCACGGCGGTTGTTTATATCGAGCGGCTGGAGCAAGATCCTGAGGAGGTCAAAGGGCTTTTCCGCGAACTGCTCATTGGCGTGACCAGTTTCTTTCGGGACCCCGATGCGTTTGTCGCGCTGGCACGGCAGGCGATCTCCAAGGTTCTGGAAAATCGCGGACCGCGCGATCCGGTGAGGATCTGGGTGCCCGGCTGTGCCACTGGTGAAGAAGCTTACAGCCTGGCGATCCTGATGAGGGAAGCGCTCGACGATCATCCCGAGCCGCCCGAAGTGCAGATCTTCGCCAGCGACATCAATGAGCGTGCTCTGAACACCGCGCGCCTGGGCAGCTACACTCGGTCGATCGCTGATGACATGACTCCCGAGCGACTGGAACGTTTCTTCGTCGAGCGCGGAAACCGTCACATCGTGTCCAAGCAGGTGCGCGAACTTTGCCTCTTCTCGAATCATGACCTCATTCGCGATCCCCCGTTTTCCCGGCTTGACCTGATCTCATGCCGGAACCTGCTCATCTACCTGGGACCACACCTCGAGCAAAAGCTCATCCCGCTTTTTCACTATGCTCTGCGGCCCGGCGGTTTTCTGTTTCTGGGTCCGTCCGAGAGCATCGCTAGCCACGGCGAGCTGTTTCAGCCGGTCAACGTGAAGCACCGGATCGCGCGGCGGCTACCCACGACGGTGCGCTCGCCCTCGGTGCCGGCGCGGTCCGAAGGATTTCGCGCCTGGCATCGCGCGAACGGCGTCAACGCGAGTTCTTCCGACACCGACATCCATAGCCTGATGCAGCGGATCGTGCTCGACGAATTCGCCCCCTCGTCGGTTGTGGTAAGCGGCGAGGGGCAGATCATCTGCTCTTCGTCCGGACTGGAGAAGTACCTGACGATCGGCGCCGGAAATTTCCAGAACAATGTCGTGAAGCTGGCGCGAAGCGGGCTGAGAGTTGGTATCCGAACCGCGCTCAACGAGGCCCTCGAGATCCGTCGCACCGTAACACGAGAGGACATCGCCCTCAAGACCGAGAAGGGCGTGGAGCGGATTCGGCTCACCGTCCAGCCGATGCCGCAGCTTGGCCAAGGGAGCGGGCTTTTCCTGCTTGTTTTCGCCGATCTTGGCTTGCAGTCAGAGTCGACCGAGAACCGCGCCCGGCCCACCGATGACGAGGCCGACGCGCTCATCGAGAATCTGGAAGCAGACCTGCTCGCCACCCGCGAACATCTCGAGCGAACCATCCAGGAGACGGAAACCGCGAATGAGGAGCTGAAATCCTCCAATGAAGAATTGCTGTCGATGAATGAGGAGCTCCAGTCGGCCAACGAGGAGCTGGAAACGTCTCGAGATGAGATTCAATCGGCCAATGACGCGCTCGCTCGCATCAACAGCGACCTTGAGAACCTCCTCGCCAGCACGCGAATCGCCACGATCTTCCTCGATGACAGCCTGAAGATTCATCGGTACACGCCCGCGGTCACGGCGATTTACAACCTCATCCCTGGGGATGTGGGCCGGCCCCTTTCGGACATTACCTACCGGGCCGTGCAGATGCCGTCTTTACCGCCTCATGACGCGCTGCTCGACCGTCCGGCAGAAGACGAGATCCAGACGCTCGAAGGGCGATGGTACATCCGCCGGGTACTCCCTTACCGCACCACCGAAGGCAGGCCGCAAGGGCTCGTGATCACGTTTCTCGATGTAACCGACCTCAAGGAGGCCGAGGCATCGCTCCGTGAGAGCCGAACAGTTTCCGCGTTGGCCGAGTCGATCCCACAGCTCGCCTGGATGGCCGAGCCCGACGGTCACATCTTCTGGTACAACCGCCGATGGTACGAATACACCGGTACCAGCTTGGAGGAGATGGCTGGCTGGGGATGGCAAAGCGTCCACGATCCGGAAATGCTGCCCGCGGTCATGGAACGCTGGGACAGGTCGATCCGAAGCGGCGAATCTTTCGAGATGGTTTTCCCGCTCAGGGGGGCCGATGGCACCTACCGGACGTTCCTGACCCGCATCGAACCCGTCAAGGACGGCCGGGGTAACGTGGTGCGGTGGTTCGGAACCAACACCGACATCGAAGACCAGAAACGATCGGAAGACGCGCTCAAGCAAGCCAATCGCCACAAAGACGAGTTTCTGGCCATGCTGGCCCATGAACTGCGGAATCCACTTTCACCAATCCGCAACGCCGTTCATCTTCTCAAGTACGCCGGCCCCGACAACGCGATGCTCGTCGGCGCCAGAGATATGATCGATCGCCAGGTGACGCACCTCGTGCGGCTGGTTAACGACTTGCTCGATATCAGCCGCATCACACGCGGCAAGATCGACCTCCGCAAACAACCGGTGGACGCCAGGACGGTCGTTGATCGCGCGGTGGAAAGCGTCAAGCCGCTCATCGACGCGCGGCGGCACGACCTTACCGTGACGCTGCCGCTCCAGCAGGTCATGGTCGAGGCCGATGCAACCCGGCTTGCGCAGGTGGTCCTCAACCTCTTGAACAACAGTGCGAAATACACCGAGGAGGGGGGGCGAATCTGGCTGACGCTCGAGCAGAACGAGAGAGATGCCGCCATCCGGGTGCGCGATAACGGCATGGGAATCGCGCCGGAGCTGCTACCCAGGATTTTTGACCTGTTCACTCAAGCCGAGCGCACTCTCGATCGCTCGCAAGGCGGCCTCGGCGTCGGGCTGACGCTCGTCCGCCGCCTAGTGGAGATGCAAGGGGGCACTGTCGTTGCATGCAGTGAGGGACCCGGCCATGGCAGCGAGTTCATCGTTTACATCCCGCTCGCCTCACACCAGGGGGCTTCCGAGCCATCACCAGCAAGCTCCAAGCCGTCGATTGATGCCACGCGGTCTCGCCGCGTGCTCGTGATCGACGATAACGTTGACGCGGCGAAGAGTCTCTCGCTCCTCCTCCATCACTTGGGCCATGAAGTCGAAACCGCTCATGACGGGGAGGAGGCGATTGTACGGGCCATGTCATTCCGGCCCGCGATCGTCTTTTGTGATATCGGACTGCCGGGGATGGACGGATACGAGGTTGCGCAGGCTTCGCACCCTTGCCGAAACGAAGAACGCGGCGCTCATCGCGCTCACCGGATACGGCCAAGAGCGAGATCGAGTCGATGCCGGCACCCAACGTCGATAACGGGCTGAGGGTCGATCTGAAGATAAGGATTGGCGGGGTGTGTACTTACGATTGATCTTTTCGTGAGGGTTGTAGCGCAAGAAACGCCGTTCTTCGCGATGATGGGTGGGTACCACCCACACCCTTCAAGGAAGAACGGCGATGAAAGCAGCAAGGAAGCTGCAGAGATTGCAGCAACCCGCGTCGTTGATCGAGTTCGTGCGACAGTTTCTCACGCCGCGGGTTTGGAAGCAAGCCCGACAATGTGTCGCCGATCGGCGCTCTAAGCCGCGATGGGACTTGCAGCCTCTGGTACTGGTTCTCCTGGCGATGACCTGGGCTGCTGGCGACGCAGAGTCCGAGCGGTTCGTGGCGGCACGCGGGTTTTACGTGGCGTGCTACGAAGGCCGCAAACGTCCCGGTGAGACGCTGGTCGGGTTTCAAAAGGCATTGACTCGCTTGCCCGTGCGGCGGCTACGGGCGATGGCTCAGGGCGTCCGCGACGAAATCCGACGTCGTTATGCCGAGCGCCTTATGATCGGCGGCTTTGTGCCGATGGGCTGCGACGGGTCGCGCATCGAGTGCCCGCGGTCGGCCGAACTGGAAGCCCGCATGGGCAAAGGAAGCAGCGAGGCATCGGCCCCGACCGCCTGGGTTACGGCCTTCGTTCACCTCGGATCAGGGCTGCTGTGGTCCTGGCGGATTGGCAAGGGAACCGCTGACGAACGGCTGCACTTGCGACAGATGTTATCCCTCCTGCCTGCGGAGGCCCTGGTCGTGGCCGATGCGGCCTATATGGGCTATGAACTGGCCCGCACGATCCTCGAGCACAAGCAGTCGTTTCTGCTGCGGATGTCGTCGAAGGTTCGCCTGTACGCGCTGGATGAAACTCCCATCGAGCAATGGCAAGAAGGCCTGGTCTACTACTGGCCGGAAACCATCCAGAAGCAACAGCAGCCACCGCTCATGTGTCGGCTGATTCGTGTCCAGGCCAAGGGGCAGACCAAACACGATGTCTGGCTCTTGACCAACGTCCTCAGTCCGCAACGGCTCCCGGCGAAAACGGCGGCCAAATTCTATCGCTGGAGATGGCGCAACGAGGGCCTCTTCAGAACTTATAAACGGACGCTCAAGAAAGTCAAACTTGCCAGCCGCACGGTCCGGCTCATTCATCGTGAACTGGAGGGATCTTTGCTGGCTCTGCAGATCCTGCTGGCACACGCCGACCTGGCACTCCGACCAGAGGGCACGATCGGAGAACTGGCCGTGAGCCCACGGAAGGTGCTGATCGAAATCCGCCAGGAGATCGCCGGCAGCGCACACCCTCACCGTCGGACGACCACTTACCGCCGCCGGCTGGAAACGTGCCGCGTCGAGACGCGCCGTCAGCGCAATCCCAAGGCGAGTCGTGAATGGCCACGTCGTAAGGCCCACCGACCTCCCGGGGCCCCGATTTTCCTCACGATGAAGGAAGACCAGAAAGCCTTACTGGAAAGGAACATCCACGCCAAATGACGGACTACTTGTTATCGACGTTGGCCGGCACCGCAGGTTTCCGAGTGCACTTGCTCAAGCCGGTCAGTCTCGAATCGTTGCAAGAGGTGCTTGGAACGATCCCGGCAAAGGATCTTCCGCCGAACGGGTCAATCGGACAGTGATCGCGCCGCGGCCACTCGCTCGATGAGCTTGCTCGGCTCGACGGGCTTGATCAGATGTTCGTTAAATCCGCTTTCGATCGCCTTCCGGAAATCTTCCGGCTGGCCGTAAGCCGTTTGTGCGATCAGAACAACCGGTTCGTGGAAGCCAGCTCGGATCGCGCGAGCGACCTCGTAACCGGTCATACCCGGCATGGCGATGTCTATGAAAATTACATCAAACCTTCCACTGATCGCCTTGCGTACGCCCTCGAACCCGTCAGCGGCGGTTTCCACCCGGCAGCCGTAGTATTGCAGTAACTCGCGCAATGATTGCGCCAGGTCAGCGTTGTCGTCGATGATCAGGACATCGCGAGCGAGCTTGTCGTTCGTCACGGTTTCCATGGCAGTGCTCTCCGTATGATGCACTGCCATAAGCAATTTTAATGCCTTCGGTATACGACTTACCAAATTGCCGTCATTTGTATGACGCGTCAGAGCTCGTATGCCGCCAACGTGGCACCACGTCAGGAAGCGACCCCACCGGCTCAAGCTGCACCAGGGCAGCGGTTGCCGCAGCATGCTTGCGGATATCTTCGGTGATTCTCATCGAACAAAACTTGGGCCCGCACATGCTGCAAAATGCGGCCGTTTTGAACGCCTCCTGCGGTAGCGTCTCATCGTGCATCCGCCGGGCGGTCTCCGGATCGAGCGAAAGGCGGAATTGATCTTCCCAATTAAAGCTGTAACGTGCTCGGCTCAGTGCGTCGTCGCGGTCGCGAGCCCCCGGGCGGTGGCGAGCCAGGTCGGCTGCGTGGGCGGCAATCTTGTAGGCGATCACCCCCTGCCGCACGTCTTCGACCTCCGGCAACCCCAGATGCTCTTTCGGCGTGACGTAGCAGAGCATGCTTGCACCATGCCAACCGGCAAGCGCGGCGCCGATGGCCGACGTGATGTGGTCGTAGCCGGGAGCGATGTCGGTCACCAGCGGTCCGAGCACGTAGAACGGCGCTTCACTGCATTCAACGGCCTGCTTTTCCATGTTCATGGCGATCTGGTCCATGGGTACATGGCCAGGACCCTCCACCATCACCTGGCAGCCGCGCTGCCAGGCCCGCCGGGTCAACTCTCCCAGCGTCTTGAGCTCGGCGAACTGCGCCGCGTCCGAGGCGTCGGCGATGCAGCCAGGACGCAGGCTATCGCCGAGGCTGAACGAGACGTCGTATTCACGCATGATGTCGCAGAGGTCGTCAAAATGAGTGTAAAGCGGGTTTTCCTGGTTGTGGGCGATCATCCACTGCGCGATCAGCGACCCTCCGCGAGACACGATGCCCGTGATCCGGTGGGCCGTGAGCGGGATGTAATCGCGCAGGATCCCCGCGTGCAAGGTCATGTAGTCAACGCCTTGCTTCGCCTGGTGCTCGACGTTATCGAGCAGGTCCTGGGCGCTCAGGTCCTCGACTTTCTTGACATCCTGAATGGCCTGGTACATGGGGACCGTGCCGACGGGAACGGGACTGGCCGCGATGATCGCCTCTCGGATCGAGTCGATCTTGCCGCCCGTGGAGAGGTCCATGACGGTATCGGCGCCCAGCTCGATGGCCATCTTCAGCTTGGCCAGTTCGTTACCGACATCCGAGGTGACCGCCGAGTTGCCGATGTTGGCGTTGATCTTGCACGTGGCCTTGATGCCGATGCCCATGGGCTCAAGGCCCAGCTTGAGATGAACCTTGTTGGCCGGGATGATCATTCGCCCGCGAGCGACTTCGGAACGAACCAGCTCCGGATCGAGCTTCTCGCGCCGCGCCACGTACTCCATTTCCTGCGAGACGATCCCCTGGCGCGCCATTTCGATTTGCGTCATCGTGTCGTTCCCCTTCCAGAGCCGGCCTTACGCCTTGCCCAACCCAACTGGTTCATTGCGGATCCAGCGAATTCCAAATCGCTATCGTAGACCGACGCCCACGATCGGGTCAATTCGGCTGCGACACATCCGTTAGGGCATAGCAAGTGAAAAGTCAGAAAACCAGTGCCACCTGCCCGCCAGCCGAAAAAAGGAGTCCAGCACCACGAGTACCGCTGCTATGATCGATCTGGTTCCGTTGCCGAGCTCTCGCCTGGGTTTGTCGCTCGAACCCGCGGCGAGTTCCCACGATCCTCGTTGAGAAGCCTATGGGCACATACACGATCGCAGTAATCGCTGGTGACGGTATCGGGCCAGAAGTGGTGGCCAGCGGCATCGAGATCATGACCGCGGCTGCCCGAGCGTCGCGTGGGTTTGAGCTAGCGTTCGTGGATGCCCCCGCCGGTGCCACAACGTTCCTTGAATGCGGCGCCGACCTTCCCGATTCCTCGCTGGCAACTTGCCGACAAGCCGACGCCATCTTCCTGGGAGCGTGCGGCTGGCCCGATGTGCGGAAGCCCGATGGCACGGAGCTGACACCTCAAATCACGCTCAGGCGCTTCTCGATCTTTACGCCGGTATCCGCCCCGCCCGCAGCCGGCAGGGCGTTGCCGCAGGGCTTGCCGGCGCGCCTGCGATGGATTTTGTGATCGTCAGAGAGAGCACCGAGGGCCTCTTTGCCTCGCTTGGTGCCGGCATCGAAGTGGGTGACGAGGTGGCTGTCGATACCCAGGTAATCACCAGGCGCGGGACCGAGCGCGTGGTTCGGGCCGCGTTTGACTTGGCACGCCGCCGGGGCACACCGCGTCCCAGGGTCACCTGTGTTGATAAGGCCAATGTTTTGAAATCGTTTGCGTTCTTTCGCAAGATCTTCGACGAGGTGGCGGCAACCTATCCCGAGGTGGCGGCCGATCACCTGTACGTCGATGCGGCAGCTCTGGAGCTTGTCCGTCGGCCCAGGCGGTTCGACGTGATTGTCACTGAGAACCTGCTGGGCGACATTCTCTCCGACCTGGCCGCGGGCCTCACTGGCGGTATGGGCGTTGCCCCTTCGGCCGACGTGGGCGACCATCACGCCGTCTTCCAGCCCTGCCACGGCAGCGCCCCAGACATCGCCGGCCGAGGCATCGCCAACCCACTGGCCGCGATTCTCTCCGGCGCGATGCTGCTGGAGTACCTGTCCAGAACGAAGAGCGACCCAGCCCCCGGCCATGCCGCTACGCAGATCGAGCAGGCTGTGTCCCTGGTGCTTTCGAACGGCGACGGTGCGGACGGCCGACCTGGGTGGAACGTCGTCAACGCGAGAGGTCACGCAGGCAGTGCTTGGTCGTTTGACTGTCAACGCTTGAGTGCGACCGGCCGCACACAGTAATCCCTTCTCCACTTTTTCCTTGCTCAAGCCCCGAGGCCAGAGCCGCTCGCCCCGGACACGCAGTCCGTCAGCTTCGGACGGCGGCTCATAGACCCGCTTCAGCCGGATAGTCGTCCTGCGAGTCGCCTTGCCGAAGTTCCTCCCGCACTTGCATGAAGGCCTGGCCCAGCCGGTTCCTGCCGTTCCGCTGGCCTTTGGCCGTCACTCGAGACTATTTGAAAGGTCAGATGCTACTTGAGAACGACTATCGTCAAGAGCAGACTGACATCCTGAATCACCCAGGGTTCCTGAGCGGCGATCACCCGTATTTCCAAACGAGTATGCCCGAACTGAGGCCAATGAGCGATGCTGGACGTCAACAACGTGGTTCCATTTCTCCTGGAGCATGATCTCGTTCAGACCGACTGGATCATCAGTGGCGACCTGGCGATCCGCAGTGCCGCGCGCCGCAATCGTAACCTCAGGGTTGAGGGGCCGGACGGAGCGGGATACTTGATCAAGCAACCTGACGAGATGGCGCCTGGAGAGCCGGCGCACGCTCGGCAACGAGGCGGCCTTCTACGAATTCTGCCAGCAGGAGAAGCAAGCCGGTCCCGTCCTGTCGTTTCTTCCCCGGCTGGTCTTTCGAGATCAGGACCGGGCGGTTCATGCGCTCGTGCTCATCGAGGGTGCGCGGTCGCTGGCCGCCTATCGCCTCGGGTACGTTGCCGAGGCGTTCCCAACCGAGCCCAGTCGCGCGCTCGGGCATGGCCTGGGAACATTGCACCGGGTGTTTCGCCTCCCGCGATTCACGGGGGACCCGAGATTGGTCTGGTTGAAACAACCGATGCCCTGGATCTTTCGCTCGAACCGGAGGCCAACACCCGCGATGCTCGCCAGCCTGAGCCCCGCCGGCCTACGAGTCTTCCAGATCCTGCGGTCGGAACCGGACGTCGGCGACTCGCTCGAGCGATTGAGCTTGCGCTGGCAATCCGAGACGGTGATTCACGGCGATATCAAATTCGACAACATCCTTGCCGGCCCGCCGCGGGAGGGCCGGGAAGCCGGCGATGTCGGCGTCTGGATCGTGGACTGGGAGTTCGTACAAATCGGCGATCCGGCATGGGACGTGGCGGCGGCCCTGCACGATGACGTTGTCTTCTGGACCTCTTCCATGCCCCAGGACCCGACTCTCTCGGCCGAAGAGCGGATCGAACAGGCTCGCCATCCACTCGAAGTTGTGAAACGAGCAACCCGCGCACTCTGGGAGGGATATCTCCAGGCGGCGGGGCTTGACCACGGCGGGAGCGAGGCGGCTGATTTGCTCGGTCGGGCCGTGGCGTTCTCGGCGGCTCGGTTGATCCTGGCCGCGCACGAGCTGTCGCTGGAGCAGGAGGACATTTCTGTACAAGCTGTGCTCCTACTTCAGATCGGTATGAACCTGCTCGCTGATCCTGAATCCGGACAGACGAACCTCTACGGCATCCCGAGCGAGGCCGGCATGCGATGATTGCCTTACATGCCGACCTGATCTCGATGATCGAGGCCGTGGAGATCGTCTCGCCGACGAGCTTTCGCATTCTGGGCCAGCAGCATGACGTCTCGGCCGAGGCGGCAGCAGGGGCCGGCGACGATGCGCCCCGTGTGATCGCCCTGGCAGATCAACTTTACCAGCGGCTCTACTCGCGGCCTTCCGAACCAGTCGCAACGGTCGCGGCGAGCTGGCTGTCGCACCGCGATTTCCTGGCCTCGCTCTCCGCGGCCAACTGCGGCCTGGGCACATGGGAGTCCGGGTGGTCGATACGCCAGGCCGCCAAGGATGGACAGCTCGAGATGCTGGGCCACGACCTGATCATTTGGGCGACCGCGGAGAACGTGCGGCCTGAAAACGGGCGGTTCGCTGCCGGAGAGACTTGCCGCGTCCGGCTGCCGAAGGAATTTCGTTACCTCATGAAGGGTTATTACTTCGCGCTGGGGAATGCCCCGGATGATGAGAACGAACCGAGAGATCCGGCGGTTCTCGACCCAGAGCGCCGCTACTACTGGCACCTCACCAGCCAGGCCGCCGCACCGTTCCTGGCGGCGGCGACGTCGATCCTGAACGCCGCGTCCGTACCGTTCCGGCTCAAGGTCCTGAGCGATCCCGACGCATACACGAGGGCCGACGCGGGTGTGCTCTATCTTCGGAGGAGCCACGCCCTGGCGGTGGGTGATGCGATCGCCCAGATTCATGAAACCGTTGCCGCCGGGCTTCGACAGGAGATACCGCTACTGACCTTCAGGCTCGCCAATGGTCTCGCTCTGGCCGAGAGCCCGCCGACGGGAAGCTATGGTCAGCACCGATGCCGACTGATCGCCAGCGCACTCTGGCGATCCCACGCGTGCGGAGACGACAGTCGAGAGGCGCGGCTGGCCGCAATGGCCGCCGCCTGGCGGGCCCAGGGGCTTGATGCCGAGCTTCCTTACCTCGCGCCCGGATCAACCCCTGGCGATCTCCCAGCGGCGGGCAGGACTGGCTCGGCTCGGGCTGCCTTCAACGGAGATTCGGCGGAATCCGCCCATGCTGCAATGCCGATCGCGACGCGAGTAATCTCACCGCTTGCCGCCGCGGCCCTGATCGCCGGGCAGCTCTCCGCGAGGCGCACTGGGACCAGAACGGGTGGTTCTGCAACTGGATGGGTAGATCGTCGCTCGAGATGACCCTTGCAGGCACGATCGTTCCCGCCGCCGCTGCGCTGGGGCCCGATCTGTACAGCGGATCGGCTGGTGTCGCCCTATTCCTGGCGCACTTTTACGCACTTACTGGCGAGGTTGAAAGCCGTCGCACGGCGGCTCGGAGCAATCGCTCGATCGATCCGGCTTACCAGGGACAAGCCAAGCAGTTTTCCCTCGCCTCTTTCGCTGTTCCTGGGCCAGCTTGGCGTGGCCTATGCCGCCTGGCGCATCGCTGCATTGACCGCGGAGAATGAACCAAAAGTTGGGGCCGAGCGGCTTCTGGACGAGCTGGCCATCGGGGTGGGGAGATCGGGACCGCTCGATGTCATCGGAGGCAACGCCGGGGCGATACCCGCCCTGCTGGCGATGAGCCGCGACGGAGCTCGGGAGAACGTACGCGAGCTGGCAGTCACCCTGGGCGAACGAGCTTCGCCAGACCGCGACGTGGGACGGAACAAGCTGCACCTGGAACCCGGAAGTGGCAAGCGGCGCCGGGACGGCTTCGGCGCCTCTGACGGGAATGAGCCATGGCGCCTCGGGCATCGCGGTGGCCCTGCTCGAGCTGTACTCCGAGACGAAAAGGGAGGAGTTTCTGGACACAGCCCGAGGCTGCGCTCGCCTACGAGGAGGCACTTTTCGACCCGGTCGTGGGCAACTGGCCAGACTTTCGGGGCGTGGACGAGCCGGGCTCGACACCCCCCCGATCTCGTACGGCCGCGCCTGGTGCCACGGCGACTCCCGGAATTGCGCCTGGCGCGGCTACGCGCACTCATGCTCGACCCGTCCCGCGGCGAAATCTACGAAAACCTGGCGCAGGCAGGGCTGGCGACAACGTTGGAAGCCATCGACAAGAACCTGAGAGATCCCGATCATGATACATCGCTCTGCCATGGGCTCGGGGGGCTGATGGACATCGCGCTCACGGCCGGCATGCTGCTGGAAGACCATGCCTACCGGGAGCGCTCGTTCAGCGTGGCGAGGGCCCTGATCGACCGACACGCCCGTTCCGGCAACTGGCCTTCGGGGCTCGTTTCCAGAGGCTCCGAACCCGTCGCTCATGCTGGGCTCCGCGGGAGTCGGTTACGGTTTGCTCCGCATGCACAATCCGAAAGTGGTGCCGTCCATCCTCCTGCTTGATCTCGGAATAACGAGCCATTGATTGATTGACCTTGTAGGAAAAGGCGTGATGACTTATAGGATGCAGGCAGCTTGGGTCGCGAATGGATCGGCACCCCCTCCCGGAAAAGGACTTCCGCATGATCATCCGCCCTGTTTCCCTCCTGGCATCCGCGCTGGTCTGCCTCGTTACCTCGGCGCAGGCCTCTCCCATCACCTACGACTTCAGTGGTACGCTCGCCCAGCCGTACAAGGGCTCAAGCCTCTTCAGCGGCTCGTTTTCGTTTGAATCCGCCACGGCTGCATTCGGCGGCGGGAAACTGGTCTCGGGGTATGCGGGGGCTTCGGCCTCCTTGACCATCGGCGGGCAGACGTTTCGGTTTCAGAACATCTCGATCGAGGTCCCCGGCTCTGGAAACGCCCAGCAGCCGGTAGGAGTCCCCAACGTCTGGTACCAGTTCAATCACAACGACAACGGGACCGGTGACTCGTTTGACCTGCATGCGAACAACCCTGTCAACGTCGGTTCGGTCGGCCTGCCCGCAGCCGCGATGACGATCCATCTGGCCGATCCTACAGGCACGGCACTCTTGCCCTCTGACTTGACATTGCCGACGCTGGATCTGAATCGCTTCTCCGTCCACCAGTTGGGCTTCTCACCGACTCCTGATGCTCCGGCCATGTTGGGGACGATCACGACGCCTTCAGGCGGTTCCGGAGCCGTCAACGCTTGCCTTCGTCTTCCTGGTCGGGATGGGCTTGGTTTTGAAGCGTAAGCCGTCCTGGTTGACGGCCCGAAGTCAGCACGCGAGCTTGCCGCGTTGATTCGTGCTTGCCTGATTGAACCTGAGAATGGCCGCGGTGTCGGGATTGCGCAGATCGCGATTGCTGGTACAATCAAGCTTTGCGCCGCATCAACCTGCGCGGGGCTTTCGCCTGGACCCGGCCGAATCGACATGACGCGAATCTCGATCTACGATACAACCTTGCGTGACGGCAGTCAGGGAGAGGGAGTCAACTTTTCACTCCAGGACAAGCTGCTCATCACCGCCCGGCTCGATGAGCTGGGGGTCAACTACATTGAAGGCGGTTATCCGCTTTCCAATCCCAAGGATGCATCCTACTTTCACGCCGTCGAGAGAGCTGCAACTGGCCCACGCCAAGGTGGTGGCCTTCGGCATGACCAGGCGCAGGGACATTGCCGCTGCCGACGACCAGGGGATGAAGGCACTGGCCGCCGCGCGGACGTCGGTTGTCACGATTGTCGGCAAGACGTGGGACCTGCACGTTCACGACGTGCTGGGCGTTTCGCTGGCCGAAAACCTGGCGATGATCTCCGAGTCGATCGCCTATTGCGCATCGCATGTGCCGGAGGTGATCTACGACGCCGAGCATTTCTTTGACGGCTTCAGGCGCAACCCGGAATACGCGCTGGAAACATTGCGTGCCGCCGCGGCAGCCGGCGCATCCTGGATCGTCTTGTGCGACACCAACGGCGGCTCGCTGCCGGAGCAAGTCTCTGACGCAGTTGCGCAGGTGTACCGGGAAATCAAAGTGCCGCTGGGAATCCACACGCACAATGACGGCGAGCTCGCCGTGGCCAATACGCTGGCTGGCGTCAGGCACGGCGCCCGCCAGGTGCAAGGGACGATCAACGGCATCGGCGAACGCTGCGGCAATGCCGACCTTTGCAGCATCATCGCCAACCTGGCTCTCAAGTACCCGGATTTCGAAGTGCTCTCACCCGGCAGTCTCACCCATCTGACCGAGGTGTCTCGTTATGTCTATGAAACAGCCAACATGAACTTCCGGCCGGAACAGCCCTTCGTCGGCGCCAGCGCCTTCGCGCACAAAGGGGGGATGCACGTACACGGCGTGCGCAAGAACGCCGCCAGCTACGAGCATGTCGACCCCGAGACGGTCGGTAACGAGCGGCAGGGTGCTCGTCAGTGAGCTTTCCGGCAAGTCAAACATCGCGGAGAAGCTCGCCGAGTACGGTCTGGATCAAGACTCGGCCCTGCTGGCGCGGGTGCTCGACCGCGTGCAAGAGCTGGAGAACGAAGGCTACCAGTTCGAGGCCGCGGAAGCGTCGTTCGTGTTGCTGGTTGCCAGGCTCGCCGGCAAACACCGCGCCTGGTTTGAACAGCTCGGCTTTCACGTCAGCGTGGCCGGCAAGCGAGGGCGTGAGCCGCTTACCGAGGCCACCATCAAGCTCAGGGTCGGTGAGTGTCTCGAGCACACCGTCAGCGAGGGCGATGGACCCGTCAACGCCCTTGACGGCGCCTTGCGCAAGGCCCTGGAGCGACACTATCCTCGCCTCAAGGAAATGCACCTGGTTGATTACAAGGTGCGCGTGATCAACGCCCGCGCCGGCACGGCCGCGAGGGTGCCGCGTCGTGATCGAATCCACTGATCAAGCGTCGGTGTGGGGAACGGTGGGCGTCTCCGAGAACGTGATCGAGGCGAGCTGGCTGGCCCTGGTCGACGCCTTCGAATACAAGCTTTCCCGGGATGCGCGGTCACTGACCGCGGCACCCACCGAACCAGCAATGGCCGATTCGCCTCAATAACATAGTTTGAAACTTACTCGACGAGCCCTTGCCAAGGAGGCCAACGCATGGCCGTTTCGCAACCCAGGTCTGATCTGGCCCAACTCGCCAGCGCAGAATTCGCGAGTTACTTTGGTCACATGGCCCAGCGCGTCGAGCAGATCGCCAGGAGCGTTCCACCCGAGTCGCTCTGGGTCAAGCCGTTCGCGTTCGGTAACAGCATCGGGCACCTCGTCCTCCATCTGACGGGCAACCTGAACCACTACATCGGCGCCGTGATCGCCGGCACTGGTTACGTCCGCGAGCGCGAAAAGGAGTTTGTCGACCCCAAACATCCCACCGTCGACGAGCTGCTGGCGCGGTTCCACGAGGCCGTGGCGCTGGTCGTACGCACGCTCCACGAGCTGGACGACGAAGGGTTCGCGGTTCCGGTCGAACACCAGGTGCCCATCAAGTCGCGGCTGGGGCTGTTTCTGGTCTGCGCGCTCTCACATGAACAACCATATCGGGCAGATGACCTACCTGGTGCAGGCGATAAACTCTGAAGCGAAGCAAAAGCCCGTTTGGTAAGAACCATTTCGAGCGAGCCACGACAGGAGCACGCACCATGGCGACCGACGTTCGGACAATCGACGCTTGCCATCGTCCCTACCGCCTGACCGCGGCCCAGTTCGAGGGAATGATCGAGGCAGGGCTGCTTTCGGAAAACGACGATCTCGAGCTGCTGGGAGGAATCCTCTACAAGATGGTCAAAAAGGAGGATCATAACTTCTCGGTCGGCCAGACCGCCGAGTCGCTCCGCCGGATCTTGCCCGACAATTTCCATGTCCGCGAAGAGAAGTCATTGCGGCACGGCAAGAAAAGCCTGCCCGAGCCAGACGTCGCGGTCGTGTCGGGACGATCGAGCGACTACCGCCCTCAACCTCCTTCGACCAGGGATGTCTCGCTGATCGTCGAGGTTTGCCACCACACGCGCAAGGCCGATTACGAGCAGAAGTACCCAAGGTACGCGGCGGCCCGCATTCCGGTTTACTGGATCGTCGATCTCCAGCTCAGGCGGGTCGAGGTATTCACGCAGCCGAGTGGACGCGGTGCAGCCGCGCACTATGCCGAGAACACGACTTTTCTGGAAGACTCCGAAGTCCCGGTCATGATTCACGGCCGGCAGATCGGACAGATCGCCGTCGCGGCGCTGCTCCCTCCACGAGGATGAAGATGAGCGAGGGAGACCGCGGCGCGAATCGCCAGTCCGGCGCGGACAATGTAAAATCGGATAACAGCACGACGACAGAAAGTTCCACTCGATCCACAAGGAACATCGCCATGGTGATCACGCAAGAGTTTCTGATTTTGTCAACACATGAGAGCCTGCGAGTTCTGGGGGTTGAACAGACTCCCGCCAGGAATCGAGGTCGGCCAGGATGCACGCCGGCTGCGAGTTGTGGGACCGTTATGGATCAAGCCACCGCGTCCTGAAATGACAATGTCGCAATGGGAAGCCTGGCAGGGTCAGCTTCGATCCGCAGGGTTTAACGTGAGCATCGAGCCTTTCTGGACCTCCGCTCCGAGCGGGAATTACGAGCCTCTGGAGGTTGTCGCGGATGAGCTACTCGGTCAAGGTCGATGAAGCCGTTCGCCAGAAAATTGTTGAGTGGCAACTTCCCAGGACCGCTCTTCAAGCCATTCTCAAAAGGCTCGACGAGCTCAAAGACCTACCGAGTCGAAACCTGATTCGTGTTGAATCTTCCGTTCATGCCCTCCAGTCGGACCTGGTCGTCCATGACCCGGGGCCTCCTCCTCGAGATCATCTCATCGTGCTGTCGGTTCGTTATGGCGTGGACGAGGAGACGCTGTACATCGTCGATTGCGATCGGCTGGTCGAGGATCGACTTCCCGAATAAGTGAATATACAAAGAAGACCCCAATGATTTCCGATCTCCCCAAGCAATACGACCCCAAGGACGCCCAGGACCGCTGGTACGAGTTCTGGGTGCAAAACGGCTACTTCCACGCCGACCCAGCCAGCGCCAAGCCGCCGTACTGCATCGTGATCCCGCCGCCGAACGTCACCGGGGCGCTTCACCTGGGCCATGCGCTCAACAACACGCTGCAGGACATCCTGATCCGCTGGCGGCGGATGCAGGGGTACGACTGCCTCTGGATGCCGGGCACCGACCACGCCGGCATCGCCACCCAGGCCGTGGTCGAGAAGCGCCTGCTCGAGGAGGAGAAGAAGACCCGGCACGACCTGGGCCGCGAAGCCCTGGTCGAGCGCATCTGGGCCTGGAAAGACGAGTACGAAAAGCGGATCCTGAGCCAGCTTCGGCTGATGGGCTGCTCGTGCGACTGGGACCGGACGCGGTTCACCCTCGACGAGGTGTGCTCGCGCGCCGTCCGGCGCACGTTCTTCAACCTCTTCAAGGCCGGCAAGATCTTTCGCGGCAAGCGGCTGGTCAACTGGGACACCCAGCTCCGCACCGCCGTGGCCGACGACGAGATCTACTACGAGGAGACCCAGGGCCATCTCTGGACGATCAAGTACCCCGTCGCCGGTTCCGACCGAGGTCCTGCACGTCGCCACGACGCGGCCCGAGACCATGCTCGGCGATACCGCCGTGGCCGTGCATCCCGACGACCCGCGCTACCAGCACCTGATCGGCAAGCTGGTCGACCTGCCCCTGACCGGCCGGCGAATCCCGATCATCGCCGACCCCGTGCTGGTCGACCCGGCCTTCGGCACCGGCTGCGTCAAGGTGACGCCCGCCCACGACCCCAACGACTACCAGGCCGGCGTGCGCAACGGCCTGCCGATGATCAACCTGCTCAACCCCGACGGCACCTACAACGAAAACGCCGGGCCCAAGTACGCCGGGCCTCGACCGGATCGTGGTGCGCAAGCGGGTCGTCGAGGACCTGAAAGACGCAGGGCCTGCTCGAGCGGGTCGACTCCTACCTCGTCCGGCTCAACCATTCCGACCGCAGCAAGACGCCGATCGAGCCGTACCTGTCGGACCAGTGGTTCGTGCGGATGGGCGACGACGCCGGACGGAACGCCCGGCTTCGCCCAGCAGGCGATGGACGCCGTGACCTCCGGCCGCGTCAAGATCCATCCCGATCGCTACGCCAAGAGCTACCTCGACTGGCTGGGCGAGAAGCGCGACTGGTGCATCAGCCGCCAGCTCTGGTGGGGGCACCGGATCCCGATCTGGCACGTGCGAGGCGCTGCACCGAGGCCGAGCTGGAAGCGGCCTTCGACGGGCGTGACGACGTCGCCTGGACGACAAGGGCGAGTCGGGCGGCTGGCTCATCTGCGGCGAGCGAGACTCGACCTGCCGGAGACGCACTCGGATCCAGGGCGAACGCTCGGTCCAGGACCCCGACGTCCTCGACACCTGGTTCAGCTCGGCCCTCTGGCCGCACTCGACCCTGGGCTGGCCCGAGCAGACGCCCGAGCTCGCCAAGTATCTATCCGACGAGCGTTCTCTCCACGGCCCGCGACATCATCACGCTCTGGGTGGCCCGGATGGTGATCTTCGGCCAGTTCAACATGGGCGACGTGCCGTTCCGCGACGTCTACATCCACCCGGTGATCCAGGACGGCCAGGGCAAGCGGATGTCCAAGTCGGCCGGCAACGGCGTCGATCCGGTGGACATCATCGAGATCTACGGCGCCGACGCCCTGCGCTACACGCTGGCCGCCGGCGCCACCGAAACCCAGGATCTGCGGATGCCCGTCGAGAAGCTCAAGCTGCCCGACGGCCGGGTCACCAACACCTCCGAGCGATTCGAGCAGGGCCGGAACTTCGCCAACAAGTTCTGGAACGTGGCCCGGTTCGCCATGATGAACCTCGAAGGCTACGAGCCCGGCGCGGTCGAGATCGAGCGGCTGCCCACCGAGGACCGCTGGATCATCGCCCTGCTGGACGAGACGATCGCAGCGACGACCGCCGACCTTGAAGCCTTCCGGTTCGCCGAGGCGGCCAGGCGGCTGCGCGACTTCACTTGGGGCGAGTTCTGCGACTGGTACGTCGAGTTCGTCAAGACCCGGCTCCGCGACCCGCTCACTCGCCCCATCGCCCAGCGCGTGCTGGCCGCCCTGCTCGATTCGCTCTGCCGGCTGCTGCACCCGATCATGCCGTTCGTGACCGAGCAGATCTGGCAGCCGCTCGGCCAGCTTGCGCCCAGCCGCGGCTGCCCGAGTCCGCGCCCGGCCGAGCCCAGCGTCTGCATCGCCGCCTGGCCCAGGCCTCTCGGATTTCACCGACGAGTCGGCGCTGGCGACCGTGAGCCAGTGGCAAGAGAAGATCCAGGCGATCCGCAACCTGCGAGCCGAGCGGAACATCGCTCCCGGGGCCAAGATCGCGCCGATCATCGTGGCCGAAGGGACCGTGGCCGAGCGCTTGCGTCAAGGTGAAGCCTTTCTCAAGAGCCTGACCAATTCCGCGCTCGATCACCATCAGCGCCGACCGCCAGCCGTCCGCCCGACTCGGCGGTTGCCGTGCTGGCCGACGCCGAGATCATCCTGCCGCTCGAGGGATTGATCGACAAGCAGGCCGAGCTTGCCAAGCTGCAAGAAGGCATTGGCCGACCTCGATCGCCAGATCGGCCCGCTCCGCGCCAAGCTCGGCAACGAGGCGTTTGTCTCCCGGGCCCCGGCCGAGGTGGTCGAGGCACAGCGAACCAAGCTGGCCGAGCTCGAGAATCAGCGGGCCACGGTCGCGGCCCTCGTCGAAAAATGATTGCCACGCGCAGTGCACCATGCTCGTTCCGCCGCGCGTTGACGACGACTGGCGAGGCCTTTATGATCGACATAGATAAGATGCGAAATCGACGGCTTCCGGTCATCGGGCGATGAGTCGTCAGGAGCGAGCGGAAAGAGGTATTCTGCCGTGCCGGTCCAGATGGAACTCATGCGGATCATCATCAACGAGAACAGCGATCAGCATATCATCTTCCTGAAGGAAGTTGAAGGCGATCGCATGTTTCCGATCGTGATCGGCATCTTCGAGGCGTCCAGCATCGATCGCCGCGTCAAGAACCAGCCGACCCAGCGCCCGCTGACTCACGACCTTCTGGCCAACACGATCGAGCTTCTGGGAGGCGAGCTGCGCGACATCTACATCAACGAGCTGCGCGAGCACACCTACTTCGCCAAGCTGCGCATCCGCCACGACGGCGAGCTCGTCGAGGTCGATTCACGCCCCAGCGACGCGATCGCCCTGGCCGTGACGGTCGACGTGCCGATCTACGTTGCCGAAGACATCATCGACGAGGTCGGCCAGTGACCCTGACCGCACTCGACAGCTCACGGCCCCGAGACCCGCGCTCGCCGCTGTCGCCGCCTGTCGCTTGCCCTATTCTGTCCATTTGCCATTTGTCATCATTTTGCATTCTCGGAATTCGTAACGCTCCACCCTTCGGAGGGGTGCCAGAGTGGTTGATCGGGACGGTCTTGAAAACCGTTGACAGGTTCCGCCTGTCCGTGGGTTCGAATCCCACCCCCTCCGCTGACTTTATGGGGCAACTGGCGACCTGGAGCCTAAAAACCCCCAATCTGCTTGGGTTTGCGATCGAGCGACAGAATCACATCCGATCCGCTCATCGCGCCGCCGTCGGACTCCTCGAGACTGCTTGCGTCCCCCGCGCACTGTCCCAGCGCTGTCAGAGCGCTGCCTGCACCGAGTGCATGAAATGGAGATCGACGGGGCAACTCCTTGAACCCGCTCTCGGCAACCTTCACAATTAAGAAAGACGATAACCTCACCGGCTCGTGACGGGCCGGCGAGCCAAGCCATGGCGGCCCCGCGGTGCGATCCAGCGCCGACGGGGCTTTTTCTTTTGGCAACCGTCCCGCCTGGGAGCGACGGCGGACCGACCCGTCCAGGGATGAACGGCTCCTCCGCCTGCCCCGACGCCAGAAGGCCGACGCCGGCCCCGCGAGGGGCTGATCCTCGCAGAGTTGCGAGTCATTGACATCCGGGAAGATTGGCACCGAACGATTCTCGCGTTCTTCGTCCGTCCCGTCCGGTTCGACGGCCGGAATCGACCTGGCCTCATCGGGAGGGAGTGCGACGGAGACGCCACTGACCTGGCCCTCGACACCCTGAGCCCCTCGCGCCGCTGCGCGGGGATAGGCACACCGTGTCCAGGACCGGAAAGAGAGGACACCCATGCTGGGCATTCATCGAACCAACTGCGACCCTGTTCGGCCGCCGCGCGGCACGTCCCCGGCGAACAGCCGGCCTGCTCATCACCGCTCGCGCCGAGACTGGAGGGTGGAATACCTCGAAGGGCGGACGCTGCTTTCACAGTTCAGCGTCACCAACCTGTACGACAGCGGCGCCGGCTCGCTCCGCCAGGCGATAGTCGACTCCAACAGCACACCGGGGCCCAACGAGATCGACTTCGCCGCTGGCCTACGAGGCACCATCACGCTGACCAGCGGCGAGTTGATGATCGCGAACAACGACGTGACGATCGTCGGCCCCGGCCAGGACTCACTGTCTGTTTCGGGCAACGGCAACAGCCGCGTGTTCGAGATTGGATCGGGCGTCACGGCGTCGCTGTCGGGGATGACGATCACTGGCGGCAGTGCCGAGTATGGTGGCGGCATTGTCAACCACGGCACGGTGACGATCGACGCCTGCACCATCAGCGGCAACTCGGCCAGCGACTGGCAGCGCGGCGGCGGTATCGTGAACTGGGGCACGATGACGATCGACACCTGCAGCATTAATGGCAACTCAAGCTTCGGCGGCGGCGGCATCGACAATTCGGGCTCAATGACTCTCACCAACTCCTCAATCACCGACAATAGCTGCTATGGAGAAGGCGGCGGAATCGCAAACGGCTACGGCTCGATGGTGATCGACGCCTGCACCATTAATGGCAACTCAGGCTTCCGCGGCGGCGGCATCGACAATTCGGGCTCAATGACTCTCACCAACTCCTCAGTCACCGGCAATACCTGCGTTGGAGATGGCGGCGGAATCGCAAACGGCTACGGTTCGATGATGATCGACGCCTGCACCATTAATGGCAACTCGGCCAGCAACGGCGGCGGCATCGCAAACTCTGAGGGGAGCACGATGGCGGTCACCAACTGCATCATCGCGGACAACTCGGCCGACAGCGGCGGCGCCATCGTGAGCGAGGGCACGTTGGCGGTTACCAACTCCATCATCGACCACAACTCGGCCGAAGCCGGCGGCGGCATCGCGAACTATGCGGATTATCGGGGCACTCTGACGGTCACCAACTCCATCTTCGACCACAACTCGGCCCGCCTCGGCGGCGGTATCGTGAACTGGGGCACGATGACGGTCACCGGCTCCACCTTCGACCACAACTCGGCCACTGGCGAACACTCCTACGGCGGCGGCATCGTGAGCGAGGGCACGCTGACGGTCACCAACTCCTCCATCCTCAACAACTCGGCCCACTTCGAGGGCGGCGGCATCTATAGCTTCACGGGCTGGCCGGGTACGACGATTTCCGACTCCACCATCGCCGGCAACTCGGCCGGGAAGGGCGGCGGCATCGAACACGGCTACGGCTCGCTGACGATGGTCAACTCCACCATCGCCTATAACCAAGGGGGCGGTCTGGACGTTAGCAAGCCTTTCGCCCACTCGCCCGGGGTAGCCTTTCTGTATAACACGATCGTTGCGTGAACACCGGCAGTGGGGCCTGGTCCGTTGACATCTCGCTCTCCATTAACGAAGACGACGGCGGCTTTAGCTCAGGCGAGGTGTCCTCCTACAGTGCGTACAACCTGATCGGCACCGGCGGCTCCGGCGGCCTGACAGACGGGGTTAACGGCAATCAGGTCGGCGTCGCCGACCCGGGGCTCGGCACGCTGGCGTATTACGGCGGCCCGACCCAGACCATCGCGCTGCTACCCGGCAGCCCCGCCATTGACAAGGGCAGCAATGCCTTGGCCGTCGATCGCAGCACCGGCCAGCCCTTGACCACCGACCAGCGCGGCAGCGGGTTCGTCCGCATTGCCAACGGCGGGGTTGATATCGGCGCCTCCGAGTATCTCCCCACCGCCAGCGACGCCGTCGCCGCCGCGTGGGGCTCCCGGTCCGCGGCGATCCAGACTGCCTCTGACGGACTGCGAATGCTCCCGACGGGTCGCAATACCGACCTGCCCTGGCTGGGAATCAACCAGTTCCGGCTCACCCTCGGCCAAGCCCAGACGCTAACCCCTGCCGACGTCACGGTGAATAGTGCCATCGGCGCCAGCTACGGGCCGGTGACCGTTTCCGGCTCGGACACGAATTGCACGATCACCCTGGCCAGGCCGATCAACGCAGCCGACCGCGTCACGCTGACCATCGTCAACCCCGGCATCTCCATGTTCAACCGCCGTATCGATGTCGTGCCCGGCGATGTGAACGATGACGGGGTGACCAACGCGCAGGACATGGTACTGATTCGCAATGCGATTCAGAAAACCGGCGACCCCTTGATGATCGGCTGGCTAGACGTAGACGGCGATGGATCTGTTGGCATGAATGATTACCTGGTAGCGCGGAAGAAACTGGGCAGCCATCTGCCATGATGATACCTCTTGGCATTCCCACTCCTGGCATGAGGCCGGGAGTGCTGTTGACTGAGAGACTATCAACCGCGCCTCGACGCCTCCGTTTCTTGTGAGATCCCAACGGGGCTGCAAGGGGCCACTACGAGGCGGCCCGGGGCATCGCCGCCATGCCACCCGGAATCGCTATGGTGTGTCGTCTTCGACTCATTCCCAATGCCGGTCAACCGCCCAGCCCGAGGCGCCTTGCAACCGCCGAGCAACGCTTCCCCTGTCCCTATCACACGGACTTCACCTGTGCAACCGCCCAGAGCGGGTAGGGCTACGAGCGACACGTTGTCGCTGGTATTTTCCAGCACACCAAGGCGAGATCAGGGCTATCTCAACGTGGCGCAAACCATCGCCATGATCCCCGCCCGGATGGCCTCGGGGAGATCAGGCCAAGCAGCCACCACGGCGGCGAGGTCGGGGTCGTTCTGACAAGCGTCGGTGGGCAAGTGGTGGGCAACCGGCTTGTCGCCGGCGGCAAGTCGCCGTAGGATTCCGAGTTGTGGGTTGATCGGGACGGTCTTGAAAACCGTTGACAGGTTCCGCCTGTCCGTGGGTTCGAATCCCACCCCCTCCGCTTGTTAGTCCCACCAGCAGGATGCTCTATGGGATAGTGAACAATCAGCAAAATTCGGTGTGGCAGTTTCGGTGCACCTATACCCACCCGGTTCTTGGACGCTGCTGCGGAGCACGGGTCATGTCCGATCTCCTGATGCTACAACGTGTTGCCGAGCCCACCTGCCCGCCTGCAAGCCACCCAGGACGTGCCGGAAATGGCAGAAATGGCAGCTTTTGGCGTACATTTCGAGCATCTGTCCACTGGTGTAAAGAGAGTCGGGAACGGCGACACCAATGTCCGTTGCTGGTTGTCTTCAGCCCCATCGTCGCTCACCTGTGCTCTCACCATCGGCCGTCCAATGACACGACGCCCAATTTGGCGCGGCAGCCGCGGTTCACCGATTCCTTCTGACTCGGTCCCAGTTCTTTATTATACCTGATGGAGCCGTGCACGGTTCACACTAGGAAGCCGGGTTGACTGATGTCTCAGCAAAGGAACGGTTTACCAGACGGCAAAATACTCAGAAAGCGGCAATCGACGGGTGTCATTGCTTGCTCCTGACTTCCAGCGAGGACGAACAAGCGGAAACGCCCGTCGCCTTGATCGTGGTGCTCTGGTATCGTTCCCTCGTGAATGTGATCACACTACCGAGAACGCCAGGTACACGGGAAAGAGATCGTAGATGGAGAGCCCTTCAGGTCCAGTTCGATCATGCGCGAGGTCGATCACGCCACGAAGGCGTTTCACGTTGATCGACGCCATGATCTTTGTCGCGGCCACGGCGATCGCCTGCGGGTGGATCAAGTGGATTGGCCGCGAGCCGGAAGAGACGTCATGGTTGAGCCTCTGCGACGACTTCATCGATCTGGTCCGCTCCACGGCCTATCGAAGCTGGGCGGGGCTCGGTCGCATGGCGATCGAGCTTTGTGTCTACGGTTTCTGGTTGGCGATGCCTCTGGTTGCGAGCTTCACCCTGGCGATGATCCCTGTCAGATTGCTCGCGCCACGACCGCGACTGCGCCGGCTTACCGTCCAACCGGGGATGATGGCCAGTTGCGCAGCGGCCGTGGCGATCGCGTTCATCACGCTGATCGTCGTTTCGGTGCGCTTAGTGACTGTCCCATAAGGTCGGTTCAAGCTGCATGGCGATAGTGGAATTCGGGGTCCGCATCGGAAGGGCGGAGCCGGTGAAACATCAATTGGATCATGGCCAGCTTGATGAACGATTCTGATGACAGGACGCTCTTCTCCCGGTCCTTGCTCAAACGACGACAGTTGCCCAGCCAAGCGAAGGTCCGCTCAACCGTCCAGCGGATCGGCAGCTTCACCCAGCCCCGCTTCCCCTCGGGCCGGCCACGATCGACAAGTCCCAGGCGGCGTTCTCCTCGACCCACTCATAGAGCTTGAAGTTGTGGTACTTCGCATCGGCGTACATCCGTACGACTTTGCCCATCGGCTGGCCGTCGAGCCGGGCGAACAGCGCCGGGGCCGCGGCCGCGTCGTCAACCGAGGCGGCCGTCACCAGGACGGCCAGTAGCAACCCCATGCTGTCCACGACGATATGGCGCACTTCCGACCGTCGACGTTCTTGGCGTTGTCGCGGCCCCGTTGCTCGCCCCCGGAGGTCGTGTCGATCGACTGACTATCGACGCTCGCCGAGGTGCGGGGGTGGTAGGGCTTCTCCGTGGTGCGGACCTTGCGGCGGAGCCGATCGTGAATCCGGTCCAAGGTCCCGTCTCGTCGCCACTGGTCGAAGTAACGCCAGACGGTGCTCTTGGGTGGGAAATCTACAGGTAGGTATCGCCATTGGCAGCCGGTGCGGACGATATAGAGGACGGCGTCGAGCACGTCCCGCATGTCCGTCTTGCGGGGCCGCCCGCCGCCGGGTTCGACAGGGATGTGGGGCTCGATTAGGGCCCACTGGGCGTCAGTGACGTCACTGGGATAATGGTTCATTCTCATACCATTAATACGCCTGTCACACCCAGATTGTTCCCCTTATGGGACAGACTCTTAGTCATGTACTTGAACGGGAATGATCAACAGCTCGCTCTGATGATGAGTGAGTTGCTGTTGCTGGTATTCGCCCCGATGTCGGTCGGTACGGCGGTGGCAGTCGCGTGGGTGAGTCTGCTTCTTGGTCGCCGTTGGCGTGCCGAGCCGAGCCTGGGTGGATCGACTGGGTCGTGCGCTCGGCGTCTTCTGGATAGTCATCGGCCTCGTAATTCCCGGCTGGATTCTCTTTGAGCAAAGCAGCTCCTCCGGAGGCTTCCCTGCTCGCACAGTGAATTCCGTGGAATCCCAGGACGAAAGTCCCACACCGAGTCCCGCCCCACCAGACGCCGAGGCCCGTTAGTGCTCCGCCTGCCACGGCGCGCGCCAAGTCGCCTCCTCCTTCCCAGGCTGGAGCGTGGGAACGAGTTGTCTCCCATGTTGGCCATCCATTGAACTTTCACATTGAGGCGGGACGGCAGTGATACCAATGGCTCACGAACACAGTACAAAGCGGCGGGTTAATCGTGCTTCTTGTTCCGCTCGAATCTGCCCTACCGCTAGCCACTCGCTCTGCCGTCGATCAGCACCGTTTACGGGTGATGGCTCATCCGATCGTATGGAATGATATTCTGCCACTCCGACGCGTCGGATCGAGCCACGACGGCGACCACCTCGTCGGTCTGACTCAGGTTAAACACCTCGTGCGGGACGCCTGGCTCGATGTAGATGAAGTCGCCGGCCTCGTTGTCGATGGTCTTCTTGAGGCCGGGGCCGTACTCGTGCCGCACGTTGCCTTGGAGGATGTACAGCATCAGCTCGAAGCCGACGTGGATGTGGGCGTAGGCGACTCCACCGGGCGGAATCGTCGCCACGTTCATCGACAGCTTGGTCGAGCCGACGTTCTTGGCGCTCAGGCCGGCCTTGTAGGAGATGTTATTCCAGCGCCGGCAATTCGTGCCGCCGCGAATCACGAAGATGCCGTCGCCGCCTTCGACACAGGCTGAGAGATCGACCGGTGAATCCGTGGTGATGTCGGGCATTGGCGACAGACCCTCACTGCTAAAGAAGACCGAGAAAAGGCCCGCGCAGCGGCTCGAGCCAGATGCTCGTAGAGCCGCTGCGCGGGCCTTTGATTTTAGTCGAGAGCTCCGCGGTAAGTCACGGGCTCAGGAGGTTTTCGCGAAGCTCAGGCCAGGATCTCCTGGCTCGCCGGGAATCAACTTGAAGTTGAAATGGTTTTCGTCCTGCCAGGTGATGCGCCCGACCAAGGGCGGCTGCGCCTGATCTCCCGATTGGGCCAGGGTCAGGACGCCGTTGCCGTAGATTCGATCACCCTGGAATTGTTGCGTCTTACCTTGCCGCGTCACCTTCCAGACAAAATGATTGCCCTCGGTAAACGTCAGGGTGATGGTGCTGTCCTGGGCTTCGGCGGGGTGGGCTGTCCATTCTCCGGTCAGTTGGCCCTCTTTTCCGCTGGGTGCGGCCGGGGTGGTCGTTGATGGAGCGGTCGTGGCCGGAGCGGTCAGCGGGGGAGCGGCCGCGAGCGTCGTCGGCGTGAGCGCCGTGGGAGAGGCTCCGGTCGCGTTGGCCGTGGCAGGCTGTGATGCTTGCCGTAGCGACGCGAGAATCTGCGCCGAGAGCTTGTCATTGGGTTGCAACTGCGTCACTCGTTCCAGTTGCGCGGCGGCCGCGTCGGCGTGACCCTCTGTCAGGTAATGGTAGGCGAGCACGAATCGCGCCGGTGCCGATTGCGAATGTTGCGCGACGTAAGACTCAAGTGCCCGGAGCTGGGCCGTATAGGTTTCCACATCGGGGTAGAGGCCGATCAAGGTGGGCCAGTCCCAGCCGGGGCCGATCGAGAGTACGGCGTAGAGCGCCACCGAGGCCTCGTCGTACCGCTGCAAGGCGAACAGGACAAGCGCCCGGAACTCGTGCAAGGCCGGATCGTTGGGCAACTGCACCAGGGCCTGGTCAACCAGGCTCAGTGCCGAGGTGTAATCTCCGTTCTTGAAGGCGTCTCGTGCCTGGTCGAAGAGCGATATCGACTGATCCGTGACCGACTGCGCCGGCTGCGGGGCGGTCGGGTTGATCGGCTGCGAGTAATCGTAGACGACCGGTTGCTCAACAACGACCGTGCTCGACGGAACGTAGTAGGGGTTGGAATAGGTGGAATAGCCCCAGTCGTAGAGCATGGGTCCGTAATACGAGGAGGCCAGCCCGTACCCGCCATAACCGCCATAGCCACCATACCCGCCGTAGCCACCATAGCCCCAGCCGCCATAGCCGCCGTACCCGCCGTAGCCCAAGCCGCCCAGGCCATAACCCAGGCCGCCATAGCCAAAACCCAGACCAAAAAGGCTCGCCCACCAGGCCGTAGCCCAAGCCGAAGCCAAGGCCGTTCGCCGAATCCGTTGCCGAAGCCGCCGTATCCCAGGCCACCGTAGCCGCCGTAGCCCCAGCCGCCGTAACCACCGTAACCGCGCGCCATAGCCCCAGCCGCCATAGCCACGGCCGTAGCCCCAGCCGCCATAGCCCGCGGCCGTAGTTGAGCCCCCGCGGCCATAGTTTCCGTTCCAGTTGCCGTGCATCCAGTTCTGATGATACGCCATGTACGGGTTGCCGAACCCGCCCTGGCGCCCAGAGAACCGCGGTTGAACGAGGTGTTGCTGATCCGGTTCACGTTCACGTTATTGATGTTCGTATTGGCGAACCGGTTGAGGTTCCCGATGTTCCCCGATTGAGGTTCCGAGCCCCGATTGATCTGCCCCCGATTGAGGTTCCGATATTCCCCCGATTGAGGTCCCGATATTCCCCCGATTGAGGCTCCGATATTCCCCCGATTGAGGTTCCGATGTTCCCCCGATTGAGGTTCCCGATGTTCCCTCGATTGAGCCCACCGAGCTGGCCGAAGCTCGTGTTACGATTGCCGAACGCGATGCCACCGCCAGGATTTCGGCCCGCGAGGTTGGTCCCACGCATTCCCAGTCCAGTACCCGCAGCGCCGAGGCCGGGACGGAATCCTGAGTTCACCCCGCCGAGTCGGTTCATGCCAGCCGTGTTGAGCCCGGAGCCGCCTCGAAGACCACCAAGACCTTGTGTCCCGCGAAGCGCAGGCTCCCATGGTTTCGGAGTGCCGCGAAAGCCGCCGATGTTCGGCGTCCCGCGGAAGCCGCCCATGTTCGGCGTCCCGCGAAACGCGGTATTGGGGCACCACGAAAGCCGCCCATGTTCGGGGCTGCTCGAAAACCGCCCATGCTGGGAGCGCCGCGGAAGCCACCCATGCTCGGAGCGCCGCGGAAGCCACCCATGCTCGGTGCAGCGCGGAAGCCGCCGCCACCACCCGAAAGCCGCCCATGCTGGGTGCGCACGAAAACCACCGCCTCCACCACCCCGGAAGCCGCCACCGCCGCCACCCCGCGGAAGCCGCCGCCTCCTCCACCGTGAAAACCGCCGCCACCTCCATGGCCTCCGCCACCTACATGGCCGCCTCCGCCGCCCCGTCCGGCGAAGGCTTCCGTTCCGGCAGCCAACCCCAACAGCAGGGCCATTGCGACAACCGCCGGCAATCCCAGTTGGTATCTCATCGGTAACCCCATTTCGTCCCAGGTTCCGCGAGCTGAACCTTCTGTTCTATGAGCCACATCGCCGCATTGTTCATTTTATCTTCGAATCACGTCGTTAGCGCAGGGGTTGAATCTGTAAACTCTTGCAGTTCAAGCGGGCAAAGCCGAGGCCAGCCCCTTGCATCTTAACAAGATTTAACCCGGCAGCGGCAAGCCTGGCTCGGGTGACCTTAAATGAGGTTGAAAAACAGCGAATGGCGACCCGCCAGCCGGCAGGCATAGGCGACGCGAGCATGCATACTACGTTCTCTGTACCATGCGAGCACCAAGCTCTGGAACGGTACCGTGGACGCAAGTTGCCATTAACGACCGGATCATGCAAGTCCTTGAAGCATTCGACAAAAGTGCTGTGACAGTGGACGAGGTGCTAAGAATCGTCGCTCCCAATCGTTATCATGCGCGATGACACTCTTCTCGACTCCGCGTCTTCTCGGCTGACGGTTCGGTCTCTTCCGAGGCAGCAATGAAAATGATCAACCTTGTCCTCTTCGCGGCAGTGGTATCGCTTGGTCTTCTCCTTGGGCCGCGTCGGTGCATTCGAAGCCCAGCCCCCCGGAGGCCGCGAGCGGTTCGCTAGTAGCTTGGCCAGGGAAACTACAAAGACGCCTACGAAGGTTACCGAACCCTCGCACTCGACTCCAAAACCGAACCCAATCGCGTCGGTTCCGACCTTCAGCAAGCGGTCGAATGCCTGGTCAAACTGGGACGGGTGGATGAGATCGACGTTTTCGCGAGGCCGCCATCGCGGTTCACAGGGAAAACTGGCGCTGTTGCAAGCCGCGGCCAGAGCTACCTGGATCAGTCGGAACACGACGGGTTCATCGTCGCGGGAAAGTTCCATCGCGGGCAGCACCGGGGAGGGGGCGGTACGTCAGCTCGTACGAACGCGACCGGGCCCGGGCGCTTCAGCTCCTCGTGCAAGGCCTGAAACTCGCCCGTCGGAGACGCCGACCGCGAGGCAAAGGGACGCCTTCTATTTGACCCTGCGCAAGCCGCCATGGGTGACCGGGCCGAGAAAGACTCGTGGCGGCTGCAAAGTCTGACGCCCCTGGAGAGTCTGCCCGACTACGACGAGAACACTTCCTACGGCGTTGGGGCGCAGGATCCCGGCGCTCCCGTGGAACCCGACGGAACGCCGGTCTATTACCACGTCCCGCGAAGCTTTGAGCAAGCCAGGAACGACGGCGAGCGCTGGCGTTACGCGCTTGCCCAGGCAGCCGAGGTGAATCCCGACTCCTCGACGAGACCCGTCTGGCGCTTGCCGATTTCATGCTCAATCAGTTCGGAACCCAGACAATCGCCGTGTACGAATTCGAGCCCCAGACCTGCGACGGAAGGGGCGCGGGCTCCAGGCATCCTCGCACTCGACACCTTGAAGGACAACGAGACCATCGCCCGGCTGGCGACCGGCATCAAGAGATTCACGCTGCCTGACGAGTTCAACCCCATCAAGATCTACGAGTCGGTCGCCAATCGTGGCAGGAGCAGCCATGGCGAGCAGGCCCTCGATAAGCTCGCGGGCCTGTTCGAGAATCGCCGCCAGTTCGACCGCGCGGCCCTATACCTGCCAGCGCAGCAAGGAAACCTACGGGGCCGGAGACGAGACTGGAAAACCCATAAGCTGAGCCAGATCCTCGGCAACTGGGGCCAGTTCGAGGCCTCGATGACCCAGCCCGCCGGCAAGGGTGCGACCGCGAGTGTACCGTTTCCGCAACGGCCGCCACGTTCGATTTGAGGCCCATGAAATCCAGATGGACAAGCTCCTGAGTGAGTCAAGCAATACATCGCTTCAGGGCCCAAGCAGGTGGACTGGCAAGAAACGGATATCAACAACATCGGCATGCGATTGATCGACCGCAACCAGAAGCAGTACCTGGGGGCCGTCATGGCCCGGTGGGAGCTCGATCTGGAGCCCTTGCCCCGCCATTTCGACAAGCAGGTCACCGTCACAACGCCGCTCCAGAAGGCGGGCGAGTATCTGCTGACTGCCCGGATGGACGACGGCAATACCTGCTACATCGTGGTCTGGCTCGACGACACGGTCATCGTCAAGAAGCCCATGGCCGAAAAGGCCTATTACTTCGTGGCCGACTCACGCACCGGCGAGCCGGTTGCCCAGGCCAACGTCGAACTCTTTGGCTGGCCATGTTCAACGTGGACGGTAAGAACGAGTACCGCGTCGAGACGAAAACCTTGAAGGCCAAGACCGACAATGACGGCCAGGTCATCATTCCGCTGAAGGAACTGACCGACCCCAGGGGATACTACCAGTGGCTCGTCACCGCGAGGACAGCCGAGGGGCGGTTCGCTCACCTCGGATTCTCGAACGTCTGGCTCGGCCGGCTCGTTGATCCGGCCTACGATCAGGTCAAGGCTTATGCCATCACCGACCGGCCGGTTTACCGTCCCGGCGGTCCCGTCCGGTTCAAGTTCTGGGTCGGCCGCGCTCGCTATGACCAGCCGGGTGCCAGCGAATTCGCGGGCAAGAGTTTCACGGTCGAGATCCAGAATCCCAAGCGCGAAAAGATCTTCACCAAAAGTTCGTGGCCGATGAGTTCGGCGGATTTGATGGTTCTTTCGAGCTCCCCTCGGATGCGGCCTGGGGGTCTATCGGTCTTCATGCCCAGCAGTGGGTGAAGCTCGTTCCGGGTCGAGGAGTACAAGAAGCCCGAGTTCGAGGTGAGCATCGAGGCGCCCAAGAAACCGGTGATGCTGGGTGAGAAAGTGCCGGCGACCATCAAGGCGAAATACTACTTCGGCTCGCCCGTCTCGGAGGCAAAGGTCAAGTACAAGATCACCCGCACCGCGGCCGACGACCGCTGGTACCCCGCGGCCCAATGGGATTGGCTTTTTGGCCCCGGCTACTGGTGGTTCGCCGCGGATTACTCGTGGTATCCCGGCTGGTCGCAGTGGGGCGTGCTTCGACCCACCCCTTCGTGGTATGGCCGACCGGAAGGCCCACCCGAAGTCGTGGCCGAGGCCGAGCTGCCGATCCGGCCCGATGGAACGCTGGCCGTCGAAATTGACACTCTGCTGGCCAGGGAGCCTCATGCCAACCAGGACCAGAAGTACGAGATCACCGCCGAGGTCACCGACCAGTCGCGCCGGACCATCGTGGGCACGGGCACCGTGCTGGTGTCTCGCAAGCCTTTCTCCGTCTACACCTCGGTCAACCACGGACACTACCGCGCCGGTGATACGATCGATGCGGGCGTGAGGACTCAGACGCTCGACCACAAGCCCGTCGCCGGCAAGGGAACACTCAAGGTGCTCAAGGTGACGTACGACGCGGAGCGAAAGCCGGTTGAAACGCCTGTCGAAAGCTGGGACCTGGCCGTCGACGCCGACGGCCAGGCCCGTCAGACGATCAAGGCCGCCACACCCGGCCAGTATCGTCTCTCGGCCACAATCGACGACGGCCAGGGGCACACGATCGAAGGAGGATATGTGCTGACGATCGTGGGCCAGGGCTTTGATGGAGCGAGCTTCCGGTTCGATGATTTCGAGATCACGCCCGACAAGAAAGACTACCAGCCCGGCGACACGCTCCGGCTCTTGATCAACACCAACCAGGTCAACTCCACGGTCTTGCTTTTCGTCCGGCCCGTGAACGGCGTTTACCTGCCGCCCAAGCTCGTTCACCTGCGCAGGCAAGAGTGCGATCGAGGAGAGTGGGCATCGTCACTCGAGACATGCCCAACGTGTTCGTCGAAGGACTGACCATCGCCGACGGCAAGGTCCACAGTG
>CAWFAF010000011.1:0-30268 GCA_963813575.1 uncultured Planctomycetaceae bacterium
CACACCGCCCTGCGGCGTCCCCTGCTTTGGCCGAGAGGCTTTCGTGCGACCGTTTTCGTCGGTCTCGATCACGGGACTCTCCAACCACATGCGGATCAACTTCAGAACCTTGCCATCGGCAATGCGTCGCTCCAGGCATTTGATCAAGGCATCATGAGGGATGGTATCGAAGTACGACTTCAGGTCGGCGTCATACACCTCCGTGAAACCGGCCGACAGGTACTGACGAATGGCGTCGATCGCTTGATGGGCATTTCGACCCGGACGAAACCCATACGAGCTGTCCAGGAAGTCTGCCTCAAAGATCGGCTCCAGCACCAGCAACACTGCGGCTTGAACGATGCGGTCTCTGACCGTTGGTATACCAAGCGGTCGCAGCCGTCCGTCCGGCTTGGGGATGTAGACGCGCTTCACCGGTTGCGGCCGATAGGTCCCGGTGCGGAGTTCCTCCTGCAACTCCCGAAGGAAGGCATCCAGATCAGGACAATTGTATATGTCCTGGCAGGTTACGCCATCCACACCGGGAGCGCCGTTGTTCTTCAGCACCAACCACCACGCAGCACGCAACACGTCGTCCCGGTAAATTCGGTCATGCAGAGCATAAAACCGGAATCCGGGCTCCTGCTTGGCCTTGCGGGCCAGTTTCCATCTCAGTTCAGAGACTTTCTGCGGCAGCAAGATCCCGGACTTCGTTTCTGGCTGAGCCAGTTGCTCGTCCCAGTTCAAGCCACCGTGTTCTTCCGTAGTGGGATTTTGGTCCAAGCGGATCTCCTTACGTCTGATGAAAACAATTCAGACGGCAGGGGTCCTTCGCTCCACGGGAGTTACCCCGCTTCGTCGCTACTATGGCCCCCTCCGACTCCCGCCCGCGTCCGGCGCCGGTTATTGATTTCCGTCCCCAGTTGCTCGGACCCATGCCATGGGTCTTTCGCACGCGGGCGGGCCTCTCAGGTTCCTCGCGGATCTTTCGACGCCCGCCGTCCCCTCTCACCCCGGGTAGCCCATCCGCTGCACGTGCTCGTTACTTCACGGATGGTGTCTGGTTTCGCCCCTAGTGGAAGGTTGACCACTACCTCTAGTATAACGAGGCCGAAACGGGTTCGCTTTCGCTACGGCTGACGTCTACGCCTTCTTGGACTCCGACGACGAGGTTGCCCGCGTCGCCGCCGAGTCGGCTTCATGGTGAACGAGCAATTGCCATGGTCAGTACCTTTCAACTGACAAGATCAACGAGACTTAGCCTGACGAACCACTGAGATCACAGAGAGGAATCATTAGGAAAGAGATCAAGTTCTTCCCTTGCTTCACCCCCTGTGGGAACCGGTTGCGATGTCGTTTGCCATTCTGAGGAGCATTCATCGTTGCACTGGGCTGGCGGCGGTCATTATCGCAGTTTCTCCGGGGCGGATTGGTATCTCGGCCGTATTTGGGCCGTCTTTGCGTCCCCCCGGCGCGCACCGCGATCGCGACTGGGGCTGCCCCGATGATGGGCGTGACGGCTCAGACCGCGACCTCCAGCTCGGCGGCCTTCGCGTGGGCCGCAGGGCCTCAGCGATCGGGCTCAGACGCACTTTACCCAACGTCCCCTCCCGCCGCGGCGCCGAAGCCAGCAAGGTCGCGAACGCCGCATGCACCGCCAGCACCACACCGACCTGCGCTACGAACCGCCGCGTGCCCGTCACATTGCCGTCGTCCACACCCCAGAAGATTTTCCCTGTGCTCGCTAGTCGGTGCGTCGGTTCGACAATCAAGCGGCCTTGCGAGTCTGGTTTTGGCAATGCTCGCTCCGGCAGCGCACGATCCTGACGCCAGCCGTCGAGTTCACCGTTGCGTTGCGCGGCTTCCAATGCGGCCAAGGCCAACACGCCCGCTGGCGACCAACTCATCCCTTGATGCTTGCAGCGGCCTGAAACCGCCCAGTCGTTGAACTTCTCCACGCGCGTGCTGGCGATCCACAATCCCGCACGTTGTCGTTCTTGGTAGTCGGGGATGTACTCGCGCCGCTTCTCCAGGTATCCGATCAATTCGTTCACCGCCGCGGGGTTTCTCACCCATTCCAATGCCCCGTTCAGAAGTTCGATCGCGGCATCCACCTTTCCTTCCCACAACTGCCCCAGCAATTCCTTCTCGAACGCACGGCGACGATCCTTTGGACCCCCCGCGGAACTCATCTGTTCATAACAGCGTTTCCGAAGATGCCACCAACACACGATCATCGCCTTGGGCGAAATCCCCAGGCTCTTCGAACCAAGTACGGATCCACGCGGCGCCATCGCCCAGAACCAGTAACCGACGCTCGCCGCTGAGGACCCCCAACTCCAGCAGTAGCGCCGAGACTTGGAGCCACAGACCCTCCGTCGTCGCTTCCGCCAGCGCGTACCGCAACCCGGCTACCAGCACCACCGCCGTGTACGTCCACACCTCCTTGCGGCCCGTTGACCGTTGGGCCTTGGTTTTGACCTCGTCGGGCTCAACGATCACGAATCCCTCGTCTCCCATGCGGGGTTTGTCCTGGGCCACCGGGAACGCTGGATCACACCCGGGAAAGCCCGTCGCCACCCATTCGGCCTGGGTCTGTTCCCACTCAGCCTGGGCTTCTTCTGACTGGTCGAATGGCGGGTCGTCATCGACTAACCCTGTCACGGCGTCGGGGTCGGCCGCGGCAGGGCCAAGCAAGGCCTGCTGCGCCTCGGACTGCGCCGTTCAGGATCGCTTGGGTGCGCTGGCGTTGCGCGGCGATCAGTTGTCCGCCCTCCTGATGCACGATGTCGATAATCGTGCTGCGCCCCAGCAGATTCTCGTCCCCAGCACCCTGGCAGACGTCGGCGCGGCTCTTCCCCGCGGATTGATCACTCATCTGATCACAGACCGCATCGCGGAGATTCTGGGTGATGTGGAGTTGGTGGGACGTGTTCCAGGCGAGGCTGAGGGTAGCTCCATCGTGCCGTCGTGATTGTGGCTGACTCGCAACCGCTGAACAGTGACCTCGCCGAAAATCGTTTTGAAGGTGAAAGGGCGTGTTCCCCGGAGCTGGATGCCGGCGTCACCGTCGCCGTGCCGGTGCAAAAGGACCAGTTCGTGGTCGGCCTTCTCCATGAGAACTTGGAAGAGCCGGCGCTGGATTTCGAGACCGGCCTGATGAACGAACGCTTCGATCTGGTCGGGGAGGTGCTCGTCTTGATTGGGCATGGGCAAGGCCATCTCCAACCCCAGTTCGAGCGAGAGCATCTGATCGACGCAGTTGACGGGGCCGACGGCGATGGTAGTCTTGAGGTCGTTGGTGTGACGCACGGTGTCTCTCCATACTGGTACTATGGGGGGGTCCATCGTGCGTTTTTTAATCGATCGGGAGCGGGAAAGTCACTACTCTCTATCTTGCGCAGTCCTCCTCTCGTCGCGCACCAACTGGCGAGCGCCAGGAGATTTTCAGTCGCGCGTTGACCCGTTCCACCGACGTCCGACCCTTGTACATCCGCTCGAACTTCTTGGTCGCGCGTGGTAAGGATGGGAACCGCCGCGGGTCCAGTTCGTGATCCACCCGCACCGTCTTGCCGTACGACTTGCCCGCGTTGCACACCGGCGACATCGGGCAGTCCCAGCCCTCGTGCATCGCCGGGCAACGGTACTTCAGCGTCTGCCGCTGGGGCTCGTAGCCGATGTAGGCCATCTGGTGTCGCACAGGAGGTTCACTCACTTTATTATAACAATATACTGTGCCGGATTCATCGTAGACCACGTTTGAGGTGCCATCGTGCCCCGGCAGCATCCGCTCCGGCTCGGACTGCCACAGTCCCCGCATCTGGATCAGTGGCGTGATGCCTTCGTCAGAGAGAAGCTTGTGCACGTCTTCACTATCGGCGGCCTTGTCGTAAGCCAGACTCGCAATCCGCTTCGCCGGCAGGTTCGCCTGGGCCTGTCCCAGCACCACCGGCAGCGTCTCGCCATCGCCGGCCTTGGTATCGGTGATCTGGTAGGCCAGCACCACTTCGTGCTTCACGTCCACCACCAGGTGCAGTTTGAACCCGAACCACTCGACGACCTTGGTCACGTTGCCTTGGTCGTCCTTGTACTCCTTGCGACCCCCGCTGGCTTGGGGCAGCCCCTCGTCGATCTCCTCTTGCGCAGCCTCCGCGGGCTTGCGCCGCGCGAGAGAGCGGTGGCGTCACCGGCGGTGTCACGGCCCAGGTCGGTCACCGCAAGGCCCAGGCGTTTGATCAACACATTGAAGACCTCCTTCAGGAGCGTGCGGTGCGGCTCTTGGCCGAGAGTTTCCTCGAACCGCGACATGTTCCATTTCTTGGGCACGCCGCTCTCCGATTCGATGCCGATGACGCGGCGCAAGCCCTCGTTGCGGAGCAGTTCGGCGAGCATGGCCTCGGTGGTGAGGTGTCGCAGGGCGATGCGTAAGACGAGGACGCCCCAGAGCACGCTCACGGGGTAATCGTTGCGTCCCTTGCCCCTGGCGTTGCGCAGCGAGGCCAGCAGTTTGGCGTCGGGCAAGGCGGCCAGGAGATCCCTGATGGTTTGCAGTGAGGGACTGTCTTCCAGGCAATCCCAGGCGAAGAGCGGTTTGGCGGCGTAGATGATCATCATGGCAGGTCGATCCGAACAAGCCGGTAGTGCCGAAGGGAACCCATGCCAACTACTACGCAACTAATCCCCGAACCGTTGGGCCGGTGGTCGAAAAATCGTGAAAAACTTGACTTGGCGATGCAAAGTGGCGGAAAAAACGTAGGCAAGTGGGGGAACGCCCCAAGAGGCCTAGCCATGGAGCGTGTGCTTCAAAGGACTTGCGCACACGCAACCACCTCCCCCCTGTGGTGCCTCGGTTTACTCATCGATTTCGGCGTGCGACAATTGGTCCCAGTCATCAGGCGCTTTCGCCCTGACATTCTTCGCTCTGTGTTCTCTGTGTTCTCTGTGGTTAATCCGTATTCGCATTTACATCTCATAGAGGCTTCACCATGGAAACCGCGCGCATCGCCCAGGTTCTTGATGAGATGGGGACGATCCTGGAGATCAATGGAGAGAACCCGTTTCGTTGCCGGGCCTATCACAACTCGGCCCAGACGCTCATGACCTTGCCGTCGGACCTCTCCGAGATGATCGCCGACGGCAGCCTGGCGGAAGTGCCAGGCATCGGCGAGACGATGCACGCCAAGATCGTGCAGCTTGCGACCACCGGGCAGTTGCCCGCCTACGACAAGCTGCGGAAGGCGACCCCGCCCGGGATTCTCGCGCTTCTAAGGGTGCCAGGCCTGGGGCCCAAGAAGATCAAGGTCTTGCAAGAGACCCTGAAGCTCAAGAGCATGGCCGACCTTCGGGCCGCTGCCGAAGCCGGCCAGATCGCCAAGCTCAAGGGATTCGGCGCCAAGACCGAGGCCAACATCCTGGAAGGAATCGCCTTCGTGGAAACGACCGGAGGGCGGATCCGTCAAGACCAAGCGCTCTTACTCGTTGAGCCGGTCATCGAACTGATCCGCCAGCATCGGCAGGTCAACAGAGCCGAGATATGCGGCAGCCTGCGGCGTCGGGCCGAGACCATCGGCGACCTCGACATTCTCGTCAGTGCGGCTGAACCGGCGCCTGTACTGAATGACTTTGTGGCGCTGCCGCAGGTCGCGAAAGTCCTCGGACACGGGCCGACCAAGGCCAGTGTGTTGCTGCACGGCTTCAAGTCCGGCCAGTACGTGCAATGCGACGTGCGGGCGGTCGAGGACAGTCAGTTCCCCTTCGCTCTGCACTATTTCACCGGGTCGAAGGCCCACAACATCGCCATCCGCAAACGAGCGCTGGCCCGGGGGCTGTCGCTCAACGAGTATGCCCTGGCGGGCGAAAAAGGCGCGGTGGCCTGCCGCACCGAGGCTGAGCTGTTCGAGGCTCTCGGGCTGAAATATATCCCCCCCGAGCTGCGCGAAGACATGGGAGAAATCGACGCGGCAGAGAACAGCACACTGCCTTCGCTCATCGAGCCGAAAGACCTCACCGGAACCTTTCATTGCCATACTCACTGGGAAGACGGAGGAAGCGACGGCCACAACACGCTTCTGGAAATGGCCGACGCGGCCCGATCGTCTGGACTGCGGTACCTGGGCATCGGAGATCACTCGCAGTCGCTGAAGCTTCAGCATGGTCTTACCATCGAGAGGGTGCGCGAGCAATGGGCCAAGATCGACGCCCTGAACGAGTCGTTCGGTGGCAAGTTCCGACTTTTCAAGGGAACCGAGTGCGATATCCTGGCCGACGGTAGACTCGACTATCCCGATGACCTGCTCGCTGGTTTCGACTACGTGGTCGCCAGCGTACATTCGCATTTCAAGATGCCACGTGAGGAAATGACCGCCCGGATCATCAAGGCCCTGTCAAATCCCAGGGTCACCATGCTGGGCCATCCCACCGGACGGCTGCTCCTGGAACGCGATAGCTACGCAGTCGACCTCGACGCGGTGATCGACGCGGCGGCACGCGCGGGAACGATGATCGAAATCAACGCCGACCCGCACCGGCTCGACCTCGACGCTGTGCATTGCCGACGCGCCTGCCAGAAAGGGGTGATGATCGTGATCAACCCCGACGCCCATTCAACGTCCGGCCTGGACAACCTGGAATTCGGCGTCGGCGTTGCCCGGCGGGCATGGCTGAAAGCGAAAGACGTCTTCAACACCGCCAAGGTTGAGACTGTGAGTCAGCAGCTCAGGAAGTTGCGCGACCGTCGAGCCTGAAAAGCAAGCATCCCGGCCGATAGGCCCGCCAGTTGCGTGTAAGCCGATCGAGTGGCCCTTGCTGGGCACCCGCGCCTCTCTTATAATGACAGTTGAGTGATCAGGGATGTTTGCTTGAATCTCCCCCGCTACGGACTCCCCGTGAAAGGAATCCGCTGGTTCTCGCGAATTTTCGTCAGAAGGGGGTTGCATTCGGGACGATCCAGATAAGGAGAACCGTGTCAGATGAACCTGGGTTTGCGGGTTCCAGAACGCTCTTGATCGCTGGTTCGTCCATCCGTTGGATGATTCATTCTGGGCACTTATTCATTCCATCCAAAGGACAATGACATGGCCCCGGCCAGACCGCTTGCCGAAAGGAAACGGAAACTCTTCAGCGTCGAGGAGGCCAACAAAGCCTTGCCGCTCGTCAGGGCGATCGTGGGCGACATCGTGCGCCAGTATCGCGTGGTCGAGGGGTTGCAGCAGCGGCTCTCGACCGTACTCACCGATCGCCGTCGGCCCTCCGACGACCTCTACTCTGAAGAGCTCGTCCAATCCAAGAACGAGCTCGAAACCGAGGAGGACACGCTGCGCACTTACATCGAGGAGCTCAAAAACCTGGGTGTGGAGCTCAAGAGCGAGGAAGGTTTGTGTGATTTTCGGAGCATGATGGGCGGGCGGGAAGTCTACCTCTGCTGGCGGCTGGGAGAGCCCGAGGTGATATTCTGGCATGAGCTCGACGCCGGCTTCGCCGGCCGCCAACGGCTGACGAAACGGGCTCGAGATTGAGCCCATGAGGCGAGTGGTCACCATCGACGGGCCCGCCGGGGCCGGCAAGAGCACGGTCGCCCGGCGGCTGGCCGACCGGTTGAGATGGCGATTTCTCGATACCGGCGCCATGTATCGCGCCGTCACTCTGGCGGCGATTCGAACGGCGACAGACCTGTCCAGCGACCAAGCCCTGGGCGAGCTGGCCTCACATCTGTGCGTGGACCTGCCCCCGGGGACGGTGATACTTGATGGCGAAGACGTCACCACGGCGATCAGAAGCGTCGAGGTGACCAGGGCTTCCCGCTTCGTCGCCGACAGTCCCAGCGTGCGTCTGCGGCTTGCTGACTGGCAGCGAGCCTTCGCGGCCGAGCAAGACACCGTCACAGAGGGGCGCGACCAGGGAACCATCGTTTTTCCCGACGCGTTTCGCAAGTTTTTTCTGACCGCATCGGATGTCGAGCGCGCCCGCCGCAGGGTCGCCGATCACCAGGGCCGCGGTGAAGCGGTCAGTTTCGAGTCTATTCTCGCGGACCAACGCGATCGCGACGCCCGCGACCTCGCCCGCGCGATCGCCCCCATGAAACCGGCCGCCGACGCCGCGCTGATCGATACCACCGGTATGACCGTCGATCAGGTTGTGGAGGAACTCGTCGATCGCACCCTGGGCGTGCGATAGAATCGGGCGAGTTGTCACGAGCGGGTGGGTGTGCACGTTTCCGCTCGCCTCTGGGGGGGGTATCACTCCTGTGAATCCATCGGGCGCGACCGAAGCCACGTCCGGTTCGGCAGCCGAGCCAAGCAAGTGCGGCTCGCGCCCAGGCGGGCAGCGACGGCCGATCGCTCACCGGGCGGGCTCGCCTGGTATCGGTTCGTCCAGTACATCTTCGCGGCGCTGTTGGCGGTACTCTGGAGGCTGGCGCGCGACCGGTCGGGCCAACATGCCTCGGCATGGCGGCGTGATGCTGGTGGCCAATCACGTCAGCTTTCTCGATGTGTTCGTCCTGGGTATACCGCTGCGGCGGCCGCTGAACTACGTGGCCAGATCAACACTTTTCGTCCCCGGGCTGGGGTTCTTGATGCGATCGGTAGGAGCCTTTCCCATCCAGCGCGAGGGCATGGGGGCCTCGGGGATGAAGGAAACCCTGCGCAGGCTGAGAAGTGGGGGGATCGTGACGCTCTTTCCCGAAGGAACCCGCAGCGCAGACGGGGAGCTCGGCCCGCTCAAGCATGGAATCGCCGTGCTGGTCTCGCGTGCCGGCGTGCCGGTGGTCCCGGCGGGCATCGCCGGTACCTTCGAAATCCTGGCCCAGGTCGCGCCCGATTCCTATCCCCTGCCCCGTTCGCATTCACTACGGCCGGCCGATCACCCCCGAAGAGATCGCTGGAATGCGCAGTGAAGACGTCACCGCGCTCATTCGAGGACGGATCGAGGAATGCCTGGTCATCGCCCAACGAGGCCTGTCGAGAGACGTTGGATGTTGCGGGTCAGGAATTCCATCCTGAGATTCACTGCCAACTTCGCGAGACGAATGCTGTGGGTTTGAAAGGCGCGAGCACTTTGGATTACCATTCATGTGACGTCATCGACGCTCGATCGCTCACTGTTTCCAGGATGCCCTTCCATGAACTCGGAGCACGAACGGGTCGATCGCATTCTCTCCCGGCGCCAGGTTCTCGGCGGGGCTTCCGCCGCCTGTATCCTGGCAGCCGGACCAGTCACGCGTGCCGCTGAACAAAAAAAAGCAGAACCCACCAGCGCGTCTTCGACATTCCGTTTCGGCCTGAATACCAGCACCATCCGTGGGCAGAAGCTGCCCATCGTCGACGAGATCGCGCTGGCCCACAAGGTTGGCTATGAGGGAATGGAGCCCTGGATCGACGAGCTGAAACGCTACGCCGAGGCAGGCGGTTCGCTGCAAGACCTGGGCAAGAGGTTTCGCGATGCGGGAATCCGGGTCGAAAGCGCGATCGATTTCTTCGAATGGGCCGTCGATGACGAGGCCCGGCGCAAGAAAGGGCTAGAAGCCGCCAGAAAAAGCATGGAGATGCTCCAAAAAATCGGCGGCAAGCGGCTGGCCGCCCCGCCCATGGGCGCGACCGAAAATGCAGTCGATCCGGTGCGTCTCGCCGAGCGTTATCGGGCGCTCCTGGAGCTGGGCGATACGATGGGCGTGGTTCCCCAGGTCGAGGTCTGGGGTTCTTCAAGAACACTGGGCCGCCTGGGCGAGGCTGCCATGGTCGCCATTGAATCGGGCCACCCCAGGGCGTGCATCCTGCCCGACGTCTTTCACCTTTACAAAGGTGGATCCTCGCTCGTGGGCATCAGGCTGCTTGCCCCCGCCGCCATTCACGTCTTCCACGTCAACGACTATCCCGCCGACCCCCCACGCCGCAGGCTCACCGACGCCGACCGTATCTTGCCAGGCGACGGTGTCGCCCCGTACAAGACGCTGCTTCGCGACCTGCGCCAGGGCGGGTTTCAGGTGATGCTGTCTCTGGAGCTTTTCAACCGGCAACTGTGGAAGCAGGACCCTGAGAACGTGCTCAAAGTGGGACTGGCGAAGATGAGGGCGCTGGTGCGCTCAAGTGCGACGTAGCGGTGGGCCGTACTTTCATGGAGGATTTCTTTGCGGGAATTCTTCGGCTTCCATTCGGCGAGACGCCTCTGGAGGGTGAAAACAATAAAACAACTCTTTTGCGTTTGCAGTGCTCTTGAAAGCCACGCCAGAGAGAGTTACCTTAAGGTAGCAACATTTCGTGTCCGTAGAGGCAGCAAAGCTCTCCTGACCGAAGTCGTGGCCCGATGACGGGTTTGGCTCTGTTTCGCCTGTTCATCAGGCCGTGGGCCGTTTGCAACGTAGACGCAAGAAACGATGGCGTTTAGCATTCTCATGGAGTAGGTGATCGATTGTCTATCGCCAGGGATGCGATGTTTCACGGCCTCTAATTCAAATAATTTACTTCTGTGCCAGGATTCGTCTGCACCTTGTGACGATCGTCTGCCGAACCAACCCAGCGGGGCCGGAAGAGCAAATCGATGAATCAGCCATTCGCCCGTACGCATCGCCTGAGCGTCGCGTTCTTTTTCCTTCTCGTCACTGGACCCGTGACTTTCACGGGTTGTGGTTCAGAACCGGGTGACAAGGGTGGCGCGGTGGCCAAGCCCGCGGCCGCTCCCACTTCGCCGAGTGGACCCGCGGCCTCGAAAGGCAAGTCGAAGCCGAAGCTGGACACAACGTCGCGCCGCGAGCTCTACAAGCAGAAAGCGCAGGCGCAGTCGCAATAGTGATCAATTGTTTCGGTGTATCTTGCTTGAGTTCATGACAGTCATTTCATTAAGGAGAAATGCATGGTTGGGAAGTTTGCGAGGCGGTCTTCGATCACGAGTGGTTTTACACTGATCGAGCTGCTCGTCGTCATTGCCATCATCGCCGTTTTGATTTCGCTGCTTCTACCGGCCGTACAGTCGGCGCGCGAGGCCGCCCGACGCGCCAGTGCATCAACAACCTGAAGCAACTTGCGCTGGCCGCTCATAATTATGAAAGCGCCAACGGCAGCTTTCCCATGGGGCGGAACAACCAGCTCTACATCGATTTCGGAGGAAACCCCCAGGGCTACCATGATGGCTGGGGAATGCTTGCCGGTCTGCTTCAATTCACAGAGCAGGGCGCACTTTATAACGCGATCAATATCGGTCTTGGCCCCTACCAGATTCGCAATTACACCGTGATCAACACGAGCATCAACATCTTCTGGTGCCCCAGCGACCCCGATATTGCCAACCTCAGGCTTTTTGAGACAGACGCCGGTTGGGATGGAGCAACGCTTCCTATTACCTATAGCGACTACGCCGGGATGATGGGTACATCCTGTCCAGGCAACAGTTCACAGGCGGCGATCCAAGGAGAGAACGGCATTTTCCCCGACATGAACGGCCCAAGCTGGGCCGGCAATACCAGCGGGAATGTCACCAAAATTTCCGCGATCACCGACGGAACGAGTAACACAATCCTGCTTGGTGAACGTGCACAGGGCAAGCTCGCCAAGTTTTACGGCGGCCAACCGCCAACAACTCCATGCAGCCAGAACGGCAATTGCCCGTTTGAGGGCCAGGGCTGGTGGGCCGACGCCGATTTCGGCGACTCTTCGATTTCTACCATGTACCCGATGAATCTGAAAGGAGCCGACCTCATCTTTTTTGGCTCAGGCTGCGAGCCTACTGTCGGCGGAACGTCGGCATCGAGCTTCCACCCAGGCGGCGCCAACTTCGCCTTCGCAGACGGCTCGGTCAGGTTCCTCAAGGATTCTATCAATACTTGGAACTACAACCTCATCGGCCGCGATGCGAACTGCCTTCCGCTCATCCCCGTGGGGACGATGGCGGGCGTTTACCAGTCATTGTCCACTAGGGCAGGTGGCGAGGTCATCAGCGCCGATCAATATTGATTGGCGGTAGTATTCTGAATTGCTTGAAGCAAGGATCGCGCGATGCGTTCGAGGCGGCTCTGGCTGGGGTTGTCCCTCGGATGCATCGCAGTTTTACTCTGGAATGGTTGGAGCCTTCTCGACCAGCGCCGCGTCCGGCGCGGGTTGGACGAGGCCAAGACAGAAATGGCCGCGGGGAGATACTCCACGGCCCGAGAGCAATTGGCCGCCCTCACTCATGAGTGGCGGATCCGAGACGAGGCATTCTTTCAGCTTGGCCTGTGCGAGGAGGCGAAAGGACGCTCCGAAGCGGCGCTCGCCGCCTGGGATCAGGTCGCCTCGACCTCGCCCTTCGCCCTCAAGGCGACCATCGCTCGGGCACGGATCTTGGCCAATTCCGGCCGGCTCACACATGCCGAGGAGCTTATCGGCTCGGTGCCCTGGAGGCAAGACCCGGACGCCAGGCAGGTTCGACAGGCCCTCGAGCTGCTGTTCCGGATCGAAGGCCGAAAAGACGAGGTGCTTCCCCTCATTCTTGAAACCTGGGAAGGCTCAAGCGACCCTGCGGGCGTTCTCAGGCGTCTGTACTTGCTCGACAACTCCGCCTTTCCCGTCGATTACGTACGGAGCCTCCTCGATTCAAGTGACCCGAGCGATGATCGCGTCGGACTGGCCAGGGCGAACCTCGCGATCTGGACGGGCAAGTTCGATGAGGCTTCCCGATGGCTCGTCCCGTGCCTCAAGCGTAAGCCCGACGATCAGGCACTCTGGCGGGCGCGGTTGGAACTGGCCATCGCTGCAGATGACATGGGCGGTTTCCGCGAAGCCGCGTCACATCTCTACTCCCGACTCTCGGATCGCGAGATCCTGCGGTTCCGGGCCTGGGTCGCGGCCAGAACGGGAAAGCCCGAACTGGAACGTCGAGCCCTTGCCGCCTTGATGGACGACGAGCCCGGCAACATCGGCGCCTGGGATCGACTTGCCGACTGTCTCAAAGCGGGGGCCAGCCGGACGAGGCCGCCCGTTTCCGCGCAAAAGGCAAAGCTGAACGGGGCTCGAGAGCGGTACAAGGCGCTGATCTCCCGCGATGATCGAGCCGCTCATGCCAGAGAGCTGGAAGAACTGGCCGAGCAACTCGGCCGAAAGCTCGAAGCTCGAGGCTGGGCGCTGATTCGCCAGGGCGCGGCGGGAAGCACTCCGCTCGTCAACCAATTCGAGGAGGCGGAAACCAAAACAAAGCGGGGAGAGATCCTTGCGGCCCTGCTGTCCGATTTGCTTGCCCATGCCAGCCAGACTTCATCTCCTGTGATCCCCGGCGCCACCATACCGTCCGTCTCGTTTGTCAACCACGCCGATTCCGCGGGCCTTCGGTTTGTCCACGACAACGGCAATTCCAGCATGAGGAATCCGCCGCCGCCGGAGCCGATGTGCGGCGGGGTGGCACTCCTTGACTTCAACGGTGACCACTGGCTCGACGTGTATGTCGTGCAGGGCGGAACTTTTCCTCCCGGCGGCAAGGCTTCGCAGGCCGGTGTTCCAGCCGGACCGATCGCGCGTTCCATGAGTGGCGATCGGTTGTTTCGCAATCGCGGCGACGGCATCTTCGAGGATGTTACCGAGCGATCAGGAATCGCCGCGTTTCCTCGGGGTTACGGCCACGGTGTGGCCGCGGCCGATTATGACAACGACGGATTTCCCGACCTGTTCGTCACCCGCTGGCGGTCTTATGCCCTTTATCACAACCGCGGCGACGGCACCTTCGAGGACGTGACCGAGCAGAGTGGTCTGGCCGGCGATCGCGACTGGCCCACGTCAGCCGCCTTCGCGGACCTCGATGGCGATGGCGACCTCGATCTCTACGTCTGCCACTATCTGTGCTATGACCCGAGCAAACCCAAGCGATGTGAACATCCGGAATCACCCAGCCGGCACGACTGCAACCCGCTCGATTTCCCCGCGCTTCCTGACCACGTCTTTCGTAATGACGGCGGGCGGTTCGTAGACGTGACCGCCTCGGCCGGGTTTGTCGACCCCGACGGCCGAGGTCTCGGAGTTGTCGCGGCCCACCTCGACGACGACGGCCTGATCGACCTCTATGTCGCCAACGACATGTCGGCCAATTACCTGTTTCGCAACCTGGGCGGGTTCAAGTTCGAGGAAGTCGGCCAGCTCTCGGCGCCGCGGCCAGCTCGGACGGAGGTTTCAAGGCCGGCATGGGCATTGCCTGCGGCGACCTTGACGGTGATGGACGCGTCAACCTTGCCGTTACCAACTATTTCGGCGAATCCACCACGTTCTATCGCAACCTCGGTCACGGTTTCTTCGCCGACCACTCCGCTGCCGTCGGTCTGGCGGCGCCGACGCGGGGGCTCCTCGGTTTCGGCATCTCGTTTCTCGATGTCAATCATGACGGCTGGCTTGACGTCCTGAGCGCCAATGGGCACGTGCTCGACGCTCGGCCACGCTTCCCCTGGCCATGCCGCTCCAGCTCTTGCTGGGCGGACCCACGGGGCGGCTTACCGATGTCTCGGCCGGCACCGGGGCTCCTTTTGGCCGCCTGCACCTGGGCCGCGGACTGGCCGTCGGAGATATGGATAACGACGGGCGTCTGGACGCGCTGATCGTGGCCCAGAACGAGCCGCTGGTCTATCTGCATAACGAAACGAGCCCCACCGGCCATTTCGTCCGGTTCCAGCTCGAAGGAACGAGATCCAATCGGGATGCGATCGGAGCTCGAATCACGGTCACCTGCGCGGACGCAAACTGGTCGCGCAGCGCGTTGGCGGCTCGAGCTACCTGTCATCTCAGGATCCCCGAATTCACTTCGGCCTTGGAGAGCGCACCCGGCTCGATGTCGTCGAGGTCCGCTGGCCCTCCGGGCATGTCGATCGCCACGCCAATATGCTCGCGGATCGGCAATACCAGCTTCGTGAAGGGGCGGATTCTCCCGTGCTGCTCAGCCTCCCCGGCCACTGAAAGACTGCTGGTCTCTCTTGAGCACCACTGGTTACAGCCTCACGTAAAAGTTGTGCTTTTCGAGATAGCGCACGAACACGTAAGAGACCTCAAAGAACACCGCCAGGCCGATGAGACAATACCATAATGGGGAATCATCGGGCACGACTGCCCGGACCGCTTGCTCGACCTGATGATGAATGATGTAGGCGGCCAGCGGGTTCTGCCCCAAAGTGCGGAACACGCCAAGCCTCATGCCTCCAAGGTCGCAGAGCGGGATAAACAGGGCGTAGAGGGCCAGTGCGAAGCCCGATGAAAAGAGTGTAAATGGCAAGCTGACGACCTTCTTGTTCATCATCCAATAATTGTGGGGGCGAATCGACAGCGGCGGCGGCGGCATGAACGGCGGCGTGGCCATGAGTGACTCGATCGAGCGGCCCTGGGCATTGGCGAACGGCGGAATCACCGGTGACGCAGCGATCTCACTCTGGTCGAGGAGGGCCACGCTGGCCTTGTCGGTATCGTAGAGAGTGGCGATCCCATTCAGCGCATAGCCAGCCGCCATCAACGCCACTCCACCAACAAGGGCGATCACGCTGGCCTTGCCCGGAGTGCAGCTCATCATCAAATCATAAGTGAGCGTGCCAAACAGCATGGGGATCGACCAGCCGATGATTCCGAAGAAGCCTCCGTCCCATGCCGACTTGCCGCTCATTCCCCAGAGGTCGTCCATCCAGTTCGGCTTGCCGTAAACGAACAGAAAATTGAAGTAATGAGAAATTAAGACGTGCGCAGCCATGCAGGCGGCCAGGGCCAATGCGCGGGCCCGGACGCTCTTGCCGATGACCGGCATGAGAAAAACCTGGCAGACGCCGATGATGGCGAGCGTTTCCCACAGGTTTGCCTTGATTATGCCGGCGATCAAGTTCCACACTCCCGGTCCTCCGAGATCTGACCACTTCTTGACCGCGAAGTCTTCTTGCGCATACATCACCAGCGAGACCAGGACGAGTCCCATGCTGCGAATGAAAAACTTCCAGTAAGTCCGCCGCAGGACCTATCTGCGTAAGCCGGCGCAGTGCCGCCAGTCGGTATGAGAAACCGGCCGCGAACATAAAGCTGGGCATGATCGTGTCGGCGTAGCTGAAGTAGATATCGTGGTGCTTGAGCACGGCCGGCATCGCCACCAGCCCACCCACGAAATTAACCACGAACATCCCCGCGACCGTGTAGCCGCGAAACTGGTCCATCGACACGATGCGGCCGGGAGAGGAGTTAGAGGCTGTGCTCATCGCTTTATCTCGAAGAGGTCGGGGCGGATCTCGAACGAACCGTGACGGGTGGAGCTTCCATCCCGGAAGCACTGCGGCGGGCATCTTGTCCCACCGCCACAGATGACCGACGTCGGCTTTCAGCTCAGAGTACCCATCCGTGCGCCCGGATGGCCAGCGCACTTCTACCCGATCGACAAATGCCGAACTGTCCAGGCCGAATTTCAGCCGGGGATTGCGGGCCGATCGAAAGCTGCCGCCACCAGTGCGCTGGGCGACTGTCGCGTGACAGAGCTGCGTCCAGCTTGTAGAGCCGCTGGAGGGTAAGCACGGGGTCGGTCATGACATCGAACCCGTCCTCGAGCCACCGCTTCGCCTCATCGAACCGGCCTTCAAGGCGAAGCAAAAGAACAAGCCCCCACCGGGCCTCGGCTCGATGCGGGCCAAGCCGGCCGGCGGCCGTGCGCAGGAGTGCCTCGCAATCGGACCAGCGCCCGCGATCCATCTCGATCCTGGACCGGCGGACCTGCGCCCAGCCTGACAAGGAAGACGTCTCCGGAATCTGGGCCCAGGCTTCGATCGCCGCCAGCGGGCGTTTCCGAGCCGCCTCGCACACGCCTAGCTCGTAAGCGGCCTCATCCCACCGCGGGCGGCGGCCCAACAGCTCGATGAGAGCTGTTCGCGCCAGGGCGTAACGGCCCTGGGTCATCTCGTTGCGGGCGTCGGCCAGCAGCAACTGGAGCCGCGTTTCATTTCGCCGTTTCCAGACGCTCCAGCCCACGGCCGAACTGATCAGGCAGAGCGCAAGACCAATCCCGAACCAGCGTGGCCGCATCGTGATATCCCGGCTCTCTCACCAGCCCTTGCCGCAAGCGACACGTCCGCGGCAAGGGTCCCGAGGTTCGGAACCTCGAGACGCCCGATTAAAAAAGTGCCCGCCGCCAAGTCGCCATGTTCGATCGTGGAGAGAGCACCTACTCTAATGCTACATCGCCCCGCGGGGCAAGCCACGCCACAAGGTGCGGCGTCCTCTTGACGGAACCGCGCAGCCGCGTATTGATTGGCAATCGGCTCCTGCCTATGGTGAAGGAGGGCAGTGGTCGACCACCTTACCTGCTTTTTCATGCGCTCGTGGCGGTTTGCTCCGCCTTCCCCGCACACGACTTCTTGGATGGCATCTCACCGGATCTCAACGAATCCCATGAGACTGTTTCAGGTTGATCTCACCATGGCACGGTTGCCGCTCGTCCGGCCGTTCCAGACGAGCTCGAGCCGGAAAGACCACATCGAGCATATCCTCGTTCGCGTGGAAACACGCGATGGTGTCATCGGCTGGGGTGAGTGCGCCAGCCCGTCCGACCCGTTTTACTGCGCTGAGACCACGGAAACATGCTGGCATATCCTAAAGGACTTCCTGGCGCCCATGGTTCTGGGCCGCGACTGGTCGACCATAGACGAGCTGACGGACTTCTATCGCCTGGTCAAGGGTAACGCGTTTGCCAGGTCGGGGTTGGAAATGGCCTGCTGGGATGCGCTCGGGAAAAGCCAGGAGAGATCGCTGTCGGAAATGCTGGGTGGAACGCGTGCCGAGATCGCCTCGGGCGTCAGCCTCGGTATCGAGCCCACGACTCTAGCCCTGTTCGAGCGAATCGATCAGTTCGTGGACGAGGGCTACCGCCGGATCAAGCTCAAGATCGGCCCCGGCAACGACATCGAGGTGGTGCGCAGAGTCCGCAAGCGATATCCCGATCTCCCGCTCCAGGTCAACGCCAACTCGGCGTACACGCTCGCTGATCTGGACCTCCTTCGACAGCTCGATGCCTTCAATCTGCTGCTCATCGAGCAACCGCTATCCCACGATGACATCATCGACCATGCCCAGCTTCAGGCCGTGCTCAAGACCCGGGTGTGCCTTGACGAGAGCATCCACTCGGCCGACGACGCACGCAAGGCGCTTGATCTGGGCGCTTGCCGCGTGATCAACATCAAGGTCAGCCGCCTGGGCGGTCTGCTCGAGGCCAGGAAGGTACACGATCATTGCTTTGCTCGGGGCGTGCCGGTCTGGTGCGGCGGTATGCACGAATTTGGCATCGGCCGCGCGGCCAACCTGGCCATCGCCAGCCTGCCCGGCTTCACCCTGCCCGGCGACATTTCCGGCTCCGATAAGTACTATCGTCAGGATGTCGTCAGTCATCCGATACTGGCCCACCAGGGGGCGATCCCGGTTCCGCAAGGCCCTGGGCTGGGCATCGAGCCAGATGAAGAGCGGATAAGCGCCTGTGCGCTGCGCAGGGCGACGATCAAGGCCTAGCATTCGCGAAACAAGTATCGAGGAGCTGCGTCCCCGACCAGGTGCCGATGCCATCCCCAACCATTCTGGACCACCTCTGGTCGCGTAATGAGCAGATGCTTGAAGAACTCACGCGCCTGGTCGGGCACGAGTCACCCAGCCACAACAAGAGGTCGCTTGACGGCCTGGCTGAAATCCTGGCAGAGAGACTCACTGCGCATGGCGGTAAGGCCGACGTCGTCGAGAATGACTCGGGTGGCAACCACGTTGTCGCGAGGTTTACCGGCCCCGATGAAAGGCTCCCCGCGCTGGTGCTGGGGCATTTCGACACCGTCTGGCCGATCGGCACGCTGGCGAGGATGCCGATCCGAGAAGAGAAGGGACGGCTCTTCGGACCCGGCGTCTTCGATATGAAAGCCAGCCTGGTGATGATGAACCAGGTGCTGGCAGCGTTGCAGACTCTCGGCCTCAAGATGCCCCGACCGCTCATCGTTCTGTACACCTCGGATGAAGAGGTTGGCAGCCCAGGGTCGCGGCCCTTGATCGAAGCATTGGCCGGCCAGTGCGAATACGTTTTGGTTCTCGAGCCGCCGCTTAGCGACGGCAGCCTCAAGACGGCGCGGAAGGGAGTGGGCCGGTTCACGATCGAGATCGAGGGCAAGGCGGCCCATGCGGGCGTGGCGCCGGAATCAGGAGCCAGCGCCATCGTGGAACTGGCTCATCAGATTCTCAGAATTCAAGCTCTCAACGGTGCCTCGGTCGGAACAACAGTGAATGTCGGCGTGGTTCACGGGGGCACGACAGCCAACGTGGTGCCCGCCCGGGCCGTAGCCGAGGTTGACGTCCGGGTAAGCACTCATGCCGATGCGGCGAGGATCGAGCGCGAGCTTCGGGTCGTGAAGCCGGTGACGCCGGGAACGCGGATCAAGGTGGAGGGACACTTCAATCGCCCGCCAATGGAGCGGACGGCGGCCATCGCGTCACTTTTTGCTCGTGCCCGCGAGATCGGCCTTGAGCTGGGCCAGAACCTGACCGAAGGCTCGACAGGCGGCGGCAGCGACGGCAATTTCACCGCGGCCCTGGGTGTTCCCACACTCGACGGCCTCGGTGCGCTGGGTGATGGTGCGCATGCCGACTTCGAGCATATCGTGATCGAATCGCTTGCGCCGCGAGCGGCCCTTCTCGCCGCCTTGCTCCTGAATTTGTAGAACCGGCTATGACGTCCACGAAGCTCACTCAACACCACGCCGACGATCTCCAAATTCGCCGCGCCCTTACGGCGGCCGACTATCGCGCCTGTCAGCATGCCCAGCGCGCGGCCTGGGGCATCACCCAGGAAAGCTATGTGATCCCAATCGCCACCATGGCCGGTGCCAACCTGCACGGCGGGCTGGTGCTGGGCGCCTTCTTGCCCGATGGCCAGGCCGTGGGCATGTCGTTTGGCTTTCTGGGCCGAACCGAGGAGTGTTTCTGCTTTTATTCTCAGCTCACCGGCGTGATCCCAGGCTACCAGTCACTTGGCGTGGGATACAGGCTGAAGCTGGCACAACGCGAGTTTGCACTGTCGGAGGGAATCGCGCTCATGGCCTGGGCGTTCGACCCGATTCAGGCGGGAAACGCGCGATTCAACCTGGACAAGCTGGGGGCGCGGCTAGGGCGCTACATTGACAACATGTATGGCGAGCGGACCGATGCCCTGAGTGCCGGAGTTCCGACCGATCGCGTCATCGCCCTATGGCAGCTTGATCGCGAACCCGGGCCGCGTACGAAGGTCTCGGCGCAAGGCGCGCTCGCTCTCCCGCGGTTGATCAGTACGGGCGAGAATCCCCAAGGGCTCCTCGTCCCGCTGAGTGTCGAGGCTGTTTTCGACCGGCCGCGCATCTTGCTCGAGATTCCGTCTCGGATCGCCCCCATGCGACGCGATCATCCCGAGATTGCGGAGCATTGGCGGCTGGCCGTGCGCCAGGGATTTCTTGCCGCGTTCGCGGCCGGTTTTGTCGCCAGCGGGTTCGCAAGCGAGGAGACGCCAGCGGGACCCAGGTGTTTTTACGTGCTCGAACACCCGGAGGCGGCGGACGCCCCTGAGTCGCTATAATGAAATCATGGCCCGATCCAGGGCGGCAGGCTTGTGACAACGTGTTGGAAGCCCGCCCTGTCGCAATTCCAAACATCGACCGTGAGGCCGAAACGCGCCCAGGAACCACCGAATGATCGATACGACTCGCTACGCCCCGTTGCGTCGGGGAGGCAAGGCGCTGGCTCGACTGGCTTTCTGGGTTCAGGTCGGGTCCGTGATGCTGGGCCTGGGCCTGTTTCTCGACCAGGCGCAGGGGCTCCTCTCTGACGGACAGTTCACCTGGGGCGAGCGCAGGGTGATGGGTATCGTCGCGCTCATCACGCTGGGCGGGTGCGGGCTGGCCGGCTGGATCCTGGCCCAGGTTTTGAAGGTCCTGGCCGAGTTGCTTGACGTGCTGGCCGACAGCGCGGAGGCGTCGTGGCGCACCGGGGACCTGATCGAACAGCACCTAGTCCCGGCCCTGGGCCGGATCACGGCCTCGCTCGAGGCATGTCAACCGAGGGCACCTGTTTCAGCTTTAAACCCGCCGCTATCCGCAAATTCGCACATCGAGGCTCTTCGGGCCGAGCTTGACGTGGCCCGGTCGTCTGGGATGGTGGGTAAAGCGATCGAGCTCCGCGACGCTTTGACTCAGTATCTGAAAGGAGAGGCCCTGCACGCGCTCGACACCGAGCTTGCCACCTGGATTTGCAATCTGGTGGATCGCCGCACCCGCGCGGGGACCGTGAGCGCGGGCCTTGCCACCGGGGTTGCCCGTGCCCTCGACAGCTTCGGTGACATGCCCGAGGCCGACCCGCTCCGCGAGGCCTTGCCGGCCCTTCGCCGCCAGGCGAAGCTTTGCCCGAGGTGTGGTCAGCCCGTTTCCCGTCATGACACCACGTGTGCCGAATGCCAGCCCGGTCGAAGCGCGAAACCGGCCGTCGCCGATTCCGCGAGCCGACCTTTCGCGCGTCGGGAGCATTCATGAGCCAGCGCGTTCGCTGCAAGACCTGCAGCACTGCCTTCGTCACCAATGAAAACCAGGCGGGTGGCGTGGTCGAATGCCCCAAGTGCGGCGCCCGTCATCGGCTGCCGGCAACCACACGGAAAGACGCCGATCGAGTTGAGCCCTCGGCACCAGCGCCGCTGGAATCGGCTGATGAAGTCACTTCCGTTTTCGTCCCATCGAACGAGAAACGGACGCGCCGGTCCGTTCGCCGCTGGCTTCTGGTGGTCGCGTCTCTGGCGATCGTCGCCGCGGCGGGCGTGGCTGTGCTGGTTTACTGGCCGCGCGTCAAGCCCAGGCCGGCTGATCCGGTGGAGCGAGTGGCCGAAGATTATCTGCAGGCCTTGACCAAGAATGATCTCGAAGCCCAGCGCCGCTTGAGCACGGTCGAGGAACCGCCGGCGATCCGCTCGTTTCAAAGGGTTGCCCGTGATCGCACGCGAAACCTGACCATAAAGGGCTCTTTCGCTCCGCTCGCCACGCTTCACCGGCACATCGAGTCCGAATTCAGCTACGACCCCGCGATCGCCCGGTTCACACCAAAGCACCCGCTGGGTGCGGCCGCCGAAACGCTTGACGCCGTTCATGCGGCCAAGGACGAAGCCGAGAAGACAAAGCTCTATGAGAAGATGGCCAGCGGCGACCCCAACGACATCTTCGATGCCGCCGAGAATTTTGGCAAAGTCTTCTCGAAGCTGGCAGAGGGAGCACTCGCGCCCAAGAAGATCATCCCCACCTACCGGATGCTCGTCGACGACGCGAAGCCGCCCATTCCGTCCGACCAGAAAACACTCGCCGCGCACGTGTCCGAGCATCCCAAGGCCTGGGACACCTTGCTCAAGCGCCCCTTCCATACTCTCAAAGCCGACGGCCCATTCATTTTCGACGAGGCCGAAGTTGACGCCCAGGTGACCGACCTGCTTGGCTCGCTGGGCGATCCCCCCACAACCTTGCGTCTGAGCCTGGTCCGGTTTCGCCTCGAAGGCATCGACACCGCCTGGCGCGTGATCGCCGCCCGCCGCGTGCTGCCGGGTGGTGATCAGGAGACATCGCCTGGTGAGTCTCCAAAATCACCCAGCAAGCCTCCGCCTGAAGAACGGCCTCTGCCCCGCTCCCTGGGCGATCCGGCGAACCGGTAACTTCAGCCTACTGTCCGATTCGCCTGCCTGGTTTCCCTCACTGACAGAGCGCATCCGGTACGGTATAATGCGTTTGTCCGCGATTCACCGGGCGATTAGCTCAGTTGGTTAGAGCGCCTGCTTTACACGCAGGAAGTCATCCGTTCGAGTCGGATATCGCCCACTCTTAAACACTAATGGCAGTAAGGACTTACGTCAAGAGGGATCTGGCTACGATTGGCTGGCTACGATTTGGGCTACGATTTTGCCCGATTAACTAACCCCCAGATCGAAATTCACCACATCCGCGACAGTGGAAATGCAACACAGAGTTCCCGCTCTGTGAGCACCCAGATCCGAGCGCATCCTCGGAGTGCGGTTTCTTGGCGGGCACGGTGAGTGATCATCCGCCCTCATCTCGTGGGGCAGAATCTCGAAGAGCCCGGCAGCCGCCCCTCTTGTCTGCCACTGGTAGCAGGACGCTGGGACAAATTGTCCAGGTGAACTCCCAACTGACACCCCCGAGTGAGGCAATCGACCACTCAATGTGCGTGGTCCTGATTCGCCTCTGACTCCGGTGTCTCCATGTCCGAACAACCTCCTTGTTGCTCTATCTGCCTCAATCACGGGATTCCGCTCTACGAAGGCGGCGTTGATTCCATCATCCGAGTTTGCGGCCACTGCGCCGCCGTCGCGCTAGCCGTCACCACCCCCCAGCCCGAGCCCGCTCCACCTCTTGAGAGACCTTCCCGAGAAGCTCGTCTCGCTGCAATCCCGTCACCCAAGACCCTGGTTTCCCACCTCGATCAATTCGTCATCGGGCAGGATCTCGCAAAGCGAAAGATCGCTATTGGCGTGTCCAACCATTACAAGCGCCTCGTCGATAGCTGGGATCTGGAAGCTCCCGATGCGATCGTGCCCGATCCCGACCTCCGGGATGTGGCCGTAGAAAAATCCAACATCTTGCTGATTGGTCCCTCGGGCTCAGGAAAAACCCATCTGGTCAAATCCCTGGCTTCTTACCTCAATGTCCCCGTGGTCATCGGTGATGCGACCCAGTCTGACCGAGGCTGGGTACCTCGGTGACGACGTGGAAAGCCTGCTCTCAAGGTTGCTCCAGGCTGCCAACGGAGACGTCGGTGCGGCCCAACAGGGCATCGTCTTTATCGACGAGATTGACAAGCTGCAACGGAATGGGTCAGGCTTCAAGGATATGCGTAAGGGCGTCCAGAGCGCCCTGCTCAAGATGCTTGAAGGCACGATCGCCACGGTGCCGCAGAGGGCGGCTACAAGAATCCTGAGCAGGCCGGCATCCCATTCAACACGACCGAGGTTTTATTCATATGCGGCGGGGCATTCGTTGGGTCTGGAGGACATCATCGCCAAAAGGCTTGGCCGGGGTGGGTTTGGATTCGGGCGGCGGTGGATAGTGAAGTGGTCGCTGATGGATTGCTGCGGCAGGTCAGGCCAGAAGACCTGGAGGCGTTCGGGTTGATCCCCGAGATCATCGGGAGGCTGCCGGTGATCGCGCCCTGGATGCTCTTGGGGCTCCGGATCTCGCCTACATTCTGAGGATTCCCAGGAATTCGTTGATCCAGCAGTTCAGAAAAATTGTCCGGTACCACGGTGCAGACCTGGTTTTCACCGATGCGGCAGTTCGGGAGATCGCCATCGTCGCTCTTGAGCGTGGCAGCGGAGCCAGAGGGATTCGGGCGGTGGTTGAAGAGGTCTTGGAGCCGGTGATGTTCGATCCTGAGCCGGGGGTCAGGTATGTCGTCAACGAGAAGACGGTCAGGGGTGGGGAGGTGGTCTAAGCAGAGGATGGTCAGGTCGAGGGCACCGCTGAGTTCCTATCTGTGGCGTCGGCACCGCACTACCCGGACATCAAACGTGGACTAAAGTCCACAAAGAACTTCTGTATAGATTTCAGCATTCAACTCCCATGGCGAGCATGGCGCACAACAGCCTCTTGAAGATTCTTGATGGCACGGTCGCCACGGTGCCTCCAAGGGGCGGATACAAGAACCCGATGCAGACAGGCTTGTCCCTCTTCATATGTGGTGGGGCGTTCGTGGGTTTGGAAGGGATCATCGCAAAGAGGCTGGGGCGGGGTGGGTTCCGTCACGTGTTCCGTTTCCACGGGGCAGACTTGATGTTCACCGATGTGGCCCTTCGGGACTTGCTCGCACTGCCCAGTGCGGTTATACAGGACAAGCGAACACTGGATGTGACCCGTGCAGCATGCACCCGGAGAAGGAGGCTTTAAGATCCTTGTGGACGAGTTTTCAAGTCCTTGCGTAAACAGAGGTGCATCTGTGGCCTTCCCGGCTGAATTCTCCTACGCCAACGAAGACGACTTCATCCAGCGGTTTTTGATCCCGCTCTTGAACCGACTCGGTTTCATTACTGTGGTGAACTATCACGGTGTTCAAGAGTACGGGCGTGACTTGATCTTCGCCGAGATCGACAGGTTCGGTCACCTCCGCTATCACGGCTTGCAGGCGAAGTACCAGTCGAGCATCGGCAAGTCAGGCTCCCACGGTCTGGTCCAGGATTGTCTCGAATCATTTGCGAACCCGTTTAAGCACCCGCAGACGGGTGCGTCGGAGCGCATCTCAACCTTCTATGCCGTCAACGGTGGAGACATCTCAGAACCGGCCAGCACGCATTTTTTCAACAGCTTGACTCAATTCGGGGGCAATGTCCGCTTGGTGGATGGCAAGTCCTTGGTCGCCCTTGATCGGCAACTGGCCTTTGCTCGGTATGAGTCTGTTAGAGAGTTGTTGACAGGTCTGCTCCTTGAAATTCGCTTCAACCGTCAATGCATCGAACCTGTGCTGAAAACCTTGAAATCGCATTTGGACGCAACAGCAAGACCGGTTCCCCTCTACAGATTTAGGGTCAGGCTGCGACCAACTACGTGGTCCATCCGGTTCACTCGAACGAGATCGATGTTGAACGAGTGATGCGGTATTCAGACTTAGTAGATCAGTATCGTGAGATTATGGGTTTTGTGTCATCTCCTTTGGTGAACAATGACGTCAGGAGGCAGTGCGTCGAATTTCTCCTCTCTGTGATCGAGGCAATTCGCAGAGTTGGAGACCAGATCGAGCGACAGGTGACGGTGGTACTCGAAAAGCTGGGACCGCTTACCGGTCTTTGAGCCGCCAATGAGGCTGGTCCCCATAAACTTCTCGTCATCTGTCCCGACGTGCCCAGTGCTCGCCATTCGGCGGGTTCTCTGAAAACCGCAAAGTGGGGGCTGGTGGGTTGCTCAGGCAGGTCAAGCCAGAAGACCTCGAAACGTTCGGCTTGATCCCGGAGATCATCGGGAGGCTGCCCGTGATAGCGCCGCTGGATGCCCTTGAGGCTCCTGTGCATGTTCCTCTCTCTCTCCTCTCGCCCAGGACGAACCGGTGGTTGCGGGGGAACTTGCTCGAGTGGTTTCAGGACCAGAGTCCTTGGCGGCCCGATTCACAATGCCCGAAACGCAGTTTCCGTCAATGACCAAAGGTATGATCTAATTCCAAATTGGCAGTGGCATCAGCTTTTTCTGTTCCGACCCGGCTTCGCCGGGTGGCTGTTTTCGGAAAATCAACAATATTCACATATTCGCATGTAAGAATCAAAGGCGGAAGTGGTAAAGAAGTAAAGTAAATCAGAAGTAAGTCCTGGAGGGGCGGAAGCCGTAGTCGGCGTACCGGCTCGCCGGGGCGTTCCTGCTACGGCTCGCCGAGCGGACGACCGCCGGTAGAACGAGGAACGCCCCGCCCTGAAGGAGTCGAGGGTATTTTTCATTGATACATTCTAATATACTTATATGAGCATCAGTACGTCGAGTCTCGCCCGTGCCGTGCCTCATGTACCGGTCCTGACACCACTCCCACACGTTCCCCAACATGTCCGACAAGCCCAGGTCGTTAGGGAGCAAGCTCCCACACGGCAAGGACCGGATTCTTGCCGTTGGTAGTACTGAGCATACCGGTCCAACAGTTCGATGCTCGCACCGTAGTAGCGGCTGGTGGCTGCCCCAGAACGGCACGCATACTCCCATTCCGCCTCGGTCGGGAGCCGATAGCCAGGGAGCTTCAACGCATCGGCCTTGATCCGCATGCCCTCCGCATACTTGCCACGCTCGTTCGGCTCGTAGCACTCTGGTAGGTTCTCTTTCCGGCTGAGCCAGTTGCAGTAGGCGGCGGCGTCATACCAGTGACACGTCATTCATCGGGACTTTTGGGTCGGGGCTGTATTGATCATTGTTGGCATGATCGACCCCAGGGTTCTCTTTCACGAAGCCTGGTATTGCTCGACAGTGACCTCCTTGGCGGCGATGGCGAAGCGGCGGGGGATCTGTACCCGATGTTGGGTCTCTTTGGAGAGCGATACGGCTCGGTCGGCGGCGAACCCATGTCAAACTCGACCGGTCCCTCAATCACGGCGAAGGTCTGCCCCTGGCTGTTCACGAACCATCGGCGGTCGCCCCAGTCCTTGAGCTTGCTCAACTCGACATCCAGTGCCTTGAGCTTCTCCTGCTGCTTCCATTGCCGCAGCGTCCATTCCGCCGCCCCGTGGATGCCGCTGTCGGGATCACCCCGGTAGAGATCGAGCAGTTTGCCGATCAATGGCTCCCGCTCACCGGAGGATAATCCCTCCGTCCCGTATGTCCCCAGTGAAAGGATCAGCGCTCGCCGTTGCGAGGTCTCGGGATGGAACAGCACAGCGTCCATCAACTGTTGGCCCTGGGCGGGCGTGGACTTGGCAGTCGCAGGGTGTCGATCCAGTTGAGCAGTGATGGTACTGGGGTCGGCACCAAGAGGGCTGAGCCAGTTGATGATGAAGCTCCGCAGCCGGGGGTCGGAACTGTGCCGCAGCAGGGGAAGAACTTGCTCTGTCTTCCCCATCCGAAGCAGGGCGATTGCAGCCCGAGCTTGACGTTTCGCCAGTTGGTCCTTCGCTTCTTCCGTGATCAACGGGCGGTGCCAGACCGAGGCGGTGATCGGCGGTCCCTCAGAGGACGTCCGGGCGACCGAGAGAGCGACCATGCGATAACCCTGCGCCACAAGTTCCCGGCACCGCTGGAGGTGAGCGGTCGGGTCGAGCCCAAAGATTGGACTCGCCTCGAACCGGTAATCGCCCATCCAGACGGCGGCGTAGGAGCGGTCCAGATGCCCTGCTTTCATTATGTCAGCAAACGCCGGGAACGCCCTCCAATGGGTCAAGGTCGGCATCCTCCTGCATATGCCTGTAATCGACGTAGCCGTTCTCGATCGCCTTGCGGAGCAGGTTGAGGGCTCGCTCTGACAGCGACTTACTCCTCGCCTGGTCCGTGTGGGCGACAGCCTTAGATGCCAGGGCGTAGGCACGGGCGGCATCGTAGTGCAGTTCGGAATCCTGGGGCTGGTTCTTGAGCGCCGCTTCGAGCGTCTCCAATGCCTCTTCGGTCCCCTGACCTAGTTCCGCTGCCACTATCACCGCCAGGTAGAGCTTCTGGCTCTCCTCCTCGCCGTTTCCTATCTCAAACTTCTCCAGATCCGCCCTTGCCTGGTCCTTGTGACCCAGCCGGGCGTGTGCGATGGCACGGAACTGATAAGCCTGGGTCGATTGCGGGGCTTTCTTGATGACGGAATCGAGGTCGTCAATTGCCTTCTGGCACTCGCCAAACTGCATATGAGCCGACACCTGAGCGAGCGGGAGTTGAGATCATCCGGGTTCGCCTTGAGGGCGGCGTCCGCCGCTTGCAAAGCCAAGGCGGCACGCTCCTTGGAGGTCAGCGGAGGTGCCATAGCGAGATCGATGTCGATCAGGGAGACGGACTGCTGATCAACCAGGTCGGGGAGTTGCGGTTCGGAGAGACCATTCTGGAGAGAAGCCTTGTCGGAGGCTCCAGTGACAGCCTTGTGCCAGACCCCGGAGTAGCTCAGCTTGTCATCCGCTTCCCGCCAGGCGTGCAATGTCAGGGGAACCAGGCCGGTTTTCTTGAGTTGTTCCTGCACCTTCGCGAGTTCGGTGGCTGATGACGCCAGGATCAAACGGGCATCGTCATCTGGTCCGGTTCTCTGCACCCACAGGACGGCGAAGCGGGAAGTGGGTTTGCCCTGCTCCCCACCACCAGCAAAATACCCGGCGACATCCACCGGACCATATCCTCCCTTGCGGTTCTGCTCGTCGGTCTGGCGGACACTGGCTTCGGACTGATCGTGCGCCATTCGCCAGGGACGCCCATCTCGGGTCCACACCGCCGCCACCCGGAGGCTCTTGCCCTCGGCGTAGGGACGGAAGCGGATGGGGCGGTATCCCGATTTGCGGAGAGCCTCTGCGACCTTCACGAACTCGTCCAGGGGCATTGTCTGGCAGAAGGCGAATCGCTCGGTGAGCATGCCCTGAGCCGATTCGATCTTGCCTGTAAGGCTGGGGTCGAGCGTGGTCCAGGACGGATCGGGGGGAGGATCATTCCACGAAAGAGTAGGTTTCCTGGCGATCTCAGCCAGGAGCAGCGGTGAGGTCAGCGGTTCGTGGTACTGGGCGATGGGGAAGGCTGCCACAAACGTCCTGGGGTCGGCGTCCAGGAGCAGGTTTGCAGCGTTCCGAAAGATCGCCCCGAGGGATGTCGTCACGGGTGTCCGCACCGGACGGAGGGCGTCGAGCCAGGGACCGAGAAATACCGGATTGACTTTGATCAGGGCTTGCGCCACCTTGCCACCCACCGATTCCCAGCGGGGGCCGTCGGCATCATAGTCCGCAAGAGCACTCGCCGCAGGGAGCAGACTCACGTCGCCTGGCTGGGCTGAATCGAGCACCGACCACAGCTTCGGGACAAGGGTCGCCTGATGTGATTTCAGAGCATCACGCAGCACGTGAAGTTCGCTTGGAGTGGCTTTGATCTGGCGTTTGAACAGGTAATCAGCCTGTGAGGCATCCACGGGGAGGAGGGCGAGGCTGGCGTGGAGATGTTCTTGATCATCGCTACTTTGTACCGCACGCTCTAACTGAGGATCAGCCCAGTGCCGGTAGTTCGAGAGTTGGTTGACGATGGCGGGAACGTCTGTTGTGCCTACCCTCTGGAGTGATTCCACCAGGGCCGACGCCCGCAGTCTGCCATAGCCCTTGATCCCCCCCCACCAGATCAGGGAGACAACCATGACCAATCCCAGCGTCCTTAGTCCATGAACCCTTCCCGCCCGTTTCATCATCCTGCGCTGGGGCTCGGTCCAGTCCCGTCTCTTTGTCAGCAGCCGGATGTTCGCCCATTCCAGGGCCGATGGCAGAAGGGCGGTTCTCGGGCTTGGCATTCCACGCCGCCGACCGTTCCGCAAGCCGGAATTCCCGGATGTCCTCGACGAGTTTCCCGCTGCTTGCGGGTAAGCCAAACCCGCAATGAGTGGACCAGATAATCGTGTGCAAGCACGTAGTACTGACCGCTCGGTGTGGTCTGCTGACCTTCATCTAAGGAGCCTACCGGGTCGGTGGCGAGATGAGCCGAAGCTCCGGGTCGAGGATTCTCAGAAGATGATCGAATTCCCTGGGGCGGCTGGCATACCCAGATGCGTCCAGCAACTCCTGACGAGTATCCTATCTGCCCCTTGATGTCCGTGCCGCTCTCGGGCAAGAGGGCTTTCAGAACGGTCGCGCCGCCCTTTGGTGAATGCGATGCTCGGGAGGGGCTGCCTGAGCA
>CAWFAF010000012.1:0-29526 GCA_963813575.1 uncultured Planctomycetaceae bacterium
AGAGTGTCTCCATCGGCGAATTCGTCGGAGGTTTCAAGCCAGTCGACGCGCCCAGTCTCTCCTGGCGATGAATCCGTCGAGGCTTGCCACCATGTGAATGGTGACGCGCGGAATTCTCGTTTTTGTCATTCTGTCGTCCTACATCGGGATAGGCCGCCGACTGAACCACCTAACGAGGCTCCGCCTCAGACCGACGAGATGTAAAGACAATGGCTCCGGTCGAGCCTAGAAAGGGGTATGCTCAAGGCATCCCCAAATTGAACCGCCAAGCGGTTGGTTGACCCACGAGGGGTCGTGACGACCGGAGCCACCCATGAGCCTACCACGTTCCGCTGCCGAAGTCCTCAAGCAGCACGTGACTCTGGAAGTCGAAGGCATCGACAGGATGTACCTCAACGTCTACCAACCCCGGTTGCAGACCGACCGCGGCGTCGCCGCGTTCTTCCGCTTCCACCGTGGCGAGACCTTTGCCTCATCGGCGCTCATGAACCCCATGAGTAAGTCGTTCATCGCAGCAGTCGATCGCTTCGTCGAACAGGAGCAGATCCCCCTGATCACCTTCACCAAGGGCCAGCGCAAGGACGACGTCACCCAGCAGTACCGGTCTCGCTTCGGTGGCACCGAGGGAATTGTCGTGGTGGGCAAGGCTCAGGAGAAGACGCCGGTCTTCCGTACCGAGAAACGCCGCAATCCCCAGACCGGCCAGACGTATCCTTGGATCGTGCGGAGCACGGCCATGGTCAACCACTACTACTTCTATGGCATCGACGAAGACTTCGGCCCGTTCTTCCTCAAGTTCTGCACCTATTTCCCCTACAACGCCAAGCTCTGCATCAACGGACATGAGTATGTCAAGCGACAACTGGCCAAGGAAGGGATCGCCTTTGAGGCCCTGGACAACGGCGTTCTGAGCTGTGCCGATCCGCGACGACTCCAGCAGCTCTGCAATGGGCTCTCGGCGCACAAGATCAACGGGCTGCTCCGAAAGTGGCTGGCACGCATCCCTCATCCCTTCCTGCCCAAGGATCGAGCAGCCGGGTATCGTTACGATATTTCGATCCTGCAGGCTGAGTTCTCCCTGACTCAGGTCCTGGACCGGCCCCAGACCGGCCGCGTGTTCTTTGAGGAAGTGATTCGCGAGAACCTGGACATCGGTCGGCCCGATCACGTGCAACTGATCTTCGACCGGCGGATTACCAAGCGGACACCGGGGCGGTTCCGGACCCGAGTGCTCACCGAGGGAGTAACACCGTCGCTGCACATCGATTACAAGCGTTCGCGGATCAAGCAGTATCATAAGGAGGGCCGCGCCCTGCGGACCGAGACTACGATCAACGACCCCCGCGACTTCGACATCGGCAAGCGGCTGTCTAACCTTCCCGCCTTGCGGCGGATCGGCTTTCAAGCCAATCGACGTCTTTTGGACGTCCAGCGGATCAGCCAGGATTGCGCCACTGGGCGAAGACGCGTTTCATGGGGTCAATGATCCGATCGAGGTCGCTGGGCAACGGGCCAGCGGTCTGCGCTTCGCCGACGTGGCCGTGCAGGCATTGCTCAGCGCACTGTTGGTGTTTCGTCTCTTGCCTCGGGGTTTTTCCAACCGCGACTTGCGCGACCATTGGGCTGCCCTGCTGGGGAAAGCCCCCGACGACATGACCCGGGGCCAGATGACGTATCACTTGCGTCGGCTGCGCTTACACGGCCTGATCGAGCGGATTGCGGGGACTCACCGTTATCGGGTCACGGGATTGGGCTGGCGCACCGCCCTATTTTGCACGCGGGCGTATAACCGGATCTTGCGGCCCGGCCTCGCTCAGATTGTTCCCATCGAAGTTCTCGACGACACCCAACTGCGTCGGGGCTTCGACCAAATCGATCGCGTGATTGAGCGATGGATCGAGAAAAGAAAGGTGCCCGCGTGAAACTTGACTCAAACACTATGAGTTTTGGCAATCAAGTGCCCTAGAGCGGACGCTCAGCGGGCCGGCCCGCCGAGAACAGGCTTGATGATACCAGGAACCGCCGCGGCGGGCCGGGTCCGTTGCAGCGCGAGTTTAGGCGGGGGGCACGATGTGGTGGACGCCATCCATGAGATTAACGTACTCCTTCGCCCCCGCGCGGGAATCGTCCCGGCTTCCAGCATGTTGAAGGAGAGCAGGATCGTAACCGGGGCCTGGTTTTCGAGGCAGCCGAAGACGAAGTGGAACGGGTAGACGGCGAGCGAACGGTCTTGGGAGAACACACCAACCGCCTTCGAGCCGTCATGATCGTGGAAGGTGATGCTGGACCATTCCCAGCCGAAGCGGCGGACCAACTGCCGCCCCCACAGGCTTCCGAGCGGCAATGAGCGATCGGTCCATTTGTCGATGCGGCCCGAGCGTCTCTCGGGCGGCGTCGACACAAACGCATTGATCGCGGCAACGATCTCCGCAGGCGATCGGTCGATTTGGACCCCGATAAGGTCGGCCCCCTCGCCTGCAGCACCTTCGATGCTCGCGAGGATGCTCGGTGCAATCTCTTCCTCGGTCACATTCACCGTAGGCCCTCCGCCAGCTAGCAACAATTGGGCGTCCCAATCGTCGTGATTAAACACATCACGCAGGGAACTCATTTACCCGAATTCTGGTATCATTACGTCTTGCGGACCGCTCCGCAAGCAAATCGTCTCGAAGTCGATGTCAGCAACGTTGGGCTGGTCCGCCAAGAATCGAAATCACGACGAAGCGAGTTTCCGTGACCCATTCCCGCCCCGTTTCTGCTCCCGTGTCGGAATGCAAGAAGCCTCCGCCACAGGGGAAGGACCTCCGAGAGAAACATCCCGATTTGACATTCTCGGATAGGTAAGTTGGGCCGGATCGTTGTCGCCCCTTCTATCCAGATATTCGTGAAAATTCGCTACGTCGCCCTCGGCTGTCTCGACTGCAGATCCGGCTCCGCGGACTGCAATTCACTATGGTTGGACGGGAATCCACTGGGGTCATGTGTTGCGGCTGAGCCAGTCCTCGAAACGCGTCGGGCCGAGGCGCGGGTGATCGCCTGGCGTGAGGCTTTGATCGTTCACCGCAATGCCGATAGTAGAGCGCCTTGGGATCGGTGATGACCGTCCGTGCGTCCCCGGTTGCGTTCAGGAATTGCCGCACGAGGTCGTCTTGACGGATCGGTTCGGGACCGGCCAGATCGACCGTGCCGTTCAGCGGCTCCGCGAGGGCCGCATCGGCCATGGCGGCGGCGACGTCATCCGACGCAATGGGCTGCATCAGAGCCGGTGGAAGCCGAACCGTCTGCCCTTCGGTCGCCGATTGGGCGATGCCGCCCACGAACTCGAAGAACTGCGTGGCGCGCACGATCGTGTAGGGAATCGGGGAAGCCTTGATGAGTTTTCCTGAGCCATCTTCGCGCGGAAGTAACCGCTCGCGAGCAGGCGGTCGGTGCCGACGACCGACAACGCCACATGATGGCCGACGCCCGCGGCGGCTTCCGCGGCCAGGAGGTTGCGGCCCGACGTCTCGAAAAACGCCAGGACCGCGTCGTCCTCCCAGGAGGGCGCATTCGCGACATCGACGACCACCTGAGCGCCGGCAAGCGCTTGCGCCAGTCCCTCGCCGGTGACGGTGTTGACACCCAATGATGGTGATGCCGCCACCACCTCGTGGCCGTGCTGACGAAGGTTCGTCACGACCTTTTTTCCGATGAGTCCGCTTCCGCCGATGACGACGATTTTCATGGCTGCCCTCTCGCTGCGGCATCTGCCGCCTGAACGACAAAAGCTCAGCGGACCGGCCCGCCGAGAACAGGCTTGATGGTACCAGAAAGCGTTGCGGGGAGCCCGGTCCGCTGCAGCGGGAGGTCGGGCACGTTCGTTGCACAGCCGCCTATTTCTCAATTGGTTGATGGAAATAGTAGCAGAGCCCGTCAGGGCGCAACGACGAAGAACACCTGAAGTCTCTTGCCGTCGTGTTCGTCGATTCGCCAGTTTCCAATCTTCACACCGCGGCCCTCGAGTTCCGCCCGCGCGGCATGGATGTCGCTCACCAGAATGGCCGCACCTTCCTGCGAGCTATCGCCCCCGTTAACCGAAAAGCCAATGCGCACGGTGTCCCGTTCGAGGATGACGGTCGGTTGAGGTTCCGATCTACGCTCCACCTCGACCATCGCGAAGTTTCGGGCATGCCAGCTCGCTGTGGACTCCAAATCGGTCACCGGCAACGCCAGCACATCGTCGCCGTATGGGAATGCTTTCTCAAAGACCGCTTTCTCCGCCATGACACTGGCCCTCCGATCCTCCTGGCGATGTGGGGCGCGCGCGCTTGCAGACGGTCGCGAAGCGCTCGCATCCTTATCTCTATTCATCGCGGTTGTCTGTCAAACGACCAATGCTCAGCGGACCGGCCCGCCGAGAACAGGCTTGATGATATCACAAAGCGCCGCGGCGGGCCGGGTCCGTTGCAATGAAGTCAGAATATTTCGCCGCCGATCTGACTACCATCGATGCATATCTTTATTTTTACTGTAAAGATTGCCAGGAAGAAGACCTCAACTGTACGACATCGCCCTTCCAACTCCAACATGGCCCGAAGCAGCGGTGCATTCTTATCGAGCGCGAACAGGCTCCAGTTCTCGTCGCAACATTCCCCATCGACAAATGTCGCGCCCGCGCAACCAAGTGTTTTCAACGAGGACTTCGTGGCCGTAGTAGTTGGCCATCACGAGCTTGACCATGACGTGGCCTCAGCCAGGAACGAGAGGCGCAGTAGCCTCCGCCACCTAACGACCGAAGCTCAGCGGACCGGCACCGCTGAGAACAGGCTTGATGATACCACAAAGCGCCGCGGCGGGCCTGGTCCGCTGCAGCGCGCGGTTCGGCTCTTGACCCTAGAGGACCGATATAAACCACAAGTCCCATCGTTCGCGGATGCATTGCGGAACCCAAGCCGGCCACAAGTCGTCTTCGATCTCGGCACCATTGATATCGGCTTGCGAGAGGTCGGACACGGACAGCCCTATGACCCGGTGTGATTCATCATAATCGGATTCAGTTGGGCAGTGAAAGCGGACGAGCAAGCAGCCTTCTATGTCTCCCCAGATTTCACACTGGAACTTACGCCGACGAGCACCGATGTAAACGTCGCCGCCGTGAAGCCGTCGCATTCCTCGAGCGTGGAAATGCTCGGTCGGCTCGAGTGTTACCATCATGTCGGATGCTTTCCGCGTTGTAGACCTCGCTATGGCCCCCTGCCGCCTATCGCCCAAGATCAGCGGCCCGCCGACAGGCGGGACCGATGCATCGCCTTGATAGCCGAGTCGATGCCCTGCCTGGGCCGCGAAGCCGAGCAGCCCCTCGATGAAACGTGGCTCTTTGATCTCCTGGACGCCCAAGCTGAAATGAGCCAGGCTCTTGAAGAACTCCGGGAACCAGTCGAGATCGTTGAGGACCGGTGGGGGCTCGAAGATGTGGCCATGGCCACCGCTGGCATATCGCTCGAACCCCTCTTCCGCCGACTCGCCGACGCGATCGACGAGGAAGACGCTGCCCGGAGAGTAACGCTTCGGCGCAGCCCCCTCTCCCACGATGAACCAGACGGCGTTGTGGAGCAGGGGTTGGATGGGCTTGTTGGTGAGCAGCCGGAGCGGCTCGCCCTCGTGCAGCGGCTTGCCCATGCGCTCGGTGTTGTGGTACGCGACGAAATGCCGCACGGGAAGCCTCCGGGTTTGCCGCCTAACAAGAACCAGACATCCGAAACGTCTCGATCTAACACGTCTCGGACGAAGCTTATTTTTCAATGGCCCGACACAGAGCTAAGGTTCCAGGACAATTCGTAGGGTGGGTCAGCGAGCGCAACCCACCGCAAAGCCCAAGATGCTGGTGGGTTGCGCTCCGCTGACCCACCCTGATATGGTTGGACCCGTCAAGCCCTGGCCAGCGGTTTTTTTATCCCCCGGTCCTGGGATGGGAATGTCAACGATCGTTCTCATCCCAGGACCGTCGCCGGCGCTGGCCTTGGCACCGGCTATACCATGCTGTGTCTGTCGTGTCTTTGATTTCCTCGGTATGCTTCCTCCCGGAGAGGGCCAAGTGGACCGATCGCGTCGGTCTTCGTTACGACGGTCGATCAGTCTGATATACGCGTGTCAGGTCCGCATGAGGTCGATTCGCCAGGGGCTTCCTCGCTCTACATACGGGCGTCGGTCACTTCCGTGCGGCCTGCCCAAGGGTGGGTCGAGGATTCCCCCCAACCGTACTGCCGACGCGACCGGTCCTCTTGGCCATCTCCTTGCATATTACGATATCATTAGATTATCAAAAACGGACTTGTTCTTTCCTTTGTCCTCCCTGGGGCCACCGCCCCACTGAATCGCACGAGTAATCTAGATATTAGCGTATGACTGAACAATGTCAACTTGCCAGTAGCTTTTCCTCCCGGGCAATCGCCCATACGAATCCCGCCAGTTCACGCGCCACTGCCGTCACCGCCTCGCAGGAGTTCTTTCCCCGGCAGATCAGCCGATGCAGCCGCTGATGTAGCCGCTTTTGTGCCTTCCACGCGATCGCACAGACGCCTGGCGCCACCCCCACGTTCCGCTCCCGGATCGCCCTGCTCATCCGAGGCTGCCGTTGGTAATGCCATGCCGCCTCGATCAGCACGCGGCGGAGGTGAGTGTTGCCGGTCTTCGTGATCGGACCCTGCCGGCGATGGTCGCCGGACGTTTGCTCCGAGGGAATCAAGCCGACGTAGCCCATGAAGTCAGTCGCCGTCGCGAACCGTCGGAAGTCCCCCACCTCCGCCACCAGCGTCACGGCCGTTACCAGTTCCACACCACGCATGGCCTGTAGTGCCTTGACCAGCGACGCCTGGTGCCAGTTCAGGACCAGTTCCCGCAGCCGCTCAGTCAATTGGCTGACCCGAAGGGTGGATGCCTCGACGGCTGCCAGGCCGTCGGCCAAGACGTACTGCTGAGCCGGTTGGTCGAAGGGTTGCTTGGCGATCCACGCCAGGTGAGTACTGTTCCAGGTGGTCCTGCGTGGGTAGCGTTTGCCGTGGCGGAGCAGGAACTTGCTCAGTTGCTGCCGGACCACTCGCTCGGATTTCTTGGCTGCTCCGCGGGCCCGCTCCAGGTCACGGATCGCCTCGGTCTGCTCGTCGGGGATGAATACCGCGACCAACTCCCCGGCGCGGTGATTCTGCGCCAGCTTCATGGCGTCGCGGCGATCGGTCTTGATCCGCTGGCCGCTTTTCTTGGGAATCAAGGACGGCGCGATCACGTCGCACGCCCAACCCGCGGCGATCACGGTTCTGGCCAGGCCGTACCCCGTGGGCCCAGCTTCGTAGCAACAGCAAACTGACGAACGAGGCCCCAACTTATCCAGCTCCTTTCTCAAGGCCTTCCACTCGTGAGGAATCTCCGCGACCACCCGTGCCGACTCCCGCCCCTCGTCCGCAACGGCGATGACGATGGAGTTCTTGTGAACATCCAGACCGACGAACCTTTTCTTGATAGAATGAGTCATGGACCAGTCCTCCCGTTGTTGGCTCTGTGCTGGAACGTCCCTCAAACGTCCAGGATAACCCACGCCCCACGTGACCGACTGGTCCAACCATCCTCTCTACCAGGATAGCGTTTCTAGCCCTGTGTCGTGGCATTGTTATTTTTCTCTAGCCCTTGAATTTTTGCGTCATGCGAGTCGCTTCGCAAGCACATGCTGTGCAATGACACGTCGGGTCGGTCTGTGACTCCGGGGGTAGGAACACATGTCGCGGTTGCTCGATCCGGTGCGGGAGCGGGTGCGGACGCGGCAGAATCAACCCGGAGGCAAGACCCGCACGCGGCGGCCCTCGTGGCGGAGGCGGCCGGCGGCGAAGAGCTCGATGGCCTCGGGAAGGGCCCGGCATTCTTCCTTGAAGACCCGGGCGGCCAGGGTCTCGGGCGGTGTCGTCTTCGTGCACCGGCACGGTGCGCTGGAGGATGATCGGGCCGGTGTCGTAGGTGTCGTCGGCGAAATGGACCGTGCAGCCCGTGACCTTCATCCCCGCGTCGAGCACGGCCTGGTGGACCTTGATGCCGTAATAACCCTTGCCGCAGAAGAGCGGGATGAGCGCGGGGTGGACGTTGAGGACCCGGCCCTTGTAGTCGTGAGGGATCTTCACCAGGGCAAGGAAACCGCCCAGGATGACCAGATCGGCCCTGCTCCGGCGGATCGGGTCGAAGACCGAGGCGCTGAACTCGGCGATCGACTGGGCCGTCCGGCTGGCCAGGGCCAGGGGAATGCCCGCCGCCTCGGCCCTGGGAATCGCGCCGATCCGCGGGCGGCTCGCCACCACCTGAACGATCTCGGCCCACAGTCTGCGGCCGCGGATCAGGTCGATCAGGTTCTGGAGCGTCGTTCCGCCTCCCGAGACACAGACCGCCAGCCGGATCGGCGAGTCGGTGATCGGCGGCGTTCGCGGTGCAGTGGCCATTCGAGCACCTCTCCCGGTCGCAGGCGGTCTTGAAACCACCTCCATTATGAACGCGAACCGGGAGCAGTCAAAATGGATTAACTCAGGACGCGAGACGCATCTGTCGCAGAGCGTCGGATGTTCGGGGCTCTGGCCGACCGGTCGGCGATAGTTCCAGCACCGCTCGCACTTGCCATGAGGCGAGCGTTCCGCCGACGACCGGTGAAGCGATCCGGGCCGTCCTGCTGCGATTCGGCCGGCTCGATCTTGATCTCGGAGACGATGCAGAGCGTGGTCAGCAGTTCGCGGTTTGCCTCCAGCAAGGGCAGATCGGCAGGTCCGCCGAGATCGTGACCGCTGCCTCCTGCGCACTGCCGATCAGTCTTGTTCTTCCTCAGGCCTTCGAGTGCGCGGAGCACCGTCTCGCGGACCTCGAGCAAGGTCTTCCACGTAGCGTCGCGCTCGGCGTCATCCCACCGAGGATCGGGCTCCGGGAACCGGGTCAGATGAACGCTTGGCGGCTTCTCCGGTCCGGCCGGAACGTAATCCCACGACTCCTCGGCCGTGTGGGGGATGATCGGGGCCAGCAGCCGGGTCAGGCTTTCGTGCAGCCGGGCCAGCACGAACTGCGCCGCGCGGCGGTCGGGGCCTGTCGGGGCCTCGGCGTAGAGGCGGTCCTTGAGGACGTCGAGGTAGAAGCTCGACAGCTCGACCGAGACGAACTGGTAGATCCGCTGGTAGACCCGGTAGAACTCGTATCGCTCGTAGGCCGCGATCACATCGCGGATCACCTGGTTGAGCTGGCCGAGCGCCCAGCGGTCGATCTCGTGAAGCGACGCCGGATCGACGCTCGCCGCGTCGAACCGTCGCGTAGTCTTCGAGGTTCCCCAGCAGGTAGCGGAAGGTGTTGCGGATCTTGCGATACGCCTCCGACATCTCCTTGATGCCGCGCTCGCTGATCCGGATGTCGTCGGCGTAGTCCATGCTGGCGACCATCAGCCGCAAGACGTCGGCGCCGTACTGCTCCGTGGCCCAGACCGCCGGGATCACGTTGCCCAGTGACTTGGACATCTTCACGCCCTTGTCGTCGACCACGAAGCCGTGGGTGAGCACGGTCTCGAAGGGGGCCGTTCCGGTGGTGCCCACGGCCGTGAGGATCGACGACTGGAACCAGCCGCGGTGCTGGTCCGAGCCTTCCAGGTACATGAACGTCGGATAGCCGAGGCCGAAGTTCTCGGCCAGCACGGCGCGATGGCTGGAGCCCGACTCGAACCAGACGTCGAGGATGTCTCCCTCCTTGCGGAACGACGTGCCGCCGCACTTGGGGCAGACAGCCGACGGGGGTGCCAGTTCCTCCACGGGCTTGGTGAACCAGGCGTCGGCGCCGTGGGTGCGGAACAGGGCACTGAAGTGGCGCACGGTCTGGGCGTTCAAGAAGCTGCGTATGGCAGGTCGTGCAGCCGAGCGCGGGGATGGGCACGCCCCACGACCGCTGCCGGCTGATGCACCAGTCGGGACGGAGCGAGACCATGGCCTCGATGCGCGACTGGCCCCACGAGGGAAGCCAGGTCACATCCTGGATGGCCTTGAGCGTCCGGCCGCGGAGGTCGTTGTGATCGACGGCGATGAACCACTGCTCGGTGGCCCGGAAGATCACCGGCTTCTTGCACCGCCAGCAATGGGGATAGCTGTGCGACAAGCTCCAGCTCGTGGAAGAGGTGGCCGGATTGCTTCAGGTGCTCGATGATCCGGGGATTGGCCGCGAAGACCTGCTGGCCGACGATCCACTCGGGCGCCTCGTCGGTGAACTTGCCCGAGGATCCACCGGGCTGAGCACCGAAAGCTGATACGTTCGGCCGGTCTGGTAGTCCTCGGTTCCGTGTCCCGGCGCGGTGTGGACCAGTCCGGTGCCATCCTCGACGCTCACGTAGCTGGCCAGCACGATCGGCGAGACGCGCTCGACGAAGGGATGGCGATACTCCGAGTGCTCCAGCTCCTTGCCCCCGGCACCGGCCCACCTCGGCGAATTCCGTCACCTTCCCCAACGCCATGACCCTGGCCACCAGGTCGGCCGCGAGGATTGTCCGGACGGTCCGGCCGGTCGAAGGATCGGTGTAGCGGACGCCGGCGTAGAGTGATGTCGGGGTGGACGGCGATCGCCACGTTGGCCGGCAAGCGTCCAGGGGGTCGTCGTCCAGATCATCGCGTGCCAGTCGTGGTCGCTGGAACCGTCGGACTTCAGCCAGTCCGGGGGCACGCCCGAGACCATGGGGAAATTGACGTAGATGCTGGGCGAGGCCTCCTCGCTATACTCGATCTCCGCCTCGGCCAGCGCGGTGCGATCGGTCATGCACCAGTGAATCGGCTTGAGCTGGCGGAAGACGAATCCCTCGTCGAGCAGGTCGGCCAGGACGTCGAGGATGCCGGCCTCGTACCGGGGGTCGAGAGTCAGGTAGGGATTCTCCCAGTCACCGAGCACGCCCAGGCGGCGAAACTGCTGGCGCTGGGTGTCGACCCACTTCATGGCCTCATCGTGGCAGAGCTTGCGGATCTCGGCATGACCGAGCGTCGCCGCCTTCGATCCCAGGTTCTTGACGACCTTGTACTCGATGGGCAGGCCGTGACAGTCCCAGCCGGGCACGTAGGGGCTATCGAACCCGCGCATGGTCAGGGAGCGGACGACGAAATCCTTGAGCATCTTGTTCAGGGCTGTGCCCATGTGGATGTCGCCGTTGGCGTACGGGGGGCCGTCGTGCAGGACCTTGCGCGGTGCCCCCGCCCGGGCTGTGCGGACTTGCTGGTAGAGGCCCTGATTCTTCCAGCGCGCCTGGATCTGGGGCTCGCGCTGGGTCAGGTTCGCCTTCATCTCGAACCGGGTCGCGGGGAGGTTGAGCGTCTCTTTGTAGGGCTTGGCATTGGTGGACATTGGAATTCAGTCGGATTGAGAAGCGTGGGATGCGGAAATCCGAAAGGGGGTCAGCGCAGCGCAACTCCGCGGCCACTCTGCGCACGGTGGGTTGCGTTCCGCACTTGCTCCACTGACCCACCCTACCACGATCTTCCGGGCATGTCCTGTCACGGGGAGATCAGGTTCTATGCCCTCCACCGCTCGAGCACTCCCTTGACGATGGTGCGCAGCTTGGCCTCGGCCTGGTTGGCGACGGCGAGGATTTCCTCGATCCGGACCGGTTCCAGCGCGTCGGGCAGGCACATGTCGGTGGCGATCGAGAAGCCCAGGACCTTCAGACCCGCGTGCACGGCCACCAGGACCTCCGGCACCGTCGACATTCCCACGACGTCGGCGCCGATGCCTCGCAGGAACCGGTACTCGGCCCGAGTTTCGAGGTTGGGACCGGTCACCGCCACATAGACACCGCGATGGGCGACGATGTTCTCTTCGAGCGCCACCCGGAGGCGCAAGATCCTGCAACTCACGGTCGTACGGCGCGACCATGTCGGGAAACCGGGGGCCCAGGCGGTCGTCGTTCGGGCCGATCAAGGGGTTGACGCCCATGAGGTTGATGTGGTCCTCGATGACCATCAGGTCACCCTTCTCGAACTGCGGGTTCAGCCCTCCCGAGGCATTGGAGACGATCAGCAGCCGGCAGCCCAGCTCCTTCATCACGCGGATCGGGAAAGTCACCTGCGAGGGCGTGTAGCCCTCGTAGAGGTGGAACCGGCCTTCCATCGCGATCACGGTGTGCCCCGCCAGCGTGCCGCAGACGAGCTGGCCCTTGTGGCTCTCGACCGTGGACCGCGGGAAGTAGGGGATTTCAGGATAGGGAATGGCTGTTGCCGCGTCGATTTCCTGGGCCAGGGCCCCCAGCCCGGTGCCCAGGACGATGCCGACTGTGGGGACAGCCGTCCAGCGTGAACGTACGGTCCGCGTGGCTTCTTGAACCTGATCCCATTCGTGGTGCGTCATGGACATTCCCGAGAGCCATGGCGAACCAATCTTCACATTCGGAAAGCTAGGGCCGCGGCCAGTGAAGGAAAAGGGACAGAGAATCCCCTGCGCGGGCCGCTACCGCATCGGCCCGACCATCGAACCGTGTGGGAGAATGTCCGAAGATCGAAACGCTCAAACCAGAAACTCGAACCGCCTGAGCAGGCGAAGGAACCGGGGGTCGCGGCGGAGCGTCTTGAGGTCGGGATCCTGCTTCAGCCGAGCGAGGAAGCGATACCCCAGCTCCAGCGACCGTCCCAGCGCGGAGAAGGCGGGATCGATCATGCCCAGGACCGCGTAGGTGCAGGAGAGATTGTACCAGGCAATGGCATCGTCGGGGGCCAGCCGGACCAGTCGGCGATCAAGCTGGAGTGCCCGGACATACTCTCCCTTGGCGGCAAGGTTGTTCGCCTGAACCCTGATGGCTTCCACAAAATAGGGATCCCGCTCGAGAACTCCACCAAGGAACGCGATCTCGAAATCCCGCTGGCTTTGCTCACGCAAACGTCGCGTGGAAATCTCCGGGGAAGGGCGTTCCGGGGAAGAATCGCCTGGTCGATCATGTGATAAGCCCATCTGCGCGTGCTCCCCTCCGGACAGCTGACCAAGGCCTCGACCCGCGCGACCAGTGTCATGCGAGGAGGCTCTGGCGGCGAGACCCAAGAATAGCCGGAAAGAAACCCTCCCGACAAGACGCCGGAGGCGGTTTGCGCGGGGAAGCTTCTTCTGGCGATCAAGACAGCTATCCTACCCGAGATCGAGAGCCGTCAACCAGTCGGCTGACGATGGCGATCGGCGAACTCCGCCGGCGCCAGTGCTCGGATTACCGGAACGATCCCCAAGGTCCGCTCGAGACCGGGCACTGCACTCAATCAAGAAGGGCAGGACCGCTGGGAACCTGCCCTCAAGACTGCACGACAGTCTAAGGCTCTGTGCTGCCCGGTCGCATGTCGGCCGGTGATCCGTGGCGGCCGACGTTACCACCGGCTCTGCAGCTCGGAGTCATCAGTCGATGTCCTCTTCCTCTTCTTCATCATCCAGATCGTCAAAGTCATCGTCGTCATCGAAATCGTCTTCCTCATCCTCGTCGATATCGATGTCGTCGATTTCCTCATCAATTTCATCGTCGATGTCTTCGTCTTCCTCGTCGTCGAAGTCATCGTCAATGTTTTCTTCCTCGTCGTCGAAGTCGTCGAACTCTTCTTCCTCATCGTCCTCGAGTTCGTCTTCGTCAAATTCCTCTTCTTCCTCTCCCGGATGGCGGGCATCCACTTGAGGGACAGAGTGCGGCCACCCCTTCCACCGGTGCGTCGGGGGCAAGGGGTCGTCGAGGGTTGCGAGCGATTCAAAACGGTCGAGCATAGATCCAGTCCTCAGGCGAAGGGATTCTCGGGGAGCGTTCCCCGTATTCAAAGCGATGTCGATGGCCAGTCCTCACCTTGGGGATCGGAAGTGATCCGAGGGCAGAGCCATAGTCCTAGTCAAAATGACGAATCATTGTCAAGTATCGAGATTTCCGGCATGCGCCGGTCGGTCGACGGAGCCTGCCGCGGCATCACGAAGTGGCCCCGTGCCCTTACTCCGGTTACATGCGATCGGCTCGCTTTCCGGATTGGTCGGCACGAGGGTGGTGTTGGCTTGAAAAGTGTCTTCCGGGGTTCGGTTCCCGATTCCGCGATCAGCTCGCGGTCGCCGTGATTGCCTCTCGGTGTTGGCAATCGACAGCAAGTTTGCGTGCCTTGTTCATCAGGCGACCTGGACTAGCTGACCCGTCGCCGCCGATCGGGTCATGGCCTCCAGGAGGCGAACGGTATCAAGGGCCTGGTCGGCTGGACAGCACAGCGGGGTGCCGCGAAGCAGCGCGGTCAGGAAATTCCCATCGATTGACTCCTCTTGCTCCGGAAGGGGCACGCCGTCGGTGGGCACTCTCGGTGTCATCGTCCAGCTCCAGGAGCTGGTCGGTGACCCGGATTCGACCGCGATCTCCGAAGTAATTCAACTCGAACAAGAATCGAGGCGAGATACGCCCGAAACGGCAAGCGTAACAGGCGTTCCGTCTTTGAGGCGGACCGCGGCGGCCGTGACCACGTCGAGCCCGTCTCGAGCCTGGTCTGGATCGCGCAGACCTCTTGTGCTGCCTGTCCGGTCGTCCAGAGCAGGGCGTCGAGCAGATGATTGCCGGCATCCGCCAGCACGCCGCCTCCGGCCACTTTGGGATCAAATTTCCAGCGATTCTCCGGATTCCTGCTGGGTCGCCAGCCAGGGCATTGCCAGCGTTGCGGTCACCAGTCGCAGTCTGCCGATGGTTCCTTGTCTCAAGATGCTCCGCGCTTCCGCCAGGCTCGGGCAAAGGCGGTACTGGTGTCCCACCGCGACCAGGAGCGATCGCCCCCGTGCCAGGTTCACGATATCGGCGGCCTCCTGAACATTGGTTGAAAGTGGCTTCTCGATGAACACATGGCATCCCGCCTGCAGGGCGTCCATCGCCGGTCGGTAATGCCAGAGGTGGGGGGTGAAGACGCAGAGCGACGTCGGGCTGGAGCTGCCGAGGAGTTCGCGATGGTCGGTGAAGACCGGAACCTGGTCGGCCTTGCCGGATGGACGATCGCTGGCCGCCAGCGACTCCGCGCACGATCGTTCCGAGTCTGCGCAGCCGACGACGCGGACCTCGGGCAGGGCGAGCAGCCGATCCAGATGGATCCTTGCCGCCCTGCCGCATCCGGCAATCCCGAACCGAAGCACCGAGTTCGCCGTCATCCAACCCGCCTCGCAGACCCCTGCGGAGGACTCGATCGACCGTGCTCGACCCCTCGGCTCAGACCCACCCGGAAACCGCCTTGAATCCGCGCTTCATCCCAGCAATATCTCCGTCTCACGTCAAGAGTTTATACGCGAGAGTCAAGGTTCATTTTTTGATTTCTTGAAGCGGGTTGAATTTCCGTCCCGGAACCACGGCTTCTTCGATCACGCTTCGAGGAGTGCGCCGCCAGCCCTCGTCGACCCCTCGTGATCCGCGTCGTCCGCTACCCCGAAACGCCTCTCGAGCTCTGCCTTGACGCGAACCTCCGGCGCGGTTTATCGTGTCCTGGAAGAGAGCGAAAGATGGTGGCTGTGGCCTAGCGGTTAAGGCACCAGATTGTGGATCTGGATATCGCGGGTTCGAATCCCGTCAGCCACCCTCATAGGAAACCTCCACCCTGAATGGGCACATGAAGTCAGACCCGACGGCCCGAGATCGGTTCCGAAGGGTTCACTCACGACCCGGGCAGTTTACCCCATCGCGACGATCGTCTTGTTTGTTACACCGCTGATGGGGAGATTTGCCTCGATCTAGAAGGAGCTGTGGTGGCGACGGGTCTTTCATACCCCCATATCGAAGTGTCCGAACATCTCCCAGCGCGGCTGGAGCGCCAGCCTCGGGTCAGGGTGGCCCAGATTGTCATGGACTACCTTGCGCATGGATGGTCGCCGGACGAGATGTGCCGTCAACATTCCTACCTGACCCTGGCCGAGGCACACGCCGCAATGGCGTATTACTTCGATCACCAGGCCGAGATCGACCAGGAGATCGAGGACGAGCTTCGGCAAGAGAAGCAGCTCCGGGAGAGCGGGCCTGTGCCTCCCGTGATCCATCGACTCAGACTTCGGGGACGAGCCTGAATGGCCGTGCCCCTCTACCTTGACGTGCACGTCCCACAAGCGATTGCCGACCAACTGCGACGGCGCGGGGTGGATGTCATGACCGCGATCGAGGACGGCTGCTCGACGCTGCCGGACGATCAACTCCTGGAGAGAGCCCGCGCGCTGGGGCGAGTCCTGTTCACTCAGGACATCCGCTTCCGAGCACTGGCCGAGACCTGGCAGCGTCAAGGTCGCCCCTTTGCCGGCCTCCTCTTCGGCCACCAACTCGGAGCGACCATAGGGCGATATGTCGCCGATCTGGAGCTGATCGCCCAGGCTTCCGAGCCGGAAGAATGGACGTGTCAGGTTGGGCATCTCCCTCTCTGAAGCTCGGCCGATCCTGCGCGAGAACTCTGTGCATCTGGTACGCGCATTCCGTCATGCGGATGCCGGCGATCGTTACCTAGTCGGTGGAGAGCCCGGTCTCATCCAGAATTGCACTGAGTATACCCGTGTCTCCGTCCAGAAGGATTAACTGCCGAGCTCACCAGGTTGGCTTATCGCCTTCGCATTCCTCGGGCGAAAGCCAGCGGGCCGTGAGGAACCGAAGGCCATTGAACTGGTCGGGAGACTCTTGGTGACATGACAACAGGGGCGGTTTGCCTGGTCCGCGACGACGAGGCAGTCACGTGCCGGGACGAGATCCGCTTGCCGCCGAGTTGTTCTTTGATGAGCCTGTTGAACGGCATTTTCGGCTTGTCGATCCCAACCCCCGCAAGACAACCACGTAGTTGCTTCCCGGCCTGCCGTTGCCTGCGCCGTCGAGCAAGTTCCCGGCCAGGTCAGCGACCCCAGTGGGTGTCGAGCCGTTGACGATCAACTCATACCGGCGATGCAGATTCAATCGCCGAGCCGGTGTCAAAGTCACCGTGTTCGTGCTCGAATCGTAAATGGCCGACTCGATCGCGATTAATTGGTCATCGTGGGTTCCGAATCGACCGTCCAAGCCAGCGGCGAGGATGCGGTAGTTCGTGAGGCCTTGAACTGCTGAGGAGGCAAGCGGTTCATTGAAGGACACTGCGACTTGCGTATGCTGATCATGAAATCCAATCCGCTGCACCTGTTGAACAAGTGGTATAGTTGGATTCAGAGCTACTGTACCAATGCTTCCGTTGGACGGGTCATAATCCGTAGTGAAACTGATCAACTGCCCACGGTCGATCCACCCGTCGAACGATCGAGTTTCGAGAACTGTCGAGCCACGGGAGAAGGTTGTTACTAACTCATAGCCTCCGGGCGTAATGCCTGTTAACTGAGTTGTGTATGTAGTGTCTCCAGGAGACGCTATGATGGCCAACGTTAGGTCAGGTACATATGCGGAGGCTGGTATCTGGTCCACAATTGTCCCATCGGACCTCATGCCTGTCTGACGCCCTTCTTGATCGGTTACCAGCAAGCTAGTCGTGCCTGGGTCGTGAATCGCCAGAAACTGGGTGAAAGGCAGAAAAAGTTGGTCACTTAGTTGTCTGTGTATGTAATCTTCAGCTTTTCGTATAACAGTGTCAAAGGAAGTTCCTGAAGCAGACAGCCCCAACACCGAAAGATCGGTCTGGAAACCAATGGGACCTGTGTTACCAATATCTACGGGGGTAGGGACTCGGAACGCGGATACCGCTGTAACATCAAAACCTGACGTATACCAATTAATCTTGCCATCCCGAGACACATTCAGAATCGCCTGACCTGTGCTGTACGCTAGGAGGCTCGCGTTTGGACCACCGATCTCGACAGTAGCCTCAAGTGCACTGAGATTCGATTGTGCTTCGCCGACAATGGGCGACGTAGATATGGTTCTGTTAGCGAAGTAAATATGAAGCGGTGCGAAATGAAGGTGGACCAGAACGGCCTTCCCTATTGGGACGTCATAGTAGATTTCAGGCAGCACCACGTTCGCGTGTATCTCTCCAGGGGGGCAAAACGCGTTAACGGTCTGGGTGTTGTTGTTATAATCACTCTCTACTGAAGTGTGGTCGGGGTTGACTACCACGATCAGGTACGGGTTGAGAATGTCGGCTGTTATTGGTTGGCCAAGAGTAAATGAACCCACGCCACTACTGTTTGCTCCGCTGGGCGAGATGAGTTGAGTCGCGACGGGAGAAGACGCGTCGTAAGTTGATCCGTCCGCTGAGGAGTAGAGGCCGACGGTGAAACTACCAGCATCTCCAACCGTCGAATAGGCGAACGTCACTGAACTCGGACTCAACAGGTCCGCCGAAACAAGTTGAATGTCTGATAGGGTTATGTACTGAACGTTGTTCGGGTCCTGGTTGAAAGGCCCGTCAGATTCAGTGACGGCGTCATCGTAATTGAGGGCGAACAGGAGATACTTGTAGCTCGAGTCTGGCGGAGTGCCAATAATCCCCGCGTCGACGTGACCGGTGTAAGAGGTGGTTTGAGCAGTCGTCGCTGTGCTGAAGACAGAGCCCGTGATGAGGGAGTGCTGGCCGGTATTGAACATCGGGTCGGTCGACCAGAAAAGTGCACCTGTCGCACCGTTGGGCAGATCGCCATTACTAACTGTGTAACCATAGTCAACACCGCCCTGTGCTGTGTCCCACGTCAGCGAGGTCGCGGCGAGATCGGGGCCTGCGTCATGCCCGAAGACCTCGAACTCGTAGAGCCAACCGTGGGTTATGGGCCCCCGTCGATGTTGGCACCAGAGTTGTCGAACGAGTACCGTACCTTGCTTCCAGTAACGTAGATAAATGTGTAAATGTCTGATGTGGACCCTTGACCACCCGCCTCGGAGGCTGGAACCTGTTCGTGCTGCCGCAATGTCTATCCAGGACGAGCCGTCCCAATACTGGAGGCTACTCTGTGCCGGGATGTGATCGTGGCCGTGGTGCCAGAGCACGACCTCGTCGAACATCATGGGCTTGCCAAAGTCTATCGTGGTTTGGCGAGGCCCAGCCGGTTGGATCCAGCCACCGCTGTTCCACCCGTCAGTATGGCCCCCAGTGAATGCGAGTCCGTGTGCCCAAGTATCAGTGTAGGTCTCCTGGCCATCCACTATCTGCCACGGGTAAGAACCACCGCCCCAGCCTTGATCTGACTCCAGGGGGGTTGGATACCCGGACTCAGAGGTGTTCAGGGCAATATTGACGTCGCCGGAGAGCAGGGTCCGAACCTCCAACTCCTCCAGCAGAATTGAGCGTCCGGGATGAGACTTGCGGGTCGAATGTCTCGAGGTGCATGGGAAAACATGGTCGCAACCTCCTGGACTTGTGCAGTTGCCAGATCAACACGAAAGCGAGGCCAAGCCTGCCGCTAGCAGAGCACAAGGTAACCCCAGCGGTGGGTCCTCTCGCACGTTGAGGCCAGCGCTGCCCAGTTCCCTGCCGGCCATGAGCAGGCCACATCCACGTGATTGTCTAGCATGTTTTGGTCGATGCAACTAAAATCATGGTTTTTGTTCAGGTGTTATCATCCGTCTGACAAATGTCTGATGAACTACCGTTTTGGCTTCCGAGAATACCGCGATTCCCCCGCAAAAACACGCGACGGCGCGAGAGCCCCAGAAGAGCTGCCCCCTAAACTAACATAGAGGCGGCATCAGGGTTTGGGCTCGTGCCGTATGGTGGCCGGGGCCGATTGTGGATCTGGATACCGCGGGTTCGAATCCCGTCAGCCCCCCTGTTGCTTACCCATCACCCGGACTTTCTGTTGCAGACAGTCTGGCCAGAACACATTGCGGAAACAGCGGTCGTTCTGAAGGGCCTCGATTCGTTTTCCGCTCGTTTGATCTCCTCGTTCTCGTTTCATGTCTCCCGATTGGCTGGCCACTCGCGTCCGAGGCCGGAGAATCATGACTTCGAGGGCTGCCGCTCGGGCTCAACAGCTTCAGAAGTGCTCGGTCTCAGCCGTGGTCCACGAGTAGGCCTGAGGGTTCGGATCGCCTGTCGCCGTGCCAAAATGTCAGCCGCATGCCATGTCTGGCAGGACTTGAAGGGGCTCTCGCGCTGAGCGATCGTCCTCAAGCCATTTCCTGAATAGCACTTCCAGCGTCTGGGCAGCGTGGTACGCGGGTTGCTGTCAGATCGGGTACCGATCGGGGCCAGATCTGAAGTCGGCCGCGGCAGCCTGACGGCACTGGCCCGGCCCTTTCGCGAGCGATGATGATGGCAACCGCGACCGAACGGCAAGAATTCACGTTCCAGGCGGAGATCAAGCAGCTTCTTCACCTGCTGTCACACTCGCTGTACCAGAGCCGCGAGATCGCGATTCGCGAGCTGGTCTCCAACGCGTCGGACGCGCTCGACAAGATGCGGTACGTGGCGCTCACCGACGACGCCCATCGCGAAACCGGTCCGCTCGAGATCGTGATCGAGCCTCGCGAGGCCGAGAAGGAGCTGATCATCCGCGACACCGGCATCGGCATGACCCACGACGAGCTGGTCACGAACCTGGGGACGATCGCCCACAGCGGCTCGGGCGAGTTTCTCAAGACCCTTTCGGGCGAGGCCAAGAAGCAGGCCGACCTGTCGCTGATCGGCCAGTTCGGCGTGGGGTTCTACTCGGCGTTCATGATCGCCGACCGCGTCCGCGTCCGCACCCGCAGCTACAAGGAGGAAACCGGCTGGCAGTGGGAGTCGGAGGGCACCGGCAGCTTCTCGGTTTCGCCGGCCGAGGAGCCCCTGCCCCGCGGCACCGAGATCGTCCTGCACCTCAAGGACGAGGCCAAGGAGCTGGCCACGCCCGGGCCGCATCAAGGACATCATCAGGCGCTATTCCAGCTTCGTGCCGCATCCGATTCGTCTCGCTTCCGGCGAGGTCCTCAACGACCAGAAGCCCATCTGGGTCGAGCCCAAGAACCAGGTGACCGAGGAGCAGTACACCCGGTTCTACCAGCACCTGACGCATCACACCGAGGAGAAGCCGCTCTGGCACTTGCACCTGGCGGTGGATTCGCCGATCCAGTTCCGCGCCGTGCTCTACTGCCCTCCGCACAACCTGGAGCGCTTCGGCTTCGCCCGGCTCGAGCACGGCGTGAACCTGTGCGCCAAGCGCATCCTCGTGCAGAGCGACTGCAAGGACCTGCTGCCCGACTATCTCCGCTTCCTCCGCGGCCTGGTCGACTCGGAGGACCTGCCGCTGAACGTCTCGCGCGAGACGCTGCAGGACAACACGGTGATCCGGCGCATCCGGACGTCCCTGGTCAAGAGCGTGCTCGACCGGCTCGACACAGCTTTCCAAGGAGAGTCCCGACGACTTCAAGACGTTCACGGCGCAGTTCGGCATGATGCTCAAGGAAGGGGCGATCGTCGACCCCGGCCACCGCGAGCGGCTCGCGGGGCTCTTGCGGTTCGCGCTCGTCGCGGTCCGAGGATCCGAGGCCACGTGCTCGCTCGACGACTACATGGGCCGGATGCCCGAGGACCAGAAGCGCATCTACTACCTGGGCGGTCCCGACCTGGCCGCGATCAAGAAGAGCCCCAACCTGGAGATCTTCCGCCGCCGGGGGCTGGAGGTCCTTGTACCTCACCGAGCCGATCGACGAGTTCGTGATGAACTGCGCTCGGGTCGCACGGGGGCAAGCCGCTGACCTCGATCGATTCCGACGACCTCGAGCTGCCCGAGAGCAAGAAGGAGGAAGCGAAGATCGAAACGGGCGAGGAGTCCGAGACCAAAGACGGCGGAGAGCGGATTCTCCCGGGTGCTCGACCTGTTCCGCGAGGCGGTGGGCCACCGGGTGCGGGAGGTCCGCGAATCGAAGCGGCTCACCGACAGCCCCTGCTGCCTGGTCAGCGCCGAGGGGGGCTTCAGCACCCAGATGCAGCGGCTCATGAAACTGGCCAACAAGGAGTTTCCCGACGCCGCGCGCATCCTCGAGATCAACCCATCATCCCCTTTGATCCGCCGGCTCTGCCGGCTCAGCGCCAACCCCGAGCACGACGCGTTCATCAAGCAGTGCGGTCTTCAGCTCTGGTCCAACGCCATGCTGCTGGAGGGGATCACCCCCGAGACCGAGGACCTCGTCGCGCGGATCCAGGGCTTCATGGACGAGGCCGCCGAGAAGCGGTCGCCGCTGATCCTCGCGTGAATCGACTCGGGCTAGGAGCTTACTTTCGCTTGGCGACTTCGCTCCCTGACTCTTGTCGGCCAGCGGGAAAACGATGTCGCCCGGGCCTCGTATGTGTCGTTCTTTCGGCATGATCATCCTTGCCGTCCGGGCCGACACTGTAGAGCAGCCAGGCGTTCTCGACCGGGTGGATCGGTCTCTCTTCCTTGGTCGTCGTTGCATCGGATCGAGCGAGCCCAGGGGCAGCAGTTTCTGGCCGGACGCCCGGACGTAGCCGAAGGGTTTGTTCGGCGTGTACGGATCGGTCGGCAAGATGGGGAGCAGACCGTCCGTCACCAGCATCTCGAGGCGATCGGGCAGCATCCCGTCGTGCGAAAGCTGCCAGATCCGCAGGGCGAGAATCTGAACGAGGGCGCCCGGCCGACCTCGTTGCGCCACCACGTTCGAAGATAGGCCTCGACGGGAGCGAGTGCTGTCGGACCAGCGGTGTGGTTTTCTCGATCTCGTCCAGGGTGGCGGGCGCAAGGATCGGGCCGTCCGGGCTGTCGGTGAGTGCCAGTTTGACGTAGCCGACCCGACCGGCTCTGGGCGAATTCGCCTTCCCGGCGAACCAGGGATCGACACTCGCCTCCACGATCCTGGAGGCGTAGAGCAGGCGGAAGGCTCTGCGAGCCCGGGCCAGTTCCCAGGGCGTGGTGACCACATCGGTCCAGAGCGAGTCGGTCCACTCGCGGCTTGTTCCGCGGCTCCGAGCCCATGCGGAGGATCTGGTCGGCCAGCTCGGACGCGAGGCAGCTTGGCGGTGTTCTCGATGCTCATCGCCTCGACGCGGATCGGGATCGGCGGCGTCGTGCCTGGGAAGTTCGCGATAGTCTCCAGCGCGGACGCGAAGCCGCTCGGCGGTTTGCTTCTTGTCCGCCGCCCAGACCATCGCCAACTCCAGGGCCTGCTTTTCCGCATAGTTGCTGGTGAATGCCTGGGCCCAGGGAACCGCACCTCCGAAGTGGTGGGCCATCCGGAAGAGCACGAGAATGTCCTTCCAGGCTCCGTCCAGATCACCTTTCGCCAGCTGCTCGCGGACGGAAAGCGTCACGAGCGGGTGGAGAAGCTGCCGAGCGGCGGGAGCTCGCGTGTCAACCTGGTTGAAAAACGGTCAGCTTGTCGAGGGCCACAAACTGACAGAACGGTTTCGCGGCGGCCTGGCGAATCAATTCCAGCGCCTTGGTATTGCTCTGGTACCAGGTCTTGATCTTCCGCGGGCATGTCGCCCCAGTCCTTGGCGATTGCCTTGTACAGATCATCGGGCGCCGGAGTGACCGCGCGGCCGGCCTGGCGGTAGAGCTCGGCGGCATTCTCGTTCGCCGGGATCGTCGCCGACGTGCGGATGGTCGAAGAGCTTCGCGTCCCGGGCAGGTTCGAGCGTGGGAACGCTGACGACGCGGTCCGCCGCATAGCCGGCAAAGAGTGCCGCGAAGGGAACGACGAGCAGTGCCAGCAAGCTTCAGCCATTTCGCCGCTCCGGGCCGGTCGAGCATCCATTCCTTGGTCCAGAGGAAGCTCACGGCCAGGAAGAGCGCGGGAACCATGACAGGACCCAGGCCGGCATCATCCCCATGTAGGCGAGCATGGATCCCGCCGGTGCCAGGGTGAGGATCAAGCAAGACGCTGACCATCCCGGCGGTGATGCCCCGGCGGATCGATCATCCCGCAGAAGACGCTGACGGCCAGGGCCAGGAACCAGACCAGCACGAGCGACGCGAGAGGGATTCGCCGGGGCCCGCCTGAGAGCATGATGCCGAGGACGGCCAGTCCCAAGAGGACTCCCAGCGCGACGCCCCAGACCGCCATCCGGACCAGCCAGACCACGTGATGGCCGGGCACCGTGATGGGCCAGGAACCGATAGGTCCGCGCAGGGTTCTCGGCGCCGAAGACGCCGATCCCGGCCACGATCGCGATGCCGACCTGGAAGAGAAACCAGTACAACGAGTCGTCGGGGGATCGGTTCCAGAGCGAGAGCAGCACGGGCACGAACAGGGCGATCAGGAACATCCACCACCAGACCCGGCCGATCTGGCGAAGCGACTGCCAGGCGAGCCTCAGGGCCGAGGACATTCCGGACGCCGCGACCGCAGGGCGCTCTGCGACGATCGGTTCCGGTCGGGTTCTGGCGGAAGTCGTTCGCGTCGGCAATCCGGGGAAGAGCGCTCTCCGCGGTGGGCCCAGCTTGACGAACAGACCGGCCGAGGCGATCGTGGTCACGATCGCCAGGCCGAGCTCGATGGGCCATTCGTCGCCATATGGTCGGGCCAGGTTGAGTCCGGTGTCGACGATCGGCACTGCCAGGCCGGTCGTGCAGACGGCCAGTGCGGCCGCGGCCAGCGCATTGCGCAGAAGGGCCGACCAGAAGAGCCCCCAGCCCAGCACATCGAGCACGATCACCGACCCCCGGAAGATGCCCCACGGCACGTCCGCGAGGGCCGAAGTCGAACTTGTCTGATCCCGCCGCAGCCAGTCCGAGCAAAACCAGCCCGAGTACGAGGGTCGTCACAGACGCGAACGAGGCTTTCGTCGTCCAGAGCCGCCAGCGCTCGATGGGCAGCGCATCGAGCAATTCGAGCGTCCGGTTCTCGCGCTCGCCGGCGAAGCTGGCCGCCGCTCACCGCGAAGCGCGTAGAAACAGGTCCAGCCCAGGGCCAGGAACGGCCAGAACGCCGGTCTGGACCTCCTCGCCGATCGTAGATGAATGCACCGAAGCATCTGGGTTGCGACGGCCACGACCACGAGGAACACCCAGATCGGCCAGAACATCCGGGCTTCCTTCCACCACAAGCGCGCGACCATGAGAGTCGATCTCCAGGACAGGAACCGTGAATCGAGGAGAAGGCCGTCAGGCGACGTGCACCGCGGCTGCCGGGGACGACGCCTGCGGACGGCGGCCACGCATGTAACCGATGTAAATTTCCTCAAGGCTAGGTGTTTCGACGCGCAACGACTCGACGCCGGGAATCGTCCGAACCGAATCGGCCGCCGCGCGGTCGCGGGCCCGGACCAGCCAGTGGGCTTGCCTGGGGGCGTCGGCCCCGTCGATCAGCTCGACGGGCAGGTTCGCCGGCGGGGCCAGCGGATGGTCTCGGCTGGTGAAGGTGAGGGCCAGCAGGAACGTCTTCGCCTTCAGCTCGTCAAGCGGCTCGGCCGAGGATCAGCTTGCCCTGGTGGAGCATGGCGATGTGGCTGGCAACCCGCTCGACCTCGCCGATCTGGTGGCTCGACAGCAGTACGGTTCGCCCCGTGCTGGCCAGGTCGACCAGGCTCTCGAGGAACTCGCGGCGGACCATCGCGTCAAGCCCCGAGGTCGGCTCGTCCAGCACCAGGAGCGCCGGGTCAGACGCCAGCGCCAGTGCCAGAGAGACCTTGGCTCGCATCCCCTTGGACAGCGCCTTGATCTTCCGCTTCGGCGGCAAGCCGAAGCCCTCGGTCAGCTCGACGTAGCGGGTTTGATACGCGGCGGTGCCGGTGCGTGCGTCGGGGTGGAAGCCGGCCGCGAACCAGCCGATCTCGGCGACGGTCATCCAGTCGTAGAGAGCGGGCTGCTCGGGCACATAGCCCACGCGGCGGCGGATCTCCAGGCCGCTGCGGGACGAGTCCAGACCCAGCACGCTGGCCTTGCCGCCGTCGGCGGCGATCAGGCCCAGAAGGATCTGCAGCGTCGTCGTCTTCCCCGCGCCGTTTTCTCCCAGGAGGCCGAAGAGCGAGCCCTCCGGCACGTCGAGCGAGAGGCCATCCACGGCGACCTGGCCGCGGAAGCGCTTGGTCAGGTTCTCGATCCGGATCGCGGAATTCGGCTGGCTGGTCGTCACGAGTTCCTCCCCGCCGCCTCGCTGGCGGCACCGTTTTGCCTGGCCCACTCTTCGTGCAAGATGGTCTCGATCTCGGCGGGGTCCAGCTCGGTCCGCCGGGCCTCGTCGATGGCCGCGCGGAGCGCGGCCGCGGACGAACTCGCCCCGCGCCTGGCGGCAACGCTCGATCGCTCCTTCGGCCACCTGCAAGCCCGTTCCCCGGACCGGCTCGATGAGCCCCTCGTTCTGCAGTTCCCGATAGGCCCGGGCCACCGTGTTCGGGTTGACCACGAGCTGCCTGGACAGCTCGCGGACCGACGGCACCAGCTCCCCGGGCCGCAGCACGCCCGCCGCCACGGCAAACTTCACCCGGTCGGCAATCTGCCCGTAAATCGGCCGACTGTCCGCCGCAGCTCAGATCAAGAAGGATCATGAAAGCCCTCCTACTGTGCTACGTCACTAGTACAGTATTCGCAGCAGATCGGACAGTTGTCAAGAGGGGGGTCGAGATTTCTCAACGGCGGCGAAATGCAGGTGCAGGTCTTTCTTGCTTTCAAGGGGACCGCACGCTTGACATCAGTGTGACGTCATGAGACGCTAATATGAGAATACTCAAGCCGCCTTCCGTATCGACATTGCACTTCACACCGCTGAGCGAGGCGACCTCGGTTGACCGAGCCGCGACCGTATGACCGCGCCAAACGATGGGAGCGCCGGGGAAGGGGACGACCAGATTGGGGTTGCGGCAGTCGCTTACGTCACCGACGCTCGTTTCCTCGCCACGAGGACATCTTGGCCGCTCCGGATTTCGCCCTGGCATTCAACGACACTACCAGGAGGAAACTCCCATTCTTCGTCGTTCGGGTCATAATTCTGGATTGGAAGGACTCGGTACACATTCTTACCGAGCTTGACGCCCTGTGTCGGGCGAACCACCGACGTTCCCTCATTGAGAAGGCGGACGTAGATCGTCACCACGCTAGTAGAGGAAGCCATCTCCCCCGACATGTATCACCTCACTTGTTATGTCGTCCACCACCACCGATCTTCCCGTCGTTGGATGAACGTATCGGGTCGCCGAATGACCTGAGTTGATTTGATTGAGAGCTGGAGACGACTGGCCGTCCTGGATCGCCTCCGTAATCTGCACCGGCGTCCAGCCCCGCTTCTGCATCCGATCCAGCCATTGCCGTGCCGTATGATTCTTACCCAACGTCCAAGAGGGGACACCCGGCACACCGGCGCTCATGGTCGTCTCCAAGGGATTTCTGACAGTTTACATCGGCTTCGAAATCGGGCCAGTGAGGACTGTTCCCGAGCCGTTGGTGCCGAGTTGGGCCGCGTCGTCCTCGACTTCCTCTTTGAATGAGTGTTCTTTCATGATCATCATTGCCCACTTGACCGCGGCGAGATTACCCGGGTCGTTCAGCCATCGGCTCACTCCCGAGGGGTGGGGCAAGGGGATATAGCAGACGCCGTCGCGGACGGTCGAGGTTCCCACCGCGGTTGTCAAGGATTCAACCTTCCCCAGAAATGTCCGAATCGCTAGCAGGCCCACCAGGAGAATGATCCTGGGCCGAAGGGTCTGAATCAGCTCATCGAGCCAGGGCCTGCAAAGCTCCTGCTCTTCTCGCGAAGGGACGCGGTCGCCTCTGGCGCCAGGCACTCGGCCGGGGTAGCAGCGCGTGATGGCGGCGAAATGGACCTGGCGATAGAAGTCGTCGCGGGGAATGCCTCCCTGTGCCAGCCAGTCGCGGAGTTTCTCCCCGCGCGGCGCCGGCGAAGGGAAGGTCGTTCCGCGTGGCCTGGAGACCGGGCGCCTGGCCGATCAAGAGGATTTGCGGCATCGGCGCATGGGTTCGGGATCGCGCGGGATCGGGATCGAGTCCCGATCCTCCAGCAAACCAGCAAGGTGGCACTTGCGGCAGGCCCGGATGCGGGCGTTCAGCGCGATCAGGTGAGTGTGGGAATCGCAGGGAAGTGGAGCGCTTGCCCTCATGTTGCGCCCGCCTGGCTGGAGCCTTCTTTTACGGTCCGTGCTCCGGCCTGCGCCAGGCGGTTCACGAATTCGGTGTGTTCTGGGCTCTGCAGGCCTTGCTGCAGAAAGGCCAGGACCATTGCCAGATCACCGGCCAGAAGCGCGGCCAGATCGAGCCAGAGACCGGGAAGAACAGCGCTACGGATGACCCCATCCGCGGGGAGGACCATCGGCTCGTACCGGCCACCACGAAGGATGAACCAGTCGATTTGCCGGTCGAGCACCCGCCAGACGACGTATTCGCGGACGCCACTTCGGCGATAGACGGTGAGCTTCTCGTGCAGATCATAGCTGGCGCTGCTGGAGGCGACCTCGGCGATCAGCTCCGGCGCGCCTTCGATATAATCGTCTTCGCTGATGTGTGCCTGACCGCCACACTCCGCTTCGATGAAGAGAACCGAATCCGGCTGCGGCATATTGTCGAGGTCGAGGCGAATATGACCGTGTGCGCCGGCCTCGACACCGGGAGTCAAGGCCTTGTAATGGCCAAGCCAGCCGATGACATGGGCGCGAGGTTGACCGTTCCTCCATTTCCCTGAAGCCGAGGGCATGTAGACGACCCCTTCGATCAATTCGGCCTTCTTCAGATCCGGCATCGCGTCGTAGCGGCACTCGAACTCGTCGCGGGTCAGGTGATCGCCGTTCTCGAGCTCGGGAATCCTCTCGACCTCTTGCTTGCTCGGCGGGGGTTCGGTCACGGTGGCCATCACGTTGTCACCTCGTTTTCAATGTCATGCTCTTCGTCGTCCCTGGCCGCGGCCCAGATGTCCGGCAAGGCAATATCCAGGCCCGGAAGAATGGTGCTTATCGCTTTCTGGTCGCCGCGGAAGACCTGCTCGACCCACGCGTCTCCATCGCGCACCAGTACACTGACGATCTGCGCGATGGGGTCGACGATCCAGTACTCGCGAATGCCGAAGGCCAGATATTCCTCTCGCTTGGTCACATAATCACGCTCGTGAGCTTCGTCGCCCTCCGAGACGACTTCCATGACCATCGTCGCGGGCCGCGAGCCACGCGTCCCCTTAGGAGTGTTGCGGAGAACGATGCCGATATCAGGGTTTCGGCCCGAGATCATGGCAGGGAGCCAGAGGCGAAACTCGCTGGCTCCTCCGGCCTGAAAGATCTTGCCTGGGTGCCTCGCGTCGTAATCCACGATCATGCGGAGAAGAGTCCAGACAATCAATCCGTGAGGCTGACCGGGTACATACGTCACTTCCAGGACTCCCCGGGCCAGCTCATATCTATATCCCTCTTCAAACTCGGCCTCCAAGAACTCTTCGAGGGTCATCTTGCGGCCGTGGTCGGCGGGACGAATTCGGAGGGCGGTGGCTGTAGACATGAGCGACTCAAGCTCCAGAAGAAGGTCAGGTCTCCTACACACTTATTATACCACCACCTGATCAAATTCTTCATATCACCAAAGCGACACGGCCCGCCGGTCGGGGAGAGCAGACGGGCCGTGAGCTGGGTTGCGGTCTCCGCGATCGGGTTTGCGGTCACTCCCTGGCTGCCGTGGCGTGGGCCTCGTCGCGATAGCGGGCGAAGGCGGGGCCCTTCTCGGCAAGCG
>CAWFAF010000013.1:0-15051 GCA_963813575.1 uncultured Planctomycetaceae bacterium
CTACTAGAGGACTGTTTTCCACCCGAGCACATTCGTGAATACACCGAGAAAAGCCTGGTCAACCTGGGAGTTTCCACGATCGACCTCCAGCAGTTTCACGTCTGGGAAGATGCCTGGGCCGCACGATGAGCGCTGGCAGCGCGAGGTGGACGACCTCAAGCGCCAGGGTTTAGTCCGGGCCTTTGGCGTGAGCGTCAACCGGTGGGAGCCCGCCAACGTGCTCGAGACGCTCGAAGACGGGCCTGATCGACTCCGTTCAGGTCATCTACAATATCTTCGACCAGGCACCAGAGGACGAGCTGTTCGCCCTCTGCCGAGAGCTTGACATCGCCGTGATCGCCCGCGTTCCGTTCGACGAAGGCACCCTCACCGGCACGCTCACGAAAGACACGCGCTGGCCCGAGGGAGATTGGCGCAACACGTACTTCGTGCCCGAAAACCTCTCCGCCAGCGTCAACCGGGCCGAGGCCCTCCGCCCTCTCGTGCCCGCCGGCATGACCATGCCCGAACTGGCCCTGCGCTGGATTCTCGAGGAATCGGCCGTTTCGACTATCATCCCCGGCATGCGGAAGATCAGGAACGTCGAGGCCAACATCGCCGCCAGCGATGGCAAGCGTCTCGACGACGGGCTCATGCTTCAGCTCAAGGCCCATCGCTGGGACCGGACACCCACGGAGTGGTCGCAGTAGTAGTTCGGCATCTTTCATGACGCCCATGAGCGGGGACGGCACCATGAGTTCCGTGCTGGTGGGCCTCGTCCCGGCGTGCCGGGACTCGACCCACCCTACGAATTCGGATGCGGATCGGGTGCCCTCCTAGGTTAAGCGAACGTTGTCGATGAAGGCGGTGTTATCGCCGCCTGCGCTGTCCAGGCCCTGGAATACGATCCTGTGCACTCCAGCGCCGAGCGTGAAGGCGTCGGTCGTGACACTGGTGTAGCCGGTGCCCGAGGGGGTAAATGTCCCCACGATTACGCCGTCGACCAAGACCTGGAAGTCCTGACGTGAAGCCTGGAAGTTGGCCCGTTGCGCGGCGCTGAAGGTCAACTGGTAGGTGCCGGCGGCCATGCCGGTGAGAGTCTGGCTGAAAGAGCCCAATCCCTGCAGGAATCCGACCTGGGTGCCCTCCGGAGCATTGGGGTTTCCTGCGGTGAAGCCGCTGCCGTTGCCTGCCACGCCGGCGCTGCCGGTGTAAGCCCAGGGGGTGCCTGCCGGGTCGTACAGGAACCCGTTGCCTACCGCCGGCGACTCGAAGCCGCCATTGTTCAGGCTTCCCACGATCAGGTTGTTCCCGACACCCCCATTCGTGGTCAGCCCGATCAGATTTGGGGGCAGTTTCGAGGCATCCACCACGTCATTCCCGCCCAGGGCGTTCACGGTCAGGTGGTCGTTCGCTGCCTCCGCGCCAGTGATGTTCACAGTCGGAAATAGACCCGCGACGGTGATGCGAGCCCCGCTGGTAGGGGCCAGGATCTGGATGATGTCGTTTCCGTTCGTGCCGTTGACGATCACGGAGTCGGCCTGGCCGTCGCCGCTGCCCGTCGAACTCTTGAGGTTCAGGTTGACCGCGGAGAGGTCAGTTGCGGATGTGTCGTTGACGGTCATGGTGTCGGCGCCGCCCAGGGCGTTGAAGTTGACATCCTCGACGCCGCTCAAGTCCATGCTCACGCTGCCTACGTCCCGGGTGAGCCGGACTCGATTGCCGTTGGCTGAGATATTGACATGCTCCGATTCGTCGGAGCCGTTGAACACCAGCCTGTCGGAGCCGCCCTGCCCTTCGACGGTGTCGCTGCCGTCGCCGGGGTTCCAGACGAAGGTGTCACTGCCGTCACCCATCTGTGCCATGTCGTTGCCCGGTCCGCCGATCACGAGGTCGTTACCCAAGCTCCCGCGAATGAGATCGTTCCCGGCACCGCCATTCAGGGATAGCCCGATCAGGTTGGCGGAACAGGTTCGAGGCATCCACCACGTCGTTCCCGCCCAGGGCGTTCACCGTCAGAACGTCGTTCGCCGGCTCCGCGCCGGTAATGCTCACGATGGGGGAAGCGCCCACGACAGCGCCAATGCGACTTCCATTGTCAAGGGCCGCGATCTTGATGAAGTCGTTTCCGCTCGTGCCATTGATGGTGACGACATCGTCCTGGCCGTCGCCGCTGCCGGCGGAGCTATGGAGGTCCAGGTTGACCGCGGAGAGCTCGGTTGCGGACGTGTCGTTGACGGTAATGGCGTCGGCGCCGCCCAGAGCGTTGAGGTCGATCGTCTCGACGCCGCTCAAGTCCATGGTGACGTTGCCGACGTCGCGAGTGAGCCGAACGCGATGGAATGGCGAGCCAATGCCGCTGTCCGAGATATCGAACTTCTCGGCGTCGTCCGATCCGACGAACACTATCGTGTCTCTGCCGCCCTGTCCGTTGACCACGTCGCTGCCGTCGCCGGCATTCCACTGGAAAAAGTCGTCCCCGGCGCCGAGGGAGACGATGTCGTGGCCTGTGCCGCCGTCGATGAAGTTACCCCCAGAGCCGCCGATCAGGATGTCGTTGCCGTCGCCGCCGGAAATGCTCGCTTCCGGCAAGGGGCCGTTGGTCTCGTTCATGGACAGGTTGTCGTTGCCGGCTCCGCCATTAATGATGATCTCGCCCGTATTGGCAACGGTCGGCTGCCCCCCCTGAATCGCGAGGGCACCGTTATTCACGAAAATCATCCCGGCCGCGTCGCGGGAGACGACGACAGTGTTGTCTAGTGCATCTCCGACTACCCTCAACAACCCGCCCACGGGGAAAAACGTGGCCGTGACCGCCGGCAGGATGCGGTGATCCAGCAGATCGAGGCCGCTGAGTTCGACCAGAAGAACGCGTCGCGACGGCCGCTGGCGGCGTTGCCGATTCACGAACAGGTTCGTCAACTTGCGCTGAAACACGGTGCAAATCCTCCAAGGTAAGGCCGTCCCCACGGTGGGGACATCGGGTGGCGAAACTCTTCATTTGTTATTCGGGTCATTTCTCACGGCCGCTCGCCGCCGGGGCGAGGAGCGAACGTGCCCGCCGCACAGACGTATGACACGGCCCGAGTCTCGTCACACAGGAACCCCTTCTTTTGGGGGACCCGCGCCCGTCATTGCGGTGTAAATCCGGGCGCGGCGTGAGAGGTGACCGGCAAGCATCGGCTGCGCGATTCGGAGAGTTAGTGGCCCGCTCGGTGGTAGAAGAAATAGTCGGCGGTGTATGGCACTCTCGCGAACTCGCCGACGGAGTTGCCGGGTTCGGTCGGGGCGTTGCCGCCCACGGTGTTCACCCGCTGGATGTAGGTCACGTCGGCGAAGATACCAGGTCCCTCGGTCAATTCCGGAACCGATGCAAGCAAAAGCCAGGGAATGGAGTCGGGGTCGGGAGTGCAGTGTTGAAGAACCGTGCCGACCACTTTGCTGCCGCTGTTGCTCTGCCAGGTGGGACCGCCAAAGTGGATGGCGACTTCACCGTTATCGCCGGCGTTGGCGAACAGCGTCGCTTCCGGCGCCACGAAGACCCAGTTCCGCCGTTCCACTGGTAGATCTGCACGCCCACGCCGAATCCATGGAAGGAGACCTTGTTCCCCTGCGCCACCTGCAACTGTTGGCAATCGCCCAGGTCCGGGGCCCGGTTATCATTGCCGGCAGCCCTTGCGGGCGCGGCGAGCGCGACCGCGATCAGTAGCGGAGCGAGGGCCGCCGACTTCACGTTGAGCCGTCGCGAGCGGAATGCGTGTGTTGTTTTTGAACCGTTCTTCATGGGACTTTTTTCTCCTGAGGTTGTAGGGAAGACGCAGGGAACCCGTAAGCTTTCTGATCGAGAACGCGCGCACCGTGACCGTCTGTGCAGACACCTCGTCCGCCGTTCTGTTCAATGTCGACCGGGTTCAACGAGTCCGTCAGGCGAGGTGCTTGCCCGGACGGATACGTAAGCCAACACCGAAAAGTCGAATCTGACGACTTGGTTGTCCAACCACGTCTAGAGGCTACTACGGCCGTTGTCTGGCCGATCTAGCGCCAGGCTTTGAAGATTCTTGTCCTGTTCCTGGAGTTTTTGCGATCAACTCTATGTGGAGCGCTGGCGGACTCCTCAGGGACCCTGCATGGTGAGCAACTGAATCGCGCCGCATCCGCTGAACAAGCCCTTCTGGCCTGAGAAAGACGTAACTTTCCTGTCCTGAACGGGCACTATTAGGTGAAACCGGCGTCGTGGAAGTGTCAGCAGGAGTTCGGCATGCATGTCCTGGCTTCGTGTCCAGAACACAAACATTGCCACGCCCATCCCATTCAATGGACCAGGGCTGATCACAAGGCGCGTTGCTGGTTGTATGAACATACGCGCTGAATTCAGTGCAGGTGTTCGAGCCGGTGACACTCGAATGGGCTGTGCAGTCTTGCCCGAGGCAGAGTAATTCCGATGGCGAATGCAACGCTCCCCCCGACGCGCGCCACCTTGCTTACCCTGCTGCGGCAGGACCCGTCAGACCAGGCCGGCTGGGACGAGTTCGTCGAGCGTTACGGACGGCATATCTACCGATGGTGCCGGCAGTGGAACTTACAGGACGCCGACGCCGAGGACGTGACCCAGGACATCCTGGTGAAGCTCACCCAGAAGCTCCGCGTTTTCGCGTACGATCCATCGCGCAGTTTCCGCGGCTGGCTCAAGACCGTTGCTCACCATGCCTGGAGGGATTTTGAGGATAGCCGCCACGCCCGGCGAGCCAAGGGTGACGGTCAGGTCCAGGACCTGATCCTGACCTTGGAGGCCCGCGAAGACCTGGCCAAGAAGCTGGAGGAGGCCTTTGATCTCGAGCTCCTGGAAGCGGCCAAGGTGCGAGTGCGCCTGCGAGTTGCGCCGCATACCTGGGATGCGTTCCGCCTGATGGCGCTTGAGGGCCTGCCGGTGGCCGAGGTGGCCGCCAAGGTTCGACTGCAAGTGGCCATGGTTTACGTGGCCAAGAGCAAAGTGCAGAAGATGCTCCAGGAGGAGATCGGGAAACTAGAAATGGGCCTGTGATCGCCTCCCTGACGGCCCGCGGTCATTGCGCCCCGCCAGGCAACGGCAGTCCTGTCGTTTCCAAAAGCCAGGGAAGCGAGCATCGGTCTCTCACGCCAGGTGCCCCCGAACACGCTGATGATTGTCTGTGCCTCCGACGAAAAGCTCAGAAGCCTGTTGGCCGAGGCCTTGAGCCCGGCGGAACGAGACGCCCTCGTGCGGCACGTGGAAGGATGCGCCACGTGCCAGGAGCGGTTGGCCCACTTGACCTGCGCCTCTGATCAAGAGACGAGGCTCGCCGAGAATCCGCCCCGAGGCTCCAGAGCCGAAGAAGCCTTGTTGCGGCGCTTGAAGCGACGGCCCTGGTGGTTGGCGCCACCGATCCCATGCAAGCCGAGAGGCCGGCGGACGATTCGACCGATGCGGTCATCCGCAGGCCCGCTGCAGTAGCCTGCGAATGGCCATCTGTGCCAGGCTACGAAATCCTGGGAGAGCTGGGACGAGGCGGTATGGGCGTCGTCTACCAGGCTCGGCAGCTCGGTCTCCATCGCACCGTGGCGCTCAAGATGGTCCTGACCGGCATCGATACCGTCCCGAAGGATCTGGTTCGCTTTCGCGCCGAGGCAGCGGTGATCGCTCGATTGCAGCATCCCAACATCGTCCGGATTTACGATGTCGGCGAGGCCGAGGGCCGACCCTACCTTGTCCTGGAGTTCGTGACCGGAGGCAGCTTGGCCCAGCACCTCCAAGGCACGCCCCAACCGGTGCGCCCGGCGGCGCAGATGGTCGAAACCCTGGCGCGGGCCATCAACGCCGCTCATACCAATGGGGTGATTCACCGCGATCTCAAGCCGGCCAACATTCTTTTGGAAAGTTCAGTGACAACGAGTCAGTTTGCCGGGAGAAACACTCTCCCGACCTTTGGCACCATACCGATGACCCTTTCCTGCTTGACGCCGAAGATTACTGACTTTGGCGTGGCCAGTTGCGCCGGCGGCGATGAGAAGGCACCTGGCCTTCGCGGTCCAACGGTCACGGGAGAGTTACTGGGCACGCCCAATTATATGGCTCCCGAACAGGCGATGGTCCCCCGCCAGCCAGTTGGCCCGCCCACCGATGTCTACGCCCTCGGGGCCATCCTCTACGAGCTTCTCACGGGCCGGCCTCCCTTCACGGGGGAGACGCCCCTGGCTACCGTCCTCCAAGTCCTCAATAACGAACCGGTCTCCGTGACCAGTCTCCGGCCCAACGTGCCGCGAGATCTTGAGACCATCTGCCTCAAATGCCTCGGCAAGGAACCGCGCCAGCGCTACGCCAGCGCCTTGGATCTGGCGGAGGATATCCAGCGTTTCCTTCGCGGCGAACCCATCCGGGCGCGACCTCTCAGTGCGGCGGAGAGGCTGTGGCGCTGGACGCGCCGCCATCCGGCGACGGCGGGACTCCTCGCCGCCGGACTGCTCGCGCCTGCGGTGGCGCTTGTCACCATGTCGCTGCTGTCTGCCCGGTTGGTCCGCTCCAACGCCCTGGAAAGCGCTGCGCAACAGGCTGAGCTGCTTGAGGAAGCCAACAAGGAATACAGCCGGATAGTCCAGCGCGTGGAGAAGGCGAGCTATACGGTCAACAAGACGGTCCCGCCCACGCCTGGCACTGTGCCGCTCAGCATCCCGGCCACATTTCTGCACGACGTGGGCAAGCAGTTGAGCCTGACAGGTAGGACAGGTGTCAAGGTGCGTCAGTACAGTGATTTCCCTTTTCCCTGGCGAACCGACTCGGGACCGCGAGATGAGTTCGAGCGTGCGGCGCTACTGCGTCTGCGCCAGAGCAAGGGAAAGGAGACGGTCCACGAGTTCACCACGCTGGGTGGCCAGGCCGTCGTCCGCTACGCTCAAGCGCGCGTCATGGAGCGATCCTGCGTCAACTGCCACAGCACACACCCCCAGTCGCCGCGCAAAGACTGGCAGATAGGGGACGTGCGCGGGGTGCTGGAGATCATCCGCCCCCTGGACAACGACGAGGCAAGGGTCAGTGAGGCCCTCCGCCTGGCACTGCTGCTCAGCGCGGTGGTGTCGTGCGTGTTGCTGGGGGGAAGCATGTTCATGATATGGGCCGACCGCAGGCGCAACCGGTTCGGGTCGTGAGAAGCTGTTGGTTGAACCGTTCCTCGTGCAAGTGCGGCTCGCACCGCAGTTCCACGGAAATCACGATTGACCTCCTCGCCCCTTAAGCCTAAGATCCCGGCCGCACGCAGTTCATCTCTATCGTGCACAGGCCGTTCGGCCGCTGGAGGTTGCTCATGCAGGCATTACTGGGATTGCTACTCGCTGTTCAGGTTGGACCTGGGAGTCCATACGGACCAGCCGCGACCACCCCGCACGGACCAGCCGCGACCACCCCGCCGTTGGTTTCGCCCGGAGCGAAGAACGGCCCGTCAATCTTGTTCGAGATCCGAAAGATCTCGGTAGCCAGCCCCGAGTGGCGCGGCAAGTTCATCCCGACGCTGAAGCCGATCGCCCGTCAGGAAGGGTCCGCGGTCTGGGCACTCGATTCGGACGGCGTTCGCGGGCTGCTGACTTATCTTCAGGGTGGCACGCGGGCCGAAGTGCTCCAGGCGCCCAAGATGATTGCGCGGATCGGTGAGCCGGTGCGGATGTCGAGCGAAACGGGCCACCGCTACGTCGCGTCGCTCAAACGCGTGGCCGATGGTCCGCCCAGCCAGGCAACGCGCATCGCCTTCGAGCCCCAGATCGACCAGGTCCATGACGGAATTCGCGTCAATGTCCTGTCCAGCCAGATGAAGGGGAAAGACCTGCTCGCCAAGATCGAAGTCCACGACAACCGCCTCGTGGCATTCCACTCGGCTTCGTACAACGAAGTGCTCAAGGGCAAAACCGGGGAGAAACCAGCCCACGATGGGATCGCGCTACTCCAGGAACGGCTCCAGCGCAACCTGGGGATGGACCGCCAGTCGATCAGTGCCCAGATCCAGGTTCCCGAAGTCGACAGCCGGCGCATCGACGGCGAATGGCTCATACCCAGCGATGGCGCCCTGCTGGTCAGCGTCGGTCCCTACACCGAGGGCAGCAGCGTGATCAAGAAGCAATATGAAGAGCGCATGATCATGATCTCCATTAAACCGGTCGCCGACGAGACCGCCGGGCTAAAGGCCAACGCCTCGGCCAGTCTTCCCAAGCCGATCACAGGCTCCTTTCCTCAGTTTCCCTGAATTCGGTCGGACAAGGGCGTATAATGAACTACGAGAGAAGGCCGGATGGTCTTTCCCGCTAGCACCGTGTGAGCGCCCTGTCGGATGAGGCAATACCTTAAACTTTTGCGCGACGTCCGGACCCATGGCACGCGGAAGCCGACGCGTGCCGTGCTTCGTTCCACAGGCGCGAAAATCAACGCGCTGAGCGTTTTCGGCCGTCAGATCCGTTTCGAGCTGAGCGAGGGATTCCCGCTCGTCACCACCAAGAAGGTGGCCTTCGGCGCAATCGCGCACGAGCTGATCTGGTTTCTCCAGGGCTCGACCAACATCGCGTATCTGCGGCAGCATGGGGTCACCATCTGGGACGAATGGGCCGACGAGAATGGAGAGCTTGGCCCTGTCTATGGCAAGCAGTGGCGGTCGTGGCCGGCGGCCGGGCTCACGCAGGGCGGGGAAGGCAAACAAGAATCGATCGACCAGATCGCGGGAGTGGTCAAGGGCATCAAGGAGGTGATCGCCGATCCGTCGGCGTCAGTCGGACGCCGGTTAATTGTCACCGCCTGGAACCCGGCCGAGATCGACCGCATGGCGCTACCGCCATGCCACACGCTCTTCCAGTTCAGCGTGACCGAGGGCCGGCTGTCCTGCCAGCTTTATCAACGGTCGGCCGATCTTTTTCTGGGAGTGCCCTTTAACATCGCTAGCTACGCCCTGCTCACGCACCTGGTCGCCCACGTGACGGGCCTGACGCCCGGCGAGCTGATCCATACATTCGGAGACGCTCATATCTATTCAAACCATCTCGATCAGGTGGAACGAACAGCTCGGCCGAGAGCCGCTGCCACTCCCTCGGCTGCAAATCGACCGCACAGTGACCAATCTTTTCCAGATCTCACGCGATCAGGTGCAGCTTCAGGGCTACCGTTCTCATCCCGCGCTCAAGGGCGAGGTTGCCGTCTAGGGGAGGAGACCGGGTCTCATGACGTTTTCACTGATCGTGGCCATGAGCCGATCCGGTGTCATCGGCCGCCAGGGTGGACTGCCCTGGCGCCTGTCGCGCGATCTGAAGTGGTTCCGGCACCTCACCCTGGGCAAACCGATCATCATGGGCCGCAAGACCTACGAGACTCTGGGCCGGCCCCTGCCGGAGCGGACGAATATCATCCTCACCCGGCAAGCCGACTTCCAGGCGGAGGGTTGCCTTGTCGCCCGGACCAAGGAACAGGCGATCGAGATCGCCAGTGAAACGAAGAGCCCTGAGGTCATGATCATCGGCGGCAGCCAGGTCTATCGCGCGTTTCTGCCGCTCTGCGACACGGTCCACCTGACCGTCGTGAAGGGCGACTTCATTGGCGATGTGACCTTCCCCGAGCGACTCCTCGATTCACCCGAGTGGGAGAAGATTCACGAGGAGGAGTGGCCCGCCGATGCCAGGAACCGGCACGAGGCAAGCTATGTCGTCCTGCGGCGGCGATGATCTGACGGCCCTCAGCCCGTTTTCTCCTGCGACGGCGGCCCCGCCGCGTCGCTCGCGGTTTTCGCGCTCGCGCTTGCACTCGCGGTTGCCGGACCCCCAAGCGCTTGCAACAGAGCCGGGCCATCAGGAGAACCCAACCCGGTGCACGCGTCCCAGCCGGGGCCGGCTTCGTAGTCGATGTTGCCGCCGGAAGTGATGTCGTGAAAGGCCCCGGGATTGTTGTAAAGGGTTGTGTTGATGAAGCCGACAGCCTTGCCGAGCTTCTGGTTGATGCGCGCGATGAGGCCGGCCCAGAGCGGAGCCACGGCGCTCGTCCCGCCGATCGTAAGGGACTGGCCGTCAACGAGGATCTTGTAACCGGTGGAAGGATCGGCGTCGGCCGAGACGTCAGGCACGCCCCGGCGGACGGGTCCCACGGGATTGACCGCGGCGGGGACGTTGGCATTAAGCTGGTACGTGGGCAGGTCGAAGACACGGCTCACTCCGCCGCCGGAATGGTCCTGCCAGACGACTTCCTGGCTGATATCGTTTCCCGAGACTTGCAGCGTCGTGCCGCCGCAGGCCAGCGCGAAGGGGCTCGAGCCCGGAAAATCCACCGTCGCGTGATCGGGGTCGTTCGGGTTGTCTCGCGAGCCGCTGTCGCCCGAAGCGACGCAGAATGTGACGCCAAGCGCCGCGGCGTCCTGCAAGACCTGGTTAAGCTGGGCGTTCATCGAGTTTGACGGGTTCTCTGCCCCGCCCCAGGAAAGCGAAATCACCGTGGGATTATGGTCGGTGTCGTGCACGGCGTGATTGATGACGTCAAAAAATCCCTGGGCCGTGTTGGGAGCGAAGTAAACCACGATCCGCGCCCCGGCGCAACAGCGCCAGCGATCTCGATGTCGAGCATCACTTCGGCATCGGCGTTTGACGGGTCGGATGCGTCGGTTCCCGGCGAATTTTGTCCACCATCGACGGAAACCGCGATCACCTCGGGCGTGGGAAGCCCGAGATTTTGAAAATAGGTTCGCAGCTCCGACGTGCGAAATCCACTGCCGCCCGGCGCTGACAGCTCGATGATACCGATTACCTGTCCCGCGCCATTGACGTCGGCCGGGAAATTGTAAAGCGCGGCCACCTCGTTGGGATAGAAATCTGGTCCACCGGTCGCCCTGGGTGTGAGCTCGGGGTTGACCTTGGCGATCCGGAAATGAGGTCGGACGTAGGGACGAGTGTCAAACCCGAAGATCGCCTCGACAATCGGCCCCAGGTCGGCCGGCACCGTGGCGGGCTCGTCGTGGTCACGGTAAACGGTCGTTCCATGCTCGTACGTTTTCAGCGCGACGCCAAACGCCTTGTCAACGGCCGCGACCGTGCCCATCAGGTGGACCGTCCTGCGCGGCACGCTGGAATCGACAACCGTCAGCCCCTCGCTGGTAGCGTACGCCTTGACCTTGTCCAGGTCGGACGGGTCGGCCCCATGAGCTTGCGCAAACTGAGAGCGCGTCATGTGCTGCCGATCGCGAGGATGCAGCCCAGCTTGCTGCTCCACCCACTTCGTCACTTCACTGCGCGGCGTGTGGGGTTTGACGATCACCGTGAGATGCACGATCTCATTGGGATCGCGCGGACCGATTTCCCGCGACCCGGCGATCGGTGGCAGCAGACTGGCATGAACCTGAACTCGGGGCTGGTTCTGAGGCATGGGAATTCATCCTTGTGTGGTGTGGCGTGCCGAGAACGAGGCGACCCGGTCATGAAATGCGACCGGCCGGATCATCGAGAAGATTATGATGACTCGTTCGAGGCGACGAAACAGCTTTCCAGGAAGAAAAGGTGTGCTCGCAAGGTTTCTCAGGATCAGCATCGATATGCTCAGGTCCTGAGAGCAAGGCAGGCGAGCACCCAGGCCATCGCCCGTCGCTTCCTCGACTCCTGAATCCCGAAAACATGTAACTCCCGCCAAAACGATTGCCTCTATTTCCGGGACAGAGAAGAAGCCGCGACATTGCGGCGGACTCGAGGTGCACGAAGCCTTGAGTTAACCCAGGGCAAGGAAGGTCGGACGCTACTGAAAGGTGCGTCCGCGCCCTGGCTCCGGGCTCAACGAGGCACGGAATAATAACGAACCGGGTGCCCTGGTGGACTCGAGGCGAGCGTTGAGAGTGCGCCCTCGCCGGATACGGCAGGCGGCACTCCTTCAGAGCTTCTTCTCATGCCTGTTGCCGGTGATCGGATCGAACAGGCAACGATCCAAACTGAGCGAATTTCTCTACCATGGCGCTGGCAGATGGGTGGCCTATGCTTCATGCCGTAGCCGACCATGCGCATGCGCCCAACTCAACCTCCAAGAGACGAGAGACCCCCATGATCAACTGGATGCGCAACTTGAAAACTCCCCACTCGCCTGTGCGGTTGGCTCGCCAGCGCTCGGCCGCGCCTGTGCTTGAAAACCTGGATCAGCGCTGCCTGCTCGACGCGGGCATCGGCACAGGGGCAGTCGTGGCCCACGCCCGCATTCACCTCGGCCACGCCCTGGAAGTAAGGTCGTTCCACCCGACCAAAATTGCTGGCGAGCCCATCTCGTTATCAAACGGGGTTGTGGTCAAGATGCCCCACTTCTATGAGAACTACGTGGGGCCGAAGCTCGCTCAGTTAAACGCCGTCGCGGCGGCCGGATTGCGATTCCCCAATGGCGACTTTGAGTTCATCGGTGTGAACCAGGCACGAATCGACCCACATGTTCAGGCGACGTACGTCTGGGGAATCGACCGGAGCGGCAAGCTGCCCACCGGCCCGTTTCCCAACCGTCCGAACATCCGGTTCGACGCGATCGTTGTGGTGAAACTCGTGCCTGGCAAGACGCCGACAACGACGGTGATCGACCTGGCGGCCAACAAAGCGACAATCCTCCCCCAGACCTCGACCCTGATCGCAGGGCAGGCCATTGCGGTGAAAGTGCCCGGAAACCTGCTTCCATCGACAGGGCTGGACCCCAAGCACTTCCGGTTCGATTACTGGCCTGAGGACGGCCAGGCTGGAGCCCAGCACATCGCCAGCTTCGCCCCCGAGCTCAACGACGCCGCGATCGGCGAGATCGCTGCGGGAGCGTCGGCATAGAACTCGCGATCGATTCAAGGGGACGTCGGACAACCCGACCGCGGGTGTCATTGACTTTGCACTGATAGATTTGTTGGCCTGCAACACCTCGTGCCAAAGACTCGCACCGGGCCCGATCCTCCGCGATCGGGCCCGGTGCGTTTTCATGCCCGGCACACGCAAGCCTAGATCGTGCCCGAAGAAATGTGCGGCCTGACCGGATATAATCATTTTGTCCGAAGGCCTTGTCTCTTTTGTTGCGCAGCGTCGAGCTTGGGCCGTTCCTCATGACGGGGTGACAGAAGCAATGAATGGACAATGCCTTCAAGGACGACGGGCGGCTCAAGTACAGGCTCGCACGAACAGATATCAGTGAGGTCGGTCCATGGCGGAGATGAGTCCGGGCACGGCGCTACGTCAGCTTCAGCAGGCGCAGGCCGGTCTCAAGAAGGCGCGGCGGTTCCTGCAACAATCTCGTGAAAACCCGGGCGTTGCTCCGGCCGCGCTCGACGCGGGCTGGGAGAGCTTGATCCAGTCTCATCGGTTGATGGCCGCGATCCCGCGCGGCGCGGTTGACGAGGCCGTGATGACCCGGCAGCTTGCCGTCCAGCGGTACGCGACGGCCCTGCTTGTGCGTCTGCGGCGACTGTTGCGCAATGAGGGGCTCGATCCCGATGCCGACGCGTTCGGTCAGGACGACGACGACGAGTTCGACTGAGACTGCATCCTCCCCGTTCCCTTGGGCGGGTGCAATCCGCCGGTCGCAAGGCGCTGCCGTCTGGTGGGTTGCGCTTCGCTTACCCCATACGCACAACTTAAGGAAACTGGTCTAGCATGAAAAGCGGGAAGCCCCTATTCCATCACGTGTTGTGTCACGTTCCGTGCTGGAAGAAGGAGCTTCCCAATGCAGATCGTAGGCAAGGTCGCCGCAACCATGCAACAGGTCTTCGGCCCCCAACTCAACGAACTCGGGCAGACCACAGGTGCTATCCAACGTGTTCGCAAATTCACCGGGACCAGCCTGTTGCAGATGCTCGTCCTGACTCTGCTCAGAAAGCCCAATGCCAAGATCGCCGACTTCCAATCCACGGCCGCACAATTGGGGCTCGACGTCACGACGACGGCTATCGAACATCGTTTCACACCCCAGCTTGTGACCTTCCTCCGCTCGGCGCTGGAGCAGATCGTGACCCGGGCCATGACCGCGGCGTCCCAGCCCGTCAACCTGCTGAAACAATTCACCAGCATTCGCATTGGCGACAGTTCCACCCTTGCTGTGCCCGAGGAACTGGCCGACCAGTTCCCCGGGTGCGGCGGCAAATCGGGTTCGGGGCAGGCCGCGCTGAAGATCCACCTGCTGTGGGACTTCCTCATCGGCTCGATTCTCCAACTGCGGATTACCCCGGGACGCCACAGCGACGCGACCAATCCCATCGCCCAGGAGGTCCCCGGCCGGGTCGCTGTCGTTGTTCGACCTGGGCTACTTCGCTTTGGAGCGATTCGCCAAGATCGCGAGGGCCGGCGCTTTTTGGATCTCGCGGCTGCAGCACGGGACGTTGGTCTTCGACGCCGCGGGCCATCCCTTGACCCTGCTGCAATACCTGCGGCAGCAGACGGGGCCGGGGCCGATCGATGTGTCGGTTTTGCTCGGCGTGACACATCGTCTGCCCTGCCGATTGATCGCACTGCGGGTGCCCCAAGAAGTGGCCGACCGGCGGCGACAGAAAGTCCACGAGAAGGCCCAAAAGCATGGCCGCACTCCATCGCGGGACTATCTCCAATGGCAAGACTGGACGATCTTCGTGACCAACTGCCAGGCCGAGATGCTCTCTTGGCAAGCCGTGGTCGTGCTCTACCGCGCACAGTGGCAGATCGAACTTCTGTTCAAACTCTGGAAATCGCACAACCGCCTGGAGACACACCGCGCTACCGCCTCCGCCGCGGAACAGATGGCGATGATCTACGCGAGGTTGATCGCCGCAGTTTTGCAGCATTGGATCCTCCTGACGGCGACCTGGTGCGACTGCCGACGCAGCCTGATGAAGGCCGCAAAGATCATCTGCGACTGGGTGACATTGCTGACCGATGCCCTGGGCGACCTCGACCGACTCGTCGCGCTATTGCGCCGCCTGAGCGAGGTCATCCAGCGAGCCAACGCGCGGGTCCAAAACCGCAACGCGCATCCCAGCCTCGCCCAACTCCTACGGAATCCTTTACTTCTGGAATACACCACTTAAGTTGTGCCTATGGGGTTGCAATTCGCTTACCCACCCTACAAACTTGCCTCGTTTC
>CAWFAF010000014.1:0-7494 GCA_963813575.1 uncultured Planctomycetaceae bacterium
GCTCGCTAAATTAAATCGCCCATCTCTTGCGATTCAGGCAAAACGAGCCCGTTTTTGCAGCATGGTTCTGCTTCGACAGTCAACGAGCCCAGCCGCTGTCGCCAGACGGCTACAGCCAGGCGGCTGGCCCAAGAAACTGGCATCTGGAGCCGTTTGCGAATAGAATGACGAAAGGTTAATTCACGCTGGCCCGGAGTTTGACTCGTGCTACGTATTGTGATGTATCCTCATCCTGCGCTTCGCTATACGTCTCGTCCCGTGACCCAGATCGACGATGATTTGCGGGCGACCGTTCAGGAAATGTTCAGTCTGATGTACGCCGCCAGGGGCGTCGGGCTAGCCGCCAACCAGGTTGGCCTCCCCTTTCGGTTCTTCATCCTCAACCTGACCGCGGACCCCGAGCAGAAAGATCAGGAGCTCGTCTTCATCAACCCTGAGATCGTCAAGCGGCATTCGTCGGCCGAGGACGAAGAGGGGTGCCTCAGCCTGCCGGGCCTTTACTCGAAGGTTCGCCGGGCCAAGAAGATCAAGGTTCGGGCTTACAACCTCGAGGGAGAGCTCGTCGACCACGAGGGCGAAGAGCTGTTCAGCCGGGCCGTGCAGCATGAGAATGATCATATCGACGGCAAGCTGTTCATCGATTACCTCGGCCCCCTGGCCCGACATTCCGCCAAGGATAAGCTGCGCGAGTTCGAGGCCCAGTTCCGCCAAGCTCAGGAGTCCGGCGAGTATCCTGCCGATCGCGAGATCATCAAGCAGCTCGACGCCATGACCGGCCCCTACCACGCGCACCCAGCATCCGCCGCTGAGGTCGCGGGAGCGGAATGAATCGATCCGACACGGGCAACTGGCTCACTGCCGAAGAGCTTGACCACAGAGATCAGAACGATAAAACCAAAACGAGACACACAGAGAACACAGAGAACACAGAGAAGGCAGCAATCGATAAGAGAAGACTTGAAGTTATGATTCCGTTTCGTTTCTGCATTTTTCCTCATGTGCTCTCTGTGTCCTCTGTGCGTCCTCTGTGGTTGATCTCCCGTACCCAAATATTGCCATCAGGTCGAAGCCATGACCGAGGCCACACCGACCACCCGGATCATCGTGCTGGGTACGGGTGATTTCGCCTTGCCTATGTTCGAGCATTTATGCGATGCCGGCCACGAAATCCTCGCCCTGATCACCCAGCCAGACCGGCCGCAGGGACGAAAGCAAGAGCTGATTCCGAGCCCGATCAAGCAGGCTGCTCAGGCTCGCGGCGTGTGCGTGCTCCAGCCCGAAAACGTCAACGCGGCCGAGAGCCTGGAGCAGGTGCCGCACTCTTGGACCCGATTTGCTGGTGACGGCCGCCTATGGCCAGATCCTTTCGGCCGACTTGCTGGCGATCCCGCGCCTGGGCGGCATTAACTTGCACGGGTCGATCCTGCCCGCCTACCGCGGCGCGGCACCGGTGGCGCGAGCGATCCAGAACGGCGAGACTGAAACGGGCGTGACGGTCATCCGGATGACCCCGAAGATCGACGCCGGCGGCATGATCGCCTTCGCCCGCACCGCGATCGGGCCCGACGAAACGGCCGGCGAGCTCGAGGATCGACTCGCCGCGCTGGGTGCTCCGCTGGTCGCCCGATCAATCATCGAAGTCGCCTCGGGCACGGCCGAGGTGATCCCTCAAGACAGGTCGAAGGTGACCAAGGCGCCCAACTTGCGCAAGGAAGATGGCCTGATCGATTGGTCGCTTCCGGCTCAAGCCATTCACAACCTCGTCCGCGCGATGCAGCCCTGGCCGATCGCCTCGACGAGCTGGGTGTCTCAAGACCCTTTCTCGAAGGGACCGATTCGACTGATCGTGCACAAGACCCAAGCTGTGGACGGGAGCGGAGTACCCGGCACCGCGCTTGAAGCCGAAGCCGACCGCCTGGTCGTGGCGGCGGGTCAATCGGCCGTTCGATTGCTGGTCGTTCAGGTACCGGGCAAGAAGCCGATGTCCGCGGCCGAATTCCTGCGCGGGCATCGCGTGCGGCCCGGAGATGTGTTTGTGAGCTGAGGTGTGATGTTAATGCCCATGCCCATGGACCGCAACGACAGGCTCTGCGGCATGGTCCTCTTCCGCCTGCGAGCCATTCGGCGTGGTTGTCGCGGGCGTTGGCCGCCGGCGTCGGGCCCACTGGCGGCTTGGGCGTGGCTGAAAACCGTAGAAGAATCTCAGGGCGGTTTGCACGAAGCCGCGTTCCATCCGCGTCGCCTGGAACTGGGTGGCGAGGTCGCGGATCACGCGGGCGTAGGTCGGGTAGATTTGAGACGAGCCGGCAAGGTCTCCGAGGCTCAGGCCCGACTCCATGGCAAGCACAAGCTGCTGCAAGACCAGGCTCGCCTCTTCGCCCAGGATCGTGGCACCCAGAACCTTGCCGGCCGGCGAGGCGACGACCTTGGCGAAGCCCTCGGTCTGGCCTTCGATCCGGGCTCGATCAAGCGCCTCGTACGAGGCCCGGTACACGCGATGCTCGAGCGCCTGGGCCTTGGCCTCGGTTTCCGAGATGCCGACCGTGGCGACTTCGGGGTCGACGAATGTCGCCCAGGGGAGGTTGGCATAATCCATCTTCTTGCGGCGGCGGAGCACGGCATTTTGAAACGCGACCTCGGCCTCGCGTTCGACGACGTGGGTGTACTGGTCGCGAAGCAGAACATCGCCAATGGCGTAGATGCGCACCGAGTGCGTCTGGAGCGTGTCGTCAACCTCGATGCCGTGCTCAGGGTCGGCGTGCACCCCGACCGCCTCGAGATTCAGATCCTCAACATTGGCCAGCCGACCGCCTGCGCAGAAGATCTCCGCCGCTGGCACCTCGGCCACATCGCCCGTGGCCATGTCTTTGTAGACGCAGACTTTCTGATCGCCGTCGGCGGTTCGATTTGCTCGATGGTGACGCCGCGGTTGAAGGTGATCCCCTCGCCGGTCAGCATGCAGGCGACCGTGCCGGAGACCTCCACGTCTTCACGAGGCAGCACCGATTGCTTGTCGGTGAGCACCGTCACCTTCGAGCCGAACCGCGCGAAGACCTGGGCGAACTCGACCGCGATCGGGCCGGCCCCAAGGACAACGAGGCTGGCCGGAACCTTGGTGAGCGACCAGACGTTCGAGGTATTCAGAAAGCCGGCCTCGGCAAGCCCGGGGATCGTCGGTTGGGCCGGGCGCGAGCCGGTGGCGATCACGAACCGGCTGCCTTCGACGCGGGTCTTGCCGTCCACCAGCACCGTGTCATAGGCCTCGAACGCGGCCGAGCCGTGAAAGACGTCAATGCCGTGACCGCAGAGGGCCTGGTCAGAGCGGTGCGCCGCCGCCGACTCGGCCACGTGGCGGAGCCGGCTCATGACGGCCGAGAAATCAACATGTGCCGGCCCGACATCGACTCCAAACTCCTTGGCCCCGCTGATACGTTTGAGCAGCCGCGCCGCATGCACGAGCCCGAGCGTGGGCACGGAAAGGTCGCAAGACGGTACACCCGCGGGCCGGCTTTTCTCGATCAGGGCGACCCTGGCGCCAACCCGAGCGGCCGCCGTGGCCACGCATCGACCTCCCGAACCCCCACCGATCACCACAAGGTCGTACATTGCCTGACTCTCGATTGAAGAACCGGCCGAACTGCTCGCCACGTCGTCTTGCCTTCGGACCACGCCGCCCTCTTGCCTGTAGCGAGCCGTGAATGGGCAATATACACTCTGGATGAGGCCCTGACCACAGCGTACCCTCCTTTCCCACTCGGGTGTGCCATGCCGAAGAAAGTCGCGATTTTCTGGCCGGGAGACTATCGGTCCAAGCCCAACGAGTGGGCCCTTGCGCAATCGCGTGAGACCACCGGGCAACTGGTCGCCGCGCTCAAGAAGCTGGGCCGATCTCCCTATCTCGTGGACGATTACCTGACGAGGCCCGACCAGGCCATCGCCAAGCTCGGCCCGATCGACGATCCCATGGTCGGCGTCTTCGTCCACTGGACCTACGCCCCTCACACGGTCGATGGCGTGGTGGGCAAGGAGAATCCGCTGCTGTTGGCCTCGAATTTCTCGGGGACATGGCCGGGCCTGGTGGCCTTGCTCAACACCGGAGCGTCGCTTGAAAGCGTGGGCCGCGCGGCCTCGCGCGTCTGGACCGATGCGCCCGACTGGACGGCCGACGCTCGGTTCATGGAACGGCTCGACGAGTGGTGCTCGAGCGGCCAGATTCGCTATGACACCAGCGAGCTGCACTCCGCCGGCGCAATCGCGCCCGAGGCGATCTCTCTGGCCCGGAAGATCCACGAATCGATCAAGCAGAAGCGAATCCTCGCCCTCATGCTCGGCGATACCTCGATGGGCATGATCAACGGCTACTTCGGCCCCCGCGTGCTTTACAAGGTCGGGTTCGCCGAGCACAAGGTTGACCAGGCCTGGCTGATCGACCGGGTCAAGACCGTGTCCGATGCGCGGGTCGACGCCGCCTTCAAGTTCGTGCAGGACAAGGGAGTCGTCTTCCACTGGAAGGAGGCCGACGCGGAAGACTTCACCGCCGAAGCCACCCGCGAGCAACTGCGCGGGTATCTTGCCGTGCTCGACCTGCTCGCCGAGTTCCAGGCCGACTGCCTGGGCTGGCAGTACCAGCTTGGCCTCCTGAAGCTGCTGCCGCCCAGTGATTTCGCCGAGGGTCTCTTGAACTCGCACGCCCGCCCCGAGGGAGACGGCCATGCGGTGATGACCAGCACCGAGGCCGACCAGGGGAACCTCATCCCCATGGAGCTGATGAAGCGGCTGCTCGAAGCCAAGGGACTGCCCGGCGCCGTGATGTTCCACGACGTGCGCTGGGGGGCCAAGCACGACGGCCGTTTCCTGTGGGTTCTGCTCAACTCGGGAAGCTGCGGTGCTTATGCATTCAATCATGACCCGTCGAGCCTGAAGGGCGTGCACAGCTACCGTCAGCCTGCCGGCTATTTCCCCGTACCGGGCGGCACGTTCACCGGCGTCAGCCTGGCGGGCCGATCACCTGGGCCCGGTCGTGGCTTGACCGCTCGGGCCAGCCGATCATGGAGCTGGGGCGCGGCGAGTCGGTGACCCTGCCCGAGGACGTTCGCGAAGCATGGTGGCGCGGGACCACCCGCCAGTGGCCCTTCATGGCGGCTGACCTGGGCTGCTCGACTGGAAACGATCATGGCACACTACATGAGCAACCACATCGCCGTCGCTTATGGCGACATCTTCGGCGAGATGGCGGCCCTTTCCCAGTCGCTCGGTTTCAAGGTGCGAATCATGTCGTCGGCGGCTCCAGGCTGAAAGGCGCACTCATTCTCCGGGGCGATCTTTTCGTTGGCCGGAAGCCGTGCTAGACTCATCGTGAGCCCTTCGCCGAATTCCTTCAGACGAAACCCGCGAGAGAACGCTGGACATGGAACCGGTGGTCATCGCCTGTGGTGGTTGCGGAACGGCTGTCCGCATCCGCCATCCTGAAATCGTCGGACGCCGGGTATGCCCCCGGTGTAAGGCGGTTCTCGCCGCCCCGCTCGCTCCGGCACCTGCCACGGCGGGTTCGCTGCCTTTTGACAACACGTTTCATCACCCGAGCCCAGGGGACGCGAGCTCGCCGGATGGCATGCCCGAGGTCCCCTCATTTCCCCGCCGCGTCTCTCCACCGCTTGCGGCAACCGTGGCGTTGGCCGCGCTCGTGGTGAGCTGGTTTTGCCTGAGAGGATTCGAACTCGCCGCGGGACTGGTGGCGAACCGGGTTGTTTCCAGCAGCTCATCCGCCCGGTTGGCCACTCCCCCGAGCTGTACGCAGGGTCCTGAAGGCCGATCGCTGATGGAGGCTCGGCATACTCAAGAAGGAACCGATCGGGAAGTCGGTGCCGAGTATCGACCTCCCTTTTCCGCCGTTCGACGGGCCCATCCAGTCCATCAAAGAGCCGGCGGAAAACGCTGAGGAAGAGACATCGGAGAGTTCCACTGACCGAGAGTCGCAACGGTCCCCCGAGCCGGCGGCACTTCCAGTCACCCGAATGGTCCCTTCCGTTTCGCTTGCCCCGACGGATCGCCGATTCAAAATCCTCGATGAAAACCGCCGCCCGGTGGTGGCCCGGCTGCATGGCCAACACGACGGCAAGACGGTCTTGATCCTTCCCGACGGCCAGCTCGGCCTGCCAACCATGCTCGTCCCCACGACCGAGCCGTTCCGGCCGCTTTCCGCCGATGAATTGCTGCCGCAGCTTGCAGGAAGGCCCGCTGGGCCAATTCCAGGTCCTCAAAACGCAACATTACCTCATTTTCTACCGTTCCACGCTCGCCTTCGCCGAGGCTAGCGGCCGGCTCCTCGAGGATCTGTACAGGAAGTTGCTGGACGCCTTTCGCAAGCACGAGATGGACGTGCACGATACCGAGTTCCCGCTCGTGGCCGTGATTTACCGCACCGAGCGGGAATTCCGCCTCAGCAAGCCGGTCGACCCGGAGATCCAGGCGTTTTATGAGATCTTCACCAACCGCATCCATTTTTATGAATCGTCCGAGCGTGACCAGCACGCCCCCGAGGTGACCGCCCTGCGGAAGCCGCAAACCGTCGCCCACGAGGGGACGCACCAGATCTTGCAGAATATCGGCGTCCACCCGCGTCTGAGCGCCTGGCCGATCTGGCTGGTGGAGGGGCTGGCCGAATACTGCGCCACCCCGGCCACCAGCCGCAAGCAGAAGCCGATGTGGGACGGCCTGGGCATGATCAACGGGCTGCACATGGCCACGATTCGCGAGCTCGAAGACCCCTCTCGATCGCGATCCAGGCCAGGACGCGCAGGGCAAGGCACTGCTGCCGCGAGCCCGGTCAGCCGCTGGTCGAGTCGCTCGTTCGCAAGGAGCAATTGACGCCCACCGAGTATGCCCTGGCATGGGCGATGACCCACTACCTGGCATTCAAACGCGGCGATGATTTCATCGATTACCTCAAGATCATGAGCGAGATTCCCCCTCTGGAACCGCGCACGCCCGAGGAGCATCTCGCCGAGTTTCAGAAAGCCTTCGGCCAAGACCTTGCCAAGGTGGACAAGGCGATCGACGCCTACTTGCGCAAGCTGGCGAAGCAGAAGAGCTTCGATCCGATGCCCTACTACGCCGTGATGTTCGAGCAGCCCCTGCCCGCAGGCTTTCTCCGCCGCACGCGATGGTCAGCCAGTCTCCCCAGATGATCCAGCAGATGGGATCTCAAGAGATCACCAACCCCCAAGGGGGCCAGATCAACTGGCAAGCCGTCCCCCACGGCACCCGCGCCCGCGCTCTTGTCGCCGTCGAAGGCTGGATGCAAGGCTACTCGATCTGCCAACAATTGACGCCTTTCCCGGCCTCGGTCAGCCTAGTCAAACGGCATCTGAGTTCGTTATCCTGAACCACAGAAGTCGCGATCGCGGTGTGATGAACATTGACCATCCAGGGCGTGTCGCTCATCGCAAGGGGACGTAGCTCAATTGGGAGAGCGCCTGGTTTGCAACCAGGAGG
>CAWFAF010000015.1:0-196715 GCA_963813575.1 uncultured Planctomycetaceae bacterium
AGATACTGCCCGGCCGCGCTCCGGTGCGAGGCAGTGGAGCAAGTCAGAGGTCCTCGAGCGAGCTCGGCAGGAAAAAGGCGACAATCGAAGCCAACAGCGGTGAGACGCAATGTGATAGAGGGCAGGAAGATAAGATGCGTACGGCTGACTCCGGCCGCGAAAATCGAACCCAAAACAGTAGGGGAGATTGAACCACAAAGGGCACGAAGAGCACAAAGCGAAGGAAGAACAAAAAAGGATTTGAGAGGCGGCCATCCCATTTTGCCAATTCGGGTGTTGCGAATTCGCACACGCACGCCTGTCATCTGGCGAGTTTGCGCGTGACAGGCGGCCACTCGGCTCATAGGATAGACGGCATCCTCGGTTCCGCCCGCCTGGAGTCTTCCCCGATGTCGGCCGACAACTCGGTTTCGCGCTGGCTTGAAGGCGTCAGGGAAGGCAACGACGCGGATGTTCAGAAGCTCTGGGACCGGTACTTCCAGAGGCTGGTTCGCCTGGCCTCCGCGAGGTTGCCCGGGCATGTCCGCCGGATGTCCGACGAGGAAGATCTCGCCCTCAGCGCCTTTCACAGCTTCTGCGACCGCGTGGGCCGCGGGCAGTTCCCCCAGCTTGTTGATCGAGACGATCTGTGGCGTCTTCTGGTCACGATCACGACGCGCAAGGTGGTCGAACTGGGTGCGTCACCAGACGCGCCAGAAGCGGGGCGGCGGGGCAGTGGTGGGCGAATCGGCCATCATGACCGGCGAAGAGATCGATGAAGGGATGGCCGTGCTCCTCGCGCGAGCCGACCCCCGAGGTCGCCGCCCAGTTCGCCGAGGACTACGAGCGCCTGCTCGCCAAGCTGGAGAACCCGACGCTCAGGTCGATCGCCCTGCGCAAGCTCGAAGGGCACACCACCGACGAGATCGCCGAGGAATTAGGAACTTCGAGACGCACGGTCGATCGCAAGCTTCACCTCATCCGTCTGATCTGGCAGGAGGAGCTTCCCGCATGACGCTCCACGCCGAGGCCGAAAATCTGGACCTGTCGCTCGACGACTGGAGGCGCATCGACTCGCTCTGCGACCGCTACGAGGCTGCCTGCCTGGCCGGCAAACGGCCAGACCCGAACACGTTCCTGGCCGACATGGCCGACGCCGACGGATCGGTGCGCGATCATCTGTTTCGCGAGCTGCTGTCGCTCGATCTGGAGGCCTGCCGGCGGCGCGGCGAGATGCCGGACGTCACTGTCTACCGCGAGCGCTTCCCCGAGCATCGCGAGGCCGTCGAAGCGGCGTTCGCGGCGCTCGATCTGGAAAAGCGGTCGCTGGCCTCGGCGGGGAATCGGGCCCGGCGCGCTCGGACGGGCGGATCGAATGGCTCGAAGCTCACCGAGTTTGGAGCCGATCTGCCGCCGGCCGAACTCAACCCCGGCGCGCTCGAAGCGCTGCGGGCGGAGGGCTACGAGATTCTCGGAGAGCTGGGGCGGGGCGGCATGGGCGTCGTCTACCTGGCTCGCAAGGTCGCGCTGAATCGTCTGTGCGCCTTGAAGATGGTCTTGACCGGGTCGCATGCCGGGTCAGGGGCCCTGGTGCGGTTCCGGGCCGAGGCCGAGACCATCGCTCGGCTCAGGCATCCCGACATCGTGCAGATCTATCACGTCGGCGAGGCCGACGGGCTGCCGTACCTTGAGCTCGAGTACCTACCCGGCGGCGGCCTTGACCAGGCGCTCGACGGGTCGCCGCGGCCGGCCGGCGAGGCGGCCCGGCTGGTCGAAGTGATGGCACGCGCGATCGCGGAGGCCCATCGCCGGGGCATCGTCCACCGCGACCTGAAGCCGGCGAACATCCTGCTCGACGCCGGCGGCCATCCCAAGGTGGCCGATTTTGGTCTCGCCAAGATTGTCGGCTCCGACGACGGCCTGACCAGGAGCCGCGTCGTGATCGGATCGCCTTTCTACATGGCGCCCGAGCAAGCGGAGGGGGATAACCGCCAGGTGGGCGCAACGGCTGATGTCTACGCGCTGGGGGCGATCCTCTACGAGCTCTTGACCGGCCGGCCGCCGTTCCGGGCGGCCACGGCCCTCGAGACCCTTGCACAGGTCAAGGACAACGACCCGGTTTCGCCGTCTCGGTTCCAGCCGGGCTTGCCGCGCGACATCGAGACGATTTGCCTGAAATGCCTCGAAAAGAGCCCCTCGCGGCGGTACGGCACGGCCCTTGACCTGGCTGAAGACCTGCGTCGGTTCCTGGCACGTGAGCCGATTCTGGCACACCCGGCTCAGTCGTGGGAGCGTGCCTGGAAGTGGGCCCGGCGGCGGCCCGCGCTGGCGGCGGCACTGAGCTTCAGCGCGGCGGCCATGGTGCTCATGCTCGTCGGCGCCCTGTATTACAACACGCGTCTCCGCGCGGCCGTGCGCAAGGCCCAGGCGGCCGAGCAAGCGGCCGTCGCACAGGGCAACCTGACCCTGAAGACATTGAATCAACTTGTCTTTGACGTCCAGGAGAAGCTGGGCAAGACCCCGGCGACCCGCCCCTTGCGGCAAGCCTTGCTCGACCAGGCGATCGCGGGTCTGGACGAGATTGCCCACAGCACCGAGGCCGCCGCGCCGAGCTCCGGCCGGGCCATCGCACATCAACTGCTGGGCGACATGTTCCGCGAGATCGGCCGCACGGCCGACGCTCTCAAGCAATACAACTTTGCCCGGCTGCTGGCCGAGAGCCTCGCAGCCACGTCTGCCGGAGACCTGGCCGTGGCCGACTGCTTGGGCCGGACGTTCGCCGGACTCGGCGAGCTGAGTCTTGATGCCGGACAGACCGGCGAGGCTGTGCAACACCTGCGGCGCGTGGTCGAGATTGCCGAGGCGACGGCCCCGATCCATCCCGACCGTGGCCAGGCGCGGCGTGCTCAGCTCGAGGCGTACTTCCGGCTGGGTCGGGCCCTCGGCTTCGATCACAACCTGAGTGATGCGGAGGTCTGGTTCCAGAAGATGCACGACCTGGCCGAGCGCTGGGCGCCCTCGAGCCGGGCAACAACCAGGCTCACGATCTGCTGGCGATCAGCTACCGGAAGCTGGGCGATGTCAGGAAGCTCACCGGAAATTTAGCGGCGGCACGGGCTGATTACGTCAGGGCTGTCAACCTGGGCCGCCAGGTCGTGAAGGCCGAGCCGACCAATACGGAGTTCAAGATTCATCTCGGGCTGGCGCTTGACGACCTGGCGATGACTTTGCGCCGGCTGGGCCAGATGCCCGAGGCCGGGCCGCGGGAGCAGCAGTCCGAGCAGCTCTTCGCCGAGCTGGCCCAGGCTGATCCCGATGACCTCGCCAATCAACTGCGGCTCATCCAGATCCGCTTGAATCGCGGCCGGGTGGAGATGGACCTGTTCCAGCTTGCCACAGCCAAGGCTTTGCTACAGAGTGCGCGTGACGGCCTGCTCCAGCTTGACCGCGACGGCAAGCTCGACGGCCGTCCCCGTGAAAAGGCGCGTTTGCTGCCGAGGATCGAGGGTGAGCTGGCCGCCTGCCAGGCGCTCGCCGCATCGCCCGCGGATCTGAAAGCCCTTTCTTCGCGATCGCTGCCAGACGCCTGCCGACTGCTGCGAATCCGCGCCGGGGTGCTGTCGGTGGCGGGACAATGGGGAGACTTCGTGAGCGTGGCCGATGCGATCAGCCGGATGGACGCCAGCGAGGCCGAGGAACTCTACGAGCTGGGACGCTCCCTCGCGCGGTGCGTCGATCTCTTCGACCATGGCGCCACAGGGCCCCAGAAGGCGCTCGATGTCCAGACTCTTCGCCTCCGTTATCGAGACCGAGCCCTTGCCTTTCTGGCCCGAGCGATCGAGCGGGGCCTACCGAACACGCGGCGGCTGAACGACGACGCCTTCCTGGCCCCGCTTCGGCAGGACCCGTTGTTTCGCCAGCTCACCGAGCGGCCGGGGCGCCGACAGCCTCCTCGGGTAGGGCGGCCGGCCGTTCCAGGAGAAATGCGTCGTGACCGGACCAGCGAAGTCAGGGCATGGCGTAATCGATGAGCTGGGCGATGGTGCTTCTGAGGTCGCGACGATGGGTGATGCGGTCGACGAAGCCGTGGTCCAGCAGGAACTCACTGGTCTGAAAACCCTGGGGCAACTGGACGCGGACGGTCATCTCGATGACGCGAGGACCGGCGAAGCCGATCAGGGCCTTCGGTTCAGCCAGGATGATATCGCCCAGCGAAGCGAAGCTAGCCGCGACGCCTCCCATGGTGGGGTGGGTCAGGACGCTGATGAAGAGGCCCCCCGAACTGCGGTAACGTCCAAGCGCAGTCGACACTTTTGCCATCTGCATGAGAGAAAAGATGCCTTCGTGCATGCGGGCGCCGCCGCCCGATCCCGAGATGATCACCAGCGGCAGCTTCTGGCGAGTGGCTTCCTCGACGGCGCGCGTGAGCTTTTCGCCAACCACGGATCCCATCGACCCCATGATGAAATTGCTGTCGGTGATACCCAGGACGATCCGGATCCCTTTGATGAAGCCTTGGCCCACGAGCGCGGCTTCGCTTAACCCCGTCCGCTCTTGCTCGGCCTTGATTCGCTCGGGGTAAGGGCGGCGGTCGTCGAATCCCAGAGGGTCAGCCGGCAGGAGGCTCGAGAACCAGTCTTCGTAGGTGTCAGGATCGAGAAGCTGGGCAATCCGCTCGGTGGCTGACACCGGGAAATGGTGGTTGCATTCGGGGCAGACCTTATCGTTCTGCTCGACCTGCTTCCGGAACAGCGTGGCGCTGCAGCCGTCGCAGCGCATGAAGACTCCTTCGGGCACGCGTTTGGATTCGGAGTGCCCGTGCCAGGCACTCTGCGACCCCACTTTCTTGGCCATGGGAAGTCTCCTCTGATCCCGGCGAACGCCCGCTCGAATCGATCTGCCGCGGTTCCGCTTGGCGGCATTGCGGGGCGCGCCGCGGCGACGGAGTCATGCCGCATGGGCGGCGAATTCCGACAGGTCGTGTTCTCGGGGGTGGTTGTCAAGAGAAGCCGTTGGCGGGCGATTCGCGCGGGACGTCGATGCGTTCGAGACCACAGCAGGGTAATTGTTCGTCAAGCTGGGGGCGAGTGCCCCCGCGCAGGAAGCAAGAAATCAGTCGAGCCAGAGGCTCGCCAACAACCAATCCAAAAGACTCTTCATGATGGCGGCGGATCAAGGGTTTGAGTGCGGCCTTGACTCGCTCCATGGCTTCTTCGACGGTCTCGCCCTGGGGCGGACAGATGGTCATGGGGTCTTCGATCCACTGGCGAAACAACTTGGTGTTTCGGCGTTTGATCTCCTCGACCTGAAGTCCTTGCCAGAGCCCTTGATCGAGATTTCGCAGATCGTCGATCCGCCTGGGTCGCAACCCCAAGGCCTTGCCGACGATCTCGGCGGTGCGCACCACGCTGTCACCCGGACCGCAATACAAGGCGGAGAGAGGCGTTGCCACAGGACCCGCGGCCAGCGATTCGCCCAGGCGAGCCGCCTCGACACACCCCCGCTCGTTCAAGGGGATGTTGAGGATCCCTTGAACGCGGTTCTGCTCGTCGTAGAGCGTGGCCCCGGGGCGGATAAGTAGTACTTGCGCCATCGAAACGGCCAGGAGGACCCCGAACTGCCGCGGTTCCGGAAGGAGCCATCTCCTGACTCGGGAGACGACATTGACCCGAACTCACGTCAGCCCCGATATCATCCCAAACTACCGGGTTTTCGGCAACGCATCTTCCTGGATGACACAGGTTTTGGGCACAGCCAGCGCCGATGCGGTCTTGCCGAACAGGACGCGGCATGGATCTGCTTCCTTGCTTCGGCCGGTCTCGCGCCAGGGCCAAAAATGCGCTCCATGAACCCTCCTACATAAGAAAAATTTTATTCACGCTCTCGTGTTGCCTGCCACCTGCGCCGGGTATCCTTTGAGTAAGCCCTGATTCCTTATTCCTGGCGTTCTCGTCCACAAAGACTGGTGGCGTGGAAGGAAGGCTATGAGAGGCCGATGGTGGATGCTCGTGGGCGTGCTTTGTTTGGGTCTGGGCGGATGCCACAAGGAGGGTGAGGCGGAGGCAGGAAAGGAAGAAGCCGCCGCCGGCGAGGAGTCGCACGCCCATGTGACGGTTCGCGTCGAGCCGGCCCGGCTGGGCACGGTCGTCGAGACGGTGGAGGGACTGGGGCGCAGCGAAGCCATTCCGGCGAAGCTGGCGATGCTGACGCCCGCTGTGGAAGGGCATGTCCATGAGCTTGTGGTCAAGCAGGGTGAGCCCGTCAAGAAGGGGCAGACCATCGTCGAGCTCGATAAGGCCGTGGCTCTCGCCGACCTGGCCGAGAAGACCGCGACTCGCGATGGGCTGAAGGCGTCGCTGGTGCTGCTCAAGTCGATTCCACGGCCCGAGGAGCGGCGGTCCAACGAGCTGGCGGTCGAGCAGGCGAAGGTGGCGCTCGAACGTGCCCAGGCGGTTGCCACGCGGCTGCGGCCATTGCTGGCCCGGCATGAGGTCTCGGAGCAGCAGGTCTTCGAGGCCGACCTGGCGGTAACCACGGCCCGGCTCCAGCAAGAGACGGCCGAGGCCCTGCTCAAGAGCATGATGATCGGTCCGCGTCCCGAGGCGGTGGCCGAAGCCGAGACCAAGATCAGGGTGGCCGAAGGCCTGGTGGCGTTTTCCCAGGCGCACCTCGATTTCCACACGATCCGCTCGCCTATCGACGGCGTGCTCGACAGTCTGACATGCCATCCTGGACAAACGATCGCAATCGGCACTCCTATCGGCGAGGTTGTCGATACCCGGCAGATCCTCGTCTCGGTCTTTCTACCCGCGCGATCGGCTCAGGCGATCCACCTTGGGCAGAAGGCTCGGGTCAAGATCGCCGAGTCGCACCCCGGCGCGGCAGAGACGGACAAGGGTGACGCCGGATTCGAAGGCAAGGTCGACTTCGCCGGCCGGATCGCCGATCCCCAGACCGGAAACCTGCCGGTACTGATCCTGGTCGATAACCCCGAAAGCAAGCTGAGCCTGGGCCAAACCATGGGCGTGACGATCGTCGTGAATGAGCACTCCGGAGTGCTCGAAGTACCGGCCCAGGCGATCCTCGACCTGGGCGAAGGTCCGGTCCTGAGCGTGGTCCGCGAGGGCAAGACCGTGGTGCTGCACCCGGAAGCGGGACCGCCGCACGCCGGCTGGGTGGCCGTCTCCGGGATCGACCTCAAGGAGGGTGAGCCGGTGATCGTCGAGGGGGGCTATAACCTCCCCGAGGGAACGGCCGTGCAGACCGAGAAGACAGTCGCCAGCGCGGAGCACGCTCAATGACACGCCCCACCCGAACCGAACACGAGACCGAAGTCCGGCCGAGGGGCCGTGGAGTCAACCTGGTCGCCCTGGCCAAGCCGTACTTCGGCCTGATCGTCTTGACGACCGGGCTCCTTTCGGCCTTCGGGTTGTACTCGATGCTCCGGATGCCCAGCGGCATCTACCCGGAAGTGGCGTTTCCGCGGATCGTGGTCATCGTGCAATCGCCGGGCCTGGCGGTCAAGGACGTCGAAGTGGCCGTGACGCGGCCGATCGAAGAGGCGGTCAGCATCGTGCTGGGAGTCATCCGGGTGCGCTCGAAGTCGGTTCGGGGCGCGGCCGAACTTTCGATCGACTTCGCACCGGGAACCGACATGGTGCAGGCGCTCAACGATGTGCGCGCCCGCATGGCCGAAGTCGGCGCTCAGTTGCCGCAGGGCACGACATCGATCACCGAGCGCCAGACGCCGTCGGTCTTCCCGATCATCTCGTTCGTCGTCACCGGCGGCCGCGACCCGGCGTCGCTGCACGATTACGCCTATTACGATCTGAGGCCGCGGATCAGCCGGATCGCCGACGTTTCCTACGTCACGGTGCAGGGGGGAGACATCCGCGAGATCCTGGTGGAAGTGGAGCCCCAGGCATTGGTGGCGGCCGGTCTCTCCATCGCCGACGTCGCCGATCGCCTGGGCAAGGAACACCGCCTCAAGGCGGTGGGCCGGCTCGATCGCGACGTGCTGCAGTATCAGGTGCTGGCCGACACGCTGGCGACGGATCCGCTGGAGCTGGAAAACCGGGTGATCGCCAGCAAGAACGGTCAGTCGATCCGGCTGCGCGACCTGGGCAGGGTGACCATCTCGCACGAGGACCGGATGATGGCGATCCGCGCCAACGGCCAGAACGCCGTGGCGCTGACGGTCTTTCGCCGGCTGGGCGGCAATGCCTTGCAGGTGTCTCGAGAGCTTGACGTCGTGCTCGCCGACGCCGCCAAGTCGGCTCCGCCCGGCGTTGTGATTCGGCCGGTCTACGATCAAGGGCACCTGGTCAGAACGGCCATCGCCAATGTTCGAGACGCCATCATCATCGGCGGGGCGTTCAGCATCTTGATCCTGCTTCTCTTCCTCAAGAGCCTGCGCGCCACGATCATCGCCGCGCTTTCCATTCCCTTGAGCCTTACCATCAGCTTCGTCTTCCTTTACCTCACTGGCGACACACTGAACCTGATGTCGCTGGGCGGGCTGGCGGTGGCCATCGGCCTGATCATCGACGACACCGTGGTGGTGATCGAGAACATCGCCCGCCATCTGTCCGAAGGCCAGACCGGCGACGCCGCCATCGACTCCGCGAGCAAGGAGATCAGCGGGGCGGTGATCGGCTCGACCCTGACGACGATTCTGGTCTTCTTGCCTTTGGCATTCGTGCGTGGGGTGGTCGGCCAGTTCTTCCAGTCATTGTCGCTGGCTTTGACCGTGGCGCTCCTGGTTTCGATGGTGGTGAGCCTCACAATCGTCCCGGTGCTGGCCGCGCGCTTCCTGGGTCGCAGGCCGATGCCGACGACGGGCCCGATCTATAACGTTCTGGCCGGCAGTTACGAGGGAGTGCTCAGGGCCGGCCTTCGGTTCCCCGTGTTCACGCTCCTCGCCTCGCTCCTGGCGGTGATTCCGCTCTGGTGGCTGGGCACGAGCCTGGAGAGCGACTTCATGCCCGAGATGGACGAAGGGGCGTTCGTCCTGGATTACAACATGCCGGTGGGGACGTCGCTTTCCCAGACCGACAAGGTTCTGCGCAGGGTCGAGGCGGTCTTGCTCCGCACGCCTGATATCGACGGTTACATTCGCCGCACCGGGGCCGAGCTCGGCTTCTTCGCCACCGAGAGCTACACCGGCGACATCATGATCAGCTTGAAGCCGGCCGGGCAGAGGCGGCCGATGGACGAGATCATCGATGCGCTCCGCGACGAGCTGAAGGATGAGGTTCCGGAGCTCGAGACGGAGTTCGTGCCGCTGGTGCTCGACCAGATTGGCGATCTCGCCGGTGTTGAGCAGCCGATCGAGGTCAAGGTCTTCGGGCCCGAGCCGGCGACGCTGCGCGAGCTCGCCGCGAAGGTGGGAGAGATTGCCGAGAAGGTGCAGGGCGTGGTCGACGTGAACACGCACGTGCTGCTCGGCAATCCCGATATCGTGGTCCGGCCCGACAGTATCCAGACGGCGCGGGTGGGGCTGACGGAGCTCGACGTCGAGAGCCAGCTCAACGCCGCGCTTTACGGTCAGGTGGCCAGCACGATTCCTGAGCAAGACCGGATGACCAAGATCCGGGTGCGTTACCCCGACCGCGTTCGGTTCGATCGCGAGAACCTGGCCCAGTTGCCCATTAGCCTGTCGATGGCCGCGCCGGCAGCCGCGCCGCTGGGGGCGGGAAACCTGGCGCACGCGACGAGTGGCATCGGCTTCGTGCCGCTGGGTCAGCTTGCGTCGATCAAGGTCGTGCGCAGCCCGAATGAGCTCTGGCGTGAGAACCAGCAGCCGGTTCTGACCGTGACCGGCGGCGCTCGACAAACGCGACGTGGGCTCCGTGAACCGGGAGCTCTATTCCAAGCTCTCGGAGCTCAAGTTTCCGCCTGGATACCGGTGGGAGCTCGCGGGAAACTACCGGGCGCAGCAAGAGTCGTTCGCCAGCCTGATGACAGTGTTCGTCGTCGCCGTGGCCCTCGTCTTCTTGCTTCTCGGCTTCCAGTTTCACAGCCTGCTCTTGCCCTTGGTGATTTTTCTGGCGCAGCCCATGTCGCTGGCCAGCGCAGCGTTTGCCCTCTGGATCACGGGCACTCCGCTCAATGTCTCGTCGGCCATGGGGGCCATCTTGCTGATCGGTCTGGACGTCAAGAACGGGATCATCCTCATCGAGTATATCGGCCAGTTGCGCGAGCAGGGGATGCCGCTGCATGAGGCCTTGGTCAAGGCCGGCCGCACGCGGTTCCGGCCGATCCTGATGACCAGCCTGTGCACGATTCTGGGCCTCGTCCCGCTGGCGATGGGATTCGGGCCCGGTGCGCAGATGCAGCAGCCGCTGGCCATCGCCGTGATCGGCGGCCTGATCACCAACATGCTTCTCACCCGGCTGCTGATCCCGGTCGGATACCGCGTGTTCAAGGGCCGCGAGGTCGTGATGGGCTGACCAACCTCGGATGTTTTCGCCGACCGCGAGCGGCGGCAAGACTGCTTCAGCTTTATGAATGAATCTCGATTCGACGATATCGTGGTGGGAGCCGGCGTGCTGGGACTGGCGCACGCGTACGAGCTTGGCCGCCGCGGCAGGCGCGTGGCGGTCTTCGAGCGGAGCCAGGCCGCGGTGGGCGCCTCGGTGCGCAATTTCGGCATGCTCTGGCCAATCGGCCAGCCCTTGGGCCCGCTGCGCGCCTTGGCCCGAAGGAGCCTCGAAATCTGGCTGGAGGTGCTCCACCAGGCGGGTTTGCCGTCCCAGCGGTGCGGCTCGCTGCACCTTGCCTACCACGAAGACGAGGCCCAGGTCTTGAAAGAGTATGCCGCGCTATCACTGGCGGCGGGTGAGCCGGTCGAGCTGCTCACAGCCTCGCGGATCGAGGAGCGGAGCAGGGCGGTCAAGCGTGAGGGTCTTCAGGCCGCGCTCTGGAGCGCCGGCGAGACGTGCGTTGATCCCCGCGCCGTCATTGCCGGCTTGCCGGGGTGGCTGGATCGGCGGTTCGGGGTGCGGTTCCACTTCGGCCAGGTGGTGACCGACGTGGAGCCTCCCAGGGTTTATGCCGGCGGCAAGGTCTGGGAGGCGGAGCGAGTCTGGATTTGCAGCGGTCAGGATTTCGAGACGCTCTATCCCGACGAGATTGCGAAGTGCGGCCTGGTCCGCTGCAAGCTACAGATGATGCGATCGCGGCCGATCGGTTCCCACTGGACGCTTGGCCCCATGCTGGCGGCCGGTCTGACTCTCAGGCACTACAAGTCGTTCGAGTGCTGCCCGACCTTGCCGGCACTTTGCGCCCGGATCGCCCGGGAGTCGCCCTGGTACGATCGGTACGGGATTCACGTGCTGGTCTCCCAGAACGGCGACGGCGAGCTCATCCTGGGAGATTCGCATGAGTATGGCGCGATGATTGATCCCTTCGACAAGACCGAGATCGACGACCTGATCCTCGGTTACCTGGAGACGTTTTTGAACGTCCCCGGCCTGCGGGTCGCCGCACGCTGGCACGGCATCTACGCCAAACATCCCGGGCAACACGCCGTGGTGCTTGAACCGGCTGCGGGGGTGACCGTCGTCACGGGCACCGGCGGGGCTGGCATGACGCTCTCGTTCGGCCTGGCCGAGCAGGTGGTGCGCAAATCGCTGGGTGAGTCCGAATCGTGATTTCCAGGACCCGTGGAGGCTTCGAAGTGTCTATCGAGCTGGTCGTCTTCGACATGGCAGGGACAACGGTGAATGACGACGATTCGGTGAGCAGGTGCGTTCAGGACGCCCTGAAGGCGGTGGGGGTCGCCGTCACCATCGCCGACGTCAATAGGGTGATGGGCATCGCCAAGCCCGAGGCCATCAAGTTGCTTGTCGGCAAGGCGGAGGGCCGCGAAGAGCTAGCTGGGCGGATCCGACGAGATCCACCAGGATTTCGTCGCACGCGCCATTCGCTTCTACGAGACCGACCCTTCCGTGCACGAGGTGCCGGGAGCCTCGCGAGTGTTTCGGACGCTGAAGGAAGCCGGAATCAAGGTGGCGCTCAACACCGGATTCAACCGGGCAATCACGCAGGTGATCCTCGACCGGCTGGATTGGTCAGGCAGCCCGCTGATTGACGCCACGATCTGCAGTGACGAGGTGCCGCGCGGTCGACCGCACCCGGACATGATCCGGGAGTTGATGAGGAGGCTGGGGATTGTCGATCCGGCCGGCGTCGCCAAGGTCGGCGACACGCCGGCCGATCTTCAGGAAGGGAGGAATGCGGGCTGCGGGCTGATCATTGGTGTGACCGAGGGCACACACAGCAGAGAGCAGCTAGAATGCCATCCTCACACGCACCTGGTTGATTCGGTCAAAGAGCTGCCGGCACTTCTTGGGGCCGCCTGGCGGTGACCCATCGATTCGTGCCGGCCGCGGAGATGACTTCTGTCCAGGCCGCCGGACCGATCGTGCGGCGGAAGACCTGTCACGGCTGGGCTGGCGGCGGAGTCGGTGCTGGCTTCTTACCTTCGATGTTCTCCATGTCCATCGCCGAGAAGAAGTCGTGCAGCTTGCCCTTGTTGGCCTTGTCGTTTGCCGTGTCGTCGAGCTTGGCCTCGCCCAAGATCCGGGTACGCGTCTGATCGAGAACAGGAAAGAGCTCGCCGTAGACCTGCCGTTGACGTGCCGAGGTGGCGGGCGCAAACCTGAGGTTGAAGGTGTGCATGAAGCCCAGCAGGCTACCGATCGAGGTCTTCTCGATCTTCTTGAGTTCTGCGAGAACCTGCTCGATTTCGGGTTTCTCGAGCATCCGGGCGAGCGCGGTGACGGTCTTGACGAACTTGAGGGCTTCCTGGTTTTCCGCCTTGTCCTCCAGCGGCACTGCGGTCAGCTTCTCTTTCAATCGATTGGCGAACCCGCGCATCTGTCTCAAGGTCTCGCGAGAGACCTGGCCGTCATCGGTGCTGTCCTTACGGGCTGCGTCCACGAGAGCTTCGAAGTCCGCGCGTTCACCGGCGAAACGGGGGTCGAGTAAAACCGCCGGCCATTGAGAGGCTTCCTTGAGCTGCGACAGGCTGAAGGTGACGGCCTCGGCGGCATTGCGGAACGGGATATCGCGGATCATTCGGGCATTGATGGGCGCGTCGGCCAGTCGCAGCGCGGAGCTGTGAATTCGCGGATCGGAGAGCTGATCGAGGGCGGCGTTGAGCGCATCTCCGTTCTCGACATCCGCCGTGGTGGGCTGATCTTGAATTCGTTTCAGGAGGGCGTCGTACGCGTTCTTGTCCTTGGCGAGGTGCGCGTTGCGACGAGCGAAATATTCGCGGGTCGCTTCTTTTTGCGAAAGGTAAACGTACTGGTTCCAGCGGATCAAGGTGTCATAGTTAATGGCTGTGGCAATCGCCGTTTCGCGGTTGTAAATTCCGGCCCCGATATTGAAATAACCCAGTCCCTGGGCGACGTTTCCCTGCACGGTCGATCCCCAGCCTCCCCATCCGTATCCGCCGTACCCATAGGGATACTGGCCAGCGCCCCACTGTGCGCGAGCTTGTCCGGTGGAGGCGGCCATCGCCAGCAAGATCGCAAACGGCAAAACAACTCTGCGATGCATTTGCATTGGATTACTCCCTCGGGGATGAGCTGAGGTTAACGAACATGGAAAAACCCTGAATGCGTCCCGCCGCTGCTATCGGGCCCGACCGAGCCCGATGCGCCGGCCTCCAGCGAAACCCTAGTAATCATACACCGCGCCGTGGCGAACATTAAGCCTTGCCGCGACCATGAACCGCCCGGAATTGGCGGATGGACGCGACCAAGCGTGCGAGCGTTCCTCATTCCGTTCGCCCTGTCGCACGTCCAGACGGTCTAAAGATCAAGGTCATCAAGAGGGACCAAGTCAACTTCCGAGTCGGGCGAGATGGGCACGTGGGCTGGGGGCCGCGACGCAGCCACCGGAGATCGCTCCGCCATCTTCTGGGAAGGGGACGCCGGCCGAGCCGGCGGGGAGCTGGGGGCTGCAGGCTTGAGCGCTTCGATCTCGAGGCGATAGATGACAGGGCCGATCGCAACCTCGTCGCCGGCGTGCAGACGCGCTTCCTCAACCACGCGGCCGTTCACGCGCAGCCCATTGCGGCTGCCCAGGTCGCGAATCAAGACGCGATCATAAGCGAGTGCCAGACAGCAATGACGACGGGAGATCTTGGGCAGGTCGATCCGGACGTCACACTCGGGATGCCGGCCGATCAAAAGGACCGGCCGCTGCAACGCGATGGCAGGGCTACGTCCCTTTTCAATCGGGATAAGCTGATAGGTCATTCCGGACGACTCTCCGGCGCTCTGATGCCCGATGCCGGAACAGGCGATTCCCCATTCGATCCTTTGTCTCCGGTCATCTGGACGATTACCTGGATACGGCATTTCTCAGCGACCGCCGAGGGGAGAATCTTGCGCACCGCGGCAGCCAACGCGTTTTCATCTGAGGCGACGGGAGCCAGAGACGGGTGCGGAGGCGGAAATGGTCCGTCATGGAAATCGGGGTCGGGCGATCGGGGCATATCGGCAGGTGCGGCAGGAGGATGAGGACCCCCAGGGTCGGCTAACGTCTGATCGTGTGCCTGGCCATTGTCGAGGCGATAACGAATGTGCGCTATAGATAGCTCGTCTCCCGCCCGCAGCCGGCCCATCTCCACCCGCTGGCCATTGATCCGAATGCCATTGGTACTTCCCAGGTCGCGGATCACGACTTCTCCGTTCTCGTGCATCATGCAGCAGTGATGTCGAGACACGCGGAGCGAATCGAGCCGCGCATCACACGCCGGGTGACGCCCCACGACTACCATGGCGCGGTCCAGCATGATGTCTGGACCTTCATCGAGTGCCACAAGTCGAGCGGTCATCGAAAGAAGTCCTGGGACGAAACCGATGGCGGTCAATCATGTTAGATTTACCACCAAGTTTGTTGGTAACATTATAGGCTAGAAGGCTCGAACGATTCCAGCATGAAGTCCTTGATTCCCCTTGACAGAGAGGGGAAGCGGTTTTCCAGATCCCGAACCGCCACCCACATCCGGTGAACCAATTTCTCGCCGCACACGCGGTGCCTGAAAGTGAGACTCATCCAAACTATAATCTGGATAATGCATCAAAGACACGATGTTTTTTTTAAATCCGTCGGTCCGAAATCCCCCAAGTCGTAAAGTCCGTTTATCACGGACATCGCCAGGCCCCCGAAATCACGGGCGCCAAGTCTGGGAGAGTCTCGTCATTACCGCAGTTTGGAACGATAAGCAAGGTCTGACCTCAAGACCTGACGATCCGCGGACGTGCCCAAGGCTGCCCGGGTATCATGCCTTGAACTCGACCTGCCGAAATAAGCACGCTTGCGGGCGCGGGCGCCTGACGTTCTCCGGCCTGCCCGGTGATGCATGCGGGCCAAGTCCCGAGACCGCTGGCGAATTGAGTCATCGTTTGCATTCCATACTTGGAGCAGCGCGAGGGCCAGCAAGGCCATCCGCCGGGTGAGCAGTCCGTTGGCTTCGGAATCGTTCGATGCGCCTTGCCGTTCGACGTCCCTGCCTGGTTCATTGATGTCAATTCCGCTCTATGCACAGCGGACTCATTTGCGCCTCGGCACCTTGAAAGTAAACCAAAAATGGAAAATCCAATCAATCCCGAATGCTTTGAGGGCATACTCGATTCTCTTCAAGGGGCGAAGTCCAGACCCGCTTGCGTATCACAAGAGAGTGCGAATGTTTGATTGAAAACCGTGACCAAAGATCGGCGAATCAACTTTTGGGTCATCGTCTTTTCAGCCTGATGATTGCCAGTTTGGACGAGAAAACTGGGAAACAAGACCAGGCCAGCGGCCCGCGTGAACGCTCGGATACGCCCTTCATCGCGGAGCCGCAGAGCCCCGGCGCATGGGCGCGAGTTGCCCGGTCTGGCGAAGCCACGCCAGGGCGTCGACCAGGGAATTACGGATGGGGCGTGGGCGAATCTCCAGCTCGGCCTGGCTTCGCGACGGGTCAAAATGCATGACTCGCCGGGCGAGACGAACCCCGGTTACCGTAGCCTTGGGCGGTTTGCCGCTGACATGATCCGCCCAGAACTCGCTGAGGTAAGCGACCGCCAGGCCCGCCACGTAGGGAACCTTGTACCGCGGCGGCGGCACGCCGGTGAGTTCGGAAAGCACGCCCAGAAGGCCGGCCAGCGTGACATTCTCACCACCGAGGAGATAGCGGCTTCCCGGCCGGCCTCGATCCATGACGCGAATGAGCCCCGTCGCCACATCGCGCACGTCGATCAGGTTCAGCGTGCAGTCCATGAGCGCCGGTAGCTTGCCCGCGCAGAAGTCACGGATCAGGCGAGTCGGAGGCGAGAGCCCCCGGTCTCCAGGCCCAATCGGCATCGTCGGGTTGGCAACCACCACCGGCTGGCCGGCTCGTGCCAGCTTCATGGCCGCGTCTTCCGCGCGCAGCTTGGATAGGCAGTACGGACCCACGGCATCACTTTCAGAGATCTGAACGTGTTCGTTAATCATGCCGGTTGCACCGGCGCGCGTGAGAATGCTCTCGGTGCTGGTGTGCAGCACCCGCTGGGCCCGAGCCGCAAGTGCGGCTTCGAGCACGTTCACCGTTCCTCGATGATTGACCGCCTCGAATTCCCGCCGGTCCCGCGCCCAGAGGTTGGGGTTCGCCGCGAGATGATAAACCAAACGCCCGTTTTCAAAAGCCTTGCCGAGTGTCTCACGCTCGCGAATGTCCGCGTACACGACCTCAACTCCATGAGGCAGGTGGCCGACTTCCGCCCCGTGTTTCTCGACCACGCGAACGCGGTGGCCAGACTCCACCAACTGATCGACCAGATGGCTGCCGATGAACCCCGCGCCGCCGGTCACGACCGTGAGTCCGTTCATGATCGCCGTACACCCCATGAATCGCCAGGCGAGAATCGAAAGTCCGTTATGGGCGCTTCTCACTCGCCCCTGGCCAGGCTTTCTTTCAATGTCGATGGCTGTCGCGCGACATCGTCTGTGATATAACCTGATCCGTCCGCCAAATCCAATCAGTTCTCGATAAAAAACGCGAATGCCGCGAGCGCCGCGCCGATCGCGAGCGTCTTTTCCCATGGGGGATGTATGTGTCACGCAACACCACAGCCATCCGGCTGCCCTCACTCGGCGGGAGCCTCGCACTCCCAGCATCGCGGAAAGACATTTGCAATGCCTTCGCATTCCACTCGTTGGATGTCAAATCTCACTGCCTTACAGCGTACAGCTCCTGCTCCGAATCGACGAGCATTGGACGATCGAGAACGCCCGCGGCGACCCACTCCGAGAATCGCCCGCGCGTGACGAAATCAGTGAAGCCGTAGCCCGCCGGGTCGCGATGGCGCTTGATCTCCTTCCAGTCAACGTAAATGTGGGTGATGCCCCGCTCCTTGAGAGTTCGGTGGAAAGCTTCGGGCGTCTGGCCGCTGGCCAGAAGCTCGATGGTCTCGGGGTTGAATACCGTGTTGTAGAGAGCCTGGTGGTCGAGGTGGAAGACCGCCGCCTGGCCGACCAGGAGGATCTTCGCCTGGGGAGGAAGCATCCGGTCGATCGTGGCCAGGGGACGGTTGAGGCGGCGGGGGATGTCTTTGCGGAGTTGGGCCAGGCTGCCCGTCCACTCGTTGAGGCCCGAGAGCGCGGTCGAGCAGTCGATGAAATTACAAAGAAGTGCAAACGCGAGTATAACCCCGCGAAGAATTCCCCACGCGGAATCTTTGGTCCAATCGGCTCCGACCCCCGCCAGGATCGCCAGGCAAGGGAGAATGGGAAGCCAGAACCGATCGAGGCGGTGGGTCAAGAACCACCATGTCAGGAAGAGATAGGCCGCGTAGCCGTACAGAGCCAGCGCCAGCTTCCTTGAGCCGGGGCGCAGTAATGCCAGGGGGGCGAAGGTCAGGTAAAGCGGCGATTGCCAGTCTGAGCGGCCCGCGACGTCGACCAGGGAACTCCACAAAGCTTTCCACGTAGGCGGGTGAGGACCATGGGCGTGCGCCCACTGAAACTGCCGCACCTCGTCCCAGTGCCGGGCCCCAAAGACCTGATAGCCCAGAGGGTAAACGGGGTTGCCCGTATCGACGACGTTTTTCACGAGCCAGGGCCCCATCACAATCGACCAGCCCAGGACGTAAGCGACGAGCGGTCGCGCTGAGCGGCATCGCCAGCAGTCGGCCAGGGCCAGCAGCCCGAACGGTATCACCGCCGAGATCAAGGCCGGGTACTTGCACGCCATGGCTCCGCCGGCAAGCAGACCGAGCAATCCCCACAGCGGCCCTCGCGCCAGGTTCCGGCCGGTCCATCCGACGATCGCCGCCCAGAGAAGCGCGGCATGGTAGTAGCAGAGCGGACCCTCCACGTAGGAGATCACGGCCAGGCGGTAGATCCAGGGCGTCGACAGATAAATGATCGCGGCGAACCAGGCCGCCGTCGGGCCGGCCGCTCGCCCGGCCGCGCCGGCGATGAGCACCGCCGCCGCCGGCGCGTAAAGTGCCACCAGAAACTGGCCCACCAGCCCACCCCACCACCAGTCGCCCAGTACCTCCATGCCCAGCAGGTGCAGCATCTCGACGCCGAATGGCATGCTCGTATAAACATTATGAGGAAGAAAGCTGATCCGCCCGGCCTGATAGTATTCCTTGGGACCCTGGAGGTGATACTCCAGCACGTCGAAGTCGATCGCAGGCAGCATTGAGCCCAGGAGCATGATGACAAGGAACGGGCCGACGACCAGTGTCGTGAGCAAGAGATGGTCAACGTTCATGCTGGGGCGGCCCAGCTTCCAGGGCCTGGACACGCCAAGACCGGTGAGGGCGATGAGCCCTAGCCCCACACGAAAGAGCCAAGGATTCAGGAGCCCCACCCGCCCGGCCAGCAAGGTCAGGACGCCTAAACCGACCGTGCCCAGGCCAAAGGCAAGGGCCGTGCGTTCCAGCGGCCGAGCCCAGGGCTGCAAGGGCTGCAATCGAAGCGCAGAGATCACCAGCTCTCCCAATCCCAGCGCCGCCAGGAAAATGAGACCGGCGGCCGCGAGCACCGGAATCCGGTCGGGTAGGTTTTCCAGGTGGCTCAGCTCGTCCAGCGCTTGCCCGAGCAGCGACTGCTGAAAGGTCGTCCCCGGCACAACTTGGGGGAAGGCTTTCAAGAGCAAGAGCCCGCGCCGGACTGGCATCTTGACGTCGGGCGCATTGGGCAAGGGCTCGACCAGGAACCAGCCCAGCCAGGCCAGTTCCAGTACCGCCAGGAGAACAAAGAAGACGGCGCGTGCGAGAGTTGCCTTCCGTGCCTGGTCTCGGGGAACGGCTTCGCGGTGCGTGGTTTTCACCGACATGGTCACAGGGTCGGCCCGATCGTCCAGGGGGCGAACTCTTCCTCGCCCACCCCGAGTTTCTCGCTCTTGGTCTGCGTGCCGCTGGCCACGTCGAGGATCAGTTCGAAGAGCCGCCCGCCCACGCTTTCGACCGATTCACCCTCCAGGACCGTGCCGGCGTCCATGTCCATGTCGTCGCGGAGGCGGTCATACATCGGCGTGTTGGTTGCCAGCTTGATGCACGGAGTCGGCTTGAGCCCCAGCACACTGCCCCGGCCCGTGGTGAAGACCAGCACATTGGCGCCGCTGGCGACCAGGCCCGTGGTGCAGGGGGGGTCGTAGCCGGGCGTGTCCATGAAGACCAGCCCCGGACCTGCGACCGCCTGGGCGTAATCGGCCACGTCGACTAGCGGCGTCGAGCCGGCCTTGGCCAGAGCGCCCAGCGACTTCTCGTAAATCGTGGTCAGGCCGCCGGCCTTGTTGCCCGGCGATGGGTTGTTATCGATCCTGGCGCCGAAGACCCCGGTGTACCATTCCCACCACTTGATCCGATCGACGAGCTTCTTGCCGACGTCCGGCGTGACAGCCCGTCGTGTGAGCAAGTGCTCAGCACCGTAGATCTCGGTGGTCTCGCCCAGCACGGCCGTGCCCCCTTGCGCGATCAGCAGGTCGGCCGCGACCCCGAGCGCGGGGTTGGCCGTGACTCCCGAATTACCGTCGGAGCCGCCGCATTCCATCGCCAGGCAGATCTTCGAGGCCGGCTGCTCCGAGCGTCGCCAGTCGTTAGCCTCGGGCAAGAGCTCGACGACGGCCCGGACCGCCGCTTCGACTGTCCTGGTGATGCCGCCTTCTTCCTGAATGTTGAGCGTCCGGGGACGAGAGGGCCCGGCCGGCTGTTTCCGGCCAGCTCCGTTGCCCGACGAAGGCAGAAGCGTCAGGTGCTGCGTTTCGACCAGGTGCTGCGCATAGCTGACCTCGCATCCCAATCCAACAATGACGTAGGCCGCCACGTTGGGGTGGTGGGCGAAACCGGCCAGCACGCGCTCGAGGATCTGGTGATCCATGCCCTCGAAGGGCAACCCGCAACCTCCTTTGTGCGTGATCGCGAAGACACCGTCGACGTTCGGAAACTCCGCCGTGAGACGGCCATCGCGAAACCGGTCGGCGATGTAGCGAGAGGTGCTCGCCGAGCAGTTCACGGTGCTGATCACGGCGATGTAGTTGCGGGTGCCGACCCGCCCATCGGGACGCAAGAACCCCTGAAACGTGCGCTTGCGGTCGGGCACGGGCACCGGCGGCCGCTCGGTGGCAAACGCGTAATCACGCTCGAACAGGTCGGCCTTGAGGTTGTGGGTGTGTACGTGCGCGCCGGCGGGAATCGACCGCGAGGCAAAGCCGATGATCTGGCCGTACTTCCGCACCGGTTCGCCCTGGGCGATGCCGCAAAGCGCGATCTTGTGCCCCAGCTCGATGGGCTCGCGCTTCGACCGTCAGGTTACCGAGATTGAGCGCGAAACCCTGCGGGATCGGCTGGGCGGCCACGGCCACGTTGTCGTCGCTCCGGAGCAGAACAGCCTTGGTAGGTGGGGCGGCGGTTGCCATTCTTGGGCTCCTGGAGGCGTGTCTCGGACGTTGAGATTGAAGGTTAACCTGAGTTTATGGGGTCGAGCGATCTTTGGGAAGACGCCCTACACGGTTCGGGTCGTTGCGTTAGAATGATAGACGCGATACCTTGCGATCGACGTCTCCGCCCTTAGGACGATCCATCATGCCTTCTCCATTCCCCGGCATGGACCCGTACCTGGAAGATCCCGGGCTCTGGCCTGACGTGCATCACGAGATCATCTCGGAGACAAGGGCCTTACTGGGTCCGACCCTTCGGCCCAAGTACTACGTGCGGATCGAGGAACGGGTCTACATCTCCGACGAGACCGATGTGGGCAGAACCGTGATGGTTCCCGACGTGCGGATTGGTTCTCGCCCAGGCCACGAGGGCTCGGCCTTCGTCCCCGGCGGCGGCGCAGGGGTGGAAGTTGCCGAGTCCATCGAGGCGATCACCTTGATGGAGGAAGAGATCCGTGAGTCTTACATCGAGATCATCGATCGCGTCGATCGCTCGGTGGTCACCGTGATCGAGGTCCTCAGCCCGACCAACAAGGTGCCCGGCTCCCACGGCCGAGAGAGCTATGACCGCAAGCGGCTGGAGGTGATGAACTCGCCAACCTCGCTGGTGGAGATCGACCTCCTGCGCACCGGACTGTCCATTCCCGTCTACAGCAAGTTTGCGCCCACGAATACCTGGTTCACGTCTCGCGCCGACGGCACGCGTCCCGGCGGTAGGCTTTGGCCGATCAGGTTGTCTCAGAGGCTGCCGGCGATCAGCGTGCCTCTGAAGCCCGAGGACGGGTTCGTCGCGCTCGATCTGCAAGCGGTTTTGAACACGGCCTACGATCGCGCCGGTTACGATCTGGACCTCGATTATCGGGCTGATCCGGTCCCTCCGCTCGAGGGCGAGTGGAATGCCTGGGCCCATCGCCTGCTCAAAGAGAAGGGCCTGCGCCCGGAATGAATCAGACCGCGGCCCGAGGCACTACCGGTCACGCGGAACCAGCGTGTGAATCCGGCCGTCGAACGCCAGGATGAGCAGCTCGCCCTGGGGGTCTTCGCCGAACGACGCGATGTTCAGCTTGGGGCCTGCTGTCACGTCGATCAGCTCGCCGTTTGCGATCAGCTTGCCGTCCCTGGCGCGGAGGCCCCAGATCCGGCCGGAGTCGTAGTCGCCGTAGACGTAGACGCCAGCCAGCTCGGGAAGCGCCTTTCCCCGGTAGACGTAGCCGCCGGTGATGCTCAGGCCGTGGTCCTTGCGGTCGGCGGTTGGGCCGTGCGGGTATTCGACGATCGGCGGCCGGATCTTGGCGGCCCGGTCGGGCCGCTGCCTGCGCTGGGGTTGAAAGGCGTGGAAGCCCTCGCGGATGCTCCAGCCGTAATTGCCGCCGTTCTCGATCCGGTGGACCATCTCCCACAGGTTCTGGCCGACGTCGCCGGCCCAGAGCTCGCCGGTCTGGCGGTCGAAGCTGAACTTCCAGACGTTGCGCAGGCCAATGCAGTAGACCTCCGGCGCCCAGTGGGCGAAGGCCTTCGACCGCCGGGCCGGGTTGTCGGCCGGGATGCCGTACGCCTTGCCCCCGGCGGGATGATCGACGTCGATCCGCAGGATCGAGCCAAACCAGTCCCTGGGGTTCTGGCCCGTCGACAGCGGGTCGTCGGCAAGCCCGCCGTCTCCCAGCGTGATATAAAGGTAGCCGTCGGGTCCAAAGGCGATCGTGCCGCCGTTGTGGTTCTCGAACGGATCCTCGGCCGACACCCAGATCCGCTCTTCGCTGGCCGGCTCGGCGCGGCGGGGGTTGTCCTTCGCGGCGCGGAATCGCGAGACGACCGAGCGCCTGCCGCCTCGGTCGGCTGCCGAGTAATACACGAAGAACTGGCCGTTTTCCTTGTATCGGGGATGGAACGCCAGGCCGAGCAGCCCTTCCTCGTTACCGCGGTTGATCGGGTCGGGCAGCTCCAGAAAGAGTTGCCTGTCCGTGGTTTGCGGCTGGTTCGGAAACGACCAGATTCGAGCCGCGTGCTGCTCGACGACGAACAGGAGATTTGACCCGTCGGCGGGATACGCAAGGGCGACGGGCCGGTCGAACCGCAGGCTGGGGAATGCAACCTTGGTGGCCAGCCGGGGCAAGACCGTTTCCCGGCCGGCTCGTCCAGCGCCCGGTGCCGACTGGGCCATCGCCGGGTGAGGCGGGAACCCTTGCACCGTCAGAAACATCGAAGAAGTCACAACCAGGACAGCCCCGGCCTTACCCCCCTTTGACAGATTCCTCAAGAAAGCCATGCTCGTGGCGACCCTTTCATCTCGTCGAGGATATCCGGCGGTGCCCGTTCACCGCGCATGGTCTGCGGAGTCCATGCAAACAGCAGCTCGCCGAGCTTCGCCAGGCAAGATTGTCCTTGATTGGAATCGTGACGGTCAACATCTCCACTTTTTTGTCTCTACGGCGTGCCCCGCTTGGGCAAAGAAAGCCGACTTCGCGAATTCCCTAGGATTTCCTTGCTCGACCTTCGGGTATCTGGTACTTTTAGGTGTCATCATCGATTTTTTCATACCCGTCCTCAGCCCGAAGTCCGGAACGACCAAGTCGGTTGTTCCTTGTCACATTGTGGTTTGTGCTCTCGTATCTGTCGTTACCCCACACTGTCGCGCCCCTGAATACTCGGGCTGACTCAGTCTCGGGAAGATGCCGCCCCCTGGGTTTCGCGGACGCCCTTTCAGGCGTTCCGTCCCGGTCGCTGCTTGATCTTCTTCTCTGGAGCTCCACATCATGGCAAAGAGTCGGGATTGGACGGAAATCCTGATCCGTCGAGGAGTGATCGGCCCCGATCAGCTGAAGGAAGCCCAGCGCGCCGGGGCCGCCGTCGAGGACTCGCTCGTCAAACTGGGCTACGCCGACATCGACGACATCATGAAGGCCAAGGCCGAGCAGCACGGCCTGCCCTTCATCGAGCTGCGCGAGATCGAGATTCCGCCTTCGGTCATCGAGCTCGTGCCCGAATCGCTGGCCCGCGAGAACATCGTCATGCCCCTCTCCCAGGGGAATGGCACCATCCGTGTCATCATGCATGATCCGCTCGGCTTCGAGACCATCGAGAAGCTGCGGTTCGTGCTGAACCGGGAGATCGAGGTGGCGCTGGCGCCCAAGGAAGCGATCGTCGAGGCGATCAACAAGTACTACGGAAGCTCGGGCTCGGAGACCGAGTCGGTCGACTCGATGCTCCAGGAGTTCACCGACACCGCCATCGACTTTGCCGAGGACAGCGGCACGGGAGGCAAGCCGGGCACGACCAACACCCTGGAGGAAGGGGATGCGCCGGTCATCAAGCTGGTGCACCTCATCATCCAGGAGGCCGTGACCATGCGGGCCTCCGACATTCACATCGAGCCCTTCGCCGACCGCGTGCGGATCCGATACCGGATCGACGGTGTGCTCATGGAGCGTGACTCGGCACCCCGGCGGCTGCTGGGTGCCATCGTCAGCCGTCTCAAGATCATGGGCTCGATCGACATCGCCGAGAAGCGACGTCCTCAGGACGGCCGGATCAAGATCCTGGTCGCCGGCAAGGATATCGACCTGCGCGTCAGCATCATTCCAACCACGCATGGTCAGTCGGTGGTCATGCGGATCCTCGATCGGGACAACATCAAGGTGGGGCTCCAGGACCTTGGTTTCGCCGACGAGGATTTCGCCCGGTTCAAGCGAATGATGAAACGTCCCAACGGGATCTTGCTGGTGACCGGACCCACGGGTTCGGGCAAGACGACCACGCTGTACGCCGCGCTCAACGAGCTGAACCGGCCGGACGTGAAGATCATCACGGCCGAGGATCCGGTCGAGTATTACCTGCCCGGCGTGAACCAGTGTGAGGTCAAGGCGAAGATCGGAATGACCTTCGCCCGCATCATCCGGGCCATGCTCCGGCAGAATCCGAACATCCTCCTGGTGGGCGAAATTCGCGATTTGGAGACGGCCGAGACCGCAATCCAGGCGAGTCTGACAGGACACTTGGTTTTCAGTACATTGCACACGAACGATGCGCCCAGTGCCATTACACGTTTGGTGGATATCGGCATCCAGCCGTTCCTGGTTGCCAGCTCCGTGCTTGCAATCATGGCACAGCGGTTGGTGCGGAAGGTCTGCCCGAAGTGCAAGGTGCGATACGAGCCCCCCGCGCATATCCTGGCCGGGCTGGGACTGCGGCCCGAGATCGCCAAGAAGGCGAACTTCATGAAGGGCAAGGGCTGCAGCCACTGCAACAAGAAGGGCTATCGGGGGCGCATGGGCATCTACGAGCTGATGACGATGACGACCCAGGTTCGTGAGATGGCATTCAAGGGCGAATCGCACCAGAATATTCGCAGAATGGCCCGGAAACAGGGGATGCGCACGTTGTTCGAGGACGGAATCATCAAGGCGATCAAGGGAACGACCACGCTGGACGAGGTGCTGCGGATCACTCAGCACGAGATGGTCTCCGAAGGACTGATCGGTGCCAAGAAATCCTGAACCGCATCGGTTTCGGGGAGGTTGGCGCTGGTCTGCGTCGGCCAATTTTGTCCTAAGAAACTCGGTGTCATGGCGTGCCCTGGGTTCGTATTCGACCGGCTGGCACGAAGTTGTGATGTGGCATGACACTTGATCTGATACCAAAAGGCGAAATAATGGGGTCAGGTCGGGCAGCACTGCTCCTTTCCTAACCCCAAGACGAGGCACTGGAATTCGGTGGACACCTGGTTTCCAGGACAAAGTCAATGCCTGAGGATCTGATCAGGTCGCCAGGGTACGATCCATCGAGTGTTCGCTCGGAGGGCTGTCACGGCAATGGGTACGCTGCTCATCGATAAGTTGCTTCAGACGGTTTGCACCCAGAAGGCGAGCGACCTGCACCTGACGGTGGGCAGCCAGCCGATGCTCCGGCTGCACGGTCACATGCGGCCGCTGGCGACCAAGGTGCTGGAGCCCCCCGACACCGTCGGCCTTGATGAAGAGCATCACCCCGGAGCGGTGTCAGCAAGAGCTTCAGGAGGTGGGGGGGACGGACTTCGGGTTCGCGTTCGGCGACATGGCCCGGTTCCGCGTGGCCATCTTCAAGCAGCGCGGCAACGTCGGGCTGGTGCTGCGGCGGATTCCCAACGAGTTCCTCACGTTCGAGCAGCTCGGTTTGCCGGCGGTGATCGAAGAGTTGATCCAGCGGCCGCGCGGCCTGATCCTGGTGACCGGGCCGACGGGCTCGGGCAAGACCACGAGCCTGGCCTCGATGATCAACTGGATCAACAACACGATGGACCGCCACATCATCACCATCGAGGACCCGATCGAGTATTTCCACAAGCACAACAAGTCGCTCATCAATCAGCGTGAGATCGGCGTCGACGTGCCCGACTTCCCGGAGGCGATCCGCCGCGCCTTGCGGATGGACCCCGACATCATCCTGGTCGGCGAGATGCGCGACCTGGCCACGATCTCGGCGGCGATCACGGCGGCCGAGACCGGCCACATCGTCTTCGCGCACCCTGCACACCAACTCGGCCGAAGGAACGGTCAACCGGATCATCGACGTCTTTCCCAAGGACCAGCAGGACCAGATTCGCACCCAGCTTTCGGTGGCGATCATCGGCATCCTGGCCCAGGCGCTCTTGCCGCGCAAGCCCAAGGGGCTGGTCGCCGCCTACGAGATGCTGGTGGTCACGCCGGCCATCTCCAACCTGATCCGCGAAAACAAGACGTACCGCATCGACTCGTCGATCCAGACCGGCCGCAAGCACGGCATGATCCTGCTCGACGACAGCCTGTTCAACCTCTGGCGGCAGGGGCTGGTCGAGGAGAGCGAGGTCATGTTCAAGTCGCGCAAGCCCAACGACCTGCGCGAGCGCATCGAGAACGCCAAGAAGGGAATCTTTGACGACGAGGCCGGCGAGGAGGAAGAGGACGAATTGACCGCTCGCGCCGGCTGCCAGCGAAAGCTTGCCCGCGAACCCGTCAAGAGATTCGTCACGCGAGCCGGTCGAATCACGTAAATCAGTTGAACCTTATCTCAAAACGCTCGAAAACTCGAGCCAATCAGCGGATCAATCCAGGACGTCCGCGGCCAGGCCCGACGTTCTGCTTGACCGCTGCGGCAGCAGAGCCGGCTCATTCCCGCGTTTCAGCATCCGCGACTCTCTGGGCATGGACCGTTCTGGGCCACGCCGACTGCTTCTCGTTCACGACATCAAACAATCAGTCGATTCGCAACCTCGTGCGGGGACATGTTCCGGCTCCCTGCGCACTGACAATCAGTCTGGGACGGTCAGGCATGGCGCGACGACTCGGCACGATCATGGTCGACATGGGCTACCTCGACGAGGAAACCCTCTGGAAGGTGCTCGAGGAGCAGAAGCGCTCCGGCACCGAGCTGCTGGGCAAGGTGGCGGTGCGGATGGGTCTGGTCAAGGAAGACCAGGTGCTCAAGGCGCTGGGCGAGCAGCTTGGCATGAAGGTGGTCAAGCTGGCCGACGTGACGATCCCCGCCGAGATGACCGAGCTGGTCAACGAGAGCATGGCCACGGCTTACAAGGTCGTGCCGATCTCGCAGAACAAGAAAGACAAGAGCGTCACGGTGGCGATGGCCGAGCCGCAGAACCCCTCGACGCTCGACAGCCTGCGGATGTTCCTGGGCATCGAGGTGAAGGGGGCGATCGCCACCGAGGCCGACGTGATGGCGGCCATCGAGCGGCTCTACGCCGGCCACCACGAGAGCATCCAGGACGTGGTCAAGCAGATCGAGCAGGACAAGGGCCTCGCGCCAGCTGGCCGGCCGCAACGAGAACACGATCGACCTCGAGGCCATCGAGGAGATGGCCGAGGCCGCGCCGGTGCGCAAGCTCCTGAACATGGTGCTGCTCCTGGCGATCAAGGACAAGGCCTCGGACATCCACTTCGAGCCGTTCGAGGAAGAGTACAAGATGCGGTACCGGGTCGACGGGATCCTCTACGAGCTGGTGCCGCCCGCCGCGCCACCTGGCGCCGGCGATCGCCAGCCGCATCAAGGTCATGTCGAACCTCGACATCGCCGAGCGCCGGCTGCCGCAGGACGGCCGGATCCAGCTCGCCCTGGGCGGCAACGAGCGTCGACATCCGGGTCTCGACCTTGCCGACCATGTTCGGCGAGAGCGTGGTGCTGCGGATCCTCGACCGCACGGTCGTGCAGCTCGACCTCAAGAAGCTGGGCATGCCCGAAGACACGCTCGAGCCGCTGGATGCGAGCGTGATCGAGAAGCCCAACGGCATCATCCTGGTCACCGGGCCCACCTCCTCGGGCAAGACGACCACGCTCTACGCCACGCTCAACCAGCTTGAACCGCATCGAAGACAAGATCATCACCACCGAGGAGCCGGTCGAGTACGACATCGAGGGCCTGATCCAGATTCCGATCAACCCCGACATCGGCGTGACGTTCGCCAACTGCCTGCGGTCGATCCTGCGGCAGGACCCGGACAAGATCCTGGTGGGCGAGACCCGCGACCTGGAGACGGCCGAGATCTCGATCCAGGCGTCGCTGACCGGGCACATCGTCTTCACGACCCTGCACACCAACGACGCCCCGTCGGCGATCACCCGGCTGCGCGACATGGGGCTGCCCACGTTCCTGATCACGGCCACGGTCGAGGCCGTGCTGGCCCAGCGGCTGGTGCGGAAGATCTGCGCCAACTGCCGGACCGAGTTCACGCCCGGCCCAGGAGGTCATCATGGAGCTGGGCCTCACCCCCGAGCAGGCCGCCGCCAAGAAGTTCTTCTACGGCAAGGGCTGCGAGAAGTGCAACAACACCGGCTACAAGGGCCGCATGGGAATCTACGAGCTGCCGGTCATGAACGACACCCTGCGCGAGATGGTCGTCGCCGAGGCCTCGCTCGACGAGTTCCGCAACGCCTGCCGCAAGTTCGGCATGCGGACCCTCCGCGAGGCCGGCATGCATGTCGATCCACAATGGGCCAGACCAGCATCGAGGAGATCTTGCGGGAAACGATGACGGAAATCTGAGTGAGTGGCAGTGGCGAGTGGCAGTAGCCAGTCGAATCGGCAAGAACGGACAGCGCTGACATCTGACGACTGACCGACTGACAACTGGCCACTGACAACTGCCACTGCCACTTCTGACGGAGATCGACGATGCCGACCTTCCAGTACGAGGCGATGGACCACACGGGGCGCGAGGTCAAGGACTCGATCGACGCGTCGACCCAGGAGGAGGCGCAGCAGCTGATCCGCCAGAAGGGCTTCTTCGTCACCAAGATCGCCGAGAAGGCGAAGAAGGCCAAGCAGCGGGCCTCGGCCAAGAAGGGGGGCCGGCGGAAGAAGAAGTCGTTCACGATCGGCCGGATCTCGACCAAGCAGCTCTGCACCTTCACCCGCCAGCTCTCGACCTTGCAGGACGCCGGCCTGCCGATCCTGCGCAGCCTGAAGATCCTCGAGGGCCAGTGCAAGCCGGGCGTGCTCAAGAACTCGCTGCGGGACATCGTCGAGGACATCGAGAGCGGCCAGACGCTCTCCGAGGCGTTTGCCAAGCATCCCAAGGCGTTCGACCGGCTCTACTGCAACATGATCAAGGCGGGCGAGGCCGGCGGTGCCCTCGAAGCGATCCTCCAGCGCCTGGCCGACTTCAAGGAAAAGGCCCAGTCGCTCAAGCGGCGGATCAAGTCGGCCATGGTCTACCCGGTCGTGGTCATCATCGGTCGCCTGCGTGATCGTGGGCTTCATCCTCTATTTCATCATCCCCAAGTTCGAGGCGATCTTCAAAGATTTCGGCGTGCCGCTGCCCAGGATGACCGATCTTCCTGATCGAGGCCAGCCACTTCTTGATCAAGTATTTCTACGTCGTCTTCCTGACGCCGCTTTTCATCTGGATCTTCATCAAGCTGCTGTACCGCAACAAGACGGGGGCCTACATCTGCGACCGGATCTTGCTGATGATCCCGGTCATGGGCACGATCGTCGAGAAGTCGACGGTGGCCCGGACGATGCGCACCCTGGGCACGCTGGTGCAGTCGGGCGTGCCGATCCTCGAGTCGCTGAACATCGTTCGCGACACGGCGGGCAACGCGGTCTTCGAGCGGGCGTTCACCCGGATCTACGAGAGCATCCGCGAGGGCGAGACGATCGCCCAGCCGCTCAAGGAGGCCCGGATCGTCGACGACATCGTGGTCAACATGATCGACGTCGGCGAGGAGACCGGCGAGCTCGACACCATGCTCAACAAGATCGCCGACAACTACGATGAAGAGGTGGAGACGGCCGTCGAGAGCCTGGTCAGCCTGCTCGAGCCGATCATGATCGTCATCCTGGGCGGCATCATCGGCTTCATCGTCATCGCCCTGTTCCTGCCGCTGATCACGCTGATCTCGAAGCTGTCGGGATAGATGGTCGGAAAGTTGCCGGTCATGAGTTGCCAGTGTGCCAGTGCGGGACGCACCCGCCTGGCAACCCTCCTTCGTATCAGCTGGCGAACTGAGAAGCGGCAACTGACACTCGTGCGACCGCTGACAACTGACAACGGACCGGAACTGCTTCGCCAGGAGACTTGAACCGATGACCCGCTCCTGTATCAGCCCATCGCCGCCGGGCTCGCCAGGGTCAGTCAGCGCGCGCGGCTTCACCCTGGTCGAGCTCCTGGTCGTGATCGTCGATCCTGGCGATCCTGATCGCGCTGCTTGCTGCCGGCGATCAACGCGGCGCATTGCGCACGGCCAAGAACGCGGCCGTGTCAGGCCGAGATCAATCAGCTGGCCCAGGCGCTGGCGAACTTCAAGAGCCAAGTACGGTGATTATCCGCCCAGCCGGGTGCTTCTGATCGAGAACGGGAATTATTCACGCGTCGGCACGAACCAACGCACGTCAACGGCCGACACGAATGACATCACGCTCGGGCAGCTGGCCCAGCGGTCGCTGATCGCGCCTGCGGAAGTTCTTCCCGAAGGTCGTCTTCAGCACGTCGGACCGCGCAATCAGTTACAACGCCGGACCGAGGCCGGGTTCTGGTACGACTTCAACGGCAACGGCATCACGATGGACTCGGGCCCCTATATCCTCCAGGGCCACGAATGCCTGGTCTTCTTCCTGGGCGGCATTCCGCTTCAGGATCCGATCGCGACCGGGTCGTTCGGCATGACGGCTTCGGCAAGGACCCGGTCAATCCCGTTCACGAACAGCGTCGATCGGCAACGGGATGTACAGCGCCAACCGGCAGCCGCCTGCATGTTCGAGTTCAACGCCGGCCGGCTCTTCCTCGACCCCAACAACCCGGCGACTCTCAACGGCTGATCACTCCGGGAATCCCTGGATATTACGACTACTCTGGGCAACTCGCCCCCGACGTGCGCCGAGCACGACCGATCGAATTTCTACGTCTACTTCAGCGCGCTACGGCAACGGCGGTCTACGACGCCAACGACGTCAATTTCCCGACGGAGATTGACGGCCGGAATCGGACGCGGCACTGTACTCAGGCTCGAAGTTCCCGCACGTCGGCGACCGTCCTACATGCCTCTCGCTATCCCAACCCCTACACGACGACGTCGACCGTCCACGGCCAGCGGCACGGTGACGTTCCAGAAGCCGCAGACGTTCCAGATCTTCTCGGCGGGGATCGACGGGCTCTACGGGGTCGGCGGCCAGTTCATCGCCCGATCGTCGAGCGGCTCGCCGACCGCTTCGACTCGACGCAACCAACAGCCATTCGATCGGCACGCAATCGACCCGAGCCATCCGCGCAGCGCGAGCGCGACAATCTGACCAATTTCCAGAACGGGAGGCTCGCAGTGATGCTGTCAAGTTCGAGTCGGAGACGGCGTCTGGCAGTTGCTCGGTCAGACATTCGACGAGTCGAGCCTGAGTCGGTGACTCAGCTCGGCGCTGTCTCGGCCGGAGCGTGGCCGTTCAGCGGAATCGCTCAGAGGCGAGACCAGGTCATGTGCAATGCCTCTGAACGCTGGATCGTCGAGCTGCCCGGAGCAGGGTCGCGCCATCGGCGGGCTTCACCCTGGTCGAGCTGCTGGTGGTGATGGTGATCATCGGGATCATCCTCGGCTTCATCCTGAGGCGGCCATGGACGGCGTCGGCGGGCCGAGGAGCGGGCGACCCAGACGCTGATCACCAAGCTCGAGAAGGGGCTCAACGACCGGCTGGACGCCCTCCTTCAGACGCAGCCGATCCCCGGACTGTCAACCCTGACTCGCTACGTCGCGGACCATGGCACGCTGGCGGAATCTACAGTCGTCGACTCCCAATGCCCTACCAGTTGCGCCAGGACCGAGCGGGCCCAGGTGTTCGCTGGTACGACTATCTCAAGAGCGAGCTTCCCGACGTTTTCTTCGTCCAGAACACGGGAGTGCTCTCAATTCGCCTCGCCTATCGCTGACCCAAACCGTACTCTGGTGAACTTCGCGGGTAACCCATCGTACTCCCGCTGACGAACCGGCCACACCCGTCCGATCGCGCTCCGGTACGGCAACTACATCCTGCCTCTGGGCCAGACGAACCTACCTGCAGCCTCCGGGGACCGGCATCTACGGCGCCTCGTACTCCGACTGCGGCCGGGATCTACAAGAACCTGGGCTACCTGCCGCAGGGCTATGACGGGGTCGACAACAACGGCAACGGCCTGATCGACGACATCGGCGAGGGCACCAGCGGCACCTCCGCCGCAACGATGTCGCCAGCGAACCTGAGCCCCACAAGCACAAGACGGCTCGGTCCGAGATGCTCTACGCGCTTCTGGTCGAAGGCAGCGGGCCCTTGGGCTCGGTCTTCAGCCGCGACGAGTTCACCGACCGGGAGGTGAAGGACACCGACGGCGACGGCCTGCCCGAGTTCGTCGACGCCTGGGGCGAGCCGCTCCAGTTCTTCCGCTGGCCGTTCCTCTACCACTCCGACCTCCAGCGCGGCCAGGTGATCACGGCCACGAGCCAGCAGGTCCAGGACGCTCGTCCGAACCCTACAACTGTCGTCTGGGAAGAGCGCGAGCAGAACCCGCTGGACCCCAACCAGCAACTCCTGGCGCCGGGGTGGTGGTACAGCTCCTACCAACGGCGCGCGTTCGCGAACAACAATTTCCCAGCCTGGCTTACCAGTCCAGCCAGTCCGGCTCGCGCCGGTCGGCGAGCCAGCGTGAGGCAGGCCTTCGAGTACTACTTCCACCGGCTGACCGAGCCGCTCCAGATCACCGCGGCACGGCGCACGGCCTGGGACCGGTCCGGCGGCTATCGCCGCGCCTTCTACTCCAAGTTCCTGATCGTCTCCTCGGGCCCGGACAAGCAGCTGGGGCTTTTCCTGTACGCCGACGCGACGCTACTCGGTCTCTCGACGAATCCGCGCCGTCCGTCTGATCTCCAACGAGAACAACGCGATGCCGTACGTGTTCGAATTTCTCGGCTCGAACGACCCCACGTCCCGTCAGGATCCGGCCGATCGATCATCGTATCCCGAGCACCGACAGCTACGACCTCCAGCAGAACGGCCAGGACGACATCAGCAACCACAACCTCCAGTCCAGCGTGGGAGGGCCTGAGCATGACGCTTCGCAGAGTCTGGCTCTGAAATGCGAATGCATCCGGCCCAGTGGCTTCACTCTGGTCGAGCTCCTGGTGGTGATCTTGATCATCCTGCTGGTGAGCGCGGTCGCCCTGCCGACGGTCATTCCGGCCATCAGCCATCGCCAGGTCAGCGAGGCGGCGCAGGCTGCTCCAGGCGTCCCTGGTCGGGGCCCGTGACGCGGCCATCCACAGCAACGCGCCGCGCGGGATCCGCCTGCTTGCCCGACCCGGCGTTCTTCACCGTTGACGCACACGACTGGTCAACCGACGCATTCCCCGAGCTGCCAACGGCCAGATCGATCCCGACGCGATCCTGGCGGCCAACCGCATCATCCCGATCGAGTCGGCGCCGGATTACTCGGAGGGGAGGCTCGATCTTCTACAGTCCCTGCCCGGTCCCACGTCTGGACCATGCCGGGAACCCCCCGCCCTACCCGGGCCCACCAAGGTCGGCCCTTACAACTGGTATCCCGTTTTCCACTGCCTACCCGTCTTCCGTCAGACCCGAACTTCACGGCTCCCTCGGGAAAGTCGTCACCCCCAACGTGCTCTGCGTCGTGGAGTCGCCACGTCGACCCCAGCCCCACCACGCCGTTGCCGCATTCGCCGACTTCCTGGTTCTGGAACATCCGGCTGGGGGACAAGATCAGGATCGACAACTCGGCCACCTACTACACGGTCGTCGGCCCGATGACGATCACCCCGGCGGGCGGCTGATCAACGGCAATGTCTAAGGGAACCCCGAGCTGTTCGTCAACGACGGCCCACCCGGCGTCCCTCCTGGCTCTGACCAGGACGTATCACGACGCAAATGGACGTGACCGACACTTCCCGTGGAATACCTCTTCCTGGTCAACGGCGTCGACGACGACGGCAACGGATTCATCGACGACGGCTGGGACGGAATCAACAACAATAACAATTTCGATGCGTAACAATCGCGTGATCGACGAGCTGGACGAGTGGGAGACACGAGAAGTGGTTTCGCGATGCATCCGGCCGGCCTGAACGTCAAACCTCACCTACACGATCCGCCGCCGGCCGGTCCCCTCGTCAAACACGAAGGAGGTTCCACTGCCTTCGAATATCGTCATCGACCTGACCACGTGGTCAGCAACGCACGGAACGATCCCGCTTGCCGGTGAACCCCTACACGGGCAACGTCGATATCCTGCTCAATCCGACCGGCGACGTGGTTCCCACGACGCTCTATTCTTCGCCTTCGTCTTTTGGTCTCGCTGGCTCGTTCTACCACTTCTGGCTGGCCGAACGGGGTGACGTCGCGGCTCCGCTGAACTGGACGACACATCCACAAGGCCTCAACAACCTGTTCCACCTGCCCATGCTCGCTGACACCGGCAACTCGAGCGGACGGGTGGCCGACATACGACCAGCTTCGGCACCAGTATCGCGGACCTCGGCGAGTTGAAGGGGGAGCGACGGCTGGTCACGCTGAACACGCGAACCGGCCAGATCACGACCAACTCGATCGAGGCGTTTGACGTGGCCAACGTCAACCTACCGTTCATCGCACCCCAGCAAGGGCGCAGGGAGGGCCATGACCATGATCGTGATCCGAAGTGCAGCTCGGCCTCGCATTCGCGCCGGGATCACCCTGACCGAGATTCTGATCTCGATCATGATCCTGGGAATCGGCGTGGTCTCTCTGGCCACCCTGTTCCCCATCGGTCTGCTCCGACTCCGCGAAGCGCAACGCCAGACCCGGTCGGCCTATCTCACGGAGTCGGCCCAGTCGGACGTCGTGGCCCGGGGGCTCCTGGACAAGTCGTCGTTCCTGAACGTCCTCAACAGCCCCTGGTATGTCGGGCCCAGATGTTGCGAATCCGACGGCTGGCCTTTACCCGCATACCTTCAGCTACGACCCGTGGATTCAGGACACGCCCAGCCCTTACGGCGACTGGAGCGGCGGTGCCACTCTCAACGGGTCCGGCAATTTTGCGAGCCTTGGCGTCTATCGAGGGCTGGGTGGACTTGGATGCGAACGGTGCGAACCAGGTCTTCGCTTAACGGCTAGCCATCTTCCCGCCAGGGGTCCGTGAATGTCGCAGGCTCGGGTCTGCCGGTTGTCTATGATCCCCTCTGGAGGTACCTGACCGGCGTGTACCTGGTAGGCACGGCGGCCAACCCGCCGCTGGAGGCCCGGTTCGCCTCGGGCATCGGCTTCCTCCGCAACGATCCCGGACAACGGCCCGCCCAGTGCCCATGGACTGCAGCGGCTGACCAATCTCGGGCCCCGGGCTACGGAGCGTCGATCCTTCAAGCGTTCGTCTCGCCCGAGGACGTGGTCTGGCAGGAGCGACGACCACGACACCGTCCGACGTGCTAGGCCCTACACCATGGCGTTCAACCAGCAGGACTGCGTGACCGCGGCGCTCGGCATCGCAACCTGATCCCCAATCCCAGCCCGCTGGTGCCCGACCTGAACATCTCGACCACGACCCTGCCGAACGGGAATATCGTGCCGGACCTATCAGCCGACCGTTGATTTTCGCTACACCTGGCTCTTCACCGGCCAGCAAACCGACACGTCTCGGGGGGAGATCTTCGACGGCAACATCGTGATCATGGAGAACCGGCCGTTCTCGATCGATTCGGTTCCGTCACACTTACCGGGATCATCGAACCGAGTGGCCGGCGAGATCGTGGTCGAGGCGGTCTTCGGCTACAACAGCAACGTGCATCCTGCCGGATCAACAATGCCGAGTCGGCTACGGCGTTGCCTCCAACCGCACGGTCATGCTCCGCTGGCCGGCCGACGCAGCCCGATCCGGAAGTCAAGGTTGGCTCGTGGATCGCTGACGTCACCTATGAGCGGCACCTGCCGACTGCGTCGGCCGATTCCCGTCGATTTCCAGCATCCGGGGTACCATGGATAACCAGCCGGCCCAGCGCTGCTTCTGGTACCAGGTGTCCAAGGTCACTCAGCCCGGCGGACTGCCACGGGGACTCGCTCGCTTTCGCTGGCGGCCCGAGCCCTTACCGCTACATGATGATCTGGACGGGGACGGACCTGCGGGCCAAGACCGTCCTGAACGTGAGCAACGGCCAGCCCGGCAGTGCTCAACGCCGCCCTGGTTTCCCCCTACGTGGTCAACGTCTATCCACGGACATTTATGCTTACCAAGTAGGGTGGGTGAAACCCACCCCATTCATTGATCGGAAAACTGGTGGGTTGCACCCACCCTACGAAGTCGCGTTGCAGGGGTATCGCCGTGAAATGGTCCGTTGATCCAGGCTCGCGTTCCGGAACGTCAGCGCCGGGGCGTGACGCTGGTCGAGATGCTCGTGACTCTGGCCGTGCTGCTTATCCTGATGACGATCATCGTCCAGATCTTCCAGGCGGCGACCGGTTCGCTCTCGGGAGCCCAGGCCTATCAGGAGCTGGATAACAGGCTCCGGCAGCTCGACACCACGATCCGGACGGACCTGCGGGGCGTCACCGCCCGCATGACTCCGCCGCTCGACCCCAAGGACAACCTGGGCTATTTCGAGTACGGCGAGAACGCCTTTGCCGATCAGCAAGGTGAGGACAGCGACGATTACATCAAGTTCACGGCCAAGGCGCCCGAGGGCAAGCCGTTCGTGGGCCGATTCTGGCCCGTTTTCATCGACCTGAACGGCAACCGCATGCCTCATCCCAACGGGCCGATCACGATCACCAGCCAGTTCGCGGAGATCATCTACTTTCTACGCAACGGCAACCTCTACCGGCGCGTCTTTCTCATTGCTCCGGAACGGCAGTCGTCAATTATCCAGATGATTGGTAATCTGGGCTATCAGAATGGCAACGCGATTCCTCCACGTACGCTGTTGAACGGAATCGACGGTGAGCTGGCAGAGCATGAACGACCTGTCGGCCCGGCCCGCCCCCAACGGCACGATCGCCAAGACCGAGCCCGCCTCGATCATCCTGAATACGCTGGGCGACCTCACGAACCGAGAGAACCGAGCCTTTGCCCCCCGCTTCGGTAACGACTTCCAGCAGATCGACCCGACCGGTGCGTTTATCCGAGCACCCGATAACAAGGCCGACGATTTCAACTTCGACAACACAGGGAAACCGGCGGGCGACGGCGTTCCCGACTATCTACCCGACGCTCTATCCGGGTGTTTTCTCACCCTTGAACAACTCGGCCCTGATTTACGAATTGAAGTTCGACCCTGCAACCGGGAACGTTGATCCCCAACTTCGCTACCGCGCATCGCTGTGACACACCGACGACGATGGCCTTCCCGTACATTTTCCCGGGGGCTTACTCGATGCCTGAGCCAGCAGACGCAGGCGCAGGGCGTAGGGGCTTTCGGAAATGGCTGGATTCACTCCCCCAATCCCGACCACCATAACCCGTTTGATCACACCACTCAAGTGGTCTATTTGCAGAGGCTCAACCACTCGCCACTGGAGCAGGGAGACAACCTCCCGCGCCCGGGCCCCCTCCCGGGGCACCCGCCAACACGGCTTTTCAGACCTGGTGGGGTTTCCCGACCTGGCGTGAGACCCTCTCGTCCAACTGGACCGACCCGACGGTCCAGGTGAACGACTATATGAATAACCCGAACGGCCAGCCCAATGGACTGCACCCCCGGACCGCGCGATTCCCTGGTGCAAAACAACCGGTCGCCGCTGCGGGTCGTCAACGATGCGGAACTTGCTTCCTGCGATGACCTTTACCGCGAATTTCAACGGAGCGTCTTACCCGGTGAGGTTGAGCGAGCAGCCGTTCACCGACGGCTGGGGAACGGACGGCGCTCAATAATTTAAGCCACGTCATCGAGCGCTCTTCTAACGGAATCCCGGACCTATGGAACACGACCTGGGAAGATGACCTGATCGCCACCGGGGTCCGCAGCTTCGACGTCAAGGCCTACGACCCGGCCCTCGGGCAATACGTCAACCTGGGGTGGGGCGACGATCTCCGTTTCGCCCCCAATTTCGGTGGCGGTGCCGCTAACCCGTCTTCCAATAACGGTACCTGGCCGACCCTCCCTACCTTTACGGCAATATCGATTTCTTCAACAGGCCACGATCAATGCTCCCGGGCTACCCCGCGTCTGTTCACCAACGGTAGCTACTTCGACCTCCTGAACCAGACCATGGCCCACGAGGGGCGGATGCCTCCGCTCGAGAACTGACAACCGATTTGACGCCCAGTTCGGCACCGTCGCCGCTGGATTTTATACCCATCCACTGCGAACAATAACTACACCGGCAACATCGGCGACGATAATCTCGCGACGATCCGGCTGCGGCGGGTCTGGGACACATGGTCAACGGACTACTCGCCGGGCGCGAGCGACTGCGATCGACCCGGCGACCGGCTTCCCGATCGGGCCGGTGGGGTATCCGGCGACGCCGCCGGTTTATCCGTCCTATCCGCCCCCTTACCCGGCGCCGCTGCGGAGTCTCCAGATTCAGATCAGGGTTGCTGACCCGGTAGGCCAGCACGATCAAGGTTGTTGACGATCCGCCAGGATTTCACGGACAAGCTCTGAGTAGGGTGGGTGAAACCCACCGGTCTTTTACATATGTGAATCTGGTGGGTTTCACCCACCCTCCAAGAAACGATACACGCCAGGGAGATTCGACCATGTTGGCCAGCTCGCGACTCAAGCAGCCCAAACGCCGGGGAATCGTCCTGGTACTGATCCTCGGCGTGCTGGCGCTCCTCGCGGTGATCGGCGTCACGTTCGCGACCTTCACCGGGCAGACCCGGGTCGGCGCGCGGAATTTTGCCCAATCTGTTCAGCGGCCGCTGCAAAGCGACCTGATGGATTTCGCGCTCTCGCAACTGATCGGTGACACGGCCGACGTCCGCTCGGCGATCCGTGGGCACAGCATGGCCCGCGACATGTACGGCAACGACGCCGCGAGCAACGGCTATCTCGCATCCCGGCCCGACGGCGCCGGCGTCGGTCCTTACAACAACAGCACTCTTTTACGTCGACCAACTCATCAAGTCGGCTGCGGGTACGAACCTCTACGATTTTCAGGACCAACATCCGCCATCAATGATCCCGGCGTTCTACGGCTACAACTTCACGCGCTGGGTGTTGCGGTTCGGCTACATCCGGTGGCGAACCCTGTTGCCGACTCGGGGTACTCGGCAAGCCCGTGGACCAGACCTTCGAGATCGTCTTCGACGACAACGACCCAACGGCGGCCTTGGATTCGGGCGCCGGCGTGCGACGGCGTCCACCGCGTGTTCCGGGTCAGTCCGGCCGACGGCACGACTCATCTCAACAACCCGACGTTGCGGCGGGCTCAACGTGCCCGTCGGTCCCTGCCCGCCGTCTGGACGAGTATTCCCGCACCGCCGCTAAACTCAACATCTGCTACCCTTTCACCCTCGACGGCCGCTACCTGCGGGCCTTCAACGGTCCGGGGATGGGGCCGCTCGCCGTGAATGCCAATTTCAAGTACAACGGGCAGGCCCTGGGCCAGTCCCCGATCAGCAATTCGCCCGGCGAGCCCAACGTGGTCGGGATGGACGAGGATTACGACGCCTGCGACCTGGAGAACTGGTTCCTCGCCATCCAGAGCGCCGACGGCCAGGTGGTGGTCCCTTCGTTCCACCGGCCGGGAATCATCCGCTATGACAATTCGACGCACTCCGCCGACCAGCGATTGGAACGTCCCCGCGGCCAACTTTGCGGCGACAAGGATTCTTCGCCCACGGGGTACGTTTCATCCTGCGTTTGCGGCCAGCTTTCCCGATCCGGTTCCCGATTCGTCCGGCCATATCACGTTCGATATCGACAACGATGGCGACGGCGTGAACGACTCGGTCTGGGTCGATCTGGGATATCCCGCGCGCACCGATGAACGGGGCCAGCTCTACAAACCTCTCTTCGCCTTCCTGGTCATCGGCCTCAATGGGCGGATGCCCCTCAATACGGCGGGCAACATCGCCGGCACGGAAATCATACCTCGGCCTCTCATCTGGGGAATTCGCCCAGCGAGCTGGACCCTACCTACGCCCTGCAAAACGCCTACGGAGGCGCCTTTTCCCAGGTCGACAATGCGGGCGTCGATGTCCGATTGACCCAGCTTCGAAACCTGCTGACGGGGACCAGGCCAACGCCACGCCGAACGCAGCCAAGAACCAGTCGCCGGCCTTACCGCTCAACGGCGACCTCAACTGCGTCACTGCTGGACGGGCAGCCACTATTACATGCCCAACGGTCAATACGACGCAACGGTCACGGCCGGCCTCCCCGACCACCTGAACGGCATCGACCCGGTCACGGCCAATCCGGCAGTGGCGCGGAACACCCAGCCGGTGCAGGGCCGGTGGGGCGAGGGCGACCTCGTCCAATCGATCATCACCACGGACCACTCCGGGCTGGCAGAACCGCGTCCGCGCCGGCCTGTCGCGGGCCTATGCCTACCGGCACGGTTCCCAAGGGCTCCCCCGCGATGCCGACGACGATAACTACAACACCTTCGACCCCTATCCGCCGCCGCCGAGCCGCGACCCCACTGCGGGAGAATACGGCGAAGTGAAGGATTGGGACTGGTACGACGCGTCCGGCGGGCTGATTCTGCCGGTCGAGCGGAACCGCCGGTTCGTCACGCCCATGGACATCAATGGAACCGGCCATGTCGTCCACGTTCGACACGCCGAAGCCACAATCCCGCTCACCAGGGGCGGCGATAACGTGGGGCCGGGTGGCGTTCCTCAGCTATTTCCGGCCTCCTGGCTTGCCGGGGATCATCGACATCGATCCCGCGAGCGCCACGGTACGGTGCCATCGGCTACGCTTCTTGGGCACTACTCGCGGTGCCTGCGGCGCTGAACGCAAGCCCACCGACGCGGCCGTGGACACGACCAATAACCCCACTCACGGGTACGACTTCTTCCGCTTCCCAACCGGAGCCAATCCCGCGCAGCTCGGCGGCATGCCGTTCGACCAAGACCACTCGCACGGCGACGGGAAACGATCCCGACCTACGATATGAAGGTCAAGCGGCAGCCTGCCACCGACGGTCTCGACGACGCCGACGAGATGAACCTGTATCAGCCCGATGGCCTCGACGCGCCCTTCGGCCTGGCCGACCTGGAGTGGCTCTACCGCAGCCAGGACGTGGATGGGGCCCAGCTCTCCAGCCGCCTGCGATACCTGGCCCCGGTCAGCTTCACCGAGAAAAACTTGTCCCTGGGCGACGGCCTTCGCCATCGCCGGCTCTTCTCGATCGATACCTGGGAGCGGAACAACTTCGTGTGGGCCAACGATAATCCCCAGGTCAACTTCAGCGGCGCCTGGTCTACGCCTTTCAACAATAACAGCCGGTTTCGTCCCGCGCGGCCAACACGGATTTCGCCAATCTGAACATCGCGGCCAGCGACATCACCAAGGCCGCCTTCCAGGACTATCCATGGCTCCAGTTCCTGGGCCCGTTCCTGGCAGGACAGTCCACCGCCGGTGTTGCCCCACGAACACCGGCGCGCATCGCCAATGATCCGGTGCCGCCTGGCCGGTTCCCAGCCCGTCGATCTCGCATCGCGAGAAGAAGATCAACCTCAACTTCCCGTTGCCGGTCTCGAACGACCCCAACGAGCTCATCCGCCACAAGTGGATCAGCGAGACCTACCAGCTCCTCAAGACGATCCTGCCGCCCAAGGCCGTCGATACGCCGGAAGAGCTGGCGCAGCTCAGCCAGTTCGTGGTCAACATCGTCAACTTCCGCGACCCCGACGGCACGATGACGCACTTCCTGAATCCGGATGTCATCGTCGTGCTCGGCAAGGTCACTACCTACCCGGCAACGGCAGCGGGGACCACGCCCACGACACTCGACTATAACGTCACTCCGCCGACCCACGCGGCGAACACGTATATCCCCCTGGACCAGTATGGCATGGAGTACAACCCCATTGCCATCAACGAAACGCTGGCTTACTCGTTCCTCCGGTTCTCCAGCAGCACGCCCACACCAACCAATCGCTTCTTCGTCGAGCTGGTCAACACGCTTACCAAGTCGGCCACCGGGGCGGCTGCCACGCTCGACCTGACCAACTGGGACATCGTGATCACCGCCGACGACCCGGTGAGCCGGCCCGACCCGTTCACCGGGCAGCTCCTGCCCATCAGCGTCGGCCAATTACCTCTGCCAGATCCCGCTGGCTGCCGGACCATCCACCGGAGGCACACCTTCAAGAGCGGCACCATGCGCCACGTTGACCCCCATCGCGACGGCCGGCCCTTCTTATTACGTGATCGGCAACGACATCGCCCGACGCCACCAGTGAAAGTAAGCTGCCGCCCGCTCACCCAGACGCCTGAATCCGGGCTTTGACCCAACCACGACGGGCACAAACCCCGCCGGCACTCCGACCACACTGGCCCCGGGTTTCACAACGATCCCAACAACTCGGATTCTTGCCAACGTCTACCCGCAATCCAACCCAAGTATGACTCCCAACCGGCAGAGGATGCTCACCCCTGGGACGGGCCGCAGGGGAACTACTGGATTTGCCTCCGCCGGCCGGCCAATCCGTTTCACACGCCCGACCCGACGAACCCCCAAGCCAATCCCATGGTCGTCGTCGACTCCATGAGGTTCTCTACTGATTGAGGGCGGCGGGACCGGCGACACCATGGGCAAAGTCACCAAGGCCGGGCACGAGTTTTCTCTACTCCACGCAGCGGACGCAGCCTTATCGAGGCGGCCACGCCGTCTCGCCGACGATCAGGGGGCACCAGCCTCGACACCCGCTACGGCTTCAGCGAGCAGACGGCAGTGCCCTTGACGTCAACTCCACGGACTTCGGCCAGTACAACGGCAACCCGATCACCAAGGACCGATCTACCACACCCTGACGCTGGCCAACAACCAGGCCGACCCGGCATGGGATTATTTCCCGTTCCACGACCGCGACTTCACGAGCGTGGCCGAGCTGCTCTGGTGCCGGGCTGCCCGCCGGGGCTGTTCACCAAGCAGTTCGCGGAAGTCGCAGCCTTCGTACGGCCTCCCGTTCAATCCGCCGAACGTACCACCCACAACAACGGCCCGTCGCTGTCACACTCCGGTAGCAGGCACCAATGCGGCGATGCTGTTCACAGCCGGCACGCCCCACACGTTCCCCTACCTGGTCGACAATTTCTTCTACACCGCAGCCGCACTAGCGGGACGACTCCCCTTTACGGCGACCGGATCGGGCGCCGGCTGGTTCAAGATGTTCGAGTTCTTGGAAGTCCCCAGCCAGGCCGACGGCTCGTACGCGCCGCTCGCTCAGGGAACCAACTACGACTGGGCACGGCAGGACTTCAAGCCAGGGCTATTGAACCTCAACCTGATCATGGACGAGGAGGTTCTGCTGGGTCTGCTGGGTCAGCAGGACCTGACGAATTTCAATCAGCAACTGCTCAATTTCACGCCGATGCCGATCGGTGGCGTGCATGCGGTCCCCCTGCCTCCGAACCAGTTGCCAAGGGTTGTCACGTCGGTTGACGCGAACGGAATGCCGCTGACCTCGTACGAGATCGGCCACCAGGGCCATGTTTACCTGCCAAACGACACTGTCAGCCGCAGGTACCGCACCGCTTGTCAAGGCGGCCTTCGCCCAGTTCCTGAAGGTGCGGCATGGCGGATCGGGTTTCCTGTTCGCTTATGGTTCCGGCCCGACCGGGACGCCCAATAAGACGGTGACGCCCGCAAATCTGGCCGTGGCGTCGGACCGGCCCTTCCGGTCTCTGTCGTTCCCGGACATTGACTTCACGGTAATGCGCCCTGCGGCCCTCCGTCCGTCAGCCTATTCACAACCCGTGCAGTCCGCTGCACCATACACGCAAGATCCCGGGCGTGAGGAACCCGAACCTTTATCCCGGGTATCAGACCGCGGTTCCACTGTACCGGTCTTCCACCGCCACACCGCCATTTATCGGGCCACCGGCCATCCCTGACTCGCCGGTTATTCCAGAACCCCGATTTCTATGCCGGGCCCCGCCTAACGAGCAACGCAAGCGAGACCGGCGATCCCTATATCAATACCCAAGTCGCTTCGGCGCCTGCCGCCAACCCCGCCCGACAGCGACAACGACCGGGTCCCTCGGCGGCACGACGTACAACACCGTAAACCTGGTTTCCCCCGTGCCGCTTCCACCGGCCACAGTCAATCCCTACCTCGGGGCCGGCGGCGCGACTGATGGCGGCCAGCATCCTTACTACCGAACCGAAATGCTCCAACGTGTCATGAATCTGACCACGGTCCGTACTCACCAGTATGCGGTCTGGATCACGGTCGGTTTCTTCCGGGTCACCAGACAGGGAGACCCGTCACTCGCCTTCACCGCCAACCCCGGCTTAGCCTACGATCAGCTAGGTCAGGAGGTCGGTCTCCCCGGCGGCCAGAGAACTCGCTACCGAGCGTTTTTCATCGTGGACCGTTCGAAATTGACAGGCTTCGATCCATCCAATCCCGGCAACTATCGCGACGCAGTTCTTTACCGTCAGAACATTCAGTGATCATGACACGCTCTCAGGAACGCTCGCATCAAAGGAGGAACTGGTCCGATGGCTTGAAACAAGTGGGGTCGGAGCCCGGCATCAAGCCTCTGTCTGAAAAGGCTTCTGACACCGATGTCCGTTCTGGTTCTTGATCGCCTTGGCCGGAGCCGTTCGAGGGCTGCGGTGAAGGCAACCTGATGACCTGATAGGTATTGTCCAGGATGTTGATACCCGGATACTATGAGATTGACCCCGTCGTCAAATTCACGAAAGGACCGCTCATGATTTCCCGTCGTCGTTTTCGTCGAGCTTTCACGCTCATCGAATTGCTGGTGGTGATCAGCATCATCGGAGTCCTCGTGGGACTGCTGCTTCCCGCCATCAACTCGGCCCGTGAGGCCGGCCGTCGCGCCCAGTGCCAGAACAATCTGAAGAACATCGGCCTGGCCCTGGCGCAATTCTCCACCACGAAGAACTCTTTCCCGAATTCGGGAATGTTCTTCGAGGACCCGACCGCCGGTCAACCCGGCAAGACCCAACCACGTCGTCCATCGCGATGCCGCGGTCGTGAATCCGGCCGACTGCGAACATTGCCTCCTGCGGGCGGAGCTGGGTCGTTGACATCCTGGCCGTACCTCGATCAGCAGGACATGCCCAATGCCTGGGACCTGAACCAGCCCTACCCTATCCCCAGCCCGGGTCGGTCATCGGAGCCCGACGTAGCGGAGACGCGCCAACCTCACCGTGGGCCGGACGTCGCTGGCCATCCTCAAATGCCCCGACGACCTCAATGCCCAGACCAACCAGGGGAATCTGAGCTACGTGGTCAACGGAGGCTTCTCGCGGTTCCCCGCGCTACCCGATCGGCTGGACCGGCACGGGACGGATGCGGCACAATCGGCCCCGAATCCGTGGTCCGGGACCAGTGTTGCCAGGCAACCCCGGCTGGATAGCCTAGTTCAGGGTCTAGGCAGAAGCTGGGCGTCATGTTCCCGGGCGCGACGGTCCCGACGCTATGCCATCGGCGGGAAGCGGCGCTAGTCGACAAGTACGCCTGGTCGATCACCACGACTCTCAGCAGCATCATCGATGGTCTGAGCACCACAATCCTGCTCAGCGAGAGCACCTCGCCGGATACTCGCAGCGGCAGCGAGTCTTCCGGTGCCTCCCGGCTTCGAGACGAACTGGGCGTGCCCACACCCCAACTTCACCTCGTTCATGGCCTCGGACAACGTTTGCGGCGACTGGAGCGGGTACGGGAGCCTGCTTCACCAGCCAGCTTGGCCCACCCGCCGCAACGGCGGATCGGGGCGCAGATTGATGGTCGGCGTGGGACTTCGCCAACACTCATGGGAACTTCGAAAACATCGGCTACGGTGCGACCTGACCTCAAGGGAGCGTTCCCGTACATCACTAGTGGTCATCCGGGCGGATTCAATGTCGTGATGTGCGATGGGTCCGTGCATTACCTCAGGAACTAACATCAGCGGCACCGTCTTCGCCAAGCTGGTGCACCTCGGCCGGCAGCAAGCTGCCCCCGCCGTGCAACCAGGGTTAGTCGGCGGTCTGAAGCAGCTGCCCGTGAGCCAGGACGAGTTCGCCCAGTAATTCACCAGGCTAAGGTAAAAGCATAGACAGACGACCGGGATTCATGAGAACCCGCCGACAGCCGCCCCTCCAGGCGCGGCTCCGGCGGGTTTTTTTGCCTAAATGAAGTCCACAAAAGTCCGAGGTGCAGGACGAGCCGGTCATTCACGGATTCCTGATCGACGCGGCGATCCTGACCGGCGATTCTCCGTGCTGAGCTCCCTGTTCTATGCTTCCAACGGACGGACGCCGCACCCGCCTCCGCAGTGCGCAGTGCCGTTCCCATGGAGCATGAGGACCAAGGGGGTCAGGAATGCTCTACCGCCAACTGCGTGATACTCGATGGCGCGTCGTCCTCAAGGGGTTTACGCTCATCGAGCTGCTGGTCGTCCTGACCATCATCACGATCGTGACTGTTCTCGTCGCTCCTGCCTTGCGCTGGGGCTCGCTCGCCAACCAGGAGGCCGCGAGGCTCGTCCAGGGCGCCCTCGTCGGGCGCATGACGCGGCGATCAATCGTAATGTCGCTTGTGGTATCCGGCTGATCCCGGATGAGTCGCTGCCGCCCAGGCGGCTGGCCAGCGGCGAGATCGATCCCACGTCAGTTCTGGCCGCGAACAGGATCATTCCCCTCGAACAGGCGCCGGACTACACGGAGGGAAAGGTCACCATCGGCTATGCTGCTGCCCGGTTTGTTCCCTGGATTCCCCCCGCCTTATCCCATGCAGCCAATGTACACGTATCCCTACCCGTCGAGCGTCATCATGGTCGAGGAATCCCCGTTCGACATGGATACGGGACTTCCCAATTCGCCCACGTCCTGGTTCTGGAACATCCGGATCGGTGACAAGCTTCGGTTCGGAGACAGCGGCACCTTGTACACGGTGGTCGGACCCATGACCCAGTTCAACCCGGAGATGTTCGTCAATTGCGGAAGTCCGGGAATCGACTTCCCCGGCACGAAGTCACCGCTCAAGATTGTTTCCCCCCAAAGCACGATCGTCGAAATCGAGTTTCTCTTTCTGGTCAACGGACGCGATGACAACGGCAACGGCCTGATCGACGAAGGGTTTGACGGGATCGACAATAACATGGACGGAACGATCGACGACCTCGGGGAATGGGAAGACGAGCTCCTGGTGGGCGCACAGGCCAATGTGGGGGCAATCGACCAGGCCTACACGATCATCCGGCGACCCATGCCCGCCGCTAGTGCCCAGACGGTGGCGCTTCCCTCGAGCGTTGTGATCGACCTCACGACCTGGAGCACAACCAAGGAGCGATCTCGCCTTCCTGTCGATTGCCACACCGGCTATGTCGATATCATGCTCTCCCCCACGGGCCAGCTTGTGCCGACCACCATTTACTCGTCCCCAGCCTGCTTCGGCATGGCCGACTCGTTCCTTCACTTCTGGATCGCCGATCGGGGCGACCTTTTCGATCCGGCCATCGGGTCTTACCCCCAGCTTCCCTTACCTCAAGGTCTTGCCCCTAACACGCAGGGACGCGAGTTGAAAGGCGACGTCAGCCTTATCAGCCTGAATGCCAAGACAGGACTCATTACCTCGAGCGTGCCTTCCAACTTCGACACCCAGAACGTCGGCAAGCCAACCTACAACCCGTCCCTGCCGTTGCTTGATGCGCAGCAGGGGCGGTGAGGGGTATTACCGGTCGGCCCCTCGCGTGATTGGACCGACGCGGATTATCGTCATGGGCAGATCTGAAATGCACCTTACTTGGAGTAGGGGACCAACCCCGGCTCCTTGGCAATTGGGCTGATGGTGATTCGTTCCCGTGGACGAGGTCTTTGTAAGGGGGCTGACATCGTGCATGCGGGCTTTGGGGCGCTGCCGGGGTCCACGCTCGGTGGGAATCGCGGCGGGAGGCTTCCTCCATGGCGGCCGGCTGGTGCCAGAGTGCCGGGTATGCGGGCTGCGTCGACGACGCGTGCAGAGGTGGGTAAGGTGGCGCAGGGAGTGGGATTCGCACCCACGGCTCCGGGGGTTTAGCCCGACGAGTTGCCTGCTACTCCACCCCTGCGTCGAACATCGTACCCCAAACGCGATCCGTCGTCACGGCTTCTTGGGCGGTGAAGCAGGCTTTACCGGAACCGCCTTCGGTGCTGCAGCCTTCTTGGGCTTCTTCTTTTCCTTACTTCGTGAGTTGTTGCCTTTACCCATTGTCGTCGCCTCGATTCGGGATTGAGAGCTTAACCATAGGAAACAAGTCTAACGCATCGCAAGAGTGAGGGTAATCCCATTATAAAATCCATGCGCAAAAACTGCCTTCTGCTGAGCCACGAGGGCTTGCGGAAGCGCCGGAAGCAGCAATCCGCTTACAGCTTGCCGCCCACCGCCTTTGATCTGTGTCCATCTGCGCCATCTGCGGACGGAAAACGTCTTCCATCAATCACGCTAACGATCCAGTGGACAGGTCAACCCGCTCGGGCGCCTCTGGCGGCACTACGCGGGATGGCGTAGATTAGGGCGTGAGAAAGGCCGTTCTCGACGAATCAGGAGACACGCGCCATGGCCATCATCTGGAATCCGGAACGAATGGCGACCGGCGTTCACGAAGTGGACGAACAGCATCAGGAGCTGATCCGTCACTTCAACGACTTTCACGAGGCCATGGCTCATGGCAAGGGCCATGCCACCGCGATTCGGCTGCTCGGGTTTCTGGCCGATTACACGGAGACGCATTTCACGTGCGAAGAAATCTGCATGCGTCAGTATCAATGTCCTGCCGCGGCCTCGAACCTTGCCGCACACAATTTCCTCAGGCAGGAGATCGCCCGGCTGAGAGGCCACATCAAGGACAACAAGCTGACGATCGTGGATCTCATCAAGGTCGAGCAGACGCTCGGCGAATGGATTCAGAATCACATCTGCTCGGTCGACATCCAGCTTCGCGGCTGCGTCACGCCCGGTCGTTGAGTCCGAAGTCACGCGCTTGAGCCGTCATGCAGAGGAGTGATCTTGAAAAGGCTGTTCGCGACGAGTGCCGTGATCGACGTGCTGGCGGGTGTCATTCTGCTTGCGGCGTCTCAATCCTTCGCGGTGCAGCAGGTTGAAACGAAAACCAAGACGGATGAATCGCCGGCTTCCACGGCGACCGCGCCGCGCGGTTCCGTCGATCCTCGTTACAGCTCGCCAAGAGCAACCGCGAGAACCTTCCTCATCGCCATGAACCTGGCGGAGGATGACCCGCCCAAGATCGACGAGGCCACCGCATGTCTCGATCTCTCCGGCCTTCCCGCGCGGCATCACGGCCGTTATGCATTCGAGCTCGAGTTCATTCTCCGATCGATCAACATGCCGACGACGGTGATCCCGGACGAAGTCGACCGGGCGGAGTGCACGATCACCGAGAGCAAGGAGATCAAGCTCGGTCTTCGGCGGATGGCCGATGGCCGCTGGTTGTTCGACTCCCAGACCCTCAAGGACCTGCCGCGAATGCGGCTGGCGCTCTGGCAGCGAGCACTGGCGGCCGGACAGGGTAAAGAGATCGGCGATGTCCCGGCCGACTTCCGGTCTCCCTATGCGATGGTTCATACATTTGCCGATGCGTTCAAGAAGCGAGACCTCGACCAGGCCGCCAGGTGTCTGGATTTGACCGACGTTCCCGACCCCGCCCGGCATGTGCTGGGGCGGGTACTGGCCGTGAAGCTCAAGGAGGTGCTTGATCGAACGGTCTTCGTGATCTTCCAGGACCTGCCCGACACATCGGCGGGCCTGCCCCTGGAGGCGCTCTTGCACAAGGAGGGACGGATCGTCGGCGAGCGCAAGGCCACCGGCGAGCGCAAGGGCCAGTGGCTCTTCAACCGGGCCACCGTTCGCTCGATCGACCGGCTTTATGACGCCTTCGAAGGAGAGCCTATTCTTCCTGAGCTGCAGGCTCAAGGCAGGTCGGCTGACGGACTGGAGTTCCGAGAGGCGCCGGGGTTGTGGCTTCGCAAGCGAGTGCCGGGCTGGCTCCGGGGCCAGGTCGAGCTGATGGCCAACCATCCGCTTGCCTTGTATCAGGTTCTCGGGTTGATTCTGCTCGCCCTGCTGGTCATTCCCATTGACCGGATCGTCGTCTGGCCGTTGTCGCGGCTCGGCTCTCGCGCTGGTGCGCTGGCGACACGCCTCGGTAGAGGAGTCGGCGGTCGCCTCTCGGATCCGACCACTGGGCTGGCTGGCCGTACTTTGGATCCTCGAGCGCGGTGTGACGATGCTTGACTTTCGCACGGAGATGGCAGGGATGATCCTGTCAGTGCTCATTCCGGCCCTCCTGATCGCGACGACGTTCGCACTCTTTCGCCTGATCGACCCCTTGCTGCGGCTGGTCGCCGGACCGGCCGCGACCAATCCGAGCGAGTACACCCGGGCTTCGATGGGGTTCCCGGTGATCTCGCTGGTACTCAAGATCGTGGTGGTCGTGATGGGGCTGTCCGCGCTGCTGAGGCTGTTCAATTTCGATGTCGGCACTGTTCTTGCCGGGCTCGGGATCGGCGGTCTGGCCATTGCCCTGGCAGCCCAGGACACGCTCAAGAATTTCTTCGGTTCGATCATGCTGATTGCCGACCACACGTTCCGGGTGGGAGACCTGGTGAAGATCGGCGCCAACGAGGGCGTTGTCGAGTCCGTGGGCCTGCGTAACACGCGGCTCCGCGGGCTCGATGATTCATTGCTCACGGTTCCCAACTCCGACCTGACCACCTCGCACGTGACCAACTTCGGTGCCCGCCGCTTCCGCCGCTTCCGGACCCAGTTCGAAGTCGCCCACGGCACGCCTCCCAGCGTCCTGGAGCAGTTCCGTGAAGGAGTTCTCGACCTGATTCGCAACCACCCCCAGATCCGCCAGCAGAAATACGAGGTCGCTGTGAGCGATCTGGGCAGCTCGGGAATCCAGATCCTGATCCAGGTCTTCTTCGAGGTCACCGACGGTCATGCCGAACTCATCGCGCGCGACTGCCTGATCCTGGATATCCTCCGCCTGACCGAACGGCTCGGCATCGCGTTCGAGTCTCCGACCTTGCTGCTAGATCGTAATGGCCAGACAAGCTCCGCAACGGAATCGGGGAAAGACCTGCTCTCGTCCTCAGTCTCGCATCAGACGTGAGGGTAACGGCCTTGACCGCCTCAAGCGTAATCGACCACTCAGTCTCATTCCAGAAGTCCCGTGACCGAGCCTGCCAGCGGAGAGATCGGCCATTCCTCGCCTTCAACAGGCCATTGACATTTCTGATGCTCTGGTGAATACTCAAACCATAGATCCCTCTTCTCGCGAAGGGGTGAGGGAATACGGTCCAGATGGCCCTGTCACGCGGTTGGCGCTGAACAGGGCTTTTTTTATTGTTGCTCAACCCGCAGGAAGGGAGCTTCTTCCCATGGCGGCACGGACTGACCGACGGCACTTCATCAACTCGGCCCTCGCGGGAACCGCAGGCGCGGGAGCGTTCCTGAGCCTGGAGGAGAAGATTCTGGGCGCCGCGCTCGACGGCGGCGCCACCGTACCCGGCACCCCTGGTTACAAGAAGGCGACCGCCCCCACCACGCCCGCAGCCCCCGCTTACAAGGGCGAGTCGCTTGCCCGCGGCCAGATTCGCGGCCTGAAGGTCAGCCGCCTGATCCTGGGCGGCAACCTCATCGGCGGGTGGGCCCACAGCCGCGACCTGATGTACGTCTCCAGCCTCCTCCGCGCGTATAACACGGAGTCCAAGGTTTTCGAGACCCTGAGCCTGGCCGAGCGATCGGGCGTGACGATGGTTCAGGTCAACCCGGCGTGCTTCGGCGTGGTCGAGAAGTATCGCAAGGAGCAAGGCAGCAAGATCCAGACGATGATCTGCATCCATCCCGAATCCCGACGAGGCCCAGACTCGCGAGGAGATCAAGGATCTTGTCGGACGCGGGGCCGATGCGCTGTACACCCACGGCGAGGTGACCGATCGCCTGGTCAGAGGTGGCGACCTCAAGACTCTCGGGCACGCCATGGAGCTGATCAAGGCGGCCGGCGTCCCGGCCGGGATCGGCAGCCACTCGCTCGAGACCCCGATCGCCAGCGAAAAGCACGGGCTCGAGCCGGACTATTATGTCAAGACGTTCCACCCAGACAACTACTGGTCGGCCACGCCCAAGGAGCGTCGCGAGGAGTGGTGCTGGTACGGCCCCCGGGGCCAGGACCACGATGGCTACAACGACAACATGTTCTGCATTGACCCCGAGCGGACCGAGGCGTTCATGAAGTCGGTCGCCAAGCCCTGGGTGGCCTTCAAGGTGATGGCCGCGGGCGCGATCCGGCCAGAGGTCGGCTTCAACTTCGCGTTCAAGCGCGGGGCCGATTTCGTCATCGCCGGCATGTTCGATTTCCAGGTCGCCACCGACGTCGATCACGCTGTCAAAGCCCTGCGCCACGCCAAGGTCCGCGACCGGCCCTGGCGGGCGTGAGGAGGGTTGCACCCGGCCCGACGAGGCGAATCGTCTGCCGAGACATGCGGTCTTCCAGAGCTGCCCCTGGGCATGGATTGGGCATCGATCTTGCACCTGTTCCCCAGTTGCCGATTAACATCGTGGTGGAGAGGTGCCAAACATGCAAGCGAGTGAAGCCTCAGGTCGAGAGCCCAGTCGTGACCAGATCGACCGGATGGAAGGGCCGGTCCTCCTGGAGTTCGGCGCAAGCTGGTGCGGGCATTGCCAGAGCCTCGCTCCCAAATTGAACCGGCTGCTCGAAGACTACCCCGCAGTCTGTCACATCAAGATCGAGGATGGACCGGGGCAGCCGCTGGGCAGATCGTTCCGGGTCAAGCTCTGGCCGACGCTGGTGTTCATGAAGGATGGCCGGGTCTTAAGACAGGTCTCTCGTCCGGATGTCGACGAGGTCCGTGAGGGCCTGGCGGAACTCGCCGAAGCTTGATCGGGACGAAAGTGGCGCCGCCAAGGGGCGCTCAGGCGGAGTCGGAGTACGGGTTTACGGCCGGTTGGCCGGTATGCTTCCGACACGGATTGGCTCACGGCATCCCCCCTTTAAACATCAATCACGCCTGTCTCGTCCGCTTGTGAGGTTTGCGTCAAGTGGCTTAATCGAGTAGGATTCACTGAATGAACAGGAGTGTAAAAAGATGGACGTGAATAGCTCCATGGCGACCCTCGAGCATCGATTGGCTGCCGTCGAGCGTGAACTCGTAGAACTTCGCTCTCTACTCACCATCACTTCTCCTTCGGCGGACTGGCTGCAGAAGGTCACTGGCTCGGTGACCGACAAGGAAGCTTTCCGCGAGGTCCTCGAGCTGGGTTGCGCCATCCGCTCAGCCGACCGTCCCAGCGAGGAAGGTGACGATAGGCAGTGAAGTATCTCCTCGATACCGATCATATCAGCATCATCCAGCTTCGCTCTGGACCGGAGTACGCTGCGCTCGGCCCTCGTATTTCGCAACGAGCGGCTGATCTGGCATTCAGTGTCATCAGCTTTCACGAACAGATGCTCGGAGCTCACAGTTACATCGGACGGGCTCGCAGTTCCAGCGATGTGGTCCGTGGTTACACCCTGATCGGACAGATCATCGACGTATTCACAACGGCACCAGTCCTGCCCTTCGACACAGCAGCCGCTCAGGTGTTTGACTCTTTACGAGCACAACGAATTCGGGTCTCCACGATGGACTTGCGGATCGCCTCGATTGCCCTGTCGCGAAGCATGGTGGTGGTCACTCGAAATGTCAGCGATTTCGCCAGGGTCCCCGGTCTTGTCACGGAAGATTGGACGCTGTAGACAAGAGACAGATCTTCCCCTTCTCGGCCCTTTGACGCTCTCTGAATTCGCTGCGGGCGGGAAAGGGGACGCGACTCGGGCGGGAAAGGGGACGTGACTCAATTCCACGGTTTCCGCGACCGCCAACGTGGCCGGGAGAGCGTGTGGTCCGAGCCGGCTTAAAACGAGTTGCTCCCCTTATCCTCCTCTTTCGTTATCGCCATCCCTCGCAGGGTGGACTTTCCCTCTCGATAGAGAGCGAGGCTCCGGAACTCGCACTGGCCTCCCAAGCCGAGGTTGACGAGACTTTCGATTCCAAGTATCTCGTAGCATGATCCAAACCGCCCCAACCACTTTCGAGGCAGTGGCATGAGATCGTCCAACCTTCTCGCGGCCCTGTTCTGGGGGTTGGCCTTCTCCGCGATGTCCGGAGCAGAGGACGCCGTCACACCAGCCGTAGACAGGGTGCAGTCGGCCTTCGACCGATTCGTCGAGGCCGCAAGCCGAACCGACAGGCCGGCCGAACTCGAAGCCCGCGAGGCGCGGTCTCTCTGGGCCCGGATGTCGTTCCGAAGCTCACGAAAGCCGCTCGGGGACATAGCGAGCCACATGTCCGGCGTTCGTGCTATGAGCTGCTCACACAGTCGTTTGCTGACGACGAGCGGACGGCCGATGCGCTCGATCCGGCATGGCATGCTCGATGAAAACCCAGGGATACGCTATTATAGCGCCGCGTCGCTGGGCGAGCTTAGGGCTCAACAGGCCGAGCCGGCTCTCCGGGCCGCGCTCGAAAGGGCGAACGAAAAGAGGGATCCCATTCGCTTTACTCTTGCGGAGGCACTGGCCCGACACGGCAAGGCCGACGTTCTGCCGGTACTCATCGACGCTGTCTCGGACGAGGCGTATGCTTGGCGCAACCTCGGCAACGTCGGGTTGAAGGCGCTGAGTGGCAAAAGCCTCGAGGATTTTGACGCGTATGACTGTAGGGAAGGCGCTTACACCTCCGGCGGTACGTTCTCGATGCCGCTCGACGCCCTCACTTCGGCCGAGCGGAAAGCCGGACGTTTCCGGGCCGCCACAACCTACCTCAAATGGCTCAAGACGGAACGGCCCGAACTGTACAGGTCTGCGAACTACCGTCCGAGGCCTCGCAGGGCTGCGGTCTCACGATGAATATGATTGGTCGCAGTCAATGGACATAGGGAAACGCATGCGGCGATCTGGCCTGCACCCCCAAAACTTGGTCCAGTCTTAATGGGAATCGTACAACTGACAGGGAGCCAGGGAGCGACCCATACGAAAACGACCCAGACCGGACCAGATCGCAGCCATCTCCCGCGACTTCCAAACCGACCTCGACGCCGGCTTGAACATCAACCAGGCCTGCCGCAAGGCCGGGATCGGCCCCGCCACCTATCACCGCTGGAAGGCCCTCCAGGAAGATGATTAAGAGCATGAGAATAGGTGAGGATGTTTGGTACGTGTAGCCCTTCCACGTCTCGCCTTAAACGTGAGTCATGTTCCTAATCATAATCCTCCTCTTGGTCTTACTCCTCCCGCAAGGACCTTCGTGGGAATCGGCTGATCCAGCACGGCAATGCGATCTGGTCCGTTATTCACTCGCTCTCGCCCAGACGGTTTCTTCGGGCCTCCTCAGGACCGACCTGACCACGCCAGCCCTGCCAGCGTGGGGGCTTCCCTGTGCCGGAGTTCAGATCGAACGGCGAGTCGGTGGTACGACGGAGGTGGTTCAGGAGCGGCTCGCCGTCGAAGCAGATCTTCCGGGTGCAGTCGCAGTCATTGCATTCCGGGTAGCCCTTGCAGTACCGGGGGCTGCGAGCGTCGGCCACCTCGATATCGGTCAGGTACTCCTCAAGGTAGGGCAACTCCTCGTGCATCGCCACGCCGTAGTACTCCCGGCAATAGCAGACCTCGACCCACCGGATCACTCCGGACTCGTCCACCCTTCCCGCGCAGAGCATTTCGCCCAGGTCGCCGTAGGGGAAGCCCTCGCCGAATCGCCCGTCTTCCAGAGCCCGCAGCAAGTCGGCGTTCGCTCCCGGTCGAACCTTGGCTCCCAGCAGATATCGCATGACCTGGCTCCAGTGAAACCTTCCCTCACTGGAGAATTGTAAGGGAATGATCAAGCAGGAGCCGGGATGAGACAACCCCAGGCGACCAGTGAACGGGCCTCTTGACCATGCCTGATCAAGGCTTCGTGGCAGCGGCTTCGACCTTCTTTGGCAATCGGTTCTTGGGCAGGCAAAGGGCCATCGAGCCGGCGACCGTGACCACGTCGTACCGCCCTTGATAGCCAATCAGCAGGTGCGCGGCCCAGGGTTCCATCCCGTAGTCCTTGACCAGCCAGTCAGCCATGTCGCTCGTGGCCATTTTGAGGCCGTTATCGAGGGCGCTGGCGAATTCGGGCTGCGAGCCGATGCTGATCACCTCGTCGGCTGTCTCGACGCGGGGACCGGCCAGCTTCGCCTCTTTCTTCAGTTCGACAGCGAACTCCACGTCCATTGACGTCTCGATTCCCGTTCCCGTGGGCTCGCCGTCGGCCTGCAAGGCGTGGCCATCGCCCACGAACAGCAAGCCGCCAGGGTGATAGACCGGCAGGTACACGGTTGCACCCTCGCCGATCTTGTTGTAGTCGAGGTTGCCGCCATAGGGTCCCGACGGTCCCGAAGTCGGCGCGAAGTCACCCGCCGGCGCCACGCCGATGCAACCGAGCATCGGCCTGGCGGGAAACTCCAGGGGATGAACCTGGCTCTTGGGCGTCCGCAGCCGGACGGTGTTCGCCTTGAGGTCGAGGTCCCAGGGCACGATCGTCGAGCGCCCTTTGATGACGAGGTCAGGGTGGACGTTGTTCGGGTAAACGTGCTCGACGACCTCGGGCGTCAGCGAGAAGAGGCCAAGCCGGAAGCCAGACCAGCCCCAGTCGCGATTCAGACGCACTTTCTTCAGGCGCACGACGAGCGCGTCACCCGGCTCGGCTCCCTCGACGAAGAACGGCCCGGTCAGCGGATTGAACGGCTCCGACCGCTTCACGCCCTTCTCGTCGAGCCCCGCCGAGTCAATCGTCTTTCGTCGCCACCACCTCGCCGGGCTTGATCCGTTTCAGAACTGGGTGGGCATGCGAAAACGTACGGTAATACGTCGTCGCGACGACGCTCGTCGGCTCCTGGGCCAAGGCCGAAACTCCGAGCACGAGGAGAGATAAGACGAGGGCGATACGAATCATGCTGGAGCTCCTCGATGAAAACTGTCAGGTCGCGATCGTAATCGGCAGGCCACTTTACCATGGATTCACCATCGCCGACTCTCCCAGTAAGGCGGCGGTCCAACTTGTTGGATGCATCTATGTCTGGAGGTCGAATTCCATCGTCAAGCTTGGAGATCGCATCAATCGGACTGAAGCGTCCCTTTCAACGTGGGGAAAATCGACACTTGATCATTCCAGTCAAGCTGATCGATCTTGACAGGGGGCGAAATATCCGTAGGCTGAGTCGTTGAGAAAAATGGACTTTTGCAACGGAATCGGTGCATTGACTTGAACTGGCGTGGGCCTTTGTCCTGGCCCGTCCCCAGTATCGTTACCACCGGCCTCAACTCGGATGAGGGCGCCATGGATCGACGCATCCTTGTGGTGGACGACAGCGAGCTGATCGGCCAGCAACTCACGCAGCTTCTCGCTTCACCCGACCGCCAGGTCTCCGTGGCGCACGACGGCACGACCGCGCTGGAGTGGCTGGTCGAACGGCCGTTCTCGTTGGTTCTCACCGACTTGCGATTACCCGGAATCGACGGGCTCGACCTGATCCGCGAGATTCGAAACCGCGACCTGCCGGTCACGGTGATCGTGATGACGGCCTTTGCCACGGTGGAATCGGCCGTCGAGGCGATGAAGCTGGGCGCCCATGACTTCATCCAGAAGCCCATCGACTCCGACCGTCTGGAGCTCCTGGTCAACCAGGCGCTCGAAGACCGGAAGCTCATCGATGAGGTTACCGACCTTCGCAACCGCCTCCGCCGGCGCAACTCTTATCACAACTTGCTGGGGCGAAGCCGGCGGATGATGGAGGTTTTCGCCCGGGTCGAGCGCGTGGCCTCGTCAGCCTGCACGGTGATGGTTACCGGCGAGACCGGAACCGGTAAGGAGCTGGTGGCTCAGGCGATCCATCACAGCGACGTGACCCGCACGGGACCGCTGGTCGAGGTGAACTGTGCGGCGCTTCCGGAACACATTCTGGAAAGCGAGCTTTTCGGCCACGAACGGGGTGCGTTCACCGGCGCCGACCGGCAGCGCAAGGGCCGCTTCGAGCAGGCCAGCGGCGGTACGCTGCTGCTCGACGAGATCGGAGAGCTTCCCTTCGGCATGCAGGCCAAGCTGCTCCGTGTCTTGCAGGAAGCCCGCTTCGAGCGCGTCGGGGGCACCGAGCCGATCGAAACTGACTGTCGCGTGATCGCGGCCACGAATCGCAACCTTGCCGAAGCCGTGGCGGCTCATCGGTTTCGTGAAGACCTCTACTATCGGCTCAATGTGGTGTCCATCGACCTGCCGCCCCTGCGTGAACGGCTCGACGACGTGCCGCTCCTGCTCAATCATTTCTTGGAGAAACTGGTGGAGCGCGGCTTGCCAGCCAAGCGGGTCGCTCGGGAGACCCTGTCTCGACTCATCCGCTACGACTGGCCCGGCAACGTCCGCGAGCTCGAGCACGTGATCGAGCAGATCGTGGTCACCACGCCCGGCCCTGTCATCGAACCCGAAAACCTACCCTCCCAGATCGTGCCGCTTCGCGAAGAACCCTTCAGTCTCGATTTTGATCACTGCCGTCCTTTGCTGGAGCTCACCGACGAATTCACTCAGCGCATCGAGCGCCGCTTACCTCATTCGCGTGCTCGAGAAGTACCGCGGCCGGATTGACCGCTGCGCCTGCATTGCGGCCTATCACGTCGCAGTATCAGCGAGAAGCTTCGCCGCTACCAGATTGACAAGGCCGACTTCAAGCCGGCCTTCCGGGGCCGAAAGCGATTCGCGATGGCCGGAGACTGAATCCGCAACCACCATTGCCGACGGTCCGTGCGTGCAGACGAGCTCGTGTCTCTGCGCTGGCGAAGCTCTCGGCGGCGGCCCCGGCTCGAGGACCGTTCTGGTCACGTGAAGCCACGAGTTTCCACGTCGGTTGCCAAAATGCCACCCGCCTTGCTATGAATGGAGCTACGGAACGGACGACAGTGCGCCTCCGCTCTTGACGGCCACGGCTCAAGATTCTTCTCACGTTTCTCTTCCCGAGTCGTTATGACCACCAACCCTCTCGATCGGCTGGCGACACTCATCAAGCAGAAGCGCGACTCCTTGCTCTCGCGCTGGCGAGAGCATGTCAGGCTACTCCCTTCCGCCTGCAAGCTCGACACACCTAAGCTGAATGACCACGTACCGGGTTTGCTTGACGAGCTGGCCGAGTGCGCTCGAATCAAGGTCCACCGAGACCATACCCGAAGCGCTGCTCGAAGGCAGCCCGCCGATCCATGGCCTCCAGCGGCTGGAGGACGGCTTCGATATCGAGGAAGTCGTGGCCGAGTACAACATTCTCCGCGGCTGCATTCACGACCTGGCTGATAGCCACGGCCTGAGCCTGCAAGGCAAGCCTTTTCACATCATCAATCGAGTTTTCGACCATGCGATCGGCCTGGCCGTACAAACCTACGCGACCCAGCGAGCGCTCGAAGTCCAGAAACGCCGCGAGGAATATCTTGCGTTCGTGGCCCATGATCTGCGAACCCCTCTGAATGCAATCTCTCTGGCCACCAAGGTCTTGGAGCTGAAGCTCGCCGACAACGACGACACCGGACGCACCGCCCAGATGATCAAGACGTTGCGGCGCAACGTCGAGCATCTCGGAGCGCTCGTGGGCAAGGTGATCGAAGAGAATTCGCACCTTGAGACCGAGGCGGGAATCAAGCTCGAGCGCCGCGAGATCGATCTCTGGCCCCTCGTCGAGGGGCTCATCCACGACCTGCACCCCGTCGCGGGAACCAATAGCACCAGGCTGATCAACCGTGTTCCCGAGGAGCTGGTAGTTTACGCGGATGCGAGCCTGCTCAGGCGCGTGGTCCAGAACCTGATCGCCAACGCCATTCGGTACACGCCGCGCGGCGAGGTCACCATCGGCGCGCGCGACAACGCGGTCGAACGCGTGGTCGAATGCTGGGTCAGCGATAACGGTGTGGGGATCGAGCCCGAACGACTCGAGGGCCTGTTCGAGTCCCACGAAAGCGGCGCCAGGAGCGACGGGGGACTGGGCCTGGGACTGTCGATCGTCAAGACTTTCGTTGAGGCTCATGGCGGCAAGGTGTCGGTCGAGAGCGAGGACGGCGCCGGCGCGACCTTTCGCTTCACCTTGCCCTGGAAGACATAGAGGCAACAAAAGGCGACAAACCATGCGTTTCTTTCTCTGCGGAGCTTTGCTCGGAGCCATTTCCACGAGCGCGATCGGAGGCCCAGCGATGACTGACTCAGAGATCGTGCAGGGAAACAACAGGTTCGCTCTCGACCTCCACGCCCGGCTCGCCAGCCAGCCAGGCAACCTTTTCTTCTCGCCGGCCAGCCTGTCAATTGCCCTGGCAATGACATCCTCTGGCGCTCGCGGCGAGACAGCCGCCGAAATGGCGAAGGTTCTCCACTTCCCCACGACGAGTGGCAACATCCACGCCGCCCTCGCGAGCTTCCACAAGAACCTTCGTGATGCCGGAGCCGCAAGCGGATGCCGGCTCAGCCTGGCCAACCGGCTCTGGGGCCAGCAAGGTTACGAATTCCTCCCGGAATTCCTGGCGATCACCCGCGAGTCTTACGGCGCGGAACTCGCCCAGGTCGATTTCGCGGGGCAGACCGACGCAGCCCGACAGCAGATCAATACCTGGGTCCTCGAGCAGACCGAAGGCAAGATCAAGGACCTGCTTCCGCCAGGCGTTCTCACGAATCTCACCCGGCTGGTGCTGACCAATGCCATTTACTTCAAAGGCAACTGGTCAAAGCCGTTTCCCAGGAGCGCGACCCGCGACGACTTGTTCCATGTAACCGGCGATAAGACGACTCCAGTCCCGCTCATGTCTCGGCAGGACGACCTGAGGTACTGGGCCGGGGAAGGAGTGAAAGTTCTGGAGATTCCTTACGGCAAGGGGGATCTGACGGCGGTGGTTCTCTTGCCGGACGAGATCGACGGCTTACCCGCATGGAGGGAAATGCGACTGTCGAAAAGCTGGACCGGTGGCTCGCCGGCCTTCGCAAACGGAAGGTCCAGGTCTTCCTGCCGCGGTTCAGGCTCGCGTCGCAGTTTTCGCTGCGTGATCTCCTGACCGCCATGGGAATGAAGCGGGCGTTCAGCCCCGACGAGGCAGATTTCTCGGGAATGAGCACCCACGAGCAGCTTTACCTCTCGGCGGTGATTCACAAGGCGTTCGTTGACGTGAACGAAGAGGGGACGGAAGCGGCCGCCGCCACTGGGGTTGCGGTGGCCGTGAGGGCGGCCATGGTTCTGAGCGAGCCCGCCGTCTTCCGCGCCGACCATCCCTTCCTTTTCCTGATCCGCGACAGGAAGTCGGGAAGCATCTTGTTTCTGGGGCGGGTAGTCAATCCCCAGGGCTGACCCCGAAGTGGGAAGCACGGCACGCCGCCACGACCTTTCCAGGTGTTGAGAAAAGAAAACGCTGCTCCGCCAGCCAGCAACCTCGAAATGCCTCATGGCCAGCAAACCCTTGAACAACGAACAGGCCGGCCGCAAAATGGAGACTGGCCACTGGAGGTAACACCCACGCAGGCCAGGGTGTCTTCGGATTTCCTGCTGCGTGATTTCTCCTTTCCCATGATCAAGATGGATCGGCCATGAAACGATTCTTCATGCTTATGGCAGTCGTGATTTTGAGCACCTCGTGGGCCAGCCCGGCCCAGGCACAGCTTGGGATTGGGGGCTTCGGAGGCGTGTCGGGCCCGCTGCGTGGGATTGAGGCCGCGAAGAGCCAGACAAAGCTCAAGAACCAGCATTACACGAAAGCCAGGCCCAAGTCGGGACGGCGCAGGCCGCCCGTCCCTCCAAGTCCTCGTACAATTACAATTCGCTCGACCGATTCGGCCGGCTGGATCTTTCCGGCCATCCCGTCGCTGGGTATCCAGCCATCAGAGGCGACCTCGACTCGCGTGTGAACGTGTCACGAGGGGGAGCCAACGGCTCGACCAAAAGGTTGGGGCGGAGAGCAAAATAGCGGCATTATCGTTCGTGCTCTCCTCCGCTCGACACATTTCGTTTGGATTGGGGTTTGATCCTGAGGGGCTCCACTGGCTCTGAACGGAACAAGGACAACAATCCATGAATCCAAAGCTCGGCCTTTGCTGCCTGGCGGGTCTGCTCACGCTTTCGCTTTTTCCCTGCACCACGCGGGCCCAAGGCCGGCGAGCCGGTATTGTGCAGAGCCCGTTCGGACCGCTTTATGACACTCGGTCTCCCGAATGGCGAATGGCCGGCGGCGACATGATGCTGTATCAGCAGATCATGGAACAGAAGATGATGCTGCGGCAGCAGCAGATGTTCATGAAACAGCAGCAACTGCTGATGAAACAACAGAAGAGCGGCAAGAAGGGACCTCAGCCGGGCGCCGGTTTGAATGCATCCCAGGCGGCAGGTTTCGGCAACAATTTGCAGCAGCCAGGCCTTACCCCGACCTACCGCCGCAAGAGCAGAGCTTCGTGGCACGACCGCGGCCGGGACGTCAAATTCGGTCGCGAAGCGAGGCTCCGCCAGAACGTCCGCCGCCGTCAGGAAGCCTGGCACCGCGAGTGCGGCTACCACCAAGGGCGCCAACGCGTCGCCTAAATCGGACGCCCAAACCGCAGAACCGTGAGAGCGGGGCGAGTGTTGCTTCAGCCTCCGATCGGCGAATATCGACGAGCCTGAAGCGCAAGCGAAGGTGACGAATCAGCCTTCGCTTGCGCTTCAGGCTTCTGAAGTTTTGACCTGCAAGCGAAGGCAGACGAGCTACAAGGCGCGACCCACGATAATTCTTGCCGTGCCGATCTTGCCCTCACGCCGGGACGGCTTGAGATCGCGCCGGGTTGAACGTGAACTCGTGGCCGTTCCAATCAATCTCAACCACATCGCCGGGATTGATCTTCTGCTCCAAGAGCGCGGTGGCCAGGGGATTGGCCAGGCGTTGCTGGATGACTCGCTTGAGCGGACGAGCACCGTAGGCGGGGTCGAAACCTTCCTCGGCCAGTCGGGCCTTGGCGTCATCGCTGATGCGAAGGGTAAGCTGGGCCTCGGCGAGCTGTACTTGCAGCCGCTTGAGCTGGTACTCGACAATCTGCTTGAGCTCGTCCATCCCCAGGGGATGGAAGATGATCGTCTCGTCGATCCGGTTGAGGAATTCCGGCAGGAACGCACCACGGAGCAAGTTCTGGATTTCCCGCTTCATGGCGGCCTCGTTGTCCGTTCCCGACAGGTCGGCGATGACCTGGGAACCGAGGTTCGAGGTCATGATGATGACCGAGTTGCGGAAATCGACGGTGCGCCCCTGGCCGTCGGTCAGCCGGCCGTCATCAAGGACCTGGAGCAAGACGTTGAAGACGTCTCGATGGGCCTTTTCGATCTCATCAAGAAGAACAACCGAGTACGGGCGGCGGCGGATCGCCTCGGTGAGACGGCCGCCTTCCTCGTAGCCGACATAGCCGGGCGGTGCGCCGATCAGGCGGGCGACATTATGCCGCTCTCCATATTCGCTCATGTCGATCCGGACCATGGCCGTTTCGCTGTCGAAGAGAAACTCCGCCAGCGCCTTGGCCAGCTCGGTCTTGCCCACTCCGGTGGGGCCCAGGAAGAGGAACGAGCCGATCGGCCGGTTCGGGTCTTGAAGCCCGGCGCGGCTGCGCCTGACCGCGTCGGAGACGGCCCGAACGGCATCATCCTGGTCGACCATCCTGAGGTGAATCTGGTCTTCCAGCTTGATCAGCTTCTCGCGCTCGGTCGTGAGCATGCGCGAGACCGGAATGCCAGTCCACTGGCTGACGACCTCGGCGATCTCTTCGGAATCAACCTCCCGCTTGAGCAGGCGATGGGCTTGCGCTTCCTTGGGCTGGCCGTCGCCGATGGCTTCGGCCTCGGCGATCCGTTTTTCGAGGGACTTGCGTTCGGAATCGAGTGCGGCCAACGCCTGGAACTGCTTCTCCTCGGGCCGCTCGCCGCGCTGCTGCATGTGGCGGATCTCGTCCCAGGCACGGTTGTAGTCATTCTTGACGGCTTCCAGCCGCTCACGGACTTTTTGAATGTCGCCAAGGCCCGATTTTTCGATTTCCCACTGCGTCCGCAGGTCCTGTAGCTGTTTTTCGACCGTCGCGATTTCACCTTCGATCTCCATCAGCCGGTCCAGCGCGTGCTGCTCTTCCTCCTGCTGGAGCATCCGCTCAGCGAGCTGAAGCTGGAGTAACCGGCGCTCGAGAACGTCGATCTCGGTCGGTACTGACTGGAGTTCCATCGATAGCCGGCTGGCCGCCTCGTCGATGAGATCGATGGCCTTATCCGGCAGGAAGCGATCGGTGATGTAGCGGGCCGACAGCTTGGCTGCGGAGACCAGCGCCGAGTCCTTGATCTTCACCTTGTGGTGCACCTCGTACCGTTCCTTGATGCCGCGCAGGATGGCAATGGTGTCTTCGATCGAGGGCTCGCCCACCATGACGGGCTGGAACCGGCGTTCCAGGGCCGGATCTTTTTCGATGTGTTCGCGGTACTCGTCGAGCGTGGTGGCGCCGATGCAGCGCAGCTCACCACGGGCAAGCGCCGGCTTGAGCAAGTTGGCCGCGTCCATGGACCCCTCGGCCTTGCCCGCGCCTACCACCAGGTGTAGCTCGTCGATGAACATGATGATCCGGCCCTCGGACTCGGTCACTTCCTTGAGCACGGCCTTGAGCCGGTCTTCGAACTCGCCCCGAAACTTGGTCCCGGCGACGAGTGCCCCCATGTCCAGCGCGATCAGCTTGCGGTTCTTCAGAGACTCGGGAACATCGCCCTTGTCGATGCGCTGGGCAAGTCCTTCGGCGATGGCGGTCTTGCCCACGCCGGGCTCGCCAATGAGGACGGGATTGTTCTTGGTCCTGCGCGAGAGCACTTGCACCACGCGCCGGATCTCGGAGTCGCGGCCGATCACCGGGTCGATCTTCCGCTTGCGGGCAAGCTCGACAAGGTCACGGCCATAGCGCTCGAGTGCCTGGTACTTGTCTTCCGGGTTAGGATCAGTCACGGTCTGATTGCCGCGCACTTTCTGGAGTGCTCGAAGGATATCCTTCTCGGTTGATTCCCAGGGCTTCGAGCAACTGCTGGGCCTTGCTCTTGACCTTCACCAGGCCGAGCAGAAGGTGCTCGACCGAGACGTACTGATCCTTCATCCGGTCGGCTTCGGCCGCGGCGGCTATCAAGCACGGCATCCAAGTCTGGGCCGATGGCCTGCTCGCCACCGCTCACCTTGGGCAAGGCGTTCAACCCTTCTCCGGCCGCCTTCAAGACCTGGGAGGGATTGACGCCAAGCTGGGCTAATAGGTCGCGAATGACTTGCTGCTCGGAGTCGAGCAAGGCGGCCAGCAGATGCATGGGCTCGATTCGCTGATGTCCGCGGTCACGCGCCAGGGCCTGTGCCGCCTGCACGGCGTCCTGGCTCTTTCTGGGTAAGTCGATCAAAACGGAATGCCATGATTTCACCTTCCCCACCTCAAGGGGCAACGAAACGGGACAGGGCTTCGCGATCGGCGACGCGCCTGTCCCGGGAGGGAACTGAAGGTCAAGAAAGGAACGGGAAGACAGTCGAAAGGCTCACCCGGTCGGGACGATGACTGTCACTTCTTTTCCTCGAACTCGACGTCGATGACGTCTTCGGCCTTCTGGCCGTCGCCACCGCCGTTGGGCGATGCCGCGGCGCCTGGGCCCGGGCCACCTGGTGCGGCTCCTGGGCCGGCGCCGGGACCGCCTGCCGCGCCGGCGCCGGCGGCCGCGTAAAGGTGCTCGGCCATCGCCTGGCTGGCCCGCTGAAGCTCGTCGACGGCCCGGTTGATGGCTGCCGGATCGTCTCCGTTCTTGGCCTCGTTCACCTTGTCCATGGCCGCCCGGAGCGCCGACTTGTCGGAATCGCTGAGCTTGTCTTTGTTCTCCTCGAGGAGCTTCTCGAGCTGATAAACGCGCTGCTCGGCCGTGTTCCGCGCCTCGACGAGCTCTCGCTTCTTCTTGTCGTCGCTGGCGTGCGACTCGGCGTCGCGCTTCATCCGCTCGATCTCGTCCTTGCTCAGGCCGCCGGACGACTCGATCTTGATCGTCTGTTCCTTGCCGGTTCCCTTGTCACGAGCCGTAACGTTGAGAATTCCGTTGGCGTCGATGTTGAAGGTGACCTCGATTTGCGGCACGCCCATCCGCGCGGGGGGAATGCCTTCGAGGTTAAAGTCGCCCAGCGAGCGATTGTCGCTGGCCATGGGACGCTCGCCCTGGTAAACCTTGATGGTGACGGCGGTCTGGTTGTCTTCGGCGGTGGTGAAGACCTCTTTCTTCTCGGTCGGGATGGTGGTGTTCCGCGGCACGAGCACGGTCATCACACCTCCCTTGGTCTCCAGGCCGAGGGAAAGCGGCGTGACGTCGAGCAGGAGCACTTCCTTGACGTCGCCGGTGAGCACGGCGCCCTGGATGGCCGCGCCGACGGCCACGACCTCGTCAGGGTTGACTCCCTTGTGAGGATCCTTGCCGAAGATTTCCTTGACGATCTGCTGAACGCGCGGCATGCGGGTCGAGCCGCCGACCAGAACGTCCTCGTCGATTTGCGCGGGCTTGAGCTTGGCATCCTCGAGGGCTTTCAAGACCGGCCCGCGGCAGCGCTCGAAGAGGTGGTCGGTAAGCTTCTCGAACTGGGCTCGAGTGATCGTCATTGTCAGGTGCTTGGGGCCCGAGGCGTCGGCCGTGATGAACGGCAAGTTGATATCGGCCTGGGCCTGGAACGACAGGTCTTTCTTGGCCTTCTCGGCGGCTTCCTTGAGCCTCTGAAGCGCCATCTGGTCCTTGCGCAGGTCGATCTGCTGTTCCTTCTTGAACTCGTCGGCGATGAAGTTGATGAGGGCCTCGTCCCAGTCGTCGCCGCCCAGGTGGGTGTCTCCGTTGGTTGAAAGAACCTCGAAAACGCCCGCGGCGACATCCAGGATCGAGATATCGAACGTGCCGCCGCCCAGGTCGAACACGGCGATCTTTTCATCCTTCTTCTTGTCGAGCCCGTAAGCCAGGGCTCCGGCCGTCGGCTCATTGATGATCCGGGCAACCTCGAGGCCGGCAATCTGGCCGGCATCCTTGGTGGCCTGCCGCTGGCTGTCGTTGAAATAGGCCGGAACCGTGATCACGGCCTTGCGCACCTTGTGCCCGAGATAGCTTTCCGCGGCCTCCTTGAGCTTGCGCAGGATCATCGCCGAGATTTCGGGGGGCGTGTACTCCTTGTTGTTCACGCGCACCTTGACGAAATCGTTCGGTCCCCCGACGATCTCGTACGGAACCATTTTCTCTTCGGTCTTCACCTCTTCATGACGCCGGCCCATGAACCGCTTGATCGAGTAGACCGTTCCCCTGGGGTTGGTGATCGCCTGCCGCTTGGCCGGATCACCGACCAGAATTTCACCCTTCGAGGTGAACGCCACGACCGAGGGTGTCAGACGGCTTCCCTCCTGGTTGGGGATCACCGTGACATCACCGCCTTCCATCACCGCGACCACGCTGTTGGTCGTTCCCAGGTCGATTCCGATGATCTTTTCACCTTCCGCCACGACCAGTCTCCTTTCCCACGTTGAGCGGTGACGAAAAAGCTCGCATGGGCACGACGCCCCGCGGACTCGTTGACCAATCATGGCAAGTGGGTGACTGCACTTCGGGCCATCAACCCACCTGCCGGGTACGCTCGTAAACACCTTGGCTCAACCGACTGGACCACAATAAGCAAGGGTTGTGCCAGTCGTCGGGCTCGCCTGATTGTCATTCCCAAAACTTTTACTGACAATCACTTAATACAAGAATCCCAGAAATCTCCAGAGGCTCGTATCGCACACGTTCATGCCAAAATGGCAGAACCTATTGACCGCTTCCTTTTGGCCTGCAAAAATGGCACCCACGCTCTTTTCCGTCGAATCTCGCTCGTGAATCAGGATTCCCACTTTCCCTTATCATACTCACAGAACGATGTGGAGAGAATCGCTCAGCAGAGGCAAGGAGGGAAAACGCTTGACAGGGCAGGTTTTTTCTTTTAATTACTTATCGCTCTGTATCTTGCGTCTCTCAACGCGTTGCGACCCGTCCGGTCGATAGCCTCCGAGTGGACCGATGGCCCGTAAGCCCGCCTCAACCAACCGTGGCCCTTCACCTGCCAGAGGGTCTTCGAGCGAGCCGCCTGACTCGAAGCGAGCCCCTTCGCTTTCCAGTCTGCGAGGCGCTATCGACCAGCTCGACCTGGATCTCGTTAACCTGCTCAACCGTCGCGCTGAGATCGCCGCCCAGATTGGCCAGGTCAAGCACAACCAGGGGATCGAGATCTGGTCGGCTGCCCGTGAAGATGAGGTCATCGCTCGAGCCCTGGCCGCCAGCCACGGTCCCCTACCCACCGAAACTTTGCGGCTCATCTTCCGCGAGCTCATGAGCGGCTCCCGCTCCCTCCAGCGCACGCTTCGGGTCGCATGCCTGGGACCCAAATACAGTTACAGCTATCTGGCCGCGGTCTCGAAATTCGGCGAGGCGGTCGAGCATGTGCCCGTAGGTTCCATCGCCGCCGTCTTCGAGGAAGTGAATCGGCGGCACGTCCAGTTCGGCATCGTACCCCTCGAAAACTCGACCGACGGCCGGATCGCCGATACCCTCGACATGTTCACCAAATTACCTAACTTAAAAATACGTGCCGAGATCCGACTACGCATACATCATTGCTTGCTTGGCCGTTGCGAATGGGGGCAGGTGCGCCGGGTTTATTCCAAGTCGCAAGCCCTTTCACAGTGCCGCGGCTGGCTGGGGAAGAATCTCCCGCAGGCGGCCAAGGTCGAGGTGGTCTCGACGGCCGCCGCCGCCGAGCTTGCCCAGCGCGAGGAATTCGCGGCCGCGGTCGCCAGCCGGGCCGCGGCGCAGGCTTATCGATTGAACATCCTGGCTGAGAATATCGAGGACCAGGTTCACAATGTCACTCGGTTCGCCGTCATCGCCGAGGCGGCCGAGGTGCGAACCGGCAAGGACAAGACCACCCTCATGGTCCGCCTGGCGAACCAGGCGGGGTCGCTCGTCAAGACGATCGCCCCGTTTGAAAAACTCGGCGTCAACATGACCTGGATCGAATCTTTCCCGATCCCCAATTCCCCGGGTGAGGCCAATCCCTCGTACCTCTTCTTCATCGACATCGAGGGCCACGTCAACGATCCGCAAGTTCAGAAAGCGATCGAGGCCGTCCGCAAGAAGTGCGAGCGGCTCGACATCCTGGGGTCGTATCGCGCAGCCAGTCCATCGAAGCATAGGCTTGGGCGTTATGCCCCGGCCGGCATCTGTTCCATGACCCAGAAGAACATGTCGGTGGCGGGCGGGGTCGAGCCGAGTCGTCGGATCAGGGTCAGGAAGAATGAATCCGGGTTTCTCCGTACCTGGGCTCAGCCCAATCGAGCTAGGCCTCGGACGTCCTGTCCTTTGAAGCCGAGAATGCACGGGCCCACTTCTAGCGGAGGGGCAGATAAGTGACCCGGTCTCGCAGTTCCGCGGGCTCGCAACAGGTGAGAAGGAGTTCCAGGACGTCGGCCAGGAAACCGAGGCTCACGCCTTGCTGGGCCGCGAAGAGAACACCGACGAACGGGCGGCCCTGGCGCTGCCACTCCGCGGCGATCCGCAGGAAGTCTTGATCTTGCGAGAAGAGGACGCGTCCGAGCTCGGTCGCCCTTGCGAGGATGATCTCGACGGCCAGCGTGGCGGTTCCATCGTCCTGGCTGGTGAGGACGTCCAGTCCCTTCCGCGGAAGCGCCTCGGTAGCGAGCCATCGGCACGTGCACGTCCATGTACAGGGCCAGCGGCATGCTCACGACTCCCGGGCCGCCCGCGCCTCAGGAGTTCGGCTCGCGAGATCGGTTGCCCCGCGGCTTCCTGTTCCGCCGCGGGAGCCTTGTCTTGCATCTCCTTGACCAGGCGTTCGTGGTGGTCATAGAAGTACGTCGGCGCCGCATAGACCTGCACGGGCCGCAGGTCTGGGTGCTGGCGGAGGATCTCTTCCGCGGACCAGCCGTAGTGGTAATGCTCGCCTGCGAGATGGATCACCTTGCCGCGGTGACCCCGCGCTGACCGCCATTACCGGTCCCGCTGCGGCGGCAAGGCCGGGCCGAGCGATCGTGAACGTTCTTCAGTGCATCGATAGTGGAAGCCAGTTGCTCTGTGTGACGCCGGAACGCCAACCCGTACCAGCGCCGATCAACACGGTCGCGCTGATGGGCTTCGTGGAGTTCTGGCATGAAGTGACCAGAGCTGCGACCCCAAGTCGAGAGCTCTACTTGATAGCAGAGGTGGTTAACTACGACCGAGTTGATGCGGCGGAACTCACGCAGAGACCTGCATCTGTTCCGTGACCCAGAAGAACAGGCCGGTGGCGGGCGGCCGTCGATGCCGAGCCGCTGGAGCTTGGCCGCGACCTGGCCTCGATGCTACGTCGAGTGGTCGATATCGCCACGTGCCGCCACACCGCCCACGGCGGCGACACCGCGGAGGCGGTGCGGCTCCGCGGCTACGGCGGACCGATGTGTCAGATCGCCGTCACCGGCCTCGGCCCGAGCGACCCACGTAGTTCCTCTCCAACGACTTCGAGGAGATCCCGCTCGAGCTGATCACCGCTACGCCGGCCGCAATCGGATTGAGGGTGGCCTGGGCGTCAGCGTGAACTTCTTCCACCTGGACTGCCTGGCCAGCGAGGTGCGACTGAACGTCGATCTCGACGCCGCCTTGACGATGACTGCCAACGGTTGCTACCGATGGCTGGCATCGCGCCTCAATGGGTTCGAGAAGGCCGACCCGAAGCAGCTCTACCGCCGATTCATCGAGCCCACCGGCGTACAGTGACGATCCCAGGCCGACCGCATCGCCGTTCACTTCGACCGGCGTTGCCACAATCCGATCCTCCGCGAGGCCGCCCTCGACCGCGATCCAACGCCCATCCGGTGGTAAAGCCTTCAGAGATATTTATCTTTCTCTGTATTCTTGGCGTCTTTGCGCTATTTCTTCGCGTCTTTGCGTGAAACTCTTCGATTCGCACGTCTCAGCCCAGCACGATCGCGATATCTCCGGCCCGTTCGACGACACGGCCGACAACGGACGCGGCCATGGCGCCGCGATCGCGAAGCTCATCGAGCGATCGCGACACGTGATCGGCCGCGACGGCGATCAGGAGTCCGCCGGAGGTCTGGGCGTCGAAGACGAATTCGAGGCGGAGCGGGTCGACGTTCGCGGATCGACCTGGAGTCGGCCCTCGACGAACTCGCGGTTGCTCTTGCTGGCCCGGGTGTGGAAGCGAGGGATGGCCAGGGGCTCGACGCCCTCGATCAGGGCAGCGAGCGGCACGTCGATCTCGAAGGTCAGGCTCGCCCCTTCGGCCATCTCCAGGCATGACCGGCCAGGCCGTAGCCGGTCACATCGGTCATGGCGTGAGCGCCGCCCGCGGCCCGCAGGGCGTCGCGGCCGATGCGCGTTGAGCTCGATCATCTGGGCGATCGCCCGCTCGAGCACCGGCGGGCGGGCACTCCTGCCGCTTGGCCGCGGTGGTGACGAAGCCCGTTCCCAGCGGCTTGGTCAGAACCAGGACATCGCCCACCTGGCGCCGGCGTTGGTGAGCATCTCGGCCGGGTCGACCAGCCCGGTGACGCTCAGGCCGAACTTGATCTCCTTGTCGCGCACGGTGTGTCCGCCCAGCGTCACGGCACCGGCCGGCGCGCACGCGCTCGGCGGCTCCGCGAATGATCTCGCCCAGGATCTCCAGCGGCAGTTCGTCATCCGGAAACGCCGCGATGTTCAGCGCCGTGATCGGGCGGCCGTTCATCGCGTAAACGTCCGAGAGCGCGTTGGCGGCGGCAATCTGGCCGAAGGTGTAGGGATCGTCGACCAGCGGCGGAAAGAAGTCGAGCGTCTGGACCAGGGCCAGGTCGTCCGAGAGGCGATACACGCCCGCATCGTCCATGGTCTCGGTGCGCGACCAGAACGTTGGGGTCGGTCTGCACGAGCGGCCGGTCGCGCAGAACCTGCGCGATCCCCATCGGGGAGATCTTGCCGGCTCACCCGGCGCAGTTGGCGTAATCGGTGAGTCGCTTCTTTCGTCCGGACATGGTCCACCGCCCTGAGTTTCGACGGCCCCGGGTCAGACGCCCAGAGCCTTGCCCACCGCGGCGATCAGCTTCTCTTCATCCGGGAACGTCCCGGTGTCGAGCTTCGAGTAGAGCCGTTTTCCATTCGACCGTCAGCTCGAAGCACCTCCCTTCGAGGGAATCATCACATAGCGGCTGATCGCCCGCTTGTATCGCGGCAGCAGCTTGGCCGTCAAACTGACGGCTTGAGGCTCATAGTTTCAAAGGGCACAGTATTCCAGAGATCACTTCCATCGAACTAGGCTCCTCACTGACCGTCGCATCCGTCACCGATTGCCGTTGTCTCTGTCTCGTCTCATCGTATCGTAATCGGCCGGTCAAGCGGGAGGCTTGAGCGATCTCGCGGCGCGGATTCCGGCGAAGGAGGTGCCTGGCCGCCGTCCGGCGATGCTCGCCGGATGCCCCGGCGATCGGGCTGTCGACCTGGGCCGCATTCGCTGGTTCTGTCGCGGCGGTCTCAGGCGATTGCCAGTCCACGCTCATCAGCTCGGCCCACTTGTTCAGCTCGGGAACCGTCTGAAAAACCAGCTTCACGCTCACGGTGATCGGCATCGCCAGGATCAGCCCGATCAGGCCCCAGAGATACCCCCAGAACAGGCAGGCGATCAGCACGGTGGTGCCGTTCAGGTCCAGCGACCGCCCCATCACCAGCGGGAGTCACGACATAGCCCTCGATTCCCACGACCGCCAGGTACATGGCGGCCACAATCAGGGCATCGCCGATCGATCGCGTCTGCCCCAGAGTCAGCACGGTCGGCAGGGCGCCGCCGATCAATTGGCCGATGTACGGGAATGAAGTTCGTCACGGCGGCGAACAGGCCCAGCGCCAGGGCAAACTGGACCTTCAGGCACCAGAAGCCCAGCGCGATCACCAGCCCCAGGCCCAGGTTGATCAGCGTCCGCGCGACAAGGTAAGCCCGGATCTTCCGTGTGACCTGGGTCAGCATCTCGCTGGCTGTCTCGGCCTCTCCGGTCGTCTTGGCGAAGAACCGGATCACCTTCTGGGTCAGCATCGGGCTCTCGACCAGCAGGAAGATCACCAGAACCAGGACGATGAATCCCTGGATGACCCAGAACGTGAAATCAGAAAGACCGTAGCTGAGCTTCTCGATCAGAAGCGCAGCTGTTGGTGTCGCCCAGGCGATCAATCGTCCCGGGCTCGGGCAAGACGCCCCGCAAGGCGGGCTGGGCGCGGATCAGGTCGTTGAGCCGCGTACTCAAGAGTCCGGCCAGCCGCTCGATTTCCGCGGGCAGCGTGTACGCCGCGCGGAAGAGGCTCTCGGCCGTCAGGCTGGCGACGTAGAGCCCGCCCATGACCAGAAGCAGGAACAGAGCCAGCGCTCCCAGCGGCCCGAACGGGAACCTGCGCCGGAAAAAGGTCGCCAACGGAGAGAACATGCATGCCAGAACGAGAGCGACCGCGATCGGGACCAGGATGACCTTCAGCAGGTAAAGAGCCGCGATCACCGCCAGAACTGCCAGGATCACCTGCGAGGAGGCTGCATACTTACCCTGTCGCTCCAAGTCGATCCTCCCCGGCGAACTGGATGCATATCATGGTCACGCATGGACAGGAATGAGTTGATCCTCTATCATCGCCGCCGGCTGCTTGCGGTTGGCAAGGCTCCGCCTCACTGCTCGACGAGCAGGGCCTCGACGCGCTCGGGCGTCACGAATCGGCGAAGCAGGCTGCGGAGGGTAGCCTCGGCCGCGGGCGGCGGGTCGGCTGATGGCTCTCGCGGACGGCTGACGCGCGGGCACAAGGCCGAACCAGGTTAGCCGCACCGGCCATCGGGCCACCTCGGCGGAGCGGTTGAACCGTTCCTGGATCCGGAGGGCCCAGACAACGCCCCAGTGGTCGCGAAACCAGAGCCAGAGCCGCTCCAGATTGTTCCTTCCGGCGGCTGGCCTGCTGGGCGAGCAGGCCGACGCGAGCCAGCCCTCGCACGGCAGGGTCCAGGCCACGGCCAGCCAGACTCGGCGCGCGGCCACGATTGCTCCAGTCGGGCCGCGTCAGGCCCAGATACTCCAGCACCAGTCCCGCTCCCATCGCACAGGCGGCGGGACCGTAGCGCGTGGGCAGATAGTTGGTCACGCCCGCCAGGACCAGAAGGCCATAAAACAGGGTCCAGGGCGAGTGAAGCTGCAGTCGCCAGTGCCCCTGCCCGCGATGGAGCCGGCCTCCTGCTTCCAGCCAGGGGATCAGGAACACCACGACCAGCAGGGCCATCAGGATCGCCCAGGCCCCTCCTCCCGGGTTTCTTGCTCCCAGGACCGAGACCAGACCGGCCAGGATCGACAGCACCATCAAGTACGTGAGTCGTCCGGTGTCCTGGTCGCCCGGAACTCCAGAGGCTCCAGCGCCGCCGCGAGCTGCGCCAGAAGTCCCAGACGATGGCCAGCGCCCCCAGACCAACGCTCCCGCAGGGCGGTTCCGTCCGCGGCATTTCCAGGCTCTGAACCAGGGGTCGAAGGATACCCGCGAGCGCCATCCGATCAGGAGGGAGCATGCCGCGGATCGAGCAGAATCGTCAGTCCCGAGGCCAGCAGCAACCAGGCCCCAGGCTGCTTGCCGCCAGACCCGGTGACTGGCTCTCATGGATGCCCGATCTTCGCTGACCTGAGGCTACAGGCCGCGATTCGCGGACGTCACAATTCCGCCGCGAAAGCCCTCCTCCTTGGCCCCTTCGGCCACCGGCCGCTTGCCCATGAGAGCGACACATCAGAGAGCGCGGCGGCCAGGACGCCGAACGCCCCGATGGCCGGCAGATGGTACTGCGGCTCGCCTCCGGGGACCGGGATCGAAAAGTCGACGGCCTGCCCGACTTTCTCGAAGACGACCAGAAGGCGCGATGATGATTCCGGCCAGCGAGCCGCCGGCGATCAGCCCGGTGGACATCATGGTTCCCGGGCTCATGTCGGATTCCTCGGCCGAGAACTTGCGGACGCGATCCACCAGCAATCGGATCAGGCCGCCGACGAAGATCGGCATGGTCGTCGAAAGCGGCAGGTAAACGCCCACCGCGAAGGCCAGCGCCGAGACGCCCGCAAGCTGCATCACGATGGCCAGCACCGCGCCCAGGATGACCAGCCCCCAGGGCAGGTCTCCCTTCATGATGCCGTCGATGATGGTGGCAAAGAGCCGGGGCTGCGGCGGGTTGAACTTCTTCATCGGGGCGCCGGAGGTCGAGTAATTGAGCCGGCCGCCGATGCCCGGGTCAATCAACTGCTGCGGCCTGGCCGGTTTCGTCGACCAGGTACTTGCCCGGCAGGACGCCCGGCTCGGGATTGACCACCCACCAGACCTTGTAGGTCTTGCCGTCCGTGCCGACCTCGGTCGCGGTCAGCTTGGAGACGTCGGCCTTGACCGATGGGAAGATCCACGGGCGGTCGGTGACGGTCGTGTAGGCGTGGTTGAGTCCCTGGAGCGTAGCCCCATCACCACGGCCGAGACAGTGCCCCGACCAGGATGGCGACCTGCTGCTTCCAGGGCGTCGCGCCGACGAGATAACCCGTCTTCAGGTCTTGCGAGGTCGTGCCGCCGTTGGACGAGGCGATGCAGACGACCCCGGCGATCGACAGCGCGACCAGCCGGTACTGCAGGCCGACCCAGCCCAGCATGACGAAGATCAGGCAGGTCAGAAGCAGCGTGGCGATGGTCATGCCCGAGATCGGGTTGGACGACGAGCCGATCACGCCGGTGATCCGCGAGCTGACCGTGACGAACAGGAAGCCGAAGAGGAGCACCATCACGCCGCCGATGATCCGGCCGATCGGTCGGTCGGGATCAGGTCCGAGGCGGCGATCGCGGCCACCAGGCCCAGCGCAGCCCAGCAAGACGAAGGGCATGGGGATGTCGCGATCGGTCCGGGTGGCGGCCTGTCCTCCTCGCCGTCCGTCCCGTCGAGCTGATCCTGTTGCCGCCCGCGCCGATTGCGCCCAGGCTGCCGCGGATCGAGCGCGACGATGAGCGGCAGGGCGTTGAGCATGCTGAGGATGCCGCCCATGGCCACGGCCCCCGCGCCGATGTACCGGACATACTGGCTGGAGATCTGCCCCGGGCTCATCTCGCTGATCTTCTGCTGGCCGGGCGGAAGGACTGCCGGCAGGCCGTCGCCGAAGTAGGCGATCATCGGCGTGAGCATCAGCGCCGTGAGCATGCCGCCGCCGACCATCACCGCGGCGATCCGCGGGCCGATGATGTAGCCCACGCCCAGGAGCACGGGGCAGGCTCGAGCGAGACCACCGCCTTGGTGTACCCCTTGATGCCCGTGATCGCCTTGTCCCACTCGCTGGACCAGAGCTTCAGCCCTTGCATGAGAATCTGGTACAGGAAGCCAAGGCCGAAGCCGAGGAACACGGTCCTGGCGTTCGAGCCGCCGTGCTCGCCGACGATCAGCACCTTGGCGCAGGCGGTCCCCTCGGGATAAGGCAGCGTGCCGTGCTGCTTGACGATGAACGCCTTGCGCAGGGGAATCATCATCAGGATGCCCAGCAGGCCGCCCAGCACGGCCACGAGCATGACCCGCGTCAGCTCCAGTTCGTAGCCCAGGAGCATAGCGCGGGCATGGCCGCCCCGACGCCGAAGGCGATCGACTCGCCCGCCGAGCCGGCCGTCTGGACGATGTTGTTCTCGAGGATGGTCGCGGAGCGGATGCCAAACGCCCGGGAGAGTCCCCGGAAGATGGTGATCGCCAGCACGGCCACCGGAATCGAGGCCGAGACCGTCATGCCCACCTTGAGGAACAGGTAGAGCGACGAGGCGCCGAAGATGATCCCCAGAATCGAGCCCAGCACGCACGGCGGAGAGCGAAAGCTCCGTCGGCTCTGGTCGCGCCGGGATATAGGGCTTGAAGATCGGGTCCTTGGGTTCGCCGGTCACGCTGGTCGAGGCGGGGGGCGGCTGCCATGTCCTCGGGCTCTCCATCGAGTGGTGGAGGTTGGATTGCTGGTGACCGGCTAACTGACCGCCCCGAACGACCGGCACATAGTGCGTGGCCTGACGCGCCCGGCCTCAGAGCGACGACCCTGCGCCGCGGCCGACAGCAGCGTCTCTTGCTCGAGGCGGTGCTTGACCTCGGAGAGGCGGTTGACGATGTCACGGAGCACGTCGATCATGCACTGGCCGGCGTCGACCTCGTAGATGATGCTCGAGCGGATAGAAGCTCAGAGTCTTGTAGGTCTCTTCGTAGTAGGTGTTCAGTCGGCGGCGGATGACCTCTTCGTTCATGTCGTCGAGCCGGTTCTCGCGCAGGGCCCGGAACTTGAGCCGCTCCATCGCCAGCTTCTTGTCCTGGATCGCAAGTGGAAGATCTGCATGACGTCGAGGATGGCTGTCGAGCAGCTCGGCCTGGGCATAGCTGCGGGGAAGCCCGTCCAGAATGAGGGTGTGCTGCTCCGGGATCAGCATCTCCTGCATCTCCAGGATATGGAGATGCTGCTGGAAGATCCGGACGGTCAGCTCGTCGGGAACCATCAGCCCTTGCGAGGTATACTGTTCGATCTCGCGGCCGAACCGACCATGCCTGGGGACCGCCGGAAGATGTCGCCCATCGAGATATGGATCAGGTCGGGAAGCTGCCCGAGCACGGCGCCCTGGGTGCCCTTGCCGCTGCCGGGCATGCCGAACAGCAGGATGCGTACGATACCTGGTGCTATGGTCGTCCATGTGATCAATCTTCCCGGAAATGGCGGTCGTGGCTAGATCTTCAGAGTTCAAAGACGGTGCGAATTCGGGGAACGGATTTCGTGAGATCGGACTTCGCTCGACTTCGCATCGATCGATGGTCCCAACCGTCCAGGCGATGGAGAGTCGTCGCCAGTCAAACATGAACCGTCGTCTGACCGTGCCTTTATCTTTCTCATTCTCTCGTCTGGGAGCAAGACGTTGCAGGAAACTCGCGTGCTCTTACTCCGCCACGCCGAAACCTCGGCCCCTGATATCTTCCACGGGGCCGAATCGGACATCGGCCTGAGCGACTGGGGCGAACGCCAGGCAGGCTTGCTCGCCGACACACCTGAAGACCGAGCAGGAGCCCGAAGCTCTCTACTGCTCGGCCATGCACCGGGCCGATCGCCACGGCCGAGCCGATCGGCCGAGCCTGCGAGCTTGAGCCCACGATCGTACCATCGCTCCACGAGCGAAGATCGGTCCCTTGAGTGGACTGTCGCGCGAGGAAGGCTGGGACGTCTATGCCGAATCCAAGAGCGCTGGATGGCCGGCGACCTGGAGTCCACCCACGAAGGGGGAGAGTCGTTCGCCGACATTCGCCGCCGCGTCCTGCCCGTTTTCGCAGGAAATGCGCGGTTCGCCACCGGGCAAAACCATCATCGTCATTGCCCACGGCATCGTGATCCGCGTCGTCCTGCTGAGCCTGCTCGACGATCTCGAGCCCGCCGATTTCGACCGCATCGCCATCGATTTCGCCTCGATCAACGACCTTCGCTGGGACGGCCAAGGTGGCGAGCGCACGCGCTGAACCACGTCGTCGCCCCCTCGCCGGCGCGGCCCGTGGCGTGAGAGCCAGTCGCCTGCGTACGTCGCTCACGCCGCCGCCTCGGGAGACACGCTCGCCGCCGTTCTTGAGCGCCTCCCATTCCTCCCAGGTGTAGAGCACTTCGCGGGCCGCCGCTCTTGAACTCGCCGACGATGCCGTCTTCGGCCATGAAGTCGATCAGCCGCGCCGCGCGGCCGTAGCCGATGCCCAGGGCCCGCTGCAAGAGCGAGCACGAGCCGCGGCCCTCGCGGATGACGATCTCGATCGCCGGCTCGTAAAGCTCGTCTCGCTCCTTGAGCGCCGCGCCTTTTCCTTGCCCGCGGCCCGCCGCTGACCTGGATGCTGGATGAGCTCGCGGCTGAACTCGACGGGGTATCGTTCCAGGTACTGGCAGACCCGCTTGACTTCGTTGTCGGAGACAAACGTTCCCTGCGACGCGGATGATCTGCGATGTGCCGGGGATCAGGAACAGCATGTCGCCGTTGCCCAGCAACCGTTCGGCGCCCATCTCATCGAGCACGACGCGCGAGTCGTTGCGGCTGGTAACCTGGAACGCGATGCGCGCGGGCATGTTGCCCTTGATCAGGCCGGTGACGACGTCGACGACCGGCTTCTGCGTGGCCAGGATCAGGTGCATGCCCACGGCCCGGGCGAGCTGGGCCAGCCGGACGATGTGCTGCTCGACCTCCTTGTCGGCGGTCATCATCAGGTCGGCCATCTCGTCGGCGATGATCACGATATAGGGCATGTAGGTCGGAATGCGCTTCTGCTCCTCTTCGTCCTCGGGCCGCAGCCGCTCGTAGATCTCGGTCGCCCCGAGCTGGTTGTACGCCTGGATATTCCGGACCTCGGCCCGGCGCAGGAACTCGTAGCGTTCGTCCATCTTCTCGCAGGCCCAGGCCAGGATCGACTCGGCCTTCTTCATGTCGGTGACGACCGGGTGCATCAGGTGCGGGATCTTCTTGTACTGCGACAGCTCGACCTTCTTGGGGTCGATGAGGATCATCTTGACCTCGTCGGGGCGCTTGGTCATGAGGATCGACAGGATCATGGCGTTCAGGCAGACGGATTTGCCGGTGCCGGTGCGGCCGGCCATGAGCAGGTGCGGCATGTCGGCCAGGTCGAAGACCAGCGGCGATGCCCTTGACGTCCTTGCCCAGGAAAAGGGGGATCTTGCACTTCTTGGGCTGGCCTCCTCGGCCGCGATCACCTCGCCCAACCGCACCATGACCCGGTGATCGTTGGGAACCTCGATGCCGACAGTCGTCTTGCCGGGAATCGGCGCCACGATCCGCACGCTGGGCACCGCCAGGGCGATCGCCAGGTCGTCGGCCAGGCTCATGATCCGCGACACGCGCAGGCCGGCCTCGAGCTCGATCTCGAACTGGGTGATCACCGGGCCGGTATCGATCTGGACGACGCGCACCTGATAGCCGAAATCGAGCAGCGTCCGCTCCAGCAGCATGGCGCGGGCGTGGATCTTGGCCTCGTGATCCTGGATCGGGAACGGGGCGGGGGGGTCCAGAAGCTCGCGCGGAGGCAATTGATAGGGCGCATCGGGGTCGAGCCAGGTGCGGAACGAGCACGGAGTGCCCGGCCTGCGGCGTTTGAGGCTGTCCCGCGGTGTCGGTGTGCCCAGAAGCCAGCGGAACGCTCACCGGCCGCGGAGGCCTGAGGCCTTGGTCCGGCCAGGGCGGCACGGGCCGCGATCGGCTCGGCCACCGGGGTTTTGCCGGGCCAGGGCTCGGGCACGGCTGGAAGGGCCAGGCCCCTCGCGGCCGGCACCGGCGCGCCATGTCTGCTTCGCTTCCTTGCCAGGCCCCATCGCAGCCACGCCGCAAGTTCCTGGAGCGGCCAGATGAAGAGCACGTCATGGCAGAGAGCCAGTCCGGAGAGCCCGGCCGCTCCCAGCAAGAGCAGCATCCCATACGGGCCGAAATGGCTGGAAAGAATCGTGGCGGCCAGCGCCCCGGCGTAGCCGCCGCTGCCCACCGGCGGGCTGGGCCTGATGCCGGGGACGAAGTTGTGCAGGAGGCCGGCCGACACGACGACGACCAGCCCGAAGCCGAACGCGGGCCCGAGCCGATCGGGCACGTTGCGGCGAGCCGCGACCAGGATGTTGAGCGCCGCCAAACCCAGCACGAACAGCCACGACGACCAGCCCAGGCTGAGAAAGAGCACATGGGCCAGAGTCGCCCCCACGGGCCCGCACGGGTTTGACAACTGGAGAGATTCGTTGACCGGCTCGGCGCCGCAGCCGGGCGCGTCGGCCGGGTCGTATCCCCCCAGGCTCAGCGCGAGAAAGACATTCAGCGAGCAAGAAAATCAGTGCCGGCGCCGAGCGCGCAAGACGCTGTCGAACAAGCATGGAACCCCCCGAAGCGCAGGCGCGATCGCGACCGCCCAGCGCGAGCCCCGGCCGGCTCACGCTGGTGGCATCCGGAGCATCACGTCGCCTTTTACTCTTCGGCCGGGAAAGCCCATGCCCTTGCGGCCCGTGCGACCCCATCTCGGGGACGGCCGGGCGGCCTTCCTCAATCTGTCGACTGGGTAAGATCGACCGTTCCGCCGTCGACCTCCACCTCCTCGGTCGGCTCGTTCGTCTGCAGTTTGCCCGACATATCGAGATAGATCTTGTCTTGCATGATCTCCTGGATCACCAGGGTCATCTTGTCGACCCCGCGCAAGTCCACCAGCGCCCGGGCGCCCTGGTTCAGCGCGATCATCCGCTTCTGGATCAAGGTCGAAAGCTTGAACCGGCCGCCAACCTTGTTGACGATCTCTTCTTCCTTCAGCTCATCAATCATCTCTGCTCCCGTCTCCACAATGGTTCTCAACCAGGATGGCGGCCAATGCGTCAACAGATCGTATCAAGATCATCATTGACTACATGAACATCATAATCTCTTGCGAGCTCGAGCTCGCGGCGGGCGTTCTGGAGGCGGCGCTGGATGGTCGCTTCGTCGTCGGTTCCCCGGGCGCGGAGCCGGTCCTCGAGTACGTCCAGGTCGGGCACCTGGACGAAAACGAGCAGGGCGTTGGGAACTTTCCGTCGGACCTGAAACCCTCCCTGCACGTCGATCACCAGAATGACGCAGGTTCCCTGCTGAGCGCCGCGCGCACGGGATCGGCTGGAGTTCCGTAGGAATGGCCGTGGACTTCGGCCGACTCGAGCAAGGTAGGCCGGAGCTCATCGAATTCGCTCTGCGAGAGAAAAAAGTAATCGCGTCCAGGAAGTTCACCGGGCCGGGGCGGCCGAGTCGTCGCCGAGACCGAAACCGCCAGCCGCAAGCCCGGCCGCTCGAGCAGCCGCCTCACCAGCGTGCTCTTGCCCGATCCCGATGGGCCGGAAAGCACGATCAGCCGGCCTGGCAGTTGCGTCCAATCGGCGTCCTCCACTCAGTTACCTCTTGGAGTCGCTGACCCGGAACAGGATCCCTCCGCATTCATTCCACATTCTGCACGAGTTCCCGTATTTTTTCCAGAAGACCTTTGATCTCCACCACGTTGCGGCTGATCTCGACGTCGCTGGCCTTGGAGCCGATCGTGTTGACCTCACGCCCCATCTCCTGCACGACGAACTCGAGCTTCCGCCCCGCGCTGACGGTTTCATCGATGATTTCCTGATACTGGGCCAGGTGGGCTCGCAGCCGGACGATCTCTTCGGAAATATCGCTGCGATCGGCCAGGATGGCCACCTCGCGGATCAGGTCCTTGGCGTCAACTGTCACCCCCTGGTCGCGCACCAGCGACTGCACACGCTCGGTGAGCCGTTTCTGGTACGATTGCACCACGATCGGGCCCCGGTTGGCGATCCCGGCAAGCTGGTCGTCGATCGCCTGGCCCAGCGACTTCAGCTCCTCGCCCATCAACTGGCCTTCCTGGGTGCGGGCCGCCTCCAGGCGGTCGAGCGCCTGGCTCACCACACCGGCGATCGCCGGCCAGTCTTCGTGCGGGCTCGCCGCTGTGGGACGCAGTTCCTCGACAACGCCCGGCAAGACCAGAAAGAGCCGAGATCCAGCGCGCCGCCACCGCCGCCGCAGATTTCCAGCGCCCTGAGCTGATCGCGATAGCTTGCAAGCGCCACGGTGTTCAACCGGTAATCCTCGGCCTGCCGGGGACGGTCGATCCGCATGCTGATCTGAACGGTCCCCCGCCTTACCCGCTCGCGGACCAGATGCTCGAGCTCCGCCTCAATGGCCGTGTAGGGCTCGCTGATCTTGGCCGAAAGCTTGAGATGCCGGTTATTGACCGTTCGCACTTCCACCTGAATCGACCATCGCTGGTCTTGAAAGCGCGCGTCTCCGAATCCTGTCATGCTGAGCAACACGGCGACCTCGACCTTGGAGAATGCCGTCGTAAGTTGGTTTCGAGGGCGTCACTTGCTCTTGGGAGTCGTGCCCGGGCTTTCGGGCAACGTGGCCGATCTGGGAATCGCGGGAACGCTCGTTGGCGACGGCGGCGCCGGCACTTCGGCATTTTGCGTCGATCCCGATAGAGGAGCCGTAGCGGGTGCCGAAGGCAGAGCAGGTGACGGTTCCGATCCCGACGTCTTTCCCTTGCCCCGCGTGGACGACGAGCCGAGCTCCTTGGACTAGCGAAGTCGGGGTGTCGGCCCCCCAGCCGGAGGTCGTCCGGCGGCTTGTCAGAACGACCAGGAGCATGGCCATGAGAATCCAGATCGAGGCCGTGACCACGGTGACCCTGGTAAACGTGTCGCCGGCCTTGGTTCCAAACGCGCTTGACCCGCCGACGCCGCCAAAGGCACCGGCCAGCCCGCCCCCCTTCCCGCGCTGGATCAGGATCAAGAAGATCAAGAAGAGCGAGATCAGGATGATGAGTGTGTTGAAAATTGCCGTGAGTACACCCACGAGTCTAGTCCTTCGATAACGTCTCGGTGTTCCGTTCCATGGCGGGCATCATGAAAAGCCCGCCCTCACGAAGATTTCTTGGGGGCTGAAGACCCGTGCTCAAGCTCAAGCGGGTTTGCCCCGGCCGGTCACCTCCTGGCCGGCACGGATGATCGCCAGGAAATCGCTGGCCTTGAGGCTGGCTCCTCCCACCAGGGCGCCGTCGATGTCGGGGCAGGCCAGCAGTTCCTGGGCATTGTCTGGCTTCACGCTCCCCCCATACTGGACGACCACCCGCGCGGCCGTCGCTTCGCCGAACGTGCCGGCGAGCCAGCCGCGAATGATCGCATGGGCTGCCTGAGCCTGCTCGGGGGTTGCCGTCAGGCCGGTCCCGATCGCCCAGACCGGCTCGTACGCGAGCACCGTGCCGGCCATCTGCTCGGGCGACAGGCCCGCCAGCGAGCCGGCAAGCTGTTCCAGGAGCACCGCCTCGGTTTTCTCGGCAAGCCGCTCTTCCTTGGTCTCACCAATGCAGACAATCGGAATCAGCTTGGCCTCAAGAGCCGCCTTGAGCTTCTTGTTGACGTCGGAATTCGTTTCGCCCCGGCCGTGCCGCCGCTCGACTATGCCCCACAATCACATGCGTGCAACCCACGTCGACCAGCATCGATCCGGAGATCTCTCCGGTAAAGGCACCCGACGGCTCCCAGAAGAGATCCTGGGCACCTAGACCGATCGGAGACCCTTCCAGCACCTTGTCGACCTGGCCCAGGAACACGTAGGGCGGGCAAACCACCACATGAACGTCGGTTGCCGGGCCCAGCCCCGTCTTGACTCCATCCGCCAGGGCCACCGCGGCTTCACTCGTCAGCGGATTCAGCTTCCAGTTCCCCGCGATCAGCAAGGTCCGCATGAGACGGCTTCTCCTTCGCAAACATCGATCGTCTTGCCCAGCAGGTCGGCGAACTGCCGGAGCTCGTCCATCAACCGGGCGTACTGGGCGGGAACCAGGGCCTGGGGACCATCCGAGAGGGCCTTCTCGGGGCACGAGTGCACCTCGACATGAACGCCGTCGCAGCCCGCGGCGAGCGCCGCCTTGGCCATCGCCGGAATCAGGTCGGGCCGGCCCGTGGCGTGGCTGGGATCGACGATGATCGGCAAGTGGGAAAGCCCCTTGACGTTGGGCACCATCGACAGATCGAGCGTGTTCCGCGTCGAGTCTTCAAACGTGCGAATCCCCCGCTCGCACAGGATCACCTGGCGATTGCCCTGGGCCAGGATGTATTCCGCCGACATCAGCAGGTCCTTCACCGTCGCGCTCATCCCCCGCTTGATCAGGACGGGCAGCCGGGTCTTGCCCACTTCCTTGAGCAGGTCGAAATTCTGCATGTTGCGGGCGCCAATCTGGAAGATGTCGGCGTACCGTTCGACAAGCTCGACCTGGCGCGGGTCCATGACCTCGGTGACCACCGGCATGCCCAGTTGCTCGCCCGCGGCCTGGAGGATCTTGAGCCCCTCCTCGCCCAACCCTTGAAAGCTGTACGGGCTGGTGCGCGGCTTGAAGGCCCCCCCGCGCAGGATGTTGGCCCCGGCCTCCTTCACCCGCGTGGCCACCTCCAGAAGGAGCGCCTCGCTCTCGATCGCGCAAGGGCCGGCGATCATCCCCAGGTGGCCGCCGCCGATTCGCACCCCTTTGACCTCGATGACCGAATCGTCACGGTGGAACTCGCGGCTGGCCAGCTTGAACGGCTTCAGGATGGGCACCACCTGCTCGACGCCCGCAATCGCCTGCAAGGGCTCAACCTGCAGCTTCTCCTCGTCGCCGATCACGCCGATGATCGTGCGCGAAACTCCCTGGCTCAGGTGGGGCGTGAGCCCTAGATCCTCGATCCGCTCGAGGACATGCTGCACGACCTCGGGCGTCGGATGCGGCTTCAATACGATGATCATCTTGCTCTTCTCGTCTCTGCCTCCGCTCGCCGCCAGGCACGACGCCGTGCAACGTCGAGGAACCGAAAACCGCGGCTCGGGTCGGGGCTGACCATGGTGAGAACCTCACAATCTAACGCATTCTTGCCCCGGCGCGAAGCGATGGCGATCGGAAAAAAGCACCGACGCGGGTGCTTGGCCCGGCGCCTCCCAGCCATTAAGGTGGGTAAATTCCAACCTCGCGGCCAGTCAATCACGCCGCGTTCGCCTGTCAAAGGACCCACGCATGACACCACCTTCCAGTCGTCGCCAGTTTCTCGAAACCGCCGGGGCCGGCATCGCCGTGGGAGCGGGAGTGGGGTCGACCGTACCGGCTGCGGTGACGTCCCAGGCTCAAGCACAACCCACGGACGCCGCCGGGAAGGCTCGTCCCAGGATCGCCGCCCTGGCCAGCACCTATTTCTACCTCTCGCACGCCTACCACATCGTCGGCCGGTTCCTCGACGGCTTTACCGTCTACGCCAGCGAAGATAACGGCACGAACAACGGCAACCCCCAGCATCATCCTGCATTCGAAGTCTCGAGCCTCTTCATCGAGCAAGCCGCCGGCCCGTCCGACCTGGGCCGGGCCAAGGCCGAGCGGCATCATGTGCGCCTGAGCCCCACGATCACCGACGCCCTGACCCTGGGCACGGGCAAGCTCGCCGTCGACGCCGTGCTCCTGATCGCCGAGCACGGCGATTATCCGCTCAACGCCAAGCTCCAGAAGCTCTATCCCCGCGGCCGCTACTTCCGCGAGGTGCTCGACGTGTTTCGCGCCTCGGGCCGCAGCGTGCCCGTCTTCATCGACAAGCACCTCTCCTACAGCCGGGCCGAGGCCCAGCAGATGGTCGACCAGGCCAGGGCCCTGCACGTCCCCCTCATGGCCGGATCGAGCCTGCCGGTCACCTGGCGCCTGCCGGCGCTCGAGATCCCCCTGGGCCGAACCTTCAAGGATGCGCTCGTCGTCTCGCGCGGCAACCTCGAGATCTTCGGCTTCCACGCCCTGGAAACGCTCCAGTGCATGACCGAAAGGCGCGATCGGAAAGGCCAGCCGCAAGGCGTGAAGGCGGTCACCTGCCTGGAAGGAGACGCCGTCTGGAAGGCCGCCGACCAGGGCGTCTGGTCGTGGGAGCTCTTCCACCACGCGGTGGGCCGCAGCCACACCGTCAACCCCGGCGACGTCAAGCAGAACACGCGAGACTTCAGTGCCCCCGCGCTGCGAGACGCGGTCACCATGGTGCGCGTGCCGACCGCCTTCGTGGTCGATTACACCGACGGCCTGCGCTCGACCGTCTTGATCCTCAACGGTCATGTTGATGACACCACGATCGCCGTCCGCCTGGCCGACGCCGCCGGCCGAGACACCATCGTCTCGACCCTCATGTACCTGCCCGCCCCTCCCGGCGCCCGGTTTTTTGACCCGCTGGTCCTGCGGATCGAGGAGTTCTTCAAGACCGGCAAGCCCCCTTACCCCGTCGAGCGAACGCTCTTGACCGGCGGCATCCTCGACGCCGCCCTCGACAGCCGCGTCCTCAACCACCAACCCTTCGAGACCCCCGACCTCGCCGCCATCAACTACGCGCCCCCGGCCGACTCGGGCTTCATCCGCTCGCCCTTGACCAGCCCTGCGCGAAACCGAATGTAAACACAAGCGCAATTGCTCGAGTCCCTTCGCGGCACGGCTGCCGGGAGGAGGGAATCGTCTATCTCCAGTTTAACCTTCGTGCGGTCGGGGCAACAGACCCTGGGAGGAGGGCGTATCCGCCATCGGCTGGAAGGAGCAATGGTCGCGGTAGTCGCGACGAGAGCGGTTGCAGGCGAGTATTAACCCTGAGTAGCGAGCTGCTCAAGACGCCAGCGGCGAGCGTTCAGGCAACTCTTATTGAAGTACGTGCATTCTTTGCTGAAACCTTGCCGATCGCCTTCACAACGGAACGTCCGCCAGTCTGATCCAATCAATGATCTGGTCCCAATCGATCAAGCTTTCTCCCAGATAAGCCGCGACCGCCGCCGCCGCGTCTGCTTCCAGGCAATCGGCCACGTCGAGCTGTTCGACTCCCAGGTCGTCCATCCAGTGCAAGAGAAAAGGACCATCCGGCCATGTGTCCGGTTCCGGCGCGCCCTGCTGGCCGCCCAGGGTGACGTAACACGGTCGAACCGCACCCCAGGCTGGCACCAGCCGGCCGCCATTCTGAACGCCGCCCGCCGCGATCGAGTTGCGCTGCGGCTGTGGTCCGAAGCCTGCAATCACGATTCCGGGTCCGCACAGACCTTGCACGATGAGTTGAGTCACTGAACGCCCCCGCAAGCAAGCAACCGGATACGATCAGAGGTTTCTAAAAACGAGTCTGCCTCCTTCAACATGCGCTACGTCGGGGGCTGTCGGTTCGCTTTTTTTGGCTTTTTCAGTAACCGAAGAAAAGAAGGCGGAGGTAGGACCTTGCCACGAAAGGGTGCCCCAGCCCGGGTCGAATTGCCGGCTGCCAGTCATCAGTTGTCACTTGGAAATGAAATTGAACGACACCAAGCGGTACGTCAACGCGTGCCCCGATTATTCGGATCAAGAACAGATTCCCGACGAATCGGCAAGAGACGGGCCGATCTGGCGCATGCTTATGTTAAAGGACTGTTGTCTCCGCCATGCTGGCGATCTGCACTCGGAAAGGCGAGGTGGCTCGCATGATGTATGAAGTGATTGTGCTTGGAAATTTGAATGTGTCGAATCTGCGGATGGTTTCGGCAGTTGTCCCAATCGGGATTCGCGCCTGTTTCTACAATGGAGGGCAGGAAAAGCGACCGGGCGGAGAGAAAAGTGAAAATCAAAGCCAAGCGTGAAATGCGTAATTCGCGTGGCCCGCGATGCATGGACTGGATGTCAAGAAGAGAAGCGTCACTTCGAGAATAAGGCGAAAGTCGCGGAACCAAGCCAACCGAAAGAACGATGCAACAGCCTGATGACTATGGACTTGAATGCCTTGGCCAGTCGATCGGAAGCGAAAATCGAACCCAATCACCCTGTCTGCGTCAACTGTTGGGAGGCGACGAGCGTGCTTCTCGGTATGGACTTTGCGATCGATGCAAGGTGAACTGTGACGCGGATCGCGGGGGGGCTTGGCTCATGCCCTTCGAAGCAAGCCGGGGCGCATTGTCCGTGAACGACTTGAGCCGGCCGGCTGGAATGCCGATGAAAACGATTGAGTTGATTGTGCTCGTTCCACGGGAATGGCTGGTTTTGGTGATTTGACAAAAAGTGCGGCCCGTCCGTGGAAAAAGTTGCAATCGCCTCGCTCGGGAGCATGACCTGATTGGTTCACGGGCGGTCGGCGGCGGTGAAAAAAGGAGAGACTCATGCGGGGTCCGCGGTATTTGGTGGCCGTTTTCTGGCTGATGGGTGTGGTCGCGGCCTCGGGCATGGCGGCCGAGTATAGCCCGAAAGACCTGCTCAAGTTCCGGCCAACCCAGACGGGCGTCAACTTCGATACTCCCGCCGACGCGGCGGCGATTGACGCCTGCAAGGTCGAGCTCGTTACCGACGCCCAGAAGCGAACCATCGGGTTTGCGCTCCGCGATGGACAGGGGAAGCTGCTCCGCCGGTTTGTGATCACCAGCGGTGGCAAGTACCTCAACCAGTGGAGCTACTACCAGGACGGTTTCGAGGTCTACCGCGAGGTCAACCTCGACGGCGATCGCAGCCTCGATGAATGCCGGTGGCTCAATGCCGGCGGAACGCGCGTCGCCACCGTCAAGGCGGGAAAGATCGTCGGCTGGAAGCGGCTCTCGGCTGAAGAGGCCTCGAAGGTATTGGTCCAGGCGCTTGTCAGCAGCGACATCACTCTGCTCGATTCGCTCATGGCCACGCCCGAAGAGCTTGCGGGAGCTGGCTTGCCCAAAGAGGTCGTTGACAAGGTTTCCGCAGGCGCGGACAAGCGTGAGCTCGCGGTCGAGACCCTGCGGAAAACGCTCGCCGGCTGGACGGCCCGGACGGTCTGGAATCGGTTCGACGGCACGTTTCCCCATGTCATCCCGGCCGATCAGGCCACCGGGCTGAGCAAGGACCTTGTGCTCTACGAAAACGCGGTCGTCTTCGCCGGCGCACCGGCGTCACAGGCCAGCGCGGCCAAGGATCTCGTTCCTGCAGATTCCCGAGATGATCAAGCTGGGAGAGACCTGGAAGCTCGTGGAGCTGCCCCGCGCCGTGGATCCGGAAAAGCCGGTCGTCGCCTCCGGCAGTGGCATTCGCGCGGCGATCTACGACACGCCAGGCTCGGCCCCCCAGCGCGACGAGGCGATGGAGACGGCCCTCAAGGCCCTGGCCGATTATGACAGCTCAAATGGCAAGCTTCAGTCAAGCGACGACAAGAAAGACGTGGCGCGATTCCACGTCGGCCGGATCCCGTTCCTGCGCGCGGTGGTGAAGGTTTCCAAGGAAGCCGATGACCAGCTCAACTACAACAAGCAGATCGTCGACGGCCTGGCCGCCGCCTACCAGACCGGCCAGTACCCTCAAGGCCGAAAGGTTCTTGACGGCCTGGTCAACGAAGGCACCAAGCTTTCCTCCTATGCCGCTTATCGCTCGATCGGCGCGGAGTTCGTGCTGCGGAACGAGGAGCCCGGCGGCAACTTCCTGGCCAACCAGAAGAAGTGGATGGCCGAGCTCGAGGGCTTCCTCACCAGGTTCGGCAAGGCCGACGAGGCGCCCGAGGTCTGGCTTCAGCTTGGCAGCTCCAACGAGTTCAATGCCGAGGAAGACAAGGCACGCTCGGATTACACCAAGCTCGTTGAAAACTTCCCCGACACGCCGGCCGGCAAGAAGGCCGCCGGCGCGCTGCGGCGACTTGACCTCGTGGGCAAGTCGATCACCATCAAGGGAACCACCCTGCGAGGTGAGTCGGTTGACACGGCTGCGTATCGCACCAAGTCGGTGCTGGTCGTGTTCTGGGCCTCGTGGGGCGGCCAATCTGTACGCCGTGAGCTTCCCGACCTAGTCAAACTGTATGACAAGTACCGTGGCAAGGGGCTCGAAATTGTCGGCGTCAGCCTGGACAACGAGAAGGGCGACCTCGAAGCCTTCCTCAAGGATCAGCCAATGACGTGGCCGCAGATCTTCGAGCCAGGCGGCATCGACAGCCGGCTCGCCACGGAGTACGGCATCATCTCGCTGCCCACGATGTTCCTGATCGATGGCCAGGGCAAAGTGGTGAGCCGGAACCTGCGGACGGCGTCGGAAGCGGAGCGCCAGCTCGACAAGCTGGTGTCGCAGAAGCAGCCAGGCGTGGCGCTCGGGGAACGGTGAGAGATCGATCAAATCCGTCGGAGTTAGGCGGGCTGTTCGTGGAGGTCGAGCATCGTCCTCCACACGGCCAGCCAACTTCCTGCTTGCCGGGTGAAGACCCAGAGATCCCGGCCGGTGGCTTGATAGCTCGAACCTTCTCGCTGGTAAACCATCTCGAACCGGAAGGCCGCGACCGCGGTGTCGGCGATGACATCGATCTGCTGATCACGTTCCTGATACGAATGCAGCCGCGCTGTGCGGCAAAACTCTTCGAAGCCTGTGATGAACGATTGAGCGCCTTGAATCCGGCCCGCGAAGCCGGGAAACACCATGGTTATCTCGGGGTGGATAAGAGGAAGCAAGTCGTGGGGCCGACCGTCGAGCCAGGCTTGGTTGATCCGGCGCAGGGTTCCGGTCACGGCTTGAGAATCCACCGACTCATGAGATTCCATGTTTCCCTCCTCACGATTTTTCCGTGATTCCACCAAACCGCGGACGCTCGTGGCGCAGACTTGATCAGATTCTATCTGGATCTGGCCCGTGGCGCCGTGATTCTGATCATGTTTTCTCATTTCAAGAAGGTCTGGCGCAAAAAAAAGATATCAACGACAGATCGGCTCTTCCGTGTAAGCCGACCGATGGATAAGATCGAGTCTTCTCAACGACATTAGTCAGAGGCGCGACGTGTTGACGGGCAGGGGGGGCAGGGCAGACTGATGACGATCGTGCCGGTTTTCAAACGAGAACTGCTGGCCGTCGCTCGGCGCGGACGCGAGCCGTGGAATCGGTCGGCCTTCGTGCTGATCATGCTGGCGATCGTACTGGGCACCTTCACCGCCTGGTATGTCTCGGGGGGACTGCAGGCCACGCACAACATGATGACGATCGCCGCCGCGTGGTCGTTCTTTTTCGTCTTCACTCTTCACATCACGCTGATTCTTGATGTCGGCCTTGGGCAGTCGGCCCGTTGCGTGGCGGAGGAGAAGGAACGGCGAACGCTCGACTTCCTGCTCACGACCCGGCTGGGCAATGCCGAGATCATCCTGGGCAAACTGGCAGCGCGGATGGTCGTGTTCGTAAGTACTGTTGCAGCCGGATTCCCCGTGGTTCTCCTGCTCAACACGCTGGGTGGGGTTGATGGCTGGCTGATCCTCCTCGGATACGTCTGCATCGCTTCTCTGGGCTTCTTTTTTTCGGCCTTGTCGATCTGGACTTCCGTCACCGCCGCTGACAGCCGCCGCGCCGGGTTACGCGCGGTGCTTCTCATCATGGCCTGGCTCTGGCTGCCTTTCGCCGTGACGTTCATATTGCCGCGATTCGGAATCCGCTTGCCGGTGTGGGTAATGACCGCGAACGCATGGCTTCTGGCCAGCAGCCCCCTCGGCTTGCTCTTGAAATGGCCCGGCATGGTCGCCTCGCGGGGGTTCGTCAACGCCATCGCCTGGATGTGCGGTCTGCAGGTGGTCGGAGGGGTGATCTGCCTGGTGGGCGCGATCGCTCAGTTGCGGTCCACGTATCGGGCTCAGGTCAGTCATGAGGCCCGGGGCATCGTGGGAAGCTTTTTCTTCCCCCCCTGGCGCTATCGCCCCAGGCCGGCGGTCGGTGACGATCCCATCCTCTGGAGAGAGAGGTACACGTGCCGGCCCAGAGGCCTGGCCAGGCTGATCGATGTTGCCGTCCAACTGATCATTGGCGTGGCAATCGTCTATCCGACCGGGTTTTTTGGGTGGCGAGCGCTGAGAGAAGTTTGGACCCACGGCTATGCGAGCGGTCTGGCCGCTGCCGAGCGACCGGAATTCAACATGGTCACGCGGTTCTTCGTGATCACTGGAACTAGCAATGAGCCGGCCGATCTGGCGCGCATGGATTTCAACATATTCCTGAGATCCATCACCAGCTCGCTGTCATTCTTCCTCATGTTGAGCGCGGCGGGGTTCGTGGTTGAAGGGATCATCGCCGAAAAGACGCGCGAGACCTGGAGCAGCCTGATCGCCACGCCGCTCTCCGCGCGCGAGATCCTCCGCGCCAAGCTACTCGTCGCGTTCTGGCGGTTGCGCAGGCTGCTCGTAACGTTGATCCTTCTCTGGGGGCTCGGCCTGGTCACCGGTGCGATCCACCCTCTGGGCTTTGTTTTGACAGTCCTTGCCCTGTGTGCCTCCACCTGGTTCCTTGCCGCCTGGGGACTACTCTGTGCGATTGGAGCAAAGAACAATGCCGAGGCATCGAATCCGAGCGTGAGCCTGGCACTCGTGCTGATAGGTTCGGCCGCATTGCCGTTCGTCCTGCCCGCCAGGCTCAGCTCGGTTCTGCTAGGCGCCGGGTCTCCGCCCTTTGTCATCTGGCTTGCGCAGTTCTCGTATCGCGATCTCCTCAATGCGATGCAATACCCGGTCTTTCCCCTCCTGAGCTGGGTTGGCATCAAGACCGGTGAAGGGCCGTTCTTGGTCGCCGCGACCTGTTTCGTGGGGATTCTCGCTCCGGCGCTCGCGGGCACCTTCGTGTGGCGGCGCACGGTCGCCCGGTTCGATCGAGTGATCGGGCGGCCGTGGAAGGAGGAAGAGACCGCGATGGCTTCCCGAGTGCCTGTGGCCGAGGCCGTTCCTGCTGTGGGATGAGGGGCTGATGAGCTACTCGCTGCACGCCTTGTGCTTCACGCGGTGCTAGTGTACAGATGCTGGAATTTCGCTGGAAAAGTCTCATTTAGTCTCACTTTTGGGGACCCTCGGCGTGCCTTCCAGGCGGCCATGCTCACTCGGCATGCCGTTGTAGCAACAGGAGATAGAGCCTGAGGCTCGCCCGCCCAGGCGGCCCAGGAACTGAGTGGGACAGGGCGCCCGAAAAGTCCCACGGCAATTTCCGCTGATCTTCAGGATCGTAAAAGTGAGGTGTTTCGCACGGCGGTCTGTCTTGTATTCAAGTGATCCGAAAAGAGAGTGAGAAAACGAGAGCAAGTTGATTGCCCCTCGAATCCATGCCGGGTTATCCTGAATCGTCTGGCGCGTAGGTCACCGTGTTCCATGGGTGAGAGGAGCGATTCTCGATGCCGGTTCTGGCTTGCTTGAATGGGGAGATCATGCCGGTCGAGCAGGCCAAGGTCTCGGTGTGGGATCGCGGCTTCGTCTTTGGAGACTCGGTGTACGAGGTTTTCCGGATGTACCAGGGCCGGTGCTGGCTGGAGGAGGAGCACCTGGCGCGGCTGAAGCGAAGCCTCAAGGAGCTGGACTTCGTCCCGCATGACCTTGTCGGCATGATGGAGCGGATTTACCGGACGATCGCGGCCAGCGGCATCAAGGAAGGCACGCTCTATGTGCAGATCACGCGCAGCGTCGCGCCTCGCTCGCACCCGTTTCCCGACCCGCCCGTGCAGCCCACCGAGGTGATCATCGTCAGGCCTTATGATGACAGGCCCACGGCCCGGTTGCGCAGAGCGGCGTGACCATGATCAGTCAGCCAGACCTGCGCTGGAAGCGGTGTGACATCAAGTCAACCAACCTGCTGGCCAATGTTCTGGCGATCGAGGCGGCGAAGCGCAGGCGCGTTCGAGGCGGTGCTGGTTGATGCCGACGGGCTGGTGACCGAGGCCACGCACACGTCCTTGATATGGGCCCGCGAGGGACGGCTCGAGGGCACGCCCGAGGGGCACGAGATCTTGCCCGGACTGACCCGGCGGCTGGTCCTTGAGCTGATCAACGACCTCAAAATCCCGTTCGCGAGCAGCCGCGTCACACTGGACGAGCTGAAGCAGGTTGACGAGCTGATCCTGGTCGGCACGACGACGGAGGTCGTCTCGGTGGTGCGTGTTGACGGAGCCGTGATCGGCACGGGCCAGCCCGGTCCGATCGCGCGGCGGCTGCACCAGGCCTACGAAGCGGCCGTGGCGCGCTGGCTCGCGGGCAGCGCGGCCGATCGCGCCGTGCCTTCGCCCTCTGCCTCGGGGCAGGCTGATGGAGGCTGAATGAGCGCAGGACGAGACCCACGACGAGAACGACCCGTTCGCCGCCCACTTTCATCGTGAGCCCCTTCCAGAGGCTGGAGTCCGGGTCATCCAGATCACCGAGCTGCCGGAGGACGCCGCCCAATCGGTGGTCGCCCCCTTGGATCTCTGGTTCCGCTCATCGGGTCGTGCCATCGAGTTCCGCGTCATTCGAGTCGATCGCGCATCGGCGGGGCTCGGCGAGGCGCTCGAGAACGCGATGGATGGAACATCGATGCCTCTCGTCCTGATCACGACGGCCATCGAGCCCTGGACCCCCGCGCATCTGGAGCCCTTGCTGCAATCGATCAACCTCTGCGACCACGTCTTGGGCCGGCGGCCGGCGGGTTCATGGGCCAATGTGATGCGGTGGGTCGGCAGCCTGCCGCGCCGGCTGGTCTTCGCCGTGCCGCTGGTCAACGTCCACTCGCCTTGCCAGCTTCATCGAACCGAGAAACTGACGGCCATCCCGCTCGAGTCCAGGTCGTCGCTCTTGGATACCGAGATCCTTGCCAAGGCCACCTTCCTGGGCCATTTGCTCGGCGAGGTGGACGTGCCGGCGCTCGGTGGCCAGACGTTTCGAGCAGGCTGGTGGGCCGACCTGGCTCGTCTGCTCAAGCGTCCGCGATTCCGTCGCCCCGAGACCGCGGAGGAGCAGGGTTCAGGTCCACTTGAAGACGCGCAGGGCCAGGTAGAACGTGCCGACGGCCCAGGCCAACAGGATGGCCATGGCCTTGAGGACGTCGTGCTGGAAGAGGTCTGCACCGTCGAGGATGACCAGTCGAAGCGCGCTGACCAACTGGGTGAGCGGGAGGGCCTGGATCACGGGCTGAATGCCGGCGGGGAAACGCTCGGAGGAAAAGAAGACGCCCGAGAAAAGGTACATCGGCAGCATGACCAGGTTCATGAGCCCGCTGACCGTCTCGGTCGTGGAGGCCCGGCTGGCGACCAGCAGGCCGATTCCCGCGAAGGCCAGCGCACCAGGACGTCGACCAGCACGATCAGGAGCAGGTTGCCGCGAATCGGCATGCCGAAGGCCAGAACTCCCAGGAGCAAAAGGATCGTCACATCCGGGATCAGGAACGTCAGGCGGGAGGCCAGGATCGCGCCAGGAAATCGCGCCTGGGCATCGGAGTGGCGACGTAACACTTCAGCAGCTTGCCGATCCGCATGTTGACGAGAAAGAAGCCGATGCCCCAGAGGCCCCCGCCCATGGCGTTGACGCCGATCAGACCAGGGATCAAAAAGTCGATATAGCGTGATCCCGGCTCGGTCACGTGGACGTCCCGCGTGGTCCTGGGGTTTGTTCGGCCGGCGGCTTCTTGAAGGATGTCGTCGATCTGCTGGCGGGCCGCGGCGGCCTCGGGTCGGGTCGGATCGTAGCGATAAGACCAGGATGTCGTGCTGGTCGGCACGATGGAAAGAGCCGACTTGCCCGTTCTCAGGCGGTCGGTGGCCTCGGCTTCTGAAACGATGCGCAGGACCACGGCCGGCAGCGTGCCGGCGCTGGCGGGAGCTGACGAGGTCGTGGGGAAGCTCACACGGTCGTTGTGTGCCTTGATCGCCTGCTCGATGACGCTTGAGTACGGGCTTTCGACGAGGTCGGCCTGGATTGGCGCCGGCGGGCGGTTCTGGAACGCCAGACCGAGGATGACAGCCAGCACTGTGGGGAAACCGTAAACCCAGAAGATCCGGGCCGGCTGGCGCCAGAACTCCCTGAGCCGGGCGCGGTAAAGCTGAAAGAATGGGGAATTGCGAAGCATCAGTCGTCTCGACGAAAGAGGGGTGCTGGCACCAGTTGCCGTTTCAGGCTTACTCGTTCGACTCGGTTGCCGAGGGCGACGGGCGCGCCCCCTTCCTGCGTTTCTTTCCACCCTTGTTGAACGAGCGGCCCTCCTCGGCGGTGTCGTCACGCAGGTGGCGGCCGGTCAGAGCGACGAACACGTCTTCCAGGCTGACGTGCCGTGTGGTCAGGCTCGCCAGCGGCCGGTTCAGCCCCTCGAGCTCGTCGAGCAGGGCGGGGATGGCCCGGTGCGGCTCGCCCACGGTGAGCAAATAGCCGTCGGTGCTCGCTCGTGCCGACAGCACCGATTCAAGCCCGGCGAAGATCTGGGGCTCCGGCAGCTCGCCATTAGCCTCCAGGGCGAACTCGACGATGTGGTCGCCACCCAGCCGGGCGATCAGCTCTCGCGGCGATCCGATGGCGATGATCTTGCCGTGGTCGATGATCGCCACACGGTCGCACAGCCGTTCCGCTTCATCCATGTAATGGGTCGTCAGCAGCACGGTCCGTCCCCGGGTTCGCAGATCACTGATGACCTGCCAGAGCTGGCGGCGAGACTGAGGGTCCAGCCCGGTGGTCGGCTCGTCGAGGAAGAGCAGTTCAGGGTCGCCCACGAGGGCGATGGCCACGGCAAGCCGCTGCTGCTGGCCGCCGGAAAGGGTTTCGATCAGCGAGTTCGCCTTGCTCTCCAGCGACACCCGCGCGATCGCCTCGTCGATGGTAAGACCCGACCGGTAAAAGCTACGGAAGACGATCAAGAGCTCGCGCACGGTTTCCTTGTCGGGAAACCGGGTCTCCTGGAGGGTCACGCCGATGCGCTCTCGAATCGCCTTGTCGTCGCTCGACCACCGCAATCCCAGCACTTCGACCTCGCCGGAGCTTGGTTCCTTCAAGCCTTCGAGAATCTCGACCGTGGTGGTCTTGCCGGCCCCGTTAGGGCCCAGGAGGCCGAAGCACTCGCCCACCTTGATGTCGAGATCGATGCCGTTAACGGCCTGGACCGGGCCATCGCGGCCCGGGTATTGCTTGCGCAATTCCTTGACGCGAATGGCCCAATCGCTCATGAAAGTGGGTTCTCCCGGGAAACACGACGGTTTGGCTCTCTGATCGTCATATGGTGATCCCATCGCGCAAGATCGTCAGCTTGGGAATGACGGTGATCCCATCTCGAATCACGTGCGTGATCATCTCCTCGGAATCCACGATTCCGGTCTCGTTGACGATCTTCACGTTGCGGCCGATCCGGGCGTTCTTGTCGATGATGGCCCGTTCCACGACCGAGCCGGCCCCGACGCCTATTCCGGGTCGTCCCAGCCGTTGGTTTTCCTCGACTTCAGGGGGCTGCTCGTAGAAGTCGCAACCCATCAGGTACGAGTCTCTGATCGTGCTGTTCTCGCCGATGATCGACCGCACGCCAATGACCGAATTCTCGATGACCGACCCCTTGCCGATGATGCAGCCGTCGCAAATCAGGCAGTTCCGCAGGGTGGCGCCGCTGATCCGAGAGCAAGGAAGGTAGCGCGCTCGCGTGTAAATCGGCTGCTCGCCGAAGGTGAAGTCGAAGGCCGGTGTGTCGCGGGTCAGGTCGATGTTGGCCTGGTGAAAGGCCCCCACGGTCCCGATGTCTTCCCAGTAGCCGTCGAACAGGAACGCCTGAACGCGATGGTTGATGATCGTCTGGGGCAGGAGCTCGTGGCCGAAATCGGTGGCGTCGCTCGATTCCAGCAGCTCGACCAGGGCTTTGGCGTTGAAGAGGTAGATTCCCATGCTGGCCAGGTAGGGGCGGCCGTGCGCCTTGAGGCCCAGCTTGTCCAGCCAGTTGGGGTCGGTTCGAACCCGGCTGAGCTTCTCCTGGGTCTTGGGTTTCTCCTCGAAGTCGATGACCCTGCCGTCGGCCTGAATCCGCATGATGCCGCACGACCGGGCCTCTTCTTCGGCCACGGGCAGAGCGGCGATCGTGACGACGGCCTTGTTCTCCATGTGGGTGCGAATCATGTCCTGAAAGTTCATCCGGTAGAGCTGGTCGCCGGAGAGAATCAAGACAAGATCATAAGATCTTTCCGTGAAGTAAGGAATGTTGCGCCGCACCGCGTCGGCGGTCCCTTGATACCAGGACTCGTGCTGCATCGTCTGCTGAGCAGCCAGAATCTCGACGAAACCGCCGGAAAACGGATCAAACTTGTAAGTGTTGTAAATATGCCGGTGCAGGCTGACGGAGTTGAACTGGGTCAGCACGAAGATGCGCTGCAGCCCGGAGTGAATGCAGTTGGAGACGGGAATATCGATCAATCGATACTTCCCGGCGATCGGCACCGCGGGCTTGCTCCGTGACTTGGTGAGCGGGAAGAGACGAGTTCCCCGCCCTCCACCCAGGATCAGCGAGATGACCCGAGGCATGCAAACCTCTCCTTCAATGCTGGCGAGAGACCGCGAAGCCCGGCAGCGGCAACGGTCTCGCACGGGTTGCCGGCCTAACTGTACACACCCTAATCGTACACGGCGCACGAGCCATCCGCGAGATCAAGGCGTTTCGTATTGCCGGTCAGAGCCGGGTATGGCGGAGCGCGGTGGCGGCAGGCGGCCCCGGCGTCGAGCCACACCCGCATGTGTCTTCGCTAGCTACCACCCTCGCGACATGTTCGTCTCGACGGCCTTGCGAGCGCCGTCCAGGTCGGTTCCCGTGGCTTGCATGTACAGCCTTACCGCGTGCAGCTTGTCGCCGGCCGCCTTGGCCAGGCAGTCCCTTGCAACGGCGCAAGGGTCGGAATTTCCCTGGATGCCCAGGAGCCGCTTCGAGATCACCCAGGCGTCACGGGGACGGTGAACCACGCGGATGATCTCCTCGGCGGGATAATTCGTCACCGCGAAGGACCGGGCGGTCTGCTCATCATCGGCGCACGCAATCATGATATGAGACGTCGTTTCGACCTCAAAGAGAGGCATCGATGTCACCCCTTTCATGCCAAGGAGCAGGAGAAAAGCGATCCAGACGGGCGGGCCCGATCGATCACCTGAACCGAGTCCTCAATAAGGGATCGTACTACTCTCCAGGTGCTGGGTCAAAGGGGCCGATGCTCTGAATTGGACAAGCAAACGCGCCAGATGGACCGAGAGCGAATCTCCGACGGTTGCGGTCGCGGCCTCAAGGTTCGGCGTGGGTCTTCTGAGCAAGGTTCGTCGTGGGCCGCGGGTCTCCCGACCCCGCCGTCTGCGTGTTACTGGGCCGGCATCCCGGTCGCAACCATTTGAAGATCTTCATAAAGTTGTGCCAGAATCAGGCTTCCGCTCGTCGCGACCATCTCGCCGGCGGCGAGCCCGCTGGCGATGACGACGAAATCGCTATTCTCCTGCGTGACGATCACTTTCCTCCGCTCGAATTTGTCGATGCCTTGGGCGGCCGAGGACGACTTCCTCACGAAGACGTATTCATCGCCGTTGATCACGACCATGGCCAGGCGAGGAACCACCGTCTGCCCTTGCACGGGTGGTATCTCGAGCGCCGCCTTCACCAGCATGTCGGACTTGAGCCTGCCGCCCGGGTTGGGAATCGACGCGCGGGCCTGCACGGCCCGAGAGTCTCGCGAGACTTCGCTGGCCACGAACTCGACCTTGCCGTAAGCGGGTTGCTCCAGAAAGGGAAACTGGATCACCATGCGCTGCCCCAGCGCCACCTTGCCCTGATCCCGCTCGTACACGTTGACCCAGACCCAGAGCTCATTGAGAGGCGCGATCACCATGAGAACGTTGCTGTTGTCGTAGAGGTTTCCCGCGACCACGTCGCGCTGGATGACGATGCCATCGACGTGTGACCGAAACGTGAGCTTGGCCTTGTCCTGGATTTTTTGCAGCTTCTTCTGATCGGTGTCGGGGCTCTCACCCAGGTCGGCGATCAGGGGATCGATCTCCTCTTCGGGAACGCCCAGGACCACCAGGTTTTCGCGCGAAGTCATGTAGAGCAGCCGGCTTTTGTTCTCGTCGTTCTGCGTATCGACCCAGGTTTGCTGCGAGATCGCGCCGGTGCGACCAGCGGTTCACGCAGCTTCACCAGTCTCAGGTCGTGCAGCCACTGAACGTAATTGGTCTGGTACTCATTCTTGGCCTTGGCCAGGTCGGTGCTGTGGAGGTCGACCAGCGGGTCGCCTTTCTTGACGTGCTGTCCTTTCTCGACCAGAACTCTCTCGACCAGGGTGTCGAACCGGGGCCGGATCCGGTTGAGGGTGTTCTCGTTGTAGGCCGTTCGCCCGGTCAACTCGAGCTTGATCGGTTCCGTCTGAGACTTCACCGGCACGACTTCGAGCCCGATTGACTTTTCCTCGTGGTCGGTGACCGTGACAAGTCCATCCCAGGCGGGCCGTTCCTTGACCTCGCCGGGGCTGGGCAAGGGCAGCAGCCTCGGCCTTGCCATGAAATAGCTTGAGCACCGCGTTCAGACTTGCCTGGGCGTCGAACGGCTTCTTGCCCCCCTCGGTCAGGTAGTAATAGCCCCCTCCGGCCGCCGCCCCGACAACAAGCAGCAGGAGCAGCTTCCGGGACGATCGAGCCCCCCTTGCCGCGTGTGGTGGGAGCGGTTCGGACGTCGGCTGACGCCGAGGTCGCGGCCGACGCCGGCGAAGAACCGAGCGGGGGAGATTCCGTCTCGAGCGTGCTCATGATCGGTTTCCTCAAAACCCTGCTGCCGGTGCGCCGGCTCAGACAAAGTTTTCTCGCGACTGCTGTTTTGGATTTGATTATCCGGCGTGTCGCGAACCCTGTAAAGGCAGCCAGACACCCAGGTGTGACTACGTCCGGTTCGTCCCATCCGTTCGACCCGACGGCCGATCCCTTACTTCAGATCCGTTTCGGACCTGGGTCAAGTCGAGGGTCTAAGTGTTAGACGTTCGACCGCGATACGCGACATTTCGGCCCGGTCGAGCAGACAGCTCATGGTACTCGCCGGTGGACCAGGCGTGGAGTCGGTCCGAGTAGTGCGGGCTGCCGGGGCTGCCCGACTGGCTCTGAGAGTCGACCGCCCACAGGCCGCTCTGACTCAGGTCGGCGATCATGCGGTAAGTGGCCCCGGTCGTGGCAAGCCAATCGGGACCGCTGCCGGTATTGCAGACGGTGGTCATGTCGCCTTTGACCGGGCCGCCGCCGTGATTCAAAAGCGCCCCGAGGTCGCCGCGGGAGGCCAGCACGTGCTTGAGCGGGAGACGATGCAGCCGGCCCCACTTCCAATCGTCCATGTCCGGGCCAAGCCGCTGCGACAGGTCGTCGAGCGCGTCGGCGAAAGCCCGGCGCAGGGTCGGTTCGCGACGGCCCGGCGGGAACCAGCCGTGAGGGTCGTCGGCCAGGAGCCGGCTGGCGATACCCTCGGCCTGCCTGGCGAGGAGTTCGGCGGTCGGCCCGTCGAACCTCGCGTCGGCCACGGCCTTCGACCAGTGCGTGAAGAAGGCGTTGAACAAGAGCGGTGCGACGAGGTCCGCCTCGACCCGGCCGTCCCATCCTTGCAAGTGAGCCACGGCGGCTCGGAGCCGCGGGTCCGGGTCCGTCTCGCCGGAGAGCGCGGCGAGGAGCGGCGGCAGGCATGCGACGGCCCTTAACGACAATGTGTCGTGATGCATCTCCCTGAAGTCGTCAAAGGTGAAGCCGAGCGGCGTCTGGCCATCCCCGTCCTCTGCGAACCGGGCCAGCTTCGCCTCGATCATTTGCCGGATGCGAACCGCCCGATGGCCGCTGGTCCAGGTGCCGTGGAGAGGGTATGGGTAGTCATTTCCCGCGAGTCGGTTATTCGCCGAAGCCAGCCAGCCACGGGGTGGGTCGACGGCATGCGGCATCGCCTCGAACGGGATCAGGCCGAGCCACTGGTGGTCCGGGTCCCAGCCGGGTCGATAGCCGCGTTCGGTGGTCTTGCGGATCGGGATCCGCCCCGCGCATTGCACAGCGATGTGGCCTTCGACGTCGGCGACGACGAGGTTGAACGTCGGCACGTGCCACGGCCGCAGGGCCTCGCGGAATTCGGCGACGGAGCCCGCTTTGCCCATCGCCAGCAGCGCCGTGAGCCAGCCGCCGTGATCCGCTCCTAGCCACTTCAGTGCGACCGGCCCGGTCTGGTTGCCGGGCGGGGGTAGAATCTCGTCCACGATGGGGCCGTTGCGCGAGAAGCGGACCGTGAGCGTTCTGGGGTCGGCCCCGTTCACGCGGATGACCTCTTCGATCTGGCTCGCCGGCTCCCATCGGCCGTCGTAGAGGAAGCAGCCGGGGTGCGCCGGGTCGGTCCGTTCCTGGTAGAGATCGCGCAGCGAGCAGATGTTGTTGGTGATGCCCCACGCGACCCGCTCGTTGCGGCCGAACATGACGGCCGGCATGCCGACGTACGCCACCCCGGCGACATGGTAACCTTCACAGCAGAGCTGGACCTCGTACCAGCACGACACCGCTTCGAACGCGATGTGCGGGTCGCTAGGCCACCATCGGTCGGCCGGAGCGGCAGTGTCGGCCCGCCACGACCCAGTTGTTGCTGCCCGTCCCCTCGGGATCGCCCGTTGCCTGGCCGACGGCCCCGCGCGACCAAGGCGAGCCGTCGCGCCGGAGATGGGCGTACGCTTCGGGAGGGACCACCGCCTCCTCGTCCGCCTCGCCGAGCAGGAATTCGCGATAGAGCGGCCCGTCTCCAAGGACCCGCCTGGCCAGTTCGGGCATGACGATCACGGGGAACCGGCCGGTGAGGTACCAGCGGAACTCGCACTCGACGGCCAAGCTGTCGACCGGCGACCACGGCTCGGGGCGGTAGTCCGAGCAGGTCAAACTCGATCGGCAGCCGATCGCCGCAGTGCGCGATCCAGGCGTTGACGCCCGCCGAGAACGCGTCCAGCAGCGTTCTGGTCTCGCTCGGCAACCGCTCGAGCTCGTCGCGGGCGATCCGGTTCAGCCCAACCGTTCGTGCCACGACGTCCGCCGGCAGACCGTCCGGCCCGAGCACTTCGGCCAGTCTTCCGAGCCCCTTGCGCCGAGGTAGTCCATCTGGAACAGCCGGTCCTGCGCCATCGCGTAGCCGAAGCCGAACCAGAGGTCGTCCTGCCGATCCGCGAACACATGCGGTATGCCCCAGCGATCCCGCTCGATGACCACACCGGCCCGTACAGCAGCGGTCACTTCACCCTCACAACGTGGTACCCGGCTTGCGGCCTCGCGCCGCCACCAGGCATCGAACTCGGCCCGCGACCATCCCACTGTTCGACAGACCGAATCGATCGCCTCGCCGGCCCCCAACCGCCGCAGTATGTCTTGTGGGGTTATGCTCATCAAGAAACCTCGGTTCTTCCGCATTTGGGCTCAATCTCGGGCCGAAGCGAGGGTGCCGCCCGACTTGCTCGGGGAGACGGTTCGTCAATCATCGCCCGAGATCCCCGATCCTGTCCAGGGACCGGACGTGTGTTGCATGTTCCTTTGGCGGTCTTACTCGCCATTGGATGGCTCGAGATTACCGTACTTTACGAGAGAAGCCGACCTTCAAGTGGAGACCGATCGTCAAATGTTTGGGAGAGCCGAAAACCGGTAACACGCTCATGCGGAGGGAGCCATCACAGGAGTCCGTTGACGCCATCAAGGGATTGGCGATTTCGGTGAGAAGGCTGCATTCACGATCGAACCTGGCCGGTAGGAGGATTACGGTCCCCCGGTCCGCTGAGGATGGAGTAAACCCTGGAGCTTGCTCTGGCGTCTATCCATGGCCAGGCGAGCAACTTCGTTTTGGGGATCGAGCACCAGTGCGCGTTGAGTCTCTTCGATGGCCAGCCTCAGACTCCGCTCAATGGCTGCCCGGTCGTGAGTCCACCAAGCATTCTTATTCACTTGTTCGTAAGCATTGGCGAGTGCGAGGTGCGCCCACGATAGGTTGGGGTGTCGCGAGACGATGAGTCGTTCAAAGGCGACCAATCGATCGGCAGTTCGCCGGGCCTCGTCGAGCTTTCCGCGGTGGCGTAGTTGCGTCGTGACCCATGCCAGTTGCGTGCCAAACGCTGATGCGCAGATCACCTCGTCCAGTCTGGCGGAGTCGAATCCCTCGCTCTGACGCAGGGCCTCGGCCACGAGACCCGCCCAGCTCTCGGGAGACAAGTGATCGGCTTCTGTGGAAGCAAGCCTGTGGAGTGGGTCGGGGTTCTCTGACCGGTCGCTTCGCTTTGCTGAGTTCGAAGCCGGACTCGCGTCCACGGCCCGACTATCAAGGTCCAATCGAGCGAGCAGACGCAGGGCCGCGATTCCCTCATCGAGGAACTCCCCGGATACAGAGTCGAGCATGCGGCGGTTCGCGGCAATCAAGGATCCGGCCCTAGCAAAGTTGCCCTGGCGGGCCAGCAGCCCTGCGAGCGAGCGACGGAAATCACACAAGACTGTGATCGACTCCGCGCTGGGTGCTAGACGTACCCACTCATCGCCCGCGAGGATCGCTCGCCGGAGATGGCTCTCGGTCTCTTGGATCATACCCTGTCTCTCGGCCACCTCGGCGAGCCGGTGAAGGAACTGGCACTCCCAGAAATGAGCCAAATGAGCCCGTGGACCAACCCGGAAGTCGCGACTTAAGCTCGCCAGGGATCCCTCGAGAACGGACCGCGCCTCGTCCCACCTCCCTTTTTGTATGAGGGTGTCTGACAGTTGATACTCCACGCTCTTGAGTCGCTCGTGAATCATCTCGTGACCCGGTCGGCGGGCGAAGAGATCGAGGAGATGTTTCCTTGTCTGGGCTAGCAGCGTGAGGCCACTGTCAGAACTGACGGACTTGGGGAGGCTGGAATAGCCGCCATAGCCTAGCTCGATGATCTGACCCAGAGCTTTGCTCGCGATCTCGAAGTCGGCCTCGGCTTGGCGACGCTCTGCATCGGCATGGCTTCGTTCCGTCTCAGTGCGACTGCTTTGCGCCTCGGCGCTGAAGTCGCTGCTTCTCCGCATGTCTCCAGAGTAGGACAATTGCGACAAAACCAATAGATATTGTCAAAGCCAGGCCTGCCGAAAGACCGGCGACAACCGGACGGCGGCGGCACCATCTCCACGTCTTTTCAAGGGATGAGACCGGCCTGCGCCTCGATGGGTCGCCCATCAAGCCAGCGCCTCAGGTCGTCAGTGAGTGCCTTGGCCGAGCCGTAACGTCGGAGCGGGTCTTTCTGAAGGCAGGTCAGGCAGATAGTCTCCAGTGGACTTACAATGCCCGAGTTGAGCCGGGATGGGGGCACGGGATCGCTCTGGAGGATCGCTTCGAGCAGCTTGTCCAGGCTAACCCCCTGGAATGGGGTCCGACCGGTCAGGAGGCGGTAGAGGAGAGCACCCAGGATATAGACGTCGGTCCGGATGTCGGCGTGCCGAGAGCGGCCCTTCGCTTGCTCGGGCGAGAGATACTCGGGCGTGCCCAGGATGGCCCATGTGGCCGTATGGGAAGAGGATGTCAGGGTCTCGAGGGACAGAGCGACGGACCGGGCGATCCCGAAATCGACGAGTTTGGGAACCCCCTGGGACGTGATCAGGATGTTGGGGGGTGTCAGATCTCGATGGAGCACGCCGCGCTGGTGAATGAAATCGACCGCCTCGGTGACCTGAAGGAGCAGCATGACGCGATCCCGTACCGAGAGCTGCTTCTCGTCACAATACAGGTCGATCCGCTGGCCCTCGATCAGCTCCATGACCAGGTAGGGCAATCCGTCGTCGGTCAGACCGCTGTCGTGATAGCTCGCAACGCAGGGATGGTCAATCGAGGCAAGAGTTCGCCGTTCGGTCTGAAATCTGCCAAGAGCGTCTCCCGTGGCCATGTGGCGTGACATCAGCTTGAAGGCGACCTGCTGGGGCATCGAGCCGTTGCTCGCCTTGCCTTCCTCCGGCTTAAGGCTTGCCCGATAGACCTCACTCGTCCCCCCCTCTCCGATCAGGCAGTGAAGCTGATACCGCCCGACGAGTCGCCCTGATGCCTCACCGGTCCGCCCGTTCCACTTGGCGACGTCCAGAAAGTTACCCAAAGCCGCGGGGCAGGCCGACGCGAGGAAGCCATCTTGGTTGGAGTCGTCAGCATGCAGAAGTGACTCGACCTCGTCACGAAGATCGCGGTCCTCGTCGCCACACCGGTTCAGCACCGCGGCTCGTTGCGCACGTGACAGAGGCAGGATTTCGAGGAGAAGCCCGTTGATCCTCTCCCAGCGATCGGCGTTCATCGTTGGCGGTCCCCCTCCTCGAATCACCAGGTGGTCTCGTGTCTCCTCACAAATCCTTCTCCAGCCGGACCCGGAGCCAGGCCCGGGCGATCCGGAAGTCGTTCTCAACGGTCCACTCCGATACCTCGAGGACATCGGCGGTTTCCTTGATCGAGCAGCCCCCGAAGTAGCGCATCTCGACGACCCGCGCCTGCCTGGGATGTACCCGTTCCAGTTCTTCCAGGGCCTGGTTCAGCTCGAGGATGGGTGCACCTTCGTTTTCCATGTGCTCAAGGATCTCATCGAGCGGGACAGACTTCTCCATGCCAAGCCGCCGCTCAACTTGCCGTCTCCGTCCCTGGTCCACCAGGATGTGTCGCATCGCCCGTGCCGCCGCGGCGAACAAGCACCGCCGGTTGGGCAAGTGCTCCAGCACTCTCCCCTCGAGTAGTCGGACGAGGACCTCGTTCACCAGCGCCGTGGTTTGGAGGACGTGCCCAGGCCGTTCCTTCCTCATCTTCGCGTGCGCCAGCTTGTGAAGCTCCCCATAGATCAATTGGGTCAAGCGATCGACGGCACCCGCCTCCTTTCTGCGCCTGTTCAAGTAGCAACGTGACTTCGCCTTCGATTGCCACGGCCTTGCTCATGAAGAAGAACCCGATCATGAAAAAAATCTGAAATGTCACCAAGCGTTTTCCATCATTGTTCGCACGTAACTATAAACCGCAACAAAACCAGGCTGCAAGTGAGTGCATTCTTGGGACGATGTGCAAGTCTGTTCCGGACCGACGCAGTGTCATAACCGGGTAAAAGGGTTACTGGGGATTGGATATTCCTGTTATTGGACTGTGCTCGCTCTGAGTCAACGCACCTCCATTCGCTGGGATGGCTCGGACTGTCAGGCTTAACCACTCAACCTCCCAACTGATGAAAGGACCGGAATCAATGAGACAAATCAACGTGATGGCAGCCTTGGCGTTATTGAACTTGGTGCTTCCTCGGATCGAGGCCGGCTCCATTTACGATGCCGCTGCCGATTTCTCTCTGAACGGCAATCCCAACGGAGTCTGGACTTACGGTTACTCGACTACACTCACAGGCTCTCTGATCCTGAACGATCATTCGGGTGAGATCCCGTTCCCGCACACCCCCCAGCTTGTGACCTGGTATACGCCGCTCTCGTCCTTGGGCCCTCCATTCGTCGGTATCAATCCCACTTCCACCACAATGGTCTTTAACAACGGATCACAGATCATTATCCAACCTCAACAGATGGTCTTTCACCCTGGACCGAATGGCGAGTTCGAGAAGGTCCGATTCACCGCACCCGCCCCCGGTCAGTTAGTGCTCAACGTCGCGTTCGGAGGCGCGGATACCCGCCCAACGACCACCGACGTGCACGTGCTAGAGAACGGAGTTGAACTGTTTGCTGGCGCTGTCAACTCCTTCGGCGATGGCCCGAGTTACACGCAAGTTCTATCTCTCAAGACCGGCGACACGATCGACTTTGCCGTGGGTTACGGCAGCAACAGAAACTTCGGTTTTGATTCGACGACCCTCTCGGCGACTCTATCTACGGCGGTCCCCGAACCGTCTACGATGACGTTAGCGCTCGTTGGGGGCCTGGTCATCGTATGCTGTGCACGCCGTCTCAGAACGCGATAGTCTCTCGACTTCAGGATCTGTTTATTATATTGTTATTTTACTAATTTACAATATAAAGGCATTATTGCTATTTTCCTTTTCCACTCGGAATGTGAGCCGTCACCGATTTTTCCCCCGGGAAGGGATAGAACTATCGGGCTTAACCATGAAACCTGCTGACCAATGAAGGGATAGGAAGGAGCCGACGAGGCAAGTCAGATCGTTAGACGGCGTATACCTGGCGTTCTCAATCTCACTGATCTCGATACATCGGAGGTAATTGTGCGCACCGCTTTCAGTGGACTCATCCTCTCGCTGTCTCTGCAGCTCTTCTTGTTGCATGGTTCGTCCAAGGCTGACCTGATCGTGAATGGTTCATTCGAGGAAGGGGATTACTCCCCGGTCGTCAACGGCAGCTACGTGAGGGTCTCGACCGGCGAGACGAAGCTGACTGGCTGGACGATCGGGGGGGCCGGTATCGATTGGCACCAGAACAGCTTCGAGATCCAAAGCGCCTTCGATGGCCAGAAGATGGTCAACCTGAACCTCAACGGGGGAGGCCAAGGGGACACGGGCATCCTGTCGCAAAGCTTCGCAACCACGATTGGCGAGGAGTATATCCTCACCTTCCATCTTGCTGGTCCCTCAACCTCGTTCCCCGATCCCCGCCAGGTAAAGGCGGACATCGCCGGGATCGATCAGATCTTTTCGCAGGCGGCATCAGACAACCTCGCGCTGATCTGGGGGGAAGAGGCCCTCGCCTTCACTGCCATCGAGACGTCAACCACGCTCCAGTTTTCGAGTGTCGGCGGCTTGGGGTTTTGGGGCCCATTCCTGGATCAGGTGAGCGTGGTGCCAGCTTCAGTTCCTGAGCCATCGGGCATTGTCGTGTTGGGTGTTGGTACCATCGGTTTGCTGAGCCACAGATGGTGGCGTCGAAGGGATCACGCCTAACCTCGCGCTGGTGGCACTCTCGCAGTTAACATGCGACTGCGGTGACCTGAAGGAGCTTCGGTCCGCCTCCGGTGGCAGTCATTTGGCCAAGTCTTGCTCAGGCCTGGACTCGAATCCTAAAGAACGAAGCCCGTGTCTTTCTGCGGTGGAGTATTCACTTAGATTTCACTTCCTCTAGGTTTCAACTCCTCCGAATCTGGAAGAAGGAGCTGTGACGATGGCTGCAAAGCAAAAAAAATTGATAGTCGGAATTCTTGTACTCCTGGGCGGTGCTACCGGGTTCGCTCAGGAGCCCCTGGATGTTCTCAACAAGAACGGCCTGACGAAAGTGGAGACTTTCTTCGTCATCGCGTCAGAGGAGCCAGTGCTACAAAAGCTGTTCAACATGCGCCCACTGATAGGTCAGATGGAGGAGAAATACATGGCATGGGCGGCGATCCTCCAGAACGAATACGAGTTCCAGGCACTTAACGATGACCGGATTCAGCTTCAGGGCTATCTCAATGACGTCAACCGCCATGTGGCCTCAATGCCCGAGCGAAACCCGCAGGAAAGGCAGGCCAAGGCAGAGGCCCAGCAGTACCAGAGTTACGTGGATCAGGTACTGCGCGACACCAACACCCAGCTCGAACGACGAAGAAGTCTTCTCGTCGGTCCGGTAGTCAAAGCAAAGGCCGAAAGCGATTTCAAGGAAAGTCGCCAGGCGTTCCTCGATGGCAAGTCCCAGATGTGGCCCCTCGTCGAACAGACCCTGAAGGAATACGGACAACTTAAAGAAAACGATTCCGTCAGCAACGCCCTACGGGCGTTCAACCAGGCGGCCAAGGCTCATCTCAAACTGGGCCCTTCGGACAAGCTGATGAAAGGGGCCAGGCAGGTGGTCGCCTACGAGAGGAACTACTCGCCGGAGACGGCGTCCAAGCCCAAGAAAATGCCCAAACGCAAGGCCCTGCAGATGCGGAAGAAGAAAAAGTGAAACCGTTGACACTTGCCCTGCTATCGGAGGGCTCCGCGGGGTCGAGCCCGGTAAACGGTTCAGGGGCCACTAACGGGGCCGACGACGGGACATGTAGCGCACGGCCGGTCCTGATGACGAACAGACTCCGGCCACGCTATCCTTTTTTCATGGCGTTCCGGCAGTCGATCATCGTTCGGATGAAAAGGGTTAACCGAGCCACGACTGAGTGGGCGGTGGGAGCAGGGTTGTAACTCATGCTTGCAGTTGTCTGACGGACGTGATATGATGTCTGACACAGAGTTAATTGATAGGAGGATGGTTATGGAGCGCATTAACGTCCGGGTCGATGAACGGCTCAAGCACGAACTCGAAGCCGAGGCCCGCGAGAAAGGCGTCAGGCCGTCCGAGATCGTCCGGCAGGTGTTAGAGGAGCACATGCGACAGCGCACCCCCCGCGAAACCTGTCTCGACATCGCCCGCCGCATCGGTATTCTCGGCGTCTACAAGGATGCCCCATCTGACCTAAGCACCAATCCCGAGCACATGGAAGGCTTCGGACGTGACTGAGCGTCGAATCCTCCTCGATACCGGTCCCCTCGTCGCCCTCCTTGCCCAATCAGACAGCCACCATCAACTCTGTGTTGACACCTACGCCAGGCTTGCCCCGCCGCTATTGACCTGCTGGCCTGTGCTCACTGAAGCGGCATGGCTGCTCCGCAAGCAATCCCGGCCTAGCGATCGCTTGGCCGACGCTCACGCCGCCGGCATTTTCATCCTGCTACCCCTAGACGGTGATAGCCTCACCGCGATTGCCGCCATCATGCGTCGCTACGAGGACGCCGCGATCCAGTTCGCCGATGCCGCGCTCGCCCATCTCGCCGAGCGGGAGAACGTCCGCACCGTGTTCACCACCGACCGCCGGGATTTCTCGATCATCCGCCTCAAACGCAACCGGATGCTCAAGCTGCTGCCGGAGGTCCAATGAGCAACATCGTTCACCTGACCTCCGTCTCCTCCGGGCGCTCGTCGGCGACGTGCGGCTTCGCTGCATCAGATCCGTGCGGCTTCGCTGCGTCAGATCGGCTTACCGGTTCATAGCGGGCGGTGCGGCTGGTATGGTAACGCAATGGCAAGGGGTGATTCATAGACGTAGACTCCCGCGTTCTCTCGGGTATCGATCTCCTCACACGTTTGCCGCATCGGGATGGCGCCATGGAGAGCGATAAGGGCGGGTAAGCCGGCGGTTCGCCTCCTCATCGCCGACGACTTTGCCGGCCTGCGGATCCCAGGTCAATGACCTGCCAAGTTGCAGCGATAGGTTGGCCAGGAGGCAACTCGTCGTCGAGATGTAGCCTTCCGCGATGTCGGCCACCGGAGTCCCGCGCGAGGCGATCGCGGCGAGGAAGTCCTTCATGTGCCCGCGGGTCGCCGGCGCGATGTGCGTCTCCAGGTCCTTCTCGGTCTTGTCCTCGGGGTACTGCTCCAGCTCGTACGTGACATCCCTGTGGATGGGGGTGCCTCCACCCAGCGGGATGAAGTCATATCCAAAGACGCTCTCCTTGAGCGTCCCTTTGTCGCCGTAGAACGTGGCTCCCCAAGGGTATGTCGGATCCGCCGGGGCGCCCCACGTGCGATGTTGCCAGTTGACCGTCAGGTCGCCGAAGTCGAACGTGACACTCTGAGTGTCGGGGATATTCGCCTTGCTGGCTTTGTCTACCCGGATGCCACCCGTCGAGCTGATCCGTTTCGGCCAGCCCAGGCCGAGCATCCAGCGCACCATGTCGAGCATGTGGATGCACATGTCCCCCACGATACCGTTGCCGTACTCCATGAACGCGCGCCAGCCCCGGGGGTGTGCGATCGGATTATACGGCCGCATGGGGGCCGGCCCGGTCCACATCTCCCAGTCGAGATAGTCGGGCGGATTGGTGTCGGGCGGGTTGCCGCGAGCACGCATGTGATAATAGCAATAGATTTCGACCAACCCGATCTTGCCGAGCTTGCCTTCGCGGACGATCCGTTCGCGGGCCTCGATCAGGTGGGGCGTGCTACGGCGCTGGGTGCCCACCTGAACGACCCTCCGATGCTTGCGCGCCGCGGCCAGCATGGCCTGGGCCTCGGTCACATCCACGCTGATCGGCTTCTCGACGTAGACATCGGCCCCGGCCTCCACGGCGGCGATCATCGCCAGGGGGTGCCAGTGGTCGGGCGTGGCGATCAGGACGATATCGAGGTCCTTCTCCTTGAGCATCTCGCGGTAGTCGGCGTAGGTCCGCGGTTTCTTCTTCGAGGCCTGGCGCGTCGCGACGATCTCGGCGGCCTCGGCCAGCATCTTCTTGTCGACGTCGCACAGGGAGACGACCTCGACGGGGGCCACCTGGAGGAGCCGGAACAGGTCGATCTTGCCATACCAGCCCGTGCCGATCAGTCCGACTCGCTTCGTCTCGGGTGCGGTGAATGCCGCGGCCGAGGCAGGGTCGCCCGCACCCGAAAGGACCAACCCGCTCGAAGCCGCCCCGGCCTGGAGGAATTCGCGACGATTCATGACCTTGCTCCCCAGCTCAGTAGTCGGTGGTGAACGAGTGGTGAAACGTCTACACAAGATCGCGCAGTGATCCTGGCATGTCAACCTACCGAGCGACCCGAAGCGGGAATCTGGACCAAGGAACAGGCCGAGAATAAGATCCCCATCTCTGGCGGTGATAGTTCGGCGCGGGTCTCCCCACTTCGGGAGGCTCCGCGGGGTTAGATCCGGGGAGGCTCCGCGGAGTCGTTTCACATTGTAATTATTCAATATGATAACTTCCCTTGCGTACTCATCACCATCTTGCGCTCTTGCGACAGGGGAGCGTACACCGACATACGGGTTGGCGTTATAATCGGCCGCCGCGAGGCAAGACAAGTCCATTCGAGATCACCCCTGCTTGGATTCATGACACCTCACCGCGGGGATCGGACCATGGCACCAGTAACGTTCTTCAGGATCAGGCGGCTTATTCGTGGTCATTCACACGCGAGCCTGCGCTTGCGGCCGGAACTCGAGAGGCTGGAGGGCCGTACGCTGCTCACCGGCAGTCCTCCGTTCAGTGTGGGCGGAGACCCGATCGTCAATCCGGCCGACTTCCGGATCACGACGTTCGCCAGCGGACTGAACTATCCGCACGCCATGGCGAGGCTTTCCGATGGCTCATTGCTGGTGGGGCTGAGTAACCCGCTCCCTGGGTTCACCGATTACTTTGACACCACAGGTCAGCTTCTGCGCCTGGTGGATGCCAATGGTGACGGGGCGGCCGACGATGCCGGCACGGTGCTCTATGATGGATTGCCGGGCGAGATCACTGCGCTACACCAGGCGGGATCCTACTTCCTGGCTACCAGCAGCCTCGCCGGCAGCGAGCGGATCTCGTTCCTTCACACCGGGGCGACGCCTACCGATCCCCTGACGCTGGCCGGAAGCATCGATTTCGCATTTCCCGCCGGGTGGGAGCATACGACATTCGCGTCGGCGGTTCAGGCCACGCCAGGGCAACGGGGAAGTTACACTGTCTATTTCAACATCGGATCACAATACAACGGCGTCGTGATCGGTGATGATGGAAGTGTCGTGCTCGACGCCAGCGGCAACCCTATCTACCAGCCAACGACGGATACCGTCGGGGCCAGCGGCCTGACGACAGGCACGCTCCAGGGTGATTCGATCTACGCCGTCATCGTCCGAGACAACCATGGCACACCTTCGGTCTCGAACCCCGTACAGATCGCCAAAGGACTTCGCAATGCGGCGTCAATGGAAGTCGACCCAGCCACGGGCCGCCTCTTGTTCGCTGACAACGGTATCGACGGTAACGATTTCGGCAACGAGGCATGGAGTACTGACGAGCTGAACGCGATCGCTCCGTCAGCGGGCGGCGGACAGTTCAATAACTTCGGGTTCCCCTACAACTACACGAAGACCGTCGATGCGCCAGGTGATCCGGTGGTCGTCGTCAATCCTGCCCTGGGCAGGCCGCCCTTGGTCGCTTTCGAGCCCTTTCCCGACCCCGTCCTCACGACAGAAGGTTCCGAAAGCGAAGGTTCCTCCGGGTTTGCCATTGCTCCCACCATGTTCCCGCCTGGGCTGAATCAAGGTGTCTTCATCGGGTTCCATGGTCTGTTCAACGAAGGGGGAACCGCTAATGACGAGAATCCACTCGTCTTCGCCGACCCCAAGACCGGCCACTACTTCGACTTCATCAGCAATAACGAGCCCAACATCGGCCACCTGGACGAGGCACTTTCCGCGTCCGACTCGCTTTTCCTGGCGGACCTTTCATCGACGGGTGATATCTTCGGGGCTGGAGGACCAGGGCAAGGGGTAATCTATCAGATTCAAGCGATCAACAGGCAGCCCCAGATTGCTCGCATCGCCAGCCAGACCGTCCAGGCGGGACAGAAGCTGTCCTTGATCGTGCACGCAACCGACCCGAATCCGGGGCAGACCCTGACATTCACGCTGGGTCCCGGAGCGCCCAGCGGCGCGGCGATTGACCCGTCCAGCGGCAACTTCACCTGGATAGCTACCGGTTCATCGCCGAAGGTCATCGTGACGGTCATTGCAACCGATAACGGTTCACCGAAACTGAGTGCATCTCGAAGCATCAGTATCACCGTGAGGAATCCACCTGCACAGGCGCTCGTTAACCAAAGAATCACGGTGATTGATCCAGCGGGGACTGGGCTCAACGGCATCACGACCCTCGCCGACGTCGGCGCCAGCGAACCGGCAAACATCGATATCGCCGCGTTTTTCTCGGTCATTCATTCCGGCGATACGGCGGCGACTCGCCTTTGGCCACAAGCGGCTCCGCGAGGTCATACACGTTAAAACGCGTCAACCCGCCCCAGTCAGAGAGTCGCATTCGCCGTTCGGGTTGTGCTTCAGCGTCAACGCAGGCCCCCCGGCTGGGATGCGCATGACCGCCAGTCGATGCGCGCCTGGGTTCAACACGATGGCACACCTGGCGAGACCAATGCGAAAAAACTCCCAGCGGCTCGCGGCGCTGTCTGGGCCGAACTCGTGACAAGATAGGAGACGGCTTGGTTCAAGCACTCGAGGTCTGCCTTCAGCAGGGCTGTCATTCTTCGCCAGTCATGATTGTCCTGACCAGCGACGATCATCCTTTGAACTTTACCAGCAGCCGACAACGCGGAAGCCCGGACATCGCACGGCGTCCGGCTCGTCAGTGAACCGGGAACGATCTTGAAGTGTCAGGTCCATGATCGCTGCCCTCGAATGACTCGCGGGGGCACGGAGTTCTCGCCTGTCTGAGGGTACTGCCGAGCAAACTCGCCCTCTCACGTTCTAGTCCCTTTTTTCCCCGGAAGAGCGCCAGTGATTCGCCGGAGTTGGCGGACAGACCTTCAGATAAAAAAGCGAGTTGGTGGGCCTTGACTCGGCGCGACGGGACTCGACCCACCCTACGAATCAGGTGAATCGATCCTTGAAGAAAGTCGTAAGCGAGAAGCATAACCGTCTGAGCCAACATCGCTTCGTTTTGGTGGGTAAGTGCGCCTATTGACCCGCGGAAAGGTTCGGAGGATGAAGAGCAGAAGAATGGACATGACCTCGATGGTGGTCATCACCGCCGGATCGCTGCTAAGCTGCTGCGGTTGCGGAGGGCCTCCGGAAGCCGGCACGATCAGCATCAGCAAGGCGAAGGAAGCCGCGGCCCTGCGGGGCATTCCCGAGAAGAATGTTGCAACCGTACCCGCAACGAAGAACCATCCGAGGACTCCAAGACAACGCCCCACCCAGGCTCTGCCCAAGGGAGGACGTTAACTCGGTAGCGATTTCCTGCCCGAGGCGGGCTCCCCGCCGTCGTTCACCTCTCCCATTCTGAAGTCCAGTGATTCTACGCATCGGTAACTCACCTCAGGAGAACACTCGCGTGAACGAGAATCGTAAGCGGATCCGAAACGCCCGCTCCGGCGGTTTTACCTTGATCGAGCTCCTCGTCGTGATCGCGATCATCGCGGTCCTGATCTCGCTCCTGCTTCCAGCGGTGCAGAGTGCGCGCGAGGCCGCGCGTCGGGCCCAGTGCGTCAACAATCTCAAGCAACTGGCCCTGGCTTCGGCCAACTACGAGTCGGCCAACGGCGTCCTGCCAACGGGAGATTACTGGACGCGCAAGCTTTCGGACCCTACCCAATTCACCTATGGCCCGAGCGTCTTCGTCAACATGATGACCTATCTGGAACAGACGCAGGGGTACAACGCGTACAATTTCAGCCTGGGCTGGGAAGCCCCCATGAACGCGACTGTCGCCGGCATCGGGATCTCGGCTCTTTGGTGCCCGAGCGATGCCTCCGTCGGCGCCGGATACCAGTTGTCTGCGGACCTGGCCAACCAGTTTTATAGCGCCTCCGGGCCAGTCACCCAGCAGTTCCTGAGTTATGCGGGGTGCGAGGGATCGTGGGCCCAGTACCAGTCTCCCAACCTCAATTCTGATGGTACGGGGGGCGTGGCGGCATTCAACGCTTGGGTCAGCGCAGCAACGGATTGATCTACTCGGGCGCGGTGACCCGAATTGCATCGATCACGGATGGAACCAGCAACACGATGCTCTTCGGCGAGCGGGCGCACGGGCTCCTGGGAGGGTCGGACGCACCCTTCTTCATGTGGTGGAACTCGGGATACTGGGGGGATACCTTCATCGACGCCTTGTTTCCGATCAACGCCCAGCGAACACTGTCCGGTCAGTTGGACCTCAATGATCCGAGTAACCCCTATGGGGGCTGGTGGTGGGTGCCACTCGAGGCGGCCTCGAGCTCCATCCCGGCGGGGCCAATTTCGCGTTCGCCGACGGCTCGGTCCGATTCCTCAAGGAAACGATCGCGACCTGGAAGAACGACCTCAACAATTTCGGCGACCCGGTTGGCGTTACCTATGGCCCATTCAACGAGTATCAGTGGGGAAAGACCAAGCCCCAGATCTATCAGGCCCTGGCCACCCGGGCCAACGGCGAGGTGGTAAGCGCCGATCAGTATTGATCACGTTCCGTGGACATTTCGTTGCAGCGTCCGGGGGTGGTGCGACGTTCATCCGTTGCCCCACCCCTTCATCATGCTCTGAATTCCGACCACGATCGAAGGCTTCTGCCGTGTCACCGCCGGTTCCTTGTGGCGATCGGCGAGCCGTCCGAGGTCATAGTCTGGGGCGTCAAACCGGCGATCGAGAACGAGAACTCACCCGAGTCGCGCAAGCGATGAGAGCCGGCGATGCCGTCCCGCGGAAGGATGAGGGCACGTTACTGATCGTATCTTTCAGAACGTCTCCTCATCTATCCTCTCGCGGCAGGGAATAATGGTTCAGAATCCGTTATGCAGTGCATGTCCGGCCTGGACTGGCTCAAGGAGCGGGCTTGGTCTCAGGCGGAGTGTCTCGTCACTGAGGACGATCCTTGATCGATCTTGGAATTGTCTTGCCAAGCTGCTTCTTGGCCGAGTCCGGCAAAGTGTCTTCCTGCTTCACCTTGGGTGGTGACGCGTCGGGCGGGGGAGGGGGTGTCGAATCGCAACCCACGAGTCCCGTGACGACAACGGCGATGGCCAAAAGCCCAAACGAGGCGAACCTTCTAGGAAACGTAATCAAGGGGAAGCCCTTTTCTGTGATTGCCAGAGTGCAAAATACACTCGGGAGCCTGAATCGTTCCGGATGGTACGTCCGCGGAAAAATACCAGACGACGACCAGAATCCGGTAAATTGGAAAAGCTCAGTAATCGGTTCAGGTGACCAGGTGGATGACTACTTCCGAACGAACCAATTAGGAGAAAGCAATTAATCGGTTCATGTTGGATACCTTGTCATTGCATTCAGGGCCGAGCATCATGATGTAGACCGCTACGAGACTTCGTCAAGAGGTTAGCCGGAGATCCGTTCAGAATTCGAGGAGAATCTCGAGTTGATAGCCGCTCAAAAGTGGTTCAGGGTGACTTCTCCGGTGTTCGACTACCATGCTGATGGTGGCTATCGGCCTCTGGCCCGGCTGCGCTAAGCCCGTTGTGCCACCATCCGCGCCCGCGCGTCTCGCGAAAGCCGTCCCCGACAGCAAGGCGGCCCTCAAGGATCGCGTTGCCTCGTTTTGCGGTGATTGCCACGGATATCCCGCCCCTGACTTGTTTCCCAAGCGGAGTTGGGATGCTGAAGTCCGACGCGGGTTTGACTTCTACTCCAATTCCGATCGAAAGCTCGATCCACCACCGGTGGAGGACGTGATTTCTTATTACGAAGCCGCGGCACCCGATCATCTCCCGATCATCCCTCGGACACCGGACGGACCAGGACCAATGCGGTCGCTAACGCGTCTCGAGATCGCTGGACCACAGCGGGACAAGGCGCCCGCGATCTCGCATGTTGCCCTCGTTCACCTCACCGACCCGAAGCTTCCCGACATCCTGGCGTGCGACATGGCCAGCGGTGAGCTACTGATCCACAAGGCCGGCCGCCAGGATGACCCCGTGACCGTGCTCGCCGCCGATCTGGCTCATCCCTCCCACGTCGAACTCGCCGACCTGGACCGCGACGGGATCAACGATCTTCTCGTCGCCGATCTCGGGGTTCCTGTTCCCTCCGACGACCGCCGTGGCCGGGTCCTCTGGCTCAAGGGACGGAAAGACGGCACGTACGAAACCCGGATCGTTCTTTCTCGCCTGGGACGAGTGTGCGACGTTCAACCCGCTGATTTCGATGGAGATGGAGACCTTGACCTTGTTGTCGCCGTCTTCGGCTGGCATGTGGCCGGCGAGATCCTCCTCCTGGAACAGCGCAGGGCGGCGGATGGCTCGGTCGAGTTCGTTCGCAAGAGGCTCGACGACCGCCACGGTACAATCCACGTCCCTGTCGTTGACCTGAATCGGGATGGTCGGCCTGACTTCGTGGCGTTGATCGCGCAGGAATTCGAATCGGTCGTCGCGTTCTTGAACGACGGGGGAGGAAAGTTCGTGAAACGAACACTTTTCTCCGCCCCCAACCCCGCCTTCGGTTGCAGCGGGCTCCAGATGATCGATCTCGATGGCGATGGCGATCTCGACGCCGTGCTTTCCAACGGGGACGTGTATGACTCCCCCCTGATCAAGCCCTACCACGGGGTCTCGTGGCTCGAGAACAAGGGGCTGGAGCGTCCGTTCGTCCGCCACGCGATTGGAGCCGTCTACGGCGCTCACCGCGCACTGGGCGGAGACCTTGACGGTGACGGCGATCTGGACGTCGTGGCCACCAGTTTTATGGGCGAAGAATATTATGGCACGATGCGAAAGGCTGTCGGAGCCGACGCCGTGATTCTCTTCGAACAGACCAGTCCAGGAGAGTTTCGACGTCACGCCCTCGAACGTGAGACATGCGACTATCCCACGGCGGCGCTCGGCGATCTCGACGGAGACGGCAAGATCGACATCGTGGCGGGCCGATTCCGCAACTTTGGATTCGACGGGACAGCCGCACCCGTGTCTACTGGCGACCGATCCCTTGCGCCGGTTGTCGTCTGGAAGTGACGACCCCGCCCATTCTCGACTCATTTCCGTTCGGTATGAGCCGTTCCGGCTGCGGGATGGTCGGCACCCTCTGGCGCAGGGCCGGACGAAGCGAGCCGGAGGAGAGCTCCTTGCGCCTGTTGGTTCACGGGGTCGTAGACGATCGCGAGACTATACCAGGCTCGTGCCTCGGAGAGGTACCCGGCCGACTCGCAATCCAGGGCAAGCCTGCAGCAGACGATCGGCCTGGGTTCGCGATTGGCGGCCAGGTTCGTCAGGTGGTCGCGGAGCACGCGCTGGGCTTCGGCGCGACGGGCGTAAGGCTCGGCCGCTGGCCGATTGCCGACGATTCTCAGTGCCTGGGCAAGCCCGTAGAGTGTCTCGCCATTGTTCGGCTCCGCAGCGTCGGAGAGGCGGAAGCAGCGGACCGCCTCCGCGCCGTCGTTGTGGTTGAGCGCCAGGTGTCCGCGGAGCCTTGCGAGCTTCGGATGATCGGAAGGACCCTCCGCAAGAAGCCGGCTCACCGCCTCCATGTCTCCCCGGTCGAATTCGATCTCGGCGCGGGAGGCCCTGGCGTCCGGGTCGGACTCGGGCAGAGGGGCCAGGCAATCCTTCGCCCGATCGAAATGGCCAAGTTGCCGATAGACTCTGGCCAGGCCAAGCCTCGACATGCGGTCCTCCGGGTCGTTCTCGACGAAACGCTCCAGCGTGGCCCTCAGCTTGGCGGGCTCATTGATCTGTTCCTGATGGGCAATGCACCAGTGGTCGACAAGGTCGAACGTGAGCGGTCCCTGCGCGGCCAGGGCGGCGAACTGCTCAAGCAGTTCGGCGCGGCGCCCCTGCGTGCCATAAAGGAAGACGAGCGATCGCCGAGCCTCGGCGAGCTTGGGGTCCAGACGCAAGGCGAGGCGCAGAGCGTCCTCCATCGGCCGGGCTCGAAATCGGAGGAGTTCGGCCCGGCTGGTGACGAGTGCGACTTGGGCCGCGAGCGGTCCGTCCTTCGAGATCCGGGCGAGATAGCGGGATGCGGCATCAGGTTCTTTGAGGCTGGTCGCCACCACGGCGCGGAGGAGCCAATCTTCAGGAGCTGGATCCGTCAATCGCTTGAGCAGGGCCTCGGCCTCGTTCCACCGCTCTTGCTGGGCCGCCTTCCGGGCCTCCTGTCGGAGAAGCTCGGTGTTTCCACTCGCTCTCAATCGGAAGGTGACGGCGACAACGAGGAGTACCGACACGCCCGCGAAGGATATTGCCAGAGTCTTCAGTCGTCCGCTGCGAGGCGAGGGCCCTGGGACGAGGCTACCCTTGGCGGACATGGGCCGGTCCGTTACGAGGGGGAAGTCGGGAACGAACGCGGCGTCCCGGTCTCGCGACCAGGACGCCGCCGACGGAACAAATCCTCAAAGAGCTCCCGAATCAATAAGCGTCGGAGCTGACGATATCGCCGCCATTACGGGTGGCGAGCTTCTGCCAGACGCCGACCTTCGCCCCGGTGGCGACGATCCAGTAGGGTGTGCCGGCGGGGACGTCACCCTGGGGCACACTGGTCAGGCCGGGAGGGGCGCCCGGAGGAACCTGCGCATTCTGCCAGCTATCGATCGTTTCCTTAATGAACCGGACAGAGCCGTCGCAGAGTGCAACGTTCGCCCCGCCCGGATGCATGCTCGAGGCCGCGAGGACGGTGTTAGACGGGCCCCCAAATCCATCGGAGTCTCCATACGGGAGCTTTTTCTGGGGATTGATCGGCCAGAATGCGGTGAAGATCGTGTCGCCGTAGTTGCCCGAGGTCCACCAGTGCCAGCAGTTCCTGTCAGTCGCGTTCTCGATGGCACGGGTGTGCTCGCCGAACATCATCGTGTTGCTCGTCCCGTCTGTGATGGCGGCGAGTTTGGTCACGCTGAAAGAGTAGAAAACACCGTTCTGGCCCGCCGGCCCCGTTTGGCCGAACTGGTAGTTGAACCAGGAGCCGCCACAACCCGCGTAGCTGCTGTACCTCATGATCTCGGGTATGCCAGCCCCCCCGAGGCGCCGATCAGATCGTAGCCGTTGGGGTAGGTATAGCCGTCATCGACACCGGGATCGGACGGGCACCAGAGGGTCTTCAACCCGGTGGCGCTGATCGTGGAGTTCTCACGATCATACACGTTGAGGTTGAAGTTCATCGCGTTGAAGAGCGGAAGTTGCTCGGTGTACTGCGTCAGGGGCAGCATCGGGCCGTAGCTCGTCCAGAGGCCGCCCACGTCCCCGGAGCGCTGGTCGAGCAACCCCATCGGGAAGCAGTTGACCGAGGAAAGGTAATTGTGGGCAGCAAGCGCGAGTTGCTTCAGGTTGTTCGTGCACTGGGCACGACGGGCCGCTTCGCGGGCGGACTGTACCGCTGGCAGAAGCAGTGAGATGAGTACGGCGATGATGGCGATCACAACGAGCAGCTCGATCAGCGTGAACCCGGCTCGTCGGATGGGTCGTCCCGAAGATATGCGGCATGCGATGGTGCTCCTTGAAGAAGATAGAACGGAAAGGAACGATCGGTCTCGTGCGAAGTCTTGTCCCTGGACACCCGGAAAGAAAGAAAAACGAAGAGTACAGCGAAATCCCCTGACAAGTCACGAACCACACGCGTGGCGGGACTTGACGGTGCGAAAAAGATTCTGTCGGTTAGATGCAAGAAGTCGAATCGGAACGCTGCGGGGAGGGGTCAAAGCAATCAAATCGAGGATCGGCTCAAGAAGAGCCTCTCCAATGCTTCGAGGACATGCCTGCTCAAAAACTCACCGGGGCAGAATCGGGAGCCGTTCATACCCAGGGTGAATCTGGTGGCCGATGCGCTGGGTCAGGCAAGTCGTCCTCGATGCGCATTCAAAGACATGATAGTGAAGCCGCTTGACTTCTAGGAAATTAAAAGTCAAAAAAAAGTCCTTCGGATTTTGGCGCCGGTTTTCAAAACTATACACCGAATTTCCCTGGGACATAGGAAGAAAGATGGAGAAATTCGCATGCATGCGTCGTACGTGATCGTGGAATAGGATGCTGGGTACACCCGGGCAAGCGATCACGGGGGCAGTTTTCTCTTTATTTCGAAGTTTGACCCCTGTCTCCGACGCGGTTACGATCTTGTTTAACACTCGCGGTCACCTCGACCCTCCAAACGATCATCCTCATTTCGCGAGGCTTGCCTCATGTTGCGGATCGACGCTCGGAAACCGGTCCATTTCTGTGACGGGCTGACCCGGCGCGATTTTCTCCATGCCGGGTCGCTGGGGCTGCTCGGCCTGGGATTGCCGGCAATGGCTGCGCTGGAGGCACAGGGAGCGATCAAGAGTGATCGCGACATGAACTGCATCCTCCTCTTCCTGGTGGGTGGCCCCTCCCAGGTTGATACGTGGGACCCCAAGCCCGATTCACCGGCCGAGATCCGGGGCCCGTTCCGGTCGATCGCAACCAGGGCGCCGGGTATTCAGATCACGGAGATTTTTCCTCACCTGGCGGCCATGATGGATCAGGTGGCGCTGGTGCGGTCGGTCTACCACACGGCCGCGGCCGTTCACGATGTCGGCCATCAGATGATGCAGACCGGGCGGTTGTTTACCGGCGGAATGGAGCATCCTCACTATGGCGCCGTGATTGCCAGGCAACGGGGCCCGCGAGCCGACATGCCGCCGAACGTCTTGCTGCCGCGGCCCATCGGCCCGACGGGCGGCAACTTGCCCCATGGGCAGTCGGCTGGCTACCTGGGCAAGACCTTCGATCCTTTCCTGCTCGACGCCGACCCCAATGAGCGCGGGTTCAAGGTTCCCGACCTGCTGCCGCCCGATTATGTTTCGGCGGTTCGCCAGTTGCGCCGGCGGTCGCTGCGATCGGCCATCGAGGGGGACTTGCGGGCGTTCGAGGCATCGGCCGACGCCCGCTTGCTGGAGGCTAGCTTTGAGGGGGCCTACAAGCTTGTGGCTAGCCCCCAGGCCCGGCAGGCCTTCGAGATCTCGGCTGAGCCCGACGCTCTGCGCGACCGCTACGGCCGCACCCGCTTCGGCCAGAGCTGTCTCCTGCGCGCCGGCTGATCGAGCGGGGCGTACGGTTCGTGACAGTTAACATGTTTGAGACCGTCTTCAACGAGATCACCTGGGACATTCACGGTTCGGCCCCATTCAGCCCCATCGAGTGTTACAAGAACCAGGTCGGCCCGAATTTCGACAATGCCTACTCGGCTTTGCTGGAAGACCTCAAGAACCGAGGCATGCTCGAGACCACGATGGTGCTGGCCTTCGGCGAGTTCGGGCGGACGCCGAAGATCAATCCGGCCGGTGGACGCGACCACCACCCGGCCTGCTGGACGGCCCTGTTCGCGGGAGGCTCCATCAAGGGTGGTCAGGCGGTGGGCTCGTCGGATGAGATCGGATACGCGCCCAAGGACCGCCCGGTGACTCCCGCCGAGATCGCGGCGACGGTTTATCACGGCCTGGGCATCGACCTGGCGACCGAGCTTCCCGGCCCGCAGGGACGCCCCATGCGACTCGTCGATCACGGCGTCGAGCCGATCTCGGAATTGTTCTGAACATGAGGTCTTGTTTCAACATGTATGGCGCTCGGCTCGTGTCCGGCATGATCGTGCTGGCGGCCTGCGCGGCGGACCTGCGCGGCGATGAGATTCGCTTGCTTCCCGCGGTGGTTCGTCTGCAGGGGCCCAGCTCGCACCAGAGGTTCCTGGTCGAATCCTGGGATGGCAAGTCATGGGCTGGTGACCGAACCGGCAAGGCGACGTTCTCGGTTGACAATCCGCGGCTGGCCAGGGTGACCTCGAGCGGAGTGGTCTTCCCCCTGGGAAATGGGCTTGTCATGCTTTCGGCCACGGTGGGAAACCAGACCAAGCAGGCGGCGATCTCGATCGAAGACTTTGAACAGCCTGCGGGTGGTGCCTTTCGCAACCAGGTCGAGCCCGTACTGACCAGGCAGGGCTGCAACTCGGGCGCCTGCCATGGCGCCGCGGCCGGCAAGAACGGTCTGAAATTGAGCTTGCGCGGCTATGCTCCAGAGCAAGACTACGAGGTCCTCACCCGGCAGTCGATCGGCCGCCGGATCGTGCCATCGGCGCCGGCCGAGAGCCTGCTCTTGCTCAAGCCCAGCGGTGCGCTTGCCCATGGAGGGGGCGTCAAGCTTGCGCCCGACACGCATGATTATCGCGTGCTCGCCGAATGGATCGCCGACGGCATGCCGCCTCCCAGTGCGCTTGATCCGGCGATCCAGGCACTCGACGTCCATCCCCGGCAAGTCCACCTGGCGCCTGGCGACACGCAGCAAGTCGTGGTTCAGGCGGCCTATTCCGACGGCAGGACACACGACGTGACGCAGTGGGCCAAGTTCGCCAGCACCGACGAATCGGTTGCCCGCGTTGACGAATCGGGGAAGGTGACCGTCGTGGGCCGGGGCGAGGCGGCGATCACGGTCTGGTTCGCCAGCGTCGTCGATCGCGTCACGGTGACTTCGCCCTACCAGACGAATATCGAAGCTCAGGTCTTTGCCTCCGCGGCTCGCCACAATGCCATCGATGAGAAGAACCTGGCCAAACTCGAGTCGCTGCGAATTCCCCCCTCGCCCGACGCGAATGACGCCGCCTTCCTGCGCCGGGCTTATCTGGACGCGACGGGCACGCTGCCTTCGGCCGCATCGGCCCGCGCTTTCCTCGCCGATCAGAGCGCGTCGAAGCGGCAGGCGCTCATCGACAGGTTGCTCCAGAGCCCGGAATACGTCGATTACTGGACGTACAAATGGTCGGACCTTTTCCTGGTTTCCACCGGCAAGCTGTCGGCTCCGGCGATGTGGTCGTTCCACCGCTTCCTCCGCCGGAGCGTGGCGGAGAACCAGCCGTGGGACAAGTTCGCGCGATCCCTGATCACGGCCCGGGGCTCGAACCTGTCGCGTGGGGCGGCCAACTTTTTCGTGCTCCATCGCGACCCGATCGACCTGGCCGAGACCACGAGCATGGCCTTCCTCGGACTGTCGCTGACCTGCGCGGTGCCACAACCACCCCATGGAGAAATGGACGCAGGACCAGTATTACGGGTTTGCCAGCCTCTTCTCCCGGGTTCGGCTCAAGGATGGCGGCACGACCGGCGAGGTGATCGTGACCGCGTCGCCCGATGGTGAAGTTCTGCATCCACGCCGGCGGGTGGCGATGCCGCCCCAGCCACTCGACGGCCCCGTGGTCGCGACAGAGAGCACAGCCGATCGTCGCGAGGCCCTGGCCGACTGGCTGGCCCGGCCCGACAACCCTTATTTCTCCAAGGCCATCGTCAACCGGGTGTGGAGCAACTTCTTCGGCCGTGGGCTGATTCACCCCGAGGACGACTTGCGGACGACCAACCCACCCAGTGACGAAGCCCTTCTGGATTGGCTGGTCGCCGATTTCATGGCTCACCGCTACGACGTCAAGCACCTGATCCGTACGATCATGAGCTCCGCGGCCTACGCTCGCTCGAGCGTGCCCTTGCCCGGTAACGAAGTCGATACACGGTTCCTCAGCCATTACCCGGTCAAGCGCCTGTCGGCGGAGGTGCTGCTCGACGCGGTGTCTCAGGTCACCGAGGTCCCCTCTTCGTTCCGCGATTACCCGGCGGGTTGGAAGAGCCTTCAGCTCCCGGACAACAAGGTGGAGAGCGCATTTCTGGATGCCTTCGGCAGGCCCGAGCGAGTAAGCACTTGCTCATGCGAGCGTTCTTCCGAGCCCTCGATGAACCAGGCACTTCATCTTGCCAACGGGGCGACGATCAATGAGAAGCTGCGGTCCGATTCCAGCGCCGCGGCCCGTGAAGCCGCCGCCGGCCGGACTGATGACGAGGTGCTCGACCGGCTCTTTCTGGCCGCCCTCTCGCGGTCGCCGACGGCCGCCGAACGCGAGCGCGCCAAGGTGCTGCTGCATGAAGCCGAGCCGGCCGGCCTTGATGCCAAGGCCAGAGCCAGTGCGCGGCGGCAGGCCATCGAAGACCTGTACTGGGCGATGCTCACGAGCAAGGAATTCTTGTTTAATCACTGAAACTCCATTCTGCGCGAAGAGATGATTCAGCCGGTCCTGGCTCGGAGACGACAGCCGGGGTCGGCCGTTCCACCCTGTCTGGGGAAACGTCCATGGCCGCTCGCACAAGTTTGCTCCTGATCGCGGTGATGGAGGTGAGCGGGGTTTTGGCCTGCGCCTACGCCGCGGACCCGCCTGCCGGTCCCAGCTTTCGGGCCGATGTGGCTCCAATCCTCGTCCGCAAGTGCCTGGGGTGCCACAACGACAAGAAAGCCGAAGGCGGCCTGGACATCTCCACCTACGCGCGGTTGCGCCGCGGCGGCACCGAGGCGGGCGACCTGATCATCGAGCCGGGTGATCCGGACTCGAGCTACTTGATCGAATCGGTCCGCGGAGGGGCGGCCCGGGCCATGCCCCTGAAACAGCCTCGCCTCAAGGCCCAGGAGATCGCCATCCTCGCCCGATGGGTCGAGCAGGGCGCGCGCTTCGATGGGCCATCGCCGGAGACGACCTTCATCGCCTCGCTCGTCGATCCGCTCAAGGGCTTGCCCGAGGTTCCGGTCAAGACCAGACGGCCCGAGGCTGTCAGCGCCCTGGCGGCGCATCCCGCCGGCAAGTGGCTGGCGGCCGCGATGGGTGCCAGGGTCGTCTTGTTCGACCCGGGCACGAACAAGGCCGTGGCGGAACTGACCGGCCATCCGGGCCCGATCACGGCCCTCGTGTTCTCGCCGGCCGGCCAGGAGCTGATCGCCGCGGGAGGCCGGCCTGGCATGTTCGGGGCCGTGACGGTATGGAACCTGGCCAGCCGGGCCAAGCGACTCGAGCTGCGCGGCCACACCGACGCGATCCTCGGCGCCGCGGTCTCTGCCGACGGGACGACTCTGGCCACGGCCGGCTACGACAGGCAGATCTTGCTCTGGAGTCTGGCCAACGGCGCAGTGCTGCGAACTCTGAAGGAGCATACCGACGCGGTTCTTGGCGTCTCGTTTTCGCCCGACGGCAAAGTGCTGGCCTCATGCTCGGCCGACCGCACCGTCAAGCTCTGGGATTGGCGCACCGGCCGGCGGATCGCCACGCTTTCAGGTGCCAGCGGCGAGCTCTACAGTGTGACCTTCGCGGAGGGAGGCTCTCGCGTGCTGGCCGCCGGTGAGGATCGATTGATCGACGTCTGGCCTGCCGCTGGCCCTCGGCTCGACCTGGAGCGGTCGGTGTTCGCGCACGATGGGCCCATCGTGCGGCTGGCTCTGTCGCCCGATGGCAAAATGCTTGCATCCAGCGGCGCGGACCGCAGGGTGAAGCTGTGGGATCTTCCATCCCTCAAGCCGTGCGCCGAGCTGCCGTTGCAGCCCGATTGGGCGCAGGGTCTAGCCTTCAGCTCCGACGGCCGGCGCCTGGCGATCGGCCGGTTCGATGGCACGATCGAGCTGGTCGAGACAGGCGCGGGCAAAACGAACGTCGTCTTGCAGGCACCGGCTCACCCGCAAGCCGCGCCCGCCCCGGTTGTCGGCATCTTACGCAAGGCCACGCTTGATCCGCCCAACCCGCGTGGTGCGGTCAGAGGATCGAAAGTACGCCTCACGCTCAGCGGGCAGGGTGTTGGCCAGACAACGGCTGTCGTGCTTCCAGAGCCCGGAATGTCGGCCACGATTGTGCCGGCGAAGAGTCCCGATGCCAACCGAGTGCAGGTTGATCTGGAGATCGCGCATGATGCCCGCGTGGGAGTCCATGCGCTGGGCGTGATCACCCCGCTGGGTGTTCCGCCCTTGCGGTCGTTTGCCGTCTCTGAGTTTCCCGAAGCGGCGGAAGCCGAGCCCGACGACGAGCCGGCGCGAGGGCGCTTGGTGAGCCTTCCCGCCACCCTGATCGGTACGATCCAGAAGCCCGGCGATCTCGATCATTATCGGTTCGAGGCCCACGCCGGGCAGGAGCTCGTCTTCGAGACGACCACCGCGGCCCTCGACTCCAGCATCGAGCCGGCTCTCACCGTGCTCGATGAACATGGAAAAGCGCTCGATTTCAAAGTGATCGAGCGTCAGGGTCAAGATCCGGTCTTGACCTGCTCCGTTCCGAAGGGCGGCACCCTGACTCTTCGGGTCGCCGATTCCAGCTTCCGCGGCTCGGGCAAGCATTTCTATCGCATCAGCGCCGGGCGGTTACCGCTGGTTCGGTCGGTCTTTCCCATGGGAGCACCCCGCGGCGAGACGACGCGAATCCACCTGACCGGTTCGAACCTTGAGCAGACGACGGACGTTAAAATCGCTGTGGGTGCTGGCGTCGCGGCCGGATCGATCGTACCGGTTCCTCTGGCCGCCACGGCCGGGATGTCTCTCGTTCATCCGCCGTCCATTGTCGTTGCCGATGGGCCGCAGCTCCTCGAGCAAGAGAAAAGTGACGATCCGCTGCAAGCCCTTCGCATCCCGGTTCCCGGCGGAGTCTCGGGGCGGATCGGCCATGATCACGACGTGGACGACTATCGCTTCAAAGGAAACAAGGGAGAGCGGGTGATGGTCGAGGTCTTCGCCCGCCGGCTGGGCTCGCCCCTTGATCCGGTGGTCGAGGTGCTTGACGCCAAGGGCCGATCGATCCCCCGGGCGCTGCTGCGCCCGCTCGATCAGACCGAAATCGCGTTTCGTGACCATGGCTCGAAGTTGCCAGGCATCAGGCTGACCCGCTGGAGCAACTTCGAGGTCAATGACTACGTGCTCATGGGACGCGAGCTCGCGCGTATTCTCGCCCTGCCGCGCAACGTGGACGACGACTGCATGATGTGGAACGAAGGCGGCCAGCGCCTGGGCATGCTGGGAACGACTCCCGAGCATCATCCGCTGGGCCAGCCGATGTACAAGGTGGAGATCCTGCCGCCCGGCGCGGCCGTTCCGGCGGGGGGCGTGGCGCCCGTGGCCCTGGCGTACCGCAACGACGACGCCGGTCCCTCGTTTCTCGGTGATTCCCTGGTCGACTTCGACGTGCCCCAAGACGGAGAGTACATCGTCCGCGTCCAGGATGTGCGCGGCATGGGAGACGACGATTTCGGTTATCACCTGGTGGTTCGCCGGTCCCGTCCCGATTTCACGGTGTCGCCCAGAACCGAGAACCCGAACATCCCGCGCGGGGGCACCACGCTCGTGGGTGTCAACCTGAGGCGGATCGACGGCTTCGATCAGGCGGTCGAGGTTCACGCCGAGGGCTTGCCGCCCGGCGTTCGGTGCACACCGGCCCGGATCGGGCCAGGAGAAATCGCAGGCGTGATTGCCCTCACGGCGGAACCTTCGGCCCCCGCTTATTCACCCCCCTCGTGGACGCTCGTCGCGGTGGCAAAGGGTGATTCCACCGGGCATGGCCATCTCGGTGAGATTCGCAAGCAATTCGATCCCGGCGGCGCCAGATCGGGGTGGATCACGGTGACAGGTGCTCCCAATCTCCGTGTCGCCGCCCAGCCGGCCCGTCTTGTCATTCGCCCCGGTGAGGAGATCTCGATGACACTCTCGGTCGAGCGCCGCGCGGGATTGAAAGGCCGGGTTCCCATTGAGGTGCGCAACCTGCCTCAAGGCGTGCGCGTGCTGGACATCGGCCTCAACGGTGTCTTGATCACGGAGACGCAGACCGAGCGCAGCGTGCGCCTCTTCGCGGAGCCGTGGGTTCACCCTCAGGTTCGACCCGCCTATGCCGTGGCGCAGGCCGAAGCAGCGGGAACCGAGCATTCCTCCCTTCCCATAGAGCTTCATGTTCTCGAAAGGTGACCCGGGAGACGCTCATGGTTCGTGCCATCATAGCCTGGAGCCTTCATAATCGTCTTATCGTCCTGCTGGGGGTGCTCGGGCTGATCATCGCGGGCGTTCATTCCGCGATGAACCTGGACGTGGAGGCCTATCCCGATCCCACGCCCCCCTTGGTGGAAGTGATCACGCAGAACCCCGGTGCCAGTCCCGAGGAGATGGAGCGGTTGGTCAGCATCCCGATCGAGACCGCGCTCAACGGCATGAGGGGGCTCAAGTACCTGAGAAGCACTTCGCTGGCGGGCCTTAACGACATCAAGTGCATTTTCGAGTACGGTACGGACTACTGGCAGGCTCGGCAGGAAGTGATCAACCGGATCGCGTTCGTGAGCAACCTTCCGGCCGGTGTGACTCCGGGCCTGTCGCCCTGGAGCCCGACGGGGGAGATCGTTCGTTACGTGCTGGAGGGTCCACGATACAGCCTGAACCAGCTCAAGGCGATCCAGGATTGGGTGCTCACCCGGGCACTCAAAACGGTGCCTGGCGTGATCGACGTCACGGGCTTCGGGGGAACGGTCAAGCAATACCAGATTCTGGTCGATCCCCAGATGCTCGCCCAGTACGAAGTGACGATGCAACAGGTGGAAGACGCCATCCAGGGCTCCAACGCCAATATCGGCGGCGATGTGCTCATGCTGGGCAGCCAGGCTCACAACGTGCGAGCAATCGGCCTCCTGGGCAAGGGAATCGATCCGCTCGACCCCAACAAGGTGTCGCATTCCTTCGAGCTGGAAACACAGAAAATCGAGGACATCAACCGGGTTGTCATCACCTCGCACAATGGTGAGCCTGTCTACGTCAGGCAGGTTGCCAAGGCCATCGTGGGACACCGGCCGCGGCTGGGGATCGTGGGACAGGGCGAGCAGGATGATGTCGTCGAAGGAATCGTCCTGATGAGGAAGGGCGAGCAGTCGTTGCGGACGGCCGAGAAGGTCCAGGAGAAGTTCGATGAGATCGAGCACGAGAAGCTGTTTCCCGAAGGGATGAAGATCAGGGTCTTCAATCAGCGGACCGACCTGGTGCACGTGACGACCGAAAACGTGCTGCACAACCTGGTCGTCGGCATGGCGCTCGTCGTCGCCGTACTCTTCGTTTTCCTGGGCGACCTCGCAAGCGCGGGAATCGTGGCGATCATGATTCCCCTGGCTCTTCTGTTTTCGGTCTCGGTTCTTTACTTTCGCCACGAGTCGGCCAACCTGCTGTCGATTGGTGCTGTCGATTTTGGAATCATCGTCGATAGCTCGGTGATCATTGTTGAGAACATCTACCGGCACATCACCGCGCACGGAGCCGATCAAAACCGGCCGCTCATTGACCGCATCATCGACGCTTCCAACGAGATCGAGCGCGCTCTTTTTCTCGACGGCCATCATCGTCTGTGCGTTCATCCCCTTGTTCTCGATGACCGGACCGGAAGGGGCTCTCTTCGGCCCCATGGCCAACACCTATGCGTTTGCAATTCTGGGCGCTTTGCCTGGCACTTACTCTGGCACCGGTGCTCTGCTCGTTCCTGTTCCATTCGAAGGCGGAGGAGACGGAGACGCTGGTCGATCGGATCATGAAGCGGCGCTACCTGCGGACCCTTAACCGGGTGCTCAATTATCGCTACGTCACTCTGGCCTTCATGGGTGCCCTCATGGCCGGTACGGCCGTTCTGATACCCACGCTCGGGGGCGAGTTCATGCCCCAGCTCGAGGAAGGCAACCTCTGGATCCGCGCCGTGATGCCCCGCACCGTGTCGCGTGAAGGCGCCGCACAGATGGCCCCCAAATTGCGCGCGGTCATTGCCTCGGTTCCCGAGGTGAGGGGCGTCATGTCCCAGGTGGGCCGGCCCGACGACGGCACGGACGTAACGAGCTACTTCAACATTGAGTTCAACGTGCCGCTACGGCCCATGGGACAGTGGCGGGAGGGAATCACCAGGGAAAAAATTCAGGACGAGATGGCCGCGAAGTTCAAGGAGTTTCCCGGCATCAATTTCAATTTCTCGCAGCTCATCCGCGACAATGTGGAAGAGGCCCTTTCAGGGGTCAAAGGTGCGAACTCGGTCAAGCTCTTCGGCAATGACATGGCGACACTCGAAGAAGCCGGCCAGCGCGTCGTCAACATCCTGAAGTCGATCCCGGGCATCGAGAACGTCGGCCTCTTCCATATCGTCGGCCAGCCCAATCTCGAGATCGAAATTGACCGGGCGGCCTGTGCGCGGCACGGCATCAACGTATCCGACGTGGAAAAAGCGGTGCAGGTGGCCGTCGGCGGACAGGCGTTCTCGCAGATGGTGGAAGGGGAAAAACTCTATGATATCGTCTTGCGGCTGCCGCCCAAGCTGCGGATGGACCCGCAGGTGATTCGCCGCGTCATGGTCGAGGTTCCCGCGCGCGACAACAATTCATCAGGCTACCGGCTGCCGCTCTCGGCGCTGGCCCAGATCTCGCCTCACAAGCCGGGAGCCTCTTACATTTACCGTGAGAACAACCGCCGCTACATTCCCATCAAGTTCAGCGTGCGCGGGCGAGACCTTGCCTCGGCCATCAGCGAAGCACAGAAAAAGGTCGAAGACCCGAAGAATGGGGCCCGGCTACCCCGCGGCTATTTCCCCCTGTGGTCGGGTGAATTCGCCCAGATGCAACAGGCCAATGACAAGCTGCTCTGGATCGTACCGCTTTCGATCGGCCTGATCATGATGCTTCTCTACATGGCGTTTAGCTCCACCAAGGACGCGCTTCTGGTCATGGCGAACGTGATCGCGGCGACGATGGGCGGCATCTGGGCCCTCAAATTGACGGGAACCCCATTCTCGATTTCGGCCGCGGTCGGTTTCATTTCGATCTTCGGCGTCGCCGTTCAGGACGGAGTGCTCCTGATCTCATACTTCAACCAGATGCGCGACTCGGGCCTTCCCGTGCGGCGGGCGATCATGCACGGAGCCGAGCTGCGGGTCCGCCCGGTGGTCATGACCTCGCTCACCGCCGCCCTCGGCCTCTTTCCGGCCGCCATGGCCAACTCGATCGGTTCGCAGGCCCAAAAACCGCTCGCCATCGTCGTGGTCGGCGGGATGCTCGTGACCCTGTTCCTGACCCGCTACCTCATGCCCGTGCTCTATAGCTTCTTCCCCGGAGTTCCCAGCGACCGCGGCGCGGCGAACGGTCGTTCGCTCAGCGAGGGCTCGCATTACGCCGATGAGATTCTAGCAGAGGCCGAGAAACGAGATACGCCTGCTGCCGGCTGACAGCACGCCATGCGGCCGTCTCAAGGAGCCAGCCGCCCCAGTTCCTCACCGATCGTGTCCATGAGCGGAGCGATCAGCTCTTCGTCGAACCCGAACCGGGCACCGGCTGCGGTGAAGAGGTCGGGCAGGGGGCGCGAGCCGCCCAGGGACAGGGCGCGGCGGTAATCGGCCACGGCAGCGGGTCGATTGGTCAGGCCGCGCCGCCAGATTTGCAAGGCGCCAAGCTGGGCGATCCCGTATTCAATGTAATAGAAGGGATACAAGAAAATGTGGAGCTGGCGATGCCAGGAGTGGTCGCGAGCCTCTTCGTATCCCGACCAGTCAACGATGCCGCCGAACCGATCGATCAGCGACCGCCAGGCTGCCTTGCGGTCCTCTCGGCTGTGACCCGGGTGTGAGTAGATCCAGTGCTGGAAGGCGTCAACCGTGGCGATCCAGGGCAGGATCAACACGATGCCCTCGAGCAGCTTGCGATTGGATCGCTGAGCCTCGGCGGTCTCGTAAAAGGGATCCAGGTTCTGAGCGCCGAAGAGCTCCATGGTCATGGAGGCCACCTCGCAGAACTCGAGAGGGCTCTCGCGATAGGCGGCCAGCGGCTCGCCGCGACAGGCCAGGGTGTGAAACGCGTGCCCCCCCTCGTGCAGCAGGGTCCGCACGTCGCCGTCGAGACCGACGGCGTTCATGAAGATGAAGGGCAGGCGATCGTCTTCGAATGTGGTCTGATAGCCGCCGGGGGCCTTTCCCTTGCGGTTGGCCAGGTCGAGCAGGCCCTGTGTGCGGAGGAAAGCGAACTGGGCGCCAAGCTCGGGATCGACCTCGCGAAAGATGGTCTCGGTTCCAAGGGCCAGCTTCGAGACGTCGTCAAAGGGCTTCAGGGGAGGCCGGCCCGAGGAATCGACGGCGGTGTCCCAGGGCCTGAGGGCCGAGACGCCGAGCCGGGCGCGATGCTCTTCCTGGATCTTGCGCGCCAGGGGGACGACGACATTCTCGACGGCGCTATGGAAGCGAAGCGCGTCGTCGATCCCGTAGTCGAAACGTTCGCGCTGGCGAAAGGCGAAATCGACGAAGCTGTCAAAACCCGCGGCCTGCGCAATCTCGATCCGCAGACCGAGCATCTGGTCAAACAGGTCGTCCAGCGCGTCTCGATCTTCAAGGCGCCGACTGGCCGCGAGCTCCCAGGCGGTCTGGCGAACCGCGCGATCGGTCTCTTCCAGGAAAGGAGCCATCTGCGCCAGAGTCCTCTCCTTGCCCTCGTAGGTGACCGTCATTGCTCCCATGGTCTTCTGGTACTGCTGCTCGAGCTCGGCAAGGCGAGTCTCGCGGGGAATATTCTCTTCGCGATAAAGCGCGCGCCGGTTTTCCAGAGCCCGGTTGAAGACGGCGTAACGATCCGCGGAAAGCTGCACCCGCAGCGGTGAGTCGAGATAGCGGTTGCGAACCTCGTTCTGAAGCGGTTTGAGCTTGGGTTCGATGTCGCGGACGAAGGCCAGGTAAGCCGCCTCGCGGTCGGGGTCGTCGGTCTGGCAGGTCATGGCGACGTAGCGCTCGACCCCCTCCTGACCGACGGCCGAGTTCAGCTCGCCGGCCGCGACGAGCCACCGCTCGAGATCAAGGGCAGACTCGATAGGCAAGGCCAGCAGCTTCTGGTACCAGGGCTCGATTTGCTCCCAGGTCTTGAGATCGAGCTTCTCGGGGAGCCATTGATGAGGGAATTTCTCGGGAGCGTAGTTCGAAGTCGTCATGTCTTTTCCTGTTTTTTCCATCGAATGATCGGCCCGGTGGGCGACCGCGCAGGTTCTCCGGTGGCTAGCCCGCTCACGGCAGGACAGCCTGCACCAGCCAGGCTCCGATGAACAACCAGATCGACATGATTGCGGTGGCGAAGAAAAGCACCAGCGTGGTTGCCGCCACGGCCTGCGTGTGCTCGAATAGGCCGCGCGCCATGCCGATGGCGCCGATCGTCTGGAAGAGCGCCAGGACCGCCGTGGTCCCAAGAATCACTTCCCCGACCGCCGTCACGAAAACAATGAGCGCGATCCTGCCGACCGGGTCTCTGATGATGCCCAGCAAGATGCCCAGCACCAGGATTAGCAGCACGAGATGCCAGAGCCGCATTGGATCAATTCCCTGGACGGTTTGCTCGCAACAACCGCATTCGTGCCGCGCTCTCTCTGGCCGAAGCAGTGATACCGATTGAACCTGAATCATCCCCCGAGGCCAAGTTGGCTGTCAACTGTTTGCTTTAGTGGTGCATCCGCCAAGTGGCCTGGCGATCGTAGGGTCCGCTGTGCGGACCATCCGCCTCGGCCCATGGGATCGGTCCGCACAGCGGACCCTACGAGGGAAAGAGGACTTGCCGGATGCACCATTTAGCGCGCCTGAACCGTGTGTCCCGTTCGCTCACGGAGCCGCTCCTCGATCTCCGCCATACGGTTCACCTTCTCACCGGGTTCCCGGCAGCCGGGATGACCTTGGCCTCGCTTATCGAGCTCCTCCTCGATCTCCGTCATGCGGTACTCCAGGACTGAGAACTTGGAGACGGACATCAGGTCGGCCAGGACGCCCCGCCATGCCCTGAGCTGAACCGACTCGGACTCGGCCCCTTTCGCGAGATTGGCGATCCCATCAACCGCGTTCGTGGCCATGCCGGTCAACCGGCCGATGGCCTCGTTGAGAGCCCGGCGCCGACACGCGTCAACCTCGCGGCGGACATTCCGGTCCTGTGCCCAGCGCTGCGCCGTGCGCTCGGGCACCCCATTTTGTCTCGCCCACGCGGCGATCGAATCGCCCTCCGCGACCGCCAGGGCGAGATTGATTTTCTTGAGACGGCGGACCTCTTTTTCCATGGTACACCCCACTTGGAATCGGGTAGGGAATTTCGGGCTCAGATGGTGAATCACAAGCGGAATTCGATATGGCGCCTTTCGGACGCCGCCACGAGGTTCCTGGGCGGGCGAGCCTCAGGTCCTATCTCCTGTTGCTGCAACGACATGCTGAGCGAGGATTGCCACTTGGAAGGAGCGCCGAGAGTCTCCAAAAGTGGCGAGAAATGGCGGTTTTCCAGCGGAATTCGAGCATCTGTACACCAGTCTGACCTGGCGATTTTTCGGTCGGAGTGGAGCTCGCGAGAAATTGTCTCCTGTGAGTTTTCCGCCTTCATCTTTCGGCCTTCATCCTTTATTGGAGCGGCAGTCCCGGCGCGCGGGACTGGGCCGGCTCCGCTGACCGCACAGGGCACGCACATTCCCGCTAACTGAATTTTACAACAAGACGAGCAGTTTCATTCCGGCCGCCGCCCACCTGGCATTGTGAGTGATCGACGACCCAGATGGACTTTGCCGGTGGCGACGGTTGGATGATGCCTCAGGATCAGTCCTCGCCCTGGACGGTCAACTCGCGTCATGAGAGAATAACTCGGCCCGCTTTAGCAAGGCGACCTCCAACGTCGCTTTTCAGCCAAATGACTTAGCTGGTCCGTGGGTCCCTTCGCGTCCGCGTACCGGGGTGCTGGACCGTGCCTTTCATCCTCCGAGCAGTTGCCGGGTTTCCTGGCACTCCCCGTGTCGGTCGAATAGAATTCGTCTTTGTATTGCCTGGCTTCAAACGACGGGCGCTTCGGGAGAAGAGTTAGTCGACGATGCGAAAGCAGAAAGAGAAGATTATTCGTGTGGCGTCCGTCAGCCCCGAGAGTTCCGAGATTCAGACGCCTACAAATGGCGGCACCGGGGCTATCACTCCCGATCGATCCGGCTGGACCCCACATCAAGCTGAGCGGCGCGATTCCTGGAACCGTATACGCGCATTCCCCCCCGATGTAGCGCGCTGGAGGAAGCGGCTCCTGCGGGACATGGTCGGCGATCCTGCCAGGTTCCCGCTGACCGAGAAACTGTCGCCCGAACAGCTTCAGGAACGTCTGGACAGCGGGATCAGCTTTCTCCGCGAAGTCGCGCGGATCCTCGCTGTGCTCTACGGCACACCCGACCTCGGGAACAAGGCAGACCCTACTGATGAGCTCGTTTATATCATTCTTTCTCGCAAGACAAGAGAGGGCGCCTACCAGCAAGGATTCAAGGCTCTGAAGGAGCGGTTTCGTACCTGGGATGAGTTGCTCGACGCTCCGCGCGACGAGGTAGAGAAGCTGGTATTCTCCGGTGGGCTTTCGACCAAGAAGGTTGCGAGTCTCTACGGCGCCCTTGGAGCTCTGCGGGCGACCTTCGGGTCGTGCACGCTGGAACCGGCCCGCGGCTGGCCGGACTCCACGCTTGAGGCCTTTCTCTGCCAGCTACCCGAGATCCAGCGGAAGAGCGCCTATTGCGTGCTGATGTTCTCGTTCGGGCGCCAGGTCTTCCCGGCCGACACCCACGTGGGACGAGTGCTCTCCCGTATCGACCCGTACCATTCACTGGGTCTCTCGCTGGATGGTCTTGACCACAAGCAGCTTCAACGTAGGCTCGCTGGACTTGTGCCGCCTAACTTGCGTTACTCACTTCACGTAAATCTTGTCGAGCACGGCCGAGCTGTCTGTCGAAGTTTGAACCCGCTCTGCGAAAGTTGCGAGCTGCGCAAGTTTTGCCAGTATTACCGGTCGCGCGAGTCGGCCCGCGCCATGGAGGCAGAAGCCCCCACCGTGATCGATCTTTTCGCGGGAGCAGGCGGCTCCAGCGAAGGCTTCACAAGAGCGGGATTCAAGACACTGGCCGCCGTCGAGATGGATGAAATCGCGGCCCGCACCTACAGCCTCAACCATCCCTCGGTTCCCGACGATCGCGTGATTGTGCAGGATATCCGCACTCTCACGCGGACTGCTTTGCGTCGGCTGGCAGGGGGGAAGCCCCTCGATGTGCTGGCTGGCTCGCCTCCGTGTCAGGGCTTTTCCTCGGCCGGATTCCGCTCGAAGAAGAGTCTCCTCGGCTACCGCCCAGGTGAGGACGAGAGGAACCTCCTCTACGAGACAATGGTAGAAGCGGCGCTGGTTCTCAAACCGCGACTGTTTCTCATGGAGAACGTGCCGGGTCTGAAGTCGGCGAAACGGGAGGACCGCTCATTCCTCGACGCCGCGGCCAGGCTGCTTGAAGAGCGCGGCCGCTACCGCACTGACATCTGGCGGCTCAATGCGTCTGCGTTCGGAGTTCCTCAAGACCGTATTCGCTACTTCCTGGTCGCCTCGCGCCTGAAGGTCATGCCAGTCGCTCCGAGTGCTGAGTACCAGGATACACGCGGCCAGCACCTCGATCACGACGCACTGCCGCCCGTCACGCTGACCGAGGCCATCTTCGACCTGCCGGAACGCGAAGCCGGGCAAGGCGTCGCTATCGAAGGCTGGGAGTGCCCGGAACCGACGAATGATCCGCGATTTCGTCGCTACCTGACCAAATTCGGGATCTTTCGTCCTTCGAGGGTGCTTTACCAGCACACGGTCCGTTATAACAATTCTAGAGATCTGGAACTGTACGCGATGCTGCGACCCGGCGAGGACAGCGTCCATGCCCTCGAGCGGCACGGGCGAGGCGACCTGATGCGATACCGCCGCGATGTATTTGACGACAAGTACGCGCGACTCCGCGGAGACCGCCCGTGCAAAACTATCGTCGCTCACCTCGCGAAGGACGGGAACGCGTACATCCACCCGTCTCAGGTGCGTTCGCTCAGTTTACGGGAGGCCGCGCGTGTCCAGTCCTTCAACGACGGCTATATTTTCTGTGGTTCGCCATCGGACCAGTGGATCCAGCTAAGGCACCACGGTGCCGCCTTTGCTCGCCGAGGCGATCGCACGTAGCTTCAGGCGTGCCTTTGAGAGGAGCTAATTAGCGGACAATAGCTATGGAATACGGTTACAGATGCTCGCTCGGGGACTTTAACCGCACAAGCGATTCCGAGAAGCTTGGTTGGCTATCGACTACCGCAGCGTCCATCGGGTTCGCAACCCAGTACACCAAACAAACTGAGGCGTGGCAGGCCGAAATCGAACTATTGGGCCGGTTAGCCACCCGCCTTCTTTCTGCGATCCCGCAAAGCCGCGACTGGTGGCTCTTACTAGAGTACGAGATACCGCGCCGCGGCAAACGCCCTGACGCTATCTTGCTGGCGGAGGACTTGATCTTTGTCATCGAGTTTAAGGTTGGCGCAACCTCGTTTTCGGGCGATGCGGAGTGGCAAGTGATTAGCTACGCTTTGGACCTGCGCGACTTCCATCTCGCGAGCCAGAGTCGGACCATTCTGCCGGTTCTTGTGGCTACCGCAGCATCTCATGAGGATTCCCCGCTTCTTCTCGACTCACTTGCTATGGCCAATTGCGTCGTGCGTCTTCAACGGACGGCCGGGAATGGTGGAGCGGATCTTGCAAAGTGCATAGCGTCTTCGTACCAGACATTTCATAAACATGAGGCGCGGCCGATTGATGCAGAGGCCTGGGCCTCGGCGGCCTATCGACCCTGCCCGGGGATTATCGAAGCTGCGGAACAACTGTTTGCTGGTCATCAGGTAAATGATATCTCCCACGCCTTTGCGCATAATCTGACCGCGACAACGGATGCGATCAGAGAGGCAATTGATTCTTCAGAAGCTACGGGCACACGAACAATTTGCTTTGTCACGGGGATCCCAGGCGCTGGGAAAACACTCGCAGGACTGAACTCGGTTCATGATCCTCGATTGCGTTCGCACGGCCGTCCAGCGGCGGTTTTTCTGTCGGGAAACGGTCCGCTCGTGAAGATTATTCGCACGGCGCTTGTCATGGATCGAAGGCGCTCCGGCATGAAGTCAAAGGAAGCAAGCCGGACGGTATCGACATTCGTCAGTAACGTGCATAGTTTCCTGACAAAATACGGAATCAAGAATCCGGACGAAGTACCTTACGAAAATGCAATTGTCTTCGATGAGGCCCAGCGAGCGTGGGACGCGAGGGCGGTGGAGAAGAAACACCGGATCGCAAAGTCAGAACCCGATCTGGTCTTAGAAATCATGGAGAGATCGCCCAAGTGGTGTACGGTGATCGCTCTGGTTGGCGGTGGACAGGAGATTCACACCGGCGAGGCTGGACTGGAGGCTTGGGGCAATGCTCTTAACGCGCGTGAAACGCCTTGGAGGGTATTGGTTTCGCCCGAGGCGCTTCATGGCGGGGGGGCCGTTGCTGGACACCGGTTGTTTGACGGACCACCTCGCCATCATCTGACGATTGGAGAGTCGCCATCCCTACACCTGGATGTTAGCGTTCGCAGCCCTCGCGCACGACGAATTGGCAAATGGGTCAATACAGTAGTAAGTCAGGAGGTGGCGAGCCAAAAAGAAACTGACTCCCCCTCAATCGAATTTCCAGTTGTGCTGACTCGCGACCTGGAGACAGCCCGGCGGTGGCTCCGGTCACACGCCGACGGCTCGCAGCGATCGGGCCTATTGGCTAGCTCAGGTGCGCTACGATTAAGGGCCCACGGAATTGAAGTGTCGTCAGCGTTTCGTAAAGGGTACTCATATGTTGATTGGTTCCTCAAAGGCAAGGAAGATAGTCGAACCTCCTCCATGCTGGAGGTAGCAGCAACCGAATTTGAGTGTCAGGGGTTGGAACTAGACTGGACGGGTGTCTGCTGGGGTGGTGATTTCCTAATCTGTCCGGATACAGGGCAGTGGCGATTTCAGAAGTTTCTGGGGTCTAAGTGGAGACAGGTAAAACAGGAAAAGGAAAAACGATATATTGCGAACAAATACCGCGTGCTGCTGACGCGTGCGCGACGTGGAATGATAATCTGGGTGCCGCACGGCGACCCGCGATCCAACCCGTGATCCGCGGTCGTTTGACGCCACGGCCGCTTTTTTACAAGGCCAGGGATTGCTGACCACTTGAACCGTGGTGCCATGTGCCCAGCCTAAAGTGGCCGCATTGGTGGACAAAATTGCGTGGCTGCCCTGGAAGGAAAATGTCATAGTGTCAGGGGATCCCGACACATCACCGGCATCCGTGTGGCTAACGTGGCGATGAGCAATCTAGCCGAGGGAATCTCACCTGTGCGGTTCTGGCATTGCTGGCGCCACTGATACCATTTCTTGGCGGCAATCCCGCCTGATCAGTCCCTTGCGTCACGGGGAGACGCCGACGGACTGGAATTCCTCAAGCCACATCGACAGATCATCAACATAAAAGTTTGGGAGGTCGCCCGGCGTTTCGTGGCAAAATTCGCAAAAGTCGGCGTTGTAAGCCGGGTGAATCCAGACGATGCGTTAGGCAGTGATCCGTCTCCGATGATCGACGCTCACTCTCAAGGGTATGTGGAATTCGACGGTCATTCGATCGCACGGGATACGGGGTCAGCACGGGATACGGGGTCAGAACGATTTACTTAACCTGACCCCTTTCGCGACCTGACCCTTTTCGCGACCCGGCCTTTGCTTTGATGCTCTTCCGCTAGTTCCAGTCGGCTCGACGTGCCTACGGTGGAAAGAATCCTGCCGCGATCAGGAGACGGCGGAGCTCTACCCGGTCGGGGTGGTTGATGTTGAGCACATAGACCGTTGTCCTTCCGACAGCGGTCTTGCCAACCAGCAACGGCCCATCCCAGGCGAAGTGGGTGCTCCATCTCTGGCGGCGGGGATTGAAGAGTCGCGTAAGCCTGCCCGTCTCCGGGTCCAGCCCAGCGATATTCGGGCCTTTATGGAAATTATCGTGCGGGCAGGAGAGGGCGAGGTTTTCGTATGTCGTCTTGCCGTGATGTTGCTGAGCGATGATGTGATCGATCGGGAAGGTGAACTCGGAGATGGAGGCCGGGATCTTGCAGTATTCGCAGCGGTTCTTGGCCCGCTCGCGCACTCGCCGCTCCAGCGCTTCGTTCATGTCTTACGGCTCTTGGCCGGCTTTCTTCAGGGCAAGGATGGCCTGGGCTTTCAAGATCGAGAGCAGGTTATCCGCTTCGAACGTACGATTCGAGGTCCCCCATCTCTTCGGCGGTGATCCCTCCCCGCTGTTGTTTCGCGAGCAGATCGAGCATTCGCTCCTTGTCCTCCGCCCTGATGCCCAGGGCGAGGATGAATCTCGCCCCTTCCGGCGGCACGTCCCTACCCTGGACTTGGAGGGCACGGCTGAGGACGGCGGCACTCGTCATCTTGATGGCTCCGGGGTTTGGCTGCCTGGCGTTGGCTCCTGGGCCATCGTACTGGGACGATCTTATCACAGCGCCCAATGGTTGCGAATGGCGTCCTACCGGGGTACTGAAAGATGAGATCGATTTCCGGGCTCAAAGCGGGCTCAACGGCTCCATCCCGGCATCGCGCCCTTTGTCCGGTTCGACCTCGATGGGCGGCGCCAGTTCTCTCAGGAGCACGACCGGGCCGAGGATTTTGAGGTGGGGATACATGGCGGTGAACGCTGCATCGCGCATCAAATCGAGCAGATCTTTGTCGCGGGTCACCAGGAATGTCGGGCCCGAAGCCACAGCGAGATCGAGGAACGGCTCGTCTTTATCCTACCTTCCCTCCCGATGCGCCTTCACTTCGTCTTCGGCCCACCGATCGATCTCCGCTCCGTCGTAACCCCGCTGCCGAAATTCTTCATGCACGGGACTCACCACGTCGGCAAGCGCGAGTGGCTTCGACGCTTCGACAAGCTGGACGATCACGCCGTTTCGGTCTTTGCCGCTTTGCTCGGCGAGGACATCGAACTGACGTAGCACGCTCCTGGGCAGACTCAGTTCGACAGCGACGGTCGGTTCGGTTTCGGGGCTCATGATGTCGCTCCTTCTCGTTCCGTCATTCTAGCGTAAGCGTCCAGGATTCCCAGATGGCTGCTCAGGGGGCTAGCCCGAATGGAGACGCCAGCAACTTGTCTTGATCGTCTCGTGTTGCCCTGGCCCCGCACGAAAAGCACAAGATGGGCAGGTTTACCGTGCCCTGAACCGATCGGTGGGCGGGATGCACCTCTTGCGCAAGAACGCCGACTTCGAGGCGTTCCAACACGACGTGATCGAAGCCCATCACGGACACCGCATCCGCATCCTGCCGTATTGCGTCTTGTCCAATCACTGGCCCCTTGTCGCCTGACCGGAGACCGACGGCCAGGTCACGAAGAAGAAAGGTCATCCAATGCGCGCCAATGCGCCCGAGTGGCAGCCGGGGCGACGTGACACGCTCGAGGCGCTGCTGAGCGAGTTTGTCCCACCTTTTCCCGCCCCGGGGCGCCGGAATGTCGGCGCTTTGCCGCGCAAAGTGGTCGGGTAAGGAGGTGAGGTCGCCCTCACCCCCTCCCCTCAGAACCGGACGTGCACCTTTCAGTGCATCCGGCTCAAGCATCGGACAACGCCCCTGCGTGGCACGATCGGGCGCGGTTCCACCGGCCCACGACACCCCTTACGGAGCGCGGTCGCCCCATTGGCCTTGGGGTCAACCTGGACGGTACTTCGACAGAGCCGACGACCGAAGATCGGCGGGGGCCGCACCACGGGCGTTGCCGCCCGCGTCCTATCTGCTTTGCCTCCCGAGTCGGTTGGCTGTCGGTTCCCATCCGCCAACACCCGGGGGAATTCAGCTCGCTTTCGCGCGGGGTGATCTCGCAACCCCTATCCGACCCATTACAGGCCGGCCTTCGCTTCCTCCCCCGTCCTTTACCCGCCGCCCCATCGGCTCGCCTTGCGGCTGGCCTACCCTCGCGGGAGGACGACGGGCTTACCACGTTGCATCGCAAGAATCCTCGTGGGTTAGGCCCCGCCTCGACGCCGGTGGCACTTCATCTGCGCCGGATGAGCTTGAAGCATCCGGACCTGGCCACTTACCGTTTTGGTCCAAGCCTATCAGCACCTTTGGCTTGTCTTTGTTGACGACGCTTGCAGCGGTTCACCTGGGTTGGCCATACCACGCGCCCCTGGTCCCCGACCGCCGCGGTGCTGGCAGTCGCGATCTCGGCTCGCGCTCCGATCGCCATCCTGAGGGATGAGGATACGTTGTCCCGAGGGCTCCGCACCCCGCCGTTGCCGGCGACGCACGCCTCGGTAGGGGACTACTGGCAGATCAGCAGGTGTCGTCACCTCCTTTGATGGAAGAGCGTCACAGTTCCTGCGATACCATCGTGTCGCACTCAAGTTGTCAAACAGGGGTGTGGGACGATGCCGCCGAACGCTGCCAGAGCCGCACTGGAGGGGTTCCCAGGACGCTTGACTCGGAAGAACCGCAATCATGCCGTGCGCTCGCTTGCCGGGACCGTGGTGCCGATTGAACTGAATCATCCCCCGATGCCAAGTTGCCTGTCAACGGGAACCATGATGTTGCTTTGGAGCAACGTTAACACCTGTATCGATCATTGCGTCGCGGCACCCGTGGGACTAGAGTTCACGGACAGCCGGAGGGGCAAGGTTCCCGGAGGCCACGGCTCGATCGATCGGAGGTGAGGGATGAGATGCGGACCTCGAAGGACAATAGGCGGGGTAGCGATCTTGGTCCTGATGAGCGGCTTGGCGGGCCGGGCGAGCGCCGGGGGCTGGACCCGCTGGCCTTCCCCTCGCTAGTGGGCGTCGGAAAACGTCTTTGGAGCTTCTATTCCTGGGTTTCTCATCAAATTGCTTCTCGAAGATTGGCGTGGTTGGTGACAGAATACTCTGAATACAGCCGATTGTCGGCCCCGAGCCAGGCATTCTTCGAGGCACTAACCCATGCGACGCCCCTTCGATCCCCAACTCCGGCTTGATTGCCCGGGTATCCCCGATGTCCGCCTCAACACCGAATGCCGTGACGAGATCATCCCCATCCTCCGGGCCCTCCAGCACATCTATGCCTGCCCCGTACTTCGCGCCGAATTGCTCGACGCCGTCGCCCAGGATGTCAACGGGACCACTCGTGCCGACCAGGGACGACCGGGGATGGATTACTGGTCGATCCTCGTCCTGGGCGCCGTCCGGCTCGGCTGTGACCTCGACTACGACCGGCTCCAGAACCTCGCCGAGGAGCATCGTTCCCTGCGCCGCATCATGGGCATCGACGGCTGGTGCGACGACCAAACGTTCGACTGGCGATGCCTCCGCGACAACATCTGCCTGCTGTCGCCGGACACCATCGAGCGGCTCAACCACCTGATCGTCTCCGAGGGACATCGGCTCGCTCCCGAGGCGGCCGAGACGGTCCGGGGCGACTCGTTCGTGGTGAAAACCGACGTCCACTACCCCACCGATTCGAGCCTCATCGGCGACGGCCTTCGCACGATCATCGCGACGGCTCGACGCCTGGCCGGCCTGCTGGGCCAGAGCGGCTGGAGGCAGTACAAGCACCTGCTCCGCTCGCTGAAGCAGCAACTCCGCACCATCAACCGGACCGCCGCGAGCAAGGGGCGTGACTACCGTAAGCGGCTCCGGGACGCCTACCGGGCCGTGCTCGAGACGGCCGACCGGATCCTCGCGCGGGCGGCGCAGTTGCTCGACCCGGCGTGCCTGCCGATCAGCCCGGGCCCGGCGACCCGGACGATCGAGCGGCTCAGGGCGAAGCTGCTCGACTTCGTGAATATGACGATTCAGGCCTGTGACCAGGCTCGTCGCCGCGTGCTCGCCGAGGAGTCGGTACCCAACGCCGAGAAGCTCTTCAGCGTGTTCGAGCCACAGACTCAGTTGATCAAGCGTGGCAAGGTGCCCCAACCCGTCGAGTTCGGCCACCGCGTGCTGGTCATCGAGGATGGTGCCGGCTTCGTGTGCCAATACGCGATCCTTCCGCACGGGGCCGAGGACAGCGAGGTCGTGGTCGAACAGATGCGTCAGGTGCAAGGCCGACTCGGCGGTCGCATCCGCAGCGCGTCGTTCGATCGCGGGTTTCACTCCCCTGCGAATCAACGCGGCTTGGCCGAGTTGGTGTCGCAGCCGTGCCTGGCGACGAAGGGCCATGTCCAGGCCGAGCGTCAGGAGCGTGCGGCGACGGTGGCATTCCGGCGTGCGCGGCGGCGTCATCCGGGGGTGGAGTCGGCGATCGGCGCTTTGCAGTCGGGCAACGGCCTGGAGCGGTGCCGGGACCGGAGCTTCGGGGGCTACTGCCGCTACGTGGGGTTGGGGATGTTGGGCCGGAATCTTCACGTGCTGGGCAAGCTGTTGATCGACCGTGAGGCTCCCAAGAGTGAGGCGGGCCGGTCGCGGCGCGGCCGGTCGGCGGCCTGAGTCGCTGGGAGCGACTCCGAGCAGTGGTTGAACCACCTGGTTGCCCCGGCGGTGCGGGGAGGGTACGTCTTGCGCTTGGTCGGATCGGTCATCAGCGGGCGGGATTGGGTCTCAGCCTGAGAAGCCATGCTCGGATCCGATCTGAAAACGGTCAGGTCGCCGATCCTCGATACGAAGTCACGAAGATTAGAACACGTTTTCCGACGGGCACTCGCTAGGATCGTTCCCGGCCGGCGGCTATCTGATTAACACCACCGACGCCACCATCAGCGACCCGTTCAACCAAGTCCTGGCAACCGGAGTCCTCTACCAGGACGCGGCCGTCTTCGACTTCGACAGTTTCAACGGGGGCTCCCTCGTGGTAACCGGCTCGCAGCGCCTGGCCATTCTCTCCCGCAGCGACATGGTCATCTCCGGCATACTCGATGTCAGTGCCCCTCCGGTCACCAGCACCTTCCACACCTTGGGCGGACCAGGTGGGGGCGGCAGCAGCCTGTTCGGTGGTGAAGGCCCAGGCGGAGGGGGTAACGGCTTCGAGCAGACCAACGGTACTTCCGCCACCCCCGGCGGCGGTGGGCACGGCGGTGCCGGCGGTGCTGGCGGTGCCATATCGGGACCACCGCTCCAGCTCCATCCAGGCGGTGGCGGTGGCGGGGGGATGGCCTACGGCGGCATAGGGGGCGGCAGCGGTGGAGGTAGCATCCCAAACTCCAGAGCCCAACCACTTGTCGGAGGGGGCGGTGGAGGGGCTGTAGAGCTAGGCGCAATCACGAACATCACCGTCAACGGCAGCATCCTGGCCGACGGTGCCTCCAGCACTAGTGGCGGGTCCGGTGGTGGCATCTACCTGCACGCCGACAACGTACTCCTGGACGGCATCCTGAGTGCTCGCGGCGGAGACGGCGGCCCACCCTTCGGGGGCCTCGGTGGCGGCGGCGGAGGCGGCGGTGTCATCGTCGTCGAGACCAGGATAGACGGGTTCCAGAACCACGGCACCGTGGACGTGAGCGGCGGCAGCGGGAGCACGTCCCCAATCGACGGCACCCCGTTCAGCTTCGCCGGCTCGCCCGGCATCTTCGTCGGCACCGTCCCCGAGCCGTCCAGCCTGGTGCTGCTGGGCATAGGGGTCGTCGGGACGCTCGCCGCCGGGTGGCTCCGCCGCGAGCGGGCACGGGATGCGGGCGGGGTCTGATAGTGCCGGCCACACGAAGCCAACTGTGTCATGTCGGGCACACTCTACCCGGCACGCCCTGTGCCTGCCACGGCCACAGGGTCATTGAGCAACCGCCTCTGGTCGGTTAAGAGTGGGTGAAACACGGGGCCTTGCTTCGCGGCAGCCCTTCCTGAAAACCAACCGTAAAGAGACGCCTGCCCGACCCGGATGCAGCCACCGGGCCTAGAGGGCGACGGCGAGGCAGCCCGCTCAAGGAGAGGAGAACGATCGAACATGAAATCAACCACCAGCAGCGACCAGACGACGTATCGTTTTTCGTTTGGCCCCTGGAACATCAGTACTGGGGCCGACCCGTTCGGACCGACTGTCCGCAAGGAAATGGAGTACGCGCGTAAGCTCAAGGCGTACAAGGAACTGGGCTTCGACGCCGTGCAATTCCACGACGACGATATCGTGCCGGCCGACCTTGACTGGCCCAGCACGCTCAAAGGCGTGGCCGAGGTCAAGAAGATCTTGGACGGCGAGGGGCTCTTCGTGGAGATCATTGCCCCGCGGCTCTGGGAAGACCCGCGGACGATCGACGGCGGCTTTACCGCCAATAACCCCGCCGATCGCAAGTATGCGATCGACCGGGCCAGGCGGTGCGTTGACCTCGCCCGTGAGGTCGGCTGCAAGAACTACGTCCTCTGGCTGGCGCGCGAGGGCTCTTACATCCGCGAGGCCAAGGATGCCAGGACGGCCGTCGCTCGCATCGTTGACGCCTGGAACATCATCCTCGAAAAAGACAAGGACATCCGGGTACTGGGCGAAGCCAAACCCAACGAGCCCATGGACCAAGCGTACTTGCCGACGGTCGGGCACATGATGGCGGTCACCTACAAGACGAGCGACCCGAGCCGCTCCGGAGTCTTGATCGAAAGCGCCCACTCGATCCTGGCCGGCCTCGATCCGGCCGATGATATGGCCTTCGCCCTTTATCACGGCAAGCTCTGGAGCGTGCACCTGAACGACCAGAACGGCCTCAAGTACGACCAGGACAAGGTCTTCGGCTCCGTCAACCTGCGCAGGGCGTTCAACACCGTCTGGACGCTCGAGAAAAACGGCTACGGCAAAAGCGGCGAATGCGTCGGCCTCGACGTCAAGGCCATGCGGACCACGGTCTTCGAGGAATCGATGTATCACCTGTCACACTCAAAAACTATGTTCTTACGTTTACTCGACGTCGTACGCGCGGTTGACGAGCAGAAGGTCGAGGAATTCCGCCGCAATCGGCAGTACGAGCAGCTCGAAATGATGATCCTGAATATGCTCATGGGTCGGTCGAGCTGACCGGTCGGCGACGCGGGGCGCTACCTGTCCCGCGGTGTCAGGCACCAGTAGATTGTCTCCAGCGGCGACAGGCCCGAGGGAATTGGTTCGAGTCCCTGGCGGGTCGATACCAGCCGCTCGTGCAATTTCTTGAGTAAGTCCGCGACCAGCGCGGCGTGATGGGGGTCTTCGCTCAGATCGGTCGTCTCGTCGGGATCGTGATCCAGGTCGTAGAGCCGCTGGTAGGGGCCCGGCAGAGGTGTGCGAGCCTCGAGATGGTCCTTGCGCTGGCGCCGCCCTGAGCCGATGATCAGCTTGTAACGATCTGTCCGGATCATCGCCTCCTCACTTTCCGTGTACTCGCTGAAGACGGCCTCATGCCCCTTGGCGCCTGGTTTCTCCTCGATCAGAGGAACGAGGTCGGTGCCGTGCAAGAGCGACGGCCGGGGAACGTCCAGCAGGTGGCAGATGGTCGGAAAGAGATCCACCAGTTCCGCGAGGGCGGGGATTTGTTTGCCTTCCGGGAGATGGCTCCGCCAGCGCAGGATCAGAGGCACTCGAACCGCCGGTTCATAGAAGCAGTGCTTCTCGAGCCGCCCATGCTGGCCCAGCAAGTAGCCGTTGTCGCTCAGATAGACGACCAGGGTATCCGGACCCAGCCCACTGTCTTCAAGTGCCTGGATCAGCCGACCGACCTGGAAATCCAGAAACGATAGCGCGGTATAGTACGCGGCCTGGATCCCGCGAAAGTCATCGCTGGTCAGGCCGCGAAACACGGCTGGCTGTTCGTCGCGGTCGTGCTGTGAGATCGCCGGTGCGAGGAACTGGTCGGCACGGAATCGCCCTTGCCACTGGCGCGGAAACCGGAACGGAGCGTGGGGCTCATAGAAGCTGACGACCATCGCGAAGGGCCGGTCGTGGTTGGCTTGCATGTAATTGATGGCCCGGTTGACAAAGTACGACGTTTCCATCGACCCGGCCGGCAAGCCCGCGTCCTCAGAGCGCGCGTTGAGCCAGACGGACGCAGGATCGACGAAGGGCCGAAAGGGCCTGCGATGATCGCCGCCGGAGGGACGGTGCTGCTCGAGAAAGGTTTTCCAGTCCGGTGTGTCGATGCGCAAGTCAAAACCATGTTTTGACTTGTTATTGAAATGCATTTTGCCGATGGCGGCGGTTCGATAACCCAGGATACTCAGCCATCGTCCCAGGGTGAGCGCATCCTCGGGAAGCTCGGTCTCCAGGCGGGTGACGCCGACGGTGTGCGGGAGCAACCCCGTGATCAGCGACTGGCGGCTGGGCGTGCAGAGGGGAGAATTGCAGAAGGTGTGGCTGAAATAGACGCCTTGCCGGGCCAGTGAATCAAGGTGCGGTGTTGCGCCACTGCCTGTCTCCCGCGGCCCCGAGCCACAGACCTGATTGATCATCGGAAAGAACGAGCAGCAGGTTTGGCGGCGGTGCCTTGTCCTGGCTTGCTGGGCGAGAAGAGACGCAGGCCATTGCGACGCCGCCAGAGTCACCAGGAGCGCGACCAGATAAAGCGGCGCCCCGGCCCTTGGCCAAATCATTCTGGTTAGTGGCGAACCCAGGCTCATGATACGCGTGATTCCGTCTCGAATTGGGGTCCCAGCCGCGTTTTCAGGTAGGTCCCCGTCAGGCTCTCATTCACGGAAATGATCGTGTCGGGCGGTCCCATGGCGACAATTTTTCCCCCGGAATCACCGGCTCCGGGCCCCAGGTCGATCACCCAGTCGGCCGAGGCGATGACGTCGAGATGGTGCTCGATGACGACCACCGTGTTGCCCAGGTCCGCCAGGCGATGAAGGATCGTCATCAAGCGATCGATATCGGCAAAATGTAGGCCCGTGGTCGGCTCATCCAGGATGTAGAGGCTGCGGCCGCTCGAGGTACTTCCAAGGTGGGCCGCGAGCTTGACCCGCTGGGCCTCACCGCCGGAGAGCGTGGTGCTGGACTGGCCAAGCGTGAGATAGCCTAGTCCCACGTCGTGCAGGGCGTCAAGTCCGGGAATGACCCGGGGCTGGGCGTCGAAAAACGCGCGGGCCTCGTCGGCCCGAAGCTCCAGGACGTCACCGATCGACTTGCCCTTGAAGTGGATCTCGAGCGTCTGCCGGTTGAACCGCTGACCGTGGCATTCCTCGCAAATCACATAGAGATCGGGCAGGAATTGCATGGGAACCCTGCGCCTGCCTTGACCGCGACAAGCCTCGCACCGCCCTCCTCGGGCGTTGAAGCTGAACCGAGGCGCTCGATATCCGCGCATCTTGGCCTGGCGCGTGGCCGCGAAGACCCTGCGAATCTCATCGAACACCCCGGTGAACGTCGCGGGCGTTGACCGCGGGCTGCGACCGATGGGGCTCTGATCGACCTCGACCAGGCTCTCCACGGCCTCGAGACCGGCAATTGACGCCGAGCTATCACCCTGTGGACCGGTCAACTGACGGCGACGGTATTCCCTGGCCAGAACGTCGTGAACCAGGGTGCTCTTGCCGGAGCCGCTTACGCCGGTGACGCAGGTCAATGTGCCCAGGGGAATCCTGGCGTCAATATTCTTGAGGTTGTGGGCCGCCGCGCCGCGAATGACGATCCAGCCGGGTGATTGACCAAGCCGGTCTCCCGAACGGGGATGTTCTCTCCCATGCTGACGGAGGTATCGACCCGTGATCGAATCGGCCGACGCGGCAAGCTGGTCGGGGCGGCCAGTCGCGATGATCCGTCCGCCGTCGGGCCCGGCGCCTGGGCCAAGGTCCACAACCCAGTCGGCGGCCCGGATCACGGCCTCGTCATGCTCGACCACGATCAGGCTGTTGCCCTGATGCTGCAGGCTGCGCAGACTCGCGATGAGCTGATCGGTGTCGCGCGGATGAAGGCCGGCGGTCGGCTCGTCAAGCACATAGCAAACGCCGACAAGCCCCGCGCCAAGCTGCGTGCCCAGCCGGGCGCGCTGGAGCTCGCCGCCTGAGAGCGTGTCAGACCCGCGACCCAGCGTCAGGTACCCGAGCCCGAGCTTGTCGAGGAATTCAAGCCGGCTGCTGATCTCGCGCACCAAAGGCCGGGCCACGGGCTCCTGAGCCTGGTCGAACGTCAAACCGTCAAAGAACCCCCGCAGGCTGTCGATCGCCAATGCCGAAAGTTCGTCGATCGACTTGCCTCCCAGTCGCACCGCCCGCGCTTCCGGACGCAGCCTTGAGCCGTGGCAGGCGGGGCAGGGGGCTGGTTCATCCTCGGGCCGCGACGGAGCAGCGATGACACCCAGGCCCTCGCAGGAGGGACAGGCGCCGTACGGGCTGTTGAAGCTGAAACTCCGGGGCTCCAGCGGTTGCAGCCCAGCGCCGCAAGCAGGGCAGGCCAGGTGGATGGAGAGGACGTGGTCTTCCCACCCCTTGGCCGTCTCGGCCGAAACCACGACCACGCCCTCGCCTAGCTTGAGGGCGAGGCTCAAGCTCTCGGCCAGGCGGGGGAGAATTCCCTCCCGAATCACCAGCCTGTCGGCGACCGCTTCGATATGGTGAGCCCTCGTCTTGGCCAGCTTGGGCGGCTCTTCGGTCACTTCCATGATGTCGCCGTCGACACGAGCCCGAATTAGCCCCGCGCGGCGAATCGCCTGGAAGACCTCGAGATGCTGTCCCTTCCGCCCACGAACCAAGGGCGCCAGGAGCAGAACTTTCCGCCCGGGTGGAAAAGCCATCACGTGAGCGGCCATCTGCTCGGGCGTCTGGCGATGGATGAGCAGCCCGCACTTCGGGCAATGGGGCGTGCCCAGCTTGGCAAAAAGCAGCCGCAAGTAGTCATACACTTCCGTGATCGTGCCGACCGTGCTCCGCGGGCTGGCCTGGCCTGGCCTCTGGTCGATGGCCACGGTGGGTGGAAGGCCCTCGATGAGGTCGACCTCAGGCCGCTCGAGCTGGTCGAGAAACTGCCGTGTGTAGCCGGAGAGGCACTCAATGTAGCGCCGCTGTCCCTCGGCGAAAATGGTGTCAAAGGCCAGCGAGCTTTTCCCCGACCCGCTCACCCCCGTGAACACGACGAACCGATCGCGGGGGATGTCCAGATCGATGGATTGAAGATTGTGCACGCGCGCACCGCGGATCACGATCGAGGTTGACGGATCAAAGATGCGCGGCGGAGACGACATTCCCGTTTTTCTTCCAATCCTGTCTCGCATGCTGCCGGTCACTCTTTTTTGTCCATCCCCAGGCTATCGCGGCTGTGGCGCCGCTGGCAACGTGAACAGTTCGTGGGACTGAGGAGGGCGCTTTTTTTCTCGAGAGATGAGCAACTGTGCGGGTTGAGCGGGTTGTGAGTGCAAACCCTGGGCTCGACCATTCGAGCGGACCCGGGGCGTCCGGTCGTGAACGAGCCAGATCGGTGGGCCTCGCTGCGCTCGACTCCACCCTACAGAATAACCCACGCCTCAGTGCCCGTCGGTTCGTAGGGTGCGGTCGAGCGCAGCGAGGCCCACGAGTTGTGCAGGGTGGGCACCGCCCACCAACTCCCTTAAATATGAAGTCATGGCGTCACCTTTGCTTCGCACGGCACTTCCATGCCAGCCTCACCGTGACGCTTGCATCGTCCGGATCGAGTGGGAGCACTGGAGTTGATACCGCAAGAGTGAGATCGCCTCTCGATGCTCGGCGACCCAGCCGCGGAGTACCGCGTCGGCCGCGGACCATCTGAGGTCGGCCTTGTTGAAGGATTCTCCCTCGTCCTTGCTCATCTCACGGAACCGCTCGGCCGCTCGCTGATACGGGACGAAGGCATTGCGGTCATCGCGAACTCCTGCGGTGGACCGGGAGGCCGCCAGGGCGAACGTGTAACCCACATCCGGAAGGCTGGCGAGCTGCGATCGACGCCAGAGCTGCGCCAGGATAGGTAGTGCAATCAGCACGTACAGGAGCAGCAGACCGAGCCGCCGCCAGCCTCGCGCCCGCTCGAGGGCGCGCAGAGGAAAGAGCAAGATCGTGGCGAAAGCCCACCCATCGGCTCCGCGCGGGGGGGCTGGTTCCGTACTCATCGCGGGGCCTTCTCGCAGGCAGTGTACGCATCGAAAGGGATCTCGCTCGCCCGTGACGATTGTCTGGGATCGAGCAGGGTCGATCAATGCCTCGGTGTCTCTGGGGCGGCTTCCGCTGAGTTGGACCGGCCGGCAGTGCGGGCCTCGCCGTGTTGCACCCTTCAGGAGCCGCGATGCGCCTCGGCGACGGCGTGGGTGTCCACGAAGTTATGGAATTTCGTGATCCGACTATCTCGCACCTCGAAAACCATCGCCCATTCGGTTTCCACGACTCGGTCGGTCGCCCTGATGCGTTGCCGCTCGAAACCGAGGACCACAACTTTGTCCCCCTTGCTGAAATACTCCCGGGGCTCGAACACCTCGAACTCGGCCGCCTGACCGAACGTCTGGAAGAACCTTGCCACCTCATCGCGCCCGCGGTGGATGCCGGCGTAGGGTAGCTCGGAGGGTCCGGCGATCCGCCACTCGATATTGTCGCCCAGCCGATCAAGCACACCGGCAATGTCGCGCCGGCCGAGTGCCGCAAACATCTCCTGCACCACCTGGACGTTTTCTTGCTCGCTCATGTCCGATCCCCTGGCCGCTCGGGCCATCAGTGTTGTGAGTCGATCTGGAACAACGATCTGGAATGCACAAATGCCTTTATTGGCCGGCGGCCGGCACGACAGCTCCAAGGGTGGGCGGGTAGCCCGGCATGCCCAGCAGTTGGTGAAGCTGCCGGCAGGTCTCGCCCATCTGCATCGCGGTCTGGATGTTCGGACCTGTCCGTCCCCTCGCTATCCGGTTGATGCGACGGGCTAGCCGGCCCCACAACTGGTTGACGGCGATGAACTGTTGTGACAGCCGGTACGAGTTGACGCCCCGACCGCACTCCTCCCGGAATGCGACGGCCGCCGCCTTCAGCCGCTGGGCGTCGGCGAGAATCCATTGCCCCTCGGGGACGACCCGCACCGTCGGGGTGAACGCCGCCAGGAAGGTGTCGACTTGAGCATTGAGCTGGTCGGCCAGCGCGAGAACCGGCGACAGGTCATTCCCGGTGGGTTGAAGGACCACGTTGACGGCGGGGGGCGGTGTCGCCAGGCCCAGCCGCTGCCGGAGCAGCACCTCGGCCGCGGCGAACAACCGCCAGGTTGCGAGCCAACTGGGGCAATACCTCATTCGATGGACTCCGGGTGAACAAATGAGAGTGTGAGCCGGAGCGGGCTTGCGATTACCGGTCGCCATTCCTGAGTCCGCAATTTGGGTGCCGCGAGAGTCGAACGACCTCGGGTTCATGGCTCGGCGCCAGTTCTTCGGGACACCACTGTCTTCCCCTGCGGACAACATCGTATTACAATTGTCGTTGATCCGCGCTGGAGCCTGGATCTGTCGACGGCTTGTCGGGATCGGAGGCTGGGTGGGAATGTCGAGTTTGGGCGAGAGCATCGATCGAAAAGCATCCCTCGAGGCCCGGGCAAACGAGGCTGCGCCTTGGTCGCGATTCCGCGTGATCGCTCAAGGATGTGGTCTTCTGGGTCTTCGGAGTGGCCGTCTTCCTGGATCTTACCCGGCGCCTGGCGTGGGAACGAGTTCTTGAGCTCCGCGATCGATTCCAACACCTATCACTACTTCGTCTGGGGCACGTTTACCATCGCGGAGATCATGGCCTGCGGCCTGGGAATGCAAATAATCGGGCTCGCCCGGGGGACGTTCGTGGTCGAGCCCGAGAACGAGCAGCGGGAGCGAACCGCCGTGCTGCCGGCGATCCTCTGGCGAGGAATCGTGCTGGCATTGCTGTTCGCCTATGTGGCGGAGCAAACGGGGTCCGTGGCCGCTCATGAGCGGGCGCTTCGCGGACTGTGGCACGAGATGACGGAGCAGAGATTCGGCTTTGGAGCGCTGAGTCCGGCCTCCGCCGGACTTCAGCTTCCGCGATGAGGTCCGTGCGCCGCTTGTTCCGGTTTGCGGGTTGCTCATGATTCTAGGTCTTTTGGCCGGAGTGCGGCCGCCCGCTGCCCCGTCGAGCGGCCGTGCATGGCAGACGTGGATCGGGGTTCCGCTGGCTGCATTGCTCGGCGTGGGGCTGGCCGCGGGGTTCATGCTGGTGCCGCACCTGGTCTTGATCGCGATCGAGATGGTGTCGATCGCCATGAGGAACACCACGAAAACGCCGGAGAGCCTGGCCGAGAGGATCAACCAGGCGGCGATCCCCGGCGGCTTCGCCCTGGCGGCCGTGACGGCCACCGCGGGCTGGATCTCCGTTGATTTGCGGCGATCCGCTAGCGGAGAACCAACGATTGCGCCTTCTCGGCTTGGCGTCGCTTATCGCCTGAGCAGCTTCGCGGCCATGCTGGTCCTGGCCTGGATTCTGGTCATGCGGCACGATTCGGGTGGTTCACATCGACCTGTATCGTGGATTCGAGGGAGTGATCGGCGGCGAGGAGATCCTGATCATTGGCGTGGGCTTCGCGGGCCTCTCCGCTGGAATCGTGGCCCGGTCGATGGTACGCCGGGGCACTATCGATCCTCCTTCTTCCGGGCGTGTGGAGATCCTCCATCCTGGGCAAGGTTTTTCTGGACGGTCTGGCTGCTGGCGGTGATTTTCATCGCCGTGTCGCGATCACTCCGGGAACTTCCAGAGCTTTCCGAATATGTTCCGGTCGGGCTGAAAACCTGGATGGAAATGGCGGTGGTGCTCTGGAACAAGGTGCATCATGTCGCTTATCCATTCGCTACGAATAGTCACGTCCTGTTGCTTCCGGCCGTGATCTGGGGGCTCGTGGTGTCGTTTCTTCTCTGCGGACCTTTCGCACCCGACCAAGTGGCGGCCTTTGACGTGGTTGCACGGTCGTCCGCGAATCTCAAGCGTTTCCTGGTACCTTTCGCCGCACTCTCGACTTTGTGCCTGTGTGCGCTACCCACGCTGTTCGTGATGGGGCTTGTGGTTTATCACCTTCGACTGATGCTTTTGATCTGACTGGCAAAAGAAAGAACGCCGATTCCTTGGGGAGCGGTGGAACGCAACCAGGGTGGCGGACCTTTCAGCCGGCTTCGACAATTGTTAGACTCTGTATCAACGAAGAAATTCAATGCAACCCGACGCCCCCGACTTCCTGGACGATTTGATATTGGGAAGGAAGCTCGCGCGTGAATAGAACCGCCCTCAAGCGACAACTTCTGCTCTTGTGCTTCGGCCTGATTCTCCTGTCGCTCCCGAACCGTGCGCGGCTCAGCTTTCGTCGAAGGACGAGGAGCGGCTGCAGATCTTGAGCGATCCCGAGGCGCTCAAGAAGAAGATGGAGAAGGACAAGACCCGGGCTCCGTACGAGTTTTTCCGGTCCCAGGTGGCTCCTTTCGACGTGCTGCCCTTCGTGAAGCCGCACCAGTGGTGTACCTTGACGCTCGAAGTTCGGGCCAACTATGAAGACTATGAAGGAAGCCTGCAGTCGTATCCAGTGATGCTCGCGGGGATGCCCCAGGAAATTGTCTTTGCGCGTGAGGCGCGGCTGGTGAAGGAGCAGCGCGCCCGGCTGGGCATGCAGCTCTTGATTCCCCGCATCCCCAAGGAGAAGGAGCTCAGCCTGGAATTGTTGCGCCAGGGCGCGATCCACCACGACGAGCTCTGGCAGGCCCAACTGAGGCCGCTGCCGCCGCACCAGATGCTGGTGGTGGTGCTCAGCAAGGATTCAACGAATCAATATGCAACGTGGAACAGGATGGGCGGATTCATTCCCTCGTTGTCGGAGCGGGAAGACACACCGAACCTGGAGCTGCAGCGCTATTACCGGCTGGTGTTGCCGCTCGAGTCGGACAAGCCATTCTTGTCGCCCCACCCGCTGACCTGGGCGCCGATCAGCCACATCATCTGGGACGGTCTGCCGCCCGACTCGATTCCGGTCTCGCATCAGCAAGCGATGCTCGATTGGCTGCACTGGGGCGGGCAGATTGTTTTGATCGGCGGGGCCGGGCCCACCTTCTCGACCTTCCGCGATAGTTTTCTGGCGCCTTACTTGCCGGCCGAGCCCACGGGGGACAACGCGCAGTTGAAGGAAGCCGACCTGCGGCCGTTGTCTCGGTCTTACCCTCCGCCGGCCCTTGCTGCCGCGGCCGATGCTCAGGCCAGCGGCGCCGGGCCGACCGTGGCGACGGAGATCATCCGGCAGTTCGGCGGTCCTTACCGGCCGGCGGTACCGATCCAGCCGCCGGCGAGCCGGCCGGTTTTTCTCGCCGGACTGCGGCCGCACCCCGGCGCCGCGACCATTCCGCTGGGTGAATCCGAGCTCGCATCTGCTGGCCGTCGAGGGCCGGGTGGGCCGCGGCCGCATTACCATGCTCACCATCAATCCCACCGACCCCACGCTCGCCTCGTGGCCGGGACTCGATACGCTGGTGCGTCGCCTGGTTCTGCGCCGGCCTGAAGAAAGAATGACGAGGCCCGGCGGATCAGACAGTTACGGCTTCCAGCCGCCGGCGCGACCGGCGCTGGAGGGCCCAGACCTGTCGTGGTATCGCATCGCTAGCCGCGACGCCGGGTACGAGAACGAGCTCTTACGCAACCGCGCGGCCCAGGCCGCCCGTCAGGCCGCGCCGGCGGGCAGGTTAGGATTCCAGCCACCCACTGGGCCGAACGCCGCGGGTTCCATGCCGACCGACCTGGAAGATGCCGTCATGAATGACCTGGGCGTCGCCGAGTGGCGGGATAACTCGCCTTTGCCCCGGCTCTGTCGCGACCTGCTCGAGAAGGCCTCGGGGATCAGCGTTCCCAGCTCTGATTTCGTACTCAAAGTGATCCTCGCCTACCTTCTGGCCGTGGTTCCGCTCAACTGGCTGCTTTGCAGGGTGGTGCTCAGACGCCGTGAATGGGCCTGGGCGCTGGTGCCGCTGGTGGCTTTGGGGTTCGCCGTGGGCGTCGAGCGAATGGCCGCTTACGACATGGGTTATGACTCCGCCTGTGATGAGATCGACCTGCTGGAAATCCACGGAGCATATAGCCGAGCGCACCTCAGCCGATTCGCCTCGCTGTACACGACCGGCAGGGAAAAGTACACGATTTCCTATTCGAATGACCCGACCGCGCTGGCCTTGCCGCTGGACAACGGACGATCGATTGGCGGCGAAGATGTGACGACGTCGGTCTGGCAGTCGTACCCGGTTCCCGCCCTGCACGGATTCTCGGTTCAGCCCCGCAGCCTGGCGATGTTCCGCGCCGAGCAGATGCTCAACCTCTCCGGACCGATCAGCCTGGAAGGGGACGAGGCGAAGCGGATGCTTGTGAATCAGAGCGACATCGAGCTGCGGGATGCGGTGCTGGTGGACTTTCCCGGGTCGGGCGAGCCGCGCCAGATTTACCTGGGAACGCTTGCTCCGGGTGCAAGCTTGGCGCTGGGTGGAGCGGGGGCAGGTGAGGTGCCCGAGGAGATCAAGGGTTTCGAGGGACCCGACCCGGCTCCACTTCTGGCCGAGCTGCGCCGGAGCCATGAGACCGCGAGGCCCGAGAATGACGGTGAGCTGAGGCTCGTCGCCTGGACGCCAGGTGCTGTGGGCGGGCAGTCATTCGAGCCAGCACTCGACCGCCATCGCGGGCTGACGGCTGTGGTGGTCCACTTGAGGTACGGCAACCCGCCGTCTCCCGATGGCCCACGATTCAACCTGCTGGCAGCCGGGGCGGAACGGTTGCCGCCGCCAGTGCCTCCTCAGACACTGGAGAACGCCCAGCCGGTAAGGCGCGGCACCCGAGGCGCTCAGGTGAATCGGACCCGTGGAATGATGGGACGGTGAAAATCATCAGTAGTCTCATTTTCAATATGTCATCCCGGTTGACGTCGCACGGGAGCGCCGGCCAAAGGGCGGAAAGCGAGGCCCGCGAGAGACCAGGCGGGCAGAGGAACCGTTCATGATCGAGGTGTTGAACTTCAGCAAGACCTATGGCGATTTCGTGGCCGTCGAGAATCTGAGCTTCTCGATCGGCGAGGGGGAAATCTTCGGCTTCATCGGCCCCAACGGAGCAGGCAAGAGCACCACCATCCGCTTCCTGGCCACCTTGCTGCGGCCGACCTCCGGCGAGGGCCGGATCTGCGGCCATTCGGTCACCGCCGACCCCATGGCCGTCCGCCGCGTGATCGGATTCATGCCCGATGATTTCGGCGTCTATGACGGCATGAAAGTCTGGGAATTCCTCGATTTCTTCGCCGTGGCCTACGAGATTCCCCGAACGTCGCGCAAGCGGATCATCGGCGAGGTTCTCGAGCTGCTCGACCTCGGCCACAAAAAGGATGATTATGTCAACGGGCTTTCCAAGGGCATGAAACAGCGCCTCTGCCTGGCCAAGACCCTGGTGCACGACCCGCCGGTCTTGATCCTCGATGAACCGGCCTCGGGCCTTGACCCCCGCGCCGACTCGAGATGAAAGCGCTCCTGGGCGAGCTGCGGCGCATGGGCAAGACGATCTTGATTTCGAGCCATATCCTCTCGGAGCTCGCCGATTTTTGCACGTCGATCGGCATCATCGAGCGGGGCAAGCTGCTCGCCGCCGGCAGCATTCAGGAGATTCAGCAGCAGATCCGCTCGCACCGGGTCTTGAAGGTCCGGCTGCTCGATGACGACACCGATCGAGCCGCGTCGCTCTTGCGCGACGACCCGGCCATCCGGCTGGTGGAAACCTACGACCACACGGTGACCGCCGAGTTCGAGGGGGTTGATGAAGACATGGCGCGGCTGCTCGGGGCATTGATCCAGTCGGGCGTGACGGTCCAGTCATTTGCCGAGGAGCCGCTTTCGCTCGAGGAAGTGTTCATGATGATCACCAAGGGCATTGTCAGTTGAGGCCGATCGCTGATCCCGGATCGGCCGCCTGTCGAAGGTCTACAAGGCATTATGTTTCTACGCGATAATCCCGTTCTGACGCGCGAGTTGCTGGTCACGCTGCGGTCTCCCCGGTCGTTCGTGCTCCAGTTTCTCTATGTTTGCGCGCTGGGCTCTCTGGTCTATTTTTACTGGCCCGCGGGAGAAGACGGCGCTCGGCAGGTCAGCCCGGGCGTGGCCAGGCGATTGTTCGACATCTTCTTCCTGGGACAGTTCTTCCTGGTCGCCTTGATGGCCCCGACATTCGCCGCCGGCAGCATCACCGGAGAGAAGGAGCGAAAGACTTATGAGATGCTTCTGGCCAGCCCGCTGCGGCCGGGAACGATCCTGATCGGCAAGCTGCTGAGCTCGCTTTCCTACCTGGTGATCCTGATTCTCTCGAGCCTTCCCCTTATGATCTTGTGTTATCTTCTGGGGGGGCTGTTACTCTCGGAGATCACACGCAGCTACCTGGTGCTGATCCTGGCGGCCGGTACGTTTGGCCTCCTGAGCGTGGCCTGCTCGAGCTTCTTCCGCGCGCACCAGCTCGGCCCTGGTGGTCAGCTACCTGGTGACCTTGCCCCTGGCGGTCCTCTGCGTCGCCCTGACGCGCACCGACGATATGGTCACGCGAGACTTCGTGTCGATCGCCATCTTGCCCCCCTGGTGCCTGGCGACCTGGACAGTCCTGGAAATCCTCATCAACCGCCGGCTGCTCCATCCCCCCGACGTGGGCAGCGAGGGCAAGGACGTGGTCGACGAAGAAGAGGAAATGAAATATGCGATCGGCGTGGTGATCGACCGCGACCTCTTCCCCGACAAGCTGTTCGCGCCGGCGAAGCGGGCCGACCTGATGCCCGACGGCACCAACCCGGTGCTCGATAAGGAACTGCGGAGCGAGATCTTCAGCCAGGGAACCTTGATGCTCCGGGTGGTGATCCAGGTGAGCATGATGCTGTCGATTCCCCTCATGGCGGGGCTGCTCTTCCTGCGGTCGGACAAGGCGGCCTACTACGTAACGTATGTGCTGACGTTTAACCTGCTGGTGGGACCGGTCTTCTCGGCCGGCAGTATCACACAGGAGCGTGAGAGGCAGACTCTGGCGCTTCTTCTGACCACGCTCCTGACCCCCTGGCGAATCGTGCTGGCGAAGCTGGTCGCCGCGCTTCGGGTCTCGACCGTGCTCACGTTTCTGCTCACCGAGCAACTGCTCCTGGCCTACGTCCTCTTGCCCGAATTGCGATACCGTTTCTGGACGCTGCTGGTGTTTTTCCTGATCATCGCCACCACCTGCCTGGCAACCTCATCGGTGGGTATGATGTGCTCGGCGCTGGTGCGGCGGACATCGACGGCCATGATCCTTACCTATCTGACGCTCCTGGTCCTCTTCGTCCTGCCGATGGGTTTGAGCTGGTATCTCCAGGGGATGGTGCAGGACGCCTCGCGCAGCGCCGAGGCCGAGGTGCAGGAAAAGGTGCTCACGCCCGAGCGCCTTGCAGCCCTCACGATCACCAGTCCGTTTTCGGCCGCGCTCAGCGTGCCCATGCACACCAGCCGCATCGAAAATTGGACCGGGCAGTCGCTCAACGTGCCGCCGCCAATCCTGGTCCCCTTGACCAGGAGTTTCGGCCTGCCCGTCTGGACAATTTTCCTGATCCTTTATCCCCCCCTCAGCTTCGTCTTCCTGGGGATTGGCTACCTGGGGTTTCGCTGGCGATGGTGGAAAGCCGGCGATTCGGGATGAGGCAATCGTCGGAGTGGACCGTTTCCGATCAGGCGTCGGGGCGCGAGACACGCTTCGGTTTGGGTGGGTCTGACAGGGTGCCGTCGTCAAGATACCACATGTTGTCAGGCCCGCGGGTGAAGCTGCGTTCCACGGTGAAATTCGCGATCGGCCCTGCGCTGCGGCGGCCCCGCACGAAGACGTTCACGGTGAACTTGCCGTCAATCTCGGTCTTGCCGCCGCTCTTCTCGGCTCGAAAGTCGCTGACCACGAAGACCAGAGGAGACAATGTCCCGGCATGCCCCTGGCGAAGTTGACCGACCCTCGTGTTCCAGTAGTTCTTGAACCCTTCGTAAGAGGCGAAACACGGTGAGACCCGTCCCCGGGCGCTGAGCAAGAGCCACATCCGGCGATGGTGCGGCAGGTGATGAGAGAGGGCGGCGAAGTAATCACGAGCCGCCTGCTCGGGCGTAACTCGCACGGGCCGCTCGAGGGTGATCAGGATCGGGTAGCTGAGAATGGCGGCGACCACGCATCCGGCGATGAGAAGCATCATCGCCAGCCCGTAAGCCTCCGCCCCGAGCGCGAAGTAGACAAGCAGCAGCACGCCCGCCGACCACGAGCCGAGTATGAGTAGCGTGGGCCCCCACTCGGCGGCTCGAGACCAGGCCTGGAGCACGCCCGGCGAGGGTTCCAGCGTCATGCGCGAGGCAGGATGCCGCTCGGGCGCTCGGGAGCCTGTTCGTTCGGCACCGGCACTGGCAGCACTTGTCGGCGAAGTCGCGGCGCCGCCGACGCTGGGAGCGAGGGCGACGTCCGGAGCATCCGCCAGGTCAAAGCCTTCGACCGGGCCCGCGGGGATCACTGAGCCGGGCGGCTGCGTGGAACTGGTGCCCGGGCCATCCTGAAAAAGCCATTCGGCGGCAGCGACCTCAGGATCCTTCCTGGCACCAGGCTGTGGTCTCGGTTTATCCATGCAAAGCAGTTTCCCCAGGCCCGGCGAACACGCCGAGCAAGACCCCGATTATGAACGAAGTCGGGCTTGCGTGCCATGGAGTAGGGGCTCGATCGCTCGCCAGATCCTCGCTTCACGGATTCAGTCGCTCCCGCGTCAACGGCCCGGCGGTCAACTGATGCAACGTCGTTCGCATCTGCTCGAGGCGCGGCTGCATGGCCGGATCGGCGGCGAGGTTGTGGAGTTCCTTGGGGTCCTCGCGCACGTTGTACAGCTCTTCCCTGACGTCGTCTTCGCGGCGGATGTAAGACCAGTCCCCCGCGGCCAGGGAAGCCCAGACTTGCCGATTCTCGAGTAACCGGGCCGGGTCCGGATCAAGAGGGTTCGTCGGGACCACTTCGGAGAGCGCCGGCGAAGGCGGGGAAACCGGCGGATCGATCGTGGCGGCGGCAGGCGCGTTGTCCCTCTCCCAGAGCCGGGCCAACGATTCGCCCGGGAACGGGTTGCCGGCCTCGATATCCAGCAGATCAACCACGGTCGCGGGCAGGTCGCGCACGCTCACGGTCTCGGAGATCACCGGCCGCGGCGGCCTCGGGCTGCGCGACGGCGGGACGATGACCAGCGGAACGTGGACCTGAGGCTGGTAGAGGCTGGTCCCATGGAGAAAGACGCCGGGCTGCTCGCCGAAGCTCTCGCCATGGTCCGATGTGATGATCAGCCACGTCGAATCGAGCACTCCGCGGCGCTCGAGCTCGTCGAGCAGCAAGCCCAGTTGTTCGTCCAGATTCGCGATGCAGTCGTCATAGGAGTCGCGGGCGAACGCGGTCTCCTGCACGGAGAGGGTGGACTTGTCCACTGTCTTCCACTTCTCGATGAGATCGATCTCGCGGTCGGTGCGCGGCCTTACCGCGAAACGGTGAATGCCCCCTTCCTGCAGAGAGTACGGATAGTGGACATCGTAGTAATTCACGAAGGCGAAGAACGGCCGCTCAGGCTGCCGGCGCTCGGTGAGCCAGCCGAGTACTTCGCGATTGACAACGGCCGCCGGCTTGCGAAATCCCGCGTCGAACCTCTTGATCACGTCGGCAAGAAAGACGAGTGACGCACGCTCCCTGAGGAAGTGATGGAGCGCGCGGAGTCCTTCCACAGGCCGGTCAACCAGCGCCTGCGGGCTTGAGCGCACTGAGCTCGGGGAAGATGTAATCCCGATAGACCGTGAAACCGCGGCCCAACCCCGTGTCGGCCCCGCAATAGAATGTGTTGGCGACGAACCCGGCCGTGGCATAGCCGCGCGATCCCAGGTACTCCGCCAGAGTGGGATAGGTCGCATCCAGCGGTGTAAGCCAGCCGACGGACAGCTCGTGGGGCCACCGCCCGGTGAAGAAGCTGGCGTGTGACGGCAAGGTCCATGAGGAGGTGGCCTGCACCCGGTCGAACCGGACCCCGCGCCGCGCCAGGCCCTCGAGCGTCGGGCTGGTGGGTCGGTCGTAGCCGTGGAGGCTCAAGTGTCCCGCGGCCACTGTATCCAGCACGATCAACATGACGTTGGGGGAGCCGGGCGGCGGCAGCGGCTGCGCCGCCTCGGTCCGTGCCTTGAGCCAATCTCCGAGCCAGATTGAAGCGGCCAGAAGCGGGGTAATGACCGCCAGGATCGGAAAACTGATCATGACCCAGCGGCGAAACGCGGCGGCATGGTGCTCGAGAATCGGGACCACCCGTGCGGCGATCCCCAGCGCAAGGAGGAACCCGGCGGGTCCGTAGATGCGGGGGAAGGCGGCCCAGAACGGCGCGAGCAGGGTCAGGAGGCACAGCAGCCTGACGCCCAGCCAGCGCCCGCGGCCGGGCCAAAAATGGGACAGGACCGCCAAGCCCAAGCCCAGGATGAGGAAGATGAGCAGGTTCGTCAGGGGGACCAGCCAGACGAAATGGCGGCTCATCCAGTAGAACTGGTTGAGGTCGAAGAGATGCTTGCGGAGCACCAGCGCCCCGACCTCCAGCGTTCCGGCAAGAAGGCCGCACCAGAGCGACAGGACGAGGACGTGATGCGAACGCAGCCGCCGGGCCGCGAGACCTGGTTCCAGGAAGCCTGATGTGGAAGTCTCGGGGAAGAGTTCGGTCCGGCCGATCGTCACCATTGGAATCATTCCGCTTGCCGACCTCGTGTGAGATCCTTCCCAAGACGGTCGTTCAAGGATTGAACCGTTCGTGAGTGAGCGGCCCCAACGTCATCTTATCCAATATCCGCCGCATTTGCTCGATCACGCGCTGGACGGCCGGGTCGTCTGCGCGATTGTAGCGCTCGCGGCCATCGGTGCGCAGGTCGAACAGTTCGTCCGGTTCGCCCCCCTCCCGCCGCAGGTAGATCCAGTCCCCCTCGGCCAGAGTCGCCCATGCTCGCCGGCGCTCCAGGAGCGCCGCGGATTCCGGGTCCACGGGATCAATCGGGACGACCTCGGAGAGCGCTGGACTCCGGCCGGTGGGCTCGACTACGGTCTGAACAGGGGGGCGGACCCAGAGCGGCGCCAGCGATGCACCGGGAAAAGGTGCGCGCAGCCTCGAGGCCCAGCAGGCCGACGACCGTCGCGGCCAGGTCGCGAAGGCTCACGGTCTCGGAGACAACCTGGCGCACCGGCCTCGGTGTACCCGAGGGCGGGACAATCACCAGCGGGACGTGGACCTGCGGCTGATAGAGGCTCGTCCCGTGCCCGAAGAAGCCGGGCTGCTCGCCGAAACTCTCGCCGTGGTCAGAGGTGACGATCAGCCAGGTGCGTTCCAGGACGCCCAGCCGCCCAAGCTCACCGAGTATCCGGCCCAGTTGCTCGTCCAGACCGGCGACGCATTCGTCGTACGCGTCGCGAACGAACGCGATCTCCTGGCGGGAGAGCCGGCTTTTGTCGAGCATCCACCAGTTTCGGAGCAGCTCAGCTTCGCGAGGGTTGCGCGGCACCCCGCCGAAGCGGTGCACGCTCCCGTTCGGGATCTCATAGGGATAGTGGGCATCGTAGTAATTCACGAAGGCGAAGAACGGCCGCTCAGGCTGACGGCGACTCGACAGCCAGTCGAGCAACTCGCGATGGACCACTGCCGCCTCTTTCCGTGCATCGGCGTTGAATCGCCCCCAGATTGGCCTGACGAAGCGTCGCAACACGTCGAGGTTCAGGTGCTCTCTCAGGAAGCGATCAAGCGATCTCAGGCCCTCCAGGTGCCGATTGATCAGGACCGCCATCTTGAAGGCGCTGAGCTCAGGAAAGAAGTAATCCTGGTAAATGACAAAACCTCGACCCAGCCCGGTGTCAGAGCCGCAATAGAATGTGTTGGCGACGAACCCGGCCGTGGCGTAACCGCGATACCCCAGGTATTCCGCCAGCGTGGGATAGCTCGCATCCAGCGGTGTGAACCAACTGGCCGAGAGCTCGTGAGGCCACCGCCCGGTGAAGAAGCTGGCGTGTGACGGCAAGGTCCATGAGGAGGTTGCCTGCACCCGGTCGAATCGGACCCCGCGCCGTGCCAGGCCCTCGAGCGTGGGGCTGGTGGGTCGGTCGTAGCCGTGGAGGCTGAGGTGTCCGGCGGCCACCGTATCGAGCACGATCAGCATGACGTTGGGGGAGCCGTCCGGCGGCAGCGGCCGCGCCGCCTCGGACCGCTCCTTGAGCCAGTCTCCGACCCACACCGAAGCGGCCAGGAGCGGGGTGATGGCCGCCAGGACGGGAAAGCTGATCGTGACGCAGCGGCGGAAGGCGTCGGCATGGCGTTGGAGGATGGGGACCAGCCGTGCGGCGATCCCCAGCGCGAGGAGGAACGTGGCCGGGCCGTAGATCCGGGGGAAGGCGGCCCAGAGCGGCGCGAGCAGGGTCAGGGCGCAAAGCAACCGTGCAGCCAGCCAGCGCCCGCGGCGGCCGCAGAGTGCCATGAACCAGAACGCCATGCCGAGAGCAAGGAAGATCAGCAGATTCGTCAGGGGGATCAGCCAGACGAAATGGCGGCTCATCCAGTAGAACTGGTTGAGGTCGAAGAGATGCTTGCGGAGCACCAGCGCCCCGACCTCCAGCGTTCCGGCAAGAAGGCCGCACCAGAGCGACAGGGCAAGGAGTTGATAGCGCGCAAACGGCGACCGGCGGCACCCCGCCCAGGCGAGTCCGTCGCGACGATCTCCTTGACGACGGCAGTCTGACTGATCATCGGAATCGGCTCGTCAAACCTGCGCGCTGTCGCTGAGAGACCTTCGGGGCTTGTGAAGATAAGCGGGGCCTGTCAAGTCAGGCATTGTCGAACCGGTAGAAAAATCGCGAGGTCCACCGATAGACTGGGCTCTCGGTGGACCTCGTCGATGTCGGGGTTCGCCATAGAAACTGGCAGAGAGTGCTCTCTGCCTCGCTGCCGGCGTACTAGTAAGAGTCGGCGCTGATGACCTCAGCACCCCTGGCACTGGAGAGCCCCTGGAAGATGGGGATGCTGACCGAATTCTTGAAGAACCGGACGCTGCCGTCGCACATACCGGCATTGACACCGCCAGGGTGCTTGCTGCGGGGGATGTTGACCATGCCCAAGCCGGTGTAGAGGCCGCCGGTGCTTTGCGACCCGGTCGCGCCGACGCAGGTCACGCCTTGGGGGTTGCTGTTCGGCGAGTTGCAGTAGCTGGCGCCTTGCATGACGTCGGGCTGCGACGAGTTGGGGGGATAGAGTCCCGTGAATTGCGGGGCATAGCCCCACCAGGAGAATCCGTGGAGGTTCCAACCCTGTCCGATCAGGATCTCCGACGTCATCAGGGTGTTACTCAATCCGTCCGTGATTGCGGAGAACTTGACCGTACCTGCGGTGGCGCCTTGCTGCCCTCCCGCCGTGATGTCGGCATCCGGCGCCCCGATGTCCGTGAAGGGCGCGCCCAGGAAGGGCAGCTTGACGTTATTCCAGGCGAATAATGGGGGCTGGTTGGTGATCGTGTTGCCGAAATTGACGACGTAATTATGACAGGTGATCGCCCAGCTTCCGCCCGGCAGGTTGTTGTTGTTGGGATCGCTGGGACAGAGATACGCGTTAAAGCGGCCGTACGTCACCGTCGTATTGACGGCGCCGCCGTAGCGGAACTGGCCGGTCTGAATACCGAGTCCCTCGTAGCGATCATTCCCAGCGAAGTTGTAGGCGTTGAACTGATTGTTCCCTTCGATATAGGGCATGATGAAGTTGAGCCATGTTCCCCAGCAGCAGCCCTTGACCCCGGGGGGCAAGGTGGTATTTGCCGCTCTCGTAGTTGTGCATGGCCAGACCAATCTGCTTGAGATTGTTCGTGCACTGGGCACGGCGGGCGGCTTCCCGGGCAGATTGAACTGCCGGCAGGAGCAGAGAAATCAGGACGGCGATGATGGCGATCACGACCAATAGCTCGATCAGAGTGAAACCACGACGACGATGATTCATGCTTGGCTCCTCCTACCCCACGTCAAGAACTCAGAAAGGAACAACACTCGAGGCGATAAGTTACCTCGAGAACGACTGACGGACGGTAAGAATGAAAAATAGTAAGGTGATGACTGCAAAATCCGCGGGATCGGAAAAATCCGTGCCCACAAGAACCAAACTTACTTCGACTGGAGCACGAAGTTTAGATCCTTGTTACCCCCCTTCTTGATCTCGGCCTTGAGCTCCGTATTCGCGTTGTACTTGGCTGGGATCAATTCCTTGGCGACCTGAGACTCCTTCCTGGTGCCGCCGACCATTTTCGGCTTGGCCTGCTCTCCTTGTGTCTCGGAGGCGTTAATGGAAACACTGTAGCTGCCCGGAACCAAGCCTCCCTCACGCGCGATCGAAAATTTGCCGTCCTTGATGGTACCTCCTCCGCCCCCCGAGCCTGACGCGGGAACGAATGAGATCGTACCGTTAGCCAGGGGTTGGTTATCGAGTGTCACGGTCCCGGAAACAGGTTCCCGTGGCAAGTCGTCGCCAGAACCAGAACAGCCGACCGCGAGGCCGAAGGCGGCGAGGACGACGAACGCAAGACTGAGTCGCCGCATAGAACACACGATCATCGAATGCCTCATTGGTTCTCGGGAAGGTACAAGCGAGAGAGAACACCACAGCCTCGCCAAGGGCGTCAACGCCACCTGGAAAGCATATCGCCGGGATTGAGTTGGAGAGGAGAGTGACTGCTGTAAATTCGAGCGCATGAGAGTAACTCTCGATCTTATTAGGGCGTTCTTAACCCTTCTGATCGGGCAAAGCAAGCAAAAAGTTTCGCGGAGTCGGCTTTTTTTTATGCATCCGGATTCGGCATTCTCAGTATTAATTCCTTCGTTCCTCTTCTGCGAGCAACCGAATCAAGAGCACCAAGGATGAGCACTACCAGGCAGATGCGGGACCGCACGAGTTGACTGGGGTCGGATGTGGAGGGCATCATACTGATAGTCCATTCCGTCGTTCCGGGCCGCCGAGCGCATGCCGCATTTCTCTTGATATGTTCGCTGTTGCGTGCATCGAATCCTCGGCCTCCGGTCCTTACTTCGCAAAGGGAAGCCACCAGGGACGATGGACCAACGAAGATCTCTCGACGGGGCCCACGATGGACCGCGGATGACGGACCACGGACAAGTTCAGCTCAAGGGAAATGCGGGGCGCCTTCGCCGCGGCAAGCCGGGCGTGATGCGAGCGCGACTGTCCTGGGTACTGGTCGGTCTGGTGGCGGTAGTGGTCATTGGGCTGGTCTGGGTGGTAATGGTCCGGCACCATCGGTCGGCCCTGGGTCAGGTGGATCGGGAGATCGCGGCGCGACGCTACAGCGCGGCGCGTCAGCACCTGATGGAGCTATCGACCCGCTGGATGGGGCCGGACGAAGTCGATTATCGGCTCGGCGTATGCGAAGGGTATCTGGGCCACGACGATGCCGCACTGGCGGCCTGGGGCCGGCTGCTGAGCCCATCCCGGTTCGCCGAGGCGGCGGCCCTGAATTCCGCGGCCGTGGAAATGAACCGGGGCCGCTTTTCTGCCGCCGAAACGATCCTCGAGGCCGCGCTGCGCCATCCCGACCGACAGGTCGTCACGGTCGGGCAGCTCCTGGCCCGGCTCTTTTGGGATCAAGGGCGAACCTATGAGAGGCGATCCGTGATCGAGTCGAGCTGGCGAATCGCCAGCCGGCCCACCTGGCCCAGACCCGAGGAGGCGCTCGAATTGCTCCGTGCCCACATGGCTGTGGATTTCGTGTCGCTGCCCGTGGACGCGTTTCGGACTCGCCTCGATCGCGCCGGCCGGCAGGCCCCCGAGGACGATCGTGTCTGGCTGGGGTGGGCGAACCTGGCCATCCGCGACGGCCAGTTCGCTGCCGCTCGGCGGCGGATCGATGATTGCCTCGCGCGCCGGCCGGAGGATCCGGCGGTCTGGCAGGCCGAGCTCGACTGGGGACTGGGGACGGAGCAGGTCGCTGCGGTCCGCCGGGCTCTGGCCCATCTGCCGGCCGAACGTTTTTCCCGGGGCGGCACCCTGGCCCTTAACGCCTGGTTGGCATCCCGTCACCACGACGCGGAGACCGAGCAGCGCGCGCTCGATCAGTTGATCAAGGACGAGCCCGGTGATTGCCCGGCGCTCGAGCGGCTTGCCGTGCTGGCGGCCCAGGCCGGTCGCGCCCAGGAGGCAGGCGAGCTCCGCCAACGCAAAAGGGCGATGGGCCTGGCCAGGCAGCGCTACATCGACCTCTACAACCTGAACCAGTTCGCCAATGATGCCCAGGAACTCGCCAGGCTGGCCGAGACCCTCGGGCGTCGGTTCGAAGCGATCGGCTTCTTGACATGGATCACCCGGCGCGACCCCGACGCCCGGTCCGCCCGGTCCGCCCTGGCCCGCCTCCAAGCAGAGGAAACCCGTTTGAGTGCGCCGGGGCAAACACTAGCTCAGCATCTTGCCGCCGACATTGCCGGGGAGGCGGACCGGTCTGTGGCAGTCGTTGAGCCTGTCGATCCCGCCGCGCCCCAGTTTCGCGACGACGCCCAGGCCGCCCGTCTCTCGTTCGAGTACGAGAACGGGGAGTCGAGCATCCACCAGCTCCCCGAGTTTACCGGCGGCGGTGTCGGCTTGATCGACTATGATGGCGACGGCTGGCTTGATGTCTATGTCGTGCAAGGGGGCCGGTTTCCTCCCGATCCCGCTCAACCCCCCCGGGGTGACCGCCTGTTCCGCAATCGCCGCGACGGCACGTTCGAGGATGTGACCAACGCCTCGGGCATCGGGGGAATGACCCAGGGCTACGGACAGGGCGTGGCGGTCGGCGATTACGACAATGACGACCATGCCGATCTCTTCGTGACTCGGTGGCGATCCTACGCCCTTTATCACAATCGAGGGGATGGCAGATTCGAGGATGTCACGCAGCAAGTGGGTCTGTCGGGCGACCGCGATTGGCCCACGTCGGCTGCGTTCGCCGACTTCGACAATGACGGAGACCTTGACCTCTATGTCTGCCATTACGTGGCCTGGGATGCCGAGAATCCGCAGGTCTGTTACACCTTCCCTCCCAACCAGGTGGTCATCGGTTGCAATCCCCGGGAGGTGGAACCGCGCCCAGACCATCTCTTTCGCAATGACAAGGGTCGATTCACAGACGTCACCGCAGCGGCGGGGGTCCTCGAGCACGAGGGCCGGGGCCTGGGGGTGGTCGCGGCCGATTTCGACGGCGACGGTCGCATCGACCTGTTCGTCGCCAACGATCAATCGGCCAATAATTTGTACATGAACCGCCAAGACATCCGGTTCGAGGAAACGGCTCAGGCCGCGGGGGTCGCCGCCAATGCCGAGGGCGGGTATCAGGCGGGGATGGGAGTGGCCTGCGGCGATCTCGACGGCGACGGCCGGCTCGACCTGGCCGTGACGAATTTCTACGGGGAGTCGACCACCTTCTTTCACAACCTGGGTCAGAGTCTCTTCGCCGATGAGACTCGCGCGTGTTGGCCTTGCCGCGCCGACCCGCCATCAGCTTGGTTTTGGCATCGCTTTCCTCGACGCCGACAACGATGGGCAACTCGATCTGCTGATCGGCGAATGGACACGTCAACGACTATCGTCCGAGTATCCCCTACAAGATGCCCATCCAGTTGTTGCGGGGCGGCGCGCATGGCCGCTTGCACGACGTGTCCGAGCGGGCCGGGCCGCCGTTTGGGCCCCTCCATCTGGCGCGAGGGCTGGCGGCTGGCGACCTCGATAACGACGGCCGCGTGGACGCAATGGTCGTCGTCCAGAATGAGCCGCTGGTGTTCTTGCACAACCAGACCCGAGGCGGTCATTTCGTGACGCTGGCCCTGGAAGGAACCGTCTCGAACCGCGACGGCGTCGGTGCCCGCGTCGTGGTTGTTACTGAATCCAAGCGACGCGTTGCGCAGCGGATCGGCGGGGGGAGCTACCTGTCGGCCGGCGACCCGAGACTCCACTTCGGTCTGGGCGACGCCCGGCGCATCAACTCGCTGGAAGTGCACTGGCCGTCCGGACGCGTGGATCGCTACCTCGACCTGCCAGTGGACACCGGTTACCTTCTCCGCGAGGGGGAGCCCAAGGTCAAGAGACTCCGCGGATGGCAATGATGTGATGCTCAGTAGAAGCGGCGAGTGATTCACGGTAGTCTGGATCGGCATCCGGTCGGGCGCCCTTGCCCGTGAGAGCGGTTTACAGACGTATTCTCTACGCCCCGCCACCCCCCCCTCGCAAGGGGGGGAAGGGAACGGGGAGCGACCTCTTTTTTCCCCCCCTTGCGAAGGGGGGTTGGGGGGTGTTCGATGAAACTCGAGTTTCATCGGCCCGTCAAGACGCGAGCCCAGCTCGTGAGACTCTCTGTAATCCTCGCGGTAATCGTCGCGGCGGCGGGGGGGATACTCGGCTGGAATTCCCAGTTTGCGAGCCGTCTTACCGGGGGCCATGCGTCGGCGACAACTCGATCCCGATCGCCGCTCCGGGTCAATGGTTCAACTGAATCGGGGGGCCGGCGGCTGGGGTTCCGTCCGTACGAGCCCATGGACACTGGTGGGCTTCAGGTCATCCTCGCCGCGATCGAGCCCTGGGAGCCCGGCGACTCGCTGGAGAAGATTCGTGGAATCTGGAACGAGCCTGGCCACAAGCTGATCGAGAAACTCGAGGGTACGCTGGAATCCGCCAGGCGTGCCGGCGACCATCGCAAGGCCGCCGCGATGCTGATGACCAAGTCGCTGCTGTTCAATTCCGAGGGAGAGCCGGACCGGAGCTACAAAGTGCTGTGCGAGGCGCGGTCGCTCGTCGAGAGCGAGGATCGCGTGGCGCGCGAGTTCCTCTTCACCATCATCTACTTCCAGGGCGTCGCCGCGCTGCGCCGGGGCGAGAATGAGAACTGCATCATGTGCCGGGGTGAGAGCTCGTGCATCCTGCCGATCGCCCCTGGCGCCGTGCACACCAACCCCGCCGGGTCCCGCCTGGCGATCCACCACTTCACCGAATACCTCGAGCAGTTTCCCGACGACCTTCGTGCCCGCTGGCTGCTCAACCTGGCCCACATGACCCTGGGCGAACATCCGGCGAAGGTCGATCCTCGGTTCCTCGTCTCGCTGGACCATTTCCGAAACTCGGAGTTCGACATCGGCAAATTCCGTGACGTCGGTCAGCGGACCGGGGTCAACCGCTTCAACCAGTCCGGCGGCGCGATCATGGAGGATTTCGACAATGACGGCTGGCTCGACCTGGTCGTCTCCTCCTACGACCCGCTCGAGCGCCTGGCCGTTTACTGGAACACGGGAAATGGGGCGTTCGAGGAGCGCGGCGAGTCGGCCGGCGTGGCCAACCAGCTTGGGGGTTTGTACTGTGTTCAGACCGACTACAATAACGACGGTCTCATGGATGTCTTCATCCCGCGGGGAGCCTGGCTGCCCTATCCGGTTCGCCCCAGCCTGCTCCGCAACAATGGTGACCGGACCTTCACCGATGTCACTCAGGAGGCCGGACTGCTCGATCCGGTCAATTCCATCTCGGCGGGCTGGGCCGATTACGACAACGATGGCTGGCTCGACCTCTTCATTTGCTGCGAGCGGCAGCCCAACCGTCTCTATCACAACCTGGGCAACGGTAGATTCGAGGAGGTCTCCGCCCGGGCCGGCTTGCGCGGTCCGGCCCAGCAGATCAGTGTCTGCAAGGGGTCGGCGTGGATTGACTTCGACAACGACAACTATCCCGATCTCTTCCTGAACAACCTCCGCGGGGTCGCCGAACTCTTTCACAACAATCGCAACGGCACCTTCTCAAACGTCACCCACGAGATGAGAGTCGAAGGTCCCTATCAGGGCTTTTCCTGCTGGGCCTGGGACTATGACAATGACGGCTGGCTCGACCTTTTCGCGACGTCTTTCGACCACACGCTCCAGGACGTTGTCAAGGGGCTGCTTGGTCAGCCGCACAGCCGGTCGTCCAACCGGCTCTTTCGAAACATGGAGGGAAAGGGATTCGAGGATAAGACCAGGGACGCTGGGCTGGATCAGGTCTTCTCCTGCATGGGGAGCAACTTCGGCGACTTCGACAGCGACGGCTTCCTCGATTTTTACCTGGGCACCGGCGACCCTAGCTTCGACACCTTGGTCCCCAACCGCATGTTCAAGAACGTCGCCGGCGATCGCTTCGCCGAGATCAGCGCCTCCTCCGGCACGGGCCACCTCCAGAAGGGACACGGAGTCGCATGCGGCGACTGGGACCGCGACGGCGACCTCGACCTGTTCGTCCAGACCGGCGGGGCCGTCACCGGCGACCGATATCACAACGTCTTGTTTCAGAACCCCGGTCAGGGGAACCACTGGTTAACGGTGAAGCTGATCGGCCGGAAGACCAACCGCGCAGCCATCGGCGCCCGGATCAAGGTCGTCACGGGCGGGGAGAGGCCCCTCACGATCCGCCGGCACGTCTCCTCGGGCAGCAGCTTCGGAGCGAACCCGCTCCAGCAGCACATCGGCCTGGCCAGTGCCAATCGGATCGCGGTCCTGGAGGTTTACTGGCCCACCAGTGGGACGACCCAGACCTTCCGCGACATCGCGGCGGACCAGGCCATCGAGATCGCCGAGTTCGCCGTATCGTACCGGCCGCTGAACTGGAAGACGATCCCGCCGTCGGAATAAGATAGAGTCACCGCTGCCCGAGCAACGCCCGTGTCGCGCCGGTTCCGGCCGTGATGCACTCGTTGACTTGACAGGCGTCTCATGGTGGAGCGAGGCCAGGAAACGAGGTGCGGATGGGCAGGCGAGGACGGGGTTGGATGTGGGTGCTGGTGTTTGCGATGGCCGCCGGCGTGGTCTATGGCGGCTGGCGGCTGGCGAGGGCGTGGCGCTATCGAACGGCGCTGGTGGAGATTCGCAAGCAGGTTCAGGCTGGCAGGCACGGGGTGGCCGCGCGAGACCTGGCCGCGGTGCTGGCCTCGGAGCCCGGCTCGGACGAGGCGAATTACCTCCTGGGTTTTTGCGAGAAGGCCCGAGGCCGGATCGAGGCGGCGGACGAAGCCTGGGGCCGGGTTCCACCCGGCTCCCGGTTCGCTCCTCCGGCGATCGCCGGCCGGGCCGCGATCCAGGTCGATCGCGGGCGCTTCGCCGACGCCGAGCGGCTCCTCACCCAGGCACTTCGTGACCCTCGGATCGATGGCTTCGAGCTCCGCCGGTTTCTGACGCCGCTCTACTGGCAGGAGGGGCGGGTCGCGGAGGCGCGGCGGCTGGTCGAGGCCAACTGGGAGGTGCAGAACCAGTCGGGCCGGGGCGGTTCGCAAGAAGCCATCGAACTGGTCCGCCTGCACGTCGTCATGGGCGTGGGGACGGCCTCCGCCGAGTCAGTTCGGGATTTCTTGGATCGCGCCTGACGGCTTGCGCCGGAGGATGAACGGATCGCGTTGGGGAGGGCCAACCTGGCGATTCGCGAGGGCGCCTTCGAAGAGGCGGCGCGCTGGATCGACGCTTGCCTGCGACGTCTGCCCGAGGATGTCCCGGCCTGGCGGGCGCGGCTGAACTGGGCGATGGCGACCGAGCGGTTTGCCGAGGCCCGAGCGGCGCTGGACCATCTGCCGGCCGCCGAGTCGAACTTGGCGGAACTCCATCGGCTGACCGCCTGGTTCGCCGCCCGTAGTGGAGACGTCGCTTCCGAACGGCGGGCACTCCAGCAGCTTGTCGATGTTGATCCGTCCGATGGGGCCGCATTCGACCGCCTGGCCGAGCTCGCGGTTCAGGAAGGCCAGTCGGCCCGCGAGCCGAGCTGCGCCGGCGGAAGGCGGAGGTCGATCAGCTCAAAGCCCAGTACCAGGAGCTCTTTCTCCGCAACCAACCGGTGCGCGACGCGGCCAAGATGGCCGGCTTGGCGGAACAACTGGGTCATTGGTTCGAGGCCAAGGTCTTCGCCAGTGTGGCACTCGCGAATCAACCTGCCCGCGACGACCTGCGGGCCGCGCTGGCCCGATTGCAGTCTCCCGGCAAGTTCACCGCGGGCTTGGGATCGACTCTGGCCGCCGCGCTCGGTCCCGAGCTCGGCGAGCACTTGGCCGCGAATCGTGCCCGGCCCGCACGCGCGGCGGTCCCGGCGGTTGCGGCCGATTCCATGAGGTTCGAGGATGATTCCGCCCGGGCCCGCCTGAGCCACGTCTTCGACAATGGGGAATCCCCCATCCATCAGATGCCGGAAGTCTCCAGCGGCGGGGTCGGACTGATCGACTTCGATGGCGACGGCTGGCTGGATGTGTATGTCTTGCAGGGCGGACCGTTCCCGCCGTCTGGCATGAACTACCCGGCCGCGGAAGGACCCAGGCAGAGTGCCCGCGCCACGCGGGGCAACCGCCTCTTTCGGAATGCTCGGGACGGCACCTTCGAGGACGTCACCGAGTCTGCGGGGCTTCCTGGCACGTCCCAGGGGTATAGCCACGGCGTGGCGGTGGGCGACTACGATAACGATGGCCGCGCCGATCTGTTCGTGACCGGCTGGCGGTCGTATACCCTCTATCATAACCGCGGCGACGGCACGTTCGAGGATGTGACGGCCGGGGCCGGGCTGGGGGGCGACCGCGACTGGCCGACCTCGGCGGCCTTCGCCGACCTGGACAACGACGGCGACCTGGATCTCTACGTCTGCCATTATCTCAAGTGGGATGCTGACCGTCCCCGACTTTGCCAGAACCGGTCACACACGGCATACACCAGTTGCGATCCTCTCGAATCCGAGGCGCTGCCCGATCATGTCTTCCGCAACGACGGAGGACGATTCATTGACGTGACCGCCCAGGCGGGCATCGTTGACCGCGACGGCCGGGGCTTCGGCGTCGTTGCCGTCGATGTCGACGACGACAACCGCGTGGACCTGTTCGTCGCCAACGATCGGTCAGCCAATTACTTGTTACACAACCTGGGCGGATTCCGTTTCGAGGAGCAGGGCTTGATGGCCGGAGTCGCCTGCAACGCCCACGGAAGCAATCAGGCCGGCATGGGCGTCGCGGCCGGCGACCTCGACGGCGACGGCCGGCTCGACCTGGCCGTGACCAACTTTTTCGATGAGTTGACCACGCTGTTCCACAACCTCGGCGGCGGCCAGTTCGCCGACCATACAGCCGCCGTCGGCCTGGCCGCGCCGAGCCGTTACCGGCTGGGCTTCGGGATCTCTTTCCTCGACGTGAACAATGACGGCCGACTCGACCTCATGACGGCCAACGGGCATGTGAATGACTACCGGCCCGAGGTTCCCTATGCCATGCCGGTCCAGCTCCTGATCGGCGGCCCGGGGGGATGGTTGACAGACGTCACGGCGCGGGCCGGTCCGCCGTTCCTTGTCCCCCACCTCGGCCGCGGGTTGGCCATCGGCGACCTGGACAACGACGGGCGAGTTGACGCCCTTGTTGTCGCCGGCAACGAGCCCCTGGTCTATCTTCACAACCGGACGGCGGGCGGCCATTACCTGACGATCACCCTGGAGGGGACGAAGTCGAACCGGGACGGTGTGGGCGCTCGGGTTACCGTCGAGGCCGCCGGATCGCGCTGGGTGTCGCAACGACTGGGCGGCGGCAGCTTTCTGTCGGCGAGCGACCCCCGGCTCCATTTCGGCCTGGGTTCCGCGACCAGGATCGATCGGCTCGAGGTCCGCTGGCCGTCGGGCCGGGTCGATTCGTTCCAGATCCTGGATGCCGACAAGGGATATCGCCTCCGGGAGGGAGACCCCAAGCCGACAGAGCGAAAATAGTTAACTTGCTTATGTGTACATTACTTAATATATTATCATTAATCAATATTCACAGATTTAGAACATGGTGACCCCCAGAAGACGCATGATGCTGCTGTTCGCCGCGCTCCTGGTGATGGCCAGTTCAGGGGCGGCCCTGGTCTCTTGGTGGAGAGCTCCGGGTATGGACCACCAGTCCTTGGTGGAGACAGCCTCTCCTTTCGCGAACACTCGATCGAGGGTCGGCTACGTGGGAGAAGCCATGTGTACGGAGTGCCATGGGAAGATCGCCGAGAGCTACCGACGGCATCCGATGGGCCGCTCACTTTCCCCCATCGCCGCGTCTCCCCCGACAGGGAACGTTCAGGGAGACAATCGGCCTCTGTTCGTGGCCCAGGGTCTCGAGTACTCGATTGAGAATCGCGATGGTCGCGTCATGCATCAGGAGACGCGTCGGGACTCCGCGGGCCGAGTCATCACCCGGAACGAGGCAGAAGTGAAGTTCGTGGTCGGTTCCGGGAGGCGGGCGTTCGCTTACCTGATCGAACATGACGGCTTTCTCTTCCAGTCCCCGCTGACCTGGTATGCACAGAAGCAGCGCTGGGATCTCTCACCCGGCTATGAGAAGTTGAACCTTCACTTCCACCGCCCGGTCAATGCCCTTTGCCTGTACTGCCACGCGAACCAGGTCGAGCCGGTGCCGGGCACCGTCAACCGTTATCGGCCACCCATCTTCAGGGGCCACGCCATCGGCTGCGAACGCTGCCACGGGCCCGGCGAGCGCCACGTCGCAAATCCCGCAATGGTCGACGGCCGGGACCAGACCATCGTCAACCCCGCGAACCTGGAGCCCTCGCTTCGGGATGCGGTCTGCGAGCAATGTCACTTGATCGGCGATCGGCGCGTTTTACGAGTGGATCGTCGTGATGAGGACTATCGGCCAGGGCTGCCTTTCCATCAAGTCTGGTCGGTGCTCGAGCCGTCCTCGGGTCCTTCCGAGAACCGCGTGGTCGGCCAGGTTGAACAAATGCATCAGAGCCGCTGCTTCCGCGCCAGTCGAGGCCGGCTCTGGTGCGTTTCCTGTCATGACCCGCATCAACTACCCACACCCGTGGAGAAGGTGGCTTATTACCGTAAGCGCTGCCTGGAGTGCCACGGCGGTCGGGGTTGCAGCCTGCCGGCGGACGCCAGGCTCAAGCGAAGCCGGGATGATGATTGTGCAGGTTGTCACATGCCGCGACTCCAGAGCACCGACGTGGTCCATGCCGCCACGGCCGATCACCGTGTTCTCCGTCATCAAATCGGGGAGCCACCGTCACCGGCCGCAACCGACAACTCGAACAACTCTCTATTGTCGCTGGTCAATTTTCATCATGACCTGATGAGCGAACAGGAGCGAGCCGCAGCCCAGCGCGATATTGGTGTCGCCGTTTGCCGTGACGGGCCGGATGGCGCAGCAATGGCATTGCCGCTGCTCGAGGCGGCACTAGCGAAACGGGCAGATGACACGGCTGCCTGGGAGGCCAAGGGATTCGCGCTTGGGCAGCTCGGTCGGGGTGGAGAAGCCCTGGCCGCCTTCCGAACGGCCCTCGCCCAGGAGCCCGACAGGGAATCAGCCCTGGCGGGGGTGGCTCACCTCGCGGCCGGAGGAGGGCGAGTGGAGGACGCCATCGTCTACTGGCTGCGTGCCATCAAGATCAGCCCCTGGCGTGCGGATTACCAGGCCGAACTCGGCCCTCTCTACTTCAAGACTCGCGACTGGCGCTCCGCGGCCGAGGCTTGCCGGGAGGCCCTCCGCCTTGATCCTACCAACCTCGCGGTCCGGCACTTCCTCGTGCGGTGTGAATTGCATCTTGGTAACGTCGAGGCCGTGCGCCGCGAACTGCAAATCCTCCTGGGATTCGATCCCCCCGACCGCGACGAACTTCAGAATTGGTTCACGCAGCTATCGCGGTCTCGGTAAACGATCCAAGGTCCGAGGGTGAGCCCAGCAGAGACGATCAATCCTGAAACTCGCGGCGGTTGGTTCGCCTCATGCGGAACATCATGCTGACTCTAAGTTACGACGGAACCGATTTCCATGGCTGGCAGCGCCAACCTGGTCGAAGGACCGTGCAGCAGACGCTCGAGGAGGCCATCGAACGATTGACGGGCGTGCGGCCGACCGCGACGGCCAGCGGCCGGACGGACGCGGGAGTTCATGCGCTCGGGCAGGTTGTTCATTTCTTCACAACGTCCCGTCACTCGCCAGAGGTCTTTGTCAAGGCCTTGAATGCACTTTTGCCACCAGAAGTACGCGTGCTCGGGTCCGAGGAAGTGTCTCAGGCCTTCCATGCAACACTGGACGCGAAATCAAAGCGATACCGGTATGAGATTGACAACGCGCCTGTCGCCAGCCCATTTCTGTTGCGGTATAGCTGGCATGTCTTTCACAAGCTTGACACTCAGTCGATGAGCCTCGCGGCCAGCGCACTTCTGGGTCGGCACGACTTCCGGAGCTTCGAGACCGAATGGCCCAACCGCACGAGCAGCGTTCGCACGGTGTTTGACGTGGTTGTTGCCAGAAACGATCATCGGGTTTCCATCGAAGTCGAGGCCGACGGATTTCTGTACAATATGGTGCGAGCCATCGCGGGCACGCTGGTGCTGGTTGGAACCGGCAAACGGCCCGAGTCGTGGGTGGGCGAGGTGCTGCGGGCGGAAACCCGCGTCGCGGCAGGTCCAACAGCTCCTCCACAGGGATTGTTCCTGGTGCATGTTCGCTATGGGCTGGCGCTGAGCTGAGTCCTGCGCAGCGGGCGGAAACAGGGTACGAAGCGGTGTCGCGGCCAGGACGGCCGGGCCATGAAGCCGCCGCCCGGGGAATCTCGAGCATGCGGATCGTTCACGTCATCACTCGGCTGATCATCGGGGGCGCCCAGGAGAACACGCTCCTGACCGTCGAGGACTTGCACCATCATTACGGCGACGACGTGACGCTCATCACAGGCCCGGCGGAAGGCCCCGAAGGCGACCTGTTCGAGAGGGCGAAGCGTGCGGGGCTCAAGGTCGAGGTCATGCCCGAGCTTGTGCGTGCCATCCGTCCCTTGACCGATTTCAAGGCGTATCGAAAACTGCGCGGCTTTTCGACGGCTCAAGCCCCAGGTCGTGCATACGCACAGCTCGAAGGCGGGAATCCTGGGCCGCGCGGCCGCCTGGCACGAGAAAGTGCCGGTCGTCGTGCATACCATTCACGGCATGCCTTTTGGTGCATTTGAAAGCCGGCTCAGGAACCGCCTTTACATCCTCCTGGAACGCTGGGCCGCATGGCGCTGTCACGCAATCGTTTCCGTTTGCGACGCCATGACCCAACAGGCGCTCGCGGCGGGGGTTGGACAGCGCGAGCAGTTCCTCACCGTCTACAGCGGCATGGACGCCGACGCCTTCTTGAACCCCAGTCGTCCCCGCGAAGAGGTTCGCCGCGAGCTGGGGCTGGCCGATGACGAGGTCGCCTTCGCAACGGTCGCCCGCCTCTTCGATCTCAAGGGACATGGTGACATCGTGGCCGTTGCGCCCGCCGTCTTGGAGGCGAACCCCAAGGTCCGGTTCGTCTGGATCGGCGACGGCATCCTCCGCGACCGCCTGATCGCTGACCTCGACCGCCTGGGAATCCGGCACGCGTTCATCCTGACGGGGCTGGTGCCACCCGAGCGCATCCCGGAATTACTCTCAGCGGTCGACGCGGTCATCCATCCCAGCCTGCGCGAGGGCCTGGCGCGTGCTGCCCCAGGCGCTCTTGGTGGGACGTCCGGTGATCAGTTACGACATCGACGGCGCGCGCGAGGTGGTCTTGCGCGAGACAGGCGTGTTGCTCAAACCGAGAGATCTCGCTGGCCTCACCGTCGCCACGTTGCGACTTGCCGGAGACCCGGCGGCCCGGTCCGCGATGGGACGGGAAGGTCGCCGCCGGTTCGCCAGCCAATTCCGGCACGAAACGATGACCAGCAGGCTGCGCTCACTTTACAAGCGACTGCTCGACCCGATTACCGCGAGCGGGGCGCGAGCGGTTGATTCCTGGCGGCCTTGCGATGAGCTGGTCAGCCGCAGGACTGCCAGTTGAAGGTTGTGGTTCAGCCCCTTGGTAAGGCTGTACCCCTCGACCTCTTCCAAGGTGACGACGTCCAGGCCAAAACGACTGCGATACTCCTGGGCCTCGAGCGGCGTGATGACCGAGATCAACGCCTTCTTCTGCTCGAGCAAGGCAAAGAAGCCCTGGGGATCGCGCACCGTGGCGACCGGACCACCCATGGTGTAGATGACCCCCGGCTCCTTGTAGTTGAGCAAGACCGGCTCGATACCAGTTCGCGATACCTGCGCACTGAGACGCTCGCCCACTTTGCGCGACGTGCGATATCTCTCGGCCGCGGGCACCATCCATCCGCCGAGGATCAGCAGAAAGAGCCCCCAAGTGACGACCAGGCCTTGTACAGCGCCGGGTCGCGCCGTCGTGAAACCAGAGCATGCCCAGCAGGGTACCCGTTCCCAGAATCACGGACAGTAGCCCCAGGGGCAACCGCAAGTGGCCCGGTGAGCAAGCCCCCGCCGCCATCAGCCCGACGCTGCCGGCGACTCCGATCCCGCCAAGCAAACCCAGCCCCAGCCGGCCCAGCGGCCATCTGCGGAGGCTCATCCCCTCGGCGGCAACGCATTCCACGAACCAGGCCACGAGCAGGGCACCTGCCGGAAACGCGGGCAGATAGTAGTGGATCAGCCGGGTCTGGAGACATTCAAGCAAGATCCAGGGGCCGACCAACCAGCCCAGCAGAAAGCCAAACCGGTGATCGCTTCGCCTGCGCCGCCAGGCCGCCAGCATGGCCGCGGGAACGAGTGCCGACCAGGGATAAAAAGCCAGCAACGAGCAGACGAGATAGTACCCGGGAAAGCCGCCGTGCTCTTCCACACCCGTCGTGATCCGCTGGACTATCTGCGAGCCCACGGCGAACCGCAGGAATTCTCCCCGCGAGTAGAGCACGATGGCCACGTACCAGGGGGCCGTCAGCAAGGCAAGCGCGAGCAGTCCCCACCGCGGATGAAGCCGCTTCCAGGCCAGTGGAGCCGGCCAGCCCCACCACCAGGCGAGACCGCCGGCAACCGTCATGAAGATCAGCCCGATCGGTCCCTTGGTCAAGAACGCCAGGCTAAGGAGAACCCAGAACACCGCCGCGATCACCCGAGACGGCTTTCTCGCCAGCTCCCAAAGGCAGAACTGGCATCCGACCAGCCAGAACGCAAGCGTGGCGTCGGTCGTCGCCAGCTTCGACTCACCGAACATGATCGGCGTGACCGCCGCGATCAAGCCGGCCATCAGTCCCGCGCGTGGCCCGAGCATGCGCCGGCCCAGTGCCCAGACGAAGACGCACGTGCCCATCCCGGCCAGGGCCGAAACCAGCCGGGCACCGAAGGGAGAATCGCCCACCAGCTTGGTGGAGAGCCCCATCAACCAGTAGATCAAGATGGGCTTGTGATACCTTGGCTCGCCGTTGAACGTGGGGATCAACCAGTTCTCCCCGCGCGCATCTCTCGAACCGCCACGGCGTAGCGCGGCTCGTCTCGGTCCCAGAGACCCGTCGCGGAGTTGCCAGCCAGATTCAAGCTCAGAGCGACGACCGCGATCAGGAGCGGAGCGACCGGGCGGGAATACCAGGCAGAAGGCGAATCGATGATCACCGCCTCAGGCGATCGCTCCTCGGCTGGTTCCATGTCTCCTTCCTCCATGATCGCATTTTCCCCTCCACTTCCCTGCGACGCCGGACCGACCCGCTTGAAGCGTTGCCGGGAAAGTCCGTGGGCGGCGAAATCGCAGTATAATGAGATTGATGGATTTGGCGAGGCCGATTGCAAGATGTCGCTGGGTTTGCCCGAACCCGAGGCCATCCCAGGCTCGAGGACGAAGATTCATGTCCGATGAACACCAGACCGAGGCGGATTGCTTGCTGAGAACGGGCGCTCTCTATCGCTCCAGGGTGGGCTTACATCCGGCGGACGGCGGCGCTGACCTTGTATTCGCCGGCCTCAAGGTGGGAGCCTTCTCTCTCTTCTTTGGTGACGCCCCGATTTACCATTTCGATCTTGACGGTCGGTGGCAACGGGCGTTCATCAAGGGGACGCATTACCTGAAGGGCCTGGACACGACCATTCACTCCATCGATCGGGTGCGCGAGGGGGCGAACCTGGTCTTGAAGCGGAGAATGCTGGGCGAGGCAGAATCTTGGGCGCTCAATGCTCAGGTTCGCCAGGTCGCCCTGAATCTGATCGGCGAGCTTGACGCTGGCCGCCTGTGCCGCCAAGCACCGCCAGCCGATAAGGCTTTACCCCTGAGCAACGAAACCCTTCGAGAGACTCTGTCGCGCATCGCCGCCTGGGATGCGCCCGCCTGGGACGATCATCGAAGGCTCTATCAGGAAACGTACGGCCCGCTGCCGTTCTTGACGCCCGACTGCCAGAACGCTGTGGTATTCCAGGCGACGCAGGGCTCTGCCTCAGGCGCGAGCTTCGGCGCGGGGCCGGTGTTCGAGCACTCGGTCCGCACGCCGGAGCAATTCGAGCGGCATGCGCGGGATGTCGCCCGCCTCATGGGCCGGCGCCTCATGCAGACCCGTCTTGCGTTTCTTGCCGGTAACGATCTCCTTCGGCTGCCAGCCGGCGACGTCATCGCCTACCTGGAAACACTCTCTCGGGTCTTCTCGATCGTTCCCAAACCCAAGGGCCTTCTTGCTCCTCGCCAGGAAGACGCCCCGGTTCTGGAGGGAATCCATACGTTCCTCGACGACTTCTCAGCCCCTCGACCCGCAGCCGAGACGCTTCGGGCTTATCACGACCGCCATCTCATCCACGCCGGGCTGGGGGTTGAGTCGGGCGACCTTGAGATTCGCCGCCGCTACGGAAAAACCTGGGACGATGACGATCTCCGCTCGATCGTGGCCGACCTCAAATCCGCCGGTTTCGGCCTCAGCCTGTTGACCCTGGTCGGCGCCGGCGGCAGCGACTGCGGAAGCCGGCACGTCGAGCGAACGGCTGAGTTGGTGTCCGGTCTTGAGCTGGCCCGAGGTGACATGGTGTTCTTGCTGGACGAGAGCGAGGTCCAAGATCCCGCCTCAAGCTCGGTCGATTTCGCTCCCCTGACCGGTTCCGCCTGGTCCCAGCAGCAAGAACAGATGAAGCAAGTCCTGGCGCCGCTTCGCGAGCGAGGCGTCAAAGTATTGCCTTACAGCCTGGAGAAACAATGGGCCTGAGCGAGCGACAGATCACGATCGGCGAGGTCTCCCTTGAAAGGATGGTCAGGGCCGTGGAAAGAGTTCGCGATCGCCTCTTGCGCCGCCAAAGCTCTGGAAGAGGCGAAGGTTCCCTACGCCGTTGCGGGAGGCAACGCCGTCGCAGCCTGGGTGGCGCGGGTTGACGAAGCGGCCGTCCGGAACACTCAAGACGTCGATATCATCCTGCGGCGTGAGGACCTCGAAGCCGCCAAGGCGGCGATGGCTCAAGCGGGGTTCGTCTATCGCCATGTGAAGAGCATCGACCTGTTCCTCGACGGCTCTGATGCGAAAGCCCGCGACGCGGTCCACATCGTTTTCGCGAGCGAAAAAGTCCGCTCGGACTACCTGCTGCCGGCGCCGGAGGTGACCGAAGCGGAGATCACACCCGAGTTCCGGCTCCTGAACCTGGAATCCCTCGTCGCGATGAAGTTGACGTCCTTCCGACTGAAGGACCGGGTGCACTTGCTCGACATGATCGATGTGGGGCTCATCGACGCAAGCTGGCTGAACCGGCTTCCCGAGCCATTGTCGGCACGGCTCAAAGGGCTGCTGGATAATCCCGAGGGTTAGGCTTCCAGATCAGATCGGTGGAATTGAGCGACGGATCTCTTCGAGAAGAGCCCGAGTGCCGTGTTGGTCGCACCACGAGTACACATAGCCCCAATCGATTTTCTCGAACTGTACGGCAATCACATCGCGGGCGTCACTACGGTCCTTTGAGCGATTCGCGAGCAGCGACCAGCGCAGCTTCGTAATGATCACGTCCTCGGCGGTGGGAAGCCAGACTTCACGCCCGGCAAGAGACACTCGTCGGCGACGGCGAAAGCGCTCCTTGTCGTGCGGATCTTCACTTAGCAGAAAAAACTCGATCTGAAAGGGGGAATCCGCGACATTCGCGACGAATTTCTTGGTCATCGTGACCGTCTCAAAGCTCAGTTGACGATCCACGCGAATCAAGGGGGCGAGCCTGCGAGCAAGATCCGCGATCGACTGATCGATCAGCTCGATGACAAAGTCCGCGTCTTGTGTCGATCGTTCGACTCCGTAGACGTTGCTCGAGAAAGAGCCGACGAGCATGTAGGGAATGGAAGACGCCTCGAGCGCTTCGATCACGCTCATCATCGCTTCATTGCCAGTCATTCCGCCGACCTCAGCCGCTTGAGTAGATCAAGCCGTTGACGTAGCAGTTCTTCAATGGTCGTCGCGTCAACCCCAGGATTCTCGTCGCGCAGTCCGGCCCGCATCCGATCGCAAACTTCGTCAAAGAGTTGGGCACCGGCCAGGAGTTTCGTTTCGAGCGGGGTCTGGCGTGCCCTGAGCACGCGTTCTCGGTAAATTGCGTCAGCGATCTCTTGGGTGGGTTCCATGATGGGACAAACCCCGGGATTGATCGAAAAGCCACCACTTGCAGGCAATCACTGATTATACCGCCTGGTGTGCCGGCCGCCGATGAAGCTCTCGAAGACGAACTTGCCGAGGTCGTCGACCGAGCAATAAGCGGCCACGCCATTGGACACGCGGGCCATTTCCTGCACGAAATTGACCAGCCCCAGATAGAAGTAGTCTTCGATCAGGGCGAAGCTGGACACGCGAATGCCCGCGCTCGCGCAGCGGCGGACCTCGGTCAGCGTGCTGTGTCGCGGTCTTCTCGGCGGGGGGATAGATCAGGACGACTTCGCGGCCCTCGATGTGCGCGGTCGGCTCGCCGTCGGTGATCACGATGATCTGCTTGTTGGCCGCCGACTGACGCAGCAGATGGCTGCGCGCCAGCCGAAGGCCGGCGTGGATATTGGTGAAGTGCTGGGGCACGCGTCCCTGGCGGCTTGTCCATGTCGAAGCGAAGGTGAATGCGGCTGTCATACATGCTCACTGGCTTGGGCGCAGAGTTGAGCAACTGCCGCTCGGTCATCGGGCTGGCGAATGTGTAGAAGCCGATCATCTCGAGCGAGTCTTGCGGATACTGGGCCCGCACCATCGCCTGCAATGCCAAGCGCGACCTTCTTGGTCGTGTAGTACTTGCCGTACCGGCCCATCGAGCCGCTCATGTCGATCAGGACGACCGTGGCGCACCGGGTCTGGTACTCGGTCTCGTGCACGACGTAATCTTCATGGCTGAGCCGGATCGGAACGCCGCCGCCCTGGCGGATGTAGGCGTTCTTGAGCGTCTCGTGCAGGTTGATGTTGGCCAGCGAATCGCCGTAAACGTACGGCCGTGTATCCTCGAGCTGAACCGTGCCTTCGCCCTTTGTGCGGGTGTCGTGCCGGCCCACGCTGTCGCGGCGGAAGGTCTGGAACAGGTCGTCCGAGCGACTTGTCCTGAATCGCGCCTGATGCCCTTGGGCGTGACCCGCCACTTGCCCTCCTCGTCCTGCTCGATCAGCCCTTCTTTCTGGATCAGCTCGACGACCTCGGGCATCTCGTCTTCTCGAGGTCGTCCATGTTCCGCAGCACGTTGTCGCCGTACTGGAGGATGTACTCGGAGAGCTGATCGAAGAGCTTGTCGGCCGACTGGGGAAGAAACTGCTGCGAGCCGTCCCACTTGGAATACTCATACGTTGACATCTTGGCCGCTCCGCTTCTCGTCAGCGCTTGTACGCTCTGCCGCCCGCCTTGGCGGACTTGTTGAGCTTGTTGTGGACGTGCAGGCCTTCGAGGATGAACTCGGCGGCGCTGGCGGTGGCCGCTTCGCGTGCGTCGCGGTCCTTGAGCTCGGGCAAGAGCGCCGCGGCCGATCTCCTCGGCTCGCTTGCGCAGGCCGGGCACCTTGGCGATCCGTTCCAGCACGGCCTTGGCCGGCAGCATGTCGCCGACCTCGACGCTCTGGCCCGACTCGAAGTAGTCGACGATCGGGCGGAACTCGCGGAGGTCAAAGTGCATGGCCGAAGACGTTCTTGACCGCCTCGTCGATGATCCGGTGAATCAGCTTGTCTTCGTGCCCTTCATCCTCGTTCATGGTCAGCTCGAGCTTGCCGCGCGAGCTTGCCGCGGCGAACGCCAGGTCGGAGACCCGCGGAACGATCCACTTCTCGCCGCTGACCATGGCCCGCCGCTCGGCGTTGGAGACCACGTTTTCCAGGTTGGCGATCGACATCCGGACCGACACCCCGGACTGCTGGTTGACGTGCGGCGAGGAGCGCGCCAGCCGTGAGACTTCCTCGACAATCTCTTTGATGTAGATCGGGATCGCCATCACAGAGCCGACTGCCCGTCTCCGTTCGCCCGATCGAGCCAGGCGTTCTGGTCGCTGATCGCGATGCCGATCTCGCGCGTCAGCGGATAATGCGTGCGGACCACCGAGCCGATCCGGTCCTTGAGCGGCGTGACGATCCGGCCGCGGTTGGTGTAGTCCTCGGGGTTGGCCGAGAAGACCATGCAGACGTCGAGGTCGAGCCGGATCGGATAGCCGCGGATCTGGACGTCGCGCTCCTCGAGCACGTTGAACAGGCCGACCTGGATCTTGGGGGCGAGGTCGGGCAGCTCGTTGATGCAGAAGATGCCGCGGTTGGTGCGGGGAATCAGGCCGAAGTGCATCGTCATCTCGCTCGAGAGATAGCGGCCCTCGGCGTGCTTGATCATGTCGACCTCGCCGATCAGGTCGGCGATCGTCACGTCGGGCGTGGCAAGCTTTTCGTGATAGCGGTCGTCGCGGCCGATCCAGGCGATCGGCGTGTCGTCGCCGCGCTCGGCGATCAGGTCGCGGGCGTATTTCGAGATCGGATGATAGGGATGGTCGTTGATCTCCGAGCCGGCGACGATCGGCATGGCGTCGTCCAGCAGATGGACGAGCTGCCGGAGCATCCGCGTCTTGGCCTGGCCGCGCAGGCCGAGAAAAAGCATGTCGTGCCGCGAGAGGATGGCGTTCTGAATCTGGGGGACGACGGTTTCCTCGTAGCCCAGGATGTCCGGAAAGAGCGGCTCGCCGGCCCGCAGCATGGCGATCAGGTTGCGCCTCATCTCATCTTTGACCGACTCGATCCGATACCCGCTGGCCCGCAATTCACCCAAGGTCCGGGGCCGATCCGTCCCCATTGCTTGTCTGCCTCCTCGAGGATACTCGATCGATGGAACAACCTCGCGAATAAGCCGTAGTTATGCTAGGCAGGCGGGAAAGTGAAGTCAACGACGGCAGACGATCCAAGCTCCCATCGAAGAATGGGATACCGTGCCGGCTCCCGCCGGCGGATCGTTCAGGGACGCCCCAGGTGCTCAGTAATTGAACAGCCGGCTGACGCTCTCGCGGCGGTGGATCGACATGATCGCGTCGGCGAAGAGGCTGGCGACGCTGATCACCTTGCAGCAAGGCGGCAGAGGCTCGAACCGATGCTCGATGGTGTCGGTGAAGACCAGCTCCTTGATGGGGCTCCGCGCGATCTTGGCGGCCGAGCCCTTGGAGAAAACGCCGTGCGAAACGCAGGCGTAAACGTCACGGCAGCCGCGTTCCTTGCAAGCGACGGCCATCTCGATCAGGGTGCCGCCCGAGATCGTGAAGTCGTCGACGATCAGGACGTTCTTGCCTCGCACATCGCCGACGATGTCGAGCATCTCGGCGTGCTCGTTGTGAGCCGCGGCGAACCTTGTTGCCGAAGACGACCGGGCACTGCATCATCTCGGCGAACTTGTACGCCTGCTTGCCGAAGCCGACGTCGGGAGAAGCCACAACCAGGTCGGGGATCTCTTTCTCGCGGAAGTATTCCACGAGCACCGGCATGGCGTAGAGATGATCGACGGGAATCTTGAAGAAGCCCTGGATCTGCGGGCTGTGCAGGTCCATGGTCAAGACCCGATCGGCCCCCGCCGCCTCGATGCAATCAGCGCAGACGCGGGCCCGGATCGAGACGCGGGGCTCGTCCTTTTTGTCTCCCTTGGCGTAGGAGAAAAAGGGGATGACCGCGGTGACCTGCGTCGCACTGGCCCGCTTGAATGCGTCGATCCAGAACAGGAGCTCGACGAAATTGTCGTTGACGGGATAATCGGTGCCCTGGACGACGAAAACGTCGCGGCCGCGCACGTTTTCGAGCACGCGAACGAACACGTTGCCCTCGCTGAAGACGTGCGTTTCCGATTGAGCGATGTCGACGCCGAGGTGACTGCAGATCGTCTCGCCCAGCTTCGACCCGCGCTGCCGGCGAAGATCTTGAGCTCGCCGTAAGGATCGGTCCGCTTGGACGCATCGTCATAGCAGATCAAAGACTTGTCCATCGCCACGGGTGTCGTCCTGTTGATCGGGTGGGGGAATCGCAGAAGAAAATGGGGACAACTTCTTTCGATCACCACGCGCCCGACCGTGGACGCGACTACTCATCCTGAGGGAGCCACTTCATATCTTAACAACCGCACAGCATGATCGCCAGCCAGGGGACTCGTTCAGGCGCCAAAACCGCGATGACGATGCTCCCTCTTCCTCGAGACGATGCCCTTTCACCGCCTTTTGTTTACAATGCCCAAGCTTAAGCTTAATCATCCGTGACGTCGTCGCGGGTTCGACTTGCCAACATGAGGGTTCTCATCATGCATCGTCCTCTTTTCCCTCGCCGTGCCTCGACTTTCGCCTTCCTCTTCTGCTGTCTCCTGGGTGTAACCCTGGTGACCGGCTATTCAGTGCTTCCCTCCATCCTGCGCAGCTTTCCAAGCTCCCAGCCGATCGAGCCGGCTGGCGTTCAGTTGGTTTCATTCAGCCAGGACGAGGTGCCGAGCCTTGACGGCGGTGTCGGCTGGATCAATTCCGGTCCCATCGAACTCGCCAAGCTCAAAGGCAAGATTGTCCTGCTCGACTTCTGGACGTATTGCTGCATCAACTGCCACCACGTCTTGCCAGTCCTGGCCAAGCTGGAACAGAAGTACAAGAACGAGGTGGTTGTGATCGGCGTTCATTCCGGAAAGTTCAGCGCCGAGCGAAACACCGAGAACATCCGTCGCAAGGTGGCCGAGTACCGGATCAAGCACCCGGTCGTCAATGACGAGAACATGACCATCTGGGAGCGATTCAAGATCGTAAGCTGGCCGACGCTGGTGGTGATCGGTCCGAATGGCCAGGAGATCGGCAGAAATCCGGGCGAGATCTCGTTCGAGCATCTCGACCACTTCATTGGACAGGCTGTCGCGAACTTCAAGGGCCAGCTCAACCTCAAGCCTCTCGTGTTCGATGACGAGGCCGTCAGGCCGAGCGCCGGCCCGCTCCTGTTTCCGGGCAAGGTCCTGGCCGACGTCAAGGGCAAGCGGCTGTTCATCTCCGACACGGGTCACAACCGGATCGTCCAGACGGATCTGGACGGCAAGGACCCGATTGCCATTGGCAACGGCGGCGAGGGGCTGGTTGACGGCGGCTACGACAAGGCCCGGTTCAACCGGCAACAGGGGATGTTCCTCAATGGCGAGACGCTCTACGTAGCCGATACCGAGAACCACGCCATCCGCGCGGTGGATCTCAAGACAAAGCACGTGGCGACGATTGCCGGCACCGGTTTCCAATCGCCCCGCGACCCGCGACAGCTCTACCACGGCACAGCACGGTCAAGTGCGCTTTCGAGTCCCTGGGACGTGATCCAGGTACCCGGCTCGCGAGCCCTGTACATCGCCATGGCCGGCCCGCATCAGATCTGGAAGCTCGATCTCGAAGCCGGCAAGATCGGCGTCTGGGCCGGCACGGGCGAGGAGAATATCCGTGACGGCGACCTTCACCATGCGCGCTTCGCCCAGCCCAGCGGCCTGGCGACCGACGGTGAGAACCTGTACGTGGCCGACTCCGAGGTCTCGGGCGTCCGCGTGATCACGGGCATCCACACCGAGCATCCCCACGTTGGCCGCATCGCTGGCATGGGGCTGTTCGCGTTTGGCGATATTGATGGTGCCGGCGCACAGGTTCGGCTCCAGCATTGCCTGGGACTGGCCTTCGGCCACGGCAAGCTCTATATCGCCGACACTTACAACAACAAGGTGAAGGTCTGCGACCCCAAGACTCTTGAAATCATGACCTTCGCGGGCACGCGGAGAGCCCGGCGACGCCGACAACCCCCCCCGTTTCTACCAGCCCGGCGGCCTGAGCGTGGGCGGCGACATGCTTTACGTGGCCGATACCAATAATGGCAAGATCCGGGTGATCGACCTCAAGACGAAAGCTGTCAACACCCTTGAACTCTCAGGCCTTGCCCCCGCACGGGCCGAGGAGCGGGTCTCTTCAACGCGAGATCATTGAGCCTCGTCGGGCGTGGTTGTCGAGGTCAGGAGACCTTGACACAACAAATGAATGAGTGGCTGGGGCAGAACGCCCTAGGTCGTGTGGACAACAGCTAGGTAAGTTTGGTCGCCCGGGCTATTGCAACAGGATCATGATCGACGCCACATGAACAAATCCCAGGAAGTTCCGGGCCGTCTTCTCATACCGGGTGGCGACCCGCCGGTACTGCTTCGCCTTGGACCAGAACCGCTCGGCCAGGTTCCGATCCTTGTAGCGATCCCGGTCGTAGTCCCGCTGCTCAGCCCGGTTCTTCAACCACGGGATCACCGCCTCGGCCCCCCGCGCTTCGATCGCCTCGACCACCGCCCGGCTGTCGTACCCCTTGTCGGCGATCACCACCCGCCCGGCAACGCCTTCGATCAGCGCCTCGGCCTGCGGTCAGTCGGCCGCCTGGCCCGGCGTCAGGATCAGCCGGGCGGGTAGCCCGAGGCCGCTGACGGCGACGTGGATCTTGGTCCCGAACCCGCCCCGGCTGCGGCCGAGGGCCTGATCGTCCTGGCCGCCGCTGCCGTCCCATTTTTTTGGCGCCGGCGGCGCGGGGTGGGCCCGGATCACGGTGGAGTCCAGGATCAGCCATTCCAGGTCGGGGTCCTGCAGGGCCTCGAAGACCCGCAGCCAGACCCCCTTCTTGGCCCAGCGGTCGAACCGCTTCCAGACCGAGTTCCACTTGCCGAACCGCTCGGGCAGGTCGCGCCAGGGGCGCCGGTCTTGGCGATCCAGAGGACGGCGTTGATGAAGAGGCGGTTGTCCTTGGCGACCTGCCGTGCTGGCCGGGCTGCCCGGGCAGCAGGTCCTTGATCCGGTCCCAGTCGTCGTCCGAGATCTCGTGGCGATGGCGCATGGCGGGCCCTCCGTGTTGTGGAATCGATGCCCCCATTAGCCGAGATCGCCTATCTATTGTCCACACGACCTAGATGGGCTGGGGCCTCTGCCCGTCAGTCCCTCGGGCCCTGCGGTGTCACTCTCGCTCCACTCGCAGGCCACACAGTCGCGCCGGTTGGCTGATCAATGCCAGGAACACGCCTTAATATCCGGCCGCTTTCGTGAGAATATACCGGAGACATCATCAAGCGGGTTCGCTGTCGGAACCCACTCGCCCTGAGGAGAACGCCGATGCTTTCCGCCTTCCGCCTGATGCCTCTCATCCTGACCTTTGTGGGCCAGCCCGACCAGAAAGAGCAGGTGCGTCATTTTCTTGATCTTTGCAAGGCAGAGAAGTTCACCGAGGCGACGGCGAACTTTGACGCCAAGATGAAGGAGGTGATGCCCGCGGACAAGCTGGCCGAAGTCTGGAAGGGGCTCATCAAGCAGCTTGGCCCGCTCCAGAAGATGGGACCGCCCCGAACCGACAAGATCAAGACCTCGACACGCGTGAAGATTCGTTGCGACTTCAAGACGATGCCGCTCGATGCCCTGGTGAATTTTAATTCCGGCGGCCAGATCGAGGGATTCTTCCTGACGCCGGCCGAGAAGACGGCCGATACCCCGGGCCGGCTTCGCGGGGTCAGACACTATGTAGGGGCGTAGTTCAAAACGTGAGCCGCTGAAGGTAAGCTCCCTTTGATGGGTTTTCACGACTCGTTACAAAGGAGCTTAGCCATGTCAGCGACTCACAACACGAATTCTACCGCCTCTTCCGCCCCTGTGCTCTACCTGGCTCTGGATCTGGGCGCCAGCTCTTGGAAGCTGGCCTTCAGCGTCGGGCTGGGCCAGAAGCCCAGGCTCAAGACGATCACCGCCCGCAGCACGCTGAGCCTGGTCTTCGAGATCAAGGCCGCCAAGAAGCGATTCGGCCTGCCCGGAGGATGCTCCGGTGGTCTGTTGCTACGAGGCAGGACGCGACGGCTTCTGGCTGCATCGCTTCCTGCTGGACCAGGGAGTCCAGAACCAGGTCGTCGACTCCTCCAGCATCGAGGTCAACCGCCGCCGCAGAAGGGCCAAGTCGGATAGCCTCGACGCAGTGAAACTCGTGGAAATGCTCATTCGTTGGCACAACGGGGAGCGCAAGGTCTGGAGCACGGTCCATGTCCCTACCGTCGAGCAGGAGGATCAGCGGCAGTTGCACCGGGAGATGCTCAAGCTGAAGGCCGAGCGGACCGCGCAGGGCAACAGCATCAAGGGGCTCTTGGCCGGCTTGGGGCTGTGCGTGATCGTCGATGAAACGTTGCCCACACAGTTGGAGAATCTTCGGCAATGGGATGGTGCCAAGCTGCCGCCGCTCTTGCACCAGCGTCTGTTGCGTGAATTCCAGCGGTGGCAATTGATCGACCGCCAGATCCGCGAGCTGGAAGCCGAGCGGATGGCGAAGATTCGCGACGACAAGACGCCGCATGTGGAGAAGGTGCGGCGGCTCTTGAATCTCAAGGGGATCGGTGACAACGGAGCCTGGTTGCTGGTGTATGAGTTCTTTGCCTGGCGTGTGATCAAGAACCGACGAGAACTGGCGAGCCTCGCGGGATTGACGCCAACGCCGTATTCCAGCGGGGAGAGTCAGCGTGAGCAAGGCATCAGCAAGGCGGGAAACCGGCGGGTGCGATTCATGATCACCGAATTGGCGTGGGGCTGGCTGCGGTACCAGCCGGAGAGCGAACTGAGTCAATGGTACATGAGGAGGTTTGGCCGAGGTAACAAGCGGTTGCGCAAGGTGGGGATCATGGCGTTGGCCAGGAAGCTGCTGATA
>CAWFAF010000016.1:0-92469 GCA_963813575.1 uncultured Planctomycetaceae bacterium
GTCCCCGAGCAGGTCGCGCAGCGCCAGCATCGCCTCGACCGCGGCGACGCCGCCGCCGGCGATCGCGATGTGGGGGTTGCTGCTTTCGGGGCTGTGCTGCGCCATCGGCAGCCGGTCCGGCGGGGTCGCGGTCGAAGGCGCCGGATGCACAACGGTACTGCCTCGAGGAGGAACCGATGAGCGGCGAGCGGGGCGCTTCCCCGGGCAGCCGGGACGGCGGCGGGCGGCTGCCGGTCGACCCCAACGAGCGCGTCGAGCTGCTGCTGCGGGACCTGCGCGCCACTCGCAAGGGCCTGGCCGGCACGCGAGGCCGAGCGCCGGCTGCTCGGGTACGGGCCGAACGAGCTGGAGCGCCGCAGGCGGCGGCGCTGGCCGCGCGAGCTGGCGCGCCAGTTCACCCACCCGCTGGCGCTGCTGCTGTGGGCCGCCGCCGGGCTCGCCGCCGTGGCCGGCATCGCTGGCGGTGGCGATCGCGGTCGTCGATCGTGATCGTCCTCAACGCCGCGCTTCGCCTTCGTCCAGGAGCAGCAGGCCGAGCGCGCCGTCGAGGCGCTCCAGGCCTACCTGCCGCCGCACGCGAAGGTGCTCCGCGACGGCGCAGGCAGCCGAGGTCGACGCCGCGAGCTCGTCCCCGGCGACGTCCTGCTGATCGAGGAGGGCGACCGCATCTCCGCCGACGCGCGCCTGATCGAGGGCGCGGTCGAGGTCGACATGCTCGACCCTGACCGGCGAGTCGATGCCGGTCGTCGCGCTCGGCCGAGCTGCGTCGACGCCGGGAGTGCCGCTGCTCCAGGCCCGCGACCTGGTCTTCAGCGGCACCACCTGCACCGGCGGCGAGGCGCGGGCGCTCGTCTTCGCCACCGGCATGCGCACCGAGCTCGGGCGGATCGCCGCGCTGTCGGAGCGGGTCGAGCGCCGAGGAGAGCCCGCTCGAGCGCCAGGTGCGCCGGGTCGCCTGGCTGATCGCCGCGATCGCGGTCGTCGCCGGCGATCGCGTTCGTGCCGCTCGCGCACGCTCGGCGCCGGGCCTGCCGCTCGCCGACGCGGTGGTCTTCGCGATCGGCCTGCTCGTCGGCAACGTCCCGGAGGGCCTGCTGCCGGTGATCACGCTGGCGCTGGCCGTGGGCGTGCGCGGGCTGGTCGCGCCAGGGGGCGGTGGTCAAGCGCCTGAGCGCGGTCGAGACGCTGGGCTCGACCGACGTGATCTGCACCGACAAGACCGGCACGCTGACCGAGAACCGGATGCGGGTCGACGCGGATCTGGAGCGCGCGGGCGACGAGCTCGACTTCGACGACCGCGGCCGCCGCCGCGATCAGGCGCCTGCGACGTCGCTCGCGGCGCTGGCCGCGGTCGATGGCCGCCTGCAACAACGCGCGGCTCGACGAGCGACGGCGCGACGCGGCGCGGCGACCCGACCGAGGTGGCGATGCTCGAGGCCGCGCGCGCGCTCGGCGCCGACGTCACGACGGCGCCGAGCGCGAGGGCGCGCGGCTGCGGCAGTTCCACTTCGACCCGGTGCTGAAGCTGATGTCGACGGTCGATCGAGCGCGACGGCGAGCTGTGGGTCCACACCAAGGGCGCGCCGGAGGCGGTGCTCCCGCGCTGCACGTGCATCGCCGGACGCCGACGGGACGCGCGCGCCCTCGACGCCGCGAGCGCAGCCGAGGTCGAGGCGAGGTCGACGAGCTACGCCGCGCAGGGCCTGCGGGTGCTGGCCGTCGCCGGCGCCGCCTCGACGGCGACGAGCCGTCCCGACGCGGCGCGAGGACGCCGAGCGCGACCTCGTCCTGCTCGGCCTGGTCGCGATGGTCGACCCGCCGCGGCCGGAGGTGGCCGACGCGGTCGCGCGCTGCCACGCGGCCGGCATCCGGATCATCGTCGTCACCGGCGATCACGGCCTCACCGCGGCGGCGATCGCCCGGCGGATCGGCATCGGCCGCGGCGATCCGCGGTCGTGACCGAGCGACGAGCTCGACGCGGATGAGCGAGCCGAGCTCGACGAGCTGCTGCGCAGGCGACGAGCGAGCTGATCTTCGCCCGCAGCACCCCGAGGCGAAGCTGCGGATCGCCGACGCGCTGCGCGCCGAGGGCCACGTCGTCGCGATGACCGGCGACGGCGTCAACGACGCGCCGGCCCTGCGCCGCGCCGACATCGGCGTCGCGATGGGCCGCTCCGGCACCGACGTCGCCCGGGAGGCCGCGACGATGGTCCTCACCGACGACAACTTCGCGACGATCGTCGCCGCCGTCGCAGGCGGGGCGGCGGATCTACGACAACATCCGCAAGTTCATCGTCTACATCTTCGCCCACGCCACGCCGGAGGTGACGCCCGTTCGTCGTCTTCGCGCTCGGCCGGCGGAGCGATCCCGCTGCCGCTGACGGTCCTGCAGCTGCTCGCCTTCGACGTCGGCACCGAGACGCTGCCGGCGCTCGCGCTCGGCCGCGAGCCCGCCGAGCCGGGGATCATGGAGCCGCCCGCCGCGCCCGCGCAGCGAGGGGATCATCACCCGCGCGATGCTGCTGCGGGCCTGGCTCTTCCTCGGGCTGATCGCGCGCGGCGCTCGCGATGGGCGCCTTCTTCTACGTCCTGCTGCAGGGCCGGCTGGCAGCCCGGGCGACCCGGTCGGCGAGGGCACGCCGCTTCACCACGCCTACCAGCAGGCGACGACGATGACCTTCCTCTGCGATGGTCGTCGGCCAGATCGGCACCGCCTTCGCCTCCCGGACCGAGCGCGCCTCGCTGTTCTCGGTCGGGGTGTTCAGCAATCGCCTGCTGCTCTGGGGCATCGCGTTCGAGCTGGTCCTCGCCGCCGTGCTCATCTACGTCCCCGCTCTTCCAGGACCTGCTCGGCACCGCGGCGCTCGCCCGGCGGAGCTGCTGTCATCCTGCTGCCGTTCCCGTTCATCGTCTGGGGGGCCGACGAGCTGCGCCGCTACCTTGCCCGCCGCCGCGTCGCGAGCCCCGCCCCGGCGCCCGCCTGAGGCCGACCGGCTCCCTCGCCCGCCCACCGGCGCGCGCCGCCGACGCTGCGATGATCCCGGCGATGGAGAGCCCAGCCGCGCTCGGCGGCCTGCGGATCCTCGACTTCTCCCGCGTGCTCGCGGGCCCGTTCGCGACGATGGTGCTCGCCGACCTGGGCGCCGACCGTGACCAAGGTCGAGCGCCCGGACGGCGGCGACGACACCCGGGCCTGGGGCCCGCCGTTCGACAGCGCGGGCGAGGCGACCTACTTCCAGTCGGTCAACCGCAACAAGCGGAGCATCGTGCTCGACCTCGGCCGACCGCAGGATCTCGACCGGGCCCGCGCGCTCGCCGCCGACGCCGACGTCGTGGTCGAGAACTTCCGGCCCGGGCGTGATGGAGAGCCTCGGGCTCGCCTACGAGGAGCTGAGCGGCGACGAACCCGGCGCTGATCTACTGCTCGATCACCGGCTTCGGCCGCGGCGCCGGCGCCGAGCTGCCCGGCTACGACCTGCTGGTGCAGGCGCTCGGCGGCCTGATGAGCATCACCGGCAGCCCGACGGCGAGCCGCAGAAGGTCGGCGTCGCCCTGGTCGACGTGCTCGCCGGCCTCTTCGTCGACCGTCGGCATCCTCGCCGCGCTGCGCCACCGGGACGCGACCGGCGAGGGCCAGCTCGTCGAGGTCGACCTGCTCTCCGCGCTGCTCGCGGCGCTGGTCAACCAGGCCTCCGCCTACACCATCGCCGGCGAGGTCCCGGCGCGGATGGGCAACGCGCACCCGAGCATCGCCCCCTACGAGCTGCTTCGCGACCGGCGACGGGCGAGCTGGTGGTCGCGGTCGGCACCGACCGCCAGTTCGCGGCGCTCTGCGAGGTCCTCGGGGCGCCCGGGCTGGCCGCCGACCCGCGCTTCGCCGACCAACGCCGAGCGGGTCGAGCAATCGCGACGCGCTGCGCGAGGCGCTGGAGGCAGCGCTCGCCGCCCGCCCGGCGAGCGCCTGGGCGGCGGCGCTGACCGCGCGCCCGGGTCCCGGCCGGCGTCGTCAACGACATCGCCGGCGCCTTCGACCTGGCGCCGAGCGCTCGGCCTCGAGCCGATCGTCGCGGTGCCGCGCGAGGACGGCACCGCGGTGCGCGCTGACCCGCAACCCGATCGGCCTCTCGGCGACCCCGGCGACCTACCGCTCGGCGCCGCCGCGCTTCCCCGCGGCGGCGCCCTGAGCGGTTTCTCCTATTGACGATTTCATTGGCGCGGCGAAGGCCGGACCGGCCGGAGCTCGCAGACCTGATTCGATGCCGGAGGTGAGCGTCAGGATCGGCTACAAGGCGTCCGCCGAGCAGTTCGGCCCCGCGCGAGCTGCTCGACCTCTCCGTCGAGGCCGAGGGCCGGGGGATGGAGCTCGTCGCCGTCTCCGACCACTTCCAGCCCTGGCGCCACCACGGCGGGCACGCGCCCTCGGCGCTGGCCTGGCTCGGCGCCGCCGGGGAGGCGACCAGCAGCGCCGTGCTGGGCACGAGCGTCCTCACCCCGACCCTGCGCTACCAGCCCGCGGTGATCGCCCAGGCCTTCGGCACGCTCGGGGCGCTCTACCCGGGCCGCGTCTTCCTCGGGCGTCGGCACGGGAGAGGCGATGAACGAGACGCCCGGCGACCGGCGACGAGTTCCCCGGGCGCAAAGAGCGGCGGCTGCGGCTGGCCGAGGCGATCGAGCTGATCCGCCGCCTCTTCACCGAGGAGCGGGTCGACTTCGAGGGCGACTACTACCGGACCGCCGGGGCGACGATCTACGACCGTCCGGAGGAGCCGGTGCCGATCTTCGTCGCCGCCTCGGGGCCGCTCGCGGCCAAGCTCGCCGGGCGCGTCGGCGACGGCTTCATCTGCACCAGCGGCAAGGACGCCGACCTCTACACGACCCTGCTGGGGAAGCTCGCCGAGGGAGCCGAGCAGGCCGGACGCGACCCGGCGGCGATCCGCCGCATGATCGAGATCAAGGTCTCCTACGACCGCGACCCCGAATACGCGCGGGAGGCGTGCGAGCTGGTGGGCGGCGCTGGCGCTCACCCCCGAGCAGAAGGAGGGGATCGAGGACCCGATCGAGATGGAGCGGGTCGCCGACGCAAACGCCGACAAGGCCCACACCCGCTTCATCGTCTCCGACGATCCCGACGAGGTGGTCGAGCGGATCGGGGCCTACCTCGACCTCGGCTTCGAGGACCTCCTCCTGCACGCTCCGGGCAACGACCAGCGGCGCTTCCTCGACCAGTTCTCGGAGGACGTGCTGCCGGCGCTCCGCGCCGGGCGAGCGCGGATCGGCTAGAGCGCCTCGTCGAGGAAGATGTCGGGCTGCAGGTCGGCCTCCGCGGCGCCGTAGCCGTACTCGGAGAGGTCGGTGACGCCCTCCTCGGCGAGCACCTCGTCGTCGATGTAGAAGTTGCCGGTGGCCTCGCGGCTCGGGCGGGCGAAGATCGCCATGGCGGCGTCGGCCATGATCTCCGGCCGGCGCGAGCGGCGCCATCGCCTCGTCGCCGCCGAGCAGGTTCTGGACCGCCGCGGTGGCGATGATCGTGCGCGGCCAGAGCGAGTTGGCGGCGATGCCGTCCCCTCGCAGCTCCTCCGCGAGGCCGAGGGTGCAGAGGCTCATCCCGTACTTGGCGATCGTGTAGGCGAGGTGGCCGCCGGCCCACTGCGGGTTGAGGTTGATCGGCGGCGAGAGGGTGAGGATGTGCGGGTTCGTCGGCCTCGCGCAGGTGGGGGATGCAGGCTTGCTGAGCAGGAAGGTGCCGCGGCAGTTGATGTCCTGCATCAGGTCGTAGCGCTTCATCTCGATCTGCTCGGTGGGGCGGAGGTCGATCGCGCTGGCGTTGTTGAGGCAGATGTCGATGCCGCCGAACTTCGCCACGGTCTCGGCGACCGCGGCTCGACCGAGGCGTCGTCGCGGACGTCGCCGACGATCGGCAGCGCCTTGCCGCCGGCCGCCTCGATCTCCTCGGCGGCGGTGTAGATCGTGCCCGGGCAGCTTCGGGTGCGGCTCGGCGGTCTTCGCCAGCAGCGCGACGTTGGCCCCGTCGCGCGGCCGCCGCGCAGCGCGATCGCCAGGCCGATGCCGCGGCTGCCGCCGGAGACGATCATCGTCTTGCCCGTGAGGTCGCCATCGCGGGCAGCCTATACCCATCGGCCCGGGCTGGCCGTCGGGCCGCCCAGGGGCCGCTACCCGATACTGAGTTTGACTTCTGATCCTCCGGAACCGTAGGTTTGCCGCATGAGGCGGATACGGGGAGCAGGGGTCCCCTGCCACCTCGATCGCGGTGTTGCTGATCATCGCGGCGCCGGCGGCCGCCCAGGCTCGCGGCGCCCATTGCCGGCGGGGATCGGCGGGCGTCGGGGACGGCTATTACCCGCAGGCCGGAAACGGCGGTTACGACGTCCGTCACTACGGGCTCGCCGTCTCATATGACCCGACGACCGATCGCCTCGACGGGGCGGCGACGATAAGGGCCGCGACCGGGTCGAGCCTGTGCAGCTTCAACCTCGATCTGCTCGGGCTCGAGGTCCAAAGCGTGCGGGTCGATGGAAGGGCGGCGACCTGGAGCCGCGACGGCCAGGAGTCTACGGTCACGCCGAAGCAGCGTCTCGCCCGGCGGACCGGCTTCGTTGTGGTGATTCGCTACGGGGGCGTTCCGCTCGTACTCACGCTCCCCGGCTCTGTCCTGCCGAGCGGCTTCATGCCGACCTCCGACGGCGCGATGGTCGCCGGAGAGCCCGACGGGCAGCGACCTGGTTCCCGGTCAATGACCATCCCATCGACAAGGCCACCTACACCTTCGAGGTGACGGTGCCCGACGGCTACGAGGTGGTCGCCAACGGCAAGCCCCGCGGGCGCGAGCCGCGCTCCGGGGACGCACCGCGTGGCGCTGGGAGGCGGCGGAGCCGATGGCCTCCTACCTGGCGACGATTGACATCGGGCAGTGGGAGGTGCATCGCTGGCGCACCGGTGCCGGGGTGCCGGTCTACGACGCAGTCGACCCGGCCATCACAGCCGGATTCCGGCAGCAGATCGACTCCTCGCTGGCGCGGCAGGGCGAGATCCTCGGCCTCCTCGGTCGCTGGTTCGGCCGCCCTTACCCGTTCAACACGGTGGGCGGGATCGTCGACCTCGAACGCCCGATCGGCTTCGCGCTCGAAACCCAGACGTGTCCCGTCTACTCCTTTATCTTCTGGCTCGACAATCACGCACGCCGACCAACGGCGACTATGTGGTCGACCGTCGTGAAGGCCGTCCTTGATGACACGCTCGTAGAGTGCCTTTGCCTCATCATAGCGCGTTTGCCGTTCCCGGCAGTTGCCCAGCGCGGACAGCAGGAACATCGAGTCGGGTTTTTGTTTGCTCGCTTGCTCCAACCTGGCCGCGACCCTGTTGACCTGTATTTGATCCGGGGGGTCGTTCGAAACGTTAATCACCCAGAGGCAGGTCTCAGCCACTCGCTCGACATCCTGAAGATTCGCCCAGAACGGTTCACAGCGATCGAGTGCATCTTTGACGTGACCATTGCGGCCCAGAAACCGGGCCTGCAAAATCGCGCCATCCAGAGGCTTCAGCAGATCTGTGTACCGGCGATAAAGCGGCACGGCAATGTCGAAACGACCTAGTTTCTCAGCCAACGCCGCGAGGTTCGCAACCGCCTTGGGCGCCAGATCCGATCGATTCGCGGTCGCTTGGATCAGATCCACAGCCTTGTCGAGTTGGTTGCGAGCCTGATAGACCTCGACCTGGAGAATGAGTGTGCTGAGTAGGTTGGGCAGAAGCTGCTTGATCTCGTCGACAAGAAGTTGTGCCTCAGTCAGGTCTTTGTCGTCTCCCGCCTTATGGTTTCGAAGCAGGCCTTCCGTGAAACTCGCCAGGTATAATGGGCGGCGGTTGAGGGTTTCCAGGTTTCGGAGGTTCTTGGTTCTCAAAATGAGATCACGATACACTTCCCCGGCTTTGGGCCAGGCGCCGGTCGTTTCATAGAGCCGCGCCATCAAGAACCGATCGTCGGCGTTGGCGAGGCTGCGGGCAACCAGCGATTCCAGGATTTTAAGCGCCCGTTTGCAGTGCTCTATCGTCTTTTGCGCACCGAGCACCAGGGCCAGGGCACGCATATCGTCCGGATCGTCAAGGGCGTTTGCGCCACCACCCACGGCAGGCTGACCTGCTGCGGGCTCTAATAGGGACAGTGCCTTACGCACCCGCTCGCTGTCAGTCGAGGAGGCAAAAGTCAAGGCGAGCGTCCGCCTGGCCCAGGCGACTGTTTCGGCGTTTTGAGGCTTCGCACCTGGCTTTAAAATCGCGTTCAATTGTGCCTCAACCTCGGCGATTTGCTTGGTCTGAAGAAAGAAGTCGGTGAGGCGACGTGTGATCGAGAAATCATCGGGGCGGGCGGCTTGGGCCTTTTCGTACCATCCCTGCGCCTGGGTGTACCACTGCTTCTTCTGATCCTCGTCGATTCCCACATAGGACTTTCCCACCAGCTCACAGCATTGGGCCAGGGCAAGAGGTGCCTCTGGCTCAGGCAAGCTCGCCTCGGCTTCCTTGATGGCCTTTGCGGCTTCCACCGGGTGCTTGTTCATAAGCAGGACCTTGACCAGCGTAATCCATCGGTCGGGATCGGTTTTGGAGAGATCGACCGCCTCGCGGATCACGGTCTCGGCGTCCGATGGATGATCACTGGCCAACAAGATGCGGACCAGCCAGAGGGCTCCTGGAAATCACCGGGTTTGGCGGCCACGGCCTTACGCGCAATGTCCTCGGCCCCCTGAAAGTCCTTACTTTCAATCGCTAATGAAACCGCCTGTCGCTCGAGGTCACCGGCGAACTGCGACTCCACGGGCATACTATGGAGAAGGTCGATCGCTTCGCTCCCTCGTTTGTTCTTAAACAAAAGCTTTACCGTTTCGCGCATGATGGCCGGACTGCGCTCACCAAGGTCGATAGCATGGCGGTAAAAGCGAATAATATTCTCTTCCTTTGCCCGGATTTCGTGCTCCGGCAGGTTGCCCTGCCGCAGTTCCTGTTGTTCCAGTTGGGCCATGGCCCTGGGAATGAACGGCGAATCCTTGCGTTGCGACGCCAACTCGTTCAAGAGGACACGAGTTCTGGTCCGTAGACGCAGGGCTTCTTGCGGTTCCTTGTTGTCTATCGCTCGCTCGGCCTGCCAAATGAGGTAGCTGACCTGGCAACGACGGCTCAGGAACCCTTCTTTCCCTTCCATTTGCTCGATTTGTTTGATGTTCTTGTCGATTTCGTTGCTGTCAGCGTTCTGAAAAGCCACATCGAGTAACTTGAGCCGCAGGTCGACATCGTTAGGTTCAAGTTCCGCCAATCGCGACCACAGACGGCTGGCACCTTGTAGGTCTTGCAGCCGTTGGAACTCGGTAGCCAGGCCGTTCAACAACCTGCTGCGTGCTCTGAGTTGAACGGCTCGAGCTTTTGGGCTCAGGTTATTCAGGTCGCGTACAACCTGAGGCCCTCCTTTGGCCACCGCGAGTTTCGCGAACTGGAGTCGCAATTCAACAGATTGTCCCAGTTCTTCTTGGGCCTGGTCCAGTAGACTTCCGCACTCGTCGAACTGCTTTCGTTTACCCATCAAGTCGGCCTGGCGCAGCGGACCGCGACGTCCTTGGGAAACCGCAAGCGCGCCTTCTTAAGCTCGATCTGAGCCTCCATGTACTTGTCTTGCGCCTCGTATGATGCGGCCCGTAGGATGAGTGGGACGGCGGATTCAGGGTTTGCCTTCGCCACGTCATCGATCGAGATTTTGACCTCGTTCCAGTCACGCTGGGTCACCGGCCGCTGCCGGTTCCGCGCGATCAATAGCTGCCGCCCGGAGAATGCGCGACCCGAGGTACCGTCGTCACAAGCGGGCCTTTTTCCCCGATCTCCTTGATCGCTCCTTCAAGTTCCCCCTGCTTGACCATACGTTCGATCAAGCCTAACTTGGCTGTAAGGTCCTGCGGCTTGGCAGCTCAGAGGCCCGGAGGTAGGCTTCTTGCTGCATCCCCGGCTCGCCCAATCGGCCATAACATTGGGCCAACATATCGTTGATGTGTGCCTTGAAATCCGCGGGCAAACTGACGTTCTGATTCCAGCGGAACAAGGAGTTGGCGGGCCTCATTAAATTCATGAGAATTGATATGATATTGCGCGGTTAGAAATTGCACAAGCACTGAATTATAGCCGATTTTTTTCAGTTCCTCGATCTGGAGCAGCAGCTTCCCGGTCTCACCGCCACCAGCCAAGACGTTGGCCAGAGTCAAGCGGAGCCTGATCTTATCGGCTGATAACTCCAGGCCACGCTCAAGGGTTTTCACCGCCTGGTCAATGTTGCCGGCGCAGTTGTTCGAGCCCGGCCAAGGCTTCATAGACCGCCGCCGAGGTTGGTGCTTGCGTCAGGCCGTCTTCCAGGATTCTTCGCGCTTCGCCAAACTTCGACTCGGCTTACGGCGACCTCGGCCATCTCCAGGTAAACGTCAGGCGAGCCCTTGAGCCAAGCTCCAGCGCCTTTTAAAGTCGGCTTCGCTCGCGGGCAAACCAACGTCGCGGAGATAACGGCCGCGCACCAGGTACACGAGATAATTCTTGGGGGCGGACCGGACCATCTCGTCAATGACTTTATCGGCTTCCGCCGGCTGCTTGAGCTGACCGCGAAGCAACGTCGCTAGCCGCTTATATGCCTCGATTGGCTCTGGTGTGTGATTCTCAATTGCGTCTCGGTACCATTTCACGGCCTCCGCCCTTCGATCTTCAGGCTTGATAGCGGCACTGCGACTGGCCTCACAGCATCGGCCCATCAGAAACATCAAGTGGCCGTCGTTCTTGTTCTTATCCCTGGCGAGGAGAATCTTCAAGTCCGCTTCGGCATCGCAAAATAATAGCCTCCCTTGGCGATCTTCAACTCCATTTGCTTGCGTCGCACGTCATCGCGCCCAATATGCTTTCTCAAGATTCCGGCGTAGACTGAAGGGCCTCATCCTGCCGCTTGGGCGATGGATCTGCTTTCAAAAACGCATCCGCATACTTGATCCTGATCTCGACATCGTCAGGGAACACCGCCAACTGCTCTCGGTATAGCCTTTCCGCCTTCGCAAAATCGCCTGCCGTCATCGCGGCGTCGGCCTCTTTCTCTACCGACTTGGCTTGCCTCGTAATCTGAAGTCGTTGAGTGAAAAAGCCCGTTCCCCAATCAGACTGAGAACCGCGATAAAAATCGACCAGCGCTTGATGATCTTCGCCCTCATAACAACCGAGCCCTCGACAAGTGTTTCGAGCGATTTGCCCTGCTGCAATCTTGGTTTCCACAACTTGAAAGTCAGAGAACAAGCTTACGATCGTTCCCCTTGCACATCAATCAAGCACGAACACAGCACTTCCACAATCTTACGTCTCACAATTTGACGACCGTTGCATTTTTGCAACATGTGCGATGGATTGAGCCCAATGCTGGCTCCCCGTTATGGTATCAACCAGGAGGCGACGACTCCAGCCGCTGATTACGTCACACGCGTCATCTCGCCACCCGCCCATCACTTCGTCCCAGCCGGTTACCGATTAACCGAACATACTTTTCGCCTGGCATGAAGTATCTGAGTGCTTACCTTATCTACTGTTCACGCCGATTAACCGGACATAGTCAGCATCCTTCGTGTCGCCATTACTGGTCATTAGATTATACCGATTTACTGGACATACTTCTTGCGGGGTGGTCCGCGGCCTTCCCCTCTTCCTTTCCCGACCCTACTTATAGCCTCCACCTGGCCACCGAACACGCGTCTGGGTGGCACATACCTATTACCTGCACGCAAATCCAGAACGATTAACTGGACATACTTAGTGAGGCCACATCGTGCGTGTCTTTGTCCACTAACGATAGTTGACCCATAGTGAACGTATGTCCACACCGATTAACCGGACATGAAACCGGGGCCGTTTAGCGATTAACCGAACATACTTCTCACGATACTCCAGACATAGTTTGGTTGTGCACTCACGATATTTCGGACATACCACTACCGATTAACCGGACATAGTTAGAGATCTGTAAGTTATTGGTTACTAACCTCTTGCGATGCGGAGAATTTGTTTATAGACTCTTGCTTAAGAATAAAAAACAACAACACGGCCGACGCCGATTTGTTGTTGCTCTTTTTCTCGACCCTTCAAAACGGAATACGACGACGGCCGAGGATGATGCATGTTGGTCTTCGTCTACTCGCTTGGGGATACTCGGATGGACGAGTGGGATCAGCCGATTGAGGAAACCGGCGCATTCGATCAGCAGAACGAGGAAGGCTCTTCGTCAGCCGATCTGGGCTGGAAGGACGAGTTGAACCTGGCCGAGTTTCCAATTGCCGCACTGACGGATCGCATTCCCGATGGTCAAACCACGATGGTGTTCGAGGATCGTCTCGAACAGCGTGATAGTTTGCCGATCGTTCGCCGGCTCACGATCATGGGGACCCACAAGCACGGGCTGCCTACCTCGCTGGACGACGAAGTTTTGGTCGGTCTGATTCAGTTGACCAAAAGGCGAAGCAATTTCACCGATGCCAGGGTTCAGTTCTCGCGTTACGAGCTGATCGAGCTGTTAGGTTGGCCACAGAGTGGACAGAGCTATCGGCGGATCGAAGAGGCACTGCATCGCTGGGTGGGCGTGGTCCTGATGTATGAGAATGCATGGTGGGACAATCAGGCCAGAAGCTGGGTGGATGAGCAATTTCACGTGCTCGACAACGTGACCCTCTATGACCGCGAGCGTTGGCGAACCTCGGCGCGATCGGAAAAATCCAACAGCGTGGACAAAGTCAGGTTTGAAGGTCGACAAGCCCCCCCTGCCCTTGTCCAGCTTCCGCTGGAATGAAGTGATTTTTCGGAGCTTTCAAAGTGGTAATCTCAAGCAACTCGACCTGGAGTTTTACCTCAAGTTGAGGTTGCCGACGACCAAACGAATGTACCGGTTTCTCGACAAACGCTTCTATCGCCGTTCGCGGTTAGACTTTGACCTGCGAACCCTGGCGTGCGAGCACATCGGCCTGAGCCGTTCGTATGCTCCAACCGAACTGAAACGACGCCTCAAGCCGGCCTTGGAGGAAATGGAACAGCTTGGGTTTCTGGAGCCGCTTGGCCTTGAGGAGCGGTATTCATACGTCAAACGCGGTTGTTGGCGAATCATTTTCATTCGTGGTCGCCATGCGATTGCTGATGGTCAAGATCCCGTTGCCCAGCGCGAGCAGCAACCCACCGAGCTTTTTGAGGCCCTGAAGGCGCGGGGGGTCGCAAGCAAGACCGCCCAGGAACTAGTCGACGCACACCCACACAGCCGAATCCGCACGAAAATTGAGGTCTTCGACTGGCTGTTGCGCAACGAGGACAAGAGGGTCGGCAAGAACCCGGCCGGGTACCTGGTGGCCTCGATCCGATCTGATTACAAGGTCCCCGGAGATTACCAATCCCAGGCTTCCACATCAAAACTTGTCGGAGGCCGCATCGGACGGCTGAACTCAGATCCACAGCGATCTCGCCATGCACAACGGCAAGCCAATGAAGAGGTTCAGGCCCAGCGCGACAAGGTCAGGGAGGCCAGGCTTCGTGCAGCATGGGAACAATTACCCGACATCGAGCGCGACGCAATCTTGGTCGTTGTCAAAGTCGAGAACCCTGGGCTCGGCCGCTGGAAGAATATGCTAGAACCTCTCTGCCTCACCGAACTCGAGTCTCGAATGAAAGAAAGCGGTGCCGAGAGCGGTCAGCGGCTGTTGTTTCCCGAGGTTGAACCCGCTCATTGAATCAAGCAGGACTGTCGCCATCGGCCTCAACGCCACGCTCCGGGATCGTCTCAATGCTTCGACTGCCGCGACGGTCGCGCGAGTCATAAAGCACCATCGAGGCAACGATGGGTCGTAGCAAGTCGTTCACAACCTCGGAGCGGTCCTTGCCCAGGTGGATGGCGTAGAGCCAGAGTTTCTTGTCGAGATCTTCCTCGATGGCGAACATTCGTTGAACCCGTCTAGGTTTGGTCTGCTTGACCCGGGCAACTCGCGGCCGTGACGAAACCGCCGAGGTGGAACGCGGGGCGGATTCTATCTCGACCGAGTCGCCGGACTCAAGTGAGGAAGTCATCTCGGCCTGCGCCGCCTGTGTACCAATTCGGCGCTCAAACTCAGCTTCGGTCATGCTCGGCCGAGTCAGACCGGTCCTGCTCTCAGGGCCAGGAATCCCGCCACGTCTCATTGCGTTGCTCATTGATCACCCCCCCTGCCCGGTTCGCACGGGCCGTTGCGTTTGGCGGGTCTCGCCCGTTCACTTCGCCTTGTCGGTTTCCTTGATCAGTTCGCTCACTTTGCTTTTGCCGTAAGCCGCACCTGGAATGAGCTAGGTACGGTCTGAGTCACGAGGCCTTCAGGAGGTGGTCATCGTCTCCCGCGGTGGACGCGGCATTGAGCGCTGGTTGACTGCCGGCGAGGTACCCTTGAGCCGCCGCGCGGTATGCGTCCGCGCCACCACTGAAGCGATCGTAATGGATCAGAGGAGTCCCCGCGCATACGCCTCCCGGAACTTCACCGATACCGGGACCACTCGCTCGTAAACGAGCGGTCCAAAGTAGGCCCTCACTTCTGACTCAATTTGCTTGGAGACCAGAGTTCGATCCGCTCGCGTGATGAGGACCCCGGCAATGGTAAGCGGACCTGCATCGGTGAACTCCACGCGAAACTCACTTACGGTTTGCACCAAGTTCTCCAGCGCGCGGACACCCGCCAGGGCTGCAACGCAGGGGTCGATCGGGATCACGATCTCGGCGACCGCATAGAGGATCGCCACATTCAGCGGCGTCAGAACGGGGCTTGTGTCCACGACAACAACATCGTAGTTGCTCAATCCCTTGAGCAGCCGGCGCATCCGAAACTCTCGCCCCTGGCCCAAACCCTGGGCGCTGCCCATCTGCTCGGAACAGATGCTGAGCTGGTCGCCGGGGGGGACAATGTCCAGTCCCGGGTAAGCCGAGTGGAGCGCGACCTCCTCGAGCGGCAAGCTATCCAGGAGAGCGTCGGCCAGGCCAACGGCCGGAGACCCACGGGGAAAGAACCCAAGCGCTGCATTGCCGGAAGGATCGGCGTCGATCAGCAAGACCCGCTGGTCGAGATCTACAAGCGCTGCCGCCAGATTGATCGCGGTCGTGCTCTTCCCCACGCCTCCCTTCGCATTGGTTACCGCGAGGCTTCGCACGTCTCCTCCCCTTTCCCCCGGCAGCGCCATCGCGCCGCTGTTTGCTTCAAACCACGAGTTCACTCCATGTTATCGGTCCTGCCATGGTTTCCCGTTAAATCGTTTCCTCGCTATCAACATCCCTTGGTCTCCCGGTCCCTCGATATCAAGCCATCTCGTGCCCCATATTCCTTGGAGACTCGACACCTTGTTTCCGGGTCACCAAGGTTTCATTCTCACTAGGCTTGTTGGAACCTTGTGAACCAGCTTCCAGGAGAAACAAGGATTCAAGAAATCCAGGGAACTTGAGACCCATTGGACCTACCTGCCTTGGTTCATTGATCTGCAGATTGCCACTTGCCATTTCAGATCGATCCACTGGATCACATGGCCTCATGGTTGCTGCTTGCCTTGTCTCCTGGGTATCAAGTTCTCTCGTTACACTCGCTACCAAGTTGAACCGGGGATCCTGGTCTCAGGGTTATGAGGTGCCAAGGCGTCCCACTTAACTGAAACACCCAGCCATCATGGGGACCCTGTCGGCAAGCTCTACGCTACAGCTTGGTGCTGGTGTTTCATCGACCATGTTGGACCACACTCTGAATTGGTATCCGATCGACCTCGGGCTCATGTTCCCCTGCTGCCAAGTCACATATCGCTCCCCATATTCAAGGTTCCAGGTTTCCATGTTGTGCATGTTCCCCTGTTTTCCACATGGCTTTGCTGTCAAGTGACTGAAGTGGGATTGGCCATCATGGTCCCTGATGTCTCTTGGTACCTTGATCGATCGACCTGCTTGATTCCAAGCTGTTCGAGTGGGCCATGATCCAAGGAGGCACTGGTTCCAACACCGGCAATGAGCCATGATCATCGAGGTTGTCGCTGCTAATTGGCTTCTTGGTCACAACTGACCTTGGTATCATGTCGCGTTAGCCATTGCTTGCGCCATGGGAACAAGGTGTCAATAACTTCGTGCGTCCTACTTCCCATGGCACCCCAGTTAGATCGCGCGTCAGCTTCTCATGAGCACCAAGCTGCCAATAGCAACCACTGGCCATGGTCTCCAGCGACCGTGGTGGCCATGATCGATTCCTCACCATGATCCCTTGGAACCAAGGGACCGATTCATCAGGTACGACTGGCGGCCGTCGATCCCTTGATGCCAATATGGCGCGATCGCCTGTGTCATTGATTTCTTCAAATCGAACAATCACAGTTCGAAGGAGAGCAGGGGGGGCACGCAGCGCGAAATCGTGGGGAATTGAAACCCACGGAAAGAAACGAGACCGAATTGTTTTTTCAGGTGACTTGATGAGGATACTCTAAAGCCCCTAAACTGCCCTTTATCAAAAAAATGAGGAATTCTGAAGAGATACTCTTGACATGGTCGCAACCACTAATGCATGATAGCAATCGATCGTGCATTCAGCTGTGATTCCGTTTGCAGTTCTCAGGCTCATTGTGCGAGCAAAGCGTTTGTGTTGAGGCATCAGAGTTTCGACTGAGCTGAAAACCGCGCGATGACGGCTGAGAAATTTGACTCCGACACGTTAAGCCTGCATGTTTTGTCGATTCCTTGAAGTTTATCTCGGCTCAGCATCTCACGCAGGCTGTGCAATCGAGAATCATCGCCACAAACATCGTGGTGCGAATAGTGATCAACTGAGAGTGGGGGACCAGGCTATGCGTACGGGAACGTCGGACATCCTTTCCCGAGGGCACAGCAGCCGACTTCGCTTGGATGCCCGGCTCAAGAGAGCCCGGAAGTCACGGAGTTATCGGATCGACCTGGAAGGGCTGGAGTCTCGAACGCTGCTGGCGACGATACCGGCTGCCTCGGTGGTAGCGGGAACGTCGCCTATTAGCCTGTCATCGCTGCGGGGAACGGTGGCAAGGCCAATGAGAACAGTCCTTTGATCGCGGTCGACCCATTGGATCCCCAAAAGATCGTATCGGTTTGGATGAACAACGACACCCCGGACATTGCGTTCACCGCATCCTCAGGTATTCGATCGAAGGCGCCTATTCGCATTGATGGCGGCAAGGACTGGACGACGTTCTTAAACAACAACTTGAACGAACCGTTGATGATTGATCCGGCCTCCCCTCCGACCTCCACCGTTTCGAATATCTGCAGATCACCAATCCCAGTTTGGCGCTTTGATCGCAGCGGCAATTTCTACGTCCTGATGAGCGAGCACAACGCGGCTGGCACCAGCGGCGCGATTGTCCTGCAAAAGTATAACTTCGCGGCCGGTAGTCCGGCGATACAAAGGTTCAGGTTGGCAAGTCGCGGGGGTGCGTCAACCCAATTCAACATCATCAACCAGTGGTTGCCAGGCGACGACGCCGCGGTCGCTCCAACGATGGCGGTGGACGACAACGTTCCCAGTTTCACGGATCCTGTCGACCGGTGAAGTCCAGTCTGATCCCAGCTCCGGCAATGTTTACGTCGCCTGGTCCGGCACGATCTCCAACCGGCGGCCACGCTCCCCTTCATACCTGCCACGTTGTACAACACCGCTCCGATCTTGCTGACCGTTTCATCGGATGGTGGCCAGACATTCAGTACCCCAGACGGTCGTCAATACCGTGGGTTATGACAACAACGGCCCGGCACAGCCGAACGCGATGCGTCGCCGCAGATCATCATCAGCCAGGGTCGTCTACCCGAGTGAGAGCGGCCAGCAAGGCGACGCCGGGATTCCAGGCGGCCAGGTAACCGTTAGCTGGAACGACTACGGCGCGAATCAAAATCGGCTCATGGCTAACTCGATCTCGCCGGGCCAAGCTTATCAGTTCACCAATAACACTGGCGGGATTATCGATGCCGGGACCATGACGGGTCCAACAGCTACGTTTTTTCCACAGACGGTATCGCTTCCGGCTGGCCAAATCCTCAACCTGAATTCCCTCAACGTCAACCTCGCCATCACCGACTCGACTGATGCCACGCTGGGCCTTATCTTGCGTTCTCCTTCCACCACTGTTAACGGAGTGACAGTGAAGCCGTTCATCACACTGTTCGCCGCGAGCACGATCAACGTGGGTGGCACCCAAACGACCCTCAACCCTGATATCCGCGGGATCACTGGCACGAATGTCGGGGTCGTCACAACGGGCTCCGCGGTCGGGACGACATTCACCGATAATGCTTCCCGCAGCATCACGGATATCAACCCCTCCACGGCGCTCGAGGGCCATACGGGGCCGTACATCGGCAACTACCGAATCGAGAACGATGGTTTTGTGACGCGACCCGTTTGGACGTAGCCTCAATTGCGTTTCTCCAGACCTTGCTTACAAATGGCGATCCATCAACGGCTACCTGGACTCTGGAGACCATCGATAACAGCACTAGCTGCTCCCTCGACCCCGGCGTTCGTCAACTACTGGGCGGTGACCTTGAGCACGGGGCAACTGATTGATCAAGATGTTGTGTCGGTATCCATGAACTTTGTTGTCACTAACGGTGGTTATGTCGCGAGTGTGCTCGGCGGTCCGACCGTTAACGGTGTTAGCCCGGTTTATCCGACCACCGTTCCCTCTTCGCCGATCAGTATCGGGCCGGGCTTGGTCATGGCCAGCGACAATACGCTGGGGTCGTTCAGCCCCTATCAGGGGCGGATATACGCCGCGTTCGTCGGGTACTATAACGTCAGGATCACTGGCTTCATAAATCCGACCACCAATACCGACATTTTCTTGACATACTCCGACGATGGCGGTCGGAGCTGGAGCAACCCAGTCCAGGTCAACGACGACAATGGCGCAGACGGATGGCTATTCCGGCGCGAATAACGGCTTAACCAATAATGATGTAGTTGATGGACGTACCCAGTTCATGCCCGAGATCGCGGTCGATCCGACAACCGGCACCTTGGTCGTATCGTGGCGCGATGCCCGCAACGATCCCTCGAATGCCCGGGTGGCGACCTACATCGCAACCAGCATCGACGGTGGTCAACACCTTCAGCGCCCAGACCTATGCCAACCGGCAATGCACCGCCGCCGACGCGATCACGGGCGCGACGGTGGTTCTCGGGCCGGAGTCTGATAACGAGTCATCGGGTAATAACAAGACCGACACCGCCTTCGGCTATGGCGACCAGATGGGGCTAGCCGTCTTCGACGGCCAGCTCTACCCAGTCTGGGCTGGCAACTTCAACCTGGCCTCCGTCGTCAATGGGGCTATCCAGGGCCCCTTTCTGCAGATCTTTTACCAGCCGATGGTGATCGCGGCCGGGCCGCGGATTGTCACCAGCACCCAGGGGCCGGTCGCCAATTACTATGATACTCCTGGAAGTCCACCCGGCAGTCCGATCAGCTTTAATGTCACCTTTGATCGGCCGATCGACCCACCGCTGATCATCGTCGGTACACTAAGCACGGGATCGGCGTCCGTCACGGGTATCAGCAGTACAACGGGGCTGGCCGTCGGGGAATCTATTACTGGCGCCGGCATCCCGAACGGCACGACGATTCTCGCGATCAACAATTCAACCTCGATCACCCTTTCGGCGAACGCGACGGTCAACGGTTCCCGGACTCTCACTGTCTTCCTCACTCCCACGTTCACGCCCGCCGACGTCCTGGTCTATTATCACGATACCACCAATGGCGATGCCTCGATCTCGCTCGCAGTGCTCAGTGTCAAGCCGGTGCTTTCAAGTGGGGTCGGCCCCAACCATAGATTTGGCTACACCGAGTTCGCGGTGACCTTCGATCCAACCACAAATGCCGACGGCACTCCCAGCGGCATCACCAACTACACCGGCACATATAGTTACGCAGTCTTACCGGACGCCAACGGTGCCGCGATTAGCGAGCCGATCCGGTCGTTTGTCGCAACCCCTGTCATCCTGCCGACAATCGGCCCGGTCGCGTCGAAACAGGTTCCCCTCCGTGTTCCCACGTCGGGTACGGGAGGCTCGGGGACGATTGACGACATCACGACCTCGACGATCACGATCGCCAACGCCAATTATGCCAATGCGACCATCACATCGCTAACGGTGAACCTGACGCTTGACCATCAGCGTGATGGCGACCTGTTCATCGCGATCACCGCTCCCAACGGTAACACCACCGTTCTCTACGAGAAACCGAACGACAATGGCGTAAACTTCGTCAATACGACGTTTTCGGACGCCGCGGCAATCTCGATCTTTAACGGCACCGCACCGTACTCAAACCCGAATGGCTATCAGCCGCTGCAACCGCTTGCCAATCTCAACGGCAGCCGCGTGAACGGCGTCTACACGCTCACGATCGACGACTTTGAGCCAAACAACATCGGTGAGCTGATAAACTGGTCGATCACGATTAACTCTGCGACATCTTCGTTTGGGATTCAGACCGGAGCGGCGATGGACCAGAACGCCGATGGCACGTCCGACCAGAACCCGCTGACGACGCCATTCACGGGCTTGACGCCGGGCGATGCCTACGTGATTCCCACGCCTCAGCCGATCATGCCGGTCACGTTCTTCGGCGTTTTCAGCAGCCTCGGCACCGCGGGCATCTTCAGTCCGCCGTTTGGTCCGAACACTCTGCCGTTGATCGTGTCCGGCCCGATCGTCGCAAGCACCTCCGTACCTGGAGGCGGCGCGAATAACCTGATCATCGACGGCACGACGAGTACCCTCAACGTGACGTTTGACCGGCCCATGCAGGTGAGCACATTCACTCCTGACCAGGTATTGCGGATCATGGGCCCAACCGGCGCGATCAGCGGACCGCAATACTTCTCAGAGGATAGTGTTGACCAGCAGATTCCCGTCGCCACCTCCGCGGGGTCTGGTTCCCTCTCGTCGACCCTGACCGTGCCGGACTATAACGGCACGTTCACGGTCCAACATGTCACGGTCAGCGTCAACATCACGGACCCAAACGCTGTCAACCTTGGTGCCGTGTTGATCGCGCCCGATGGAACTCAGGTCCCGCTGTTTGCGGGCGTCGCCGGTAACGGCTTTCCGAACACAACGTTCGATGATGCGGCGGAGACGCCGATCACCCAGGCGAAAGCTCCCTTGACCGGGTCGTATCAGCCCATCGGTATGCTGTCGAATCTGATAGGCCTGAATGCCAGCGGCACCTGGACATTGCAAATCTCCAATAACTCGCGCTCGACGAGCGGTATACTCGTGACCTGGTCGCTCAACATCACGCCTCAAATCACGGTCGTGCCGCTCAACGAAGACAATGCAACCAAGACGGCGACACAGTTCCAAATCGGCTTTCCGGTTCAGCAATTAAGCGGCACCTACACGATTCAACTTGGTACCGGCCTCGAAGACGCCTTCGGCGACCAGCTGGATTCCGAATCAGAACGCCGGCCTTGCCGTGGTGCGAGACACCGGCCAGAACAGCCCGACGACCACGGTGCAGTACAAATCCGCCGACCTCCCCAAGGCCATTCCCGCTCCGACCATCGGTGGTTCGGGACAGGTCAATTCCAGCATCATCGTACCCGACAACTTCATCGTTCAAGGTGACACGACCACCTCGGGCGTCAGCGGCCTGCGGGTTCAGATCAACCTGACCTATCCCAACGATCCCGATCTCTCGGCCACGCTCTACTACAACATGGGCGAGTCGGATCAGGTTGCGGTTCCACTTTTCAACGGAGTCGGGAGCGGCCTTCATACCGCCAATTTCACCAACACTGTTTTCGATGACAACGCGGGCACACCGATCGAGAACGGGTCCGCGCCGTTTTTCGCCACCTTCAACCCGCAGATCTCGCTCGCTAACTTCGCGGGCCTGGATGCCGCGGGGGTCTGGACGTTGGTTATCAACAACGCGACCACGGGCAGCGGGGGCGTCGGTACGTTCAACGGCTGGTCGCTGACTTTCCAGAAACCATTACCCACCTCGGGCCTGGGCGAGCCCGGGACCGACGACGCCAGCATCAGCTTCCGCATCTTCACGCTGAGCCAGACCGCCGCGCTTTCCAGCCAAGAGTGGACGTCAGTCGGACCGGCATCAATCGGGGGCGGCGGCGGCTCCAGTGGCAACGAGAATTCCGCTGGTGCTCGATCAGGCCGCGTCACTGGTCTCGCGATTGATCCCTCCGATCCCTCGGGTAACACCGTCTACGTTGCCGGTGCCAGCGGCGGCATCTGGAAGTCGACCAACTTCCTGACGACCAATCCCGCGGGCCCAACTTACATCCCTCTCACCAACTTTGGCCCGACCTTCGCGGTTAACATCGGCGGCATCGCCGTGTTCCCACGCAACAATAATCCCGCCGATTCGATCATCATCGCTTCCACGGGCGAAGGTGACACGGGAACGACCGGCGTCGGCTTCTTGATCTCCAAGGACGGCGGAGCGACCTGGAACCTTTATGACAGCACCAACAACGTTGATTCCAACGGCAACCTGCTGCCGATTGAGTCAGCCACGCGTGACCGCGAGTTCGTCGGCACAACGTCGTACGCTGTGGTCGTCGATCCCCAGCTCACTCCTACTGGCCAGGTCATCATTTATGCTGCCTTGAGCGGCCCCAACGGCGGTATCTGGCGGAGCGAAGATACGGGCAATACGTGGCAGTTGATGTTGGCCGGGCAGGCGACGAGTGTGGTTCTCGACCCGAATAGCGGCACGGTGCTCAGCCCCGATACCGACACCATGGTCCAGGGCAATCTTCAGGTTGTTTTCGCCGGCATTCGCGGCGTGGGCGTCGAAATGAGCCCCAACCAGGGCCAGGTCTGGAACATGATGACTGGGGGCGTCGGCAATCCCCATATCGTCAACGTGGGTACTGGCCGAACGTCAATCCCACCGCGGGCCCGACCCCCAACGGTCCTCAAGGGCGAATCGTCCTGGCGGTGCCTAGCCCGACAGGCAATGCCGCCCAAGATGCCGTCTATGCCGGCTGGCTCTACGCGACCGTTTCTACACCGGCTGGCGGCTGTTCGGAATCTTCGTCACCAAGGACTACGGCCAGAACTGGACCCTGGTCCACATCTCCACCTTGCCGCCGATTACCGCAGGCGGCGCTCATTCAACCAGGCCCTCCCCACCAACGATGTCACCCAGCCGGTCTATCCCGTGATCGGTTCTACCCTGTTCCCGCAGGGCAACTACAACATCACCATGGCCGTTGACCCGACCAACCCCAGCATCATTTATGTGGGAGGTACAGCCGACGGCAGCGAGTCGGCGCTGATCCGCATCGACATCAGCACGATGTGGGATGCCCACAACCTGGATCCCTACTCCGACCAGGCTACAGACGGCGGAACGGTGGACCTCAACTCCAGGGGACCGGCTCCCGTCGTCAGTAATCTCATGGGAGTAGGGCCTGGTCCGTACCTCAACTTCATCCGTAGTCCGCAAGATCCATTCAACGGCGGTTCGCTCTGCAGGTCTTTAACTATAACAACTTCACTAACAACGGCGCAGGCGCGAGTGGATACCCTTTGACGCCGGCGGGACAGATTACCACCGGGTCGTCACCATGATCGACCCGACCACCGGACTGCCCCGGCTCATCTTCGGCAACGACCAGGGGGTCTGGAGCATCCTGGACAACAACGGCACGTTTGAGACGCAGATCGGCAGCTCCAACCAGTTGGCGGGTGTCGACCGCAACGGCAATCTCCAGATCACCCAGTTCTACTACGGGGCCGCCCAGCCTAGTAGTGCGGCCGCCCAGATCGCCGGTGCCTTGTTCTACGGCAGCGCCCAGGACGATGGTGGGCCCGCCTCGCCGGCGAACCTGATCAGCTCTGGCAACATCACATGGAACGGCCCCGGCGGTGATGCGTCGGGCGTTGGCACCGATCAGCAGGGAAAAGGCACGTTGTACCAATACTGGTGGCCCTGCTGCGGCGGCGTCTATACCGACTTCTTCCAGGTCAATGGCGTCGGCCGAGACCTTCGGCCTGCTTCAGGCGAGTAATGGCTTACCGACTGTTGACCCACAGTGGCCGTTCCTGGGCGGTGCCAACTTCGCCGTCGACGCGGTCAACGGCCAGGACGTCGTGATCAGTTCGAGTGTCGGCCGCATCTTCGCCACTTCCAACGCCGGGGTAACCTGGTTCGATATTGGCGACCCGGCGGTCTTTGGCAGCCCGAATAGCTTCAGCGTCGCCTTGGCCTATGGTGCGCCGGACCCCAACGCACCTGAAGGCACCGGCAACCTGGGTAACTTCATCTACGTCGGAACCCAGACCGGCCAAATTTATGTCACTCAGGATGGCGGCGGTAGCGGCACGAGCAACAACTGGATCAATATTTCCACCGGCCTCAACGGCGCTTCCGTCGCTGTCGATCACCACGGACCCGATCCGCGGTAGCCACAGTGCCTACGCCGTCACAACCAGCGGCATCTTTTACATCGCCGACTCGATCCCGTCGGCGACCAATCCCACTCCGACATGGGTCAACATCACGGGCAACATCTTCACCCTGCCCTATACCATCTTCGGCCAGACCTACAACCCGACGACCGACCCCAATTCGACCAAGCTCACTCAGTCGGTCACTCTCACCTCGATCATAGCCGACTGGCGATATGCCATCCCCAACAATCCATCCGACCCCAGTAAGGGATATCACCCTGTTCTTTACGTCGGCGCACAGTCGGGCGTCTACATGTCGATCGACCAGGGAAAGACATGGACACTCTTTCCAGACACGACCTTTGGCGCTGTTGCGGAAGGGGGGTATCTGCCCCACGTGAGTGTCACTGATCTTGACCTGTCGCTCGGCAACATCGACCCCAATACCGGCTTGCCCAACACGGCCGGTCCGTACGACCCGACCAATACCACGTCGACTCCAGATCCAGATATCCTGCTGGCATCGACCTATGGCCAAGGCGCGTTCGCCATCAATGTCGCGCCGATGACGCTTCCTAATCAGACCGCTATCGATCCGGCTAGCGTCTCGGGTACCGCGGCCGACGGCACACCGCTGGTAACGACCGCCACGCCCAGCTTCGACGGTTTGAGCGAGATCACCGCGTTCGGCAATGCGACCCGGATCACGATCGTCGACGAGACGCCAGACGACTCGACCTTCGGTCAGGTCATCGGTGGATTCGATCCTTCCAACGTGGCTGGTACCAACGTCGCGGCCAACTGGACCGATTCGCTCGGGAACTTCGCCATTCCTGTCAACGCCGGCGTATTCACCTCGAATGGCCTGAAGACGATCGAGTTGTACGCCACCGACGACGCGGGCTCTGTCGGCAATAAGATAACGATCTCGTTCACGCTGGACGTGGCGGGGATTTCACCGCCCACGGTGCCTATCACTCCTACTCTGGAGCTGGCGCCCTATGACGTTACGGGCCAGCCGGGGTACACTTCCATCGCCACGCCCAATCTCATCGGTGCGACCAGCTCAAACGCGACCGTCGAGCTGTTCCAGGTCATCAATGGCGTCCCAACCCCATTCTCACCGGTCGTGACCACAACCGCCGATGCCAACGGCAACTTCACCTTGACCTTCCCCGACATGACGGGTGGGGTGAACGGTACTTACCCGTTCACGGTTGTGGCGCAAGCATCGAACACCATCGGTGCGAGTGGTTTCAGCACTCCTCCCACCACGTTCACGATCATCATCGGGACACCGCCAGCACCGGCTAATTTCAGGCTCGCCCCGACCTCCGATACGGGAATCATGGGCGATGATGTCACCAATGATCGAATGCCCAACTTTATCGGTACGACCGAATCGAACGCGACTGTCGAACTGTTCCAGGTCGGTAGTTCCATCATCTATAACACGGTGACCGCCGATGCCAACGGCGACTTCTCGATCCATTTGCCGTCCAACCTGCTCAATGGCTCGATCTCGCTTTATGTCAAGGCCGTCGACCATGCCGGCAACCTCTCTACCGCTAGCAACACCCTAGCCGTGACGATCGTTTCCGTCGCATCTGACTACAACGCCGACAGCTATTCCGACGCGACCCTCTACCGTCGAGGCACGACCACCTTTACCGGCACCCTGACGAGCGGATCGGCGCTGGTCACGGGAATCAGCAGTTTGACGGGATTGATCGCCGGAGTGACCATCACCGGTACGGGCATCCCGGCTGGATCGACGATCAAGACCGTCAACACCACACCGTTCATCGGCACCCTGACGAGCGGATCGGCGTTGGTCACGGGAATCGCCAGCACGACGGCGCTATTCGCCGGGGAAAGCGTTACCGGAACCGGTGTTCCGGCTGGGACGACGATCAAGACCGTTAACAGTTTGACCACCATTACGCTGTCGGCGAACGTGACGGCCGGCGGTTCTCAGAAGCTCACCGCGACCACCATCACGCTGTCGGCGAACGCGACGGCTAGCGGTTCCAAAGCCCTCACCGCGGAAGTGGGGCTATGGTTCGTCAAGAGTAACATCAATCTCACCATCGCCTTCACCGGCACCCTGACGACCGGATCGGCGTTGGTCACCGGCATCACGAGTACCGCAGGGCTGTTCGCCGGTGAAAGTGTGACCGGTACCGGTGTGCCGGCCGGGACGACGATCACCTCCGTCAACGATTCGACCAGCATCACGCTGTCGGCGACTGTGACCAGCAATGGTTCTCAGAACCTCACCGCCACTCCTGTTCCGTTCTGGTTTGCCAGTGGCACGGCCTTCGGCCCGTCCAACGTTACCCCCTTCCAGGGCGACTTCGACGGCGATGGTTACGCTGATCTCGCGTACTACCAGTCGAGCACCGCAACCTGGTATATGGATGACTCGCAGTCCAACATCGTCACTTCGTTCAAGTTGGGCACGCCGAACGCGAGTGTTCCCGTGGTGGGCTACTTCAATGCCAATGGACCGGAAGAGGTTGCGGTCTTCACCCAGGGGGTCTGGACGATTGCCAACGGTAGCACTGTGACGTTCGGACAGGCGGGCGATATCCCGGAGCCGGGTGACTATACCGGCATTGGTTATGATGAGCTGGCCGTCTATCGGCCCAGCAATGGGCAGTTCTTGGTTTTGGTCCCAGGGCCTAACAATACCACGACTACCATGACGATCTCGATACCTGGCATCGGGGTCGGCACTCCCGACCTCGCCAGCCTCGTCCCTGTGCCGGGTGCTTACGATAACCAGTACTATTTCGACCACAACGAGGCTGAGCGGACAGAGGCAGCTGTTTTCGATCCGAAGACCGGGGTTTTCACGATCCTTGGCCCTAATGGCGTCGATACGCCTATGCCCACGTTCAATCCAGGAGACATTCCAGCCCCCGCCGACTACCTTGGCAACGGGTCGACTCAGCCGGCCGTGTTCCGCCCCAGTAATGGAAATTTCTACGAGTTGATCGGCGGAACACAGACAATCATCGCCTCGTTCGGTGCTGGGGCATCGGCCGACATCCCGTTAGCTGCTCCGCTGTCATATCGTACGCCTGCTGACCCGCCCGCGGATCCTCCCTCAAGCGGCGTGGGCACAGATACCGGTACCGGAACCGGTGCGGGTACCGGCAGCGGTACAACGGGTAATGGGGATGGCACGACGGGATCCGGGACAACGACCCCGGGCACCGGAACTGGGTCTTCGTCACCGGGACAGGGTTCGTCGGCCACGTCAACACCCCCGGCGGGGACGTCGACACCGCCTCTATCCCCGCCTGGCACCAGTACTCACAAAAAGAAGTTGGCCAAGAAAAAGGTGGCCGCCCATCGGAAGAAAGTGACCGTGCACGCGAAACCCAAAAAAGCTCACCATCCGGCGGCCAAGCCCAAAGTTCACGTTGTCAGCCATCCAGCCAAGCAGAAGGTCATCAAGGTCTCGACGTCGCACTCCGCTCTCTCCAAGAAACCAACGCATGTCGTCGATATGGCCTTGGAAGGCGTGCACGTCAACCTTCGACGCTCGAAAAAAGGCTGAGCACCCCGTCTCGCTTCAGTAATACCAGCTCACTCAACAGCCTGCGGTCAGCCTCATCTCGCCTGGTGGGGCGGCGAGAGAGGGTATGTGCCTTCGCTCCTACGGTGCGGAGGGCATGAGTTAGTGGCGGAGGACGAGCAGGGGGGGTGATTAAGATTTGTCTGTTAAGTAGATTCGTTTTTTCGGGCGGCTATGGTAGGCTGTATGGTTGGACGTGTGGCGTCGCTCTCGGGATGTTCCCTATCTCTATCCAGACGCAATGAGGCGATCGTATGCGGACAGCCGATAGCCGATCGAAAACAACGAGACCATGGGGATTCACATTGATCGAGCTTTTGGTGGTCATCGCCATCATCAGCGTCCTGATCGCATTGCTGTTACCAGCGGTGCAGGCCGCGCGCGAGGCCGCGCGCCGCATCCAGTGTACAAATAATCTTAAGCAGATGGGGCTTGGTCTGCATAACTACGAGGGTGTCACCGGGGCGTTTCCTCCGTCGAACATTGCTGGCTACTTCAATGGGGCTTTCAGCTACAACGGCTTCAGCGTCCATGCCCGGATCCTGCCGTTCATGGAGCAGGGGGTGGCGTTCAATTCGATTAATTTCTTCTTCACACACCGGACGGTGCAAAACTCGACAGTCGTGGGTCTATCCCTGACCTGCTTTCTCTGCCCGAGCGACCCGAACAGCGGTGGCCTGACCGCTTTCCCGTCCGGAGTTTACGCCCGCGTACCTTGCTACGGCTTCAATGAGGGCGACTGGTTTATCTGGAACGCTCTCTCGACCAGCGGCATCAATAACGGACCGAACAACCGCGGCGTCTTTGGTCCTAACCAGAGCCGCAGGATCGCGGAGTTTACCGACGGCACCAGCCAAACCCTTTTTGCATCCGACGTCAAGGCCCTTAACCCGTTCTGCCAGGTTGGTGGCCAGTTCTCCGAGGCAAATCTGAATTCGCCGACAGCTCCCCTCCCTTCTCCCTACGCCAGCCCTCTCTCGGTCGCCGTGGAATACACGACGGTTGCGGCCTGCAATAGCGTCCCCCCAGGCCAAGGACACACGGCCTGGATCGACGGAAACTCGCAGGAAACCGGCATGACTACCGCCTTCCCACCCAACAAGCCGGCTATCAACCCGACCAGCGGCGCGGACCTTGACATCCTGACCCTTCTTATCAGCAAAAATCAACCGTTGTACGGAGCGATCACGGCCCGAAGCTACCACCCCGGAGGTGTAAACACTCTGCTCGCCGACGGGAGCGTACGGTTTGCCAAGTCGACAATCGACGGCGCAACATGGAGATCGCTTGGCACGGTTGCCGGGGGAGAAATCCTCAGTGCCGATTCGTATTGATGAATACCACCGAAGGGGCTTCACTCGTGAAATCGACCGATGCTCTCGGGGTTAGCACCATGTCCGGCCCCGAAGTGAAACCAGGGGTCGCTGGGTTATCATCTCGGTTGGGTTTTACCTTGATCGAGCTTTTGGTCGTCATTGCGATCATTGCGATCTTGGTCGCTCTTTTGTTGCCAGCGGTTCAAGCCGCTCGCGAACAGGCTCGACGCTCTGCCTGTACCAACAATCTCAAGCAGATTGGGCTAGCCGTCGCAAATTACACCAACCGCCATGGTACTCTCCCACCCGGCTACCAGTCGGTTTATAGTTCGCTCTTCCAGCAAGAAATGGGGCCGGGTTGGGGTTGGGCGAGCATGATCTTGCCCGACCTCGAGCAGCAGTCGCTGCACGATAGCATCGTATTCGAGGCGCCGCTGCAAGGATCCAGTATGGCAACGGCTCGCCTGGCACCTCTGAGCGTCTTCCTGTGCCCTTCCGACAACATGCCTCACCGCTGGACTGCGACTAACAGCGAAACGTGGTTGTACCTTGGCCACATCTATTCAACAGGCGTTCCCGTCTGCGACGTGGCGGGGTCCAATTATGTCGGGGTATTTGGCATCGGCGAGCCGGGTGTCAATGGTGAGGGGGTCTTCTTCCGAGGGAGTTACATGCCATTGACCGTAATCACCGACGGCCTGAGTCAAACGTTGTGCGTGGGGGAGCGCTCAGAGAACATACAACAGGGACGTGGTATGGCGACCTGGGTTGGGTCTGTCCCCGGCGCGAATCTGTGGTCATGTGCTCCGAACCCTTATGAGGCGGATCGGGGAACTTGTGTGAAGGAAGACGGCTCGGGCATGGTCTTGGGCCACACAGGCGAGGGACACGGCCCTGGCGACCCATACGCGGAAGTCAACCAGTTCACGAGTCGCCATGGTGGAGGTTGCTTTTTTGTTTACTGCGACGGACACGTTCAATTCTTGCGAAAGACAATGAATTATCCAGTCTATGTAAGCGCTCAGCACACGCGATTGGGGCGAGATCATCTCCAATGACTATTGAGCGACTCGCTGAACCCGAGGTCTCTGTGCGTGTGACCGCCCGGATTGCCTGCTCAGGCCTGGCACGAATCCTTGAGGCCGTGGCTATTATCTCCGTCGTCTTGATCTTTCAAGGCTGTGGCGACCATGATCAGATGCCGGAGATTACCAAACAGGCTGTCAAGTTCGACGAAGTTCCTGAGACGGTGCGCGGCGCCGCAAGCAAAGCCATCCCGGATGTCAAGCTCGATGAGGCATGGAAAAACCTCGGAAGCGGGGGAAAGCTTCTCTCCTACGAAATTCGCGGCAAGAACGTCGCCAACGGTAAGATCCGCGAAGTTCGCGTTTCACTCACCGGCGAGATCCTGGAGATAGAATGAGGACGCCAGTCAACTGAAATAACAGCCCCAAGTTCGCGAACCATTGCACGGTGCTGGTCCACAGGTACGCCCGATGGCAGGGATAAAATCCGACAAACGTGTTGGTCTCTAGCTTGTGATCCAACGCTCGGTGCAACACCAGCAAGATGACGAGGCAGATCGACGAAATCATCAGTGGGCAGATTTTCCAATGGCTACCTCGATCACTCCGAAATTCCGGGACGGCGCTGCAACCGTAAACACACCATCCCAATGATAAGGTCACCACGCCCAGCAAATTGAGCACATCTGTCACCTGCTGTGTGATCAGTCCCGTCTCGAGAGAACTCTCCAGCCGGTCGTGCAGCACCGGTATCACGACCGCGCTGTAAAACGTGAATCCTCCTATGTAAATCGACAGTGCTACCGGAAAGAGCAGTCGAGCCACGCGGGTCCAGGTCGTCATCGATCGAAAGCCTGTTTACAAGTTGATGAGGACGGAACTGCTACTGAAAGTCTGATAATGGAGATTATGTCTCATTTCGCACCGTCAGGCCGTTAGTACGCTGCCCGCACTGACACCAAAACAAATGATCTCGCGCCATGCAATGGCACACACCCCGGTTTGTGCCAGGATCAGAAGGGCAAAAAGCCAGTGGAATAGGTCGACATAACGCAATGTATATTAGCGATTTGTGTTCTTGTGTCCCCTGGATCCGAGCAGATCAAGTTGGCAAAGAAAGCTCTCAGAAAGCTGCCATTTTGTGCCATCTAGTGCTATTTATACGTACCATGATTCTCCGTGTAGGGACCATTCCAAGGATCAGGCCTTCTTGAGCTAGATTAAAGCCGCCATTCGGCTGGGTGAGAGGACATCCTCAGTGATTATTCAAGTCTGGATAGCGTTTTTGGAGGTCATTGAGAAAGCGGTTGATCTGCTGCATGCCTTTTCTGTGGACCTTGGGGTGGGACCGCTCTAGCCATGATTCTAACTTGCCAAAAGCTTCAGGCCAGAGCACCAGTCCTCCAGCAATGATGGCTGGCGTGCCGGGGCCAGGCAAGATGAAGCCGACAATCCCGGCGGTGATGAGCATGACACCCACCTCTTTGGGGAGGTTCTTGATGGTGTTGAGGTCCGCAGGTTCTGGATTGGTTTGACCTTGATTCAAGGTATCTTGCTCTTGCTGATTGCCGGCTTCCGCAGCGTGGGTCCGTTCATTGGGACCGAAGGATGCCTGGTCCACATTATCCTCCGTTGTCCTTCTGGGATTTGGCGTGAGTCATGGTATTCCTTGCGCCGGCTTGTCGAGTCTTGAACAACTTGGCGATCTGGTGCTCGAGGCTTCGTATAGACGCAGTGGTTCGTGAATAGACGCAGTACGTGCCGAGGTTGGTCACCACGACCGACGTGAGCGACGTGAAACCCCAGACGAAGGCTCCGGCGATGCAAGCGAGATTTGGAATCAGTGCATAATGATGGGCGACCTGAAGGCGGCGCTGATGGATCCTCGCGATTTCCCAGAGTTCAGCCAGCTTGGTAATTTGAGGCTGAAGCATGCAGATCGGCGCGGAATCATGATCGAGGTTGCTCGTTTCACCACCAATCAGGGAAATAGCGATGTGAGCCTCTGCCATTGTGCGCGGATCGATGCGAAAATCGCCGACGTACGCGACCTTGAAACCACGGTTGCGGCAGTTCTGGAGAAAGCGGACTCGCTCATCCGGCGACACGTCACCGATTTGAAAGTCCGCGCCCAACGACGACTTCAAGGAGCTCAGGCTCGAGTGCGACTGTTCCGAGATGATTCCGACCCAAAGGTTGTACTTGGAACGCAACCGACGCAACGCGGAAGCGGCTAGAAGCCTGTCCGAGCGGCGGAAATGAATCAAGCCCGCGACTTGTCCGTTGACGCCGACCATGAGCGAATCCGGCTGAGTCCCGCAGGGGCTGACCTGTTCAGGCGAATTTGAGCGTGAGTAACTATGGGCGCGCGAGCCAAGATCACCGACCTTGATGCGATTGTTCCCGTGTAACAAGGTGAGATCTGTTGTGAACTCGGTTGGCCGAAGGTCATGGAGAGCAATGCTCCGCGTGTGGCACGCGTTAAGCAATGCGACGGCACGTTCGTCATCGAGATCATGGAAGGCGGTCGCGGCGTAGCGGAGCAAATCATCCTCGGCATGGCCTGGAAAAACCTCAACAGTATCCAACTCCAACTCGGTACGTTCCAGTGCCGGGTGATGCTCGAGGACCAAAACGTTAGCTATCGCGAGTCGCTCAAACGCCTCGGGTTCCCGGATCAGGATGCCATGACGCAGGCAAAGGGCAATGGCCTGAAGAGTTTCAAGTGGGAACGCCACGCCTAGACCCGTCGCGTAGTCAGGACGAAGGATAGCGCCGGCTGTCGAGATGTCACCGATCAAGAGCCCAAGCCCCGCAACAGCCATGGTCGGCGCAATGGTCTGTTCGGCGAACGTTTCGCCGTGCTGGGTCGACGTTTGCGAGCCGTGTGGCGCAGTGGTTGCCTTCAGCATGAACCGGGTGAGTCGGGCTACCCGCGTTTCTGATCCGTGTCGTAGTACCTCGATATGTAGCTCACCGAGCTCGATGGTTGAGCCGGCGAAGACCTCGTCATCAGGCTGTTTGCGAGAAAGGCCCTCAAAGCCTCTGATCATCCGCTCATCAATCAAGGCTCGCCCGTGGAGAATCCGACCATCTGCGGGGATCTGCTCTCCGGCTGAGACCACGATCACGTCGTTTGGCTCAAGGTCCTCGATCGGCACCTCGACGTCGATGCTGTCGGCCCTTGGCGTAGCAAGCCTGGCGTAACGTGGCTCATGGATGATCTGTCCCAGAAGCCTGCGCTGAGCGTTTGCCAACTCGCTCTGGTATCGGCAACCCCAGAAAGTAAGCATCCAGCTCATGGCGGCTGATGCGATGAATTGTCCGCTGGCCAAGGTTGCCGCCACGATGCTTGTGTATAGTACTGGCAGCCCTAACTGCCCTCGAATTACTTGCTGTCCGGCAGCGCGGAAGGTATGGAGATTTGTACCCAGCAAAAGGACAGCGGAGGCCGGCAGCAAGAATGGCGCTGCTATCTCACCAGTGACCGCCAGTGCCAGCGACGCGTTTGCGAGCCCGAAGCCGGCGGGCTTTGTGGTGGGAGGTCCATCGTCCGGCGATGCTGGTGCATATCGCACCTCGTCAAGGGTTCGCAAAAGATACGATGCGCTGGTCACACCTGGATTGAATCGGATGAGCACGCTTCCAGTCACCGGCCAAACCGCGCACTCGATTACGCCGGCTACATTGGCGATAATTCTCTGAATTCGACTCGCTAGTGCCAGATCACGGTGAATTGTCTGGTGACGGAGGCGGATTCTCCCAGGACGGTTATGGATGATGTCCCACGTCGTGAGGGTTGTACCAAACCGCTGAATCCTGAGCCGGCTGGTGGAATTTTCAAGATCTCGCAGCAACAACTTTAATTGAGCATCGGCATAGAGAGTCAGCGAACCGCGGAGGGCCGCTGCCAGGCGCGGAAGGAACTCATGTAACTTCCGACGTACGGCGTCATAGTGGATGTCAGCTGTGAACCGGTTACGGTCGATTTCCACCCAGGCGACTTCACTCAGAGTGAAGACATGACGGAGAAAAAAGACGCACCGGTCGCCGGGCCCGTTTCCGTAGAGTTCCTCGTCGCGTAGCCGGATCATTCCCTCTGAGCAGGATATCTCAACCCGCGAGGCTGAACTCTGTTTTTCGACATGGCTTGAGGTCATCGGGACCAGGTCGTCAGAGAGGTTTGGCGAAAGTTCGTCGCGTCCTATGCTTGTTGTCAGGGCACAAACGGCTTGAGTTGTCCACTCTCGACCATCGTCTCCAGCATCGCGGCGATTTCACTTTCTTCACGATCGAACACGTTAAAAATCTGCCGCAGCTTGTGCCGTTGCTTTTCAACTTCATAACCAAAATACAAGAGCCCCAGGGCACCGACTATGATTGGCAAGATTGGGATTTCTTCGGTATTCATGAGAACTCCTGGTGATTTGTTATAGATGCTGGAAGAATCAAGCCATGACGTGATGGTCAAAGATTCAAGTCGTCGGCGACACTTTCAATAAATCGGACAGCGTGGCGGCGGTTCTCGTCTGTCGCGAATAGCTTGGCGGCGAGTGAGAGTTCGGCGTCGACGACCATGCGATCGTGAGTGAAATTCACGACGAATGCAATCCCCTTGGCACGGATGGTCAACTCAGGCTTGGCAACGTGCCAGGACAATTCTGCGGGCACGGGAATCTGATTCTTCCGCCTGTGAAACTCTGAATGGATTGTCGCCTTGGTCTGGTCATCGATCGGGCGTCTCAGAGCTCGCTCATAGAGCTTTTCTTTCCAGCGCATACGATTGCCTCAGTTCTTGCTGGTGGCGTTTTTCAGCTTCAATCTGAGCGATCTTCCGCAATGGTAGCATGCCGTTGCCAAGTGCCGCCAGGGCGGCGACGTTGTTGGTGACGACCGAAGCCATGATCCCGAACCCCATCGTGAAGACGCCGGCGATGCACGCGATATTGGGTGCCAGGATCAAGTGCCAGCTCCGCCGTACGTTGCGGTCCAAGTCGTGGGCAGATATCGCGCAGGTCACAGAGCTTGGACAGCCCTTCCTCCAGGAATACGATATGGGCCGTGTCGGTGGCGATCGACGACGCGCCCCGCAGCGAGATCGACACGTTCGCTTGCTTGAGCGCGATCGAGTCGTTGATGCCATCTCCCACAAAGCAAACCTTGCGGCCTTCCTTCTGAAGCGCGATCACATGGTCGGCCTTGTCGGCCGGCAGCACCTGAGCGAAGTAGCGATCCATTCCCAGCGACTCGGCCAGCTTGCGCGTGGGGGCCTCATGGTCGCCGGAGATGATGGCGATGTGCTTGATGCCGCGCTCGTCGTAAGTCCCTGGACAATCTGTCGGACTTCGGGTCTGACCGCGGCATGCAGCTCGATTGCTCCGCCTAGCCGACCGTCAACCGACACCATGACCATCGTGTGGCCTTCCAGATGGGACTGTTCGAGCGCCACCGCGACTTCGGGGGTGATCTCACGCCTTCCATATCCATGAATCGCTTGCTGCCGACTTTGATCGTGTGGCCCTCGACTCCCACAGTGATGCCATAGCCGACTTTGTAGCTGCGTGTCATCGGTCGCGGCAACTCGAGGCCTAGCTCGCGGGCCTTATGCAGGATTGCCAGGGCGATCGGGTGATGAAACTTCCTCTCGCCGCGGCCGCGTACTGGAGAATTCGCTCGGGCGTCGAAGCCATGGCTGGCTGATCGTCCGACCCACTTCCGGTCGCTCACGAGTCAGCGTGCCCGTCTTGTCAAACAATACCGTGTCGACCTCATTCATCAACTCGAGTGCTCGGCCATCTTTGACCAGAATTCCCTTGTTGGCACAGAGTGCCAGCGAGGAAAGCATGGCCAAGGGCGCGGCCATGCGAATGCCGGTGCCGAAGTCACTATTGAGGACCGCAACCGGCGCCCGCTGAGCCCCATCGCTGCCATGCCGACTGCGCCTACTGCCAGGGTTGGGATCACCGCCTTGTCGGCCAGCCGTTCTCCTTTGTGCTGCGAGCTTAGCTTATAGCCGGCGGTGTCGTTAAGGATCTGGCTGATCTTGGCCGATGCCGTCTCGTTGCCTGATTTCTCGACCTGGACCAAGATTTTCCGGCCACCATCAAGGTCGCGGCGAAAACTCGATCACCCACTCCTTTCTCCGCCGGCGTCGACTCACCTGTCAATGCGTGTTGATCGATCATGGCCATGCCCTTGACGATGATCCCGTCAACCGGGACGACCTCGCCGGTATTGACCACGATCACGTCCATTGCGGATGGAGTCGATCCATCGCGATCTGAACCTCTGTGCCGTCGCGATAGAGCCAGACATAGCGGGGCTGTTTGCCGAAAGCATTGAGAAGCAGCTTCTTGGAGTCATCTTGCGTCTTTTTGACCAGAACTCGGCCGAAACTCAGGCACCAGCACAAGACGGTTCCCGGGAAATATCGACATTGTTCCCATACAACCAACGACGACAATGGCGTCGAGCACGTCGACTCCCAGCCGCTTTTCCTCAAAAAGGACCGATCGCGGCCGTCTTGAAGGTGGGGATCGAAGTGTAGGCAAAGAGGATGGCCGCTGCCGGCAAGAGTGCCGGGGCCGCGAACTGTGCGACTGCGGCCATGGAACCGAGGCGGTGCAAAGCGGAAGCTGCAAGTCGACGGCTTTCCGGTCGTAGGATGTTCGGCGCTGCACGAGTGCTGCTTCGAGGATTTCGACGATCTGCTCCCGGCTCAACTGTTTACGGTCATACTGAATCAAGACGGTGCTTGTGAGCGGAGTTGGTCTTGAAATAGTCGATTCCGAGCACGCTGGTCAGCTCGCGCTCGATGCACCTGGCAGAACTCTGCTTTGCGGTGAATAACTGGGTTTCTTAGTCGCAGGCGTCCCGGTAGCTCATGCTTGATTTCCCAATGCGTGACGATCGTCCCATACCGGAAGTAGCGGACCTCGCCCCGGGAATCACGGACAGGAGTGACAGACGTGATCGGCACGCCGAGAGGTTCGAGCACGGAAGGGTGCGCGATGGTCTGACCGCCGTCTTGACTGACTTGCCCGTTGGAATGGGCGTGGCCATTCACATGCGAATGGCCGTTGGATTGATGAATGCCGTTTGAGGAATTTTTGCGGGGGCTTAGGGAGTCTTTGACGCGTTCGATCACCTGCTTGAGCGTGTAAGTTCGAGCACAAAAACCCAGCTCGGGCGCGGGACTTCGCTCGATCCGGTCTGACTGCGAATCGTGACCCGGGTGATCTCTGGTGCCTGGAATACGCGTTCGACGAACTGACGGCAGTTCCGTTCGCCAGGGCTCCGCGAACAGGAATCGGCTCTCCAGGTGAATTCGTCCCTGGGCTGGAAAACGGATGGCAAGGTCCATGGGTACTCGTTCGTCTTGGGAATCGCTTCATTTTAAGAGGGGAGCGATGGACTTGGCGCAGGGCTGGGTGACATGATTTGACGACTCTTTAACTGTTCGACCATGTCGCTCGCAGCTCGCGCACCATCCACGAATCCGTTTACAACTGCGTTATTCGTGGGAATCGACTTCGCGATCAGAACCGTCGGGAAGACAACCCCGTACGACATTGTGTAGCATGTGGTGTAGACAAAGCGAGAGAGGAAGCGGCTCGCGGCGGGAAGAGCCTTCTCCACAGTCGCCCTCGCATCTGCGGCACCGTCTTTCGCGGCTTGTACAGCCGTCTCGAGAGTGTCTGCAATGCTTTTCAGGGGATCATCTGACGATGCTCCACTTGCTATGTTTTCAGACATTAGCAAAAGCCCTCTCACGATTGTTGATCGAGATTGTTGTTAGAGCATTCAAACATAGATGCGAATCAGTCGGAAAGAGTGAGAAGTGCGGAAATTAACTCCTGCAACAAGGCATTTAACCGAATAGATCCAAGCTGGCACGAACAGGTATCGACGTCGATTGGACTTCCCAGAGACTCGATTTAATCCAACCTAATAATGTTAAACTGGGAAGTTTGGGGTGTCAAGAATCAATTTATCGTTTAATGGGCTTTTCATGAAATAGCCGAAGTCAAGCTGCTTCCGATTTGAGCCATCGATTCTAAGTGCTTGTAGCCATGCTGGCAAGATGTTGGCCCACGGCGTTGATCCATCGAAAACGCAAGAAAGGTGCTCAGGCGCATTTGCATCTCTTCCCGGTTGGTTCTTTTGGTTTGCTGTGAATGATAACAGCAATCGCGCCTTTTTGGGCAGTGGTTAAGTTTCTGTGCTGACCACTTGCTCGGCAAGGATGACAGCGCCCCGTACAGGGTCGGTGACAGGCGTTACTGTTACCTGGTACCCTTGCCGGCTCAGGTGGTTGATTATCCCTTGTCGCACGATCGCGGCGGAGAGGAGGAAGCCGCCGGCCGCGGCCAGGGGGAGCACTCCCGACATCCAGCCGAGCGATCGGGCCACGGCGGCGACCATCTCGGCGAGCGCGGTCGCCGGCGGGGATTAACAGCCGCTCGGCCGAGTCTCGGGAACTTCGGCACAGGCCGCCAGGACCTCGGGAGCGAGCGAGGCGATCCTCGCGCGGTCAAAGTCAGGTGCGTAGATCGCCGTCACGATCTGAGATGCCTCGGCCACGCCAAGTGCGGCACAGAGCCGTTCGGTGAGCGGGTCACTGCCGGCGGGACGCGGGTCGCGGCCATCGGCGCGGCGGGCCACCAGGCGCAAGGCGTCCAGGACAACGCTGTAGGCGCTCCCTTCGTCGCCGATCAGGTGTCCCCAGCCCCCGGCACGTGCTGTGCGTCCGTCCGGCGTACGGCCCACGGCGATCGAGCCGGTGCCCGCGATCACGCCGATGCCCCAGCCCTCCGGCGTGCCGGCCGCGACCACGAGGTCGCCGTCGTTGACCAGCACAATCCGGTGAGCCCAGCCGGCCTCATCGGCCCAGCTGGCGAGGATCTTGCGATCGTCGGGCCGGTCGAAACCCGCCAGGCCCAGGCAGGCGACATCGACCGCGACCGGGTGAAGTCCTGCAGCGTTTCGAACGCGCGCGCGGATCGCCGCATCCGAGGGCCCGGCGGGCGGCTTCCAGGCCGACGGCCTTGGCATTCGACGGGCCCGGCCTTGCCACGGCCGAGGACATGCACCCCGGCTCGGCGAGCCAGGCCTCCGTGGTCGTGCCGCCGCCGTCGACTCCGAGCAGTCGTGACCGATGTCGGCACGGTCGAGTGCCGTCATCGCGGCTCTCTCCCGCCGGCAGCCTTGACCGCCGCGCGAACCTGGCCGCCGTGGGCATCGAGCAATGACTGTGCCGCGTCGGGATCGACGCCCGCCAAGGCGACGACCAGGGCCCGCTTCAAGCGGCCCTCACAGCGCGCCAGGATGTCGCGGGCCGTGCGTCGTCCACTCCCGCCAGCTCGCGGAGCATCCGGCGGCTGCGGATCCGCAGCTTCTCGTTCGACGGCTTCAGGTCGACCATCCGATTGCCCAGCGTCTTGCCGATCTGCACCATCGCTCCGGTGGAGATCATGTTCAGGATCATCTTCGTGGCGGTCCCCGCCTTCAACCGCGTCGATCCGGAGATGATCTCGGCGCCGACGAGCGGGGCGATCTCGAGGTCGACCTCGGCGCCCAGCAGGCTGGGGCGGTTGCAGTCGAGTCCGACGGTGGCCGCGCCGCGCCGTCGGGCCTCGCGGACGGCACCCAGCACATAGGGCGTCCGCCCGGACGTGGCGATGCCGACGACCAGGTCATCTTGCCCGACGTCCAGCGCGGCGATGTCGGCGGCACCGCGGTCGGGGTCGTCCTCGGCTCCCTCGACGGCCCGGGTCAGTGCGGAGGCACCGCCCGCGATCAGCCCGACCACCATTTCGGGTGGCGTGCTGAAGGTGGGCGGGCACTCGGCGGCATCGAGGACACCGAGCCGCCCCGATGTCCCCGCCCCGACATAGATCAGCCGGCCGCCGCGGCGAAGCCGGTCCGCCGCCCACTCGATCGCCTGCGCAATCGGCTGCGGCTTCGGCCGCGACCGCCTCCACCACCTTGGCATCCTCGGCGTTCATCAGCCGGACGATCTCCAGAGGGCTCAGGGTGTCGATGGACTCGGATCGCGGGTTGCGCGACTCGGTCAGAAGGTGGTCTTCCAGTGTCATGGTGATCACTTCTATCGAATCGGTACCTCGGTCGGCGGAGCCTGCTGACCTGATAGCATGAAGCTTGCCACCAGGCCGACGACAAACACGGTGAACGAGCCGACCAGGGCGAACCACGGCCAGGCCAGTGGGGTTCCAAACTTGGCAAAGCTGACGGCGGCGATCCCGGCGAGGACCCCGACCAGCGCCGCTGACTGCCCCACGCGGCGGGTCAAGATTCCCAGCAAGAAACAGGCCGAGCAGGATGCCCGAGACGAAAGACGGCGATCGCCAGGGCGTTGTTCACGACGTTGTCTTCCAGGTGCTGGGCGCCAAAGGCCACGGCCGTCAGGACACCGCCCCAGAGCACTGTCATCACTCGCGAGACACGCAATAAGTGCCGCTCGTCGTTCTGGCCGGTGAGGGGCCGGTACAGATCGTTGACGATCGTCGAGGCCGACGAGTTCAGCGAGCCGGCCAGCGTTCCCATCGCCGCCGAGAAGATCGCCGCGATCACCAGTCCGAGTACCCCGGTCGGCAGGTAGTGGACGATGAAGTAGGTGAAAGCCTCGTCGAGCTCGTCGGAGCGCGCATCGTCCAGTGTCTGCCGACGGGGGAACACGCTGGTAAAACACCCAGAGGCTGACGCCGATGAAAAGGAAGAGGGCGAACTGGGTCGAGGATCACAAAACCGCTGGCCACCAGGGCTCCAGCGGCCTGCCTCTCTGAGCGGGCCGAGAGGTAGCGCTGAACCATCATCTGGTCCGCCCCGTGGGTCGCCGTGTTCAGCACCATCCCGCCAATCAAGCCGGCCCAGAACGTGTATGGGCGGGTCAGGTCGAACGAGAAGTCGAGGAGCCGAAACTTATCCCGGCGGCGCGGGCCGTCTCGAACAGCTCGGACCAACCCGCCAGGAAGCTTGCCCGCGAGGATCATCAGGGCCACGATAGCCCCCACGATGTAAACACTGAACTGGATGACGTCGGTCCAGATCACGGCCTTCATGCCACCGAGGAAGGTATAGACGACCGTGATCGCCGCCACAGTCGACAATGGCTACTCCCGGTTGACCAGCCGGTCATGTGCTGGAGCACGGTCGCCGCCAGAAAGAGCCGAAGGCCGTCGCCGAGAGAACGGGCGACGAGGAAGAGGATCGAGGCCATCGTCCGGGTCGGTCCGCCGAACCGGTCCTGCAGCAGCTGATAGGCGGTGAAGATCTTCCCTCGAAAATAAGCGGGCAAGAGAACAGTGGCGACGATCACGCGCCCGAGGATGTAGCCAAAAGCCAGTTGCAGGTAAGTGAAGTCGCCCCGGTAAGCGACGCCGGGGACGCTCAGAAAGGTCGCCGTGCTCGTCTCGGTCGCGACGATCGAGATCATGACGGCCCAGGCGGGGATGTTGCTCTCGCCCAGGAAATAGCCCTTCAACCCTTGTGATCGCGAGCCCAGCCAGGCCCCCAGCACGGTGCAGCCGGCAATGTAGACCGCGATCACGGTAAGATCGATAGGATTCATGAAGTCAATCGAGCATGTGCGACTCTCCGAGGCTTTGAACCCGCGCAGGTCAGCGTATCGCCGACAAGGATTCTAAGGGAATGAGAGCTTACCGAGCAACTTGGGAGCGGTTGCGCCGGTAACAGGCGGGAGGCAGGCCGGCATGCCCCGAAGGGTCATATCGGCCAGGACGGCAAAGGCCATGGCCTCGCGAGCGTCAGACGGGACTCCGAGGTCATCGGACTGCAGGATCGGGATGGGTGCAATGAGCGCCGCGATTCGCTCCATCAGCGCGGGGTTCTTCACTCCACCTCCTGCCACGATGACCTCTTCTATCGGCGGTCCCAAGTGGATGCACTGGCGGAGCCCTCAGCGCAATCGTTCGGGCCGTGAACTCGGTGAGCGTGGCCATCAAGTCCGTGTCGTAGCCGCCATGTCGCTCGGCTGCTCGGGCGACGAAAGCGTCGCCGTAGATTTCAAATCCGGTTGATTTCGGCGGACGGCGTGCCAGGAAGAGGTCCGTTCCCAACAGTTCGGCGAGGAGTCGCTCCTTGATTCGTCCCGCCCTGGCGAATTGCCCATCTCGATCACACGCGAGTTCGCCGTCGGAGAGACGGCGCACCAGGCGATCTAGCGGCGCGTTGGCTGGTCCGGTGTCGAATCCGAACACACGTGTTGGATCATCGTCGAGCACTGTGAGATTGGCGATCCCACCGAGATTCAGGATCGCTCTCCGGCGGTGGTTTCTCTGACTTCCGGCTGGCGAACAGGACGGTATCGGCGATCGGTGAGAGCGGGGCACCTTCACCGCCAGCGGCAATGTCGCGGGCACGGAAGTCGGAAATGACGTACCGACCCGTCCGGACTGCAATGATATCGCCATCCCCAAGTTGAAGCGTCGCCCGGCGCGCACCCGCGAACGCCGCTGTGATGATAGACTGGTCTGACCGTGCGAGCCGATCAGCGTCTACTTCCGCAAGAGAGACCGGCGCTTCCTCAAGTGTAGGCAGGCAGGCCTCGGCAAATGCCTCGCCGAGTAGCACATTCAACTCGGCAATGTCGCGAACGTCGAGATCGCTAAGCCTTGAGAACCTGGCGCTTTACCTCGGGGTCGTGCGCAGTGTTCTCTGTAATTGAATCAGCTCGACCCTGATCTCGGTCCCATGCCCATTCATCCGGCATATCGCGACGTCGATCGAGTCGGCACTCGTCCCGGACATCAGCCCCACAACCAATCGCGATGGCTTGACGCTTCGCTCCAGAAGGTCAGAAAATGGATTCGTCATCCCGTACCTGTCACTCCTGCCATGCGAGGGCCACGGACCACGACTCCATAATGTGGGTAAGTAGGTTATCGCACCAGTGAGTTATCTCGATGAACCAATACCGGCACGGCGTCAACAGGACTCCCGTGAGTGAACGAAGAATACCACTTTCATATACAGGGATTATCAATGACAAAGCTCGTCCTGCTGCGCCATGGCGAGAGCATCTGGAACAAGGAAAACCTCTTCACCGGCTGGACGGACGTCGACCTGTCCGACCAAGGTATGGCCGAGGCGAAGCGGGCCGGCGAGCTGCTCAAGGCCGAGGGGTTCACGTTCGACGTGGCCTTCACCTCGGTGCTCAAGCGGGCGATCCGCACGCTGTGGATCGCGCTGGACGAGCTGGACCTGATGTGGATCCCCGTGGAGCACTCATGGCGGCTCAACGAGCGGCACTACGGGGCGCTGCAGGGCCTGAACAAGGCCCAGACCGCGGCGAAGTACGGCGACGAGCAAGTTCTGATCTGGCGGCGGAGCTACGACGTGCCGCCGCCTGCCCTCGAGGAGTCCGATCCCCGCTATCCAGGCACCGACCCGCGCTACCGACGGACTAAGCGCCTCGGAACTTCCCCTGACCGAGTGCCTCAAGGACACCGTCGCGCGGTTTCTGCCCTACTGGCACGAGGCGATCGTGCCGACGATCCAGGCCGGCAAGAAAGTGATCATCGCCGCCCACGGCAACAGCCTGCGTGCGCTGGTGAAGTATCTCGACGAGCATCTCCGACGAGGAGATCGTCGGGCTGAACATCCCGACCGGCGTGCCGCTGGTCTACGAGCTGGACGATCAGCTCAAGCCGATCCGGCACTATTACCTGGGCGATCCCGAGGAGGTGGCCGAGGCTGATGGCGGCCGTCGCCAACCAGGGGAAGGCCAAATAACATGCCGAGGCGGGTCAGCAAGGTGAGGTTCAGTGAGAATGCTCACACTGCCCAATCCGTGAAGGGCGCTGGCAGTCACACCTCAGAATAGCGTATAGATAAACGGTGCCGCGGCAGTGCTGGACAGCAAGATCAGCGTGCCCAAAAGCAGCATGACGATCACGATCGGCAGCAGCCACCATTTCTTGTTCTGAGCCAGAAACGCCCAGAATTCGCTGACAAGGCTTTCGCCCTGTGAGTCGGCAGCTGCTTTCTCGAAATCGCTAGGTGGCTTGGTGGTATTTCGCTCATCGTCGTGCGTCCGTTGAAGTCGAAATTAAGCCGGTTGTTGTGCGTCAGAATTGCTTGAAGTAACGCTTCAAGTCGGTAGGCATTGGCTTGGGTTCCCAGTATGATTCGCGTTCGACGGTCGGGTCCGCTGAAGCGGGTCGCGGCCAATCAGGCGGAACACCAAGCCGAACGGCGTGAACAGCCCAAGAACATCACCGCCAACATGACCTGTGAGACTGTCCAGCCGATCGGGAAGGCCAAGACCATCCAGCCAACGTAGATGAAACGAACCCACTCAGGCCGAGTCAATCCCAGGAACCAACAATCAGGGCGAGAGCCGCAAGATAATCCCAGGACTGTATGTGCTTTCACCAGGGCTTGCCAGAGGGCCATTCCGCCGAAGAAGGCCAGCCAGAGCCAGGCGAACTGCCGCAAGGTCCTCCGTGGAGGGATCGAACGGGATATCAGACCAACGCATCGGCATCCTCAATCGTGACCGTTTGAGAATCGATGATCACGGGCCTAGCCGGCTGGTCCGGTCTCGATCGGCTTGTTGCTGGTCAGTCAAGCTGGAACTGCGCGAGGTAGGCTTCGCGGGCCTCCAGGCCGGCTTCACGTTCCGCGGCATCCTTGACGATCAAGACGTCTTCCAGGACCAGGGCGTCCATGTCAGTGGCCAGGAAGCAGCGATAGGCATCCTCAGGTGTGCAGACAATCGGCTCGCCACGTACGTTGAAGCTGGTGTTGACCAAAACCGGGCATCCGGTAAGGCGGTCGAAAGCTTCGAGCAGCCGGTAGAAGCGGGGGTTGCGCCGTTCGTCGACGGTCTGGATCCGGGCACTGTAATCGACATGGGTCACGGCAGGGATCTCGGAGCGAACCACGTTGACCCGTCGCCGCAAGTCGGGATCATGCTCCATGACTCTCAAGACGTCGGTGTCGATGGAGACCCGGCGATGCTCGACCACCGGGGCAACCAGGAGCATATACGGGCTCTCGTGCTCCGGCAGCAGGTCGAACCATTCGGATGCCCGCTCCCGGAGCACGGCCGGGGCAAACGGCCGGAAGCTTTCGCGAAACTTGATCTTGAGGTTCATGGTGGCCTGCATGGCTGATGAGCGGGGATCACCCAGAATGCTGCGCGCCCCAAAGACCTTGGTCCAAACTCCATGCGTCCCTGGAACCAGCCAACGATTTTGCCATCGGCCAGCAGGGAAGCGACCTGGCCGAGTAGATCACTCTCATGAGCAAACCGCCGTCCCGATGCGCCGTGGACGGCCAGAGATCGCTCGATCTGATCGGTCGTGAAGCTCGGGCCGAGAAAGCTTCCCTGCTGGGTGTCGTGGCCATCGGGCCGACGGGGGTTGTCCAGGAGCTGATGCCAGACGAATAACGCCGCCCCCAGCGACCGCCGGCATCGCCGGCCGCCGGCTGGATCCAAAGTTCTTCGAAATTACCCTCGCGGAGCAGCCGGCCGTTGACTACACAGTTGAGTGCCACTCCGCCCGCCAGTACCAAGTGTTTCATCCCGGTTCGCTGGCTCACGTGGCTGCCGATCCGGAGTATGGCTTCTTCGGTGACGGCCTGGATACTGGCGGCCAAGTCCATATGCCGCTGCTCCAAGGGGGACTCAGGCGCGCGCGGTGGGCCACCGAACAGACGATTGAACCGCCGGTTGGTCATCGTCAACCCCTGGCAATAGTTGAAATAGGCCATATCGAGCCAAAAACTGCCGTCACGCTTCAGGTCAAGCAACTGCTCAAGAATTAAATCCCTGTAGATCGGACGGCCGTAGGGAGCCAGGCCCATTAGCTTGTATTCACCGCTGTTGACCTTGAAGCCACAGTAGTAGGTGAAGGCCGAATACAAGAGGCCGAGCGAATGGGGAAACAAGACGTGATCAACCAGGCGAATGCGGTTTCCCTCACCAACTCCGAATGTGGCCGTGCTCCACTCGCCGACTCCATCCAGAGTCAGGATCGCCGCTTGTTCGAAGGGGCTTGGGAAAAAGGCGCTGGCGGCGTGGCTTTCATGGTGGTCGGTGAAGATCAACCGGGCGCGGCTATCGCTTCCCAGGCAATTTCGCAGTGTCCGCCGCATATGCAGCTTGTCTTTGAGCCAAAGCGGCATGGCCAGGCGAAAGCTGTGGAACCCCATCGGCACATAGGCCAGGTAGGTTTCAAGCAGACGCTCGAACTTGGTCAGCGGTTTGTCGTAAAAAGCAATATAGTCAACATCGTTCGCGGATAGTCCTCCCTGCCTCAGGCAGTAATCGATCGCGTGGGTAGGGAAAGCCGAGTCATGTTTGATCCGGGTAAACCGCTCTTCCTGGGCTGCGGCAACAATCCGGCCATCAAGCACAAGCGCGGCGGCACTGTCGTGATAAAACGCGGAAATCCCGACGATCACAGTCATTAGGCGCCACCCGTCGTCTAACCTGTCAGCCAAAGACCAAGAGGCCTTTAGCTTAACCCACGCGATGCGATGTGTTCCATACGGCTAGACAAGGCGCAACCTATAGCGTCGTATGAATGGTCGGGCTGGTTGATCAAGATGTGGTGAGGAAATTGGGCGGCGAAAGAGTATGCTAAGAGCTAATGCAGGAGACGAGATAGGAGAAGGCACTTCAATGGTCAGGAGCGGAACGCCGATTCTGTTAGCTCTCTCGACTAACCGAGAGGCTCACGGACCGGACCGCTGACCAACCGACCAACCACGAGCACCGTCATTCCAACGCCTCCAACCGCGAGCACGACCAGAAGGGCCGGAATGAGATAGAGGGCCAAGGCGATCTGGACAAGGCGGCCAGCATAGTCACTCGCAACTGGTCGTCTGTCCTGGGATGGAGACAGCCTCGGGATAGGTCGTAATCGCGCCGATCTTTGCTCGGTGATCATAACCGTAAATCCTTTGCCTGCGTCAAGGGTTGACTCTGCCGGCCAAGTACCCTATGTGACGGATCCATTACGGTGCCATGGTTTCACACATCAACCAGCGGAACATCAAGGTCTGTCCTGCCGACATCATTCGCCGTTATACCGTGAGGCGTGATAGCACGCATCGTACCATAGATTCATGCACGAACTTTTTGGCTGTTGTTCCTCTGGGTGCCGACGATATGCAAGTTCGTCGTGTTTCGTAATAGAAGTTTAGATTACGGAATCCGGTAAGTAGAACTTTAGGTCGGGGAAATCGTAAGTGGACACAATAACATTGGTGAAAGCCGTTCATCGTTCCTCAGTCACGGCTCAGCAAAGAATCACGTAACGGTGGAGTAAGTAATCGTCTTTGGCCGACGCGTAGTAGTCTTCAATAGCGAGTTCGCAAAAAGTGGCAACCGATAATTTATCGATTTTCTCTTTCGTTATGATCGGGGAATAGGTAAATTGGGCTGCTTGGGTGGGTCGGCGGTCGGTGCCACCCTCGATAGTCGAGAGCAGGCAGGTTGTAGAATGTTGCGATACGTCAACACTTAGGATCGCACCATGGATGTAAGTTGACCGACATGCGATTTTAATTTGACGAGATTGAACACGGTTGATTACAGTTTGCCTATCGCGGCCCAAGAAGCGACCCAAGACGAGATGGGAAAACGCAACGTTGGATTTAGATCAAGAGCTTTTGGATTGGGATTCAGCGCGTAACAATTTGAGCACTCCGTCGGCGGCAATTCGCGATTTCCGATGTACGAATCCTTCAGTCATCGTGATCACTATGTGGTTAACACTCCAAAAGATCCGCTAAACGGCAACCAGTTGGGCTTTGACTGTTAGCCGTGGGCACGTCAGTCATTTTTTTTCTTGAATACTTTCTCTTGGGTGAACATGCACGATGGACACCATTGATCGGTCTAACACAAACTTGCCGGCTCCGGTTCCCGCGAATTTATCGCTGCTTCGGGACCTCACGCCAGCACTCCCCGCCGATCAGCCAGGCACGCCGGGTCTCCAGGTCAATCCCAGAGTCATTGTGCGGCGGACTAAGCCGGCACTGGTGGCATATCCTTTTGCTGTGGCTGTTGGTGACTGGTCCGATACTCCTTTCGATCGTTTGGTTCATCCAACCGACCTATGAGGCGTCGAGCCTGCTGAAGATCGAGCCGCTGGAGCCAGAGCTTTTCTCCGTTAGCAGGGGAGAAGTTGAGAGCCAAAACTCGACTCACTTGAAGACCCAAGTGACCGTGCTCACAAGCGACAACGTGCTTGAACCCACCGTCGCCAACGCTCTGGTCAAGGACCTCCCCATGATCAAAAAGTCGGAGGACCCCAAGAACGATCTCCGTCGGAAATTGAAGGTTGGAATCATCGAGAATACTAATGTGATCCGCGTTGCGTTGGAATTACCGAATCGCGACGAAGCCGTCACAATCGTCGCGGCCGTGATTCAGCATTACATAGAACAATACACTGACACGAATCGGCAGGCCAACCGTAGCCTGACGTTGAGCATGGAGAAGGAGCTTAAGAAACTCACGGAAGAGATTGAGCTCAAGAGAAGGGCGCTGAAGGATTTGTATGAGAAGGGAAATGTCTCGCTTCTCAAGCCCGAGGCTAGACTCAATGTTAGTAATAATGACGGCAATGAGGTCCAGCCGACGTTCAAAAGTGTCCCGGAAAATCATGTCCAAAGGATGATGGCTGAGATGGTCGCAACTGACCTTGCGTTGATCGAGGCCCAGGCGATGCTGGATGTAAGGAGTGACGAGTACCGGGCAAGGCTGGAAGATAGCCAACAGCCGAGGCAGCAAGTCGATTCGCAACTGCGTGCTCGAATCGAAGAGATATTCAAGAAGGATGCCGAGGTGGTCGCGCTCAAGAAAGTGATCGACGACACTAGCGACCATCTCGAACGTATCAAACGCATCACTCGCCAGCCTTCTGATCCCGCGAGGGTTGCGGCCCAGAGTCGATTCGATGATTTGGAACAAGAGTATCAGGATCTTTGGAAATCGAAATACCAGGAGATTCTCGGTCGCTTGACAGGCTCCAGCGGCGACACACAGCCCCTCGCGAAGATCCAGGAATTGAAGCAGAAGATCGATGGGCTTAAAAAGGTAAAGGACAAGCAGGCCGAACTCTTCAAGGTAATGGAAGTCGACCAGAAGTCGACTAACAGCGACAAGTTCGACGCCGCCTATCAGAATTATCAGCTCAACAGCCTTTTGAAGCGGGAGGACATAGTTAGGGGTCGCAAGGAAGAATTAACGTTCGAGGCCAGCCGCGAACTTTATCGCATTACCGTGATCGACCATGCCGGTGCTCCCAGAACCCCGTATAACGACAAGCGGCTCAAATACATTGCGGCCGCGCCGGTCGGTGTGATGTTCATGATGCTCGGACTGTTTCTCTTGTTCGAGATCAAGGCTGAGCGGGTCGCTGACCCAGACTCGCTGTCGACCCGCGTGCGATCCGAAGTCTACGCTCTGCCGCCATTGCCAACTGCCCGCTCGATCCGCAAGGCGAGTGAGTTGGATGCCGACGACCAGATCGAGCATTTCATCCAGCGGCTCGACCATCTGCGTTTCGCGGTGTGCGGCAATCCAGCCGCGCTGGAGAAAGGGCGCTGCGTGCTGATCACCAGCGCCGTCGGCGGAGAAGGGAAAACGACACTGGCCGCACAACTCGCCCAACGGTGCGGCAGCGCGGGAATGTCCACAGTGCTTATCGACTCCGACTTTCGTCGTGCAAAGCTCTGTACGCTGCTTGACGTTCCCGAAGGCCTTGGGCTGAGCGACGTGCTCAGGGACAAGGCCACCGTCGATGAGGTGGTGATTCCCATTCAGGGCGGGGTCTTTGATCTCCTCTCTGCGGGTACTCCCATTCAAGACACCGGCCGCTTACTCCATAACCCAAAGTTCGGGCAACTGATCAGCCAACTCCGCCAGCACTATGATCTCATCATCATTGACTCTCCCCCAGTCCTTCCCGTTCCCGATGCGCTCATCTTGGGCCGCTGGGCCGATGGCGCGGTGATTGCCGCGCGGTTCGATATCAGTCGGTTTCCTCAGGTCGAGCGTGCCCGACGTCAACTAGATAATGCGGGGATCGCCGTTCTTGGGACCGTAATCAACGGCATGCGACATTCCGCTTCGTATTATGGACGTTACACCTACAGCAGGCGACGATCTAACGAGCCCGATTCGTCCAACGCGATCTAGAGTTAAGGTGGATCGTCGAGGTATTCGTCGCTTACCCGAGGACGAAAGTTATACGTTCCCGGGCCCATCGACGTTCTTGCCACAAAAGAAGCAATAACTTGCTCAGGCAAGTTGGGTGCGACTCACGACCTGGCTATGGCTCTGGCAGTGAAATAATCGTAACCTCTTACTGGGATGCACGTGCAACCCATGGGGACGGAGTCTGCGCCGCGGTTTGATTGAAGAGTCTGCCCGAAACCTCTGCCTTCCTGTCACGCGTTTCTGCCTTTTCGCGGAGTCAGCTTGTCCGCGGCTATTTATTATTCGCAAAACCCGCGAGGAATCTGCACGTGGCAAAGCCTTCAACCAATAGCGCAAATACGATCGCGGCCGATGCGAGCCTTTCGCTAACAAAACAAGGTTTCAGCGGATTGTCTACAATGTGGCATCAGCGGCGATCACTGGCGACGATTTGCGCATTAGGGGCGGCGACCTTGCTGCTGGGCTTTGCCTATGCCCCAAATTTTCGCGACCTCTACTCAGTTTGGGACGCCGATCCGAATTACTCGCATGGAAAACTGGTCATCCCTATCGCCCTGATCATCCTATACCGGCGGCTGTCGGATCCAGCAGCCAAGCCGGCCCCAACCGCCGCACCGGCACCATGGTGGGGTTGGGCCTTCCTGATCGCGACCTTGACGGTGCGTGCCATTGCCTACGAGAACTACTGGCGGTGGGTAGAAACCGCCACCCTTGTGCCCGCGATTGCCTGTCTTACCTGGACATTTGGCAGTTGGCCGCTGCTGCGCCGGACTTGGCCAGCCATCATATTCCTCGTGTTTTTGCTCCCCTTACCGCCGGCCTTCAATGATTTCATCGCACTACCGCTGCAGCGTATTGCGACAACGGGCAGTTGTTTTCTACTTCAACTCTCCGGGCTTTGGGCGATTCAGGAAGGAAACGTTATTCACCTCGCGACGCCCCATGGTCCAATGCCGCTCGACGTGGCTCTCGCCTGCAATGGATTGAGGATGCTCATGACCATGGCCGCCACGATCACGGCGACGATTATCCTCATCCCCTTGCCGGCCTGGAAACGGATCACTCTGCTTTTCAGTACGGTGCCCATCGCCATGCTCAGCAACATCATCCGGATCGTGGCCACCGGCTGGTGCTATTACACGATCACGGGACCAACGGCGAAGGAGTGGGCACACGACGTGTCCGGTTGGCTGATGATGCCGCTGGCGCTCTTACTTGTTTGGCTGGAGCTACAGCTTCTGTCGTGGCTGGTACCCGAAAGAACCGTGGCCGATGTTGAGGACCAGGAAAGACTGGTCCCGCTGATCAATGAGAAGGCACGCATCAAGGCATCGGGCACGATGGCATCGGCCAAGGGTAAGAAGAAAAACACCGATCTTGACGAACTGCCTAATGCCGGGAACGACGACCGAAAAGTGATATTGCCGGCACTCTATGACACCAATCTCGACAAGCCGGGCTAGTGTTCAAATCTGGTTCGGACGTTCGACGATGTGCTATGCCGCGCCGGACGTCACGCGATTTCCCGCGGGTCGAGGAGACACGTGTCAAAGTCTCCCGTATGCAATGAGGTAACGCTTCCATGATCATTTCCCAGACCCCCTATCGCGTGAGCTTTGCCGGGGGGCGGGACCGACCTGCCGGTCTTCTACCGGCAAGAGTATGGCGCCGTACTGAGTACGATGATTGATCGGCATATTTATGTGACGATTCATCGGCGGTTCGAGTCGACGATCCGCGTCAGCTACTTCCGCACAGAGGTGGCCAGTACGCTCGACGAGGTCCAGCACGAACTGGTGCGCGAGACGATGCGGCGCGTGGAGATTGACGAGCCGCTGGAGATCACGACCATCGGCGACGTTCCTTCGGGAACGGGAATGGGCTCCAGCAGCAGTTTGACCGTCGGTCCGCTCGCGGCCTTGCACGGCTACCGGAACCGGGTGGTCAATCCCCGACTCCTGGCGAAGCAAGCGTGCCAGATCGAGATCGACGTGCTGGGCAAGCCGATTGGCTGACAGGACCAATATGCGGCGGACTTTGGGGGACTGAACTACATCCGGTTTAACCTGGACGAGACGGTTGATGTTGAACCGGTTCCCTGCCCACCTGAGACAATGGCGGAACTGGAGAGGCAGACGCTCTTGATTTATACCGGTCAGACGCGAGACGCCAACTTGATCCTGGAGCGGCAGTCGGGGGCAACCGCCGACCGCCTGGAAGTGCTCCGATCAATGCGGGACCTGGCCCACCAAATGCGGGACGCCTTGGCGAATGAGGGACCTTAACCGATTTGCGGCCCTACTCCACGAGGGTTGGGCACTAAAGCGATCGCTCGGCTGTGGAATCAGTAACGACCAAGTCAATGAGTGGTACGAAGCGGCGCGGCGGGCTGGTGCCCTGGGCGGCAAGCTCCTGGGGGCCGGCGACGGCGGCTTCCTGTTGCTAGTTGCCCTGACTTGGCGACATCGGGCGATCCGCGAAGCTCTTGGGCGATCCCGCGAGCTTCCATATTCGAATCGCTAAGCACGGCAGTCGCCTCATCTTCGTCCACAACTAGGACGTTGTTCCACCAAGCGCGAAACTATTCATCGCGGCAAAACGGCTTGTCTTCGACCGGATGCTCCGGGTGCTCCCTCCAGATGCCGTGGTGTTTTGACCTGAGGGGAACCATGGAGAACGTGGATGGGCCAACGGCCTAAGGCACTGATACTGGCGGGCGGGTTGGGGACGCGGCTGCGCCCGCTCACTGACGTGATCCCGAAGTGCCTGTTGGCGATTGGCGAACAGACCCTGCTGGATTACTGGGTAGAGTGCATGGTCGAGGCCGGGATTTCGGAGGCACGGATCAATATCCACACCCATGCGGGCCGCGTGCGGGAACATATCCAATCGGTTAACTCCGCTTGTCGGCTTCGCCTGGTAGAGTCGTACGAACCCGAGTTACTGGGCTCGGCCGGCACGGTGGCTGCCAATGCCGATTTGGCCAAGGGCGCCGATGAAATTGTAATCATCTATGCCGGCAACCTGAGCGACATTGACCTGCGGCCGCTGCTGGCATTCCACCGACAGCATGGCGATCCACTGACCATGGTCCTGTTCCGAACCCCCAACCCCCGCGCCTGCGGGATCGCCAAACTGGATGGAGCGGGAAGAATCTTCTCGTTTGTCGAGAAACCAAAGCGACTGACCAGCGATCTGGCCGACGCCGGTCTCTATGTCGTCAACGCCGCCGCTTACCGCGAAATCGCCGCGATGGAAGCGTTCGACTTGGGATTTGATGTACTCCCCAAATTTGTCGGCCGAATGAGGGGTTGGGTCTGGGGGGGGTATCACCTGGATATTGGGACCCACGAAACACTCGAGAGCGCTCGCCACCAGGTAGCCTCGATCTTTCCCGATCAACGCTCGATCAGCGATGGCGCGCACCGACCGGCGATCTTCCTTGATCGCGACGGCACCCTGATCGAGCATGTTCATTATCTCTGCGACCCGGCATTGGTCCAGCTCCTGCCTGGGGCCGCCGAAGCCCTGAAGCGTTTCCGCCGCGCCGGGTTTACCCGCGTTTTGGTGACCAATCAGTCAGCCATCGGTCGAGGGATGCTTACTGAAGAGCGGCTTGATCAGATCCACATGGAAATGAATCGGCAGCTCGCTGTCCACGGCGCGACGCTTGATGCGATATACTACTGCCCAGATGTCCCGGCGGGCGACGATCGGACGGTGGTTGAGAGCCCTGACCGCAAGCCCGGCCCCGGTATGTTGCTCCGCGCGGCCGCAGATCTGAATCTGGACCTGGAGACTTCGTGGATGGTCGGTGACCTGATCAGCGATGTGCTGGCCGGGCAGAATGCGGGATGCCGGAGTATTCTGCTCGAGTCAGACCGGACGGCATCGAAAGAGGAACAAGCACTCGCCGGCCAATTCTTGACCGCTCCAGACCTTGCGGCCACCGTTGAATTGATCCTGGCTGATCGGGACCGACGTTTATGAAACTCTCCCCGGCCATTGGGTCGTGACAAGAGCTGGATTACAGAATCGATCGAGCCAGTCTGAGCGGTTCGTTGGCGACCTGCGGCCACAACGGCCGGGTGATATTCATTGATCGCAGAGCAACAACATGAAAATACTTCTAACTGGGGGCGCTGGTTATGTCGGGAGCGCATGTCTTCGCTGGCTGCTGAAACATGGGCACGATCCTATGGCCTACGACAACCTCTCGGAGGGCAATACCGCAGCGGTACCCGATAGCCAAAACCGGCTAATTGTTGGTGACATCGCTGATACCGATCGCCTGACCACCTTGCTCGAGCAGCGGCGCGTCGAAGCGGTGATGCACTTCGCGGCATTGGCATCGGTCCCCGATTCGATTGCCGATCCCGAGTCTTATTACCGAGTCAATGTCGGTGGAACAAAGAGTGTGCTCGACGCCATGCGATCCGCTGGTGTTGGTAAGATCCTGTTCAGTAGCACGGCGGCTACCTATGGTTTTCATGCAGAGATGCCGCTGCGAGAGAACTCTCTCCAGACCCCTGAGACCCCTTACGGCACGACCAAGCTAGCCTCGGAGTGGCTAATCAAAGACTATGCCCGTGCTTATGGGCTAGGTTACACCTTGCTTCGGTACTTCAACGCTTCGGGCGCCGACCCTGGTGGCGACTTTGGTGAAGATCGCCGACACGAAGCTCACTTGATTCCGCTGATCTTCCAGGCGGCGGTAGGCCGCCGGCCCAAGGTCACGATCTATGGGGCCGATTATCCGACACCGGACGGGACTTGCGTGCGCGACTACGTCCATACGGCCGACCTGGCCCAGGCGCACCAGTTGGCCGTCGAGACGCTCGAACCGGGCATGGGGCGGGCCTACAACCTTGGCTCGGGGACTGGCGTGACCGTGCTCGAGGTGCTACGGGCCTGCGAGTCGGCCGCGGGCCGGCCGATCCCGCACGAATTTACCGGACGGCGGCCTGGTGACCCGGCCGTGCTGATCGCCACTCCCGAGAAGATCACGCGGGAGCTGGGCTGGTCACCTCGCCATTCCGACATCCGTGATATCGTTCGGACTGCCTGGGATTGGCATCACCGCCATCCCGGCGGCTACAGCCATCCCGCGGACTGATTTCGCTCTCTGGTGACTAACGCCGCTGATGATGAGTATCGCTTACTTGATGCCGACGTATCCCATGCCCAGCGCGACATTCATCCGGCGAGAGATCGCCGCTCTGGAGCGCACGGTCTTCGAGTCCACCGGTTTGCCGCCCGTCGGTTCGCCGGCAACCTGACCGATGCGGCTGACCAGGTGGAACAGGAGCGCACCTTTTATCTCCTGGATGCCGGGGCCTTGGGTTTAATTGGCGCCGTGATCGCCGATGTGGTGAATCGCCCGCTGCGCTGGCTGGCAGTATTTGCCGTAGCCATCCGCTTGGGTAGACGCTCGGAGCGGGGGGTAATCCGGCACCTGATCTACTTCGCCGAGGCATGTCTGCTTCGCCATCGGCTGGCGGACAGTGGGGTCCACCACCTCCATGTCCACTTCGGTACGAACGCAGCCAGCGTGGCCCTGCTATGCCGCCGGCTCGGCGGCCCTGGGTACAGTATCACGATCCACGGCCCCGAAGAATTCGATGCACCGCGGCAACTCGCCCTGGACGACAAGATTCACCACGCGGATTTTGTGGTCGCCATCAGCCAGTTCACGCGCAGCCAGCTCTACCGGTGGGCCGCGTCGGAAGACTGGCGCAGAATCCAAGTAATCCATTGCGGACTGGACGAGGTCTTCTTGTCCACGGCACTCACCCGGATCCCGGAGCAGGCACGATTGCTCAACATCGGTCGTCTGTCCGAGCAAAAGGGCCATCTTCTCCTGATCGAGGCCGCGGTCGGCTTGCGCGATCGCGACGTAAACTTCGAGCTGGTCATCGTGGGCGACGGCCCGCTGCGCGGTAATCTCGAGCGGCTGATCGATCAGCACGGCCTGCGGGGCCACGTGCGGATCACGGGCTTTCTCGACAACCAAGGGGTTCGCCGCGAGCTCGAGGCCGCGCGAGCCCTTGTCATGTCCAGTTTCGCCGAGGGGCTGCCGGTTGTGATCATGGAGGCACTCGCCATGGGTAGACCTGTCATCAGTACATCGATCGCTGGCATTCCAGAGTTGGTCGAGCCGGGACAAAACGGCTGGCTAGTCCCGGCTGGGGCAGTTGAGCCGTTGGTCGCGGCGATGGCGGCGGCCCTGACGACCGCGACAAACAAGCTCGAGGCAATGGGGCGCGCTGGTGCGGCGAGGGTCGCCGAGCGACATAACGCCGTGATTGAGGTCAAGAAACTCGTCGAGCTGTTCGCCAAAGCGGCCACGGTCTCCGGCGAGGAGGACCCCGATACCCTTCCCGTCCCTGCCCTGGCGACCCGGTAAGCTGCAGGAGCGCCACTTCAGAAGCGGAAAGAATATGAGCGACTTGGGAATTGTCACCATTGGCCGCAACGAAGGAGAAAGGCTGCGGCGCTGTTTGAGCTCACTGGTCGGGCGTGGCTTGCCTGTGGTCTACGTCGATTCGAATTCCGACGGACGGAAGCGTCACGCTAGCGCGTTCCATGGGAGCGGAAGTTGTCAAGTTGGACATAATGCTTCCATTCACGGCGGCCCGCGCTCGCAACGCTGGTTTTGAGCGGTTGCTCCAGGTCGATCAAGACGTCGAATTCGTTCAGGTCGTCGATGGTGACTGTGAAGTGGCGCCAGACTGGCTCGATCAGGCCCGGGCAGTGCTCGAAGCAAGGCGCGACGTCGCCGTGGTCTATGGACGGCGTCGCGAGCGATATCGCGACCAGACGATCTACAACCGACTCGCCGACCTGGAGTGGGACGTTCCCATCGGGGAAGTCAAAGCCTGTGGTGGCGATGCCATGATTCGCATGGAAGCCTTCCGCCGTGTTGGTGGCTATGACCCGTCAATCATCGCCGCCGAGGACGACGAGCTTTGCTTGCGAATCCGCGGCCAGGGGTGGAAAGTCCTGCGCATCGACGCCGAGATGACCCGACATGACATGGCAATGACCCGGTTTACGCAATGGTGGAAGCGTGCTATACGTTGCGGGCACGCCTACGCAGAAGGCTCGGCGCGCCATGGCCGCACTCCGGAGCGTCATTTTGTCCATCAAATGCGCAGCACGATCGTTTGGGGGCTGCTGCTCCCTTTAATGGCCCTTGGTTTGGCTTGGCCGACTCGGGGTGCAAGCCTGTGCTGCTGTGCGGATACCCGATCTTGTTCTGGCGGATCGAACGGTTCTGTCAACTCGCTCGGAACTGGTCAGCGGCGGATGCTCGGCTCTATGCAATGTTCTGCGTGATAGCCAAGTTCCCCCAACTGGTCGGCATCGGAAAGTACTGGTCAAGGCGCATCCGTGGCACGCCGGCCCAGATTATCGAATACCGAGAAACCGCGGGTGCGGCGGCGGCCCCGCTTCTGGAGCTTCACCCGAGCACTTACGATGGGATCCACTAAAAAACGACTCGCCATCGGGTTCTTGGGCGCTGGCTACATTGCCGATTGGCACGCCGCGGCTTTGCGGACGGTTCAAGGCGCCAGATTGACGGCCGTCTGTGATCGGGATGAAGACAAGGCCAACGCATTCGCGGCGCGGCATGGTATCGCCCGAGTCCACACTTCACTGGACGCGATGCTTTCAGAGAGTCAGCTAGACGCCATTCACCTTCTGCTTCCCGCCGAGTTGCACGCCCAGGCCACGACCCAAATCATCGACGCGGGAGTAGATGTGCTGCTGGAGAAACCGATGGCCGTCACCGTCGAGGAGTGCGAAAGTCTCATCGAGCATGCCCGGTCCGCCCGAGTCAAGCTGGGCGTCGGCCATAATTTTCTGTTCGCGCCGATCTACGAACGCCTCAAGCAGGATCTAACGGCGGGGCGGCTCGGCCGGCCCGACGAGGTCACGATTGCCTGGAACAAAGGCCTGGGTCAGCTCCAGTCCGGGCCGTTCAATCTTTGGATGCTCCGCGAGCCGCAAAATATCCTCCTCGAGGTCGGGTCGCATTCGGTAGCCCATATGCTCGATCTGGTTGGCCCGGCCGAGGTCCTCGCCGTACAGGCAACGAACCCCGTGGATCTGCCCAATGGGTCAAGGTTCTTCCGTCGATGGCGGATGGAGGCCGGATCCGGGTCCGTTGGAGTGACGATGAATTTCTCATTCGCGCCAGGGTTCTCCGAGCACACGATCCACGTTCGCGGGAGCCTTGGTGCCGCCACGGTTGACTTCGAGCGCAACGCTTACCTCTTGCACCGCCATACCCCAGCCGGGCTCGACTTCGACCGGTATTACATGACAGTCTCAGAGGCAAAAGCTCTCACGAGTCAGGCGAGGGGCACGCTAGGCCGTGTGCTTTATTCCAAGCTTCAAACCGCCGCGGGTGGTCCCTACGGGCAAAGCATTGCCAGAGCGATGCAGTCGTTCTACGCCAATCCGGGCGACTCGCTCGATTCTCGGCTCTCTCCCGAGCTGGGTCGGGACGTCGTGCGCACCTGCGTGGACATCGGCCGGCAGGCGGGTGACAGCCATGCAGCCTGGCTGACGCCTGGTACCAACGGTACTGCACCCAAGACCAGCGGTGCTGCCCCGGTGGGACCAGGGGTACCGCCTGAGATCCTGGTCCTGGGTGGCACCGGATTCATCGGTCAAGAGTTAGCCCGGCAGCTTGTTGACGCGGGACATTTCATCCGGGTGCTGGTTCGCAACCCCGATCGGTTGCCCGCCAAGCTGAACAATCCGCGGATTGACGTAGTCGTGGGAGACCTGTCTCGAGGCCTTGGGCTTGCACCGGCGCTCAAGGGAATCCGTTGCGTTTATCACCTGGCCCGGCCGAACGTCAAGACCTGGGCCGAATGGACCGAGCATGAGATCGAGGCGACTCGCCGTGTCGCGGTGGCATGCGTGACCGCGAACGTTGGCCGGCTGATCTATACCGGCACGATCGACTCGTATTACGCCGGTGCCAGGGCCGGCACGATCACCGAAGAGACGCCCCTCGACCCGCACATCGGCTGGCGGAACTACTACGTGCGCGTGCAAAGGCCCTCTCGGAGCAAGCCGTGATGGAGCTACACCGCAAGCAGGGCCTGCCGGTCGCCATCTTCCGACCGGGCATTGTGATCGGCCGCGGCGGCAGCCCGCTTCACTGGGGCATCGGAATGTGGTCCTTCGACGCGGTCTGCCAGCTTTGGGGTCAGGGGCGCAGTCCCCTGCCCTTGGTCTTGGTCGAGGATGTCGCGTCGGCCCTAGTGGCCGCCCTGAATGCACCGGGCATTGAAGGTGAATCGTTCAATCTGGTCGCCAAATCGCAGCTTACCGCCCGGGACTATCTCACAGCCCTCGAAGTTTGCACCGGCGTCGAATTCCAAAAGATCCCGACCCCGCTCTGGAAATTCTACTTGATCGATGTCGTCAAGTGGCTGGTCAAACGGGCAATCCGTCACCCCGACCGCCGGCGCCCCAGCTACCGTGACTGGGAATCGCGTACGCACCGGCGCACTACGACTGCTCCAAGGCCCGCAAGATCCTGGACTGGAACCCAACCGATGTGCGGGATGAGATGATCCAAAGGGGAATCCGGGAGCCGGCCCGGGACCTTTTTGACTGGGTTCCGCAGTATGATGAGGCGATGCCCGCGTGCCTCGCCACAAGCTCATCGCCTATCACGTTCCGTTGATTCGATCATGGATTGAGCTATGCGCACGATTGAACCCAATCAAGCTTCACGCCTTGACCGGTCTGCGTTTCGTGTCGTCGTCACAGCCACGTTCACGGCCGAGCCGGTCCAGAACATCCTTGAGTTCTGGATGAGCGAGTTAGGCCTCCCCACATCGGTCGAGTTCGCGCCGTATGACCAGGTTTTGCAGCAGTTGCTCGACCCGGTCAGCCTGCTGGCACGGAATCGCCATGGCGTCAACGTGGTACTCGTCCGTCTCGAAGACTGGGTGCGGACGTGGCCTGATTCGACAGGCGAGGGCGACCTCGCAGAGTATATGACGCGGAGCGCGGCCGACCTGGTCGTTGCGGCAAGGGAAGCGGCCTCCCGATCAACGGCTCCCTTGATCGTCGGCCTTTGTCCCGACTCGCCCGCAAAGCGATGCGCTCGGGACATACGGACCGTATTCGCCCGGGTCGAGCAGCAAATCACCACCGAGCTGGCTGAGATCCCGGGACTGTGCTTGCTGGGGACTGCCGACTTCGATTTGTATTCGGTGGCAGACTACTATGATCTGCGGCGGGATCAACTCGGGCACATCCCCTACACGCCTGTGTTTTTCGCCGCGCTCGGGACGATTTTGGCCCGCAAGATCCACGCTCTCCGTAACCCGCCGCGCAAGGTAGTCGTCCTGGACTGTGACAACACGCTGTGGAAAGGGGTCGTTGGTGAGGAAGGGGTCACCGGGATTACGATCCCGCCGGCCTGGACAACCTTGCAACGGTTCATGGTAAAGCTGGCGGGCCAGGGGTTCCTCCTCTGCCTGTGCAGCAAGAACGACGAGCCCGATGTGCTCAATGTTTTCGACCGGCGGCCGGACATGGTCCTGAAGCGTGATCACCTGGTTTCCTGGCGGATCAACTGGCAGCCCAAGTCACGGAATATCCGCGCACTGGCCAAGGAGCTAAACCTCGGGCTCGACAGCTTTATCTTCATCGACGACAACCCGGTCGAGTGCGCCGAGGTTCGGGCCGGCTGCCCGGAGGTTTTGACACTTCGGCTACCGATTGACGGAGACATGGAGGGGTTTCTCCGACACGTTTGGGCCTTTGACCGCCTTCATGTGACATCGGAGGACCGCCATCGAACGACGATGTACAGGCAGGAGGCCGATCGTGCCCGTTTCCAGAAGGAGGCGCCCACCATCGGCGAGTTCCTCGCGGGGCTTGATCTTCGGGTCACGATCTCGGAGCCGACACCTGAGCAGGTTGACCGCGTTGCGCAGCTCACGCAACGGACTAACCAGTTCAACTTCACGACCATCCGCCGCAGCAACGGCGAGATCCATCGGCTCGTGGAGTCGGGCCTGGAATGCCGGGTCGTGGAGGTGCGGGACCGGTTCGGCGACTATGGCTTGGTCGGTCTGATGATCTTCGGCAGTCGCGGTGCCACGCTCGAGGTCGACTCATTCTTGCTGAGCTGTCGTGTGCTCGGCCGGGGCGTCGAGCACCGTATGTTCAACGAGCTCGGCGAGATTGCCCGGCACCGACAAATGTCCCTGGTCGCCGGGACCTTGATCTCCACCAAGAAAAATCAGCCAGCGCGAGACTTCCTCGAGGAGGCGGCTCCGTCTCGTCGCCGGCAGGTTGAGGGAGGTTGGCGGTACGAGGTTTCAGTGGAGGAGGCCGCAACTGTGGCCTACAGCCCAGGGTCGACCAATGGTGTGTGCGAGCTGGTGGACGAGGCGAAAGCCGCGGCGAGGTCTGCGCCTGACACCACCGAGCCGGGCGGGAAGTCGCAACGGTTTGAGCGGATCGCGGTGGAACTGGTCCTGCCCGAACAGGTCATCGAGGCCGTCAACAACTTCTCTGGTCATTGTCGAGCCCGCCCCCCGTTGAGCCAGCGATTGATCCTGCCACGCACCGAGATCGAGGCCAAGCTGGCCGAGATCTGGGTCAAACTGCTACGGCTCGAGAAGGTGGGAATTCAGGACAATTATTTTGACCTGGGGGGAACATCGCTCCTGGCCGTTGACCTTTTCGCCCGGATCGAGCACAAATTCGGCGAAAAACTGCCTCTGACCTCGCTGATCGAAGCCCCAACCATCGAGCAACTTGCCCGACTCGTAGTCGGCAAAGCGGGTCAAGACTCTCTGGTGCTGATCCGCGAGGGAAGGAATCGGCTACCGCTGTTCCTGGTCCATGACGGCGACGGCGAGACGATGCTCTACCGCAACCTAGCCCTGCGCCTCAAGACCGACCGCGCTGTCTACGGCCTGCAGCCCTATTCACGCCCTGACATTCCCATGGCCCACGTCCGGGTTGCCGAGATGGCCGCCTATCACATCGACAAGATGCGCTCGAGTCCAGCCGCGAGGCCCCTATCTCGTTGGGGGAATGTGCGCCGGCGGCGTGATCGCCTTCGAAATCGCGTTGCAGTTGCAGCAAGCAGCGGAAACAGTAGCCCTGGTTGCTCTGATCGACGCGGCTGACGTGAAGGCGCCACTCAAGGCCTGGCGCTTCGCCAGCCAGCGAATCCGCGGCTTGACCTCGGCCCTGAACCAGGATCGAACAATCCGATTTGACCGTCGAGTGTTGGCGGCGTTGACCAAAGCCTTGGACAAGGCCAAGAACTTGACCACCTATTTGGTCCGGCACCGATTCGAGATACTGCAAGACGAGGTCCGGATGAGGTTATTTCGTTACTATCTAGATCATGGTTGGAGTTTGCCGCGGGTACTCAAGCACATCTCGGTGCGGAAGGTCTATCTGTTCGCCGAGAAGAACTATCAGCCGAAAGGCCTCTTTAACGGAGACCTGGTGCTTTTTAGGGCAACCCACGGCGAGGGCCATGACGAGCCCTACACCGAGCGCTATCAAGACTCGCTGCTCGGCTGGGGCCATCGTACAAGTGGGTGTGTCCAGGTCCACGACGTCCCTGGTGGCCACTCCAGCATGCTTCAAGAACCTCACGTGCAAATCCTGGCCGATCAGTTACAGTTGTCCATTGACGAAGCCTTCCTCAGCGAGCCGGTATCCCCATATGATTCAGCCGTGCCGGATTCATCAAGGCACGCTGCCCAAGCTAGCCCGACGATCCGTTAATCGACGGATCAAATCACTCCCCCGTGCGTCGCCATTGGCTCACAATTGAAGTACCCGACGGCCGATCTGGTGTGCCGATTTCAGTTCCGTAATTCTGGCACCGTATTTGCACAGAGATCGGCTCTACTTCAGGTTTGACGACGGCTTGCACGGGATGCGGTATCGTGACAGCATCGAGTTTTGAGCGAGAATCCCAGGGCTTTTCGGCTTTCCCATTTGAGAATAGATCGTTGACATGTAGCCGTTGGTTCGTGGAGCCGGCTTGCCTAATCATTGGACACTCGGTGTGGATTAACGACGGTTGTTCCTCATTTTGATGCCCAAAATCAACATGACATGCGGATCAAGCCACAATGATTGACCGCGCATGGCGCTCGTGTTACGCTAAGCCCCGCTTCGTTCACCTGAGCTTTGATTGTCGGTTCTGAGTCACCGCCAACTTTTACTAAAGTACTGTTTAGACTGACATACGTTCTGGAACCTTGAAGTGAAGATCGAAGCCTGTCAGGACGTTACATGGAGAATCCGACCCGATGAGTTCCCTGACGCCTACCACGTTGACTCCCGCGAACTCGACATCACTCGACAGAGCGGCAATTACACGCGATGAAGCCCATTTGCAAGGACGCCCCCTGTCGGCCGAATGGTTGACCACGGATCACCTGCGTTTAATGATCAAACGTGTTGTTGACTGGGTGGGAGCGTCGGTCGGCTTGATAATGCTGACGCCGATCATGCTATTGATTGCCCTCGCGGTTCGGTTGGATTCCCCCGGGCGCGTTCTCTTTCGCCAACTGCGGCGCGGTCATCGCGGGCGGCTGTTTAGTGTTCTCAAGTTCCGAACAATGATGGAAGGGGCGGAACAGTGCCTCCCTGACCTGGAAAATAGCAACGAATCAGCAGGCGGCGTGCTGTTCAAGTTGCGTGACGATCCACGGGTTACGCGGTTGGGCCGGTTTTTGCGGCGCTACAGTCTCGACGAATTGCCCCAGTTGATCAACGTATGGTGGGGTGAGATGAGCTTGGTTGGTCCGCGCCCTCTTCAGCTTCGCGATAGTGATCGTTTACTTGCCACGAACCCTGATGCGTATACACGTCGCCTCGAAGTCATGCCCGGACTGACCGGCCCATGGCAAGTCGGGGGGCGGTCTGAAGTTGACTATGAACGCATGCTCGAGCTCGATCTCAATTACGTTGAAAATTGGTCACTAGGGCAAGACCTTTTCATCATCAGCAAGACCTTCTTGGTCGTGCTGCGCCGGCACGGGGCTTACTAAAAACCCACGTTGATCGGCCATCTTTCGACTATGGGTGCCCGTCTTGGGCCGCAATGAAGCCCAGCGTGTGCATACATGCACTAAAGTCGAGCGGTTCGGAATTCGAGAGAATATACCGGGCGGACGCGCGCTCCAAGACCTAGTTTTTGGAGATTTCGGAGGCGCCATCCACGTAGCGACGAATTCTCTCGCATACCCGGACTACGGTGGTTGTTGCGAGAACAGGATTTCGAGGCGATGTTCGACGTACCGGTACTAGTCGTCGGTGACGTGATGCTCGACCGCCATGTGCACGGCCACGTGCGGCGAATCTCGCCAGAGGCGCCGATTCCGGTGGTGAGCCTCGTTAGCGAAAATGATGCACCCGGCGGAGCGGGGAACGTCGCCGCGACGCTGGCGGGACTGGGGTGTCAAATCACTCTGGCTGGGCTGGCTGGCGCCGACGCGGAGGGAGCGCAGCTACGTGAGGCGCTCCGCGTCAAGGGAGTCAAGCAGCTTTCCTTGCTCCAATCGCTCGACCTTCAGACCATCACCAAGACCCGCATCCTCTCCGACAGCCAGCAGCAGCTCTTGCGGTTAGATCGCGATGGCGATCGTATGGCCTTTGCCGCCGTCAGCGAGAAACTGTTGCCACAGATTCTCCCCCTGGTCGATGCGCATGCCGCGGTGGTTTTGGCTGATTATGACAAGGGCGTCATTACTCCCGCGCTGGCCCGTGCTGTTATCGACCGCTGTCGGCAACGAGGAGTCCCCTGCGTGGTCGACCCAAAGAAGCTTGATTTCCGCGTCTACGCCCGAGCGACCGTTGTGACCCCAAACCTGATGGAGGCTGAACGGTCAGTCGGTCGGCCGCTGGCAGGGGACGACGAGATCGCGCATGCCGCCGTCGCGATGCGGACCGCGCTCGAGTTAGATGCCATGCTGATCACCCGGGGGCCCGAAGGGATGACGCTGTCCATGCCGGATGGAATCACGCACATCCCCGCGCAAATCCGTGACGTGGCCGATGTAACCGGCGCCGGCGATACCGTTGTGGCGGTGCTGGCGGCGTGTTTGGGATCGGGCTGGGCTTTACCCGACGCCTGCCGGTTAGCCAATAGTGCAGCCGGGATCGCGGTCAGCCACCCCGGAACCTACGTCGTCCACGCTGACGAGCTGGCCCTGGCCTGGAAGGGACTCTCGCACAAGATCCTCAATCGCGAGTCAGCCCGCCGCCGACTCGCCGAGGCCCGCGGTCGCGGCCGCAAGGTCGTTTTCACCAACGGCTGTTTCGACATCTTGCACGCCGGTCATCTAGCCAGCCTCGAGGGGGCCAAGCGGTTGGGCGACCTTCTGGTCGTCGGCCTGAACTCCGACGCCTCGGTCCGTGGACTGAAAGGTGACACCCGGCCGGTGATCAACCAGGAGAACCGGGCTAGCCTCCTTGCCGGCCTGGTCTGCGTCGACATCGTGGTGATCTTCGACGAGCCGACCCCCGACGAGTTGATCCGGCATCTTGATCCCAATGTACTGGTCAAGGGGGGGGATTATCAGCTAGATCAGATCGCCGGTGCCGACTTCGTCTTGAGCCGCGGCGGCCAGGTTCTGGCATTGCCTCTGGTTCCTGGCCTGAGCACGACGGCGATCCTCGAGCGAGGTGTCTTCCGTTGAGGCCACCCGCGCGTGGAAGTCTACCCACCCAGGATGCGTAAGGCTAATTTGAGCACCAGTTCCGCCAGCGGAGATCACTCGTACCGGTGGTTTCCACACGACTGGCCCGAAATGCGGTCCGTCACGAGGTGACCCTGATGGAAAACAGGCTGGAACGATTGAATCAAGTATTCCGGGATGTCTTTGATGACGATGAGTTAAACATTACCAGGCAAACGACTGCCAAGGATGTCGAGGGCTGGGATTCGCTCATGCACGTCACGCTGGTCGTCAATGTCGAGAAGGCGTTCAAGGTTAAGTTTAGCAGCTCTGAGGTCGCCGCTCTCCAGAACGTGGGCGAGCTGCTCGACCTTATCAACGCCCGTTCTCCCGCCAACTAGTCCTGGCGGCCCTCGCCGTCCGTTTCGGCTTCGGGAACGGATATGAGCGTGGTCTCCCAGTCGGGATTGTTTTATCTCGTTCCAGGCAGCTAGAAAATCGCATCATGATGTCTTCATACTAAATGTTCAAGCAAATCACGGTGATGCGGAAGCAGGGCCGTGTCGACCAGGCTCTTACGCTGCTGCGTGATGCGCTCAATCGGAACGGCCTCGCGCCTGAGGAGATCGACCGGGCGGGGCGATTCATCCAGAAGGCTCGCACCGATGGCCCACTCGCCAAGGATACTCTCGGTGTTCAGCTCATTGGCCAGTGTACAGCAAGTTGGCTCGTGCCGGCGCTAACCGCGGTCGCCTGGGGGCAGAGACAGGCCTGCAAAATCGCCGAGGGGGGATACGACACGGTTCTCCAGGACCTCAACCGGCTGGCTGACGAGCCCCAGGCGCCCAACGTCATCGTCTTGGTACCCTGGGCCCAGCGCCTCTTCGGCAGTTCGGGCCCGGTTGAAGACCGAGTCGAGGATGAGTTGACTTTCTGGCGGCATGCATGGGACCTCGTTGGCCGCATGGGCTCGCGGCGTCCTGCAAGTTGGCTACGACTGGATGAGCCCCGGGGCCGAAGGATATGGACTGGCGGGTGATCCAGGAAACCAGGTTAACCTGGTTCGCGCCGCCAACGGCTCGCTGCGGCAAAACCGGCCACCCGGCTCCTACTTCCTCGACCTCGAGTTGGTTTCGAGGATGATGGGGCGAGAGGCGTTCTACGACCCACGGCGCTACTACTGGACCAAGCAGCCTTTCAGTGAGCGTGGCGTGGTGCGGCTGGCCGAGCACCTCTGGGCCGGCGTGCGTGCCTTGACTACGGGTCCCAAGAAGGTATTGGTACTTGACCTGGATAACACCCTCTGGGGAGGCGTGGTCGGCGTGGTCGGCGAGACCGGCCCGCTAGGCGTCGCGCTGGGCGAGAGTGCCGACGGCGAAGCCTACCGGGCATTTCAGAAGCACGTTAAGGGGCTGTCAAAGCGCGGAATTGTACTGGCCGTTGCGTCCAAGAACAACGCGGCTGACGGCCTCGAGCCGTTCGAGAAAAACCCTGACATGATCCTGGGGCTAGATGATATCGCGGCGGCCGAGATCAAATGGGAGCCCAAAGGCACCACGATCCGCCGAATCGCCGAGACTTTGAGCCTGGGCCTGGAAAGCTGCGTGTTATTCGACGACAACCCAGCCGAGCGCGAGCAGGTCCGTCAGGCGATCCCCGAGGTCGCTGTTGCCGACGTCCCAGCCGAGCCGGCCGACAATGTTCGGGCGCTTCAGGCGGGGCTCTGGTTCGAGACGGCGAGCCTGACCAACGAAGACCAGGTGCGAGCCGAGCAGTATGCCATCGAACGGAAACGGCGCGATCTCCAACAATCGGCCGGCTCGATGGAAGACTACCTCCGCTCGCTGGAGATGCGGGCCGACGTCCGGGCAATTGATGAGGCCGACCTGATGCGGGTCGTCCAGCTCCTGGCCAAGACGAACCAGTTCAACCTGACGACGCGCCGGCATACCCGCGAAGAGGTACAGCAGTTGCTGGCCCTTCCCAACGCGATCGGCATGACGCTGCGGGTGAAAGACCGGTTCGGCGACCACGGCTTGATAGGTGTGATGATTGCCGTGCCCGCCGAGGAAGACGCGCGCGATCCTCAGAGTTGACACTTGGCTGATGAGCTGTCGGGTCATTGGCCGGACCGTCGAGGAGTTCAGCTTGGGAGAGCTGCTGGAACGAGCCCGCAGGCTCGGCTATAGAGAGATCCACGGCGAATATATCCCGACCAAGAAAAACGCGCTCGTCAGCGAGCTCTACGACAGGATGGGGTTTCAGCGCCTGCGTGTCGCCGCCGATCAGGCAGTCACTTATGCGCTTCAGGTTGCCTCCGCAGCGCGGCCCACGGCTTACATGAGCCTGAAGGAAGCGGCGTCCCTTGTCGAGTCCGCTTGATCTTTACCCGGTTAGAAGTATGAGTGACTACGATTACGTCGGCACGGAGCTCGAGTTGTTCGCCGACGCGAGGCATGGAAGGGCTACCTGCGCAGGGTGATCGCGCCGTACCTCGGTCCCGAGGTGCTGGAAGTTGGCGCTGGCATTGGCGCGACAACCGCCGCCCTGTACGACGGCACAGCCCGGCGCTGGGCTTGCCTGGAGCCTGACGCGCGGTTGGCCGCACGCCTGCGCGAGGCGATCGACTCGGGGAGATTGCCATTCTGCTGTGAGGCGACCATTGGCACCATTGACTCGGTGCCGGAGAGCCCGGCCTTTGACACCGCCCTTTATATCGACGTACTCGAGCACATCGAGGACGACCGCGTGGAGTTGGAGCGAGTCGCTCGGCGGCTCAAGCCCGGCGGGCGAGTAGTGGTGCTCTCGCCAGCCCATCCGTTTTTGTACAGCCCATTCGACCGGGCGATCGGCCATTTCCGACGCTACACTCGGCGGATGCTGCGCGAGCTGCGGCCGGCGGGCCTCGAGTTTGTCGCGGCCTCGTATCTTGATTCGGCCGGCTTGCTCGCGTCACTCGGCAATCGCCTGTTCCTGCGGCAAGGCATGCCCACCCCCGGGCAGATCGCCTTCTGGGACCGCGTGCTCGTGCGGGCGTCTGAATCGCTTGACCCGTTGACATTTGGGCGGCTGGGCAAGTCGGTCCTCGCGGTCTGGGAGCGGCGACACCATGACTGATGATCGTCCGACAGAGTTATCCACATTTCTCGATTTTGGAGAGGAAGCACTCGCGGCAGCCTCTTCGCTCTTGAGACGTTACTACAGGAAGACGATTGCCACGGCAAAGGGACCATTCGACGTGGTCACCGAGGCCGATCACGCCGTTGAATCGATGTTCGCCGAACGGTTGGCGCGGGCCTTCCCCGATCATGCCATGGTCGGTGAGGAGACAGGCCGGCGATCACCACGGGTCGATACCGAGTGTTGCTGGGTGCTCGATCCGCTGGACGGAACAGTCAACTTCGCAGTCGAGCAGCCATTTTTCGCGGTATCACTCGGTTTACTCCACCGCGGCGAGCCGTTGATTGGCTGGGTCCATGACCCGGTCCATGATGAGTGTTTCAGAGCTATCCGCGGACAGGGGGCAACGCTCAATGATGCCCCACTTGGCCGCCCATCCACCGATCATCAGGCTGTGCTGCCGGTTGGCTTGAGCACTGGGTTCATTCACTGGGCGTTGCGCACCTCTAGGGCGGGGCTACTGAGCGAGATCATCGACCGCTTTGGGAAGACTCGCATCCTCGGCAGCCAGGCTTTGCACCTCTGTTACGTAGCGGCCGGCCGGCTCCGCCTGGCGGCGAGCGTTGAGGCCAAGCTCTGGGATGACGTCGCCGGGGCACTCATCGTCGAGGAATCTGGCCGGTCCTATGGAAACCTGGACGGCGGACCTGTATTTCCGCTGGCCCTGGATAGTCCGCTCTGGAGTGGCCGCCCGATTCGCAGCGTCGCGGCCGATCGCGTCACGTTCGGCACGCTGCGCGATCTTTCGAAGGTACGATCATTCGACTGCGGTCGCTGGAGGGATTTCATGAGACACGTCATCGTCCACGAATCGCTCCGCGAGAACGAGGCTCGGCCGCCAGGGGCATTTACCCATTTGGTCGAGCGCAGCGCAGCCTCGACGAGGAAGCTGCTGGAAGACCGGGCAGGCATGGAAACGCTGAGCAAGTGCCCCGCATGCGGGTCGTCAAAGCTGAAGATAGGGTTCGCGAAGAACGGCCTCGACTATCTCCATTGTACCCTATGCCAGTCACTCTGGGCCTCGCCTCGCCCCTCTTTCGATCAGTACGACTGGTACCTTCACGAGTCGCCCGCAGCCCGGTTCCGCTGTGATCCAGAATACCTGCGCGGCATCGAAGGTCGGATGCGTGACGTGGCCTTGCCACGCGCTGACCAGCTCGAGAGCCTTGCCGGCCAGGTGCCGGGCTCAGGGCGGATCGTCCAGGTCGGCCCTCGAAACCCGATGGTCCTCGACCAGCTAGAGCGTCGCGGCCTGGGTCCGCTGACATGCGTAAACCCGTTACCGCCGTATCGATCGCTGAGCGGGCCAGACGTCACGACCCATACCGACCTCACCCAGCTTGTGACCCGCTGCGCGAAAATCGTCGCCGTGTTCGACAGCTTCGAGCACGAGCGTGATGTCGAAGAGCTGCTGGCCCAGGCTCACCGGGTGCTCGTCCCGGGAGGTTTCCTGGTCGTGACGGCCCGGTCGGGCAGCGGATTCGATGTACAGGTACTCTGGGAACACGCCGACGTTTCGCCGCTCGAGCACCTTAATCTGATCTCCGTCGAAGGGATGCAGATTGCACTGGCTCGCTCGGGATTTGAGGTTCTCGAATTCAGTACGCCGGGACAGCTCGACGTACAGGTGGTACAGCGGTTACGAATCGAGAAGGGAGCGGTCCTTCCACGCTTTCTGGAATACCTTCTGTCTCACCGCGACGCCATTTGCCATGAGAAATTTCAGGACTTCATTCAAGAGCAACGCTTGAGTTCTCACATGCGCCTGATCGCACGGAAGCAGGATAAAAGGTAGGGGGGCCAGCCCTGAAGGGAGGAATGCCGATGCCGACCCAGAACGACAGCACGATCATAGCTATGGCCACCTCAATTGACCCCGCCGCGGTCCTTTCCCCGGCAAACGCCTTGGAGCCAACCGCGAGCGACGGTGTGCGGATTCGTGTCGGGATCGTGGGCTTCGGGAGGGTCGGCGCCCGGCGTGCCGACTGTGTCGTTAGCCATCCCGAAATGGAACTCCGGGCTATCTGTGACATCAATCCTCAACACGCCGGCAAGTGGCCCGGCGTCAATTTCACGACTAACTACCACGACCTGGTCCGCGACGACCTCGATGCCGTCTTCGTCTGTACATATAACAACTTCGCGCCCGACGTCGTTGTGGCGGCACTCGAGGCGGGCAAACATGTCTTCTGTGAGAAACCACCCGGGCGATGCGTGGCGGACGTCGAGCGGATCCAAGTCGCCGAGCGGGCAAGCACGTGCCGGAAGCTTAAATTCGGCTTCAACCACCGCTACCACGGGTCAATCATGGAGGCCAAGCAGATCGCGGATAGCGGTCGCTACGGAAAAGTACTCTGGCTCCGCGGGGTCTACGGCAAGTGCGGCGGCATTCAGTTCGAGAACGAGTGGCGCGAACGACCGCAACATTGCCGGAGGGGGCATCCTGCTCGACCAGGGCATCCATATGCTTGACCTCTGCCGGTTTTTCTGCGGGGATTTCAACCAGGTCAAGAGCCTGGTCACCACCTCGTTCTGGAAGATACCCTTCGAAGACAATGCATTCGCAATCCTGAGCAATGATTCAGGCCAGGTCGCCATGGTCCACTCATCGGCTACGCAATGGAAACACGAGTTTTCGCTGGAAATCTGCATGGAGGACGGGTATATCCATCTCCAGGGCATCCTCTCGGGCACGCGCAGCTACGGTGACGAGCGGCTGACATTTGCCCGCAAGCAGCTCGAGGACACCACGCGGGCTTTCGGCCGGCCTCGCGAGGAGACGATCATCTTTGACACCGACGACTCCTGGACGCTGGAGGTGGCCGACTTCGCCGACGCCATCCGGCAAGACCGCCCGATCAGCTCGGGCAACTCTCACGACGCCCTCCGGGTGATGGAGCTGATCGAGACGGTCTATGGGAACGGGGTGGCACGATGATCCGGGCCGTTTGTCGGATCACGCTGACAGAAGGCGGGCCGGCTGCTTTGGGGCTGATCGAGTCAGCAGGAGTGCGCGTGATTCCAGGCCTCGACCTCGCCGGGCTCATCACCGGCGTCGCCGATACGCGGCAGCTTCGGGCCGCAATGGATGGGTACGCCGCGGCCGGTGAATTGATTCCGATGGCCGCACTAGAGCGTGGGCGTGGCGAGGGGCAACCTCGGCTGATCGCGCCGGTGGACCAGCAGGAATGCTGGGGCGCCGGTTGCACCTACAAGGTTGGCGAGAAGGACCTCGAGGTCATGAGGGCCGAGCGGCCATTGTACGCGGCGACGTACGAGGCGGATCGGCCCATGCTCTTTTTCAAGGGGAATGCACGGTCGGTGGTCGGTCCCGGCGGCTCGATCGCCTGCCGGCCCCGGGCCGAACGAACGATCCCCGAGGCCGAACTGGCTCTCTTGCTAGCTCCCAGTGGTTCGATCCTTGCTTTTACCCTTGCCAACGACGTGACCGCCCTGGACCTGGAACAGCGAAACTCGCTCTACCAGCCCCAGGCCAAGGTCTTCGACGGCGGGGCTGCACTCGGCCCTTGGTGGACGCTAGCCGACACGGCCGGCGACGCGGCGACGGCCCCGTTTACCTGCGTCATGCAGCGGTCGGGCCGCCCAGTGTTCGAGCAGCGCATCGACCCGGGCCGAATGGTTCGCCGCCTGGAAGACCTGGCCGGCTGGATGTTCGAGGCGGCCTCGTTCCCGCACGGGGCCGTGCTCATGACGGGCGGCGGCGCGGCGGTCCCGCCTGGCTTCGCACTGGCCGGCGGCGACGAAGTGACTATCCGCCATCCGGTTTTGGGCGAACTCCGCAATCCCGTCCTTTCGCCGTGAGATTGTACCTATCGTGGCGCTCTCGAAGGCGCCTGGACAGCACGTGGGAGCGTGCGCAAGCTCGAGCCCGTGGCGACGAAAAGGCGCTCGGCCATATCTCCTTATCCACTCTTGACTTCCGCATGTCGGCTACATAATCGGAATTGTGGATTTGCCATAACACATTGGGGGCGTTGATGTTCCGCATGTCGGCTGAGTAATCGGTTTATTCGGAAAAAGCAACGCATCTCGTTAAGCACCATAATGTTATAGCATGTCGGCTGAGTAAACGGAATATTCGGAAAAGCCAACGTATCTCGTTATATATCATAATGTTATAGCATGTCGGCTGAGTAATCGCTACAGAGTGTCCAGACCGGGCTGATTCGGCCTAAATGCTTTTTTATGGACAGTTACAGCGTGTCGGCTGAATAATCGGTGCAATGGGAAACTCCGACAGGGGTGCGACCTCGGCACGACATTGCTCGTGGGCGGGAATTAGGTTGGCGGCTGTTCCTCAGAAACCTCCAGGCCCATTACTGACAGACGCTTTTTGGATTGGGCTCATCCTGGTCAGGATCTCGATGCCTGTCTTGATCGAGCGGATGGGTTCTTGATCGAAGGATTCCGAGAGTGGAGCAAATGCACTGATGGACGACGTCTTGATCGACGTAGAAGATGTATCGAAGGTCTTCTGCCGAAGTCTGAAGCGGTCGATCTGGTACGGCGTTCGCGATATCGTGAGTGAGGTGCTGGGCAGGCGCCATGACCGCTCCGAGCTCCGCGAGAATGAGTTCTGGGCTAATCGAAATGTTTCTTTCACGGTGCACCGCGGCGAATGTCTGGGCTTGATCGGACGCAACGGTGCCGGCAAGACAACCCTCTTGAAGATGCTCAATGGCCTGATCAAGCCCGACCGCGGTCGGATCACCATGCGCGGCCGCATCGGGGCGTTGATCGCACTGGGCGCGGGCTTTAACCCGATCCTTACCGGGCGCGAAAATATTTATATCAATGGATCGGTTCTCGGCCTTTCGAAGCGCGAAATCGACCACAAGGTCGACGAGATCATTGACTTCGCCGAGGTGATCGATTCCATCGACGCGCCGGTACGGACCTACAGCTCGGGTATGACAGTCCGCCTGGGGTTCGCGATCGCCACGGCCCTCGACCCCGACGTGGTCTTGCTCGACGAAGTCCTTGCCGTCGGCGACGTCCGGTTCCGGTCCAAGTGCTATCATCGTATCGGCAAAATCCTTAAACAGGCGGCGGTCATCTACGTTGCTCACGACATGAACCAGATCGCTCGGATCTGTCGACTCTGTTATCGTTATGGATCGAGGACTCGTTGTATTCCACGGCGATTCAGCCAATGCCATAAAATCATATGAAGATCTCAACACTGATTCCACGCAATCTCTGACAAAGAACGAGATCATCATCTGGGACAAAAGGTTGGCCGTGGAATCGATAGACCTGGTGCCTGACCAGATCGAAACCGGGGATCAGGTCTGCGTCCGAATCAGATATCGGTCCGACACGCAATTTGAACTCGGCGCCCTGCTTTGCAATTTAAAGTCCGCCACGGGTGTTCTCGTTGCCAACTACGACTCGAACGTGGCGGGCAGCCGGCTGCATCTGCTGCCCGGGACCAACGAGATCCTGATCAACCTCGGCCACCTGTCGTTGACCAGAGGAAATTATATCTTTAGCATTGGCGCATACGACCTGAGCCGAAAGGTCAGCTACTTCCACGCTCCCGAACACAAAGTGCTATACGTTGACGGAAAGATGGTGACGACTGCGTTTCTGCAGATGGGTGCTACGCTCTGACGCCAGGAGGCCTACGGTTGCCCTCGAAGCGAGTCACGGTCGGAACCCACCCACCGGACAAGCGTGTGGCAAGTGTTGCAAGGTAAGTCGCGGATATGCGCTATAAAGTCCTTTTAGTGAGCCGATGATGGAAACGAGTGAACAAGCAACTCAGGAAAATGACCTATGTTCTCCCAGGGTGCACCGCTCAGCAGGTCGATTACCAGCGCCGCTGGGAGCAAACCTCGCCACGCCAGAATCACCAAATGCCACTTGTACTGTAACCAACACGAAAATTAGTAACATGACCATCCAATACGCGTCGCCGATCGAGGCAACCTCTCCCGCGAGGCGTCGGCGCTGGAACTACGCGCCATTGCCGGTCGTCGTTTATACTGCAAGCTCCGAACTGGCGCACCCGGTACACCTCGTTCAAGAGTTGCTTCACGACATCGCTCGTGGGCGAGAGCTGGGCTGGCGCTTGTTCCTGCGCAATCTGCAGTCACAGTACCGGCAGACGCTTCTCGGTTACTTTTGGGCTATCATGCCTCCTCTGGTCACGACCTTGGTCTGGGTCGGCCTCAGGTCGTTCGACGTGGTTAGCTTCAGTGCCGCGCCTGGCGTGCCGTATGCCGCCTACGTTCTGTCCGGCACGATCCTCTGGCAGACGTTCTTGAACAGCTTGAGCAGCCCGCTCACGTCAATCGCGGGGGCGAGGGATATGCTCATCAAGCTCAACTTCCCCCGCGAAGTCGCTCTTGCTGGCGGGCCTTGGACAAATGCTCTTCAATCTGCTGGTCCAGCTCGTGATGCTGGCTATCCTGCTTGTGGTGCTGCACGTATCGCTGCCGGTGACATCCCCGCTCTTTTTTCTGGGCCTGTTGATGCTCATTACCCTGGGCCACGGTGTCGGGCTTTTGATCACGCCGTTAGGTCTACTTTACACCGATATTCAGAAGGCCATTCCGGCGTTCGCGCCCTTTGGCATGCTGCTCACGCCGGTGCTGTACGCGCCCCCCATCCAGGGCGCCTCGCGCTGCTCAATCACCTCAACCCTGTTGCGCCTGTGCTGGTGGCCACCCGCGACTGGCTCTTGGTCGGTCATACGGACTTCCTGCCCGGGTTTCTCGTATACTCGATCCTAGGGGTTGTCGCGACGGTCTTCGGGCTGATTTTGGTCCGGATCGCGATGCCTTTCTTGATCGAGCGGATGGGTTCCTAGCCCAGCTCTCCAAGAGCGGAAAGAGCATGGCGATGGATCTATACTTGATATTTTTGCGTTGTGAACTTCTCCGTTGAAGACGAAGATCAAATCCGGGATCGCCATCATGCTGCAATCCGTTGGCCGACGAATCAAAACTCTCTTTACTCAAAGGCTCGATCAGGTATCGGGGCCTCGACCTGAACCGGGGACGCGCGTGATCATCGACAGTTTACCCAAGTCAGGCACTCACCTGCTCGCGAAACTCGTCGCCGGAATGGGGTTCCAGGATATCAATATCGCGATCTTGAACGACAATTATCTGGATTTTAGCAAGAAGGGAGATTGGGATAACTGGGAACCGATTCGGGCAGCAAACTTGGGTGACCAGATCGCGAATCCGGCGCGGATCTATTGCGACACTACCAAGGCCCTCGAGCTGCTGGGACCGAACCAGTTTTGCATAAGTCATCTGGAATATAAGCCCAAGATTAAAAATGCTATTGCATACAATCATATAAGTCATTTGTTCATTATTCGTGATCTAAGAGACAACATCTGCAGCATGGTGGACCACCGAATCAACCTCCGTGCGCACGCATACAATCCGGATTGGTACTACTATCTCTCTGCCCTGAGTTCGGATGAAGATCGCCTGATCACCGCCATCGAGGGTAGGGATCGCTTCCTCGAGCCGTTCGCTTCTCACCTTGACTATGGCGCCGGTTGGGTTGACGATCCTGATACTCTCGTCGTCCGGTTTGAGGACTTGATCGGTCCCAGTGGGGGAGGGGAAGTCGACATGCAGAAGCGAGTAATCGCGCAGGTTGCGGAGTTTCTCGGCCTCACTCTCGCGAACAGTGAGGTCGATAGGCTCGCCGCAACCTTGTGGGGAGGGAACACAAGGACCATGAATCGCGGGCAGCGCGGTAGCTGGGATTCGCGATTCACGCCAAGGGTCGAGGAACGCTTCTGGGAGATTTATGGCCCATACATGGAGTGCCTCGGCTACCGCGAATCATCCTTGGCCCGGAAGTCCTAGGGTATGGACCTATACGCCTAGCGGTGCTGACCGACCTGATCTTTGTCCTGTCCTACTCGTGTTGAAGCAGAGGTCAACGACCATGCCCATTAAGCACATCAAGGGTCTGATTCGGAGAACTGGCCGGCCAGGCTTCTTCACCACCCCCCAAAATAATGCCCCCGGGCCGGTCAAGAAGATATCCGAGACGAGCAAGTGTCGCGGCAGCGGCTGGCCCGCTTCTGCGAGGGCGACGGACTCGACGTGGGCTACGGCGGTGATCCAATCGCCCCGCATGCGATCTGCATGGACCTTCCTCAGAAATATGCAGCCTACGAGTCGCACGTTCAGCATCTTCATGGTGATGCGCCTGACCTGCGCTGGTTCCGAGACGGTGCGCTTGACTGGGTCTATTCGTCCCACGTCCTCGAAGATTTTCAGGACACGGCGGCGGTCCTCAATGAGTGGTTAAGAGTTCTGCGCGTGGGGGGTCGGTTAATCCTGTTTCTGCCCGATGAGCAACTGTACCGTGCATTTTGCGAGTCGCAAGGAAAGCCCCCCAACGCTCATCATATTCACGAACACTTTGGACCTGCATATCTCAAGGACCTGCTCGCTCCTTGTACCGGCATACGCATCATCCATGAAGCGCACCCAGTCGACATCTACAGTTTTGAGATGGTAATCGAGAAAACGGCCTGAGCCAAGATCGCCATTGCCTCTGATTTCGCCGCACCCTTGAACTGTTCGTAAGGAATCGTTGATCACGCCATGAAGTCGATAGCAAAATCTGTTATCTCTGCACTCGGATACGATGTGAAACGCAAGGGACTATCTCACGGCGAGCCACCGGCCTTCGTAAGCAAGTCTCGGTACCAACACCTCCTCGACCTTTTCGTGCAAAAAGCCCCACGCCGCATGATTGAGATTGGCGTATGGAAAGGCGACCGAGCGGTACAGTTCATCGAACTTGGCAGCAATCTGGTCGAGTATGTTGGATGTGACCTTTTCGATGATCTGACAGACGAAGTTGCCCTCAACGAGGAGATGGGCCGCTGTCGAGCAAGCCAGTACGACCAGGTCAAAGCCCGGATCTTGCAATCGCGCACACGCGAAAACCCAAGCATCGAGCTGATCAAGGGGTACACCAACAAAACGCTCCCAGAGCTTGCTCGACGGCAAACGCAGAAGTACGATTTTATATTAATCGATGGTGGCCATAGCCTGGAAACTGTTCGTAACGACTGGGAATATTCACTCCAGTTGCTCGCTCCGGACGGGGTGGCGGTGTTTGACGATTATCTGCTGAACGACACCAGTCGAGGGGCCAAACCATTGGTCGATCTGCTACTGGCGGACCGACAGTTTGTTGTGCGGTTTTTCCCAGTGATTGAAGACATCATCGAAGATCTTCAGATTACCATGGCGTTCGTCAGGCATCGCAAATCGAATGAATAGGACGGCGTTTTGTCCTCGAATTGGCGATCCGTCCACATATGATATGACGTTAATATAACAAGCAGGATAGTTGGAGTGGTGTATGTCGACTGAGTGCTCCGACCCTGTGTCGAAGTGTCTTGTCATCAAGAACGACGGCATCGGCGATCTGATTGCCTGCTCTGGATTAATCTCCGGTCTGGCCAGCCACTTCGGTGGTTCCATCGACCTGATCACATGCGAAGCGAACCGCGAGGTTGCCGAGCGGATCGAGGGCATCAAGCGCGTGCTCTACATTTCTCGCGACGGGCTCAGGTTTCGGCATAGACCGCGGTATATCGGTCTCCACTGGACAGTGGTCGACGCGCCAAGTGCGGCTGCGGCGACCGTGCTCCGCGACACGCGGTATGACGTGGCCATTTGCCTGCGGCGATACATCCGCCTTGCCACGTTTGTTTGCATGAAGTTGGTGCGAGCGAGGCGAAAGTTAGCGTTCTGGCAGATGCCAACGAACCTATCCCGCAACTACGCCGAGAAGCTCAGCCAGGGATGGGAGCATCAAACGAGCAATGTGACAACCCGGCCGGAGATTACTTACTATCAGGACGTGCTCAAGCAGTCCCTGAACGTTGAACTCGACGCCAGGCCGCGGCTCAAGTTTGATCACGCCGCGTTCCGGATGCGAAGTTCACCGAGGGTCGGATTATGCCTGGGAGGCGCTTCGGCCCGCTGGCCCAGCGCCTCGTGGGTCGAACTCGTCGGACTGCTCCGCGCCGACGGTTGGGAATTAACGCTTTTTGGTGGCCACGACTGCGCCGAGTTGGCCGGGGTACTGGAACAGAATTTCGGCTGTGAAAATCGCGCTGGCAAACTCACATTGTCCGATTGTGCCCGCGAATTAGCCTCGTTTGCCGTTGTCATTTCCAACGATACCGGCTTGGCCCACCTCGCGTCATTAGTGTCGCCACGCGTGATCGTTATCCTGGGTGGTGGGACGTTTGGCCGGTTCTTGCCCTGGCCCGGCGCCACCAACCAATACGTTCTTTTTCACGGGCTCGATTGCTTCGACTGCGACTGGACATGCAAGTACGCCGAGAAAGAGTGTCATTTGCTTGTGCGGCCCTCAGACGTCTTCCTTTACTTCCGCGGAGTATTGGCCGGCCAGGTCGAGCCCGGGCTGTGCAACCTGAACTCTCAGCCAGTTACCTATGCTTTGAACTGGCGCCGTGATCCAGGCGGCCCGTCAGTTGAAATACCAGCAGGCATGAGTGACAACGTGGCGGTCGCTGACCATTTACGGAGCGCTCATGACGGAGATCGCTGATTGCCGCCAGTAACAGGTTCACGGTATCGTTCCTCTTGTGCGGTCTCTGGTACAAGCCAAACCTTTACTGACTGTTCTGGAGAGCAGATCTGGCGGTCGGATTGATTGTTTGCGACTTCCATCGGGCGCTCCTGTTCAAGAGCTGGGCGCAAGGAGCCTAACCGCTACATGGCCAACTCATTGCGCATCAACGTTGTGTGTTGAGAATGGGAGAGTTTTCGTAATGCGCCAGATATTGAGAAAGGTTTCATGGAGATCGAAAAGTATTCGATGGCGTTGGTTCGGTGAACCTGCCGTCAACCGAATCGAACGTCTATTGGGACGGCCGGCGCCACTCGTGAACCAATCGGAGATCGATCGGATGCTGGCCGAGCGCGGCTGTCCCGTCGAGCGTTACGTTATTGACTACGACGCTTTCAAGGATTGGCAGCGTCGAACTTATGACGTTGATTTTCCTGACGCGTACGCCGAAGGGGGATCACGCGACAAGAAAACTTTAGAGCACTACTTGTCGTTCGAATTCGCTGAGATACGTCCCGGCGAGATTTGCATGGATGTTGCTTCTCACGTGTCCCACGCACCGGACATCCTCAAACGCCATTACCAGATCACCAAGGTGTACCGGCAGGATCTGTGGTATGAGCCAGGCATTCACGGCGAACGGGTGGGCGGAAACGCCGCGGCGATGCCATTAGGTGACTGCACAGTTGACGTAATGACCCTCCATAATTCTTGGGAGCACTTCGAGAACGGCAGCGACGTCGCGTTCCTCCGCGAGGCGCACCGTGTCTTGAGGCCGGGAGGTCGGATCGTCATCATCCCGCTCTTCCTGGCCGATCGCTTCTTCATCCTGACGTCCCCACAGAAATTGCGAGCGGAGCAGCGCGTACCCCGATTCGACCCGAAGGCCCAGATCGTCGCCGATGATCGGCCGATGATCCCAACGTATTCGAAGCACTTCGATCCGGCGGCGTTTCTCTCCCAGGTTTACGGAGTGGCTTCAAGCTTATATCAGGTCCGCGTGTTGACGCTGGCCGACCCTCGGTGCATCCTCAGTTGTCCTTATGCGCTGGTGTTAAGAAAGCTGTGATTACTATAGAGTCGAATACATGCGAATCGCGATGATCCCGGCCCGTATGGGCAGCCAGCGGCTCAAGCAGAAAAATCTGCGCGAGCTGGCCGGCGTGCCCCTGATAGTCCGCGCCATCCGAAAGTGCAAAGCGGCCGGCGTGTTTGACGAGATTTGGGTCAATTCCGAGCACCCGGATTTCGGCCCCATCGCCCAGGCGGAGGGTGCTTCGTTCCACCGGCGGCCCGAGAATCTCGGGTCGAACACCGCCACGAGCGAGCAATACGTCTATGAGTTTCTCAAGGCTCATACGTGCGATCTCCTTTTCCAGGTTCATAGCATTGCTCCGTTATTGACAGCCGCCGAGGTTGCCGCGTTCGTCCGGTTCATGGCTGATTCCGACTTCGACGCCGTCCTGAGCTTCGTTCCCGAGTTGATCGAATGCGCACTGGACGGACGCCCGATCAATTTCGCGTACGACGAGAAGACCAACTCGCAAGACTTGCGGCCGATCCAGCGGATCACCTGGAGCATCACTGGCTGGCGGCCGTCGACGTACGTCACGGCCTTCGAGGCGAAACGATGTGCCACCTACGCCGGCAAGGTGGGTTACTACCCGGTTGATCGGGTAGCGGGGCACGTGATCAAGACCGAAGCCGACCTGCAACTAGCCGAGGCCTTGATGCCGCTGGTCGAGGGGGCATAACGGTGGCGGCCGACAAGAAAGTGCTCGTCACGAACCTGATCATGCAGCGCGACGCTCACCTCTTCGCCGACGACCTCGCGGCGGCGGGGGTCTCATTCGACATGTACCCTGTCAAGCAATTCCTGACCGAGGAGGAACTGCTGCCGATCCTGGGTGGGTACGACGGGATGATCGCCGGTGACGACGAGCTTACGGCTCGGGTGCTGGAAGCGGGGCTACCACGGATGAAGGTGATTAGTAAGTGGGGAGTCGGGCTCGACTCAATCAACCTGGAGGCAGCCCGGCGGCTGGGCATTCGTGTATACAACTCGCCGGGGGCGTTCGGCGAGGCGGTGGCCGAGGTGGCACTGGGCTATATGCTGATGCTCGGGCGTCATCTGGGGACGATCGACCGTCGGGTGCGAGCCGGTGGCTGGCCCAAGCCCGAGGGGGAGGGCTTGATGGACAAGGTCTTGGGTCTGGTCGGGCTTGGGGCCATTGGACGTGGCATCGCGCGGCGGGCAATCCCTTTCGGCATGCGAATAACGGCCAGCGAAGCCCGCACGGATGTCGCACCGGAAGACGGAGTGGTGATTGCCCCGCTCGGCCAGGTCATCGAGAAGGCTGACTATCTTTGTCTGGCTTGCAACTTGACGACCGAAAACCGGCATATAATCAATGCCGACGCGCTGTCGCGGATGAAGCCGACCGCGTTTCTGATCAACATGGCACGCGGCCCACTGGTCCATGAGCCCGCCTTGATCGAGGCGCTTGAGCGCGGCGAATCGCCGGCGCTGCCTTGGACGTGTATGAATCGGAACCGCTGCTCTGCAGACAGCTTGCTGATCGGGCTCGATCAGGTTGTATTAGGCAGCCATAACGCCAACAACCTCAAGAGCGCCAACGACTACGTGAACCGGAACACGATTGCCAACCTTCTCCGTGGCCTGGGCATCAACCGCGACAACGGCTCCGCGGAGGCATGATGACCCTCGAGGAATATGCGATGACGACAAGTACAGCATCCCATGCGACGAATCCGCGGCCCCAGGCCAGCGTCACGAAGTGCATGAGGCATTTGGGCCGGCGCACGCTCGATGCCATCAATCCACGAATCATGCCCTGGATGATCGAGCGCGGCTGGCCGATCAACGCCAACAATCGGCAGCTACGACGGTTCGCGAACTGCCACCACGGGCGAATCGGATTTTTGATCGGCAACGGGCCGAGTGTTCGGACCGAGGATCTCGAGCGGTTGACCGGGCAGGTCACCTTCTGCTTTAATCGGTTCTACCTGGCTTACTCCGTGACCTCATTCCGCCCGACCTACACACTCTCGGCCGACGACCAAATGATCGCCGACTTCGGCCCGGAGATCGTCTCCCAGAGTGAGGGACAGGTGTTCCTCATCCACCGCTACCCCGTCTGGCGGGAAATCCCCGGGGCTTACATCTGGTGCTGGTTCCGGCACGATCCGTCGGCCTTTTCGACCAACGTGTACAGTCACGTCTATATGGGGGGGTCCACACTCGGCGCTGCCATCCAGCTTGGCTATCACATGGGGATCCGCAAGTTCCTACTCTATGGCGTCGACCACAGCTTCAAGATGACCATCGATCCCGCCGCTGTGGGTCACTTCCGATTCGGCGCGACCGTTGATCCCACCGCTGCGGATCACTTCCGAAGCGCCCACGGAGACGACAACCACTTTATCCCTAACTATCGCTCCGGAAAGGCTTGGTGCCCTCCGGACATCGCGGTGATCGAAGAGATGTTCACCTTTAGTGACAAGTATCTTCGGCAGCGGGGCGGGTGGATCAAGAACGCGACCCGCGGTGGACAACTCGAAGTAGTCGAGCGAACGTCATTCGATGAAGAACTCGCCCTGCTCTCCAGGACAACTCAGTGAGCATCTATGAAAAACATCCTCTTCGTCTCGCCTATCGTGCCAGTGTCCGGCACATCGGGCAACACGCACCGTGTGGCAACGATGACCCAGGTATTGAAGACGTTGGGACACAAGGTCACGTTCGTCTACTCGCCATTCCAGGCCTGTTATCTGGATAAGGCACTGATCGAGGAGTGGGGTGACAATTTAATCGAAACGGCATATCAGCCTCCGAAACCATCGCTCCCCTTCAGGGTGGCTCGGAAGCTGCATCTCAGGTCACTGCAGGAAAAACTCAAGGACGAACGATTCAAGAATCGTCCAATCGATTATTGGTACGATCGACGTATCGACGCGGTCGTCAGCGATCTCCACGAACGCCACCATTATGATGTCGTCATCGCCGAATATGTCGTTTGGTCGCGTTGCCTCGAGCTGTTCAATGGGAGCGTTCGGAAAATCGTGGACACCATCGACGTTCTCTCGAACCGCTATAAGGAGTTCCAGAACGCCAAGGCACCTCCGTCGTTTTGGCCTTGGGGATCGGTCTCGCTGTCGCCTGCCGACGAGGGAAAGGGGCTCGATCGTTCCGACATCGTCCTCACTATTTCGGATGACGATAGGGATAACTTCCGATCGGTCACTTCCAGGCCGATCATCACCGTGGGTCACATCCTGCCCAAAATAATCCCACCAGTTGAAAATGGAGGACGAAATAGACTTTTATTCGTCGGATCGCCATGGGCTCCAAATATCGAAGGCCTTACGTCGTTCATTAACGAGATCTTGCCGAAAGTTAGACAAGAGATCTCGGATGTGGAACTCTTGGTAGCGGGATCCATCTGCTTTAACCTCCCTGATGATTTGGAATGCACCAAATTGGGTATTCTCGACGATCTGGGCGAGGCTTACGCCGCGGCCGATATGGCCATCAACCCCGTACGGTGGGGTTCAGGAATGTGCATAAAATCCATCGAGGCATTGGGACACAGCCTCCCGCTCGTTTCGTTCGCCTCTGGAGCGAGAGCGCTGCAAGAGGCCGTCGGCCAGTCAATCGTCGTTGTCCAGTCGAATGACGAGTTTGCCTCCTCGATCGTTGGCCTGTTACGAGACCCGCAAGCGCTCGCCAGAAAAAGGAAAGAAGCTCACGCTTTCGCCTGCGAATGGAATAGGAAACAGATCAATAATTTGAGCGTGGCCGTCTCCGGTTAGGTGTTTTGACCTGATCCCACAAGGCATCGGCGTACTGAAAGGCGAGCGACGTTTCCATCAAGTTTAAGTTGATCGCCTTTGGATTGAGAGTCAGCCCAGAGTGTCGAAGCAATTCGTGAAGAGTGCTCCGACAAGCCCGAAAGACCATTCGTGCTGTCTACTGGACAAGGTATTGTAATTAAAACATAACTTAGCAACATCGTAATCAAGGACATTATCGTCCGAACCTGGAACCTTTTCGTCAATTGCGGTCTCAGGTCTGGGACGGCTTCGAAAAGCGACTGTGGCGGGCGGAACATATACCGACCTGTTTTCAATCTTTGGAGTTGCTCAATCAATCATGACCATTATCCTGGGCGGCGGTATGACAGGCCTGGCCGCTGGTATGACATCTGGTTGTCCGGTCTTCGAGGCCAGCGCGGAGCCCGGTGGCATTTGCTCGTCTTATTACGTCCGGCCGGGGCAAACCAAACGACTTCACACCGCACCGGAGGATGGCGAAGCCTACCGCTTCGAGATTGGCGGCGGACACTGGATCTTTGGCGGTGACCCGACCATTCTGAAATTCATCGACCGGTTAGTTCCCGCCAAGCGCTACAACCGCCTCTCGGCCGTTTACTTCTGTGAAGACGACCTCTACGTCGATTACCCGATTCAGAATAACCTCAAGGCCCTTCCTCCCGAAGTCGCGTGTAAGGCCTTGGTCGAGATGTCGCGCGGCGGTGGTCCGTTTCGCACAATGAAGGACTGGCAGCTCCAGTACTTCGGCCCAACCCTGTGCGAGAAGTTTTTCTTCCCATTCCACCAGCTCTACACAGCCGGGCTATACGAGACGATCGCGCCCCAGGATGCGTACAAGTCACCGGTCAGCCTCCCCCAGGCAATCCGAGGAGCCTTTGATGGGGCCGACGCAGTTGGCTACAACGTATCGTTCGCCTATCCGGCCCAAGGGCTCAACGCGCTCGCCCAGGCAATGGCCTCTCGTTGCGACCTCCGGTTCGGCAAGCGGGTGGTCAAAATCGATCCCGCGCGGAAGACCGCGACATTCGCCGACGGCGATACCCAGAGCTACGATCTGCAGATCTGCACGTTGCCGCTGAATAAGACGCTAGAGATGGCCGGCTTGTCTGTCGATGCCCAACCCGACCCTTACACGTCGGTCTTGGTGCTGAATATCGGCGCCATCAAGGGGCCGAAATGTCCACCTCACCACTGGCTCTACAACCCGGACGCCAAGAGTGGATTGCATCGAGTGGGGTTCTACTCCAACGTCGACTCATCGTTCCTTCCGCTCTCGGCACGGAAGGATGCGAGTGCCGTCAGCATTTATATCGAACGCGCCTACCCGGGCGGCAACAAGCCCACCGACGAGGAAGTCGCGCGCTATTCCAAGGCCGTCGTCGCCGAGTTGACCGACTGGGGCTACATCAAACGAGCCGAGGTCGTGGACCCGACCTGGATTGATGTGGCCTACACCTGGGAGTGGCCTGGATCGAGCTGGAAAGCGCAGGCGATGCGGTTGCTCCAGCAACACGATATCTACATGGTCGGCCGTTACGCGCCTGGATCTTCCAGGGGATCGCTGACTCGATTAAAGACGGCTTCTATGCCGGTGCCAGCTTTCGAGGAGACCGAACCGATGCTTGATCAATTTCGGCAGTTGGGCTATCCAGAGATCGACCCCGTGCCCGACGGGGTACACCGGCCCAAGTGGTCGGTAATGATCCCGACCCACAACTGCGCAGGTCTGGCTCCGCGAAACCTTGAAGGGCGTGCTCGCGCAGGACCCTGGGTCAGACGTGATGCAGATCGAAGTCATGGACGACGCCTCGACCAAAGATGACCCCGAGGCGGTTGTCCGCGAGCTGGGCCAGGGGCGAGTCGCGTTTTACCGCCATCCGCAGAATGTCGGAGCAACGGCCAACTTCAATGCCTGCCTCGCCCGGTCCCGAGGGCACCTCGTCCAGGTTCTTCATGGCGACGACCTCGTTCTGCCGGGGTACTACGAGCGCATGGAAGAGCTACTAGACCGAAACCCGGGGGCCGGATTGGCCATGTGCCGGTATGCGACGATCGACGAAAAAGGCGTGTGGTGCTCGGTCTGCTCGGTCATGCAGCGCGACGTGGGCATCGCGCCGGGCGCCCTTCCCGCCATCGTTGTGCAGAATTGGACGCAGTTCGCCGCGGTCGTGCTCAGAAGATCGCTCATCGAGGCCGTGGGTGGGTTCCACTCGCAGCTCATCCATGCCGCTGATTGGGACCTATGGAAGCGGGCCGCCCTCTACCAGTCCGTTGCCTATGAGCCGACGATCCTTGCTTGCTATAGAATGTTCGAGGGAAATGACACCTCTCGCCTCGTCAAAACCGGCGCCAACATCGCCGACATTGGCCGTGCCATCGATCTGAGCGCAAAGTATCTACCATCCCCCGAAGCCGCAGCCTGGATCCAGCAGTCACGGCACTTCTTCGCCGATTGGGCGAGGCTCACTGCAATACAGATGCTGAGCAGCGGTGACTACGATTCGTGTCGAAATCAGCTCCGCGAGGCCTGCCGCCTCGACCCCACTTTTTTTTGGTCACCCGGCCATCTTCAATTGCACTACTGGTTCGTAAAGAAGAGGCTGAAGCGATGGTATAAGGCAGGCAGGGCCTGGGGTTTGAAGAACCACCCGCCGGCGGCCGCGCCGGCGCAAAATCTACCATGAATCAGCCATGATGGCCGTAATCGCGTGTCAAGAACATCGCCCCGGTCCCGATGTCGATCTATTACATTTTCATGCGTCGTGGTCCCCCGAGCTGCGCGTGAACCTTACTCCGTTGACACCGATCCGCCCTTAATCAGTGTCTGCATGCCGGTTTATAACGCCGAGCGATACGTCGCCGAGGCGGTTGAGAGCATACTGGCCCAGACTTGTTGCAACTTCGAGTTTATTATCATCGACGACGGATCAACCGATCGATCGCCGGCAATCCTCGAGCACTATCAGCGCAGGACGCGCGTCCGGCTATGAAACGAGCCCAATGCCGGTTTAGTCGTTCGTCTCAACGAAACGATGGCCGAGGCTCGGAGCAATGTTATCGCGCAGATGCACGCCGACGACATTGCAATGCCTGAACGGTTAGCGCGACAGCTCGATTTTCTCAACGCGCATCCCCAGGTCGTGGTCGTGGTCGTGGTCGTGGTCGTTGGTTGTCGGATCTTGGCGATCGATAGCGACGGCGATCCGATTGCCGAATTCTGCACTGTCCAGACGCACGAGGAAATCGTCTCCCAGAGCGCCGGCCAGGTCATCATCGTCACCAATCGGTATCCAACCTTCGTCGGCTCATACATCTAAGTAACCCCGCAAAAGGGATGACATAAGGCAAGGCAATTGCAATGCTGGGGCCCGATTCTGACTTTGAGCCCGCAACGGAGCGGGGGCATGACGTACTTCATCCTGAACAGCACGGAGCGGGAGTTGTTGGAACGACTTCGCTCCGATAACAGGCAGGCCGTCGTCTTTCGCAACGTCACGATCATCCTCCAATCGGCAGAGGGTCGCAGCAAGGCCGAGTTGTCCCAAGCCTTGGGCTGTTCGATTTCGACGATCGACCGCGCTCGCGGCGACGACAACCACTTTATCCCTAACTATCGTTCCGGAAAGGCTTGGTGCCCTCCGGCCACCGCGATGATCGAAGAAATGTTCTCCTTTAGTGACAAGTATCTTCGGCAGCGGGGAGGGTGGATCAAGAACGCGACCCGCGGTGGACAACTTGAAGTACTCGAGCGAACGTCATTCGATGAAGAACTCGCCCTGCTCTCCAGAAAAACTCAGTGAGCATCTATGAAAAACATCCTTTTCGTCTCACCTATCGTGCCAGTGTCCCGCACGTCGGGCAACACGCAACGTGTGGCAACGATGACCCAAGTATTGAAGACGTTGGGCCACAAGGTCACGTTCGTCTACTCTCCGTTTCAGCATGCGGACCGCGACAGCGCATTGCTGGAAAGTTGGGGTGAATCGTTCATCGAGACGGCATATCAGTACCCGAAGCCATCGTACCCCTTCAGGATTGCGCGGAGGCTTCGTCTTCGAGCCCTTCAAGAAAAGCTCAAGGATCACAGGTTTAAGAATCGCCCACTCGATTATTGGTACGATCGACGTATCGACGCGATCGTCAGCGATCTCCACGAGCGCAACCATTATGACGTCGTCATCGCCGAATATGTCGTTTGGTCGCGTTGCCTCGAGCTATTCGATGGGAGCGTTCGGAAGATCGTCGACACGATCGACGTCCTCTCGAACCGCTACGTGGAGTTCCAGAATGCCAAGGTACCTCTGTCGTCGTTTTGGCCTTGGGGATCGGTCTCGCTGTCGACCTCCGATGAGAAAAAGGGCCTTGAGCGGTCCGACGTCGTCATTACGATTTCAGATGCCGATCGGGACACATTCCGATCGTTGACGTCCAAACCGATCGTCAACGTTGGACATATCCTTCCCAAGATGATGCCACCAGTCGAAAACGGAGTACGAAACAAGCTTCTATTTGTCGGATCGCCATGGGCCCCAAACATCGAGGGCCTTGCCAGCTTCATCAACAACATTTTGCCCAGAGTCAAACAGCACATTCCCGATGTGGAGCTCTTGGTAGCCGGGTCGATCTGCTTAGCGTTACCCGAGGAACTAGACTGTACCAAATTCGGCGTTCTTGAGGACCTGAGCGCGGCTTATGCCGCGGCTGATCTGGCAGTCAACCCGGTGCAGTGGGGTTCAGGAATGTGCATAAAATCGATCGAGGCGCTGGGCCACAGCCTTCCGCTCATTTCCTTCGCGTCTGGCGCGAGGGTTGCAGGACGCCGTTGGCCAGTCAATCGTAGTTGTCCAGTCGAATGATGAGTTTGTGTCGGCGATCGTCAGCCTACTTCTAGACCCGCGGGAGCTCACCCGAAAAAAGAATGACGCTTACACTTTCGCCGCCGAATGGAACAAGAAACAGATCGATAGCTTGAGCATGGCAGTCTCCGGTTAAGCGTTCTGAATTGGTCGTTGGCATGCGGCGAACAGCCTCCGCGAGTGTGCTTAGATCCATTAACTTTTGAATGCTAATCAATCATGACAATTATCCTGGGTGGCGGCATGACGGGCCTGGCCGCTGGTATGACGTCTGGTTGTCCGGTCTTCGAGGCCAGCGCGGAGCCTGGCGGCATTTGCTCGTCTTACTACGTCCGGCCGGGGCAAACCAAGCGCCTTCGCACCGCACCAGAGGATGGCGAAGCCTACCGCTTTGAGATCGGCGGTGGACACTGGATCTTTGGCGGCGACCCGACCATTCTGAGGTTCATCGACCGGCTAGTTCCCGCCAAGCGCTATAACCGCCTCTCGGCCGTTTACTTCTGTGAAGACGACCTCTACGTCGATTACCCGATTCAGAATAACCTCAAGGCCCTTCCTCCCGAAGTCGCGTGCAAGGCTTTGGTCGAGATGTCCCGGGGGGGAGGTCCGTTTAGCACGATGAAGGACTGGCAGCACCAGTACTTCGGCCCAACCCTATGTGAGAAGTTTTTCTTCCCATTCCACCAGCTTTACACGGCCGGGCTGTACGAGACGATCACGCCCCAGGATGCGTACAAGTCACCGGTCAGCCTGCCCCAGGCAATCCGAGGAGCCTTTGATGGGGCTGACGCAGTTGGCTACAACGTATCGTTCGCCTATCCGGCCCAAGGGCTCAACGCGCTGGCCCAGGCAATGGCCTCTCGTTGCGACCTCCGGTTCGGCAAGCGGGTGGTCAAGATCGATCCCACGCGGAAGACCGTGACATTCGCCGACGGCGATACCCAGAGCTACGATCTGCAGATCTGCACGTTGCCGCTGAACAAGACGCTGGAGATGGCCGGGTTGTCTGTCGATGCCCAACCTGATCCTTACACATCGGTCTTGGTGCTGAACATCGGCGCCATCAAGGGCCCGAAGTGTCCACCCCACCACTGGCTCTACAACCCGGACGCCAAGAGCGGCCTGCATCGAGTGGGGTTCTACTCGAACGTCGACTCATCGTTCCTACCACTCTCGGCGCGGAAGGATGCCAGCGCCGTCAGCATCTATATCGAACGCGCCTACCCGGGCGGAAAGAGCCCACCGACGAGGAAGTCGCGCGTTATTCCAGGGCCGTCGTCGCCGAATTGACCGACTGGGGCTACATCAAACGAGCCGAGGTCGTGGACCCGACCTGGATTGATGTGGCCTACACCTGGGAGTGGCCTGGATCGAGCTGGAAAGCGCAGGCGATGCGGTTGCTCCAGCAACACGATATCTACATGGTCGGCCGTTACGCGCTGGATCTTCCAGGGGATCGCTGACTCGATTAAAGACGGCTTCTATGCCGGTGCCAGCTTCCAAGGAGACTGAACCGATGCTTGATCAATTTCGGCAGTTGGGCTATCCAGAGATCGATCCCGTGCCCGACGGGGTACACCGGCCCAAGTGGTCGGTGATGATCCCGACCCACAACTGCGCGGTCTGGCTCCGCGAGACCTTGAAGGGCGTGCTCACCCAGGACCCTGGGCCAGACGTGATGCAGATCGAGGTGATGGACGACGCCTCCACCAAGGATGATCCCGAGGTGGTCGTCCGCGAGCTGGGCCAGGGGCGAGTCGCGTTTTACCGCCATCCGCAGAATGTCGGAGCAACGGCCAACTTCAATGCCTGCCTCGCCCGGTCCCGAGGGCACCTCGTCCAGGTTCTTCATGGCGACGACCTCGTTCTGCCGGGGTACTACGAGCGCATGGAAGAGCTACTAGACCGAAACCCGGGGGCCGGATTGGCCATGTGCCGGTATGCGACGATCGACGAAAAAGGCGTGTGGTGCTCGGTCTGCTCGGTCATGCAGCGCAACGTGGGCATCGCGCCGGGCGCCCTTCCCGCCATCGTTGTGCAGAATTGGACGCAGTTCGCCGCGGTCGTGCTCAGAAGATCGCTCATCGAGGCCGTGGGTGGGTTCCACTCGCAGCTCATCCATGCCGCTGATTGGGACCTATGGAAGCGGGCCGCCCTCTACCAGTCCGTTGCCTATGAGCCGACGATCCTTGCTTGCTATAGAATGTTCGAGGGAAATGACACCTCTCGCCTCGTCAAAACCGGCGCCAACATCGCCGACATTGGCCGTGCCATCGATCTGAGCGCAAAGTATCTACCATCCCCCGAAGCCGCAGCCTGGATCCAGCAGTCACGGCACTTCTTCGCCGATTGGGCGAGGCTCACTGCAATACAGATGCTGAGCAGCGGTGACTACGATTCGTGTCGAAATCAGCTCCGCGAGGCCTGCCGCCTCGACCCCACTTTTTTTGGTCGCCCGGCCATCTTCAATTGCACTACTGGTTCGTAAAGAAGAGGCTGAAGCGATGGTATAAGGCAGGCAGGGCCTGGGGTTTGAAGAACCACCCGCCGGCGGCCGCGCCGCAGCAAAATCTACCATGAATCAGCCATGATGGCCGTAATCGCGCGTCAAGAACATCGCCCCGG
>CAWFAF010000017.1:0-6224 GCA_963813575.1 uncultured Planctomycetaceae bacterium
TCCGTCCGGTGAACCGCATCTTCAAAATGGCGGGGCTCGTCAGGATGGGGCCGGTTCCTGATTCCCGGAGGCCCCGCCATGGCTCAGTCGTCTCGCGAGGTCTACTGGTCGGCTGTCCTCGCCGACTTCCGCCAGTCCGGACTGACCCACGTCCAGTTCTGCCAGGTCCGCCACATCTCCGTCCATTCCTTCCGCGATTGGCTCTATCGCCTTCGACCCGGGCTTCCTCCTCGTCGACCTCGCACCGGACCGCATCGTCCCCACCTCTTCCTCAGCACGATCCAAGCCATCCGCCCGCTTTCCTGCCGGTCCATGTCCGCTCCCAGCCCTGGTGCCCACCAAGGCTCCTCAAGTCGACCGGCCCCCGACTCCCCTGGAACTGGTCCTCAGCGACCACTGCCACCTCCGCGTTCCCGCGGCTTCGATCCGGCCACGCTCCACCAACTCCTCGATGTCCTGGAGCAGCGGTCGTGATCAACTTCCCTCCCACCGTCCGCATTTTCCTGGCCAGCGCTCCGGCCGACATGCGTCGCGGGTTCGACGGTCTGGCCGCCTTGACCACCTCCTCTCGGCCAGGATCCACTCTCCGGTCATCTCTTCGTGTTCCGGAATCGCCGGGGGGATCGGCTGAAGATCCTCTACTGGGATCGAGACGGTCTGGCGATCTGGGCAAAGCGACTGGAGCGAGGAGTGTTCCGCTTCCCCGAACCCAAGGGCGACGCATCGAAGTCACGCCTGCCGAAATGGCCGCCATCCTTGAGGGCATCGATCTGAGCCGGGCACGCAGGCAAACGCGGTTCGTGTTGCCGCGACTGTGATACCTGCTTGAAACGGAGATCACATCCTATAATTCATTGAGAATATCTAGTCACACCGACGGGGTCGAGCCGTAATCATGGCATGACGACCACGCCCGGCGAACTTCCTCGCGATCTGGCCACTGCCACAGCTGATCCGCGAGCTGGTGGAGACGCTCGCCGAGCAGACGCATCTCATCGACAAAATCCAGCACCAGCTCGAACAACTCTTGCGTCAGCGGTATGGCCGCAAGACCGAGAAGCTCGACCCCGCTCAACTCTTGCTCTTCGCCCGCGAGATCCTGGCGGCCGGGGAAACCACGACACCGGAAGCCTCGCCGCCGACCGACACGCCGCCAACTCCGGCTCCGTCGAGCCCACCCAAGAAGAATGGGCACGGCCGCAAGCCACTGCCCGCTCATCTGCCGCGCAAGCGCGAACTCCACGACGTCCCCGCCGAGCAACTTCCTTGTCCCGACTGCGGCACCGTGCGGACCAGGATTGGCGAGGAGATCCGCGAGCAACTCGAGTACGTGCCGGCCAGCTTGATCGTGATTCAGCATGTGCGGCCCAAGTATGCCTGCAAGGCTGCGAGGGAAACATCATCATCGCCGAGCGGCTCCCCGAGCCGATCGAGAAGGGGCTTCCCGGGCCGGGGCTCATGGCCCAAGTGGCTGTCAGCAAGTACGCCGATCACCTACCACTCTACCGCCAGGAAGGGATCTTTCGACGCCACGGGGTGGAACTGCCCCGGCAGACGACATGTGACTGGATGGCCGTCTGTGCCGACTTGCTGGAGCCGATCTGGAAGGCCATGCACCGGCTGATTCTCCAGTCGAAAGTGATCCAGACCGATGACACGCCAGTGACAGTGCTGGACCCGGTGCTGGGCCGATTCGTGGGCCGACTGTGGGACTACCTGGGAGATCGAGACCATCCCTACACGGTGTATCACTTCACCGAGGATCGCAGCGGCGACGGACCTCAGGAGATGCTCAAGGGATATCAGGGCTATCTGCAGGCCGACGCGTATTCAGGATATGACTGCCTCTTCACCGACGGCAAGATCCGCGAAGTCGGCTGCTGGATGCACGCTCGGCGGAAGTTCTACGAAGCCAGAACGACCGATCCCCCGCGGGCACACCAGGCCTTGGCGTGGATCAGCCTGCTGTACGACCTCGAGGAAGAGGCCAAGGAAAGAAACTGGACGACGCGCAACGTCACGCGCTGCGTCAGGAGAGATCGCGGCCGATCCTGACCAAGCTGAAGGAGTGGTTGGACCACGAGGAACAGCAGAAGGTCTTGCCCAAGAGTCCAATTGGCGAGGCGATCGGCTACGCGCAGAATCACTGGGGGGCTCTGGAGCGCTACCTGGAGGCGGGCTTCCTGGAGATCGACAACGGGGCCAGCGAGCGGGCACTGAAGCCGGTAGCCATTGGCCGGAAGAACTGGCTCTTTGCCGGCAGCAAGGCGGGGGGCAAGACAGCGGCAATCCTGATGAGCCTGTGCACGACGTGCAAGAACCTGAAGATCGACCCGCTTGCCTACCTGACCGACGTGCTGAGGCGCGTCAGCACGCATCCCGCCCGCCGGATCGAGGAGTTTCTGCCGGACCGCTGGCAGGCAATGCGCAAGGCAGCCGCAATGGTCGACGGCGACCACGCCGACTGAGCTGGCCGATGGTGCAACCGTCCCGGTCAAGGTCGACCGCGACCGCGCCCGTGTGCCCCGTGTCGGGCGATCACGCGGCCCTGAACGCAGTCGCCGCTTAACGACCCCCGTGCTGTCAAGGATGGGGTTGGCCGGACGGACACCGGGGACGTCGCCGAGGCAGCCCCTCATCCATCGACGTCGCATCGCCGCAACGGATCACCTCGCCGGTGTACGCGACGATCTCCGCCATGAACCGGCGGGGGTCCAGGCGGCCGCGCTCCCATACGCACAACTTAAGGAAACTGGTCTAGCATGAAAAGCGGGAAGCCCCTATTCCATCACGTGTTGTGTCACGTTCCGTGCTGGAAGAAGGAGCTTCCCAGATGCAAGTGGTCGGCAAGGTCGCCGCAACCATGCAACAGGTCTTCGGCCCCCAACTCAACGAACTCGGGCAGACCACAGGTGCTATCCAACGTGTTCGCAAATTCACCGGGACCAGCCTGTTGCAGATGCTCGTCCTGACTCTGCTCAGAAAGCCCAATGCCAAGATCGCCGACTTCCAATCCACGGCCGCACAATTGGGGCTCGACGTCACGACGACGGCTATCGAACATCGTTTCACAGCCCAGCTTGTGACCTTCCTCCGCTCGGCGGTATTGGAGCAGATCGTGACCCGGGCCATGCGCACGCATGGCAGCCCGTCGAACCTGCTGAAACAATTCACCAGCATTCGCATTGGCGACAGTTCCACCCTTGCTGTGCCCAAGGAACTGGCCAACAAGTTCCCCGGGTGCGGCGGCAAATCGGGTTCGGGGCAGGCCGGCCTGGAGACCCACCTGCTGTGGGACTTTCCTCATCGGCTCGATTCTCCAACTGCGGATTACCCCGGGACGCCACAGCGACGCGACCGATCCCATCGCCCAGGAGGTACCAGCGAGCGGGTCGCTGTCGTTGTTCGACCTGGGCTACTTGGCTTTGGAGCGATTCGCCAAGATCGGCGAAGGCCGGCGGATTTTTTGGATCTCAAGGCTGCAGCACGGGACGTTGGTCTTCGACGCCACGGGCCGTCCCTGACCCTGCTGCAATACCTGCGGCAGCAGACGGGGCCAGGGCCGTTGGATATTGTCGGTTTTGCTCGGCGTGGGACATCGTCTGCCCTGCCAATTGAGTCGCACTGCGGGTGCCCCAAGAAGTGGCCGACCGGCGGCGACAGAAAGTCCACTGGAAGGCCCGAACAACTTGCGGCCGCACTCCATCGCGGGACTATCTCCAATGGCAAGACTCGGGACGATCTTCGTGTGACCAACTGCCAGGCCGGATGCTCTCTTGGCAAGCCGTGGTCGTGCTCTACCGCGCAGATGGTAGGTGGAACTTCTGTTCAAACTCTGGAAATCGCACAACCGCCTGGAGACACACCGCGTCCACCGCCTCCGCCAGCGGAACAGATGGCGATGTGGTACCGCGAGGTTGATCGCCGCAGTTTTGCAGCATTCGGATCCTCCTGACGGCGACCTGGTGCGACTGCCGACGCAGCCTGATGAAGGCCGCAAAGATCATCTGCGACTGGGTGACATTGCTGACCGATGCCCTGGGCGACCTCGACCGACTCGTCGCGCTGTTCGCCGCCTGAGCGAGGTCATCCAGAGAGCCAACGCGCAGGTACAAAACCGCAACGCGCAGTCCAGCCTCGCCCAACTCCTCGGAATCCTTTACTTCTGGAATACACCACTTAAGTTGTGCGTATGGGGTCCAGGGCGGCCCCGCTCCACCTCGCGCAAGCCTCGCCGTTCCCACTCGCCGGTCAGCTCGGGGGCTCTCCAGTCCCCGGTCCTGGACCAAGGCAATCAGGTAACGGCCCAGGTCCGTCAGGGCCAGCGCACATTTTCAGGTGATCCTGATAAGATGTAATGCTTGCGCCTTGAGAAGTTTGATGGTATACATGTCTCTCTGTGAATCCCAAGTCTACGGTGCCCCACGGAGAGTCCTCGATGACGGACATTCAGCGGATCAGCCTGGACGAGGTCGTCCGGCATTTCGCGGAACTGGAGGATCCCCGCTCCACCGTCAATCGGCAGCATCCACTGGTCAGCGTGGTGGTCATCGCCGTGATGGCGGTGCTGGCCGGAGCCGGCGGGCCGACCGCCATCGCCAGAGTGGGCCGCCCTGAAGGAGGAGTTCCTCCCGAGGCGCTGGACCTGCCGAACGGCATCCCCCGCAAGGACGTCTTCCGCCGCGTCTTGATGGCCCTGCGGCCGGCTGCGTTCCAGGCGTGCTTTGTGAACTGGCTGAGTCGCTCGCGCGACGCGGCCGCGGCGACCGGCGTGGATCAGCCCGTCCTGGCGGTGGACGGCAAGACGGCGCGGCGGAGCCACGATCGCAAGAAAGGCCTGGGCGCCTTGCATTCGGTCAGCGTCTGGGCCAGCGAATTCGGATTGTCGCTGGGGCAGGTGGCCTGCGACGAGAAATCGAACGAAATCACGGCGATTCCCGAGCTGCTGAGGCTGGTGGACATCAAGGGGGCGATCATCACCATCGACGCGATGGGGACCCAGAAGGCGATCGCGGCGGAGATCATCGACGGCGGGGCCGACTACGTGCTGGCGCTGAAGGGGAACCAGGAGACGCTGCACCAGGCGGTCATCGACTACATCGACGAGCAGCTCGAGGGCGACTGGAGGAGGCCCAGGAGCATGTGACGAACGAGAAGGGCCATGGGCGTGAAGAGACGCGGACCTATCTCCAAATGCCGGCGCCCGAAGAGCCTGCCGGGGTTCGAGCTGTGGAAGGGGCTGAAGACGATCGGGGTGGTGACGTCGCTGTGCGTCCGCGACGGCAAGGAGACCGATCGAGGTCCGCTACTACATCAGCAGCCTGGCGATGGACGTGAAGCGACTCGCGCGCGCCGTCCGGGGCCACTGGGGCATCGAGAAAGCTGCCATTGGGTCTCGACGTGACCTATCGCGAGGACGAGTCGCGGATCCGAGAAGAGGCCTTGCGGGAGAACTTCGCCTGGCTGAACCGCTTCACGTTGTCACTCTTGAAACAGCATCCCGACCGCACGAGCATCGCCATGAAACGCCGCAGTTGCGGCTGGAACGAAAACTACCTGCTAGTCGAGTAGCGGAGGGGCGGTGTAACCCGCCGCCTCCGCCCTCTTCAAACCGGACATGAAGATTTCCCTCATCCGGCTTGCCCGGACCCGTTCGCTCCGAGGCATGCACTGGTGTCCCAGCTTGGCCGCAGAGCTAGAGCTCAGCTCAGGCAGGAGGTGTGATTCCGTAATCGGGTTTCCCCAAGCGGTCCTCCGTCCCTCTTCCGGCCCATGAGTCCGGCAGGGGCCCTTCGCTCCACGGGAATTACCCCGCTTCCTCGCTACTATGGCCCCCTCCGACTCCCGACTCGGCCGACAGGCAGTTATGGTTTCCCGTCCGTCGTTGATCCGGATCCCGGATCACCAAGCCGGGTCTCTCAGGTTCCCGTGTTGATCTTTCGACGCCTGCTGTCCCGTATCACCCCGGAGGACCCGCCCGTTGCATCTGCTCGTTGCTTCCCGGGCGGCATCGGGCTTCACCACACTAGAAAGGCTGGCCATCCCCATTGTAGTATTTCGAGGCCGAAAGGGTTCGCTTGCGCTACGGCTGACGTCTTCGCGTTCCCGGGCTCCGACGACGAGGTCACCCCAGTCGCCGCCGAGTCGGCTTCATGGTGAACGAGCAATTTCCATGGTCAGTACCTTTCAACTGACAAGATCAACCGAGCTTTGCCTGACGCACC
>CAWFAF010000018.1:0-17342 GCA_963813575.1 uncultured Planctomycetaceae bacterium
AGACGAACAATAAGGTAGTTCAACGCTGCTTGTTGATGACGACAGAGCCAGGCGATCTCGTCCTTGACCCGACTTGTGGTAGTGGCACAACCGCCCAAATCGCTGAACAATGGGGTCGCCGCTGGATCACAATCGACACGAGCCGTGTCTCAGTTTCAATCGCCCGTCAGCGGCTTCTGACGGCGAGATATGATTACTATCAACTCCGTGAGGAGAGTGCTGGAGTAACGGGGGGTTTTGTAAACAAAGTGTTCCACACATCACTCTCAAAAGCATCGCTCAGAACAACAATCTCGACCCTGTTTTCGCAAAGCACGAATCGAGCTCGATCAGCGGCTCGATCACTGCAACATGGCGCCTGGAAAGGGTTTCTTCCGATCAAAGAAGGCGACTGGAGCACAAACTCATCGACAAAGAAAGAGTACAGAGAAGCGATCCATCACAGATACCGAACGGCGTAGATGGTCACTACCAGAGAAGGGACAGAGTGGGAACACTGGAACCTCCCCTTCGACACCGACCCTGATTATCCCAAGGAGTTGAGGAAGCCGTCAAGCCTACCGCAAGGCGTGGCGGGCCAAGATGGATGAGGTCAATGCCTGCATCGCCGCCAATGCCGAGCAGGAGGAACTCGTCGATCAGCCCGAGATGGTGAAGGGCATTACGCGGGTCAGCGGCCCCTTCACCGTCGAGGCAGTCCTTCCGAAAGAAGCCGACATGGGACGACGAGCCCGATCGGCGGTGAACCAGAGGAGCACGGACCAATCGTTCCCGACTCAGGCGAGGTGGCAATGAGGCAAAGAACGGCGAGACATACCTCGACCAGATGATCCGCCTGCTTCGCATGGATGGCGTCAGGTTCCCCAACAACAAGGAGATGAGCTTCAGCCGTCTGGAACGCTTAGCGGGGAACAGCGGAGGGCTCCACGCTGAGGGGCCGCTGGGCGAACAAGGGCGAAGCGGACGCCGACCCGGAAGGTCAGGCGACCGTGGCGGTCGCCTTCGGTCCTCAGTACGGCCCCGTCACGGCCAAGCAGGTCGAGGATCTGATCCGCACGACCAACCGCCGTGGCTACGACGACCTCGTGGTGGCCGGGTTCAGCTTCGACGGTCCGGCCCAGGCGATCATCCAGGAAGCCCAGCATCCCCGACTCCGCATCCACATGGCCCACATCCGCCCCGACGTGAACCCGGCATGGCGGGGCTGCTCAAGGAACAGCCGGGCAGCCAGCTCTTCACGGTCTTCGGGCAGCCCCGCACCAAGCTCAAGGGGCCGAACAAGAGCGGCGAGTACACGGTCGTCATGGAAGGCGTGGACATCTACGACCCGGTGACGAACACGATCCGCAGCACCGAGGATCAGAAGGTCGCCGCGTGGTTCCTCGACGGCGACTACGACGGCCGCACCTTCTGCATCACGCAGGCGTTCTTCCCGGACAAGTCAGCCTGGGAGAAGCTCAGCAAAGCCCTCGGCGGGCGTGGTCGATCCCGACCGCTTCGAGGCACTGTCTGGCACAGTCTCGCTGCCGTTCCCCGTGGGCAAGCACAAGAGCGTTGCGGTGAAGGTCATCGACCCACGGGGAACGAGGTCATGCAGGTGCATCAGTTGATATGACAAAGAGAGGCTCACGATGGCTTACGATCATGCCAACAAGGTCGGAAATCAGGGCGATCTGATCAAGCACGCCGTACTCTACACGGTCGTGAAGAATATGCTTGACACTTGGCCCGAAGGCGAGTGCTTTCGATACGCCGACACTCATACCGGGCACCCGTGTTATGTGCTGCCATCGGGCGGGGCCTGGATGCAAGGGATTGGTGCGTTCTCCAGACTTCCAGGGATTGCTCGTCAGCGAAGGGACGAATCGAACGAAAGCGCATCGGAATTCTTAGAGCCTACTTCGATGGGGTTATTGGAAGAAGAGTGACCACGGGGACGCATTACCCAGGATCAAGTCGGCCTTGTCTTCGGTCTTCTTCGTGAACAGAAAATAAACCACTATTCACTTCATCTATGGGACAAAAAGTCGGCAGTAGCCGACAATCTAACTCGCTACTTCCAGCCCTGGATCGACTATGTAAAGATCCAGCCTAGCGACGGCTACGACGGATTGTTAAGTGTCGAAAAACCATCGTTCGTCCTGATCGATCCACCCGACCTACTACCTGAAAAAGTGCTCCCTTGCATAAGGCATCTCGTCAAGATCAACGTTCCATTCCTCTGCTGGACAACCCGAACCTCCAGTCGTGAGCAGTCCGTGGAGTCTGACAAGTCTAAAGCCTTCATTCGCTCACGCAGGAAGCGTCCCAGTGCTACCCCATTCGGTGGACTGAGTGGAGGATTGGTGCTCATACATCCGGTTGTTGCTTAACCGTGTCATCAAATATCTCACTACAAGTTAAGGAAGTGTTGACCGCTGTGTCCACTTAATGAATGAGGTCAGAAAAAACGAAAAAATGAGCTTAGTGCATAAACATCACAATGAACGTTGGGTTGTTAAATGAGAAGCGGATTTGCGACCTTCCAGTTCTCCGATTGGAACACCAGGGTGCTAGATCATGGCCAACCTGACGCCACGATTACCAATTCAGCCCGTCGATAAGCCGGTGATCTGCTGCCCTTACGAGGAGCCGCATGACCACTGGATCTACGACACCACCACGGGGGCAGCCTCCCGTGCCGGGTTCCGCCGACCTGCGAGCTACTGGTACAAGACCGAGAAAACAGGCTCAGACCTCCTGATCTGGGGACTGGGGTGGTTTGAGTGTTGTTAGACTTATCTGCTAGCGGAAAGGGGGCTTGGGGGAATCCTCATCTGGAAGGGCTGAATAACTTGGTGGGAAGTGGAAATGGTACCCTCCTTGATTGCGCAGATCACCTGGCACTTACCAGGAGGAAGGTACCATTCCCCAAGCATTATTGCCGCTCATCGCCGACGGTGCTACGCGCGTCAGCGACTTGATCAGTGTCGTGCGTGAAAACGATCGATGGATCTACTTCTGCGGCGCTCAGCCGGTGTTTCAACACGCCGAGAACGACCGCCGCTCTTTTCAGATGTTCACCGCTCAACTGATCTGCCAGGACGCGTGCCGCCAGGTCGATATCCTTCGGGTCTTCGGCGTCTCGAAGAACAGCGTCATTCGTAGCGTCAGCAAGTATCGCGATGGAGGCGTGAAAGCGTTCTACACGCCTCGTGCGACACGCGGCGCTTCGGTGATGACATCGGGGGTTACAGCCCAAGCACAACAGTTGTTGGGGGTTGGTTGGAGCCGCAGAGAAGTCGCCGAGCAACTGAATCTCAAGCTCGACACGCTCCGAAAGGCAATCCAGCAGGGACGACTGACCGAGCCAGATTTACCTGGGCCGGGGAAGTCAGCGCCAGGAAACGCTCCAGTTCCACAAACTCCCACCGCCACCGACAAGTCCACGCGGGCCGTCGCAGATGCCGCGGCGGAAATGGGCACGGCCTGCACCCGGCCGGACGAGCGCGTCCTGGCGGCATTCGGTCTTCTGAACGGCGCTCCGATCCGCTTTGAAACCTGTCGCGACGTCTCTTTCGGCGGTGTGCTGTGCGCCTTGCCAGCCCTGGCGGAGAATGGCCTGTTCCGACATCTCCACGATTGCCTGGCGCAGTTGCGCGGCTACTACAGCACACTGCACGTGATTGTCCTGTTGGCTCACATGGCGCTGTGCCGCATCAAAGCCGTGGAGCAGTTGCAGTACCAGCCCCCGGGCGAGTTGGGCAAGCTCTCGGGGCTGGACCGCGTTCCTGAAGTCCGTTGTCTGCGGCGCAAGCTGGCTGCCCTGAGTATCGACGACGGTCCCTCCAAATGGGCCGGGCTACTGTCCCAAGACTGGCTGCAGGCCGCGCCGGAACTGGCCGGCGCCCTGTATGTGGACGGGCACGTTCGTCTCTATCATGGCAGCCAGACCGCGCTGCCCAAGCGCTATGTCTCCCGACAGCGATTGTGTCTGCGGGGGACTACCGACTACTGGGTCAACGACATCCTGGGCCAGCCGTTCTTCGCCGTTGAACGGCCGATCGACCACGGCCTCTTGGAGGCCTTGCGCAGCGACATCGTGCCCCGTCTCCTGAAGGATGTCCCCGGCCAGCCGACCGCGGAGGAACTCGAGGCCGATCGCTATCGTGCGCGCTTTGTCATCCTGTTCGACCGCGAAGGGTACAGCCCGGAGTTTTTCAAGGAGATGTGGCAGACCCACCGCATCGCCTGCATCACCTACCACAAGTATCCCAAGGACGATTGGCCGGCCGCCGAGTTCGCGGAGATCGAAACGACTTTGTCGGGCGGCGAGCAAGTCTCGCTGAAACTTGCCGAGCGGGGGAGTTGGATCGGCGACCGCAAGAGCGGGCTGTGGGTGCGGGAGGTCCGCAAGCTGACCCAAAGTGGGCACCAGGTCAGCCTGATCAGCACAGCTTTTGGCAGATCGGCGGGACGGGACGCGGCTGGTCTGTTCAGCCGATGGTCCCAGGAAAACTTCTTCGGCTACATGATGGAACACTTTGCCATTGACCTGCTTAACGAGTATCGCACGGAGGAGATTCCTGAGACCAAACGGCCTGTGGTCAACCCCCAGTGGCGAGAACTGGACCGCCAGAAACGCTCGGTCAAGTCCAAGCTCACTCATCGGCAAGCGCGCTTTGCCGCAGTGACATTGCACCCCGAATCCGACGAGGCTGCGCGGGCCAAATGGGAAAAGCAGAAAGCAGAATTGGTGGAAGCGATCGAGCAATTGGAACACGAAGTGGCGGAGATCAACAGCCAGTTGAAGACCACGCCCAGCCACCTCGCGTGGGACAAATTGCCCGAGGCTGAAAAGTTCCAGCGGTTGGCCCCCAGCCGCAAGCAGCTGGTCGACACCGTGAAGATGATCGCCTACCGCGCCGAGACGGCGATGGCTTCCATCGTGCGTGAGTCGCTGGCCCGGACGGATGATGCGCGCAGCCTGCTGCGCGATCTGTTTCGTTCCGAGGCCGACATGCTGCCTGATCTGGAGCAGCAGGTACTGCGAGTGCATGTTCATCCGATGTCGAACCCGCGGTCCAACCGCGCAATCGCTCACTTGCTAGACCATCTCAACGCGAGCGAGTTCACCTATCCCGGCACCAGCCTGCAACTTGTCTACTCGCTCGCCGGCCAAGGCGAAACTCCGAACTTGGTTCCATATCTGAATCCCGCAGCTCAGGAGGTCTGAGGCTCGGCTCAGCAACTCCTCTTTGCCGAAGAGGAGCGGGATGATCTGCCGCTGGTGAACCTGCTGCGGGACGACGTGCGGCGCTGGCGAGAAGCCGAATACCGGGGGCATCCAAAGTCACGAAGGAGCTGCTGCAGCTTCTGGGCCAACCCGAAGCGGGGCCGGCGGTTGTTCTTCTGTCAGCGTGAGGCAGTCGAGACGATCATCTACCTGGCCGAGATGCGCATCCGGGCAAGTCATCCCGCACCGGCTTCAAGAACTTCTGCCCTTTCCGACGAAAACCTGGCGACGTCTGCTCAAGGGCGAAAGCCGCCTGCTGTCGAGGCTCGACCTCGCCTCGAAAGACTTCTTCCCGACGCTGGTCGACATCGCCGCTCGACCCCAGCCTGCATGCCCTTGCTGCGGCTGGGCTGCAAGATGGCGACCGGCTCCGGCAAGACCGTCGTCATGGCGATGCTGATCTCCTGGGCCTTCTGCAACCGGGGCGTGAATCCAGCGAGCCAGCGAATTCCCGAACGCCGTGCTGGTCTGCTGCCCGAACCTGACGGTCAAGGAGCGGCTGCAGGTGCTGCGACCGGAGAACCCGGACAACTACTACGCCGCGTTCGACCTCGTGCCGGTGAACCTCCGCCCGCATCTTCAAGCTGGGCAAGGTGCTGGTCGAGAACTGGCACGGCTTCGCGCCGGAGTCGGAGCACAAGGAGGGCGACAAGAGCTACGCCGTGGTGAACAAGGGGCCGGAGACGCCCGAGACGATCGCCCGGCGGGTGCTGGGCGACCTGTACGACCGCCTGCCGATCATGGTGCTGAACGACGAGGGCCACCACTGCTGGCGACCGGCTGCCGCCAGATGCCAGGTGGAAGAGGTTGACACGGCCAAGAAGGGCAAGAAGGCGAAGCCGACGTGAGCTGAGGAAGAAGCAGGCCGAACTGGAGGAGGAAGCGACGAGGCCCGTGTCTGGCTCGAAGGGCTGGACCGCATCAACAACTGCCTCGGCGGCGGGCAAGCCGGGCATCTCGATCTGCGTGGATATGTCGGCGACGCCGTTCTACATCAAGGGCAGCGGCTATCCCGGAGGGCCAGCCGTTCCCGTGGCTGGTCAGCGACTTCGGCCTGGTGGACGCCATCGAGAGCGGCATCGTCAAGATCCCACGCCTGCCGGTGAAGGACACCGCGGGCAAGAAGGACGAGGCCGGTCGCCCCGATCCAAGTACTTCCGGCTCTGGCACAACATCGACAACTCGCTGCAAGCCGAGCGAGAAGTACGGCAGCGGCAAGCCCAAGCCCGAGCCGTGCTATCGGGAGGCCGAGGGGGCACTGAAGCAGATCGCCGGCCAGTGGAAGGAACGCTTCGAGTACATCCAGCAGGCGACCGCCGGACCAGGAGCATGTGCCGCCCGTGCTGATCGTGGTCTGCGACAACACCGAGATCGCCGACTTCTTCTACCGCAAGATCAGCGGCGAGACCGAAGACGAAGTCGTCACGCTCCAAGATGTCGAGGACGTGATGGAGGGCGAGGAAGGCGACGAGGATGAAGCGCCGAAGGGCAAGAAGGACAAGCCGAAGAAGCAGGTGATCTACGGGCACGAGCGCGATCTTGCCGGAGTTCGCCAACACGGCGACGCGCAAGGTACACCATCCGCATCGACACCAAGATGCTCGCCGAGGCCGAGAGCGAAGACCCGACCAAGAACAAGCAGACTGCCGCCGAGGAACTGCGGAAGGTCGTTGCCACGGTCGGCAAGCCCGGCAGCCTGGCGAGCATGTGCGCTGCGTCGTGTCCGTCGCGATGCTGACTGAGGGCTGGGACGCGAACAACGTCACTCACATCCTGGGCATCCGAGCGTTCGGCAGCCAGTTGCTCTGCGAGCAGGTGGTGGGCCGCGGGCTGCGCCGGATGGACTACGACGCCCGAGTGGGACGAGGAAGACAACGAGAGCTGCTCAAGCCAGAGTACGTGGATGTGTACGGCATCCCGTTCTCGGTGATCCCGTTCAAGGGCCGGACCACCAATCAACCAGCCCCGGAGGACAAGCCGAAGAACCGCGTGTGGGCGCTGCCCGAGCGGGAGGAGATGGAGATCCGGTTCCCGATCGTTGAAGGGTACGTGTTCCAGACGACCAAGGGCCTCCTTCGCTGCGATGTGGACAAGATCGAGCCGCTGGCGATTGACCCGAAACCAGGAGCCGACCGCCACGTTCTGCGCCCGACGGCCGGCTACCTGGACACCCAGCAAGCCGGAGTGGTGCCCGTTCGAGTTCGTCAGCAGGACCGCGACGCACCTACTACGGCGCGACCCACTTCCAGACGATCCTCTTCCAGATCACCAGAAGATCATCGACGACCTGCTCGCTCCGTCGATGGCGAACACCGACAAGGGAGCCGCGTGATGCGGCTCCAGTCCCGCCACCAGTTGTTCCCGCAGGTCTTCGGCTTCGTCCAGGAGTACATTCAGCGAAAGGTCAATTTCAACGGCGTGGATCGCCGCGAACTGGGGCTGGAGAAGTACATGAGGCTCATGGTGGAGCGCCTCCGTGACGCCATCGTCCCCGACGAACGCGCAGGGGAGCCGCCGCTGATGCCGATCCTGAACCGCTACCGGCCCATCGGCAGCACGACCGGCGTGGACTTCATGACGACGCGCCCCACGTCACCCAGCACAAGAGCCACATCAACTCGGTGGTCCAGCATTCGACGTGGGAAGCCGACGCGGCTAAGCTGCTGGACTCGAGCGACCTCGTGATCGTTCTACGCCCGCAACGACCACCTGGGACTGACGATCACGTACGAGTACGTGGGCGTGGACCATGATTACGAGCCGGACTTCATCGTGCGGCTGACGAACGGACTGACCGTGGTGCTGGAGATCAAGGGCTACGAGGTCCACAATCCTGAGCAGGTAAACTCTAAGCACGAAGCCGCGAAGAAGTGGGTGCGGGCTGTGAACAACCTCGGCGACTTTGGCAAATGGGACTTCCTGGTATGTCGAGACCTGAACGATTTGATCCCATGCTTATCATGCATGGTCAGCGAATCCGACAGTCAAGTGTCACCGATTGCATCACTGACGGTGGCGTGATGTGCGAGATACTTATGGAAAGAGCATAAGCAAGTGACAGATGACTGCGGAGACATCCGTGCGTTTCTGAATTCAGGTGCCAGGCTCTCATTGCTGGCTGATAGCCCCATTCCTGTCCTCGTGGTGGGATGGTCGGGCACCTGGGAAGGTCTCACAGTTGAACTCGGGCTTTGCAGTCTTGAATGGCAGGTAATAGGGGAACCAAGAGACGAAATTGGTGAATACTACAAGAGGTGCGTTGAGTTGGCTCGGCTGGATGTCATCTTGAGATATGGCTGTGATGTCATTCCCACAAACTCCCCGCTATGGGCTTCTCAGCTTCTCTACAAGCCAATCGAATATGGTGGTGATGATAAAATTATGATGTTTTTTGACCCACCCTGTCTCCAACCGGAGCCGGGGGCTTTTCACTACTTTACTATCCCCGGTGATCCTTGGGCTGCGTTAAAGGGAATCTTCATCATGGGTGAGGATCATGATAGGCTCTGCTCTACCGTTAAAGAGGCATTGGAGAAGTCTGAGGCATTCAAGTGGTCGTTGAAGGGTAGCGGTCGGGTCATCGAATCAGCCTAAGTTCAGACCTCCTGATCTGGGGACTGGGGTGGTTTGAGTGTTGTTAGACTTATCTGCTAGCGGAAAGGGGGCTTGGGGGAATCCTCATCTGGAAGGGCTGAATAACTTGGTGGGAAGTGGAAATGGTACCCTCCTTGATTGCGCAGATCACCTGGCACTTACCAGGAGGAAGGTACCATTCCCCAAGCATTATTGCCGCTCATCGCCGACGGTGCTACGCGCGTCAGCGACTTGATCAGTGTCGTGCGTGAAAACGATCGATGGATCTACTTCTGCGGCGCTCAGCCGGTGTTTCAACACGCCGAGAACGACCGCCGCTCTTTTCAGATGTTCACCGCTCAACTGATCTGCCAGGACGCGTGCCGCCAGGTCGATATCCTTCGGGTCTTCGGCGTCTCGAAGAACAGCGTCATTCGTAGCGTCAGCAAGTATCGCGATGGAGGCGTGAAAGCGTTCTACACGCCTCGTGCGACACGCGGCGCTTCGGTGATGACATCGGGGGTTACAGCCCAAGCACAACAGTTGTTGGGGGTTGGTTGGAGCCGCAGAGAAGTCGCCGAGCAACTGAATCTCAAGCTCGACACGCTCCGAAAGGCAATCCAGCAGGGACGACTGACCGAGCCAGATTTACCTGGGCCGGGGAAGTCAGCGCCAGGAAACGCTCCAGTTCCACAAACTCCCACCGCCACCGACAAGTCCACGCGGGCCGTCGCAGATGCCGCGGCGGAAATGGGCACGGCCTGCACCCGGCCGGACGAGCGCGTCCTGGCGGCATTCGGTCTTCTGAACGGCGCTCCGATCCGCTTTGAAACCTGTCGCGACGTCTCTTTCGGCGGTGTGCTGTGCGCCTTGCCAGCCCTGGCGGAGAATGGCCTGTTCCGACATCTCCACGATTGCCTGGCGCAGTTGCGCGGCTACTACAGCACACTGCACGTGATTGTCCTGTTGGCTCACATGGCGCTGTGCCGCATCAAAGCCGTGGAGCAGTTGCAGTACCAGCCCCCGGGCGAGTTGGGCAAGCTCTCGGGGCTGGACCGCGTTCCTGAAGTCCGTTGTCTGCGGCGCAAGCTGGCTGCCCTGAGTATCGACGACGGTCCCTCCAAATGGGCCGGGCTACTGTCCCAAGACTGGCTGCAGGCCGCGCCGGAACTGGCCGGCGCCCTGTATGTGGACGGGCACGTTCGTCTCTATCATGGCAGCCAGACCGCGCTGCCCAAGCGCTATGTCTCCCGACAGCGATTGTGTCTGCGGGGGACTACCGACTACTGGGTCAACGACATCCTGGGCCAGCCGTTCTTCGCCGTTGAACGGCCGATCGACCACGGCCTCTTGGAGGCCTTGCGCAGCGACATCGTGCCCCGTCTCCTGAAGGATGTCCCCGGCCAGCCGACCGCGGAGGAACTCGAGGCCGATCGCTATCGTGCGCGCTTTGTCATCCTGTTCGACCGCGAAGGGTACAGCCCGGAGTTTTTCAAGGAGATGTGGCAGACCCACCGCATCGCCTGCATCACCTACCACAAGTATCCCAAGGACGATTGGCCGGCCGCCGAGTTCGCGGAGATCGAAACGACTTTGTCGGGCGGCGAGCAAGTCTCGCTGAAACTTGCCGAGCGGGGGAGTTGGATCGGCGACCGCAAGAGCGGGCTGTGGGTGCGGGAGGTCCGCAAGCTGACCCAAAGTGGGCACCAGGTCAGCCTGATCAGCACAGCTTTTGGCAGATCGGCGGGACGGGACGCGGCTGGTCTGTTCAGCCGATGGTCCCAGGAAAACTTCTTCGGCTACATGATGGAACACTTTGCCATTGACCTGCTTAACGAGTATCGCACGGAGGAGATTCCTGAGACCAAACGGCCTGTGGTCAACCCCCAGTGGCGAGAACTGGACCGCCAGAAACGCTCGGTCAAGTCCAAGCTCACTCATCGGCAAGCGCGCTTTGCCGCAGTGACATTGCACCCCGAATCCGACGAGGCTGCGCGGGCCAAATGGGAAAAGCAGAAAGCAGAATTGGTGGAAGCGATCGAGCAATTGGAACACGAAGTGGCGGAGATCAACAGCCAGTTGAAGACCACGCCCAGCCACCTCGCGTGGGACAAATTGCCCGAGGCTGAAAAGTTCCAGCGGTTGGCCCCCAGCCGCAAGCAGCTGGTCGACACCGTGAAGATGATCGCCTACCGCGCCGAGACGGCGATGGCTTCCATCGTGCGTGAGTCGCTGGCCCGGACGGATGATGCGCAGCCTGCTGCGCGATCTGTTTCGTTCCGAGGCCGACATGCTGCCTGATCTGGAGCAGCAGGTACTGCGAGTGCATGTTCATCCGATGTCGAACCCGCGGTCCAACCGCGCAATCGCTCACTTGCTAGACCATCTCAACGCGAGCGAGTTCACCTATCCCGGCACCAGCCTGCAACTTGTCTACTCGCTCGCCGGCCAAGGCGAAACTCCGAACTTGGTTCCATATCTGAATCCCGCAGCTCAGGAGGTCTGAGGCTGGAGGATGGCAAAGGCCTGCTTCGTGTCCGCCTTCCAGAGCGTCACCGAATGGTCCTCGGCCATCGTGACGAGGATCGAACCATCGTTACTGATCGCCGCCCCGAGGAGTTTTCCGGAACCCTTCATCTCCCAGCGGCCAGCCGGCTCAAGGGTCTTGGCATCCCATGCCGTCACAACGCGGCCCGGCCGTATCAACTGTCACAAGTTGCTTGGCGCTGGCCTTGTTCTGGAGGAAGAAGAGGGGACGTGCAATCTGCTCTCGAAGCTCCTTTCGAAGAGCGCCGGTCGCGCCATCCCAGATCTTGACGGAGTCGTCGGACGTGTCACCACGATGCCCGCTCCATCGAGAAAGGAGACTTCCCGGATGGGGCTCGAGTGGCGGAGAGGAGGGCAGACTTCTTCGCATTCTCCGCCGTCCAGAGCTTGACGGATCCGTCCCGATACAGGACTGCCTCACGACTGGTGAAGGAGGCCCCTTGATCGCGGTGAATGATAGGCAGCATGTTGCCGAACTCAGCGAGCAGATATTCCTCGTGCCGCTTTGCAAAGTCGGCGGCTTCTCGATCCTTGGAGAGTCTCGCCGCATCGTCGGGTTTGCTCTGCCGCTGACCGTTGCCTTCCCGCGCGGGCGGCAGCGTGACGGCCGGGCTCCTGCTGGTCATCACCGGGACCAGCAAAAGAGCCCCAGAGACCGCGATGAGAGCAATGGCGGTTTGGATTTGTGACATGATTATTCTCCTTGTGATGTGGTGCGCCAGGGTGGCAACCGTGGCAGGGACCACACCGGCAGTTCCATGTGCCATAAGCCGGATGGCGAGATCGACTGTCTCGGCAACCAGAGCACGGGAAAGGGTTGCACCGAACCCGTCAAGCGTGAGCGATTCCACCATTACCCCCACCGCGGGCGCCAGGCCGCGGCGGATCAGGCGGTGGCGTAGCTTCTCACGGCCCCTGGACAGCCGGCTGCCGACGGTGCCCAGCGGACAGCCGAGCTGCTGGGCCGCTTGCTCGCACGTCCGCCCTTCCAGGTCGCAGAGCACGATCGCCGAGCGGTAGTGGTCCGGCAGGCGCTCGAGCTCCTCGTGGATGGCGGCAAGCACTTCAGCAGAAACATCCGGCACAGGCAGAGCATGGCCGACTGCCCTGGCGTCCCGTTCGACGACTTCCCGGCGCGTGCGTGCTTTTCGAGCCTGATTCGCCGCCCGGCAAGCCACGCGATGCAGCCATGGCCCCAGCGATTGTCGGACCCAGAGCGATCGACCCTTGCGAACCAGGACAAGAAACGTCGCCTGGAACGCGTCGTGAGCGTCATGCTCATCACCGAGGATCCGCTGGCATGTCCTCAATACCATCGGTCCGTGGCGATGAAGCAGAGTGGCGAACGCACGCTCCGCGACCTCACCGCGGCTGGCCTGAAATCGCTCCAGCAACTGCCCATCGGTGAGCCCGACGAAGCTGCCCACTTCGAACAGACTCGCGAATTCGCGTCCGATCAAGGAAACCCGGTCGGTTGTCACCATCGCATCTCCCGGTAGTAAGTTCCGTTCCTATCAAGAAAATGCACCGGGGAGGCCTGGTTTTTCCAACTTTTTTCGGGCGAGAGACGGCTTCTCTGGGCGCGGCCGGCCTCGCCGAGGACAGGTCGATGCCTCCGATTCGATGCCGCGCGGGATAGTTCCATCCGTCATGGACTCAGGTGGTTGATGTCGGCTGTGAGCTCGTTGCCCCGGCAACCTCGAGGAAACGGGCGTTGCTCTCCGTGGAGTGCGCTCCCTGGCTCTTCCTCCATCGCCGTTTCTGCACCGCGAAGTAGAGCACCGGCAGGAAGACGTCGATGACCTCGTCGGCGATCAAGAGGCCGCCGAGCACGGGGGCGGCCATGGGGCGGATGACCTCGGCGCCGACGCCCGTGGCCCAGAGCATGGGGGCGATTGAGATGATCGCCGCGCCTTCGGTCAGCAGCTTGGGCCTGCAGCCGGTGCACGGCGCCTTCGAGGATCGCCTGCTTCAACTCGGCAATCGAGCCGATCGCCGCCAGCCCGCCGCGCTCGTCGATGGCCTCGCGCAGGTAGACCAGCATCACCACGCCCGTCTCCACCGCCATGCCGAAGCAGGCGATGTAGCCCACCCAGACGGCCACGCTGAAGTTGAAAGCCGAAAAGCCACTGGAAGATGGCCCCGCCTGCCAGGGCACCCAGCACGCTGGTCATCATCAGCACCGTGTCGACCATGCTGTGGTAGGTCAGATAGAGGATCAGCACGATCACGCCGATGACCGCCGGGAAGACGATCCGCAGCGTCTGCCGGGCACGCAACTGGTGCTCGAACTGGCCCGACCACTCGATGTACATGCCCGTCGGGAGGTTCGGCACCACCTTCTCATCGATGCACCCGCTTGGCCTCCTCGACGAAGCCGATCTCGTCGCGATTGCGGACGGCAAGCTGGACGTAGGACCGCAGCCGGCCGTTCTCGCTCTTGATCATCGAGGGCCCCTCGACCACGTGCACGTCGGCGACCGAGGCCAGGGGCACCTGTTGCGGAACGGCCGGGGCGCTCGTCGCGGGAGCCGCGGCGCTGCCGCCCATCCCGCCGCCGCTTCCTCCAGACATCACGCCCTGTTCGCCGGCCATCGGCGAACCGGACGAGACGAGGATTCGCTTCAGACGCTCGACGTCATCCCGGAAGGCTCGGGCGTAGCGCACCCGCACCGGGTAGCGCTCGCGCTTCTCGACGGTCATCGTCAGGGGCTTGCCCCCCATGGCCACCTCGACCACGTCCTGGATATCGCCGACCGAGATGCCATAGCGCGCGGCCTTCTTGCGGTCGATCTTGATCTCGACGTAGCCCTTGCCGACGATCTGGTCGGGGACGACATTGGCTGCGCCGGGGACCGTGCGCAGCACCGCGGCAATCTCCTGGCTGACCTTCTGGATCTGGCCCAGATCGTCGCCGAAGATCTTCACGCCGATCGGCGACCGGACGCCCGTCGAGAGCATCTCGATCCGGTTGATGATCGGCTGGGTGAAGATGTTGCCCCAGCCCGGAACCTGAAGGGCCGAGTCCATCTCGGCGACCAGGTCGTTCTTGGTCTTCCGCCAGAGCAAGAGCCGCTCGGCGAAGGGCTTGTCGAGCGACGCACGCAGCTTCTGGAGTTCCTCGTTGGTCGCGGCGTTCGGCCTGGAACCTCTGTTCCTTGCTCTTCCTGCATAAGCTCCTCGATGGCCGTCCAGTTGGCGATGCCCACGGCCGTGTCGAAGAGTTCCCAGTTCAGGTGCCGGATTCGCTCCTTGAGCTTCTGCTCGTGGGCCGCGACGACCCGATCCGTGATTCGGGTGAAGAGGTCCGTCGGGACCTCGCCAAGCATCTGCCCAAGGCCTCGCGGACCTGGTCGATCGGTCCCGGCGGCGGGTTGAGAAGGTCGGACCGATCGGCCAGCACGCCCAGGGCGATCAGCCGGCGCGAGGCCTCCTTGACGAGCGCCGCGACATCGTCGAAGAGAGGCTCCGTCGCCAGCCGGTCGGCATAGGTTGCGAGAGAGGGACTCGACGAGTCAGCGACCGCTCTTGCGGGGTCAAGCTCCGCCGCACGGCCCGACGATCGACCTGGCGTCAGAAGGTCTATCCACGGCTTCCTCGACCAGGGACGCGGCCGAGCTCCGGTACGAAACTCGCCCAGCCGGAGCATGGCCAGGTCGCGCAGCGCCTCATCCACTTGCGATCACCATGGCCATGGCCACCTCGTCGCGGAGGCTCTTGCGCTGGGCTTGCCGGCACGCCTTGGATCCATCCGCGCGACTCCAGCGCCGCCAGGACCACGCTCGGCCTGCGCCGCGGCGTCCTCGATCTGAGCTTTCGCTTCGGCCAGAGCGAGCGGTCGCGGAGGTTGATGATCGTCTCGATCATGTCGAGGCCGGATGGATCGGTCGCCGTCTCGGCGCGGCCGGCCTTGCCCACGACCTGCCAGACCTCGGGAAACGTCCGCAGGATCGCGTCGCGCGCCTTCAGGTCATCGGCCGCCTGGGTGATCGAAACCCGAGGGACCGTGGTGGGCATGTCGAGGATGGAGCCCTCGTCGAGCGCTGGCATGAACTCGTTCCCCAGGTGGGTCGACGCCACGTAGCCCAGGCCGACGATGACCAGGAACATCCAGCTCACCAGCATCGGGTGATCCATGAGCCACGAGAGCATCGGCTTGAAGATCTCGATCATCGTCCGCACCAGCCAGTTCTCTTCCTCGGAGCGGATGCGGCCCTTGAGGAAGATCGGGATCAAGGCCGGCACGAGCGTGATCGACAGGAGGGCCACGCCGACGAGTGCGAACGTCTTGGTGTATGCCAGCGGATGGAACAGCTTCCCCTCGCGGCCCGAGAGGGCGAAGACGGGCAGGAACGAAAGGATCGTGATCAGCACCGAGAAGAAGATCGGCCGGCCCACGGTCCGGCAGGCGGCGATGACGATCTCGGTGGTATCGCCCCGGACCTTCTCGCGGCCGAACCGCCGCGACAGATGATGCGCCGCGTTCTCGGCCATGACGACGGCCTGATCGATCAGGATGCCGACGCTGATGGCGATGCCCGCCAGGCTCATGATGTTCGACGAGACACCGACCAGCCGCATCATCAGGAAGCTGAAAAGGATCGCCATCGGCAGCGTGACCGAGACGACGAAGGCGCCGCCCAGGTGGCCCATGACGACGAGGATCGCCAGCGTGCAGACGATCAGCTCCTCGCGCACCGTGCCGCTGACGGTCTCGATGGCCCGGTGGATCAGCGGCGTGCGGTCGTAGAAGGGGACAATCCGCACGCCCTCGGGCAGGCCGGCCTGAAGCGCCGTGATCTTCTCCTTGATCTTGCGAGTGACCTCCAGCGGATTGCCGCCGTATCGCATCAGGACGACGCCCCCGACCACTTCCTTGCCGTCCTTCTCCAGCACGCTGCGGCGGAAGGCCGGGCCAAGCTGGACCGTGCCGAGCTGGCCGACGGTGATGGGCGTGCCGTTTCCTCTGCGGGCCACGACCGTCTCGCGGATGTCGTCGATGTTCTCGATCCAGCCCACCGAGCGGATCAGGTACTCGGCGTTGCCCTGGTGGATCACCCGGCCGCCGACGGCCGAGTTGGACCGCGTCACCGCCGAATAGACCTCGCCCAGCGTGAGGTCGTAGGCGCGGAGCTTGTTCGGGTCGAGGTCGATCTGGTACTCGCGGCGGCGCCGCCGACCGAGGCGACCTCGGCCACGCCCGGGAACGGCGTTCAACTGGTAACGGACGTACCAGTCCTGGATCGACCTCAGCTCGGAGAGGTCGCGGCCGTCGCCCTCGACGGTGTACCAGAAGATCTGGCCGACGGCGGTGGCGTCCGGCGCCAGGTAAGGCGTCACACCAGGCGGCAGGAACGTCGAGGCGATCGACAGCCGCTCCAGCACGCGCTCGCGGGCGAAGTAGTAGTCCGTCGCCTCGTCGAAGATGATCGTGATCATCGAGAAGTTGAACTCGCTCGACGACCGCACCACCTTCACGCCGGCCAGCCCTTGAAGATTGACCGACAGCGGATAGGTGACCTGGTCCTCGATCTCCTGCGGGCTGCGGCCCATCCAGTCGGTGAAGACGATCACCTGGTTCTCGGAAAGGTCGGGAATCGCATCAACCGGCATGGTCATCATCGCCCGGCCGCCCAGCACGCCCAGCGCGAGCGCCGCCAGGATCACCAGATAGCGGTTGCGAATCGACCATTCGATGATTCTCTCGATCATGGCAAGATCCCACATTCAGAGAACGCGAGAATTGAGCCACAGATGAACACGGGGGTCACCAATCAGAGAAGTCTCACGCCAAGCCTCTCTACTCGATCACTCGGATGCCATGATTCCAATCGTTTTCCCGATGTCTGATCCGCGTTCACCCGTGGTTCAGCATGGTATTTTTCATCAACGGGCCGATAGCAAGCTAGAAAGGCAATCGTGGTAGGGTGGGTCAGCAAAGCACAAC
>CAWFAF010000019.1:0-22744 GCA_963813575.1 uncultured Planctomycetaceae bacterium
TCGAGTCGCAGATCGGCAAGGCCGCCCCCTGGTTCATCCTGGCGGTCATGCTCTTCAGCTATGCGGTTTGCAGTCGTCTACATCGAGAGCTGCGCGATGTTCGTGCGCGGCGGCGTCTACCGGATCGTCAAGGAGGCCATGGGAGGCAAGCTGGCCCTGCTCGCGGTCTCGGCCTTGCTCTTCGACTACATCCTCACCGGACCGATCAGCGCGCGTGACGGCCGGACAGTACATCGTCGGACTTGCTCAACGAGTTACTGGGCCTGGGACCCGGCAGCACTCTGATGGCGTCGCAGAACCGGCTCTCCATCCTGATCGCCGTGGGGATCACGGTCTACTTCTGGCGGGTCAACACCAAGGGAATCCACGAGTCGAGCGACCAGGCGCTGAAGATCATGGGCGCCACGACCATCATGGCGCGTGATCATGATCGTCTGGTGCCTGATCACGCTGGCCGTTCGACCGGAGAACCCGGCATCATCTGCCCCCGGTCACGCCGGACCTCTCCAAGAAGGTCGATCTCGAAGGCAAGCCGATCCTCGACCCCTTCGGCAAGCAGGTGGATCCTCTGGGTTTCCTCGGCGAAACGTCGCTGGGCGAGTCGCTGCGGCCCGAGCGGATGAACGGCAACTGGTGGAGCCTCCTCGGCGTGATCGGCATCATGATCGCCTTCGGCCACTCGATCCTGGCGATGAGCGGCGAGGAGACGCTGGCGCAGGTCTACCGCGAGGTGGAAAGTCCCAAGCTCAAGAACTTCAAACGCGCGGCGTTCATCGTCTTCCTCTACAGCATGATGCTGACCAGCACTGATCAGCTTCTTCGCCGTCATGATCATCCCGGACGACGTCAGGATGTCGCAGTACAGCGAGCAACCTGATCGGCGGCCTGGCGATGAACGTCGTCGGCCCGCCGTGGGCCCGGCTGGCGCTCAACGGGCTGGTGGTGGCTGGTCGGCTTCGCTGATCCTCTCCGGCGCGGTGAACACGTCGATCGTTGGCTCCAACGGCGTGCTCAACCGCGTCTCCGAGGACGGCGTCCTTCCCGACTGGTTTCTCAAGCCGCATCCCCGGTTCGGCACGACATCGCGGCTGATCAATCTGGTGGTGATCCTCCAGATCGTCACGATCGTGCTCAGCCAGGGCAACGTGCTGACGCTGGGCGAGGCCTATGCCTTCGGCGTCGTCTGGAGCTTCGTCTTCATGTCGCTGTCGATGCTCGTGCTGCGGTTCAAGCGCCCGGGACAGCGCGATTACAAGGTGCCGCTCAACATCAAGATCGGTCAGTACGACGTCCCGATGGGCATGACGTTGATCTTCCTGGTCCTGGCGATCGCCGCGGTTGCCAACCTGCTGACCAAGGAGGTGGCCACGATCTCGGGCATCGTCTTCACGGCCGCGTTCTACGTCGTCTTCTGGTTCAGCGAGCGCGGCCCACCGCCGCCGCCGGGCACCGATGCAGCACGAGCACCTCGAGCAGTTCAACCAGAGCGAGGCCGACCAGATCAACGCCGCGACGTTGAACCTGACTCTCCCCTACCGCAAGCTGGTGGCGATCCGGTCGCCGCACAATCTGGGCATGCTCGAGAAGTGCCTCAGCGAAACCGACCCCGAGACCACCGAAGTCGTGGTCATGACCGCCTCGGTCGTCCCCAAGGGGAGCGGTGATTTCGAGCCCAGCTGACGGACTACGATCGCCAGCTTCTGACCGCGGTGGTCAACCTTGCCGAGCACGCCGGCAAGCCGGTGAAACCGCTGATCGTGCCCACCAACGAGCCGTTCTTCGCCGTGGCGCAGACCGCCAAGACGGTGGGCGCCCAGGAACTGATCATGGGGGTCTCGAACAAGTACCGTCCCGAGGACCAGCTCGACCAGCTCGCGCTCTACTGGCTGAACGTCTGCGGGGCCAAGCCCGAGCCGCTGTCCATCCGCGTGCTCGGCGAGAATCGCGACGTCCGGCTGGACATCGCCGGCGGCAGCCAGATTCCCAAGCCCGGAGTCGCCGCCGCCGAGGCTGCCCGGCTCCTCCTGGAACTGCGCAAGGGCTGGCACGGCGTCGAGAAGCTGCTCATGGCCTACGACGGCAGCCCGCTCTCCGCCGACTTCCTCGACACGGTCATGAGCTTCCTCGACCCGGCCGTCATGGTGACACTGATCAATGTCGCCGAGGACGACAAGGCCGACGGCTCCGACAACGACCTGGAGGAGGCCTGCCGGGTGATCAAGCGCGGCGTGGAACGGGCCAGGGAGCTGGGGCGCATCGTCGACTCCACGGTCGCCGCCGGCGAGGCTGGCCCCCAGATTGTCCGCGCGGCGGTCGACGGCCAGTTCGACGCCGTGTTCATGAGCCTGCGCGGCGTCTATCGCCGGGGCGACACCACCGCCTTCGCCTCCAACACGCGCTACGTTCTGGAAAATGCGCCCTGCCGCGTCATCCTCGGGTTCGCTCCCAAGTCGATTCCTTCGTCCACGCCAGCTCCTCGAAGGACGAGGGAGACTGAGATACTCCCATGGTGACCAGTCGACCGAACGCTCTTGTTCCGGGTCTCGAACCTCTCCATGCAGGCCTTGCCCGATGCTCACTCCTTACGACCTCGAATCCCATCACGGTTCCTGGCTCGCGGGAGCCCGACTGCCTGATGCACAGCCCGAACAGGCGATCCGGATGAAATGACCCGATGAGCACGCCAACTCCTCAACCGTCCTCGACGCCACGACGACGTGGTCCGACGACCAGCCAGGTGCTGGTCGTCACCAGCGTGATGTTCACGTTCATCTCGTTCTGGCGGACGGCGGCCATCGTGCTCTGCGACATCGCCAGCACGGCCTACTACATCGGCGGCATCGTCGAGTCGCAGATCGGCAAGGCCGCCCCCTGGTTCATCCTGGCCGTCATGCTCTTCAGCTACGCGGTGCGCAGCGTCTACATCGAGAGCTGCGCGATGTTCGTGCGCGGCGGCGTCTACCGGATCGTCAAGGAGGCGATGGGCGGCGGGCTGGCCCGGCTGGCGGTCTCGGCCCTGCTCTTCGACTACATCCTCACCGGGCCGATCAGCGGCGTCGACCGCCGGCCAGTACATCATCGGCCTGGTCAACGAGCTCTTCGAGCTGGGCCCGAACAGCCTGCTCGATGAGCTACCAGAACTGGCTCTCCGCGCTGATCGCCATCGCTGATCACGGTCTACTTCTGGCGGGTCAACATCAAGGGCATCCACGAGTCGAGCGACCAGGCGCTGAAGATCATGGGAGCCACGACCGTCATGGGCGTCGATCATGATCGTCTGGTGCCTGGTCACGATGGCCGTGCGACCCGGAGAAGCGGCAGCTTCCGCCCGTCACGCCCGATCTCTCCAGGAAGGTCGACGCTCGAGGGCAAGCCGATCCTCGACCCGTTCGGCAAGCAGGTCGACCCGCTCGGCTTCATCGGCGAGACCTCGCTCGGCGAGTCGCTCCGGCCCGAGAACGATCCAGGGCAACTGGTGGAGCTTGATCGGCGTGATCGGCATCCTCGTCTCGTTCGGCCACTCGATCCTGGCGATGAGCGGCGAGGAGACGCTGGCCCAGGTCTATCGCGAGGTCGAGAGCCCCAAGCTCAAGAACTTCAAGCGCGCGGCGTTCGTCGTCTTCCTCTACAGCATGCTGCTCACCTCGCTGATCAGCTTCTTCGCGGTGATGATCATCCCCGACGACGTGCGGATGTCGCAGTACAGCGGCAACCTGATCGGCGGCCTGGCGATGAACGTGGTCGGGCCCGCAGTGGGCCCGGCTGATGCTCAACGTGCTGGTGGTGCTGGTCGGCTCGCTGATCCTCTCCGGGGCGGTGAACACGGCGATCGTCGGCTCCAACGGCGTGCTCAACCGCGTCTCCGAGGACGGCGTCCTGCCCGACTGGTTCCTCAAGCCGCATCCCAGGTACGGCACGACATCGCGGCTGATCAACCTGGTGGTCGATCCTCCAGATCGTCACGATCGTCGCTCAGCCGGGGCAACGTGCTGACCCTGGGCGAGGCCTACGCCTTCGGCGTCGTCTGGAGCTTCGTCTTCATGTCGATGTCGATGCTGGTGCTGCGGTTCAAGCGCCCGGGCCACCGCGACTACGAGGTGCCGTTCAACATCCGGATCGGCCGCTACGACATCCCGCTGGGCATGACGCTGATCTTCCTGGTGCTGGCGGTCGCCGCGATCGCCAACCTGCTGACCAAGGAAGTGGCCACGATCACCGGCATCGTCTTCACGGCCGGCTTTCTATCGTCGTCTTCTGGCTCAGCGAGCGCGCCCATCGCCGTCGCCTGGGCGCCGAAGCAGCACGAGCATCTCGAGCAGTTCAACCAGAGCGAGGCCGACCAGCTCAGCGTGGACTCGCTGAACCTGACCAAGCCCTACCGCAAGCTGGTGGCGATCCGCTCGCCGTACAACCTGGGCATGCTCGAGAAGTGCCTGGCCGAGACCGACCCCGAGACGACCGACGTCGTGGTCATGACCGCCTCGGTGGTCCCCAAGGGGAGCGGCGACTTTCAGCCGACGATCACCGACTACGACCGGCAGCTCCTGACCGCCGTGGTCAACCTGGCCGAGCACGCCGGCAAGCCGGTCAAGCCGCTGATCGTGCCGACCAACGAGCCGTTCTTCGCCCTGGCCCAGACCGCCAAGACGATCGGCGCCCAGGAGCTGATCATGGGCCCGTCGAACAAGTTCCGGCCCGAGGACCAGCTCGACCAGGTGGCGCTCTACTGGCTGAACGTCTGCGGGGCCAAGCCCGAGCCGCTGTCGATCCGCGTGCTCGGCAAGGACCGCGACGTGCGGCTGGACATCGCCGGCGGCAGCCAGATCCCCAAGCCCGGGCGCCGCCGCCGCCGAGTCGGCCCGGCTCCTGGCCGACCTCCGCAAGAGCTGGCACGGCGTCGAGAAGCTGCTCCTGGCCTACGACGGCAGCCCGCTCTCGGCCGACTTCCTCGACACCGTCATGAGCTTCCTCGACCCGGCCATCGCGGTCACGCTGATCGACGTCGCCGAGGACGACGCCGACGGCGAGGGCCCGGCCGATCCGGCCGCCGAGGCCAGCGAGGTGATCGATGCGCGGCGTCGAGCGGGCCCGCGAGCTGGGCCGCAACGTCGACCTACAGGGTCGCCCGCGGCGAGGCCGGCCCGGAGATCGTCCGCGCGGCCATCGAGGGCCAGTTCGACGCCATCTTCATGAGCCTGCGCGGCGTCTACCGCCGCGGCGACACCACGGCTTTCGCCTCCAACACCCGCTACGTCCTCGAGAACGCCCCCTGCCGCGTCATCCTCGGCTTCGCCCCCAAGTCGATCCCCGCGCCCAGTTCGCCGGCGAAGCGGGAGAGGGCGAGACAGGTTGAGTCACCGCGACGGCTCAGTTCATCGGTCGTGCAGAGGCCGCGCGGTGAGTCGCGACGGCACCGGCGGGAGCCGTGGGCTGCGGATCGGCCTGTCGCTTCTGCGTCCTCGGTCAGCAGATCAACGGGCTTGAAGCGCCACGCGCTCACCGGCCTCGAGCGCCTTCCTTGACCTCGATGAACTGGATCGTTGGACTCGCCGAGGATCACCCGGCGCCACGCGAAGTCGACCGCTCGGCCCTTCGCACGGCAACCCGGTCCTTCCCATCGATCCGGACCACGGCCTGCACGGGGACACATCGTGACGTTCGTCCAGCTCGCGGACGATGATCTCCACACGAGCCGTCTGACCCGGACGCAGACGGGCGGAGGCTCATCGAGCTTGACCTTGGTCGTGTAGACCTTGGGGTCCCAGGCCGCCATGGCATGGGGATCCGGAAGACGCGCCACGCGCGACGACCGATCCCGAAAGCGGCGACTTCGCCACGCCATCAACGATGACCCGCGGCGCGCAGCCCCGGGACGACCCGATCCACCTTCGACTCGGGCACCTTGACGTTCGACCTGCAGCGGCGCGGTCAGATCGACGACGCTGAGGATCTTCTGCCGCTCGCGCACCGTGGCCCCTTCCTCGATCTCAGGCCTCCTGCCTCTCCGGATCGGTGTCATTGGCGTAGACGACCGACTCCCTCGATGGGCGCGAGAATCTTGCAGGCCGCGATCTGTTTTCCCAGCTTCTGCCGCCTTGTTCTTCTCGAGCATCCAGGCTTCCTTGCGGGCAAGCTCCTCGGTGCGCTTCGCTCGGCCTCGACCTTCAGCGCCTTGGTCGTCTTGTCGCGTGTGTACTTCTCCAGCACATCGAGCCTGGCTCTGGCTTGCTCCAGGCCCTTGCGCTCGGCTTGAACGCTCTCGTTCGGCAGCCTCCAGACGATCCACGATGTCCAGCTCGGCAAGGATGTCGGCGGGGGTCTTCGCGGCCTTGCCCGGCCCTTCCTTGGCGGCCTCTTTCATCTGATCGCGAGCGCGCCGGGTCCGTTCCAGCCGGTCCACCGCCTTCTGGATGGCTGCTCCGCCCCGGCAATCTGGCTCTTGATCGCAAACGAGGTCTCTGCTTGTAGACTCCCTCGTCGTATTCGGTCACGGCGATCTCGGCAACCTCGCGGGCGAGCTTGGCGTTCAGGTAGGCCGCGCCGGCGCGCTCTTCGGCGATTTTCTGGTTTGACCAGCCGGTCGCGCAGCCCCGCGCTGTCCAGCTCGCAAACAAGCTCTCCCTGCTTGACGCGCTGGCCTTCGTCGATCAGCGAGATGATGGTCGTCTGACCTTCGACCGGCGCTGTAAACGTCCGCGTTTCGCGAGGCCTCCAGCGTGCCTCTGACCTCGACGGTCACCTTGAGCTTGCCCCGGCCTTACCTCGTGAACCGGCATCGGAGGCGGACTGCGACCTGGCCGATCTCCGGTTGCTCGGCGGCGGTCTGATCTGCGCCCTGGCGTATCGCAGGGGAGCCAGGTGCACCGAGCAGCGATCAGAAAGCAACGACGCAGCCGCGGCACGATAACCATGGCTCGCATCCTCCTGTCGCATGTCACAAGGAGACCAGCATCCGATCGCCTCTTGCTCTGTGAGGTTCCATAGTGACTAGAGCGTCACGGCTGTCAGAGGCGGCGAGGAAAGTCGTCTTCAAACGCATGTGGAAAGCGGAAACGGAAGCCCGTTACTGTCCAGTTCCGATCGTCCCTCGACGACGAACCCGCAGGCCTCGTAAAAGAGCCGGGCCGCCGGGTTCTGCTCGTTCACGTCGACGTGAGCTCCCCCTTCAGTTCCTGGGCATGTTTCACCAGCCGACGGCCGCCGCCGCGGCGAAAGTGCTCCGGGGCCAGGAAACAGTGCCTCGATCTTGTTTCCGGACATCCCCATGAATCCCACGGGGAAGCCGGATTCCGAGCACAGCACCCAGACTTCAAGCTCGGCCAGGGCCGACATCACGCACGAGTGGAATGAACGATTGAATATCTTCCTCCGTTAAGAAATGGTGCGTCGCGCGGACCGATCGCAGCCAGATGTCCAGCAGCAGTCTCGCGTCTGTCGGGACCGAAGGTCGGATCGTCATGGTTGAATGCGTCTCGCTGATCACGGAGCGAACGCATTGACGGCCAGCACCCGCAGTCGTTCCACATACCGCGTGAAGCAGCTTGCGAGCATCGATCGCGATCGACCCAGAGCGGCATGCTCATCCTAGTAGTCGGTCCCCGGAATCCGCACGATCGATTGAATCCCGGAAAGCCCTCACGACCGATATTCGATCATGCCCGCCTGATCGAGAGGGCGGTCGCGCCCAGGCTGCGCTGATCCGGTATCCTCTCGGCCTGGAGATGCGTGATGACTCGACACGGGCCCCTCGTCCTCTGCGCGGCCTGCTCGATCGGCTTGATCGGCTGCGCCCAGGTGGGCGGGCTTCCCGAGTATGCTGAAGGTTGAGCATAATTTGCACGCTGCCGCGCATCATGGCCTGCCGCTCCGTCGATCACGACGGGCCGATGGCCGCGGTCGTGGACACAGAGGAGACTCCGCCGGAGCTGCTCGGTCCGCAGCCGGTGGACAGTCTTCATCCGCCGGGCGCTGGACGAGAATCGCCTCGTCCAGGCCGCGCGCTACAACGTCATGGCCCTGAGGGCCCGCATCCCGCAGGTCACGTCGCTGGACAACCCGGTCATCTCGAACACCGATCTATCCCATCCCGTCGGTCAGCGCCCAGTATTCGCTGATGGGCTATAACCCGTACAACCTCTGCTGGCGCAGCAGTTTCCCTGGTTCGGGACCTTGCGGCTGCGCGGGCTGGCCGCCGAGGAGGACGCGAAGGTCGCCCTGGCGGAGCTGTGCGCCGCCCAGCTCGAGGCGGTCGCCAGCGTCAAGCGCGCCTACTACGACCTTCACTTCAACGAGCGGGCCGAGCAGATCTTGCTGGACAATCGCAGGCTGGCGGAAGACTTCCTGCGGATCACCCGCTCGCGATACGAGACCACGAACGCGGGGCTGCAAAACGTCCTTCAGGCCGAGGTGGTCATCAGGGACCTGGACCGCGAACTGGTCCGGGTCCGCCAGGGGGTGGCCGCGGCCCGTGCCGATCTGGCCCAGCAGCTTCACCTGAGCCCGGAAGCCGATCTTGCGGACCTTGCCAAGGTGGCCGTCGCGGACGCCCCCGAGCAGGTCGATCGGCTCTACCGACTGGCCGTCGTCACCCGGCCCGAACTCCAGGGCCGCCTGGCCGCGATCGCCCGCGACGCCCGGGCCGTCGAGCTGGCGCGCAAGCGGTTCTACCCCAACATGTCCGTCGGGCTGTCGTACATGGACATGACCCGGCAGAACGCCGTCGTCGCCCGACGGCCGGCGGCATGCCCAACGTCGGCCTGTTCGTCGGCTTTGACCTGCCGGTCTACCGCAGAAGCTCGCATGCCGGAGTGGCCGAGGCCCAGGCCCGCGCCGTCGCCGACGCCAAGCTCTACGAGGCCGAACGCGACTCGACCAACCGGGAGATCAAGGACCTGTTCACCCAGGTTCAGGCTCAGCGAAGCATCCTCGGATACTTTCAAACCGGCATCTTGCCCAGGGCCAAGGAGGCGCTGGAGACGACCACCAGCGGATACGAGACGCGAACTCGTCGACTTCCCGACGCTGATCACGTCCTGGCGCGAGGTCCTCCAGATCGAGCTGCAGATTGCTCAGGTCGAGTCGGAGCTGGGCAAGGCCCTGGCCTCGCTGGAACGGGCCGTGGGGTCGCGGATCAACGAGAGCCCGCCCACTGAGCCGGATGTCCCGGAGGTGCCTCCCCCGCCCCGCCGTACCGACGTCCCGTACTCCCTTCGGCCACCAGCGCTCCCGACCCCGACGCAGGGTCCGCTCCGCGGACCGTTCGGAGTGCAAAACAGGCAGGTCCGCAAAGCGGACCTTACAAGTCCGGAATCAGGACAGACGTCATGCGACATGGTATCGGGCATGCTGGTCTGCGGGGCTCGATTCTGCTGATCGCCGGCGTCGACGCGGCCCCACGGTGCGCCAGATGGCGATGTCCGGCGCGGACGCTCCCTGGGAGGCTACGGCGCGGCGACGATCACCCAGTATTACAGCAATGGCATGGGGACTTACATGCCCTACAACGGCAACGCCAGCGGCTTCGTCCCCTACCGTGGCGGCTACGCCGGTGGGCTGGGGGCTCAGCCGATCTCCCGCCGCCTGCCCCAGACGCCGCTGGGCGGGGCTTGATGCCGTTGACGTCGATCGGCGGGATCGTCCCTCACCGGAGGGATGACCGCCGGGGTCGGTGGCGGCACGAGCCGGTCGCGGCGCTATTCCTGCCCTTCGGTTACGAAGGAGGCATCGGCATGGGCTGAGTGCGATCGGAACGCCGATGACCAGGCAAGCGGGAATGAGCCAAAGCCCTCCGGACCGGGTTTCGGCTATCCGTTCCGGATGCCTCCGGATACTGCGGGAGCAGCCGCGCGGCATGCCGGCCATGGCACCGTAGTGATTCACTAAAGGACCTGTGTTGAACCGGTCGGCTTCACCCTCGCTTCCGCTCTGCTGGTGAATCCTTCGCGCACGGCCCTCTCAATCATCCTCCTTAGGACAATACAGCCAGACTGCCTGTCTTAACATTACGAGATGGCCTTGTCCACGCTGAGAAACCGCGCGGGACATCATGAGTTGCCGGTGTGCAGGCAACTCATGAGTTACGTCAAGCTCGTGAAGACAAGCCGCAAGTGAGACAGCAATGATTTTTCGCGACGCATTTCTACATGGTCGGGCATCGGCCACAGGAAAACGCAGTAAATTGGGGCTGATCCTTGCCAATCGGTATTCCGGTATCCTACAAGGTTGCGCAACGATTAGTAAAACTTCTACTTTTCTTTTCCTACTGCTTCTCCTGCCGTCGTGGAACACACGAACCCTTCCAACGCAACGCGAGCCATCCATACCCCGCACAGCCCCCCTGGCCCAAGTCGGAGAAGGCTACTTCTGGATATAGAGTCCTGCGAGTTGATGACAAGCCTAATCGTGTGCTCGAGGGCGGGGAACGGGTAGTGGAACACGGGATTGGAAGCGGACTAGACATGGAAAAGGCTACTCCGTCGGTTTCATTGAAGACTCTCGAACATGCAACCTTCCGACCTAGTGACCACTCTTGAGAAACCTAACCTGTGTCTCGTCGAGGTGGTTAGCGGCAAAGTGATCGGAGCTTCGGCGTCTCGAGAGAGTGCATTATCGTCCGCATTGAGCTGCACCTGCCCACCCTCCAGAGTTGACTATTGTAGGGATTGGTCACCGCGGTTTGGCCCGGGATCCGGTGCCAGAGTGCGAAAGGAACCAAGGCAACGAGGCCTGCGACTCTCGATGTGTTATGCTAAGGTTTGCATTCGACTCGCAGGTTTCTAATTCAACGGACGTTTCGGGTTCACCCTGATGTTTTCTCGTCTTCAATCTCGTCATTTCAGAAGTCTCAAGCAGACCGATCATTCGCTCGGCCGTTTCCATGCGCTTGTCGGGCCGAACGCGAGCGGCAAGACGACTTTTCTCTATCTCCTGGCTGTGCCAGCCATGTGATGCGGTTCCGAGGCGATGTACACGAAGCCGTCGGCAACCGGAGTGCCGACTTCTCAAAGCTCCTCTGGAAAGGAGAGGGATCGACCTTCAAGACCGCGGTTGAAGCGAAATTCTTATCCGATCCGCTAGGTGATGGACAAGGCAAGAAGAACTTTTGATCGTCCGTTATGAGGTCGAGATCGGCCTCGATCGTGAGTCCAATGAGATCGGGCTCAATCACGAGACCCTCTGGCTGTGTTCCGAACCGAAAGAAACTCCTGCCCACAACGCGCCTGCTTTTTCCCGAGCTCAAGCAGGAAGCGGGTCTTTCTTCCTGAGACCAGGCAAGGGACGTCGCGCCGCCATCAATAAGAGGAAAGGCGGCAACGACAATTACTATCCGGACACCTCCAAGCCCTACAAGCCGTCCTATCGCCTGGGCCGCACACAAGTGCCCTGGCCAACATCCCCGCGGACAAGAACAGCTTCCCCGTGAGCATCTGGTTTCGCGACATGCTGGAGAAAGGCGTGCAGAGTGTCGTTCTCGACAGCCAGGAGATTCGGCAGCCGAGCCCCCCCGGCCTTGGCAACCGGTTTCAGACGGACGGGTCGAACCTCCCGTGGGTAATCAATGATCTCAGCAAGAATCGTAAACGATTCTCGCGTGGCTCGAGCACGTGCAAGACGGCCCTAGAGGACGTTCGCGACATTCGCACGATCGAGCGCGAGGACGATAAGCATCGCTATCTCGTGGTGGAATACGACAATGGCGCGAGCGTACCCTCGTGGTTGGTGTCGGATGGACGCTGCGAGTTGCTCGCCTGACGATCCCCGCCTACCTCACAGGACATGCAAGGTATTTTCCTGATCGAGGAGCCGGAAAACGGTATTCACCCGAAGGTAATGGAAACGGTAATTCAGTCACTGACCTCAATCTATAACGGCCAGGTGCTAATCGCCACCCATAGCCCAGTGGTCATCAATCAACTGCCATGCATCAGATACTTTGTTTCGCCAAAGACGCCAACGGGGCGACAGACATCGTTTCCGGTGACAATCACCCACGACTGAAGGACTGGAAGGAAGAAAACCGGACCTTGGCGTCTTCTTCTGGCCTCTGGCATACTGAGTTGAAATTGCAATGAAAGACCTTGCCGTGCTGGTTGCAGACAAGAACATGGACTTTGCACTACGGGAATCCTAGCTCGTCCCCAAGCTCTCAAAATTCGTCAAGTGAGTTACGAAATCAAGACCCACGCAGGTCGGGACGGTGGCGTGAGGACCAGCGGTCCTGAGACACTATCCTTGCTGAAAAGCCAATTTTACAATGGTTTGCTTATGTTGGACTGGGAAGGGTCAGGGGCAGAGACCGGAGACAGCATCGATCTCGAGAATGAATGGACGACAAACTCGCTAGTCACTGGGGGAATAATGCAAAAGCTATCGTAATCGATCCTGAAGTGGATTCTTGGGTATGGGGCTCTGAATAATCCGATTAGTGAGGCTTCGGGCTGGAAAGAGAATCAGTCAATTCGATCATGGCTCGCGGCTCATCATTACGAGCTTGATCCAAATCAAAAACCACTTCGCCCAAAAGAGGCGCTTGAGAAGGTGATGGAGCACTTAAGCGAACCCAGATCCTCTTATTCTCTACGAGAAAGTCACCTCTAAGATCAATACCGTTGAAATAGGCGCAAGTCCCAGCCTCATGTTACCTTAGGTTTGCTACACGACCTAAGCAACATGGAGGCTGTGACTCGCATGCATCAAGGACGATGTTCGTTTCCGGTCGATGAAGCGGGCCGGATTTTGGATCGACTTGCGGGCCTGGAACAGATTATCCACCCCCAGCACATCCAGCAAGCACTCGACGCCACGGGACGGGTCAACTCCCGTAAGTGTACGTTGACTCATGAAGTCATTCTCTGGGTCGTGCTCGCCATGGGGTTGTTCACCGATTTGCCGATTCGCCAGGTCTTCAAACATGCCCGGCGGTTGCGCAAGGGTGAAGAGTCGCCCCATCGCTCCAGCCTTTGTGTCGCCCGCAAGCGGCTGGGTGTGGCCCCGGTACGTCACCTCTTCACCCAGATCGTCCGGCCTCTGGCCCAGCCCACCACGCCTGGAGCATTCTACGGCGGGTATCGTTTGATGGGTATCGATAGCACCGTCTTTGACGTCCCTGACACGCCCGCCAATGACGCCGCTTTTGGACGCCCCTCGGCAGGGCCGCGCGGCGACGGGGCGTTCCCCCAAGTTCGCAAGCTCAGTCTGGTCGAGTTGGGTACTCATGTCGAAGTCGCGATGGTCGTCAAGCACATCCACTGCGGCGAGCGGACGATGGTCGCGGCGTTGCTCCGTCATCTCTCCGCGGAGATGCTCTTGCTCTTGGACCGAGGGTTTTTCAGCTACGAGCTGTGGCGGCAGTTGGATTCGACGGGAGTGAAACTCCTGGCGCGGGTGGTCAAGAACTTGATCTTGCGGCCGATCCGTCAGGTTGGCCGACGGGTCGTACTTGGCCAAAGTCTACAAGAATTCCTACGACCGTCAGAAGGACCGCGATGGCCTCTTGGTGCGGGTGATCCGTTACACGCTGGACGATCCCCAACGGGTCGGTCACGGCGAGGTTCATACTTTGATAACGAATCTCTTCGATGAGACTCTTTACCCTGCTGAAGAATCGATCGTTCTCTATCACGAACGCTGGGAGCACGAACTGGTTTATGACGAACAGAAAACCCATCAAGACCCGCGGCGGGCGACCAAGCCGGCACAACTGCGGAGCGAGACGCCGGCGGGAGTGATCCAGGAGATTTATGCGCTGTCGCTGGGTCATTTCGTGATTCGGTCGCTGATGTTTCAGGCAGCAGAGACGGTGCAACTCGATCCCGATCGGCTATCATTCACAGGCTGTTTCCAGATCCTCAAGTGCCGGTTGCCGGAGTGCGACAGTTCGACGCCGCAATCCTTTGAGGATTGGTACCAAGCGTTGCTCTGGGAGATGCAAAACGAACGCACCGATGACCGCCGCAACCGGATCAACCCACGTGTGATCAAGCGAAAGATGTCGAAATGGAAGAAGAAACGCCCCGAGCATCGACGACAGCCGCCCTTGAAGAAAACCTTTAAGGAGTCTGTGGTTATGCTTCGTTAAACGGTATTGCCTCTAGATTAGCCTGCACGATGTGTCACCCTGCGTTCAACCGATTGAGAGCCACGCTTCAGACTTGGTTTCCCGCGTAGCTGCTCAAGTCACGGGAGGACAATCATCGTTCCGTGAATTCAAATCACGTTAATGAGGAGCATCGCGTGGTCAGGCAATCTTCCCGCCGTCTTGTTCTCAGTCTCCGGCGGAAGCCGTATCGAAGCTTTCGTTTCTTCGTTTATGGTCCCATCAACTCACAACGGCTCGACGCACCGATGTTGCATCGCCATCGCCCGAAGTCAAAGACCGTTGTGTCTGATGGACCTCCGTTTCCTCTACGAGAATGGCCACGGGGGCAAATCTTTGGCGGTCCGGGTCTGCCCCGTCCGGACATTGATGAACGCGAGCGTCGGTTGCGCGAGAAAGCTCGCCATGCCGGCATGCGTACGGTTTGGCTTCTCTCCAGCGCGACGATCGTGTCCCCGGTCATCAGGCCGATTGACGCGGCCGGACCGCCCGGTACGTTTGGGCACGACAGGCTGCTCTGAATGCAGCCGGATAGGGCTTGGGTTCGTGGTAAACGCCGAGGTTCTCAGCGAAGTAGAGACGTCCTGCTGGGAGGTACCGCAAGTCATCACACCTCGTTGCAATCCCTTTCCTTCTCAAAAGGCCAAGGTCCATTTTCAGCAACTTTCTCAACTCCCGTTGACCGGTCGGGGTAGAATGAGTTAGTGAAGGCGGGCCGTATCGCCCCCTGCCTGGAGATCCTATGCCGACGTCCCGATCCCATCCCTTGCTTCTCGCACTGGCCTTCGGAGGCCTGGCGATCGGATTCTGGCCGGGCTCCAGTGCAAGGGCGTGCACTGCGGATCGCGAGGATTCCTCGACACCCGCCTGCTGTGCGAGAGGTTCTGGGAGCACCTGTCATTGCTGTGCCGCCCGGGACACGACCTCCGTTTCCGTGAACGCAGAACTTGATCCCGACCTCGTCGCCGCGTCTTATGTTCAGGCGGCGGGGAACGTCCCCCGAATTGGCTCCCGCCCGGCTCCCTCATCATGTGGATGCCGCAGCGGTCCGCCGGCTACGACGCCCTCCACGAAGCAGGCGCGAGCTGCGGACGAGCCTTCCGACTCATCTGGCTGGCACCTTGGAAACGTGTCGCCAGCCGGCGCTCGCCGCCTGACCCGGAAGCAGACCCCATGCCTTTCCCTGACGGCGAGCGCCTCTCGCTCCCTGCGCACTTCCCATCTTCGCTTCTGAGGCGGTCGCCGGTGCTGGTCGCTTAACCCCGTCGCCACCGCGATTGTGTCTGCTGGTTTTCAGGCACTCATCCTCTCGATGCCGAGGAGCGAAGATCCATGGTTCCCTCTACCAAATGCAAACGTCCGCTGCATCCGAAGTGCAGCAGTTCACTCGCTGGCAGAAGTTTCGCCTGGTGGCCAAGGTGGTCGAACTGCGGCTGCGGTTCATCATGATCATGGCGGTCACCGCGCTGGTGTTTGCCTACTGGGACACGCTCTGGAACTACTACGAGAAGTACACCCGTCCGCAGGGCGAGCACGTCGCGGCGGCATCCGACATGAGTTCTTCTGCCCCATGCATCCCAGCGTGGTCCAGGAGCAGCCGGGTAACTGCCCGATCTGCGGAATGCCGCTCTCGAAACGCAGGAAGGGAGAGAAGACCGCGCTGCCCGAAGGCGTCGTCTCCCGCGTGCAGCTTGCCCCATTTCGCATCGTCCAGGCGGGAATCCGCACTACCAAGGCAACCTATGCCCGCTGTCCGAGAGCCTGACGACCGTCGGCTCGGTCACCTTCGACGAGCGCAGACTGGCCCGGATCTCCTCGAAGCTCAAGGGCATGTCGCGCGTAGAAAAGCTCCATGTCAATTTCACGGGCACCAGGGTAAAGGCCAATGAACCGCTGGCCGAGGTCTACAGCCCGGAGCTTTTCCAGGCCGTCAAGGAACTCTTGATCGCTCAGCGGTCGACCGACAGCCTCGGCTGTCGCAGCGACGTCGGCCCCGGGATTGACCTCGTGAGTCTGGCCCGTCAGAAACTGACCCTCTGGGGGATCACGCCCGGCCAGATCGATGCGATGCTCACAGATGAGCGCAGGGCCGAGCAGGCTGCCCTGCGCCTGCCTATTCTCTCGCCGATCAGCGGCGTCGTCGTCGCAAGAATGTCGTCGAGGGCCAGTACGTCGCCGAGGGCGATCCGCTGTTCGAGATCGCCGACCTCTCCCGCGTCTGGATCCAGGCCCAGGTGTATGAGGACCGGATTGCGCTGGTGCGCGTGGGCCAGCCGGTCGAGGCCACTGTGGAGGCGTATCCGGGCGAGACCTTCAAGGGACAGGTTGCGTTTCTTGACCCGGTACTCGATCCGACAACCCGCACAGTGAACGTGCGCTATGACCTGGAAAACGCGGACGGACGGCTTCAGCCCGGGATGTTCGCCACGGTGACGCTCCGGACGCCCCTGGCAGAGACGCCGGCCTTCCGCTCACGGCTTGCGTCGGCGAAAGAACAGGGAACCGTTCACTCGCATGGCGACTCTCCGACGGTGGAGGAGCAGAAGGTCTGTCCCGTGACGAAGGCCAAGCTCGGCTCGATGGGCAAGCCCATCCCGGTGCAGCTTGCTAGCCGGAAGGTCTGGGTCTGCTGCCAGGCCTGTCCGGACATGCTCAAGGGCGAGCCGGCCCGGTACCTTGCCCGGCTGGAGCCCCCGCCAACCGATGGCGTGCTCTCGGTGCCCGAGGCGGCGGTGATCGACACGGGCGAGCGCAAGATCGTCTATGTCGAGGCCGAGCCGGGCGTCTTCGAGGGCCGACAGGTTGTGCTCGGTCCGCGTACCGGCGACCGGTTCCCGGTCCTCGAAGGTCTGTCCCTGGCGACAAGGTGGCCGCGGCCGGCGCCTTCCTGATCGACGCCGAGAGCCGGCTGACTCAGGGATCAGCCGCGACTGTACCTGCCGGGGACGGCCATCGCCACTGAGAATCGGGCTTTCCGTGAATGCCGTTACGCGGGGATTGCCGCGGCAAGGGCTGTCGGACTTCAAGCCACCAATGAATGAAAAACAATGACCCGACACAGGGCTAAGATCGTTGGAATTCGTAGGGTGGGTCAGCGAAGCGCAACCCACCGCAAATGCCAGGGGGATGGTGGGTTGCGCTTTGCTGACCCCATACACGAAACTTAGCGAGATTGGACTAGCATGAAAAAGGGAAAACTCCTACTCCATAACGGGTTGTGTCAAAACACGCTCTGGAAGAAGGAGCTTCCCGATGGAGATCATGGGCAAGGTTGCCGAATCGTTGCAACGTCTCTTTGGGTCGGAACTCGACGAACTGGGAACCCGCACCAAGGTCATCAAGCGGCGGCGTGCGTTCAGCGGCATGACCTTGCTTCGGACGCTCGTGCTGACCCTGCTCAAGCATCCCCAGGCGGCACCCGCCGATTTCAAGAAGACGGCCGACCAGCTCGGAATCCATGTCTCGAAGGCGGCCATCCCCAAGCGCTTTACAGACGAGCTCATCACGTTCCTGCAGGCGGTCCTGGAACGGGCACTAACGATGGTACTGGGGATGGAACCGGTGACCCGCAACTTGCTTACGGGCTTTACGGCCGTCTTCATCGGCGACGCGACCACCCTGAGCCTACCCGACGAATACGCCGACCAACTCCCAGGCTGCGGCGGCACGGAGCGAACGAGCCGCGCCGCGATGAAGATCCAAGTACTTTGGGAGTTCCTCACCGGGTCGCTGCGCCAAGTCGTCATCGAGCCTGGCAAGAGCAGCGATGCCATGAGCCCGATTGCTCGGGCCGAAGCCCCTGCTGGATCGTTGTCGCTGTTCGACCTTGGCTACTTCTGCCTGGAGCGCTTCCGCGGGCTGACCGCCGCCGGTGCTTTCTGGATCTCGCGGCTGCAGATCAACACGAGGGTTTTCGACCTGCAAGGTCGGGAACTGCACCTGCTGAACGAGCTGCAGCGGCGTTTTCAGGCGGGCGAGCGGCTGGTCGAAATGGAGATTCTCTTGGGCGCGGCGCATCAACTGCCCTGCCGCCTGATCGCGGTACGGATCCCACAGGAGGAAGTGGCGAGGCGGCGGCAGAAAGCCTACGAAAAGGCAGCCAAGCATGGCCGCGTGCCGTCGCAGGAGTACTTGCAGTGGCAGGAGTGGACGATCTTCGTGACCAACTGCCTGACCGAGCAGCTCACCTGGAAGGCCATTGTGGTCCTGTACCGGACGCGGTGGCAAATCGAACTCATGTTCAAGATTTGGAAGTCGTGCAACGGCCTGCGAAAGCATCGTCCCGGAGCCTCGGCCAAGGAGAAACTGGCCACCATCTACGCGAAACTCATCGGTGTGATTGTGCAGCACTGGATCCTGATTTCGTCGACCTGGCATCGGGGCTGTCGAAGCCTGATGAAGGCCGCGCGCACCGTGCCGGACTGGATTACGAGCTTAGCCGTAGCCTTGGACGATCGGGAGCACTTGGTTCGGGTCCTCAGCCGGTTGGCGTCGACACTGGAACACGAATGCGTCGAGCGCCGCCGTAACCAGCCGTCTCTGTTCCAACTCCTCGAGGATCCAGAACTTCTGGACTGGCGGATCTAAAGTTTCGCGTATGGGGTCAGCGAAGCGCAACCCCATACACGAAACTTAGCGAGATTGGACTAGCATGAAAAAGGGAAAACTCCTACTCCATAACGGGTTGTGTCAAAACACGCTCTGGAAGAAGGAGCTTCCCGATGGAGATCATGGGCAAGGTTGCCGAATCGTTGCAACGTCTCTTTGGGTCGGAACTCGACGAACTGGGAACCCGCACCAAGGTCATCAAGCGGCGGCGTGCGTTCAGCGGCATGACCTTGCTTCGGACGCTCGTGCTGACCCTGCTCAAGCATCCCCAGGCGGCACCCGCCGATTTCAAGAAGACGGCCGACCAGCTCGGAATCCATGTCTCGAAGGCGGCCATCCCCAAGCGCTTTACAGACGAGCTCATCACGTTCCTGCAGGCGGTCCTGGAACGGGCACTAACGATGGTACTGGGGATGGAACCGGTGACCCGCAACTTGCTTACGGGCTTTACGGCCGTCTTCATCGGCGACGCGACCACCCTGAGCCTACCCGACGAATACGCCGACCAACTCCCAGGCTGCGGCGGCACGGAGCGAACGAGCCGCGCCGCGATGAAGATCCAAGTACTTTGGGAGTTCCTCACCGGGTCGCTGCGCCAAGTCGTCATCGAGCCTGGCAAGAGCAGCGATGCCATGAGCCCGATTGCTCGGGCCGAAGCCCCTGCTGGATCGTTGTCGCTGTTCGACCTTGGCTACTTCTGCCTGGAGCGCTTCCGCGGGCTGACCGCCGCCGGTGCTTTCTGGATCTCGCGGCTGCAGATCAACACGAGGGTTTTCGACCTGCAAGGTCGGGAACTGCACCTGCTGAACGAGCTGCAGCGGCGTTTTCAGGCGGGCGAGCGGCTGGTCGAAATGGAGATTCTCTTGGGCGCGGCGCATCAACTGCCCTGCCGCCTGATCGCGGTACGGATCCCACAGGAGGAAGTGGCGAGGCGGCGGCAGAAAGCCTACGAAAAGGCAGCCAAGCATGGCCGCGTGCCGTCGCAGGAGTACTTGCAGTGGCAGGAGTGGACGATCTTCGTGACCAACTGCCTGACCGAGCAGCTCACCTGGAAGGCCATTGTGGTCCTGTACCGGACGCGGTGGCAAATCGAACTCATGTTCAAGATTTGGAAGTCGTGCAACGGCCTGCGAAAGCATCGTCCCGGAGCCTCGGCCAAGGAGAAACTGGCCACCATCTACGCGAAACTCATCGGTGTGATTGTGCAGCACTGGATCCTGATTTCGTCGACCTGGCATCGGGGCTGTCGAAGCCTGATGAAGGCCGCGCGCACCGTGCCGGACTGGATTACGAGCTTAGCCGTAGCCTTGGACGATCGGGAGCACTTGGTTCGGGTCCTCAGCCGGTTGGCGTCGACACTGGAACACGAATGCGTCGAGCGCCGCCGTAACCAGCCGTCTCTGTTCCAACTCCTCGAGGATCCAGAACTTCTGGACTGGCGGATCTAAAGTTTCGCGTATGGGGTCAGCGAAGCGCAACCCACCATCCCCCTGGCATTTGCGGTGGGTTGCGCTTCGCTGACCCACCCTACGAAATCCAACGGTCTTAGCCCTGTGTAGGGTCATTGTTTTTTTTGGACGAAGCGGCTTCGCCGCGGGATGGGGGAGCGGGCTAGCCGGGGTGTGGTGACTGTGAGGTGATCGACCGTAGACAGATCCTGGTCTGATACCCTTGGAGTTCCAGCCGTTGTGGCTGGAGTTTCTTCGGCTCCCATGTACGAAAGGGTATCACGATGTCAGAGCTCAGAATCCGCATGACCAAGGACTTGCAGCTTGCCGGGCTGGTCGAAGGAACGCGGCGCGAGTATCTGCGGGCTGTCCGGCAACTCGCTGCCTACTACGTGGTCTCGCCCGATCAACTCACCGAGCGGAAAGTCGAGGACTATCTCCTTTACGTCCGCGATGACCTGGGAGTCGCCAAGGGAACCTTTGCGCCCATCTGGGCCGGGCTCAAGTTCTTCTACCTCAATACGCTGGGCTACGACTGGCCTCTGTTCACGAAAAAAAAGTCCGCAAGCCACGCCGAGAGCGGTTGCCCGACGTCCGCAGTGACGAGGACTGCCGGCGCCTGATCGCGACCCTGGAAAAGCCCGTCTATCGCGGCTGTTTCACGCTCATCTACGCCTATGGCTTGCGGATCACCGAGGCAGTCACGCTGCCGGTCACCGCGGTCGACTCGAAGCAGATGGTCCTGCGCGTCATCGGCAAGCGAAACAAGGAGCGTGTTCTGCCGCTGACCGACTCGATCCTCCAGATGCTCCGCAACGTCTGGAAAACCCACCGCAGCCAGCGGTGGCTCTTTCCCAGCCGGCGACTGGCAACCCACTTGCCCGATGCGACGGCGCGGGCCGCGTTCATCCAGGCGCGCAACGCCTGCGGCTTTGACACCCGTTTTCGGCCCCATTCGCTGCGTCACAGCTTCGCCACCCACATGCTCCAGCAGGGCGTGGACATCCGCATCATCCAGATCTTGCTCGGGCATTCGAGCCTGCGATCCACGGAAATCTACACCCATCTGACCGAGCCGCTGCGGGACCAACTCCGCACCTTGCTGTCCCGGACCACCGACGGCCTCTTCGAGGGAAGGAGGCCCGGCCGTGGTTGATTCTGGCGTTTGCCCGCCCAAGGCGGATGTGGAGTTGGCGGACGTCGTCCGCCGGTTCGGTCCTCAGTATGCTGCTCGATACGGCGACCGAATGATGCCTTCGCAAAAGAAGGCACTTGCAGATATCGCCGCCTGTTGCACTTCCGAGCTGGGAGGGCGGCTTTACCGCTGTGACGACTGCCAGGACACGTTCTGGCACTACCACTGCTGCCGGAATCGGGCGTGCCCCAAATGCCATGGAAGCCAGGCCCGGCAGTGGCTCGAAGAGCGTCAAGCCGAGCTCTTACCCTGCGATTACTTCCATGCCGTCGTGACCGTCCCCTCGGAGTTGCGTGCGGTGTTCCGCCGCCATCAGAAGCTGCTGTACGGTCTGCTGATGCAGGTCTCAGCCGCGGCGGTCAAGGACCTCTGCGCCGAGAAACGGCACCTTGGGGCACTGCCTGGCATCCTGTCCGTGCTCCATACCTGGAACGGCCGGTTGGGCTACCATCCCCACGTCCACCTGCTGATCACCGGTGGCGGCATCACGGCCGATGGCCAGCACTGGGAGCCGGCTCGGGGAAAGTACCTCGTGCCGGTGGCCGTCCTTTCCCGCAAGATCGCCGCTCAGTTTCGCGCGGCCTTGGAGGCACAGGCGCCGGCCGTTTTCGCGGAGCGTCCCGGCGAACGTCTGGCAGCGGGAGTGGGTCTCCTTCTGCAAGCACTACGGGCAAGGCAACGACGCGGTGCTGAGCTACCTGTCGCGGTATGTCTTTCGCACGGCGATCAGCAATGCACGGATTCTCGACATGGACCAAACCCATGTGACTTTCCGCTGGAAGGACCGCAAGGCTGACGGGTGGCGCAGTGAGCGGCTGCCGGGGGTGGAGTTCCTCAGTCGCTTCCTCCAGCACGTCTTGCCGCGAGGCTTTCACAAGGTCCGCTACTACGGGCTGTGGCATCCCTCGAAGCGAGACCAGTCCCATCGCGCCTGGGTGCTCTTGATGCTGGCGACTCCGGCGGACACCGCGGAGCCGCTCAGGATATCAAGTCTCTCGGAGGCGTTGAGCAAACTGATGGAACTGGCCGATCGAGCTCTCGACGAGGCGGCGGATCACGACGCGGCCCTACCGCAATGTCCCCACTGCGGAAGTTGCCGGACGAGGCTCCTCGGTGAGTATCCTCGGTCCGGCGTGCCGTAATCCTGATGGATAGCTAACCTGAAGCGCCGATCAACACTTCTTGCGCCGCGTCTTCGAGCCCAAGAGGGCGCGGCTTTTCTCACACTGCGCCATCGAGAGCGATTTCTCACTCGAACCGCCGGTGCAATGCTGTCGACGGCTCTCGAACTGACCTCGCCGCAAAGGCTTACCCCCCGCCGCTCCCCCATCCCGCGGCGAGGCGCCTCGTCCAAGAGGCTTTTCGCATCGGCGTCCCGATGCGAAAAGCCTTATCTAT
>CAWFAF010000020.1:0-91040 GCA_963813575.1 uncultured Planctomycetaceae bacterium
TTCAACAAGGCGATCGCCATCCGGCCCGACAACGCGCAGGCCTATTACAACCGCGGCCTGCTCTATCAGAGCCAGCACCAGCACGGCTTCGCCATCGACGACTTCACCACCGCCATCGGCCTGTCGACGCAACAAGCCGAGCCCTATGTGGCGCGCGGCTTGAGCTATCTGGCGGTGAACAACGCCAAGAACGCGGCGAGCGATCTCGACGACGCAGTCACCATCGATCCGCAGAACGCGCAGGCCTGGGCGAGCCGCGGGCTCGCCTATGAACGGCTCGGCGACAAGGAAAAGGCCGCCGGCTCCTACGCGCGCGCCATGAATATCGACCAGAATTATCAGCCGGCGCGAGCAAGGTTTCGACGCGTCGGCGGCAAGTTCGGCCAGGCCTATCAGGCGTTTTAATTCGCGCCGAACACAAAGCGCGTGCCGACCGCCGAATGCACCACCTTGTCGCCCAACGCTGCGCGCGCGAGATCATAGAAGCGGTCGCCGGTGCAATGGCCGACCATCGCGGAGATTCCGGATCGATGGCGCGGAATTCCGCGATGGTCTTTTCGTCGATGTAGTCGTCGCCGAGCGGCGGCACCACGTGGAAACCGCCGATCACCGCATGCACTCTGTCGACGCCGGAGGCGGCCATCGCCTGGTGCCTGGTGTTGATGACGCCGCGGTGGCTGCATGAGGTGAGCACCACCAGGCCTCTGTCCTTGACCAGATAGACTAGTGGCGAGTTCGTGCTCGAAATCGTCGGGCATGTCTGCGCCAGTGTTCGGACACCAGCATATTGTCCGGGAAGCAGCCGAAGCCGTCGAAGATACCGACGATCTCGTCGAGTGTCACGCAGCGGCGTCTCGGACGGGATGTTGCCGATGCGGCCGGTGGTGAAGGCGTGGTCGGCGACCAGCGCGGGCTCGGCGGCCAGCATCAGCGCGAGATCGGCATCGAGGATCGCCTTGCGGTCGAGCGCGCCGAAATTGCCGCCCGGGTTGCGGCGCAGGCAGAACGTGTCCTCGCCGCCGACATCCAAGAACGGCATTTTGCTTTTGAGTTTGCCCTTGGTCCGCGGCCAGGAAAGCCGACCATGCCGCCGAAATGGTCGTAATGGCCGTGGCTCAAGACCATGCGCGTCGAACCGCACGGGTCGATCTTGAGGATGCGCCAAATTATTGAGCAGGACTTCCGGCGTGTAGCCGAAATCGATGAGCACGTTGCGCTCCTGCTGCCCCGGCGAAGGACTGCGCGTGCATGGCGAGGCCCCACTCGCCGTTGAGGATCGCGCGCGGCGGCTTGTCGGGGACGGTGTTGCCGCTCTTGCGTTCGATGGTCACGCCGTCGCGCGTTTCGCTCGCTATGAACTGGATGACGATATTGTCGGTGACCATGCGGGACGCTGAGCCGGTCCACCATCGGCACCTCGTGCCCAAGCGTCTTCGCCGGCTGCGGTCTGGGCGCCGGCGGCAGCAGCCGCGATCACCGCCGAGAGGAAGCCGGCGCCGCCTGGAGCACAGCGCGCCGGCGCCGCTCAGAAACGGGGCGGCGGAATCCGGAGCGCAAGGACCGAACAACATTGCTTTTCCTCCTTCGGCGCGGCGTCGCGCGCCGCATTCTCTTGCTATGCGCCGATCCTAAGGCAATTCCCGCGAGAAACGCCCGCACGACCGGGGACCGCGCCATAGTCGTCCAAATTGACGTGGCCGCCTTGCGGGAAGCGGGACGAAGCGCTGGGCTCGCGGGCGCCAGCGCGAACAGGCGCTTCGCCGAAGCGGATCGGCACAATGCGGTCGGGCGTCGCCGTGCAACATCAAAAGCGGCGCAGCGACGCGGCCGATGCACTCGTCGGAGCGGAATTTGTCCTTCATCAGCCGGCGCACCGGCGCGAAGGGATAGGCGGCGGCGCCGACGTCGGCGGCGGAGGTGAAGGGTGCATCGAGGATCAGAGCGCCGATCTCGTGCACCGGCGGCGAGCGCGACCGCGACCGCCGTGCCGAGCAATTCGCCGAACAGCACGATACGCTTGGCCGGGGATAGCGCGCGCGGGCGAATTCATAAGCGGCCGTCGCGTCGCGGATCAGCCCGTCCTCGGTCGGCTTGCCGCTTGAGCCGCCAAAGCCGCGATAGTTCAGCGCCAGCAAGCCGGGTCGCCATCGGCAATCATCCAGGCAAAGCGCCCGGCGCGCGGGCCGGCAGGCCCTTCGGCATTGCCCTGGAAATAGATGACCAGCGGCTTTTCGCCGCGCGCGTGCACGTACCAGGCGATGAGCATTTCGCCGTCCGAACTTGTCCAGCGTCACTTCGTCCGCCTGCGAGACGATGCCCGGCTTGCGCCGGCGGCGATGCGCCGCGGGGTCGAGGAAATACAGCATCGCGCGCTGGAAGACGTACATCAGCACCAGCACGCCGCCGTAGCCGGCGGCGGCGAGTCACGATGAGCCATGCGAGTGCACTCATTGCGTTTGTCATAACATGGATGTAACCGGGCTGCGGACGCGGCGCGTCCGCATAAATTTCGGCCGAGCGCAATGACCTCTTCCCGTAACGCGAGCGCGATCGCGTCGACCGGCATTTCCGCGATTACTCGGCGGCTTGGCGATCCTCGGCGAAGGCCGCGGGCGGCTCACCCATCGCCTCGGCCATACCGGGATGGCCGGAAGGAGCGGCCCAGCCAACGCGACAATCGTTCGAGGTAGAGATAAACGACCGGCGTTGTGTAGAGCGTCAGCCATTGCGACACCAAAATGCCGCCAATGAAAGCGATCCCCATCGGCTGCCGCAGCTCGGACCCGGCGCCCTGACCCAACGCGATCGGCAGTGAGCCGAACAGCGCCGAGAACGTCGTCATCATGATCGGCCGGAAACGCAACAGGCAGGCCTCGCGGATCGCTTGCTGCGGGCTCTTGCCGGCGCCGCGCTGCGCCGACAGCGCGAAGTCGATCATCATAATTGCGTTCTTCTTGACGATACCGATCAACAAAACGATGCCGATGATCGCAATCACCGAAAGATCGTAGTGGCAACCCCACAACATGATCAGTGCGCCAACCCCGGCCGCCGGGCGAGGCCAGCGAGGATCGTGATCGGATGGATGTAGCTCTCGTAGAGCATGCCGAGGACGATGTAGACAACGAGGATTGCCGCCGCCAGCAACAGCGGCATCGAGGCCAACGAAGTCTGGAACGCCTGCGCGGTGCCTTCGAAGGAACCGTTCAAAGTCGGTGGCGCGCCGAGCGTGACGGCAGCGTTCTTGATCGCATCGACGGCCTGGCCGAGCGCAACGCCAGGGGCCAGGTTGAAGGATAGCGTCACCGCCGGAAATACCCCCTGATGGCTGATCGTCAGCGGTTCGAGCCGCTGCACGTAATTGGCAACGCCGGATAGCGGCACCTCGGCGCCGCCGGGCGTGGTAACGAACAGCCGCTGCAGAACGGTCGGACCTGGTAAGCCCAGGCGCCAGTTCGAGCACGACCTTATTTTGGTCGGTCGCGCCATAGATGGTCGCGACTTGGCGTTGGCCGAACACGTCGTAAAGCGTCTGGTCGATCAGCGCGGCGGACAAACCGAATTGCTCCGCCTTCTGGCGGTCGATGACGACCTCGATATGCGGCGCCGCGATCTGCTGGTCGGAAGCCACCTGCTGCAGCTGCGGCAGCTTCTTCATCGCCGCTTCCATGATCGGCGCCCAACGATCAAGTTCGTCTATGTTCGTATCTGTCAGCGTGTATTGATATTCGGTGCGCGCCAGCCGGCCGCCGACCCGAATAGCCTGCGGGATCTGCATGAACAGCTCGGCGCCGACGACCGATTTCACCTTATTCTCAATGCGCTGAAGGACGGTCTGCGCGCGGTCGCGCTCATCGTAAGGCCTAAGCTGGCCAAAGATATGACCCGTGTTTTCGCCGGGATTATATGAATAGGCACCGGCATGCAGGAATACACCGGCGACGTCCCGATCATGGTCGATGACGTTGAGGATCTGCCGGGCTGCATGCACTGTATGATTGAAGGACAAATCCTGTCTGGTCTCGACCAAGCCAAAGAACAGGCCAGTATCCTGCTCAGGCACGAAGCCCTTCGGGATTGCGGCGTAGAGATAGACGGTAGCAACCGCAAGCAACAGCGTGGAGACGAGCGTCGCCCGCTGATGGCGGAATACGAAGCCAAGGCCACGGTCATAGGCGCGCATTACCGCCTCAAAGCCGCGCTCGGCGGCCCGGTTGAGCCGGCTCTTGTGCTGCTCGTGTGCCGATTTCAAAAACAGCGAGCAAGCACGGGCGTCAGGGTCAGCGAGAAAAAAGCCGAGGCCAACACGGCGATCGAAACCGTCGCGGCGAATTCGTGAAAGAGCCGGCCGACGATGCCGCCCATAAAGAAGATCGGGATAAACACCGCGATCAGCGAGAACGTGATCGATACAATCGTGAAGCCGATCTGTCCGGCGCCGTTGAGTGCCGCCTGCAGCGGCTTTTCGCCCGCCTCGATGTGGCGCACGATGTTCTCGATCATGACGATCGCGTCATCGATCAAAATCCAACCGCTATGGTCAACCCCATCAGCGAGATATTGTCGAGTGTATAACCTGCAACGTACATGACGGCGAATGTCGCAAGCAGCGACAGCGGAACGACGAGGCTCGGGATCAGTGTCGCCGATAGCGCGCGCAGAAACACGAAGATGACGAAGATGACGAGAGCGATCGTCAGCAGCATCGTATACTGCACATCGGTGATCGCCGCGCGCGTCAATTCGGAGCGGTCGGACATCAGCTCGACCTTGATCGACGGCGGCAGGCTGCGCTGCAGCCGCGGCATCAAGGCCTTGACGGCGCGAATGACGGCGAGCGCGTTCGACCCATCGGCCCGCTCGATCGCCAGACCTTCGGCCGGAATGTTGTCGTACCAGGCGCCGACCTGAGTGTTTTCCTCCGAATTGACGATCTTGGCGACATCGCTGAGATGGACCGGGGCACCGTTGCGGTAGGCGATGACGATATTTCGGTAAGGAGCGGCCTCGATCAGCTGATCGTTGGCGTCGAGAGTGCCGCGCTTTGCGGCCCGATAATCTCACCTTTCGGCAGATTGATGGTGGCATTGGCGAGGGCCGCGCGAACTTGCTCCAGTCCGATATGGCGGGCCGCAAGCGCCATCGGATCAATTTCGACCCGCACGGCGTATTTTTTCTGTCCGAAGATGAATACGCCGCCGACCCCCGGCCCATAGATAACGGCTGCGCCAGCACGTTCGTGACATAGCGATCGACGACGTAGCCTGGCAGCAAGTCGGAATGGACCGCGTAGATCAGGACGGGGAAATTGTTCGGATTGACTTTGCGGTAGGTCGGCGGGCTCGGCAGATCCTTCGGCAACAGGCCGCTCGCCGCGTTGATCGCGGTCTGCACGTCTTGCGCGGCACTGTTGATGTCGGTCGACAGGTCGAATTGCAACGTGATTGTCGTCGTGCCAACGCCGGATAGCGACGTCATCTCGGCGACACCCGGGACCGAGCTGAATTGCTGTTCGAGCGGGGTGGCGACGGCGGAGGCCATTGTCTCCGGGCTGGCGCCGGGGAAGTTGCCAGTGACGGTGATGGTCGGGAAATCGACGTTGGGCAGCGAGGATACCGGCAGGAAGCGATACGCGGTGACGCCGAACACCATGACGCCAAACATCAAGAGTGTCGTGGCGACGGGTCGGCGGATGCAGGGGGCGGAGATGTTCATCGCGGTGGCCGCACAGTCAGCCGGTCGAGCCGGCGCGGCGGACTAGCACTGGCCGTCAGCGCGGCGACCGCATGTATTCCGACCGCACGTCTCTCCATCGATGCGCCTCCTCGGTCGGGGTTGCTCGCGCGCGCCCGTTCCGCAATCCGCTCGCGCCCCCGCACTCCATCTACATGCGTCGACGCCAAGTCGACATTCACCGGTTACCGGCAACTCCAGGGCGAGGATCGCCTCTTTGATCGCCTTGGGCAACGACAAATCGCGATGTCGCGAGAAAAGAGCGAGTAAGCCGATAAGAGCCGGCGCCTCAACGCAAAAATACGCGTTCCACTTGTATTAGGGGCCTCATCAAGCGAGGTCGGCTCTGCCCCCAAAGCCGGTTTCTTTTTTAAGGCAATGCCCTAGCCGACCGGAAAGGCCATGGTGGACAACAGCGCCAGCTCCGCCTGCCGGCTGTCGAGGCGCGTGTGCTGCACCACGACGGGTACGTCGGATACGATGACGCTGGAAAAATCGGTGTTGACCGGCACCGGCTGCGGATCCTTGAAGTCGTTGAAGCGCAGATGGCGCGTGCGCCTGGCGCCGACGGTGAATTTGTACGGCCCCGCCGGATCGCGGTCGGCGAAATAGACCACGATCTCGACATGGGCGTCACGATCGGCGGCATTGAGGATGCACACCGTCTCGTGGCTGGTCAATTCGCGCGTCGTGCCGGTCGAGGCCGGTGGGATATAGCCCTCCGCAATCGCCCATGCGGTGCGTCCGATTGGCTTACTCATGACTGCGCACCCTGCCCGTTGCCGAAAAAGCCGCCGACGCGGCCGGTATGGCGTTCATGCGCGATGCCGGCATCGGCGCCGAACGGATGGCCGCCGAAGCCGTGCCGCATCATCGATATGGCGCGCGCCCAGTCATGCTTGCTGTCGCGCGAGGCGAGCAGTTGCACCACCGACTGGGTAATGACAGGGATCGGCACCTCCATGTGCAGCGCGTCGTCGACCAGCCAGTTCACTTCGCCGGTGTCCTCGACATATGACGGCACGCTGTCGAGGCCGCCTTTTTCCCGATACATCCGCTCCATCAATTCGACCAGCCAGGAGCGGATGACCGAGCCGTGCCGCCAGCATTTCAGGACGGCGTCGATCGGCAGCTTCTCGCGGTAATTGACCAAGAGATCGACGCCCTCGCCGATCGCCTCGAGCATGGCGAATTCGATGCCGTTGTGCACAAGCTTGACGTAGTGCCCGGCGCCGGGCCCGCCGGCGCGAACGTAGCCGCCCTCGACCGCGAGCTTGAGCAAAATGGGTTCGATCAAGGCGACGGCGGCGTCCTCGCCGCCGACCATGAAGCAGGCGCCGTCGAGCGCGCCGCCGGGGCCGCCCGAAGTGCCGGCGTCGACGAAATGAATGCCTTGTTTCTTCAGGCGCGCGTGCCGGCGAATGGAATCGCCCCAATAGGAATTGCCGCCATCGGCAATGATGTCGCCTTGCTGCATGTTGTCGGCGATTTCTTTGAGCACCGCGTCGACTGGCGGCCCCGCCGGCACGTAGACGATGACGAAGCGCGGCGGATCGAGCAGCGCCACGAGCTCTTTAGCGTCGGCCGCAACTTTTAGTCCCTTGCCGGTGAGGTCGCGCGAGACCGGGTGGGTGTCCAGTCCGGCGACGTCATAGCCGTGATGCAGCGCATTGAGGGCAAGGTCCGCGCCCATTTTACCGAGACCGACGATGCCGAACCTGCGAATGGGTGACATGTGGGAAATCCCTCGAAATCCAAATATGAGAATGCCCCCGGAGGACAACGCACGAACGCACGCAAGGTTGCACGGCGCGGCTGCAAAGTCGGGCTTCAAACGCAACGAGAAAAGGTGCTAGGCAACGGCAGCATGACCACGCCGCTTCATGTACGGCCGGCAACGCCCGCCGACGACGACGCCATCTGGGCGATCCTCGAGCCGACCTTCCGCGCCGGCGAGACCTATCCGATACCGCGCGACATCTCGCGCGCCGAGGCGCTGGCCTATTGGCGCACACCGGGGCATTGGGTGTTCGTCGCCGAGCGGGCCGACAAGATCGTCGGCACCTATTATCTGCGCGCCAACCAGAAAGGCGGCGGCGCTCACGTTTGCAATTGCGGCTACATGACCGCGCAGGACTCGTTCGGCCGCGGCGTGGCGCGAACGATGTGCGCGCATTCGCTTCGATTTGCGCGCGAGCGCGGCTTTACCGCCATGCAGTTTAATTTCGTCGTCGCCTCGAACGAGCGCGCGGTGAAGCTGTGGCAGAGCCTGGGATTTGCCATCGTCGGCACCCTGCCCGGTGTTTTCGCGCATCCCAAACTGGGCAAAGTCGACGCGCTGGTCATGGTCCGCACGCTGTGACCTCGGCGCATAAAACTTATGTTAAAAAAGCGCGCCAAATCGCGCGAGGGACTTATCGTTAACGGTTTGCAAATCCCCGCCGGTTACCTCCTAGCGCACGGGCGACGCGATTCCATACAAGGCCGTTCGGCCTTGCCGGAGACGTGCCATGGCAATCACTCCTGTTTCGTCGAGCAACTCCGCGGTTTCGCCACCGGCCGATCCGTTGCGTCAGGCCTTCGGGCAGGTGACCAGCGCCATCCAATCCGGCGACCTGGCGGCCGCGCAAAGCGCCTATGCGACGCTCAGCCAAGCCGGCGGCGGCGATCCGAACAGCCCCTTTGCGCAGGCGCTGTCGCAAATCGGCGATGCCCTGCAAGCGGGCGACGTCGGCAAAGCGCAGGCGGCGCTCGCCACGCTGCAGCAGCAGATGCAGGCGGCGAAGGGTGCGCATCATCATCACGGCCACCATCACCACGGAGGCGGCGCCGAGGCGTCGCAATCCACGGCGCCGGCCGGCTCGAGCAGCGATCCGACATCGACGTCGTCCACGAATCTGGTCGACCTGACCGCCTGAGAGGCCGCGCATGCCGGCGGGCCCGTTCGACACCCTTATCCTGCTCACCGGACCGGTCGAGCAGACCGCGTTGACCGGCGTGTTGCGCGGGCATAACCCGCAACTCGCCATCCGGCCGGTCCAATCGCAGTCGGAGTTGGAAGCGATCGAGCCGGACACGCTCGCGCGCGCGCGACTCGTGGCCTTCGTCACCGACGTGGTGGTGCCGGCGCGCATTCTCGCAAGCCTCGGTTTCGGCGCCTATAATTTCCACCCCGGCCCGCCGCAATATCCGGGCTGGGTGCCCGCGCATTTCGCGATCTACGACAAGGCCGCGCATTTCGGCGCGACCGCGCATCACATGGCCGAGCGGGTCGATGCCGGCCCGATCGTCGCCTGCAAGATGTTTGTCATTCCGCCCGGCACCGGCGTGTTGCGCCTGCAGGAATTGGCCTTTGTCGAACTGGCACGGCTGTTCTGGGCGCTGGCGCCGAAGCTGGCGACGCAAGCCGAGCCGCTTCCCGAGCTGCCCATGCAATGGGAGGCACGCCGGAGCACGCGCCGCATGTACGCGGCGATGTGCGATATCCCTATCGATGTGTCGAAGGAAGAACTGGAGCGGCGGATCGAGGTCTTCGGCGCCGGCCATTACGGCCTCGACCTGACCGTCACGCTGCATGGCCACAAGTTTCGTTACGTCGCGGCGCCGGCCGAGAGCGAAGCCGATTCGCCCAGCTCTGTTGCATCGGAAGAAGTTGCCGCGGCCTGACCGGCGCGGCGCCTACATCGCCTTGACGATGCTTTCGGTCATTTTCTTGGCGTCGCCGAGGAGCATCATGGTGTTGTCGCGGTAGAACAGCGGGTTGTCGATGCCGGCGTAGCCCGAGGCGAGAGACCGCTTGATGAACATCACGGTGCCGGCCTTCCACACCTGCAGCACGGGCATGCCGTAGATCGGCGAGGTCGGGTCGTCTTCCGCCGCCGGGTTGGTGACGTCGTTCGCCCCGATCACGAAGGCGATATCGGCTTGCGCGAACTCCGAGTTGATGTCTTCCAGCTCGAACACTTCGTCGTAGGGAACGTTGGCCTCGGCCAAGAGCACGTTCATATGGCCGGGCATGCGGCCGGCCACCGGATGGATGGCGTATTTGACCTCGACGCCCTCTTTCTTGAGCTTCTCGGCCATTTCTCGAAGCGCGTGCTGGGCCTGCGCCACCGCCATGCCGTAGCCGGGCACGATGATGACCTTCTGCGCGTTCTTCATGATGTAGGCGGCGTCGTCCGCAGATCCGAGCTTGACCGGCCGCTGTTCGGCGCCCGCGCCGGGGCCCGCCACTTCGCCGCCGAAGCCGCCCAGGATCACCGAGATGAACGAGCGGTTCATGGCGTGGCACATGATGTAGGACAGGATCGCGCCGGAGGAGCCGACCAGCGCGCCGGTGATGATCAGCGCCGAGTTGCCGAGCGTAAAGCCGATGCCGGCGGCAGCCCACCCCGAGTAGGAGTTGAGCATGGAGATGACGACCGGCATGTCGGCGCCGCCGATCGGGATGATGATCAGGATGCCAAGTAATAGCGAGAGCCCGGTAATGGCCCAGAACTGGTAGGGCGCCTGCTGCAGGTAGAACAGCACGATGAAGGCGACCAGCGCCACGGCGAGCGCGATATTGACCAGGTGCCGCCCGGGCAGCGTGATCGGCTTGCCGCTCATGCGGGCGCTAAGCTTCAGGAAGGCGATGACCGAGCCGGTGAAGGTAATGGCGCCGATGGCCACGCCGAACGACATCTCGATCAGGCTCTGCTGATGGATATGGCCTTCCGTGCCGATGTCGAAGGCCGCCGGGGCGTAATAGGCGCCCGCCGCCACCAGCACCGCCGCCATGCCGACCAGCGAGTGGAAGGCGGCGACCAGTTCCGGCATGGCCGTCATCGGCACGCGCCGCGCGATCACAGCACCGATGCCGCCGCCGATGGCGATGCCGCCGACCACCAGGCCCCAGGCGAGCGGGCTTTCCGGCGGGTGCGAGGCGAGCGTCGTCAGCACGGCGATGGTCATGCCGATCATGCCGAGATAGTTGCCGCGCCGGCTGGTGTCGGGCGAGGACAGCCCGCGCAGCGCCTGGATGAACAGGACGCCGGCGACCAGATAGAGCAGCGCGACGAGATTGGAACTCATGGCTTAGACCTTAGGATGCAGAGATAAAGGATGGCCGGGTCATCGGGGGATCGGGGTGTGAAGGGCCCTCGTCACTTCTTTGGTTTCTTCTGGTACATCGCCAGCATGCGCTGGGTGACCAGGAAGCCGCCGAAGATGTTGATCGAGGCGAAGACGAGCGCGAAGAAGCCGAGCGCACGCGCCAGAATCGTGCCGCTGTCGTCGGCGATCAGCGCCACCCCCACCGCCAGAAGCGCGCCCACCACGATCACCGAGGAGATGGCGTTGGTCTCCGACATCAGCGGGGTATGCAAAGCCGGCGTCACCGACCACACCACGTAGTAGCCGACGAACACCGCCAAGACGAAGATGGACAGCCGGAAGACGAAGGGATCGACCATATTGGCGATGTGTTCCATGTCGCTTCTCCTTTAAGCCTTCGGCTGGAAGTTCGGGTGCACGACATGCCCATCGCGGGTCAAAAGCGTGCCCTTGACGATCTCGTCGTCCCAGTTGACCGCAAGCTTCTTTTCTTTCTTGTCGATCATGGTGTCTAAGAACGATCAGTGCCCGAGGAGGTCGCGATTCAGGACCGCCGCGTCATGGCCAAGCTCTTCCGCAAGATTTCGCCCGACGGCGCGGCGGTCGTGAATGCCGATGACCCGCGCGCCGAGATCCTGGGCGGCGTGAATCTTGACGCTCGCCGCGTCAGCTACAGCCTGAAGTCTGCCGCCGGAGTCGATGTCTCGGCGCGGATCGAGCGGTTGGGCGCGTCGGGCTCACGGTTCCTGCTCCATGGTTTCGACCGGACTGCGGCCGTCGAGACCCGTTTGATCGGTCCCCGGCAGGTAAGCTGCGCCCTGGCCGCCGCCGCCCTGGCCTGGCGCTTGAAGTCGAGCTCGACGCCGTGGTCGCCGGGCTGGAAGCGGTTGCCAATGTCGCCGGCTGCCTGGAAGCGGTTGACCTTGGCCAGGATTTCGACGTCCGGATCGACGGTGCGCAAGCGGCGGCCGAGCTGGGCCAGTCGCTGGCGGCGATCCGGGCCATTTCCGCCGGCCGGGTTCATTGCGTGCTTTCCGCCGAAGGAAACCAGCAAGGGCCGGCACGGCGGGCGCTAGCAGAGGCCGCCGAACTGGGGGCCGACCGGGTGATCCTGACCCTGGGCAGCCCCCGCGCCGAGCCCCCCGACCAGATCCTCGACGACCTGCTGGGGGGCTTTCGCCGCCCCGGCAAGGTGCGCGTCGAGCCCGACCGCAAGCGCGCCATCGAGGCGGCTCTCGCCGACGCCCGCGCCGGCGACGCCGTGCTGATTGCCGGCAAGGGACGAAACGCTTACCAGATCTTCGCCGACCACGTTGTCCCCTTCGACGACTTCGCCGTCGCTCGTGCCTGGCTGCGCCACCGCGATGCTGACGCAGCCGCCGTCCAGCAGTCGGCGTGAAATCGAATCGAAGAGTTTCACGCAGACACGCGGCACTCGAAGAGTTTCACGCAAAGACGCAAAGAAATCACGCAAAGACGCAAAGAATACAGAGGAAGAGTAGAATCTCTGAAGACTTTTCGCCTCACTGGCTACGCGCCGCCCCCACTTCCTTCTCTTCTTTGCGTCTTGGCGTCCTGCTTTGCGTCTTTGCGTGAAACTCTTTTCAACTTCATAGACGACCTTCGTTTTCAACCGCAGCGGAACCAAACGCGTTGTTTCTGGTCCGGGTATGCCCGAAACCGGATTTCTTTCGACGGAAGGCGCCGACCTTTGATCCGGAAGCGCGAACCGAGCGTATAATAGACCTGTCGAGTTTCCGCAGCCGGTGTGCGCGGGGAAATATCGAGGGGAGGCAGCCTCTCATGACGGGCGCTCTCAGGGTGGGCGACTGGATCGGCGATCGGTTCGAGGTTTTCGACATCCATGAAGGCGGGATGAGCCTGGTCTACGTGGCTCACGATCATCTGGGTGTCTCCGGCCCGAAGGTCGTTGCGCCTCAAGACGCTGAAGGATGAGCTTCTGGGCCACCGGATCAGGCGGTCTCGGTTTGCCACCGAGTGCCGGCTCTGGGTGCAGCTTGGACAGCATGCGCACATCGTGCAGGCGCATGCCGTCGAAGTCCTCGGCAGCAAGCCTTACGTGGTTCTGGAGTTGGTGCAAGGCGGAGACTTGATCCGCTGGATCGGCAGTCCCCGGCTCAACCTTCCCCAGGCGCTCCGCTTTGGCGTGCAGTTTTGCCTGGGAATGGAGCACGCCCTGCGGCAGGGCCTTTCTTGCCATCGCGACATCAAGCCCGGCAATCTGCTCGTCACTGAAGACGGTGTGCTCAAGATCACCGATTTTGGGCTGGCGCGGATCAGCGAGGAGATGGTCGCCGTGCGGCCCGAATTGCCCGACGGCTCGATCCCCCTGGCCGACGCCTCGCCGAGTACCCCGTGCATCATCTTCACCGACCCCAGAGATCAACAGGTCAGGCCGATCGGGTCAAACAGCACAGGCTCGGCAACAGCCCAGGCCTCGCCTTCCCGGCCGCACGTGTCCACGGCCGCGGCGCAGCCGGGACGGATCGCCGCGGCTGCCGGTTCCCCGAACGCTCGATCCGCGATTCCTGTTTCGACCGCGCCCTCGTCTTCCAGCTCGGCGCCGGGGCCGAAAACCCGGCGGCTGGGCGAGGTCTTGCCCACACCGGCCACCGAGGAAAAGGCGACTTCCGAATACATTTCGCCGCTGGAAACGTTCGACCCCAGGCTCACCCGCACCGGCGCCAGGCTCGGCACGGGCGCCTACATGGCCCCCGAGCAATTTCGCGATCCCGGCAGCGTCGATGCACGAGCCGATATTTACGCCTTCGGCGTGGTTCTCTTCGAGATGATCACCGGCAGGCTTCCCTTCAAAGGCAAGTCGCTCGAATCGCTCGATCGCCAGCACGCCAAGAATGAGCCCCCTTCGGTGGTCGCTTCGATCCCGCATCGCTACGCCCGCATGGCGGCCGACGTCGATCAGATCGTTCAGCGGTGCTTGAAGAAAGACCCGGCCCAGCGTTACCGCGCCATGTCCGACCTGCGCAAGGCCATGCTGAAGGTGCTCACGCGGATGGGGGCGCGGTGAGGGTGCCAGGCCCAGGCTAGCGCGAATTTCGGTAGTGTTGCGCACGCACAAGGCCCCTGCCAAAGACCACCCCCCCAACCCCCCCTTCGCCAATACTGTTCGGCACGAGTTTTTCCTGGGGGCATTTTCGCGGGATCGGGTGATTCCAAGCCGAAGAGAAATGTCCGCAGCGGAGTCTGGTCAGCTGATGCAACGCCGATTTGGGGAAGATCAGGATTTGTTGGGCGCAGCAGCGAACGCCGCGGCCGCGAGATTCAAACCGCGGGCGGGGAGTTTAGTCGGGGGTTTTTGCACCGTGCGCGCGCGGCCAGGTGAGCGTCGAACTCCTCGTCACTGACCCAGCCCAAGAGGTAGAACTGGATGACCTCGAACGTTCGTTTCGTCGGCTTCAGGCCCGTCCAAAGCGCGATCAGCAGGCTGACGATCAGCGCGGCATACATCTGCAGTGTCACGCCGTTCCTGTTGTGCGCAATCAGGTGACGCGCCCCGAGAATGCATTTGAGCCAGCGGAAAAACGGCTCCACCGTCCAACGGTAGCGGTAGGCCAAGGCCACCAGATCGGCGTCGAGGTCGAGCCGGTCGGTGATCAGCCACAACTCCGTAGCCTTGCCTTCGCGGTGAACGATCCGCACAATCACCAGTCGCATCAGCCGCTTCAAATGATCCTTGTGATGCGATGTCCCCAACCGGGACAGGACCAGGTCACGAACGACCCCGGCAGCCCGTGCGGCGTCGTCCAACGGGCGCTCGTGGTTGACGACGTAGGCGATGTTGTCCTTAACCCGGCCGATCAGCGACGAGCGGGCCGCAAGGATCCGCGCGAACAGTTCGTAATCGACATATCCTCTGTGGACGACGTAAAGCCGGGCCGCCTGCAACGCCGCCTCAAGCGCGGCCGTCTCGGAGCAAGCCGCCGGGGTCACGGTCGCGTCGAGTGGGACGGCCTTCAGGACGTCGAAGTGCAGGTGCAGCTTGACACCTCGATGGTCCTCGTCGGTCCACAACGCCCAGGCCATCCGCGACATCGCCGTGAACACCGAGCCATCGACCGCCGTGAGTCCCTTCAGCGCTTCCGCCTCGCTCCCGGTGTGCAAGGGAGCGGCCTGGACCGCCAATTCTTGCACGATCGGCCTGAGCAAGTCGGCATCGAAGACCCGCGCGGCCTCGGACAGCGAGCCCAGCGAGGTGGACTCGATGCCCAACTTTTGACGTGTCTTTTCCCACCCGGTGGTCTGCTGCAAGCTGCGCAGGCTGTCCAGGGCGGGATTGAAGAAGTACATGAACAGGAGCGTAAGGTATTGGTTGTAGAACAGTTTCCGATTACCGGCTCGGTCACGTTCGGTGCCGACCTCGTGGAGCGCTCCAACGACTTCAGCATCGGCTTGACCAACCGCTGTCCCCGAAGCGGCACAGGATCTTGTTCCGGTTGGTGTAGACGTTTGCGTCCTCGTCTTGCCATTCTGACAGCTCCTTGGTGCCGTCAGAAAATCGCGCAAATCTTGTGCCGAACACTATTGCCCCCTTCGCAAGGGGGGGATTATGAGGCCGCTCGCCGTTTTCCTTTCCCCCCCTTGCGAAGGGGGGGTTGGGGGGGTGGCGGGGCATGCGCAATGCGTCTGAAAACCGCTCTAGCTGGCAGCCGGCTCTTCCTCGGCCTCCGCGCCCAGCCAGAGATCGATGGGCCGCTTCACTCCCGAGGGCCGGAAAGGAAGACCGACCTTGGCCCCGATGCGGGCCGATTGATAGCCCGCCAGCAAGCGCTTCGAGCACCGTGCGCCCGTCCTCGCCCGTCGCGATCGGCTCTTCCTTGCCCCGGACGCAGCGGGCGAAGTGGTGCATCTCCTGGGGGAAGCCGTAGTTCCAGAGCTCTTCGTAGACAGGGTACGTCCACCCCTTGGTGGTCGGGGCTTTCTCGACGGCGTAGCCGTAGCCGGTCTCGCTGTAGGTGGGCAGGGCGTTGCCCATGTGCAGGTTGGCGTAGGTGAGGCCGGCCTCGCCGTAAACTTCCACCCGGTCGTCCATTCCGCCCCGCCGCGCCCAGCTATTCTCGATCAGGCCCACCGCGCCGCCTTCAAACTCGACGATGCACACGCTGCTGTCCTCGCCTCGGGTCTTGTCGCTGTGCACATAGGTACCCATCTGGCAATAGACGCTCGTGATGCCCGGCCGGCCCAGGAACCAGTGGCAGAAGGCGATCCCGTGGCAGCCCATGTCCATGAACACGCCGCCGCCGGACTTGCGGACGTCCCAGAACCAGTCGGCATGGGGTCCGAAATGCTTCTCGCTCTGCTTGACCAGGTGCACCTTGCCGAAGGCCCCTTCATCGGCCATCCGTTTGGCCTGAACGTACTTGGGGGTGAAATAGAGCTCCTCGGCATACATGAGCAAGACGCCCTGGCGGCGGCAGACGTCGATCATGAGCTCGGCCTCTTCGAGCGTCATGCACAGGGGCTTCTCGCACACGACGTGCTTGCCCGCCCTCGCGGCGTCGCTCGTCATCTGGGCATGCAGGGCATTGGGCGCGGCGATGGTGATCATCTCGATATCGGGCTCGGCGAGCATCCGCCGATAGTCTTGAAAAACGCGCGGAATACCGTACCGCTGCGCCAGGGCCTCGAGCATTGCCGGCCGTGGGCGAGGCCACGGCGACAACCTCGGCCTCGTCGGGCATGATCTGAAACGAAGCGGCATGAATATCAGCCTCGAACCCCGAGCCGATGATGCCGACTTTGACTTTAACTTTGTCGGGCATGGTGTTGATGCTCCGGAAAATCCAAAACAGAGTCTGCGCCCTTGTCTGCGAGCTTACGTTCGGCCCGTCTCCGTCGCCAGCACATCCTCGTTAGAACGTACGAGCGATACGAGCCTTCAGAGCCGCCAAGAGATCAACGAGGTCGGACGGAATAGACCGAGATCTTGTCTGGTAAGCAGCCACATCCTTCGCGAGGTCGATGTCAAATTCGACGCCCCTTGGAGGACGGCTCATTATCTGACGGTCGCAGATACGGCTGCCGATGTCGTGGAAGATCTCCTTGCCTGCGAAATCGGTCCGCCAACCGCCGTCGGCAAGTCGCTTCTGCGCCTTGGTGAAGTTCTTGCTCAAGAGCCGGCTAACGTCGGATTTGCGGCTTTTCCTGGTTTCCGACGGGAGTTTTTTGAACCACTCTGATTCACAGATATGGTTCCTCGCGTCGTCTTGGCCTGCAAGTGTACATGGCGGATCGGGTACGAAAGGTTCTCTGAAGCGAACCTTCAGTTCGGCAACGACATCGCGACAAGCCGCCCACCAGCAAAGCCGGCCAGCGGCCTCAGCCATGAGTTCCTCGATGCGACCTATATCAAGTCGACGGTTGTGATATCGACTGGAATGAAGAGCCCGAGCGTCCAGCAAGTAGTTCTCTATCTCATGGACGGGAAGAACGAACGTGCGAAAGGTTTTCGCCGGGTCGCTCCAACCCGCGCGGTTGGTGGGTCGAAAGTCTCGATCCGCGAGAGCGAAGACGTTGGCGAATCCCGCATCCTCCGCATCCTTGGCGATGGCTCGGACGCCTTCATTGCCTCCACCCACGAAAATTGCCACGCTGGGATCATTATTCCAGAGGGTTGAGAGGTATTCTCGGCTCAAGGCGTCCTCGACCCAGAGGTTGATAGCGCCTCGATAGAGAGCGGCTCGCGACACATCGGTCGGCATGGCGGGTCAAACCCCCGCTCCAACGGGCCTGACGGCAGGCCAGAGCCGGGCACGAGGGTCGTCGTTGGGTACGAGGAAGTGGCGTTCGTAGGACCGCGCCTCGTCATAGATCTCGGGGGAGTGGGTTGCGACAATGAGCTGGGCGCGAGGCTGGAGCTTCATCAAGGATCGCAAGATCAATCGATGCCCTGCAGCCCATAATGCCGTTGGACTTGCCGGTGAAAGTCCGGTCGTGGGAGTTGACTGTTTACCCACGTAGTCATATTCGACGTTGGCTCGGGGCGACCCGGCCAGCGCGAAGCTCGAATGTAAACGTCCTCGTAAGGAGGGCTAGCCAGCTCGCGGGCCGTAGTAGGAGCACGAGTTTGAGCTCGGAACGAACTCTGCAGCCTCGAAATGATCAATGTGGTTGTCGAACCCGTGACATTGGGGTGAAGGCTGATACCGAAGAAGAAGCAACAGTCATGTGCACTCTTCGGGGCCACCGGGGTATGGGAGGCGGCACGCGAGCACAGTCCAGCGGAGTAAATTGGGGAACCTCTGGATTCCCCACCCCAAGCCGATAACCTTGGGTGCAGCAGCCTCCGCCGCGAATCCATAAGCGGCGGAGAGGAGTCCAGAGGGGCGGATGAGGCCGTAGTAAGCGATGACCCGCCGGGACAACAAAACCCGATGGCGAGCCAAGGGCCTCTGGATGGACGTGTTGGCCACTGCGGGTCCAGATGGAGTTCAGGCTCGTCGATGAATACAATTCCTTGTCGGTCCTCGTTGAGTGCGAGGGTGCTGAGGAAAACGAACAGTTCCAACTGGCCCGAGCTTAGCAGATCGACTTCGAGCCGGTGGCCATCGGGTGCCCGAAGGTAAACATCGAAGGAACCGCTGCTTTGCTCGTCGGAGTCAACGACCTCGACCGAGAAAGACTCTCCCTTATCGGGATAGAACTCTGCGCCAGGCGTTATTGATCTTGCGCATGATCGCGGAATACCTGGCCGATTGAGGGGGCCGGTTCTCGAACCGCTCGATCGTTGCAGCATTCACAAGAATCTGTTTCACGTTGAACAGGCGGTTCTGATCCGGTTTAGCCGCCCTGCGACTTGGCTTACCCACCGTTGCGTCAACCGGGCCAACGATCGATGATGCTCGCCAGGAGGAGAAATACCAGACCGGTAGCACTTCGTGCATCTGAAACGGCTTGGGCGTCGGGACCCCGATGACGACCTTTATCTCGTCGCGCATGTTTTGCAGCACGGCGCTGACCAAGTAGTGATCCGATCCACTACGGACCGCTCTGTGATCAGCGGGACGGGTGATAAGTTTTGTCCCACCAGCCGATAGCAGGGCCGCTTCGAGCACGGCGGTCTTGCCGCTACCGTTCGGGCCTGCGAGAACGATCAGTTGGTTCGGCTTGCCGTCCGGTCCTCGGAAGTCTAGATCGAGAGATTCGATCCCCCTGAAGTTCTGGATCGAAAGCGACTGCCAAGGCGATGGACGGTGTGTGCATGATCGTCCCTCCCTGGCCGATGGATGGGCGAAGTGGTAGGGTTCAGACCGATTCCGCGCGCCTGTTGACCCTTCCAGCCTAACACATGAGCTGCGATCGTTTAAAGCATGTGGTAACGAACGCACGCCTTCTCGTTCGTAGAACCCGCACGACCGCTGCATCGTAATCCCGTCCCTTGGATGATCGCCGAGTCGGCCGGCTTATCCTCGTGGTGGCGCCGATGGCCGCGGCCATGAGAATCGGCCCAATTTCCCTTTCGGCCCAAAAAAAGGGAATGCCCGACCCTCCGGTCGTCTCTAATAGAGGACTGCGGCCCAGCCCAAGCGCGCAAAAGGAGAATCGGACTCATGGCGATCGGACAATGGGGGCTCGTTGTGAGGGAGATGCAGTCTCTCTTCGGGGCTGGAACCGCTCGAGGCGCCTCGTCAAAACAGTGGCTCGATCGGTTCGTCAGATGCGGCGAGGACGTTGCGTTCGAGGCGATCCTGGCGCTGCACGGGCCGATGGTTCTGGGCGTCTGCCGGCGGGTTCTGCGCGATCCCCGCGATGTCGAAGACGCCTTCCAGGCCACGTTCTTGATCCTGGTGCGGAAGGCGGCGACCATCGGGGATGGCGACCTGCTGGAAACCTGGCTGTACAAGGTCGCCACACGGGTGGCGCTGCGCCAGGGCCGAGGCAGGCCGACGTCGTGACCGCGAGCAGAGCGTCGTGGCCGTGGCGTCTGTCGAGAGCTCTGGATGAGGACCACTCCCTCGAGCCCTGAACCACGACGAGCTTCGCCTGGTGCTCGATGAGGAGATCGGCCGGCTGCCGGAAAAGTACCGCGCGCCGCTGGTGCTCTTCCATCTGCGGGGCCTTTCCCAAGCAGAGACGGCACGCCGTCTGGGCTGCCCGGCGGGGACGGTTGGCAGCCGCCTGGCCCGTGCGCGAGCGGCTGCGACGCCGGCTGCTCCGCCGCGGCCTGGCACCATCGGCCGCCATGCTGGCAACCTTGCTGAACCACGAAGGAGCCTCGGCCTCGACCGCGGCTTCGATGCCCCAGGCGCTGGTAACGACGACCGTGGAAGCGGCCCTGGCAACCGCAGCCGGCAGCGCCGCGGTCTCAGTTTCGGCCCCGGTGGCTGCTCTGGTCGGGCACGTTGTCAGAAGCATGGGTTGGACCAAGGCGATGATCACGATCGGGGTCCTGGGAGCATTCGGTGCGGTTCTTGTCAGCGCGGCGGCCCTGTCGCGGGCCTTGCCAGAAGCGGGCGCGGCTGCCGAGGTTGTGGTCGCTCAAGAGACGCACGCACCAGCCGCTCCTGACATTGGCTCCGCTTTGACTCCGGCTGCAAATTCGCCGCTCCTGACGATCCAGAATCCTGCTCCCGCTGGTGCGGCGCCGAAGGCCGATGTCGCATTGATCGACGACAAGACCGAGCGAGCGATCAAGGCGGGACTGGCCTGGCTCGCCAAGGTGCAGCGATGACGACGGTTCTTTCGGCATGGGCACTTTCAAGGGCGGCATCGCCAACACCAGCCTTGCCGCGATGGCGTTCATGGCGGGCGGGCTCGGGGCCTGGCCGCGGCCCTTATCGCGTCCGCGTCGAAAAGGCTCTGCGTACGTCATGAAGTAGCGCACGACCCTCCGGGTTCCTCCAGATGCCCAATCCCAAGGCCTCGCACGGCCCGATGTACCACCACGCCTTCGGCTCCTGTTCCTGAGCGAAGCTTACGACCTGAGCAGAAGCGCCCGGAGATCCGGGACAAGCTGGAGAAGGCGGTGCGACTGATCGTCGACTGCCAGAACGACGAGGGTGGCTGGCGATACCAGCCGGTCCGAGCGGACGCCGACCTGTCGGTGACGGTCTGCCAGCTCAAAGCCTTGCGGGTTGCAAGCCAGGCCGGGCTGTATGTGCCGCAAGGAGACGATTGAAAGCCTGTCTTCGGCTACGTCAAAAGTCCCAGAATCCCGACGGTGGCTTTCGGTACATGCTGCCAAGGAGGCGCCAGCGCCTTCCCCCGCTCCGCGGGCGGCCTCATGGCTGCTCTGTGAGTACCGGTGGGCCTGACACCAAGGAGATCCGGGATGGAGTCACTTATATACGCAACTACATAAGGGACATCAAGCGGGGCAGTCGCTTACAGCCACTATTATTACGGTCAGTACTACGCTGCACAGGCGATGAGACTCGCGAGGCGGCGACGACTGGAGAGAGTGGTACCTGGCCATCCGCGACGAACTCGTGGCCCGTCAGAACCGCCTGGGCGGTACTGGTCGGACAGCATCGGCACCGACTACGGCACGGCCATGGCGCTGATCATCCTTCAAGCACCCAAGAACTACCTGCTGATGTTCCGGGGCGACAAGAATCGGTGAGGAGACCAAGGCCTACTCTTTTCGCCGACCCAGGCTGGTTGGTCCTGCGGTGACCACCCCCCTGAGCCCGCCTTCGTCGGAGTGCGTGGCGGTGCCCTGTCCACCCCCCCAGCCCCCCCTTTGCAAGGGGGGGAAAGTGATTGCCTGCGCAAGCAATCGTCCCCCCCTTGCAAAGGGGGGGCTGGGGGGGTGGACGGGGCCACACGAACCAGCCTTAGCTGTCGAGGGGTCAGGGCGGGTGCGGGCCCACGGCCGAAGGCCGGGGAGGGCCAGACGAACCAGCCGTCCTCCTCGCCTTTCTTCAGACCGTTAGCGGGTAGACCCGCTCTTGCTTGATGGTTTCCGCCGCGTACTGGAGGACCGCCCAGATGTCTTCCTCATTCAGTTGAGGATAGCTTTTGAGAATCTGCTCATGACTCCAGCGCTCGGCGAGTAGTTCAAGGATGAACTCAACCGCCAATCGCGTCCCCTTGATGACGGGTTTGCCGACCAGTACCTTCGGGTCCGTCACGATGCGTTCCTGCCACGAGGTCGTCGTCATACCTGGGTCTCCGTCTTTCCGATGCGGCCCGCCGCGGCCAGCGTCTGCCTCAAACCGACACCCAATCCTGCCCCTCGCCTTCGACCAGCGAGAGCAAGAGCGAGCGGCTCTTGTCGCGTGATTCGCCGATGGCGGTGACGTAGACGGCCGGGTCGTCCTTGACCGGGCATTCGTGCTCGCAGATGCCGCAGCCAATGCACTTCACCGGGTCGATGTAAGGGCCGCTTGAGCTGAAGGGTCGCGCCCCAGCGGTCGGTCACCTCGACGTTGCGGGTGAAGATCGCCTTGGGGCTGACCGGGCAGACCTCCTCGCAGACGACGCAGCTGGTGTCCATGGCCCAGGGGAGGCAGCGGCCCTGGTTGTAAAAGGCCGTGCCGGTCTTGACGGGTCCCTTGGCTTCAAACGGGCCGATGCCGAGCTTCTCGGCGATCGAGATCTCGCGGATGGCGCCGGTCGGGCAGACCTGGCTGCAGAGGGTGCAGTTGAGCTCGCACCAGCCCATCTTGGAGATCATGATCGGCGTCCAGAGCCCTTCCACGCCCGCCTCGAACATCGCCGGCTGCAGGACGTTCGTGGGGCAGACCCGGATGCACTGGTCGCACTTGATGCACCGGCGGAGGAACTCATCCTCGGCGACCGAGCCGGGCGGCCGGATGACGGCCCGGTTGAAGTTCTTGCGGACGCCGCCGGAGAGCCGCGCCATGGGGAAGAACAGGAAGCCGAAGAGACCGGCCAGCACCAGCTCGCGGCGGCCGACGGCCGGCAGGGCCACCTCGCTGGCCTTGCGCGGCAGGAACCGGAACGAGAGGGCGTCGTGCGGGCAGTCTTCGATGCAGTTGAGGCAAACGAAGCACTCGCTCTTGCGCAGGTCGGCCTGGGGATCGCTCGCCCCTTCGCAGCTCTTGAGGCAGAGGTCGCAGTCGGTGCAGCGCACCGGGTCGCGGTCGATCCGCCAGATCGCGAACCGGCTGAACAGGCCGAGCAGCGCGCCCAGCGGGCAGATCGCCCGGCAGAAGAACCGCGGAATCCACCAGTTGGCGACCAGGAACCCGATGAAGATGATCCCCACGATCCACGCCTGCCAGTATTCGCGGGGCTCGGTGTAGACGCTCTCGGTGGCCTTGTTGACGGTGGGCAAGACGCTGGTGGTCATCGACCGGACGGTCAGTGCGATCGGGTCGAGCAGGCCGATCTGAAGCGAGCTGTTGCCCGGCTTGTGCTCCTCGGCCGAGCGGGCGATCCCCGAGCCGACGGCCGCGAAGACGCGCGAGATCCCGGTCTGGCGCAGCTCGGCCCCGCTGTACGCTTGCCAGATCTTGCCGGGGCGTCGATGGCGGTGGGGATCATCCAGAGGCTCGCCATGGCGATCATGGCGGCCAGGATGTAGTACTTGATGGCGTAGATCTTGCGGTAGCGGTTGACCTCGATCATCTGCTTGGTGTTGCGCCTGTTGCCGATATAGCCAAACAGGTGGTGCAAGATGCCGAACGGGCACATCCAGTTGCACCAGACCCGCCCCAGCATCATCGTGATGGCGATGATCACCAGTCCCCAGACCAGGTTGCGATAGATCGTATGGGTGGTGAGCGCCGTGGCCACGGCCACCAGCGGCGTCGATTCCAGGAACAGCGACACCGGCCATCCCTTGAGATAGCGCAGGTCGGTGATGATCAGGAAGAAGAGGAAGAGCCCCAGGAACAGGCCTTCGTAAGCGCGGCGTATCTTAACCATCGGTCCCTCCGGCGGGGGGCATTTGATATTGGCTCGGCGGCAGGCTGGTCATGTACTCAAGAGTTTCGGGATACAGGGTATGGGCGATCAGCGTCCAGAACATTGTGTCTCGATCGGGGCAGCGCTTCGCAACCACCATGATACCGTAGCTGCTCGTCATCCTCGTCCTCGTCTTCCAGCTGTTCGCCAATGATGAAGAGGTACTCGCCACTGCGGCGGGCTTCGCGGATCTCGAAGTCAGGGAGTGTAGAAGGCGCGATCAACGTCAACGGGCAGCCTCTGAACATTCACGGTCATTGTGCGAGAGTCGGCGTCGGACTCTCCGTAGAAGTAGGCCTCATGCCGGTACAACTGGTCGTCAACCCAGTATGGTTTCTGCGCTCTGGCCGCCATTCTTGATGCTCCGCGCTCTCGTCAATCACTCGAACAGGATCCCTTTGAGATCGAGCACAAAACCTGGCAAGACACTTTCGCCGGAGAGCGTTGCGGGCTTCTGGAGGATCTCCACAGGCTGGCCGGGGCGGTAGATTTCAACCGTACCGCCCTTCGGGTTGATCAGCCAGCCGAGGCGCGCGCCTTGGGCGAGATACTCGTGCATTTTGTCCCGTAACTCCTTCATCGTATCGCTGGTCGAGCGCAGCTCGGCGACGAAGTCCGGGCAGACGTGAGAGAACTTCAGCCGTTCCTCACTGGGAACGCGCGCCCAGCGCTCGGTGGTCATCCATGAGGCGTCCGGTCCGCGGATGGCCGTATTGGGGAGGGTGAAACCTGCCGACGAGTCGAACACCACGCCGAGGTTCGGTCTGCTGGTTCCAGTTCCAGAGTTGAGCACCCAAGCTCATGTTTCGCTGACTTCCGTCGGGTGCTGCGGGCGGCATGACGATCAATTCTCCCTGGGCGGTGCGCTCCAGCCGGAGGTCCGGGTTCTCCTGGCAGAGCCGCCAGAAGTCCTCGTCGGAGACGCGCAGGCGGACCTGCGCCGGGACAGCCAGCGCCAGAACTTGGCCCGAGCGGTCGAGAGTCTCCTCAACCTGGTCTGTGATGGCGGTGCTCATTTGCCGTTATCCCTCGACCAGGTCCTCTTTGAGACCAAGATATTTCAACGCCCAGGGATAGAGTTCGTGCCACACGTGAACAACGAAGATCCCTCCGGAATCCGCGCGAGCGACCATGAGGATTCCACGCTCGTAGGGGTGGTCACCCTCCATCGTGTGGTGGCCGATCAGGGCGAGCAGTGGGCCAGAGCCGAGCGTGGCAAGGATCTCCAGCCGCTCCGGATTGACCAATTCATCGGGGATGCTGACGCGAACCGGGCGTCCCTCGTGTACCAGATCGAGGGTCCGATAGTCGGACAGGCTCGGGCCGCACTCGTGCTTGCGATCAAGGATGTCGAGCCAGGGATTTTCCTGCTCGTCAGTCGTCATACCGTGATCTCCTGCGTCCACTGCGGCCGCCAGTCTTGGCCCAGGCCGCGCTTGATCACCTTGTCGAGGTAGAGGATCTCGTGACGCGGCTTCTCCAGCAGGCGGGTGACGCACCAGCTATCGACCGAGGTGCAGTCGGTGCCGACGACGATCGTGTCTCCCTTCTTGACGTCGTTCAGGCTGCCGCCGGTGGGGCCGTTGCGCATCAGGAGCTTGCGGCCGTCGGCGATCACCAGGCTCGGCTTCATCATCAGGGCGAAGTCGGAGATGATGCCGTGGATGTTCTGGTGGAACTGGTTGCGCGGGTTGCCCAAAAGGCCGTACCAGTTCTTCATCGTCACGGTGGCCTTGCAGAGGTTGTGGTCCTTCACCGGCGAGACGCCGATGACCTTGGTCGCCTCTCGGAACGGCCGGTAGAACATCCGCCAGGTGTTGGTGATCGTCTCGCCGCCGACGTGAAGCTGCTCGAAGTAGCTGTCCTTGGGCAGCATCAGCTCGGCCCCGGCGCGAACGGCGGCCTCGCCGACCTTGGTCTTGTAGAAGCAGCTCTCGGGGTTGTTGATCGGGTTGTCGGCGACGATCACCTTGCGCGCTCCGGCACCCAGGCACAGCTTGGTCACGGCGGCCACGGTGTCGGGCTGGGTGGTGGCGGCCAGGTCGGGGTTCTTGTCGAAGGCGACGTTGGGCTTGATCACCACCACGTCACCCTTGCGGATGAAATGCGCCACGCCCCCCATCGCGTCGAGCGCGGCCTTGACCATCTTGAACGCCTGCTCCTCGCGCGCCTGGAGCTCGGCCTCCTTGGACACATGCTCCTCGGCGCGGACCGGGCTGGACCGCACGATCGACCATGTTGGGGCGGCTCGACGGCACGGCGACCGAGTAATCCTTCAGCCGCACCGGCGGCGGCGGCTTGACACCCTCCATGCCCCACTGGTCGCGCAGCAAGAGCCCCGCGCCGACCGCGCCGCCGGCCACCAGGCCGTAACCCCCCACCTGGGCGATGAACTGCCTGCGCGAAAACGGCTGGTCCGCCGGGTTGACCCCGCCAAGCCGCTCCAGGTTCTTGATCTGGGTCCGGGTCATTTTTTCGCTCATGTTCGGCCTCGATCGTAAGGAAGGAACCGTGGAGACGCTTCGGACACTGGTTTAGAGATAAGAGCGACGAAACAGGGCTCACGGGCAGTGGGCAGTGGGCAGTGGGCAGTGAGAAGGAAGCGGAATCCCGTGCACGGGCATCGGGGGGATTTCCCCCGTCCCCCCGTCTTTTCTGCGTACTGCCTACTCTCTACTGCCTACTCCGCTCGGCCCACCGCCGATCGCCTGAACTTGCCCCGGCAAGCTCTTGGCGAGCGCCCGGGCGAACGTTTCGGCCGGTTTGAGGTTGGTCGCGCCGTTGGCGCCGGCCAGGGTGTTGCCTTTGCGGAAGACGACATCGAACAGGCCGATGTTCGAGCACATGACCATCTCGTCGGCTCCCTCGGCCGTGAGCGGCTTGAGCTCGGCGCCGTCTTGCTTGACGCCCGCCTTGTACTTTTCCAACACGTCCTTGGCCTCGTTCACGTCACGATAAGGGCGCAAGAAACCCTGCCAGGTCACGTCTCCCTCCTTGTAATCGGCCATGAAGACATCCGCCAGGAAGCTATAGCCGAAAACATCCTGGGCCACGTACTTGGGATCACCCTGCTTGCCTCCCGCCGGTAAGAGCGCGAAAAGCGCCTCGGGCGTGGTTTCGGCGGCGGGTTTTGGCGTCTTGGCCTGGTCTGGGGTGGCCTCTGTCTCTTTCCCGGCCGCCGGCTCGGTCTCCGCTGCCGGCTTGGCCGGAGCCTGGGCCAAGGCCGTCGAGGGAGCGCCGCGCCGCCTCCGCCCGGTTTCTGCTTGGCGGCCACGCGCTTGGCGATCTCCAGCGCGAAGGCCGCGAACTTGGGATCGTCCTGGGTCGAGACGATCTGGGTGTAATACTTGCCCGCGTAGAAGAGCGTGCTGCCCGCCGCCGTGTAGCCTTCGCTGCCCACCGCGACGGTCTTGGCCTCGTCGGGCTTCTCCGAGCCGTACTTGCCCAGGGCCTTGAGCGTGTCGGCCATCTCGAAGACGTAAAGCTGAAGCTCGTTGGACGGGTCGCCGGTGGGGTGGTAGAAGGTGTACGCCATCCCCTTCACGCCGTACTGCAAGAAGCTCTCGGCCCGGCCGTCGATCTTCTCGTAAAGGTTCTCGGCGTTGAACGTTTCGATGTACCGATTGCCGGACTTACCCACCGTCCAGCCCGGCGGCAACCCGGCCAGTGGCAGCATGGCGGCGATGGCTTTCTGGGGTTCGGGCACGGCGGCCAGTTCGGCCTCGACCTGGGCTGGCGCCAGGCCGTTGCCAGCCACGGTCACGGTCACGGGCGCGGGTGATGGCACGGAAGCAGCCGGCGCGGTAGTCGCGGAGCCGCTGGCCACGGAGGGTACCGGTGTGGCGAGCGGATTTGCCGCCACGCTTCTGAGATCGACCGGCGGCGCGGTGATGTCAAGCAGTTGCTGGGGACCGTCCAGTCCCACGCTCTGGCGAACACCGGCCAGCGACTGGAGGACGGGCGGGAAGGCCTGGGCGACCTGTACCGAGGTTCCGGCGACGGCCCGCAGGGCGAGCATGGCCTCATCCAGCTTCTTCACGTTGTTGACCAGGTTTTTCCGCTCCAGGGCCAGCCGCTCCATCTCCGTTTTCACGGCGGCGTCTGCCTCTTGCAGGCTCTTGAAGCCCCGGCCTTGCTCCAGGACCGACCACGTGCGGTTGGGGTCGAACTCGTAGCGGTTCTTGTCGAAGTAGCGGCTCTTGAGCACCAGGGCCGAGAAGATGGCCGGGATCGCCATCACGAGCAACATGCCGACCACGATCGACGAGAACTCGGGCCGCTGCAAGATTCTGCCCCGCCGCGCCTTGAACCAGTCGAGCCGTCCCAGCACCGCGAAGGCGATGGGCGTGCTGGCAAACGCCACCAGAGCCGCCGTGGTGGCCAGCACCATGAGCGGATCATCGCCCAGCTCGGTCATGTATCTGGCCCACAAGCCCGAACCATTCATCATGCCACCGCCATGGGCAATCAATGCCGGGAAGCCTTCACGAACTCACGCAGACGCGGATGCGAGGGCCGCAAAGGACAGAGACCGCTCCGAGAACGACATCGGGAGAGGAGGGTTCAGGCGAGGCACTCCGCCATGCCCGCCCAGTAGCCCGACGACACCGCCCTTCAAATCAGATCAAACCACCGCGCGTGATCTGGAGCCGGAGCGTGCAACAAACGTTTGACCAGCCGCTACGAAGATTATAGCGCAGGGTCGTCGCGGCGGGCAATGCCGGAGAGCCGTATCTTCGGAGAGGGCATTGCCCTATGCTGCAATGTTGATGCCGACGCTCCGCGTTTCCTCGTTCCCACGCTCCTGCGTGGGAACGAGTTGTCCGCCTTTGCCTGTCGCAGATGGTTCAATTCATAACCGATCCGGGTCCAGTTCCTCGGTCTGCCCCGCGCGATGTTCGGCGAGTGCCTTAGCGGCGAGCCTCGCGAGCTTGTCGGTGGACGCTGCAATCGCTCGATCGAAGTCGTCCTCCGCGGCAAGTTCCGCGAGCAATCGGGAAGCCAGCAATTCTTGCTCGGCTTCCGGCCGTTTGGCCGCCTCGGCGAAAGCCCGTTCGAGCAGCGTGGTCATACTGATCCCTCCTACCAGCTTAGTAGTTCGTTCGTGAGCGACCATGACTACCGACCAGTTCACATGCTGACATGCACGGTTGCGGGCACTGGACCGGAAGGCACGAAGCCTCTGGCTCATGTGCCATGGAATGCCGTTCGTCTCGATCCACTTCCCCCTGCCGCGTTCAATACTTATTCAACATGTGGAATTACCCTCTAGACTCTTCCACAACGAGCACCGCTCGTGTTTAATCGGGTAAAATCGGATCGCGTTTCACGAGGCAAAGCTTGTGACGAGGTAAGAAGCGAAGCCACCGCGCCGACGGCGCCGTCGCCCGCAGGAGCGGATCTTTCCTCAGGCTTGGGAAGCTGTCGTGCGATCGGCCAGCGACATTCGCGAGTGGGCCAGATCGCATTTGGGCCACGAATTTGAGGCTTCCCACCGGCCGGCACCACGCCTATTCCCAGACACCGTGTTTGGTTCAACTACTCGAAAGTCGGAGATCGGGATCATGCGACGTTGGCAAGTCTTTTCGTATCTCTTGGTTGCCCTGGCCGCGCTTGCGGCCCCATCCTTGCTGCTGGCACAAGAGGGGGCAAATGTTGCTAGCCCGGCGCCTATAGCCGGGGCGGAGGAGAAGCCATTTGAGTATTTCGCGTTTCTGAGCGATCCGAGCTACCAGACGTTCGAGAAGGTTTCTCTGTGGCTGGTGCTCCTGGTGGCAATTGCGGGCTTGGGATACGCAGGCATGCTGGTTGGCCAGGTCGTCGGTGCCGATCAGGGAACGGAGAAGATGCGGAGCATCGCCGAGGCGGTTCGTGAGGGGGCCTGGGCCTACCTTATGCGGCAGCTCAAGGCTCTTTGGCTGCTCGTCATCTTGATCACCGGCATCCTCTGGCTCACGGCTGAATCCACCGGCGCGGTGCCTCTGGGCCGGGCCATGGCCTTCCTGCTGGGAGCGATTTTTTCCTGGCTGGTCGGGTTCGTGGGCATGAACCTGGCGGTGCGGGGGAATCTCCGAGTCGCCGCCGCGGCGCGGACCAGCTATGGAACGGCTCTGCAGCTCGGTTATCGGACGGGAACGATTACCGGCATGCTCACCGACGGCCTGGGCCTGCTGGGTGGCACTTTGATCTTCATGGCGTACGGCGAGCACGCCTATGAAGTTCTGCTGGGCTTTGGCTTCGGTGGCACTCTTCTGGCCCTGTTCATGCGGGTCGGCGGCGGCATCTTCACCAAGGCGGCCGACGTCGGCGCCGACCTGGTGGGCAAGGTCGAGGCTAACATTCCTGAGGATGACCCCCGCAACGCGGCGACCATCGCCGACAACGTGGGCGACAACGTGGGCGACTGCGCCGGCATGGCGGCCGACATCTTCGAGAGCTATGAGGTGACCATCGTCGCCGCGATGATCCTGGGCTACGCCAGCTTCGGTCACAAGGGCGTGATCTTCCCGCTTCTGGTCCGGGCCATCGGCGTGGTCGGCTCGATCATCAGCACCTACAGCGTCAAGGCGGGCGCCGACAGCACCAGCGATGAGGCGCTGCACTCGGTCCACCGTGGGTTCATCATCGGCTCGGTCATCAGCGTTGTCGGGTTTGTGCTCCTGGGACTGGCCTACCTGCAATTTCCCCAGGATTACTTCCGGCAGTATCCGCAGGCGATCGGCGGTTACAACGTGACCGAGCAGTTCGCCGCCGCGCGGGACGCCGCAGTGGCCAGCGGCCAGGATGTCCGTGCGTTCGTCAGGGGCTATCAGGGTGATATCATCTCCACCGACCAGCCCCTGTGGTCGAACCTCTACCTCGGCTCCGGCTGGGGCCTCGACATGCGGCCGGCCTGGACCTGCTTGATCGGCATCCTCCTGGCCATCGCGCTGAACAAGGTGACCAGCTACTATACGCACACCCACTACGAGCCGGTCAAATCGATGGCCAAGGCCTGTCAGACCGGGCACGCCACCAACATCATTCAGGGTTTCGCGGTCGGCTACGAGTCGGCCGTGGTGGCGACAATGGTGATCGCGACGGCGATCTTGCTCTCGGTGCTCATCTATTCCGGGGCGACGCCCATTTTCGTCGCCTACGGCGTGGCCATGTGCGGCATCGGCATGCTCACGCTGACCGGCAACACGATCAGCATGGACGTGTTCGGCCCGGTGGCCGACAACGCCAACGGAATCGGCGAGATGGGTTACGACCGCGAGGAGATGGGTGAAGAGAACTACAAGCGGGCCCGCCAGATCCTGGCAGACCTCGACGCGGTGGGCAATACCACCAAGGCCGAGACCAAGGGCATCGCCATCGGTTCGGCGGTCATCGCCGCGGTCAGTCTGTTCGCGAGTTTCATCGCGGTGATCGCGGTGGGCAGCGAATCCAAGATCGGCGAGATGACCCTGGCTCAATACCGCGCGGTGGAGGCAATGCTCTCGGTGGCCGAGCCACGGGTGTTCGTCGGCGCCCTGATCGGCGGGGTGGTGCCGTTCCTGTTCAGCTCGATGCTGATTCGCGCGGTCGGCCGGGCGGCGTTCCTGATCGTCAAGGAATGCCGCGTCCAGTTCCGCGACAAGGAGATCTGGGCCGGCAACAAGAAACCCGATTACGGCCGGGTGGTCAACATCTGCACCGCTTCGGCCCAGGCGGAGCTGATCGGCCCCGCGCTCCTGGCCATCCTGATGCCGATCCTGGTGGGTATCTTCCTGGGCAAGGAGGCGCTGGGCAGGCTTCCTGGCCGGCATGATCGTCGTCGGCCAGCTTCTGGCCGTGTTCATGGCCAACGCCGGCGGCGCCTGGGACAACGCCAAGAAGTTGATCGAGGACGAGCCCCGCACCGAGACGACCGGCAAGGGCTCCGAGAGGCACAAGGCCGCCGTCACGGGCGATACCGTCGGTGATCCTCTCAAGGATACCGCCGGCCCGGCCTTGAACCCGCTGATCAAGGTCATGAACATGGTTTCGCTCCTGGCCATCGCGTGGATTCTCGCCAACCACGATAAGTGGTGGCTCTACGCCGTGGTCGGGGTCATCGGCATCGCGGGAGTCGCATGGGCCGTCTGGCGGTCGAAGACCGAGAGCAAGGCCCTTCGCGAGATGGAGGCCGAGCTCTCCGGAGCCGGCGCCGCCGAAAAGAGCCTGGAGACCGTGGGCTCGGGCGTTTAGACTGGATCATGATGGGATTCGCTTCGTAAGAGGAGGCTGGTTCGTCCTGCCACCCCCCCAACCCCCCCTTCGCAAGGGGGGGAAGTGATGCCTGCGCAAGCATTTTCCCCCCCTTGCGAAGGGGGGGGCAGGGGGGGTGGATAATGCCCCGCGACGTACTCTGACGAAGGGGTTCGGGGGGTGGTCCAGGTGCGCCAGCCACGAACGCGGACGGCAGGGTTCGGGGCAAGTCGAGAACGAGAAAGGCAAGCACCATGTCCGGGATCGGAAAATTCAAGTTGACCGACGCGCTGCCGAAGGGCCAGACCGACGACCTGGGCAGCGAAGTGAATCCTTCCAGGCCGGGGGCCAAGGTGCCCGGCCAGGGTTCAGGTAAAACCAAGGGCAAGAGCAAGAAGGCCAAGACCGGCAAGGTCGAGGGAACACACGACCTGGCCGCCGAGCAGCTTCGAGAGGCGCGGGAAAGCGCCAAGGCCAAGAACGCCGGCGCCTCGCCTCGCGGCCACATGGTCGATATCGGCCGCGGCAACCAGCAAGCCGGCCGGCAAAAAGCCAAGTGAGTAAGTAAGCAAATCATCGGTCCATTCCTCGGGAAGACCCACGTGAAGGAAACCGTAGCCCCAGCCCCAGTCGCGGTCGCGGCTACTGGCGGACGGTTGGCGTCGCTCGATGTTTTGCGCGGGTTGATCATGGTCCTGATGGCTCTGGATCACACGCGCGATTTCTTCACGGACGGGCGGATCAACCCGACCAACCTGGCCGCGACGACCACCCCGCTCTTCTTCACGCGCTGGGTGACCCATTTTGCGCGCCGCTGTTCATCTTTCTGGCCGGCGCGTCGGCCTACCTCATGAGCGCTCGGGGCAAAGCTCGGGGGCAAGGGCCGGATGAGCTGGCGCGATTTCTCGCCTCACGCGGGTTGTTCCTGATCGTGCTGGAACTCACCCTCGTGCGATTGTTCTTGTTCTTCAACTGGACCCCAGCGCTCTTGTTCTTGCTGGTGTTCTGGTCCATTGGCATGTCGATGATCATTCTGGGGGCCTTGCTGAAATGCAGGATTCCCGCCCGGTGGATCGCGGCTCTGGGCGCGGCGATCGTCCTCGGGCACAACCTGCTGGACCTGGCCGGCGTCCCGCTGATCACGAGTGAATCTTCAGCCGCGCAAATCGCATTGGTCACGCTGCTGCTTCGGCCGGGGGTCCTCGTTCCGGCCCCTGGAGTAAGCTGGATCGTCGGCTATCCCGTCTTGCCCTGGTTCGGCATGATGTCGCTTGGCTATGGGTTTGGCGAGGTCCTGGTGAAGGAGCGCCCTACGCGAATCCGGATCACGGCCGCTTTGGGGATCGCGGCGGTCCTGGCCTTCCTCGTGCTCCGGACGTTGGGCGTTTATGGCGATCCTGTGCCCTTTCGACCCCAGGAGACCACGGTCGAGACGGTGCTTGCTTTTCTGAACTGCCAGAAGACCCCGCCATCGCTCCTGTTCGTGCTGATGACACTTGGCCCCGGCCTTCTGCTTTTGGCCATGCTGGAGGCAACCGAGCCGCAGCCCGCCGAGGCCGAGACGGACCCGTCCGTTCAAGCGAGCGCGAGCGCTCCGCGGCGCGCCTTGATGACACTGGGCCGCGTGCCGCTTTTCTTCTATATGCTCCAGTGGCCCGTGATCCATCTGCTGGCAAACGTTGTGGGAGAGCTGTCCGGCCACCGCATTCCCTGGTTCGACTGGTACACCAGATATCCGGACGGCCATGGCTACAGCCTGCCGTTTGTTTACCTGATGTGGGCGGTGGTCGTGGTGATCCTTTACTTCCCCTCGCGATGGTACGCCGGACTGAAGCGACGCAGGAAAGACCTGACGTGGTTGAGCTACCTGTGAGGCTCAGCACTCAGCACTCAGCACTCAGCACTCAGCACTCAGCACTCAGCACTTCACGAGGTTCCGGCCATGGATCTTGCACTTGAAGGGCAAGTCGCCGCGGTCTTCGGTGCCGCTCGGGGCATTGGCGCGGCGATCGCCGGGGCGTTCCTGGCCGAAGGGGCGTATGTCGCGGCCATCGATCGCGACCCGGGCGTGATCGAGATCCAGGCCGCGAACGAGGCCTCTTGCTCGCTCGGCCTGGTCGCTGACGTGACCGATCATGCCGCTGTCGGCCGCGCCGTGGAGTCGGTCCTGGAGCGCTTCGGCCGGTGCGATCATGTGGTCTTTGCCGTGGGTGTGGGCTCGGGCAAGTTCGGCTTCCCGTTCTGGAACCTTGAGCCAACCGACTGGGAGCCCGTCCTGCGTGTGAACCTGGTGGGCGCGGTGAACGTGGCTCATGCCGTGGCACCGATTTTCGTGAAGGCCAGGGCCGGCACCATGCTCTTCATCTCCTCGATCGCCGGCCAGATCGGCTCGCAGACCGACCCGCCCTATAGCGCCGCGAAGGCCGGGCTGATCAACTTCGCCCAGTGCGCCGCCAAGGACCTGGCCCCCTACGGCGTGCGGGTCAACACGATCTGCCCCGGCATGGTCAAGACCCCGCTCAATCGCTCGGTGTGGGAGGCCTGGCACCGGCGGGAGCCCGAATCCTCGCGGTTGTCCTACGAAGAATGGACGGCCGAGAAGATCAAGAAACTGGTCCCTCTGAACCGCTGGCAAGAGCCCGAAGACATCGCCGCCATGGCTGTTTTCCTGGCGTCGAAACAGGGTCAAAACATCACCGGCCAGACCATCAACGTCGATGGCGGGTTTGTGATGCACTGGTGACGGACAAGGCGAGGCGGCCGTGCGCCTGGCGGTAGGCGAGAGCATGAGCCGCGACGGTGGTGTTAACGCCTCGTAGGACTTCCGAAGAGATGTCGGTGTCGAGGAGGGCGTTATTCATCCGCCGCCGGCCTCAACGTCCGTGTGCGGCGGCTTTCCATGATGTCCTGGGTGATCTGATCAAGCAAATCAGCGTCGTCGCGCATGGATCCGATAGAGCCCGGGCCGGGCTGGGGAAGGGGGCTATGGCTGCGGAGCTGCTCCAACGCGTCGCGGATGACGGCGTCTTCGGACGAGTAACGCCCGGCGACGACCTGGTCATGGACGAACCGCTCCAGCTCGGCGGGTAAGTGTATGGTGATGATATGCGTTCTCCTTTGTTTTTCAGTTTAGCACTGCGGGCCACGAGTGTCGAGCCATGCGTCTGGGTGCGTGCAGGGAACGGTGCCTTGCGGTCGGTCGGGGCCTTTGACTGGCGTCAAGGGGGACGTCCACAAGGCGATACTGGCGTGACGCCTGCGGACTGTTGTAGGTTGGGTCGAATGCCGCAATACGGCGTCAGACCCACCGGAGGCCTGCTCGTATACCGTTTCCGTCCAAGGACCCCTCCCATGCCAAGAACCAGAACCATGCTCGCGAGTTTTCTGCTCGTGCTCGCCGTGCCCGCCTTTGCTCAGGACGCCGAAGCCGGCCGATCCCGCGCCGCTCCAGTTGACCGCTCAGCAAGACCACAAGCTGATGATGGAGGCGCTGGGGATCAAGTCGCTCCGACCGGGCGCCAACGGCATGAACCGCAACGCCCCGAATGCCGCCAACTACGACGAATCGAAGGTCAAGCGAGTTCACGCTCCCCGACCCGCTCGTCTGCAAGGACGGGACGAAGGTCACGACCCCCGAAGAGTGGTGGACCAAGCGCCGGCCGGAGATCGTCGAGGACTTCGACCGCGAGGTCTACGGCCGCGTCCCCAAGGACGTTCCCAAGGTGACGTGGGAGATCACCAGCACGACGAAGGAGAAGGTCGGCGACATCCCGGCCATCACCAAGAGGCTCGTGGGCCATGTCGACAATGCGAGGTGCCCGCGGATCAAGGTCGAGATCCAGCTCACGCTGACGACGCCGGCCGACGCCAAGGGCCCGGTGCCGGTGATGATGGAGTTCGGCTTCGGGTTCGGCCCGCGACCGGGCGGGCCGGGGTCGGGAGCGGCGGCCAAGAAGGCGATGCCGAAGGCGGCCACCAAGGGGGCCGGTTTCGGGCCTTTCGGCCCGCCGTGGCAACCGCTGGTCCTGGCCAAGGGCTGGGGTTACGCGATCATCGTCCCCAACAGCATCCAGGCCGACAACGGCGCGGGGCTGACCAGGGGGATCATCGGTCTGTGCAACAAGGGACAGCCCCGCAAGCCGGATGACTGGGGCTCGCTGCGAGCCTGGGCGTGGGGTGCGAGCCGCGCCCTCGACTACTTCGAGACCGACAAGGCCGTCGATGCGAAGCAAGTCGGGATCGAGGGACTCTCGCGCTACGGCAAGGCGGCGCTCGTCACGATGGCCTACGACCCGCGCTTCGCGATCGGCTTCATTGGCTCCTCCGGCGAGGGCGGGGCGAAGCTCCACCGCCGCAACTTCGGCGAGCTGGTCGAGAACCTCACCGGCTCGGGCGAATACCACTGGATGGCCGGGAACTTCCTCAAGTACGGCGGCCCGCTGACCCCGAACGACCTGCCGGTCGACGCCCACGAGCTGATCGCCTTGTGCGCACCTCGGCCCACGTTCATCAGCTACGGCGCCTCGACCGGCCCGGGGGCCGAGGGACAGTGGGTGGACCAGCGGGGCAGCTTCATGGCCGCCGTGGCGGCCGGCCCGGTCTTCCGGCTGCTGGGCAAGAAAGACCTCGGCACGTCGGAATTCCCCGAGGTGGAGACGCCGATCACAGGCGGCGACCTTGCCTTCCGGCAGCACAAAGGAGGCCACACCACCGGCCCCAACTGGCCGACGTTCCTCACCTTCGCCGACCGCTACATCAAGCTCCAGGAAGCTCCGGCGTCGAGCGAGGCGAGCCGAACCGGCCGACCGTAAGCCGGTCTTGCGTGTGAACCTGGTGGGTGCGGTGAACGTGGCTCATGCCGTGGGCCATGTTCATTTTTCCCGGGCGGTCACTCCGTCTCACCGCTCGACTTACAGCCAAGAACGCCTTAACATGGAGACGGTAACGGGCTTTGCGATCGCCGGGGTTGGCGACGCTATCATAATGAACAGTGCTTATGTCGCAGACCGAATTTGATCATCTTCTGAAAAGTCTTGCTGCACTTTCTCCAGAACAGATGCAGCGACTCTACCGTGAGCTGGAAAGCAAAATGGCGGCCACCTCCATTCCCCGCCAAAGCGCCGACCCCTTGCTCGGCTCGATGGCAGACCATGCTGAACTCATGGACGAGATCGTCGAAGACGCTATGCGGCACCGCGAGCAGCAGCCGTGGCGGTTAAGCACCGGTGAATAAGGCACTGCTCGACACAGATACTCTGTCCGAGATCGGCAAAGGGAAGCACGCAGGCATCGTGTCCAACGCCAAGATCTATCGGACGGCGTTTGGATATTATTCGTGCTCTACCATCACGGTGCTTGAAGTCGTCCGGGGATACCAGAAAGCGCAGCAACTCCAGCGCCTGAACGCCTTCCTGGCGTCCATCACCCCGGCACGTAACATACGCACAGAAGAGCGCGTTGCCCCAAGGCCGTTTCCTGCATCGAAGGGGTGGTTGTACGTGCGAACGGGGAGTTCAACCACAGAGGGCACAGAGGGCACAGAGGGCACAGAGACCACGGAGAAGGAGAAATCAGAGAGAATTCAAGTCAATGAATTCAATGTTTCTTGATGCGACCTCTGGAATTTCTCCGTGGTCTCTGTGCCCTCTGTGGTTAAGTCTTGGGGCGTGAATCAAGTGAGATTCATGGCTGCCGAAGTAATACGAGATTGATCGCCGTGCTCTACTTTCTCGACACGGACATGGTAGGTCGCTCCTTCCTCCTTGCTGAACGTCACGCATGCCCCGCACCTCACACGCCGCCGTTGGCGGTTACAACCGCCGCAGGTCGAGCCAAGCGTCCCGGTCAGACCCCGCGAAGCCGGCGAGCAGGCACGCCGGCCGAGAGAGGGCTAGGGCTGGCAATCCCTGAGTCCCTGCGTCAGACTACACCGGGGTGAGACGTGCGACGTGCGACGTGCGACGGCCACGGCGACCCCGGCACCACCCTCGAACTCGGAGGAACAGGTGATGAACAACCCCGACTCGCGACGATCGTTCCTGGGCACGCTCGGTCTCGGTTCGCTCGGGGCGATCGCGGCCGATCGCTTGCTCACCACGGCCGAAGCCCAGCAGCCCGGCGCGGAGATTTTAGGGGCCGGGGGTGTCAAGACGTCCGATCGCCCCAGGAAGGCCTGGCAGCCGCACTCCGACCGGAAGATCCGCGTGGGGATCGTCGGCTATGGCGTCTGCCAGTTCGGCGCCGCGTTCGGCTTCCAGGACCATCCCAACGTCGCCGTGGCCGCTGTCAGCGACCTGTTCCCCGACCGCTGCGCCGCGCTGGCCAGGGTGTGCCGCTGCGAGAAGACGTACCCCTCGCTCGAAGAGCTGGTCAAGGACGACTCGATCGAGGCGGTCTTCGTGGCGACCGACGCGCCCAGCCATGCGCGGCACTGCATCGAGGTGCTCAAGCGCGGCAAGCACGTCGCCTGCGCCGTGCCGGCGGTCTTCGGCTCGATCGAGCAGGCCCACGAGCTGTACGAGGCGGTCAAGTCGAGCGGCCGCAAGTACATGATGTTCGAGACGTCGGCGTTCCACGACGACTGCCACGCGATGCGGCAGGTCTACCGCGCCGGCGGGTTCGGCAAGCTGGTCTACTCCGAGGGGGAATACCTCCACTACTCGGCCGAGCCGATCGCGTCGTTCCGCGAGTGGCGGGTCGGCCTGCCGCCGCAGTGGTATCCCACGCACTCGACGGCCTACTACGTAGCCGTCTCGGGCGGCCACTTCACGAACGTCACCTGCCTGGGGATGCCCAGCCTCGTCAAGGAGTTGCAGCCCGGGAACAACGCGTACAAGAACCCGTTCGGGACCGAGGTCGCGCTGCTGCGCACGAGCGAGGGCGGGATGGCGCGCATGGCCGTGAGCTGGGACACCTTCGTGCCCGGCCGCGAGATGGGCCGCGTGTACGGGCAAAGGGGGTACATGGTGGGCCGGTCCTACACCGGGCAGGAGGCGAAGTCGAAGCTGCCCGACCTGGAGCGTCCGGCCCTGCCGCCGAGGGTGGAACCCGGCGGCCACGGCGGCTCGCACGGCCACCTGATGACCGAGTTCGTGGCGGCGATCCTGGAGGGCCGCGAGCCGCTGGTGGACATCGCGGCGGCGCTGAACATGACGGTCCCCGGCATCGTCGCGCACCGGTCGGCTCTGAAGGACGGCGAGACGCTGGCCATCCCACACTTCTCGGCCCGTGAGGAGCAGGGGAACAGAAAACCGGCGTAAGGGTCTCCCGGCCCTCTGTCAAGTCCGGTCGGTCGCCGCGGTTCTGAGACCGCTTCCCTCGAGCCGTTCGAAGACCCACGGGGTTACCAAAATTCGCCGTAAAGCCCCTGGCTTTAGCCATGGGGATATAAGGCGCGTATGTTGTATTTTGTCTTCATTCGGTTGATTCGATAGCTTCGATCTGTATAATCGAAGCATGGAGTACAAGAGCAACCGAAACGTCGTCTATTCCTGCAAGTACCACGTCGTGTGGTGCCCGAAGTTCAGGCGTCCGGTCCTGACTGCCGGCGTTGATGAACGGCTCAAGGAAATCCTGCAAGACGTCGTCGCCGAAACCCAATCGCAATTGATCGAGCTTGAGATCATGCCGGACCACGTCCACTTGCTCGTTGAGGTCGATCCTCAGTTCGGCATCCACAAGCTCATCAAGCTCGCCAAGGGAAGATCGTCTCGCTTTCTGAGGCAAGAATTTTCCTGGCTCAGAAGTCGGTTGCCGACTCTTTGGACCAACTCCTATTTCGTCTCGACTGTTGGTGGTTCTCCGTTGTCAATCGTCAAGCAATACATCGAAAACCAGAAGCGAGTGTAGTTCGTGGCGACCCATCGCAAGGCTTATCGATTCCGCATGCGACCCACCAAGGTTCAGGCCCAAGCTCTGAACCGTCTGGCTGGCGCCGGCGATGGGTCTGGAACTGGGCTCTGGCCCGATGGAAAGACACCTATGCCGCCTCTGGAAAGTCGATCTCTCTCAAGCAACTCTCCGCTGAGTTGACCGCCCTCAAAGAGAAGCCGGAAACCGCCTGGCTCAAGGAAGCGGACTCGCAAGCCCTTCAGCAGGTCCTCAAAGACTTGCACCGGGCTTTCACCAACTTCTTCGAGAAGCGAGCCCGCTACCCTCGCTTCAAGAGCAGGAAGCGTGATCCCTTGCGGTTTCGCATCCCGCAGCGGGTCAAGATCGCTGACGAGAAAGTCTACATCCCCAAGGTCGGACAGGTTCGTATCCGGCAGTCCCAGCCTGTGGAGGAGAAGACCAAGAGCGCCACGTTCCGCCGTTCCGCTGATGGCAAGTGGTACGTCACGCTCACGGTTGAGTTCGAGATGCCGGATATCCCCTTGCCATCTCCCGATCCGCTCTCTGTTGCCGGTATTGATCTGGGGTTGAAGACGTTCGCCACGATCACTGGCCAGGAACAAATCCCTTGTCCGAAGTTCTTCCGCAAAGGTCAGCGGAAGCTTCGCAAGGCTCAACGAGTGCTTTCCAGGCGAAAGCCTGGGAGCAAGCGGAAGGCCAAAGCCAAGCTGTCCGTCGCCCGTATCCATCAAAGAATCGCCAACCAAAGAGGAGACTTCCTCCACAAGCTGACGACGCAACTCGTCAGCGACAACGACGGAATCTGCATCGAGGATTTGTCGCTCAAAGGTCTTGTGAGAACCAAGCTGGCCAAGAGCTTCACGGACGCCTCGATGGGAGAGTTTCGCAGACAACTGACCTACAAGAGCGAGTGGAACCGCAAGCACCTTGTCGTGATCGGTCGCTTCTTTCCGTCGTCCCGCCTGTGCCGTGGATGTGGAGCGGTCAATGCAGAGTTGACCATCTCTGATCGGCACTGGGTTTGTGCTTGCGGGATGGTGCATGATCGCGATGGTTCCGCCGCTATCAACATTCGAGACGAAGGTCTCAGGATCTTGGCCGAGGGTGGCTCGGACAAGCAAAACGCTCGGGGAGCCGGTGTTAGACCTCCGATGGGGGCAGTCGGCGTCGAACCGAGAATCCCCCGCCTTTAGGCGTGGGGAGCCTCAAGGAGCTACCGGGCACGGTGTGCCGGTGCTTTGTCGTACCCTGCCGTCAACCTCGATAGGCGCCCCGTCCCCGCGAAGCCTTCAATCGCGGCTTTGGCCGGCTAAAGGCGGAAAAAGTGGTACCCTCATTCGCCGCTACTGACATGATGACACGAACCAGGGAAATTATGGTACTGTGTACTAGAGAGACCAGTCCTCATAGAGGCGGGCACAAGAATCGGGGGTCAGTCGGTTGGGGAAAAATGGTCCTACGAGGCTCTTGCGCTTCGTCCCACTTCCCATCCTTCACCAGGGATTGGCGACGACTCGAGCTCGGCGATGAGGCTCTTCGGACCTTGGAGCAAGAGATCATCGATTCGCCTGACGGGGCGCCGGTGATCGAGCACGCGGGCGGCCTGCGAAAGATGCGATTCGCACCGCCCGGACTGGGGAGGGGAAAAGTGGTGCTTTCCGGGTCTGCTACGCCTACTTCCCATTGTATGGGACGATCGCTCTCTTTGTGGTGTTCGGGAAGCGTGAACGGAGCAATGTCTCTCGCGGTGAGGCTCGAGAAATCTCAAGAGCGCTCAGAGCATTCGAATCCGAACTTCGTCGGCAGTTCGAGCGCCGAGTTTGAAAGGAGGGTGGGGATGAAGACTCCGAACTCGAAATCAAAGAACCGTCAAGACCGGTCGAAGCAGCACGCCGCCCCGGTCAAGGTGCTTCCCCCGGGTCAAGGATCCTGGCCGCGATCAAGGAAGCGACCGAGCTGCTTCAGTCGGAGGGCCTCGAAAGCAAACGATTAACGATGCGAACCTATGAGGCGGCGTCTTCTCCTCGATCCTACGGCTCCGATGATGTCAAGCGAGTCCGGGAACTGCTCGGGGCGAGCCAAGGTGTGCTCGCAACGTTTCTCGGCATCAGCATCGATACGCTGAGGTCCTGGGAGCAAGGCAAGCGAGCCCCCCAGCCGATCGCCCGTCGATTCCTCTCGGAAATCGAGTCAGATCCAGGATACTGGCGGCGGCGGCTGGAGCGAGGAATTCATGCCCGCGGCCCGGGAAGGCAGGATGGTCTTGAATAGCCAGTGGATAACGACCGCAAGCCGGAGAGCCGGCAAAGCTAACCTTGTCATGGGTTTTTGCCTCCGTGCCCTTTCCGCCGCGACTACGCTCAGGAAGCCCGCGAGGATCAAGGCACCGCAAGCACCCAAGGCCAGCGCCTTCCATCTGCGGTTGGATCGCCGGAGTTGTTCGTGCGCGAGAATAAGGTCTTTCGGTTCAGATATGGGTAGCCTCCAAGCTGCTCAAAGCTTGTCAGAACGGGCGCGTCGAACACCAGTCTACCACCGCCGAAAGCGGAATCGAGCGCGGACAGAAGGGCGCAATGAAGACTCCAGCGGGTGCTGGGGTAGGCGGTATGCCGCGGTGAGCGTCACGAACGCCCGTTCGACTGCGCTTTTTTAAGAATAATTCTGATCGTAAGTCGTTTGTTTGCTGAAGCATCCATCGACACCACGCCAAAGGCCGCGCTCGAAAGCCGTCCCCATGGCGCATGCTTATGCAGGAGAAGGCACAGGTCAACCGCGCCATCCGGGATGGGTGAGGATACGCGAAGATCCAGCACACCGCGCGCGACATCCCGGCGCACCGCGACTGCCGCGCCAGATTCTGGAGCAAAGCTCACCAAGGTCCATCATCGTGAAAACCCAAGCAGAAAAACGCCAGCAGCAATCGGAAGCCGATCGCCGCTGGCGCGCCCGGAACCCGGAAAAAATCCGCGAAGCTCGCGCCGCTGCGCACCCGAAACCCGGAAAAAATCCGCGAAGCTCGGCGCCGCCGTCGCGCCCGGAACCTGGAAAGCATTCGTGAATCTGAACGCCGTTGGCGCGCCGAGAACGCGGAAAAAGTCCGCGAAAGCCAGCGCCGCTGGTACGCCCGGAACCGGGAAAGAATCCTCGGAAAGCTGCGCCGTAAGCGCGCACGGAACCCGGAAAAAATCCGCGAAGCTCAGCGCCGCTGGCGCGCCGAGAACCGGGAAAAAATGTGCGAATATCAGCGCCGTTGGCTCGCGGCCCATCCTGAAGGCCAGAAAGCGCGGGACAAAAACAAACCGGCAGTGGAACTCAACGCCACTGTGCCGCGCCTACCGGGTCATGTTCCGGGACCGGCTCATTGCCCAGGCCCACGCCCACGCCCGCCCCGCGACGCGGCCAGGAAGCACGTCTCTTGACCGGTTGGGTTGGCACTTGCCTTTGCCAGGGTCATCGGTAAACCGCTCGTCGCTGGGAGGTCGATTGTCCACTCACCTTGATCCTTGCGGGAGTTCGCGACAGACAACGGATTTCGCAACCTCCCATCCAAACCCCGCCATGTCTATAGTGTACAGATGCTGGAATTTTGCTCTAGAAGTCTCATTTAGTCCCACTTTCGCGGACCCCCGGCGAGCCTTCCAGGCGGCAATCCTCACTCGGCATGTCGTTGCGGCAGCATGAGATAGGGCCTGAGGCTCGCCCGGCCAGGCGGGCCGGGAACCGCGTGGGACTGGGTGCCCGAAAAGTCTCACGGCAATTTACGCTGGTCTTCAGGATCTCAAACCGAAGCCGCTTCTCCGTCGCGCCCTGCCGCACAAGGGCGTCACGGTCACTTCACTTCAGCCCAGGCCCAGAATCGCGACTCAAACTCATTGGACGCGCTGGAATTCCCGGAGCGTGGAAGGGAAGGTGTGCCATGCCAGAAGAAGTCAGCCTCGACAAGAAAACCAGTCTCGCCCAGGCGATCGCGCGGGGCCAGTCGATCGACGCGTGGGCCAACAAAAATGACGTGCCCCGGAGCACGGCGTTCCGCTGGGCAAGCGACCCGAATGTCCGCCGCGAGGTCGAGGCGACGCGGCGCCGCGCCCTGGGCCAGGCCATCGGCCGCTTGTCCAGCGTCGCCATGAAGGCGGCCAATGGGATCGTCACGCTCGCCAAAGAGGCCGAGTCGGAGTCGGTTCAGCTCAGGGCGTGGCGGGCCATCCTGGCCGACCAGATGGCTGTGTCCAAGTTCTCGGATCTCGAGTACCGCATGACGGAGATCGAGGAGCAGATTCGTGACCGGACTGGACACACGGATCATACGGGCTAATAAGGATTACCTGGTGAGGGGCCCAGGCCCGGGTGAGATCTCGGACCGCTCGCCCTGGGATTGGTACGCCGAGTCCTGCCCGTGCGGCCTGACACCGGGCGCGTGCCGCGTGCATCCCCGCGCGCGAGCCAGCCAGCGGCCGCCAGCGGGCGATTGGCGGGTCTGGGGGTATGTGGCGGGACGTGGAGCGGGCAAGACGCGGGCCGGGGCCTGCTGGACCCAGCGCCGGGTCGAGGACGGGACGATGCGGCTCGGCTGCCTGATCGCCCCGACCGAAGCCGACATCCGCGACGTCATGGTGGAAGGCCCCTCCGGGCTGCTCGCCGTCGCACCGCCCTGGTGCCGGCCCAAGTTCGAGCCTTCGAAACGCCGCGTCGCCTGGCCCAACGGCGCCCGCGCCGTCTGCCTGAGCGGCGAAGAGCCCGAGCGAGCCCGTGGGCTGAATATCGACACCCTCTGGGCCGACGAGCTGGCGTGCTGGAAACGTGCCCAGTGCACATGGGAGCTGGTGATGCTGGCGCTGCGGGCCGGGCGCCAATCCCCAGGCCCTGATCACCACCACGCCGCGGCGCGTGGCGGTGCTGAAACGCATCCTCGCCGAGCCGGCCACCGTGCGGACCACCGACACCACCTACGCGAACGAGGCCCAGCTTCCGCCGGAGTTCTTCGCTCAGATCGTTAGCTTGTATGAGAATACGAGGCTGGGCCGGCAGGAGATCCACGCCGAGTTCCTGGAGACGACCGAGGGCGTCTGGTTCGCCAACTTCGATCCGGCCCGGCACGTGACTGCCCTGGCCGAGTACGATCCCGGCTACCCCGTCCGCTGCGCCATCGACGCCGGCACGTCACGCCACACCGCCGCGGTGTACTTCCAGGTTCGTGCCGATCAAGCGTCGGTCCGGCCGCGCGTCACGGTGTTCGCGGAGTACTACGCCCTTGATGTGGTCAGCCACAATAACGCCCACGCGGTGAAGGAGCTGGCCGCTCAACTGCCGTGTGGCGGCCGGATTGACATGGTCCGCCTTGACCCGGCGGCCTCGGCGCGGTCGTCGTTGGGCCCGGCTGCCTACGGCGAGTACGAGCGGGTGTTCGGCCCGCGGGTCGTGGCCCGGTGGCCGCAGCACCTGGTGCTGGACGGGCTCGACACGATCGAGCTGCTGCTGGACGCCGGCAATTTGACGATCCATCCGCGGTGCGTGCGGCTGAAGGAGGCGTTCGGAAGCTACTGCAAGCAGCGCCACCGGGGCCAGTGGATCGACTTCCCGGCTGATGGACATCCCGAGGAAGACATGCTGGACGCCCTCCGCGGCGGCATCCGCGACGCCATGCCGGCAGGCGCCGTGATCGCGCGCGGGCTGCCGAGAATCCGGGCTTCAAGGTGTTTCTGATGAGAGACGAATGAATCGGGATGAGTCCGGAATCGACGCTCGTGATGTGCGATTCGTGCGATCTCAGCGATGCTTCGCCCAGTCGTGGAAGATCGGACCCACAGATCGATCTTCTGCTGGCCCGTTTCAGGCGGAGCACGCTTACGCCCTCGTGTCTTGATCTTCCTGGGAGCTAAGTTGGCGCTCTAGGCACTCTTCCAGAAGCGTGGTCATGGTACTGAAGTCCAGAACGGACTGCTCCCACGCCTTGTCAGCATCCTCCAAGGCTCGCTGATACCTCTCGCGGTTGCTGACGAGCTGTTCGGGAATAGTGAGCTTGCCCGGCAACCTGAAGCCAAAACGAACGGAGAGTGCGAGATAGGACAAGGCGCGCGAGGTGCGGCCGTTGCCTCCACCGAAGGGATGAATCCAACAGAGCCTCCACAGGAGATAGGCACCTGTTTGAACCGGCGACCAATCCAGGGCATATTGGCCGTCTCGCACATCTGGTCTACAAAGTCCGCAACGAACCTGTGCTCGGGAGGCTTGTGTGAAGATCTGTTGATCGTTACAGGCCAGTCCCTGTACGTTCCCGCACAACGATAAATCCCTTTCATCGCGACCTCGTGGAGTCGCTTGACAAGATGTGAGGACAGCTCAAGCTGACCGTTCGACTCCTCGATAAGTCGAATCACCTCGTCAAATTGAAGGAGGGCGTTGCTGGCCTCGAGGTCGACCTTCTGGTCAATCGTCTCATAAAGCTCATTGCCGAACGGCACTTTGACAGGTCAACCTCTCGCACGGTTCGTCGTCTTTGTGAGCGATACCGAGCAACGGGCAACGCGATCCCTCGTAACTCGCCGGTCCTCGTAATTGGCATTGCCAAAGGCGAAGCTAATGCGTTGCTCCTCTTTTTCTTGGGGCGTCATTTGGACCTGTCGGCCTGGTCGATTAATTGCTGAAGCTTGCGAGACATAAGTCCACCCCCTTTCCCCTCTTAACTCTAGCATGCATTCTACAGCGAGGACTCTGCTTCCTCAAGAAAGATTAAAGCCATCCCCCGCATCACGCCGATCATGACGACTAGCGGTATTCTCGCAAGCATTGCCATGGGACTTGCCTCGTTCCGACGCGCTGCCGGCCTTGACATTGACAGCTTGCTCGGTTTGGGTAGAGTCTGCCTTGGTTCATGTCGGTGGCTCGTCCCGGCGTTCGCGAGATCCCTCGGCGTTCGCTTGCGGGGCCAAGATGAGATCGAATCGAGATCAGAGTTAAGGTCGAAATCGTGATCAAGGGGGGAGCGGGCGGTCCTGTGCATCGCCCCGTCCTGATCGACGAGGTGACAACCTGGCTGGCGCCAGGAGAGGGGGCCGTACTGGTCGATGGGACCGTCGGCGCTGGGGGGCATGCCGCGGCCCTGGCGAGCAAGGTGGGACCGACCGGGCGAATTGTTGGACTGGACCGCGACAAGAACATGCTGGCCCTGGCAAATGCCGCCACCGCCGGCCTGCCCGTGACCCTGGTTCACGCGCCGTATTCCGATGTGCGAGACGTGCTGGACAGTTTGGGAATCGCCTCGGTTCAGGGGGTGCTCCTGGACCTGGGGCTCTCATCCGACCAGCTCGCCTGGGGGCATCGCGGGTTCAGCTTCAATGCCGACGGCCCGCTCGACATGCGGTTCGATCCCGATTCCTCGGGACCCACCGCCGCCGAACTTTTGAGCAGGCTTTCGGCCCAGGACCTGGCCCAGGGGTTTTTTGACTACGGGGAAGAGCGGTTCAGCCGGCGGATCGCGCGGCGGATTGTCGAGACCCGGCAAAACGACCCGATCGAGACCACCCGGCAGCTTGCCGAGCTGGTGCGACAGAGCGTTCCCGGGCGATTTCGCCATGGACCCATCGACCCGGCGACTCGCGTCTTCCAGGCCCTCAGGATCATGGTCAACGACGAGCTTGCCCACCTCGACGCCACGCTCAAGATCTTGCCCGAGGTCCTCGCCCCTGGAGGACGGGCCGCGATCATCAGCTTCCACTCGCTGGAAGACCGCCGCGTCAAGTGGGCCTTTCGCAACGACCCGAGACTTCAAGTCCTCTCCAAGAAACCCGTGACCGCGACGGCCCAGGAAGTGGCCGTCAATCCCCGAGCGCAAAGCGCCAAATTAAGGGTGGCCGAGCGATGCCCGAACCAGGCTGGAACCCCGCGTCCGAATCGTTCCCAGACCACCTAGAGGGATCTGCCTACATGGCAGATCGAGGCGCGCCGGTGGGCCACGCGTCCCCTCGGTGGACTACGGCCAGGTGGCGGGTGTTCATGCGCAGTCCACCCCCCCTGATCCCTCGACAGCCAGGGCGGGTGTTGATGCCCTGTCCACCCCCCCAACCCCCCCTTCGCAAGGGGGGGAAAGGATACCCGCGGCACGCACGCCCCTTGGCCCGCCAGGTCTTGTCCCTGCTGAGCACCGTCGCTCATGGGGCGGCGGTCGCGACCTGGCAAGGGATCGTGCTCGCTCGGCGCTTTCCCAGGGCCAGCCTGGCCTCGGGCCTTTCCATCGCGATCCTGGCCGCCGTGATGGTGCTCAAGCCGGGCAAGGGCGAGCACGACACCACGGCCCAGATCGGGAGTAACCGCCATCGCAAACGGCCCAGCACCAGCAGGCGGCAGAAACCTGAAGGTGATCCTGATTCCCAGGATTCAACCTGCCGCCCACCACGCCAGCTTCAGCCCCGGCGCTTGCCGCTAGCCCGACCGAGAAGGCAAAGAAGGGCGAAAGCCACGACAAACCTCACGACAGTACGGAAAAGACGCAGCCGACGTCCCTGGCCGACAAGCAGGGCCCGCCCGCGCCAGGCCCGGAGGCCGACGCGCTTGCACCCGCGCCACTTCCAGCAGTGGAATCCGTGAAGCTGACCGCTGGCGAAAGCGACCTCTTGCCGTTGCCAACGAGCAGCCCGGCCCCGCAAGAGCAGGGCAGCCAGGCTTCCCAGCCGGCGGCGAACAGCGCCGCCAACGCGCCTGCGCCTGCCCCCGCACCCGCGCTTGCTCCCGTGTTCGAGCTCGCCAGTGCGGAGGTGAAACCGGGAACGCCGCCCGAGACCACAACGCCCGCGCCGATCCCAGCACCTGCCCCCACGTCCGCCCCGGCCTCGCCGACCTCACAGGAGACATCAACCTCAGGCCACGCGCCGGCGCCGGCGCCCCCGCCCGCACCCGCGCCATCCTTGAGCCCGGCCGTTGAAACGAGTGGTGCCCCTCTGGCGCCTCTTCCCGGACCGGGACCGGAGGTCAAGGAAGCTGCCGGAGCAGCCGTTCAGGGCGCTTCCGAAACGGCCACGGCAACGGCAACGGCAGCGCCAACGCCGGTGCCAGTGTCAGGCGAAACGGCCAAGGCCGCCGTGAGCGCGGGTGGCCTGGCTCTGGGCGCTGGCCTGGGTGCGGCCCTTTCCGCGCTCAAGAACGCCAGTGGAGACAAGGAGAAGAAGAAGTCGGCGACAGGCGGGGCCGATGCTCCTGGAAGCTCCCCGGCATCCATCGAAAAACCGAAAGCCGCGTCCGAGCCGCCGGCGGCCTTGCCCCCGATTTCCGATTCCTCTTCCTCTTCCTCGCCCCCTTCGATCCAGTCACTGCCGCCCGTGGCTGATCCGGCGACGTCTTCAGAGCCACCGCCGTCACCCGCTGCGTCCGGGCCGGTCGAGCCGGTATCCGGCTCCAGCCCGACCCAGGACAAGGCGACGGCCTCCGCGTTGCCGCCGGTCGCGCCAGCCCCGCCAGCGAATTCTCTGGACCCGCATCCCGACAGCACGTCCGGCCCGGCTCATGAGGCCGCGCCCAAGGCGGGTTCCAACCCCGCGCCCGAGTCCGGGTCTGAACCGCGTTCCAGCACCGTTTCCGGCGCGATTCCTCCGGCAGCCGCGAGTCCTTCCATGGCGGGTTCGTCAGCCCCGAACCCCGGTCAGAGTCACGCTCAAACGCACGAGCAGACTTCAAGCCAGCCGGTGAGCGCGAACGCGAGCGCGGAGAGTACGCCCCGAGAAATTGCTCAGCCTCAGCCGTCCGATCAAGCCGCGCCGACGGCCCTCAAGCCCGACCACCAGGAGCTGGCTCGCCTGGGCTGGGCGCCCGTCAAACGGGCCGGGCCTGGGATGATCCGCGACCTCCAGCGAGAGATCGTCGACAACGACGATGGACTGGGAAATAGCGACCAGGACAAGGGCAGCGCGATCGCCACGGACCCCAGCGCCCATGCCGACAAGGAGCAGAGTTTCGAGGCCGAGCCCGCGCCCTTCGGCAGTCGGAAAGGTCGCCGTGACGCACTGACCGGCGAGGCAGCTCCCGCCGCGCTGACGGCGAGTGCGTCTTCCCAGGCCCCGGAGAAGGTTGAGACCGTGCTGCACAAGGTCGAGCGAAACGAGAATTTCTGGACGATCGCCCGGCTCTATTATCCTTCGGGCCGTTATTACCGCGCCTCTGGAAGTACAATTCCGCCAAGGTCCCGGTGATCGACGAGTTGCACGTGAACACGATCCTCAAGATCCCGCCCCCCGAGGACCTTGACCCAGCCTATATTGACCCGCCAGGCAAGCGCGCTCCACGCCTGGCGCGAAGGACCCAAACCTGGCGGCACGGGATGACAAAGCCACCGGACGCCTGGCGAGCCAGACCGAGGGAGTGCCCGTTCGCCGATCGAGCCGGTCGGACCCCGAGCTGAACCTACCCGTCTCCGACCCCTTCACCGAGCAGGCCAGCGACCGAGGGTTTTCCTCGCGTGGCGGCGGCCGGTCAGGCGGCCCGAGCAGAGCCGTCAATGATGACAATTTTCCTGATCGTGGCCGCGGTACCAGCGATGCCGGCTCGGACGACGAGCCCGAGGTTCGCTCCCGGTCAACCGTCAGCCGGCCGGTCTACAAGGTTCGCCGGTATGACACGCTGCGGACGATCGCCCGCGACACCCTGGGAGACTCGCACCGGGCCGATGAGGTTCTTGAGCTCAACCGCGACATCATCGACGACCCCGGCCACCTCATCGTCGGCCAGATCCTGGAACTGCCCGAAGATGCCAGGGTGGTGCGGCGCGGAGCCGGCAATAGCGAATAAATCATGAGGCCCGGACGCAATACCTTTGAAATAATCGTAACCGACACGGGCATAGCAACTTATGGCTCCCTCTCCCCTTGCGGGAGAGGGCCGGGGAGAGGGGGGCAGCGCTCGACCAATCGCCTCGTTCGCGGCAGAGGCTAGATCACCCCTCTCCCTACCCTCTCCTGCAAGGGGAGAGGGTGAATTAGCGACTGGCCACCTATTGGGTTACGAATATTTCAACGGTATTGGGCCTAGACGTCGTTGTCGTTGTAGGGTCCGCTGTGCGGACCATCCGAATCGGTCCGCACAGCGGACCCTAGCCCATTGTGACGAGGTTCTCCAGACCCCCTTGTAGTGAGGTCGCCCCGCCACGTTGGGTCAGGTTCATGAGCGCCGCATTGAACTCGACAGAACCCCCATGAGGATCGTGCTTTACACTGCACGGGCCTCGCTTTTGCGAAGAGAATTCCTCAAGAAACCCGTGCTCTTACAATTGTCCAACGTGAAACTTTCGTCTACAATGGAGTGCATGAACCAAGAGCGTCAAGAAATCCCACCCCCGGTTTAGCGGGAACGATTCCTTCCTTCGCTGCTCTTGATGAGAGCACGCTGGTTTCCTCCCAAGTTTCGCCGCGGCAAGGCGAATACCCGAGCGAACAGAATGAAGCGATGCGTGTCTATGAGGCGTCGTGCGACTCGATCGAGCGGATCGCCGGAGCCTGTAACCCAAACACGCGGCTGTCGTCGAGGAAAAAGGCTCGGCGCTGGCAATTACGGAACAGAAATTGACACACACGGAGGTCGAGCCATGACCCAGTTATTGCGAAAACGAATGACCCGAACCATGCCTCCCCCACACGCTGATGTGCGCAGCGGCCGCGTGCCGCGGTCGTGCGGCTCTCAGGCAGCAGAGCTGGCCCAGGCCTTGCGCTCGCTGGCCGTCCGCGCCCACCAGGCCATGAAGGACCAGGGCGGCGCCAGGCGAGATCATCCCGCGAACTCCAAGGCCTTGCGCGACTTGCAAGCCGAGATCCACCGGCTCCAATCCGAGTTCGAGTGCCAGGGCCTGCACGCTCTCGCCGCTTACACCGCCGCGCTCGGACGGCAAGTCGCGTCCAAACTCGGCTGACCCGCGGCCGCCCCAACCCAATCCACCCCTCTCCACGATCTGATCAGACGACGACCGCAAAACCTCGCAGGGCGGATCTGGCAAAATCTTGCCGGGTACGCCCTTTTCGCTTGACACCGCTTCGCGCCTTGCTACTTTGTTATACGTGGTAGCTATTCTGGTGGGCACGCTGATGAGCCAGTGGGAAACGCAGTTGCGCAAGGGCCTTGTCGAGCTGGCGGTGCTGGCGACGATCGCGCGTGGGGAGACCTACGGCTACCGGATCGTCGAGCAGCTTCAAGGGCAGGGCGGGCTTCAGTTCACCGAGAGCACGGTGTACCCGGTCTTGACCCGGCTGGCGCGTGACGGCTTCCTGGCGGTTCGCACCGAGCCGTCGCCGGCGGGTCCCTTGCGGCGGTACTATCGGCTGACGACCGAGGGCGAGCGGCGGTTTGGCCAGATGGCGGAAAGCTGGAGGATGGTTTCCCAATCGGTTTCCGGATTACTCGAAGGAGCGCGAAGATGATGGTCGCCACGACGCAGGTTACGGAGTCACTGCAAACCCTGATCGACAGCCGGCTCGACACGATCGACCGGATGCTCCTGGGCCGGCTGCCCCGATCCGAGCGGCTGGAGGTTGTGCGCGAGGTGGAAGGGCAGATTCACGAGCTGCTGGGAGAGCGTGGGTCCGACGACCTGACCCGCGAGGATGTGCTGGCCGTGCTGGCCCGGCTCGACCCGCCCGAGGCGTATCTGCCCGAGGGTGAGGGAGAGTATCGATCGGCGGCTGTACCCCGAACGCCCTTTTCCGCCCCCGTCGTCCGCCCGTCGTCCAGGCCGACCTTCCAGGCGGCCAAGGTCGGTGGGATCGTGGGGATCCTGTCGCTCTGCCTGGTGATATTTCTTCCCCTGGGCTACGGGTTGGCCATACTCATGAGCACCGAGATCCCGATGATCCTCCTCTGGTTGAGTGCCGCGGGTTTCATGTTCCTGGGTGGAATCATCAGCCTGTCGCTGGGCATCTATGCGCGAATGAGCGGTCCCTGGGCCGTCATTGGCGCGGTGACCGGTGCGTTTTCGATCTTGATCTCGTCCGTGGGGAGTTTGTGGCTGTTGGTTGCGCTGGCGTCGTAGGGCGTGGCAGCGCCAGTGGCGGCGGCGATCAGGCTGGGAACGATGGTGGAAACCATCCGCCGGGCTGTAGAATCGACGAAAGGAGCATCACGGCTTGGATCGGAGGAAGAACTATGCCGATTCACGACTGGACGCGCGTTGAAGCGGGGCTGTTTCATGCGTTTCACTTTGGCTGGATTGGCGCTTTGTGCGAAGTGCTGAACGCGGGTGGATTGCCGCCGGAATACTTCGCCCTGCCCGAGCAGCGGATTCGAGGCCCCATTCCGGATGTGCTCACCTTGCGTTTATCCGGTGACGGCGATGAGACGCCAAAGACAAGCACCGGCGTGGCCGTGGCCACCGTGCCACCGCGCGTGCGTCACGTCCGAAGGAGCGAGGAAAATATCTACGCCCAGAAGGCCAATCGGGTCACCGTGCGGCACAAGCGCGGCCAGATTGTGGCGGTGGTTGAGATCGTCTCGCCCGGCAACAAGGGGAGCCGCAATGCCCTGCGGTCGTTTGTCGCCAAGAGCACGGCGCTCATCGAGCAGGGAGTTCACCTGCTGGTGATCGACCTCTTTCCACCCTCCGAGCGCGATCCCCAGGGCATTCACCCGGCGATCTGGGGCGACTTCGAGGAGGAAGAGGACGAGGAATTCACGCTGCCGGCCGACAAGCCGCTCACCCTGGCGTCCTACGACGCCGGCCCACCGCCGACGGCCTATATCGAGCCGATCGCCGTCGGGGACGTGTTGCCCGAGATGCCCCTTTTCCTCGAGCCGGAGTTCTACGTTCCGGCGCCGCTCGAAGCCACCTACCAGATGAGCTGGAGTCGCTTTCCCGCGGCGCTCAAGGGGCTGCTGGAAGCGCCGACGGGCAAGCCGTGATCCTTGGCTACCTGGAGTGCCGGTGCCCATGAAAACCACCGTTGTCGCCGCCGTCAGCATGAACGGGTTCCTGGGCGAGCCCGACCGGGTGCTGCACGCCATCGAAGGCTGGTGCCGGATGGCCAGGGGCGAAGGGGCGGAGCTGGTGCTTTTCCCCGAGCTGGTCATCCACGGCCACTGCACGCCGAATACCTGGGAGCTGGCCGAGCCTGTTCCCGATGGGCCCAGCGTGCGCAAGCTGGTGGAGATCGCCGCGCGGCTGGGCCTGGTCATCTGCGCCGGGCTCAGCGAGAAAGAGCACGACATCGTGTTCAACACCCAGGTACTCGTCGGCCCGGACGGCTACATTGGCAAGCAGCGCAAGCTGCATCTCTCGCGTGACGAGGTGTTCTACTACAAGGGCGGGCGCGAGATCCCGGTTTTCGATATTGGCCCGTGCAAGCTCGGCATCGTCATCTGCTATGACAACCAGTTTCCGGAGGTTGCCCGCGTGCTGGCCCTGCGTGGGGCCGACGTGCTCTTGATGCCCCATGCCGGCCGTTTCAAGCTCTGGGACGATTCGCCCGAGAGCCAGGCCGAAGCCCGCCGCTACTCGCATCAATTCCTCAAGAAATACGCTCTGCGAGCCCGCGAGAACGCCTGCTTCGCCATCCTGGCCGACCAGGCGGGCCGGGCGGGCTACGTGGATCTCTGGCCGCGAGACAGCGAGAACCAGCCCCACCACGCCGGCGCCGCCTTGATCTGGGGACCCGACGGCGAGCTGATCGCCGCCACGCAGGAAGAGCAGATCCGAGACGAAATCCTGTTCGCCACGCTCGATGCGGCTCTGCTGGCCCGCGAGCGTTCCCTGGCCAATTACATGCTGCGCACGCGCCGGCCGGAGCTGTTTGAAGAGCTCTTGCGCGAGCAGACAAGCGCCTGAAGGGAGGCCTCATGCAGCGTCACGTGGCTTTCATTCTGGGTCTGGGCCTTGCCGGGATGCTGGTCATGACTCACCGCGCTGCTGGGCAAGAGAAACCACCGGCGGCGCCGGCTCAAAGGAAGGAGACTCAGCCCCGCCCGCCGGTTGACGCGGCGACGCGGGCCATGCAGCGCGAGGCGGAGGCCAGGGCGAAGGAGCGCGAGCGAATGTTCGGGAAGATCCGCGGACTGAAGCGTTCCGAAGCCCAAAACGCTGTGGAGCTTGAGCTCCAGCGCTGGCGGGCCGAGGCCGAGGTCGCCGAACGGCGCATGATGCTCATCCAAGCGCGGATGGCGGTGTTACAAGAGGAGATCGTGATCAGGGGCGAGGCCTTCGCAGCCGAGCCCGAAGAACCACCCGACGACCAAGACGACCCAGAGGGCGTCGAGAGGGAGAATCAACCTGCGATCCCCCTCCGACAACGGAACCTCATCGTCGCCAGCGAGAACTTCGACCAATGGATCTTCTCCGGCGACACGATCGGAGGTCGCCGGGCAAGGCTGAACTACAACTTGAGAAGTGCGATCGAGCGACTCGATCCGGCCCGCCGTTTGACCCCCGTCCAGAGGCAGAAGCTGGAGCTCGCCGGCCGGGGCGACATCAAGCATTTCTTCGATCAGGTCGAGGCCAAGCGCCGGGAATTCGAGGAGATCCGGAACGACGTGCAGAAATGCCGGGCATTCGCCCGCACCCTCCGCCCCCTGCGCAGGCCTACATGACCGGCCCGTTCGGCGAGGGCTCACTGTTTACCAAGGTCCTCAAGACCATGCGGCCGTAATCGCACAGCACCGCCGGTCCACCCCTGTCCCCGTCCCGTCCCGTCCGGTCGTCCACGTTGTCCACCCGTCCCGGCGACAATTCACTCCTGACATCAAGGCGCCTCAAACGCCGTCTTCCTTTTGTTTTTCTCTTCCTGCAAGATTCTTTTCGAAGTTCAGGGTGGACAGACCAAGAAAAGGCAAGGAAACGGTTCTCTCATCAAGACTTATGTTGTCCACCGTAAGCCACGAATGACCGTGGTCAGAGAGGGCCGAGAGAGGCGGCCTGGCTCACGTTCCCGCCGCCGACACCAGGGCCCGCGTTTGCTGGGTGTACGTGGTGGCGTAGTGGCCGTGGCGCGACAAGAGCTGCTCGTGGGTGCCTTGCTCGATGATCTGGCCGCCTTCGAGAACCACGATCAGATCGCACCGGCGCACCGAGGAGACCTTGTGGGAAACGATCACGCAGGTTCGGCCGGGCAGGTGTCGGTCGAGGGCTTGCTGAATTCTCGCCTCGGTCTCGGCGTCCAGGGCGCTCGTGCAATCGTCCAGCAGCAAGCACGGTCGGCTCGGCCACGATCGCCCGCGCCAGCGCCAGGCGCTGGCGCTGACCGCCGGAGAGCGAGACCCCACGCTCGCCCACGGGCGTATCCAGACCCTGGGGAAGGGCATCGACCGTCTCGGCGAAGTCTGCAATTTCCAGCGCCTGGCGCACCTGGGCCGGCGAGGCACCCGGGTTGGCGTAGAGGATGTTGGACCCGATCGTCCCCTCGAACAAGACCGCCTGCTGGGGCACCAGGGCGATGGCGCGCCTGAGGTCGGCCAGCTTCCAGTCGCGCACGTCACGCCCGTCAAAGAGGACCGCGCCCCACGCCTCGGGAACGTCGTAGAGCCGAGGCGCCAGGGCCAGGAGCGTGGTCTTGCCCGCCCCGCTGGGACCAAGAATCCCCACCCGCATTCCCGGCTCGATCCGCAGGTTCACGCCGCGCAGCACCTTGTGGGCCAGCGGACCAGGCGCCTGGCCGAAGGCGAAATGAACGTCGCGGAATTCCAGGGCGCCTTGAGGATGCTCGATCGGCCGGGCGCCCTCGCGGTCGCTCACCGGCTCGGGCTCGTCGAAGATCTCGTAGAGCCGCTCGACCGAGACCTGCGTGGCCAGGGCCGTCGCCTGGAACTGGGTCAGCCGGACGATCGGCGCATAGAGCTGGCCGACCAGGGCGTAAAACGCCAGCAAGGCACCCACGCTGATCGTGCCCCGGCCCACCAGGACCACGCCGTAGCTGATGACAAAAACCGTTCCCAGCCCGCTGATCAACGTGGCCAGGGCCCCGAGCGCCGCGGCGGCGCGGGTGTTCTGCCAGCTCAGGGCGCGGTGGGTATCGATCCGCTCATCGAGTGCGGCAAGCTCGGCCTCTTCCTTGACGAACGACCGGACCACACGCACCGCCGAGACCCGCTCGGAGAGCAGGGCGTAAAGGCTGGCGATCTGGGCGCGGATCTCGTCGGAGAGCTTTCTCAGCCGGGCGAAGAAGAACCGCTGGTTGAGCGCGTACAAGGGCACAGTCACAAGGGCCACGGCCGCCAGCCGCCACTGCAGCCAGCAGAGGAGCACGGCAATGGCCACGGCCAGGATCAGGTCGGAGAGAAGCTGAACGAGCCCGCCGCGCAGGAACATGAGAATCGAGCCCACGTCGCTGGTGACGCGCGCCATCAGCCGGCCGGTCTGCTGGGCGTCGAAATAGGCCATGGGCAGCCGCATCAGCTTGCGGTGCAGCGCCCCGCGAATGTTCACCACCGTCTCCTGGCTGATCCGCCCCATGAGGGCCGCCGTCCACCACGACAAGGCCGACCGCGCCAGGTGCAAGGCGATCGTGCCGCAAAGCGCCAGCCCGATCGCCCAGGCAACGCTGGCTTTCGTCGGCACGCCCGCCGCCGCCCCGCCGGCTGCCCCGGCCAGCGCCACCAGCTTATCGAGCACCCAGCCCTGCAAGAGCGGAATGGGCAAGAGCAGCACCGACTGCACGAGCAGCCCCAACAGTCCCAGGGCGATCTCGCCGCGGTAAGGCCGCAGAAACTCGGCTTCGAGGCGGCGGAGGGGAGAACGAGGGATCATCCCAGGGTTGGCGGCCTGTTCAGATGAGGGCGCTGTGTTTGAGCCAACTCGACAGCTTGCCCTTTCCGCAGTCGAACTCGGCATATTGGTGTGCGTCTCTCGAAGGTTCGATGTGCGATTGTCCACAGTCGTAACCTGCTGCGTCGAAGCAATTTCTGTCTCCCTCTCCCCTCGCGGGAGAGGGCCGGGGTGAGGGGGCAGGGCTCAACCAATCACCTCGTTCGCGGGGGATTGATCACCCCTCTCCCTACCCTCTCCCGCAAGGGGAGAGGGCGACTTAACGACTGGTTGCCCATTGGGTTACGACTATTTCAACGGTACGGTATTGTACTCAAGCACTCCTCGCCGCGACCAGAGGCAAGCGCTCGCGATCTTTCAGGCCTGGCTCCAGGCGATCCACTCTTGCCCCGTTGCCAGGCTCGCCGAACTGGCGGCGCAGAGGCGGCGGTAGAGGCCGTCCTTGCTGGCCAGAAGCTGGGCATGGGTGCCTTTTTGCACGATCAGGCCGCCGTCCATGACGATGATCAGATCGGCATCGACAATCGTCGAGAGCCGGTGCGCGATGCAAAGCGCGGTGCGGCCGCGCAACAGGTTGGCCAGGGCCGCCTGGATCAGGGCCTCGCTGGCGGTGTCGAGCGAGCTGGTGGCTTCGTCGAGCACGACCAGGGCCGGGTCTTTGCACAGTGCCCGGGCGATGGCCAGCCGCTGGCGCTCGCCCTGGGAGAGCTTGTAACCCCCTTCGCCCACCAGGGTGTGATAGCCTTCGGGCAGGGACAGGGCGAAGTTGTGCACGAGCGCGGCGCGGGCGGCGGCCTCGACATGGGCGAGGCTTGCGCCGGGGGCACCGTAGCGGATGTTGTCGGCCAGGCTCTGGCGGAAGACCACCGGGTCTTGCAAGACAACGCCCACCTGCCGCCTCAGCTCGCGGGTGGAAACGCGGCCGATCGGCACGCCGTCCAGGCGGATCTCGCCCCAGGTCGGGTCGTAGAAGCGCATCAAGAGGTTGACCAGCGTGCTCTTGCCGCAGCCGGTGGGTCCCACCAGGGCGATCTTCATGCCCGGCTCGACCTTCAGGCGGATGTCCCAGACAACCGGCTCGAAGGGTCGGTAGCCGAACCCCACGCGATCGAACTCGATGTGGCCCCGCACGCGCCAGGCGTGCTCTTGCGGCACCACGCGCTCGTCGGCCCTGGGTTCGCGAACGTCGGGCTCCAGGTCAAGGATCTCGCCCAGCCGATCGACGCTGGCGGCGGTCTGTTCGAAGACGTATGCCAGATCGGCCAGCCGCGCCACGGGGCCGAAGACAAGCGCCGCCAGCGCGGCCGTCGAGACCACCCCGCCGGGCGTGAGCCGGCCGGCCAGCACTTCCAGGGCGCCCGCCGCGAAGACCAGCGCCGTGCCCGCGCCGCCGATCGCCCCGCTCAGGTTGGAAAACGCCGCGCCCAGCTCGCTTTCGCGCACGCGCGGCACGTGGGCATCGTCAAGCTGATGGGCGAAGTCGGTGATCTCCTCGGGCTCTCGCCCGTACGCCTTGATCGCGATCGTGCCGTCAAGCTTCGCCTTCAGGTTGCCGAAGATCAGGTCCATCTTCTCGCGGATGACCGTGCTGGTGGCCCGAATGCGCTTCATGTAATAGCGGAAATTGAACGCGAAGAGCGGCGACACGGCAAGCACCACCAGGGCCAGCCGCCAGTCGCGCGCCAGCAGCAGTGCGAAGATCGCCACGGTTGTGCCCAGGTCGGTCAAGATCGTGAAGGTCTGGCTGGTGACGAAGACCTGGATCGCCCCCACGTCGTCCATCAAGCGCGAGAGGATCGCGCCGCTGGGGGTCTTGTCGTAATACGTCAAGGAGAGCCGCTGCAGCCGGTCGTAGAGCAGGTGGCGAAGGTCGCGCACCACCCCCTGGCCGATCCGGCCGATCAAGAGGCCGTTGCCCAGCGACAGCACCGCCTGGACGGCGAAGACGAGGAAAAGCCCAAGCGCAGTACCACGGCAAGGCGCTCCAGCGGCCCTGGGTCACCACGCGGTCCACCAGCTCTTGCACCAGGAGCGGCACGGGCAAGTTGAAAAGCGCGGCCAGCGTGGTCAGCACGAAGGCCAGCGCCATCGACCTTCGATAGGGGGCCAGCCAGCCCGCGATGCGATCAAGGGTGTTCATGGCTTTGTCTCCCCTCCCTCCGTGGTCGGGGAAGATCGTTTTTCAACTTCAGCTGCGACATTGGTTCGATCGGGGGCTGTCACCGCCCCGTCGATGAGTATTCTTTAAGGATAGGATGCCGGCCTGGTTTCACCAATCGGAATTTCTTCAGATTGTGCATCCATAGACGACCGTTGATCTTCGGGGCGGCCCTGCTGGGTCATTCCCACGGCGTCGTGCGCTATGGTAGGTTCGGAACAGATGAGATGAGGTCGTGACTTCCCGACAGGACGTCAGGGAACTGGCGGTGCAAGGAACGCGGTGGCGATTCACCATCTTCCAAGGAGCCGACGTTAGATGACAGCGAAGACCACTCCGATGCGCTGGTTGCTGGTTGCCGCCCTGGCGGCCATTTTCCCCCTGGCCGCGTCGGTCGGGGGGCGCGCCAGGAATCTGGCCAGACAGAGAAGGCGAAGGAAAAAAAGATGACCAAGACCGAAAGCGGCCTGCAATACCGCGACACCAAGGAAGGCACCGGCGAGAAGCCCTCGAAAGGCCAGACGTGCGTGATGCACTACACCGGCTGGCTCTGGGAAGACGGCAAGAAGGGCAAGAAATTCGACAGCTCGGTGGACCGGGGCGAGCCGTTCGATTTTCCTCTGGGCGTGGGCCGGGTGATCAAGGGCTGGGATGAGGGAGTCTCGACCATGAAGGTCGGCGGCAAGCGCGAGCTCTTGATTCCCCCTGACCTTGGCTACGGCCGCCGCGGCGCAGGCGAAGACATTCCTCCCAACGCCACGCTCCTGTTCGAGGTGGAGTTGCTGAAGGTGAAGTGAGCGACCCGCATTACGGATAGGGCGTTGCCCATTACGGATAGGGCAACGCGACCTTCCGTGTTCTGCAAACTTGAGGAAAAATGTTCAATCCGCGACAAATCCCTTCAGAAAACCTGAATCCGGGTTGATCGAGCAGGGGCGGTCGTGCTAGAAGGCCCCTACCTGTCGCACCTCACATCGATGTTCGCGTTCAACCCGGTTGCATGACGGATAGGGCGTTACCCCGGCGCGCTGGGACAGCGCACCGTCCGTTTCCAAGGAAGGGCTCCGTGATGATCCCGATGATTTTTCGGCGCCGTCGTCCTTTTGAGGGCCGCCTGGGCATCGTGCTGGCGATCGGCTTCAGCGCGTTGCCGCTGGCGCCACGGCGATTGCCCGCGGCGGCGGTGGCGTCGAACATCAAGCTTGACGCTGACAGCCTGAGCCATCCGGTCATGCTCGACCAGAACGGCAATCGAGTGGCGATGCCGACCAGGGGCCATCCCGTGGTCCTGGCCAGCGGCGTGGCACCCAGCTACGTTGTCTACAGGCTGGATGGCGACGAGTCTCTGCCCAAGGATTTCCCGGTCATTTCCCCCGGCGCGGCCAGGGCCGGGCAGACCACCGGCCCGCTTCATTTCAACGCCGTCATGCAACAAAAGCTCGACGCCGAGCTCGCTCAGTACGGTGAGACCTCGGTCCGCACGCCCGCGGCCACTTACCTTGTCAGGCCACTGGCGCCGATGTTCACCCCATTGGCCGGAACCTCCGACACCAGCGGCGAGACGGTCTGGCTGGCCAACCAGGCCAAAGCCACGCCGCATAAACAGGCGACAACCGCCGCGTCATCACCTTCGACGGCGACAACGACAACATCCGCAACCCAAGCTCAGGCCCAGGTGTTAGCCCCCAGCACCAATGGCGCAACCAGCTCGTCTCTGCTCAAGGACCTGGCGAAGCTGTTCACGTTCAGGTCGGGCAAGCTGGTAAACTTCACGACCGGGAACCTGGACAACCTCAAGCACGACTTGACCGGGAGCCTCAACCTCGGCCTGAGCCCGCCCAGGAACGTGGCGCCGCACCCGGCGGCCGCGCATCCCATGGTCACCGCGGCCGAAACGCTCGTGGGCGTGCCCACCGCCGGCGTCAATGGCAATGGCAGCGTGCAGCCCACGCCGATTCCCGAACCCAGCACACTGGCCTTCTTCGGGCTGGTCATGGGCGCATGGGGTATGCGTTGGCAGTTTGCCAGGAAGACGTGCCTGCGACGAAAAGCGGCATGATCACGAAGCTGGGCACGACAGCACCAGTGCCCCGACGGCCCACCTCGGAGGGCCAGAAATGTCGGCGTCGTCCCCAAAGACCTGTTTTGGGGGGCCTTAAGCTTGACGCTCGACAAGGTTATGCCAGGCGCGTCGTGACGCGGGGCAAGTTACGGGATTTGACTCGGTGGCGGGCTGGCCGGAGTTGCAACAGCTACCGGGTCGAGCACGATAATGCCAGGGAACCGGGCGAAGTGTGCGCCATTGAAGGTCAGGAGGCGGGTCACGCCGTGAACCCGCATCGCGGCGACGAGCCGGGCGTCGAATGACACGCGACCGTGACACGAGTGGGCTCCGACCAGCGCTTCCCACTCTCCAAACAATCCTGGCGGGTCAGCCAGGAGGAGGAACAGTCGTTTGATTCGGGCAAGCTGAGTTTGACACTCCTTGACAGTCAGTCCGAGCCCATTAGCGGCAGTCGGGCGAGTGGCGACGGCCCAGAACTCGTAAACATTCTGTGGGACGACGCAGAGTATCTCACCATTTGTGTGCAGATGATGAATGGCTGTGTCGGCAACGGCAAAGTCCGGATCTGCTTTTCTGGCGTACCGCACAACGATGTTCGTGTCGAGCAGAATCAAAGTTGGGCGTCTTCCCGTTCGCGGTAGATTGCCTCACGGCTGTCATCCAAGACGAACTCCGGGGAGTAACGGTCAGCTCGGCCTTCCGCGTCGTTCTTCCAGGCCTCGAGCTCGGCCAGCCATGCATCCCCTGAGAGCGGCAGCGGCGGCCCGGCCGAATCGGCAGCACCTTCGGCAAGCCGATCGAGCGCCGGCGTGACAAGCTCCTCGATAGACATTTTGAGTGCGGCCGCCCGGTCGGCCAGCCGCCGGAAAGTATCCTCTGGGATGCTCACGCTCGACATCATATCCTCCATCCAGGGCCTTTCCATGAATGTTAACACGGGCGTGAAGGCTCGTCCATCGAAGCGAATGACGGCCGAACGGACTCAAGACTCAAGGACACGCGGGATTTCTTGGAAAGGCAAAACAGGGACATAGGAAAGGCAAAACGGGGACATCGCGAATATCGACATTTGTCCGATGCTGGCCGCCGCCCTATGACACCTGTCGATATTCGCTAGGCCCTCCTCTCTGGTTCCAGTGCCTGCAATGAACGAAAAGCGGCAAGATCACGAGGCAGGACACGCCAGCACGAGCGCCCCGACGGCCCAGGCGGTCGCGGCCGCCGAGATGAACTGGTCGCCGCGGTGGGGGAAGCCGCTCTCGAAGTAGGGTTGAAACGGCTTGCTGCGCGACTTGACCAGCCACGAGCCGTCAGCCCGCTGCGAGCCGATCAGGTAAGCCAGGCCCCGGCGATAGGCCGGATCGTCGGTGGCCAGGCCGCCGGCAAGGTGCAAGGCCATCAGGGCCGAGCCGGTCGCATAGGCGTCGCTTGCGGGCTCGCCGCCGCGGCCTGGCTCCTTCCCCTTCCGGTTTCGGTCTTCATCAAGCTGGCTGAACCCGCCATCGCCACGTTGAGTCTTGAGCAGCTCGCTCGCGGCCGTACGCAGCTCGTCCGCGGAAGCGCCGGCGACTTTCATGGCCCAGAGCCGGAACACCCGATCCTCGGTTTCATGAGGTGTCGCGGTCTTCAGCCAGGCGAGGGCCTTGCGGCTCCGCTCGGCGATCTCTGCCTCTGACTCTTTGGTCTTCTTGGAATCGAGGGCTTGTTCGCCGAACGCCTTCAATCCTCGCAAGGCCAGAAAGGTCGCGGTGAACTCGCTGCTTTCGGACGGGGGCCGGCCCGAGCCGGTCCGCCAGTGGCCGCGCGCACGATCGGCGACGCCCAGGTAATGAGCCACCGCGGCGGTGATCTCGTCGGGCTTCCAGCCCGCGACGTCAAGGGCCCAAAGGGCATAACCGGCCCGGATGACGCCTCCCGGCTGACCCTTGCCGCTGGCATATTCGTCGAGGGCCGAATCCAGGTCGTCAGCCGTGAGACCGGCGATCGACCTTAGCGTCTGCGATTCGACGCCAAACCCGCGCCCTTTGGCCAGCGAGAGCGCCACGGCGGGCACACCCTGGTTATGGCACGAGAAGCAATCGCGATGCTTGGGATACTCGACGGCGCTGGCCGTCTTGAGCAAGGGCAAGGCGCGATCGACCGCCGCGCGAATGGCGGCGGACTGAACGTCTGGCGGTTTGTCAGCAGCCTGCACCTGGGCCACGATCGCGACGGCGAGGCAATTTGAAAGAAGACCGAGTTTGCTCGTCATCGCTTTTCTCTTCCTCGCGCCATGGACCATGGACCGTTCAACCCCGCTGCCGCACGCCGAGTCTAATGGGCCGGCGCGGTGAATGCCAAGACGTCCGATCCCACGTCGTACAGAATCGCTCAAGTACCGCCCCGCGGCTGGTCGAAAGACGATCGATGAAACGATTCTGGCGCCGGGGCAGCCCAAGGACGGTGGCATGGTCAGATGCCGCAAAGGGCAGGGGCCGGGGCCAGGAGCGCGAACGATCCATGGCCGCTAGCGGCGGGGCCACCATGATACTGCTGGACCTGCGAGAACCAGTCAGCGCATGCAGCCACGGCGCCGCCATGATGCTGGCCGTGCCCTTGACCTGGGTCTTCTGGCGGCATTGCCGCCGAGGGCCCGGCGCCGATCAAGGTCTCTGCTCACGTGAAAACAACGGCGCAAGCCCCTATGAGCAAGGGAAACACATCGCCCTTTTGATCTTCGGTCTGAGCCTGATTTTCTGCTATGGCGCCAGCGCCCTTTACCACTCGGTTCTCGACAGCGGCGACCGATTGAACCGGTTCCGGCGGCTCGACCATGTGGGTATCTACGTGCTGATCGCCGGCACCTACACGCCTGGGGTCTGGGCGCTTTTCCGCAGCGGCTGGCGGCAAGGCACGCTGGCAAGCGTGTGGGGATTCGCGATCCTTTGCGCGGGGAGGGTCTGGATCGGGGGCGTCTTGCCGCCCTGGGTCTCAACGATCATCTACCTGACCATGGGCTGGGGCGTCCTTTTCTGCTATCGCGAGCTGGCGCGTAATCTCAGCCATCGCACGCTCCTTCCTCTTCCCCTGGGCGGGGCCTTTTACAGCGTCGGCGCGCTCATCAATCTCATGGGCTGGCCGGTGCTGCAACCAGGAGTCGTGGGCGCTCATGAGCTCTTTCACTTCCTGGTGATCGCCGGCAGCACCTGCCACGTGGCTTTCATGCTGCGGGTGGTGGTGCCGTCGCGCCAACCGGCCGGCTGGCAAGCCGAGAACCCCGCGCGGCTGCCGCGCCTGATCCCCGGCGTGATTCCGGTGCGCCTGGGCACCCGCATCTTGGCTCAGCTTGGCGGGCTGCCTATCCGCCGGCCGCATCTGACAGAAAACGCCGAACCGACGCCGGCCCCAACGGTAAGGCTTAACCCAGCAGAGCCCTGAGCCGATCCAACGTGGCCGGCGATTGCAGCTCGCTCTTGCCAAACCCCGGCTCCGCGCCCAGCTCGACGGCCATACGCTGAGCCTCGGGATAGTCGCTCACGAGCATCACCGGGGTCGCCTTCAGCGACCCCTCCGGATCTTCCTTCAGCCTCTGGATGAGCTCCAGCCCCGACGAGCCGTCAAGGTCGAGAACCCTGTTGACGAGCACCAGGTCGAACCTGCGGTCCCGTAGCGCCTGCTGGGCGTCGTCGAAGCTCTCGGCGCTCTCGACACGCGCCCCGAAGCGATCGGCCAGGTAGGAGGAGATGGACCCGTGATCAAACCCGCACTGGCCGACATTCAGCACGCGCAGCGAGCCTGTTTCTGGGGATCGAGACATCCGTTGGGTTCTCCGCGAATGGGCGAATCTCCTGCTCCGGGAGCCATGGAGACTCACCCGCGAATCTGGTGCCGCCGGGGGGCCGCCTCGTGCAGAAAGCGATCCGTTCCCCGACCTCTTGGTTGCGGCCTGGCCGCGTCCAGTACATTCTACCTACGAGAGCCGGCTCGAACCTGAACTCCATGACGACCGACCAAAGGATACAGACCATGAAGCCTTGCAGCGCGATCCTGCTGATATGCCTCACCGCCCTTCTCGTCCCTCCCGGTCCGTTTCCCAGGTCGCACGCGGCCGAGCCGGCCGACTCTCCCTCTCCTTCTCCCTTGCCCGGCACGCAGCCCCTGACCATGACCGGAGACCTCGCAAGCGCCCTGGTCGCGGGCGTTGACCGATTCTTACTTTCACAGATCGAGGAATCCACGGCCAGGCGAATACGGCACTGGAAGCGAGACTTTTCGTCCCCGGCGGCTTACAACGCCTCGGTCGAGCCCAACCGCAAGCGGCTGGCACATATCCTCGGCGTGCGCGATCCGCGGGTGCGGTTTGACGGCCCTCAGCTTGTGGGCACGATTGCCCGGCCCGACCTGCTGGCCTCGGCCGAGAAGCTTCAACGTCTTCTCGGTCCGCTGGCCGGCCTTTGGCGACGTGACCGGCGAGGGCCTGCTGCTGGAGCCCGGCGATCACCTGGGCATCGCCAGCGTGGTCGTGATCCCCGACGCCGGCCAGACGCCCGAACAGCTCGTGGGCCTCGTCGCGGGAGTTCCGCCGGAATCGCAGGTCGCGCCGCAGGCTGGCCGACAGCGGCTGCCGCGTGATCGTGCCCACCCTGATCGACCGCACCGTGCGAACCTCGCAACGGCCGGGCCAGGCTCACCAACCGCGAGTTCATCTATCGCCCGGCCTTCGAGCTGGGCCGGCACCTGATCGGCTACGAGGTGCAGAAAGTGCTGGCCCTGGTCGATTGGCTGAGCCATGAGGCCGGTTCCGACGCCAGGACCAAGGGCCAGGATCGGCGTCTTCGGCTATGGCGAAGGAGGCGCGCATTGCTCTGTACGCCGCCGCGCTCGACCCGCGGATCGACGCCGCCTGCGTCAGCGGCTACTTCGACAACCGCAACTCCGTCTGGTCCCAGCCGCTCGACCGCAACGTCTTCGGCCTGCTCGACCAGTTCGGCGATGCCGAGCTCGCCAGCCTGGTGGCGCCTCGGCCGCTCGATCATCGAGGCGGCCCAGGGCGCCGGAGTTCGTCTACGCGGCCGGGCAGGGGGGTGCGCCAGGCCAAGATCACGACGCCCGAAGCTCGAAGCGGTCGACGCCGAGGTCGACCGGGCCGAGCAGCTTGTCGCGGGCCTCTCGCCCGAGCCCGAGATCGAGGTCATTGCCAGCGGTCCAGACGGTACCGGCCCCTTCGGCACCGAGCCGGCGCTTCGAGCGGCTGCTCGCGGCGCTCGGGCTCCGCGCCAAGCTGCGCCGACGGCCAGCGGCGGCGACGAGTCGCTCGAGACCTTCGGGGTCGTCTCGCACGAGAGCCAGAGCGCCCGCCAGGCCCGCCAGCTTCACGAGCTCGACCGCCACAACCAGCAGCTCCTGATCGAGAGCCCCTATGTTCGCCAGAAGTTCATGGAAAAGCTGGACACGAAGTCACCCGAGGCCTACGCGAAAACGGTTGAGCCCTATCGCGAGATCTTCGCCACCGAGGTCATCGGCCGGTTCGACCTCAAGCCATTGCCGCCGAACGTCCGCTCGCGCAAGGTCTATCGACGAGCCCAAGTTCACGGGCTACGAAGTGGTCATGGACGTCTTCCCCGACGTCATCGCCTACGGCATCTTGCTCTTGCCCAAGGACATCAAGGAGGGCGAGAAGCGGCCGGTGGTCGTCTGCCAGCACGGCCTGGAAGGACGGCCCCGCGACGTGGCCGACCCGAAGGTGAAGAACCCCGCCTATAACCAGTACGCCGTGCGCCTGGCCGAGCGCGGGTTCATCACGTTCGCGCCCCAGAACCTGTACATCTTCGAGGACCGCTTCCGCACCCTTCAGCGCAAGGCCAACCCGCTGGGCAAGACGCTCTTCTCGGTGATCGTGCCCCAGCACCAGCAGATCACGTCGTGGCTCAAGACCCTGCCCCAGGTCGATCCGGCGCGGATCGCCTTTTACGGGCTGTCTTACGGCGGCAAGTCGGCCATGCGGATACCGCCTCTGGTGAAGGATTACTGCCTGTCGATCTGCTCGGCCGACTTCAACGAATGGGTCTGGAAGAACGCCTCCAGCCGCAGCCCCTACAGTTACGTCTGGAGCGGCGAGTACGAGATCTTCGAGTTCGACCTGGGCTCGACCTTCAACTACGCCGAGATGGCCGCCCTGATCGCCCCCCGCCCCTTCATGGTCGAGCGCGGCCATTTTGACACCGTGGCGCCCGATGAGACCGTCGCCTACGAATTCGCCAAGGTCTACCACCTGTACAACGCCCGCCTGGGAATCGGCGACCGCTGCGCCATCGAATTCTTCATCGGCCCCCACACGATCAACGGCAAGGGGACGTTCAAGTTCCTGCACAAGCATCTGAACTGGCCGGAGCCGTAGAGACGGTCGAGCGGCAGAGCCGCGGCCTTCGAGAGAGCGATCAATCGCCTTCACCGAGGGTGTGATTGAAATTGTCATCGGGCCTCTGCTTGTGGCAGACGACGCAGTTGTCGATGGTGCCGGCGTAGCCCTGGAGAGTGATGGCCTGGAGGTTGTCGTTCGGGGTCACGGTCGGGGTGATGGCGTGGGGCGGGCCGTGGCAGGCGGCGCACATCACCCCGTTGTGGCCGCGCGACTGCTTGAACAGCTTGCCCGGCTCTTCGTATGGCGTGCCCCGGCACGTTGTGGCAAGTGGCGCACTTGGGCTCATCAACCCACGGTGTGCGTTGCGGGTTGCCCACGTCGGTCATGGTGCCATGGCAATCGCCGCAGTGGATGCCCTTGGCGTAGATGAATGTCGCGCTGGCATTGCGTCTTGATGCCCGGATGGCAGGCGTAGCAGTTGATCCCGCCGACCGCCTGGAGCACCGGCGGGAGTGAACCGCGTGGCATGCGCGGTGTGCATCGAGGCCGACATCGTGGGAACGCCCAGACGTCCCGGTGGTTCCCAGGGCCGGATCGGCATGACAGCTCGCGCACAGGACGGGTTTTTGATTCTGAAGGGTGGTCCCGTGCAGCCGGTCGTGGGCTTCCAGGATGTCGGCGGCGACCGTGGCGAAACCCGGCGCGATCGTGGCAGAGGTTGCAACTGATCTCCCACGAGACGGGAACCACCGCCTGCGTGGTCGCCATCCGGGTGGTCCCGCTGGTGACGTCGATCCGGGAGAGTGCATAGGAGTTCAGCGTCCCGTCGTCCATGGATCGGTGTGAGGGGAATTCCTGTCGCTACCCAATCGTTGGACGCGGTGACCGTCATGGTGCCGGAGAGGCCGTTGCCGGTCAGGCCAATGTTGGGGGCGAGATTGACACCGAAGAGGGGCTTGACGTAGTTCCAGAAGTTGGTCTTGCCTGCCGAGAACGTATTGCCGGGCACCGAGTAAGACACCGTGGCGCCAGAGGTGATGATCCGCGGCTCCTCGCCCCGCGCGATCACCTGGGCATGGAGGTTGTTATAAGGGGGCAGGATGCAAATCTCCGAGTCGTCCTGGTTCATGCAGTGCATGCCCAGGTCGTTGTAGCCCAGCACGACCCAGGGAGTTGACACCACCCCAGGCGTTGTTGCGGGGTGGGGGCGTGGACGGCGGCGGCGGTGTGGACGGCGGCGGCGTGGTCGTTGGTGGCTTGCCCGGCCCCTTGGGTGGTTTGGCCGGCGGCTTCGGGCTCTTGGGTGGTTTGGCCGGAGGCTTCGGGCTCTTGGGTGGCTTGGCCGGTGGTTTGTGTTTGTCTTGGGGAGGCTTCTTTATCGCGTTCTTGGCGATCTCATGGCGCTGATGGGCGTGCGTTTTACGGTCGGCTCCCATGCTCAACATGGGCAGGAAGGCCATACTCCCGAGCAGGGCCGCGGTCATCCCCAGCGCGACGATCGGGCGAATCCGGCCCGGCCGTTCTTCATCACTGGCATGGGTTTCAGGTTTCATGGGGTGTGTACTCCGGCGCATCTCGATCCGCAACGGCTGACGACATCAACTTCAGGCCGTGAAGCGATATGCGCCACAAGCTTGCTCGTGAATCGCTCGATCTCATGGGGAGTTTCTTTCTTGTACTCGCGCTCTGGTGCCTTCGAGCGCGCCAACTTTTTCCGCGCCCGATCGAATTGTTGTTTCTTCCGCCGTCTTGGCTTAGGCTTACGTTGACATAACGTCAAAGAATCACGTCGGCGGGAGTTTCACGGTGATTGGCATCGGCACGACGCTGGGCGGTCGGTTTCTCCTGGAGAAGGAGCTGGGCAAGGGCGGCATGGGGACGGTCTACTCGGCGACCGACCAGATCCTCGAACGCCGAGTGGCCATCAAACTGCTCAAGGAGCAGAGTGGCGAGGAGGTCGGCAAGAAGCTGCGGCTCGAAGCCCAGATCGCCGCCCGGCTCCTGCACGACAACGTGGTACGCATTTATGACTTCGGCCAGGCCGAGGGCACCTGGTACCTCGTCATGGAGCAGGTGGACGGAACCAGTTACGTCAAACGATGGAAGCAGATCACGCTGGCAGAGCGATTGCGGATACTCGCTCAGGTGGCCGACGCTCTGGACTATGCTCACCATCAGGGAGTGATCCACCGCGACATCAAGCCCTCAAATGTGCTCTTGACCTCGACCGACGTGCCCAAGCTGTCTGACTTCGGGCTATCACTACGGGCCGAGAAAGGCAGACGAGGCCGGGTCAGTCCGGGGGACGCCGCACTACATGAGCCCCGAGCAGACCAAGGGCAAGCGGCTGGACTACCGCACCGACCTTTATTCTCTCGGCGTGATGCTCTACGAGTCGGCGACCGGCCAGGTGCCGTTCACGGGCGCAGTGGTCAGCGTCATGGCCCAGCACGCCTCGTCGCCACCAGTGCCGCCGCGAGAGCGCAAGCCGGCGATCTCCGAGCCATTGGAGCGGTTAATTTTGACCTTGCTGGCCAAGAAGCCCGGGGAACGCCCCGCCAGCGGCACCGCCGTGGGCAAGGCCCTGCGCGAGGAGATTGATCGCCAGGCGGCCCAGGAAGCGAATGCGCCGCCGGCGCCAGCGCCGGTGGCTGCCGAAGGGGACACCGCGGCCGGCCCGGGCGCCGCCATTCCCGCTCCGCTTGATCTCTCGGCGCTGGCCGAGGTCGAGGAAGGCGCGCGTCAGAGCCGCCAGCTCGAACACGAAGCGCGTGCCGCCGCCGCGGCCCAGGCGCGGCTGGCGCACCCGGCTCCCGCCCCGACCGCGCCGCCGGCCAATGCCGCCGATCTGGTGACTTCGCCCCTGGTCCGCACCATGCTTCGCACCGTGCTTGACGAGCCGGTGATGCTCTCCGCCGATGAGCGGTATTTGCAGGGCCATTACCTGGCGTATCTCTTGATCAGCTCGCGGGGCAAGGGGATCTTCAAGCGACGGACGCTGGAGAGACGAAACGCCGACCGGGCGCGGCTGCTCCTGGGCATGACCTATGCCTTGACCTGCGGACCCACGGAAGAGGCGTGCGTCGAGGCTGCCTCGTTGCTCGAGACTCGCATCGACGTCCGCCCGGCACTCTCGCCGGTGGTCGTGGCCAAGTACCTGAGCTGGCGCGACACCCCGGCCCGGCGCCGGCTCTTCCGCCAATCCCGCAAGGCCATCCAGGACGCCAGCCCCTACGCGCGCAAGCACATGACCGATGACAAGGGGGTGCTCAACCCCGGCATGCTGCCCCAGTCGCTTGACGACCTGCGCAAGATTGCCCCGGCCCGCGACCTGGTTGATGACGAGCTGGTGGAACGCTGGAACCGGCTGGCCGAGGTCTGGCGTGATCATCCCGAGTTCCGCGCCGCGGCCTTGCGGTACGCGTCCACGCAGGCCTATCGCGATCCGGCCAGCCTGGCCCTCTGGCCCGAGGTCGTGTATCCCCTGATCGAGCTGGCGCGCTGGCAGCGGCGCTCCCGAACCCGCGCCGAAGCCGCGTGGGATGCCGTGGTGGGCCGGCTCTTGCATCTGGGCGACGCCGGGGTCGAGCTCGACCGGCTGCTGAAACGCGCCGTGCCTGCCCAGGTGGTGGCCCAGATCGATGATTCGGTGAACCTGCTGGCCAAGAAGCCTCCCATCGATGAAGACGACGACGAGGCCGCCGCCCCGGCCGACGAGGCCGACCGGCTGACCGCATCGCTCCCCCCGGCGCCGTGAACATGGCCGAGATCGCCGACGATGAAGCCGAGCGAGACAGACAGAAAGGCCTCACCCGCCTGAGTGATCCTGATCCGGTCAGGTTTCTTCAGGGTGAGCTGCAAGAGCTCTGGAAAGAGGCCGTGAACGCCCTGCAAACACAAACGCGAGCCCCTACCCCCGGCGTTGGCATTGGCATGGGACCCGGCCCCGCCACCCCCAAGGCCGCCGGCCACAGGCACATTCCCGTGGGCCCGTACCGGCTTGTGGTCGTCCCCTCGATTCGCGGCCGGGGCGCAGGCCAGATCGCCATCCAGGGCATGGCCAACAAGCAGATCGAGCTGACCACCCCCTCGTTTCGCACGACCGGCTCAGCCGGCAAGCCGATCCTGGCCGTCTGGATCTATCGCGACCACAGCCTGGTGATCACTCACCTCGATTTCCAGAGCACCGTGCGCTACGTCCTCTGGCACGCCCCCCGCGCCCACCAGCTCAAGTTTGATGACCCCGCCGACCTCGTGCGCGAGCTTGAAGATCTGGGCATGGAACCGCCCGACCAGCTCGACGCCGCCCTGTCGCGACGATTCCGGCCTGGAAATCGAGTTTAGGAACCAACACGGTTGAAAGAGGCATGACCCAAGACGCGGTGGATTGTGATTTCACCCTCTCCCCTTGCGGGAGAGGGCAGGGAGAGGGGGTGATCAGCTTTCTCCCGCGCAAGCAAGGCGATTGGTTCTGCCCCGCCCCCCTCTCCCCAACCCTCTCCCGCAAGGGGAGAGGGGGCCAGAAATCACCGCCGGTGTAGCCAGTCACTGCGATCTCAACGGTATTGGGTGTAGAAATCAGCGCCAAACTTCTCCATCCCATGTCTTCCCAATTCTCCAACAATTCTTCAAAATCGGCTTGCTCCGATCCGAATTGCACGTTAGTTTAACAATGGTTTGACGTTTCTTCGACCGGTGTGGATGCAAGCCCAAGGTGCATCATGAGCATGACGCAACAACCGGGGATTCTCGACAGGTCGAGTCGAGGGCGGTTCATGAACGCGACCAGGATGATAAGGCTGCGGGAGACGCCGGCCTGGGCTCTTGGTCTTCTGGCGGTACTCTTGCTGGCCGGGACGGCCGCCAGCCAGGGGCAAGCCGATCCCCTGCACGAGCAGATTGACCGCCTGATCGAGGCCCGCCTGTCGCGCGAGCTGCCGGGCCAGGCGCCCGCTGCGCCGGCCACGGATGGAGAGTTTCTGCGGCGGGCATGGCTCGACCTGGCCGGCATGATCCCTAGTGCGGCCGAGGCCCGCGACTTTCTCGACGATCCCTCGCCCTACAAGCGGCAGGCCCTGATTGATCGCTTGCTCGCAAGCCCGAGCTTCGCCCGGCGGATGCAGCAGGTGTTTGACGTCATGCTGATGGAGCGCCGCGACGAAGTGTATGTGAAGGCCGGCCCCTGGCGCGAGTTCCTGTACCAGGCTTTCGCCGAGAACCGGCCTTATGACGTGCTGGCGCGGCAGGTTCTGGCGGCCGACGGAGCCGACCCCGCCAGCCGTCCCGCGGCGCGGTTCTTGCTCGACCGCGAGGCCGATCCCAATCTCATCGCCCGCGACGTCGGCCGGCTGTTTCTGGGCATGGATCTCCAGTGCTGCCAGTGCCACGACCACCCCCTGATCGACGGTTACAAGCAGCAATATTACTACGGGCTTTACGCCTTCGTGAGCCGGACGGTCCTGATCGGCGGCAAAAGCGCCGATGGCACGCTCAAGCCGGGCTCGGTGGCCGTTCTGGGCGAGAACGCCGAGGGCGATGTCAAGTTCAGCTCGGTATTCAAGAAGAAGATCACGCACCAGACAGGCCCGCGCGTGATCGAGGGCCAGCCCGTGGCCGAGCCAGCCGTGATCAAAGGGCTGGAGTACCTCATTCCTCCCGACAAGGAGGGGGCGGTCCGGCCCGTGCCGGCCTTCAGCCGCCGCGCCCTGCTGGGGCCGAGCGTGGCGTCGGCCGAGTCGCCCGCCTTCGCCCGCAATATTGTCAATCGCCTCTGGGCCCTCATGCTGGGCCGGGGCCTCGTTCATCCCGTTGATCTCCATCACGACGAGAACCCGCCGTCCCACCCCGAACTGCTCGACCTCCTGGCCACTCGCTTCGTGGCGATGAAGTACGACATCAAGGCATTCTTGCGAGAGCTGGCCCTGACGCGTGCCTACCAGCGCGGCAGCGAGCCGCCGCCGGGCTCGCGGGACGAGCTTGCCGAGCCCAGGCACTTCGCCGTGGCCGCCCTGCGGCCGACGTCGCCCGAGCAAATGGCCTGGAGCATGATGCAGGCTGTCGGCCTCGTCGCCGCCACCTGCGCCGACGTGGAGAGAACGCTGGACGGGGCCGACCCTCGAATGAAAGCGATTCTCAGCCTGGATGCCAAACGCAGGGCGCTGCGCGAGACGCTCGATCGAGGAACAGCTTTTCGCCCGCCTTGCGTCTCATGTGCGCCCCTTCGTGCGCCACTTCGGCGGGGTGGCAGGCCAGCCCCAAGAATCCGCCGAGGCCGCCTCGACCGTTGACCAGGCTCTCTTCATCACCAATGGAGAGCCGGTGAAGAGCTGGCTTGGCAACACACCCCGGCTGGCTGATCGGCCGGTGCGCCGCGATCAACGATTCCTCGGCCGTTGCCGAAGAGCTCTACCTGAGCGTCCTCTCCCGCCGCCCCACAACCCAGGAGCGCGCCGAGGTCGCCAGCTACCTCACCGAGCGCACCGCCAAGCTGTCCAAGACCCAGAACCCCGCCCAGGAACGCGCCGCCGCCCTGCGCGAGCTGGCCTGGGGCCTTCTGGCATCGACCGAATTTCGGTTCAATCATTGAGCGAGATGGCCAGAGAGTAGCCAGTGCCAGTTGCCAGTTGCCAGTGAAGGAAGGTGGGATCGCGTGGAGTTGTTTGCTGTTTTGCATTTGCTGGCAACTGGCAACTGGCAACTACGAACTGACAACGTCAAGGAGCCCCCCATGAAGTGTTCATACGCCTGCAATTCGCCCGACCACGTGTTGTCGCGTCGAGGGTTTCTCGGTGGGGTGGCGGCCGGCTTGGGTGCGGGGTTTGCCGGTTTCACCGCCCCGTCGATTGCCGCCGAGCTCGCCAGAAAGCAGCGGCAAGTGCTGGTCGTCTGGCTGGCCGGCGGGGCCAGCCAGCTTGAGACCTGGGACCCCAAGCCCAAGACCGACACCGGCGGCCCGTTTCGATCGATCGAAACGACCGTGCCGGGAGTGCGGATCTCCGAGCTCTTGCCCAGGACCGCCATGCAAATGCACCGGCTGGCGCTCCTGCGCAGCATCAACACTCATGAGAACGATCATAACAAGGGAACCTACCTGATGCACACCGGCCGGCCCCAGGCGCCGGCGGCGAATTATCCTCAACTGGGCTCGGTCATGGCCAGGTGGCTGCAAAGCGCCGAGAACCCGCTGCCCGGATATATTCACATCACGCCCGGCGGCGGCGGCAAAGGGTCGAGCGAGGCGGCTTTCCTGGGGCCCAAGTACAACCCGCTCTACCTGGGCAACGGCCGCGCCCCGGCCAACACCGCGCAAGACCCGGCCATCTCGGCCCTGGGCGCTGCTGGCCGTCAGGCGCTGCGGATGCATACGAGCGACCGGTTCGCCCGGCGCCGCCGGACCGCCGAGACCGAGGCTTATCTCACCAGCTACGAGCAAGCCCAGAAGCTGATGACCCGCCGCGATGTCTTCGACGCCTCCAAAGAGCCGCCCAGGGAGCTCGATCGCTACGGCACTCATGACTTCGGCCGCCATTGCCTGCTGGCCCGCCGCTTGCTCGAATCGGGCGTGACCTTCGTGCAGGTCACTCATTCCAATTACGATACGCACAACGAGAACTTTGACTTCCACCTGGAACAGGTGGGCGAGTTCGACCAATCGTTCGCCACCCTGATCGACGACATGGCGGCAAGGGGGCTGCTGCAGCACACCCTGGTCGTGGTCATGTCGGAGTTCGGCCGCACGCCGCAAATCAACTACCTGTACGGCCGCGACCACTGGGGCACCGCCTGGTCAGTCTGCCTGGCCGGCGCGGGAATCACGGCCGGCAATGTGGTGGGCAAGACCAACGCACGCGGCACCGAGATCGTCGATAAGCAGGTCGGCGGCGGCCACCTTTTCCACACCTACCTGCGCGCCGTCGGCCTTGACCCGACCGAATCCTTCGAAGCCGACGGCCGCGTGATTCAACTCGCCGACCCAACCGCCAAGGCGATCAACGAGCTACTGGCCTGAGGTTGAAGTCCCCGCGGGGTGCCTCGCGAAACGCTTCCTTCAACCCGGTGCCCGCGCAGATTACAGTCTGTTCCGGAAGGCATTCGTTCAGCCCCGAAGGGGCGACCGTTAGTAGCCCAGGGCTTCAGCCCTGGGACCACCGAAGGCGTCCGAAAAAACTCCCAGGCCCCGGAGGGGCGAAAGAAGTCCCGTCGCGGCATAGCGTTCCGTCGCCCCTTCGGGGCTAAAATACCATCATTTATTATCTATTTCCATACCCAGGGCTAAAGCCCTGGGCTAATATCCACCGCCCCTTCGGGGCTCGAAACTCGACATTGGGAACAGACTCTAGCCGCGAGATCACGAGAAAACGAGAAGCACCACCATGACCGCTGCACCCGAGAAGATCCACGTCTCGAAGGAACTGAAATACGGCAAGCCGCTGATCTCTTGCCGATTTGATCCGGCGGGCCGGTTTGTCTTCGCCGGGGCCGAGGATGACAGCGTTCAGCGGTGGGACTTGAGCTCTGATCCGGCCAAGGCCAAGCCTGCCTCGTTCACCGCGCATGACGGCTGGGTCTTTGCCCTGGCCGTCTCGAACGACGGCAAAACCCTCCTTTCCGGCGGCACCGATGGCAAGCTGATCTGGTGGCCGGCCGCGACCGATTCGCCCGGGCCAAAGCCTCTGCGCGTGGCGGCCGCTCATCAGGGCTGGGTGCGGTCGATCGCCGTCAGTCCCGATGGCAAGCAGGCCGCCACTTGCGGAAATGATCATAAGGTCAAGCTTTGGTCTCTGGCCGATGGAACGCCCGAGATGGACCTGCCCGGCCATTCCCGGCCGGTCTATCGCGTGGCCTACACGGCTGACGGCAAACACCTGGTATCGGCCGACTTGATGGGACTGATCATCCAGTGGGACGTGCGCACCGGCAAGGAAGCACGGCGGCTCGATGCCTCGAAGCTGCATCTTTACGAGGGGGGTCAGGGCGTCGATTACGGCGGCGTTCGCGACGTGTCGTTCAGCGCCGATGGGTCCTACCTGGCCTGCTGCGGCCTGATCAACGCCAGCAATCCTCTGGGCGCCGTCAGCAACCCGGCGGTGCTCTTGCTTGACTGGAAAACCGGCGCGGTGGGCAAACTTCAGCGCCCCAAAGAGGACTTGAAGGGCGTTGCCTGGGGCGTGCGGTTCCATCCCGCCGGATTTGTGATCGTCGCCTCGGGCGGCACCTCGGGCGGGTTCCTCTGGTTCACCCGGCCCGATCAGGAGAACGAGTATTTCAAGTTCACCTTGCCCGGCACCGCGCACGATCTTGACCTGCACAAGGACGGCATCCAGGTCGCCACGGCTCACCATGATGGCGTCCTCCGCATCAGCGCGATGAAGCAGGGAACATAATTTGCCGTTCTCGAAAATCGCCGGCTGGGTTACCATTCGCGAATCCAGGAATCAGGGCGGCTTTCAACCGGGACGCCCACGATCCACACTAACCCGAAGCGTCAGCGAGGGGTTTGCCGACAGATCCCTCGCTGACGCTTCGGGTTAGTCTGATGGTTCGTGGCGTGTGCAACCCATACGGAAACCGCGCCAGGGCGGGCCAGGGAAGGACTTGCCGGCGATGATCAGAAATTGGCACGTACACACGCCGAATGGGGGCCGCGAGGTCGAGCGACCCGCGCCGAAGCCGAACAGGAACGACAACCGTTCCCCGGAGCAGTCCGCTCGGCTCGAGCGCTGGTTGATCGGCCTTCTGGCCGTGCTGATGATCGTCTTCTCGGCGATCCCGATCGTGATCGACCTGCGGGGGTTGCCCAACAAGGACTACAGTCTCTGGTACCAGGTGGGCGTGGCGCTGCGGCAAGGGCTCAACATCTATCCCGATCCCGATACGGGCCGGCTCTTCCCGTTCATGTATCCCCCCTCGGCGGCGGCGATTCTCGGGTTTGTCAGTGTTCTGGGCAAGCACGGGACGACGCTCTTGCTGGTCCTGGCGCATTCGGTGGCCTGGGCCGGAGCGATCATTCTGTCGGTCTGGCTGGCGACCGGGGGCAAGGTGAAGGGACAGCATCCGCTCGTTTACCTGTTGCCCTCGCTCTGCATCATCGCCCTGATCCACAACACGTACTTGCTGGGCCAGCCGAACCTCTCGCTCTTGACCTTGCTGCTGGGTGCGTTCGCCTGTCTGCGGCTGGGGCGCCAGGGGTGGGCTGGTATCCTTGTGGCCACGGCCGCGGCGATCAAGGCGTTTCCGATCCTGGCCCTGGCCTATTTCGTGTATCGCCGGATGTGGCGCGCCTCCATCAGCACCATCGCGGCTCTCGTGGTCTGGCTGCTGATCGTCCCCTTGCCGTTCCGGACGCCGAGCCAGGCGGTCGATGACCTGGTAGTCTGGTCGCGGGGCATGGTGTTCACTTACAACTCACACGGGATCGCCCAGCGGCCGTATCGCTCGTTCAGCTACAAGAACCAGTCGATCATGGCACTTGCGCACCGCTTGCTTCGCGACGTGCCGGCCGACGGCGAGAAGGTTCTTTCCCAGCATGTCGCAGCCCGGATGAAAGGGAAAACTCCCAAAGGGATGCTCCCCGACGGCTCGATCGATCTGGCCGCCATGCTGTCGGCCCCTGCGGAAACCCCGCGCTGGGACGACAAGTTTGAGGGCGTCGAGCAATCGCTCCGAAACGCCTGGCGGGTTAACGTGGCCTCGCTGGATTTCCGGGCCGTGACGGTCGTCACCCTGGCAATGATGCTCTTCCTCTGCCTGCTGGTGGCCGTGGCGCTTCCACCCGCCCGGGCTCGCACCGCCCGGACCGACGCCCTGGAGTTCGCCCTGATCACCCTCGTGATCGTGATCTTCTCTCCGCTGTCATTCAACTATGCCTTCGTCTGGCTGATCTATCCGCTGACCGTTGCCTTGCACATGGCACTTCACGAACCAGTCAAGGGCCGCTGGCGAACCGTCGAGATTGCCTGGATCGCCTCGGTCTTGCTGATTCCCGCCCTGGCCGTGATCGCGCCTTTGTATGCCCAGGCCTACGGCAACCTGCTTGTGCCCGCGCTCTTGCTGGTCATCGGGCTGGCAGCTCGATTGCGAGTTTCACGGTTCCAGACGGATATCTTGCTCCCCCATGATTCGCCGTCCCCACCGGCTGACCGCTTACGTTTGCCAATCCACCGAGAGCTGGCGTAGTCCGCGAGCGCGTCAGGTGCGAATCTGAGCAACGCGGGATGGTCTCCAATCAGCGCCAGTTGACGTCCCATTCCCGGGGTTCCTCGTCCCATTCGGACTTGGGCAGGCCCGGCCGCGCTCACCTCGGGTCCGATCTCGTGATGCCGCAACGATTTGCCGAGCGAGCCGTCCCGCCCGCAAGCCGCGCCGCAGGCCCAAGAAAGTGAGACAAAATGGGACTTTTGAAGGGTTTTTCCAGCGTTTGTACACTAAGGGATTCGCGGGCCAGAAACCGAGCTTCCGCCGGTTCTTCGTTCGGAAGGAAGCAGCCATCGTACCGGCATCGGAACCCTCGATGACAGGCGGCCAGGTGTGCATCGGACATCCCTCGACAATGGACGGCCCACGCCGCGCAGTTTTCCTGTCGTTGCTCTTCCCTCTTCTATTATGCGCCATGTCGCCGGCATTCGTGCGCGGCAGATAGCTGGGTATCGACTGAAGTCCCGCGCCGACGAATTGCTTTTGACCCGCAAAAACTCCGAATCGCGCAATCAGACGGGGCGTTGCGACACTCGCTGTGCCGCAAATCCGGTTCTGCCGTATCCCTTCTCTGTCCTGTCCTCGCAATGCATGTTCTGGCGTGTGCTCCGCAGTACATGTCGTGGCATGTGCTTCCGCAAGTCGTTCCGATGGGCGGTTAGTCGGCGCGGATGCAATCCTGGGTCACGAGGCGGGCCGGGTCGGGATAGCCGGGCGGGATGCCGGGGGCGGTCACCCGGTTCGCCGGCCTCTTCTGCGCCGGGCGACTTCCAAGTTGAGCGCGAGCAGTTGAGCCAAGAGGTCTTTCTTGGGTGAGAATCCATAGGCGGCCAGAACTGCGGTATCTATGCCTGTCTGAGCCGTTTTCAATGGGTTATTCCCTGGAAGTTCGAGGGCTCGATATACGGTGCGGAGGCCGCCGGTGCTCATGCGAATCGACTCATCGCGAACCGCTCGACCTCTCGGGGCTGGCTTGGGCAACTGCATCGATGGACGATACCGACGGCACTCTGGGGCCACGGGAAAGTGTCAAAGTACTGACTCGGGCGTGTATCGAAAGTCGGACTTAAACTTGGAGCACTTTGCGACGAACCATTGCCAGTGAGCATCCGACTGCAAGACTCCGAATGAGTAATCATCATCGAACGCGAAAACCTCCATCGTCTTATCAGGACGAATCCGCCTTTGAACGAAAACAAAATATAGGCCGCTTTGTGAGTTCGCAACAGGCGATGTACCTTGCCTTAGAGCCTATGGCTTCGTGCATCTCCTGGCGAGAGCGGAAGTGCTGCCACCATGTTGGGAAAGCCAGCTTTGATCTTGCCCAGCCGGTTTGCGTCTTCTCCAACTCCATCCGAGCGAGCGATTGGATGTGCGGCAAGACGATGTTGTGGATTCTCGCAAAGGGTTCCTTATATTGTTGTGCTTCCATAATTGGACGCTTTTGGAAGTCGATTGCCCATTCACTTGGGTTTCCTTTTGTGAGCAACTGCCAGACTTGACCGACGAGGAATGGGTGGACTACCTCAGCGTTTTTCGGGTCGTCCATAAGCATGTCGTGAGCTTCTTCGGGCGTCAAACGGAAGCCCGCGTTTCTCGGATACTGCCCATTGAAGATGCGCTGTGGTCGCGTATTCACAGCGAGCGGCCCCAGCTCCGGTTGTGTCGGTCTCATGGGAGAGAGCGGGGCTGATTGATTTGCACTCTCGGTAGTCGAGTTCGTACTCTTTAGCCGCCGGTCCGCTTCCGCGAACGATCAATTTCTTCACGCCTGGGAACGGATCGACTTTGAACCATAGTCTCGTGCTGTTAGGAAGAAGCACCGGGTCATGTGTCTTTACCCAATCCGCGATCGAAACATGAACGTTCGCCTCACCGGACCACGGCTGATTATCGACGGCCTCGATGATCGTTCCCGATTCGACGATGTAATCGAGTCCGCCGACGCGGGATTGATTGTTGCGGATGTTCTGCGTTCCGACCAATCCGGCGCGGCCTGCTACCGGGTCTTCGGCCGTGCATGGCCGAAGATGGTCATGAGCCTTGCGGAACCAGTAGACGCAATAGTCGGCCATGCCCGGAACATCGGGATAGGCCCGGCGAACGGCATTGACGTAATCGGGGCCGCGTTCCGGCTTGAGGCGCTTCGCTCCCAGGAACGGCGGATTGCCGATGATGACGTCGGCCGTCGGCCAATGAGTCGGGTTGCCCAGTTCATCGATCAGGGCGTCGGCGGCCTTGAAGTTGTCGTCCAGGTTGTCGAGCGGCAGGGCCTGCTCGGTGATGTGCAATTCGTCGATGGCCAGCTTGCGGGCGATCATCATCGTGACCTTGGCCAGCTCGACGGCGAACGGGTTGATGTCGATCCCGAAGAACTGGCGGGCCGAGACGAAGCCGAACATCATTTGCGATGGGTCGAAGCGGCCTGAAATCTCCGCCATCCGCTCGAACAGCCGGGCCTCCAGCCGCTTCAACTCGCGATAGGCGATGTAAAGGAAGTTGCCCGATCCGCAAGCCGGGTCCAGCACCGTGTAATCGTGCATCCGCTGCCAAAGTTCGCGAGGCGCTTCAACGTGTCGGCTTCCTCGATCAGCTTTCGCCAGGGCTCGACGATCGTCGGGCCGACGATCTTCATGATGTCGGTCGGATGCGTGAAGTGAGCGCCGAACGCGTGGCGTTCCTCTTTCCCGAGCGAGTGCTCGAACAGCGTCCCGAAGATTTCCGGCCGAACCTTCGACCAGTCTTCCTTGGAGGCGGCCTTGAAGAGACACACTTCGTCAAGCCGCAGCTCCACGCGGGCCGGCTCGGCGAACAACCCGCCGTTGAAGTAGTCCACGCCCTGATAGCGATCGTCGGCGGTCTTCTCGCGGCGTGTTCATCGCCTCGAACAAACCGCCGATCAGGTCGCGACTATCTTGCTTCGTTTTGCAGTCGTTCCAGCAGTTGGGCCACCATGTAGCGCGGCAACATGCCGATGTCTTCGGCGAACAGGGCCACCAGCATTTGAAGAATGAACCGCTGGGCCATCGGGTCGGTCGATCGGGCCACCCGGCCGGCTCGTGATGCACCAGCTTGTTGAAGCAATCGGCCAGTTGATCGGCGGCCTTCCGCGTGACGGCGACTTGATCGTTGCCGAAGATCGGCTTGAGCGGCTTCGGGAACAGAAACCCCAGCGCTCCCCATCGCGTGGCCAGGTCGTCAAGCTTGACCCGATCGACCGGCGGCATCCATCTGGGTATCGAAGTCGTAAACCCAGAACTCATCGAAGTTGCAAAGGATGACATACCGCGGCCGGCCAGGAACAAGGCGGGTCCAATAGTCGAACGCCTGGCGGTAGTGGCGGGTCAGGTCTTCCCCGCGTTTCTTCATCTCGATGAGAACGACGGGCTTCCAGACCAGATCGGCGAAGGACGTCCCCTTCCCGTCGCGCCTTCTTGACGCGCATTTCCAGCGTCGCGCCGGCCTCGGTCAACCCCCTCATGGCCGAACCCCTGGAAGAGCCGATCAAGGAAGACTTGGGCCTCCCCCTTCTCATCGCCTTTGATGTTCGCTCCGACCCAAGAAACGAATTCAGCCAGCCGCTTCGCTCGCTCGGTTTCCATGGTTTTTTGTTCCCCAACTTCGGGAGTTTACGGGATGCCGGCTGTGTCGTGTTCGGTGTGCACCGATTCGATCGCGTTCACTCGGAGCACCACGATTCCCTTTCCCGGGACCACCACACACACCATGTCCTGAAAAGACTCAGGAGCCCAAATGTTGGCTCGATCCGTGATCCGGTACGATCGGCCTCCCCGAGTCCGCGATCGTGAACGGGGGTTCGGATTCGTCGAGTAGCTCGGTGCAATTCATCCATGGTTCACCTCGTCGGTTCTCGTTTCCGTTTGTTTGTCTCAATCTGCGCCCCCGCGAAGGGGCGACGTCCGTCCCTGGACTTGATCTCCTTCAACATTAAGCCAACCATCCCTGGGTTGGATGCCATCCACTGGAGATCAGTCGTTCTTGGGCTTGCTTCGCCCTTCCGATCGTGCAATCTCCTGCGTGTGCATCTTCTGCAAGAGCGGGCGCAGGATGTCTGACAGCAGGTCAGACATCTGAGTCTTGCGGTAAGCGGCGACGATGGCGGCGAGCTGGGCCACGTCCTCCGCCACCCGAATCTGAACCGTCGGTATTGCCTTCTTCTTCGCCATGAGACGATTCGGTGCCTCGGACGGCGCTGCTGTCGGGTTGGATGCCACCATTGGTCGTTTCTCCACTTGAGCCATATTAACACAATCCCGGTTTCGGGACTACCTCAAGTTTAGCAATGCCACCATACAAGTCAATACGACAATATTTGTTTATCTATATTAACACGTTGTCACGTTGTCCCATATAGTACAGGTGTCGGGCGATCGTGTCGCCCGGCAACACTCCGCGCGGTTGGGAATCTATGCGTGAAACTCCCCGCGCGCGGGCCTTCGGAAACGAAAAAGGCCCGGACCGCTGTAACGGCCCGAGCCCGGAAAGGTAATCCCCTGCGAAAGGAATTACTGATGGCAACTGTACACTGCCCGATCCCCGACGTCCACCCCGGCGACCGCGTGATCCACGCCCCGCATCCCGCGGCGCCGGGACTCGACAGCCCGGCCGCCGTCCCTTTCGAGTCCAGCGACGCCGACTGGGACGACATGGCCCGCTGGTGCGAGTGGTGTGATCGCAACGACGAGATCCGCCGTTCCGAGGATGCCGATGCCGCCGATGCCGAGGCGCGTCCGCTACGGGCTTTAAGCATCAATCGAAGAATCAAACCACAGAGAGCAGTCGCGGCGGTGCCCAGAGACCACGGAGAGAAGACAGAAATAGAAGAGAAATCAATCAACTGTTTCAATTCTTGAATTCTCTGTGATCTCTGGGGCACCGCCCGAAGGGTGGTCCTCTGTGGTTTGATTCCTCCATCCGCTTGCGGTGGTCCTCTGTGGTTAATCCTCCCTCCCCCCGTCCCCATACCCGGTAACGACAACGTCCGTTTATGCGATCACAACTTGCACCAGCGCGAATTTTCAACTGGCCGACCCCTACGACCCCCTCGGAGCCTGCCCATGTTCACCATCACCATATGCCATCACACCGAATCCACCACGATCACCCTCATCGACGAGTACCAGGGCACCATCGACGGCCTGGCCGCCCGCCTTGCCGCGTGCCGCGCGGCGATCGAGCCGCGGCCGGCCACGGCCACCGAGCCGATCCCGGTCACTGCACCGGCTGCCGTTCCGTGCGTGAGCCCAAGGAGCCCAAGCCCGGCCCTTACTTTGAGGATGAGGGTTTGCGTTACCTCGGCATGGCAAGGCTCTTGGACCACTCATAAACACGTGGGGCGCGGGACGATTGCTTGGGGCCGGGGAAACGGGGACACAGGGACACAGCTAGACGGGGAAACGGGGACGAGATTTAGCCTCCCGTCACGTCCCGCCCGACAGCAGGAGTGGTTCGGACAGGCCGAGTGCCTGCTTCACCCGGAATCCTTCCACGGCCGGGACGAACGCCGGGGAGCCAAGCCGGTCGGCCTTCCCGCCCCCGGGAACTGGTCTTCCTCTCGATCGAATTCCGAGTTAGATGTAGCCAGGCGCCCATGGCCGGGGGCGGGTCCCGAAGGCGGGATGAATTGAACCGCCGCGGGGCCGAGTGCCGGAGTGGGGGGGCGCTGCCTCTTATATGGATCTCCCCTCGCCGATGCCCATGCGGCTTGAGGCCGGCCGAAACCGCGCGGCGCGGGGCCTGGTCTCGGCCCTGTTCCTGCTCGCCTGTGCAGCCTGCCGAATGGCGAGCCTCCCGCGTGGCGAATCCGTCGCCGCGGCCCGGTCCGAATCCCCGGCCCCGGCTCGCCCCGCCGCGGACTCGGCCGTGCTCCGCGTCGTGGGGCGGCACTTCGTCGGCCCGGATGGCCGCGTCGTCCTGCTCCGCGGGGTCAACCTCGGCGGCGACGGCAAACTCCCTCCCTTCCCCACGCCGGACGACCCAGTCCTCCTCGACCGGTTAACCGAGCTGGGCTTCAACGCGATCCGCCTCCCCTTCATCTGGGAGGCGTACGAGCCGGAGCCGGGCCGCTACGACGAGGCGTATCTTGCGCGGCTGGTCGCCGTCGCCGCGGCGGCCTGGGCACGCGGGCTCTACGTGATCATCGACATCCACCAGAGACGGCTTCGCCCGCACCCTCTGCTACGGCTGCGGCGCCGGCTTCCCCTTGTGGGCCGTCTCGCCCCGCGCCACGCCGCACCCGCCCAACAACGGCTGCGGTTGCAAGGTCTGGGCCCTCCTCGAGCTGGCGGACCCGGGCGTGCACCGCTCGTTCGCCGACTTCTACGCCGATGCGTACGGCGTCCGCACGCGCTACCTCGCCATGCTCGGGCGGGTCGCGGGGGCCTTCGCCGTGATCCCGGGGGTCGTCGGCTACGACCCGCTGAACGAGCCCTGGGGAGACGAGCGGCGGGAGATCGCCCCGCTGTACCGCGACGCCGCCGCCGCGCTGCGCGCCCGGCACCCGACGGCCATCCTGTTCCTCGAGGGGCGCGGGCCGACCGCCACGGGCTTCCGGACCCGGCTGCCGCGCCCGGGCCTGGACAACATCGCGTTCGCGCCGCATTATTACAGGCCCCTGGCCATCGTGCGGGAGGACGGGGGTGGTCGGACCGCCGTCATCGACCGGGCCTTCGGCCGCATGGAGGCGAAGGCGGCGGAATGGGGCGTGCCGCTGCTGGTCGGCGAGTTCGGCATCCCGGGCGGCGCGCGGCGGGCCGGCGACTACGTCGACTATCACTACGACCGGCTCGACGCGGCGCTCGCCTCGGCGATGCAGTGGACCGTCTCACCCCGCTGGTCGCCCGAGGCCGGCGACGGGTGGAACGGCGAGGACTTCAGCCTGCTCGACGCCGCCGGTCGGCCGCGGCCGAATTACCGGCCCCGCCCCTATCCACAACGGGTGGCCGGCGTGCCCGTGTGCTTCCGATTCGAGGCGACGGCGCCGCCGCGGGGGGAACCGCGCCTGGAGTTCGTCTGGGCGCACCGCCCCGGACTGGGGCCCACAGAGATCGTCGTGCCGGCCGGCCTGTTCCCGCCGGGCTCACGGCCGAGGGCCGAGCCCGGCGACGCAACCTGCCGTTGGGACCAGTCGCGCCGGGTCCTGACCTGCGACGCCCCCCGGCCCGCGACGATCCGCGTCGTGCTCGAGGCACCCTGAATCGCAGGTCTCCAGCCGGAGGGGACGCAAGCGGGACATTGCTCGATCCCGAGGGGACGCAAGCGGAGGGGACGCAAGCGGGACATTGCTCGATCCCGGGGTGGTTTGCTAAGAACGGGTAATCTGGTCTTGTCCGAAGTATCGGTGGGGCCGTTCTCCACCTTACTCGGAACGCCTGGTAATCTAGCAACGGCCCCTTTAGCGTTCTACGACCCCGCGAGCTGTGGAAGAGGATTGGGATGGGCTCCCGGGATCGGCGCCTGTCGGTTGAGAAGGCGGATAGATCTCGTGGTCCGGTGAGGTTGGTCGTTCGGCAGGCATGGTGAGGACCCCGCGATGTCCCATTTCGTAGTCGCCAGGCTCTGGGAGCCGATCCCGCCCCTCGACCGCGCTGAGCGTTACGAGGATCCGCTCGATGCAGCGCTTTCGGCCGAAGGCTGGGGTGAAGTCACTGGTGGCGGCTCTCAGACTCAGCGAACACAACGAGATCGAGTTCGTCGATCTCGACTTGGAGCTCGCGAATCTTGGCGAGGCGGTCGAACTCGCGAAGCGGGTGCTCGAAGAAGCCGGGGCACCCGTCGGTTCCGAACTGCGGTTCGACCGAGACGGATGTGACGTGGCGATCCCCTTCGGCACTCAGGAGGGGCTTGCCATCTACCTGGATGGCGTCACCTTGCCCGATGCGGTCTATCAGAGTACGAACATCAACGAGCTTGCGGACCAGATCTCGGCGAGGATCGCGCCGATCGGAGGCGCGATTCGTGGCTCATGGGCCGGTCCCACCGAGACATCGATTTACATCTATGGCCCGAGCGCTGAGGACGCCTTCGCACGACTCGAGCCGCTTCTACGCACGTATCCGCTCTGCCAGAATGCCCGGGTTGTGGTGCGTCATGGTAACCCGAATCTGGGGGCCCATACCGTGCGGCTTCCCAGGTACGAGTAACTTGAGGCCGGTGATGCAAGGGCGAGCTTATGTGGCCGCCAAGACCGGAGCAGGAGCCGGAATCGAAGCGAAATACGTGCTGCGTCACATAACCACTTTGACCACATAACAACTCAAGCTGGGAGGAAACGGGGACGGAGAGGAAACGGGGACGCAGCTAGCGTTTGATCGGCGTGGTGTCCCAGATTTTTGCCGTGCCGTCGCTACTGGCGGTGACGATCCGCGAGCCGTCGGGGCTGAACGACGCCGAAAAAACCCAGAATGTGTGCCCCTTGAGCGTGAGGACCTCCGCGCCGCTCCCGGCGTCCCAGACCTTCGCCCGGTTGTCCAGGCTCCCGGTGACGATCCGCGTTCCGTCGGGGCTGAACGACGCCGAAGAGACGCCGTCGGTGTGTCCCTTGAGGGTGAGGAGCTCGGCACCGCTCCTGGCGTCCCAGACCTTCGCCGTGCCGTCCCCGCTGGCGGTGACGATCCGCGAGCCGTCGGGGCTGAACGACGCCGATAAGACCTGGCCGGCGTGCCCCTTGAGCGTGAGGACGCGGCAGCCGCTCTTCGCGTCCCAGACCTTCGCCGTACCGTCATCACTGCCGGTGACGACCCGCGTCCCGTCGGGGCTGAACGACGCCGAAGAGACAGTATCGGTGTGCCCCTTGAGCGTGAGGGTCCGGTGCCGGTCTTGGCGTCCCAGACCTTCGCCGTCTTGTCGTCACCGCCGGTGACGACCCGCGAGCCGTCGGGGCTGAACGACGCCGATCTGGACGGGGCCGGTGTGCCCCTTGAGTGTGAGGACCTCGGCGCCGCTCCTGGCGTCCCAGACCTTCGCCGTACTCGTCAGGCACTGGCGGTGACGATCCGCGACCCGTCGGGGCTGAACGATGCCGAACGGACAGTGCGCGGTGTGCCCCTTGAGCGTGAGGATCTCGGCGCCGCTCCTGGCGTCCCAGACCTTCGCCGTCCTGTCCACGCTCGCCGGTGACGACCCGCGATCCGTCGGGGCTGAACGACGCCGATCAGGACGGGGACCGGTGTGCCCCTTGAGCGTGAGGACCTCGGCGCTCGCTCTTGCGCGTCCCAGACCTTCGCCGTCTCGTCCCGACTGCCGGTGAGCGACCCGCGATCCGTCGGGGCTGAACGACGCCGACACGACGCTGGCTCGTGTGCCCCTTGAGGGTGAGGACCTCGGCGCCGCTCTGGCGACGTCCCAGACCTTCGCCGTCTTGTCGTCACTGCCGGTGACGACCCGCGACCCGTCGGGGCTGAACGACGCCGATAAGACGGGGCCGGTGTGCCCCTTGAGCGTGAGGAGCTCGGCGCCGCTCCTGGCGTCCCAGACCTTCGCCGTGTTGTCCGCAACTCGCGGTGACGATCCGCGATCCGTCGGGGCTGAACGACGCCGAGGTGACGTCGGGCGGTGTGCCCCTTGAGCGTGAGGACCTCGGCGCCGGCTCTTGGCGTCCCAGACCTTCGCCGTCCTGTCCACGCTTGCCGGTGACGATCCGCGACCCGTCGGGGCTGAACACGCCGATCGGACCTGACCGGTGTGCCCCTTGAGCGTGAGGAGCTCGGCGCCGGTCCTGGCGTCCCAGACCTTCGCCGTGCTGTCCCAACTGGCGGTGACGACCCGCGACCGTCGGGGCTGAACGACGCCGAAGTGACAGTGACGAGTGTGCCCCTTGAGCGTGAGGATCTCGGCGCCGGTCCTGGCGTCCCAGACCTTCGCCGTCTTGTCGTGACTGCCGGTGACGATCCGCGATCCGTCGGGGCTGAACGACGCCGAGGTGACCTGATCCGGTGTGCCCCTTGAGCGTGAGGACTCGGCGCCGGTCCTGGCGTCCCAGACCTTCGCCGTCCCGTCCGTACTGCCGGTGACGACCCGCGATCCGTCGGGGCTGAACGACGCCGACTAGACGGAGCGTGTCCCCTTGAGCGTGAGCAGGTCGGAATGGCAGAGGCGATGGACGTAGCGCCACTCCCAGCCGCGGAGGTCGGCCCGGGTGCTCTCGAGCAAGGCCAGGGTGGTGCCGACGTTGGCCTCCCGCCACTCCTGGTGGGCCACTTCCATGGTCCGCCCGTACTCGACCCGGGCGAGCTTCTCGCGGGCCGCGGCTGCTTTCGTTCGCGGGCCTGTTCGGCGACCGCCCGGGCGGTCCTTTCGCCATCCCGGGCCTGTTCGGCGACCGCCCTGGCCGTCGCCTCACCGTCGCGGCTGTTCGGCGGAGGCTTGGCTCGCCGCGACATCCCGCGCCCGTGCCGCGGCGCGCCACTGCCAGACCGCCGCGCCTCCCAGCCCGCCGAGCAGCAGCGCCAGCAGCCCGAGGGTATACGCGGCGGCCAGGGTCGGCTTCCGCCGCGCCCACTTCGCCACCCGCTCGACGGCCCCGGCCGCGCGCACGCTCACCGGCTCGCCGGCCGCGAACCGCCGCAGGTCGTCGGCCAGCGCACCGGCCGTGGGGTAGCGATCGGCCGGGTTCTTCTCCAGGCACTTCAGGCAGATCAGCTCCAGGTCGCGAGGGACCCTGGCGTTCCGCTTCGTCGGCGGCTCCGGCGGATGGCTCCGCACGGCGTCGAGCGTCTCGATCACGCTGTCGCCGCCGAACGGGGCCTTGCCCGTGAGCAGGGCGTAGAGGATCGCACCCAGACCATAAACGTCGGTCGCCAGTGGTCATCGCGCCGCGACGCCCGGCGGCCTGCTCGGGGCTCATGTAGGCCGGCGTGCCCATGATCGCGCCGCTGGCCGTCAGCTCGACGTCGGACTCGATCCGCTTGGCCAGGCCGAAGTCGGTGATGTGCGGGTGACCTTGCTTGTCGATGAGGATGTTCGCCGGCTTCAGGTCGCGGTGGAGGATGCCCCGCATGTGGGCGTGCTGGACCGCCTCGGCCGTCTCGATCATCAGGGCCACGGCGGCCCGGGGATTGTCCTGGAACGAGGCGAGCTGCTCGGCGAGGTTGCCCCCTCGATCGAGCTTCATGCTGAAGTAGCGCTGGCCGTCGTGCTCGCCGACTTCGTAGACCGGGACGATGCCGGGGTGGTCGAGCAGGGCGACGGCCTCGGCCTCGTTCTGGAACCGGCGCAGCTCGGCGTCGTCGGCCAGCACGCCGGCCTTGATCATCTTGAGGGCGACGGGCCGGTTGAGGCTGACCTGCCGGGCCTTGTAGACGACGCCCATGCCGCCGCGGCCCAGTTCTTTCTGGATCTCGTAGTCGCCGAAGTAGCGGACGGTGGCGCCGTGCGCAGGTCGCGCGTGGCCCCGTGGCCGTCGGCCGTGCGGGTCGGCTCGTCGGGGTCGGCTGTCCAGTCGCTGGTGGCGTCGGTCCGGGACGAGGCCGCGCCAGCGACCAGCCAGGTCAAATGCGCGCCCGGTCGCCTCGGAGTCACCCGGCTGGGCTCGGACTCGGACGAGTGGCCGCAGCCGGCGCAGGAAGGGCTGTTGTGTCATCGACGTCGGCCGGGGCGGGCTGTTGAGCGGTCATCGCCGGGCGCCACCAGGCAGCGGGGACAGGGCCCCTCCGGAGCGTTCGTGGGTTGCTCCGCGCCGCAATTCGGGCATCGAATCGCATCGGCGGCCATGCGGAGACTCCATCGGGCACGGGGCCGTGCCAGCTCCATC
>CAWFAF010000021.1:0-5802 GCA_963813575.1 uncultured Planctomycetaceae bacterium
TGACGATACTTGGTATGGATCTTATTCGGGTTCGATGCCGAGCTCACGCAACTTGGCCGCGAGACGCTCGGCACGTTCCTGTGCCGCTTCGGGCATTCCTGTGCCGCTTCGGCGCGTTCTTTCAACTCTTGATGGGTGGCGAATCGCTCTCCGTCGGAACCGATAATCGCCAAGTTTTTCGGGCCTTCGCCAGGTTCAAAACGGATTCCCAATCGCCGGCTCACGTGGCCGTTCATCTCAGCGATTTCCTCAAGGCCTTTATCTTGCCGCTTCCAGCCTTCCAGATCGCCGCTGTCCGGATCGTAAATGTAGTATTCCTCGACCCCGTATTGCTCGTAGAACTGAAACTTGCGCAGCATCTCGTTGAAACGGTTTCCAGGTGAAAGAACCTCGAAAACGACCTGCGGAGCGATCCCTTCTTCCTCCCACTGCATATACGAGCCACGCTCCCCCTTGGGCCGGCCGATAGCTACCAAGACATCGGCGCCTGGCGGATCTTCGGCTGCCCTTCCACGGGATACCAGAGCAGGTCGCCAGCCACGAAAATGTTGGGGTCCCGATGAAAGAGCGTCTCCAGGCCCTCCTTGATCAGGACGATCCACTTGAACTGGAGCGTGTTCTCCGCCATGGGCTGACCGTCGCTGTCTGGATAGATAATCCCGGAAGGTCGGATGATCGTGGTGCTCATGACCTTTGCAGCCTCACGTCTGGGTATCGAAAAAACCACCGATCGAGTGTGCCACGGATTTCAGTGCAAGACCAGAGGTATTGAATCGCTCCATTGTAGAGCCTCTCCATTCCATCGGTAGCTCGGCTGTCGAGGTTCAGGGCGATGGGAGAGCCTTGAGAACCAGTGTGTGAACGACTGGACCAGGCAGAAACGGGGTCGGCGTTCCTCTTATCCACGCCTCGTGTCCATCGCGATAGTGGGCCGACAACGGGTGGCCGCTCTGTCCGCAGGGCATGTGGAAATAGCCCTCGGATTCTCGGCCCGGCGTGACGGCCATCCGCTGCGAGGCGCCGAAGGTTCGGCCCTGGACCCTGGGCATATCCTTGCGGCCCCCCGGCAATGATTCGGCGGGCATGTTCAGGCTCAGCAATCGGCTCAGAAGAGGCGAGGCCACGCTGACGGGGTGTTCGATCCTAACGACGTTCTTTTCGCCCCAGGTCCGGCGCGCCAGGGGCTCGCCGTTCCTGGTCGCTTCGGCCAGGGTGGCGTTAACCATGGCCAGGAGCAGGAACTCCCAGTCGTGATAGGCGGGATCCAGCAGGTGGGCCGGGCGTTTCGTCACCAGGGCCCAGATTGGTGCTTCGCATTCCAGCCCGGCCAATCGAAACCGCGGATCGGCCTGGCGGCAGCGGGCGGTCAGAGGTGATAGCGCCGCGCGGATGATGCGAAGCCGGATTTCCCACACCAGCCGATACTCAGCCGAGTCTACCGAGGCGCGCCCGCTCCAGTTTTCCAGCAACGTCTTCAGCTCCAGGCGGCGGCGATCGTGCGAGACCACCTCGGGACGAAGCAGGTCGAGCAGCAGCTTTCGCCACCGCTCGAGAAAGACGGCCCGGTCGTCGAGCTGGATGGATAGCATATCGGCCTCGGTGGCTTGATCAAGCGCGCGCAGGCGATCGCGAATCATGCCGGCGCGGCAGCCTCGATCGTAATCGCCGAAACCGATCTGGGCGAGCATGGGGCCATCGACCACGCGAGCGTTGGCGCTCCACAGAAGCCCATCGGGCGGCTTGATGATGCGCGGTGCCTCCCGGCTTGGGTAAAAGCCATCCCAGTGGCCGGCCTGGTCCCGGCCGCGGAGGGGGAACCGGCTATCGCCGTGACTGATCCGGCGCGGGATTCGTCCCAGGATCGTCCAGCCGATGCGGCCCTCAACATCACCGACCACGAGATTCTGATGCGGTACCCCGCATGAAGGGGCCAGCTCCCATGGCTTCTTCGACCGTCCGGGCAGCCGCCATCCCCACCAGGTTCAAATTCGAGCCCTGGGGATCAAGCGCCACCCAGCGCAATGCGCGGGCGTTTCTCGTGGTCAATGCCGATCACCGGACCCCAGATTGTCGAGCGGATATCAAGAACCTCGTCGGCTCGACCCTTGATCTTGATAGACTCGCGGTGATGTTCAAAGGAACGCTTGCCTTCAGCCGTAAGGTAGGCATCAGGATCGGCCGGATCGACGTCGAGCTCGATCAGGTCGGACCAGTCGCCCGCCGAGTTGGTCAGTCCCCAGGCGATCATGCCGTTGCTGCCAACCACCATGGCGGGGCCGCCTGGTAAGGTGGCACCGGTCGCTTGACGAGGTCCGGAGTCGCCTTCCTCGCCCCCTTCGTTTTCTCGTTCGGGAAAGACGAGAGCAGCTCGATACCACGTGGGCGGCACGCCCAGACGCAGATGCATGTCGTTGGCGATGATTGCCCCACCATTTCTTGAACGCTCACCAGAGACAGCCCAGTTGTTGCTGCCCTCGAACAAGGTTTCCAGGTCTTCCAGGGGCGTGGGGTCGGCTGGCACGTTGCGCAGCAAGTGGGCAGGCTCGCGCCTCAGGTCGAAGACGTCGGCGGTCGGGATGGGCGGTGGCGGCAGCGGACCTCCCTGCATGGGCGCATCCCACTCGGTGGAGCCCTTGGGGCAGAGAAACTCGGCCAGCGGACCAGGCAGGACGTCGCGGATCACCCCCAGCGCGGATTCTCGCTCGTGATCTTTGCCCTGAAGATCCAGGTACATCGCCAGGACCGCCAGCACGCTATCTTCGGGCTTCCACGGGGTCGGACTCGCGCCGAGAAGCAGGTACTCGAACGGTTTCCCACCCAGTGAGCTCAGTCCCGTGTTAACGCCGCGAACGTAAGCGTCGAGCCAGCGTCTTTCAGGCTCCGCCAAGTTGACGACAACCTGCTGGGCCACTCGACGGAACCGCATGATTCGCACTGAACGATCGCGATCCAGGATGCGATCATCCGTGCCCGGCCCGACCATCTCGGCCAGCTCTCCGGCGGCCGACCGGCGGATCGCATCCATCTGGAAGAAGCGATCCTGCGCATGCACGAACCCCAGCCCGAAGGCCAGGTCGTCACGATGCGCAGCACGGATGGTCGGGACCCCAAGCGCATCACGCTCGATCCGGATTTCGGCGTGTGGGCCAGAAACGACAAGCATACCCGACAGCCTCGGCAAACTGGACCGAAGCACGTGACTGAGCCAGAACCAGGCGATGCTGATACCGAGAACAAGGATGATCAGCACGACGAGCGTTGCAACCAAGATGCTCTTCACCCAGCGAGGCTTAACGTGTGTCACAGGCAGACCCATGGAGACAAAGGGCAGTCCAATTTGACGCGACGTTGTACCCCGTCGGCTCCGCGTGGAGGCACCAGTCTTCCAGGGCTGTCGTGATTGTCCTGAAATCGGTGAGGCTTGGCACTCTCAGATTCCGCCATTTATATTCTATCCACTTGTGTCTACTCGTTCTCACGTTAGTCGAAAAACTGTTTTACTCGTTCCTTGCCGACAGAGTAGGATTGAAACATGGAGCGTGCTGCGGGGCAAGTGTACGCCGTGCCCGCAGTGAAGCCGAACGACTCGGGGAGGCGTGCCATGGGTCGGATGAGCGCGGTCGGGTTGGTGGCGGCAGCGGTGGCGACGATCGCTTCATGGGGAAGCGCATGGCACAGGTGGGGTATCCGGGCGCGGGCTATTCCTACCGGGCGCCTTATGGGTATCAGATCAACAACGGCCGGGTCGGGTCGGGGTATCAGGCGGCCTATGGGCTGAGCCAGCGGGCCTACATGAGGGCGGCACCATTGACGGTGACGAACTACCAGCCGCTGATCAACGCCATCACGTCGCTTCCCGGGTGGAATGAACCGGCTGGGCATGGACGGGTGACCCATGTGGAGAGGCCGAAGCCGACGGTGCCTTACGATGACTTGCTGGGGCCAGAGGGCAAGGTCCGCTGGCCGAGCGCCGCGCCCGAGGGACCAGCCAGGAAGGCGGCCGAGGATGCGGTGAAAAGTGCGGTTGCGGAGCACGATAAGTATGGTCAGGCGACCATTCGTCGAGTGGTCGATGCTCGCAACAAGTTGACGGAATACCTGCGAGAGTCGTTGCTGACGGTGAAAGCCCACAACCGCGCCGACGGCGATGGGCTGGAACGATTTGTCGTCGAGCTGCAGAAGACGCTGGCGACCCTGGCGGTCAACTACTGACGCTGAGGCAAGTGCCGGGCTCAGCGACGTCGGCTGTCAAGAGCGAGGGCCTTGAGCACGGCGGCCTCGAGATCTCGCTCGTCGATCAAAACTCCGACGACTGTCCCATCGGGACCGACCAGGGCGTTGGCTGGTACCGCGTTGACGCCGTAGGCGCGGGCGATGTCGCTGTCGGTCTCGTCGTCGTTGACTACGTTCGGCCACATGACCCCGTTGTGCACGAGCACATGACGGACGATGGGCAAGGCCGTTTTGAGGTTCTTGATTTCCTCGTGGTGAGCGTCGAGGTTGACACCGAGGATCTCGAAGCCCCGCCCCTGGTACTTCCGGGCCAGAGCGTTCAGACCGGGGAACGCGTCCAGGCAGGGCGGGCACCACGAGGCCCAGAAGGTGACGAGCACCACCTTGCCTTTCATGTCGGCGAGGCAAACGCGATGGCCGTCGACGTCGTTCGTGTCAATCGCCGGAGGGGGCGGCCGACGAGCTTTAGAGGCCGGAGAGTGGACGCGAAATGGGCGGAGACCTCCCCTTCGTCACACTTTTCGGCGAGCAGAGAGCAGAGGCGGCGGGCCTCGTCGTAGCGGGCCGCGCGGATGAGGTAGCGGAGAAAAGTCTCGCCCGCGGCCAGAAGCGGCTCGGAATCGACGGCACCGGCTCGCTTCCGATCAGCGACGAGTGCACTGAACCGGGCGAGGGCCCGATCGGGCTGGCCGTGATTGGTGTTGACGATCGAGGCGACAAGCGTGGCCAGGGCGCGGACGTCTGCCGCGGCACTCGAGCCTGCCAGGCAGCGATCGGCGGCGGGACTGGCCTCGACAGTCAGGTCGCGGGCGATCGCGCGGAGGAAGAGCTCGCGGTAGGCTGAATTGCCCTCGGTGCCGGCCTTCACCGAGGCTAGCGCGTCGAGGTCGGCGAGCCGCTGCCGCTCGAGATCGGCGAGCCGGCGGTCGTGGTAGGCGTTGAGCTCCTCGACCGAGCGCAAGGGCCTTGCCGGACGGGCAGCCTCCTGACCGCTTGCACCGTGGAGGTGCGTCATGACCAGCGAGACGAGGATCGGGACGGCCGAAAAGGGTCGGCGTGTGGTCGACATGGTTGAGTCCTGCGTCATGGGAGGCGAGGCCGGCAGGTCAAGAGTCCGCTAGGCCGGGCGGGTGCGGCAGTCACGCCGGTCGGCGGTCCTTGACTGATTGTCGGAGCGGACAGGTCTGGACGCAAGAGAAAGCTGGGAAAGTTAGCAGCCGGAACGAAGCGTAGCACGGCCCTTTCTTGCTGGTGCAAAAAGATGCAGCGAGGGATGCTGCTCTCTTCGACAAAACCGCCGGGGACGTGATGACCGACGATCACGACCGCTGGGATTGATGCTTGGCTGCGGCGGTTACGTTACAATTGTCTTGACTGCCTTTACTCCGACCCAATTTGACCCTGCTTGACCACCCTACAAAGCGGACAGGGTTCAGAGGAGTCATGTTCATGCGTGATGGAGCTGAGCCGATTGGCACTCTTGCTGTTTCTGTCCGCCCTGCCCGGACCAGGCGCATAAAGTGACTGCAAGCGATCGAACCGAACCGACGCGCGCTCGGTCCTCGTCGA
>CAWFAF010000022.1:0-22808 GCA_963813575.1 uncultured Planctomycetaceae bacterium
CCTTTTGACAGAGAGGCGGTGGCATCGTCCCCAAACACCTGTTTTTGGGGTTCTTGAGCTTGAAGCTTGACAAGGTTATACCAGGCACGTCTTGACGCGGGGCAAGGACGAGGGGCAAGGGCATAAGCGCGGGACACCTCATCGGCCGGAAAGTTCCCGCGCGTGGGCAAGGCCCGTCCCCAGGCGCGCTTTGCTTTACGCACCGGACGCGTGTATCCTGTTTGCTTCTCGAGCTCTCCTCGATCTCCGTCATGCGGTACTCCAGGACTGAGAACTTGGAGACGGACATCAGGTCGGCCAGGACGCCCCGCCACGCCCTGAGCTGAACCGACTCGGAGTCGGCCCCTTGAGCGAGATTGGCGATCCCATCAACCGCGTTCATGGCCATGCCGGTCAACCGGCCGATGGCTTGGTTGAGAGCCCGGCGCCGACACGCGTCGACCTCGCGGCGGACATTCCGGTCCTGTGCCCAGCTGCGCCGTCCGCTCGGGCACCCCATTTTCTCTCGCCCACGCGGCGATCGATTCGCCCTCCGCGACTGCCAGGGCGAGATTGATTTTCTTAAGACGGCGGACCTCTTTTTCCATGGTACACCCCACTTGTAATCGGGTAGGGAATTTCGGGCTCAGATTGTGAACCATAAGCGGAATTCGATATGGCGGTTTTCGGACGCCGCCGCCACGAGGTTTCCTGGCCGCCTGGGCGGGCAAGCCTCAGGTCCTATCTCATGTTGCTGCAACGACATGCTGAGCCTGGATTGCCGCCTGGAAGGCACGCCGAGCGTCCCCAAAAGTGGCGAGAAATGGCGGTTTTCCAGCGAAATTCGAGCATTTGTACACTACGCTGACCTGGCGGTTTTTGGGTTGGAGCTCGCGAGACATTGTCTGTTGTGAGTCTTCCGCCTTCATCTTTCGGCCTTCATCCTTCATTGGAGCGGCAGTCGCGAGGCATGGATCGCGTTGCTGGATGTTCAGGCCCTTCATCCTTCATCCTTGCGATGGAGCCCGCGGTGTGCGGGATGTTCAGGGACCCTGACCCATCCCGGAGCGGAGGGCGCGGCTCACCTGTACCTTCTGCTAGATCAAGATGCGCGATGATGGCGGCTTTTGAGCGCGGACTTTGGCCGGGTGTCGACGGATGCTCGGCGCACGGACGACTTACGATCAATTCTCAATCTGTAAAAACGCAATGGATTTGGCGTTGGTGACGTTCGCCGTTGAAACAATGATTTCCTTCTTGGCGATGGCGCTGCGAAATAAGATCCCCTTTTCACTAACTTATGGCATCACGCTTTCTCCTCTTGGTCGCATGGGGACAGGAAACAGGGACAGGAAACAGGGACGCAGCTAGTATAGACGGTGACCGCCGCTCTTCGATACCTTGGTCCCGATACCTAGACCCTCTCGAAAAGCACAAGATGGGCAGGTGTACCATGCCCTGAACCGATCAGTGGGCAGGATGCACCTCTTGCGCAAGAACGCCGACTTCGAGGCGTCCCAACGCGTCATGATCGAAGCCCATCACTGACACTGCAACCGCATCCTGCCGTATTGCGTCTTGTCCAATCACTGGCACTTTGTCGTCTGATCGGAGACCGACGGCCAGGTCGCGAAGCAGAAAGGCCGTGCAATGTAGGCCAATGCCCCCGAATGGGAGCTGGAGCGACGTGACACGCTCCAGACGCCGCCGAGCGACTTTGTCCCACCTTTTCCAGCATCGGGGCGGCGAAATGCCGGTGCTTTGCCGCGCAAAGTGTCAAGCTGTCAATCAGGGCTTTGGGACGATGCCGATGATGTCTTTCCGTTGGGCCTCACGGGCGCCCTCCTGCGTCCACTCGGCCTTGAGCTGCTGGAGCACGGGTGACTCGATCATGGCTTCTCGTCCTCCCGTTGACAGTCAAGCGTCAAGGTGCTTTTGGAAGGCGTCCAGGTCGGACAGGTCGCGGCGGCTCTTACCAGCTCCTTCAACCGCGCCTCATCGTCAATCACGTCAAGCTTCGCTGCCAACTTCTCCGCCTCGTCCCCAAACCGGGCAGTCAGGGATTCGATGATGTCATTTCGATGGGCCTCACGGGCGCCCTCCTGCGTCCACTCGGCCTTGAGCTCGCTGGAGCACGGGTGACTCGATCATGGCTTCTCGTCCTCCCAGGATCTGGAACAATCTCGGATCATCATACCGCAAACCGGCCAGAACCTGCGAGACGGCCAGCAGGTTCTCTCGCTCGCCGGGAAGGGCATCCTGGTCGATGCGGGCGCGGCACTGACGGAAAATCGGCTCAGGCGGACCATCCCAATGTGCCAAGGGACGAACGGGACGGTCTCTGCCTGCCCCTGGCAACGGACATCAATCAGGCCGTCGGGCAAGCGGCGGGGCTGAACGAGCTCGGCCTGCAAGGGCCGCCACTCGGCGATGTCGCGGACCCCGGCCAGGCGGAGGATCGAGTCGCCATGGTGCTGGATCAGCCACTTGCTGCTCCTGTCATACTCGTGCATCAAGGTCCATCTCCCTCCGTTAAGCCCGGCGATGGCAGCCAGGCCCGCTGGTCACGAAGCACCTGCCCGCCGAAGAGCCGGTGCTCCTCCGCTCCATCGTGCAAGCAGAGGGCCCCTTGAGCGTCGATCGCGAACACCGTACCCGCGACGATTCGCGAACCAAGAGCAACCCGCACGGCTTGATCTCGAAGCAAGTTCAGCCGGTCCCACTCCTGGGCCAGATCGAGGTCGTCCTCGACCAGTCGGGATAAGGTAAACTCGAACCGGGCCAGAATCGCCACCAGCAACCGCGGCAGGATCGAGGGCTCCAGAGGTTGGGCGCGAGCGCGTCTAGAGACGTCGCCATTCGTCCGACGGCCGGGGCGCGAGATCGACGCGGGTCAAGACGTTCAGGCCGACGCCCAAGAGCAGGCGATGCCTCGTATCGATCTCGACCCGTTCGGGAAGAATTCCGCCCAGCTTGCGGCCGCCAACTTCGATGTCGTTGGGCCACCTGATCCCGATCCCCTGCGCGGGTAGCCCCAGCGTCCCGATAGCCTCGATCACGGCAACCGCCGTCATGAGGGCTAGCCGGGGCTCCTGGTGCACGAGCAGGCCGTGGTTCTCGGGTGCGAGGACAATGGTGAACGTGAGCGATCCCTCGTCTGACCACCACTGGTTCTCTCCCCGGCCCCGGCCCGAGGTCTGCCGCTGGGCCCAGACCGCGAGAGGAAGCTCGCGCGCTTCTTCTCGAAGAATCAGCCGGGCCATGTCGCTGGTCGATGCGACCTCATCGAAAACGAGTAGTTCTCGAACGAACGGCCATGTAATCATTCAGGTTGCAAACTGTCTACGAAAGGCCTCGAGGTCGGGACAGGTCCCCGCGGCCTCCACCAACTCCTCCAACCTCGCCTCATCGTCAATCATGTCCAGCTTCGCTCTCAAGTCCTTGGCCTCGTCCCCAAATCGGGTAACCAGGAATTTGATGATCGCTTTTCGCTCGCCCGCGAGGGCACCCTCTTGGGTCCACTCGGCCTTGAGCTGCTGGAGTACGGGTGATTCGATCATGGCCTCTCGTCCTCTCGTTGACAGTCAAGCTTCAAGGCGCTTCCGGAAGGCGTCCAGGTCAGGACTGGTCCCCGCAGCCTCCACCAACTCCTCCAACCTCGCCTCATCATCGATCATGTCCAGCTTCGCTCTCAAGCCCTTTGCCTCGTCTCCAAATCGGGCGACCAGGAATTTGATGACGTCTTTTCGATGGGCCTCGTAAGTCCACTCGGCCTTGAGCTGCTGGAGCACGGGTGATTCGATCATGGCTTCTCGTCCTCCCAGGATCTGAAACAGTCTCGGGTCATCATACCGCAAACCAGCCAGAACCTGCGAGACGGCCAGCAAGTTCTCATGCTCCTCGGGCTGGCCGTCACGGTCGATACGGGAACGGCACTCACGAAAGATCGGCTCGGGGGGGCCATCGAATTTCGACAATGGCACCCAGGGGATGAGGCCCACGTCGCCAGGCGCCAGTAAGTCTGCGGCTGGTACGGTCCAGAGCTCCACCACTTTCCACACCGCCTGTAACCGGGTCCAGCCCCCCGCGCTTTGAAGATCGGCCGATCCGGCAGCACGCTGGTTGCCCTTGGGGTGCAGCACCAAGACCAAGAGCTCCGGCAACACTCCGCGATCATGATAAACGAGGGTCATGTCGCGGACGGCCTGCTGGGCAATCCTCGCATCCGGGTACGTGGCCAGCTCCAGAACGAACCAAGTCGGGCTCGATCTGCCCCCGGTGATAAACCTCGATCAGGCCATCGGGTAAACGACGCGGCTGCACGACTTCAGCCTGCAATGGTCGCCAGGTCGCGATGTCAGCGATACCAGCGAGGCGGAGGATCGAGTCGCCGTGATGCTGAATGAGCCACTTGCTACTCTTGTCGTAATCTTGCATCGAGACGTATTCTCCCCACGGCAGTCACCCATGCGCTTCGATCGCGATCACTCGCTCGTCAATTTCAACAGCAAATCGCCGGCTTTCACCTGCAGGCCCACCGTAGCTAGCACCTCGCTCACGCGCCCGGCGCGTCGGCGTAGAGCGTGGTTTCCATCTTCATGGCCTCGATCGAGAGCAGCTTCTGGCCCTTGCGAACCGCATCGCCCGCCGACACAGCCACCCCGACAACCAGTCCGGGCAACGGAGCGCCAATCTGGTTGGGATCGGCGGGATCGGCGGTGGGAGCTTCCCGTATGGCGGAGGCCAGTGAGCGGTCGAGGACCTCGATTTCGCGCGGCTGGCCGTTGAGCTCGAAGAAGACCGTGCGCTTGCCGTCGGCGTGGGGCTCACCCACCGCCAGCAGCTTGACGATCAAGGTTTTCCCCTCCTCGATCTCGACCTTGTTTTCCTCGCCCGGTTCGGGACCGAAGAAAAACATCGATGTGGGTAAAAATGATGTGTCGGAATAGGTTCGCGTGTGGGCCGCAAGATCCGGAAAAACACGTGGATAAAGCACGTAACTGAGGGCGTCACGCATCGTGGCCGGGCTCCCGAGCAGGGCCGAGGCCTTCTCACGCGCAGCGTCGAGATCAGCGGCCGGCAGATTCGCCCCGGGCCGCTCGGTCAGCGCAGGACGGCCCTTGAGCACTCGGGCTTGTAGCTCTGGTGGAAAACCGCCTGGCGGCTGACCGAGCCGTCCCTGGAAAAACTCGACCACGCTCTCGGGGAAGGCCAGCTCACGGTCGGGGTCCAGCGTGTCTTCGGGCGTCAGGTTGTTGGCGACGAGGAAGAGAGCCATATCGCCCACGACCTTCGACGAGGGCGTCACCTTGACGATGTCGCCGAAAAGCAGGTTGACCTGGCTGTACGCAGCGCAAACCTCATGCCACCTCGACGCCAGCCCCAGCGCCTTGGCTTGCTGAAACAGGTTCGTGAACTGCCCACCGGGCATTTCCAGGTCGTAAAGATCAGCGGATGGTGACTTGGGGCCCGACTCAAAAGGCGCGTACAGCTCGCGAACCTCTTCCCAGTAGCGGCTGATGTCGATCAAGGCCTGGTGGTCAACGCCCGTGTCGCGCGGCGTGAAGCGAAGCGATTCGACGATCGCGCTCAGGCTGGGCTGAGAGGTCAGGCCCGACATCGATGCCATGGCCCCATCGGCAATGTCTAGCCCCACGTCGGCTCCCTTGAGGACGCTCGCGGCTTGCGCTCCGCCGATATCGTGAGTGTGGAAGTGCACCGGCAGGCCCACTTCCTGGCGCAGGGCCGCGATCAGCCGCTGAGCCGCGAATGGTTTACACAGGCCGGCCATATCCTTGATGGCGATCAGGTTCGCGCCTTGCTTCTCGAGCTCCTTCGCCATCTGGATGTAATACTTCAGGTCATACTTGGGCCGGCCGGGATTGAGAATGTCGCCCGTGTAGCAGATGGCCGCCTCGCAGAGCGCTCCAGACTCGCGCACAGCTTCCAGCGTTCGCTCCATGTTGGGCACCCAGTTCAGCGAGTCAAAGATCCGGAAGAGATCGATCCCGGCCGCCGCCGCTTCCTTCACGAACTCGACCACCACATTGTCGGGATAGCTCGTGTAGCCCACGGCGTTCGATCCGCGAATCAACATCTGGAACAGAATATTAGGGATCTTCTCCCGAAGCTGACTTAGCCGTTCCCACGGGTCTTCCTTGAGGAACCGCATGGCCGTATCGAACGTGGCGCCTCCCCACATCTCGATTGAGAACAGGTTGGGCAAGAGATGAGCGTAGGCGTCAGCTACGCGCAGCATGTCTGCGCGTGCGCAGCCGGGTTGCCAGAAGGGATTGATGAGCGTCGCGGAACGTGGTGTCCGTGACCAGAAGCGGCTCTTGTTCCCGAACCCACGCCGAAAAAGCCTCGGCTCCCATGGCCTGAAAACGCTGTCGCGAACCGTCTGAGATCTTTTCGATATGGTTATACGGCGGAGGTTCCGGTTCCCCCGCCGGCGCGGTGTAGGATGGGCTTCGCTTGACGCCGGGGAAGCCGTTGACGATGATCTCCGCCGCGAAAGTGAGCAGCTTACTGGCTCGGTCCTGGCGCTGCGCGAACTGGAAAAGCTGGGGCGTCTGGTCGATGAACCGCGTGGTGCACTGGCCATCGAGAAAAGTCGGGTGGGTGACCACGTTGAGCAAGAACGGGATATTGGTCTTCACCCCTCGAATGCGGTACTCCTCGAGTGCTCGCTCCATCCGCACGGCCGCGTCCTTGAAGCGGCGTGCATAGGTGGAAACCTTGACCAGAAGCGAATCATAAAACGGCGTGATGATGGCGCCCGTCGTGGTCGTGCCGCCGTCCAGCCGGATGCCAGGGCCGCCCGCGGATCGATAGTGCGTGATCCGTCCGTAGTCGGGAACAAAGTTGTTGGTGGGGTCTTCGCTCGTGATCCGGCACTGGATCGCGTGTCCCTGCGTCTGGATCGACTCCTGGCCGCTGATGCCGATCTCCTCGTCGGCAAGCTCGCGCCCTGGGCGATCAAGATCTGACTCTTGACGATGTCGATCCCGGTGACGATCTCGGTGATCGTGTGCTCGACCTGGAGCCGGGGATTGACTTCGATGAAATAAAACGCGCCCGACTCATCATCCACCAGAAACTCGACGGTTCCCGCGTTCTCGTAGCCCACCTTCTGGCCGATCGCGATCGCGCTCTGGCAGATCGCCTCGCGGAGCGATGGATCGAGGTTATAGGCCGGCGCGATCTCGATGACTTTCTGGTGCCGCCGCTGAATCGAGCAATCGCGCTCGTGGAGATGCACCAGATGACCGTGCGAATCGCCCAGCAACTGCACCTCGATGTGCTTGGCGCGGCGGATGAACTTCTCCAGAAAAACATCGGCGCATCCAAATGCATTCAAGGCCTCGCGGCGAGCCTGATCGAGCGCCTGGTCGAGGGCGTCGGACGTTTCGACAACCCTCATGCCTCGTCCGCCCCCTCCCATTGACGCCTTGACGATCACCGGAAAACCCAGAGCGTCGGCCGCCGCATGCGCGCCTGGCCCGGGCTCCACGGGCGAGTCGCTGCCGGAAAGAACCGGCACGCCGGCCTCTCTGGCCAGTGCTCGGGCCGCAACCTTGTCGCCCAGGAGATCGAGCAGCTCCGGCCGGGGCCCGATGAAGACGATTCCAGCCGCCACGCAAGCCCGCGCGAAATCCGCGTTCTCGGACAGGAACCCGTATCCAGGGTGGATCGCGTTCGACCTGCTTCTCCTGAGCCAGACCAACAATCCCCGCGATGTTGAGATAGCTGCGAATCGGCTCGCCGGCCTTGCCCACCTGGTAGGCCTCATCGGCTTTGAGCCGATGGAGCGCGAACCGATCTTCATGGGAGTAAACCGCCACAGTCCGGATACCCAACTCGTGGGCCGAGCGAAACACACGAATGGCGATCTCGCCCCGATTGGCCACCATCAACCTGCGAAACTCGGTCATCGTTTCCTCAAGCCTCCGCCTCGACGGGATTCTCCAGCGTCCCGATCGGTGCGATCGAGGCACGGATCAGGTCGCCAGGCTTGAGGAAGGTGCCCGTCGCCGAGCCGACCCCCGACGGCGTGCCCGTGGCGATGACATCGCCCGGCTCGAGCGTGACGAACTGAGAGAGGAAAGAGACGACGGCGGCCACCGGGAAGACCATCTCGCCGGTTGTCGCTTCTTGTCTGATCTGGCCGTTGACCGTCAGCTTGATGGGCAAGGCCTGGGGGTCGATCACGGCATCGGCCGACAGGATACACGGACCCATCGGGCAGAACGTGTCGTGCCACTTGCCGTGCATCCAGTCAAAGAACTTGTCGCGTTCGCGCTGCTTGCGGCCGGGGTTAGGCTTGAAGCCGCGGTCGCTGATGTCGTTGACAACCGTGTAGCCGGCCACATAATCGAGCGCATCCGATTCGGCAACGCCGCGGCAATGACGCCCGATCACCACGCCCAGCTCGCACTCCCAGTCGATCTGATCCGGAGAGACGCGGGGGATCAGAATCGGCTCGCCCGGGTGGGTCAGTGTGGTGCTCGGCGGCTTCAGAAACACGTAGGGGAACGTCTCCTCCCGCTCGGCGGCCGATCCCCCGCGCTCGGCGACGTGCTTGGCGTAATTGCCGGCCAGAAACAAGAGCTTGGGTGGACTGGCGATCGGTACCAAAAGCTGAACATCTTCACGCGCAATCGTGAGCTCGTCACGCGCGATGAGATCGAGGCTGTTCAGCCAGTCGTCGAGGTCACGGGCCAGCTCGTACGAGCAGCCGTCGGGGGGCAGCAGATCGAGCAGTTCTTCCGTCGAGGGAAGCAGAAGCTCCACGCCCGTGTCCCGGCTGTAGGCCTCGGCCGCCTGATCGATCGGTATCACCACGTTGTCACCATAAAAGCCCGTAAGTATCAAATCGTCCAGACTGAACCGGCAAAGACGCATCCTGAGACTCCTTGATCCTGCACGCGAGGCAAGACAAAGAAAGGAGAGGAGAGGTCGCTTGTCTTCAAGTTGGATTCTCAATCATGACATGCGCGCCCGATGGCGTCGAGGAGACTCGTCTCCTCGCGCTCGTCCACGGTACGCAGATCGAAGAGCACAGCCCCTCCCTGAACCCGCGCCACCACGGGTGGGTCGCCCATTCTCAGGGCCCGGGCCCATGCGGCTTCCGAGCTATGAGATGGCGGAAACGGCGCTGAAACCATCACGACCATCGTGGGAATCGGCTGAACCGGCACGCTTCCTCCGCCCACGAATGACTCGGCGGTGATCACCGAAGCATTCAAGCCAAGCTCGTCCTGAAGCCTTGCCGCAAAGCTCCGAGCGCGGCTCTCGATCTCGGCCAGTGGAGTGCTCAGCATCCTCCATAGCGGAATTAGCGCCGCGCTGTGCTCGCCATCACGAATCAATCCCAGGGTCACTTCGAGCGCGGCCAGCGTCATCTTGTTCACGCGCAGGGCTCGCATCAAGGGATCAGCCTCGATCCGGCTGATGGCCTCTTGCGTGCCGGCCATGATGCCGCACTGCGGCCCACCCAGCAGCTTGTCACCGGAGAAAAGCACCAGGTCGGCGCCGGCGGTCATCGCCTCGGCGACGTTCGGCTCGCCCGTGACAACGGGGGGCATACCCGCGGCCAAAGCTCCCGATCCGATATCATCGATCATCCAGAGGCCATGGCTGCGGGCAAGCCGCGCCAGGTCTTTGAGAGGTGCTTCCTCGGTGAAGCCGACGATCCGGAAGTTGCTGTGATGAACCCGCAAGATCGCCGCGGTTTCTGGACCGATCACTTGCTCGTAGTCGGAGAGCCGGGTCTTGTTAGTCGTCCCCACCTCGCGCAGCCTGGCGCCCGAGACCTCGAAGATCTCGGGCAGCCGGAAGCTGCCGCCAATCTCGATAAGCTGCCCTCGCGAGACGATCACTTCACGGCCTGATGCCAGGGCACGCAGTGCCAGGACCGTCGCGCCGGCATTGTTATTGACCACCGTCGCCGCATCGGCGCCTGTCAGCTCGCGCAGGAGCCGGGAGATTCCCGTAGTACGCCGCCCCCGATCGCCCTCCGCGAGGTCGAACTCGAGGTTGCAATACCCCCGGGCCACGGTGCTCACGGCCTCGACCGCTTCTGCCGCCAGCGGAGCACGACCCAAACCCGTATGCAGCAAGATCCCCGTCGCATTGATCACGGGGCGAAGCAGACGCTTTTCGCCTTCGAGTATCTCGCTGGCCCGCCTGGCGAGGATGGGGGCATCAACGTCAATCTGCCCCCCATTCCTCAAGGCCCTCCGCGCCTCGTCGATCGCGGCCCGGACCGCACGCACGGTTGACTCGTGACCCCGTTGGTTCCTCACCTCGGCGAGAACTTCCTGATCGAGCACCATGCCGACAGGCGGCAACCGACGCAAAATTCCATCATCCACGGACGGCCTTTCCTCATTCTGCGCGCTGAGCACCGCATCACAATTCGTGCGGTCACTACAAGTCTCAATGGTAACATTTCTCCCGCCGCCCGACACCTCCTGTCCACCGAGGTTGACGCTGTTGCGATACCCCTCTCGAGAGGACACTGCTTGGCGTGTTATAGGCGGCGATCGGTTGCTGGATTTCGCCGTCTTGGGGTAAAATCCATTTGTGGCACACCGGCCATGGAGGCTCCGTATGCAGACCATCAAGTTCGTCCACTGGCAGGACGGGGATGCCTTCCTCGGGTACCTGCTCGATTATCCTGACTACTGGACACAGGGTGACTCATTGGACGATCTGAAGGACCATCTGGTTGACCTGTACAGGGATCTAACGAGCGGCGAGTTGACCGGTATCCGAAAGGTCGATGAGCTGGTGGTTCCGTGAAGCGGGTAGACTTGGTCCGCACGATCGCGGGGTTTGGATGCGTCTTGGTCCGGCATGGTGGACGGCACGACTGGTATCGAAACCCGACCACCGGGGTATCCCAGCCGGTCCCTCGACACCGCGAGATCAAGGACCATCTGGCCCGGCACATCATCAGTATGCTAAGTAACCCGCCGGATGATTCGACGGGGGACGACGGGAACACCGCCTAACGGTCGGGTGGAGCGGAGCCGCTGAGCTTGGGTCTTACACGGCGGGGGCGGTCTCATGGTACGCTACGGTGCCAGTCTTGCCGTTGCCATGCTCCTGATCGTAGCCGGTGCCCTGTATGTCCGGCATGCGGAACGCTCGATCGAACAGCAGATGCGACAAAGGCTGAGAGAGGCGAAAGCCGCGGGCAATCTGCCGCCCGAGATCGACCCCGAGTCGGCGAACCTCACAAACCTCGGTGTGCTTCTCCCTGCCTCCGAGATGCGCCGAATCGAATTCGCTCATCTCCTCGTCGCTTGGCGCTTCGTTCTCATTCCGCTGGTCTTGCTCGGCAGCCTCGTAGTCGCACGATTGGCCAAGCACCGCTAAAGTAAGGAGAGGGGCGGGTCTGGGTCCGCCTGCTCCAGTTTCAAGTTGACGACAACATCGATCACATTCGTGAATCTAGGCTCACCATAGGTCATGGCTGCCACGGACCCAACGACACGATAGGGGATCTCGATCTCGTCGAGAACAGCGACCAACCTCCGCAGCAGCTCAGACGGCTCCATGAGACATCCTCCGGGCAACTTCCCGTCGGACTTGATCCTCCGACCAGTCGGGATGCTCATGAATGATCATCGCCTGGATCATCTGGCGCGAACCGCCATGATCTATCAATCATGGCAAAGCGCTCGGCCTCCGTCTTGGCTCGGAGCAACTCCGCCATCTTGTCATCGATGATCTGGATTCTTCGAAGCCCAGGTTCCATCGGAACTCCCCGACTGTGATGGTTTGTGCTGTCTCCATCCTAACACGTTGAGAACCGCGTGGACGCGCCGGCATGTGGTACTATCAAACGTGTCAGGTCCGTCATGGCAGGTCGGCAGCAGTTTGGCGGCCGGTCTGATGTGCGGCGTTAGCCCCCTAGGCCTATTGCCATCTGTGCGCACGCGACGATGAGGCATCTTCTCGACAACATCGTCTGGCATACGCTCGTCGGCCCGCACTCGAAGTACTCTGCGGGCACCGACGACGTGCGCCGGTACGCTCAGGGATTCTCTCCCATCGTCGGTTTCGCCAACCCCGGGCAACCCAATTTGGATGCCCTGGCTCCTTACTGCGAACCCGGCGAGCATTTCTATTGCGCTGATTGGTCGGGTACCGTTCCCACTGGCTGGCAAGTTGACGTCGAATCGATCATGCTCAAGATGGTTTGGGAGGCTCCGATGCCCTCCACCGACGAGGCTCCGGAGGCGCTCTTACTCGGCCCGGAGCACGCAACACAGGCACTCGAGTCAGCAACGCTGACCCATCCAGGGCCGTTCGGTCCGAGAACCATCGAACTCGGGGAATACTTTGGCTACTTCGAAGGTGATCGGCTCGTGGCCATGGCCGGCGAGCGATTGTTTGCGAGGCTCACTTCGAGAGATCAGTGGCGTCTGCACGCATCCGGATTTTCAAGGCCGAGGGCTGGCGCGGCGGCTCATGGCCAAACTGATTCACCGCCAGATGCAACGCAAGGAGATCCCGTTCCTTCATGTGATGCGTGAGAACAGCAGCGCCCGCCGGCTCTATGAGAAAATGGGCTTTCGTGACTACCGAGAATCCGTCGTTCGCGTCATTTCGCTATGCTGATAGTCGCCACCAGGATAAATATGGAGTCAGAAAATGATGAGTCGGCATGAAATGAACGTTGTATTCTCGGCTCTGATTCTGTTTTCCTGGATGGCCGGCCCGTCGCCGGGGGCCTTGCCACCGCCAACTGACACACCTCCGCTCGCACGAAAGCCAATCACGGCTCCTCTGCGCGCCAATTCAACAAATCCTAATTACTTCACCGATGGCACCGGCAGAGCGATCTATCTGACGGGGTCGCACACCTGGAACAACCTTCAGGATTGGGGGACGAATGGCTCGATCCAGCCGCTGGACTTCAAGGCGTATGTGAGGATGCTTGTTGGTCATAACCACAATTTCACGCTGCTATGGACAACGGAGCTGCCGACATTCCGTGGATTACCAAGCACCGCAAGCGCTCCGCCCGATTTCAGCGTGACTCCCCAGCCCTGGCAGCGAACGGGCCCCGGCAACGCGTCGGATGGGAAATTAAAATTTGATCTCACAAGAATGAATCAAGCGTACTTCGACCGGCTCCGTGACCGTGTTCAGCAACTTCATGCGGCGGGCATTTACGCCGGCGTCTACCTTTTCTCCGCCGAATTCCTCCTCCGCTTTCGCTTTTCGGGCGACGGATATCCGCTAACGGGGTCAAACAACGTAAATGGAATTGACGATGGCGGCGGGACGAATTCGGTGACGATGACTGCGCCGAACGCGATCACCGCGATCCAGGACGCCTATGTGAAAAAAGTGATCGACACGCTCAACGACCTGCCCAATGTTCTCTGGATCGTCTCCCAGGAGGCGCCTCGAGATTCAGGCTGGTGGAACAGCCACCTGATCGTCTTCACACGCGGCTATGAGGCCGGGAAGGCACTTCAACACCCCATCGGCTACGGGGTGATGGACGATCTCAAAGATGCCACGCTTATCAATAGCGATGCCGACTGGATTGCTCCCGGCGCGAGAATCTCTCCGACGACCAGTTGTGGTATGGGCCATCCTCCCTGTAAAGTGAACATCAATGATTCTGATCATAGTTACTTCGGCATATGGAACGATACCCCACAGGTCAATCGTAATTACTTCTGGATCAACTTTACGAACGGGAATCAAACGCTGTTCATGGACCCGTATGTCGTCTATTATCCCCGCGAAAAGCGCAATCTCTGCCCATCTCCTGTTCACGGAATTGGTTCGGGGCCGGATAAGCGTTGGGACAACGTCCGTGACACCATGGGTTATATCCGAGGTTATGCCGATCGCATGAATCTGGCCGCGATGACCCCACACGAGAAGCTCTCTTCGACCGGTCATGCTCTCGCCAGCCCCAACGCGGCTCATCCTGAGTTTCTGGTCTATGCCCCTTCCGGCGGCAACTTTACCGTGGATCTCTCGAAAAGCCGTGGCCGGTTTGCGGTCGAATGGATGAACGCGGCGACGGGTGCCAGAACTGCGGGCGCGGATGTAAGCGGCGGCGCAGCGAAAACATTCACCCCGCCCTTCCCTGGAGATGCCGTGCTCTATCTCAAGGCGCAATAGGACGCTTCGTGTCCCTGGAACTCGGCCCAAGGTCCTCGGCAACTCCCAGCCTGCGCACATCTCCCTCGCGTTTCGTCAGGCCGATGCGATCAAGGTATTCGCCGATGGGCACGGCGTATTTTCGGGTTGTGCCCAGAAGATCGCGGAGGTCGGCCATGGTCATGGTCGAGCCGGCTGCCAGGCGATCGATGACCTTGCGGCGGAGCTCGGCTTCAACGTCGAAATCGAGGTACAGGCTCGGCGAGATCTCGACCAGCTTTTGCTCGTCGCGCAGCAGGGCCAGCAGGTCGGGCACCACGGCCGACCGGTTGCCCGCGGTGGCGGCCAGGTCAGAGGCGTCGGGCGGGCTCATGCCCCCGTTGCGCACGGACTCGGCCAGGTCAGTTTTCAGTTTCCTTTCCCCCTGGCTCAGCTTCGGCTCGTACCCTTTCGTCGCCACGGTCCGGGCCTCGGCGATCACCTTGCCTTGCGCCTTGAGCCGGTTGACGATTCCGGCGATGAGCGCATCGCTGCCCAGGTCGGGTAGCTCGGCCGCGAGGTGAGTTCGAGGAATCGCCGACAGCCGCGGCCGGGCCGCGTGCAATCGGCCCAGGGCCCGCAAGACCCGGTCTTCCAGGTCTCCGACAAACTCGGCCAGAATTCGCACCGACCGTCGGGGACCGATCGGCACGTCGACCAGTGAGCCAGAGGCCGTCAACTCATCGAGGGACGGCGAGATTCGTTCCACGGGCAGCCCGGAAAGCGCGCACAGCCCGCGCTCGGTCCAGGGCCGAAGGCCCAGAAAGGACAGGACGGCGGCCAGCCGCTCGATCGGGTCATCCGATCGCAGGCGGTCCAGGCGAGAAATCGCCAGATGATCCCGGCGGCGGAGTCTTCGCGCCTGGGGTTGCAGCACGCGGCCGCCACCGAGCGTGGCGGGGGGCTCTCCTCCCGGAGTACGAAGGGCTGTCCGTAAACGGCGACCACCGGCTCGGCCAGAAAGAGCTGGGCAAGTTGCCGGCCGCCAGGAGGCAGCTCATTGCCTTCCAGCAAGGCCAGCGTGGCAGAAACGTCCGCGGTGCCCAGGTGAACGTGATAACGCCCCCGATGACGTACCGGGCGGGGGGCCAGGTCAGCACCCACGATCTCTACCGACAGCACGCGCGTCGCTTGAAGATAACCGGGCGCGGCAAGCTCCTGGCCGCGGTGAATCTCACCATGGTGAACGCCCGCCAGGTTGATCGCGGCCCGAGAACCACGGCCGATCTGCTGGGCGCTCTGGTCATGGCGGTGCAGGCCGCGCACCCTGACGAGTTTGCCGGCGGGCTGCCACTCCAGGTCGTCACCCACCGAAACCGATCCCGAGGCGACCGTGCCGGTGACCACTGTTCCATGACCGGCCACTGTGAACGAGCGATCGATCGCCATCCGGAAGAGTCCCGAATCTTGCCGGACGTTGACCTGCTCACACAACCGCTCGAGCTCTTGCTTGAGGTTGTCAATTCCCTGGCCGGTCGTCGCTGAGGTTCGGACGATCGGCGCGCCTTCCAGGAACGTCCCCCGGACCAGCTCGCGAATCTCATCCTCGACCAGGCTGATCCAGGACGGCTCGGCCAGGTCGGCCTTCGTCAGGACAATCAGCCCCCCGGAGAGCCCTAGCAGCCGAAGAATTTCCAGATGCTCACGCGTCTGGGGCATCACCGAGTCATCGGCCGCCACGATCAGCATCGCCAGGTCGAGCCCCGATGCACCCGCCAGCATGTTGCGGATGAATCGCTCATGACCCGGTACATCGATCAAGGCCAGGCGGCAGCTCTTCAGAGCCAGCGACGCAAATCCGATGTCGATCGTGATCCCGCGCTGTTTTTCCGCGGGCAGCCGATCGGTGTCAATGCCCGTCAAGGCGCGAACGAGGGCCGTCTTGCCATGGTCAATATGCCCCGCCGTTCCCAGAACCAGATCACGTTCGCTACTTGCCATTGCCGCTCCGCCAAACAGTGAATCGGGCCGGTTGCCGATGAATTCAGTTTAGCGGCTAGGTTGCACCATCGCGATGCACGACGGTCTTCTTGCTGCCTCGGGAAATTGATTTCGGCGCTGGCCGTTGGCTTCTGGAGGGAGCGGCTTGTTACGATGTGGGAAGCTCCAGCAACCGTCTCTTGATCCCGAACGACTCGTTCCTTGGAGGTTCTCATGATGCCAGCTTCGACCGGCTACAATCGGCGCGATTTCACCAGGACGGCCCTGACCGGGGCGGCAGCCGTGTCGATGCCCACGGTGGCTCGGGCGGGGCGGGTCATCGGGGCGAACGACCGCGTGCGCCTTGGCTGCATCGGCCTGGGATATCGCGGCGTCCAGGTGCTGAACGCCTTCGGCGCCCAAAAGGACGCACAGGTCGCGGCGCTTTGTGACGTCTACGAGCCGTACCTGAACGGGCGGTTCGACAAGATCGATCCCTACTTCAAGAAACTGGGCTACGTCGTGCCCAAGGCGCTGCCCGAATTCAGCGGACCGGTCCAGCGGCACAAGGATTTCCGCCGGGTGCTCGATGATAAGAACCTTGACGCCGTGATCATCGCCGCACCCGATCACTGGCACGCCCTGATGACGACCATGGCGTGCGATGCCGGCAAGGATGTTTATATTGAGAAGCCTCTCAGCTTCACGGTCAAGGAAGGCCGGCGCATGGTCGAGGCGGCGAGGCGGAACGATAGAGTGGTGCAGGTGGGAACGCAGAGGCGGTCGTCAAAGCTCTATGCGCAACTGGCCCAGGTGGTGCAGTCAGGCGCAATTGGCAAGGTGACCACGGCCAGGGCTGGCCTGACCGACAACATGTCTCCCGGCGGAATCGGCAGGGTGCCTGACTCGGCTCCGCCCCCAGGCCTTGACTGGGAGCTGTGGCAGGGGCCTCGCCCCGAGCGGCCGTTCAACCTTAACATTCTGCCCTATAAGTTCCGCTGGTGGACGGACTATTCGTCGCAGATGGCCAACTGGGGAGCGCACTACTTCGACGCGATCCGCTGGATCGTCGGTGAGACGGCACCGAGTGCCGTCATGGCCGGCGGCGGCGTTTATGCCGTGGACGATTGCCGCACGATCCCCGACACGGCCGAGGTGATCTTCGAGCACGCCTCGGGCATGCTCACCATCTTCAGCACGTTCGAGGCCAGCGGCCAACCTCTGCTTCGAACCGGCGAGATCGAGCTGCGAGGAACCAAGGGTACCATCTATGCCGACATGAACCGTTTCGAGATCGTTCCCGAGCGGGGCGGGCGGTTTCAGGACAAGAAGCCGCGCTGTCAGCCGCAGGTCGTCCAGAACCGCGATGGCTACAAGGAGCTGGACGAAGGCCACGCCCGCAACTTCCTCGATTGCATCAAGTCGCGCCAGAAGCCGAATTGCGACGTCGAGGAAGGCCACCGCTCGACCACCTACGCCCTGCTGGCCAATATCGCCCTGGCCACCAAGTCCCGCCTGAACTGGGATGCGAAGGCCGAGTGCTTTATCGACAACAGCGCCGCCAATGCGCTGCTCGATTACGAGTACCGCAAGCCGTGGACGCATGCGGGGAGTTGAAGAGGCGGAACCGGATCGTCGATTACTCAAACGACCAGAACCTGATGTCGTAAGGACCGAGCTCGACCTTGAGGTTGTGGTTGCCTTTCGTCAGGCGGGCGCGGAACTCGGGACGCAATCGCGCATTCTCGTCATCGCTGGGTGCCAGTGCATCGAGCGTCAGGCGCCGGACCACCGTGTCCCTGGGCAGGCCCTCCATGGAGAGATCCACGTGCGCGGGTGAGTTCGAGAAATTCCAGAACAAGAGGTTGTCGATTTGATACTTCTCGTCATGCGTGGCGAATCCATGAACCACCTTGTCGGACGATTCGAGCTTGAGCCGGTTGCCGGTGAGGCGCGCCAGGAGCTTGAAGGCGAAGTACGATGGCCGAACCCGGTTCTGATAGTCGAAGAGCCCATCGAACTGCGGCATCCGATTCCACCACCGAGTCATGAACGCGGCGCCCTGGGATGACATGAAGGGCGTGAACTGCTCGTACTCAACCTGGTAGTCGCGGATGTGGTAATAGCACGACCAATCGAGTCCAGCATCCTTCATTTGCCAGATGGTCTCCAGCAGATAACAGGGCTGAAAACGCGGGTCGAGCGGCGGGTCCTGCAGATCCATGTTCCATTCGTCCAGAAAGGTTTCCGGCTTGAGCTTGGGATGCTTCTTGAGAAGCTCTTGAGCGTAGCTGATCGTCCCGCGAACCCGGCCCGGATCGCTGCTGTAAATGTGCCAGGAAACAAAGTGCAGGGGGGTCTGGCCATCGTCGCAGGCATCGAGGAGGGCAGGAAAAATGGGTGAACGCACATTCGCCAGGGCAGGTCCGCCCACACGTGCCTCAGGATCGGTGCGCAGGATGGCCTGGGCCGTATGCTTGTAGTAACGAGCGTAACTCTCAGGCTTGAAGCGATACGGGCAGCCGCCCGATTCGCCGATGTCCGGCTCATTGGCAACTTCCCAGTATCGAATCCCTGCGCCCCGGTTGCGGTAGTGCTTCACGAGGCTCGAGACCAGCCGCTCCCATTCACCATAGTCATCCGGCTCGACCTGATCTTGGTCCACGGTTGGAAACAGGACCTTGGGCTTGAAGCAGAGGCACATGAGGGGCTTGGCCCCCGCTTTCAGAATGGCGTCGACGGAACGGTCCAGAGTCTCGAAGTGAGTTCGTCCCGGCGCGGGCAGGAGCTGGAAATACTCCTGCACGAAGAGGCGGATCAAGCGGGGCCGCAGGGCCCGAACCTCCGCGATCCGGGTCTCCCACATCGGTTGATCCGACAGCCCCCCCTGGCCAAGCGCCATGCGGTCGATCTCCAGAAGGCCCATCGGCTGGCCGAACGCAACCTTGACGGAGACCTCACGCGACTGGGCATGCGCAGGATGGGCGACCACGACCGTCACGAGCAAGAATACAAATAGAGATCTCATGGTTCTCTCTTCATCTTGAAGGGGAGTGTCATTTCAGGGACCTGTAAGCCAGGCTGGCGGGACAAGTGCATGTTGAAGGTGCATGGGTTATTTCCCAGCTCAGCCTGACTGCCCTCGGGCCACGCGGAAGCCCAAGCTGACCAGCTTATCGTCTGGCTCGCGCCTGACGCGGGCTGCCGACCAGAGGCTGCGCGGGCTGAAGTCCCAACCTCCGCCGCGAACCACCCGGAACGTGGCGAGCGAAGGGCCGAGCGGATCAACAACAGGCTTGTGCATCGAAAACAGCTTGTAGTAATCCTCATCCCAACCGTCCCAGCACCACTCCCACACGTTGCCGTGCATGTCGTACAGGCCGAACGCATTGGGACGCTTCTTACCAACCGGCTGGGGTTTCTGACCCGAATTCTCCCGGTACCAGGCATGTTCCCCGAGGCCAGAGGAATCATCACCGAATGAGTACCGCGTCTTGGTTCCCGCGACAGGCATACTCCCACTCGGCCTCCGTCGGCAAGCGGAAACCCGGGCCTTCCTTGCTGGGGATGATCACGATCTTGCCTTTGATCTCGTAGAACGGCTCCCGTTTTTCCATCTCGCTGAGCCTGTTGCAAAACCGCACCGCGTCGTACCACGATACGGTCTCCACCGGGTGTTCGGGCTGGTCTTTGAAATAGCATGGCGTCGCGCCCATCACCTTCTGGTATTGCGATTGAGTGACTGGCCAAGGCGCCAGGAGGAAAGGCCTGGTGATCCGAACAAGGTGCTGGGGTTTCTCATCGTCATCGGCCTCCGGATCAGAGTCCGGCGAGCCCATCAGGAATTCTCCGGCCGGGATGGGCACAAGCTTCAGGCCGATTGAATGTATCACTGGGCGAGGTGGGGCGACCAAGCCTGGGGCAGAGGGAGGTCGTTGAATCTCGATCTCGGCAACTGCCTCAGCCGCGCTCATCCCAGCCTCTTGGGTTGACGGGAGCAATACCCCGCCAGCCGACGGTGAAGAGCTCTCCTGGTGAGTCGGTTCGAAGGCGCGGCTTGAAGAGACGCGAGCGTCATGGGGCATGCCGTCGCCGCTCGGGTCGTCAACTGTCTTCAGCGACTCCCCGTGATCAGCCAGTCCGATCGATGCCGGGTCCACCCCGAATGGCATCAGTTCAGGCAGGTCTTCCTCACTCAGGCCTCGAAAGGCAAGTGCGGCCCTTCCCTGGTCAAACGCCTTGCGCACCGAGCGGCCGTTGGCCAGCGCCCGGTAAAACGTGCGCGAAAATGTCCAGGCCGCCGGATCGCGAATTCTCTGCTTCATCCCGATGGCGCACCCACAAACACCGGCCAGAGCGCGGGCGGTCTCCATGCTCTTGCAACTGTTCAAGACAACCAGCTTGATCCGCTCGCCGGCCGCCTCCAAGGCCATGACCAGTGCGGCGGTGCGGATCAGGATCGCCTCGTTTCGCTCGCCCGCCAGAACGATGCCTTCCCGCTCGGAATGCCCCATGAAATGGAGCACGTTTGCCGGACTTTCATCCAAGGCCTCAAGAAGATCATCAGGACTTGCCGCCAGGTACGGATCCAGGCTCACTCGGTCTCGATGAATGCCCTTGTGAATCTCTGCGGATCTGACGAATCTCTTGATCAAGCTGAAGCGGTGGGTATGCGCCCACCGCCGGGTCATCGACCAGCCCCAGCTCCCGATCGAGATTCCGCGCGGGGGCGGTCGGATTAGCTGCGAGAATGAGGACGTCGAGCCGGTTCATGTTCGCCTCGACTTGACCGCTAGAACCGGCGGTCGTATTCGCGGGAAATTCGGACCAACATCGCACCATAGTCGGCCACCGTGCCGGCGTTATCGACCCATTCAAACGGATAGGGCTCGGCATTGGTGGCTCTGAAATGAAGGACCAAGAAATGAGTGAACGACTGTTCCGCCTCTTTCTTGAGGCGAGCCATCGCGGCCTGAGCTTCCTGGAACGGGTGCTTTTCTTTTTGACCGTCGGTCGGGTAGGAGCGATCTCCCTCGTACGAAGTGTATCGGGCGGCATTGTTGATCCCTACGATCCCCACGGATATCGGGTTACCGCCGCCTCGGAGGAAATGTTGAGCTTGGCCGCGTAGGTCGCTGCCCACGCGGTCGATTTGTTTAATCATCGATTTGGCCAGGATTTTCACTTCAACACCGATTTCAACCGTTGCAAGCTGACATCGAGACACGCTGAACCCTTCCTCTTCAATCGCTTCGAGCCCTGGCACTTTCTCTCCGAAGGTTCCATCTCCTCGACGGGCGGCGATACCCCGTCGCGTATTTTGAATGTTCACAGCCCTGTCTCTTGATTCAATACCTGCTCTCAGCTTCGTTGACTTTGCAAGGTGATAGAGATCTTCGTAAAGTTCAATTGCGATGGCGTCACCTTGGGTAGAGGCGCGATGGCGATAGACCCGGCCTCGGAAGATGCGCTCGAAGGAGGCAAGAAGCCTGTACATTGGGGGCGAGCTCACGCTCATGCCGTGATCGCTTTCTTGGGACGATCCGAATTCGCGCGCGTGACGATGGCTTGGGTCGCGCCTAAAAACTTGGTTTGATCAGCCTCTGCTTTGACTTTATTCCACGCCATCTCGAAGTAAGCCTTTTCGAGTTCGTTACCGAGTGAGTTCCTCCCGCTCAGGACTGCGGCGATGTTCGTTGATCCTTGACCCATGAATGGGTCCAAAACTCGGTCCCCCGCGAAAGAGAACATTCGAATCAGCCGCTCAGCCAGCTCCACAGGAAAGGGCGCCGGATGGCCGTTTCGGGTCGAACTTCCCTTGATGTCGTCCCAGATCGAGCGAAACCAGCATTGCATCTCCTGCTTCGTAAGCATGGAGAGAACTTTCTGGGCGTGGGTCACGGTCCGGTATCCTCCCCCTTTGCGCATGAAGAGAACGTACTCAACATCGTTCTTGATCACCGAGCCCGGTTGGTACGGCTTGCCGTAATAGCCCCCCCCATTTCCTTCCGATTCGCTGACTCCATTGGCGATCTTGTACCAGAGAATGGGCGTGAGACAATCCAAGCCAACACGCCTGGTGTGAACCTGAATATCTGCGTGCAACGGCATGATGTAGTGTCGGCCACTTTGCTTTCGCGAGAAGCACACGTCGCCAACGACGCAACAGATTCTACCCCCAGGCACCAAAACCCGCTTGCATTCAGTCCAGACTTTATCGAGTTCCGAGAGAAACACCTCGTAGTCCTGGACATCTCCAAGCTGTCCCGGTGAATGCTCATAATCCTTGAGAGTCCAGTAGGGGGGAGAGGTAACCACCAAGTGAACGGACTCGTCCGGAATCCATCCAAGATCACGCGCATCACCGAGATGCAGCTTGTGTTCGGTCCTATCAAAAGGTGCCGGCCAAGAGCGGGTCCGCGCGCGGCGGTTTTCCTCCAGAAGCGCACTGAGGCCTTCTGAGGTGTTATCGGGCTCTCCCGTCTGAAGCGAGGCGTTAGTTGCCATTTCCGGCCTGGTCCATCTCGTGGAATTGAGGCATCAGTGATCGAGTCATCGTTGTGTACAATTTAACACACACAAGTCAAAGCATCAACTCCGACCCCAGTCCCCTTCAACCTCGTTGTGAGGCGGGTCGTTCTCTAAGGCAGCCAATGACTTTGGGCGAACAGGACGTCAACGGGATCTAAAGCGGCAAGGCCACCAGGCCACGAATCACAATCATTTCC
>CAWFAF010000023.1:0-20477 GCA_963813575.1 uncultured Planctomycetaceae bacterium
GGCGACTTCCATGAAAATATGGAAGCCCTGAAGCACAACTTCTTCGTGCGCGGCTATTTCAAGAGCCGCGGATACGAAGATTCTGCCGAACTCGCCAAGAATGAGATCGAGCGTCTGCCGCAAGCCACTCCGACAAGCTGTTTACCTACTCGGCGAAGGAACTCTTCAAAAAGCAAGATTCGGCGCAGTTGAAGAACCAGAAATCTCTCACCGCCGGTGGTCAGTTTCTTGTCGACAACCAGTTTGGCTTTGCCGTCGTCGTAGTGTCGGCCGGCATGGAAGGCGACACGCAAAAAGACCTAGTCCTAACGGAAGCTCGGGCCATGATAGTGCGCGAGTACCTGGTCGAAAACTTCGGATTCGATGACAGTCAGCTCAAAACGCTGGGGATGGGCAAGCAAGCAGAGACGAATTCAGATGCTGGCTGGGGTACAGTGCAAATTCTCATCTATCCGGCCGGGACCGAAACTCCACCCAATAAGCAGGCGCAGTCTGGCGTCTCACCCGAGATGACCGTGACTCAATCCGTTCAGGCCTCGACCGCCGCAATGCCGAAGTAGAGGCGGAGAATACCCTGTCTCTGAACCACGAAAAGATTCCTCTCACTCGAATACGACGGACCGGTCGTTCCCTCTGAGCATATTTGATCAGACGTCCTCAGGCCTGATTTGCTAGGGCAGGAAATCGAGAGAATGTCGGAGGTCAATCACCGTGACCGCTTCATGCTGGTCCAGCTTTTGCTTTAGCTCTTCCGGACTGATGCGGGCGATCTGCAGGTCTCGAAGAAAACTCTGCCGCCGCGCATGCTTGCGGAACAAGTATGCCGTCAGTGCAGCGACGACTAAAACGACCAGGAAGAATGCACTCATCCGCCATGCGTACACTGCAAGTCTTTCCAGTTGCTTCGAGAAGACAAGCCCCAACAATTCAAATGTCGAGGCCCAGATTATGATGCCCAGGCTATCCACAGCCACAAACTGCCACCAAGGTATGCGAATAGTGCCTGCGACGGGTGCTGCCATCGCATTCAGGCCCGGTACGAACTTGGCGATTAGGAGCGAACGCAACCCGAGTTTCTCCACAACATTCTTGACGCGACGGACGCAAGAATCTGGCTCCAAGCACACCCGACACCGCCGGCCAAGCGCTCGCGAGCCGTGAGAGTACCCGGCACGATACCAAATCAGATCCGCGACAAGTGCGCCGGCCAGGGCCAATGCGGTAAGGAAAAGCAGGTTCATTCAACCCGTGCTTGCTATGGCGCCCGCCGCCAGCAGGATTGGTGCAGCCGGTATCGGAACGCCGATCTGCTCGGCAAACACCCAGAGTGGCAGGCCTACTTAGCCATAGCGTACGAAATCGCCCAGAGTCTCGCTCACGGTTTTTGGCCCTCTGGAGAAAGAATGCAGAAGACACGGATTTTGTTACAACAAAGCGTCGCCCTCGTTACGTTTTGGATATGTCCAAGCCGAATGTATCGAGACACCCAACTTATCTCAAGAATTGTGGGCTGGTGTCGGACCGGCGCGGCGGCCCTCGCATCTTCTACCGCCTCGCAGAGGCCGGGGTTGGCACGACGAAGCAGCTCTTTGAGTTTCTCCAACGGGTTTTCAAGGGAGAGGAAATTCTTCAGGAGGACACGCGCAAGCTGAAAGAATCGATCCAGGCCGGCTTGTGTACCCGTGGCGAGTGGCGGCCTTTCTCGGGACTAGCCGGTACAAGGAGCGAAACGAGAGTGTGATGCAAGAGGTGCCCAAACCGGGCGCCGATGACATTATGAATGCAGATCCCATGATTCCCCTGGATCTCTTTCGACCCGGATGTGACCGTGTGCACATGCCAACGTGATTGATGTCCTTGAGTATTCTGATGCTCCCTATAAATATAACTAAAGTGCCCGGTTTCTACCCGCCAGCAGTTGGGCATCCCTCGAGGGGGCTCTTATGTCAGACCTAAGTTCTCGCCAAGTTAAATGGTTTGTTCTGGTAGTCGCGCTCGTCCTCATCCCTGTCACCTACCTTCTGTCGGCATCCGGCAAGGTGCAGGTGAACGCCGAGGCATTACAGCTCTTTGCGCCACTTCGTGCGGTGATGAGCTCGCCCGACAATCCGGTTACGGACGCCAAAGTGACGCTGGGCAGAATCCTGTACTACGATCCTCGCCTTTCGGCCAACCAGAAGATTTCCTGCAACACCTGCCATCCGCTCGATGCCTATGGTGCTGAATCCAAGAGCGTCTCCACCGGCTTCAAGAACCAGCAGGGGAAGCGTAACGCACCAACCGTGTACAACGCCGCCGGGCACTTCGTGCAGTTCTGGGATGGCCGGGCTCCGACCGTCGAGGAACAGGCGAAAGGTCCGATCACCAACCCAATTGAGATGGCGATGCCCTCCAATGCCGCGGCCGTCGAAGTGATCAAGTCCATGCCCGACTACGTTGCGCTTTTCCAGGTAGCCTTTCCAAAAGAAACGGATCCGATTACCTACAACAACATGGCCTTGGCGATTGGAGCGTTCGAGCGCGGACTCGTCACTCCATCCGCTTGGGACGCCTTCATCCAAGGGGACCAGTCGGCCCTGACGGATGCCCAAAAATCCGGCTTCAACACATTTGCCGCAACCGGCTGTCAATGGTGCCACTCTGGTCCGTATGTCGGCGGGTCGGCGTATCAGAAGCTCGGCGTTATGAAACCGTGGCCCAACCAAACCGATCAGGGAGTCTATCAGTTGACCAAGGACGACATGGACAAGATGGTATTCAAGGTTCCCACGCTGCGGAATATAAAAAAGACGGGACCGTACTTTCATGACGGCTCGGTCGCGACGCTGGATGAGGCGATCCGCAACATGGCGGTTCACCAGCGTGGAGTGACTCTCACGGACGCCCAGGTCAAGTCGATTGAAATCTGGATGGGTTCGCTGACGGGACAGATACCGATGAACTACATCAAGCCCCCGGAACTGCCGACGAGCACATCGCAAACTCCACACGCCAGCGGCGAGTAACAAAACTGGGAGTCTGTGCGTCCATACCGATCAATGCCCCGTGTGATGGACTCTTCCTTAATGATAGGCCCGTCATAGACACAGTGGCGGTGGGCGGAGGTACTTGCTGTAGCCGACACGAATCCGAGTGTGCTTGGGAAGGCAGAATCCGCTCTTGAGGTGAACAGCATGTCCGACACGATTTCCTTCAGACTCAATGACAAACCAGTCCGTCTGAATGTCGACGCTAACCGCGTGTTCCTCTGGATTCTGCGAACCGATTTGGGCTTGACCGGTGCCAAATTTGGCTGCGGCGAAGGGCATTGCGGCGCCTGCACTGTGCTGGTGGACAAAGTCGCGGTTCGTTCCTGCCTGTTGACGGCAAGAGATGTCCGCAACAAGGAAGTTGTCACCATCGAAGGCCTGGCTAAAGATGGGCAACTTCATCCGCTGCAGAAGGCGTTTGTGGAACACGACGCTGTGCAGTGCGGATTTTGCACTCCCGGCATAATTCTTTCCGCCTACAGCCTGCTGAACGCAACCCCCCATCCATCCAGAGAGCAAATCATGCAAGGCATGGATGAAATGTTGTGCCGGTGTGGCGCGCACACCCGAATTATCGATGCCGTCCAGACCGCCGCCGCTGAAATGAAGGGAGCCCGTTAAACATGAAGGGCGAAAACCACGAGGATTTCCTAGCGCAGGACTTCAAGGACAATATTGAACTTCTACCGTCCCCCAGCAGGCGCGAATTTATCAAGCTTCTTGGTGGCGGCATCGTCATTGTGGTGCTGGGTGATTTCGGGGTCGCTCAGGACGCGAGCCGGGAGCGCGGAGCGCGTGGCAGCTTGCCTTCCGACTTCAACGCCTTTCTGAGAATCGGTGAAGACGGCCGAGTGACTTGTTTCACAGGCAAGATTGAGATGGGCCAGGGGACGATGACCTCATTGCCTCAGATGCTCGCCGAAGAGCTGGAAGTGCCTCTAGATTCCGTGGACATCGTCATGGGAGATACCGCGCTGTGTCCATGGGACGGCGGAACCTTTGGGTCATTGTCCACTCGTAGTTTTGGCCCCGCGCTTCGAGCCGCGGCTGCCGAGGCCAGAGGGGTGTTGTTGGAACTGGGTGCTGAATCCCTCAAAGTTCCTCAGGCACAGTTGCTGGCCAAGGATGGAATGGTAATTGACCAACAAAACAAGGAGCGCCGGATCGCTTACGGCCAGTTGACCAAAGGGCAAGAGATTGAAAGGCACCTCACAGCCAAGCCAGTATTGAAGGATCCATCCGAGTTCACGGTGATGGGCAAAGGGCAAGTACATCGGGATGCTCGGGAAAAGGTCACGGGCAAGGCCCAATTCGCCGGCGATATCCGCCTGCCTGCAATGCTCTATGCCAAGGTGCTGAAGCCGCCAGCCCATGGAGCGAAGTTGAAAACCGTGGACCCTGAGCCGTGCAAACAAGTCGCGGGTGTCCAGGTCGTTCGGGACGGTGACTTAGTCGCAGTGTTGCATGAGTTGCCGGATATGGCGGAAGCCGCGCTGGCAAAAATCAAAGCCGATTTTGAGCCTTCGCCTTCCGACCTCAGTGACAAGAATATTTTTGACCACATGCTCAAGGTGTCTTCGACATCGCGGGTGGTTGCTGAAGGAGGCAATCTCGAATACGGCAGAAAACTGGCGAAGAAGAAATTCGAGACGACGTACCTTAACAGCTATGTCTCTCATGCACCGATCGAAACCCACACCGCACTCGCCAAAATCGAAGGCGACAAAGCCACTGTTTGGGCTTCAACCCAGACTCCTTTCGCCCTTCAGGACCAGATTGCCCGTGCCATTGGTCTTGACACCAGGAACGTCCGTATTATTGTCCCGTTTGTCGGTGGCGGCTTCGGCGGGAAAACACGCCACCTGCAGGCGCTCGACGCCGCCCGCCTAGCCAAAGCCGTGGGCAAACCCGTGCAAGTGATGGCCAATCGTGAGGAGGAATTCTATTACGACACGTTCCGGCCAGCGGCGGTGGTCAGAATAAATTCCGGCCTTGATGCGTCGGGGAAAATAGCATTTTGGGATTATGACGTCACCTGTGCGGGCGAGCGGGGCTCGCAACAGTTCTATGCCATTCCCAATCACCGCACGGTGTCGCGTGATGCCGCTCCAGGAGGACCAGCCGCTCATCCCTTTGCTACCGGTCCATGGCGCGCCCCGGCCAACAATACCAACACCTTTGCCCGCGAATCACAAATTGAAATGATGGCAGCAGCCGCGGGGATTGATCCCGTTGAATTCCGCCTTCAGCACCTGACCGACCCCCATCTGATTGCCGTTCTCAAAGCTGCCGCAGAACGATTCGGTTGGACACCAGCGAAGGGTCCAAGCAAGCGGGGCTACGGTGTGGCTCTCGGCATAGATGCTGGTACTTATGTCGCCACGATCGCCGAAGCCGCAGTTGACGTCGAAAGGGGCGCTGTTCGGGTGAAACGCGTGGTCAGCATTCAAGACATGGGCGTGGTCGTGAACCCGGAGGGCGCAAGAATACAGATGGAAGGGTGCATCACAATGGGCATGGGTTATGCGCTCAGCGAAGAGGTTCGTTTCAAAAACGGAGCAGTCTTGGATAGGAACTTCGACACATACGAAATTCCGCGCTTCTCCTGGGTGCCGAAAATCGAAACCGGCTTCATTGAATCAACAGCGGCATCGCAAGGCGGCGGTGAGCCGGCCATCATTGTGATGGGTGCAGTCATTGCGAATGCGATCTACGACGCCACCGGCGCCCACGTGCTTCAGTTGCCCATGACTCCCGAGCGAATCAAACAAGCCCTTCGGAAAGCCTGAAATAGGTTTCGAGTGCGGGTACGAGGACTGTCGATTTGTGGGAGTTGGGCGCGATCAGGTCGCGGTAGGGCAGGCGCTAGAGAAGGAGCAACAGATGGCCGTGCCGTTCGCCGTCGCCTTGGGCTGCGAGAGGCCTTCGCTCAGACTTGAAACAGGAAAAAAACTCCTAATCCAAGGTGGCGCTGGAAATCTTGCCCGAGGTCTTTGCCGCTGGGCGGACCGCATGGAGCGGTTTCGCCCTGTTAGACCCTTACGAAGGAATCCCGCGCCAAGGGCGGAACGTCAGTGCAGCGGTCCACCAGCAGATCGCCATCGTCGTTGAACCAGATACGTTTCCACGGCAGGGGCCGGGGTGCGGGGCCTTCGATTTTGTCGCCGGGCTTGTGGTCATCCTCGGTCTGAACGTAGAACTTGCTTCCGTGGCAGGGGCAGGCAATGATCCCCAACTCCGGCTTCCATGCCGTAATACAGCCGAGATGCGTGCACATTGCACTCAGCGAGAAGTAGCCCTCCTGGGAGTGAATGATGTAGATTCCCGAGTTTGCGTCTAGCGTGACCGAGTCCAACGGATAGCGGTCCGGGTTTCCTTCATTGACCACGGGCGACGGCTCGTAGAGGACGTTGGGCTCGAGATATTGATATGCGAAGGCCACAGTGCCGGCAGCGGCGATGCTCAGCGAGCCCAACCCAGTTTGAGGAAGAATTGACGGCGGTTCAGATCGTTTGCCTGCTCTGCGTTCGTGCTGTTCCCACCCTCTGCCATGCTCCCCGCTCTTCGCCCTCATGACTCTACTTCGTCAAGGTGAATCCACTTTACCAGAGCCCGAGACCGTAACGGGCGTGGACTGGCTCTTGGCGCCCTCATGCCAGGCAGTTACGGTGTAACTGCCGACCCAACTACTGGCCTCAGTAATTGTGATTCGTACGGAGGAATTATTAGTTGTATCGTCTGGTTACGCGATATATAATCGCTCTTGACCAATGCGCCGCCCCCCTTCGAGAGCATTCACTTCAGATCAAAACGACTGCAAATGAGACGGGTCTTTCCCAAGGTTAGCCTGAGCCGATGAACGCCGGCGAAATTCAGATCCTGCCTTACTCAGACTAGTAGCCAAGAATAAAGAAGTCATCAAAGAAGTACCTGCTCTGTTTTGCCGGTATCTGGTCTTTGCCTGTGTTTGGGAAATGCGCGTCAGCTCAAATGGTAAAGTGATTCCGAAAGGCTGTGCCACCAGCCACACCGTGCTGGCTCAGATGCAGAGCGGGTTGGCGCCGATCAAGCATGAAAAGGGCGTTCCACACTCCATAAATATCGGGGATCTGAGTCGGTGAGCTGTAGAGACTGTCACACCGGCGGTGTGGGGCGTAAACTTGGAAGCTGGCCCAGCAGCGCTCGGGCGAAAAGGAGGAACACTCATGCGAGGGCTTGCTATCTGTCTTGTATTAATCAGCCCATTGACACTCTTAGGTGTCAGCCAACAGGCGTCCTCAATCCGTCAACCTGCCGAGGTTTTCTGCACGTTTGACGATGGGGAAAAAAATGAGAGTCCAATACAACAATTGACCTGGGAAACACGAAGAGGAGTTTCACGAGAAGAAAATTTGGGAGCTAGGTGGTTCGCCCGTGTTTCTTTTCACACAAACTGCTCTCACCCTTGGCAGCTCGGTTATTCCCGAAGGAGCATATCGTCTCTACATTATTCCCGAAAAACAGATCTGGACTCTCGTGCTGAACAAGAACGTCAACGCCGGAAGTAAGTACGACGAGACGCAAGATCTGGTGCGTTCACCGATGCAAATTGGGGAAGCCGAAAGCCTTTACAAGCAGCCCAACCTCGCGTTCGCCCATGTTGGTCCGAAGCAGTGCAACATGCGGTTGTATTACGAAAAAACTGGCAGCTGGGCGGAATTTCACGAGAAGTGAAAGTGACGAGCGCCAGCCCGGGCAGTTCGTTGATGGCCCGCCCGGGAAGCGCAAGTCAGCCGTTTTCGTCAGGCTGCTCGTCTAATTACGTTCTTGAGCCAGCTGGACGAATGCACGTCGAACGTACGGATCACGGGCTCAGTGCCAAAAGGTACCGAACGGTGTCAGCGACGCTCTTGTATTGTTCGCGTTGATACGTTCCGCATCGTCTGTCGTTTGGCAAAAACTGAGGGCCAGGACCCGCTCCGGTTCGGTGTTCGATACGAGCAAGATTTCGTCCCTTAAGTCTTTCAATCATGGCCGCGCATCTCCCTTTTCTTCGAGAGTTCACTTGCAACACGAAATTCTGATTCCGTTAAGAGGACATCCGATCCTACTAATAGCGACCGCTTCTCTGCGAGTCTGAGCTTTCACACGTTCAGAACTGGAATCGACACCGCGCAAATGATCGCGTAGCCGTGGGTCCGCAGGTTTTCGCCATAAGGGTAGCACCCGGTCACAAGCAGATCTGCTTTCGTCTGCTTCGCCAGTTGGCTCAGCACCTTCGGCACATCACCCGTGCCGATTAAGACGTCCGCTTTGACGCCCAGGTCTTGCTGCAACTTTCCGAGATGCTGAGAAGCGTCGCGGAACATCGCTTCCTTCCACTCTGAATTGATGTAGCTGCCGCCAGGTCCCCAAATCTCCACGCTGGCATTGACGTGGGCAAGCGTAAATGGGCACCAAACTCGGCGGCGATCCGACTGGCCCACGACACAGTTTTGTGACTACGGGCCCCCAAATCGACCGCGCACAAGATGTTGCGTATCGCAAATTCCTGCGCCGTCGATTTTTCCACGTGGGCACCGGTCCAAACCGGGCACTCGGTTCGGCTGAGTACTCTCGCGGTCACGGAGCCCAGCAGAAACTGATCGAACGTGTAGCCATAGGATGGCATCATGATCAGGTCGACTTTTTCCTTTTGGGCCGCCTGCACAATTGCGCGGGCCGGGTCGCCTTTGACCGATTCGCATCGGATGGCAAGACCTTCAAGCTCAGGCCCGAGAGACTGGTGAAGATTTTTCTGAGCCGCTCTAACGATCTCGGCGAGCATATCCCAACCCGCCAGATCAGGGCCGTCATCCGGCACGCCGGCGGCATGGCTCTCCGGTGTCACAACGTGCAGCATCACAATCTCCGAATGGAAACGGTGGGCCAATGTCGCAGCCTGATGAACCACACCTAGCGAGGTGTTCGGAAAATCAAGCGGCAAGAGAATCTTCTTAATGTTCAGCATCTCGCTCCAACTGAAGAATCAAAATGTCGTGCATTGCTCGTAGGGTGTTCCCACCCGCGGTTGTTACGAAGACCAGCTAGACCCGATAAGGCTGTAAAGCAACACCAATAGCACGATGGACGCAACGACGACATACATCCGGTCTCTCTCCTCTGCGAAGCCAAAGATCGAGAAGGCGACACGGGCGACCGGGGTCGCGATAAGGAACAGCAGTCCGAGTTGGATAATGCCCCTACCTCGCAGCGCTAAAGCATCGCGAAGGATGCCACTGACGCTGCGAAGGTCTGTAAAGAGGGGCTCGCCACGAAACACCCGGTACTCAGTGGGGGAGTGCCCATGCCGCAACAGATAAATGACGGCACCAAACAATACAATGAGCGCAGAGAGCACTACTCCGGAGCGGAGCAGGTTGCCAATAATTACGTCCATCTGTCTATCGGTCCAAGCTCGGTCAGTGGCCATATCAAATCCGTCCCGAGAGCCCTTTGTAGAGCATCTCGATTCCCAAAATCACGATCACGATGCTGAATACCCGCCGCAACCACTTGGTATCCGCTTTGACGAGAACTCGCGTGCCCAGCAACGATCCAGCAAGAACACCTAGCACGACGGGCATGGAGAGACCCGGATCGATATATCCGCGGGTTAGATAAATCCCTGCGCTGGCCGCGGCCGTGACGCCAATCATGAAGTTGCTGGTAGTGGTCGACACCTTGAAAGGGATCCTCTAATCGCTGGTCCATGGCGAGAACCTTCATTGCCCCCGAACCGATACCGAGCGATCCGATAAAGTTCCAGCGCCAAACATCAGACCCCATCCCAACGGCACTCGTTGGACGTTGTAACTTCGAATGCCATCTACATCGGGAAAGCTCCCATTCAACTGCAGTCTAGTGGCCAGCGGGTCAGGCCGAGCCTCGCGTTCGGTTTTCGAACGCGGTCTCCGGGACAGGTATGCGGAGCCGATCAGCACCAATCCAAACACTACGGCGATCGCACTCGTAGAGACGCGGGTCGCCAAGGTTGCGCCCAGGAGCGCACCCAGAGTCGTGGCGATCTCCAGAAACATTCCAATCCTGATGTTGGAAAAACCCTCCTTCACGTAGGCTGCTGCTGCCCCCAGGGAAGTGGCGATCACCGACACCAACGAGGCCCCAATCGCGTATCGGATATCTACTCCAAGAAGCAAACTGAGCATGGGGACAAGCACCACTCCACCGCCAAGGGCCAGTCACGCGGCCCAGGAAAACCGGGCAGGAGTACCGGCCAAAAACAAGCCAATCTAACTCCAAGATAGTCATGGCTTTTCATCGTTCTCAAGCAAAACCCATCCGCTCCATCGCGCGCAAATAGTAGGCCAGCCTTTGCCTTCATGAGCCGAACCCAGCGCCACGATTATCGCACCACTGGTAGATCCGACTGCACATGAGCAAAGACTAGACCCGTGTCCTGAACGGAGAGGTCCTTCTGGAGTTCGCGCACAATACGAGCAGCGGTGAAGTCCAATTGGTGATGGCCCGAGCACCAACGATCAACCAGTGCAATGGGGAAGGTAGTCGCCGCTCAGGGTCGCGGCGACGGCCACGGGCTGAATCGGAGCGGCCCGGGCGCTGCCCGGGCCGCTGTCGGTGCTTCGGAGAACCGCCGAGGGTCACTCGGGCGGGATCTCCTTGAACGCGTAGTCGACGTTGATCCCGGCGGAGCGACGCACGAAGTACGTGACGAGGTACCAGCCGAGCGCGAAGACCACGACGCCGCCGGACACCGTGTAGGCGAGCGTGCTGTTCATCCCCAGCTCCGGGCTCAGGAGGAACTCGTAGAGGAACCACAGCCCGGCCGCGGCGCCGATCAGGCCGACGATCGTCACGAGCGGGAACCCGCCGACCCTGTACGAGGACCCGGGCGAGGCGTCGTAGAGGGCCTTGGCCCGGAACGGCAGGAGCGCGCCCGCAAGCGCGGTGCCCACGAAGACATAACCGCAGCCAAACGTGACGCCGAGCGTGATCGTCGCCCACGAGGTGGTCGATCCATCGGAGTTCGCGTAGGCGAAGTTGCTGTAGAGGTAGATGACCGGGAGGCTCGCGATGAAGTAGATGACATGTGCGTTGACCGGCGTGTGGAACCGGTTCGAGACGCGACTGACCATCTCCGGCAGGACCCGATCGAGGCTCATCGCGACCATGACCCGGGTCATCCCGATGTAGCAGTTGTGGACGATCTGGTGCGCATTCAGGATGAACCCGAACGCGATCAGGATCGTCACGATGGGGTTGTTGGCAATCGCCGTGGCGATGATGTTCGGCCAGAGGTAGGAGCCCGCAGCGATACGTCGCGGTTCCGAAATAGCCGGCGCCGGCGACGTACAGGAACTCCGTCCCGACCGTGTTCTGCAGGATGACCGCGAGGATCGCCAGCAGGAGGCCGGTCAGGACGAGGGAACCGACGATGATGAAGAGTCTGGTCGCGGAAGTTGCCGGCCGACTTGATCTCACCGTTCTGCTGGGCCGAGTACGTCGCCCACTGGAGCGACGTCCAGGCGATCGGCGCGACGAGCAGCGTTGCTCCCAGGCTGAACGCCGGGTTCAGGTTGACGCCGGCCGCCTGGGCGGCGGTCACCGAGTCCTGGTAGAAGGTGCCGGACCCGCCGATCGCGGCCGAGAACGCGTTCAGCTTGCTCGGCACGTCGGCCGCGGCCGTCGTGAACAGGACGACGAGCATCGTCGCGAACGACACGAGGATCGCGATCCACATGACCCGCTGCAGCCGAACGTAGTTCTTGAACCCGGAGACGAGGATCAGCATCGCCACCAGGGCGTTCGCGATGCTCGTCGATGACGATCCCCGTTCCGGTCGTGAACCACGTCGCGAGGTCCACGAGCCGCGAGCTCCCGGTCGCAGCACCCAGGCCCAGGAACAGCGGTGCGAAACCGAGCGATGACAGCAGCCACCCGGACAGGGCCACCCATTGCAGGATCCAGATCACGAAGCCCGAGAAGACGAGCGTGAACCCGATCCCGCCGCCGAGCACGCGGCTCTGGAAGACGTAATCGCCACCGGATCTGGGGAGCGCGGTGGAGAGCCAGACGTAGGCGAGCGCGATCGGGATCTCGAGGACCATCGCGAGGAGGATCCCCCAGACGAGCTGGCCGCCGGGAAGAGCCGCCGGGGCCCAGAGGTAGGTCCAGGGAAAGATGAGGCCCATCGTCAGGACGTTGTAGACGAATGCGGACCGCGGGGACATCACCCGGACGAGGCCCGAGGACTTCCGGACGAAGACCTCGGGCATCGTGGTTGAAGCAGTCGCCATGCCATCACCTCGATACGGGGAACGCAGGACCGGCGATTCCCCTCCGGGATCGCCCATCACATCAGTGCCCGAACCCTCGATCGCACCTCCTCCGACCACGCTGCGGATCGACGCTTCGACCCGGTTGGCCTCCCTATCCCGCCGTCATCTGGTAGCCGGTGACCTTGCCGCCGGCGATCGTGATCAGGCAGCCGCGCAGGACTCCCTCGCCGTACTCGCTGCCCGGATTGATGCAGACCGTTCGCCCGAGGCGGGCCGCGGCCTGCGACTCGTGGATATGGCCGTGGAGGCCCAGCATCGGCTGGTAGTCGCTCGATCGACTCGCGGATCGCGGTGCTGCCCGCGCCGTAGAGGACCGGCTGGCCGCCCCGGACGATCTGGCTCGGCGGGTCGGTCGTCCCGTCGAGCATCGCGCAGGTGTCGAGCGTCGAATCCTTCGGCGGCGCGTGGAAGTTGAAGATGACCTTGGCGTGATCGCCGAACGCCGTCGCCATCCGGTCGATCCGCGCGGCGAGCCCGGCCTCCTCGTCCTCGCGGGGAGTTCGCCACGGCGTCGGATTCACGTACGGCATGCTGATCATCACGTGCTCGTCGTCGAGCGGCACGGCCCGATCCTCGCAGGCGACGAACTGCTGGGTGTCGGTCCGGTCCATCGCGGCCATGACCTCGGTCAGGTCATCGTTGCCGCCGGTCGCATAGACCTTGATGCCCGTCCCCGCGAGGCGCGACTCGGCAAGGTCGATCCAGCGGGTCAGGCGCTCGGTCGGCGAGCCGGACGAAGAGTCGCTCGACGGCCTCGTCGTCGCCCTGGGTGGCGCGGTACTCGTCCTCGTCCATCGAGACGTCGTAGAACCCGAGATCGCCGATCCGGGACCGGAGCGACAGCGACGCCTCGGCCTCCGTGTCGACGCGCTCGACCCGTCCATGGATCGTGGCCCGATAGCCGCCGCCGGCCTCCCGGATGACCGGGATCGCCAGCTTGCCCATGACGTCGCCGCCCATGACCAGGGCGTCCGCGTCGTAGAACTTGGCGGCGTTGAGGAACTTCTTCCATGTCCGCTCCGACCCGTGGACGTCGGTCGCATAGAAGAGCTTCGTGCCGCGCTGGCCCTTCCTGAAGAGACGCATCTCCCGATCCTACGCGCTCATGCGGGCGCCGGTCGGGTCGTGGAGCACATCCGGCGCGATCACGGCCGCCTCGCGGCCGTCGAAGACATCGACCTCGAGTGCCGCGCCCTCCGGGAGCGGACGCGGGCAGGTAGACCGTGCCGACGGTGCTGCCGACCGTGTAACCGAACGCCGCGCTCCGCAGGCGCCCCACGACCTCGCCCTCCAGCCGCACGGCCTCGCCGCCGTAGATCGGCAGCCAGCGATCCTCCCCGATGGTCACGGTTCGCAGGCGGCGCGCCGGGCCATCGGGCGCCGCCGCGCGCTCGGCGACGAGCGCCTCGCGGCCGATGAAGGGCCCCTTGCCGAGACGGACGAACGGCCCCATCCCCGCCTCGAACGGCGAATCCTGCATCGTCAGCTCGGCCCCGTAGTACCGGTAGCCCTTCTCGAGCCGGAGCGATTCGAGGGCCCGGTAGCCGACGGGCTCCAGTCCGGCGCCGAGCTCACGCGCCGAGCCGACCAGGGCGTCCCAGGCCGGGACGGCCCAGCGGCGCTCGACGGTGAGCTCCCAGCCGAGCTCGCCCGCGTAGCTGATCCGCGTGGCGAGCGCCGGCGCCTGCGCCAGTGCCGATCCGGATGTCACGCGCCCGCCGGACCGCGATCCCGGCATTCGTGACGTCGTCCGGCGTCACCGCCGCGAGGATGTCGCGGGCGGCCGGGACCCCAGAGCCCGATGACCGCGAGCCGATCGGTCACGTCGGTGATCTCGACCTGGCCGTCATCCGGCTGCACGTTGGCCTGGATCCAGCCCATGTCGGCCGCGAGGAATCCGGCGCCCGTCAGGACGCGGAATCGATCCGGCCCGAGCCGGGTGATCGTCACGTCGGCGAGCATGCCCCCGCGCGCGGTCGAGGAACTGGCCGTAGACCGCGGCACCGACCGGCCGGTCGACGTCGTTCGCGCAGACCCGCTGCAGGACTGCCAGGGCGCCCGGCCCTTCGACCTCGATCTTCCCGAACGAGCTGAGGTCGATGATCCCGGCGCGCTCCCGGACGGCCCGGTGCTCCTCCCCCACCCGGTCGAACCAGGCCGGCCGGCGCCAGCCCGGCTGCGCGATCCTGGCGACCGGCGCGCGTCCACGGTCGCCCGGGCAGGCACAGGTCCGCTCGCTCCCAGCCGGCTTTCGTCCCGAAGACCGTGCCCGCTTCCTGGAGCCTGCCGTGGAGCGCCGACAGCCGGCGAGGGCGGCCATCCACCTCCGCGTCGTAGGGAAACCGGAGCCGGTAGTAGTCCGCGTAGGTCTCGCGCGCGAGCGCCGCGGTCCAGGCCGGATCACGGTACGTGTCGGCGAAGCGCCACGCGCGATACGGCGCGACATCCACGCCCGGGTCGTCGGCGGTGATCCAGCCCGCCATCGCCCGGCCGATCCCGCCGCCGCCGCCGAACCCATTGAGCGAGAGGCCGGCCGCCACCCAGAAGCCGCGCAGGCCCGGCATCGGGCCCATCAACGGGTTCGCGTCGGGGGTCATGGCGTCGGGGTGACAGACGAGGCGGATCGCCTCGGCGTCGGCAAGGAACGGGAAGCGCCGGATCGCGCCGGCCATCAGCGGGCGCGAACCGCTCCCAGTCCGGGGGCAAGCGATTGCGCGGCGTGGTCCCAGGGAACGCCGTCCAGCCAGCGAGCCCGTGGCTCGGCCTCGTACCCGCCGAACAGCATCCCGCCGTGCTCGCTCTTGCCGTACACGAGGTTGTCCGGATCGCGGAAGCAGGGCATCTCGCGAGGCAGCTCGTGGCCGGGCACCGCCTTGAGCGCGACGTGCTGGTGATCGACCGGCGTCGAGGGCAGGAACGCCCCGACCATCGCGGCCACCTGGGGTGCCCACATGCCGGCGGCGTTGACCACGATCTCCGTGTCGATCGGGCCCTGCATCCGTGAGGACCCGCCGGATCTCACGTGCCGGCGACAGCTCGAAGCCGGTGACCCGGGTGTTGAGGCGGAAGCGCACCCCGAGCGCCCGCGCGGCATCGGCGACGGCGTGCGTGGCGCGTGTGCGGATCGAGGTAGCCATCCCCGGGGATGTGGACGGCGCCGTAGAGCGTCCGAGGGCGAGATCGCGGGCATGAGCGCCAGCGCCGCATCGGGCCCGATGACACCGGCGTCCAGGCCGATCCCGCGGGCCCGGCTCGCGGTTCGCTCGAGCTCGCGGAGCTGCTCCGCTGACGACGCGAGCCGCAGGCTGCCGACGGTCTCGAAGACGCCGAGGCGCTCGTACAGCTCCACGCTGTAGCGGCGGAACCGCATCATCGTGTTCGAGGGGTTGAACATCGTCACGACGCCGGCGGCCTGGCAGGTCGATCCCGCAGTGAGCTGGGCCTTCTCGACGAGCAGGACGTCGGTCCAGCCGGCCTCCGCCAGGTGAAGCGCGACGCTGCAGCCGGTGATGCCGCCACCGATCACCACGACCCTGGCCTGATCCACGCGTCTCGACCCTCGTTCCCGGCAATCCGGCCGCGCGATCGCGCGAGCTCGCACCGACTCCCCGGTACGGTAGCGTCTTGGCGCGGTCGCGCGGTGGGCCGTCCGGCGCGCCTACAATCCGACGATCCCGCTCGATCACGTTCCCGCTGTGGAGGCCCCCGTCCTCATGTCCCGCGACCAGAACGCCGTGGTCCTCGACCGGGCCTTCCTCGAGCGGGAGGTCGATCGGGTCGTCGCGGCCGTCGCGGCCAGGGGCCGGCCGATCCGCGTCCTCGGATCGATCGGCGTCGCGCTGCATTGCCCGGACGCGCGCGCGCTCCTGCCGAGCTTCGAGCGGACCTACGCGGACATCGACTTCGCCGCCTATCGGCGGGACGGGAAGGAGGTCGCGGCGGCCATCGTCGACCTGGGGTACATCGAGGATCGCGAGGTCTCGATCCTCTCGGAGGGCCGTCGTTCGATCTTCGATCACCCCTCGGGTCAGGTCCACCTGGACGTCTTCTTCGATCGCCTCGAGTTCTGCCACGTGATCCCGCTCGCCGGTCGCCTCGAGGTCGACACGCCGACCATTCCCCTCGCGGAGCTCGTGCTCTCGAAGCTCCAGATCGTCAAGATCAACGACAAGGACGTCGTCGACACGATCCTCCTGCTGCTGGACCATCCAGTTCGGCTCGGGCGACGTGGACACCATCGACCTCGGACGGATCGCCGAGATGTGCGCGGCCGAGTGGGGCCTCTGGCGGACGCTGACGATGAACCTCGAGAAGGTCGCCGCGCTGGCCGCGAGCTATCCGCAGCTTGACGAGGCGCAGCGCGCGAAGGTCGCCGGCGCGGTTCGCGAGATGAAGGGCGCCATCGACGCCATTCCGAAACCCCTCGCCTGGCGGATGCGGGACCGCGTCGGCGACCGACGACAGTGGTGGACCGATGTCGACGAGGTTCGCTGAGCCCGCCTAGCCCTCGGTGACCTCGCGGAGCGCCCGCTCGAAGGCCGGCGCCGACGCGTTCGCGAGCAACCGGTCGAAATGCTCGGCCGAATAGGCGACGAAGTCGACGTCGAGGCTGCTGATCCCCTGCTGGAGCACGCCCCACATCGCCTCCCGGAAGTCGGAGGCGATCCGCATCAGGCGCAGGCGGGCGGCCCGCGATGACCGCACCGTCCCCTCATAGCCCTCCAGCAGCACGGCGTCCTCGTCCGGCGACAGGTCGTGGTTCACGGAGAAGTTCCCGAGATCGAAGAACGGGTCGCCGAGGCCCGCGTACTCCCAGTCCACGATCCGGATCCGCTCGCCGTCATCGATGAAGTTCGCGTTGAGCAGGTCGTTGTGGCACGGCCGGAGCTCGATCGGGCTGGCAAGCAGGGCGAGCTCGATACGCCGGCTGATGGCCATGGCGAGGTCGTACTCCGGGGGAATGCGCACGCCGCGGGCCATGGCCAGGGCGCGGTACGCCTCCACGATCCGGAACGGCATGAACAGTCCCGGGATCGCCGGTCCGTCGTGGACCCGCCGGATCGAATCCGCGACCCGCGGTGATCGTGTCGCGCTGGTGGACCGCGGCATCGCTGACCGGCGCGCCGACGATGAACCGGGTCACGAGGTAGCCCTCGGGGCGGATGAACGCCACGACTTCCGGTCCGACGCCCACGCCCGCCGCGGCCACGGTGGCGGCGTGCTCGACCTCGCGGGAGATCCCGAGGAGATGGGTGTCGTTGCCCGCAAGCCGGATCACGTATCGATCGGAAAGGCTTGCCGCGCTCACCAGGAAGTTGCGGTTCGTGATCCCTCCCGACAACGCGGTCAGGGTCAGCTCGCGCCCGGCGAGCTCGGGCACTCGCTGCATCGCGCGGACGAGGAGTTCGTGCAGGTCACCCCGCACCAGATCGTCGGGGGTCGACATGGTCATCGGAGCGTCGTCCTCGCGGCGTGGGCCGGGCCGTCATCCATGCACCGAATGATGACCGACGGGCAGGGCCGCGAGGGACCGATCTCGGCACCGCAGGACCGGGTCCGACGTGTCGCGAGAAGGTGCCGGGAGGACGACGCGCCGACCTCCCGGCCCACGGGACGCGCGAAATCAGGCGGCCGTCGTGGCCGCCGCGGAGAGTGCTTCCGGCATCGGCCGATGCAGTTCGAGTGGCTGCACGTACTTCTCGACCATCGATCGGGTTCCGATCACGCCGAGCTCGTGGAAGAGGAACTCGATCTTCGCGGCCTGGGACTCGAGGATCACGTCCTTCGTGGAGAGGTCCCAGAGGTCCCGCTTGAACGGCCCGATGGCCTTCTTGCGCGCCGTGTAGACGAACTGCTGGTCCGTCTGGTCGGGCTTGCGCTCGTCGAGGACGTTCGCGAAGCACCAGGCCTCGATCTTCGCGTGCAGCTCGGCGGGGAACGCGGGGTGCTCGTACAGCGCGTTCTGGAACCCGGTCGCGAGGTGGATCTCGGCGGTCTCGACCTCGCGGAACGTGTGGAACATCTCGTCCGGCAGCGTCGACGCGCCGTGCTGGACGGTGCCGGCGAGTCCGTACTCGCGGCGGGCCACCTCGCCGAGGCGGCGATGCACGTCGAAGTCGACGGCAACGCGGGCGACCGAACCGTCCGGCAGGACGACGCCGCCGTGCGACGTCCCGGTCTGGACGCTGACCTTGCTGATACCGAGCGCGTCCGGGGCGGTTCGTGCCAGCTCTCGGCGGAGGCCGTCGAGGTACGCGTGGAGCTCGCCCTCGGTCGAGTTCGACTTGCCGACTTCGCCGATCTCGCCGCCGATGCTGACGGTCACGCCATCCGACTGGAGGCTCCGGATGAGCGCCGAGAGCTCCGCGGTGCGCTCGTAGTTCGCCCGCTGCTGCTCCTCGACGGTCGGCAGCGAGAGATCGACGAGCGTCGAGGAATCGATGTCGATGTTCCGATACCCGGCATCGAGGGCGAGCCGGCAGGCCCGGCGAATCTCCTCGGTCATCGACTCCGCGTCGGCCGCGTACTTCCTGGCGTTGAACTGGTAGTGATCTCCCTGGAGGAAGACCGGGCCCTTCCAGCCCGCGGCAACCGCGCCGGCCAGACAGGCGGTCGCGTAGTCGATCGGCCGCTGGTACGTGTAGGTCTGCTCGCTGCGGGCGAGCTCGAGGATGACGGCGCCAACGTCCTTGGCGGCCGCCGTCTCGAAGATGATCCGGGCCATGTCGAACGTCTGGGCCCGGATGTTGATGGCCGGGACCGTGAAGCCGGACACCTCCCCGTGGGCGCGTGCCATGTACAGGTCCTGGATGCTGGCGGATCGCGCGCCCGAGCGCCTGGCTTGCCTCCCAGATCAGCCACTGCGCGGCGACCGCGGTGGCGTCGTCCGTGGTGAACGCGGCGGTCCAGGCCAGATCCTGGATACCGCTCGATCGCAGGCCGGCCTCGTCATCGACGACGAGGGCACCGTCGGTCAGGTGGAGGTAGCCGGAGAGTCGGGCGAGGAGGTCGGTGGGGCTAGAGGCAACGTAGGGCATGAGCGGGCTCCTTCGGTCGGTGACGACCCTCGAGAATTCCCGCCCATTATCGCCCCGGCTCTGCGTCGGCGCCGCGGCCTCCGCAGATCGCTGTCGCCTCGGGCGTCCTCAGCCGCCGGGCTTCACGATCATGAGGAAGATGATGACGACGATCAGGACCGTCAGGATCATCCCGCCCTGCTGGACGGCCTTGACCGCGGCGAGCACCGCGGCCGGAGGACCGGCTGGAGCCGTCCCTGGGGCGGGCGGCGGGGCGGGTCGAGGTCATGTGGACCACCGTTTCGATGCGCTTTGTCTGGACGAAGATCGCGAAGACGAGGGCGATGACGTAGAGGACGATCGCGATCGCCAGCCAGTAGTTCGTCGAGACGCTCGAGGTTCCGGCCGGAGACCAGCAGGAGGCCGAGCCCGGTGATCCCCTGCACGATCGCGAGCGGGATCGTGATCCCGCGTTCGATCTTCTCGGTGATCCGCATCGCGAAGTTCGCGTGCATCGGCTCCTTGCCGCCCATGCTCCCGATCAGCGGGAACGCGAACGTCGGCCCGAAGGCGATGATCGCCCCGAAGATGTGGAGCCAGAGCAGCCACGGGAACAGGCTCATGGGACGCCTCCATACAAGCGTGGTGAGTCGGGTCTGCGGGACCCGTGTCGGCAGATGCCGGGAGCGATTCCCGGGCAGGTCCCTTGCGTGCCTCGATGCTATCGCGTCACGACGCGGCCGTGGAGTCGATTGGGCACTGCCTCCGACACGCCCGAGTGTCCGCTCGTTTACCTCAGTGGCCCCCGTCGTGATGGGCGTGGCCGTAAGCGACGCGGTATCCCGCAACGAGGCGCCCGACCTCGGCGATCGATGTGACGCCGGCCGCCGCGAGGCCGCCGAGATCGTCGCGCCGATGATGGATGTCCGCTTCGAGATCCCCGGTCCGACGTCCGAGCCGGGATGCGATCTCGGGCAGCACGCCCCAGGCGAAATGCTCGAACGCCTGTCGCAGCGGATCCCACGTCGCGAGGACCGCCGGGCCGAGGAGCTGCGGGTGGCCGTGTTCGTCCCGATGCAGCGGACGGACGTAGT
>CAWFAF010000024.1:0-13772 GCA_963813575.1 uncultured Planctomycetaceae bacterium
GCGGCTTGAGTCCAACCCAGATCTTTGTGAGCGGGCATCCCGGAAACGCAAGAGACGGTGTTTTCGTTGGTGCGGGTAATGCTCTTGATCGCGAGCTGGTGCAGGTCGAGTTCAAGCCGCTCGCTGGGTCGAAAATCGGCGAGCTAACCGCCAACTTCGAAATCGTGCTCGGGCAGACGCTTGACGAACGGGCGCTGACCCACCGACAAGTGTCGGGGGTTCGCAGCGCGGGATGTGGGCACATTGAATGCTCATGGTGCTGGAACGGAGCCCGCTTTTGGCATTCCCGCACTCGCCGGTTGGCAATTACGAATGGCTCAAACCGATCGAGGGGAAATGTATTCGCTTTCCTGTGGAATACTATCTCAGGTTCGTTGGCGGCGTGGGTCTTTCTACCGGCCGAAGAGTCCATTGCGGGCGACGAGCTACTGCCAAAAGAGCTGCCGAGAATGGACTGGTTGTGCGGATGATGCGGTATGAGAAGAACAAGGATGGGAAGCTAGTCAAGAGCGAGATCACGGACGCAAAATTAGCTGCGCCGCCTGCTCGATCAGGCTGACGCAGACAAGGATGGTAAGCCTAACCAAGGATGAGCTTACGGCGTTTGCGGTCAAGGATCAAGCCAAGAGTCGCGGGTGCCGGAGGCGGCGGAGGCGGGTGCGCCAACGGATTCTGGCGTTCCGATGGGGAAGTGGATATAAAGCAGGAGCAGGGACTACTACGGATGGAACAGTCGCTTCAAGGATGATGCACCCATGCTCCCTTCTAATCTCGATAGCCTCACGCCGACCCAACGCTTGATCTTGGAACAGGCCTACGTAATGGCCCAGGAACTCGACGCGGCGGCCGATTCCGCGCCCGAAGGACGGGTGATTGACCGCTGTGAGTCGTTCTTGCTGGGCAACGGCCGCGACTTCTTGAGAAACGTGTTGGAGTCGACCCTCCGAACCCGAGCAGAAGGTCTCGAAAAAAAGGGGGTGCCGCCCGAATCTGCCCGTGTGGGGCGTCGGGACGCCACAAAGGCAAGGCGACCAAAACGGTGATGACCGCGCTGGGAGCGATTGTTCTTTGGCGTACCTATTTCTCATGCAACTCCTGTGGTCTTGGGGGCTATGCGGCGGACCGTGTTCTCGGCTTGGAGGGTTTCCTCACGCGACAAGCGACACGGTTGATCTGCCTGCTTGGAGGCCAGAATTCCTTCGCCGTCACTGAGCGACTGCTGAAGGAGTGTTGTGGCTGGACCATCAGCGACGAACGGATTCGACAGGCCTGCCAGGCAGAATTCCCGCGGATCGCCGGCTTCCGGGCCGAATCGCCGGCCGTCGCCAAGGCATTCGCCGATGCCCCTGGGGATGTCGAGTTCCAGACGGATGCTGCCAAGGTCAACACGACCGAAGGCTGGCGGGACATGAAGATCGGCATCTTCGCCCGTCGTGAGCGTGGCGAACCGTCCACGCCTGAGAATTGGGACAAGCGCCACCTGCCGGCCCCGGCGACGCGGGTCGCGTTTGCGGCGATCGAGGCGATCGATGATTTCGCTCCCCGCTGGAGCGAATGGGCGGTCCGGCTGGGGATTGAGGATCTGAGCACGATCACCGTCTTGGGAGACGGTGCCGAATGGATCTGGAACGCTGCGTCGCGGGAGTTCCCCGGTTGCACCCAAGTTTTGGATATATACCACGGTGCCGAACACATCGCCGACGCGGCACGGAACAGGTTCGGTGAAGGAACGACGACGGCGAAAGAATGGCTGGACCGAGGCCGTGGCCTGTTGTTGTCTGACGGTTGGGCTGGCCTCTGCGATCATCTGGGACAGACGATGACAACCGATGACGCCCCCGAGGACCGCGCCCCGTTAGACGATCTCATGGGTTATTTCGCTACTCATACAGAGCGCCTCAACTACTGCCACCGTCTGTATACCGGGCAGTCGATCGGCAGCGGAATGGTAGAAGGGGCAGCAAAGAACTTGGTCGGCCGACGACTCAAGCAGACAGGAGCTCGGTGGCAGGTCGACAACGTCAACCGAATGGCCGAGTTATGTTGTCTGACGTACAGCGACCACTGGGATCTTTACTGGGCGTCCTCCAACTGAGTGCCAGAATCTATTGGCGCACCCTGCGGCAGGCGGGGCCTTCGGGGCGATCAAGGTGGGGGCACTGGCGGCGATGGTCCGCCTGGATTCGGCCCTCCGGGCGGACCCGGGGGCCCCCCGAATGGGACGCCTCCGACCCGGCGAGATCCTTCCCCGGGTTCCTGTGCGATCGGCTGGAACTGAGCGTGGAGCAAGAGAAACAAATCAAGGGGCTTCAAAAAGAAGTGGACAGCAAGCTGTCGAAGATTTTGAACGACGAGCAGAACCAGCAACTTAAGGAAATGGGGGAGCGTGGCCCGGGTGTGTTCGGCCCTCCTGGCGGTCCCGGCGGCGGCAGAGGTGTTTCCGCCCCCTCCGCCGGACCAGCCTGAATAGTGAGTGGACTGAGGGAAGCGGGGTCGTCGGGGTGAAGCCGTTGCGATTCGTTACGCCTCGTCTCGACGGTGTGAAGCCGAACTCCGGAGCCCAAGCGGCACACTGCAAGAGCAGACGACTGTCACGCATCGAGCAAAGAACGGCCGGAATGCCTTCAGCTCATGCCGTGGATCGAGAAGCCTTTGCGATAGTCGCGCCGGATGAACTGATCGGCGGACGGGAACGTTTTTGGCTTTGAGGGCGACGGGGTCCCACTCGATGGTGGTGCCGGCCTTGAGGGCGACGACGCCCAGGAGCACGGTCTCGGTGAGCCGGCCGGCGTAGTCGAAATTCGACATCGCCTTCGTCGGGATCGCTGGACTTGATGGCGTTCACCCACTCGGTGAAGTGGCCCGGCGAGCGTGGCAAGCGTGGGCTTGGGCTTCTCGACGTCCTTGAATTTGTCCTTGGGGAGCAGCACGTGCTCGGCGCCGTAGTCGTTCTTGGAGAAGAACGATCCTTTCTCGCCGATCAAGCAGCAGGCCGCTCTCGGGAACTTCAAGGCCGTGCAGATGTTCCTTGTACGATCTTCTTGTCGCTGGGGAATTTCTCGCCGCCGTCGAACCAGGTCATGGTCAGCGGGACCGCGGCCGTTCCGCGAACCGAACCGGGTGCGGATGATCGACCAGACCGGATAGCTTTCGTGATCGACGATGCCGGAGGTATCGACGACCTCGACCGATTCGGGGTCGAAGAGCTCGAGAGCCATGCAGGCGATATTGATGGTGTGGCAGGCCATGTCGCCCGAGGCGCCGGTGCCGAAGTCGAGCCATCCGCGCCATTTGAACGGCTGGTAGTCAGCATGATAGGGGCGATCGGGGGCGGGGCCGAGGAATTCATACCAGCGGACGTGATTGGGGATTCCGTGCGTTTCCTTGGGACGGCCCATTCCCTGCGGCCAGATCGGGCGATTGGTCCAGACCATGATCTCCTTGATCGGCCCGAGAATGCCGGCTCGGATGAGCTCGACGCCCTCGCGGAAACCGGTCTCGGCGGTGCCCTGGTTGCCCATCTGGGTGCAGAGCTTTTTCTCGGCCGCGAGCGTGCGCATCAGTCGCGCTTCCTCGATCGACCAGGTGAGCGGCTTCTGGCAGAAGCAGTGCTTGCCCATGCGCATGGCCATCACGCTCGCCGGGGCGTGGCTATGGTCGGGCGTGCTGACGGTGACGGCGTCGATCTTGTCTCCCATGTCCTCGAGCATCTTGCGATAGTCGAAGTACTTTTTCGCTTTGGGGTATTTTTTGCCCATCTCGTCGAGGACGTTGCTGTCGATGTCGCAGAGAGCGACGATCTCGCCGTGAGCGCCTGCGTCGTTGGTGTCGCTGTCTCCCTTGCCGCCCACGCCGATGCACGCGAATCGCACCTTCTCGTTTGCCGAAGGGGGCCGAGCACTGGCAGGAACCGCCGCTCAGAAGCATCGAGCCCGTAGCCGGCCAGAGCAGATCGGCGGAAAAACTCACGACGGTCCATGGTGGAGACTCCGAGGGTGAGGACGGCGAGTTCGAGCGTCTCAGCATGTTGGATCGAGTGACGACCCGAATGCGGCAGTCACGTGCGTCGAGCCAAGATTACTTCCCGTCGGCGCCGGCAACTCATTCAGCATGCCGTTGCTGCGGCCGGGTTCGCAACCCGTCGCCGGGGACTTCGAGCGGAAGGGTAACAGCACGGCGTGCAGAAAGCGTCACCGAGTGTGGTTGCCCGCTTCAGGCGTTGCGGTTCAGCTGTTGTTTCCGGCGACGGATTGGAGCAGGGCCGCCATCCCTTCGAACAGGGCTCCTAGGGTCGATGCGGCCTCGGGGGGGGCCTCGATCACGACGTTGCCGCTCGGGGCACGGCGGACCTGGAGCTGCGAGAAGAATTCGCGCACTTCCGCTGCCGAAGGAAGTGCTGCCACGGCGGCAGGCACGGTTCCGTTCGCGCTCGAATGCTGGCGAGTGGCTCGGCCTGAAGGCGGCGAGGGTGCCGAGGCGGAAAGGGCACCGTTTGTGGCTGCGGCGGTCGTCTGATCCTGCGACTCGTCGGCCGCCTCGATCAGTTCGTCGAACGGATCTGCGATCTCGATCGTCGATATCGGCGTCGCTCGCGTCGGGGTCGTGATCCGCGGCATCGCCGGCGGAGGCGACGCGGTCGAGTGTCGCCGGCTCGTAGAGCTTCTGGACCTTCGCCAGGAAGCTCGAAGACTGCTCGAACTGAACCGAGTCGCTCTCGCCGTCGAAGAGGCCTTTGAAGAACGCCTGTTTGGATCCGACGATCGCTGCGATGCGGGATTCGATGCCCTGCTCGCAGACCAGGTTGTAGACGTCGATCGGCAGCTTCTGGCCCAGGCGGTAGATCCGGCCGATCCGTTGCTCGAGCACGGCCGGGTTCCAGGGGAGCTCGAGGTTGATCACGCAGTTGGCGGCGCGCTGCAGGTTCAAGCCGACTCCGCCGGCATCGCTGGTGAAGAGGATGCGGAAGTCGGGATCATCGTGGAACTCGACGATGTTCTGAGTGCGCGCGGCGCTGGCCTTCGGCGCCGGTGAAGAAGCCGGCGCGAAGGCCGTTGTCGCCAAGCAGGTCGCTCACCGCCCAGTGCGCCAGCGAGAGCATTCGCCGCCACTGGCTGAAGACGACGATCTTGCGGCCCTGCTCCAGCACGATCTGCCGCACGAGCTGGCGCAGCTCGATCAGCTTGGGTGCGGAGAGACCCTGGAGCAGGCTTTCATCGGGACGGCGGTCGCGGATCGTCGGCCAGAGGTCCTCGAACTGGAGCTGGGCCATCCCGTTGGAGATGATCCGCTGGGTGGTGAGCAGGCTCATCAGTTTGAGAAACTCGGCCTGAGTCAGCGGCCGCTTGAGCGAGCGCTGGACGAGCTGTGCGATCGGTTGGTTCAGGTCGTCGTGGGCGGACATCTGCGCTTCGGTCATTTCGACCGGCACGCGGGTGTCGGTTCGCGACGGAAGCTGGTCGAGCACATCCTGGCGGACGCGGCGCACCATGCAGTGCTGCAGCCGGTCGCGAATGGTGTCGAGGTTGCGGGCGCCGACGACCTCCCGGCGGCCGTCGGCGCGGATGGAGTGCAACGAGGCAAGCCGCCATTTGGGCTCGAGCGCCATGTCGTCGACCCACTCGACGATCGAGGCCAGCTCGTCGATCCGGTTTTCCATCGGCGTGCCGGTCAGCACGAGGCGATACTGCGGCGTCAAGCCTTTGACGGAGAGGGCCGTCTTGGTCGCCCAGTTCTTGATCCGCTGCGCCTCGTCGAGCACGACCAGGTCGGGATCCCAGCGGCGGACGATCTCCAGGTCGCGGAGGAGTTGCTCGTAATTGATGATGAGGAAACCCTCCTTGCGGAGCGGTGTACGCGGCCTGCCGTTCGTCGGGAGTGCCGTCGACGACATGGATGGGCAAGTCGGAGAAGATCGCCCACTCGCGAGCCCACTGAGGCTTGAGGCTGGCCGGCGCGATGATCAGCCCGCGGCGGATGCGGCCGGTGTGCCGCAGGATATTGCAGCAGGCGATCGCCTGGGCGGTCTTTCCCAAGCCCCATGTCGTCGGCGAGCAGCAGGCGACCCGCGGCCAGGAAGCGATCGACGCCTTCGCGCTGATAGGGATAGAGCGGGCGCTTGAGCCCTTTGATCGCGTCGCGAATCTCGCCAGCGCCGATGCGCGTGTTCGACGATCGGCTTGAGCCGCCTGCGCTCGATTTCGAGCAGGCTGCGCAGCGCAGGGTCGTGAAGTGATCCCGGTGCGCAGCGGGAAGATCTTCAGCAGGTCTTCGACGAGCTCGAGCCGGCGGGCGGGCTTGTCCGGGAAACTGTTCTTCAAGCGTAGCACCGCCGTCCTGGGTCGAGCGAAACCACCGAGCTGCCTGTGCGACGCGCGACGAGCCGTGCTTTGGCGGCATCGAAGTCGCCTGTTCCACTGGACCCGATCCAGCCAATCGCCGATGCCGGTGAGCGGGCGGATGGGGATGCCAGCGAAGGCCGCTTCGAAGGGTCGAGTCGCTCCATTCTTGTTCCTTGTCGCTTGCTGAAGCAGCCGCGGACGTGCGTGAAGGTGTTCCAGCACCACCAGGACATGTTTGCAAAGTCCCGAGCGAGTTCTTGAGGAAATCGGGGCAGTCGCAACGAGCCCTCGATCGGATCGACGCCGAGCAAGACCGTGCGATAAGGTCGCGACCCCGATCCGGTGCGGCGGGTGACATATAAGCCGAGCAAGCCGCCCCTCGGCCGGCCGCGCCTCGACCCGCAGGTTGTCCCGGCGGATCGACTCGAATCGGCGCAGAACGGCTTCCATCGCATCGACTCGGGTGGGCCATTCTTGAGGTGGGTACGCAAGCGAGCACGTGGCTGACCATCAGCTCGGGCGGAATCTTGCCGGATCTTGCGGCCTACCCGCGAGCAGCAATTCTTGAAAAGCTTCCGTTTGGCCGAGAGGAAATTCGATCTGTGCGAGGGCGCTCGTCATGGCGTCAAAGCCTCCGTGGTTCGCAGGGATCGTTCCTGAAAATGTGCGTATTATGCCGAGATTATCCGATTGAATGCCAGTACCTGAATTTGGTTCTCGAACAGAGTGCAGATGTCGGTTACCTAAAATACTAGTGTAGCTGGACAATACGTGTTGGTGTTCGTTAGGCTCCGAAGTGGTTCAGGGCCTACACTAGCCCTAGCCGCTGCGAGAAGAAGAGACGTGCATTCATGGCATTCGCCGACGAGCTTCGCCGGTTCGGGCCTGGTGCATCGGAGTGTCTCTCGCGCGACGAGGCACTGGCGTACTGTGCGCGGCTGACAAGAGAGCATTACGAGAATTTCAGCGTCGTAACCTGGCTGACGCCGCGCGAGTACCGATCTGCGTTCCAGAGCATCTATGCTTTCTGCCGGTGGTCCGACGATCTGGGCGACGAAGTCGGCGACCCGCAGCAGTCGCTTCAGCTCCTCTCCTGGTGGCGCGGCGAACTCAGGGCGATGTATCGCGGGCGAGAGACGCCATCCGGTCATGATCGGCACTCTGGGAGACGGTCGAGCGATACGAATTCCGATCGAGCCATTCGAGCTGCTGATCTCAGCGTTCGAGCAAGACCAGACCGTCACTGAATACCAGACTTTCGAGCAGTTGCTCGACTACTGTAAGCGGTCGGCCAATCCGGTCGGGCACTTGATCCTTCATGTCGCCGGCGTGTTTACACCGGAAAACGCTCGCATGGCCGACTCAACGTGCACCGGCACTTCAACTAGCCAATTTCTGGCAAGATGTGGCTCGCGACCTTGCGATCGGCGGATCTATTTGCCGCGCGAAGACCGGATCCGATTTGGCTGTCTCGAGTCGGAATTGCGAAGCGGGATTTTCACGCCGGCTTTCGCCCGTCTGATGGAGTTCCAGGTCGATCGGGCGAGGGAACTATTCTTAGCGGGACGAGGCGCTAGTCGATCGAATGCCACGCGCGCTGGCCATCGACGTCGACTTCTTCTCGCGAGGCGGATTGGCCATTCTTGACGCGATTGAGGCGAGAGGATTCGACGTGCTTTCCGGCCGTCCGCGGCTGACGCGCTGGACCAAGCTTCGGCTGGTCGGGAAAGCGGTCGTGGCACAATGGATGGGTTCCATCGGTGCGCACGGTGCATCGACGGGTTAGCTGGAGGGATGGCATGCGTTGGCGAATACGTCACCAGAGGCGGCGATCAGTTGCGCCTCCAATAGCTGCGTCTCGATCTCGCATGGAGGATGCGTGGTGAGCACAACTCTCGCGCTCCGATCGAGTTATCGCTTTTGCACGGAATTGTCACGAAAGGAAGCGCGGAATTTTTTTTATGCGTTCATGCTTTTGCCACGTTCGCGAAGGCGGTCGATGTGTGCGCTTTACGCTTTCTTACGACACACGGATGATCTGGCCGACGAAGCGGGTGTCGCCTGACTTGGAAGGCGCGAAGCGATCGAGGCGTGGCGGCTCGAGCTCGACGACGGCGCTCGCAGGGCGGGAGAGTCAGTGGCCGGGCCTGCCGGCGCTGGCCGACACGATCGCGCGGCACGGGATTCCGGCACATCTCCTGCATGAGGTGATCGAAGGTGTGTCGATGGACATTCGAACCGCGCGGTTTACGCGACGTTCGCAGAGCTGGCTGAATATTGCTATCATGTCGCGTCGGTCGTCGGCTTGTGCTGCCTGCACATCTGGGGCTATCGATCGCGAAGGGGGACGAGCCGAGAGACTCGCCGAGAATTGTGGTCTCGCCCTTCAGTTGACCAACATCATTCGCGACGTGCGAGACGATGCCCGCAACGGTCGGATCTACTTGCCGTCAGAAGACCTGGAGCGTTTCGGTGTGGCGCCCGTTGAGTTGACAGTCGACTGGTCCGCCCGGCGACCGTCTGCGCTGCGCTGCTCGCGTTCCAGGCAGAGCGTGCGTTTGAGTATTACGACGAGGCGCGCCAGCTCACTCCGCTCATCGCCTCAGTAGGCAGGCCGGTTTTTCTGACGATCGTCGGTACTTATCGGGGCTTGCTTGATGAAATCGTGGCCGGAATTACAACGTGCTGGACGGTCGCGTGTCTTTGCCGAAGTGGCGAAAAGCGGTTGTCGTGCTGCGAGCGCTTGCAGGTCGGATTGGCGTCACCAGATTCAAGCCGGACGCTCGATCCGCAGCGTCCGATTACCGCGAGTCGACCGTACCACTGAAATGACGACGATTCCCCCACCTCCGCATATCGTGATCGTGGGCGGCGGGCTCGCGGGGCTGGCGGTCGCCTCGAGCTTTGGTGAATCGAGGCCTGCGGCTGACGCTCCTCGAGAGCCGGCCCAGGCTAGGAGGTCGAGCGAGCTCGTTTCAAGATCCGGCGACCGGGGAGCTCGTGGACAATTGCCAGCACGTCAGTATGGCTTGCTGCACGAATCTCGCGGACTTCTGCCGTCGGGTCGGGATCGACACGTTGTTTCGACGCGAGCGAGAGCTGGTGTCTCCTCGATCGCAACGGAAGAGTCTCGCGGTTTCCGCGCGGGCTGGGCGCCTGCGCCATTCCACCTTGCTGGCAGTTTTCTGCGAGCCCACTTCTTGAGCGCTCGTGAAAAGTTGCAGCTTGGCGTACGGCCTGGCGCGGCTGGCGTGCTTTCGCGACGAGCAACCAGGCGAGTCGTTCGAGAGCTGGCTGGTTCGGCACGGGCAAAGTCACCGCGTCATCAAGCTGTTCTGGGAGACCGGTGCTGGTTTCGGCGTTGAACGAGCGGATCGGACAGATGGATGTCGGCTTATGCTCGAAAGGTATTCCTCGACGGTTTCCTTCGCAATCGCGACGGGTTTCAGCTCGAACTTCCGCTGGTCCCACTCGGTGAGCTCTACGGCACGCGACTGGAGAGCTGGCTTCGCGATCAAGGCGTCACGGTTCATTTAAAGACTGGCGTTCGAATAATCGACATGGACGAGGATGGCTCGGCTTGCTGGCGTTACGCTACGGTCCGGCGAATCGATCAGCCGCGGACTTCGTCGTTCTCGCTGTTCCCTTCGATAGAGTGCTGCCCCTGGTTCCCGAGCCGTTGCGTGCGCGGATTCCCGCGCTCGAATGTCTCGAGTTTCTTCGTGCCGTCGCCGATAACGGGCGTCCACCTTTGGTTCGACAGGCCGGTTTGCCCGTTCGACCACGTGGTCACGCCTGGGCGATTGATCCAGTGGGTGTTCAACCATACGGCGATCCAAGGGCGCGGCGTGCCGCGGCATGAATCAGACGTCTTAGCACGGGTGACGGAGCACGGTGCCGGACACTGGCAGTGCAGGCCAGTATCTGCAAGCTGGTCATCAGCGCGTCATATGACTCTTGGGTCTCGAAAAGACTGCGATTCGCGATGCGGTCCTGGCGGAACTGGCCGAGATGTGGCCGGCTGTCAGAGACAGCCAATTTGTTGAGATCGTGGGTCGTCGTGGAACACGGGGCCACTTTTGCCGTCGAGGCCGGGCGTGGATGCGCTTCGCCCTCCGCAGCAAACACCGTCGACGGGCTAATTCTCGCCGGAGATTGGACCGAACACGAGCTGGCCAGCGACGATGGAAGGGGCCGTTCGAAGCGGATACCTCGCTGCGGAGGAAATCTTGCGGACACTCGACCGCCCCACCCGCCTCATTCGGCCTGAACTCAGGCCCGGGTGGCTGCGCGCTGGCTTTTCGGCGGCCGCCTCTCTTCGTCGTCCAACCCAATTGCCATTTCGCCGTCAAGTCACATGGCGGGGGGGCGAGATTTACAATCGCCGATAGCCAAGTGAATTCGCACGCAGTGCCAAAACGCGGTTGGCATTGTGCTACGGCCGAGATTCCTACTCGGACACGGCTCGCGTGGCGGTGCTTCTACTCCCCACGTATAAAGGAGCCCGGTCTGAATTTAGCCGAAGTGGCGGCAGAGTAATGATTTAGGCTTGCGGGATATCGCCGCCACCTGCCCGAACCGTATCACTGAGTCGGTCAGCACCGACTGCGCCGAGAATCGAAGCAGCACAGCGGAATCACGCGTACGAGAATAATTCCAAAGTTTATGCAACAAGAATCCTGTATTTGCAGATCATATTAAGTGGGGCTCCAGACAGTGCGGTGTTGCGGGGCTTCCCGTATTCCCCGTTATAAAGAAGAGGATAGAGCTTATGCGACCATCTCTCTCACTAATGAGTTTCGATTCCCTAGAAAGGCTCGAAGTCAAACTCAGCCCGACGACGACGTCGGTAGTCGGCGTGCTCAACACGACGGTGGTTCTGCCTTCGGCTCAAAGCGACGATGATGATCCGCCTCCCGAACCCGAGCCACCGCTTCCCCCGTATCCGGGCGATAATCCTCCATTGACCCTCCTTTAGCCCCTCCTTCGGGGCCAGCGGGACCTGGTTGACGTCTCCGATTCGGATGAAATTGCAACGATAGCCTCTTCGAGTAAATCCCAGGTGGGTTTCTTGGCGATTGGTTGCCACGACGTCTCGGTCTTGATTTCGCAGCGAGATACCAACGCAGGGAAGCCCACCTTTGGGAATTAACCGCTTCCGAGCGGAACTGTTTCGCTCTCAGTCGTTCGATGCCAAACATGCTCGGCTGAAGTGAAGAATGAAACGAAGAGGGTTCTCGCAATTGCGTGCTGCGGGGCGAGTTTCGGTGTGAATTCGCTCCCGGGGCTTGACTCGCTACGTGGATGTCAGATCCCGAGCGGTCCGTTGCTGTCCGGGGTGAGGGAATCATCGGGCGAAGCACGTCTTCAAACGTCGGCGGTGGTTTGCTACGGCACTGCACGGGTTGACATTCGATCAAATCGCTTGAAGGGATATTCCGCCTGGGAGTTGCGACCAGAGCGAAAGGCTAATTGCGGTACCGGGTGCACACAAAGGCGATGGTATCCCTGAATCGTGGATGCGCCTGAAAGTCGACTCGAGATTCGACTTTTGTGCCGGTTTTGAGCCGCGATTGCAACTTGGGATGAGGCAATGGGCTCAAGCAACTGCCCTTGGATGAATGGTCCACGTGGAGAGGACCACCCGTGGCGTATTTGCGTGCGTCCAAGCATCGAGAACTCCGCGAATTGCGCCGGGGGGGCGAATTGCGCGAGCGATACAACATTTCGCTTCGATGCAGGCGACAGGTTGCGTAAAGCCGAAGCCGAAGGGGGCGTCGGGATTTATACCGCCTATTTTGGCGGAGTCGTGGAGGAGGCATTCTCGATGAAATGCACTGGAATTAGCAGTGTCGATCAGGACCAGATGAAAATGTATTTTCGGGTTGCCAAGGAAGTGACGCTCCTCACGGCTGAGGACGAGTGGCGCTCGCCGCCGCGATTGCCCGTGGCGAGAAAGACGCATTGAATCGGATGATCGAGGCCAACCTGCGACTGGTAGTGAAAATCGCGCTTGATTTCACAGGACGAGGCGTGCTCCTTGACGATTTGATCGGGGAGGGAAACATTGGCCTGATTCACGCCGCGGAGCAATATGAACCACGTTACGGAACGCGTTTCAGCACCTATGCCAGCTTTTGGATCAAACAGGCAATTCGCGAGGCAATCTTCAACTCGACGTCTTTGATTCGAGTGCCTTCACATGTAAAGGCCTTGTTAAGCAAATGGAGGAAAGCCGAACGGTCTCTGGGTGAACTCGGTCGAACGCCGAGCTTCGAGGAAGTGGCACTTTCGCTCGGGTTGAGTGAATCGCAGAAAATCCTCGTATCAAAGGCTCAGCACGCTCGTCGACTGAAACTGGAGACCGTCGTAGTGCGCGAGGTGGGTCGATGGTCACCCATCGAATCGTCCGATCGCTGCGTGTCAGCGGAACGAGCGATCGAAATCTTAGAGGATCAGGTTTTGTTGGCGTCACGCATGGAGTGTCTGGAGGCCGGCGAACGAGTCGTTCTGTCCATGCGCTTCGGACTCGATAATGAGGGGCCGATGACGCTCAACGAGGTTGGAATCGAACTAGATCTAACGCGGGAACAAGTGCGAAAGATCGAGCTCGACGCATATTCGAAAACTTCGACGTGGAAAGCCGGCGCAGCCAGAGAAAACGTCGGAGGTTTCGACCATGGCTTGCACGAAACCAAGCGCGGGCAGAACGTCTTTCGAAGCGTGCAAAGTCTGCGAAGCAGAAAGCCAAGACGAAGAGGGACCTTCAGTCGGTATTTCGCGGGCAAACTCGGGTCGTTCCGCCCTTACCATCGATTTCACTGGCTGGCATTCCCTATGTCTGGAATAACCGCATCCTGATCAAAGCACCGACACTCGCCCACAGGCCCACTCTTAGTTAAGTTCCATGAATCGCGAACGCGCATAAGCACACGATCTTGCTGAGCCAGCCGTGACGAGATCGGGTTTGCTCCTGCGCGCGAATCGAAGAGTTCCCCTTACGGCTTCCGCTTGCAAAGGACGAAGGCGGGTAAGGAAAAGCCAATTCCCGCCGCCTCGATGATGCGTTATGGCATTCCATGGTACGCGGGCGTTTTGACGCCAAGGTGGGGCGTTCCGGGGAGACCGGCTTCAAAGCCGAAGTCTTTGGCAACAGCTTGCAAGTCCGTTTCCCTGCTTCCCACCTCTTCCGGTAGCGACTCCGGGCTGGGACTGCCCGGCGATGATGAAAGCCTCACTTTCCGAGCCACCAAGGAACATCGTGCACGTGGGCGCGGGCAGGACTCGGACGAACTCATCACGCGTTCACACCAGTCGCTGCGCCGGCTACATCGGCTGATAGCGATCCTGTGAAGGTCGTCGAGGATGCCCGAACGAAAGACTCGCGGCCGATGTACAAGTACCGTGCCGTATCCGGACTAAAAAACCTGTGGT
>CAWFAF010000025.1:0-14330 GCA_963813575.1 uncultured Planctomycetaceae bacterium
GTCGCCAACGAGCGTTCCCGCGATTCCCAGATCGGCCACGTTGCCCGAAAGCCCGGGCACGATAGAGCAAGTGACGCCCTCGAAACCAACTTACGACGGCATTCTCCAAGGTCGAGGTCGCCGTGTTGCTCAGCATGACAGGTATCTCGGAGAGGCCGCCGGTGCTTTCAAGACCAGCGATGGTCGATTCAAGTGGAAGTGCGAACGGTCAATAACCGGCATCTCAAGCTTTCGGCCAAGATCAGCGAGCCCTACACGGCCTATTGAGGCGGAGCTCGAGGGATCTGGTCCGCGAGCGGATAAGGCGGGGGACCGTTCAGATCAGCATGGGTATCGACCGTCCCCGGCAGGCCGAGGATTACCGGTTGAATACCGCGGCGCTGGAAGTCATCGCGATCGAGGGCCGGAGGGCGGCTGCCTGTGTGCGGCGGCGGTGGCGGTGCCCGGGATCTCGGCTCTTTACTGGTCTTGCCGGGCGTTGTCGAGGAAACTGCGTCCCACAGCCAGCAGCGAGCCCGCACGAAGACTGGCCGGCTATCGCCGGTGTGGTGAGCCAGGTGCTCTACCGCCTGGAGGCGGCCCGCACCCACGAAGGTCAGTTGATGGGAGGGAGCTGAGTTCGCTGGCCAGCGATCGACGACCAGCTTGCCGTGATCGCCAACCGGGTCCGATCGTGGTGCAATCGTACCAGAAACGGCTCACCGAGCGTGTGCAGTCGCTGGTGCGCGACCAGGGGGTGACAGTTGACGCCAAGGACCTGATTCGCGAGGTGGCCATCCTGGCCGATCGCAGCGATATTTCCGAAGAAATCGTCCGGCTGCGAGCCCACCTGGCCCAGTTCGGAAATCATCGATGAGAGATCAGCGCGGGGCGGAAGCTCGAGTTCGTCGTGCAGGAGATGGGGCGTGAGGTCAACACGATCGGCTCCAAGGCCAGCGACGTCGAGATCAGCCGCAACATGGTGGAAATCAAAGGTCTTCTGGAAAAGATACGGGAACTCGTGCAGAATGTGGAATGAATGAGTCCTTTCCGGGTCAGGATCCAAGAGGTAACTGAGTGGAGGACGCCGATTGGACGCAACTGCCAGGCCGACTGATCGTGCTTTCCGGACCATCGGGGTCGGGAAAGAGCACGCTGCTGAGGCGGCTGCTCGAGTGGTTCGGCTGGCGCCGGCGGTTTCGGTCTCGGCACGACTCTACTGCCCCGGCCCGGTGAACTTCCTGGACGCGATTACTTTTTTCTCTCACAGACTGAATTTGATGAGAGCCCGGCCTACTTGCCCGAGTCGGCCGAAGTCCACGCCTATTCCTACGGAACTCCAGCCGATCCTGTCGCGCGGCGATGGCCGCAGTGAACGTGCGTCCATCCTGGAGATCGAAGTGCAGGGTGCGTTTCAACTCCGGCGAAAGGCTCCCACGGCCCTTTTCGTTTTCGTCGATGTCCCGGGCCTGGACGTACTCGAGGAACGAATCCGCGCCCGGGGAACCGAGGACGAGGCCACGATCCAGCGACGCCTCCTGAACGCCCGCCGGGAACGCGATCACTCCAATAGACTATGATGTCAAATCGTCAATGATGACCTTGACTCGATCCGTCGACGGACTGGCCGACCGTCCTGTTCGAGGCACGGCTGCGGAGACTGGAGCAAAGATGATTGAAGAGTTGAAGGAAGAAGAGATCGTCAACAAGGTTGGCGGCCGGTTCAAGCTTTCGACGTTGATCCAGAAGCGGATGATCGCGCTCAACCAGGGCGCCCGGCGCTGGTGGACATGCGCGGGGTTGACAAGATGGCCCTGGTGATCCAGGAGATCATGCAGGACAAGATCTATCTCGATATGTCGGGCAAATTGCAGACGAAGGAGCTGACCGAGGAGGTGGAGGTCGACGGCGGAACGGTCGATCTTACCCAGTGGACAGATTGAGGAAGGCCGCCCGGCCGTCCCCCAGATGGGGTCGCTGGGGCCGCAAGGGCATGGGCATTCCCTGCCGAAGAGTAGAAGGCGCGTGATGCTCCGGATGCCACTCGCGTGAGCCGGCCGGGGCCGCGCTGGGCGATCGCGCCTGCGCTTCGGGGGAATCCATGCTTGTTCGACAGCGTCTTGCGCTCGGCGCCGGCACTGATTTTCTTGCTGCTGAATGTTTTTCTCGCGCTCAGCCTGGTGGGATATGATCCGGCCGACGCGCCCGGCTCCGGCGCTGAGCCGGTCAACGAATCTCTCCAGTTGTCAAACCCGTGCGGGCCCGTGGGTGCGACTCTGGCCCATGTGCTTTTTCTCAGCCTGGGCTGGTCGTCGTGGCTGATCGTGCTGTCTTTGGCCGCGCTCAACATCCTGGTCGCGGCTCGCCGCAACGTGCCCGATCGGCTGGGGCCCTCATTCGGCTTCGGGTTGGTCGTCATCGTGTCGGCAGCGCTTTTGCACAACTTCGTGCCTGGCATCAGGCCTAGCCCGCCGGTGGGCAGCGGTGGCTACGCCGGGCGCTGGCCGCCACGATTCTTTCGAGCCATTTCGGCCCGTATGGGATGCTGCTCTTCCTGGGAGCGGCCGGGCTCTCGGGACTGGCTCTCTGCCTTGACGTGCTCTTCACCTGGCCGCTCCGGGAACTTGCGGCGTGGCTGCGATGGGGCCTGGCAAGGAAGCGAAGCAGACACGACGCGCCCGAGCCGGCCGCGGGGGGCCTGGCCCTTCCAGCCGTGCCCGCGCCCTGGCCCGCCAAAACCCCGGTGGCCGAGCCGATCGCCGCTCGTGCCGCCCTGGCTGGACCAAGGCCTCAGGCCTCCGCGGACGTTGAGCGTTCCGCTGGCTTCTGGGCACACGACACGGCTGGACAGCCTCAAACGCAACCGGCCGCGCACTCCGTTCTCGTTCCGCACCTGGTCGATCCCAACGCGCCTTATCAACTTCCTCCGATCGAGCTTCTGGAACCCCCCGCTCCGTTCCCGATCCAGGAGCACGAGACCAAGATCGCCGCCCGCGCCATGCTGCTGGAGCGAACGCTGCTGGATTTCGGCTATCAGGTACGCGTGGTTCAGATCGATACCGGCCCAGTCATCACCCAGTTCGAGATCGAGCTCGAGGCGGGCCTGCGCGTGTCGCGGATCATGAGTCTGGCCGACGACCTGGCGATTGCCCTGGCCGTGCCGAGTGTGCGGATCGTGGCGCCGATTCCCGGCAAGACCACTGTCGGCATAGAGGTCCCCAATGACCATCGCAGCATGGTCCGGTTGGGCGAGGTGATCAGGTCCGTCGAGAGCACCTCCAAGGACTATAAGATCCCACTTTTCCTGGGTAAGGACGTCAAAGGAACGCCCCTGGTCTTCGACCTGGCTGACATGCCTCACCTACTCATGGCCGGCAGCACGGGTACCGGCAAATCCGTTTGCCTGAACGCCATGATCCTGTCGATCCTCATGACCAAGTGCCCCGACGAGGTCAAGATGATTCTCATCGACCCCAAGAAGGTCGAGTTGACGCAGTACAAGAAGATCCCGCACATGATGCATCCGGTCGTCATCGACATGAAGAAAGCCGAGACGATCCTGGCCTGGGCCTGCGAGAAGATGGACGAACGATACGAGTTCTTGCGGCGGGCGGAGGTGAGAAACATCCAGGCCTACAACCAGCTCGGGGCCACGGAAATCTACGAGCGGATGCGTCCCGAGGATGACGAAGAGCGAAAGCGAATTCCAACTTACATGCCCTATATTGTGATCGTCGCCGACGAGATGGCCGACCTGATGATGACGGCTCCCAAGGAAGTCGAGCAGCATATTGTCCGCCTGGCTCAGCTCTCCCGCGCCGTGGGCATGCACCTGATCCTGGCCACTCAGAAGCCGATCGTCAACGTAGTGACCGGCCTCATCAAGGGCAACATGCCCTCGCGCATCTCGTTCAAGGTCGCCAGCCGCAATGACTCCCGCGTGATCCTTGATGAAATGGGCGCCGAACGCTTGCTGGGCCACGGTGACATGCTTTTCCTGGTCCCCGGCACATCGCAGATCATCCGCTCGCAAGGGACTTTTGTGGCCGACAACGAACTCAAGCGGGTCTGCCAATACCTGGAACGGTACCCCGTCGAGTTCAGCCGCGAGGTCATCCAGCACCAGGTGAGCGGGGGCGCCTCGGGCAAGGAAAAAGGCGCGGCGCTCAAGGAGCGAGACGAGCTTTACGAGCCGGCCATCGAGATCGTCATCCGCGAGGGCCGCGGTTCCTGCTCGCTATTGCAACGCGCCCTGGGCATCGGCTATGGCCGCGCGGCACGGCTGATTGACTTCATGGCCGAAGACGGCATCGTGGGAGAGTTCAAGCGCGGCGAGCCGCGTGAAGTGCTCTACACGTGGGAGGAATGGGAGGCGCTCAAGAACGGCGGCGGCGCTGCTCCCGAGGCGGCGGCGTGAGGCGCAGGGCGACTGGTTCTCACGCCACGGGCCGCCCCGGCGAGGCGGCGACCAGTTGGTTGAGCGTGTGCGCTTGCCATCTTTGGCCATCGTAGCTCAGGTCGTTGATCGAGGCGAAATCAATGGCGATGCGATCGAAATCGCCGGCCTCGAGATTATCGATCAGGCTCAGAAGGACGACCCGGATCACCACCCCATGAGCGACGACGACGATGGTTTTTCCCGGATGGCGGACGGGCAATTCCTGGAAAAAGGGGAGCACGCGGCGGCGAATATCGGCGAACGATTCTCCCCCCTCGTGAGTGGATTCGAGCTCGCCGGCCATCCAGCGTCTGCGTGATTCCGCGTAGATCGCCCAGCCTTCGTCACGCGATAACCCGCTCAAGGGGCCTATTCTTCGCTCATGCAGTGATGGTATGATCGTCGGCGATAATGCGCAGGCTCGGCCGATCGGCTCGGCCGTGGCGATTGCCCGGCGCATCGCCGAGCAGTAAAGAGCATCGGGCTTCCTCGATCGCAAGTGGTCGGCGAGCAGGACAGCCTGTTTTTCTCCCCAGGCGCTGAGACCGATGTCCGACTCGGCGCCGTGGAAAATGTCAGGTGCCGAGGTCTCGGCGTGGCGAAGTAAGAGCATGCGAGTTTCTTGCAACGTCTTGCTCCCAGGCGAGGGAATGAGAAAGATAAAGGCACACTCGACGACGGCCCATGTTTGACTGGCGAGGACCCCCCATCATCTGGACGTGCCTGGACCGTCGATCGAGCGCAAGTCGAGCGAAGTCCGAACTCACGAAGTCGCACTATCTTTGAACCCTGAAGGTCAGGCCACGACCGCCATTTCCGGGAGGCTCGAAAACATGGACGACCATAGCGCAAGGTATCGTACCCATCTCTTGTTCGGCATGCCCGGCAGCGGCAAGGGCACCCAGGGTGCCGTGCTGGGCCGGCTTCCCGACCTGGTGCACATTTCCATGGGAGATATTTTTCGGCGGATCCCCAAGCGAGGTCGCTTCGGACGCGAGATCGAAAAGTATACCTCGCAAGGCTTGATGGTTCCCGACGAGCTGACCGTAAGGATCTTCAAGCATCACCTCCAGATCCTCGAGATGCAGGAAGTTCTTCAGCACGACCAGCACACCCTTATTCTCGACGGCTTGCCTCGCACCTATGCCCAGGCCGAACAGCTTGACTCCATCCTTGATGTCGTGCAGATCTTTCACCTGCGAATCGAGAACACGAAGCTGGCGATGGAGCGGCTCAAGGTTCGGGCCTTGCACGACAACCGGCTCGACGACATGAACGAAGAGGTGATCCGTCGCCGATTGAACACTTATTATGAAGAAACATACAAGACCTTGAGTTTTTATCCACTCGACATCATTTACGAGGTCGATGCCGGCCAGTGCATGATCGACGTGCTCAGAGACATCGTCAACCGGTTCTCCGAGGTCAAGAATCGCCTGGAGCAAGAGACGCTGCTATCGGCCGCGGCGCCGGGGTCTTCGCTCTGAGACCGAGCGCTCCAGGCCACGCTCTATGCGCCGGTCGCTCCGGGCGGTAAGTTAGCCGGTTCACCAGCAAGCCACCCTTTGCCCCTCGATGGAGAGCCCGAGGAAATGTCGTCCCAGACCACCTCGACCCCCGTTTCTGGCGAACCCCAGAACAGCGCCTTCAGGCCCTATGTCCCAGACACGGCCGAGCTGACGGAACTGTCGTTCTCGGCCGTGGCGCTGGGACCGTTCTGGGCGTCATCTTCGGGGCCTCGTCGCTGTATCTGTTCCTCAAGGTTGGCATGACGGTATCGGCGTCGATACCGGTGGCCGTGTTGTCGATCACGATCTTTCGGGGCATCTCGCGGGCCTTTGGAACCAGGCGGGCCACGATCCTCGAGAACAACATCGTGCAGACCGCGGGCTCGGCGGGCGAGTCAATTGCTTTTGGCGTGGGAGCGGCCATGCCCGCTCTCATGCTCCTGGGCTACGAGCTCGAATGGTCGCGGGTCATGCTCGTGGCTGTCCTGGGCGGTTTGCTCGGCATCCTGATGATGATCCCGTTGCGTAAGGCTTTCATCGTCAAGCAGCACGGCGTTTTGCCTTACCCGGAGGGGACCGCCTGCGCCAAGGTCTTGATCGTCGGCGAGCACGGCGGCTCGAACGCCAGGATGGTGTTCCTGGGCTTCGGGATCGGGCTGTTTTCCAGATACTTCGGAAGGCACTGAAGCTCTGGCCCGAGCAATGGGACCAGCCGATTGGCGGGATCTCGGGGTACAACAAGGCGGTGGTCTCGCTGGAGTCGGACCCGGCGCTCCTTGGAGTCGGCTACATCATCGGGCTGCGGATCGCCTCGGTGATGGTTGGCGGCAGCCTGCTCGCGGCGCTCATGCTCACGCCGATGATCGCTTATTTCGGCGAAGGTCTACCGAACGTCTTGCCGCCCGGTCAGCAGCGAATCAGCGAGCTGAGCCCGGCGCAGATCTCGAGCCAGTACGTTCGATACATCGGTGCGGGGGCCGTTGCGGCCGGCGGCATCCTCAGTATGCTCAATGCGCTGCCGTTGATCTTCGCCTCGATCTCGGGAAGCTTCGGCAGCTGCGGGCGGAGAGGAATCGGAGAGCCGCCGCGGAAGGCAACGGGTTGTCCGCGTCACTTTCCCAGACCCCGCGGACCGATCGCGATATCCCCATTCCCTTTGTCTTATTGGGCAGCCTTGGCCTGGTGGCCGCCATCGCCGCGTCTAACCTGATCCCGACCGACCTTTTCGGACGGATCGTGGGTGGTGTGCTGGTGGTCCTCTTTGGGTTTCTGTTCGTGACCGTGAGCTCCCGGATCACCGGCGTGATCGGTTCATCGTCGAACCCGATCTCGGGCATGACGATCGCCACGCTTCTACTCACTTGCCTGATCTTCGTGCTTCTTGGCTGGATTGGCCCCGAGTATCGCCTGATCGCCCTGTCGATCGCCGGCGTCGTCTGCATCGCCTCTTCCAACGGCGGCACGACCTCGCAGGATCTGAAGACGGGCTATCTCGTCGGCGCGACGCCGTGGAAGCAGCAGGTGTCAATCCTGGTCGGCGCCCTGATCTCGGCGCTTGTCATGGGGCTTACGCTGCTGGCACTTAATGACGCCTACACAACCGTCACCGATCGGCCCGAAGACCTTCCCAAGGTGAAGACCGATGTTTCCAAGCTGACCGAAACCGAGGTCGGCAAGGATGGCAAGACCTACAAGGTTTGGTGGGTGGTGAACCCGCAGGACGGAGTTCTGCCCGGCAAGTACTTGGTGGACGACACCGGAACGGCTCACTACCTGAAAGACCCGGGGATCGGCGGCCGGCTCAATTACTCGACCTCAGGAGCGGTTCTCAAGAAATTCAACCCGCCGCAGCCCCGTCTCTTCGCCACGATCATCGACGGCATCATGGCGGGCAACCTGCCCTGGGGACTGGTCATCCTGGGGGCGGTGCTGGCGGTGGTGATGCAGCTTGCGGGGGTCTCGGCCCTGGCGTTCGCGGTCGGCGTCTACCTGCCGCTCTCTACCACGATGCCCATCTTCGTGGGGGGCCTGGTTCGCGCCATCGTCGACCGGATGCGCAAGTTCACATCCGAAGAGTCGGAAACCAGCCCGGGAACCATGGTGTCAACCGGCCTGATCGCGGGCGGCTCGCTGGCTGGTATTTTCATCGCCCTTCTGGTTGTGTTCGAAAGTCTGGGAAACGCGGTCGATCTCTCGACGGCCGCTGTCGTTCAACGAATTCCGGATTCCGCGCTCTGGGCGTTCGCCGTGCTCGTGGCGGCGCTCTTCGCCGTGGCACTCCTGGGCAAACGGCCCGTTTCGGAAGAGACGAAGGATCAGTCGCTTTCGACCGAGATCTAATGGGCCACACTCCACGAATGCGATGTCAACTTCAAGCAGCGACGATTTGCCCTCCTCGGAGCGAGGCCGCCTGGGCATGGCCTGGAAGCGGTATGTTACGGGTGGTTTGCTGCTCTTCGCGGCTCTGATGGTCGTTCTCGACCCCGCGCATTCCCCGATCATGATCCTGATGCTGCTCGCGGGAACGGAGCGCCGCTTACGGCACGTTTGGAATGCCGCGCGTGGGACGACGTTGCGGGGGCGCTACTCTGGACGGCCCTGGCCATTGGACTGGGTCTGGCGGCCCAGGCCGTGGCGATAAGTGAGCCTCTCGAGTCAGGCCGACCGATCACTGGCCGGCTCACTTACGCGATGGTACTGGCGATGCTGGCGGGCCTGATTTCGGTCCTGGGTGCCAGGAACCCGGGAGGCGGCGCGTGGGCGATCTTGATGGTGCTTCTGGTGATCGTCTTCTTGATTCCTTGGCTGGAAGGAACGGCAAGACTCAGGCGTGCCCAGGGGCTGGCGCAGCTTCCTTTCGAGTCGCCCTGGACCCTGTTTTATGGAGTGCTTGTGCTGGCGGGCGTGACCAATTTCCTGCCCACGCGGTACGGACTGGCCGCTCTTTGCGTTGGCTTCGGCTTGGTGCTCGAATTCCTGGGCTTGACGCGAACGGACTGGCCGGCCGAAGGGCACGCCATGGCATGGTCAGGCGTGGCCTGGACCCTGGCGGCAAGCATCTACCTGGCGGGCTGGCTCGCCGATCAGCCCGCGCCGGGCGGAGCAGTCTTGACCGGCTCTGGCTCTGGTTTCGTGACCACTGGGGCGTCGTCTGGGCCTTGCGCACACAGGATCGCTTTAACCGAACCGCCGAGCTTTCCGGTTGGCCGTTCCGGTTGACCTGGTTCGGCCTGACGCCCACCGACCCGGCGGCCGGCGATGTGCCAATCACCCCGCCAGAAGAAGCCGAGAAGGTCTTTCGAGGCTTGATCCGCCGCTTCGTGGACGCTGATCGCCTTGATCACCTCTCACGAGCCAGGTAAACCCGAGCTTGCCATCGGCGGGTACCGTGCGGATGATGAAGGTATCAGCTCTTCCACGGGCCGTCTGCCGCGCCTTGATACGATCTCGGGAGAAACATCGTGGAGCGACCGGGGAACTATGCGGCCGCCTCTCAAGTGGTCATGGCCGTTCTCGCGGTGATCGGGTCGATTTACCTGCTGCGGGCTATCCTGATTCCTATCGCTGTCGCGCTGGTGCTGGCCTGCATGCTTTCACCGCTGGCATCCTTTTTCCGGAGCAGATCTCCCTATGGCCCACTGGGGGCTCTGGGGCTCTTTCTGTTGCTGGTCATCGGCGGGCTTTACGTCGCCAGCTTGACGGCCGAGGGGCTTGTCAGTGCCGTGCATACTCTTCCCGATGACATCGAACGTCTCGCCGGCCAGGTGGGTGCGCGAATCAACGACCTGATCCGCGATCAGCCTTACTTGCGTGGCGTCTTACCCGAACCTGGGACGATTGACCGGCTGGGCGATACAAATCGCGCTCTCTTGATCGAGAAGCTAAGCTACGTGCTCACTGATTTCACTTTCTGGGTGGTACAGGGCTTCATCATCTTGGTCCTGATGATCTTCCTCCTGGCCGAGAGCCAGATGTTAACGACCAAGGTGATCCGGTTTTTCGCGACCACGCCCGCGGAGGCCAAAAGAGCCAGCGACATACTGGGACAGGTGACACGCAAGATAAGGGCGTTCTTGATCGCGCGAACACTGATCAACCTTGGCCTTGGCCTGGTGGTTGCGCTCGGTCTGTGGTGCCTGAACGTCCATTTCGCGCTCGCACTGGGATTGTTCGCCGCCATGACCAATTTCATCCCGTACATAGGTCAGCTTGTGGGAGGCACAGTCCCTGCGGTCATGGCTCTGGGGCAGTCAGGATCGATCGGCGATGCACTCATCGTGGCGGCGATGTATCTGGCGGTCGTGGGAATCGAGGGCTACGTGGTGACTCCGCTAGTGCTGGGGCGTTCGCTAGACCTGAACGGCACGACCGTGCTGATCGCCTGCTTGTTCTGGGGATATCTTTGGGGTCTGATCGGCCTGATCCTGGCGATGCCGATCACTGTGAGCATGAAGCTTGTTTTTCAGACGGTTCCCGAGCTGAGGCGATGGGCCGAACTGATGAGCGTTGACTGGCAGTCGCCCGAACCGTTGCCGCCCGCAGGCGATACGGCCCATGAAGAGATTCTCGGTCATCGACCAGCCGCGACCGGAATCGGCCGCACGCCTTCTACGGTTCCACCTACCCCTCCCGCTTGACCAGCGGCCTACGATACGATGCACGAGCGAGCGAGGGCTCACCGTGTTGGGGCATGCGAACGTCTTGTTGGTTGAAGGAGCCTGGTCCGATGGAAGTCGTTCTCGAATACTGCGCACTTTGAAACTATGAGCCACAGGCCGTCAGTTTGACGGCCAAGCTATTACCCCGCTACAAACGGGCGATCAGCCGCTACGTGCTGATTCCCTCGAAAGGTGGTTGTTTCGAGCTGACGGTGAACGGAAAGCGGCTCTACTCGAAACTGGAAACGGGAGAGTTCCCCGATGAAGAAAAGCTCATTGCCAAGGTTGGCAAGGCGCTCGGCGTCTGACCGTTCTTCTCAAACTTTGGCGGCCTGGACCATGTTTGGCCGGAAGAAGCGACTCACCGATTACGCCAACTGCGCCGGGTGAGCCGGCAAGATCTCCCCCAAGGGGATCGCGCAGGTTCTGCGTGAGGCGGCACTGGGGCGGCTTGATCCTGACGTTCTGGTCGGCACCGAGACCATGGACGACGCGGGGGTGTATCGCCTTTCGAACGACCTGGCCCTGGTCCAGACGCTCGACTTCTTCCCGCCGCTGGTCGATGATCCTTACACGTTCGGCCAGATTGCGGCCGCCAACTCGCTCTCGGACGTCTACGCCATGAACGGCCGCCCGATCACGGCGCTGAACATCGCCGCGTTTCCGGACGACGAACTTCCTCTGGAAATCCTCGGCGAAATCATTCGCGGTGCCTCCGAGCGCGTTACACTGGCCGGCGCTGTCACGCTCGGGGGCCATACCGTGCGCGACGCGGAGATCAAGTTCGGCCTGAGCGTCACCGGGCTAGTCGATCCCGCCGAGCTTTTGACCAACGCCGGCGCCAGGGTCGGTGATCTGCTGGTGCTGACCAAGCCGCTTGGCACCGGGTTCGTCACCACCGCGGCCAAGCGGCAAGAGTGTCCCCAGCCGGTGCTGGATCGGGCAATCGCCCAGATGAGCCAGCTCAACAGCATTGGCCGCGACGCCATGCGCACTGCGGGCGGCGCCCACGCCATGACCGATATCACCGGCTACGGACTGGCAGGACATGCCTTCGAGATGGCCGAAGGGGCTCGCCTGACCATCGAGATTGACGTCCGCTCGTTGCCGGTCATCGAGGGTGCCGAACCCCTGGCTGTGCCTCGGTACTTCACCCGCGCAAGTGCGAGCAACCGCGAGGTCCTCGAGGGCCGACTGCGCATCGACCCGCGGGCCGATCTGCTCCGCCTCGAATTCGCATTCGACGCCCAGACCTCCGGGGGACTCTTGATCGCCGTGTCGGCCGATCACGTATCACGACTGCTCGATGAGCTTCGCAATCGCGGCGCGATGGCCGCATCCGTTGTCGGCCGTGTCGTCGAACGGGCCGGTGAGATCGCGATCGTGCTGCGCTGAGTCATTGGAATCGAAGAGTTTCACGCAAAGACGCCAAGAAATAGCGCAAAGACGCCAAGAATACGGAAAAACATAAAAATCTTTGAGGGTTTTTCGTTTCACCGGCGTTCGATCGCGCGGCGCTCGAACAGGTTGCTGGAGAAAGGGGAAAAAGGCCATGAACGACGACATGGGATCGCTCTATGCATACAACCGATGGGCCGATCAGCGTGTTCTCGATGTCTGTCGAAAGCTGACGGCCGAGCAGTACGCTACCGAGCCCGTTCCCGGCTGGTCATCAGTCCGGGCGTCGATCGTGCACATCGCCGTGGTGACAGAGGCTTGGCTGCGCGGAGTCGCGGGCGAGAATGTGACCAGCGTTCCGACCGAAGCTGAACTGGCGACGGTTGACGATGCCGAGCGCCTGCTGGACCGGGCGTACGGGATCTTCACGGATCTACTCCCCACGTTCACCCCAGAATTTCTCGCCACAGCGCGTACTTTCCGCGGCGGAGGCCGCACCGTGGTCTTGCCGCCATGGGGCGTTCTGCGGCACGTCGTCAACCACTCGACGTATCATCGAGGCCAAGTTGCGGCCAAGCTCAAGCGGCTCGGCGCCGAACCGCCCGCCACCGACATGCTCTTCTGGGTCATGGAACAGATGCCGGCCGGGGCATAACGCCCAGGCTTACGTTTCGATGGACTGGCTGCGCGGGTAGGACCCCAGGATGTCGAGCCGCTCGCACTTCTTGCGGACGGCCTCGATTGCTTTCTGAACTTGCGGATCGTCAACGTGGCCCTCGATGTCGATGAAGAAGAGGTACGATGGATTGACCTCACCTGGGGAATTGGGGATCGGGAACGATTCGATCCAGGTCATGTTGACGCCGAGTTTTTCAAACGGGGCGATCGTCTTCACGAGCGACCCCGCCTGGTTCGCCAGGCGGACCATGAGGGTGGTCTTGTCCTTGCCAGTTCGCACCTCGGCCGCCTCGGCGATGACGGCGAACCGAGTGACATTGTGAACCTGGTCCTCGATATTCTCAGCCAGGATGTTCAATCGATAAGCCTGCGAAGCGGCCCGGCTGGCGACCGCCGCCGCGAATTCCTCGCGCTGGGCAAGCTCAGCAGCGGCGGCTGTCGAGACCACCTCGACCTTGGCCGCCTGCGGGAGATTCTTCCCCAGCCAGCCGCGGCACTGTGAAAGGGCTTGCGACTTGGAATAAACCCGGCGCACCTGCCCCCATTCGCAACGACCAAGCAAGCAATGATGTATGCGTAATCGGATCTCAGCACGTATTTTTAAGTTAGGTAATTTAGTGAACATGTCGAGGGTATCGGCGATCCGGCCGTCAGTCGAGTTTTCGAGGGGTACGATGCCGAACTGGACGTGCCGCCGATTCACTTCCTCGAAGACGGCGGCGATGGAACCGACGGGCACATGCTCGACCGCCTCGCCGAATTTCGAGACCGCGGCCAGATAGCTGTAACTGTATTTGGGTCCAAGGCATGCGACCCGAAGCGTGCGCTGGAGAGAGCGGGAGCCGCTCATGAGCTCGCGAAAGATGAGCCGCAAAGTTTCGGTGGGTAGGGGACCGTGGCTGGCGGCCAGGGCTCGAGCAATGACCTCATCTTCACGAGCAGCCGACCAGATCTCGATCCCCTGGTTGTGCTTGACCTGGCCAATCTGGGCGGCGATCTCAGCGCGACGGTTGAGCAGGTTAACGAGATCCAGGTCGAGCTGGTCGATAGCGCCTCGCAGGCTGGAAAGCGAAGGGGCTCGCTTCGAGTCAGGCGGCTCGCTTGAAGACCCTCTGGCAGGTGAAGGTCCACGGTTGGTTGAGGCGGACTTACGGGCCATCGGTCTACTCGGAGGCTATCGACCGGACGGGTCGCAACGCGTTGAGAGACGCAAGATACAGAGCGATAAGTAATTAAAAGAAAAAACCTGCCCTGTCAAGCGTTTTCCCACCTCGCCACCGCTGAGCGATTCTCTCCACACCGTTCTGTGAGTATGATAAGGGAAAGCGGGAGTCCCGATTCACAAGCGAGATTCGACGGAAAAGAGCGGGTGCCATTTTTGCAGGTCAAGAGGAGGTGGTCAATAGGTTCTGCCATTTTGGCGTATACCGGTGAGATACGAGTCCTCGAGATTTTTGGAATTCTTGTATTAAGTAATTGCCGGCAAAAGTTTTGGGGATGACAATCATGTGAGCCCGGCGACTGGCACAACCCTTGCTTATCGTGGTCCAGTCGGTTGAGCTAAGGTGTTAACGAGCGTACCCGGCAGGTGGGTTGATGGCCCGAAGGCAGGCACCCACTTACCATGATTGGTCAACGAGTCCGCGGGGCGCCGTGCCCGTGCGAGCTTTG
>CAWFAF010000026.1:0-131840 GCA_963813575.1 uncultured Planctomycetaceae bacterium
CTTCCTGCGTGTAAAGCAGGCGCTCTAACCAACTGAGCTAATCGCCCGGCGAATCGCGGAAAAATGAATTATACCGTAAGGGATGCGCGCTGTCAGCGAGGGAGACGAGAGGCGAATCAAACAGTAGGCTGGAATTACCGGTTCGTCGGATCGCCCAGGGAGCGGGGCAGAGGCGGTTCAGCGGGCGGAGGCTCGATCGGTGCTTTGGAGACTCGCCAGGCGATCTTCTCCTGATCACCACCCGGCAGCAAGCGGCGGGCGGCGATCACGCGCCAGGCGGTGTCGATGCCTTCGAGGCGGAACCGGACCAGGCTCAGACGCAAGGTCGTGGGGGGATCTCCCAGCGAGCCAAGCAGGTCAGTCACCTGGGCGTCGACTTCGGCCTCGTCGAAAATGAATGGGCCGTCGGCTTTGAGAGTATGGAAGGGGTGCTTGAGCAAGGTGTCCCAGGCCTTGGGATGCTCGGACACGTGCGCGGCGAGTGTTTTCTGGTCGGACGGAATGGGCGGCTTCGCGTCGTCGACGAGCATCCGGTAGGTGGGGATGATCTTCTTGGGCGCGAGTGCTCCCTCGGCCAGCTTCGAGAAGACTTTGCCGAAATTCTCGGCGGCGTCGAAGATGTCGTTGGGGTCGCCGCTGGCCATCTTCTCATAGAGCTTCGTCTTCTCGGCTTCGTCTTTGGCCGCATGAACGGCGTCAAGCGTTTCGGCGGCCGCACCCAGCGGGTGCTTTGGTGTGAACCGGGCGATCGCGGGGTCGTAGCTGAATTCGGACTCGATGTGCCGGTGAAGCGTGGCGAGCGGGGCGAACGAGCCCTTGATGGTCCGGTTTCGCGTGCGATCACGGGCAACCTTTTGAAACGAGCGGATCGCCGGCGGTTCCTCGACCGTGCTCAAGCGGCGCTGGGCTTCGAGATCATTCTTGGTCAAAGCCTGCAGATAATCTTCGGCCACTCGCTCCACCGGGTCAGCCGGCCTGGGCTTGACGCGCGGCCAGTAAACCAGCACAGCCACGCCCGCCGCGGCGACGATCGCCAGAGACGCGACCACCAGAAGCCAGCGGCGAACGGACCGGCGCGCCCGTTTCTCGTTCGATGGGACGAAAACTGAAGTGACTTCATCAGCCGATTCCAGCGGCGCTGGTACCGAGGGCTCAACTCGATCAGCGTCTTTCTGTGTGGTTGCCGGCAGCCGGTGTCGGGCGCCGCACTTGGGGCATTCGATCACGCCTCCCGCCTGGTTCTCATTGGTGACGAAGGCGGTGCGGCATGTCTTGCAGCGAACGCGCTGGCTCATGAATGCTCCCGACGCGCGAAAGGTCGGCTCGCGGAATCGGCGACGGCCGGCTTCGCGCCTCGACCGGGCTGGCAATCGGCACACGTGGTTTCATGACGGGAAACAGGCTGACCACACTTCGGGCAGAGCTTCGCCTGGCGGCGAAGGGCCGGCAAGGCCTCGCGGAGAGGTTCGGCCTCGGGCATGTCACCGAAGCTGTCGAGGGCACGGGCAACCCCGGTGGCAAGGCCCGCGCTGACGGTCCCTGCGCGGGTGCGGCGATCCACGAGATTGCAAATCCAGATGGCAAGCTCGGTGTCGAGCGCGTGCAGCGGCTCTCCTTTCAGATACTGAGTCAACGCGTCGCGGAGCTCGATCGCTTTACCCACCATCCCCGACGACCGGGCGACGTCAAGCTCGGCCCGAATAGCCTCGATGCGCGAATTTGCGGGTGGCGGCGGGTTTAGAGCTGAAACAGGTGCTCTCGGTTGACCCGCCTCGAGCGAGGCCGTGATCCGGCCCAGGGCCGGGACCAGGTGCTGTTCGATCAGGTCCCCGGTGCGCCACGACGCCTCCGCGCCGTCGGCCAGCACGTCAAGCAACTCGGCCAGGACCTTCAAGACCTGGGCCAGGATCCAGCCGGCCAGCCCGCACCCGCCCAGCGTGATGAGCGCGACGATGCCCATCACCCTGCGCTCGCCCCAGGTGAACTGTCCGTCAGAGAGGAGCCCCTGCGCCTGGTCGAGAAACAGGCCCAGGCCCAGCATCACGGACCCGACCTGAACCCAGAAAGCAAGTCGAGCCAGCGCCTTGCCTCCCCGACGCAACGGGGCGTAGCGAGTGGTATCGATCATTCGGTGGTTCCTGAGCGCGTTTCGGCCTCACGGTCGATGTTTGGAATTGCGCAGGGCGGGCTTCCAACACGTTGTCACAAGCCTGCCGCCCTGGATCGGGCCATGATTTCATTATAGCGACTCAGGGGCATCCGCCGCCTCTGGGTGTTCGAGCACGTAAAAACACCTGGGTCCCGCGGGCGTCTCCTCGCTCGCGAACCCGCTGGCGACAAAACCGGCCGCGAACGCGGCAAGCAATCCCTGGCGCACGGCCAGCCGCCAATGCTCCGCAATTTCGGGATGATCGCGTCGCATGGGGGCGATCCGAGACGGAATCTCGAGCAAGATGCGCGGCCGGTCGAAAGCCGCCTCGACGCTCAGCGGGACCAGGAGCCCCTGGGGATTCTCGCCCGTGCGGATCAACCGCGGGAGAGCGAGCGCGTCTTGCGCCGAGACCTTCGTACGCGGGCCGGGTTCGCGATCAAGCTGCCATAGGGCGATGACGCGATCGGTCGGAACTCCGGCACTCAGGGCATCGGTCCGCTCGCCATACATGTTGTCAATGTAGCGCCGCAGCCGCGCCCCCAGCTTGTCCAGGTTGAATCGCGCGTTTCCCGCCTGAAGAGGGTCGAACGCCCAGGCCATGACGCGATTCCCTCCGACAGTGCAAACTCGCGCTGTGCCAGCTTCAGCCTGTATCCCAGGCCAAGTGACTGGTAGCCTGGGATCACGCCGGTGAGCTGAGAATAAAAGCAGAAACACTCCTCGGTTCGGCCCAGAAAGCCAAACGACATGCCCACGGCCTGGCCGTCGGGCAAGAAGGCGCCCAGCACCAGCCCGCCGTGCAGGTTGGCGCCGGCCATGGTGGCGATTGGGATCACATAGCTTTCCTCGGTGATGCCCCAGGCCGGGCGCTGGGCATGCTGACAGGCGCGATAGTCGGCCGCCGTAAGGGCGCGGCGAATCTGTGATCTGGTCGGAGTGGTGTTGAGTCGAGCTTCGTGGACGTCATCGCTGGTTCTACAAATTCAGGAGCAAGGCGGCGAGAAGGGCCGCCCGATGCGGCAGTGAGTCGACCACGACATGCTCAGATTCGGCATGGGCACCATCACCCACGCGCCCAGGCCGTCAAGCGTGGGAACGCCCAGGGCCGCGGTGAAATTGCCGTCGCTGCCGCCCCCTGTCGAGCCTTCGGTCAGGTCCTGGCCCAGCTCCAGGCCGATCTCGCGGGCGCGAGCAAAAAGCGACGCGATGGCCGCCGTCCGCTCCATCGGCGGGCGATTGAAGTGTCCCTCCACCTTGATCCGCGTTCCCGGCGTCACCGGCTTCACGACCCGAAGCTCGCGCTCGATCGTCGCGGCATCGGCCTGGGTGCTTACCCGGACGTCGACCTCGGCCACGGCCCGGGCGGGCACCACGTTGGCTGTCGTGCCCCCCTGAATCACGCCGACATTCACCGTCGTTCCGACCGAGACACCGTTGAGAGATTGAATTCTGAGAATCTGATGAGCCAGTTCCACGATGGCGCTGGCTCCGGATTCCGGCGCCACGCCCGCATGGGCCGCCTTGCCCTCGATCTCGATCGTGAATCGGCCCACTCCCTTCCGCGCCGTCTTGAGGCTGCCGTCGCTAAGCGGCGGCTCGAGAACCAGGACGTATTCGCACTGGCCGGCCAAAGCTTCGATCAAGGGCCGCGATCCTGGGCTGCCAACCTCTTCATCCGAGGTGTAGAGAACGATGAGCGGGCGGGGCATCTTGAGACCGAGTGCCTGAAACGCTTCCAGCACCTGGTTCATCATCACCAGGCTGGCTTTCATATCGAAGACGCCAGGTCCGAAGAGCCGCCCCTTCTCTTCTCGGACCGGCATCCTCGCCAGCGTGCCGATCGGCCAGACGGTGTCGAAATGCCCCAGCACCAGCGCGGGAGGCTTTCGGTCCGGGCCTGTAAATCGCGCGAGAACATGGTTGCCGCCCGCATCATTCTTGACGACGTCGGCCTTGCCGCCAAGCGCAGCGAGTCGCTCTGCCAGGATTTCCGCCAGGCCGTCGAGCGACCTCTTGTCGTGGCTGGGTGACTCGTGCCCGACCAGCGCATGAGTTCTTCAAGCATCTGCTCGTTACGCGACCAGAGGTGGTCCAGAACGGTTGTGGATGGCATCGGCACCTGGTCGGGGACGCAGCTCCCCGTCACTTGTTTCGCGAATCGCTAGGCCTTGATCGTCGCCCTGCGGAGCGCACAGGCGCGATCCGTTCTTCGATCCGGCTCGACGCCCAGCCCGGGCCTTGCGGAACCGGGATCGCTCCCTGGTGGGCCAGGATCGGCGGCTCGACGAGGTCCTCGCGATAATACTTGTCGGAGCCGGAAACGTCGCCGGGCAGGGTGAAGCCGGGCAGGCTGGAGATGGCCAGGTTGGCCGCGCGGCCGATGCCGAACTCGTGCATCCCGCCGCACCAGACCGGCACGCCCCGAGCAGAGCAAAGGTCGTGGACCCGCTTCGCTTCGAGCAGGCCGCCCAGGCGGCTGACCTTGATGTTGATCACCCGGCAGGCGCCCAGGTCGAGCGCCTTGCGCGCGTCGTCGGCCGAGTGGATGCTCTCGTCGAGGCAGACCGGGGTCTCGAGCACGGCCTGGAGCCGGGCGTGGTCGATGATGTCGTCGTGGGCCAGCGGCTGCTCGATCAGGAGCAGGCCGAAGTCGTCGAGCTGCTCGAGGAGGTCCAGGTCGTCGAGCGTGTAGGCCGAGTTGGCGTCGACCTGGAGCGGCAGGTCGGGATAGCGCTCGCGGACCTGCCGGACCACCTCGACGTCGCTGCCGGGGGCGATCTTGAGCTTGATCCGGCGATAGCCCTCGTCGAGGAACTGGTCGATCCGGTCGAACAGGGCTCGAGTCGTCGGGCTCGATCCCCAGGCTGACGCCCGAGAGCGATCTCGGCCCGGGTGCCGCCCAGCAGTGCCGCAGCGGCCTCTCCTGGCTCGTGCCGAGCGCATCCCAGCAGGCCATCTCCAGCCCCGCCTTGGCGAACGGGTTCCCCTTGACGAGCCGATAAAAGCCCGTCAGCTCGTCGATCGTCGCCCAGGGGCGGCCCAGCACCATGGGCGCCAGGAAGTCCTTGAGGATGTGCCAGCAGGTCTCGGTCGTCTCGGGGCAGTAGAACGGGTCGGACGGGCTGGCGCACTCGCCCCAGCCGATGACACCATCGCCCGTTTCCACGCGAACCAGGATATGCTCGATGTGCTCTTTCCGGCTCGAGCTCGTCCGGAACGGCCGGACGAGCGGCAGCCGTACGATGTTGAGATCAATCTGAGCCAGTCGCATGGAAATTGTCGAGATCTGGTGGAGCGTCGCCGAAGACTCGAAAGGCCGGGAAGAACGAGTGCGCTCACAAGATGCACGAAAAAAAGAGGGCGAGAGGGAGAACCCTCACCCTCTTTCACGATAGGCCGGAGCCGATTGCCGATCAATAGGCGTCAGAGCTGACGACCTCGCCACCGGCAATCGTGGACAGAGCCTGATAGATACCGAACTGGGTTCCTTTCGCGACCTGCCAGACGCCCATGGCGTCCATGAGCACGCCCTTGGGATAGCCTGTTCGAGGGGTCGAACTGCCATGATTGGATCGAGTCTTTGAGGAACCTGACCGAGCCATCGCAGAACAAGAAGTTGGCCCCGCCGGGGTGGAAGCTCGAGGCAGTGCCGACGAAGGCATCCGCTCCGCCGCCGTAACCAGCCGATATCCTGGGTTGCCGATCTTTCTTGAACGGATTCATTGGATACATGGTGGCAAAGCTCGTATCGCCAAAGTTTCCGGAGCACCACCAGTTCCAGCAGATCTGATCCTGTGCGCTCAGCATCCCGTGGGCCCGCTCGCTATACATCATCGTGTTGCTGGTGCCATCGGTAACTGCCGCGAGCCTTACCGGGCCTCTGTTCTTGTTGGGGTAAAGTTGGCCTCCAACGTAAAGACTGGACTCATAGCCCACGTAGAGGATCACGCCGTTTTGCTGCATGATCCTCTGCTGGAAGTTGCCCGGCCCGAGCACGTCGTCGGTATTGAATCGCGGCAGGTTGAACCATGTTCCCGCAGCCTCCATAGCTTGAGTAGCACATGATGAGACGACACCGCCGAGATTGACCTTGTTTTCAACCGAGGGATCGCTCGGGCAGTGCAGATAGGAGATCGAAGTACCCACGACGGTATAGTTCTCGACTCCGAACATGTTGCCCATGAAATTCGTCGCACTGTAGATCTGTTGCTGTTCCAGTTGGGAAGAAGCGCGACGAAACTGCCGCCGGACGTGGAGGGATAACCGTGGACTCCAATGTAATGCTGCCTTATAGCAACCCCAGGGAAAAACGTCGTTGGCGCTGATGTAGTTGTGTACAGCCAGCCCGATCTGCTTGAGGTTGTTCGTAACATGGCTCGGCGGGCGGCTTCTCTTGCCGATTGGACGGCCGGTAAGAGCAGGGAGATCAGGACTGCGATGATGGCAATGACGACAAGTAACTCGATGAGGGTAAACCCCTTTCGAGCCGTTGGACGCTGAGAATAGATGCTCATAGTTTGTGCTCCTGGAGGCGTCACGGAAGCCTGAAAATCGTAAAGCAGTGACAAAAGAACGTAGGACTCAAACCCATCAAGCGATTGAGGGCTCCTGCCACGGCGATCTCTTGAAGACAATGGCTGATCTCGAACAGCACTGCAGGACTGGAACTCGCGTCGGGCTCAAGCCTGACATGGCGGGCTCCGTGCATTGCTCGATCCGGCCGGAAACGGTGCCCGGAACTTTCAAAACCGCTTGGGATCTTTCTTCTTGGCTTTCTTCTCTCCAGCCCTTAACCTTGGCTTGCTTGCTCGAAGGTTTCTTGATAGATTCGGGGCCCGCAGGCTCGATCCGCGATCCGCGCCTCCGGCGAGACCTTGAGTGTGCCGGCGCCTTCCGGACCACATCCCCAGAATCCAATCGCGACCGCGACCGCCAACCCTCCGGGTACCAAACGCCAGGTCGGCTTGCTGAAATTGACAATCACGTGTTCAACTCCGTAAGGCTGAAAGAATGCGTATTCATTGAATCCGGGGGAGAGAATCACGGCGGATAGGCCGGGATTGACCCTCAGAAAGCAAACGACAATCCAAATGGGCTGACCGTGAGACTCAAGCGGCAAATCTGGTCAACGGAAGAGAGGCCGCTTGATTCCAGAGGCAGGAACAACACGCAATGATTAATTAAATAAAATTGCTTTGATCGATCTCGACGATGCAACGAGATGTCAAACCGATACTGAACTGGTGCAGTTGGAATTCTGTTTCAGGAGAGATCAGACTGGAAGCGGCCCAAAGGAAAAGCATCGTTGCCCACCGGGTCGCGCAGAATCCCCTGCAACCAGAGCACGTGATAACGTCTCGGTTGTGTTCTTTAGTCAAGAACGAACTGGTCAGAGCGCGAGAGCCCTTGGACCGGAGAAAGGACAATCCAAGGCGTTTAATTTAGAGTTCGATGAAGCCGAAGATAGGAATAACGTCGGAGGCACCTAAAGTCAAGGATGTGGCTAAAATAATTTCTTCACGGCAGCCAGCACTTGATGAGTATCATTTCGTCTTGATTGGTGCCATGTAGCCTCAATCAAGCAGACGCCAGGTGAAGCAAGTTCATCAGTGGATCGAGTCGATGTGAAGATCACGCCGCGTCTCGCCGAGATCGCTTACCGGGAGTTACCTGGTTGCCGACCTGACTGACAGTCCTGCTCTCCTCTCCAGCCGGTCATGTCGTTATCGTGAGACCATGGCCTGAAATCTGGGAGGAGATGATGCGATCGCGGCGGATCGGCATTGCCCTTGGCACGAGCCTGGTTTGCATGGTTGCCGGCTGGGGGTTCTGGAAGGCTCGTGAAAACGGCAAGTGTCGGTCTCTGTCAATTGCTCGAGCAGAGATGGCCCAGGGCCGATACGCCCTGGGCGAATGGCTCTCGTTCGAGCTCTTGGGCCGCCGCCCGCAGTGGGATGAGGCCGCTTACGAGCTAGGGTGTGCGAGGCGGCTCGGAAACGTCCGCTGGCGGCGAGCACCCAGGCCTGGGCCCAGATTCCGGAGACGTCTTCCTTGTCAGGCTGGGCACAGGTTCGCCGGTCCAGGATCGAGATGGATCGCGGCGCTGGTCCGATTGCGAGGCACTCCTCGCCGCGGCCGCCGGCCGGCCCGGCCCGCATCGAGCGGAGGCCCGGTGGGGGCTTGTTCTTTTGCTTCGCCTTGAAGGCCGGTTCGATGAGGCGAAGCGGTGGCTTGAGGACGGGTTCGATGTCATGACCGACCCCGTGCTTACCCTCCAGCGGCTCTACAAGCTGGACGTTGATCCGTTTCCCACCGAAGGGGTGGCCCAGGCCTTGGAGCGTGCGGGCAGGCAGTCGCCGGAGGACGACCTGGTAACCGGGCCGGGCCGGGCTCACCTGGCCACCCGGCTGGGCCGCTTCGATGAGGCGAAGAGCTGGCTCGATCGCTGTCTGGCTGCGGCCTGACGATCCGGTCGTCTGGCGAATGCGGCTGGACTGGTGCTTGCTGGCCGATCGGCCTGCTGACGTGCGAGGTGCTTGCTCATCTGCCGGCTGACGCCGAGGAGGAACACCGCCTGGACGCTTCGAGCCTGGTTAGCCGAGCGTCGGAGAGATTCAGTCCGGCAACTGAGCGCTGAGGCGGCAGCTTGCCGCCAACCCTGCCGACGCCACCGCCCTCGAACGTTCGGCCGAGCTGGAACGAGAGACAGGAAACGCAACGGCCGCCGAGTCGCTCCGCCGGCGGGAGACCGAGCTGGACGAAGCTCGCAAGAGCTATGTGCGCTTGATCTCCGTCTGGCATCCTCTGGAACTCGCGGCCGAGCTTTCTGAGCTGGCAGGGCGTCTGGGGCGGTTGTTCGACGCTCGACGGTGGGCGGCCCTCGGCAGCCAGGCCGGCACGCAGACCGGTCGAGACTCCCGAACCCGCAGAAATGCCGAACCGCTCTCTTCGCCGAGCGCCATGCTGGCGGACTTGCTTCCCAGCCAGGCCAAACCGCTGCTTTGTCCGCTTCCGGAGTTGAAAAGATGGGCGGTGCTCCATTTCAGCGACGACGCGGAATCCGCCGAGCTCAAGTTCGTGCACGAGAACGGGCAGGGGCCGAGAACCGGTTAATTCCACCGATCACTTCCAGCGGCGGCGTGGGGCTTCTCGACTTTGACAACGACGGCTGGCTTGACGTCTACGTTGTGCAGGGCGGTCCTTTTCCGCCGGGCGCTTTCAGCGTCGCGGCAGGGCGGGGGCGATCGGCTGGATCGCAACCGCGGCGACGGTACGTTCGAGGATGTCACCGAAAGGGCGAAAATCGGAGCGATGGCTCGTGGTTACGGACACGGAGTGGCCGTCGGCGACATCGACAACGACGGCTTTGCCGACCTCTTCGTAATGTGCTGGCGGTCTACGCTCTGTACCGTAACCGCGGCGACGGCACGTTTGAGGATGGCACGGTCAAGGCTGGTTTCGGGGGCGATCGCGATTGGCCCACTTCGGCTGCTTTCGCCGACCTCGACGGTGATGGCGACCTCGATCTTTACGTTTGTCACTACATGAAATGGAAAGAGGGAGATAATCGGGTCGGCCTGAATCCCCGCCGACCCTACGATCTACCATTGCAGCCCGCTCGATTTTGAGGCCTTGGCCGACCATGTCTTTCGCAACGATGGCGGCAAGTTCGTGGATGTGACGGCTGAAGCCGGTATCTCTGACCGGTCTCGGGCCGTGGGTTCGGCGTCGTGGCCGCTGATCTCGATCAGGACGGCTGGATCGACCTCTTCGTGGCCAACGATATGTCGCCGAATTACCTGTTCAAGAACCGCGGGGGCTTCCGGTTCGAGGAGCTGGGAATGGCGTCAGGCGTTGCCGGCAATGCCTCGGGAGGATCTCAGGCCGGACGGGTACCGCTGGCGCCGATCTTGACGGCGATGGTCTTCCCGACCTGGCTGTGACGAATTTCTACAACGAGTCGCACGACGTTTTTTCCAAACCTGGGACACGGGCTCTTCGCCGATCGCACCACGGCGGTCGGCCTGGCCTCCCCGACCCGCTATCTGCTGGGGTTCGGGATCGCGTTTCTGGACGCCGACAACGACGGCTGGCTCGACCTCATGACCGCGAGTGGCCACATTCACGACGGCCAACCAATTCCCGTGGAAGATGCCCGTCCAGCTCCTCAGGAACCAGGGGGGTGCGAACCTGCGCCTGACCGACGTCTCGGCCGCTGCCGGCGCTCTATTTCAAGTCTTGCGGATGGGTGCGGGTTGGCCGCGGGCGATCTGGATAACGACGGCCGGATCGCGCCTTGGTGGTCGCTCAGAACGAGCCACTGGCCTTCTTCCACAACCAATCCCAGGGTGGGCACTTCCTACGCTTCGTCTGGAGGGTACACATCGGCAACCGGACGCCATCGGCGCCAAGGTGACGGTCGAGTACGCGGGAAGGGTCAGGATCGCCCAGCGCACGGGCGGCGGCAGCTTTCAATCGGCCGGCGATCCGCGGCTGCACTTCGGTCTGGGCAGTTCGACGTCATTGACTGGGTGGAAGTGCGCGGCCATCCGGGCGTACGGATCGGTACTCTGGTCTCAAAGCCGACGTCGGTTATCTGCTGCGCGAGGGCCAACAAGCCGCCTCCCCGCTTCCGGGATGGAAGCATCGCCGATGAAGGTTCGTTCGGTATCCGCCCCGACCTCTGCGAGATCTAGCGATGAGCACAGCCTCCGACTCCTCTCCCGGCCGCATCGTGTCGATGGACCAGTTCCGCGGCTACACGGTCGCGGGGATGTTCGTGGTCAATTTCGTGGGCGGGCTACGCGGCCGTCCCGAGGTGATGAAGCACCACAACGGGCATCCCTACTTCAGCTATGCCGACACGATCATGCCCAGCTTCATGTTCGCGGCCGGCTTCTCCTACCGGCTGACCGCCCTGCGGCGGCTGGCCCAGATCGGCCCGGCGCGGCGTACCGGCAGTTCCTGGTCCGCAGCCTGGGCCTGGTCCTGGTCTCGCTGGTCATGTATGCCACTTGGATTCCGAGATCAAGAACTGGTCCGACATGACGGCCATGGGAGTCTGGAAATTCGATCGGCGAGCTGATCAAGGCGAACCTGTGGGAAGTGCTGGCGATCATCGGCGTCACCCAGATCTTCCTGATGCCGGTGATCGGCGCGAGCGCCCGGATCCGGGCGCTCGCCTGGCTCGGCTGCATGATCGTCCACGTCCTGATTTCTCACTGGTTCAACTTCTTCTTCGTTTACGGCAAGCCGAACTGGCTGGACGACGCGCTCGGGCTTGACCGGTCAAGTCGGCCTGGGACGGAGGCTGCTTCGGCATCATCGGCTGGGCGATCCCGATGCTCTTCGGCACGCTCACTTACGACCTGATGGCCAGCCGGCGGCCCGGGTCGGCGGCCGGGATCGCACTCTGGGTGGAGCGGCCCTGATGGCGGCGGGCTACCTGCTGTAACTGCCTGGCGACGCTTTACGACACCGACAAGGGAAGCGTGGCCGTGCTTGAGAGACGGCAAGATCGCCGCGTCGCCGGTGATTCCGCCGTTCGCCAACCTCAGGGCCGCTCGCTCGAATCGCTCTTGGCCGACGGCGCCGTTCCTGGAGCCGCCGCCGTTATCGATTCGCCCGCACAACTACTGGATGATGAACAAGAAGATCGTCAGCCTGCCGTTCACGCTCTTCTCATCGGGCTTCGCGCTGGCTCTCTACGCCCTGTTCATCCTGCTCTGCGACCTCGGCGGAATGCAGATCGGCGTCTTCCGCACGCTCGGCCAGAACCCACTGGCCGCGTACATCATCCACCAGCGGTCGAGCAGGCGGTCCGCGCGGTCGTGCCCCGCGACTCGCCACTCTGGTACTGCCTGGTGGGCTTGGCCCTCTTCTTCGCGATCACCTATATGTTCGTCCGGTACCTGGAGAAGCACAAGTTCTACCTGAGGCTGTAACCAGTGGTGCTCAAGAGAGACCAGCAGTCTTTCAGTGGCCGGGGAGGCTGAGCAGCACGGGAGAATCCGCCCCTTCACGAAGCTGGTATTGCCGATCCGCGAGCATATTGGCGTGGCGATCGACATGCCCGGAGGGCCAGCGGACCTCGACGACATCGAGCCGGGTGCGCTCTGCCAAGGCCGAAGTGAATTCGGGGATCCTGAGATCGACAGGTAGCTCGAGCCGCCAACGCGCTGCGCGACCAGTTTGCGTCCGCGCAGGTGACCGTGACTTCGAGCCCCGATCGCATCCCGATTGGATCTCGTTCCTTCGAGCTGGAACCGGACGAAATGGCCGGTGGGGCTCGTTTCGTTATGCAGATAGACCAGCGGCTCGTTCTGGGCCACGATCAGCGCGTCGAGACGCCCGTCGTTGTCCAGATCTCCGACGGCCAGTCCGCGGCCCAGGTGCAGGCGGCCGAAAGGAGCCCCGGCGCCGGCCGAGACATCGGTCAAGCCGCCCCGTGGGTCCGCCCAGCAAGAGCTGGAGCGGCATCGGCCAGGGGAAGCGTGGCCGAGCGTCGAGCACGTGGCCATTGGCGCGTCAGGACGTCGAGCCAGCCGTCGTTGATTGACGTCGAGAAACGAGATGCCGAAACCGAGGAGCCCCCGCGTCGGCGCCGCCAGACCGACGGCAGCGGAGTGGTCGGCGAAGAAACCGTGACCGAGGTTGCGATAGAACGTGGTGGATTCGCCGAAATAGTTGGTAACGAGCAAGTCGGGGCTGGCCGTCGCCATTGATGTCAGCCGCGCACGCCACGCCCATCCCCGCCTGGTAGCCGCCGTCGGCGTTCGCGGCCGCTCCCGCCGGGCATGCCCGACTTCCTCGAACTTGAACCCCCCAAGGTTGTGGAAGAGGTAGTTCGCGGAGCCGTCGTTGGAGACGAGAGATGTCCACCTTGTTGTCATTGTCAACGTCGACCGCAACGACGCCGAGCCCACGTCCACCGGGGTCGACGAACCCGGCCTCGGCGGTCACGTCGACGAACCGGCCGCGGTCGTTCCGGAAGACGTGGTCGGGGGGTGCAGGTTCCACTTTGCTCGGGTCGCAGTAAAAGAAGCCGCCTGGCTCTTTGGTGCAGAGCGTTGGGCATACACAGGTCGTGAGTCATGTAGTGGCACACGTAGAGGTCGAGATCACCATCGGCGTCGAGGTCAACGAACGCGGCGGAGGTCGGGCAGTCGCGGGAGCCTGCCAACCGGCCGGCTTGGTCACGTCCTCGAAAGTCCCGTCGCCGCGGTTGTGATAAAGGGCATAAGACCGCCAGCGGGTGACGAACAGGTCGGGAAATCCGTCGTTGTCATAATCGGCCGCGGCCACACCGTGGCCGTAACCCCGAGGAAACGCGGCGATTCCTGATCGCTCGGTAACATCCTCGAACGATGCCGTCGCCGCGATTGCGAAACAACCGATCGCCACTCATGGAACGCGCGATCGGTCCGGCTGGAACACCGGCCTGCGAAGCCTTGCCGCCGGGAGGAAGAGTTCCGCCCTGCACGACATACACGTCGAGCCAGTGGTCACCGTTGAAGTCAAGGAGTGCCACCCCGCCGCACATCGGCTCCGGCGGCGGCGGATTCCTCATGCTGGAATTGCCGTTGTCGTGGACAAACCGAAGGCCCGCGGAATCGGCGTGGTCGACAAACGAGACGGACGGTATGGTGGCGCCGGGGATCACAGGAGATGAAGTCTGGCTGGCATGGGCAAGCAAATCGGACAGCAGGGCCGCAAGGATCTCTCCCCGCTTTGTTTTGGTTTCCGCCTCCTCGAATTGGTCGACGAGCGGAGTGCTTCCCGCCGCGCCCTGGCGAATCAGCGCCCAGCCTCGAGCTTCGAGCTTTCGGCCGAGTTGCTCGGCCAGTTCTTCCAGCTCTCTGGCATGAGCGGCTCGATCATCGCGGGAGATCAGCGCCTTGTACCGCTCTCGAGCCCCGTTCAGCTTTGCCTTTTGGCGCGGAAACGGGCGGCCTCGTCCGGCTGGCCCCCGCTTTGAGGCAGCTCGGCAAGTCGATCCCAGGCGCCGATGTTGCCGGGCTCGTCGTCCATCAAGGCGGCAAGGGCTCGACGTTCCAGTTCGGGCTTTCCCGTTCTGGCCGCGACCCAGGCCCGGAACCGCAGGATCTCGCGATCCGAGAGTCGGGAGTAGAGATGTGACGCGGCTTCGCGGAAACCGCCCATGTCATCTGCAGCGATGGCCAGTTCCAACCGCGCCCGCCAGAGTGCCTGATCGTCGGGCTTACGCTTGAGGCACGGGACGAGCCATCGGGAAGCCTCATCGAACTTGCCCGTCCAGATCGCGAGGTTCGCCCTGGCCAGTCCGACGCGATCATCGCTCGGGTCACTTGAATCGAGGAGGCTCCGTACGTAATCGACGGGAAAGGCGGAGTTGTCGAGCAAGTACAGACGCCTGAGAACGCCCGCAGGGTCGCTTGAGCCTTCCCAGGTTTCAAGAATGAGGGGAAGCACCTCGTCTTTTCGGCCTTCGATCCGGAACAGCAGCTCGAGGGCCTGTCGAACCTGCCTCGGCGTCCGGGTCTTGCCTCCAGGGCACCGAGCCGATAAGCTCCTCGGCATGTGTGAGCCGGCCGGAATTGGCCAAGATCCGTGCCCGAGCGATGGTCGCCTTGAGGGCGAAGGGCGAGGTCGAGGCGACCTGATCCCAGGCGGCGAGCGCCGCTTCGGAGCGTCCTTTCGCCTCCTCGCACAGGCCAAGCTGAAAGAATGCCTCGTCTCGGATCCGCCACTCATGAGTGAGGGCGGCCAATTGCTCTCGGGCCGTGGAGTATCTCCCCGCGGCCATTTCTGTCTTGGCCTCGTCCAACCCGCGCCGGACGCGGCGCTGGTCGAGAAGGCTCCAACCATTCCAGAGTAAAACTGCGATGCATCCGAGGGACAACCCCAGCCAGAGCCGCCTCGAACGCATCGCGCGATCCTTGCTTCAAGCAATTCAGAATACTACCGCCAATCAATATTGATCGGCGCTGATGACCTCGCCACCTGCCCTAGTGGACAATGACTGGTAAACGCCCGCCATCGTCCCCACGGGGATGAGCGGAAGGCAGTTCGCATCGCGGCCGATGAGGTTGTAGTTCCAAGTATTGATAGAATCCTTGAGGAACCTGACCGAGCCGTCTGCGAAGGCGAAGTTGGCGCCGCCTGGGTGGAAGCTCGATGCCGACGTTCCGCCGACAGTAGGCTCGCAGCCTGAGCCAAAAAAGATGAGGTCGGCTCCTTTCAGATTCATCGGGTACATGGTAGAAATCGAAGAGTCGCCGAAATCGGCGTCGGCCCACCAGCCCTGGCCCTCAAACGGGCAATTGCCGTTCTGGCTGCATGGAGTTGTTGGCGGTTGGCCGCCGTAAAACTTGGCGAGCTTGCCCTGTGCACGTTCACCAAGCAGGATTGTGTTACTCGTTCCGTCGGTGATCGCGGAAATTTTGGTGACATTCCCGCTGGTATTGCCGGCCCAGCTTGGGCCGTTCATGTCGGGGAAAATGCCGTTCTCTCCTTGGATCGCCGCCTGTGAACTGTTGCCTGGACAGGATGTACCCATCATCCCGGCGTAGTCGCTATAGGTAATAGGAAGCGTTGCTCCATCCCAACCGGCGTCTGTCTCAAAAAGCCTGAGGTTGGCAATATCGGGGTCGCTGGGGCACCAGAAGATGTTGATGCTCGTGTTGATCACGGTGTAATTGCGAATCTGGTAGGGGCCAAGACCGATATTGATCGCGTTATAAAGTGCGCCCTGCTCTGTGAATTGAAGCAGACCGGCAAGCATTCCCCAGCCATCATGGTAGCCCTGGGGGTTTCCTCCGAAATCGATGTAGAGCTGGTTGTTCCGCCCCATGGGAAAGCTGCCGTTGGCGCTTTCATAATTATGAGCGGCCAGCGCAAGTTGCTTCAGGTTGTTGATGCACTGGGCGCGTCGGGCGGCCTCGCGCGCCGACTGTACGGCCGGTAGAAGCAGCGAAATCAAAACGGCGATGATGGCAATGACGACGAGCAGCTCGATCAGTGTAAAACCACTCGTGATCGAAGACCGCCTCGCAAACTTCCCAACCATGCATTTCTCCTTAATGAAATGACTGTCATGAACTCAAGCAAGATACACCGAAACAATTGATCACTATTGCGACTGCGCCTGCGCTTTCTGCTTGTAGAGCTCGCGGCGCGACGTTGTGTCCAGCTTCGGCTTCGACTTGCCTTTCGAGGCCGCGGGTCCACTCGGCGAAGTGGGAGCGGCCGCGGGCTTGGCCACCGCGCCACCCTTGTCACCCGGTTCTGAACCACAACCCGTGAAAGTCACGGGTCCAGTGACGAGAAGGAAAAAGAACGCGACGCTCAGGCGATGCGTACGGGCGAATGGCTGATTCATCGATTTGCTCTTCCGGCCCCGCTGGGTTGGTTCGGCAGACGATCGTCACAAGGTGCAGACGAATCCTGGCACAGAAGTAAATTATTTGAATTAGAGGCCGTGAAACATCGCATCCCTGGCGATAGACAATCGATCACCTACTCCATGAGAATGCTAAACGCCATCGTTTCTTGCGTCTACGTTGCAAACGGCCCACGGCCTGATGAACAGGCGAAACAGAGCCAAACCCGTCATCGGGCCACGACTTCGGTCAGGAGAGCTTTGCTGCCTCTACGGACACGAAATGTTGCTACCTTAAGGTAACTCTCTCTGGCGTGGCTTTCAAGAGCACTGCAAACGCAAAAGAGTTGTTTTATTGTTTTCACCCTCCAGAGGCGTCTCGCCGAATGGAAGCCGAAGAATTCCCGCAAAGAAATCCTCCATGAAAGTACGGCCCACCGCTACGTCGCACTTGAGCGCACCAGCGCCCTCATCTTCGCCAGTCCCACTTTGAGCACGTTCTCAGGGTCCTGCTTCCACAGTTGCCGGTTGAAAAGCTCCAGCGAGAGCATCACCTGAAAGCCGCCCTGGCGCAGGTCGCGAAGCAGCGTCTTGTACGGGGCGACGCCGTCGCCTGGCAAGATACGGTCGGCGTCGGTGAGCCTGCGGCGTGGGGGATCGGCGGGATAGTCGTTGACGTGGAAGACGTGGATCGCGGCGGGGGCAAGCAGCCTGATGCCCGCGAGCGAGGATCCGCCTTTGTAAAGGTGGAAGACGTCGGGCAGGATGCACGCCTTGGGGTGGCCCGATTCGATGGCGACCATGGCAGCCTCGCCCAGCCGGCCCAGTGTTCTTGAAGAACCCCAGACCTCGACCTGGGGAACCACGCCCATCGTATCGCCCAGCTCCAGGAGCGCTCGATAGCGCTCGGCGAGACGCACCGGATCGACGGCATTTTCGGTCGCGCCCACGGGCGGGGCGGCCAGCCGCTTGCCGCCGATCTTCTGGAGCATCTCCATGCTTTTTCTGGCGGCTTCGAGCCCTTTCTTGCGCCGGGCCTCGTCATCGACGGCCCACTCGAAGAAATCGATGGCGCTCTCGACCCGGATTCCCGCATCGCGAAACCTCTTGCCCAGGTCTGGCAGCGAACCGCCTGCCTCCGCGTAACGTTTCAGCTCGTCGATCCAGGGCTCCATTCCCTCATAGCCAGCCTTGGCGGCCAGCGCGATCTCCTCGACGATGGGCAGCTTCTGGCCCCGGATCGTGCTGGTATTCAGGCCGAAAACGGAATGTCGAAGACGCGCTGGTGGGTTCTGCTTTTTTTTGTTCAGCGGCACGCGTGACTGGTCCGGCTGCCAGGATACAGGCGGCGGAAGCCCCGCCGAGAACCTGGCGCCGGGAGAGAATGCGATCGACCCGTTCGTGCTCCGAGTTCATGGGAGGGCATCCTGGAAACAGTGAGCGATCGAGCGTCGATTGACGTCACATGAATGGTAATCCAAAGTGCTCGCGCCTTTCAAACCCACAGCATTCGTCTCGCGAAGTTGGCAGTGAATCTCAGGATGGAATTCCTGACCCGCAGGCATCCAAGGTCGCTCGCCAGGCCTCGTCGTGCGATCGACCAGGCATTCCTCGATCCGTCCTCGAATGAGCGCGGTGACGTCTTCACTGCGCATTCCGGCGATCTCTTCGGGGGTGATCGGCCGGCCGTAATGAATGCGGACGGGGCAGGGGATGGGAATCGGGCGCGACCTGGGCCAGGATTCGAAGGTTCCGGCGATGCCCGCCGGGACCACCGGCACGCCGGCACGCGAGACCAGCACGGCGATTCCCTGCTTGAGCGGGCCGAGCTCGCCGTCTGCGCTGCGGGTTCCTTCGGGAAAGAGCGTCACAATCCCGCCGCTTCTCAGCCTGCGCAGGGTTTCCTTCATCCCCGAGGCCCCCATGCCCTCGCGCTGGATGGGAAAGGCTCCTACCGATCGCATCAAGAACCCCAGCCCGGGGAGGAAAAGTGTTGATCGGGCCACGTAGTTCAGCGGCCGGCGCAGCGGGATACCCAGGACGAACACATCGAGAAAGCTGACGTGATTGGCCACCAGCATCACGCCGCCATGTCCGAGGCATGTTGGCCCGACCGGTCGCGCGCCAGCCTCCAGAGAACCGCGAACAGCGTCGCGAAGATGTACTGGACGAACCGATACCAGGCGAGCCCGCCCGGTGAGCGATCGGCCGTCGCTGCCCGCCTGGGCGCGAGCCGCGCTTGCCTGGCTCGGCTGCCGAACCGGACGTGGCTTCGGTCGCGGCCGATGGATCCACAGGAGTGATACCCCCCAGAGGCGAGCGGAATCGCGCACACCCACCCGCTCGTGACAACTCGCCCGATTCTATCGCACGCCCAGGGTGCGATCGACGAGTTCCTCGACGACCTGATCGACGGTCATGCCGGTGGTATCGATCAGCGCGGCGTCGGCGGCCGGTTTCATGGGGGCGATCGCGCGGGCGAGGTCGCGGGCGTCGCGATCGCGCTGGTCGGCGAGAATCGACTCGAAACTGACCGCTTCGCCGCGGCCCTGGTGATCGGCAACCCTGCGGCGGGCGCGCTCGACATCGGACGCGGTCAGAAAGAACTTGCGAAACGCGTCGGGAAAAACGATGGTTCCCTGGTCGCGCCCCTCGGTGACGGTGTCTTGCTCGGCCGCGAAGGCGCGCTGCCAGTCAGCAAGCCGCAGGCGCACGCTGGGGCTGTCGGCGACGAAGCGGGAAGCCCTGGTCACCTCGACGCTTCTGATCGCCGTGGTGACGTCTTCGCCGTCAAGGATCACCTTCCCCGGGGGCAGCTCCACGCACAGATCGGAGGCCAGCTCGCCCAGGGCTTGGTCGCTGGACAGGTCGGTCGCCGTTCGGATCGCCGCCAGGGTGACGGCGCGGTACATGGCGCCGGTGTCGAGGAATCGCCATCCCAGCCGGTCGGCCAGCCGCCGGGCGACCGTGCTCTTGCCGGCCCCGGCGGGCCCGTCGATGGTGACCACTCGCCTCATGGGCTCAATCTCGAGCCCGCTTGGTCAGCCGTTGGCGGCCGGCGAAGCCGGCGTCGAGCTCATGCCAGAACATCACCTCGGGCTCTCCCAGCCGCCAGCAGAGGTAAACTTCCCGCCCGCCCATCATGCTCCGAAAATCGCACAAACCTTCCTCGCTCTTGAGCTCGACACCCAGGTTCTTGAGCTCCTCGATGTAAGTGCGCAGCTTGTCTTCCTCGGTTTCGAGCTCGTTCTTGGATTGGACGAGCTCTTCCGAGTAGAGGTCGTCGGAGGGCCGACGGCGATCGGTGAGCACGGTCGAGAGCCGCTGCTGCAACCCCTCGACCACGCGATACTGGCGGACGATGTCGCCCACGATCGCCCTGACGAGCGGCAGGGCCTTGTTGGCCTCCTCGACGCTGAAGTGTTTCCGTTTCCTTTCGGCAAGCGGTCTGGCCGGGGCCATGTCATTGTCCTTTGGATGGAATGAATAAGTGCTCAGAATGAATCATCCAACGGATGGACGAACCAGCGATCAAGAGCGGTCTGGAACCCGCAAACCCAGGTTGACCTGACACGGTCTCCTTATCTGGATCGTCCCGAATGCAACCCCCTTCTGACGAAATACGCGAGAACCAGCGGATTCCTTTCACGGGGAGTCCGTAGCGGGGGAGATTCAAGCAAACATCCCTGATCACTCAACAGTCATTATAAGAGGGCGCGGGTGCCCAGCAAGGGCCACGCGATCGGCTTACACGCAACTGGCGGGCCTATCGGCCGGGATGCTTGGTTTTCAGGCTCGACGGTCGCGCATCTCCTGCAACTGCCGGGTCACGGTCTCAAGCTTGCCGGTGTTGAAGACGTCGTGCGCCGTCAGCCAGGCCCGGCGGGCGACGCCGATGCCGAAATCCAGGTCGGCCAGGCCGGCGGTCGAATGGGCGTCGGGGTTGATGACGATCTTGACCCCTTTCTGGCGGGCGCGGCGGCAGTGCACGGCGTCGAGGTCGAGCCGGTGCGGGTTGGCGTTGATTTCGATCATCGTGCCCGCGCCTGCGCCGCCGCGTCGATCACCGCGTCGAGGTCCACCGCGTAGCTGTCGCGGGCCAGGAGCAGCCGGCCGGTGGGATGGCCCAGCATCGTCACCCTCGGGTTCGACACCGCCTTGACGATCCGCGCGGTCATCTCCTCGCGCGGCATCCGAAAGTGCGAATGGACGCTGGCCACGACGTAGTCGAAGCCGGCGAGCACGTCGTCGGGGTAGTCGAGCGAGCCGTCGGCCAGGATGTCGCACTCGGTCCCCTTGAAGAGCCGGAACTCGCGGCCGAACGACTCGTTCAGGGCGTCGATCTCGGCCCACTGCTCGCGCACCCGCTCGATGGTGAGGCCGCCGGCCATGCGCAGCGACCGGGAATGGTCGGCGATGCCCAGGTACTGCAGCCCAGCCGATCGCGGCGGCCTCGGCCATCTCCTGAGCGAGTCGTCGCCGTCGCTGCCGTCGCTCCAGTCGAGTGTGGCAGTGAAACGTGCCGGTGAGGTCGCTCGAGCGTCGACGAGGCTCGGGCAGCTGTGCCCTTCTCCGCCGCCTCGATCTCGCCCGACGTCCTCGCGCAGCTCGGGGGGGATCTCGGCCAGCCCGAGCGCCTCGAACAGGTCGGCCTCGGTCCGGCAGGCCACCGCGCCCTTTTCGCCCGCCAGGGCGTACTCGTTGAGCGATAGCCCCGGGCCAGCGCCCGCTTGCGCATCGCGATGTTGTGCGCCTTCGACCCGGTGAAATAGTGCAGCGCGAAGGGGAACTGGCTGTCCTCGACCCCGCGGAGGTCGCACTGGACGAACTGGCCGTCTTGAAGCCGGGCAAGAGCACGCTCGCCTTGGTCGGCCCGTGCGCCAGGACCTTGGCCACCTCGGGCAGCGTGACGAAATCGTCGAGGACCGGCGCCGGGTCCGCCGCGCTGAAGAGGATGTCGAGGTCGCCGATCGTCTCGGCCCGCCGGCGCAGGCTGCCGCAGATCTCGGCGCGGATGACCTGGGGATGCTCGCGGACCGGCTCGAGGATCGGCGCGACCAGCAGCGAGCGCCTCGTGTCTGGAGGATCCGCCCGCCGGTCGTCTCCAGGAACGCGATCCCTTCGAGGATGTTGGCCTCGGTCTTGGCGCCGAAGCCCTTGAGCTTGGCGATCTGGCCCGGCCTCGGCCGCGGCCCGGAGGTCGGCCAGGCTCTCGACCTTCAGCGCCTCGTGCAGGACCTTGATCTTCTTGGGCCCCAGGCCCGGCACCCGCAGCAGGGCGAGGATTCCCGGCGGCATCGCCTCGCGGAGCTTGTCGTAGGCGGGCAGCTGCCCGGTGGTCGCAAGCTGGACGATCTTCGCGAGCATCGTCTCGCCGATTCCCGGCACCTCCGCCAGGCTGCCGTCGGCGATCATCTCCGAGAGGTCGGACGGCAAGCTCCTGAGCGCCTGGGCCGCGTTGTGATAGGCCCGGCAGCGAAACGGGTTCTCGCCCTGGACCTCGAGAATCGTCCCCATCTCATCGAGAATCTGGGCGATGCGCGCGGTTTCCATGGTGGAACCCCTAGGACATGCGAATTCAAATACGTTTTAACCACAGAGAACACAGAGACCACGGAGAGAGGGGATCAAGAAAGAAAGTGGCAGAGAACGATTGGACCAGAATGAATCAGAGCCAATTCCGAACCAGCTTGCTGCACTGAACTGATTATCGCACGTCGAAATTGATCAGTAAACCGACGGTGAGCCTGCGGCGAAAGACTCATGACGCTCCGTGATTATTTCCCGAGTTCCGCCAGCCACCTTCGCATTTCCGCGGGATCTTCGCCGAACATGAGCGACCCCGGCACGATCCAGTGGGCTCCGGCTTCCTGAATCAAGGTGACCGTCTGCCGCCGGATGCCTCCATCAACTTGAATGTCAACCTGCGCCCCGTGGTCACGGATTGCCGCGGAGGCCGACCGGATCTTGTCGGGGATGCGGGGGTCCATGGCCGCTCCCTTGATCCCCATCGGCGTGCCGAGAATCGTCACCTGGTCGATCAAGTTCCAGTAAGGCTCGAGCAGGCCGATCGGCTCGAGAATCGAGAGCGAAACGCCCACCAGCTTGCCGAGTCTTCTCACCTCGGCGAACGCGTCCTCGGGATCGCGAAGCGAGTCAAAGCATAGGATGAACCCGTCGGCTCCCGCTTCGGCGAACGGCTCGACCCAGGCCAGAGGGTCGGTTGTCATCAGGTGCACTTCCATCGGCTTGGCCGAATGCCGCCGGCACGCCCTGACCAGGTCTGGGAAGAAAAGCAGAGTGGGGACGTAATGCCCGTCGGCGACGTCAAGGTGAAACCGCTCGCTGTAGGGATCGACTCGCTGGATCTCGAGCGCCAGATTGGTCAGGTCAGCCGACCAGAGCGACGTGGAGCACTTCAGCATGATAGATCCTTTTTCGTCAGAAATGGAGCTTGATCGGCAAGGAGCAACCGCCGTTGCTGTATGCCTCGCGCGACAGCGCGGCGGTCAATCCCACGCTGGCGGCTCCGGTCGCCTGAGCCAGCCCCAGAAGCTTGCCGTGCTGGGACTTCTCGCGCAGACTTGATGTCCAGACGCGGACGATCCGCGCCTCTTACCTCTCACCTCGTGGAGTGATTTCATGACGCGGCATTCCGGCACACTGTTACTCATCTTGCTGTTCTCCGGCCTCGCGTTCCCCGTTCGCGCCGACGATGCGGCCAAGGCGATCCTCGACAAGGGAATTGCGGCCCTGGGCGGCGAGGAGAAGCTCAAGAAGATCGAGGCCATGACATGGAAGTCCAAAGGGAAGCTCAAGTTCGGCGACAATGAAAACGAATTCACCGCCCAGTCGACCGCGCAAGGCCTCGATCACTACCTGTCGGAGTTCAACTCCGAGTTCAATGGGAATCCGTTCAAGGCGATCGCCGTGATCAAGGGAGACAAGGGCTGGCGGAAGTTTGGCGACATGACGATGGAGCTCGATGGCGATGCGCTGGCCAACGAGAAACGGAGACTCTACCTCCAGATCATCCCCGCGACGCTCGTGCCGCTCGCCGGCAAAGGATACAAGATCGAAGCGGCAGGCGAAGAGAAGGTCGGCGGTAAGCCCGCATCAGGACTGAAAGCAACCGGGCCGGACGGCAAGGAGTTCACGATCTTCTTCGACAAGATGAGCGGACTGCCCGTGAAACTGGTCGCCAAGGTCGTCGGTTTCGATGGGCAAGAGTACACCGAAGAACAGACTTACGAGAACTACAAAGACTTTGGTGGGATCAAGAAAGCCACCAAGCTGGAGGCCAAGCGCGACGGCGAGAGCTTTATCACCTCCGAGATCACCGAGTTCAAGGTTCTGGATCACGTTGACCCCAAGACCTTCTCGGCTCCGGAGTGAGCCAGTGGCGATCGAGTTGAAGCAAGTGGCAAGGTCGGGAGACCGACGTTGGGCGAGGCTCCCGACCCCGCCGTGCGCCGTTCAGGTGCCCGCCTGCCGTATCCCCGCCGTTAGTCAACGATCAACGGCTCTATCAATGTCACGCAGTGATGGCTGCGCAGCTTTGTGTCGGTGATGCTCGGGTTGACAACTTTGACGATCCGTTGTTAAATCCCCACGGAGGATCGGACAGGACGTTCTAGCAACTCGGTGTTCGGTGCGCGTTCGTGGGCATGGAAACTCACGACGTTCGCTCGAAAAGGGCTCTGAGGGAGAGAGAACAGCGGCCACAAAGATGGGCGGAAAGCCCCGCGCGGTTCGTCTGCAGGCTTGCGAAGACAGGCCACATCTTCGACGCGACACCACTCCTTGATTTTCCCTGAATCGCATCTCACCGCGCCCTGCCCGGTCCCGGCTTGCCTCATGGAAGGAACGCAGCGTGCTCGAGCGATTCGAGTTTCGCAGCGCGAGATGGAACAACACGACGCGAACGGCCGGAAGGACGTTCTCATGCAACGGATGCGTAGCGTCTTCGTGAAGCTTGGACTCTTGCCGGTTCTCGTCTTGGAGCTGGGAGCTCTTTGCACGGCTCGGGGCGACCTGATCCGGCCCAGCATCTCGCGCTCCTATCCCGACATCGCCGGCGACCTGGTGGGCTCCCAAACGTATACGTTCGACCCGAACTCGAAGACGGGCGTCTTCCAGGTCGTCAACGCTCCTCAGTTCATCGCCCTGGGACCGACGGGGAAAGACATGCTGAACGTGACGCCTGACGAGGACGGCACTCTCAGCCAGTCGCTTCAGCTTCGGCTCGACCAGAACGGTCAGATGGTGCAGACCCCAGACAACCGGTTCCAGCTCTATGGAAGCGTGGTGATCGGCGATCAGATCTACAGGGGGTTACTTCTGGAAGGAACACCGACGGCCTTCGAGGCCCAGGCGCAAGGAGCCGCGTCGTCGCGGAATGCGAACGTCTTCGACCTGAACGTGAAGATCACCGGCGGACAATTGGCGACGGCGTTTGGGCCGGAGGCCTATTTTCGAGTCGTGCCCCAATCGAACAGCACGTTTCAAGGGAGCTTTGCTTCCAGCTTCTCGGGCGATAAACCACTCACCAACCTGCGGGCCCTGCAAGGCAACCTGCCCGCGCCGATCCCGGAACCAAGCCCTCTCTTGATCCTGCTGGGGGGAGGGGCGTCAATCGCGGTAACCCGGTTCTTGCGGCGCAGGCGCAATCGAGGCGCCGTCAAGAAACCAGCGTCCCGAGGTCGGCGACGGGAACGGGGATAGCGGGCGGCAGGTTCCGGCCGGGCCCGGTTCCTGTCGGTCCATCTCGAATTCAATCGGCTTGCAGCGAAGCTGACAGTTTGCCCAGGGCTTCATTTTCGATCTGCCGGACGCGTTCACGGGTCAGACCGAGCGACTCGCCAATTTCCTTGAGGGTCTTGGGAGCAGCGTCGTTGAGGCCGAACCGCATCCGCAAGACGGTGGCCTCACGCTTGTCCATCTCGTCGAGCCGGTTCATGACGAGGCGAAGGTTATCGGCCTCGACCATCTCTACCTCGGGTGCTCGGGTGCGCTCGTCCATGAGCATCTCGCCCAGGCTCCAGCCGTTTTCGGGCTGGTCGGTCTGCGGTACCAGGTTGTAGACCTTGATCGCTTTCTTGACGATGGCGAGCTTCTTCTTGGGAAGCTTGAGTGCCTTGGCAATCTCATCGATCGAGGGGGGTCTGCCCAGCGATTCCTGCAGCTCGGCCGACATCCGCCGCCACTTGAAGAGCAGCTCCACCATGTAAGCGGGAATCCGGATCGGCTTGGCAGTGTTGACAAGTGCTCGCTTGATAGATTGCTTGATCCAGTAACTGGCATACGTGCTGAAGCGGGTGCCAACTTCAGGATCGAAGCCCTCGACGGCCCGCAGCAGCCCGAGGTTGCCTTCTTCGATCAGGTCTTGCAAGGCGAGACCTTTGCCCACATAACCTCGAGCGATGTTAACAACAAGACGGAGGTTGGCGCGGACCATCCTGTCACGGGCTTGATCGTCACCGTCGTCGATTCGGTGAGCCAGGTCCTTCTCCTCCTGGGCGGTCAGGAGAGCCATTTCATTGATCTCCCGGAGATAGGTCTCCAGGGGACTCTGAACCGCGTCACGACGGTGCCGGCGAATACGGGCCATGAAGATCCTCGTTGTGTCGGTCCAAACCGAGTCCGCAACTCTCAACCATTTCGAGAAGGCAAAACGAGGCAGAGCGCCGGAATCTCAAGCCTGGAGACAGACCATGAGCCCAGCGCGATGGCTCTCCTTCTCCCGTTCAGTCACTGCAAGCTGCTGCCGGCAACGTTTCGACCGTGCCACTCACGTCCTGATCCCGATTCCGCAAGCCCCTGCCAGCTCAGCGCCTGGTAGTCTCCTGGCTCGCTGTGGGAACGCCGCTACCGGAAAAGACTCGCCGCTCCCCCGGCTACCAGCCCATTTCTCCATCTCCAGCTCGTGTCGCTCGCAGTTCCACACCCGAGATATCGGACCACCTACTTTGATAACTTAAGAGGGACTTGGAAATCTAGGATGTATTGGAAATATAAGAAGAATAGGGGTCTGGCAAAGAGGGTCGCAGGTGCGGGATAGGGGTGCGCGATAGGGAATTGTCGAAAAGGTGAGTCCTACCGATAGCGACGAAGTTGAGCATCGCAAGGATCGCGACGGGGCAGCTATCCTGTTCGGCGCGGGTTTCCCGACCCCGCCGCCCGTCGGTCAGCAGAGTGCCAAGGTCGGGACACCTTGCCCAGCGTGTGGCTTCATGATCAGTATGAGACGGCCAGTGAAGTCTTGATGTTTGCCTCGACGGCTTTGAAAATCGAGTTCGGCGTACCGCGAGGCAAGTGGTCGGACCGAGTCAATTTTGATATCGGAAAGGACAGAGCGATGCTGGGGAGAGATCGCTGCGGTGGAATTCGGCGGCGGGAGTTCTTGGGAGCGGGGACGGCGGCGGTCGCGGCCTCCGTGCCGCTCGTGCCAGACGCTCGCGGCCAGGGCACAAGAGTCGAAAGCGGGCGCCGCGGCCAGGCCCGCGACGGCAGGCAAAGGGGAGTTGGGAGTGCCTGGCCCCTACCCGGGCCGGGTCGTCGAAGTTCATCACGCGGGGCTGGTTCGCGATGGCCACAGGAACCGCGAGGCGATGCGGGCGACTCTCAACCGCGGACTCATCAACCTCACGGGCACCGAGCATCCGGTCGAGGCGTGGAGAACGTTCGTCAGCCCGGGAGAAGCCGTGGGGATCAAGGTCGTTCCCAACGGCCACCCAGGCGCTCACACTTCGCCCGAGCTCGTGCTCGAGGTGATCGCAGGTCTGGAGTCGGCTGGAATCAAACGCAAGGACATGGTTGTCTTCGATCGCTACCTGCGTGAGTTCCTGACGGCGGGATACGACAAGATCTTGCCCGAAGGTGTCGCGTGGGGCGGACTGACTCCCGAGGGATGGGACCCGGGGCAGATGAGAATCACGTTTGACGGCAACGACCCGATCGCCGGTTACGACCCCGACCAGTTCGTGCCGCTCACACTCGTGACTCGCGGACAGGACCCCAAGGACGACCGATGCTTCCGCTCACACCTCGGCCAGATTGTCACCCGCCGGCTCGACAAGATCATTTGCTTGCCTTGCCTGAAAGACCACCATGCCGCCGGCGCGACCGGAGCGCTCAAGAACATGAGCCATGGCCTGGTCAACAACGTCTTCCGCTCCCATTCCAGCCCCGACGGCATCGCCATGTGCGCGTTCATTCCGGCGGTCGTCAGCAATCCGATCATCCGCCGCAAATGCGTTTTGCACATCATGGACGCCTCGCGGGGCGTGTGGGAGGGGGGACCTTTCGGCAGGAATCCCGAATGGCTGTGGGACTATAACGCGCTGCTCCTGGCCACCGACCCGGTCGCCATGGACCACATCGAGTGGGACATTCTCGACGCCAAGCGGAAGCAGATGGGAGTGCCCGGCGTCGGCGCGGTGGGGCGGCTAGCGGCCGACCCGTTCAAGCACGAGGGCTATGACATCCGCCAGCCGCAGTACATCGCCATCGCGGGCCAGGTGGGCCTGGGCAACTTCGAGAAGAAGTCTCCCAAGGGACGGCGGTTCTCCATCGACCATCAGGTCTCGAGCGCTGTCTGAATCCCGCTGAGCTCGGTTCGCCGCCAAAAGAAAACGCCGCCTCGAGAGGGTCTCGAGGCGGCGGGCGGTTGGTCACTGGACTCGGACACGACACAGGCCGGCCGTTGTCGGCAGGGAACACATCACTCGGTGGATTCCGGCGGCTGGCTGCCGCCCATGGTGAAGAGCGGGCCGCCGCCGCCCAATCCGCCCTTGAGCTCTTTTGTCTCCCTGGCGGCCTCAGCGGCCTCGGCGCCTTCGGCCTCGCCTTCCTCCTCGCCGGGTTTCGTCCACTGAGCTTTCTTGCGCGATAGCCCGATCTTGCGATCGACGCGATCGACCCGCAGGATCTTGACTTCGATCTCATCGCCCACTTTGACCACCTCTTCAGGGCTGTCGACCTTGTGGTCGGCCAGCTCGGAGATGTGCAAGAGCCCCTCCAGGCCAGGCTCGAGCTCGACGAAGACGCCGAAGTTCGTCAGCTTGGTAACCTTGCCCTTGACCAGGTCTCCGGGCTCATAGCGGCCGGGGATGTCGGTCTCCCATGGGTCTTCCTTGAGCTGCTTCAGCCCCAGCGCAATCCGCTTGCGGTCCTGGTCGACGTTGAGGACCTGGCAGGAGATGCGCTGGCCTTTTTCAAGCAGCTCGTTGGGATGGCCGATCTTCCGTGTCCAGCTCATGTCGGAGATGTGCAGGAGGCCGTCGATGCCCTCTTCAATCTCGATGAACGCGCCGTAGTTGGTGAGGTTGCGCACGGTTCCCTCCACCATGGTGCCCGGCGGGTACTTGCCGGCAACTTCGTCCCACGGGTTGACCTGCGTTTGCTTCATGCCCAGCGAGATTTCCTGCTTGTCCTTGTTGATGCCAAGAACCACCACCTCGATCTTGTCGCCGATGCTGACCAGCTCGCTGGGGTGGTTGATGCGCTTGGTCCAGCTCATCTCGGAGATGTGAACCAGGCCCTCGATGCCTTCCTCGAGCTTGACGAAGGCGCCGTAGCTCATGACGTTGACGACCTCGCCGATGACGCGCGTGCCGACCGGATACTTGTCGGCCACGTTCTCCCACGGGCTGGCGCTTTTCTGCTTGAGCCCCAGCGCGATCTTCTCGCGGTCCTTGTCGACGTGCAGAACCATGACCTCGATCTGGTCGTCGATCTTGAGCATGTCGCTGGGATGGTTGATCCGGCCCCAGCTCATGTCGGTGATGTGCAGCAGGCCGTCGATGCCGCCAAGGTCGACGAAAGCGCCGAAGTCGGCGATGTTCTTGACGGTGCCCTTGCGCACCTGGCCGACCTCGATCTCCTCCAGGAGCTGCTTCTTCTGCTGCTCGCGGGTGATCTCGATCAGCTTGCGGCGGCTGACCACGATATTGCGCCGGCTTTCGTCGATCTTGAGGATCATGCACTCGATGTCCTGATCGATGAAATCGGCGATGTCGGACGGGCGGCGAATATCGACCTGGCTGGCGGGAAGGAAGACATTGACACCGATATCGACCAGCAGCCCGCCCTTGATCTTGCGCGTGACGCGTCCTTTGACCACGTCGCCCTCGTGGTACTTGGTGATCACCATTTCCCAGGCGCGCATCCGGCTGCGCCTTGCGGCGGGAGAGGACGATCTCCCCAGTATCGTCTTCCATGCCCTCGAGCAGGACCTCGACCGCCTCGCCGGGCTGTGGCGGAGGGCTCGTCTTCCCACTCGTTCAGGGGAACCAGCCCCTCCGACTTGTAGCCAATGTCGACGACGACTTGATCACCCACGACCTCGACGACTTTTCCCGAAACGATGGACCCGATCTCGAAGCTCTGGCCCTCGCCCAGGAAATGGTCGAGGGTCTTGGCCCCGTCTTCCGCGGTAACGACCGCGGTCAGTTCATCATCGCTGACATCAAATTCACGAAGTAGGTTACGGTCTACCATGTTTTCGATTCGTTTCAGTTCCAGCCCTTGCCCACCGAGGCAAGGCGGAATGGCCAGATCGAGTGCCAGCGGAGTACGAGGACAGCGTTCTTGCCCCTGCTCGTTCGGTCCAGCACCGAACGCGCCTCGGCCAGTTTCCGAAAAGGCGCAACCAGGAAAAAAGAAAAACCACCCCCCGACGCAAGGGGTGGGCTTACGCAAGCATCTATTATAAGTCCAGCCCTTTCAAAGACAACCGCGATTTGATTGAAAGGGGCATGCCACAGGACATTGACCGCCCCCGCTGCTTTACATAATACGTCCCAGAACCCTGCGGCAGCGCCTTGCCATGACAGGAGAATTAATGTACAGTTGTGCGCGGTACGTGAATCGGCCTTATCCGATCGCGGCCGGGCGCGGAACGGCGCCTTGAAGTGCTTTCGATCTTGAGGAGCAAGACTGTTGTTCGAGCCTCAGGATGCGAGTAGTGCATTGCTTTACCGTCGGGCCTATGGCGAGGCGGCGCGGCTGATCGAGATCGCGCGGTTCGATCATTGTTTCGGACGTGATTTCGCGGCGGGTATTGGCGGTCGCGCTCGCGGCCATCCTGTCCGAAGTCAGGCGACGAATGGGTCTGCAGGCCGATCGCGAGCTGGTTCAGGTCGCCGTCGAAGACGCCATGGCAGGTCGAAATCCAAGGTGGTGAGGGCGGGTCGCCTGGCAAGTCTCGGGAGCGATCAGGGCTGTGACGCTGGCCACGCCGACTCAAGCGTTCGAGTTCTTTTGCAACAACGACTGCAAATGCAATTTCTTGCTCTCCGATTCTCTACATCCGTGCTTTGTTTCATGAATCATTTTTAGTGGCCGATTTTCCGAATTCGTGCTAAATTCAAACCGAGAGACGCAAGCCGCGAGCCGGCGATTCCGGAATGGCGAACGAACAAGCCGTTCGAGGCTAATCGGTCTTGAAGCCAGGCCCGGCCCAAGCCGGTCACCGCGGCCGTGATTCGGCCGTAATGAAGAGAAACAAACTCCTTACACGTCGGCTGCTGCTGGAGATCGGGATGCCCCAGGCTGGTCAACAAGCGACGTGTGACGCGCACGGCTCCGCATTGAGTTTGCGGATCCTGGTGGTTGACGACAATCAGGACTCGGCCGATAGCCTCGCAATGATGCTCGAATTGCTGGGTCATGAAGTTCGCAGCGCCACCGACGGCTTGGCCGGGCTGGAGACTGCCCGTGTTTTCCTGCCCGAGGTCATGTTTCTGGACATCTTGATGCCGCGTCTGAGCGGCTACGACCTCGCGCGGTCGATCCGGGAGCAGCAATGGGGCAAGGACGTTTCGCTCGTCGCGCTTTCGGGATGGGGACGTGACGACGACCAGCGCCGAGTCCGGGAAGCGGGATTCAACCACCACCTCGTCAAGCCGGTCGATTTCGACGCGATGCTTGCCTTGTTGAGCGATGTCGCCAGGAACGGCAGCTAGGTGTGAGAACAGGGCGACCGGGTGGTCTGCGATCTTGCTCGCACATGATTCCCAGCCCCGGCGGCTTCACGATAGCAAACTTAGAAGCCTCTCCGGGTCGGCTGGCTTGACCAGGTGCGTGTCAAAGCCGCTTTCCATGGCGCGGGCTCGGTCATCGTCTTGCCCATAGCCGGTCACGGCGATGAGGCGGGTGCCAGCGGTCGCGGGGTCTCGCCGGATCGCCTTTGCCACCGCGTAACCGTCCATTCCCGGCAATCCGATGTCGCAGACGACCACATCGGGCCTGGCGCGCTGCGCGGCTTCCACCCCCTCGGTGCCGGAGTAGGCGATCGTCACTTCATATCCCTGCGTTACCAACAGCATACGCAGGCTCTCCGCCGAGTCGTGATTGTCTTCCACGACCAGCACGCGAATGCGTTTCTTTGCCTGTGGAGAGCCGGGACTCCGCTGCGAAAGTGCCTTGGGCTCGAGTTCGAGAGGAAGGCTGATGGTGAACTCGGCCCCTTCGCCCAGACCGGCACTGCGGGCTTCCACGACGCCGTCGTGCAACTGCACGAGTCGCTTCACCAGCGCCAGGCCCAGGCCCAGACCGCCCCGGCTGCGATCAAGACTTCGGTCCGCCTGCGAAAAAATGTCGAACAGCTTGGGAAGCATTTCGGAGTCAACGCCGATGCCCGTGTCTCGCACCCGGAGCATGGCTCGCCGTGCCTCTTGATCCGCGGAGACCTCAACCTCGATTTCGCCCGCTTTTTCGGTAAATTTTCGCCCGTTTTCCAGAAGGTTATCCAGCACCTGCGTGAGTCGTGTGCGATCGCCGTGCACCCAGACGGGAATCTCTGGAACCCGAGCCGTGAGGGTAATGTCACTCGATTCGAACAGGGCACGGTGGTCTTCCACCGTGAGCCTCGCGAGCTGCGCCAGGTCGAGACGCTCCTTGTTTAGCGAGACCAGTCCGCGGGTGATTCTCGAAACGTCGAGCAAGTCGTCGATCAGCCTGCCCATGTGGGTGACCTGGCGATCCATCATGTCGCGAACCTGGGCGACCATCGCCGTGTCAGCGCCGCGCATTCGGAGGAGATGAACCGAGTTCCTCAGCGGTGCGAGCGGGTTTCTCAGCTCATGGGCAAGCATGGCCAGGAATTTGTTCTTGGACTCGTCAGCGTGCTGAACCTCTCGCAGGAGCGTGGTGTTACGTTCCTCGGAGCGCTTCTGCTCTGTGATGTCGGTACAGACGCCCAGGACGCGCTGGGGCGTGCCTGCTTGATCGAGAAACACGATCGCCCGATCGCTGACCCAGCGGATGGAACCTTCGGGACCAACGAGTCGGAATTCGACGTCGTAAGGCGCTTCTCCCGAAAGTGCTCGACGCAGTGCCAGATCAACTCGCTCCACGTCATCGCGATGGAAGTGCTTGGCTAGTTCTGAATAGGGACCCGACGACACGCTGGGGAAACCGGCTGGACTGTCCGAACATTCCACCATCCCCGTGGCGACGTCAAGTTCCCAGGCGAGCATCCGGCCCGCCTCCAGCGCCAGGCGAAGCCGTTCCTCGGCCCGCAGACGGCCCTCCAGGGCGCGCTTTCGCTCAGTGATGTCGCGGGCGATTTTCGAGGCGCCGACGATCTTACCGGCGTTGTCGCAGATCGGCGAGACGCAGAGCGAGACGAAGATCACGCGGCCGTCCTTGGTCTGCCTCACCGTCTCGTAGTGGTCAATCCGCTCTCCGTTCCTGACCTGGTCGAGGATCCAAGTCATGTCTTCTTGCTGACCCGGCACGGCGAGCTGCGACATGGAGCGGCCGATCATCTCCTCGGCCGTGTAGCCGAAAATCCGCTCGGCGGCTCGATTCCAGCTCATCACGATGCCGTCAAGCGACTTGCCGATGATCGCGTCTTCCGACGACTCGACGATCGAGGCAAGGTAGGCTTGTAGCGCAATATCCTCTGGCGGCATGGGCTTCGAATCCTTTCAAAGGTGTGGACCACGCCGAGGAGCCGTCGTCTTGCGTGAACGGGTCATGGTGTCTCCGCTAAGTTCCCACCTTGCTCGTTCGCGATAGCCCGTCTACATGTGCATTCCTTACATCCTCAACGCGAGTCCCGTCGAATTCCGTCGCAGTATCAAGCCTGAGGTCCCCGCGCGGTGCGCGCTGGGATGCTTTTTTTCAACATCGGCGGGCGAAAAAGCCATTCGCACGAATTTGAGGGGCTGCTCCCTCTCTCTACAAGAGAGGGGCGCAGCGTCGGGTGTTGGATCGCGATTGCCATGGAGGATTTCACTGTATCTATCGAAATGATGGAATCAATACTGATTTAATAAAAAATCTTTAATGCCAGCATTGATTCAAAGGTCACATGGATGCGCGCTGGGTATGACCGGTCGATCCCCGAAGAAGATAATAGACGCTCCCGGCCTCGTCTAGGTATCAATGCCCAGACTACAGGGTCTTGATTGACTGACGATTCTTACCAATCAGGCCCGACACGTCCATGGATGCGCGAGGCAAGTGAAGCCGGTGGTCCGGAGGATCGCCCGGGTCCGTCGCGCATCGTCAAAAGCCCATGTGGGATCGGCTCGGTCAGGGACATTCAACTTGTTATCGGTCTAATGGTTGCGTAGGATCTGGCGATCCGTGCTGTACGCATGCGAAGAAGTCCCAGGCGAGACATACCCCTCATGTCCCTTGTGCTCGATGAAGTACTGATCACCCACAACCCCGCCACGGGGGCGGAGGTTGGCAGGGTCAGGACCACGGCCCCCGAAGCGGTCGACGAAATCGTGAACAGAGCGCGGGCTGCCCAGGCGCAATGGAGTGATACGCCATGGAACACACGAAAGCGCATCCTGGCCGCTTGGTGGAAGAGTCTTGATCGCAAGGCCGACGTTTGGGCTGACCTGATCCGGGATGAAATCGGCAAGCCGCGCATCGAGGCCCTTTCGGGAGACGTCATCTCGACTCTCGATGCGGTTCGGTGGACCGTCAGACACGGTGGCAAAGCTCTCAAGAGCCTGCGGATGGCCGCTGGTTGGCAGCGATTCTTGCTCATGCCGACCGGTCGTCTCGAGTGGCACCCAGTGGGTGTGGTTGGGATCATCGGTACCTGGAACTATCCCCTTTTTCTCAACGCCCCTCCAATCATCCACGCCTTGGCGGCGGGCAACGCTGTCGTGTGGAAACCGTCGGAACTGGCAATCCGTACCGGTCAAATGCTTCAGCAGAGCTTTGAGGAAGCCGATGTGCCGCCGGGGCTGGTGACGGCGGTCTTTGGCGGAGCCGCGGTGGGACGGGCGCTGATCGACTCCAATCTGGACAAGGCGATGTTCACCGGCGGCATTGACAATGGCCGCCGGGTGCTCGGCGCACTGGGAGCACGGGGCATTCCCGCGGTTGCCGAATTGTCGGGGTACGACCCGGCGATTATCCTTCCCGACGCACCGCGTGACGCTACTGCGAGAGCGCTAAGCTGGGCCGCTTTCGTCGGCTGCGGACAGACCTGCGTCGCCGTGAAGCGCGTCTACGTCGTCGGCGACGCCAGGCCATGGGCCGAAGCTCTCGCGGCGCAGGCCAAGGCGCTCGAAGGTCGGCGACCCCGGGCGTGAGGGGACCGACCTTGGCCCCATGATCACGGAGGCCGCGCGTGACCGGTTCAATGCGATGATCCAGACGGCCGTGCGGGCCGGTGCGCGGGTATTGGCCGGGGGTACCGCATTGTCCGGACACGGCTGGTTCTACGCCCCGACCGTGCTGCTTGCCGAGACGCCCGAGCCCGAGGGAGCGCTCGCCGGGGCATTCGGTCCGGTGCTGCTCGTGCGCGGGGTCACCGACCCTGATAGTGCGGTGGCGGCGGCCAACGCCAGCCAGTTCGCCCTGGGAGCCAGTGTCTGGGGCAAGAAACCGAGAATCGCCCGATCGGTGGCGCGTCGCCTCCAGGCGGGAATGGTCTGCGTGAACGAGGCCGTGACGCCGACCGCTCACGCCGCCGCGCCATTCGGGGGCTGCAAGGCGAGTGGGTACGGGCGAACCCACGGAGTCCTTGGTCTGCGAGAGTTTGCAACGCCCAGAGTTTTCTTCGACCGCCGGCCAGGTGGGTTTCGTCCCCAGCTCTTCCCCTATGCGAACTCCAGGTCGATCGAGAGGTTTCTCTCACTCTATCGCCGCGTTTTCCATTCTCGATCATGAAGTCGAGCCGATCCCGCCGACGGCTGCCTTCCTCTCGATTACGGGGCAGGGGACCGGCCCGGATTGCCGCGGGCCAGCGATCGGCCTATAGAATAACCATCTGGAGCGCGATTCCGACCAAATCTCGTCTTGGAGGTCATCCATCGATGAAAACCCGTACGATCGTGCTCCTGGCCGCGATTGTCGTCCTGGCTGGCGGTCTCCTCGCCATCCCGCTTTCCGGCGCGGTCGCACGACCCGTCTTTCTTCTGGGAGGCTTTCACTGATGTCTGGCAAGCCAAGCAAGATCACGCCGAATCTCGTGAAGAACGAGGACGAATGGAAGCGCCAGTTGACCGCCGAGCAGTACCACATCACTCGCGAGAAAGGCACCGAGCGCGCCTTCACGGGACCTTACGTGGACAACAAGGACAAGGGTCTTTACAAGTGCGTCTGCTGCGGTGCGCCGCTCTTTGATTCCGACACCAAGTTCGACTCGGGAACCGGCTGGCCCAGCTTCTGGAAGCCCGTCGACGAGCAGCACGTCGGGACCGAGGCGGACGACTCCTACTGGATGCGGCGCACCGAGGTTCTCTGTACGACATGCAACGCCCACCTCGGCCACGTATTCGAAGATGGCCCGGCGCCAACCGGACTTCGCTATTGCATCAACGGCCATGCGCTGGCATTCGAAAAGACCGGCGCGAGCCCGCGCAGCGGTGATGAGAAGCCGGAAGACAAGCCGTAAGTAAGCCCATCGAGTAGCCAAAAGCTGAACTCCATCTCGACGAGGCTCCACTGCCTAATGCCCACTGCCCACTTATCGAGTGGGCGACCCGGAAATAGGGAAGTGTCGGCCGCCTGGGATAGTGAACAATCAGCGAACGTCGATATGAGACTTTCGGGTTCTACGTCCCACATCGTATTTTGCTCGCTTGGGAAGACCACTCGTCAAGTCCGATCTGCTTGTCATGAGACGACTTGCCGATCGAGCTCTGGGCCCTGGAAATCACGCTGGGCGGGCTGAAAAGTGAGACTAAGTGAGACTTTTTGAGCCTTTTTCCAGCGTTTGTCCACTGGTGTAAACGGCGCCGGGAAGCGCGACTGAGCACGTGGCCGGAGTTCTGGATCACTTACCAGAAACTCGTTCCCACGCTCCTGCGTGGGAATGCTCCCGCGCTGCAGGGACTCCGCGTTGTCCCAAGGCCAAGGCAAGGGACGCTGAGCATCTCGGACGACGCCCCACGGGGACCGTGGGAGCGATTGGGATGCGCTTGGTTTCGACGTGAAGCGAAATCCTCCGCCAACCGCTTTGAGCACCCGCAACTCGTGGTCTGCAATCCCCATCGTCGCTCACCTCTCTACCATCGTGTAGCGGTCAGATGACACCCGCCATGGCGCGGCACCCGCGGTTCACCGATTCGTTCTCGTCGCTGGAATCGGCTTCGTTTTTTCCCCAACTTCGGGCCGCCATTGGCATAAGTCCTGATCAGCCATCGTTTTGCTTCTTTCGAGTTTGGCTTCGATTTTTGCTTTTCTTGTTCTGCATTCGCGTTTGTCGCCGTCTCAAGAGCGGCTTGCCGCGTTCGGCCGAACTCCGTTCGGTCATCGTCCGCACCTTCGGTGCATCCCAAGATATCGGTAAATCCCTCCGATTCGCCGCGGCGGCCGAATCGCGCACAACCCGTGCGATGGTTTTCCTCGCTCCGCTTCGCACTGACGCCGCAGCAGCAGCGGAGGCCCCAGCGGGCCTCTCCTTCCTGTTTCCGCATCCGAGTTCTCAAAGAACCACAGCGACCGGAGGCGACACTCGCCCAGTGTAAGTATGCAACAAGTCCGGGCCGATCGTGCCGCCTTGGCCGAGTTGAATGTGACTTTTGCGATTCGCCGCCGGGGTCATAGCGTTTGCTGAGCCTATGCCTGTCCAGGAGCGCAAAGCCTAGTTGGACCGTCCCTCGGCTGCATGTCCTCTTCTCCATTTGCTCTCAGCACTCAGCTTCGGGCCTCGACCGCAAGCGACCGGGCCGCCGAAATTCACGCCGAAACTGTGACATTCTGTGCCGAGTAAGGAAGGGGTGCCCGGCGGTCCCGGCATGCCGGGATTCGGGTTTCCCCTTCCTCCTCTAAAATTCCGTACGGCGGGTTTTCCCCAGTACGGCTTCAAATGGACCGTCAATAGCGACCTTCGGCGACATCCCAAGGCTTAAGTGCCGTCCACATGCGCCCCATGACACCGTCTTATACGCCACCGCAGTTCTTGCTCCCAGAAGTACGCGATCCCCGAAGGGATTTCCCCGTTGTAGAACCGTTAGGTTCAATGTGGCACGACTCCCAGCAGCGCCAACACGTCCATCCAGAGGCCCTTGGCTCGCCATCGGGTTTTGTTGTCCCGGCGGGTCATCGCTTACTACGGCCTCATCCGCCCCTCTGGACTCCTCTCCGCCGCTTATGGATTCGCGGCGGAGGCTGCTGCACCCAAGGTTATCGGCTTGGGGTGGGAATCCACCTGGTGACACAGTTCTATTGCACGCAGGCTGGTCTTTGAGGTACAGGATGTGGAGGTCACAAGTCGCTTTCTGCCTTGAGGATGCTTCTATGGAGCCGCGTCATGGACGACCTCTCTCGATTCTGCTGCCTCAATTCCCAGTGTCCCGACCACGGCAAGCGAGGGGCGGGAAATCTGAGCGTGACCAGCCGATATGGTCCCGAGAAGGTCCGCTGCATGCTCCGTTGCCGCACCTGCAAGGCCCGCTTCTCCGAGCGCAAGGGAACGGTTTTCTTCGGCGCCCGGCTCTCGCCCGAGAAGGTCGAAGCGGTGTTGGAGCACGTCGCCGAGGGGTGTGGCGTCCGCCAGACCGGGCGGCTCTGCAAAGTGAACCGCAACACGGTCGGTCGCTACAGCCGACTGGCCGGAGAGCACGCCCGCGACCTTCACGACGAACTGGTCGTGCTTTCCCCCCTAACGCGCGAGGTCCAGTTCGACGAGAAGTGGGCCTTCGTGGCCAAGAAGGAGAAGAATTGCGATCCCACTGATCCGGCGGATGACCACAAGGGAGATACCTGGGACCATGTGGCGTTCGATCCCGAGAGTCGGTTGGTCGTGAGCGTTGTGCCCGGCGAACGTTCGGCCGCGAACGTCGCGGCCGTGGTCCAGGACTTCCGGCGACGCACAGGGGGCCGAGTGATGAACCTGATCACGACCGACGGCTACTCGGCTTATGAGGAAGCCATCCTGGACGCCTACGGGGAGACGGTCACGCCGCCTCGTACCGGCAAGCGTGGGCGTCCCAAAGCCGCGTACAAGGTCGCGCCGAAGGATCTGAACTATGCCGTCGTGGAGAAGACACGTGAAAAGGGCCGTGTGGTCAAGATCGTCACGCGGGTAGTCTTCGGCACGATGGCAACTGTGATGGCGGCCTTGGGGATGTCGCGCGTCAGCAAGGCGATCAACACGGCCTTCGTGGAGCGTGAGAACGGTACGGACCGACACCGCAACGCGCGGAAGGTCCGCAAGACGTACCGATTCTCGAAAGACTGGCGTTATCATGAGGCAGTCACGTACTTGACGCTCTATGTTTACAACTTCTGCTGGCCGGTGCGAACACTCGGGGTCAAAGACGATCAGGGGCGTTGGCAGATGCAGAGCCCGGCGATGGCGGCGGGACTGGCGGATCACGTCTGGTCAATCTCCGAATGGCTGTCGTTCCCAGCCGTGCGACGTTGTTAGGCCACGAGGGGAATCCAGAGGTTCCCCAATTTACTCCGCTGGACTGTGCTCGCGTGCCGCCTCCCATACCCCGGTGGCCCCGAAGAGTGCACATGACTGTTGCTTCTTCTTCGGTATTAGCCTTCACCCCAATGTCACGGGTTCGACAACCACATTGATCATTTCGAGGCTGCAGAGTTCGTTCCGAGCTCAAACTCGTGCTCCTACTACGGCCCGCGAGCTGGCTAGCCCTCCTTACGAGGACGTTTACATTCGAGCTTGCGCTGGCCGGGTCGCCCCGAGCCAACGTCGAATATGACTACGTGGGTAAACAGTCAACTCCCACGACCGGACTTTCACCGGCAAGTCCAACGGCATTATGGGCTGCAGGACATCGTCTGATCCTTGCTCTGTTCCAGGTGGCGAATCCGTCAACTCGGCAGCGCAGGTCGAAACCTTGGACCGGCTCTGCTTATCGCGAGAGGAGCGCACGTTCCCGTTACCTGAATTTTAATTTTACAACATGCTGCTCCGTCTGATTCCCACCGCCGCCACCGTGGCGTTGTAAGCGACGACGACTCAATGGATTTTGGCGGTGGCGACGGTTGAGTGATGTCCCAGGATTACGCAATACATGTCCTGTCGCCGCCTTGCGGATCGGATTACGTAGAGTCGAGGTGTGACGCGGTGGTTTAGGCTTGGCCTATCTGTGTCCGGCTCTTTCGTTCGCCGGTGCCTCACTAGCCTCGCCATGCTCCGTTTCCACACCCCGCTCATCGAACGGGACGGGCGGATTTCCCGCATCCCGCTCTCGGACAAGGTCAGTTGGATTCCCTTGTTTCACACGTTCGCCCACGAACCGTTGCGGTTACGTTTGGTGAAGCTGATATAATCCCAGCTTCTGGTGCAGGTAGTCGTCAGAGAATCGTCTCTTTCCCTGACCCGGCTCCTTGAATTTCACGCACAACCACTGACGCACCCGATGGCGAGTATGGCTGCTGATACTCCGATAGGCTTTGCTCACCGTTCCAATGCGGAAATAGTTGGACCAGCCGCGAAGTTTGCGGTTGATCTGCCCAATCAGCACCTCGACGCCTTGCCCTGCCTTCCGACGCTCAGTCGGCCTCACTGATCTCGCGGCAGAGCCGGTCTTTCTTCTTTCGGGACGGTCGCGGAGCTAGAGGATGGAAACACCCCAGGGTCCTGGTGCATACTCCGGATTGTTCTCGACGGGTTAACTGCCCGGGCACTCGTTGAAAATTCGATCGAGGGAAAACGATGCGTCTATTCATCATGCGAAACGGAAGGGCCTGCTGTGCCGTGGCGGCAGTGATCGGACTGGGGCAGTTATCCGAATCGACCCTTGCGAATGATGCTCTCCCGTCTGCCGCGGTGATCCATATCGACGCCAGCCGCCCGGAAGGGGCGATCAGCCCGCTGCTCTATGGTCAGTTCCTGGAGTATATGTTCGGGTGCATCAAAGGTGGATTGCACGCCGAACTGCTCCGCGACCGAAGCTTCGAAGACGCCCCCAACGCCATTGGCCTGCCTCGATACTGGGAGCGCTACCCGGACGAGCGCAACGATGTTGCGAACCGATTCGCTTGCGACGGGACAGCGTGGTATCCCCCTGACCGCCCGGTCGATCAGACCAAGGCCGCTCCCGATCACGCGCTGCGGGTTGACGTGGCGACCGGGCCGGAAGATCGTCACGGGGTTTACCAGCCCGGCGTGCCGGTCCACGAGCGGATCACCTACCATGGCTACCTCTGGCTCAAGGAGGGCGGATTCCGTGGCCGAGTCGTCGTCGCGCTCGAGCCCGATGCCGACACGCCTGAGCCCTACGACGAGGCGGTCATCGGTGACATACATGGTGACTGGAAGCGGTACGACTTCGCGCTGAAGACGGCTCGGTCTGACCCGCTGGCGAGGTTCGTGATCGTGTTCCAGGGCCAGGGCCGGCTCTGGGTTGACCAGGTATCGCTGATGCCGGGTGACGCCGTTGACGGGGTGCGGCAGGACGTGTTCGAGCGGGTCAAGGCACTCCACCCGGGCTTCGTGCGCTGGCCGGGCGGGAACGTCGCCCAGGACTACCACTGGCTCTGGGGCATCGGCCCGCGCGACCGCCGCGTGACCTGGACCAACCTCGCATGGGCCAGCGAGAAGGAGCCGAGTGACTTCGGCACGGACGAATACGTGCAGTTCTGCCGGAACCTGAAGGCCGAGCCAACGATCTGTGTCAACGTCGAGGGGAGCGGGGCAACTGCCGACGAGGCCGCCCAATGGGTGGAGTATTGCAATGGCCCCGCTACGTCACGGTTCGGTGCGATGGCGCCGCAGCCGGCCATCCCGAGCCGTTTGGCATTCGTTGGTGGGAGATCGGCAATGAGGTCTTCGGCGACTGGGTACGTGGCCACAGTGACGCCGCCACATACGCGCGCAATGCAAACCGCTACATCGAGGCCATGCGCAGGGCCGACCGGTCGCTCAAGGTGATCGCGGTCGGCGACAACAGCCAGGAGTGGAACCGCACCGTGCTGCGCGAGGCCGGCAAGAACATCGACGTCCTCGCCATTCATCACTACTACGGTGCACGCGAGATGCGCGGTGACGTCAACAACCTCATGGCCCGCCCGTTGTTCTACGAGCGCTTTTACCGTGACGTCGCGCGGGTTATCCGCGAGGAGGCACCGGGCCGGCCGATCACCCTGGCGATTAACGAGTGGGGGCTGAGCTTCCCGCCGCGGAAGCTTTACTCGATCGACCAGGCGCTTTATGCCGCCCGGCTCATGAACGTCTTTGAGCGATCCAGCGCAATCGTGTCGATGAGCGCTGTCTCCGACCTGGTTAACGGCTGGTCCGGAGGCATCATCCAGGCGAGCCGCCGCGGTCTCTTCGTCTCACCGGCGTATCTCGTCAACCAACTGTACGGCGAGCACCTGGGTGCGGAGCGGCTGGCCACTACGGTAGAGAGCCCTGTCTTCGACTCCAGCCACGAGGGCAAAGCGATCCCCTACCTCGACGCGGTGGCAAGCCGGTCGCGGGACGGCCGGCGGGTGTTCGTCAAGGCCGTGAACACCGACCACGCCCGCCCGCTGAGCACCACCATCAAGCTCGTCGGGACGAAGGTCGGCCCCCGGGCTGAGCTGGCCGCCATCACGGCGACGTCCCCAGGCGCGTCCAACAGCTTCGCCACACCGGACGCCGTCGCTATTCGTCGCACTTCGATCGAGGCCGGCGAGACGACGACCGTGAGCCTTCCCCCCGCCTCGGTCGTGCTGATCACGCTCGAAGTTCAACCTTGACCGGGTGATCCGGGGATACTGAACTGAGACCAGTTCTCCCTTCAGCCGTCGAGCAGGCCGCAGAGGTAGTAACCGTGACTCTTGTCGCTGAATCGCCCGGTGAGTAGAATTTCAGGTAGGACCGTTAATCCAGTCAAGGCGGAACTTACCGTGAACCTCACACCGGCCGCTCAGAAGTTCGTGCTCCACTGGGGAGAGATGGGCCAGGCCTGGGGCATCAACCGGACGATGGCGCAGGTGCACGCTCTGTTGTTCGTTTCGCCCAGCCCGCTCGACGCTGAAGAGATCAGCAAGCTTCTGGACGTGAGCCGATCCAACGTATCGACCAGTCTTCGCGAGTTGATCACCTGGGGTGTGGTCAAACGGGTGCACATCATCGGCGACCGGCGCGACCGCTTCGAGGCGCTGAAGGACGTGATGGAGACGTTCCGGGTGATCATGGCCGAGCGTAAACGGCGGGAGATGGACCCGACGATCGCCTTGCTGGAGCACTGCGTGCGCGAGGCCAAGGCGGGCGACGAGTCCGAGCGGTACACGCGAGAGCAGCTCGAGAAGATGCTCGAGTTCACCCGCATGGTGACAAACTGGTACAGTCATATCGACAATCTTTCAACGTCCTCGCTCCAGCGCCTGTTCCGGGGCGGGACGATGATCGCCAAGCTCTTCAGCCGCGGCAGGCCGCGCGGCACCAAGCCCGAAGGCGAGCGAGAGAAGGCTGAGGCCGGGGTGACGTCAACCTGAACCAGCGCGTGCGCCGTGCCTAGAATGGAACGTCCGACTTGGGTGGTGCGGGTCTGGCCTTGGCTTTCGGCGCGGCTGCTGGCGCCGCGGTCTTGGGGGCCTCGGTCGCCGGTGCAGCATCAGGGGCTGAGTCCGGCGGCACCGCAGCCTTCGCCAGCGGCCGACTGGGCCTCTCCTTCTCCTTGGCCTTGGCTTTTTCACCCTTCTCTGCCTTCTTTCGATCCAGGGCCTCGGTGTAGCTGGCAAGAGCCTCGCTGTCGAGATATCGGTCGATGAGCGCCTGAAGCTCGTTGAACTGGGCCTGGAGATTCTTCGTCAGCACGGACGGTCTTCCTTTCGGCCTGCTGGCGCTCGGCCTGGCCCTTGAGCTTTTGAAGCTGCTCGGCGAAGATCTCCCGCGGAGGCAGCAGCGCGTACTCCTTGATCCCCTCTTCGACGCCGGCCAGGTCTTCACCCTGCAACCGCGCCTCCATGCGCTTCTCCAGCCTCGCCCGCAGGGCCACGAGGTCGACCACCTCGTCGCGCAAGGCGTCAAGCTGGACCTGGAAGGCGACGGTGAGCGGCTTGGGATCGACGGCGATGTCGCGCTCATCGGAAGTCTCGCCGGGCATCAAGGGAAACTCGACCATCGGCTCCGAGTTGCCGGCCAGCAGCCGGAGCACGACCAACCCTTTGGCGAATCCTGGTTTGAGCGTGATTCTGCCCGCGCGATCGGTCATGCCCAGCTCGTGAGGCAGCCCCTCGGGAACGGCCCGCGCTGTCAGGGTGTAGCCAGCAGCCGGGGCATGGCCCGCCCTGGTGAAAAACCGCAGTCGCACGGCGCCGCGGCCCGGCTTGATCCCCAGAGCCGCGAGCGTGTTGGGTCGTGAGACACGCTGGGTAAGAGGGTCGCGCAGGGCGCTCACGATCGCGCAGCGGGCCAGGGGACCATCCAGGGACTCGACTTGCAGATAGGTGAAAAGAATCCTTCGTATGACAATCTCATTACCCTTGGTGTTCACGAGACGAAGCGGAACGAACACGCGCCCCGTGGACACGACCCTGCCCAGCTCGCTGGCGGGCGGCACCGACGCGCCTCGAACCAGAAGAAGAGCTCGACCGCCCTCCTGGCCCGTGATCAGTGCGGTGGGGCTGAACAGGTCGAGCGTGAACTGGAACAAGACTCTTGGAGCGTCGGCGAACACGAACGCGGTGTGTTCCTGAAGCGGCCCCAGACGCCGTGTCGCCGTGTCGTACTCTCTGCCTGTGAAGCGCAGCGCCGAGGTATCCGCCTCGGCCGAGACTCGCACTAGCCAGACCTTGTCGAAGGAAGGGTCGAACCCTGAAAATGAGCTTGCTTCAAGCGACTCGAGGTTGCCGCTTGCCAGGGGGCTGGGCTGGAGCGCGGTCGTGACGATCCAGGGCGGACCGACGAATCGATGCACGAGCGCCTGCCACTCCTTGAGCAAGGCCGCTCGACGGCGAAGGTCGATGCGGGCCGACGGATCAAGCGAAAGGTGAAGCTCGATCCGATAGGGCTGCCGGTCAATGGCCTCAGAGGCAGCCGGGAGTGCGGCGCGGGTGTGGGGGTGATTGTGACGACCGGGCGCCGGTTTGACCGGGGTCTTCGCGACCGGAGGCCCGGCTTTATCCGGCGTCTGGCCGGCGGCGCATACCGCGAACACACAAACCGCGATACTAACCCGAAGCGTCAGCGAGGGGCGCTCGGTCTGGACATGCCCACCCCCCCTGACCCCCCCTTCGCAAGGGGGGGAAAGGAGACGGCGAGCGACCTTCTTTTCCCCCCCTTGCAAAGGGGGGGTAGGGGGGGTCTCGGGCAAAGCCGCGCGCGCGTTCGCAAGCCGTGCGGAAACCGCGCGAGTATGGATCGTCGGCGACGCTGGTGAAAACCGCTCCAGGCTCATTTGCTTGTCCACGGGTCCTTGGCGATCCACGGGCGGATTTGCCACGATTCGATCCCTTGATAGAGGTGGTCGGAAACCTGCGCGGGGCCCTGAAGCCGCGTTCGCCAGGCGTAGTGGTCAACCACTTGCCAGAGCGGCAGCACAGGCAGCTCGTCGCGTGACTCGCGGTCGATCTGGATGGCCAGCCCACGGGCCGTGGGCAACTCGGCGGCCCGTTCGAGCTCGAGCAGGAGCTGCAAGATCCGGGTGCTGGCGGCCGAGCCCAGGGCGTCGGTCTCGGGCGGGGCATCATAACCCGGGCAGAGCAAAACCCCCGCCTCCAAAATGAGGCTCGTCGCACTTCAGGGCGCGATAGGCCAGGTCGAACGTGCGACCCGAGCGGAGCTCGCTCTCGAGCACGGCCTCGGGCCTTTCGATGGTCTCGATCTTCAGTCCCGAAGCCAGCCCAGCGATTCGAATCGCCTCGGCGATCACGGGCACGACCGCCTGGGCCTCGGGGATGGCCGGAAACTCCAGCTTCAGCTCGATCGGCGAGCGTCCCAGCTCCTTGGACGCCGCGGCGATCAGCATTGTGGCCAGGGCCATGTTGTGAGCGAGCGGCTTGACGCCCGGTGAGTCGGCATACGAGCCTTTGGGAAACGGACCATCGGCCACGGTGTTCTCGTCGTCGGAAGGGCGCCTCAGCACCGTCTCCTCGAGGATCGTCTTGCGATCGATGGCGTAGGACAGACCCCGGCGCAGCGATCGGTTCTTGAGTACGCGGTTGCGGCCGTCAAGTGCGATCGAGTGAACCACCGGCTGGGTGTACCGGCCAACCTTGATCTCATGCACTGCCGAAAGGGTCGTGATTTGATCGGGGGCCACGTGTGCGGCGAGGGTGACATCCCCCGAGACCAGGGCGGCAATCCCGGCCTTGGACCCGGTGTGCTGAAACTCGCGCAGTCGCTGGATGGAGCGAGGCGCGGGGGCTTCGCCTCGCGACTGGTCGCGGGCCAGACCCAGCTCGATCGAGGATTCTGACGAACCCAGGCAGCGGAACGGGCCGTCGCTCACGAGCAGGCGGTCTTGCAGCGACACGGCAACACGTCCGTCGATGCCCGCGTGCGCGGGCCCCACGGGCCCATCGAACCACGAGCCCAGCTTGATCAGCGGTCGGTTCAGCCTGACCTCGATGCGCGTGTCATCGGGCGCTTCCACCCGATCAAGGATGTCGGCCCATCGCGCCTGGTACTTGGGAGAGCTGGGATCGGTTCGATCGATGAGGTTGCGCGCGATATCGACCGCCGAGACCTGGCGTGACCCGTCGGACCAGGCGACTCCCGACTTCAGCCGGAGCATCAGCCGCCGGCCCAGGTCCGAAAGCTCGACCGCGCTGGCGAGCTGACCCGGCGGCTTTCCTTTCCTGGCGTCCTCACTGTCTGACTCGAGGATCGGCCGATAGAGCAGCCGGCTCACACGGGAGTCTGCGGGACTGCGCACCCAGGGGCCCAAGGGCGCCGGCACGCTGCTGACGGCCACATCGAGCGTGGGCACAGCCTCGAATGCCGGCTTGTACAGACTTTCGGCCTCGCTCAGGGTGGGCCAGATGCGCAAGGCGTCTACCAGCGCGTCCAGGCGCGCGGAGCCCTCACGAGCTTGGCCCTCCTTGAGCCGCTTGGTTCGCCCGTGCCAGGAAGCGGTCGCGCATGTCGCTCACCACGCGGTGTTCCGGCGCCATCACTTCCAGCTCGTGGAGGATGCGCCTCCCCTTGGCGAACTGGCCCAGGTCGAGAGCACGGGTCACCCAACCGCGATAGGCCGAGGCCAGTTGATCGAGCAGGCCGGGATAGTCTCGGTTCCGCGCCAGCAGCTCGCGGAGCAGCCTCAGCCCGCGGTCGCTGTCTCCAGCGATCAGGGCCGCGCTTCCCTCGGCGTAGAGCAGGCGGTTGACGTGGTCGTCAAGGCCGGGCCAGTCGGGGTTGCGAAGCTTGACTCTCATGTAGCCCTCGAAGGCCCGCGCGAAATCCCGCGCCAGCACCAGGCGGTCGCCTTCGGCAAGCAGCATGTCCTCGAAATATTCAATACTCTTGATATTCGACCGCTTCACCTCGTAATCGCGCACCTCGGCATTGGTCAGCAAGTGGATCTTGATCTTGCGGTTGGCCTCGTCTTCATCGGCTTCCTCTTCCTTTTCCTGCTGGGGCGTCTTGAACTTGGAGGGCTCGCCGGGCAGGCCGATGTTGCCCCCGAGAGGAACTTCCGCCTTCGTTCCCGAGAGGCGGGCCTTCTGGCTTTTCTTGGCCTTGGATGGATCGGGAGTGGGCAGCGGGCGCGGGCTCACCGGGTCGATGATCAGGACCGTGCCGTCGGTGAGTGTGATCCGGTCGAACGGTGGCGATCGGAGCAGGTCGGTGGTCGGCGGAGCAGAGGCCTCCTGGGCCGCGGGCTCCTGTCCCCGGGACGTCGGGATGCCGGCGTGCATCGAAAGCACCAGGCAGGACGCCGAGGCGATCACGATCAAGACACGGTCGGTCGGTCGCGGCTTGAGCGCCAGCATGATACCTCCGGCTCACGGCTTTCGAGTCTGGTCCGGGTGCAGCGCCAGGGGAGCGATGGTGCCCCGCGCAACGGGGACGAGCGTCTTCGAGCCGGCCAGAACCAACCCGCCGGCGGGCAAGACGCCGAGATCGAACCGCTGGCCGCTTGCACCACTTGCGAGCGATCGGCCCTCGAGGCGCCCGGTGCGGTCGAGCAGCCAGACCCGGTCGCCATCAATCACTGGGTCGCCGGCGGCCACGGCACCCAGCTTGATCGACCACAGTCGCCGGCCTTCGCGGCTCAAAGCCAGGACGCCTCCGGCACCGTCGAACACGAACGCGAATCCTCCCACCACCACGGGCCGACCGACCAGCGGTGCCTCGAGCGGCCATGCGCCAGCGGGCTGAGGTCGCGCCGGACAGCACCCGTACCTTCTGATCGGCCGTGGCCACGATCACGGCCTCGCTCGTCGCCGCCGGATCGGCAATGATCGGCTTATCGAGCGTCACCTCAGATTCAACCACCAGCCGCGCCGCCGGGTCCTGTTTCAAGGCAAGCCGGCGCACGCGGCCGACGTCATCGGCCAGAACCACGGCCCTAGGGTCGAGCCGCGCTGGAGCCAGCCACCGGCCGCGGCGATCACGCGAATAGACAGGCACAAGAGGCTCGGCCGTCGACTTGGCGGTGAGTGGATCGATCAGATAAGCCCTTCCATCGGCTCCAGGGACCAGCAGAGACCGGTCCCAGACCAGGGGCATCGCCGCCAGGGTCGTGGGCAATTCGAGCTTGCGCCACGCGCCGGCCTTGGCACTTTCTCTGGTCCAGACCACGTTCGAGCCGGCCCCGGACGCGATCACCGCGGCTTCCGGGCCGTTACCCTCGAGCGTCAAGACCCGGCCCGAGGGAACCTGGACTGATCCGGGCCGGGGCAGCGGCAGTGTCACGAAGCCGCCGCGCTCAAGCTGAGCGGGCGAGATGAGCGCATCGTTACCGGTGCGTCCGAAGGTCTGCAGCGCGTCGCCGCCGCGGGCACGGCTTAGCGGAGTGGGCCAGGGCGCGCCCAGGATCGTCTGCCAGGCGATCGAGCCGGACGTGGGATCAAGACCGAAGAGGGACGTGCCTCCCGTTTCTGGATCCTGGAACGTCAAGACGACGTGCTGCGCCGCCTCTTGCAACGGCGCCAGCGCCGAGCCCGGCTGGCCCAGGGCCGTGCGCGGTGTGATCTCGCCGCGCTCCTGCGTCAAGCTCGTATCGCCCTGACCGGCCTGCCGCCAGCCAGAGCTCTCGCTCCGAGGTGGCCAGCCCGAAAGCGGGCCCGGACGTGGCGGCGTCAGGAGCCAGCCGGGCCAGCGAACGAAGCGGCGTGTTACTGGCGTAGTCGCCCAGCGCGTACGCCTCGATTCCTCCCTTGTCGCCCGCCGCCCAGATGACCGAGCCCGAAGCCGGCGGCGCCCCCAGATCCAGCCGGGCACGTCGATCTGCTGAACGGCCTTGGCCTTGCCGTCGTCGTCCAGCAGCAAGACTGCGCCAGCGGCTGTCGGCCGGCAGGTGGTTCTCGGCGATCACGAGAAACCGTCCCAGCCGGGCGGGAGGAACCGGAATCGAGCCTTCTTCATGACCCAGGTATTCCACCGCGATGCAAGCCAGTGGGTCTCGTGCCACCACGAACAGGCAATCTCTTCGGCCCAGGATGTACAGGAAACGGCCCGACTCGTCGTTGACCGGGGCCTGCGCCAGGGGAAGGCCAAGGTTGACCGTCGTCCGCGACTCACCCGTCTCGAGCCCGATCACCACCAGCTTGCCGCTGGGCAAGACCTGGAAAAGCTGGTTTCCCAGCACCAGGGGCGGTCGTTCCACCGCTTCGCCGAGCTCGAGCCTCCAGAGGACCGCTCCGGTGCGGCCGTCGAGCCGCAAGAGCTCGTCGTGGCGAGCATCGACGACCAGCACGGAAGGGTCTCCCGGAACAGCCTGGGGAGCGAACGGAGACGCGAGGCCCACGAAGACCTGCCAGACTGGAGCGCCCGTGGCCGCGTCGAGACCATAGGCCAGGCCGTCGGCCAGGGCGAACGCCATCGAGCCTGTCTCGGTGGGCGGCGGCGGTGTTTCGGTGTTTGAGCGGAGCACCAGGCTGGTCGCAAGGCCGAGTGGTCCCGGCCGAGGCCCACGCTGCGCGACCCGCTGCGTGCCCTCAACCTTCACCGCGCGGCGCACCAGGTCGTTGGCCTGGGTCATCCGCTTGATCAGCTCTGGGTCCTGGGCCAGGTCGACGTACCGGTCGATGAGCGCATCGCGAGCCTTGTACACGCCGGCTGCCGAGCCGGCACCGATTGCCCGGTCCATCGCCACGAGCGCATCGGCCCTGGCCTGGGCCTTGCGCACGGCGGCCCGAGCTTCATCGAGCAGGCCAGGCAACCGCGAACGCTTCAAGAAGGTCCGGCGCAGGCTCGCCGGCGATCTGAGCATGCAGCGGCACAACGGATTCCGCTTCAGCCAACGCCTTGGCGTCGGCCGCTCGGCGAGCACGGTCGGCGAGACCCTCGCCGATCTTGATCACCAGCTCGGCCAGGTCCATCCGATCGTCCCGGAATTCGGGCGCTTCTCCCAGGTTCTCGAACATCTCACGAGCGGCTTCAAGCAGCCGTTGACCAGGTTCCTCCCGAGATGGAAACGTACTGTCGCACGTTCGCCATGGCGCGGTGAACGCGCGCTTTGGCGACGCGGCGGTCCTTGGGGTAGGCCTCGATGAATGCATCGAAGTCTCGCACGGCCGTCGGATAATCGCCATCCTGCATCACGTCGACGGCGCGGTCGTATTTCTGAGTGGCGATCGTGCTGAGGATAATCGAGCGCAGCCCAATTCCCAGCACGACCAGCAAGCCAAGAGCCGCCACAAGTGCCAGAACCAGGGGCGAGGTGATGACGCGCTCACGGCCCGGCGCCAGCTCTTCGCCGGCACGCAGCGCATGCAGCCACCGCCGCAGCCACGACGGTCGGGGACGGGCTTTTTTCTCACGGCGTGACGCACGTGTCGTCGCCTGCGTTTCGGTAGCTGCCTGGCCTTCATGCGGGAAGCTCGAGGGCACCCAGCCATTCGCCGCGCTCGAGCAGAGATTCCCGGCCGCCTGGTCGAGAACTGGTCGGCCTGGCCGGTGGACTCATGCCGCCCTTCGGCGGCGAATAGTGCGCCGGGCCTTCCAGCACCTTGGTGCGTTCCTCATCCAGACGCCTCACCTGGGGCCGGCCTGGAAGGATTTCGAGCGATTCGTCCATGCGCATCATGAACAAACGGCAGGGGCCGACGGTCATCTCGTCTCCCTGATGGAGACTGGAAGACGTCATCTTGTGGCCGTTGACGGTCACATACTGGGCGTCGGGCGAGGCTTCAACCCGGTATTTCCCCTTCTTCCACCGGATCCGTCCATGAACCGGCGAGATACCCTCGCCGGTGAGCACGATATCGCAAGCCGCGCTCGTGCCGAAAAGACTGGGATGGTCCTGCGCCAGCTCGACGAATTGCACCCGGCCCTGTCCATCATGAACTTCGACGGTAGCCATGCGAGATGGTTCGACTCCCTGACCACGAACAGGCTCAAACACAATCGATCGAAATGCGTAGGGCGCGATGGCGGCTCCACTATGGCAATCATACCGGGACCATGGGAGTGTCGGCATCCCCTCGCATCGGGTTTTTCACCAGACCGAATGTCGAAGGGACCATGAGGATTTCTGCACATTATCTTTACGCTGTTCTCTTTTCCGCCTGCAGGCAGCTTTCCCGCCTTCTTCTGGCACCTTTTCCGCCTTCCCTTTCGTACTACAAGGAATCCGAGCCACCGTTCGGGTAGTTGAATTTTTGAGATTCTTGTAACCGCCGGGCAAGACGAGGACTCCCATCACGGGAAGTGGTCCAAACCCAACATCCATGCCATGAGACGCAAAGCAGCCGGACACCATGACTACACAGGACTTGCGCTGAATGTGATGCCTGCTGGCTATGTCGCTTTTCGGTCCGGCGATACGAAATCTCCGTGAATTCAAGATTGATTTCCGGTTCGAGCGGCGGTTTTGCTGGCTTCTTTTCGCCTTGTCGCACTGCTGCGAAATCGAGACTGCTACATTGCGGCTGGTGTCGCGAGTTCAAGGTTAGGGCCGACGCTTTCCGTCGCGGAGTTTGCCCACTCAGTCGATGTGGGTGTCGTGACTTCTTCACCCCAGAGATGATCATCGTCAACTCAGGCGGTGTGAAGCGGTGGGCTTTGTTCGATCCTGATTCTTCGAGAAAAGGAACGTCACCCATGAGGAAACACTCCATCTTTTGTCCCAATGGATGGGATCGTCTGGAAGTGCGGATTACCCCAAGCGCTGTCGGCCACGTGCCCGCTGAGATCGTACGGATCGACGCCCATGTCCAGCATGCCAAGGTTCGCCATCACGGTCCCCATGTGAATCATCAGGGCGGCGGGTCCGGCGGCGGCGGGTCCGGCGGCAGCGTAACCTTGGCGCCCCGTATCTGGGCGGCGAGATGTTGGGCGCCGGGTACGTAGGCCTCGGGTCGATAGGCAACGCGATCATGGGCGGCGGGGCGGGCGGCGGCGGGTCCGGCGGCGGCAGGACCGGCGGCCGCGGGATCTTAGGTGGTGGGATCTTGGGTGGCGGGATCCTGGGCGGCGGGCCCATGGGCGGTGGGTCCGGCGGCGGCGGGACGGGCGGCGGCGGGACGGGCGGCGGCGGGACGGGCGGCCCGTCTTATTGATGACCAGGAACAGGGGTCAGACAGCGCCGGTTCGACACGACCGCCGGAGTTTCGAGTATGGCGAATACCCGTGACCGCGACTATCTCAGTGTCTCCTGCGCCATGACCTGGAAGCCGTAACTGTTTCCCCTGGGGACGACGCTGAAGCGGGTGACGCGGATCTCGCCGGGGAGGCGGCCCTTGTAGCGGCGCTCGAGCTGGGCGAGTTGCTCTTCGGCGGCGGGGGAATAGAACTGGAGCACGATCTTGTCGCCCACGTCGATGCCGGCCTTGCGCAGCAGGGCCAGGTCGGTCGCCTTCCGGCCTCGGCCTTGCCAGATGAAATAAAGGCGGTGATCACCCTGGCCGGTGCCGTAGCGCTTGGTGGGCTCGGCGACTGAGAAGTGGGAGACGTAGGTCAACTGGTTCTGGTCCTGAACGACGGCCAGTTCAACTCCCAGGGCATCGAGCTGGCGGGCGTATTCGTCGATCGTCTGGTCCGAGTTGTAAATGATGCTCCAGCGCTGTTCCCGGGCCACGCCGCCGTCGCCAGGTCCCATGCCCAGGCCGGGTCCGCCTGTACCGATCTTCGAGGCGCGTTTGCCGCCGGCCTGTGGGCCGCCATGGGGCATCGCGGGACCGAGGTCGACCTCGGCCAGGCCCGATCCCGCCTCGGCCGCGGCGTCGAGCATCGCACCAGGAGTCGCCTCCACGGCGGGTTCCTCGAAATCGCCGGCCTCTTCTTCATTGTTCGACGCCAGCGCCTTGGGGTCGGCCCCGGCCACATCCACCTTCTCCGTCGAGCCGGGCGTGCCCTCGGGCGTGCCTCCGCCGCCCGCCACTTCGATGACCTGCAAAGGAGTCGTCACGCGCGAGGCATAAGCCTGATTCGTGATATACACAACGCCCATGAGCGCCACGACCATGAGGGCCCCCATGACCACGGCCATGAGCATCGCGGTGACCTTGTCATAGTCGGATTCACCCAGCACCTGGGCCTCGAAACCGGTCGGTTTCGTCTCAGTCTTGGCGGACTTGCTCGCGATGGGTGTGATTACGTGGGAACTCATGGGGAGGAACTCCCGGTTGCAGGCGTGGCGGAGGAAGCCGCGGGCCGGCCCCCCGTCTTCTTGACGTTGTCGTCGTCGCTTTCCGCGGCCAGGGGGCCGATCGAGTCGTACCAGGCCCTCCATCTCTTGGACGCTTCCAGGCGCTCTTCGGGTGTGGATGGACTGGGCGGGCCTAGACCGTCGATCTTGCGGCTCAGGAGCTGAAGGCCGAGCCGGGCCGCAATCACAACGTTCTCCTCAGAGTCAACCAAGGCGTCGATCAGGGCCGGCACCACGTCAAGATCGCCGGTTCGCGAGAGGGCCCAGGCGGCCACCTGCCTCACGCCGGGATCTCGGTCGGTCAGCAGCCTGAAGAACCGGTTCTTGAATGGCCGCAGCGCCTCGGGTCCTTCGCGATGATAGCGCTCGATGATCCCCGCGACGGCCGTATCGGCGCTCTGGGCCCTCGGGTCTTCCAGCACGGCCAGCATCCCCTCCACGGCACCATTCATGGGTCGAGTCATGATCTTGCCGCCGGCCACGGTCATCGATGTCAGGTCTTTAGGTAGCTCTCGCCCGCCGACCAGTGTTCCCGCGCCCAATTTCCGATTCACTATCCGCTTGATCGACTTCGCAGTCGATTTGGTCAGAAAGAGCACGGCCCAGGCCGTGTTCATCTCGTCAGTCTGCAGCGAGTAGTGCCACGAACCGTCGGGCTTCTGGCTCGACCGCAGAAAGGTCCGTCCTTTTTCAAACCAGTCGAGCCGGCCGATCGTCTGCCGTTCGGCCAGCGCGCCGATTCGCTCGACGCCGTAAAGCGCATAGTAAACCGACTGGCCGATGATGGTGCCGTTGGTCGTGGAGAAGTTTGCCCCCAGCCAGGCCATTCCCTTGGTGACGGCCTGGTTGATCTGGGCTGTGGAGGTGGAAACCTGGTAGTTGAGGTTCGAGCTTTCCGGGGCCAGGTTTGTCAAGAGCGAGGTGAACCCGCGTTTGCTCTGGCGAAACCGTTCGAGCTGCCGCTTGCAGATCAAGAGGCTGCCCACTCCGGCGGCCGTCATCGACATGGTTTCGCCGAACTCCGTCTGTTGATCGCGGTGATAGTTCCAGCTTCCGCCCGAGGCCTGCACCTTGAGATACCACGCCGCCGCCTTGTCCCAGACCGAGGGCGGAACATCGAATCCGGCGTTTTCACATTCCCAGAGCCCGAGGATCGCGTACTGAGAGATCGACGTGTCGCCCTGGTTCGGGCCGGTGCGGCCGATATAGTCCCACGATCCGTTGGCGTTTTGCCTGCCCAGAAGATAACCGGCGACGAGGCTCATGGGACTGCGGTATTCTTCATTCTCCATGTTGGACAGAACCATGGCCACGACAGCGGCCTCGTAAACGTCGTGTCCCCCTTTTCGCTCGGGGTCGTAGCCGCTGCTCGTGAATCGCTTGAGGATCTTGGCGACGCAAGAGGTAAGTACAGGATCATTCTTGGGTGCATCGGCCTTGATGAGCGCGAGCGCGATCATCGCGCTCTCGCCAACCTGCTGATTGGCAGCGTGCGAGCGCAGGAATTCAACGCCCCTCGAGACGGCCTGCTCCTGCTGGGCGCGAGCTGAGCCGGCCCGCGGCGAGAAGAGACCGAGAAGGGCGCCGGCAATCACGGCCACGCAGAGCCTGGAATACGTCATGAGTCTGCCCCGACTGAACTGAGCCTGATAACGCGAATGGGGTGCTTGTTCGATGATTCATTCTATCAACCGGGGCGACAGGACACGAATAGGCTTTTTTCTGAAGGGAGAAATGGCCGGCTAGAGTCACTGAACCGCTTTCCGGTGTTCGGAGTATTAGAGTAGTTGCAGCCGCAGGTCTTGTCATAAGTCCGTTCGAAACCGGTCCAGGCATCATGTACGCGTGGCGACATCAGGTCCTTGACCAGCAGGGTATGGGCGGAGAAACTCATGCTTTCGCGGCTATGAGGCCGTGGGATAGCCAACATTAATCAGAAACGATCGCATGATAAATTTCAGAAAAGAAGCCGTGCTGATAGGCTGGGCCATCCTGATCGCGTCATCCGGCGTCTGGGCCGACAAAGGGATGTGGACCTTCGATAACTTCGGCGGAAACTCGGGAAGCCCGGTGATCGACCGATCCGGGGCAGTGATCGGCCTGAACTTTGACCGCAATCGCTTTGGACTTGCCCGCGATTTCGGCTATGACGACCGCCTCGGCCGCAACATCGCCGTCAACGTGCGCGGCATCACCGAGGCACTACGCGCCGTGTACCGGGCGGACGGTTTGCTGCGGGAATTGCAGAATCGCTGATGCCGGAGCTCTTCCGGCAGCAAGCATTCCCGACATCGTTCAGGTTGGGATCATCCCCATCCTATGGTTGCACATTATCTCCTTTCTTCACCGGCGGCGGGTCGCTCACTGCCCGGCCAAGCAGCGGCCGGAAGTCGGGCCGGGATCGCAGTGGTGTGAAGCCAGGGTTTTCCTCCAGCCGGCGACGGTCCACGGTGCCGGCGGCGACGGCTCCCCGAAGCTCGGCCATGGCGCCGTCCGGATCAGCCTTGACCCGGGCCGGGAGCGGGCCGGGCCCGAAGGCGCCGAAGAGCTCGGCCGCCTCGGCCCAGAACCGGTCGTAGTCGGGCTCGCCTTGCGGGAACCGCCAGAGCGTGGCCACGCCGCGGACGTAATAGTCCGACGCCTCACCGAATTCGCCACGCCGCCAGCAGGCCATCGCCAGGAAGAACCAGTCGCTGGCGTCCTTGCCTCGGTTCAGCAGGGCCGAGCGGCGAAGGATCGTCACGGCCTCGTCCAGCATGCCGGCGCGGTACAGGGCGATTCCCAGCGTGTTCACGTTCGTCGGGAACCGGGACCCGAGCTCCACGGCCCTGCGGGCCATGGCCACGGCCTCGCCGGGATTCTGCCCGAGGTGTCCCGGGTACGACACCAGCAGCCAGGCCAGGCTGTTGAGCGTCGAGGCGGAGTCGGGGCGATTCTTCAAGGCTTCGCGATAGGCGACCTCGGCCTCGTCAAATCGACCGGAGTTGGCGAGACAGAATCCGAGATTCGAAAGCATGGTCGCATCATCCGGGCTGAGCCGCACTGCCTCGCGTGCCTCGGACACGGCCTCCTCGAGCCGGCCCTTGGTCCTCAAGGCACCACTGAGGTAGCGATGAGCCGTCGCGTCGTCGGGGGCAATGCGCATTGCCCGGCGATAGAGCTCGATCGCCTCGTCGGGCCGTCCCAATTCCTCGACGGCCGATCCCATACCCAGCAGCGCAGGCACGTCGTCGGGGTCCAGCCGGAGCGCCTCGCGGTAGAACACGGCCGCCTCCCCGTAACGGCCGAACGCGTTCAGGGCGCCCCCCATTCCGGAGGGCGCCTGGGCATCTCCGGGCCTGATCCGGGCCGCCTCGCGGTACATCGCCAGGGCGTCGTCGAGCCGGTCCAGATCCAGGAAGGCCCCTCCGAGATCGATGTGAGCGTAGTAGTCGTCGGGTCGGGCGGCGATGGTCCGCTGGAGCACTGCGACGGCCTCGGTGAGCGTCCGGCGCGCCTCATCGGAACGTCCGCGCTCTTGCAGCACGTCGCCCAGGCAGAAGAGATGCCGGCCGTTCCCGGGCCGGATCCGCACCAGGTCGCGGAAAACGGCGATGGCCTCCTCGCTCTCTCCCCTCTTCTTCAGGGCGTGGGCGAGCTCATGTGCGGTCTCCGGGCGGAGCATCCGCGCGGCGGTGTAGTAGCGGACGGCCTCATCACGGCGTGCGAGCTTCTCGAGCGCCCGGGCCAGGTCGTAGTTGAGCCAGAGGTCGCCCGGGTGATCGCGGACGCCCTGGCGCAGGACCGACTCGGCCTCGGCCCAGGCCCCCACGTCGCCGAGGGCCTTGCCCAGGAGGTCGACGCTGACCGGCGGTCTCGACTGGTTCTCGATGGAGGTGGCCAGGGCGGTCAGGCGGGCGCGGCGAGCGGGGCGGTCGGCGATCTCGAGGGCGTCGCGGAGCTGGTCTCGCCACGGGTCGGGATCGGCCGATCGGGCGGCCATGGCCAGCCGGGCTGCCTGGCAGCGTCCTTGAGGAGATCGCGACGGACCGCGGCCCAGTCGTCCAGGGTCATGGCCAGGGCAGTTGCGATCTCCGCGGGGCGGGCCTTGATCCGACGGCCAGCCTCCTCGGCGGTCAGGACGTCAGGGTCGATATCAGCCTCGCGGAACGCCTCGCGATAGGCGGCGTCGGTGTTATCGCCGAGCCGGTCGTCGGCCCTGGCCGAGCGGATGTCGGTCAGACGGTCGAGCAGCCGGCGATCGCGGGTGGCTGCCTCCGCCGCGGCCACGGCCAGCCCTCGATCGGCGGCGACCTCGGCGGCCAGCTCGTCGACTTGCTTCCGGACGCCCGGCTCGACCCCCGCGACCAGCAGCGCTCGCGCCTTCTCGACGGCGGCCGCCGCGGCGTCCCACGGGGCAAGGTCGCCCATCGCCGCCCCCTGGGCCTGGCCGCGCAGCCGCGTTGCCTCCCGCACCGCGAGCGTCGACACGCCCCGTTGCCTCGCGGGCCCGGCCCATTCGATCCAGCTCGACCCACCGCCAGCCGGCGACGCCCAGTCCGCCCGCCAGCAAGACGCGTCGCGGCGAGGTCCCGGGTCAGCCGCCGCGCGCCGTTCGGCGGCCGCCTTCGCCTCGGCTGCCTCGGCCGTCTTGCTGGCTTCCTGAGCGCGAGCCGCTTCGGCGGCGCGGGCCAGCTCCGCGCTCCGCAGTCGCTCTTGCACGCCCGCCAGGTAGCCGGTGAGTCGCTCGGCCACCACGCCGGCATCGGCCGGGCGGTTCTTCGGCTCTGCCGCCAGGCAGTCGCGGGCCAGCGCGATCAGCTCGTCGTCGGCCTCGCATCGAGCCAGCCGCTCTGTCGCGGCGGCCGTGTCGGCCCGACCAGCAGCGCGGAGGATTTCGAGCGACGAGTCCCCGCCGAACGCCGGCGATCCCGGTGAGGATCTCGCAGAGGATCGAGCCCAGCGCGAAGACGTCGGCCCGGCGGTCGACCGCGTCGGTCTCGCCCCGGGCCTGCTCGGGGGCCATGTAGGCCGGCGTCCCCAGCACGCTGCCGGCTTCGGACAGGTCGCTGTCCCCTCTGGTCCGGAGCGTCGATACCACAGTCTCATTGACCGGCTGCGCCTTCGGCTCGGGCGCGGGCTGGCCGTCCCTGGGGAGGACCTTGGCCAGGCCCCAGTCCATCACCTGGACCTCGCCGAAGCTGCCGACCATCACGTTCGACGGCTTGAGGTCACGATGGATCACCCCTCGGGCGTGGGCGTAGGCCACCGTCTGGCAGACCGCCTCGAAGATCGACAGGAAACGGGGCAAGTCGTCGGCGGGCGATTCGCGCCGGCCAAGAAGCGCCGCCAGCGTCTGCCCCTTTCACCAGCTTCATGGCGAAGAACGGCCGGAGGTCAGGCAGGGTGCCCAGCTCGTAGACCGGCACCACGCCGGGGTGCTGGAGCTGGCCGCAGATCTGGGCCTCCTCGACGAACCGGTCGACCAGGTCGGCCCGGTCGCGGTGCTGGTCGAGGAGGACCTTCAAGGCGAGGTCGCGGTTGAGGGCCGGGTCGCGACCCCTGAGCACGGCCCCCATCCCGCCCCGGGCGATTTCGCCGAGGAGTTGATATCGCCCCGCCGATCCATCGCTCGGCAACCCTTCCACCTCCACATGACGCGGCGCGGGGCCCGGATCGGTTCGGTCCAGGTTCACGCCGGCGAACGAACCGGTCCGGTCGACCGTCTGGGGCGATCGTGCCGTCGCCGTCGGTGGCGGGCGGGAGCAGGGCCAGGCTCGCGGCCAGGTCGGTGTCGGCGATCCGCTCCAGCGTCTGACGGGTCGAGGCCGCCGACGCGATCGCGGCCAGGCTCTTCTCGGCGTTGCCGGCGTGCTTCTTGAGATGCAGGCCCACCATCGACTCGATGATCGCCCGCTGATCGGCCTCGAGATCGCCCCGGCCGACCAGGTGTTCGGCCAGCGGTCGATCTTTCTCGAGCGTCCAGGCCTGGAAGGCAGCCACAAGCTGGGACTGGTCGATCATCCCGTTCTGGAGGGCGATCAGGCCGAAGAGCAGGTCGCGGTTGGCGTGGGCCATGGCGGTGACTCCCAGGTCCGTCGGTCGATCGAGTCGTCCGCCATGCCTTCGGTGCTTGACTCCGTCGCTCTCAACGGGAGGTCGGATTGTCGCATGGACCGGCGACGAATGCCAACCGGCACGACCGAGATCACTTGGCCCGCGAGGATTGCGTCGATCTGCTTGGCCAGCGACTTGTGCAGCGGTTCAGCGGTGTCGGAATGGTAGCCGACGTAAGCGGATCGGACGATCCCCTTGCCGTCGAGGATCACCAGCGAGGGGAACCCCTCGATGTTGAAGGCCCGGCCCACGGCGTTGCTCGGGTCCAGCCCGATCCGGCCGGCGGGGCCGGCCGTCAGGTCGATCCCCTTGTCGGCCAAGGTCTTCTCGACGAGCGTGCGGAGTGCGGGAAGTTCCTCGGGCAGCATGTCCTGGCTCAGCGCGACGATGAGCACTTCCTTCTTCGTCTCATTGTAATGATCGACGAGCTTCTTGATCTCGGGCAGCTCGACGATGCACGGGCCGCACCAGGTTGCCCAGAAATCGATGACGACGACCTTGCCGGCCAGGTCTTGCCTTGGTGACCTCCCGGGTTTTGCCCGGGCCGATCGAGGAGGGTCACACGGAAGTCGGGGGCGGGCTTGCCGATCGTCTCCTCGACCGCGTATTTGGAGCCAGTCGCCACGCCGGCCGCGGCCCTCAGGTCCGAGGTCAAGGTGAAGCCATCAGGGATCGACGAAGGCGAACGAGCGATCGGCGGGAAGCCGAGTCGAAATGGCACCGGCCGTCCAGCCGAATTGCTCGATCAAGGGCGTCGGGCCGTCGGCCGGCCGTGACGGGGTGATCTTCAGATCGATGGCCGAGAGCAGTCTGGTCGCCGGGTCGACGCGGAGGAGCAGGTCCGGCCCTTTCCGACGGTCGATCCGGATGGCGTTGGCCTCGACGCGGCAGAGTACCCCCCAACGCGTCGAGCAAGGTGTCGGGGCTGGTACCCATGAGCAGGTTGAGCAGAACGAAGGTCGGCGCTCCGGTCGGGCCGCCGAAGAGCAAGGGGCCAGTCGGCCCCTCACGAAAGGTGTCGATGCCGATCGTCGCTGGCGCTGGGGCCGTCGTGTACTTCTTCAGCGGCCGGACCAGGGTCGTGAGCGTCTTGCCGTCGCTGATCAGCCGGACGGAGCCGACGTCGAGGTCGATCTTGTTGGGCCGGTTGAAGGTCAGTCGGAGCGGCCGAGCGTCGCGTCGCGGACTGTTGCCGAGCGTCATCGCGACCACGAACTGGCCGTCGTCGGAGTAGGAATCGAGAGCCTTATAGGCATCGGCCACCCGTCGGAACAGAGCGCGGGCCTCGTGATCGGGTCCAGGTGTCGACGCACCCTGTCCCCTGGCCAAGCCCAGGCCGACCGGAGTGAGTGGAACGAGCAAGCCGAGGAGGATTCCGATCCAACAAGTCCCTCGGCGCATCGTTCGTTTGCCTCGCATCAATTCATCCTCGAATCCAGTAGGGCTTTTATTCTAGTGCCTTCACGCGGATGTTGCGGAAGGCCACGGGACCATGGTCGGCTTGCAGCATGAGAGGCCCCCGGCGAACCTCGGGCAGGCGCCAGGCGTTGCCGGTGGGGGCTGGCAGCTCGAGGTTCTCGTGCACAAGTTTGCCGTTCAAGACGACTTTCACGAACCGGGCATTGGCCACCTTCTTGCCGGCCCCGTCGAATCGCGGCGCCTGGAAGACAAGGTCGAGCGTTTGCCACTCGCCGGGCGGCCGAGCAGCATTCACGCGGGGTGCGAAACCATCATCGATATGATGATACCTTGGCAATAACTCCGCGCGAGGATACACCCCGCCGCAGTCACTGCCCGTCAGCTTCTTGCTGGAAGCCGCACTGTCGCAGATTTGCAGCTCGTACAGGCCCTGAAGCTTGACTCCCGAATTCGAGTCTTTCGGAATGAGGAACTCGATATGAGCTTCAATGTCGCCAAAGTCTTGCCTCGAGTAAAGGTTTCGCGTCTTGCCCGGCCCGTTGACGATGACGCCTCGACCCGGAACGCCGGATAGCTGCTTGGGGTGCTGGGCGTCAGGATGCGCGTCACCGGCCACGAACCAGGCGCCCGTCGGCTTACGCCAGGCGTCGAGTTCGTGGTCGCCGATGAGCGGGATCCAGTCGGCATCCGCCGCGGCCGCAGTCGTGGCAAGAGCGAAGAGAAGCGGATACAGAAGCGCGAATCTCTGCCAGGCTTGAGACGCTAAAGCGTTCATGACTTGCTTCCCCGGCTGCCGACCAGAGTTGCCGTGTCGACCTTCATCTCCACTGGGTCCCAGCGCATGATCCGGCCCTCGTACAGGCTCGCGTTGCAGAGCAGGGCAGGGGCCGCGGCGCGGTAGCCGAACGTGGCGTTTTCGTAGACGGGCTTCTTCTCGCGCACCGAAGCGAAGAAATTGACGAAATGGTCGTGCCGCTCGTCGTAACCGCGAGGCACCATGTACTTCTCAGGAAAGCTCTGGCTCGCGGCCCGTTTTGCCGCGTGCGGCTCGTCCTTGATTTTCTCGGCCAGCTCTTTCTGCTGAGCCTTGGAGAAGGTTCGAACCGAATTGTAGCCCGTGAGAATATCTCTGGCTTTGGACTGGACGATCCCTGTCCGATTCAGCGTGAGCTGCGTGAAGCTGACGTTGATCACGCCGTCTGACCCGACAAAACGGAACATCGTGTCGCCGCCGCCGCCGTCCTCGAAGTTGCACTGGAGGGCCAGAGTGAACGCGGGGTGCTTGTCGGTCTCTGGATAATCGAGCAGTCCCATGATGAGGTCGTAGACGTCGCGCCCGTCCTTCCAGTACCGCTGACCTCCCATGCCGGCAATCCGGGTTGGCCCGGTCGCGCCCACGGCATGATGGATGCCCGTGAGCAAGTGAACGAACAGGTCGCCGGCCACGGCGGTGCCGTAGTCGTTGTAGTTCCGCCAGCGGAAGAACCTGACGGGGTCGAACGGCCGTTTGGGGGCGTTGCCCAGGAACCGGTCCCAGTCGACGGTCTGGGGCGTGGCGTCGGTCGGCAGCGTGTATTGCCAGGCACCAATCGAGGAATTGCGGTTGTAGCGAGCTTCGATCGAGTTGATCGCGCCGATAGCCCCACCCTTCACGAGCTCGCGAACCTTCTCGTACAGCAACGAGCTCGCATACTGGCTGCCGACCTGGAACACCGCCCCGGTCTCTTTTTCGGCGGCGATGACACCCGGCCCCTCCTCGACTCGCTGGACCATGGGCTTCTCGCAGTAGACGGCCTTGCCGGCCTTCATCGCGTCGATCGAGATCCGGGCGTGCCAGTGGTCGGGAACGCAGATGAGCACGGCGTCGACGTCGGGCCGGGCCAGGATGTCGCGGTAATCGACATGAACGCCGATCCGGTCGCCGTAAACTTCCTTGGCGTGAATCCGGCGACCTTCGTAAAGATCGGCAATGGCCACGAGCTCGACCCCGGGTACTTTGAGGGCCGTGTCGGTGTCAATGAAGCCGATGATGCCCATGCCGATCGTGGCGATCCGAACGCGGTCGTTGGGACCAAAGGAACCGGTTGACCTGGGCTCGAAGAACTCCGCCGGACGACTGAGCTCGAACGTGTTCGCGCCTCGGGCCGTCGCCACGACCGCTGGCACAGCCGACGCGATGGCGACCGACTTGAGGAACGACCGGCGTGAATCGCGGTCTCCCGCGTGATCCTGATCGTGTGTAGCGTTCGACATGGTGCTCTCCCTCATCCCAGGCGGCCTGGAAACGACGCTCGAAACCGGAGCCGATCTGAAACTCAGGATACTAGCTCGCCACCAGCGCCGAAAGCGGGTTGTTTCTCGTGCGGTCTGTTATCCGAATTCTCGGATATGGTCCTCTTGACTCTCCACCAACGGGAGGCCTTAACCTTATGCGTGGTCGCTGGGCCGCCGCTGGATGCGGCGTCACAAATTCACGTATTGGAACGAGGCCCCGTCGTGTTCAGCATCGGCGAATTCTCGAAGATCACGGGGTTGAGCGTCAAGACGCTACGGTTCTACCACGAGGAAGGTCTGCTCGAGCCCTCGCACGTCAACGCGGAAACGGGCTATCGATACTACGCCTCGGCCAAGATCGAGACAGCCCGTGCGATCGCGTTCCTGCGTGGTCTGGATTTCACGGTGCACGAGATTCGCGAGATCCTCACCCGCACCGACGATGACGCGGATTTGCTCGATGTCATGAAAAGGCAGAGGGCCCTGATCGATCAAAAAATTCGGAGCTATCGCCAGCTCGTCGGGTCACTGGACAAGTTCATCGCTCAAGAGCGGGAAGTGAGGCAAATCATGGCGAATACGTCTTATCAGATCGTGGAGAAAATGCTCGAGCCGATGCTCGTGGCGGGAGTGCGCATGAAGGGGAAATACTCCGAGTGCGGCAAGGGCTTCGCCAGGATCGGACGAGGTTTGGGACCACGGATCCGGGGCAAGGCATTCCTGCTGCATTATGATTGTGAATATCGCCAGGATGATGCGGATTTCGAGGCTTGTATGCCTGTACGTGCCGGCAAGCCGGTCGACGGGATCTCGGTTCGCGAGCTCGAGGGCGGGCGCTGCGTCTCGCTCCTGCACAAGGGACCTTACAACGAGCTAGGCGGGTCTTACGCCAAGGTTTTCGAGTTCATCCACGACAAGGGATACGAGCCGCTCACGCCGTCGCGGGAAGTTTACCACAAGGGACCGGGCATGATCTTCAAAGGCAATCCCAGGAATTACCTGACGGAGATCCAGGTGCTCATCCGATGAAACCAGGCGCGGTCCGGTGGGGCTCAGACGTGCCGTCGCCTGTTCAAATGATGAGCAATGGACGCGTTCCTCGTCTTATGACGGACGACGGCCGGCGCTTGTTTTGAGACGATGGTGATGGTGGCTCGTCCTGTCTTTCCGCTGGCCGCCGCCTGGATCACTGCCGTCCCCGTGCCGCTTGAAGGTGCGGTATACACGCCTTTCCGGGTGATCGAGCCGCGTCCGCTTACCTTCGACCAGGTAAAGCTTGGCTGAGTCGACATGGACTGGCTGAATTGATCGAGCGCCTGGGCAGAGAACTGCTGTTTGGCTCCAAACACCAGGGTCACAGTCGCTGGTGTCACGACAATGCTGGTGAGGGTCTGATTGACCGTGACGTTCACGCTGCTGGTTGTTGTGAGGCCCCCGCTATCGGTGAGCGTGACCAGGAAGGTGTAGGCACCGGCGCGGTTGAAAGTGACCGTCGATTTCTTCGCGGCGTTCGTGCCGTTGACGCTGAAGCTGGGGTTCGCACCAGTTGGCTTCGCGGTTGCCTGCCACGTGTAGGTCAGGTTACCCTCGCCCCCATCGTCGGTACCGAGAACGGACAGGCTGGTTGTTGTCGCGGTCACCGGATTGGGTGTAGCCGCGGCCGGCTGGGCAACCGTTGGCGGCTGGTTCCCCGTGGTGCTGTAGGTGAACCTGTCGGCTGTCGAGATGGCGGAAACGCCATAGCCGAAGACCGGGTTGTTGATGTTCTGGGTGTCCGAAACGGTCACGCCCGACTGCACCTTCACATCAACCGTGCCCGTGCCGGCTGGTACGACGGCCGTCACATGCGAGTCGTCCACGACCGTCACGCTGGTGGCAGCGGCGCTGCCGAAGAAAACCTGGAGATGGCCGGCTGCCCCGGAGAAGTTCGAGCCAAGAACGGTGACCGTCGAGCCCGCCGTTCCGGACGTCGCGCTCAAGCCGGTGACCGCAGGCGCCAGGTTAACGACCTCAAAATCGCTGTAGGTCAGGCTCTTGAGCCCATGGGTTGAGCTCTGGATGTCGTTGTCGTTCCACGTCAATGTGAAGTTGTTATTCGCGTCGACCGAATAGCTGGCCCCGCTGGCGAAGAAGTTGGATCCGTTGTCGGCAACAATGACTCCATAATCTTTCATGGCCTGGGCGATGACCTTCGACTCGGGATCGAGTGTCGAGATATCGACGCTGGCCTTGAGGCGGAGTCGAGCCGCCCATGGGCGGCTGCACGGCCGGGTTGTTGCCGGAGTTGGCGATGTGCGAGGCCGGATAGAGGAACTTGTCGAGGATGATGTTGTTCTGAAGTGTGATGCGAACCGCATGGTTGATCACGCCCTGGCCCCCCTCGCTTACCGGCAGGCCCTCGTCGGGCCGCAGCAGACCAGGCAGGATCGCCAGCCCCGCGGCGTCGGCCGACGTCCAGCCCAGGGTGCGGAACGTGTCTGTCTTCATATCCCAGACCGATTCCTGATCGGCGTGCCACCGGCCGTCGGAATTCTCGCTCGGCCGCGAGGCGCGGTAGAACTCGTAAACGACGTTGTTATCTTCGTCCCAGACGATCAGGTGTGAATCACCCCGGTTGTCCACGCCGACCACCGGCCCGTTCTGGTTGTCTCCCTCGAGTACCGCGGTAGGCGGGATGGGTGCGTCCTGCAAGTCGCTCTCATCCGGGTACGCGTCGATCACGACGTGAAGCTTCGTCTGAGTGTTGCCGTGCACAATGTTGAAAGGGATACCGTAAAGAGGATTACTACTCCGAGTATCTTGCCCGAAGTCGGGATGAAAGTGTCCGTCACCGTAGAGATTGATGATATTGCTCATGATCGCGGCGGAGTTCGATGCCACCGGTGCCGAAGCGATCTTCTGGTTCCAGGGGTTGTCGGAGGGAAAGAGTTGCTGGCCCAGAAGCGTGAGCAGCTCACGAGCCTCAAGCCGGTCGACACAGGGTAGTGCTCGGTGCCGCACCGCATGACGGGCCGAACGTGAACGAAGCAATGAACGACGCCTGTTACCGAACATGGCTGATTCCTCGCAGGAGTGGCTTCAGTTCTCTTCGTCCGTGAACGCGGGTGGGGCGAACAGTGTCCCGACTGTGATCGCACAGTGGAAAAGGCAGAAGCGAGCGGTTTGATTCAAGAATAGATTCCAGTGCGCCGGCAGGGCCGCTCAGGCTTACGAATTTCAACGGCTGTCTCAAATGTGAGTCAATGGTGAACAAGGCTCGCACACCTTGACACCCCGAGGCCAACCGGCGAACTGGGGAATAATCCTGTCATGCGGTTTTCTGGTTCGCAAGAATGTTCTTGGATCTAGTTGATGAATTATCATTGCATCATTGATTTTGCATAAGATCGCGATATCAAGCAAGCGTCGTGTTGAATGGCGCGAGCGTGCAGGGAAGAGGCATGTTGGCTCAGGAGAGAGTTTCGGCCGATTCCGGCAGGTCGCTCGGCTCGGTTTCTGGGTGGGCTGCTTGGGTCGTGGTACCGTAGCTGGTTCCGCGCCAGGTGACGCGCCGCGTGTAGCACATCCACGTTGCGCGGACCAGAATGGCATCGATGAGCAGATTTCCCAGCGGATACCAAAAGACGTAACGCGAGCCGGGCACGGAGGTCTCGTAGACGAGACGGAAGACCGGGTACATGAACACGTGATGAACCAGGCTCAGACCCAGGAGCCAGAGGGGAAATGGGCCCTGTGAACCCTGTCAGGAGCATGATCATGGCCAGCAGAAGGGCGACCTGGCCGCTCTGACAGAACACCAAGGGGTCAAGCAGGCGGACGAGCAGGCGCCAGGGCTTGCGGTCCAGGGCGTCATAGAGGATGCGGCTCCAGCCGCGCATGAGCTGGCCAAGCGACGCATACATCCGGCAGGTGACAAGACCATGCACCAGCGTCGTGCGGATCGGTAGCCCCAGCGCCTTGACCTTCTGCGCCAGGCCGATATCCTCGACGAAGCGGTCGCGTACCGCTTCGTGACCGCCTGCCGCCTCATAGGCCGATCGATCGACCAGGATTGACTGACCGTTGGCGAAGGCCAGCTTCGACCGGTCGTCATTAACCTTGTGCAGCGGGAACGATTGCATGAGCACGATCCCGCCCAGCGGTTGGACAACCTGCTCCCAGAACGTTTCACACCTCAGCTCGGGCAAGAGGCTGACGAGCGCCGCGCGCTGGGTGCGCGCGTATTGCATCATCACGCCGAGGAACTCCGGCGCATGCACCGTATCGGCGTCAAGAAACCAGAGCCACTGGCCGCGAGCCTGCAGGCCGGCGCGATGCAAAACATAGGTCTTGCCCGTCCAGCCGGGCGGAAGCTGGTCGTTGGTCAATACGCGAACTCGTGCGTCTTGCTTTGCGAATCGCTGGGCAATCTCGTTCGTTCGGTCGGTGCTGCGGTCGTCGATCACCAGGATCTCGAGCCGAGGATAATTCTGGCGGCAGACAGAGCCGAGACAATCGGCGATCATGGCCTCCTCGTCCCTGGCCGGGATGATCGCCGAGACCAGGGGCGGATCATCCCAGGCGCCGGTCGGCGACCCGGGCGTGAGTAATGGCGACTTGCCCAGGATGTATCTCAGAACCAGATACCGGATCGGCCAGATCGCGATGATCGCCACGTAGAGGCGCAGCAGGACCACGTGGGTTTGAGACATCAGGCGGGTCCCCGGGCCGGGGGCATCGGCGCGTCGAATCCCTCGAGCTCGTAGCCTCTCGGGTAAGCCAGGATTCCCAGCACCAGCGCCGTGATCCAGAACGGCAGGATGGCCTCGAGACGAGGCGAGCCAAGCCAGCCGAAAACCAGGCCCATGGGAGCCGCCAGAGCGCCGATGCCGGCGGCCACGATGTGTCCCCGGAAGAACCGTGCGCCCCGGCTGGAGGGATCGCGCAGCCACGATCTGCGGCCCAGCGATCGCCGCGCGATCGTGCTCGCCGCGAAGATCAAGATCAATCCTCCATACATCATGTGGCTAAAGCCTCTCGGGACGCCGCCCTCGTCGCGGCCGCGTAGCAGCAGGCCCGAAAGTGCGACGACCACCCCCACACCTACCAGCACGTTGAGCACGCCCGAGCGGGTCTTTTTCAGACAGTCGAACGACGCCGGGTCCAGGTTTTCGTCAACGCTTTCAGTGAGGTCGCGCATGGCCGGTCGCACCTCGAGAGCCGTGTAACTGGCGATAGAGCCCCACGATCACCTCGACCTCGCCGATCGGTTGACCGGTCTGGCGGGCAATTTCTGCGGGAGACGCACCGGCAGCGGCCAGGGCCCACGCCTCGCCATGGCGCTGGCCGAGCTCGGTTTCGGACCGGTCACCTGGCTCAGGATCTCGTGCGGCCAGGTCGGGAATGGCGATCAGGATCGGCGCGTCGCGCCCTTCCGAAGCCTGGCGGAGATGAGTCTCCCGGCGAAACGATGATGATGCCGGGGAAAATCCGATCTCCGGAGTCTTGGAGAGCGAACGGCCCGTGGCAAGACCGAGAGACATCGGGCCAGGGGACGCGCCCTCCGGCGAATCGGCTCGCTGAATGCGCGATTCGATGAGCCGCAAACGCCGGGCCAGCTCGGCGGTCTCTCGCTCACCATGACGCCTGAGCTTCCGAAGACTCATGATCAGGTTCGTTCCGAGTACCGCGCCTGCGCCAGAGCAACCGCCACGATGGCAAGGGTGATGGTCAGCGGGGCCGGCCATGATTGATCGAGCATCAAGGGAATCCTTCCCTGGCAAACCGAAGAGCGTTTTTGTGTTATGGAGTCAGGAGATCTGCGTCAATGCGAATGCGCAGGCGGGGCCGATTCCTTTTTTCCTTGTCGTGGTCCTGTCGCGCGGCCTGGTAAGCCGAGTGCGCGGCGTCGTACACTTCGCGTAGCGCCACGCCATGGGCCGAGGCGATGCGGGCGCAATCGTCGTACTCGGGGCTGAAGGTTGGAGGACGGTTCTCGAGCCAGCCAAGCTTGCCCCGGATCGGTCCGAACCTGGTCTCGACTTCCGTGGCCTGCCGCTTCAGTTTATGCCGGCTGACCGGATAGCGCCTGATGCCGAGCGTGGCGGTCTCGCGAAAGAGAATCTCTTCGAGGGCCGGGATGCGGGCCTCGTCGCAGAGCACGCTCACCATCACGGCGGGCCGGTTCTTCTTCATCTGGATGGGGGTCACGAACGCGTCAAGAGCCCCCCCTTCCATGAGCTTGATCATCGTGTAGCCGACCACCTCGCCGGGCAGGTCATCGAGGTTGGTTTCGAGCACCCAGATCCGGTCGCCGGCAGGGGGAAGTTCGGCGGTTCCCACAAACAGGCGCAGCACGTTGGCCTGCTCGGGGAGGTCGCGCGTGCCAGCGCCAGGCCAATCGCTTCGATCGTGAGACCGGGAAGCGGCCCGAAGCGATCGACCACGGTCGTCAGGATCGCGGCCCCGGTGGGCGTGGTCAGCTCCATCTCGACCATCGACTCGGCAAGCGGAACGCCCTTCAGAATCTCGGCCGTGGCCGGCGCGGGCAGTGCCATCCGGCCGTGGGCCGCCTTGATCCAGCCCTTGCCCGGCGGCACCGGGCTGGCCTCGAACCGGTCGACGCCCAGGAGGTCAAGCCCTACTGCCGAGCCCAGGATATCAATGATCGAGTCGACCGCTCCGACCTCGTGAAAATGGATCTTGGACAGGTCAACGCCGTGGACCCTGGCCTCCGCCTCGCCCAGCCGCAAGAAAATCCTCTTGGCCAGATCTTTCTGGCGGCCGGTCAGTATGCTCTTGTCGATGATGGCTTCGATATGATGCCAGTGGCGATGGGCGTGCTCGTGCGGTGCATGGACCTTGGCGTGGGTGGCGCGGAAGCCCCCTTTACGCACGGTCTCGAACGTCACGTTTCCCGGTAGTCCCAGGCTCGACACAGCCTCCTGGATCGGCCGCGGATCGACCCCCGCGTTCAACCAAGGCGCCGAGCGTCATGTCACCGGAGATCCCGCTGAAACAATCGAAATACGCCAGACGCACGATCATTCCTTGCTCTGAACGACAGAAATCACAAGACAAAAGCCATTCTAACCGAGCCCTACCTGGGGACAAGGCCGGAATGAGCCGGGCCGGGTGCCTTCGGAGGGACAGGAAGTTCTCCAGCAGAGGACGGCATTTCTCGCTGGCTCGCCTCGCGCCATCAAGCTCAATCAATCTCCGTGAAAAGGCCTTGTGGGTCGCGTGGGACGAGAGCCTGGCGCGTACAGTCAGGAATCAAGTCGAGCTCCTCCAGCACGATCGCCCCGATCAGCGCATCGTCGCGCCCTGGTTCGACGACTGCGGTAAAGTTACTCGAACGGCCCTGAATCTCGATATGGGCGTCGCCGACAATCTGCTTGGGCTCGCGGCGCCCGTCAGCGAAACGAGCCGTAATCTGGCCGGCTTCGGTCAAGCCCAGGGCGGTCACCACCGAGGCCGGAAGGACCAGCCGGGTTGCTCCGGTGTCCACGACCCCGGAGATTCGTGCCCGTCGTACCTGTTCGGGCGGCATCAAGCCTTTCCGGGCTTGCACGATGTCTTCGTAGTTCGCCACGTCGAAATCGACGGAAAAACGTCCCACGTAATCCCTCCAGTTCATCTTGGCTGGTTCGATGGACATCTCGTTCTCCTTCCGCCGAGTGTGCGGAGCTAGCCGCTGTATTCTCGCTCTTGTTGCAGGACTTCAATTCTATCAAAAAGGCCAGCGCGGATACGCATTCTGGACCGCGCTACAATTGAACTCACTTGAATCGCTTCTGTTGCTCGCGTGAAATGTGATGCCAGAGCACCCGTATCGATCATTGCCTTCTCGGGGTACGCCGATTCATGGCCGACATCGTCTTGATCAATCCTCGCTTCAAGGTGTCTTACTGGGGTCTGGAACACGCGTTACCCTTTTTGGGGAAACGGGCCAACATGCCGCTTGCCAGTCTGCCTCTGCTCGCGGCCCTGACTCCTCCAGGTCATAAGGTAACTCTCCTCGACGAGAACATCGAAGACATTGATCTGGATCGCTGTGCCAGGGCTGATATCGTGGGCCTGACCGGGATGGTGGTCCAGCGCGAGCGGATGCGCCAGCTCTTGACCGAGCTCAAGCAGAGGGGGGCGTTCCTGGTCGTGGGGGGCCCGTGGGCCACGGTCAAGGAAGACGACTTCGAGGGCTTGTCGGAAGTTGTCTTCATCGGCGAGGCCGAGCAGACCTGGCCCAGGTTTCTCGAGGAATGGTCGCGGGGAGAGCACAAGCCGCGATACGAACAGGCCGAGCGGACCGACATGACGACGGTGCCGACGCCGCGGTACGACCTGCTCAAGATGAAGCATTACCTGTTCGGCAACGTCCAGTTCTCCCGCGGCTGCCCGTTTCAATGCGAGTTTTGCGACATCATCGTGACGTTCGGGCGCAAGCCGAGGCTCAAGACGTCAGGGCAAGTCCTTGCCGAGCTAGACGCGTTACGCAGTCAGGGTGTCCACGGAACGTTCATCGTCAACGATAACTTGATCGGCAACAAGCGAGCGATCAGGCCGTTGCTCCGCGACCTCATCGGCTGGCAGGAGCGGAACGGCTACCCGATGACCTTCTTCACCGAAGCCTCGCTTGACCTGGCCGAGGAGCCGGAGTTGATGAGCCTGATGGTCAACGCGAATATCGTCAACGTGTTCGTCGGGATCGAAAGCCCCAACGACTCGTCGCTGCGTGAGACCAAGAAGTTTCAGAATGTCCGTCCCGTGGGCACCCTGGCCGAGCGTGTCCGCCGGATCCAGGAGGCCGGCATGGAGGTGATGGGAGGGATGATTCTCGGCTTTGACCATGACGACGAGACGGTCTTCGACGCCCAGATCAACTTCATCTCCGAGGCCAGGATCATCAACGTGATGCTGGGCATGTTGTCGGCTATCCCCAAGACGCCGCTTTATGACCGGATGAGCCAGGAAGGAAGGCTTGACCTCGAAAACGAGGCGACGTTCGGCACCAATCTCGTACCCTTGCGCCTGGGACGAGAACAGCTTCGCGAGGGATTCGTGCGCGTGCTCCGAGAGCTGAATGAAGCCGAAGCCTATTTCAGCCGGCTCGAAGCGCTCTATCTCGATGCCCGACTGAACTTCAGTCCGGGTGCGAATCGGTACTGGAAGCGCCATCCGTGGTACGGAATGCGGTCAAAGGGATTGATCATGGGCCAGGCCTTCATTTTCCTGGCCCGCTTGATGTGGAAAGTCAACGATCGCGCGCTTCGTCGTGAATACTTGAAGCGAATCTGGCGGCTCGTCCGAGCCCGGCCCGACCCCAGCATCTTCTGGATCGCCGTCCTGAAGACCGCCCTGCAATACCATGCCCACCGAATGGCCGAGCAGATGACTGAGGGCCGTACGCCTGTCATCAACACCTATGCCTGATGAGGCGAAGCCGCAACCAGTTGATCGGGGGTGGGGTTACCCCGGCCCCGAAACCCAAGCTGCGCACGGCTTGGAGAGCCTGTCCGGATCGCTCAAAGATTCGAGGTGTTCGAATTCAGTGTCAAGGTAAAAACGCCTCGGGCCAGAGTGGGTGGGGAGACGGGGACCAGCTCGGTGATCGTCTGGAGGGTGGCTGTGCCGGTGCCAATGGCGCCCTGGAACGCGCCCGTCGCCTTGACGATGGAAAACGAAGACTGGGCTGCTGAGGGCGATCCAGTTTTCGGGGCCGAATTCGTGAGCTGGATGGTGACCGACCCCTGCGCAGTCGTGAGAGTGAAGGTCTCCACGGTTGAGAGCTGTCCCGACGGGCCGACGAGCTTCACAAGTGACCCGGTGACACTGACCTGGCCCAGGCCGGTGATCCTCCCCGAGCCCTGAAAGGTTGTCGTAGTCCCGGCTGCCGGGTTGTTCGCGGAGTTGAGCGTCGTGACGAAGGTGCCCGAGATCGTACCATTAAGTGCCAGCAGACGCTCTGGCACAGGGGGGGCGGACGGCGAGCTCGACTGCACGAAAGCCGCCGGCGCGATCCCGAGCTGGCTCGGGACCACGCGGTCTTCCAGCGGACTGAGAGCGGTCGGACAGAACGAGTGATGCATCCTCATGGTAACCTCCTCCGGGAACCGGCCCGGCCCGATGAATCGAGTAACAAGGCATGAGAACATGACCAGTCGAGCGCAGACCGTTGCCCAGCTCCCCTTGAAGGGAAGCGGCGCAGGATCAGAAACGGCACCGGCCGCTGAGTTCGCGGCCGGAGGACATCCTTGCGCAACCTGACAGGCAGGCAAGAATCGCGAGCCGCACGTGGTTGCTGATAACGGCGGGTAAGCCGGCATCTGCCGGGGGCACGTCCTCTTGAGTCCGCCTCACCCCAGGCTCGATGAATCACGGTTATCTATCTATAGGAGTCGTGAGTCAGGTCGAGAGGGTTACAGTTTTTCAGGAATTCTCACATCGCCGGCTCGCGTGCCGCCGGGCGATCAACCGTCAACTCCGGGAGCGTACAAACTGGGTATCCAGTCGAGCGTTGCACTCAGTTCCTCTGCCCGCACCTGATCCGAGAGGTTATCCGCGACCCGATCGTGCCGAGAGCTTCGAAAAAAAATGGGATGGCGCCCGTTGGCGGGCGTCATTCAGAGGGAGAGGAGATGGAAGGGCTGAGACGATGAATTCATGAACCACGACTTGCTCGCACACCTTCTCGACCAGCACGCCGCCGCGCTCGAGCTTTATGCGCGGCAATGGTGCGATACCCCCGAGGATATCGTTCAGGAAGCGTTTCTGAAGCTCGCCGGCCAGCGTGAGGTTCCGGCCAACCCGGCTGCCTGGCTCTTTCGCGTGGTGCGTAACAGGGCGATCGACGCTGGGCACGCGGCGCGGCGACGAAGGCATCACGAGAGTGTGGCCGCGGCTGGGTGGTCGTCGTGGTTCGAGCCCGAAGCGGGCGACAGACCTGGGGTCCTCGACCCGGAGTCCGCCGCAGTCGGAGCTGAATGCGCTGCCAATCGAAGAGCGCGAGGTCATCATCGCCCATCTCTGGGGCGGGCTGACGTTTGAACAATTCGCGGCGGTGGCCGGCTGCTCATCGAGCACGGCGCACCGTCTTTACACCCGAGGTCTTTCGACCCTGCGAGAACGGCTGGGAGTGCCATGCCGCAAGAACCGCTCGATCCCGAATTGAAAACGATCGAAGACGCGCTCGGGCGGCTGGCCCCGGCGCGAAGCCGGCTCGATCGCGACCGGCTCATGTTCCAGGCCGGGGCGCTCTCCGCGCGATCGGCTCCACAGCATCGCTGGGTCTGGCCCTCGATCGCGGCAGCCCTGGCTTTGCTGGCGATGTCAGAATCCGTCGTTCTGGCGGTACGGCCGGGTACCCGCGTCATTGTGGTCCAGGCCCCGGCGCCCCAGGAGCAGCCGGTCTCGACGCGTCCCGTAGAGCTGCTTTCCGACGCTGAACCATCGCAGGAGCTCGGCCCCTGAACCCTGGTTGCCCGGCGATAGCGGGGGCCTCTGGTTGAAACGCCAGGTGCTCCGGTTCGGCCTGGAGGGTTTGCCCGATCCCCCGCCTCTACTGACTCAAGCTCGCCGGAGCGGGCCGGTTCCGCGCACGGGTTCCGAACCAGATGCCCCCCTTCGACGTTACGAAATCGACAAGGTGCTCGACCTGGGAGGTCCTTCATGATCCGTTGTATTGTCGCTTCTTCCCTTCTGATGGGGTTCGTCATGCCGGGTATCTCTGAAGCACAGCGTGAACCGCCCGCACCCACGGAAATCAGCATCAGACCGGCCAGGGCCCCGGTGCCGGCCTTGATGTATCGCCTGCTTCCCGAGGCGCACGACCAGGTGCCCGGCAATGCCGCCGTGTTCTATCATCGCGCGATCGAGATGATCCTCGAATCACGAGGCTACGAGCAAGCCCAGTCCGCGAAGGTGAAGCCTTCGCCCTCGGTGCCAAGATCCGACGATCAGACCATCTTGGGCTGGGTGAGCGGCCCCCTTCGCGATATCCCGCGCGACGAGGCTCGCCAGGCGCTCGAACGCTTTCGCCAGGCCTTGCACGAGGTCGAGCTCGGGGCTTTGCGGCGAAACTGCGACTGGGAGCTTGATCGGCCCGACGCGGGATACGACCTCAGGATTCCGGAAATCCAGGAGGTGCGAACGCTGGGACGATTGGTGGCGCTGCAGGTTCGCCTGGAAGTTCTCGATGGGCGAGCTGACCAGGCGATCCACTGGCTTCAGGTCGGCTTTGCCATGGCACGGCACGTGGCCCAGGCACCTATCTATATCGCCTACCTGGTCGGTTCTGCCGTGACGATTCAACTCGTCGGCACTCTCGAGGATCTCATCCAGAGTCCCGCGGCGCCCAACCTCTACTGGGCGGTGGCGAACTTGCCTCGTCCGCTGCTTGACCCGGCGCCCGCCCACGAGGGGGAACAGTACGTGCTTGAACGCGAATTCCCGCGGCTTCGCGACCTGGAGAACGGCCCGTGGAATATGGAGAAGGCCCGGTCGTTCTCGGACGAGCTGCAACAGAAGATGTCGGTGATGACGAATGATTGGTCCCGCGTTTCCAGCAGCATCGCGCAGCCGGAGATGAAAGACCTGGGGCAGCACCTCGTCTTCACGGCGCTGGTCGCCAGGGCCTATCCGGAAGCCAAGCGCCGGCTCGTGGCCCTGGGCAAGCCGGCCGCTGAAGTCGAGGCCATGCCCGCGATCCAGGCGGTTGCTCTTTACTCCTACAAGCTTTACCAGGAAGCCAGGGACGACATTTTCAAGTGGACCAGGCTGCCTTACTGGCAAGGATACAAGGGGATCAGGGAAGCCAATCAGTACCCTCGGGAAACCTGGGCGAAGCTGAAAGCAGGAATCCCTTTCGTGATCATGATTCCCGCGATCGAGTCGGTGTACGTGGTGCCCGTGAGGCTACAGCGGCGGCTTTGCGTCGTTCAGTGCATCGAGGTCATCCGGCTCTACGCGGCTGATCACGAAGGCGCCTTACCTGCCAGCCTGGAGGCGATCACCGAGGTGCCTGTGCCCGACGATCCCGCGACGGGTAAACCATTCGCGTACAAGCTCGATGGTTCCACCGCGACCTTGAGCGCGCCTGGGCCTCCCGGCTGGGAGGGCATTCCGCAATTCAAGATCGACTACGTGCTCAAGCTAGCCAAGTGAATGCCGACGAGATTCCTGACATCGGAGCATCAAAATGACATGGTCCTTATGGCTTTCGATTCCGTTCCTCCTCTTCTGTCTGGCCGAGGCGCGGGCCGACGATCCTCGGACCGTACCCATCGCCGCTTTTCTCGACGATGACGTTACCGGAGTGGTGCGCATTGATCTGGCCAAGGTGGACGTGGAGAAGATCGCTCGCCGACTGGCCGCCGACCCCGAGCAGGCCGCCGAGATGTCGCAAGCCGTCTCGCCCTGGTTCGCGGCCTTGCGAACAGCCGGCGCCAAGGATCTTTATCTCCTGATCAACCTGGCCGACATGATGAACCCCGAGCATGCGCCCCCTTCGGTGATCGTGCCGCTGGCCCCAGGCGTTGACGCCCGAGGAATCGGCCAGGTGCTCTGCGGCGGGGCGACCACCAAGGGGCCGATTGCCTGGCCGACCTGCGCCACAGTGAACCATGCCGTTTTCGCGGGCAGCAAGGAGGCGCTCGAGCGAGTTCGTCAGCTCAAGCCGGTCGACCGGCCCGAACTTACCGCGGCGCTTGCGGCCCTGGGAGACACGAGTGCCGAGGCGGTGCTGATCCCCACGAACGATACCCGCCGAGTCGCCGAGGAACTCTTGCCTAACTTGCCCAGAGAACTGGGCGGCGGCCCGATCAGCGCCGTGACCAGGGGACTGCGCTGGATCGCGGCCGGCCTGAATACAGAGCCAGAGCCAGGCTTTCAGTTCATCGTCCAGGGCAGCGACGCAGCATCGGCCCAGGCGCTCGCGGCGATCGGCAAGAGCATCGTGCAATTCCTCCGCCAGTCGCCCAAGACGCTTCCCGTACGCCCCGAATTTCGCCCAGCTCGCCGATGAGCTCAAGGCGAACATCAACCAGGACCGGATCACCGTCTCGATTGATGCCCAGAAAGCGGCAACCTTGGCGGCGGCGCTGCTGAAGCCCATGCGTGAAACCGCGGCTCGCAGGCAGTGCGTGAACAACCTCAAGCAGATCGGCCTGGCGATGCACAATTACCACGCGACCAACGGTTCCTTCCCGCCTGCCTACACGGTTGATAAGGATGGGAAGCCGCTCCTGAGCTGGCGCGTGCTCATTCTTCCATTTCTCGAGCAGGAAGCGCTCTACAAGGAATTTCATCTCGACGAGCCCTGGGACAGCCCGCACAACAAGCCTCTGATCGAAAGGATGCCCACGAGTTACGTTTGCCCCAGTGAAAGCGACAGGCGCGTGGATCGCGGCAAGACGACTTATCTCACCCCACGCGGCAAGGCGACGATCTTTCCGGGACCCGAGGGAATCAAGATCCAGAAGATCACCGATGGAAGCTCGAATACGATCTTCGCCGTCGACGCGCCGAGCGAGCCGCGCCGTCACCTGGACCAAGCCGGATGACTGGGACGTCGAGCCGAATGCCGACTTGAAGCAGATCTTCGGCCGCCATCCCGGTGGAACCAACTTCGGGTTCGCCGACGGCTCGGTGCATTTCCTCAAGGACACAATCGACCCCAAGACGCTGCAGAAGGTGCTCACTCGCGATGGGGGAGAGGTGATCAGTTCCGACGAGCTTGACTCAGTGAGCCAGCGGGTTATTCCTCGAGATACGCCTCGTGCTCCAGCCCGCGCAGGTAATCGAGCACCTGGTCCAGAGTCTCGACGGCGACACCCGGAACGCGCCCGGCGTCGTCGAGCTCTCGGAGCAACTTGAGATCGTCAAGGAATTCCGAGGTGTCGAGCTCGCGGCGCTGGCGGGCGCTGAGCGATCGTTCGCGAGCGGGCAACAGATCGCCGTGGTGCTCGATCAGCCACAAGGTTCGATCCGTGATCGACCCGCGCAGGGCTTCCACTGCCGCCGCGGCGTGGTTCTGAAGGTCGATCGCCTTGCCCACGTCGTGCAAGAGCGCCGCGAGCAGGAATTCCTCGTCGTAGGGACGAGCTTCTCTGGCGAGGTGAAAGACCTGGAGGCTGTGATAAAGCGCATCGCCTTCGGGGTGGTATTTGGGGTTCTGCTTGATGGCTTCCAGCGGCGCGAGTCGCATCCGATAAACGGCAAACCGGTCCAGATGCTGGGCCAGGGGAGCGATCAACTCGCCCTCGCCTGGCTCGGGCATCGACGGCTCGCCCTCGCCCTCGCTTTCGCCGTCGGGCGGATTTGATCGCGATCGCCACAGGATGACAAGCTGCTCGCGCACTTCCGAATCGGTGGGCAGGTCTCCCGGCCTGATACGGTGGCCCAGAACGGCCGCGGCCTTACGTTTGGCCACGTAGTAATCGTTCTCGCTCATGCGGTCGAGCCATTCCAGTGATGCCGTGTCGTCTCGCTGTCCGGCCGAGCCCAGCATGCGTCTGGCAGCCTCGAGGGCGATCTGCCGCCGCAATCGCTCTGTCGCGGCGCGGAGCCGGTATTTCTTGCGAAACCTGTCATGCATCGCTGGGAACCTTGCGATCCGGATCGCAGACGAGGTCGGTGAGCGTGAGGAGCACGCCCTTAGTTGCAAAGCTGGTGAGGAGATTCGCCTCGGCTTCGGAATCGATGGCTCGAATGGCGTCAACGACGAGCGCGACTCGGCAATCTCGTGCGAGCAGTCCCTCCACCGCGGCTTTGACGCAATAGTCGGTGGCCACTCCGTAAACCACAAAGACCGGGTGTGTCACCTGGTACCGCGCCAGAATCGCCTCGGCATGGGGATGCGCGAACAGGTCAAGCTCCCTTTTCTCGAGCGTCAGGTGGGGCGGTATGTCGCCTTCCAGTGCTTGCGTGCTACCCAGAACTCGGCTGTCGGCGCGACATGTGGCCGCGACTCGCTCTTGCCCGCGCGTTCCAATGAGGCAGTGGGGCGGGAAGTGCTGGAGTTCCGGGTCGTCCGGCGTGTGGGCGCACGCGGTGGCCAGGACGGGTATCCCGCGTTCGAGCGCATAATTGGTAAGGCGGGCGAGATTGGGCACGATCAGGTTCGAGCCGGGGACGAAGAGAGCACCCTCGGGTTCGAGGAAGTCACGCTGGGTGTCGATGTCAACGAAGACTTGGGGACCGTCCAGCATGGAAAGACTCCGGCGGATTCGCGCCTCTTGGGCCGGTTGCGCTCTTGATCTCGACCGATGCGGGTCCTCTATTCTGCAAAGAAGGCAAGGGCGCGGGAAGTCTACATGAGATGTCTCGCCGGTCGGTGCGGCGGATGATCCAATAATCCGTGACTCTGCGAGAAAGCCTAACATGGAGGCTTTCTGCCGGAGTATGATCCCTGGAATCGGTTAATTCACGGATCGCAAGAGACTTCGTCACCAACAGGAGTTTTGCCTATGATGAATTCACAACATCCCGCAGTGCGCGGGACCGGCAGCCTGGGGCTGCTTTTGATGGCTCTCGTCACTGTTCTGGAAACGTCCATGTCCACTCAAGCCGAACCGCCACCTTTGATTCCGCGCGAGATCCTGTTCGGAAACCCCGAGAAAACGAGTCCCCAGATCGCCCCGGACGGGAAGAGGCTGGCGTGGCTTGCGCCCGACAAGAAGAACGTGCTTCAGGTCTGGGTGCGGACGATTGGCAAGGACGACGACAAGCTCGTGACCGCGGACCCGAAGCGAGGCATCCGCCAGTTTTTCTGGGCCCAGAACAGCAAGATGCTGATCTACGGTCAGGACAGCGACGGCGATGAGAACTTCCATCTCTTCGGAGTTGACCTGGCCTCGGGCAATGTCCGCGACCTGACGCCGATTCAAGGTGTCAAGGCCCAGTTGACGGCGACCGACCCGAACTTTCCCGACACGATCCTGGTCTCGCTCAACGCCCGCGATCGGTCTCTGTTCGATGTTTATCGGCTCGACCTGAACACCGGAGCCCTGGTTCTGGACACCGTCAATCCTGGCGATGTGATGGGCTGGACGGCCGACCCGCACTTGCAAGTCCGGGCCGCCCAGGCGACCACGCCCGATGGGGGTATCGTCATTCGCGTGCGCGACGAGTCCTCCTCCGAGTTCCGTACATGGATCGAGGCAGGGCCCGAGGATGCGCTCACGTTGCATCTGCTTGATTTCACGGCCGATGGAAAGTCGGTTTACCTGATCTCAGCCCTGGGCCGCGACACTGCGGCGCTGGTGAAGAAAGCCATTGCCGGCGGCAGCGACCAGGAGTTGGCGGCCTCGAGCGAGGCTGACGCCGACAACGTGCTGATTCACCCCAAGACGCATGTCGCCCAGGCCGTTCGCTTCTCACCAGGACGTTCGAGCTGGACTGTGATCGACCCTTCGATCCAGGCCGATTTCGACGGAATCGCCAGGCTCCACGAAGGCGACTTCTCGGTGATTGACCGCGACCAGGCCGACAAGACCTGGCTCGTCGCTTACACCTTCGACCGCGGGCCGATCTCCTATTACGCCTGGGATCGAGAGGCGCGAAAGGGCACCTTCCTGTTCGTGCACCAGCCCAAGCTCCAGGGGCTCGCGCTGGCCGAAATGAAGCCGATCTCCATCAAGGCTCGCGACGGGCTGAACTTGCGAGGCTACCTGACACTCCCCGTTGGCATCGAGCCTCGCAACCTGCCGATGGTTTTGATGGTCCACGGCGGACCTTGGGGCCGGGATAGCTGGGGCTATGATCCCTATGCGCAGTGGTGCGCCAACCGCGGCTACGCCTGCCTCCAAGTCAATTTTCGAGCATCGACCGGGTATGGCAAGGCGTTCTTGAACGCCGGAAACAAGCAGTGGGGCAAGGCGATGCACGATGACCTGATCGACGCCTGCCAGTGGGCCGTCGCGCAGGGCTACGTTGATGCCAAGAAGCTTGCCGTTGTCGGTGGCTCCTACGGCGGATATGCCGCGCTTGCGGCCGTCACCTTCACGCCCGAGTTCTTCGCCTGCGCGGTGGATATCGTGGGGCCGTCGAACTTGAATACGTTGATTCGATCGATCCCGCCCTACTGGAAGCCGATGCGGTCGCTTTTCGACGCACGGCTCGGCAACATCGACGACCCCAAGGACGCCGAGCTGATCAAGAACGCCTCGCCGCTGTTCAAGGCCGACAAGATCCAGCGCCCGCTCTTGATTGGGCAGGGCGCGAATGACCCCCGGGTCAAGCAGGCCGAGTCGGAGCAGATCGTGGCCGCGATCGAGAAGAACGGCGGCCGGGTGAGCTATGTCCTGTACCCCGACGAAGGCCACGGTTTCGCCCGTCCCGAGAACCGGATCGACTTCAACGCCCGCGCCGAGGCATTCCTTGCCGAGAATCTGGGCGGCCGGTGCGAGCCGGTCGGCGCCGACAAAATTCCCGGCTCGACGGCGGTCGTCCGGGAAATCGGCAAGAAGTAAGCCGCTCGCAAGCTTATGACAGCGTGCAGGAAAGAGGGCCCTCAAGCTGTTGGGGGCCCTCTTCGTCGAGCGAGCAGAGGGTTCGTCCGCTCGCTCCCTTGGCGAGAGTTGCTCCTGACAATCAAAGTCCGCTCAGGTCCACCGCGACAACTCGAGAGCCTTCCTTCAGCTTGAGCCGCGCCACGACTTCGGCGGTGGCGGGTACTGTCAGGCTCTTCAAGGGGGGGAGACTCATGCCCAGAAGGATCGCCGGCGGACTGTCGGCTTTGATTTCCGACCCGGCCAGTGCCAGTCCATTCAAGATCATGGGCGACTCGTTGACAATCTTGAGCCGGAACGATTCCTTGCCCTTGACCCTGGGTCCGCGCGAGAGCTGGACCCGCACCAGGCGAGCCACAATGGCCTTGGCCAAGGCATCGCCCAGCAGGACAGACTTTCGCTCGCGGCGCTGCTCGTCGGTAAGCTTGGTCTCGTCCTTGAGGGACTCTTCCACGGCGCTCACGTCGGCCAGCTTGATTCTGCCCTTGCCAATCAAAATCCAATCGGTGCCTGAAGGATGGCTCGCGGTCAACTTGAGATCGACTGAACTCTCCGTGATTTCAAATTGGCATGCCAGGGCGGGTCCGCCCGGCCGCACGGGCACCCCTTCCTTGGCGGTAAGGCCAAGGACCGGGACCTTGCCCCACAGCGAGCGCAAACCATCGGTCAACTCCCGCTGGCGGTCGCCCTCTCCCTTGATGTCCCAGTAGAACGTGCCCGGATCGGGCTTGAGGGCCGAGGCCGGGTCTTCCTTGGCTGCCGTCGAGGGTTCCTCGCTCGTGCCCAGGTCCGCGACGAACCGCCTCGCGAGCGCGATCTCGCTGGCGTTGCCCCACCCTTGCGAGAGCCGGCCAACATCATCCCAGTCGGCACCTGCCGTGACATACCACATGACCATCTGCGCGACCGTCGGCGGCGCCTTAACCTTCGCGAGTTGCTTGAACGCGGAGAGCGTTCGCTTATCATCCGTCCATTGGTCAATCGCGCTGATCCGCAGATTCTCACCATCGGCAGGCGCGGTCGCTTGCGAGTTGGCGTTGGGAGGATTCATGCTGACGACGGCTGTGGGAAGGTGGCGTTCCTGGTGGGGCTTGAGCGTCGTCTCGAGTGGCCCGGTGGCGGGCACCGACATCATACCCATGCCGCCGCCCATGCCGCCCATGCCGCCGCCCATACCGCCCATGCCGCCGCCCATACCGCCCATGCCACCGCGCATGCCCATCATGCCAATCATCAAGCTTCGCTGATCCCAGCTTTCATAGTCGCCCGCCAGGTACATGATGAGACGGGCGAGCATCATCATCCCCATGCTGGCAGGCATCGTGCCACCGCCACGCATGCCGCCGCCCATCATGCCGCCGCGGCCGCCCATACCGCCGCCCATGCCGCCGCCCATGCCGCCGCCCATGCCACCGCCCATACCACCCATGCCGCCGCCCATACCGCCCATGCCGCCACCCATACCGCCCATGCCGCCACCGAACTGGCCAGTCGCCCCGGAGAAGATCACGCCGGGAGGGAGGATGACACGGAGCTGGGAGTCAGTCTTGTTCGTCAGAGAGAGGGTGACCTTGCCGTCGCCTCGACCTTTCGCGGTCGCCGCGAGCTGTCCGGTTCGAAGGCCAGTCAGGACGTCGATCGTGGCTGGTTCGCGATCCGAGGCAGAGTCAGTTGGCGTGGCTGCGCTCGCGGAGCGGACAGCGGAGGACGACTTCGTTTGATGAGTGCTCTTTTTCTTGGTCTTGGGGTTTCCCGCGTACAGCGGAGACGCGAGCAAGGCAACCAGCAGGCCGCTGACCGCCGCCGACAGAAGGAGCCATTTCTTCGATCGTAGGAGTCTAGAGCGCATGGAGAACCGCCTTTCGTGTAGTACGTGATATGAGGTATCAATGACTGACCGCTCGGCGTAGCCGCCGACGGCACCGCCCCCGAAGCCGATCGCGGAGAGACACAAAGGAAAGGCGTCGAGACCGTGCTCGGAGACAATTCCCCGAGGCCAGTACGCGCCAGGGGTTGATCAGAGTTTCCAGGTCATGTCCCGAGATACGTCTGCTCGTGAACGCACAAGCGCACGATCATTCGCGGTCCATTGACCGGTGATCATTCCAGGTGACGAGACGTCGGTCGAAGTGCCTTAACAGCGAAGGGGCGGGCTCGGCCGCGAAGCTGTGAATCCGATGAGGCGGGGCTGGAGGGAAAGGCGGTGAGAGAAAAGGGCAGGACCTACTTGGTTGCTCGAGCCGGGCTCGATTTTGCTTGGTTCGCCCCCGGAACAACCGACAACGGCGCGGAAGCCTTGGAGCGACCCGACCTGGGCCACGACTCGGACCCGTACCACCGATTGAGCGGCGGCATGCTTGACCGCACTGCGCAGAAACACGCGGCCCAACCTGGACGTGGAAAAGGAGCGCCAACATTCGCCGCAAGCACGATGCCGGCCAGGAGAAGACGAACGGAAATGGGAGAACCGGGTTGGCCTCGCATTGTCCCTTTCCTCTGAGACGTTGCCGTCTACAGAGCCCAGGCGGACAGTCTCTGTCCATGTTCCCTATAACGTTACCGCCCGATTCAATCATCGTCAAACAAAATTCGCTGTATGAAAGACATTCAATCGTGTGGACGGAGCCCGACTGCAAGTGGACCTCCACTCCCCTCGTTCGTGACTCGATCGTGCGATATCGATGAGAAGCCGGCGACGGTTCCAGGACGATTGATGTATAATGAATGAGTGTTCCCGGTTGCCGTGGAGCCATTGACGACGATCGCGTCGCTCGCGCGCAAGCCGATCGCCGAGATCGGCGGTATGACGTTTTCGAGGACAGTTCTTGATGCGCGTGCTCATCACCGGCGGGGCGGGGTTCATCGGATCGCATCTGGCCGACGCCTGTCTGGGGCGCGGCGATGAAGTCTTCGTGCTCGACGACCTTTCGACCGGCAGCATTGATAATATCCGCAGTCTGCGCGGCAGTGCGCGATTTCATTACACCATCGAGAGCGTTCATCACGCCCCGACCGTGGCCGAACTGGTCAACCAGTGCGACGTGGTCTTTCACCTTGCGGCGGCCGTCGGGGTGAGGTTGATTGTCGAAAGCCCGGTACGGACGATCGAGACCAACGTGCATGGCACCGAGGTGGTGCTGGCCCAGGCGAATAAGAAGAAGAAGAAAGTACTTATCGCGTCGACCTCGGAGGTTTACGGCCTGAGCACTGACGTGCCGTTCCGAGAGGATGGCTGCCTCGTGCTGGGGCCCACCAGCAAGGGGCGGTGGAGCTACGCCTGCTCGAAAGCCATCGACGAGTTCCTGGCGCTGGCTTACTGGCGTGAGCGCAAGCTGCCGACGGTCATCGTCCGTCTGTTCAACACGGTAGGCCCGCGCAGACCGGCCAATACGGCATGGTGGTTCCCACGTTCGTCAAGCAGGCGCTCACCGCCAGGCCGATCACGATCCACGGTGATGGCCGCCAGTCGCGCTGCTTTACCGACGTCAGCGACGTCGTGGGCGCGCTCCTGGGGCTGATGGATCACCCAGGTGCGGTCGGTGAGGTGTTCAACGTCGGCTCGGGCGAGGAAGTGACCATCGGGGCGCTCGCCGAGCGGATCAGGGACCTGACGGCGTCTTCATCGGAGATCGTTCATATTCCTTACGAGGTTGCCTACGGCGAGGGTTTTGAGGATATGCCCCGGCGCGTTCCCGACATCAGCAAGCTCCACGCGCTTTTAGGCTATCGGCCGCGCAAGTCGCTGGACCAGATACTCGACGGAGTGATTGGTTATTTTCGAGACTCGCCCACGGCGCCGGCACGCCCCGCGACCGCGGACGAGTGAAACTGCACAGGACCGGCCGCGAGCTCAGAGGGTGGAGAGTAGAGAGACCAGACTCTCGTGATCGACAGGCTTCACCAGATGATGGTTGATCCCCGCCTGCCGCGATCGCTCGCGATCGTCGCGGGCGCCGTAACCGGAGATAGCGATGATCGGAATTTCCCGGAAGCCGGATTCCGCGCGGATTCGGGCGGCCACCTCGTAGCCGTCCATACCAGGGAGGCCAATATCCAGCAGCACGACGTCGGGTCGGAAGGTCCGGGACGCGATGATCGCGTCGGGGCCAGAGTAGGCGCATTCGGTCTCATGTCCGCACAACTCGAGCAGGTGCGCCATGCCACGAGTGGCGTCGTGATTGTCATCGACGATCAGCAGGCGGCGGCGTGACGCGGCGTACGGTCTTGCGGGCGAAGCGGCCGCGGCGCTCGCACTGACCTGGGCGGCTGGTAACTGGACAATGAATTCGCATCCCTTCCCCGGACCCTCGCTCGTGGCGCTCACGCTGCCTCCGTGCATCTCGGCGAGGGACTTGACGAGCGTCAGGCCAATACCGAGCCCTCCCTCGGAGCGCGCCAGGGAGCGATCGCCTTGAACGAACAGCTCGAACATCAGCGGAAGTTCCGCGGGTACGATGCCGACGCCGTTGTCCTTGACCGAGATGGCGACGGTCTGGCCGTCGGTCGTCGCCGTGAGCCTGGATGCGGCCTTGGGGGGGCGAGTACTTGGCGGCGTTGTTCAGCAGATTGACGACGATCTGTTCGAGGCGAACGGGATCGGCAACCACGAACAAAGTTCCCGGCGCGTACGAGACCGTCAGCTCGTGGCCGCGTTCAGCGACGAGGCCGCGTACCGATTCGACGGCTCGATCGAGGACGATCGAGACGTCAAGCGGTTCTTTCTTGAGCTCGATTTTTCCCCGGGTGAGGCGTGAGACGTCGAGCAGATCGTCGATCAGCCGCGCAAGCTGGGTCAACTGGCGGGCAATGAGGTCGCGGCTCCAGGCCGCCTCGGCGTCGTCGGGACGGCTCAGTTGAAGGATCTGAACGGCGTTGCTCATCGAAGCCAGCGGGTTGCGCAGCTCGTGCGACAGCATGGCCAGAAACTCGTCCTTGCGCCGATTCGCCTCGCGGAGTCTGGCCTCGGCCTTTCGCATGGCGGTGATGTCCACACAGACCCCAACCGCGCCCTGGATCTCACCTGCGCAATTCCGCATCGGTCGGGCGTTGATCAAGACGGTAATCCGGCTGTCGTCGCCGCGCACAATGTCGAGCACTTCGTCCTCGATGATCTGGCCCTGGACCGCGCGTTGCATGGGTAGATCTTGGACGGGAACCTCTTGTCCTTCCCGCAAAACGGAGTATGACGGTGCCCCCTCATCGCTCGTCTTGGAAACGTTTGCGCCGTAGGACGTGCCGAGCATCTCGGCCAGGGCACGGTTCGAGGTGATGACTTTGCAAAAGGGGTCACGTGCGACGTTGATGCCGACGGGGGCCGCGTCAAAGATGGCCTGAAGCTCCATCACTTTCTCAGCAAGTGATTCGTTGAGCTGGGCGATCGCCTGGTCGCTTCGCTTGCGCTGGGTGATGTCGGTGATGAACACCGCCAGACCGCCCTCGGATGAGGGGTAATAGCGGTCCAGGAGCCACTTGTCCCAGGGCTCGTAATAGCTTTCGCGCTCGATCTTGATTCGGTCGCTCGCGGCTTTCTTCATCCAGTGTTCGATCTCGGTGCCCACGAGTTCGGGAAAAACGTCCCAGATTCGCTTTCCCAGGACGTTCCAGCGATCAAGGCCGGTCAGTTTTTCAGCGGCGGAGTTGAAGAAGGTGTAACGCCACTGAGCGTCGAAAGCGACAAAGCCGTCGGCGATACTGTCGAGCACACTCTCGTACCGCCGATCCGACTCCGCGATGGCCTTCTGAGCCTGCTCGCGATCGGTGACTTCGACAGCGATGCCCCCGAGCAAGCGACGGCCGTGCCAGGGAAGCGAGAACCGGTAAATGAGGAAGGTGCGGGCGGCGCCCCCGCTCCGGAGGCCAGTCTTGACAACGTCAATCAGTTCGTCGTGGCGGCTGCCGTGGTCCGAGTCGGAGTCTGAGTCTAAGCGGGGGAGGCCCGCGAGCGCGGCCGGGTGCACGTCATTGGCCTGCTTGCCAACGATGTCGACCTCGCGGATCTGGAACATTCGCCGATAGGCCGGGCTGACATACTCGAACCGTCCCTCTTCGTCGGTGATCCAGGCCGCGGCCGGGCTAAACTCCATGAACTTCTGGAACCGCTCTTCGCTTTGTCGCAGCGCATCGGAGAGTTCTCGGCTTCGCGTGACGTCGTGAATCGTGATCACGACGGAGAGCGACTGGCCCATGCCTTCGTTGATGGGCGTGACGGTATTCTCGATGTTGACATGCCGGCCCGACCTGGTGATCAGCACGAGCGGCGCGAGGGCGTCCATTCCGGTTTCTCGGCCGATCGATTCCAGCCAGGGCAGGGGCGTGGGCAGCCCGGTCCGCTTGTCGATCAGACGCAGAACTTCGGTAACGGGCCGTCCGTTGGCCTCGTCGCCGGACCATTCCGTCAGTGTTTCGGCGGCCTTGTTCAGGAACTTCACGCGCCCTTCGCCATCAGTCGCGATCACCGCGTCGGCGATGCTGTTGATGATGGTCCAAAGCCAGGCGCTGGGTTGGCGGTCCATGACAGGCTCTGGCGTCCTCACTGTGGATATGATTGCGACGTTTCTGGTCCCGCAAGATCAAACCAGAAGGCCCGGCGCAGTCCGCACGCGGATCTGGAAATCTACCCAGGACTCAAGGCGACCTCTCTCGGAGTCGATTCGCGGTTGCGCTCTGACTTCACCAGCCAACAATCCACGATTCAACTGCTCGATCCGCGGTCAAGCGCGTCGGATCCTGGCATGACTCCAGGTTCGCACATATGGCCCCAATTTATCGGAATAAGTCGCCCAAGTCCAAGGGTTTCACGGTCGAAGTGCTTTTTTGTCAATCAGAAGGCGATACCACACCGGCTCATTCGGGATCTCCACATTCAGATCGAGGGCCCGTCGTGGCCCATCTCCGTGAGACGCTCGGTGACGACTGGGACTACTTCACGGCGGAACTCCTGGCCGGAGCCAATTGGGCTTGTCCCTGAATGGCCCGCCAAATCAGAATCATCCCTGATTCCTGGGTAGGAGGCTAGATGTCATGCCCCGAGCAACTTTGAAGCAAGATGGCGCGATCGTTAACGCGGCTCTGGGGCCGGCCCCCTCTCACTCGGAAACTGCCGAAAGCGTGCTCGCCTTCTACGAGGTCGATGCCCAGCGCGGTCTAGACTTGGCGGAGGTCGCCCGGAGACGCGCAAAATATGGATCGAACCAGTTACTAGAGGCCTCGCGGCCCCCAGTGTGGTTGAGATTCCTTGGCCACTTTTTTGAGCCAATGGTTGCGATCTTGATCACGGCGGCTGTCATCTCCGGCTTGTCAGGCGACGTGATCGACACGCTGGCAATCCTGGCCATCGTGCTGCTTAACGGTCTCATCGGCTTTATCCAGGAGGAGCGCTCCGAGCGCGGCGCTCGCGGCCCTCCAGCAACTGTCTAGCCCCATGGCGAAGGTTCTTCGGGAGGGCTCCCTCCACTCGGTGCCAGCGCGCGAGCTCGTGCCGGGTGACCGGATTGCTTTGGAGGCCGGCGACAGCGTTCCGGCTGACGCCCGTCTCATCCGATCGTTCGACTTGCGAGCCCATGAGGCAACTCTGACCGGCGAATCCGTTCCCGTAGCCAAGAGCGCTACCGAAGTACTGGACCGACAGACGCCGTTGGGCGACCGGAGCAATATGGTTTTCATGGGTACTGTGGTCGCCGCTGGTAAGGCCGACGCCGTGGTTGTCGCGACCGGCATGGAGACCGAGCTAGGACATATTGCGGGAATGCTCAATCGTGAGAAGGGAGAGCCGACTCCGCTGCAACGGCGGCTCGCTGAGCTGGGCAAGGCCTTGATCTGTGTGGTGCTGGGGATAGTCGCCTTCATCTTCTTGACTTCGCCTGCTCCGCGGCGGGGCACTGCTTGAATCCTTCATGCTGTCGGTCAGCCTGGCGGTCGCGGCCGTGCCCGAGGGGCTACCCGCGGTCGTCACGCTGGCTCTGGCCATTGGCTTGCAGCGGCTCGTGAAGCGCAATGCACTGATTCGCAAGCTGCCCTCGGTAGAAACACTCGGGTCGGTCACTGTCATCTGTTCGGACAAGACCGGCACCCTGACCAAGAACGAGATGACCGTCCGCGAGGTCGCCACCGGCAGCGCACACTATCACGTCAGCGGAGCCGGCTACGATCCCCGCGGTGCCTTTCACCCACGCGACGAGAAGAGCGGCCTGGGTCATGGAGAGGCGATCGACCCCCAGGACTGGCCGGACCTGATGCGGGCGCTGCACATCGCCGCATGGTGCAATAGCGCGGACGTCGCACATCGCCCGGGGGGCGATGGAGGCTGGCAAGTCATCGGCGATCCAACCGAGGCCGCACTGGTTGTCGCAGCACGCAAGGCGAAGATCGAGGCGCAAAGACGAGAAGACCGTCTGCTTCATGAAATTCCCTTCGATTCCGATCGCAAAGCAATGTCGGTGGTCATCCGCGGACTTGACGCTTCAGCCACCATGTACACCAAGGGTGCTCCCGAGGTTATCCTGGCCAAATGCAAATGGGAGTTGCGACACGGCCGGATCGAGCCACTGACGCTTGAACGGCGCGCCGACATTCTGCAAACGGGTGCTGGGATGGCCTCGCGAGCCCTGCGCGTTCTGGCCCTGGCGGATCGACTCCACCCCGACGCAACCCACGAGGCGGCGCGCCGCGAGGAGGATTTGATCTTCGTTGGTTTGATCGGGATGATCGATCCGCCGCGAGAGGAAGTCCGGTTGGCAGTACGCACATGCCGAGTGGCCGGAATCCGGCCAGTGATGATCACCGGCGACCATCCAGCCACGGCGATGGCGATCGCCCGGGAGCTAGGCTTAGCAAGTGAGCAATCACGCGTCCTGAGCGGCGCCGGAGCTCGACGAGCTGGACGATGACGAGCTGGCCGGTTGCGTCGAGGATATCGCTGTCTACGCACGCGTCTCAGCCGAGCACAAGCTTCGGATCGTCCGCGCCTGGAAGGCGCGAGGTCAGATCGTGGCGATGACCGGAGACGGAGTCAATGACGCCCCGGCCGTCAAGGCGGCTGACATCGGCATCGCCATGGGCATCGCTGGTACCGACGTGACCAAGGAAGCCTCGGACATGGTACTTACCGACGACAACTTCGAGTCGATCGTCAGCGCGGTCGAAGAGGGTCGCGGCATCTTCGAGAACATCCGGAAGTTCATCCACTATCTACTCGCAAGCAATGCCAGCGAGGTGCTACTGATGTTGATTGCGGCACTCGTTGGGTGGCCGGCTCCGCTGACAGCCGTCCAACTCCTGTGGATCAATCTCGTTACCGATGGCTTGCCTGCCCTTGCCCTGGGCGTGGAACCCCCCGAGCGAGACCTCATGCGACGCCCTCCTAGACCGTCAGACGAGGCGGTGATCACGCGTGGCCACTGGTTGCTTATCTTGTATCACGGCGCTCTTATGGCCGCCGTCGGTGTAGCCGCTTTTGCCTTCACTTACGGCCGCGGCGAGGACCTGGAGCGGGCACGCACCGCTGCGTTTTGCACCCTGGCCTTCACTCAGTTGTTCTTCTCCTTCGCCTGCCGGAGCCAGCGTTACACATTGCTGGAGCTGGGGCCCTTGTCGAATCCGCATCTGTTCGGGGCCATTGCGGCCTCGGCGTTGCTCCAGTTTGCAGTCGTCACACTGCCAATGACCAGGATGGTCTTCGATGTGCCTGCCCACCCCGGGGGAGACTGGCTTTATATCCTTCCACTCGCCTTGGCGCCCGTTACGGCCGTGGAGGTGACGAAGTTGTTGCGGACCCGGCTCAAAGCAGGGCGGTCGATGGGCCGGTCAAGCGACCTCAGCTCAAGCCTTGGTGGCCCTGATACCGCCCCTGAGGAGATTGCGGACTAACGGCATGCAGCCGACAATCGATCCTGCGAGTGCGACGAGCAACCAATCGTCCCGATGGAGTGCCTGGAGGTGGAGCAAACGGTTCATCTCCGGCGTCTGGATCAGGAAGAACGAAGAGAGGATCGTGGCGATCAGTAGCACCCATGACGCCCGCGTGCGGAGTCGGCTGAGCGCCGCCGCCACGCAGGCCCCCGCGACCGTGAAGGTCGCCAAGGCCATCGCCCGACCGTGCTCTACGTTTTTCATGCCTTCGAGACTCCGCAGGTAACCCGCCACCACCATCGCGGAGATCACGATCCCGATGAGCACGATGGCCGCCCATTCGGAGAAGTCGAAAAACTGAGCCGGCCCTGCAATATGGGTCCTCTTCGCGAGCACACGGGCCGCGGGTTCCTGGAAGGCCAGCATGGCCGTCGGGTGGATCATGATCTCCAACCAGACGATATGGACTGGCAGGTAGAGCAGCGGGTATCCGGCCAGGGGGATCAGCGTCGCCGTCACGATGAAGGGGATATGAACCATGAGCAGATACTGGAAACTCAACCGCAGGTTCACGAAGAGTTGACGGCCCTCGCGGATCGCCCCCACGATCGTGCGGAAGTTATCATCCAGAAGCACGATCGCCGCGACCTCACGTGCGCTCCGCGTGCCCCGCTCGCCCATCGCGACGCCTATGTCAGCCGCCTGGAGCGCGGGCACGTCGTTGACCCCATCGCCCGTGACCGCGACGATCTGGCCGCCCGCTTGCAAATTCTTGACCAGCAAGAGCTTCTGGGCCGGTTTGGCGCGGGCGATAACGTCCACACCCAGAAGCTCGTCACCATTTCCGTGGGTGACGAACGCTTCCAGTTCTTCTCCCGTGATCAGACGTGGGGTCTCGTCGCCGATGCCGACGCTCTCGGCAACCGCATGCGCCGTTTTGGGATGATCGCCGGTGACCATGATGGGGTGGATTCCGGCGGATTTACACTCACCGACAGCGTCCCGGACTCCTTCACGGACGGGGTCCTCGAATGCAAGCAAACCGGCAAGGTGGAAGCCCGCATCCGGCTCCCGGCCAGACTCCAGCAAGCCGTCGGCCTCGCGGGATGCGACTGCGATCACCTTATGCGCCCCTTCGGCGAGCCCCGCGTTCTGGGCAATCCAGGTGTCCCGCTCGGCGTCGTCCAGAGTGGACATTGCGAGGACGACCTCTACGGCCCCTTTGGTGACGACGAGCAGTCGCCCGTCGTGCGTCCGGAAAATCGCGGACTCACGCTTCCGGTCCTCCGTGAAGGGGAATGTCTCGAGCGTCTCGGGCCGAGCTTGAGAGATCCCCTGCGCCTCGGCCGCTTTGAGAATCGCCTCGTCCATCGGGTCACCGCTTTCGCCCCGAGAGGCGAGGCACGCAAGGGACAGCAATCGGTCTTCGTCTAGCGGTCGAGCGGAAAGCAGGTGTTCAAGCCGCAGGCGCCCTTCGGTGATGGTCCCGGTCTTGTCCGAGCAAATATACGTGACCCGGCCGATGTTCTCGACCGTGACCGCACGCCGGACGAGGGCTTGACGCCGCGCCATGCGATAGACACCGACCCCGAGGAAAAAGGTGAAGACGACCGAGAACTCCTCGGGGATGGCGGCCGTGGCCAGCGTGACCGCACTGAGGAGGGCATCGAGCCAGCCGTATCCTTGATAGAGACGCACCGCGGCGAGAGCCAGACAAACGACAATGGCGGCGACGATCAGGATTTTGACCAACCTGCCGATCGCCGCCTGCAGTGGTGTCACCTCGTGCGTGCCGTGGATCGCGGACCGGACGATCTCACCATAGAGCGTCTCACCCCCGGTGTAGACGACCCGGACGCGGGCCTCGCCCGTCAATAGACGGGTGCCGGCGAACACCCAGTGTTCTTCCTCCACCAGCGGATCGCCTGAGGCTCGGGGCAATTCGCCGAGCGTTCGTTTCGGGACGGGGTAGGCTTCTCCCGTCGAGCGCGGATTCGTCAACCTGGAGTCCGGTGCCGTCGACCACCAGCCCATCGGCTGGAAATGGCTCCCCGGGAGAGACTACCACGAGGTCGCCTGGGACAATATCGACGGATGGGATGGTCACGACGGAATTGTCGCGGACGACCTTTGTTGCCGTGGCAAGACGCGTCTTGAGACCCGCGGTCAACGCCTGGGTTCGACGATGAAGGTAAAAATCCATCCCGAGGAGCGGAAGAATGGCCACGAGAAGTGTCAGCGCCTCCGTGAGTTGACCGATCAGGGCATAAAGTATGCCCACCCCGGCAAAGAGCCAGAGCATCGGGTCTTGCGCGGTGTCACGAAGCAGGTCGAACCAGGGGTGAGGAGGCGTCTCGACGATATCGTTATGGCCATATTGCCGCCTGCGTTCTTCGACCTCGGTCCCGGTCAAGCCTCGAGGACAGGGAATCAGTTGCTGCAAGCGGTCGCAAGGAACGGGTCGGCGTGCCATTTTGATCGTCCTCTCTGGGAAGTCGGTCGTCTTTCGGCGAGCCGAGTTCGGCAATTGCCCGGGCCTGCTCGCCGAAGGCGGCCGAGCCATGGCTGATAACACAATTTCGCCTCAGCCGCAGAAGTGGACGATGGTCCCGCCCGGATCTCCCGTCAACCTCATAGCGGGGTCTGCGAGCAAGCCCAGGTTCCGGTGATGGCCACCGGTCAGCGGAATCGCACCACATAATCGATCGCCGCCGCGGCGCTCAGCACCGAGGCGATGATCAGCAAGACAAGGCTCACCTCGCCGGTCGCGACTATCGCGAGTAGGAAGACCAATTGCACGGCTGTCGCCAGTTTTCCCAGTGGAGACGGGTGCATCTCCCACAAGGCAGAGATTCCACGTTGTGCCGCGACGCACACCGCACCTGCCGTCACGACGATGTCTCGCGACACGACCGGGATGAGTTGCCAAGGCCTCAACGCCCCCTCAATCAGCAGTGTCACGAGAACCGAGGCCACGAAGACCTTGTCGGCGATAGGGTCGAGGATCCTGCCCGCGGCGCTTTCCACCCGGAGGAGCCGGGCAATCTGCCCGTCGAGGAACTCAGTGGCAGCGGCCACCAGTACGCGCTGCGACTCTCCACCTTGCCGGTATCAGCGGGAAGGCGATCCCGAGTGCAAGCCGGGTCAGGGTCAGCAGGTTGGGTACTGCTTGCAAGAGCACCGATCGCAAGGGTTTACGGTCACGGCCCGGACTCACTCTCGTCTCCAACATGCTTTGACTCGACGATTGCTCGATCACCTCGTGCCCGCGAGGGATGAGACATCCTTGTCAAAGGACTCAGGTTCGTCGTCTAATTGGCATACCCTCCTTGACCGAGGAACAACAGACAGCGGGCTTCGGCGCCCGCGGGAGCGAACCCCATGTTGCGGACCATTCTCGCCTGTCTGGACGGCACGCCCGCCAGCGGGGGCGTCTTGAAACTGGGTATCCAGTGGGCTCGACGCTACGATGCCCTGCTCGTCGGAATCGCCGCCATTGACGAACCAGGCCTTCACGGACCAGAGGAATGGGTGCTGGGTGAAACTCATTATAAGCACGGAGTCAATCAACGACTTCTCCATGATCTGACTCGCAGGAGCGAACAGATCCTGGGAAGTGCCGCACTGACCTGCGCCAGGAGGGTGTGGCGTTCAAACCTCTGGAGGATGTGGGAGACCCCTATATCGAGATCCTCAGAGAAACCCAACGCTATGACATGGTCTTGCTGGGTCTAAAGACTCACTTCGAGTTTGGCTTCGAGAACATCGACGATGAGACGCTCATTCGTGTTCTGCACAGCGCCCCTCGACCCGTCGTCGTGGTGCCGGAGAACCTAGGCGCGGGCGAGGCTGTGGTCATCGCCTACGATGGTAGTCTTCAGGCATCGCGTGCTCTCTATGCTTTTGAGGCGTCTGGACTCGGGCGGGGACGCGACGTCCATGTGGTGAGCATCGGCTCAGAGCAGGGTCCGGCCTCTGCACAGGCCGACCGGGCGGTCGAATTCCTGGCATTTCACGAGATCAAGTCGGTGCCGACCGTGCTCACTTCTCCCAATGCGCCGGCACCTCTTCTGTTGGAGCGCGCGCGTGGCCTTGGGGCGGGCCTGATCGTAATGGGTGTCTACGGTCAGCCGATCCTGCGAGAGTTTTTCGTGGGCTCGACCACGCGGACAATGCTGAGGGAAACGCCCGTGCCCTTGTTTGTCTCACACTGAGACCTCGGTGTGCGAGGCCAGAAAGCGATGGGGCAGAGACGCGGAGGAGTTGTGTCGGTGACGTGGCTCGAACGGTGACGGCATAGGAGTGGCAAGGGGTTTCGCATTGCCTGTCGAGGCGTCACAATAAACGACATCGATGCCTTCAATCTTGTGGCAGGTCCACTCGCGGCTTGTGTCGCGGGGCCGTGGGTCTTACAACGTTTCAGACCGAGATCGCGCGCAGTTGAAGGGCTGGCGGGCTGAGGACTGGTCGGCCAAGGGTCTGGAGCAAGCCCTCGTTGCGGTAAAAATCGCGGTTCAAGACAGCCGGGGGGAGAGACGCATGAGTGATCAGAACCTGGCCGCGCGGGCTCGCGCGGCGCTTGATGCCGGTGAAGGGATCTTGCGGCTGGCGCCCACCTGGGTGCCGCGATCTTTCTTGATGCCGGGTGCGCGGCTCAAGCTTTCGCGCGATGATCTTTACGCGCTGGGCACTCACCGGGGCGGTATCGACGAGCGCTGGTTCGCCTCGACCACCGCCGCCGCCAACGAAGGCGCGCCCGCCGACGAAGGCCTCAGTTACGTCGTTCACGGCGGCGAACGCTTCACTCTCAAAGATGCCATCGAACACCATGGCGCCGAGATGATCGGCACGAAGCTCTGGGACACGTACAAGCGGTGGCCGGTCTACAGCAAGTTTTTCGATAACCTGGGGCCGATTCCGCACCACATGCACCAGAACCAGGAACAGGCCGCCAAGCTCGGCCGCGAGGGCAAGCCCGAGAGCTATTATTTCCCGCCCCAGCTCAACTGGACCGGCAATCATTTCCCTTACACGTTCTTCGGGCTTGAGCCGGGCACCGCGAAAGAAGACGTACGCCGCTGCCTGGAGTGCTGGAACCAGGGTGACAACGGCATTCTCGACCTGTCGAAAGCCTACCGCCTCAAGCCGGGCACCGGCTGGCTCGTGCCCCCCGACGTCTTGCACGCCCCGGGCTCGCTCGTGACCTACGAGCCGCAGTGGGGCTCCGACGTCTTCGGCATGTACCAATCGATGGTCGAAGGCCGCCGCGTCCCCTGGGAACTGCTGGTCAAGGACGTGCCCGAACAGTATCACCACGACCTCGATTACCTGGTCAATCAGCTCGATTGGGAGAAGAACGTCGATCCCGAGTTCAAAGCCCACAACTACCTTGAGCCCATCATCAGGTCAGGAAGCGAGGCCGAGGGCTGCGTCGACAAGTGGGTTGTCTACGGGACGGTGGATGGCAAGCAACTCTTCAGCGCCTGCGAGCTGACCGTCCTTCCCGGCCGTTCGACGACGATCAAAGACCCCGGTGCTTACGGCCTGATCGTGGTGCAGGGCAGCGGCACGATCGGCGCGCTGGATGTGGATAGCCCCAACTTTATCCGCTTTGGCGAGGTCACAAAGGACGAGGTGTTCGTGACCGCCAAACGGGCCGGTGAGGGCGTGAGCTTCAAGAACACAGGCAGCGAGCCATTCGTCAGCCTGCGGTATTTCGGTCCGGACACGCACCACAATCTTCCCAGGGTGGGCGATCACCATAAGGCGTGGAGGCCCTGATCGGGGGCGAGTCTCCCATCCGGGTTTGCCTCCGCTGGGCTTCAGGGGCTTCGTCAATCATGGATCCATCGTGGGAAGATTCCGAAGAGATCACCGATCGGCTGGGTGAGTCGATTTTGGGACGAATCAAGGCCGAGCTCGACCCGACGGAGTACCTGCTCTGGGCCGACCGGCCGCGGCTTCCACGGTCCGTGCGGATCCCTCCCATGCCCGCCCTGTTCGTGTCGGCTCTGGCCGGCCTGAGCGGATTCTCGCTGGCTGCCCTGTTCGGCCTGGTGGGCCAGGCATGGGTTGACCCGCGCATGGTCCTGCTGGCGCTGGGGCTTGCCCCGTGCGTTCTGGGCGGCATGATCGTTGCCCATCTGATCAGTCTGGGAGTGCGCGGATGGCTGAAGCGCCGCCGATTGACCCACCTGGTTTACGCGGTCACCGACCATCGGGCCATCGTGGCTCAGATCGACGGGCCGACGGGAGACCTACGAGCCGTCTCGGTGCATCCAGGCGAAGTCACGGACACGCGCCGGTTCGAGAATCCCGATGGGTCGGGAGACCTTTATTTCCTGGGTGATGGCCAGGACGAGTGGCTGCCCACTGTTTTTTTCGAGGTACCGCAGGTCGGTTTCGTCGAGGCCCTGGCGCGAGACGCTGCTGGAACGCGACCACGAGTGGTGGAAGTTCGGAACGGCCGGCGCTGGCTGAAGTAGATAAGCACGACGTCGATTCCAAGTCCAAGATTCTTCGCGAGGCATGATTCATGAGCGGCAGCCACGCTAACAATTATCCTAAGCTGCACAACGCAGCCTGGCCGGGAGTGGTCGGCAAAGGGGGCGAAGGAGCCGAACCGTGCATCGACCTGGAGACGATGCTTGACCTGACGGCGGCCGCGGAGGTGGACGGCGTCAAGTTCGACGGCTTCGACCTCTTCCTGTTCCTTCCCCACATCAATATCGACGCCAGCGATGATGAGATCAAAGCCCTGGCCGACAAGGCGACTTCGCGGGGCCTCTTGATCGGCTCGGTCGTCGCCCCGGTGTGGGGGCCGACCGGCGGCGGCAGCGCCATGGATGAGGGCGAGGGCCGCAAGAAGTTTCTTGAGCAAGTTCGCAAGGGTTGCCGGATCGCCGAGCAGATTGCGAGAGCTGGGTGCGCGCCTGATGGAGTGGTTCGGTTCGACTCGGCCTGCGGTCCGAACGATTGGCTCGCCGATCCCGCGGGCAACCAGGCGAGGATCGCCGAGACATTCAGGCAGGCCGGCGCCATTGCGCGCGATCACGGCGAGAAGCTGGCCGCCGAGGGCGAAATCTGCTGGGGCGGCATGCACTCCTGGCGGACGATGGTCGACTTGCTCGAGCGCGTGGGCGAGCCCGAGACGGTGGGATTCCAGGCCGACATGGCCCACACCCTGCTCTACACCCTGGGCGAGAACGCACCCGAGGACCGCATCTTGCCCAGCGACTTCGACTGGAAAGATCAGCAAGCACTCGACGAGGCACTGAAGACGCTGACCGCGGCGCTGCGGCCCTGGACATTGATTTTCACGTCGCCCAGAACGACGCCACCGTGTTCGGGTCTGGATCTCACGACCACACAGGCCGCCACTGCCTGGCGACCGACCCCAACGGGAAGCTTGATATTCCTCATCACGCCGGCTTCTGGCTGCGTGATGAGAACGGCCGCCTGACCAAGAAGTTCCGGCACATCTGCTGGGACGGCTGCATGTTTCCCAACGAGGTGATGATGCGGCCGGAGACGTGGAACGACGTCCTGGCCGCGATGATCGCCGTGCGCGATGCGCACGGATGGCGCGAGTGATGAGTGGCTCTTGATTTCCAACGAACCCGATGAAGGCAAGTTTCAGGTGACTTCATGGCACAGAAAAAACCGCTCAATATCGGCGTCGTCGGTTACGGCTTCATGGGCCGAACGCATTCCAACGCGTACAAGCGAGTCAATGACTTCTTCGACGTCGAGTACCGCCCCGTGCTCAAGGCTGTCTGCGGCCGCGACGCCGAGAACGCCAGCGCCTTCGCCGCCCAGTGGGGGTACGAGTCGGTCGAGACCGACTGGCGCAAGCTGATCGAGCGCAAAGATATCGACGCGATCGATATTTGCACGCCCAATAACACGCACGCCGAGATCGCCATCGCCGCGGCCAAGGCCGGCAAGATGGTGCTCTGCGAGAAGCCCCTGGCGATGAACCTGGTCGAAGGCCAGGCGATGGTCGAACGCGATCGAGAAGGCCGGCGTTCCCAACACCGTCTGGTACAACTATCGCCGCGTGCCCGCGGTCACCCTGGCGAAGAAGCTGATCGACGAGGGCCGGCTGGGCAAGATCTTCCATTACCGGGCCAACTTCCTCCAGGATTGGACGATCTCCGCCGACCTACCGCAAGGCGGCACAGGGCTCTGGCGGCTGGACGTCGCCGCGGCCGGCTCGGGCGTGACCGGCGATTTGCTGGCCCACTGCATCGACACGGCCCTCTGGCTCAACGGCGGGATCAATTCCGTGCTGCGCCATGACCGAGACGTTCGTCAAGGAGCGAAAGCACAACCTGACGGGCAAGGTCGAGCCCGTGGGCATCGACGACGCCTGCGCCTTCCTCTGCCGCTTCGGCAACGGCTCGCTCGGCCTCTTCGAGTCGACCCGGTATGCGCGCGGGCACAAGGCCCTGTACACCTTCGAGGTCAACGGCGAGAAGGCATCGCTCAAATGGGACCTGGAAGACCTGCACCGGCTCGAGTACTTCGACCATCGCGATGAATCTCAAGTTCGCGGCTGGCGGTCGGTGCACGTCACCGACGGCGACATGCCCTACATGAAGCACTGGTGGGTTCCCGGCCTCCAGATCGGCTATGAACACACGTTCGTTCACCAGGTGGCCGACTTCCTCGAAAACCTGTCCAAGGGCCAGCCCACCGCCCCGACCTTCCGCGACGCCCTCGCCACCCAGGCCGTCTGCGACGCCGTGCTCGATTCGGCCGAGAAGCACAAGTGGGAGACGGTGGTGCCGGTGTGAGGTAACACCAGATGAGTCAGGAGCCAGTTCATCGTAGGAAGGCCTCACGGTTTGGGCTGGGCGTTGCGATGCTCCTGATCGCCAGCGTGGCCCTGGGTTTTTGGATGGTCGTGGACGACTTGAGGTCCCCGAATCTCAATCCCGGCGCGGAACCTCACTTCGGGCCATGGGACCTGATCGCGTCGCTCGTCGTCGTTTTCGTCCTGGGGGGACTGTCAATCGTGGGGCCGCCGCTTCTGCTGCTGCGTCGCACGCGTCGCCCTTGGGGACCGGGACGAATCCTCTGGTTCGCGCAAGGAACCGCGTCCTGGCTCCTGTGGCCACCGGTTCTGTACCATAGGGTCGCCCACGGAGGACGACTGGGCGAGAGCATGAGCGGGGTGTGTTACTTCTATGGCACTCCACTCATGGCTATTTATATGACCTCGGCGCTGCTAGCCGGCGGTCATCTGCGACGAGGAAGGCCACGTCGGCGGGACCGCTCCTGGGAGGAAAGGTTCGGACTCTTCCTGGGGATGGCTTGGGCCTGTACCGGACTCTATCTTCTTGTCATCTTCTACCGGCAAGATTTCTTCAAACGCTGAAGCGATCACCAGAAGGCTTACCCATGAAAACCGGCATGAACCTGCTGCTCTGGACCGACCACGTCACCGAGGCTCAAGACCCGCTCCTGGACCAGATCAAGGGGCTTGGGTTCGACGCGGTGGAGATTCCGATCTTCGAGACCAGCGACCTGATTCCCTACCAGAGGCTGGGCAAGCGGCTCCAGTCACTGGGGCTGGGGGCCACGGCCGTCACGGTCATGGGGCCGCTGTCGAACCCGATCTCTTCTGATAGCAAGGTTCGAGACGCAGCAGTGGAACACCTGGACAGAGCGATGGAGTGCGGCCAGCAGTTTGGCTGCGAGATCCTGTGCGGCCCACTCCACTCGGCCATCGGCCACTTCTCCGGCACCGGCCCTACCGAAGACGAATTAAGTTACGGCGTCGAAACCTTGCAGCGGGCCGCCGAGAAGGCCCAAGCCCGGGGCATCAAGATGGCGATCGAATACCTCAACCGGTTCGAGATCTATTTCTTGACCACGGCCGCTCAGACCGTCCGGTTCGTCCGCGCGGTGAACCATCCCTACTGCAAGATGATGTACGACAGCTTCCACGCGCATATCGAGGAGAAAAGCCAGGCCGAGGCGATCCAGTCTTGCGCCGCGGAAACCATCCACGTTCATGTTTCCGAGAATGACCGAGGCACGCCGGGAACTGGCCAGGTGAACTGGGAGTCGTTCTTCGGCGGGCTGAAGAAATCCGGTTACGACGGCTACCTGACGATCGAAGCGTTCGGAACGGCCCTGCCCGCCCTGGCTGCGGCGACGAAGGTCTGGCGGCCACTATTCCCCGACGCGATGGGTCTTTGCCGCGACGGCCTAGCGTTCATGAAGAAGCACGCGAAGTGATCATCGCGAAACCAAGATGGAGATCGATCAAGATGCAACGAGCTGCATCGATCGCGGCATCAACATGCCTATTGATTTGCCTCGCCGTCGTCTGGAGCCAGCCGCGAGCGAGCCTGGGCCAGGTGCCCGCGGCCACCCCCGCGCAGACACCAGCGCCAGTCGCGCTCAAACCCCAGATGAGAGTTCACGGTCAGGCGGTTCCGGTCGACCCGGCGTCGATCAGTATCGACGACGGTGACAGTGTCTTCATCCGCTGGCTCGGCGGCGATGAGGAGACCGTGCGCATTCTGGGGATCGACTCGCCCGAGGTTCGCCACGACGAGCATGGGATTCCACTCGACCAGTCGTTCGGGCCCGAGGCCAGGGCGTTCGCCCAGGGGGCCTTCGCGGCCGCCACCGACGTGAAGCTGATCCGCGCGGGCACGCTTGATCCTTACGGCAGGACGCTGGGATACCTGATCGTCAACGGCAAGAACTACTCGGTTTTGATCGTCCGGGCTCGGCTCGCCGAGGAGTCTGTTTCGCACTATGGTGACAACGGGCTGCCCGCGCTGGCGGCCGAAGTCACCGCCGCGGCCAAGGCGGCTGGGCCGATGCCCTTCGAGCCGCCTTACGTGTTTCGCAAGCGCATGCGCGTCCTTTCCGAAACGGCCAAGGGCGCCAGGCGCGAACCTCGGCCCTGAGCCGCCTCTCCAGGAAGGAAAACACCTTTTCTTGGGAGCGTCTCGATGTCGGTTTCGATCGTCGGCTGGAAAGGGGAACTGGTCCGGCTGGTGCCGCCCGACCGGACGCTGCAACTCGAGAACGCGCTGCGCTGGATGAACGATCCGGAGATCACCGCCGCGATCCAGTTCAACCTCGGCGCCAGCCGGAAGCAGGAGGAGGCCTTTTTTGATCGCATCGAGAGCCAGAACGACAGCGACTTCACCTGGGCGATCCTGGATGAGAAGGAGCGTCACATTGGCTTTATCGGACTGCACGCGATCAACTGGCGAAACCGATCGGCGACCGGCGGCCTGATGATCGGCGACCGCTCCGCCTGGGGTCGCGGCTACGCCACCGACGCCGTTGCCGTGCGCACCCGCTTCGCGTTCGCCCAGCTTGGCTTGCACCGCATCAATGGGCACACATTCAATCCGGCCATGAAGCGGGTCTATGAAAAGTCAGGCTATCGGCACGAGGGGACCGCCCGGTCGATGTTCTGGCGAGATGGACGATGGCACGATGTCGAGTTCTATGGCATCCTGGAAAGCGACTGGTCCGGGCGCGATCAGGCGGGCTGATACCCGCGCGTGTACCGCCGTGGACTGCTTCCCAACCATGGGGTTCGCCGCATGCCCGTCTCTCCGCCCAACTACTCGACTCTCACGGCGATGATCACTCCAGCCTTGTTCATGACCGCCAACGGCTCTCTGATCATCTCCACGTCGAACCGGATGTCGCGCATCGTCGATCGCATCCGCCAGCTCAATGAACTGGCTGACAGCCTGAGCCGGGGCGCATCAAACCTTGACTTTCCCAGCCGAGCGTCTCGAGCACATCGATGCGCAGCTCAATCGGTTGATCTGGCGAAGCGACCGGATTCGCCTGGCCTTGACGCTTCTCTACCTGGCGATGGCGATGTTCGTGGGCACCAGCCTCACGATGGCGATCGACGACCTGATTGGAAACTTCCTCACTGCGCTGCCGACCACGACGGCGATGCTGGGAGTGTTGCTGCTGCTCTTGGCCAGCGTGCAACTGACGCGCGAGGCGCACGCCGCTCTTCGAGGCAACGGCCTGGAGATTGCCTACTTCGCGGAGTTAAGGCGGCGCCGTGAACATCCGTAGGGCGGGCACCGCTGATCGCCCGCGCCTTAGACGCCCACTTTCTTGCCGCCGCGCTCGACGCGCTTGCGCCCCTCCTCACTGAGCACCTTTTTCCGCAAGCGGATCTTGCTGGGGGTGATCTCGACGAGCTCGTCTGCCTCGATGTATTCGAGCGCGATCTCGAGCGTGAGCTGGCGCGGGGGCTTGAGCAGGATGTTCTTGTCGGAGCCCGAGGCTCGCATGTTGGTCAGCTTCTTTTCCTTGCACGGATTGACCGCCATGTCTTCGCCGCGGGCGTTTTCAGCGACGATCATGCCCACGTAGATTTCGTCTCCCGGCTGCACGAACATGGTGCCGCGCTGCTGCAGGTTGTCAAGCGAGAAGGCCACCGCCGGGCCGCGTGCCATGCTGACCATCACGCCGTTGCCGCGGCTGGGGATGTCTCCCTTCTTGGGCCGGTAGTCGTGAAAATTATGGTGCATGATGGCCTCGCCCTGAGTGCCGCTCATGAGCCGATTGCGCAGACCGATCAAGCCGCGGGCGGGGATCAAGAACTCGAGGTGGGCATACGCACCTTTCACGTCCATCTTGCTCATCTCGCCGCGGCGTGAGCCCACAAGCTCCATCACGGGTCCGATGTGGGTGTGAGGGACGTCAACCACCAGGAATTCGTAGGGCTCGTGGTCAACCCCACCAATCTCCTTGACGATCACTTCGGGTTTGCCAACCGCCAGCTCGAAACCTTCGCGACGCATGGTTTCGATCAGAATCGACAGGTGCAGGAGGCCGCGGCCGGAAACCTGGAACGCATCCCCATCTTCGGTGGGCTCGACACGGAGGGCGACATTTGACTCGAGCTCGCGCTCGAGCCGGTCGCTGAGATGGCGCGAGGTGAGGTACTGGCCCTCACCGGAAAGGGGCGAGTCGTTGACGGTAAACAGCATGCTCAAGGTTGGCTCGCCAACCTCGATGCGGGGCAGGGGCGTGGTCAATTCGGGCGCGGCAATGGTGTCTCCGATCTCGACTGTCGGGAGACCAACAATCGCCACGATGTCGCCGGCTTCCGCCTCCTCAACTTCCACCCTGCCCAGCTTGTCGAAGAGCAGCACGCTATCAATCGAACCGGGAACGCTGACCCCTCCCGCTTTCAGAAGCGCGGCTCTCTGGGAGCGCTTGACCTTGCCCGAGACGATCCGCCCGATGGCGATCCGGCCCACGTATTCCGAGAAATCCAGCGTGGTGCAAAGCATCGAGAAGGGACCATCAGGGTCGACGACCGGGCCAGGCACGCGGTCAACGATCAAGTCGAACAGCGGTTTAACGTCACCCGAGCTCGCGTGCGCGTCGTGCGATGCGAAGCCTGCCTTTCCCGAGGCGAAGATATAAGCGAAATCGAGCTGTTCTTCGCTGGCACCAAGCTCGACGAAGGTGTCGAAGACCTCGTTGAGCACCTCATTGGGCCGCGCATCCGGGCGATCAACCTTGTTGATCACGACGATCGGCCGGATGTGGCAGGCGAAGGCCTTGCGGAGCACGAACTTGGTCTGAGGCATTGGGCCTTCGAACGCGTCGACCAGAACGAGCGCCCCGTCGGCCATCTGAAGCGTACGCTCCACCTCGCCGCCGAAATCGGCATGGCCGGGCGTGTCGATCAGGTTGATCTTGATGTCGCCGAAATTGATAGCGATGTTCTTGGCCAGAATCGTGATGCCGCGCTCTCGCTCCAGGTCGTTGGAGTCAAGAATGCGCTCACCCAGAAGCTGTGAGGCGCGAAACTGCCCAGACTGGCGAAGCATCGCATCGACCAGCGTTGTCTTTCCATGGTCAACGTGAGCAATGATCGCCACGTTACGGATGTCATCGCGTCGCTTCATGAATCTCTTGTCCCACACCGACGGGGTGGGCCTTCTCTGTCGGACGTGTGCGGCAGGTATGGGAAAACGATCACGCGTGTAGGAGATAAATTGTATACGTCATCCCGTAAAATCGACAAGAGCGGATTAAATGATTGCATGGAGCATTCAGAGAAACGCTTGGACCAAAAGAGCTGATGCCGTTCGGGACAGACGATCCGCTTTTGAAAAGTAGACCGTTCGCGCTTGGGGTTGGGATACAATGCGGGTTTTCATATCACCAAGTTGGTGTATTGAGAGGTTGCTGAGCCGAGAGGCGGATCGGAACGGACGCGCTGATGGATCATCTGCAGGTTACACAGTTCTTCGCCATGCTGGTCGTCATGCTGGGCGTGGCCAAGCTAGGAAGCTTGCTCGCCAAGAGAGTTGGTCAACCGGCAGTGCTCGGCGAGCTGGTGGGCGGAGTCATCGTCGGTCAGTCGGGGCTCGCGCTCATCAGCACGGAGTATGAGACGATCCACATGCTCTCTGAGCTGGGTGTGTTCATCCTGCTGCTGGCGATTGGACTGGAGACGGACATTGGAATGCTCCTGAGGGTCGGGCCCACATCGGCGGCCGTCGCGCTTGCCGGGGTGGTTCTGCCGTTCGGACTCGGGTATCTAGCCTGTCGTGGCCTGGGTCTGGCCAATCTGGTCGCCGTGATGGCGGGGGCGGCCTTGACGGCAACCAGCGTGGGCATCACCGCGCGCGTGCTGGCCGACCTGGGCCGGTTGCGAGAGGTCGAAGGGCAGATCATTCTCGGCGCCGCAATCCTGGACGATGTGCTTGGCCTTGTGATCCTGACCACGGTCACCGGATTGTCACGTGGTCAAGCAGTTACCCTTGCTGGCGTGGGAGCGGTTGCCGGGATTGCGTTTGGCTTCTTGATCGCGGTTCTGCTGATCGGCAGGCTCCTGCTGCCGTGGCTCGCTAGGATCACGAGACCGATCGACCTGCCCGGAACACCATCCATCCTGGCACTGATCATGGCTCTCGCCCTCGCCTGGATGGCGGATAAGGCTGGTTCGGCGATGGTACTTGGCGCGTTTGCGGCAGGGCTGTTGCTGGCAGGCTCGCCTCGAGTGCACGAGATCGAGAAGGGTATCGCGGCACTCGGGCATTTCTTCGTCCCCCTCTTCTTCGTGAGTGTGGGAGCTTCGGTGAACCTACGCGCACTCAATCCCATGCAAGCGGAGGGGCAATCCGCGCTCATTGTGGGCGGCGTTTTAGTTGCGGTGGGAGTGATTGGCAAGCTGTTTGCAGGTTATGCTCCTTACTGGTTCAAGGGCAACAAGACCGTCGTCGGCGTCGGTATGATTCCGCGGGGAGAAGTCGGGTTGATCTTTGCGCAAATGGGACTCTCCACGGGAGTATTCGATGGGGGCATGTTCGCTGGCGTCACCTTGATGGTGATTGTCACCACGTTCATGGCGCCGCCGCTGCTGAAGCGCCTCCTGTCCGAGCGGTCGGCTGCTCGGATATCGACAAGGTCCGAAGGTATTGAAGATCTGGTCAACGAAGCTTGAACTGCCCGCGCGAGCGTCAGCGATCTGAACTTGGCCCAAGGGCGAGAACGGCACCTTTCTGCGGCGCGGCGGATGGGAAGCCACTTTCCCGGACCTGCTTTCCGGTGCGCAGGCCTTCGACTGGCCTTGGCTCGCGCCGGCCCTGGCAGGGGAGTCATCAGAGATGTGGACCGAGAGCGCCCTGCACGACCTGATCGCCAGCCGGATGAACAGTTATCAGATGATCGTGGTCGCCAACCGAGAGCCTTACCAGCACCGCTTCGCGGGTGACTCGATCGAATGCATCCGGCCAGCCAGCGGCATGGCGGCGGCGCTCGACCCGGTGATCCGGGCCTCAGGCGGCATCTGGGTGGCGCATGGCTCAGGCGACGCCGATCGTTTGACCGTTGATGAGCACGATCACATCCAAGTGCCTCCCGAGAATCCTTCTTATACCCTGCGCCGGGTGTGGTTGAGCAAGGAACTCGAGGAAGACTATTACCATGGACTGTCTAACGAGGGGCTGTGGCCGCTTTGCCATGTTACTTTCACTCGACCCAACTTCGATGCGAGGCAGTGGGAGGCCTACTGTCGGGTCAACGAAATCTTCGCCGACGCCGTGGTGCAGGAGGCCGATGACCGACCGACCATCGTCTTCATCCAGGACTATCACTTCGGGCTCTTGCCGAAATACCTGAAGGATCGCAGGGAGGACCTGATCGTCGCGCAGTTCTGGCACATTCCGTGGCCAAACGCAGAGACCTTTCGCGTTTTTCCGTGGAAGGAAGAGCTCCTTGAAGGCCTGCTGGGCAACGATCTTCTCGGCTTTCACCTCAGGTACCACTGCCAGAATTTCCTCGAGACCGTTGAGCGAACGATCGAGGCCCGTATCGACCGTGAAACCTCGGAGGTGATTCGCGGAGGAAAGTCAACGCTGATTCGTCCTTTCCCTATCAGCATCGACTTCGAGCGGCATCAGGTTCTGGCCGCATCCGCGGATGTGGAACGGCAAATGCAACAGTTCCGCAAGATGCTGAACCTGGAAGGCAAAGTTCTGGGAGTCGGCATCGAGCGAATCGACTATACCAAGGGAATTCCCGAGCGCATCCGGGCGATCGATGCGCTGCTCGAGGAGAACCCCGGCTATCGTGAGAAGCTCGTTTTTGTCCAGGTGGGAGTGCCTAGCAGACAGCACGTCCCCCAGTACCAGGCGATCGACAATGAGATTGACCGCTTGATCGAGCGTGTAAACTGGAGATGGAGTACCGGCCGTTGGCGTCCGGTCGTCTATCTCAAGCGACACTTCGGGCCAGTGGAGATGATGGCCCTGCACCAGCTGGCGAACTTTTGCATTGTTAGTTCTTTACACGACGGTATGAACCTCGTGGCCAAGGAGTTCGTGGCCAGCCGACTCGATCAGGAAGGCGTGCTGCTTCTTTCCTGGTTCACGGGCTCGTCTCGCGAGCTTGCCGACGCCGTCCAGTTCAACCCGTTCGCCATTGACGAACTCAAGAACGCCATCGTCACGGCCCTGGAGATGGACGCCGGCGAGCAAAAACGGCGCATGCAGCGCATGCAGGCGACGGTGATGGAGAACAACGTATACCGATGGGCCGGCAAGATTCTTTCCACACTGCTGAAAATCGACACTCCCGAGGTCGCTTGACAACTTGGATGATGTCCTATGTGCATAATGATCGATCACGACCACCGCGGTGAAATTGAGGCGCGGGTGGCCGGAGCCACGAGCCTGGTCTTTTACGTTGATTTTGACGGCACGCTCGCCCCGATTGTCGCCGATCCGGGTCTGGCGAGTCTATCGCCAGAGACGCGAGCGGTGCTCGAGGACTTCTCCAGCCGCGAAGACGTGCTCATTGCCGTCGTGAGCGGACGGTCGCTGGCGGACGTCACGGCGCGGGTGGGTCTCCAATCGCTCGTCTACAGCGGTGATCATGGGCTCCAGATCGAGGGGCATTCACTTCGCTTCGAGCATCCCGAGGCAGCTCGCTGCCGGGACGCGCTCGCCGAGCTCAATCAGCAGCTCATCGGGCTGCCGCTGCTCTTGCCCGGCGTGCAGGTCGAAAGCAAGAGCTTGACCACGGCAATTCACTATCAACGCGCCCCGGAGGGAACACGTGAGCAGATTGAGACCATCCTGCGGTCGCTCGTGCCCGCCGATCATCCGCTCTTCGTGCTGACCGAGGGGAAGATGATCATCGAGATCCGGCCCCGCGTCAACTGGAACAAGGGAACAGCCGTGCGCTGGATTCAGGACCAGCTTCAAGCCGATGGCGCCTTGCCTTTCATTATCGGCGACGATCGCACGGACGAAGACGCCTTCGGCGCACTCGATGATGCCATCACGATTCGCGTGGGTCCGGAAGAGTCAACTGCGGCGCGGTATTGCCTGCCTGACCAAGAGGCGGTTGGTGAGATGCTCCACTGGCTGCTTGGCGTGTGGAAGGAGCGTCGCGCCGACGTGAAGGGAGACGAGCCGCCGCCGAATGGTCGGACGGGCCTGGGCATCAAGGAGTCGTCGCCAATTCCCAGCGTGCGGCTGCGACGATCTGCCGCGATTCGGAAACGAGAATTGTCGCGGCGTGGAGACTCACCGGCCTGACCGAGGTTCCCGCCCTGCGCGCACACCTCGTGGCCTGGAATCATAACAGGGGCGAGAGCAGCCGGACCACGTTCTCGGCTAGCTCGCGGACCCAGCCTGGCTGGGGCAAGTCTCGCAGGCAGTCGCCTTGCAGGCCATTTGCCCAGGAGGTGATCGCGGCCGTCTGGCTTCGGCTGTACAGGAAGACGGCGACCTCGTAGTTCAGGAAGAGGCTGCGATTGTCCATGTTGGCCGAGCCAATCACCGCGACCTGGTCGTCGAACAGCACGGCCTTGGCATGGAGCATGGCTGACTGCTCGAGATACACCTTGCCGCCCGCCTCGTGTAGCTCGCGCAAATAGCTCTCGCGAGCGAGGTCGGCCGAGGGATGGTTGGACCGAGCGGGAACGATCGAGCGCACATCAACCCCTCGGCGCGCGGCCAGATTGAGCGCTCGGGCCAGCATCTCGTCGGGCACGAAATACGGCGTGACGACCCAGATCCGTTCGCGAGCCGCGAACATGAGCGACAGCAGCGTTTCATAGAGCGGATCGTCCGGCACATCGGGTCCGCTGGCGACGACCTGGACGAGGCTGTCCAATCCCTTCGCTCCGGGATCTCCGCTCTTGGCACTTCGCTTTGCGGCTTCTTCCATGGCCGCGGCCTGGGCCGAGAGATCTTCACCGGTGGCGAACGCCCAGTCGGAGACAAAAAGCGATTCCAGGTCGAACACGGCCGGCCCCTCGACCACGGCCGAAAGATCGCGCCACAAGCCTGGGATCGACGGTGGTCCCATGTAGGGTAGGCCCAGGTTCATGCCCCCTGTCAGGGCCACTCGACTGTCAACAACCACGATCTTGCGATGATTCCGCAAGTTGGCCCGCCCGCGAAACGGAATGTGTAAGACCGGCATGAAGTAGGCCACCCGCGCGCCTTCCTTGACCAGCGGTGCGAGGAATCGCCGGCCGACTCTCCACGATCCAACTGAGTCGAGCAAGAGCCTCACGGCCACGCCCTCTGACGCTTTACGCGCCAGCCGGGCCACGAGCTCGGCACCCACCTCGTCGCGGCCCAGAATGTACGTCGTGATGTGAATGGAACTCTCGGCCTGATCGATGATCCGAACCAGATTTCCGAACGCCTCGTCGCCCCGGGCCAAGAGCTCGACTCGATTGCCGTTCCTGGCCGGCGGCGCACCGTAGGACAGCAGCAGACGCTCGATGCTGCGGTCGGCCTGGCTGAGCGGCGGCGAGTGCGCGCGGTCGTACACCTGAGCCTTCTTGCGGGCCATTCGCTTCATTTTTCGCCCGCCGAACATCAGGTAAAGAGGCACGCCGACGTAGGGCAGAAACAGCACCAAGAGCAGCCAGGCCACCGTGCTTGCCGGCGACCTTTTTTGCCGGATCAGGTAGGCCAGGAAAACCAGGGCGAGCAGAAACCCGAGATGAGTGGTCAGCTCGGGCAGCAACCAGTAATCGAATGACTTGAATTTGAAGAAGTCGGACACGGCCGTAGGGCGCTCCCGATACCGCCGAGCCCTCGCGACGGTGGCGCCGAGCCGGGCCTGGGTCATCCTTTTTTCAAACTGATCGCTGCGAAGAAAGAATTCCTCGGGATTCGCCTCGAGAACCGTTGCTCCGCCGCTCCGGTAGCGCCAGGGCCGCGCCTCTCGCCAGTATCGGTCGGGGCGCCTGCAAATGCAACGCGACCTCACTTGTCTCCGACACGCGTTACCGTGGCGTCCAGGACCTGAATGCGGTTGTCGTGCATCTCACACCCGGGGTCGAGCCTGGTGGGGCCGGACAAGAGAGAGACGCCTCGAAAGGTGCTCTCCGTGGCTCGCGCCGGAACGGTTTGCTTGAGAATCTGGCCCTGAATGTCCAGGCGAATCTCCGTGGGAGCCGTCGCTTCGGAAACGTGAATGGTCACGTCATATCTGCCAGGGCGGGCGATCTCAAGCTCCCAGTGGCCGGGGAATGCGGGGTCCCCTACGCGCCAGTCTTGTCGCGTCAGTACGGTTGAGTTTTCCCGCGGATCTCCGATCTTGATCCGGACGGGCTCGAATCCACGCGTGCCGCACACGTCACGAAACCAATCGAGGTAACGGAGGTACATCCGGTTGACCAGCTCCGGACGCGTGGAGGCGAGATCATGGAGCTCGAACGGGTCATGCTCGATGTCGTAGAGCTCAAGCGGCGGCTGCGGGCCCTTGGGCGGCCCGTCGGCGCGCAATAGCTTGAATCGTTGGCTTCGGGCGGCAAACGCGCGGCCCATCTCGGGGGCATCGCCCCTGTGCCACTGGAAATAAATCGTCCGATCGGGCCACGAAGCGACCGGCTCGCCGCGCAGCAAGGGCAGCAGGCTCAGACCATCGAGCTTCGGCTGGCTTCCAGCCGAGACACCGCAGGCGTCCAGCAGCGTCGGCGTGATGTCGATGTGCGCGGCAATCCGATCGACCACCCGGCCCGCCGGAAAATGGCCCGGCCAGCGGACGTAGCACGGGACGCGGATTCCCCCCTCGTAAACCGTTCCTTTGAGCCCACGCAGACCGGCGTTGTAGCGGGAGAAGGCTGGTCCGTTATCGGTGATGAAGACAATGAGTCGTCGAGCCGGCGATTCCCCCGGACTCGACCGCCTCGAGCAGGCGGCCGACGTTGGCGTCGATGTTCGTCACCATCGCATAAACACGCGCAATCTTATCTTCATCAAGCGAGCGGGGCAGGGGGCTGCCGCCGGCCGGGAATTCCTGGCGACCAAGTTTCATGCTTTGATATGCTTTCAGCTCCGCTTCCGGCGCTTCGAGCGGATCGTGAGGGCAATTGAACGCGAGGTAGAGGAAAAAGGGACGATCCGAGGGTCCCTTCACGAAATCGATCGCCGCGGTGGTGAAAACGTCACTGCAATAGCCGGCGTAGCGCCTGGGCTGGCCGTTGTGCAGCAAGACCGGGTTGAGATAGTGGTTCCCGCCCGGCAGGTCTGACGGCTGGCCGATGCCGCCTCCCTTGAGCACGAGCGCTTCCTGAAACCCCTGGTCGAGGGGCCGGAGCGGTACATTATCGCCCAGGTGCCATTTGCCGAATATCCCCGTGCGGTATCCCGCCTGGGTCAACCGCTCGGCGAGCGTCACCTCGTCCGGGTGCATCATCGACCGGCCCTGAAACGTGTCGACGACGCCCGTCCGGTAGTTGTACCGGCCGGTCAGCAGGCTGGCCCGTGTGGGCGAGCACACCGGGCAGACGTAGAACTGCTTGAGCTGCACACTCTGTCGGGCCAGACGATCGAGATTCGGCGTGCGGATCTTGGTGTTGCCGTGAACGCCCAGGTCGCCATACCCCTGATCGTCGGTGATGATGACGATCACGTTGGGCCGATCGGGTGCGGACGCGGTTGCCCGGGTTGCCAGGCACCCGATGCATCCGGCAATCCACAAGATGATGCCGAAGTTTCGTGGCATTGGATTTCTCACGAGCATCAACGTTCCACGACGAAAGGCCGCCATGGCAACTCCAAGAGATAGTGAACAATCAGCGGAAATCGATATGAGATTTTCGGGTCCCACGTCCCACAAGGTGTTTTGCTCATTCCGGAGCCCCACGTGTCAAATCGGATCTGCCTGGCATGAAGCGACTTGCGGAGCACCCTTTGCCGTCGAAAAATTCCGCTGGGCAGGCCGAAAAGTGAGACAAAGTGAGACTTTTTGGAGCTTTTTCCAGCGGATGTCCACTGGTGTACACAGCCTGGGTAGTGGGCAGTAGCCAGTTGCCAGTAGGCAGTCTGAAGGAAGTAGAACCGCGTAGTCGGCTTGGCGTTTTGCATTTAAGGTTCACGGTCCACGGTTGACGGTCCACGGCTCACAGTGGCCAGCCGCGACAAGCAGGGGAACCGGTAGGGTCAACGCGAATGTAAGATGCCCCGCGCGACCCGACGATGGCGTTTCCTCCTCCGGCGCGACACGACCGGCCGCTCGATGGGATATAGTCGGATTGTCAAAAAGAGCGCGGACGATCGCCGCGCGGGCAAGCCCGCTACTACAGTATTGCGCAAGTTGCGCCGGATCGTGCCGCCGTACTGGAAAAACCTGGACCGTGGGAGCGATTCCGCGGGCGATTCGTGGCGTGGGGCGAGCGGCTCCGGAGAGCGGGGGACGAGTTTACGCAGTGCATGTCCTGGTATGTGGCGGAGCGGGTACCAAAGATCTCTGACATCGAGCAACAAGGCGTGCAAGAAACTTTAGTCCCCGGCGTCAAATCAGACTTTTCGCATTTTTCTCCCGCTACCCCTCAAGCGGGGATGATGATCAACCCATCGTTCGACTCAGGTCCGAAATGAGAAGGCCCAATCCTTTGAAGTCTAGTACCGGACCGTTCCTCTCAGGTGGTGCTCCCTGATCTGTCCCGCTGCCGTCGTGACCCCAGATATTTCGCACGCGTCCCCGACGCGCCGATAAAAAGTGGGAGCCGTGGGGTCCCAGCACATGAGCCAGCTGCTCGTGCAAGCCACATTTGGGCCATCCACGAGGATTGATGTGCTGCAGGGAGTTTCCTCTGCCGAGAGAATCCTCCCGTAGATGATGTATTCCCGCTCGCTGCGACGGAAATTGGTCTCGGTCAGCAAGAAGGGCTGCCAGCCCTCGCGCTTCCAGTGAGGATCAGCAACGCCTGGACTGCGCTCCGAGTAGCAGTGGTTCCTGATGTCCCCGTCGCGGCCGGAATGATCGGTGCAGGGGTGTTTGGACCAGGGAGGGCCCAGTTCGTCGAAGAAGACATGCGCCACCGTTTGCATCCTGGAAGAAGAAGACGGCGGCGCCACAGACAGGGCACTTGGCGAAGGGGTTAACGTAGCGTTCATAGGACGTCAGCGTATGCGACGAACTGATGGCGCTGGGTGCCCCGTAGTATTGGCCTCCGAAGCCGCAAGAACACCCAGGATAGTGATTCCATGCGTTGCACATGCCGCCCCTCCCGGCTTGCTCGACGTGTTCAGAATCAGGGCAACTCTGACTGGTCGCTTCGCCTCCTGGCCCTGGAGTTCTCGCCGCGCCGAGAATTCCCCTTCTTAGAGGCTAGCTCGCGGCAGCCCATATGGCCGGCGAGGCGCTCTTCCTCGGCGTGTTGGCGGTTAACATAGAAAAGGCGGGCGAGAACTTTGTCGCCGAAACTCGTAGGCAGATTTGAGATCGGCCGAGCGGTAGGTGTTAAGGACGGCACGATTTCGGCGTAAGTTGGCTGTATCAAATCACTTGACCAACCAGTAACAACGGGCTAAGATACAGTTGGAGGTTCTGCTGAGAGGCTGCTTTTGGGTGGTCTTGACTGCTTTACCTCCTTCTTTATGCGCGCCCTGGTCCATAAGGATTGGGCACATAAAAGATTCCGAAACTCTCGAACACGGCGCCATCCCGATACCCTTCACCTCGGAATTGTAGCTGGCGCAACCAGGGTGCGAACTCATCGGCGATTTCTGGGCGGGTCGCTGCCGTCATGCCCTGGCTTGGCAATCGGAATCCCCAATTCACGCAGTAGATGCAAAGATCGGCGGCCTGCATGGGATAGATCATGTCCGAGGCCACGAAGAATGGGCTGGGCACAATCCATTGCGTGCGATAACGCCCAGTGCTTGTCTTGGTGAAATACGCCTGCAGCCGCCTGATGAGCTGCCGGTCCGCGCCATTGTCGACCTCGTCAACGACGAGAAGGCCGTGTTGTTTTTCCGATTCCAGGAAGTAGAAAAACCTCTCCAGGAGAAAAACCTGGTCCTTGCGAAGGTACTCCTCAAGCAAGAGGTTCCGCGGGCGTGCCGTAGGGGAAATCGCCGCGGCGAGTAGTACGGCGCCATGCTGCCTCAGCAACTGAAAGACGCCTCTCGCCATCTCCAGACAAGCCTGCCGGTACGCAGTGAACTCCTCGCGCGTTGGGACTTTGTGTTCGAGGCCCTTGGTGAGAAAACCCCTGCAATGCTTTCGCCTGGCTTCGGGTTCCATGGGTGCAAGCTGCTGGGCGAATCTGAACCGCTTGCGATCAAGAAGTGTGCTGCCTTTCAGCTCGCTACGGTACTGGTGCAAGTGACCCCCAAAGCTGTCGAGCTCAAGCCGCTGCATTGCCTGGACGAACGGCCAAAGCGCTCCCGCATGGAGCGCAATTCCACCTCGCACTTCATAGGGCATGCTCTTGTGGTCGTGGCCGCTTTCGTCCAAAAACAGCAACCAGCTCATCTTGCCTCCCGACAGATCCGGACTGAAACTACTCCGGGTCGGCGTGATTAGCAAACAGATCCGGTGTGGATTCCGTGCCTTTTCCCTTTAACCCTTTCCGCCGGCAGGGGTGGCGAAACGGGGGCGAAAACAGGGACGAGTATACACGGCGGCCGCTCTTCGAGCTCCTCCCCATCCGCATCCTATCCTATTGCGTCTTGTCGAGCCCACGAACGAGCTGGGTGCTCGTTTCGCCCCCTGCTCGTTTTGTCCCCGAGGAACTAGCATCGTCCTGAATGTCATTGAGATATCGTAAGCTGCTGCCCCATAATGCCCTATCGCGAGCATGATAAATAGACAAACATCTGCATTAGTATAAATTCACGGTGCGGCGCTCCTCCCCGATCCACCATGAGGTCGCACGCATGTGATCATGGCGCCCAAAACGGACACAAAGCGGCTCCCTCTTCGATCTCTCTCGTGCCCCCGCCGTTCTGTCGTTCGCTCATCTTCAACTCCCTTACGCGACGGCCTTCCCTTCCAGTAGCCGCCTGCGCAGTTCCGCGCGCGGTCGGTTCAGCCGATCGTACTCCTTGGGGCGTCGCTTCACCGCTCGCGGTTCCACCCGATCCGGCCGGTCGGGGTTGACCACGATCTTGGGCAACGCTTCGCCCTCGTGGGCCGAGCCCAACCACCGCAAGGCGTCGATGTGACTTAATCGCGCAATCGACATGTGCTGACGTCGCGACGCCGCCTGGAGCACGACCCGCACCAGGTTGTACACCAAGGCGAAAACATGAATCTCTTTGAGCACTCCTTCCACCGTCTTACACTTCAAAACATCCATGTTCATTGTTGTTTTCAGGTCGCGCAGATGGAGCTCCGCCTGCCACCGCTGGCGGTACAGCTCTGCCAACGCCTTCAGCGGATACAACTCCACGTCCAACAACGTCGTGACCAAGGTCACTTCCCGGACCCGAAACCCGGGCTGCCCCACGGGGTAGCGCAGCTCGCGCACCACCAGGAGCTCCGGTAATGTCGCGTACTGGGACGCGGTCATCCACTCCGGGCCTTGCTTGGGCTTGAGCCACTGGACCACGTGGTCTCTGGCCCCCAAGCGGTACAGCCAACGGGGCAGCCGGCGGCTACAGGTAGCCGCCGCGTCCCTGTCGGGGGGCTCCTCAAGCGGGAACTCGACCTTCTTCCTCTGATGGATGCGGAAGACGCCGAAGACCCCCTTGAGGCCCAGCAAGGCCAAGTGAGCGTACGAGCAGAACCCCCGGTCCCCCAAGCCAATGTCGCCGGGCTCCAGCGCGGGGTGCAGGTGCACGACTTGGGGCATGTCGCTACTCCGCAACGGCGACGTCAGAATCTCACGGAGCAAGCCAGTCCCCGCGTGAAAGAGGACCAGCAGGTGGGCCACTGGGAAACCGCAGCCCGGTTGCTGGTTGCCTGGCTGACCGAAGTGCCGTTGCAACTCGGGGGTGTCGGGCATGGAGCAACTCGAGCCGTCCATGATGAAGGTTCGGTGGCCCCGCCAGCGACCATCGTGGTCGACCTGGTCGGCGCCGTGAGCGGGCAAGAGCGTTTCCGCCAAGCTTCGGAGCAAGCGCTGGAAAACCCGCAGGGGAAGTCGCCGCCGCGCCTTGCAGAAGGCCGAACCGGTGAAGGACGCATGGCTCTTGCGGGGCAGGTCATTGAGTGCGGTGTTGCGGTTGAGCACTTGGAGCAGGAACAGATGGAGTGTATTGGTGGGATTGAGCAGCCGATTCTTCCAGGTGTAATTCTCCGCGCGGCAGGCGGCATTGATGGCGTCTTTGTCCAGGAGCGTGGCCACGTCTTGTCGAATGCGGCCAAGGATGCTAACAAGTCGGTGATGCAGCTGCATCGGAGGGTCCTCCAAGAAGTACGAGGTGGTTCGATCCATCCACCTGTACGAAGGAGGGCCCTCTCACGTTCTACGTGTCGCAACTATCAGCCTCGTTGGACGTTGCGACCACAAGTCAATGACATTCAGCATCGTCCTCGTTTCGCCAGCGGTTCTTGTCTCATCATCTCCCCCTTTCGGGACCGCGATTTCGCTGGCGGCCTTTCTTCTGCTCGGGCTTCTCTTCCGGTGAGGGTAAGGGTTGTTCCCCAGCTCGCCCCTTCTGCCTGGCCTGTTCGCGTTTAAGTTCGATGGCTTTCTTGAGCTTGGTGGCGTCTATGAGATCTTGTGGACGCGCGGCGGCGAGTTTGGCTGCAAGCAGATGCTCCGGGCTCGGGAAATGGGCCTTAACGCCCCCGATGTCGAGAGTTCTCCTCGCCTGCCAGCACTCATCGAACTCGACCCCTGGGATGCTCTTAAGGATGTCAATGCGATTAGGGATGACGCCGATGACCATAAACGTATCGCGCTCGGTGAAGAACTGCTCGGTTGTCCCTTCAAGGGGCGCTCCGAACCTCTTTAGCGCCTTAAACACGCGGCTTGCGTTCTCGGGCGCAGGGTTTACCCAGATATCGAGATCCTTGGTTGCGCGGGGCTCAGCGTAGACACCAAGCGCATGGGCTCCGATGACGAGATATTGAACCTTCCGGGCGTTGAAGAGTTCGAGCAGGTCCTTCATGTCCCGGCTGAGCTTCTCAGGCATCGGCGCCACGCTCCGCGCCGGATGCGTGCCAGGGCACGCGGTGGACCTCGATGCAGGCGCGATCCACGGCTTGAGTCTCGGGGTCCAACCCGCGTGCCTCAAACCACAGGCCGAGCATGTCGAACATCGCCTGCCACGCTGCCGCCGGGCCCTGGGACTGCCACGCCAGGAGTGTCTCCTCAAGAAGCTCTTCCTCGCTCTCCGGACCAAAGGTGAAGGTTCGGGAGAGAACCCGTGCCCGCTCAGGGCGCACATCACCACCAAGGTCGGAATCGGCCTCCTCGTGAGTCAACGCTTGCAAAGTCACCGTGTGGCGCTTTAAGAGAGTGTCGGTCTTAAGGGGGTCGAGGCCCAGGGCCTGGCCAAGTTCAGAGTGAGTGAGAATGCCCCTCTGGAAGAGATTCACAAGGAATCCTTCTCGCACCGCTGCCGGGAGATCAGGGTTCTCGGCCCGGAGCCGCTTCTCGGCCTCAGGCGGAAGTTCGACGGTGAGCTTGACATGCATATGGTGAGAGCCTCCGGGCCGCGGAAAATCTTATGTCCGCCAACATTCACACATACGCGAATTCGGGGGCCATATCGACGTCATCCGAGGATCGCATCCACGACCCTGCCGTGCACATCCGTCAGGCGCCGATCGATTCCGTTGTGGCGGAAGGTCAGCCGGTGATGGTCGATGCCCAGCAGGTGCAGGATCGTGGCATGCAGGTCGTAGCAATAAGTCTGGCCTTCGGCGGCTTTCCAGCCCCAGGGGTCGCTCTGGCCATGAGACGACTCCGCCTTTGATCCCGGCGCCGGCCAGCCAGGCGACGGACGTGCCGCCGTTGTGGTCGCGGCCGGTGGCACCCTGGGTGAACGGCATCCGGCCGAATTCGGTGTTCCAGAGAACGAGCGTGTCATCGAGCAGGCCGCGCGACTTCAGGTCGTGAAGCAAGCCGGCGATCGGGCGGTCGACCGAGCGGGCGATGGAGGGCAGCTCTTTCGGGATGTTGGCGTGATTGTCCCAGTTGTTCGTTGGGCCTCCGGCACCGCTCCAGATCTGGACGAACCGGACGCCTCGTTCGATGAGTCGTCGGGCCAGCAGGCAGCGGCGGCCGAAATCGGCGGTCGCGGGATCGTCCAGGCCGTAGATGGTCTGGGTCGCCGGTGTTTCGCTCGTCAGGTCGAGGGCTTCGGGGGCGGATTGCTGCATCCGGGCGGCAAGCTCGTAGGAGGCGATGCGGGATTCGAGCCGGCGAGTCTCCCTCGTTGAGTGCCGCGTGGCGGCGGTTCATGCGGGCCAGTTGTTCCAGGCTTTCTCGCTGGCTGGCCGCCGAGAGGAAGCTTGCCGACGAGGGAGCGAATAGGTCGGGAATCGGCCGCTGCGCCGCGGCGTCGATGATCGTCCCCTGGTGCGACATGGGCAGGAAGCCCGACGTGAAGTTACCCTTGGCGTTGTACGGCAGACCCTTGGGATCGGGCAGGACCACGAACGTCGGCAGGTTGTCGGAGAGCGAACCGAGACCGTACGACAGCCAGGCCCCCATGCAGGGAAAACCAGGCATGAGGAATCCCGTGTTCATCATGTAGCTGGCCGGGCCGTGAACGTTGGTCTTGGAGCTGACGGCCATCAGGAACGCCAGGTCGTCCACGCAGTTCGCCAGGTGGGGAAAGACGCTGCTGACCCACCGGCCGCATTCGCCGTGCTGCTTGAACGCGAACGGGCTCTTCATCAGGTTGCCCGGCGTGCTGGTGGGCGCTTCGACATGCTCCCCGGGATCGAACCGCTGGCCGTGCCTGCGCTCGAGCTCGGGCTTGTGATCGAACGTGTCCATCTGGCTGACGCCGCCGTTCATGAAGAGCTGGATCACACGGCGCGCCCTGGCCGGATGATGCAGGCCGCCGTTGAATTCGGCCCGCGGGCGTGAGAGCCCGCGATCCGAGCCCGCCAGCAACCCTTCCTGTCCCAGCAGATGAGCCAGCGCGACGCCACCCAGGCCGCCGCCGAGCCGCCAGAGGAAATCGCGTCTTGGGAAGTAGTCGCTCATGGGTTGAGACTCACCACTGGGATGCTAGATGGACGATGGAAGATGCCAGATGGACGATGGAAGATGCCAGATGGACGATGGACCATGTCAATTCACAAAGAGGAACTCGTTGGTGTTGAAAAGCAGGCGGCAAAGGTTTTGAAGGCCATGGCGGCGGGCGAAATCGCCCAGCTCGGCACGCTCCAAAGAGGTGGGCGAGCGGCTCAGGATCAGATCGAACGCGAGGTTGACGCGGCTTTCGGTCGTTCCGGATGATTTCTCCAGGCGCCGAGCCATCTGCTCGCATTGGCGTGAGAACGAACCGATTATTCAACAGGGCGAGGGCCTGCAAGGGAGTGACCGATTCGCTTCGAGCGGCAGTCAGTTGAGAAGCGTCGGCCTCATCGAGGCTGTCCATGAACGGGTCGGGCAGCGTGCGGAAGAGGAACCGGTAAATACTGCGCCTGCCGGAGCCCTGGGCATTCCAATCGTATTGCGTGTAGTCGACCACCGGGGTGACGTGCACGCCGGGACGAATTGCGAACTGCTGGACCGAGGGGCCGCCCATCGTACTGTCGAGCTGGCCCGAGGCGCTCAGGATGGCATCGTGAACCGACTCGGCGTCGAGCCGGCGGCGGTTCATTCGCCAGAGCAAACGGTTGTCGGCGTCGATCTCCGCCGAGCGAGCGTCGTGCTGGGTTGCCTGCCGGTACACAGCGCTTGTGACAATCAGCCGGTGCATCCGCTTGAGCGAGCCTCCATCGGCCAGGAAGCGAGACGCCAGCCAGTCGAGCAATTCAGGATGACTTGGCGGCGAGCCCATGCGGCCGAAGTCGTTCGGCGTATCGACAATGCCCCGGCCGAAGTGCGATTGCCAGATGCGGTTGACGATCGAGCGAGCCGTGAGCGGATTACGCGGGTCGCTGATCCACCGGGCCAGCGCCGCGCGGCGCGCACCTTCGTTTTTCGGGTTCGCGATCGTGAAACGACCGCTCAGGCCAGAAACACACGCCAGGCTGCCGGGTTGGGCAAGGACGCCTGGATTGTGGATGTCTCCGCGCTTCAAAATATGTACGGGGCGTGGACCGGGCGGCGGAACGTGACTGGCGTCGGGAGCGAACTCGCTGGCGGCGGCGTAGACGAGGCTGACAGGCGGGAGCAGTGCCGTCAATTCCTCGATGCAGAACGCGTATTGAGGCTGGATTTTTCGCCAGAGTTTGAGCGAGGCGCGCGAGCGGGCGATTCGCGGGTCGCGGTCGTAGGCTCTGATTGCTCGGTCAACCCCCGCGAAAACGGCCTGGAGACCGTAGTAATCTTCCTGCGTGATCGGGTCGAACTTGTGGTCATGGCAGCGGGCGCAGTGGACCGTAGTACTGACCAGAGTGGACATGACCGTCGAGACCATATCGTCGCGGTCGATGTAGAACCCGACCTGGCGATCAATGCTGTCGTCGCGGATGTCGCGCAGCGAGCTTTCATCCCACGGGCCCGCGGCGATCATCCCGAGCGCGACAGTCAGCCGCGGCTCTTCGGGAAAAAGAACATCGGCGGCGATCTGCTCCTGGACGAATCGGGCGTAAGGCGTGTCGCGGTTGAACGTCTCGATCAGGTAATCGCGGTAGGGCCAGGCATGAGGCCGGATGCGATCCTGGTCGTGGCCGTGTGTCTCGGCGAAATGGACGAGGTCGATCCAGTGTCGCGCCCACCGCTCGCCATGGTGCGGGCTGGCCAGCAGGCGGTCGACCACCCGCTCGTAGGCATCAGGGGAATCATCTTTCAAGAAGGCCTGCACCTCTGCTGGCTCGGGCGGCAGCCCGGTCAGGTCGAAGAATAATCGCCTGATCAAGGTTCTGCGATCCGCCTCCGGCTGAGGCGCGAGACCTTTCTCGCGCAGCCTGGCCATGATGAAATCGTCAATAGGCGTCCGGGCCCAGCCAGCATCGGCCCGAGTGGGTCGGGGAACCTCGGGGCGCGAGATCGGCTGAAGCGACCACCACGGGCCCTCCTCTTTCCCTGAAGGCCTGCCGCGGTCGGTTATCGTCGCGCTCTCCCGGGAGGGGTCTCGCGGATCGGGCGCACCCATCTCCACCCAGCGGCGAAAATCGGCGATCACCGCGGCGGGCAGCTTCTGCTTGGGGGGCATCTTGGCGAAGTCTTCGGTGTGAGCAAGGGCGCGCAGGATCAGGCTTTCCTCGGGTTTGCCGGGAACCACGGCCGGGCCTGTTTCTCCTCCCTCACGCATCGTCTCGCGAGAGTCAAGTCTCAATCCGCCCTTGATCTTCTTCGCGGAAGCGGAGTGGCAGGAGTAACATTTCTCGATGAGAACGGGACGAATTCGGGCCTCGAAGAAACCCGTGTCTGACGGCTCTCCAGCCATGATCATGGGAGCCAAAGCGAACAATGATCCGAGAGCGATCGTGGTCTTCAGCCAGAGACGCCGTCTCCCGCCCGAGCAAGCCGCTGCCTTGATTCTCTTCGATCGACTCGTGATTGACATCGTTAGCAACCCTGATCAGGCAGCGAGACCCAGATTCTTGCAACGCGAAACCTATGATGAGCCTGACTCTCAGCTTGCCTGAGGAGACCCGATTTAACAAGAGTCAAACATCCTCGACTTCAGCTCGAGGGGTCCGGACCCTGCTGCCCGCGGTGACGAGGCAGTGCCCGCTGCTGATTTCGGTGCGGCGCCAGGCCGCTCCGCTGCCGGTTTCTACGAGCTGTCAAGCTCATACCCCGTGATAGGTCGAGTAGAAGGTATGAAAGTCGTTATCAAAGCCGAAGTTGGTGAACGAAACCGTGACCGTGATATCGATTCCTTCCACGAAGTGTAGGCACCCGATCGGCAGGAAAAGGATCTCACCGCGGTCAAGGATACATTCAATAATCTGTGGTTCCCCCAAGCCGGGGTGAGGTAAGGAGGCGCCGTACGTCCGTCAACCTGGCTGTAGACATGATAATTATTCTTCATGAGCGGCAGATCCCACGAGGGCACGAGCTTCACTCGTTTTCGGCCCAGCACCTGGGCCATGAAGTTATTCGTGAGATCATGGTGGAACGGCGTGATGGTGCCGGGAGGCCCCATCCAGAAGAACCCGCCAAGGGGGTCCGTGGCGTCGAGGTATTCGGGTATCTGAATGATGTCGTCCCACAGTTCGGGCAGAGCTTGCTTGTTGATCGAGTTGTTGTTGGCCGTCAGGTAGAAGTCATTCGTTCCCTTGGCTGCACGTACCATATCGACGAACTTCGAGAACTTGATTCTCGATAGGTACTTCTCTCGCTCGATCTCGTAGTTAGGCCCGGCCTCGCGTCCCATCTGGACCTCGATTTCACGGTCGCCGAAGCGCTCCTGGAAGTAGTCGAGATTCCATTTTCTCATGGCTGGCCAGTCATCCATCATGCCTGTGATGATCACAGGCCGGTTGGTGCTGTAGTAATCAGCCAGGAATTCGTCACGCCCTAGCTTGTGGCGGCGCTCAACCTGGCCGGAGAGAGGATGAAGCCGGTTGAGCTTGCGGTAGGTGGCGAGCAGCCAGTCTCGCTTCCGGAGCCGATTGCGGAGAAGATCCGCGCCTCGGAGATAGGGACTCTCGAGAGCGAGGCCGACCTCGTGCAGCGCATCCTCACGGGAGATGCCGTTCGCTATCATGGCCTGGACCAGGCTGCCAGCGTCGGCGTCGAGCATCAGGTTTTCCGCGATCCATCGCCTCCATTCGTCGTGCACCGGCACCGAAGCCGGGCCGCTTTCCGCTTGATAGGTCTTAGCCTCACGACGTAAGTTTTCCATTTGTATGTTCTCGCCCGGTGGGATGCGTAGAGTTGAACGAGGCTAGTTCAGCAGAAGGTCCCTCTCGACTAACCCTACAGCGCGTCGCGGCAAGCGTCCAGCGCCCGCCGATTGATCGCCGAGCGGGCCGCGAGACACCGAGTGAGATGCGAGCGTCGATGAGACGATAGGAACCAAGCCCGACATTGGGCAATCGAAGTGCGTCCCTTTGGAGTTGAAGATGATTGCCCGTGCGATAGCTGGACCGCCTCGGCTATCGGCTCCGATCACAACTGATCGGCAGCCTCAGCACGCCGGGTGCCGAGGGTACCCCGGGGTTTTTGCCGGGCTGGCAACTTCTTATGTTGCTGGCAAAAGCGCTAGAATCATGGGGCGGACAACGGTGAAGCCGGCCCTGTCGATTTTTGTGGCAGCCTTCGCTCGCATGGTGTAACAGGGAATAGACACCGTGAAGCCGACGATCGACACGATTCCTTGGCGACAAAGGAGACAGCCGTGCAACTTGGAATGATTGGACTCGGCCGCATGGGCGCGAACATGGTGCGTCGTTTGCTCAAGGCAGGCCACAAGTGCGTGGTCTTCGACCTCTCGCCCAAGGCAGTGGAAGGGTTGGTCAAGGAGGGGGCGGAGGGAGCGACCTCGATGGCAGACCTCGTAAGCAAGCTGGAGCAACCGCGAGCGATCTGGCTGATGGTGCCGGCGGCCGTCGTGGACCGAACCATTGCTGACCTTTTGCCTCATCTCGTGGCGGGAGACACGCTCATTGATGGCGGCAATTCCTATTATGTGGACGACCTCCGCCGGGCCAAGGAGCTCGAAGTCGAAGCAAATCCATTACGTGGACGTGGGGACGAGCGGTGGAGTCTGGGGCCTGGAACGCGGCTACTGCATGATGATCGGCGGGCCCGACCAGGCGGTGCAGCGTCTTGACCCCGTGTTCAAGACGCTGGCGCCCGGGAGTCGGCGATATCCCGCGCACCCCGGGCCGCGAGAAGCTCGGCGGCACCGCCGAGCAGGGCTATCTCCACTGCGGACCCTCCGGTGCCGGCCACTTCGTCAAGATGGTCCACAACGGCATCGAATATGGCGTGATGGCCGCTTACGCCGAGGGGCTGGCCGTCTTGCACAGCGCCGACATCGGCAAGCGACCCACGAGATCGACGCGGAAACCACACCCCTGCGCGACCCTGATCATTATCAGTTCGACCTCAACTTGCGTGACATCGCCGAAGTCTGGCGGCGCGGCAGCGTGATCGCCTCGTGGCTGCTCGATCTGACGGCAGCCGCGCTGGCCAAGGATGCCGCGCTGTCGGAATTCGCCGGACGGGTCTCGGACTCAGGCGAAGGGAGATGGACAATCAAGGCAGCGATCGACGAAGCCGTACCGGTCCCCGTTCTCACCACGGCGCTCTACGAGCGCTTCTCGTCGCGCGGCGAGGCAGACTTTCAGGACAAGCTGCTATCGGCCATGCGGTTCGAATTCGGCGGACATCAGGAGAAAACCGCCGGCAAGTGAGGGGCAGAAAAAAAGATGGGAAGAAGGACTGAGGAGTGGAGACGAGCGGGATCGAACCGCCAACCTCCTGGTTGCAAACCAGGCGCTCTCCCAATTGAGCTACGTCCCCTTGCGATGAGTGACACGCATCGGATGGTCAACGTTCATCACACCACAATCGCGCGACTTCTGTGGTTCAGGATAACGAAGCAGATCGCGTTTGGCTAGGCTGACCGAGGCTGGATAGGCGTCAATCGTTGGGAGCCGAGTAGCGTCCCATCCAGCTATCGAGGGCGACAAGAGCGCGGGCTCGGGTGCCGTGAGGAAGGGCTTGCCAGTTGATCTGGCCAACTTGAGGGTTGCTGATCTCTTGAGCCCATTGCTGGACCATCTGCTGGATCATCTGGGGAGATTGGCTAACCATCCCGCGGCGAAGAAAGGCGGTTGGCAGGGACTGCTCGAACATCACGGCGTAATAGGGCATCGGATCGAAACTCTTCTGCTTCGCCAGTTTGCGCAAATAGGCGTCGATCGCCTTGTCCACCTTGGCAAGGTCTCGGCCGAAGGCTCTCTGAAACTCGGCCAGATGGTCCTCGGGCGTGCGCGGTTCCAGAGGAGGAATCTCGCTCATCGTCTTGAGGTAATCAATGAAATCATCACCTCGTTTGACGTCCAGGTAATGGGTCATCGCCCAGGCCAGGGCATACTCGGTGGGCGTCAGTTGCTCCTTGCGAACGAGCGACTCGACGAGCGGCTGACCGGGCTCGCGAAGCAGTGCCTTACCTTGCCCTGCGCACCTGGCCATGGATCGCGATCGAGAGAGGGTCTTCGAGCTCGCGAATCGTGGCCATGTGCAGCCCATTGATCATGCCCAGGCCGTCCCACATCGGCTTCTGCTTGCGGCTGCTCGCCGGCGTGGCGCAGTATTCGGCCAGCCCCTCCACCAGCCAGATCGGCCAGGCGCTCAGCGCGGGTGAACGCCGATATTCTGCAAGATCTGGTGAGTCCCTTCGTGGGCGACGGTTTGGGGTTTCCGCAGGGCGGTTACCTCGGGAGCTTGCTGGTCACGCTCGGACGATTCATAAAAGTGGATGCGGTTGGTGAAGATCTCATAAAAAGCCTGGATCTCAGGGGCGACCGGCTTGCTGAAGCGGAATTCCTTCTCGGTGCGGTAAATCACGGCCACGAGGGGGAACTCGGTATCGTGCACGTCCATCTCGTGCTTACGAAAGGCGTCGAGCAACTTCCTGTACAGATCCTCGAGCAGTCGGCCGCTAGCCTCGGCGAAGGCGAGAGTGGAACGGTAGAAAATGAGGTAATGTTGCGTCCTCAGGACCTGAAATTGTCCCAATGGGCCTTCCTGCAACTGCGGCAGCAATTCATCGGCGGAAAGGGGCCGGAACGGCTCGGTCGTGGGGACGAGCATGGTTGGGAGGCCAAGCTGGCCGTCGGGAAGGATCAAGACCGTCTTGCCATCGTGTTGACCATGCAGCCGGGCCACCACCGGTCGGCGGTTTTCATCGAGGATTTTGAATCGGCGATCCGTCGTGGCGAGCGAGACGGAAGGGACCATTCGGGTGACCGGAAGTGCCCCCGGCTCGGGGTACCGTTGCGACTCTCGGTCAGTGGAACTCTCCGATGTCTCTTCCTCAGCGTTTTCCGCCGACTGTTTGATGGACTGGATCGGCGCGTCAAAGGGCGGAAAAGGAAGCTCGACACCGAGATCGGCGTCCCGACCCGTTTCTCCCTGACTATGCCGAGCCTCCATCAGCGATCGGCCTTCAGGACCCTGGGTACAGCTCGGGGAGCTTGGCCAACCGGGTGGATGAGTTGCTGGAGACAACCCGGTTCGCCACCAGTCCCGCGGCGAGTTCGAAGCCTCTCATGCAAAACCAACTCACCACGATCGCGGCCAACGCCACGGTTGCCACAAATGGTGGAGAGACCCGGCAAGGGTAATGAGGGGACCTCGGCCATGCCATCCGGCGAGCTTGCATCCCCTGGGATCGGGTGATGAAACTTGTCGTCAAAAGGCGGCGAACCCGCCGTGGCAAGTGCCGGCCCGATCGGGGCGGCGAGAACCGCCTTACACCGGGGGCATACCCGGCGTCCAGCGATTTCAGGATGGCGGATGCGGACAGCCGTTCCGCAACCACCACAGGAGATGACCACCGGTTCCATGTCCAGCGTTCTCTCGCGGGTTTCGTCTGAAGGAATTCGGCGAAGGGCTGAGATGAGTCTAGCACGGCTTCCGGCGAACGAAAAGGTCGCCCCGGAGAATGAGTTCGCCTTTCAGCCTGGAGCAGCCGACGACATGATTCGCACCTTGAAACCGAGCGACTGGGAAAGGGCCGCCATCTCGCCGAAGATGTCACCATAAGCGACGGCGATGTGGTTGCTCATGTAGTGCGCCATGATCGTTTCAGGCGAGCAGCCCAGGTCAGCCGCCATGAAGGGCCACTGGCGGGTGGTGCCGCGCCACCATGCTTCGCGAACGTCCTCTGGCAGGGTCACCGACTCGCCTCGCCCCAGCTCCATGATCGGCTGGCCCGAGCGATCAAGCCATGATCGGGCCCACGTGATCGGACCTGCCAGGCTGACACCGGTGAACGTGCCGCCCGGTACGGGGAAATAGCCGGCAGGCTGACGGTAGCTGTGCACGCCCTTCAGGCTCGACGGATCATGATTGAATGCATAAGCGCCGCAGCTTCCCGAGTTGAGGAGAACCCACAAGAAACGGCCGTCGTGCTTGGCCCCCCAGCGCACGTCGTGGAACATCACGGCGCCGGGCAGCCCCTTGGCTTCGAGCAGCCGCTTCATCAACTCCATGGGGATGAGGTTTCCCTGGTCGGCCTCGGTGCTGGTCATCACCGCATGGCCGTCTCCCTCGGGGCGTGCGTGCGAGTTCAAGAGACCCTCGGCGAAATCACTGGGCGGCAACAGCTTCAGGAGGCCAAGCTGGTACTGCCAGCCCAGGCAGTCGGCCTGGAACTCGGCGAGCAGGTCGAGCACGGCAAGATACCCGCGAAGTTGCTCACGGGTGGCGTCGGCGGTGAAATCTTCCGCGTCGGCCTCCTTCCAGTGGAAAACGACTCCCTTGTCCTGAGCGAACTTGAAGGCGGCTTCGACCCGCGTATCGGACACGGTCTTGACCCGGTCAATCAGCCAGGCCTGGTCAACCTTGTGTTCGGCGAATCCCACCTTGTAAAGCACGCGTGGGCCGAAGTAACCATTGATCATGCCCATCGAGGTGTCGCCCAGCATGAGGGCGAGGATTCGCTTCCGCTTGATCGATTCGTGGATCTTCCGGGCCAGAGAGATGGCCTCGGGGGCGATTGCGCCGGCGGAGTGCAGCTCGCTCGGGTCATAGCGAATCTGGCCGCTCGAGCACCACTCGTCAAGCCGTTCCATGAACCCGGCGTCGGCCGTCCAGTCGGGTGCATCGGTCCACACGCGCGAGGCCGCGCGACCCACGCTTTCAAGCGACGCTCCGGTGTTGAGCAAGGCCACCAGGCCCGGCCATGTCCCCGAGAAATTCGAGGCCAACAGCAGCGGATTCTCTTTGCCCACCACGCCATCGACCGTGTGAGGCGCGTAGGTCCAGTGGACGAAGACGCCGACCATGGGATCGTCGATCGGGCCGAGCTTGGCGATGGCCTGGTCGGGTCTCGTCAGGTAATCGTCCACGAGATAGGGAGATCGGCCCAGCTTCTTGAGTGCGGCGACCAGTTGCCCGGTGGTCTCACGTGATTGCGCAAGGGCCCACTCGTTGGGCTTGGACCGATAGTCTCCCGGCCAGAAAATCGCGACTTTCTTCGGCATGGCACACCCGAGTGGGAAAGGAGGGTACGCTGTGGTCAGGGCCTCATCCAGAGTGTATATTGCCCATTCACGGCTCGCTACAGGCAAGAGGGCGGCGTGGTCCGAAGGCAAGACAACGTGGCGAGCAGTTCGGCCGGTTCTTCAAACGAGATTCAGGCAATGTACGACCTTGTGGTAATCGGTGGGGGTTCGGGAGGTCGATGCGTGGCCATGGCGGCCGCTCGGGTTGGCGCCAAGGTGGCGCTCATCGAGAAAAGCCGGCCCGCGGGTGTGCCGTCTTGCGACCTTTCCGTGCCCACGCTCGGGCTCGTGCATGCGGCGCGGCTTCTCAAACGTATCAGCGGGGCCAAAGAGTTTGGATTGATGTCGGGTCGGCACATATAGATTTCTCGGCCGTCATGAGCCGGCTCCGCCAGTCGCCGAGTCGGCGGCGTCGAGCCACTCTGACCAGGCCCCTGGGTCCGGTATGGACGTCTTTCACGGCTCGGCCGCGTTCGAGGCCTATGACACGGTGCTGGTGGACGGCAAGACCCGGGTCGAAGGAAGCCGGTTCGTGATCGCCACCGGCTCGCGCCCGGCCCAACCCACAATCCCCGGGCTTGCCGAGGCCGGCTTTCTCGATACCTCGAACATCTGGTCTCTCACAAGGTTCCGGCCAGCCTCGTTGTCCTCGGGGCCGGCCCGATCGCAGTCGAGTTTGCCCAGGTCTTCTCGCGATTTGGCTCCAATGTGACGGTGCTCACCGATAAACAGTCGGTGCTCCCTCGTGAAGATGTGGAAGTCTCCGGCACGGTCGCCTGCATGCTGACCGGCGAGGGGATCACGTTCAACCGAGGCGTCACCATCGAGCGAGTTGACCGTCGAGGCGATCAGAAAGTCTGCCTCTACAAAGACATGGCCACAGGAGATGTGGCCGAGGCGTGCCAGCGGCGGAGATCTTCTGCGCGGGCGGTCGGCTGGCCAATCTGGAGGATCTGAATCTCGAGGCGGTCGGGGTGCACGCCGACCCGGAGCACGGCATCGAGGTTGACGACACGCTCCAAACGGACTCGGTGCGCATCTACGCCATCGGCGATGTTCTGCTTCGCGACCAGTACACCCACGTGGTGGAACGCGAGGCCGAGGTCGCATTTCAAAACGCGGTGCTCCGCCGCCGCAGGAAGATGGATTATACCAAGCTGCCCTGGGCGACATTCGTTCACCCCGAAGTCGCCACGGTTGGCATCTCGGAAACCGAGGCGAAGGCGCAGGCGCTCGAGCATCGCGTGACCGGGCCTCGTACGAGGCGCTTGATCGAGCCCGGATCGAAGGCCAGACCGAGGGTTTCGCCAAGGTCGTCGCGTCGCCCGCCGGCAAGGTTCTCGGCACGACGATCCTGGGTGAGGGGCGAGCCTGGGTGCTCCTGCAGCAGCTTGTGCTTGCCATGGAGTCGGGCCTGAGCCTGGAGAGACCTTGCCGGCTCGTCTCAAATCTACCCGACCTACGCCCGCGTGATCCGCGACCTCGCCACCCAGTTCCAGGCGACGCGGATGGAACGCGGCTTCGTGCAAACCGCCCTGAGATTCTTCTACGGTTTTCAGCCACGCCCAAGCGCCAGTGGGCCCGACGCCGGCGACAAGCGCCCGCGACAACCACGCCGACTGGCTCGCAGGCGGAAGAGGACCATGCCGCAGAGCCTGTCGTTGCGGTCCATGGGCATGGGCATTAACATCACACCTCAGTCACAAACACATCTCCGCGCCGCACGCGATGCCCGCGCAGGAATTCGGCCGCGAACATCGGCTTCTTGCCCGGTACCTGAACGACCAGCAATCGAACGGTCGATTGACCCGCCGCCACGACCAGGCGGTCGGCTTCGGCTTCAACTCGCGGTGCCGGGTACGACTCGTCTCCCGTCCACAGCTTGGGTCTTGTGCACGATCAGTCGAATCGGTCCCTTCGAGTAAGGGTCTTCGAGCACACCGACTTGTCGAGGCGATCGGCCAGGGTTGCGGATTGCGCGGATGAGGTTGTGAATGGCTTGAGCCGGAAGGGACCAATCGATCAGGCCATCTTCCTTGCGCAATTTGGGCGCCTTGGTCACCTTCGAC
>CAWFAF010000027.1:0-22119 GCA_963813575.1 uncultured Planctomycetaceae bacterium
TCGACGACTCCGCTCACTTGCCAGGCCGGTCCAGCTTTGTCAAGGCTTCGAGGTCGCTTAGCCCTGTTGGGTACAGGCCGACAGGCCGACTTAACATTTTAAATAATAACTCGGCCTGTACCCGCGAAGCCTCCACGACCGCGGGCGTCGCCCGAGCCGTCCGGCCGCGGATGCCAAGTCCTGCCGGTGCGGGCACTGGCTGAAGCAGTGTTCACGGATCGGTCTTACGGCCCGGACGGGGCTTACAGTTCTCCCAATTCAATCCAGGCACCCGGCTGAACTCGCCCACGTTGGCGGTGACGAGCGTCAGCCCAGCGGATCGGGCATGACCCGCCAGGAGCACATCGTACGCAGAGTAGCCCATGACGATCATCAATCCAGGCGGGGAGCCGGCGGAACGGGCCCCTGGGACGGACGCGCGAACCCCGGGTCATCGATGCGAATTCGATCGAAGAATCCCGACGGCCATGTTGCCGGCTTGACCGGCTCCAGGACAATGACCTCGCCTTTCGCCGAGTTGTGAGTGGTTCTCGCGGACGCGGGTTATTGCATGGCCTGAACATTTTTTCCTCTCGTAAGCCGTTAGTTTGAAGGCATCTGTCGATACCACGTCCTCCAGCCCGAATGAGATCCGGCTTTATCTTGTATAATTATACTGGGAAGAAGAAAGAATCGGTGGACCGTGGGTGGCGCGATAGCTCGGGTGTCATCGGACCGCTCTTGGAGCCAGCAGACGTGAGTGACAACGGTGAGGACTACCGAAGACGAGTTACAAATGGTGACGTCGCGGTTCCCCACGCCGTTTACAGTAGTGTACAGATGCTCGAAATACCCCTCCAAAACCGCCATTTCCGCCATTTTTCGCGATCTTCGGCGCGGCTTGCCGGCGGCAAGGCTCGCTCGGCAACACGTTGCAGGATCATGAGATCGGACATGACCCGTGCTCAGCCGAGCCGTTCTAAAACCGAGTGCGTATAGGTGCACCAAAACTGCCATATCAACGTCTGCTGATTATTCACTATCTCAGACTGTCAGGCCGGGATGTCAGTCAACCCGCACGTGCAGCCGGGCTGTCGCCTTCCAGCCTCTGCGGTTGGCGCACTCGACGCGAACCAGGTAGTCGCCGGGCCTGGAGAAGCGGTGGACGGTTACGGCGTAGCCGTCGGGCGCATGCTGATTGACATTCCCGTCGGAGTGGACCGTGACCGGAGGGCTGCCGTCGCCGAAGTCCCAGGTCTCGGATCCGTCGGTCGTCCGGAAGGTCCGCACCTTGAAAGTGACCGGATCGCCCGCATGCAGGCCGGTGGTGGGTGCAAAGGCAGCGTGGATCGTGGGCGGAAGGTCTTCCGGGTGCGCGGGATCGATGATCTGCACGGCGGCGAAGTCGTAGTCGAAATGACCCCGCGAATCGGTCACACGCAGTATTTCGCTATAGGTGCCCGGGCGTTCGTAAGACCGTTCCACGCGTGGACCGGAGGCCGTCGATCCGTCGGTGAACGTCCAATCAAACCGCGCGGGATCGCCCGCGCGGCACCACGACTTGCCGCCATCGAGAACAACACGATCGCCCACGCGGGCGAAATGATGAGGCCGAGCCACGGCAATGACGGCGTCGTCGGAGTCTCGGAGGGCGGCTTGCCAGAGGAAGGCGTATCCCTCTTGAGTACCCCACTTGCCAGAGGGCTGCCGGCTCTTGATCTCGAAGTGCTGGTGCGACCAGCCGCCGGACCCCCCTTCCTTTCCCAGGAGGCCAAGCCTTTGCCCTTTCTTCACCGTCGCACCCGGCTGCATGGCCGGGTCAATCGTCTGCATGTGGCTATACCGGTAATACCAGCCCCGGTCGTCGAGCAGGTACACGACATCGTATCGGGGCTGCACCGGCGTTTTCTTGGGGGCGTGCTCCGGCATCCACTGCATTCCCCGCGAGACGACCAACCCGTCGGTCGCGGCCACGATTTCCGTCAAGCCCTCGGCCCCGCCGATGTCGAGCCCCGCGTGGTAGTAGACGGATTTCCGCTGGGGCTCTTCGCCGCCATCGACATAGCTTGGCTCATTGGCCATCTGAGTGAGCCCCGCGAACCATCTCTGGCGAACGGGACAGGCGAAGGTCTCGGGCTCGATCCAGGGAGAGCCCGCCGGCCAGAACCTCAGCCGGGCTGTCTTCTCCAGGCCCCAGTGATCCTCGTTGGTGTTCTTGAGATAAGCCGAGACCACTGGACAATCGACCTGGACCGGTCCCACCGTCCGGGGCAGCTCGTAATTACCCGAGCCGAGGGTTACTGTCTTGCCTTCGATCTCAACGCGAACCCGAGTCGACCGCACGGCGGAGCGAAGCGGGTCGGTCGTGACGTCCACCCCGAGCAATCGGACCGGCACGACCGAGCCGTTAACGCCATTAACCTGCGCTTTCTCGCCGGGATCAAGGTCCACGGCCTGGAAGAGCGGTTTCCGGGCAGAACTGGCCGGACCATCGGCGCGAACCGTTGCGGAGAAAGACGCCAGGAGCAGAAGTGCAGTGAATATCACGTGGATCATAAGTGAATGCTTTCGTCGTTGGCGCACGATTGGTAACAAGCCAGGACACGTCATTGAACGCCACCGGTTGCGAACGGCTGCTCGGGAAAGGCCAGATCCATCAAGAAAGTCTGGAACAACGGCTGCGAGCAAAGGGGCTCAAGTTCGGGGTCGGTTGAAAGAACGCGGGTGATGTCGGCGTTCAGTGAAGGACGAGCTGAGAGGTACTTGCGCAACGAAGCCACGGCGCGGGCGGTGAGGGCCTCGGGACTGAGCACTCCAGCGGCGTTCGGTTGCGATCGATCGGCGGCAACGGCCAGAATTCGTGCATAAGCACATGCGCAATTGTATTGGAGGCCCAGGTTCGTCGACGGGTCGGCGCGAAACCTGATCTGCCAGGCGTTCCGCCTCGTCGAGACGCCGGGCGAGGCCAGCGCCTGCACCCGATTAAGTCGAATCTCAGCGCCATCGGCATGGCCCTTGCCGTAGGCAATGGCTTTTTCCCAATCAGCCAACGCCATGGCGTACTTTCCCTGGCAGCTTCTGGCCAGAGCCCGCTCGACATGCGCCTCGTAAAGACAAATTCGTGCCATCACATGTTTTGGTTCCTTCGACAGAATTTGCTGCCCCGCGTCGATGGCGTTGCTAAAGCGCTCGATGGCTTCGTCGAATCGATGATGCCGGCGAACGATCTCACCCAGACGCGCTTCGACGGCAACGCGGTCAACGTGCATGTTGATCGTGTTGATTGTGTGGTCGGGATCGGCGGAGCTCATCTCCAGCGCGCCAGCGCCGCTTGAAACTCGGCCTCGGCGCGATCCAGGTGCTCCGTGTTGAACTCGATCTCGCCCAGTCCGCGGTGTACTCGGAAGAGTGCGTCGCGGTCATCGGTGGAGGATGGGTTCTCCTCCACCAGCCGAGCGAGAATCGCCGCGGCGGATCGAAAGGCTTTGCGCGCCTCGTCGGCGCGGCCCAGCCGCCCGGTTACCACTCCGATGTGGTACCAGCTCTGGGCCATACCCCTGCGCACCGAGGCGTTGTTGGGATGCTCGAGAGCCAGGCTCTGGCGAATCGCCAGACCGTCTCGATAAGAACCAAGCGCGCGATCGCTCAAACGCGTCAAGTCGTCGAGGTGCCCCAGCTCGTCCATGCTGGACGCCAGATCTTCCGCCGCCGAGATCGAATCCCTGTTCTCGGCGACAAGCTGACGACGGATCGTCAGGCCCTCGCGGTACGATCGATCGGCGCGGCCATAGCGGCCTTGTGTTTCAAAAAGCCTACCGAGGTTGCTCAGGCAGCGTGCGCGTTGTTCGCGAGATTCCTGATCCATTGCGCTCGCCTCGTCCCCGGCCGGCAGTCGATCCAGGATCGCCTGGAATTCCTTCTCGGCCTGGTCGAGCTTACCCGTCGTATAATGCAAGTTGCCGAGCTGCATTTCTCCGTCGATCACCATCCGGCGATAGCTCGGCTCGGCGGGGAAACGGTCGGCCAATTCGCGGGCTTCGTTCATCGACGTTCGAAATTCGCTCTCGGCGTCCTCGTGTTTGCCGGTCCGAGCATGAATCTGCCCAAGGCGCCACAGGGTGTTAGCGTGCCATTCCTTGTAGGTCACGCTGAGCGGTTGCTCGTGCGTCAGGCCGTCGAGCACGTCGAGCGCCTGGCGGTAGACCCCGGCGGCTTCCTCGAGCGATCCAACCTCTTCGGTCAATTGGCCCAGGTTCATGCAAGCCTCGGCCAGCTCGGCTCGTGCCGCGGGCTGGGGTTGCCGTCGCGCTCGAGGTTGGACTTGTAACGAAGGTAGAACTCACGAGGCGCCTGAAGCAACCGGCCTCGCAGCTCGCGCATCTCGGGCTGCTTCAAGAGGAGCTCATGATTCACTCCCGTGTAGTACCGCTGCACGGCCTCCATCGCCAGGCGCGACTGGTCCTCGGCCAGCCCTCTGGCTGCGCGCTCGGCGAGATTGGCTTTCTTCTGCACGAAGGCGAGCAGGATGAGGCCGGCCAGCGCCATGATGCCCGCGGCGGCCATGGCTGTGACCAGCGTGCGGTGACCAGCCAGCCAGCGCCTCAGCCTGGCAGTGAGTGGTTCACGGAGTGCGGAAACCGGTTCGCCGCCAAGCCAGCGCTCGAGGTCGCTCGCCAGGACGCGGGCCGAGACGTAACGATCTTCAGGCCGCAGTGCCATGGCCTTGAGGCAGACGGCCTCGAGAGGCGCTGGCACATCACGATTGATTCGTCGCGGCGACGGGAAGTCGCCCAGCTTGATCTTCTCGGCCAGCAGGGGGGGCTTGATGTCGTGGAAGGCAGGTCGGCCGGTCAGGAGCATGTAAAGAGTCGCCCCCAGGCTGTACACGTCGCTGGCTGGACCAAGCACTCCCGGGTCGCCCGCAAACTGCTCCGGGCTCATGAAGCTTGGTGTTCCCATCACCTGCCCGGGCAGCGTCTCGGCATCGGCCGCCGGCTGCGCGTCGCCGGGTTCACCCGCAAATTCCATGGTCTTCGGACCGCGAGCACCTATCAATTTGGCCAGGCCCCAATCGACCACGACCGTCTGACCATAAGGTCCAAGCAGGATATTGCCGGGCTTGAGGTCGCGATGGAGAACGCCCTGGCTGTGCGCGTAGGCGATGGTATTGCAGACCGTGACGAAATGCCCCAGCAGCCGCCGCAGCTCGAGTGCTCGCTCGACCGGAGCGGAGGGCGAAGGCTCATGCGCGTGGTAACGACGGATCGCGTCGCCCAGCGTGTCGCCGCGAATCAGGCGCATGGCGTAAAAGGGGCGCCCATCGGAGTTCCGGCCCATGCCGTAGACGGGGACGATTCCAGGATGTTCCAGCCTGCCTGTGATCTCAGCTTCACGAATGAAGCGGGCGCGGCTGTCAGGCCGATCGGCGTGGAAGTCGTGAATCTCCTTGAGGGCCACCTCCCGATCGAGCTCGAGATCCCGCGCGATGAAGATCTGGCCGAGGCCGCCGCGAAGATGGGGGCGGACGACCTGAAACCGAGAGCCCTGCGCCGCAGGCTCCAGAGGCTCTCGCGGCGGCGAGCCAAACCGCGCGGCCGCCGATCGTTCCACGGCGAGCTCGGTGTCGATGGAGTCGAGCAGGGCGCTGAGCTCGGTGTCGCGGCCGGGAAACCGGGCCAGGAATTCGGGATGGGCCAGGGGCTCACCCAGGCGGCGACGGAGGCGATATTCCTCGCCGATCAGGTCGGCCGGAATCCGCTCCACCGGACCGAGCTCGGGAAAACGCTCGAGGTAGTGCTCGAGCAAGGGCCCAGCCCTCTCGATCCGCGCCGCGGATTCGTCACCTCGCCAGCGATACTCCATGTCGATCTTGACCAGCTCCGCCAGCAACCGGCTGCGGGGAGGAGTCATTCCTCCCGCTCCGCCGAGCGCATCGACCGCTTCGAGAAAAGCGTCGATCCGTGGGGGCGTACCGTTCCGCCAGGCAAGATCGAACCGCTCGAGTCGATCCAGCAGCTCGTCCTGGATTCCCAGCTCGAACGCAGCGGGGTCACGGTCCAGGCCGGGAACAGTCTTCATTGTGCGTGCTCCACTTTGGCCGCGCTGCTCGTCCATCGACGCGCCGACCGGACCGAGCTCTCACGCATCGGCCACACCGGCAAGCTCGGTCAGCCGGTCCCTCACCTGGCTCAATACATACCGAATCAGGCGCTCGGACCGGTCGGTCTGAGCGGCAATTTCCTTGAGCTGGTAACCTTGAAGACGCAACTCCACCATCCGCCTGTGCAGAGGGGCCAGACCTCTCATCACCTGCTCGAGCTCGTCGATGACCGCGACGGCCGCGTCGGGCGATGGCTCACGAGCCAGGATCTCGAGCGGAACGCCAGTGGAACCAATCGTCGCGCCCAGCGAGGTCTCACGCGAGACGTTTCGCCGCAAAGCCGTGTGCCGGCCGGCCTGGCGGTAAAGCTTGCGCAGGGTAATCTTCGCCAGAAGCCGCCAGAGGTCTCCGCTGCGCTGGATCACGAACCGATCCGCGGCCAGGAAGAAACTGCGATACGCCGATTGGACCACGTCTTCGGCATCGACCCGGCCAGCTAGCTTGGGCGACAGCCGGCTTCGGGCCAGAGCGACCAACTGAGTGGTGTAGCGGCTGAAGAGTTCTTCCTCGGCCTGATGATCGCCCTCACGCCAACGGGCCAGGAGGCTCGAGGGTCGATGGTTCGTCGTGTTCGCTCATCGTAGCCCACGGCCTTTTCAAGATCTTCTGCCTTAGAAGAAAGAATCAAGAAACCATAAGATTTTAGGGGCGATCCTACTCCTTTCTTCAATAGGTGGATGAAGCATCCAAGAAAAAGAGTGCGGATCAAGAACTGAACCTCGTCCAATTTCCTGCCTGGCGGCTCTCGATCCTGGGTCTGTGCGGCAGCCCACCACCGTGAATTCTCGGTCCGGAAGGCTCTTTGCGCGGCGGATTCAATGTGTTAAACGTGAGTTCGAGCCTCGACCTGGGCCGCCTGGCTGCTACGTCAAGTCCTTACCGAGGGAGTCGTCGTATGAGCACGCTCACCGAGGGTGAGTTGACTCGCAAAACGTGTGCTCCTTGCGAGGGAGGCATTCCACCCCTGTCGCCTCAGGAGGTCCATGCGCTCGCCGGGAATTTGAGCGGTTGGTCGCTGTCCGCCGGGGGACAGCGGATCAGAAGATCCTGGGTCGTCCGCAATTTCATGGCCGGGATTGAATTCTTCAACAAGGTCGCCGCGCTGGCCGAGGAGGAGGGGCATCATCCAGACCTCCATCTCGAGGGCTATCGCCAGGTGGCCGTCGAAATCTGGACACACGCGGCTGGAGGCTTGACCGAGAACGACTTCATCCTGGCGGCGAAGATCAACCAGATTCCGATCGAGCTCAAGCGTTGAGTCGATCAGGCCTGGTTCAAAAGCCGAGCCACGAACCAATGCGCTTCAGCAGGCTGGCGCGCGCAGGCGGAGCAGCCGTGGCCACTTGCCCCCGGTCTTGAAGACGGAAAAGCCGCTCCTCCGGCGCGGCCAGAGGTTTCCGGGCCACGACGGGCGCCCCGATGCCTTGAAGGTGGGCGACCAGCGATTTGGCCGTTGTTCCTCGGGCGGCCAGGATTTGCGAGACCGTGTTTGCCCCTGCGTCTTTGCGGCGCTGATCAAGATAGTTAACCAGCAGGGAATCCGATGGCCGATCGCCGCCGAGCATGAGATGAACCCAGCCCCATGCTTCACGATAGTCACGCGGGGTCATTTGATGAATATCCGTTAACGACTCTAGACGAGGCAGATCGGGCGTCCAGCCCTGTCTCAGATCTTCCCTGATCTTTGCCAGGTGCTCGTTCTGAGCGTCGGGGGCATCGGCCTGGGTCTCGAAATACTCGGCGAGCCCTTCATCGAGCCAGAGCGGCAGGTCCCCGTAAGCTCCACGGGCCAGGGCGTGAGTCGCCTCGTGGCGCAGGTCTTCCTCGAGCCGGTTACTCAGGTAGGTGTAGACCACCCGGCGCGACCCCTGGGCCAGGAAGAAGGCCCGCCGCGGCGGCAGCTCGGGAAAGTAGAATTTGAGAAAGTGAGTGAACGCATTGCGGTCGTTCAGCACGTAAATCTCGACAGGCTCTTCGTCGGCCCGGGCGTGATAATCGAGCCTTGCGGCCAGGTCATTTTCCAGCGACCGCAGGCAGCGAATCGGCGCGGAATCGGCGACAATGGGCGTGCTCGAGTAAATGAGGAAGGGACCAGATCTCACCTGGTGCCGGGTTGGTACCAGCGACGGGCCGGGATCGCTCAAGGTAGCGCAGCCAAGGGCGCAGCAAGGAAGTATCACCAGGAGCCATGAGGGCCTGGGCGCGGGTGGCTTGCCGATCGGGTGGGTCCAGGTTCGCTCGGTCAAACTCGAACTCCCCAGGGTGGAGTGGAAGGGTCAGGAAATGGGACGTCCGCGGCGCCGATTTCGCGCTCTCTTGGCCTGGATTGCTTTCTCGGTTGACCGCCATACGGCCTTCCAATTCGACAGCGGTGACAGCCCCCACGGCAGATAAGCGCGGAGAAAGCGTAAGGTTTCGGTGCGGGTGCGGCCCGGCGCCTGGGACAGGCTTACGCTCAGCCGGGCAAGGTTCTGAACCCGGCGCCGCAGCGGTACGGGGTATTGCAGCCGTACCCCGACCAGGTCGATGAGACTGAGGAAATCGTCGCTGTCGAGGCGATCGAGATGGACCAGAATGTTCGAGGCCTTGAGGTCACGATGCGAGAGTGACCGTTCGTGCAGCGCCCGGATCAGGCGGGCCAGGCCCATGTTGAACTTGCGCGTCCGCGCGGCGTCCTCGGCGGGGTCTCCGAGCGGCTGGATTTTACGTAAGTATTCCGCTAATGTGATCACATTATCTTGTTTCGCAGTGATGAGATACGTCTGCCGAGGCAGGAACCAGGACAAGGGGTTGGCCCACGAACAGCCCGTGCGGGCGAGAAAGGCGAGGTTGCGAGGCGTGGGGATTCCGCGGCTTGCCAGGTGCTGGCCGGCTTGCCACGATCGCCAGGCGCGAGATGGGCGCACCAGGGTAAGCAGGGGATCGAGCCATTTCTTGCGGTTAAATCGCTTGAAAACGACTCGCGAAGGTTCGCCCGCCACCATGATTGTGGTTTCCGCAACGGTCAACGTCCGCGAGTTCTTGAGCAGCTTGGTATCGGGACGAGCGAACGGAGCATCAGGGTCGGCAAGCAACAAGGGAACCAGGCCCGGCTCGAGGTCGCGCACGGCGACGCACCAGCATGGCCATTGTTTTCGAACCTGGAAGTATTTGTTGGTGAATCGGCAGCGTTTCCCCCAGCGGCGCCAGAGGCGCTCGGCCCAGGCCCTGGTCGAACCTTCAATGGCCTGGGCGAACCAGCGTGCCTCGGGAACGGGTCGCGACCGGTTCTCCAGGTACGATCTCAAGAAACGATGCCGGTCAGCCCGGCTGCTGCGCAGCCAGAAGTAGTGATTGAGAACGGCGAGATTGCACCTCGCCTTGGCCCATGGGAGGCGGCGGGTCTTGCGCAAGGCGTCAAGATCGATCATGAAGAGCTCGGGCATGTCACCAGGCGTCACCCTGACCAGGATATTGCCCGGATGGAAATCGATATGGAAGAACCCCGCGTCGTGCAACCGCGCGGTGAGAACGCCCAGACACGCCGCCAGCCGGCGGCGGACCCGGGATCGGCGCGGCTCGGGCCAGTCGTTCAGGTGCTGCTCCACGAACTCGTCTAGCGCGACCGACCCGGGGATTTCCCAGGTGATGAGATAATTCTCGAACAGAAACTTGCGCTTTCGTTGCTCGCCGAGAGCGATTGGCACGATGGTGGGCACGCCGATCGAGGCCAGCTCGCGTGAGCGCTTGCCTTCATTGCGGCCCTTGCCGCGGCGAAACCACTGGCGGAACATGGCCCGGTAGTCGGGCACGAGGTTGTGCTTGACGAAGATCATTCCTTCGGCGAGCTGGACCTTGTAGACGATCCGGTGCGGACCCGACTTGATGGTCGTCAGCCGTCCCTGGTCACGCCATTCTTCGAGACGCAGCCCCTCGGGCCCCAGCAACATTTGCCGCCATGGCTCCTGCACCCACCAGCCGACGTCGCCCTGGTGCATCCAAAGCCAGTGGGGGGGCTTGAACATCAGGCCGGGCTCAGAGCCCGCGGATGCCGCGTCTCGCCGCGATGTGGACGTCATGAGCATAGCCTGATCAATCCCGCTTCCGGCTTCGAGCCAGCTCGTTCACGCGCGAATTTCGCTCGTACACGCCCATGCCGCGCAGCCGCACGAAGAACGGGTCAGGAATCGGTCCCGGCCTGGACCCGTGCATCGTGCCGCCTTCACCGCGATCGGCGTGTTCCATTCCGGCGACCGACGACACGAAGGTTTCGGCCCAGGCCTCGATGGAGTATCCCTGCTCGACGCGATTTCGCGCGAGCTGGCCCATGTCCCGCCGCCGCGGGGGATCGCTGGCCAGCGCCTGAACGGCCTCGACCCATTCTGGGACCGAGGTTGGCAAGAAACCCGTCATGCCTGGTTCGATCAGCTCAGTGTTCATCCCCACCGGGTTGGCGATTACCGGCAGCCCGGCGGCCTGATACTGAAGAACCTTGAGACCGCATTTTCCCCGGCTCCACTCGTCGTCCGGCAGCCAGCTCACGCCGATGTGTCCGGCAGCCAGGTCGGCAGCCTCGGACTCCTCGCGCCAGGTGACGGGAATCACGCGAAGCGCGTGAAAGCTCGGGAAGCGATCGCAGATGACGCGAAGACGCAAGCCCGGAACCTCGCCGCCCAGCCGCTCCCAGAGAGCCTTCTGCTGCTCCAGGCCGCGGAGCGTGCTCGAGGAGCCGATCCAGACCAGATCGACGGCCGCTCCACCGACGTGCCGCGCGTAGCCAGACGGCAACAAGGGGTAGCTCGCGGGATCGACACAGGTGGGGATCAGTCGCACGCGCTCGGCAGGCGCACCGGCGCGAAGGCGCAATCGGCAAGGAAATCATTGCCGGCAATCACCGCGTCGGCGGTCCGAACCGTCGCCGCAAACCGGCGCTGGCGCCAGGCGGAATGAGGACCGCGCTTGTCATAGGAATCACGGAAAAGAACCGCGTCGTCAAAATCGAAGACCAGGTGGCGCGAGTGCCGGCGCAGAATGGCAAGCTGCCATGCCGGCAGCAGCTTGCGCTGGAGTAAGACCGAATCATAACGTCCGGCTTGTGTGAGCTGGTTCATTCGGGACAAGGTGCCGCGCTGCACCGACTGGCATGTCAGCGACCACCCGGCTCGCATCAAGGCCGGTTCGAACGCCCGAATTCGATATCGGCAACAGACGTGGTCTGGCGAATCAACCAGAGCAAGAAGTCTCATCCCGTCCTCCGTGACGGCTGGGCGGCCATCGTCGCGGGTCGCGCAGGTTCTGAAACCATCGTGGCCGCGGCATCATAATCACCAATCCAAAAAAAACCAAGGCGGACTGGTGCGGAACCCGCGAGACCTTGACCGCGCCAGGGCAAAGCCGCGAATTTTCGCTCCTGCGGGGCGTCTCAACAGTTGAGTTCCTTTCTCAGGGCCCTGGCTTCTCCAGCCTGCCCAAAGCACGCTTGGCCTGGAGATCAACTCGGATTGCCGCTTGGCCGCGATCATGGTAGACATACCGGCTCTCAATGATTCGGTGCGCGACTTGACGCTCCGACCCGGCATGGAGGCTCATTGAGACATCTCGTGGGGCTTGACGCTCAATCATGAAAAACTTCGTACGGCTGGTACGATTTACCTGGCCACGCCGATATCGGTTCGCTCTCTCCGTGGGCTGCGCGGCCATGGTCGCCCTGCTTTATTTCACCGAGCTCGGGGCGGTCCTGCCGCTACTCAAGATCCTCTTCAATAACGAGAATCCCCAGCGCTGGATCTCATCAAAGATTGATTCGATCGAGGAGAATATTGTTGTTCTGAACGCCCAGGTCAGTGAAGTTCAGCAGATCAAGGCCGCCGCCGAGCTGGGGGTTGGTCAACCGAACGGGCTCTCGGAGCACTATCGAGCTCTCGACCAGGAAGCGGGTGTTGTTGAGGAGATGCTTCGGGAACACCAGCGGCTCGTCGATCTTCCGGACCTCAAGCGCCAGTCCATCCCGAACGTGAAGCACGACCCAGCCGAGATCGACGACCTCAAACGGCAACAGCGCATCGTCGAAGAGCGCCTCAAGGAGCTGAGCCGGGGAAGCAAATGGCTGAAGGAGGGGAAGCTCGCATCCCTACGCTACCGCGAAAATGAGATCAAGGACGATCTGAAGAGCGAAGAGGTGTGGCTGGGCCGCTACCAGCGACTCAAGCCTCTCATCTACCGGTACATTCCCTCGGACAGCTTTCGCAACTTGCTGCTCCTGCTCGGGCTCGTACTGGTCGGTGTGGCGATCAAGGGCTTCTTCATGTTCCTGCAAGAGCTGCTGGTGGCGCAGGTCATGCAGCTCACGCAATTCAGCATACGCAATCACTTCTTCAGGCGCACGCTCAACCTCGATCTGGGCAGCTTCACAGATCAGGGCTCGGCCGAGCTGATGGCGCGGTTCACCAACGACATGGATTCGTTCGGTCAGGGGCTCGTCACGCTGCTCAGCAAGCTGATCCGCGAGCCACTGCGGGTGGTTTTCTGCCTGACCGGGGCCTTCTGGCTGAACTGGCGTCTGACCTGCTTGACGCTGGTGGTCGTGCCGATCTCGGCGGTGACGACCTACCGCGTCGGCCGCGTCATGAAGCGGGCGATGAGGCCTCGCTGGAGAGCATGTCGTCTATCTATAAGATACTCCAAGAGAGCTTTCAGGGGATCAAGGTCGTCAAGGCGTTTGCCATGGAGCGCATGGAGCGGCGACGGTTCTTCATCGCCACCAAGAACTTCTACAAGAAGGCGACTCGCGTGGCGATGATCGACGCGATGTCTGACCCCGTGCTGGAGATGCTGACCCTGGTCACCGTCTCGATCGCGCTTCTGGCGGGCTCGTACCTGGTTCTCAAGCAGACGATTTATCTCGAGCTTGGTCCAGTGAAGCTCCAGCTCGCCTCGCAGGTCATGGCGATCGAGGAGCTGCTCACGCTGTACGCCGTGCTCGCCGGTGCCTCCGACCCAATTCGCAAGCTCGCCAATGTGCACTCGAAGCTCCAGCGGGCCGCGGCGGCGGCCGACCGGATCTGTGCCCTCATGGACCGCGAACCCCAGGTCGTTGAACGAGCCGCGGCTCTGCATCTGCCTCGGCACGATCGATCCATCGAGTTTGACGGCGTCTTCTTCGATTACCATGATCGTGCGCCCTTGCTCAAGGGGATCAGCCTGACCGTCAACCACGGTGAGACCATCGCCCTGGTCGGGCCCAACGGCTGCGGCAAGACCACGCTCATGAGCCTGTTGCCCAGGTTCTGGGATGTTGACTCGGGCACCATCCGGGTCGACGGGCAAGACATCCGTGACCTGCAGCTCAGAAGCCTGCGCCGGCAGATTGGCATCGTGCCTCAAGAGACCATCTTGTTCCAGGACACGATTGCCGCCAACGTCGCCTACGGCGACCCAGGCGCCAGCCGGGAGGCCATTATCCAGGCCGCCAAGCGATCTTATGCACATCAATTTATCATGGCGATGCCGCAAGGTTACGACACCATTATTGGTGAGCGCGGGGCCGGGCTTTCCGGGGGTCAGCGGCAGCGGATCGCCCTGGCCCGGGCCATGCTGCGCAACCCGGCCATCTTGATTCTGGACGAAGCCACCAGCGCGGTGGACATTCAAGACGAGGCTCTCATTCGCAAGGCGATCGAAGAGTTCTCCCGCGGCCGCACCACCTTCCTTATCTCCCACAGCCTGGGGACGATCCAGTTCGCCGACCGGATCGTCCTGCTCGATGACGGCCGCATCTCCGCGGTCGGCACCGACCACGAGCTGAAACGATCCTCGCCCCTCTACCGGCGCCTCCATGAGATCCACTACCACCGGGAAACCGCCTGAGCGGATCTTACGCGGCCATCTCCGCAACCTGGCAACCCGGCATCCAGCGATCCAGGCATCTCGGCGAAGATGAAATTTTTTTGTTCACACCGTGAAGCCGGCAAACTAGACTATTGAATCGCCTTTCTTCTCACGCCTGCAAGCTTCCTTGAACCTACAACGATGAGGTAACAGGTGAGCCACTCATTCACATCACGTCGATCGCGTGTCGGCCTGCGGTTTGTGCGGCGGTCTGCCCGAAGCCGGGCGCGGCGTTTCAGTCTCGAGGTCCTGGAGACAAGACAGCTTCTCTCGGTCTCGGGCGCCAGCCTCGGCCCATTTGTGGCCCATCCCAATCTGACCGCGGCACCGCTCGTCTATAGCCCCAGCCCCACGGGTCTCAGTCCCAACCAGGTGCGGCAGGCCTACGGCATCAATCGAGCTCTCGTTCCAGAACGGCACGGTCGCGGGCAATGGAGCCGGCCAGACGATCGCGATAGTCACAGCCTACGACGATCCCAACATCGGTGCCGATCTGAAGGCATTTGACCGCCAGTACGGCATCGCGGACCCGCCTTCGTTCCTCAAGTACGTTCAAACGGGTCTGACGCAGACCGATGCGGGCTGGTCACTGGAAACGTCGCTCGACGTCGAGTGGGCGCATTCGATCGCGCCCGGTGCCAACATCGTTCTGGTCGAGGCCAAGTCGGCGAACATCAATGACCTCTTCGGCGCGGTCGACTTCGCCGCGCTCGCTGAGCGGCGTGGTTGCTGTGTCGATGAGCTGGGGGACGAGCGAATTTTATGGTCAGCAGAACTACGACCCGATCTTGACGACACCCGCCGGGCACGTGGGCGGGTCGGGTCTGCCGGGCGGGATCACCTTCGTCGCCGCGTCGGGAGACTCGGGCGCCTGGTCCGGCGTGTCGTACCCATCGAGTTCAACGAATGTGCTTTCCGTCGGCGCGACCGCGCTCAATCTCGGCACCAATGCAAGCTATGGCGGCGAGCAAGGCTGGATCGGCAGCACGGGAGGCTTCAGCGCGATCGAGCCGGCTCCAGCCTATCAGGCGAGCACGCAGGCGGCGACAGGTCTGTCTTATGGGCTGCGAACAACGCCCGACGTCTCCATGGTGGGAGATCCGGCCACGGGTGTCTCGGTGTATGATACCGTTCCCTATAGAGGCGTGACCGGTTGGTCCACGGTGGGCGGCACCAGTGCCTCGGCGCCCCAATGGGCTGGCCTGGTCGCCGTTGCCGATCAGGGCCTGGCTCTGGCCGGCAAGGGTTCGATCGCCAATGCGCAGGCTGCCGTTTACCAGATTCCAGCGACTGCATTTCACACCGTGAGCTCCGGTTTCAACGGCTACTCCGCGACCACCGGTTACAACCTCGTAACGGGCAGGGGCAGCCCGGTCGCCACGGGAGTAGTCGCGGGTTTGCTGGCGACTCAGAACGTCTATAACGTGACGGGATTTCCCGCGCCTGCCCCGCCGCACGCTCAGGTCCTGGCGATGGCCAAGATCTCCATCACGATCTCTCCCAGCGACGCTACCTCCACCGGCGTGAACACGGGCCAGGGGTCGACTGGGGCGACCGGATCAGCGCCTGTCTTCCCGGTCTTCCCGCCCAATATCGTGGTCGTGGTGGTTCCGTTCGGGGCCAGGAACGTTCTCGTGTTCTTCCCGCCGGCCTTTACCACGTCTCCACTTTTTAGCTCGACCAACCGGCCGGTCCAGAATTTGGTCACGCCCCTGATCAGCCTGCCCACGCCCGGCCAGTCATCACTCAACCAGTTCGGGCAAGAGCCTTCGCCAGCGTTCCTGATCCGTCCCGTCCGGTTCACCAGTCAGACGGAGATGGCGATGTTGATCGACGTCGTCGAACCGTTCAAGCCGCCCACCGCTGCCGACCCGGACCCGATGTTCCTGGGCGGCCGGACAACCACGATCATGCCGGCCCTTGGCCTGTCTGGAATTCTACCCCGCTTCGAGCCTGGCTCGCCGAGGGATGAAGCCCGTGAAGAGCACGTCCCAGAAGCGCCTCGCGCGGCCGTACCACCGATGTCTGAGGCTGAAAACAAGTCGCCTGCGAGCAGTTCGTCCTCAGCCCTTGCCGGGGCTGCCGTGCTTGCCGCGGGCGGATACTGGCTCACGTTGCGAGGTCATCAAACACGGCGTGGCACGCAGTCCTGGGCGACCAGGCGTTCCGAGCGGACATTCAGACCGAGCGTGCGGCGGTTCTCACTTCCGCCACGGTGATACCTGGTGCTCGGCGGGGCCATGACTCCCTCGCCGATCATCGATCGCTCAACTCGACGGGCGACGTGTGGCAAGGTCTCCGCATCCTGTCACCGTCGCGGCCCCCTAACCCCGACCTCGTTATCGAGCACTCATGAAGCTGTGCCGGGGTGCCCCTAAGCCATTGCGGGATGGGAAGCCTTCGCGGGAGTGGCCCTTGATCGTTTGATCCGGTGGGCTCTCAGAACAACCACCAGGCTTCGTCGAATACGACAAATCACTCTCGGGTCGAAACCTCCCTTTTTCTCCAGGCAGAAGAGGAGGCTGGCGAAATCTCTCAAGTTTGCGTCGACTCGCCGCGCCTTGAATCCCAGCCAGTCGTAACAAAGATCTTCCCGCGAGCGGTGAGCCCAGAGCCGGGTACCAGGGCCGAAGGCCAACCTCAATTCCATGAGTACGGCCAGTTCGTTGAGCTCGTGTTGATGTGAATACATGGCTTTGGGTTATTGAGAAGATGAAGATCAGGCCCGAGCCCGTCTCGTACTGCGAAGAATCTGTCCCGTCGTAAGAGCTTGCAGAGACATTTCGACCCGCGTGGGACTCCGATCAGTGTACTGCTTCATGCTTTTCAATGTACTATGTCTGAACCGAAAGTTATTGCAAGTAAAATTCCTAAGAAATTTTAATCATCTCGGCTTTTCTTGGCAGGTGATCGGGACTCCAGAACTCCATTTAAGCTTGAATGATGAATTCTGTCAAAATTCTGGAAGGTTGATTTGAATTCCGCTATGCTTCTCCGGTCGTGAGGGCATGGAACCAGGGGGGCGTCGGAGCCTCTTTCCGGGACGCGCGAGATGGCGATTCAACCTTGTCAGTCCCATCGTGGGCGACTGATCGTTTTCTGGGCAGCATTCCTGGCCCTTGCGCCGGTTTCGCAGCAAGTATCGGCTCAGCCGAGACACGACCGGACGCCAAGCCGCACACCAGGTCAGCCGGCAGGCCTCAGGGCCACGCAACCCGACCAGCAGGCTGTTGAGCTATTCGAGAAAGGCGCCGCCGCCGTGCGAAATCACGACTGGCCGGGCGCTTCGGGGTTTTTTGGCCGGGCAGTCCAGAAAGCGCCGGATTGGAAGCTGGCGCGCCTGCTCCACGGCACATCGCTTGTGCTGGAGGGCAAGCAGTCCGAGGGAAAGAAGGTGCTCTCCGAGGCGCTGGGGCCAGACGCCGACCCCGAGGAATTGACGCTGGTGGCGCAACGAGCTTGATCCCACTCCCGAGCTCCGCGGGGGCGGCGTCTCGCCCCTGGCTCAACCTTACTGGAACCGGGCATTCGATCGCGCCAAGGCTCTGGGCTACGACCAGGCCAGCGACCAGGACAAGCTGAGCCTCATGGCGCTGCGTCGCGTTTGAGCTCCACCGCGACGCCGAGTTTGCGCGGCCGTGGCCAGGCTCACCGAGCGGTTTCCCGACGTGATGGAAGCCCATTACTTCAACGGCATCCGCGCGGCCCGGGACGGTGAATGGATCACGTCCGAGAATGAGTGCGCCGGGCCGGAGAACTGGGATTGCCGGCGGAGACGGTTAGCCAGATGCTGGCCGGCGGCATTCACTCTCGCGCCTCAACCTGGCGGTACGTCTATCTCGCCGTTTTCCTGGCCGTGGGTTGGGTCGCGGGACTGTTTCTGCTCTTCGTCTTCGGCAAGGGGCTCTCGTTCGCCACGCTCAGGTCGGCTCGGACGGCGGATCCCAACGCGGCGATCACGTCGCGCGATCGAGCGCTTCGAAGGATCTACCGATTCGTGATCAACCTGGCCGGCGTCTATTACTACATCTCGCTGCCCTTCATCGCCCTGCTGGCCCTCGCCTCGGTGCTTGCCCTCTTGTACGCGGTTTTCCTGTTGCCGAGGATACCGGCCAAGCTGCTGGTGGTCGTTTTCGGCTTCGGCCTGGCGATGCTCATGATGATCTGGTCGAGCATCAAGTCGCTGTTCGTGAAATTCAATCAGGAAGATCCCGGAGCAGTCTTGTCTGAGTCGGAGGCGCCGAGGCTCTGGGAACTGGCACGCGAGGTCGCCGCCAAGGTCGGAACCAGGCCAGTCAACGTCATCTATCTTACGCCCGGCACGGAGCTGGCGGTCTTCGAGCGCGGCGGCTGGCTGGCGAAAACTCGCGATCGGGCCAAGCGATCGCTCATCCTGGGGCGGGAAGTCATCGAAGGCTTCGGGCTTGATCCGTTCCGGGCGGTGCTGGCCCATGAATATGGCCACTTCCTACACCGTGATACCGCGGGTGGCGATGTGGCTATGCGGGTGAACGCGACGATGAGTCAATTCGCCATGGCCATGGTCCAGCAGGGCAGCGCCCAGTGGTGGAACATCGGCTGGCAGTTTGTCAGGCTTTATCATCTCCTCTTCCGGCGGATCACACACGGCGCTTCGCGGCTTCACGAGATCAACGCCGACCGCGTGGCGGCCGGCGTTTACGGCAAGGAGGCGTTCGAGGAAGGTCTGCGCCACGTGATCCGGCGCGACGTCTCGGTTCGCTACCGCGAGGCATTGGCCGGACGGGAGTCGGGCGACCAGACCGATCAGCAAGAGGAGGCCACGGCGTCAAGCCATCTGGTTCCATCGTCAACTTCCGCCATCGGCCCGCTTCCCGAGAACTATTACGTGCAAGCCGACGTCCGCCGCATGATCGCCGGCGACGTCGCCAGGCTCTGGGAGGTCCCCACTTCGGAGGAAGACACGCACCCCAGCCCGGTCGAACGAATCAAGCTACTGGAGCGCCTGCGACGCGGTGAGAGCCCCGTGCAAGAAAAAGAATGCTGCGAGATTGTGGCCGAGCGCTGGCAGACCGTCGCCGATCTGTTCGGCGAGCCGGGCCGATGGCAGGCCGATCAGAACCAGCGGCACGTGAGAACGGCAAAGAATCTCGCGGAAGCCAGGCGTCTCTACTTTCACGAACTGATCGCCCACATCGACGCCTACCTGGCGGAGAATCCGGGCCTGTCGGTCCCGGTCCGAGACCGCGCCGGTGTGCGATTGAAGGCGAACGACTGTGCGGGCGCGGTGGTGGATTTCACCGAGGCGATCCGCCTCGAGGCTCCGGAGCCGAGACTCTGCCACCTGGGCCGCGGGATAGCGCTGGCAAGGCTGGGCAAGCTTGATGAGGCCGCGGCCGACCTGCGCGAGGCGATGCGGCTTGACCCCTCACTCGAGAGCGAGAAAGCCGACGGCCTGATCGAGCTGGGCACTGTCCTGTTCCGCGCCGGCCGACCAGCGCCGCCATCGGCGAATTCACCCGCGCCATCGGCTCGAGCCCGATCGCCTGAGTATCTTGCTCCGCAGGGCCGACGCCTATGCCTGTCAAGGAGACTTCACCTCGGCGCTCGAAGACTATGGCAAGGTACTCGAGCGTGATCCGCGCTGTGCCGAAGCCCTGGCGGGTCGGAGCCGCGTTCGCCATGCTCGGGGCGAGACCGAGCTTGCCGAGGCCGACCTACGTGCCGCTCTCGCCATCGAACCGTCGCTTTGGGGAAGCATGCCGAGTCTTACTGAGCAACCACTTGCTTCCCTGGGTACCGAGAGCTGATCCAATAAGTTCGCTTGCGGCGCCTTGGTATTCCAGCCGGTCGATCGTCAGTTTGAAGAGCTGAGGAACGAGGCACGAATCTCGCTCGCGAGACATCGACGATCATGGAGTCGGCGTGGGCTTGGCTTTGTTTCTGAGCAGCCATCTCTGCCCTCAAGACGGAAATGATGTTCGCGTCTTATGTGATGCAAAGCGGACGCGGTTTCGGCTCATTTCCGGAGCCAGTTCCAGCCCCACCCTCCGTTCTCGCGGGCCATCGCGTAAACCAAAGAATCGAGCCGCGACACTTTTTCGCCCGCCAATCGAGTTGACCGACCCCGAGGAATGTAAGATGTGCGAGGAGCGGCTCTGGCTCTGTTGAGACAAGCAGCCGTAGCGGCACGATGGGTAGATACGACAATGGCATCCGACGCTGAACGCATCATGAGTCTTTATCAGACCCATGCGGACGATTGGGACAAAGAACGAGGACGATGCCTTTTTGAGAAAGCCTGGCTCGACCGCTTCCTGGCACTCTTACCGGCTGGAGCCTCGATCCTCTACCTGGGATGCGGCTCTGCCGAGCCAATCGCGCGTTACTTCATCGAGAAGGGCTTTGATGTGACTGGCATCGACTCGTCGCCACGCCTCATCGGTATCTGCAAGGGCCGTTTTCCCGACCAGAACTGGATGGTCACGGACATGCGTACCCTGTCTTTGGATCGACACTTTGAGGGCATTCTGGCGTGGGATAGCTTCTTTCACCTCTGCCCGGAAGACCAACACCGGATGTTCCCGATCTTCCGCCGGCATGCCGGTGCGACGGCGGCCCTGATGTTCACCAGCGGACATTTCCACGGGGACACAATCGGCACCTACAAAGGCGAACCACTTTACCATGGAAGTCTGGATGCGACCGAGTATCGATTGCTTCTCCACCAGAATGAGTTCGACCTCGTGTCGCATGTTGCCCAGGATCCGCACTGCGGCCATCACACGGTTTGGCTTGCTCAGATCAGAGACCGGCAGAGTAAGGGGAGTCGGGGATAGTCAGGGGACGCGACTCATTCCGCAGGCTGCCTCGAGGCCGCCCACCGTTCTTGCGAAAATCGTGTTAAGTGCAGAACCGAGATGAACAGCGATCTGGATGAAGTCTTCGAGAGGCTGGCTCGTTCCTCTTTCCGTCACCGATTCCGCCTTCGCGCCGCGGAAAAGGAGTACCTGGAACGCAAGGGTCTGGAGACGGTGATGTCGCACGGAGAGAAGTTCATCGAGGAGCGTCTTGCCCCGGCCGATCCGCCGAATGACGGCAAGCAGACTCCGATTCGGAACCACCCGATCTTCGTCGCCCAGCACGGAACGGCAACCTGCTGCCGAGGCTGCCTTGAGAAGTGGCACTGGATCCCCAAAGGGCATGCCCTGACAGCCGAAGAGAAGGCGTATATCCTGTCGGTGCTCCATCGCTGGCTTGTTTCCCAGGAACGTGTTTGAAGATCAATAGATGTGCCTAGAGCATCTGATAGCGGCGATGAATCAAACTTGACGGGAACTCCTTCCGCTCCAATGAGCCGAGGTTCAGAGGCCGGCAGGTAGAGGGACAACGATGAGCCATAACGAAACCGAAGGAATCAACCTGACAGGTCAAGTCGCCATCGTCACCGGTGGTGGCAGGGGCATCGGCAGGGCGATCGCGTTGGGATTGGGAAGGGCGGGTTCTTCAGTGGCGGTCGTCGCTCGATCCAGCGATCAACTGGCAGAAACGGTGAGGCAAATCGCGCAACTGGGTTCCCGTGTCATCTCCGTCGCTGCCGATGTGTCGGATCCGCTATCCGTAGAAAGGATGGTCCACGAGGTTCAGCGAGGCCTGGGATCTGTGGATCTGCTCGTCAACAATGCCGGCTTGGCGGGTCCGATCGGACCCACCTGGGAGACGGAACCGGACGATTGGTGGAAGTGCCTGGAGGTCAACCTGCGAGGTCCGATGCTCTGCTCCAGGGCCGTCTTGCCGGGCATGATCGCTCGCAAGAAGGGCGCATCGTCAACGTCGCGAGCGGGCGGGGACGTTCGCCATTCCCTATCTGAACGCTTACGTGACAAGTAAAACCGCGCATATTCGTTTCACGGAAGTTCTCGCTCTCAAGGCGGCTCAGCAGAGCGTCAAGGTCTTTGCCATCGAGCCGGGGACCGTCCGCACAGCGATGTCTGAATACGCACTTCAGTCCAGAGAAGGACGGCGCTGGCTGCCCTGGCTCGGAGAAATCTTTCAGAGGGCCGAAGACGTACCGCCCGACCACGCCGGCGATCTGGTGGTTCTGCTCGCGTCGGGGCGTGCCGATGCGCTCTCCG
>CAWFAF010000028.1:0-22187 GCA_963813575.1 uncultured Planctomycetaceae bacterium
CAGCAGACCCGATCGTCGACCGACCTGGCTTCGATCAACGTACCACGCTGCTCATGGTCAAGCCAGCAGAACATGATCGCGCCCGTTGCCGGGGCGCGCGAGATCGCCGGTGCACTTCCGAATGCCCGGCTGGAAGTGATCGCCGCTGCGGGACACCTACGCACCCTACGAAAACCCGTCGGCCGCGAGCGGGGTGATGTTTCGATTCTTGAATCACCTGGGCACGGCTGACGGCTCCTCTTGCCTCTTCAACATGGCGGGTTTCTTCGGTGCTTCCATCATTCAAGGAATGCGATTGTCCATCGTCATGGAAGAAGCCCTCATCACCACGGCGGCACAGCTCGACGAACTGGTGAATCACGTTCGGGCGGTGGACCGTTTCGCGTCGACACCGAGTTTGTGTCGGAAGAACGTTCGAGCCGATCTCTGCTTGATGCAGTCGCGACTCGGAACGGCTGGCGGCGATCGACCCGCTGGCCGGTTCGAGACTTGAGCCCTTTCTGGACCTGGTTAACGACCCGTCATCGAGGTCGTCATGCACGCCGCCGGCGAGGACCTGCGAATCTGCCTACTGAAGCCGGCAACTGCCGCGGCGCGTTTTCGACGTCCAGATCGCCGCCGGGCTGGTGGGTTCAGCTATCCGCTTTCGCTCGTCAACCTGGTTGCCCAGGTCTCGAAAGTCGCCCTCGCCGGCAGCGAGACGCGCACCGACTGGCGTCAGCGGCCCCTCACCCCGGCCCAGCTGCACTATGCGCTCGACGATGTTCGCTACCTGCTCGACCGTTGCCGACCAGTCTCGGCTCGCTCGCGCAGTCGGTCGAACCGACTGGGCCGAGGCCGAGTTTGACAGATTCGTCCAGTCGGTCGCGCGCGCGGCCGACGAGGATCGTTGGCGGCGGCTGCCCGGGCTGCATCAGCTCAGCCGCCGCGGCCTCGGAGATGGCTCGCCGGCTCGCCGAGTGGCGAGAAGACGAGGCCCGGCCGCCAGAACCGGCCGCTGCGACAGATCTTGCACGACGATCTCCTGGTGGCCATCGCCAAGCGGCAGCCGACGACCCGCCGCGACCTCGAAGCCCTCCGCGACTTCAATCGTCCCGCCTCGTGAACCGCGCCCGTCGAGATCCTGGCCGTCCTCGAGGAGGCCCGCGCCGTGCCCGAGGAGCAGCTACCCGAGCATCGCCAGCGGCACGAAGAGCCGCCCGGGGCCTCGACCGTGACCAGTCTGCTCTCCGCCGCGCTTGCGCAGTTGTGCGTTCAGAACCAGATCGCGGCTCGCTCGTGGCCAATGTTGCCGACCTCAAGCACTTGATCCGATGGTACCTCGATGGCCGGCCCCAGCACTCTCGACCCGCCTTGCTCGACGGCTGGCGTGGCGAGCTTTGCGGCCATCTGCTGCTGGAAGTGCTCGACGGCCGAGAACCTTTCGCGTTGTGGAGCCCGGCCAGTGATTTTCCGGTCGCCCTCGACGATCAGCCGAACCCTCCGAGTAAACACCCAGGGCCTTGAAACCATGCCGCGAATCCTGAGCTGCTTCACAAATGCTTATGGTCCCTCGGGTGTCTGGACGGCCGCCGCGAAGATCAGAGAGGCTGGCATTGATCATCTCGAACTTGCGCTTGCGGGGCCACAATTTCGGGGGTTGGTGATCCCGGAGTCGGCAGTGATCACGGAAAGGGCCGACGATGCCACAGCAGAAGCGTTCTCGAGCATCTGGGTCGGCACGGCGTGAAGATCAGCGGTTGCAACGTCGGCGGGGCCGACATTCGCACGATGGAAGGCGTTGAGCTGACCGAGCGGCGCATCCGGTTCGCCGCGCGCTGGTTCGGCGTCAAGGTCTGTGTCACCGGCGCTGGCCAACCTACTGATGACAACGAAACAGTGAGGGTCGTCGCTCACTTGAGACGATTGGGTGATACAGCCGCGGAAGTCGGGATCATCCTGGCGCTCGAAACCCACAAGGGGCCGACCCAGAACGCCGCCGCCATGCTCTCCTTGATGCACGAGGTCGATCACTCCAACGTCCGCCTCAACTTTGACACCGGCAACATCGCCTACTACAACCAGGGCGTAGACCCTTGCGACGAGCTCGAGAAGGTGAAGCATCTCGTCTACAACGTCCATCTTAAAGACAATCGCGGCGGGTTCAAGGACTGGTATTTCCCGGCTCTTGGCGAGGGAGGCGCGGTCGACTTCGTTCGCGTCCGGAGAATTCTCGACTCTGTGGGCTTCGAGGGTCCGTATACGATCGAGCTTGAGGGGATCGGCGGCGAAGCGGAACCGGGGTTGGAAGAGAGACTCGAGCGGATTGCGAGAAGCGTGACGCACCTGAAGGCATGTGGGTTTCTTGAGGTGTAGCAGCGAATCTCGCCCATTTTCCAGATCGCCCGGCACGCGACTGGCCGGGCCAACAGGAACGCTCGTCTCAAGCCCTCAGGTGTCGCGGATGGAAAGAATCGGACTGTGCCGTCAGCGTCATGATTCGCACTCTGGCCTTCATCCTGCCTGAATTCACCAGTCCACCAAACCTTTCATGTCCCCCAACATCCCTTCACGATAATTCGCCGGCCTTGTGCAAACCGCCTATCATTGCGCGACAGTCGGCAAAAACTGCGAAATTTTCCTGGCGCTCGCTAGTCGGTGCGTCGGTTCGACAATCAAGCGGCCTTGCGAGCTGGTTTTGGCAATGCTCGCTCCGGCAGCGCACGATCCTGACGCCAGCCGTCGAGTTCACCGTTGCGTCGCGCGGCTTCCAATGCGGCCAAGGCCAACACGCCCGCTGGCGACCAACTCATCCCTTGATGCTTGCAGCGGCCTGAAACCGCCCAGTCGTTGAACTTCTCCACGCGCATGCTGGCGATCCACAATCCCGCACGTTGTCGTTCTTGGTAGTCGGGGATGTACTCGCACCGCTTCTCCAGGTATCCGATCAATTCGTTCACCGCCGCGGGGTTTCTCACCCATTCCAATGCCCCGTTCAGAAGTTCGATCGCGGCATCCACCTTTCCTTCCCACAACTGCCCCAGCAATTCCTTCTCGAACGCACGGCGACGATCCTTTGGACCCCCCGCGGAACTCATCTGTTCATAACAGCGTTTCCGAAGATGCCACCAACACACGATCATCGCCTTGGGCGAAATCCCCAGGCTCTCGAACCAAGTACGGATCCACGCGGCGCCATCGCCCAGAACCAGTAACCGACGCTCGCCGCTGAGGACCCCCAACTCCAGCAGTAGCGCCGAGACTTGGAGCCACAGACCCTCCGTCGTCGCTTCCGCCAGCGCGTACCGCAACCCGGCTACCAGCACCACCGCCGTGTACGTCCACACCTCCTTGCGGCCCGTCAACCGTTGGGCCTTGGTTTTGACCTCGTCGGGCTCAACGATCACGAATCCCTCGTCTCCCATGCGGGGTTTGTCCTGGGCCACCGGGAACGCTGGATCACACCCGGGAAAGCCCGTCGCCACCCATTCGGCCTGGGTCTGTTCCCACTCAGCCTGGGCTTCTTCTGACTGGTCGAATGGCGGGTCGTCATCGACTAACCCTGTCACGGCGTCGGGGTCGGCCGCGGCAGGGCCAAGCAAGGCCTGCTGCGCCTCGGACGCGCCGTTCAGGATCGCTTCGGCGCGCTGGCGTTGCGCGGCGATCAGTTGTCCGCCCTCCTGATGCACGATGTCGATAATCGTGCTGCGCCCCAGCAGATTCTCGTCCCCAGCACCCTGGCAGACGTCGGCGCGGCTCTTCCCCGCGGATTGATCACTCATCTGATCACAGACCGCATCGCGGAGATTCTGGGTGATGTGGAGTTGGTGGGACGTGTTCCAGGCGAGCGCTGAGGGTAGCTCCATCGTGCCGTCGTGATTGTGGCTGACTCGCAACCGCTGAACAGTGACCTCGCCGAAAATCGTTTTGAAGGTGAAAGGGCGTGTTCCCCGGAGCTGGATGCCGGCGTCACCGTCGCCGTGCCGGTGCAAAAGGACCAGTTCGTGGTCGGCCTTCTCCATGAGAACTTGGAAGAGCCGGCGCTGGATTTCGAGACCGGCCTGATGAACGAACGCTTCGATCTGGTCGGGGAGGTGCTCGTCTTGATTGGGCATGGGCAAGGCCATCTCCAACCCCAGTTCGAGCGAGAGCATCTGATCGACGCAGTTGACGGGGCCGACGGCGATGGTAGTCTTGAGGTCGTTGGTGTGACGCACGGTGTCTCTCCATACTGGTACTATGGGGGGGTCCATCGTGCGTTTTTTAATCGATCGGGAGCGGGAAAGTCACTACTCTCTATCTTGCGCAGTCCTCCTCTCGTCGCGCACCAACTGGCGAGCGCCAGGAAATTTTGCTTGAAGTCTAAAAGAGGGTTGCTTAATATACTCCACGGCCTGAGTCAACAAGACTTAAAAAACTTGACATTGAGAATTCCATCTATATGAATGCGTAAAAAACACCACTGCTAATCGACCATGGGGGAGGTTGAGATTGGGAAGGTCTCGAAGTTGAGAAGAGAGAGAAGCAGCGAAGTTGCGTGGTCGAAGCGGGCCGACTTGCGGGGAAGTCTCACATCCGGCTTTCAACCAGTGCAAAGACGTCAGGGACGACCGGCCAATCCAAGAAACCCGGTCGAGAGCTGAACCCGATGCCATTCAGAATCGGCCTTGTGTGAATCGCTCCAATCTCAAAAGGGCATCGGTAAAGGTCATGTCTTGTCCGATGATCGCGCCCATCGATCGACATTTGACGAGACTTCGAACCAAGACGTGAATGATGTAGGTTCATGATCTCAGCCTTTCCGCTTTCGAGCCCCTCAGTTACTACTCCACTCGACATCGTATAGCACGGCAGCCGAACGGTTCAGGACGAACCCAACCTCGACTGCAGCATTGTTCCCTCAATCGATATGCGACGTGGCAATACAGGGCAGATGATGAACACGTTTGATTCAAAGGTGAAATCCATGGACCCGCCACAGGCCGTTTTGAGTCAGCCTGAGGGGGAGAAGCACCAGGGAATCTCGAATCCGCTGACTTTGATCTCGGCCCAGTCTCGGCTCGATCCGGATGGCGTTGACAGATCGACCTTCGAGGCCCTTTCGCCCGATCGCGATCGACGGATTCGAGCATCTCGACTCGAGGTTGCGGTCACCGCCACTGCGCTGGGGTTGCTTCTGGTCTCGCTCCTCGGGGAGAATTACTCTGTTGTTGCCTTCGTCTTGGTCGCGGTCTTCTGCGTCGGTACGAGGGTCGCACATCCCGTCTTGCACACCGTCGCCGCGCTCACTCTCGCAGTCAACGTCTTCGTTCTTCCTACGCTCCTCGCGCGATCCGCGTCCGGGTCCGTCACGTGGATCTGGATACCTCTGTGGTGTCTGGAAGGGCTACTGGTTAACTGGCTGCTGGTCGTGCTCTTCCGCGTTGTTTGGGATCAATCCGAGACCCTCAGTGCTTTCTCCACTTCGACTGAAGTGGGCCATTGCGAGCCAGGGACTGCGCAACTGTTGATCGAATCATCGAGCCAGAGCCAGGAGCGGGTTCGGTTGATGGTTGAAAGCATCCGGAACTATGCCATTGTGATGCTCGATCCCCATGGGTGTGTCGCAAGCTGGAACGTCGGCGCCGAGCGGATCCTCGGCTATCAGGCTTCGGAGATTCTTGGACGGAATCACGAGCAGTTCCACGTCGCGGAAGACGTAGGCCTCAAGATTCCACAACGAAGTCTCGAGACGGCCGGGGCCGAAGGCAAGTTCGACGTTGAGGGCTGGCGTCGGCGCAAGGATGACACGCGGCTCTGGGCGCACGTCGGCGTGACGCCGGTGAGGAGCGCGACCGGCGACTCTCCTCGGCTTCGCAACAGTCATCCGGGACATCACCGAGAAGAAACACGCGGAAGAGTCGCTCCGCCAGGCCAACGACGAACTGGAACTTCGCGTGAGAGATCGAACCGCCGAGCTCGCCGAGGCCAACCGAGCACTACACGCCGAGGTGCACGAGCGCATCCAGGCTGAGGAGGTACTTCAGAAACAGTCCGAGATCTTGCGATCGATCCTCGACAGCATCGGCGATGCCATCATCGTCACCGGAGGACTAGGAGAGCCTCTCACGATCAATCCTGCTGCGCGCACACTGTTCGGAATCGGTCCTTACTCGTCAACAATCGAGCACCATTTGAACCTCGAGATGTTCAAGACCGTGGCTGGAGTCGATTCATCCACCACCATCAGGGTCTCAGAGGGTCCCATAAGTCTGGCTCTTCGAGGTGAGGAAGTCGATGATCTCGAAATCATCGTCCGGCCACCGGGATCGGACAAGTGCAAATGGGTGCTGGCGAACGCACGTCCGCTGCGGAACTCGAACGGAGGAAGCCGCGGGGCGGTTGTTGCATTCCGTGACATCACCGAACGCCGGCGGTACGCCCAGGAGCTGAAGACCGCCAAGGAAGCCGCAGAGTCGGCCAGCCGAGCCAAGGACCAGTTCCTGGCGATCTTGAGCCACGAGTTGCGTACTCCCCTGACCCCTGTCTTGCTCGCCGTGTCCGATCTGATGGAGAAGTCCGATCTGAGTAAGGAGGTCCAATCCACCGTGGCGATGATCCGACGCAACGCGGAACTCGAAGCCCGGTTGATTGACGACCTGCTCGATCTGACTCGAGCCACGACCGGTCGGCTCACGCTCTCCATTGCGCCGGTCGATCTCCATCATGTCATCCAGCATGCCGCCGAAATCTGCCGCGCCGAACTCGCTGAGACGGCCAGCTCGAGCTCCGGCTTGATATCGGCGCGACGAGCCACCACCTAAGCGGTGACTCCCCGCGGTTACAACAGATCTTCTGGAACCTCATCAAGAACGCTGTCAAGTTCACACCACAAGGAGGAAGAATCACCATCCGCACCTGGAATTCACCCGTGGCGGAGTCCGAACAGGAGAGTGTTCCCTTCTTGGCCGAGGTGTCCGACACCGGCATCGGGATCGAACCGGATCGCCTACCCAGAATCTTCAAAGCATTTGAGCAGGGGGATCCCGAACATCAGCGGACCTACGGTGGCCTGGGCCTGGGATTGGCCATCAGCCGGTCGATACTCGAAGCACCACGGCGGGCGACTCAGTGCCCACAGCGCCGGCAAGGGCTGCGGAGCCGTCTTCACCGTTGAGCTCACGGTCGGGCCTTGCGCCATCCCGTTGCCGCCGCAAGCGAAGCTCCGGGCACAAATCTCGAGGGCAGCCCTCAACAGGAGGCCCTGAGGATCCTCTTGGTGGACGATAATCGCGATACCCTGCAGTACCTGGCCGGCGTGCTCCAAGAGCGCGGCCACAGTGTCAACCCGGCCTTCAATTTCCGGACAGCCACCAAGCTGGCCGAAGCGAACGGCTATGATCTGGTCATCAGCGACATCGAACTGCCCGACGGCAGCGGCTTGGATATCATGCGCGACTCTGAAAAGAAATAATCCCACGCCAGGCATCGCACTGAGCGGATTCGGGACCGTGGACGATGTCGCCCTGAGCCTCGATGCTGGCTTTACGGAGCATCTCACCAAGCCGATCGATGTTCGGAAGCTCGATGCGGCGATCGCCCGCGTGGCCATCGGCGGTGGCAGGACACATCGTTCCCACCCTCACCGAGGCGAATTCCTTCCCGCACCGTCTCATTTCCATTTAAACCCGCAGACGACGTCCTTGCCGGCCAGCGACATGGAATTCCAACTTGATCGCTTACGGCATAAGCGCTTTGACCTTCGTCAACGACCCTGAAGATGTTCCCGGCCAGCGGAGCGACTGGTGGCCTGGCACCATCAGGAAAGAGGAAACCTTAGTACAGCCCCGATGATAGCGGCTCGACAAACCTCTTCATTCCTCGTTCTTCACCAGGTTTCACTTGAAAGGAAGTCACCATGTCCGGTGATCAAGCACGTCGTCGTCTCTTTCACACCGCTCTCAGGACCAGGGTTTTTCGTCCTCAATTGGAGGGACTGGAAGATCGCTTCTTGCTGTATGCTACCACGGGAACCCAGTGGGCCAAACCAAAGCTGATCACGTACAGCTTCGTTCCCGATGGCACGAGCATCGGCGGCGTTCCCAGCAATTTGCAGGCAAAGCTGAACTCGAAGTTCGCCACATCCGACTGGAAAGCGCAGTTCGCCAAGGCGGCCACGGTCTGGCAGAAGATGGCCAACGTCAACTTCACGCTCGTCTCCGACAATGGTTCCGCCCTGGGAGTTTCCGGGAACCAGCAAAACGACAGCCGATTCGGCGACATCCGGATCGGCGGCTACGCCATGGACAGCAGTATCCTGGCGTTTGCCTATCTTGCTCCCCCCGCCAACGGGGGTACCGACGCCGGCGACATGTTCTTCAACACCTCGCAATCGTGGCAGATCAACGGAACGACTTATGACCTGATGACGGTGGCGATCCACGAGCTCGGCCATGCGATGGGTATGGGCCATAGTAGCGACAGTACGGCAGCCATGTACCCGGCGTACAACGGCAGCAAGGAGGCAGTGAACACCGATGACACCTCCGGCATCCGCACGATCTACAACTCCCGCCAGAACGATTACTTCGACGCCAATGGCACCAATGATTCCAATCGCGCTGCTGACGATATCTCATCTTACATTGGCGGCAACGGGCAGCTCACGCTCTCGGCTCTCGACTCCACCACGCCCGTCATGATCGGCGCCAACGACGTCGATTGGTACAAGATTACCGTTCCCACCTCGACGACCGGCAACATGGTGGTCCGGATGCAGTCGTCCAAGCTGAGCCTGCTGGCCCCGACCATTGCGGTGTACAACGCGGCGGGAACGACGATGCTCGGGCAGCAGATTTCCTACAACACGGGAGATACGGTCTCGGTCACGATCAACGGTGTGACCGCGGGCCAGGTCTACGATATCCGAGCCAAGGGTTCGACATCCGGCGACTCGGGTTTCGGGGCCTACGGTCTACAAGTGAACTTCGGCTCGCTCACTCAGCCTCCGGTCACCGCTCCAGACACCACCATGGGCGAAGCTTCCGACCAAGGTGGCGGCACGATGAGCGAAACGACCGCCGGAGACTCAACAAGTGACGGCATTCCGCAAGACGGATCCACAATCCCCGGCGTTCCAACTTTCTGGGTGTACGACGATTCTGGAACGACGATAAGCGAGGACAACGGGGTGGTGGGCCCGAACGACACTGGCGACGGTACCACCGATCCGACCAGTACAGATAACACGACCATTGTCGGCACTCCTCCACCTGACGGTAGTACCCCGACGGATAGTCTGGTCATCACCGTGGGCGACGTGACGGGTGTCGGCGACGCCCTGATGATCAACGTTCGAGCCGACAGGGAACTCGACTTGCGTGGTCCGGGATCTTTGGCTCCGTGGACCCCTTTGTGGAAGCCGCCGCCCCCAATTACCATCTTCCGTCCCGCGTTCCCCACGGACCAGGGAAGTCAAGGTGCGCTGACGACCCTGGATTTCTTCTCCGCGAGCGAAAACCAAAGCGCGTCCTTACTGTCCCTTATGCATCCCAAGAACCCGAGGTCCGAGCTGAGGCATTTCGAGACCGTCGAGCCCGCCGCGCGACGGCTGGAGCTCCTCTCCGCTGAGCTGAAGGCTCACGTGCCGGGGCGTTCTTGGGAACGCTGACTCCAGAATGCCTGAGGCGTCCCGGAACACGTCTGCTCGTTGCTGACAAGAGTGGCTTCAATCGAATGGCACCGCCCCGATCGATCGGTTCGCAGCGAACACTGGATTGCCAGAAGACCGGTCAGGGAGCCACTCTTATGTTTCAATGCCTGTCACCCGTTCGTCACGCCAAGTCGAGGCATAGCCCTCGATTCGACTCGCTGGAGGGCCGCATTGCTCTCACTGGCGATGGGAATTCGGGCGCTACCCAGCCGCTTACTCCGCCGGACGGTGCGACCATGGACGTCGGCTCGGTGACGCAGGAAGCCCCACTGTCTCTCCGCCTCATCAACCCAGCCCCTGACTCCGTGCTCACCATCTCCCCTCTCTCGCTCGACCTCGTATTCAATCGCCCGATCTTTCCCGATACGGTGGACTCGGATGTTGTGGTCCTCCAGACGGACTCCGCTGGCAACCCAACGGGGTACACAGCCCCCAATGAGTTGACGGTCAACTCAGAGGCGACGCGACTCACCGTTGCCCTGTTGGAGAACCTGAAACCGGGACATTACCAGATCTGGGTCGTTGGCACATCGAGCATCATGGACATCGATGGGAATTATCTGACCGACGGCGTCAACAATCTCATGGTGGACCAGTTCGATGTGGCCGTGCCTCGAGTTACCCTCGGTGATGCAGTGGACCTCGGGACGGCTGGTCCAAGCGTCCAAGACGTCACCGGTTCCCTCGACTTTGAGAGCAACCCCTATGCCGTCTCCCTCTATCAAATCCGCCTCGACCCGGGCCATTTCTGGCGACTTGGTCTGGAGGTGAGCGCGCAACGTGACGGTGGGACGCTCGACACGGCACTGGCCCTCTTCGACGATCAGGGCCGGGCTCTCGCCACCGACGAGGTCGGGCGCCAAGACGCGCCCTATGACCCTTATCTCTTTGCCGGTCTGAAACCGGGAACGTATTACGTGGGTGTCTCAGGTACGAATAACCTTCCAGGGCCAAAAGGGGGCTACGATCCGGCGACGGGATCCGCGGGATCGGTCCCACAGACTCAGGACGGCGGTCCCTTCACGCTCCACGTCGTGGCCGACCCCGAGGATACCCCTCCCCAGCTCGTTAGCTTCGCTGTCGATCATGGGGACGCTCTCACGCCCGACCCTACCGGAGTGACCTTGGGATTCTCTCGTGCGATCTCGCTCACCAGTGAGTTCGGCGACCTGGCTCCGATCCTGAGCAAGAGCATCGAAGTAGTTGACCAGGATGGATCAGGATGGCCGGTCGAGGTCTCCGAATACCATGAATCCGACGCCAAGATCTCCTTTCTTTTTGATCAGTTTTTGCCTCCCGGCCACTACATCGTTCTGTTGCCGAAGCAAGGAGGCCTGGTAGACCTTGCCGGTCTTTCGCCCATCGCTGACGGTCAGCCTCCTCATGTCCTGGGACAATTCGACATGGCTGTGGGCGGAGGCTCGCGCGATCCGCTCAATCTTGGTGTTTTGCTTCCAAGGGCCGCAAGCGACGGCGTCAATATCGATGTGACGTTGTCCGAAGGTCAAGCGGCCAGGTATCGGGTCGTGGTGAGCGTACCTGGATTGTATAAATTTGAAGCCCAGTCAAGTGCAGATCCTCCTTCCATCCAAATGATCGGGCCGGGATTGGATCGCACGCTCAGCCTCGATGGCACTAACGACACACTCCTGTCCCCCGGAGTCTATTTCATTGTCTTCAAGGTTCCTACGACGGGATCGCTAAGCGTCCACTCGTTCTTGCACATCGCGGCGGACGAGATTGAGATCGTCCTGGCAAACGGCGTCGGACAGGGCCCCGCGCTATCGCTCCGGCTGATCTCGGTCGCCGCCTTGAGCCCCGCTCCACCACCGCCTTCTCCGACCCCGGTTGATCCCCAAGTATCGCCAGCCCCGCAGCCGGCTCCACTACCTCCAGTATCGGCGACCTTTTTTCCGGCTCCGCTATCTCGAACAGATGGTGGTGTCCTGCGCGAAGAGTCTACAGGCTCGACGCGATTGGCTTCCGGGCCATCGATCGGCGGGATGCCATCGACCGCGCCTGCTGGAGCGGTTTCCTTCCTCGGCCCTGCGAGTGACCTGGTCGGACGACCCGTCATCGAGGAAGTCGAGTCGGGCTCCTTGGCGATGGGATTCTCTCCCCGAGGCGACTCACAGGCGTTCGGAGGCGTTGCGCACGGTCAATCGCTGACCCTGCTCCTGTCCCAGCCTACAAGATCCACGTCTCTCTCTTCCGACCCGATTGTTGGCGAGATGCCCACGAGCCATCGCACCGAAGCTGGTATGATCGGACTCGATACGGGTCGGGCCATCGAGGCCTTGGTCGGCTTGCAGCAATGGGCCATCGGGTGGGGCGAGTCGGTTGTCGAGTGGGCCGAGGCGTGGACGAATGGACGACCAAGCTTCGGCTACCCTGTCGCCCGGATTGCTCAGTTGAACCATGGTCTTGGCACTGATCAGCCCAACATCAGCTCGGGAGCTCTCGCAGCCACCCGTCATGGGGAGTCAGCCGATTCTTCGATTGGCCGGCCCTGGTTTTTTTCACCTCCGGTTGTCGCGCTCTCGGTGGCCGGGATCGCGCAAGGATGCTGGCACTACGCGCACTCGAGGAAGTCTAGAAGTGGTGCTGGAATGGGAGAACCCTCGAAGCATCCTGCCCCGGTGTTGTTATCAAACAACGGGCCGCGCCTTACTCCGTTGCATCTCCGGTACCGGGTCACACCGATGTCGCAACGGCTCTCCCGGAAATCCCACGCGTCCTGACGAGTGAGCTTCGAGGGAGGCTCGGTGGTTCATTTTCGACCGCGACGATTTGCGAGGAGACCCGGCCATGATTGGGGATAAAAACAGTCAACCCAGTCAGAGCAACGGGCGAGATCAATGGACTGCCCGATGTCCATCGAACTCCTCACTTCCGGAAGACGACGTCTCGACCAGTGTCGGTTGTCAGGTCAATGCTCCGGGTCCGGATACCATGGCTCATCCTCACCCTCGGTCCGATGGTGAGCCCGAAGTCGGCAGCATCTTCCTCGGTTTTCACCTGATCGAGGTTCTTGGGAAAGGAGCCTTCGGAACCGTATTTCTCGCCCATCAAGGGAATCTGGCGGATCGCCCCGTGGCACTCAAGATCTCGCCACGGCTCGACGCGGAGCCGAAACTGCTCGCTCGACTTCAGCACACCAACATCGTGCCGATCTACTCGATCCACTACGCGAAATGGCTTCAAGTCGTCTGCATGCCTTACTTTGGAATGACGACCCTGAAGGCCGTATGCGATTCTCTCAAGAGCCAGGTCACGTTGCCCGAGACCGGGCTCGGACTGATCGACTCGCTGATCGAGAACAAGGCCGAAAGGGAGTCTCGGCTGAATTTCCGTCCCGAAGGTCCCGCCGACCAGGAAGCCCCTCGTCTCGCGAAGCCAGGCATCGCCGCCGAGGCCGAATCGGAGCACCCTCCTCTTCCGACCGAGACGTTGAAATATCTCGAGGGGCTTACTTACGTGCAGGCCGTCTTGTGGGTCGGCTCTCGTCTCGCGAGTGGACTGGCCCACGCCCACGAGCGCCGGATCCTGCACCTCGATCTCAAGCCGGCCAATATCTTGCTCACTGACGAAGGTCAGCCGATGCTGCTGGATTTCAACTTGTCGCTGGACTTGAAGCAGCGATCCAGCCTTGAGGGAGTCGGTGGCACTGCCCTCTACATGTCACCCGAGCAGCTCGAAGCCTTTCGAGGCGAATCGCGATCGGTCAACGGCAGGAGCGATATTTACTCGCTGGGGATCATCCTGTTCGAATTGTTGACCGGCCGGCGCCCGTCCGAGATCCGCCAGGGCACGACGGAAGGCCTGAGCGACAGCCTGCTCAGAAGCCGGCAGGCACCTCCTCCACCGGTCCGCGTCTGGAATCGAGCCGTGACCCCGGCGGTAGAATCAATGATTCAACATTGCCTGGAACCCGACCCCGCTCGCCGCTACCAGAGTGGTACCGAACTCCAGGAAGACATCGAGCGTCACGTGTCAAACTTCTCTATCAAACATGCGCGGGAACGGTCGCCTGCGGAACGGGTCGTCAAGTGGCTACGCCGCCACCCGGCCATGTCGAGCTCGACTTCCATGGCAATCCTGGCGCTCGTCTCCCTTTTGTTGATCTGCTCGGCGAGTTGGTTTGCCGTCAGGGACGCAAGCAGGGCCAAAGCGCGCGTCGATTACCTTGCCTTTCGTGAGAGCTTCGAGCGAGCGCAACTGCTGTTGAACACGGTCCACGATGGATCGAGCGATCACGTGATCCGGGGAATCCAGCTCGCAGAGACCGTCATGAGCCCTTACCTCAAAACAGGTGCGGGCGACCTGGACTCCTGCCGTGCCTTTCAAGACTTGCCGAGAGACGACCAAACGGCCCTTCGAGGCGAGCTCGCGGAACTGCTCATGATGGAGGTTCGTGCCCGCGTCGTCTTGGTCGAGCAAACAGAAGCAGTGGCGAGCCGCCGACAGGTCTACTATTGGGGGATCGAGCGGCTCGAGGTGGCTCGGACTATCGACGCTCGAATGCCGGCCGCGTTTTATCAGGACCGTGCGCGTCTCCTGTCTGCTGTGGGGCGGGACGACGCGGCGGCTCGAGACCGGGACCGGGCCGCTCGCACTGCCCCTTGTTCCGCTCGAGATCACTATCTCCTGGGGACATTCTTGCTCGCACTGGGTCAACCCGACAGAGCCGAGATCTCGTTGAGCCGAGCGGTCGCTCTCAACCCACGCCAGTTCTGGACCTGGTTCGCCCTTGGTATCTGCCACAGCGATCAGGGTCAACATTCCGATGCAGCCGCCGATTTCGGCTTCTGCACGATGCTTGTACCCCAGTTCGCCTGGCCCCGGTTGAACCGCGGGCTGGCCCTTTCGCGATGCGGCCGGCTGATGGAATCCCTTGCGTCTTATGATCAAGCACTCGAGCTCGATCCGGAGTTCGTTGAGGCGTGGGTAGACCGGGGGTTGGCCTTCCTCGAGTTGGGTCGTCCCGATCAAGCCCTTCCTGACCTGGAGCGCGCCCTCGCTCTGAGCGTGCAAACTCCGGCCGTGTTGGCCGCACACGCCGAGGCTCTCTCTCGGCTGGGACGCCACGAGGAAGCGGAAATGTCCTTCACTCAGCTCATCGGCAGCACGGCGAAAGATCCTGCACTTCTTGTGGCGAGAGGGTTTTCCCGGCTCGAGCGCGACCAGACCGGCGCTGCCGACGACTTCACCGGGGCCCTGGCCCTGGATCCAAGAAATGCACGGGCCTATCTGGGTAAGGCGTATCTCGTCCGGCACAAGGATTTCCACGCGGCGCTCGGCCAGATTGAAAGGGCACTCTCTATCGATCCGGAGTTCGCCGATGCACTCCAGCTCCGCGCCCTGACTCGAGCCCGCCTCAACGACCCGGGTTGCGAATTGGACGTAGAGCGGATTCTTCGGGTACCTACACCCCAGCGGCTTTACAATGCCGCGTGTACCCTGTCTCTACTGTCCCGGACCAAGACCAATCCGCGTCTGATTTCCCGTGCGCTCGACTACCTTGAGCGTGCCGCTCGAGGCGGGTCTCTTGCCGCTTGACCTCACGCGAGATCCCGACCTCGAGCCCCTCAAGGAATCCCCCCGGTTTCGAAATCTCGTCGAGCAAACGAGTCGTCAGGCTGAGTAAGGTGGCGCCAGTAGATCCCTTGGCGGCTTGTCAGATGGCCCGCACGCTCAGGGGGGGTCGCAGCGCTATACCGTCTCAGGGCAAGCGATCGGACGAGACAGGGGGCTTCTCCAGCTTGGCCCGCCACTCGGCGGCCTTGTCCTTCTTACCCCAAGAATCATACAGCCTCACGACCCTCTGGGCTGCCTCTGGCAGATTCTTCTTCCATTGTGCAGGGATTTTAGCCTCGCGGTCCTTCATACCCATGTAGCCTTGGAGCAACAGAGGCTCCGCCTCGGCGAACTTCTGCTGGCCTAAAAGGCTGCCACTAAGCTGGCTGCGGGTGTCAAATGTGGACCAACTGTCACGCTGGTTTTTCTCACGTCTTGCCAGGCATTCACGTAGGATAGGCTCTGACTTGGCAAACGATCCGGCGGCGTTGTAGGCCAGCGCAAGGTTATAGCGGCTGTTGAGGGTATCGGGGTGGTCGTATCCTTGTTTGATGATGGTCATCCTGAGATTCTCCTCCTGGAGCGCTATCGCCTCGGCCGTTCGATTGGCCGCCAAGTAAGCCTGCGCGAGATTGTTGCGGCTCTGGAGCGTTAGAGGGTGATCGCCGCCAAGCTTCGCGGCACGCAGCCTGAGCGTCTCTTGGTCGAGTGCGATAGCCTCGACCGTCCTACCTGCGTAGCAATAAACCAGGGCAAGATTGTTGCGGCTGGTGAGCGTATCCGGGTGGTCCGGACCCTGTTTCGCCGTCCTTATCTTCAGAATCTCCTGGTGGAGCGAGATCGCCTTTGCAAGCTGGCCTGACGCCACGTAGTCCTGCGCGAGATTATTGCGGGTGATGAGAGTCGAGGGGTGTTCCGGACCGAGCTTCACCGTTTGGAGCCTGAGCGTCTCTTGGACGAGTGCGATAGCCTCGTCAGTTCGTCCGGCGAAATGGTAGGCCATGGCGAGGTTGTTGCGGCTGATGAGCGTGTCGGGGTGATCGGGACCCAGCTTCGTCGTACACTGCCTGAGGTTCTCCTCGTGGAGAGCAATCGCATCGGCCGTTCGACCGGCGTCCACGTAGGACTGCGCGAGATTATTACGGCTTTCGAGCGTGTTGTAGTGGTCAGGGCCCAGACTTGAAGTGCGCAGATCCAAGGCGCGAGGAGCTGGCGGATCGCCAGCGATTGCTCGCCCAGGTACCAATACGTCGAGCCGAGCACATCCCGGATCGATGCCTCGATGGTCGGCTGGTCCTTGAACGCGGCGCCGATCTTGGACTGGGCAGCGTCGACGGCCTTGCGGATTGTCGCGTCCCGACCCAGCCCCCCTCCTGCCCCTCCGGCCGCGCCGCGGCCAGCACCTGTTCCTCGAAGAACTTGAGTACAGCCTGTGACTCCTCGGCCGAGCGGCGCGACTTCTCCCCCTCGGCCTTTGCCTGGGACTCCGCGGTGACGGCACGGTTGCGCTCCATGCGGCAGCTCGCTCGGCTCGCGCGGCGAGCACCGCCATGGCGATGCTGATGCCCGCACCGGCGATCAGCAGGCCGGCGAACGCCGAGGCGGTCGCGATCGCTCCGCGATGCTTGCCGACGAATTTGCGGAACCGGTAGCCCGCCGACGGCGGGCATGCCTCGACAGGGTCGCCGTCAAGATCGCGCTGTACGTCGCGGGCAAAATCATTCGCGGTCTCGTATCGCCGAGTGCGAGACTTCTCCAGTGCTTTCATGACGATCCAGTCCAGGTCGCCCCGCACTGCACGAGTCAGTCGCGCCGGCTCGGTGCCGCGGACGGCCGCGATCGATGCTAGCCGGTCGCCCGATCCGGAGAGACGCGTCGAGGGTTTGGGCGGTTCCTCTTCCTTGATCCGTCTGAGAATCTCAGCGTACCCGGCCTCGCGCAGCCGCTCACGCTCCAGCGGCGTGGTGCCGGTGAGCAACTCGTAAAGCAAGACGCCCAGCGAGAAGACGTCGCTCCGCGTGTCAACGTCCAGCCCCGACAGGTCGGCCTGCTCGGGGCTCATGTATTCGAGAGTCCCCACGATCGAACCGAACTGGGTGAAGAGGGTCTTCTCGGTCAGCCGCAGGTCGGTGGCCTTGGCGATGCCGAAGTCGATCACCTTGGGCACCGGCTCGCCGTCGATCAGAGTGACGAGGACGTTTGACGGTTTGACGTCGCGGTGGATGATCCCTTTCTGATGGGAGTGCTGGATCGCCTGGCAGACCCGAATGAACATGTCCAGGCGTTCCCTGGGTGAGAGCCTGGCCTCATCGCAATACTGGGTGATCGGGATCCCTTTCACCAGCTCCATCACGAAAAAGGGCCGGCCGCTGTCGGTCGTGCCGGCCTCAAACACCTTGGCGATGTTGGGGTGGTCCATCAGCGCCAGTGCTTGCCGCTCGGCCTCGAACCGGGCTACCACCTGGGCACTGTCCATGCCGGCCTTGATGACTTTCAAGGCGACACGTCGCCGGACGGGCTTGTCCTGCTCGGCCATGAACACGGCGCCCATGCCCCCCTGGCCAATCACCTGGAGCAGTTTGTAAAGGCCGATGCGGCTGCCTGGGCCTTCGGCCAGGGGCCGAGCCGCCAGCGTCGCGTCTTCGTCCGGCTCGCTGGTCGCAGCGGAGGTCACGGCGTCGGCAGCCGAATCGAGGAAGCCCGCCGGCGCGCTCATGCGCGCGCACGAGGTCTTCGACCTGTGCTCGTAGCGCCGGGTCCTCGCGACAGGCATCGTCAAGATAGGCCAGGCGCTCGGGACCGGCGCGGCGTTCAAGGGCCTCGCAGAAAACTGTCTTCAAATCGAGTGCGTGGGGCTCCATCGGCGCCCGCCTTTCAGGTCGAGACAGGATGCACGGGTCTCGGAATGCCCTTCAAACAGACCATGCTCCGTCGGGGCCGAAAACCCGACAGGAAATCTCAGGATGACGAATGCGGGTTAAGTTGCTGATAAAGCCAGGCCCGGGCGAACGCCCAATCTCGCTCGGCGGTGCGCCGGACGACGCCGAGGGCCGAGGCCGCCTCATCGAGCGACAGACCGGCGAAGAGGCGTAGCTTGACCAGTTCGGCAGCGCGCGTGTCAACGGCCGCCAGACGAGTCAGCGCTTCGTCCAGGTCGATCAGGTCGTCGGGCGGAGCGTCACCGCGGACCAGGCTCTCGAGGTCGAGTCGCTCGCGGCCGGCGTCGCCGCCCCGTTTGAGCCGCTTACGATCGCGGGCTCGGTCGATCAAGATCCGCCTCATGGCCTCTGCCGCGGCGGCGAAGAAATGACCGCGACCGTCCCAAGGCTTCTTCGGATCGGTCCCGACCAGCCGGAGTTAAGCCTCGTGAACCAGAGCCGTGGCCTGAAGCGTCTGCCCCGGTTGCTCTCTGGCCAGCCGATAAGCGGCAAGCTCGCGCAACTGCTCGTAGACCAGAGGAAGTAGTTCCTCGGCGGCATGAGGATCGCCCCGCTCCATCGCGTCACGGATAGGTGTGACTGGCCTCATCGCCGATGACCACCCCTAGCTGCTCGCGCTGCGGTACGACCGCAGCGCATGCTGGAAGAACCGCCGGCTGAGCCAGAGCAGGACGACCGCGGCGCCGACAGTCAGTGCCACCATGCCGGGCTCGAGAATGCGCACCATCACGTTGGCCGGCACGTTGGAGACTACCAGGATCGGCACGATGAACGTGAAAAAATTACCCAGCGGTTCCGCCCAGCGGCCGGTGAAGATCTCTTTGGGATAACGAGCCAGGCTGGAGAAGAGCCACCACATTTCCATCAGGCTCTGGTTGCGCACCATCCAGACCGAGAGCGACGTCAACAAGAGCATGAAGCTATAGGCGATCGCCGTGCCGCAGGTAAACGTCACCAGAAACGCCGTCACGCGAAGCAGGTCGAAATCCCAGCCCTTTTGAAATAAGGCAACCGCCATGAGCGCAGCGCCCATCGAGCACGTTCGGCGCGGTGCCCCAGTCGATCCGGCGCAAGGAGATCAGGAACTGTTCGTCGATGGGTTTCAGAAGCAGGAAGTCGAGGTCGCCCGTCCGCACAAGCTCGGCGAAATCGTTACAGTTTTCCAGGAAGAGGGTCTCCGTCAGGCCATTGAGCGCGAAGTAGCAGCCAACGAAGAAGAAGTAGTCGGGCTCCGACCAGTTCGCCACGGTGCTGGTGCGGGCGAAGACCGTCCGGTAGAAGGCAACCATGATCGCTAGCCAGAGAACCTCGACCGAGATCTTGACCAGAAAATTTCCTCGCAGCGAGAGCTCACGGTTGAGCGTGTAACGGCCCAGGTGGGAGAGCAGCCGGAGATACCTGCCCGCGCTTGCGACCACGGCCTCACCCCCCAAACGCGCTGTAACGTTTCAGTCCCATCCGGTACAATCCGCGGCCAGTGCCATGAAGAAGACCGCCCAGAAAAGCTCGAGCAGCAGGTGCAAGACCAGGTCCCAGCCCTTGACCTTGCCCAGAAAGACCACTGCCGGAAAATAGGCCATGTACTGAAACGGCAGCGCCTTGAGGATGCCAGCCCAGGGCTGGGGCAGCAGGTCGAGCGGCAGCATGTGGCCGGAGATGAAGAAGTTGAGCGTCATCACGATGTAGAGCAGCGAGGTCACCTCCAGGAACCAGAACCCCACCATCCCCACGCTCACCTCGAAGAAGAAGCCCACCAGAAACGCCAGTATCAGCGAGACGGCATAAGCAACCATCGTGAGCGCATCGGGGAAGCCGTCGAAGTAGCTGCGGCAGATGAAGAATAGCAACCCATAAGGAATGAGTGACATTGTGATGTAAGCCGCTTTGTGCGCGATGCGGTACGACAGCAGGTAGCCGATCATGTCGATCGGTTGAATCAGGAACCGCTTGAGTGTTCCCTCGCGCACGTCGCGGGCGATTCCGCCGGCCAGTCCGGGCATGCTCGAAAACATTCGGCTGATGTGCGTGAGCAGGAGATACGCAATCATCTCGCGATAGCGGAAGCCCGCGAGAGTAGACTGGCCCGAGCCCTCGTAGATCGCCCCCCAGAGCAAGATCGTGGTCACCAGGGGCAGGAACCTCAGAATGGTTCCCAGCAGAAAGTCGAGCCGGTACGTCATTCGCTCCGAGAGCGAGACACGGAAGATCTTGGAGTATTTCCGCACGACCGCGGCCAGGCCGGGCGATGGCGGTGCGGGCTCGGCCCCTCCTGGGACAAAGGGAGCGGCGGTCGTGCGCAGGGTGTGTGTTGCCAGAGTCTCAGGCGGCGTCATGACCGAGGCGGGCCTCCTCGAAGACCTTGGCGATCACCTCTTCGAGCGGTGGGTCTTCCACGCTCACATCGGCCAGCGCATGACGATCGAGAATCGCCCCGAACAACTCGGCCACACGTGCCCGTTCGATCTTGATGTCGGCGAAGAAGCCCTCGCGGCGGACGACTTCTCCGAACCTGCCCAGGTCGTCCGGTGCCAGCTCCTCGAACTGAAGCCGGACGAGCTTCGATTCGCTGAATTTCTCGACGATGCCCGACAGCGCGCCATCGTACACGAGCGTGCCGCGCGTGATCACGAGCACTCGGTCGCACAGCGCCTCGACGTCGCGCATGTAGTGGCTGGTGAGCAGCATTGTCACTCCGCGCTGGGAGTGATAATCGCGCAGGCATTTCCGGATCGCGGCCTGAGCCACGACGTCCAGGCCGATGGTCGGCTCGTCGAGCAGTAGCAATTTCGGCCCGTGCAGCAGCGCGGCGATCAGCTCCATCTTCATCCGCTCACCCAGCGATAGCTCGCGCACGGCCTGTCTGGTCAGCTTTTCGACTCCCAGAAGCTCGGTAAGCTCGGCAAGTGTTCGCTCGAACTGGGCCGGCGGTATGGAGTAGATCTCGCGGTGAAGCTGAAAGCTATCACCGGCCGGCAGATCCCACCAGAGCTGGTTCTTCTGGCCCATGACCAGCGAGAACTGGCGGCGAAAGCGATCGGCTCGCTTCCACGGAATAAAGTCGAGCACGCGGGCCTCGCCCGCCGTCGGATAAATCAGCCCGGAGAGCATCTTCAAGGTCGTGGTCTTGCCCTCGCCATTGGGGCCGAGAAAAGCCACCATCTCGCCGGGCTCAATGGTGAAGTTGATGCGGTCGACCGCGGTGACCTCTTTATAGTCGCGCCGATAGAGCCCGCGCATTGCCCCCAGCACGCCCTCCTTCTTCTGGAAGACGCGATAGGTCTTGGTCAGGTCGTTGACTTCGATGATGGCCATCGGATCGCTAGTCCTCCCCGGCGAACGGCACGTCGAGTCTTATTCTAAGGCAAACGGTCAAGATGCCTAGGGCATCCTGGATCCTGGGGCGTTCTCCGATCCAGTCATGAGGCGTGCCTCTCATCGCCCGAGGTATCGCAGCCGCTGAAGATTTGGGTTTGATCTCTGGCCACCACGGTGGCCGCCATGCTGCAAATCGTTACGCGGCAATAATCTCGCACTTGAAGTTTGGCTTCGATTTTCCGTTGCGCACTTCCGCTGCCCCTGCGTCGAGGCGATATTCGGTGCAGTTGACACGTCGTCCCCCACGAATTAACTCTTGGCAGCCTGACCTGAACAATCCTTTCGTTAAAGGATGGCCCCATGGTCTGGCCTGGTCCGCCGATATTAAAACCAACTTCGGCACCTTCGGAGTGTTCAGTACGACCTCACCCTACGGCGTTTACCAGTCACTCTCAACTCGTAATGCCGGCGAGATTATCCGCGCCATCAATAGTGACCTGTTTGCGGCGGTAAATCCTCGCCGTGCTGCCTAAAGACGATTGCACTGATACCCACCGGCGTCGTCGAAGGTCCTCGGCGCCGGATGGCTCTTGTCACCCAGAGCGCATTGACTGGTTCCCTCATTGCCTTCCGTTGATCCCCATGCCCAAAATTGGTCAAACACGTAGAGGACCAGACGATGGGCT
>CAWFAF010000029.1:0-41094 GCA_963813575.1 uncultured Planctomycetaceae bacterium
AGGATCGGCAGGCGTTTCTCTGGACGGTGCCGTAGCCGTCAGCAAGCCATAGCAAGGTAGCCGCTATCGGACACCTCCCCTTCATGGCGAGATTGCGCGCGTTCACCCCGAGATGACCGAAAGTAGCGTAGCGGGCTGGTTGTGACAACGCTGAATCAGCGGCCCTACGATCGAATCCTAGCCCGTCTCGTCGGCCGATAACCGGTTGATCCATGTCACTCACGTTCGATTACAGGTGCCAAAGAGATTACGCGCTTGAATAACGTTATACAACTGCGCGTTCACAGCACTGCGCAGTGAATGGATGGTCGTTGGAGTTGGTAGATCTCTTTGACCATCGCAGACGCTGGAAAAGTAGTGGGCGGATCGGGAAACCGAGAGAGCGTATCGAAATCGAGCTACATCGAACCCGCGTCGAAGCGACCCGGGGAGACCAGTTCGGCTGGCCCGTCGGTGTGGTCCAGCGACTCTATGGTCAAGGGATTCATTTCGAGTAAGGTACGTCCTATTTCAGCTTCCCCGCCACGAAATTCAGATCAAGCGTCGGCCAAGCCATCGAAAGGCTCGGCTCGAAGAAGCGCACGCCCCCTGTTGGGACAGCCGATCTGCCAGCAACTGATCGCCGTCCCCTGACTAGCAACGGGAGCAGTCAGAACCAGATCGCGAATAGTCTGATACCGTGCAGCGAGGAAACCGCAAAACATATCACTTGAGTCCTGTCGCTGCCGCCATGTAAGCGTTTGATGCCAATGCTTACACGCGACCAGGCCCTCGGCTCTCCCCAACTGCGCCTCGCGGGTGAGGCCCCCCCCGGGTGCCCCCGCTTTCGTGCACAATTGTCATTCGCGCTACGTATCAGGTTGCCACGGCTCTAGAATCGTACACGGCCTATTAGCATAGGTTGACGTTTAACCAGCTTTAGAGCCGTTTCGCTGGAGATCAGCTGCGAAGCCGGCCGAAGCTTAGACATTCTGTCGTGCAGCGGGCGATACTAGGCAGTAAGCACCGCGCAATAGCGCTGGTGATCCTTCACCGGCCAGTGGCGCGGGTCCGACCCCCTTCGAGCGATTGATCCAGTAATCGCTTGACCAGACCACGGGACGGCACTACTATCGGTATGTTCAGACAAAGAACCGGCCGACGCATGGGCTGGCGAGGACGCAAAAGGTGGGTCATGTGGTCGCTGAGGGCGGGTGTGCGCCGTCGTGTCAACCGCGTTGCGCAGGCAGCCGCGATCCTTCTGCAGCAACCCAGGCAGCCGGAGGCGCAGAGACATTCGCCATTGCAAGAGGGTGGACCAGTTACAAGATCAGCGGCCAAGTCGTCTCTCACACCGAGCTTGACCGTGTGCTCTCGCGATGTCCTGCCAAGGGGGCCGTACCGGCGCTCTGGCGCGCTTCCCGATCCCTGACTCGGCCAGATGTGGGTCTGTGACGCCGGCGTCCTCATCGCGATAAGTTGTCATCGGCGTGTGCCAATTCGCATGCTCTTTCCTTGCGGGGCTGTTCTTTCCGATACGAAGGGCCTCGACGAGGTTTAGGGGTCCTCTCAGCGGCATCCGAGAAAGGCGGCTGTTCGCGATGGACCGTGATCCGCGCCACGAAGAATGCTGGGCGAAGACGACAGAAGACGGGCAGCCCGGCATCAACGTCCGCGACCACTGCCTCAATGTCGGCTGCGTGGCCGAGGCGCTGCTGGCCATGCAGCGCCCTGCGGCGTGCTGCCCCCTGGCGCCGCTACACTGGCGGCACTGCACGACGTGGGCAAGGTTTTGCCGGGATTCCAGCGGAAGTGTGAGGCGTGGCTGCTGCTATACGACTTGATGGACCGGGCCCTGAAAGAGAGATGGAGCATGCGGGAATCTGACCACGCGAAGGTCAGCCAGTTCACCGTTCAGGGGTTGCTCGGGAAATCCAAACTTCGTCCTTGGGCCGCAGCTCTTGGTGCCCACCATGGTCGGATCAAGGGCGAGCGCGTGTCGCTCCGCGAACCGTGGGAACCGGAACGCAGGCGATTGGCGGAGGAGCTGATCGCAGAATTCGGGCCGCTGCCGGATCAGCCGCCGGACGAGAACGAAGCGACGCTCTGGTTCGTGGCTGGCCTGATCACCGTTGCCGACTGGATCGGCTCGGACGAGCGGCGGTTCCCTCTGCACGCGCGCTGGGGAATGGCACAGAGGCGCGAGCGAGCGCGAGTCGGCTCTCCTCGCGATCGACTGGAGACGCGCCACGGCGCGGCAAGTGGGTGGCTTCGCCGAGCTATTCCCGGAAATCGCCCAGGCCAACAGCTTGCAGACCGCCGCGATGCAAGACGGTGCGCGAGCCGGGCGTTGTATGTCATCGAAGGGCCGATGGGATGCGGCAAGACCGAGGCTGCCCTGGCGGCGGCGTATCAGCTCATCGCCGCCGGGAAGGCGAGGCGGGCTGTATTTCGCCCTGCCGACGCAGACGACCAGCAACCGGATTTACCTGCGGGTCCAGCCCTTCGTTGAGCGGATTTCCGACGAACCGGCGGCCGTGCGTCTGGCCCACAGTGCATCGTGGATGGCCGAGATCGAACCGCCTCCAAAGCTGCGTCCAGCTAGCCCGGATGACGAAGCCCGCGACGATGTGCGCGCAGGGCGATCCTGGTTTGCCTCGCCCAAGCGCGCGCTGCTTGACCCCCTACGGCGTCGGAACCATTGATCAGGCGCTGCTGGGCGTCGTGGCGGCGAAGCACTTTTTCGTGAGACAGCTTCGGACTGGCCGGGAAGGTCGTGGTCCTCGACGAGGTCCATACCTACGATCTCTACACCAGCACGCTGGTCGACGTTCTGGTGCGGCGACTGCGCGAGCTCCACTGTACTGTCCTCGTTCTCTCGGCGACCCTGACCATGGTGCGCCGGCGACAACTGCTGGGGGCCGACGAGGCAGAGCCGCTGAGCGACGCCTACCCGCTGCTTTCAGTGGGTGGTAGCCCGCACCAGGAGGTCCCTTGCGAGCCGCCCTTGCCGAAGCCGGTCGCCGTGCGATTTGCAGAGCCAGCGTTCGGTCGTTGAGGAGATTCTGGCACGCGCCAGGAGGGCCAGTGCGTCCTCTGGATCCGCAACACTGTGGACGAAGCCCAGGAAGCCTTCCGCGATCTGAAAAGCGCGAGTTGCGAGGGGGGGCCGGAGATCGCGTCTCTTGCATTCCCGTTTTCCGTTTTTCCGCCGCGAGCAACTGGAAGCCGAATGGATGGAGCGGCTGGGCAAGAATTCCCTCACCCGGCCCAACGGCTGTGTTCTGGTGTCCACGCAGGTCGCCGAGCAGAGCGTGGACATCGATGCCGACCTGCTGGTCACCGACCTCGCCCCCACCGACATGCTCCTCCAGCGAATCGGCCGGCTGTGGCGCCACGATCGGGCCCGGCCGCCGGGCGTGGAGACCCGAGGTCTGGATTCGCTCATTGCCGCTGAGCGACGATCAGCTTGCCAGGGCGACGGCCAAGGAGCTGATTGCGGCTCTGGGAAAGAGTGCAAAGGTCTACTGCGCCTTACGTGCTGCTCCGCTCGCTCCAGCAATGGCGATGTCGCGAGGCTATCACGCTGCCTGCCGATGTGCGGGGCATCCTTGAGGCCACATACGCCGAGCCGGACGCCGCTGAGCCCGAGTCGTGGCGTCAGTTGCGCGAAGATTTGGAGAAGCGAAAGCAGGCGCTGGCCGACACGGCCCTTTCCGCCACCAACGTTTGGTCGCAGCCCGCCCTGCCGGACGACGAGGGAGTGCAGACTCGCTACAGCAACTATCCGACGGCTTCTCTGTTCGTGGTGCACGGCGTCGAAACGCTGGACGCGCGGACGGTGCGACTGCACTTGCTGGACGGAACGCATGTGGAAGCCGGCGCTATGGACTGGGACTTCGATGCCGCCAAGTCCATCCATCGCAACCTCGCGCGCCTGCCAAAGTGGGCCGTGGCCGCCGCTCTTGCAAAACCCGCCGGCTTGGTTGACCAATCACGTCCCGCAGCCGGTCGCGGTGGGCCTGCTCCGCCCGATGGCGCGCGTTGGCTGGCTCGGGAGCGAGACCGAAACCGGGCTCTCCTATCACGCCGATCAAGGCTTCATCATCAAGCGCGTGGCCGTGACGCGCAAACCGCGGGAGGATTTTGATGAATCTTACGACTGAGGCGTGGATTCCCGCAGTGTGGCGGGATGGAACACCGGTGAGGGTGAGCCTGCGAGAGGCCTTCGCGCGCGGCGAAGACCTGCGCGACCTCGCGGTTCGCCCGCACGAACGCATCGCCCTGATGCGGCTGCTGATCTGTGTGGCCCAGGCGGCACTCGATGGACCGGCCGACGGGGACGAATGGGAATCGTGCCGGCCGCGCATCGCACCGGCAGCCTTCGACTACCTGGAGCGCTGGCAACGAGCCTTCGAGTTGTTCGGTAATGGCCAGCGGTTCTTGCAGGTCGCGAAGCTAAGAAAACCCGACAACAAGAAGAAGTCCGCGACCGCGGCGAACGGCGAGGATGACAGCACCTCGACCAGCAAGCTCGATCTCGCGCTGGCCACGGGAAACAACACGACTCTTTTCGACAATGCCGGAGGCTCAGGGCGCGCTCTTCGCTCCTGGGGAGCTTGCCCTGATGCTGCTGACTTACCAGTGTTTCTCGCCCGGTGGGAGGATTGGCGTTGCAGAATGGAATGACGCGCCAACGGTGGGAGAGGGCAGCAGCGACCATGCGCCCTGCGTGGCCGGAGGCATGCTCCACGCGCTGCTGCGGGGCGACAGTCTGCTTGACACGGTACACCGTAACCTGATGACCAGGTGGCAGGCGGATCGTTTCTTTGGAGAGAGGTCCTGGGGCAAGCCTGTCTGGGAGATGATGCCAGAGCGACCAGACGACTCCACGGCCGAGCGCAACGCAACGAGTTCCTACCTGGGGCGGCTGGTGCCGTTGGCACGCTCGATTCTGGCTTGCGGATGATGGCCGTACACTGCTTCTTGCCAATGGGCTCGAAGTATGCGCCCTTTCCCTCCTGGCGCGAGCCTTCGGCCACCGTTGTCGTACGCAGGGGCAAGAACGGCCAGCCCGAGCGTCAGCTTGTTCGGGCGTCGATCGAGAAGGCCCCGTGGCGGGAGTTACACGCGCTGACCGTCAAGGCGGTAAGCCAGGACAGCAATGGTGGCCCGGCCGCGCTGCAGAATGTCCCGGACGAAGACGGCGCTCGATCTCTGGGTGGGGGGCCTGGTTGCTAGCAAGGCCAAGCTGGTGGACACCGCCGAGTCAGTGTTCCATATCCCCGCCGCGATGCTGGGCGATCCTGCGCCAGAGGGCCTACGAAAGGGGCGTGCGGCACGCGGAGACGGCATCATTTCGGGCCATGCGGGCCGTATCGGTTTATCACGGGGAGTTGGGGGACAATCTAGACCGACCCGAGCTGAAGAAACGCCGCCAGCAGATCCAGTCCAACGCCATCGCCCAGTTCTGGACCGACGTGGAAGGCTCTGTCCCGCGTTTGCTGGAGATAGCCGCCGACCCCTCAAGCCTGGGTCTGAATGAGGAATGGCACAAGACAGCGTGGGGGCAGTCGGTGTGGCGGGCCGCTCGCGACGCGTATGAGAGGGCTTGTCCACACGAGACAACACGCCAGATTCGCGCGTATGCGCTGGGCCTGCGCGTATTGGCCGGGGCAACCAGCGGGCAAGCGGAAGACGAAGCCGAGAAGGAGGTGGAAGAATGAGTGAGGGTCGACGCGATCCAAGACAAACGGCCGGGGTCGTTCTCGATTACCTGCGCCAGGTCAAGAACGACCGGGGCGCGATGGCCGAGCTGCGTCGCGCGCTCAGCCCGGCACAACGGCACCGGGCCTGGCCGCTTTTGGCGCGGGTGGGCGGGATCGGCGATCCGCGCATCGAGGTCGTTGCCGGTCTGTTCGCTTACCACCCCGACGAATCGAACAGCGGTAATTTGGGCACGACCTGCCGCCGCCTTGCGGAGGGGAACAACAGCTTCGAGGGCCGCTTCGGCCGGTTGCTGGCCTGTGACTACGACGAGATCTGTGAGCGGTTGCGGCCCGTGATCCTCGCCGCCAAAGCCAAGAGGAATCGGCGTGAACTACGAGCAACTGTTCACGGACCTCTCGTACTGGGGTGACCGGGTCAAGACCGAGTGGGCTCAAGAGTATTGGGGCGCACCAGAGACTCAGGAGCCGGCTGAGGTGTTGGCATCGGAGACTGCCTCATGACATACCTCACACAGGCCATTCTGGACTTCGCCACGGCCGCCCGGCTGCGGCTGCGCGACAGCTACGACTGGCACCAAGCCGTCTGGAAAGCATTCCCGGGCCGAGATGGCAAGCGGCGCGATTTCTTGAGTCGTCTTGACCCGCACGCGGGATGGGTTTCGGCTCCTGATCGTGTCGCCCGTCGAGCCTGTGCGGCCCGACTGGTGCCCGGACGACCCACAAAGCTGGATGACCAGGCCGATTCCTGAATCGTATTTCACGCGCAGCCGGTACGCATTCCAGCTTTGCGCGAACCCGACGAAGAAGGTGCCCAAGCTCGCCCCCGACGGCAGCCCCACCAAGAACGGTCGTCGCGTTCCATTGCGCACACGTGCGGAGCTTGTGGACTGGCTCAAACGCAAAGGCGTACAGGGCGGCTTCTCCATCGATGAGAACACCTTGCGCAGCTTTTCGCGGGGCCGCGAGTACTTCGAGAAGAACGGCCAGCGCGGCCTGCACAGCGCCGTGGAGTTCGAGGGCACGCTCACGGTGCAACGACCCGGCGAAGTTCCATGACTCCTTCGCACGCGGTATCGGCCCGGCCAAGGCGTTTGGCTTTGGCCTGCTGGTCATCGCGCCTGCTTCGTGATTTCACCCCAAACAACAGATGAGGACCACCCATGAAGCTGATCGAGATGCACATTCTTCAGTCGTTCCCCGTCTCTTGCCTCAATCGCGACGACGTCGGTGCGCCAAAGACCGCAATCTTCGGAGGCGCAACCGCGCCCGCGTCTCCAGCCAGTGCCTCAAGCGGGCAATCCGGGAACTGGCTCAGGACCTCTCCCCGGCCTTGTTCGCCGGGCAGCGCAGCCGGCTGATGATCGAACCCCTCGCCAAGAGCCTGTGTACCCACGGTGTGTCCGAGCTCAAGGCCGTCGAGCTTGCCAAGCGGGTGGGCGACTACCTAGCCAAGACGGATGAGGCCGCCGCGAAGAAAGAACAGCTCAAAGTCAAGACGCTGATGTTTCTTTCACCCTCGGAAATCGATGCAGTCGCCAGATCGCTGGCGGAGGTCGTGAAGAAGGACCCCAACGCCAAGGACGTCGAGAAGGTTGTTGCCAAGGCGTGCAAATCTGCTGCCCTGAAGGACGCCGCCGACATCGCCATCTTCGGCCGCATGGTGGCGAGCGATCATTCGCTGACACTTGAAGGAGCGGGGCTCTTCAGCCACGCGCTCTCCACGCACAAGGCGGAAAACGACATCGATTTCTTCTCGGCGGTGGACGATCTGCAAACAGCCGATGAAGCCGGCGCCGGCATGACTGGCACGCTGGAATTCACCTCGGCGACCTACTATCGCTATGCTGGGCTGAACCTCGGCTTGCTGGCCGATGAAGATCATCTCGGCGCCTCTGTCCGTCGCGGAGCGCAGGTCTGTCGTCGATACGTTCCTGCGCGGCGATCCGCGCCGTGCCGGGTGCACGCAAGAACTCCATGAACGCGCATACGCTTCCGGGCTACGTACTTGGCCTCGTCAAGGAGAAAGGCCAGCCCCTGCAATTGATCAACGCCTTCGAGAAGCCGGTATCCTCCAGGAACGGCCTCATGGACGCCTCGATCGACCGCGCTCAAGAAGCACCACGAGCAGTTAAAGAAGACATGGGGGATCAGCTCTGAAGGTGGATACCGCCATCCCCGACAAGACGCTGGACGAGTTCTGCGAGGAGATCACCGCCCATGTCGACTGAGACAGCCTTCCTCGCGCTGGTGCTGGACGGACCGCTCCAGTCCTGGGGCTTCTCCAGCCGCTTTCAGCGGCGCACGACCGGGCTCCATCCGACCAAGAGCGGGGTCGTAGGGCTCATCTGCTGCCGCGATGGGCCTGGCCAAAGGTTCGTCTGGAGAGCGGGACACGCTGCCAGACCTGGCCGCGCTGAGAATGAGCAGCATCGCGGTGCCTCGCTTGCGGCGAACGCCGAGGCGGCCGAACTGCCGGTACGCCGTCTGGAGGACTTTCACACCGTGCTGGACACGCGCCGGGCGGACGGACCGATGAACAGGGACGCCGTCATCACCCACCGGCAATACCTGCTGGACGCGCGGTTCGGTATCATCCTGCATGGCGATCGGGACTTGCTGGAGCGCGCAGCCGCCGCGCTGCAAGACCCGGTCTGGGGGGTGTGGCTTGGCCGCAAGAGCTGTATCCCGGCCGCTCCGGTGTTCGCCGGACTGGCCGGATCAAACGAGCTGGCGTGGCAAGCCATTGTGCGCGCGTGCGGGCTGCCTGCCGAAACGTCCGTCGAAAGGTTCACCACCGCCAGGGAGGTCGAGCAGTTCGCCGACGGCACGGACTCGCTCAGCGATCAGCCGGTCAGCTTCGGCGACGGTACCAGCAGCGGTCCGGACGAGCGCCGTTTCGCAACCCGTCGCATCGCGATGAAACGTGGGATCAGCCGACAGGCGTAATCCGGGAGTCCTCATCCCCATGCCCATCTTCGAGAAACCACCGCTGGAGGCACTGACTCCAGCCAAGGACCGTTGGACGCCGATCTACCTGGAGCACGGCCGGCTCGAAGTGGACGACTCCAGCATCAAATGGATCGGCGCGGACCGGCTTGTGTATCGACTGCCCGTGGCGACGCTGTCGGCCGTCCTGCTCGGTCCGGGTACGACGGTCACGCACGCGGCGATGAAGGCGTGCGCCGATTCCAACACGCCGGTCTGCTGGATCGGTGAGGATGGGATGCGGTTCTACGCCTTCGGCATCACGCCGAATCACGACAACACCAAGCCGAGGCATCACGCCGCTCTTTGGGCCGACAAAAAGAAACGCACCGAGATCGCGCGCCGAATGTTCAAGATGCGGTTTCCGGGCGTGGACGTGCAGACGCGCTCGATCAATGAATTACGCGGCATGGAGGGCCTGCGCGTCCGAGCCCGATACGCGCGAGCTCGGCCAGGAATACGGCGTTACCTGGAAAGGCCGCGATTACGATAAGTCCAACTGGAACCTGGCAGACAACATCAATCGGGCGCTCTCGGCGGCCAACGCGAGCCTCTACGCCGTGTGCTGCGGCCGTGTGCTGCTCGCTGGGCTACTTGCCGTCGCTCGGATTCGTTCACGAGGGGGGCACGCTGCCGTTTATCTACGACGTGGCCGACCTCTACAAAGAGAGCACGTCCTACCCGGCCGCATTCCAGGCGATCCGCCAGCAGCCTGATGACCGGGGCGAACTGGTGCGGAAACTCCTCAAAGAGCGCATCGAGGAGGAGAAATTGCTTCAGAAAATGCCCCGGGATCTCGAGGAGCTCATCCAGTGACAGTCATCGTCGCTCACGATACGCCCGATGCGATTCGTGGGATGCTGAAACGGTGGTTCATTGAGCCGCGCCCGAACGTCTTCGTCGGCACGCTCAATTCCCGAACTCACGAGAAGACGATCGAGTACATCAAACGCAACGCCGCCGACATCGGCCTGCTGATCATCAGTAGTTACCCAAATTGCCAAGGCTATAGAATTGACACATCCGGCCCAACCGACCGAAAGGGCATCGAGGTCAGCGGTCTTTGGATGGTCGCGGAGAAATGGGAGGAGGAACCGCCGACATCCCTAGCCGACACCGCTCGATCCCGTAAATGGCCTGAATCCAGAGTTTCCCCTCGCATGGGATGGTCCGCTTAAATGCCCTGAAATCCAGGGTTCTCCCCACACGCGTGGGGATGGTCCGACCACGAACCACTTCTGCACCCTGCTCGTGTAATGTTCTCCCCACACGCGTGGGGATGGTCCGCCTCCTGTGGGTTTCCAGCGTCACGCCTAGCTGTTCTCCCCACACGCGTGGGGATGGTCCGGGATGCTAGGACTGCTACGAGGAAGGTGTCGTGTTCTCCCCACACGCGTGGGGATGGTCCGACAATGATCCGTGCGACGCTGGTGCCCACGATCGTGCACGACGTTCTCCCCACACGCGTGGGGATGGTCCGGATACGCGGCGTCATCGCGGAACACCGGCTACGCGTTCTCCCCACACGCGTGGGGATGGTCCGGCCCTCCAGGCACTGACGCGGCCTCGGCCAAGCAGTTCTCCCCACACGCGTGGGGATGGTCCGGCCGGTGGGTGCTCGACGCCGCGACGCTCTCGCTGTTCTCCCCACACGCGTGGGGATGGTCCGCTCGTCCTGGTCCACGCATCGCGCCGGGCATGCGTTCTCCCCACACGCGTGGGGATGGTCCGGCCCACATGGAATCGCGTCCTGCGCTGGGCGTGTGTTCTCCCCACACGCGTGGGGATGGTCCGATCCGCTGGTCACTGTGATCGGGCGAGCTGACCGTTCTCCCCACACGCGTGGGGATGGTCCGGTCACCGACCATACCTGGTTCACTCAGGGCGAGTTCTCCCCACACGCGTGGGGATGGTCCGGACACCTGGATTCCCTGGTCGAGGGTGACGGAGTTCTCCCCACACGCGTGGGGATGGTCCGCGCTGCAAGCCAAACACGATGAGCGGAAAGCCGTTCTCCCCACACGCGTGGGGATGGTCCGTCCAACCGCGTCCAGTTCGCGATCGATCGTGCGTTCTCCCCACACGCGTGGGGATGGTCCGGACGCATCAGGGGCGGCGCTGAGCGGGGCGACGTTCTCCCCACACGCGTGGGGATGGTCCGCCCGCCCGTGAAGATCACCCCCAGCACCGTACGTTCTCCCCACACGCGTGGGGATGGTCCGGATCGTGACTGGCTGAAAGCGGCACCGGCGGCGTTCTCCCCACACGCGTGGGGATGGTCCGGAGTTCAGTTGCTCGCACGTTGGCCGATCGAAGTTCTCCCCACACGCGTGGGGATGGTCCGGACACGGACACGACGAGCGTTTACCAGCAGCTGTTCTCCCCACACGCGTGGGGATGGTCCGGGTTCATCGCCGGGGCCGTGGGTGCTGGCTCCGTTCTCCCCACACGCGTGGGGATGGTCCGTACGAACGCGGTCACCATCGACGGCTGGCGAGGTTCTCCCCACACGCGTGGGGATGGTCCGATGTAGTTCGTGCCGTCGTCGGCAATCGAAGCGTTCTCCCCACACGCGTGGGGATGGTCCGTCCAGGGTGTAATCCCCGTCCACGTCCCAGCCGTTCTCCCCACACGCGTGGGGATGGTCCGTCCTCAAACGTCTGACGGATTGCTTCCTCGCGGTTCTCCCCACACGCGTGGGGATGGTCCGGGTTTGACCATCTCCATATCTACGCTCTGGCGGTTCTCCCCACACGCGTGGGGATGGTCCGCATACCTGGGATTCATCTTCAACGTGGACGCGTTCTCCCCACACGCGTGGGGATGGTCCGGCAGTCGAAACAGCAGAGGACGCACGCTATGGGTTCTCCCCACACGCGTGGGGATGGTCCGGCGCAATCGGCACTTCGTGCGTTCTTGTCCAAGTTCTCCCCACACGCGTGGGGATGGTCCGCCGTGATTGAGGCGGGCGTGAGAATCAGGCAAGTTCTCCCCACACGCGTGGGGATGGTCCGTCGGGAGTCAGGGCGGAGATCCAGGTCAACTCGTTCTCCCCACACGCGTGGGGATGGTCCGCTGAGTGAAATTGGACCAGGGGCCGGCCTTGCGTTCTCCCCACACGCGTGGGGATGGTCCGGTGGAATCACCCCATGAGAAGCGAACCACGCAGTTCTCCCCACACGCGTGGGGATGGTCCGTTCGTACGTGAACCCTCGGAATCGCCCACCCAGTTCTCCCCACACGCGTGGGGATGGTCCGCCTTGACAGCGGCGATTCCGGTGCAACGAGTGGTTCTCCCCACACGCGTGGGGATGGTCCGAAGGCACCGACTGTTCAGGTCAGGATCGCCGTGTTCTCCCCACACGCGTGGGGATGGTCCGAAGTCCTGAATCGCATAGCCCATCTGCATCGCGTTCTCCCCACACGCGTGGGGATGGTCCCGCGCTGCACCAACCTACGAACAGCTTGCGCCCTGTTCTCCCCACACGCGTGGGGATGGTCCGGTGGTGGTACCGGCGGTGTCGGCCCCCGCGTAGTTCTCCCCACACGCGTGGGGATGGTCCGGGCAGTGCCCAGGACCTCGGTGATCGCGATGCGTTCTCCCCACACGCGTGGGGATGGTCCGCCGCCATGACCCCAGCTTGTACCCCACGAGCCGTTCTCCCCACACGCGTGGGGATGGTCCGCGCTATCCTCAGGCACGCTTTGAAGAGTTTCCGTTCTCCCCACACGCGTGGGGATGGTCCGAGTTGATCCAAGCGTTGATCGCGATCTGACCCGTTCTCCCCACACGCGTGGGGATGGTCCGGGCACGCCCTGGCCGACGATCGCCGCGTTGATGTTCTCCCCACACGCGTGGGGATGGTCCGATGAGCATTCGGACCTTCCACCACATCATCGCGTTCTCCCCACACGCGTGGGGATGGTCCGCGTTCGTGTAACTGAGGTACGGCCAGTAGGTTGTTCTCCCCACACGCGTGGGGATGGTCCGCCCTGCACGCCCGCGCGCCACCACCTGAACCGTTCTCCCCACACGCGTGGGGATGGTCCGCGGAACCACGTTTCTAGCTCCCGACGGAGTGAGTTCTCCCCACACGCGTGGGGATGGTCCGCGTCGGCGCTGCAGCCGACGTCAGAGCGACCAGTTCTCCCCACACGCGTGGGGATGGTCCGCGGGTTCATACCACACTCAGCGCCCGTTCCACGTTCTCCCCACACGCGTGGGGATGGTCCGCCTTGGTACAGGGCATCATCAGGGACGTGGGTGTTCTCCCCACACGCGTGGGGATGGTCCGTGCAGGACCTGTTCCAGCTCCGCCGCGTCACGGTTCTCCCCACACGCGTGGGGATGGTCCGGCCCCGGTCACCTTCACGAAGCCGCTGGCTCGGTTCTCCCCACACGCGTGGGGATGGTCCGCTCAGGCAGGTCGAGTGGGACTGCCTAGGATAGTTCTCCCCACACGCGTGGGGATGGTCCGACGCCGAGTACGAGGCCCGCAACCGTTACGCCGTTCTCCCCACACGCGTGGGGATGGTCCGATCTCTTGGGGACGGGAAGCGCCTTACGAGATGTTCTCCCCACACGCGTGGGGATGGTCCGGCAATTTCACCAGAACCATATTACCCTGGCAAATAAGATAATCACATGTCATACACCCGCAGCATACTGAACGCACGGGTGTTGAAAGTAGTTACGGACGTGTTGTGGTAAGTGCACCAGCCTGATCACGAAACCCAGCATTCTTGAGGCGCAGTTCCTCCTTGTTGTCGGGCAGACCAGTCGCGTTGATCTCCCCCTTCATGTCGTTGTTCAAGTACTCGTCCGGGTTCCGCTCCGGCGCGTATCTTGGCAGGAAGAAGATCTCGATCCGCTCCCGATGGTCCCCAACCCAAACCTTTACCTTCTTCGCCTCGTGAGCCTTCAGCCGATCCACGATCAGGAAGATCTTCCCAGTCGTCTCGCCGAGCAGGCGCTCCGAGAACGTGATGAGCAACGCGGCTGTCATTGTTTGCTTGTAGGCCATGAAACGGACCGATCCTTCGTTGCTGATCGTCGAGATCATGTTCATCCGGATGTGTGGGTCGGGTACGTCGATCCTCGCCGGCTGCCCCTCTCGGGCGTAGCCCCGGCGCGGTTGCTGGTCGGCCGCCGCGCCAGTCTCGTCGCACCAGTGGATCTCCGCACCCTCGCGGGCCGCCCGCCGCTCGATCGCCGGATAGGTCTCCTCCAGCCAGCGGCGGACCTCTTCGGGGTCCTGATCCTTGGTGTGACGACTGGGCACCTTGGGTGTGTAGCCCCAGCGCCTGAGGTACTCACCGACGGTCCGCACCGGCATGTCGAACCCATATTCCTTGCGGATCAGGTCAGTGACGGCCCTGCGGGTCCACAACGGCGAGGCGATTCCCACGTCCGCAGGGGTCTTCTCGTTGAGGATCGTCCGGAGGTTCGCCGCCTGGCCCTCGTTGAGGGTGCGAGCGGAGCCGACCGGGCGGCCGGTACGTTTCCCGGGAAGGGCCTCCATGCCGTCCTCGGCGTACGCGGTCCACCACCGCGAGACAGTCTCACGGGAGAGTCCAAGCAGTTCCGCTACCTCGGTTTCGGTGTAGCCTAACTCGCAGCCGCGAAGGGCCCGCAATCGTAGCGCCTGAAGAACCTCGTCAGACAACTGACTCGCATCGGGTAATGGGATGGACATGGAGTGCCCCCGCTCTGAACCGACCCGCTAGACGATGCGCGACCACCAAGAGAACATAATAGTGAGCATCTTGCGTGCCGCCGTAATATCCTTTTAGCACTCCCAGCTTAGCATATGAAGATCCAGTCCACGGAAGGTTTCTCATTCTGGATGTAGTGATTCCAGCGAGGTGGCAGCTCCTTCGGTGCAGCTTGCCCGAATTCACACCATGCTGTTTCCAGGGATGACAAATCGATTTGCGAAATTCGTAAAATCTGCCGAAACCGAGTAGCACGTCCCATTCTGCGAATTGTGCGAATAATGCAAAGAGGTTTGAAGATCTGAAGAACGCCACGTTCGGTCTCGTCGCAACCTGACCACTCCATTTATCACCGGGTTATCGTGATGAGCATTCCGGCCGGACCTGCCGCTCCCTTAGCTTCCACGGAAGTAGAACCGGCGCCGATCAACCGACAGGCACCGGCCACTTCTCCAGCTCGGTATCTCATCTGCGCCTTCACCGCAGGTAATTTGCGCTAGTCGGAGCTGCGGCAGGAGGCCGTGCCGCGCGAGGCCGAGCCGTTCCACCAGCTCTGGATCACCGGCGCGTTCCTGACGGACGCGACCTGGGACGGCCACCGGCTGCGCGCGGGGCCACGGAGTTCGAAGCGCTGTACTGGGCCTGCGACTGGCTGATCCGCCTCAATGAAGAGTCGGCCTTGACCGTCGCGGCGCGGGGCAATCACGGCGCCTTTCTGGATCGGAGTAACTCGGTCAGATCGATCTTGCCTGATCCTCATGTCCTCCGGCTCACCAGGCACGGCGAGCCCCAGCACCCGCTCTACTTACCCTGTGACGCTGTGCCTTTGAGCTGGTCGCAGTCGAACTCGCCATGAGGCCAACTGCCTATCGTTTCAGGCAGGCTTACGACTCGTAATTCACCGACTCGCGCTTCTTCCCCTATTACATTGGGCGCGGTGAACGAATCGACGCCACGCGTTTTGATGAGATGTTGGTTCCTGAATTCGCATGCAAAACACGTCATGTATCTCTGGACATGGATTAGCGTTTACACCACATGATTCGGAGATCAAATTTTGTCACACATCGTCACAATCAAGACCGAGGTGCGCGACCACGCGGCCGTGAGCGCCGCCTGCCGCCGCCTGCAACTGGCTCCGCCGATCCTCGGTACAGCACAGCTCTTCAGTGACCAGGTTGCGGGTCTCATCGTCCGGCTGCCCGACTGGACCTATCCCGTCGTCATCGACACGACGAGCGGCCAGGTTCGCTACGACAATTACGAGGGAGCCTGGGGCGATCAGGCACAGCTCGACCGCTTCATGCAGATCTACGCTGTCGAGAAGGCGCGGATCGAGGCCCGCAAGAAGGGCCACCAGGTTACCGAGCAGGCTCTGGCCGACGGCTCCATCAAGCTGACCATCCGCGTCGGAGGTGGCGCATGAAGATCATCGAGATCACCGTCGATTCCAAGGGCCAGAGCAAAGTCGAGACGCGCGGCTTCACAGGCGGCGAGTGCAGGGAGGCCAGCAAGTTCATCGAGCAGGCGTTGGGCCCGCGCACCGACGAGAAGCTGACCGCCGAGTTCTATCAAGGCCAGTCGGTCGACGAGCAACTCAAGCAGTCCACCTGATCAGTCCTCGCCCATCCTTTCTCGATTCCACCTCGACTTCAACTTACACCAAGGAGGTTCCTCATGACGCTTTCCGAGCGTCTCTCGGAATTGGTGCGCGCCTGCTTCTCGGGCCTTTGGGTCCAGTCGTTCGAGCAGGACGACGCGGTTGTCGAAATTGCCAGGCTATGTCGCCAGCAGCGTTGGGCGCTGGCCACCTGGGACATCGACCGGGGTCTCTCGATCGCCGGCCGCGACGATGCCTCGAATACGGCCATCAGCGCACCTGACCCGCTGGCCGCGATCAAGTCCCTCGGCTCGCTCGCCACACCAGAGGGCACGGCATTACTGGTCCTGCGTAACTTCCACCGCTTCCTGGGCAGCGTGGAGGTCATGCAGGCGCTCGATTCAGCCATCTCGGCAGGGAAGCAGAACCGGACGATCATCGTGGTCCTGTCCCCGGTAACCCAGATCCCCACCGAGCTCGAGCGGCAGTTCGTCGTGATCGAACACGATCTGCCGGGCCGGGAGCAGCTCCAGCAGATCGCCCGCACGATCGCCACCGAGCCGGGCGAATTGCCCGACGGCGATGCCCTGAACGCCGTCCTCGATTCGGCGGTTGGTCTGACCCGTGTCGAGGCTGAGAACGCGTTCTCGCTCTCCTTGATCCGCCACGGCCATGTCACGCCAGAAGTGATGTGGGAGCTCAAGGCTCAGACGCTCAAGAAGAGCGGCCTGATGACGATCCATCGTGGCGGCGAGACCTTCGCCGACCTGGGCGGTCTCGATGGGCTGAAGGCGTTCTGCCGACGCACGTTGACCCGCAAGCCGTCCACCTCGCTGGCACGTCCTCGTGGCGTCCTTCTGCTCGGCGTCAGCGGTACCGGCAAGAGTGCGTTCTGCAAGGCTCTGGGCAACGAGGTCGGTCGGCCTACCCTGATGCTCGACATCGGCGCACTGATGGGCTCGCTGGTCGGGATGACCGAGGAGCGGACGCGCCAGGCCCTGCGGATCGCCGACGCAATGGCTCCGTGCATCGTGTTCATCGACGAGATCGAGAAAGGGCTGTCGGGCGTCCAGGCCAGCGGCCAGACCGACAGCGGCGTCTCGGCCCGGATGTTCGGCACGCTGCTCTCGTACCTGAACGACCACGAGAGCGACGTTTACTTTGTCTGCTCGGCCAATGACGTCTCCAAGCTGCCGCCGGAGTTCACAAGAGCCGAAAGGTTCGACGCGATCTTCTTCCTCGACCTGCCATCGATCGCGCGAGAAGGAGCAGATCTGGCGGCTCTACCTGGACAGGTTTGGGCTCGACGCCAGCCAGAAGCGGCCCAGCGACCGGGAGTTCACCGGCGCCGAGATTCGGTCGTGCTGCCGTCTGGCGGCGTTGCTCGACATTTCGCTGATGGAGGCAGCGGCGAACATCGTGCCGGTGGCCATCACGGCGGGCGAGTCTGTCGAACGTTTGCGAACCTGGGCCAGCGGCAGGGTTCTGTCGGCCGATCGACCGGGCATCTACTCGCGCGGCACCAACGGGACCGGAAAAACCGGCCGCCAGATCCATTGTGGAGACGCGTCAGAGAACTGAAGCTCGTGAGCAGTTTCTTGACGCCGACAGACAGACACCGATCAGCATCTTTGTGCACGGCGGGCCAGACCAGTCCGCCGTTCTTCTTACCTCGAGACCACTTCCTGGGAGGGTACATGCTCGGTTCACTCAAACTCAAGGTACGCACGTCGGGTCTGGTAATCCGGGCCGCCCTGATCAGTTCGCTGACGTTCCTGGCGGGCTGCGACAAGCGCGTCGCATGGAAAGGCGTCGCCACGGACACCAAGGAAGACAAGGGGTCTACAAGCCCCGAGATGCCAGCGGAAGGTACTCATGGCAATCAACTCTGACTCGCGCCGGTCACCGCGGCTGATCTGCCTCTGGCCCATCACTGTCCTCGCCGGGTTGGGTGTCCTGGGATTCGTCTCCTGGCAACTGGTCTCGGTCTTGCGGAGCTTGAATAACGGTATTCGGGAGACGCCTCCTTCTTTCAGCTCGACCGGACCGACCATGATCCAGCTCGAGCGACTCCAGTATCTCGTATCCACCCGCGTGCATGTGGCCGACGTACTGGTTGGAGAATCACGTTGGCTTCAGGGTTCATGGATCATCCAGGGCGACGGGCTGATCGGTGTGGACATGTCCCGAGCAGAAATCAAAGGGAAAGAAGACAAGCTTTGTACCGCGGTGATCGTCTTGCCCCAGCCAGTGGTCATCTCCGCCCGCGTGAATCACAACAAGAGCCAGCAATGGGACATCAAGTCGCGAAGCTGGATCCCCATGGCCAGCGTGATCCTGGGGGACCGGCAGGCCATGGAGAAGCAGGCGATGCTCGAGGCCCAGCAACTCATCGAGCGTGCGGCATCGGCCGACGAGTACAAGGAGGCAGCACGCCGCGGCATTCAAGGCATGCTCGTCGAGCTGTACGGAGGCGTCGGCTGGAACGTCTCGATCCAGTGGAAGCAGTGAGCCATACGCAACATATCTGAAGGGCTGTCAGCCTGTGGTGGATTGGTCTGTGTAATACCTTCAATTACGTGGCATGTCGATGGGACGACAGCCTGTGTTTGGCTGTCGTCTCTTCATTTCGAGGAGGCAGAAGACGATCGGCGTCTTGACATCCTGATCACCCGAAGATTCGAGCGGCGTCGAGTCATCGCGTCCGAGGCACGCAATCCAACACCCCTTCTGCTACGGAGGTATCGCATGGTGACGATCGGCGAGATGACCCTGGAGGACGCCGCTCGCACAATGGCTGGCAACTGGAGGTCATGGACGTGCTTCGTTTGGGACCGCAGACACGATATCCGTGACCCGGAAGAACTGGTCCATCGTCTACACGCATAACAGGGACTCCGGCTTGCTCGACCAGAGCAACGCCGAAGTCATCGCCAGAGCCTTGACGCACTTCACGACCGGCGACAATGCCGACGTGGTCTTCGAGAGTCATGCGCACTGGGCGGTCGGGCACGTGGATGGGTTCAGCATTCGGGTTTACCGTGACGGTGAGATCACCGACGCGTTCCGCACCTACCATGCTCTCTCGCGAGCAACTCGCCGACTACTCCGATTCTCGACGAGTGCGACTACTCCGAACGAGAACATGAGGCGACTCTCGACAACGTCGTCGACGCCTGCTGGCGGCTGAAGAGCCAGTACAAACTCCCCGACGGCTGGGACAGCGAGGTTTATTCCTGGCTCTCTGACCACCGACCTGGCAGCGTCGAGAATCTCGACGACCGAGGTGGTTACCCTTCGAGGCCGACCTCCAGGAAGCGTTCAACACCCTGGGCTACGAGCGGGTTGGCGTCTGATTCCACATGAAAAAGCACTCGTCCGTCCAGGTGGTCACCTATCGTGGCGCCCTGGCATCACCAGAAAGGAGACACATCTTGTCCAAGCGAAGCATCTTGCTGGCAGTCAACAGCAATTGCGATGTCCCTGAAGGCCGACTCTTTGCATCCCTCCCCTTGGACCATAGTGTGCTCGAAGCTCTCAAGGGACGCACGCAGAGCTTCTTCAAGGCAAAGGAAGCCTACCCGGATCTTTACGAGACCTACGAGTTCAACTGCCAGCCCGAGTGGTACGCAACAGGCGCGAGCGAAGCCTACGACGACCCGTCCGATCAGGACAAGCTCCAGCAGTCTGTCGTATGACCCCGAGCTGGGCGAGGGCGAATCCTATGAGGAGTCTCTCTGTGCCGATCTGGACAGGCTCGATGTTCAGGAGATCAACTCACTCGTGGTCTCCACGGAGAAGCTGCCTAGCAGCGGGAACCTGCGCACCGAGAGCACTCAGCTCGTGATGTCGCTGTACGGCAATGGCTCCGACGTCGTTGAGCTGAACTGGATCTGTTACATCAGGCACACCGACGTCGAGCTACGGACGATGGAGATTAACTCCGGCGACATCGACCGCTGGCTGGCCGAGCTCGCCCAGGAAGAGAGACCAGAAGCCGCCATTTCGACCTCTCCCTGACACAGTGCTCACCGGCGACAACCCGCTGAAGAAGATCACGGAGTGGCACGATCCCGAGCCGGGCCAGTGGCCCAGCGAGAAACGGCTCCCCGTTCGCCGTTCGTCCTGCGGTCGCGATCTCGTTGAACGAAGGCCGGCCCATAACGCCTTCCCGGCACTACGTGTGCGCCAGGAGCAAACATGGCTTGCCATGTTCGATCCTGGTCACCAAGAACAAAACCCCCTCATTCAAATAGCCGCGGAGAGACTGAGACATGTCCGCCTATTATTCCCTGCACGGCACGGTCCGGGTTCGAGCGAGCCCGGCTGTCGATGCCATCGTCTCCAGGATCAAGGAGCACTGCGATCGTGATTTCGAGGTCGCCCTCGTACCGGTCGATCCCGAGATCAGTGTGTTCTCCATCGAAGGAGCGGGAGAGTTCTCCTCCGGTGGTGTGCTGGCGCTCGACGAACTGCTCCGTGTCGCTCGGCCCCTATGCGGTTGAAGCCGCCGTCTTCACGGGGGAATACGAGAGCGAGCCCTGCGAGCTGGTGGTCGCCCCACGCCCGAGACAGCTTTCACTGCGCTCAGCCGGCACCGGCTCGAGCAGATCAAGCCGGCACTGCGCGAACTGACATCCGAGGACAAGAGGTCACTCGTTGCCTTGCTGACAGATCAGGATACGTGATTCCCACAGTTCAACGGCCGAAAGGCCACTCTTCACCAACCTCGCGGCGGGCCTTGGGGTCCGCCATTACTCTTTCCCTCCAGGAGACTTGCATGAGCACCTTGCTTGACCGCATCGAAACCCGATCGACCAATGGCCGCACCAGCACAGACAGCGCCACGCCGGCCGAGCGGCTCCGCACCACGATGGCCGCCTGCCGGCTCCAGTTCACCTGGTTCGGCACGACAGAAGACGCTGACCGCGGAACAGAGGGCCCAGGCTGCCGAGCCTTTCGACGCCGAGGGCCAGTTCCTGTCCGCCGGCAAGAAGCTGCTGGATACCAGGCACAACGCGTTCCGGGCCGTCACAGCGATCAGGACCAAGATCACCGACTACTGGCGCGGCCTGACGCTGCCGTTCCCTGAGCCGGGCGTCCGGCTGATCAAGCACGACCAGGTCGAGTCGTTCGACCAGCAGATGACCGATCTCAAGGCCGAGCTGGACGACGCCGTCGAGGACGCTGGACCAGCACTTCGACGAGCTGAAGCAGGCCGCGGCTCAGCGCCTCGGCACGCTCTTCAACCCGGCCGATTACCCGGCGACGCTGGTCGGCCTCTTCGGTGTCTGCTGGGACTATCCGAACATCGAGCCGCCCGACTACCTGCTCGGGCTCTCGCCTGGCCTCTACCAGCAGGAGCAGGAGCGCGTCAAGGCGCGGTTCGAGGAAGCGGTCCAGCTCGCCGAGCAGGCGTTCCTCGACGAGTTCGCCAGGCTGGTGGCGCACCTGACCGAGCGGATCACCGGCTCCAACGAGGACGGCACGCCCAAGGTTTTCCGCGACTCGGCCATCGACAACCTGTGCGACTTCTTCGAGCGATTCCGATCGCTCGAACGTCCGCAGCAACCAGCAGCTCGATGAGCTGGTCGCCCAGGCTCAGCGAACGGTTCGCGGCGTGGCCGCCCAGGACTCTGCGAGACGGTCCGTCGATCCGCCAGGAGGTCGCGACGCAGCTTGCTCGCGTCCAGACCACGCTGGATGAGATGCTCGATCGAGCGGCCCCGGCGGCGAATCCTGCGCAATGCTACGGCAGGCGGGAGACGGCTGATGGATCTCCTGGTACTCCCCGACGGCACCATCCGAGCGGTCTACGCCGAGAGCATCGATATCAGAGAGCTCGGTAAGCCCCTGCATCACCAGAGCCAGCCACGTCGAGCCCGACGTCCAGGGCCGCTGGATTGCCGATCTCACGCCCGTTGCCGGCCCGGTTCTTGGGCCGTTCGACCTGCGTAGCGAAGCCCTGGAAGCCGAACAGGCCTGGCTCGCAAAGCACTGGCTCGTCACTTCCGGCTGAGCGTTCAGTCTTCAACATCGTATCGCGATCGCCTTGATCACCTTCCTCAACCTCATTACCAAGCCCGGTCTTTACCCGCGCTCCTGGCTCCCGGTGCGTGTGGCACGGGGGCCTGGACGCGCGCGGTTGCGCCGGCAGGAGACGAGCATGACTCAGGGACAGCTCAATTGCCAGGTGGCCAGGATCACCGGTGAACCGCTCCTCAGCCTCCGTTTCCTCGGATTCAACCTGGCAGCTCGCCACGGTGATGACCTCGAGCCCGAGGATCTGAGACTCGTTCTCGACTGTCCGTTCTGCCGGCAACCCGTGCCTTATCCCGGACCGGCTGCAGACGGCTCCCAGACGATGGGCGAGTGTGATCGCTGCGACGTCTACTTCGATTTCGACACGGAAGAGGTCTACACGATCGCTGCCGAGGCAGGCGCCCAAAAGCGCGAGCTGTTGAGGGAGGGACAAAGAAAACATAAATCAGTGCGCCATTGCGTCTATGCACTTGAATAACGTTAATCAAAAGCGCATGTACACGATTAGATCTAACTCTCAATTTCCAGGGGTCTCAACTTGATCAACATTACCCGCCATGCGGCGAGACGCCTACGGGCCATGCTTCGCCGCTCCGTCCTGGGCATCACGCACCGAGGTCGCGCTCCCGCCCCTGGTGCTGCACGCCGAGAGCCAGCAACTTCGGGCGCAATATCGGTACCACGGTCTGGCCATCGAGTACGTCGAGGCGAACGGACATCGCGTGCTCGATTCGATCCCCGTCCCGCTACGACGCCCTCGCCGACTTCGAGGCCCACGATGAGACTCCGGTCGTCATCGAGGCGGTGGAGTCTGACAAGACCATGATCCGCTGGCAGGATCACGGCATTCCCCAGATTCGCGAGTATCCGGTCACTCCGTTTGGCAAGATCGAACCCTTTCCCGAGACACCGACGGCCTGGACGGACATCTCCGGCGACGTACTGGAAGCACTGGAAGAGGCATCCAGGACCTGCGCCGATGACTCAAACCGGTACGCTCTGGACTGTATTCAGCTCCGGGGCACCGTCACAAGATCGTTGCCAGCGACGGTCACCAGGTCCTGGTGAGGTCCGGATTCGGCTTCCCCTGGGACGGCGATCTGCTCATCAAAGGCTCGCCCGTCTTCGCGTGCAAGGTGCTTCCTCGCGATCGGCCAATCCGTATCGGCAAGACTGACTCGCATGTCGTGTTTCGCATCGGCCCCTGGACGACGTTCCACGAAATCCGGAAGGACGCGCGATTTCCGAGCGTCGAGGAATTGCTCCCCGATCAAGACGCCCTGGCGACTCGACTTCGGCTCAACACTCAGGATGCACGCTTCCTCGAGGCGGCCCTCGATCGCTTGCCGGGGAGCGACGGAGCTGAACAGCCCAGCCACGCTCGACCTCAATGGCAAGGTCGCGATTAGGGCCGCGGGCTCCGTCGGGTCTCAGATCACCGAGCTGGTCCTGAATGGTTCCAGCTATTCCGGACCGGCCATCGGCATCAATACCAATCGCCGGTTCCTGAGCCGAGCTTTCCAGCTCGGATTCATCGGGAGATCGGCATCGCCAGCGTCGAGGCTCCCATCGTTTGCCGGGAAGTCGCATCGCGCTCTATGCCTGGCAGCCACTGAACGGCGATGCGGCGCTCGAGCCTGCGCGACAACGTCGTCCGTATCGAATCGAGCCCAGTCACAAGTCCAACAGGTCAGAACAGACTGCACCGAAAACACCGAGGAGAATCATGAGAGCACCGATCCCGAATAACGGCCACGAACCCCCGGCTACCGCGAACGGCAACGGCCACCCGGTAAGCGATAACCCCGGCACCAGCCTCGCGACCTTGATTCAGGACGCCGAGGCGCTTCATGCGACCTTGACCGACGCACGAACGAGCATCGCTCGCCTGATCGCCGGGCTGCGCCGACAACGCAAGCAGTCCCGTCTGGTGAGCGAGACGCTCAAGTCGCTCAGACATCTCAAGCTGACCGAGGCGGCCGACTGATGCCCTCGCGTCCCAATCTGATCCCACACGAAGCTCTGGCAGGAGGAGATCCTAGACCATGCCACTGACACTCAACGTCGGCGTTTCGCGCAAGATGGGGCTACCCGATTATGGATCCATCGGCGCCAGTTGCAACCTGCAAATGGAGCTGTATGCCGGCTTACTCGAACACGACCTCGACGGATTCCAGGCCAGGATTCGAGGTACCTATGTCGCGGCCCACCAAGCCGTGCACGACGAGCTGGCGAGACTCCAGGCTCCGGACAACAACCCTGCCGTCGAGCCGGCCCCTGCACCGGTTCAGGCTCAAACCACCGCTTCCATACGGGATGGAGTTAGCAGAAGAACCGAAAATGGCCACTCGCCGTACCCCCAGGCCGATCGATCCCGCGCCCCGAGGGCAGCAACGCAAAGCCAGGTCAAGGCGATCCTGGCCATCGCTCGGCGGCAGAACATTGGCCTGATGGGCCTACTACGGCAGGAATACGACGTCCAGAGTCTCTAACATCTGACCATCCGGCAGGCGAGCGAGCTGATCAATTCGCTCAAGAATGCAGACGCTGGTTGAACGCCAGCGGCAGCCCAGCTGATCTCTCCTCATAACGACCGACCACGGAAGTACGCGACTACCCGGGCTGACTGTCAGGGAGAAGCCTCACGGGCACAACCGCACTGTCACGACTCTGGAAGGGTGCCTTCGCGGCCGTCGCGATTGGCGACCGCGGAATGAAGCGGCGATTCACGAGCGGGCAAGCGGTTATCTCTGTGACGCGGGAGACCACGGCTTCGGCCGTGGCTGTCCCGCGATTTTATCTTAGCTATGGCGATGCGAGATGCTTTAACTCAAGCTATTACATCGCCAGCGGCAACGTGGTCTTCGCGAGTCGGATATCCGAGGCCCGGGTCAAGGCGGCGCTGGAGTCTGCATTGGAGGCCTACGCCGGCCAGCCCGTCGGAGTGGTGGTGTGGAAATCCTCATTGTAATGCACCTCAGACCGTGGGTTTGGGGATGGACGAGAGGCACCAACCGCTTAGCTCCATCCAAGGCGGCGGTGACTCTTCCGAACGCCAACATAGCCCGAATCGGCCACCGCCGCCAAGGCCGGTGGCATATGGAAGGCTGATGGAAGAGCCGTTCGCGAGTCGTGTTTCACCCACTCCGAGGTTCCATTACCCTCTCTACATGTCATGCTTCCCGCATTATCGCACTCAGGAGGTCGAAGCCCGGGCCAGGCGGTTGAGCCGCTTCGGATAATCGGGAACGCCTACGCGCGTGAATCGCGGCGTCAACGGCCCTGGTCAGACGTGTTGGCATGGCTCGTTCCTGGACAGCGCTGAGGATCGTCACGCTCTTCTTGCTCAGGTTGGCCGCGAAGTCGCCGCCGGGCTGGCCGTCGTGGTTGCCGTCGATGGGGCGGCCGATAGGTGTCGGTCAGCAAGGCCGCGGTGATCCTGAGCTGCTCGGGCTGCGCCAGGTTGAGCTTGCTCCTGGGGATCAGGGTGACGGTGTTCGCCGACGCACTGTAGAGGGCCGACGACAGCGGCACGTTCTTGTTGTACGTCGTGCGGCCCTTCTTGACCGTGCCGGAGAGCAGGTGGTAAGGCGGCCAGGCTCTGCGCCTGGGCCGGGTTGAGTGCGCCGCTGAACTGGAGCACGAGCCCGGTGGTCTTCTTGGCCTTCTTCCCGGTGCCGAGCTTGACCGTCGCGATCCTCACCGACGTGACGGTCACCGGCAGTCGGCAGGACGTAGACCGAGAACGAGCCGGTGCCCACGGCGCCGTCCTTGTCGGCCACCCAGACGGTCACCGCGAACGAGCCGGGGCTCGAATAGGTGTGGCCGAGCGCGAACGTCTTGTCCGGGTTGAGGGCCAGCGGATGGGGTCCGGACCCATCGCCGTAATCGACCGTGGCGCTCCACGTGTCGGCGCCGGGATCGGCGAACGAGCCGATGCGGCTGACCGTCGTGCCGGGTGCGATCGTCGACACCGCCGCCGGCGCTGACCGTCGGCGCGACGTTCTGCACCTGATCGTGGTCGTGTAGTCGGTGAATCCCGCCGTCCTTGTCGGCGATCCGGCCGTGGATCGTGCGGGTGCTGGGGCCGTCGGCCAGGTAACGCGGCGGGGACGGTGGCGGTGGGCGAGGTGCTGTTCGACGACCTCGAACGTGCCGTCGTTGTTGAAGTCGAAGCTGTAGCGGAAGCCGGCGGCGGTGTCGGCCGACGAGGGATCGAACGGATTGACGAAGCTCACGCTCCCGGCCGAGCCTTCATTGACGGCCCCGCCGCTCTTCAGCGTCGCCGTGGGGGCGACGTTCGCGACCGTGACCTGGGCGCTGTCCTGAACGGTGGTGCCGGCGGAATCCGTCAGGGTCAGCGTGATCGTGTACGTGCCGTTGTCGGCATAGCGGTGCGTGTTGGCGATCGTTCCCCCGTTGGTGCCGGGAACCAGCGTCCCGGCCTCGGTCGATGCCGTCGCCCCAGGCGATCGGTCATGTTCAGGTGGGAGGCATCGTCCAGGGAGGTGTAAGCGGCGCCGGGAATGCCGACCGCGGCCCCTTCGTTCGCCGTCTGATCGGGACCGGCGGCACTCACCGTGGTCGTGACCAGGATCGTCGTGGTGGCGTCGGGCGTGGCCGGCGCGGCTCTCGACATGGCCGACGTTGTCGCGGGCGAGGGTGTAGAAGGCGTAGGTGTGGCCCGGCAGGCCGGTGAAGTTGGTCGAGGTGTCGGTCGTCGCGGTCAGGAGCGGGAAGAACGATCCGCCGTCGACCGAGACGTAGAGGTCGTAGCTGGCGATGCCCGAGCCGTTGGCCTCGTCCTGGCCCGACCAGGAGACCGGGAACGTCGTGTCGGTCGTCGTGGCCGGCAGCGGGTCGACCTGGCTGGTCGGCGTGCCGGCGTCGAGCGTGTTCTTGACCAGCGGCGTGTTGATCGGGTCGTTGTAGTCGAAGACGATCTTGGCCTGGTTCTGGATCACCGTTCCGGAGGGCAGCCCGGCCATCGGCTTGACCAGGTAGCTGATCGAGCCCACGCCCCGGTTCGTGCCGTCCTCGGGGTAGAGCAGGCCGACGAGCGGGTCGTCCGAGTACCAGCCCGTGGCCGGGTCGAGGGCCTGGAGCACCAGGCTGAGCGTGCGGGTCGAGTCGGTCCAGGCTGGCCTGGACATTCACGACGATGCTCGCCCCGGTGGGCGTGGTCATCGGCACCATCGCGCTGTAGCTGTCCAGGCCCGTGCGGGATGGCGATCGTCTGGTTGGCGAACTCGATCCCGGTCAGCTCGAACGTGCTCAGGTCGACGTTCGGATCGAGCGTGTCGGTGACGGTGATCAGGCGAGCCGGGGCCGTGGCGTCGGATTCGTTCTCGAAGCGAATTTCGTAGGCGAGCGAGGAATCGGCCTGGATGTAGGCGGCATCGCCGAAGCCGCCTGGGCCTAGGAGATCGTTCGGATCAAATGAGCCGGGTGATCCGGCATTCCCTGAACCGCGATGGTTGTAGGGGGGCTGAAGAATGCCACCACCACCACCTCCTCCACCTCCTCCACCTCCTCCACCACCACCACCTCCTCCGCCACCGCCGCCTCCACCACCTCCCGTACCATCGCACGGTGGGAGCGCGTTGTATGCGTCTATGGCATCGCTAGCCTTTTGCACAAGGTCGTGGTAATGGTTTACAGCATCGTTGAATTGATCATCAGCGCTCTTAATATTCTTGATCCCGTCCGAAACTGAGTCATACGTGTTTTTTATGTCTCCAATGATCCCTAATAATCCCAAGACTTTGTCGATCTTGTCCCAGGGACTTTTTGAGGTGTCAACATGGTCCTTTAGTGACGTGAGCATGCTTGTGTCCGATCTCGTTCTGTCGATGAGGTCTACGAAATCGTGAGCAACTTCGACCACTTTGTCGAATGTCATTGAGATATCGTAAGCTGCTGCCCCATAATGCCCTATCGCGAGCATGATAAATAGACAAACATCTGCATTAGTATAAATTCACGGTGCGGCGCTCCTCCCCGATCCACCATGAGGTCGCACGCATGTGATCATGGCGCCCAAAACGGACACAAAGCGGCTCCCTCTTCGATCTCTCTCGTGCCCCCGCCGTTCTGTCGTTCGCTCATCTTCAACTCCCTTACGCGACGGCCTTCCCTTCCAGTAGCCGCCTGCGCAGTTCCGCGCGCGGTCGGTTCAGCCGATCGTACTCCTTGGGGCGTCGCTTCACCGCTCGCGGTTCCACCCGATCCGGCCGGTCGGGGTTGACCACGATCTTGGGCAACGCTTCGCCCTCGTGGGCCGAGCCCAACCACCGCAAGGCGTCGATGTGACTTAATCGCGCAATCGACATGTGCTGACGTCGCGACGCCGCCTGGAGCACGACCCGCACCAGGTTGTACACCAAGGCGAAAACATGAATCTCTTTGAGCACTCCTTCCACCGTCTTACACTTCAAAACATCCATGTTCATTGTTGTTTTCAGGTCGCGAGATGGAGCTCCGCCTGCCACCGCTGGCGGTACGGCTTCTGCCAACGCCTCCAGCGGATACAACTCCACGTCCAACAACGTCGTGACCAAGGTCACTTCCCGGACCCGAAACCCGGGCTGCCCCACGGGGTAGCGCAGCTCGCGCACCACCAGGAGCTCCGGTAATGTCGCGTACTGGGACGCGGTCATCCACTCCGGGCCTTGCTTGGGCTTGAGCCACTGGACCACGTGGTCTCTGGCCCCCAAGCGGTACAGCCAACGGGGCAGCCGGCGGCTACAGGTAGCCGCCGCGTCCCTGTCGGGGGGCTCCTCAAGCGGGAACTCGACCTTCTTCCTCTGATGGATGCGGAAGACGCCGAAGACCCCCTTGAGGCCCAGCAAGGCCAAGTGAGCGTACGAGCAGAACCCCCGGTCCCCCAAGCCAATGTCGCCGGGCTCCAGCGCGGGGTGCAGGTGCACGACTTGGGGCATGTCGCTACTCCGCAACGGCGACGTCAGAATCTCACGGAGCAAGCCAGTCCCCGCGTGAAAGAGGACCAGCAGGTGGGCCACTGGGAAACCGCAGCCCGGTTGCTGGTTGCCTGGCTGACCGAAGTGCCGTTGCAACTCGGGGGTGTCGGGCATGGAGCAACTCGAGCCGTCCATGATGAAGGTTCGGTGGCCCCGCCAGCGACCATCGTGGTCAACCTGGTCGGCGCCGTGAGCGGGCAAGAGCGTTTCCGCCAAGCTTCGGAGCAAGCCTGGAAAACCCGCAGGGGAAGTCGCCGCCGCGCCTTGCAGAAGGCCGAACCGGTGAAGGACGCATGGCTCTTGCGGGGCAGGTCATTGAGTGCGGTGTTGCGGTTGAGCACTTGGAGCAGGAACAGATGGAGTGTATTGGTGGGATTGAGCAGCCGATTCTTCCAGGTGTAATTCTCCGCGCGGCAGGCGGCATTGATGGCGTCTTTGTCCAGGAGCGTGGCCACGTCTTGTCGAATGCGGCCAAGGATGCTAACAAGTCGGTGATGCAGCTGCATCGGAGGGTCCTCCAAGAAGTACGAGGTGGTTCGATCCATCCACCTGTACGAAGGAGGGCCCTCTCACGTTCTACGTGTCGCAACTATCAGCCTCGTTGGACGTTGCGACCACAAGTCAATGACATTCACCACTTTGTCGTAAAGGTCATCAGGACCGTCACCTTTCTCGAAGAAGTGAACGATGTCCTGAAATGATCCGTAGATCGTAAGCGTCCGGGACTTCCAGGGTGGCTGCGCGGGGCTGTCACGAGTGGAGTTGCGTGTGCGATGGCTTAGTCGTCTCGCGTTGTTCTATTTCGAGCGGCACCGCTCTGCCCGACGCTGGTCCCGTCGCTGGGCCTTCTGGCGGGACTCGTCAAGGCGATAGCTCAGCACGTGCTCGGGGTGCGCCTCGGCCCATCGGTCCGGCAGCAGACGCTCCAAGGACTCGCGACTCGCGTCCACCGACAGCTGCAGGATAACGTCATTCAAATAGGCCCAGGGCTCCAGCCGGTGCCGCTTCGCCCCTGCAATGATCGTGCAAATCACCGCCGCACGCGGACCCGCCTCGTCGCTGCCCAGGAACAACCAGTTCTTCCTGCCGATGGCTTGATCCCGCAGCCGTCGCTCCGACACGTTATTGTCGATCGTCAGCCGGCCGTCCTCCGTGTAACGGCACAGCGCCTGCCACTGGTTGAGCGCATAGCCCACCGCTTGGGCCAGCGCCGATTTGGGCAACAATCGCGACGAGAGTCGATCCAACTCGCCCCGCAGCCGCTCCAGGATCGGCACCGCCTCCGTTTGCCGCAGCGCACGCCGCGCCGCATCGTCCAGAGGCCGGGACCGGTCTTCAATTTCGTATAATCGCCGAATCATCTCGAGAATCAGCGAAGCTTCCCCGGGAGACGACGACCGCGCCTCGAAGAACTTCCGACGCGCATGCGCCCAGCAGGCCACCTCGAAGATCCGGCCATCGGAGTCTATGTAAATCCCGTCATACCCGGCGAAGGCGTCGGCGTGCAGGTATCCCGCGTACCCCGCCAGGAACTGCGCAGGTCCGTCCCGCTTGCGATTCTCCGTGAAGTCATAGACGTCGTAAGGAAACGCGGCGGGGCCGATGTACACCCAGAACCGTCCCTTGTGGCTGCCTGGCTTTTCGCCGCCCAGCACCGTCACAGGTGTGTCGTCGGTCCAGATCACCGCTGCCAGGCGCACCAGTTCCTTCTCAAGCTCGTACAGTGGCTTGAGCAAGTCGGCCACGTTGCCGACCCAATCGCAGAGCGTGCTCCGTGACAAATAGAGACCATAACGCGCCGAGATATCCTCGAATCGGTATAACGGCAAATGTTCGGCGAATTTGGAGACGAGCACCTCAGCGAGCAGGCCAGCCCCGGCGATGCAGCCGCTTAACGGACGCGGCGGGGGCTCGGGGGCGACCACACCGTCACGGCAGTGCGAGCAGGCATACTTGGGCAAAATGTGGACGTGAAGCTCGAAGTGGGCCGGGATAAACTGCAGCACACGTGCGACATCCTCGCCGATGCGTGCCTTGGGCTCTCCGCAATGCGAGCAGAGCTTCTCGGCCTCGGGGACATCATGGTCGATTCGCACTTGAGGCAGTCGATCGTAATCGGGCTTGCGCGATCGGCGTGGTTGAGCCGGCGCCCTGGAAGCACGCTCTGGCGGCTCCGGCGGCAAGATCAGACTCTCACCGACTTCATCGAGCTCGAATAGATGCCCTTGTCCGGGGGCTTCCACCAGCCGTTCCCGCCGGGGACCGAAGACATAGCGGCGGTAGAGATCGAGTTGTCTACGCAACTCATCGATCGTTTGTTGGTGTTCCTGGACGGTCTGGTCGTGCAGCTTGGCCGCTTGATCGAGCGCGGCGCGGAAGTCCTCAGTTGCGGCCTGGAGGTCCTCGACCTGCTGGGAGAGCCGGTTTAAGAGGTCGTGACATTCGCCCGGATCGGTGGGCCATGACGCTGGCGTATTCATCAAAATGATTATAGCATGATGATCTCACGTTTCAAGAGCGAGACGGCCGATTTTCGGCCTCGGACACCGGCCGTTGATAGCGTTTGCGTTGCCGGGCGGAACTCAGGTCGATGCCGGAGAGGATCAGCGACAACTGGGTGGGAGTCATCTCGATCGAGACAGCTTCGGCGGAGGTTGCAGGGATCTGGAAAGAGCCGACTTCGAGTCGTTTGTACCAGATGGCCAAGCCGTCACGATCCCAGTAGAGGATCTTGATGCGATCACGGCGTCGATTGACGAACAAGAACAGATGTCCCGACGTTGGATCCTGGCCGAAGGCTGTGGTCACCAGGCCGCAGAGCGCATCGAAGCCTTTGCGAAGATCGGTGGCCGGGGTGTGCAGGAACACGCGGACGGCATGAGAGAGGCTGATCATCGCGTGCCTCCGGAGTTGGTCTTGGCGCTGCGACAGCGCGGAGGAGACGGCAGGCCAAGTGCTCATTGACCGTGGGAATGCGCAGCCGGATTCCGTTGGGAAGGTCGGCCTCGATGGGCAGCGGCTGATCGGCAGCGCCGCTCGAGGAGGCGTACAGTCACGGGGAGGAAAGTCGATGGGGTGGGTAAAGCCGGGCACTGATCTGGGTGGGCCATGAGCCGGAATCGTCGCTTCCAGGCGTGGAACTTCGACCTGGCGACGCCTTCCTGGGCGCAGAACTGCGCAATCGTCAGGCCGCTGGCCTGTTGACGGTCAATGCGATCGCGCCACGTGGAGTGAAGCTTGGGATTGGGGGTTCTTGCCATTAGATAGACTCCTGGAAAATGGACGAATTGGTCCACTTCGCAGGCTACCAAGCCTGGCAAGAATGGTTATCTCGGACGCTTACCGTAGATCGAGGAAGCCGCGTCCAAGATCGCCCGAAAGTCTGCAGTGGCGTTCGCCGCCTTGAAGAGATCTCCGGCTACCTCAAATCCTGAATAGAAGAAGAAAATGTCAACCCCGACCTTTGTCGCGTTAGCAAATATCGATCCCAGGCTGCCTTCAGCGGATTGCTTGAGCGCGTCTTGGTCGGCAACAACCACGTTGTAAAACTGGTCGGCATTCATCCAAGCCGTGGCCGCCACTGTCCAGAGTTCCTGATAATTGGCGGGACAATCGGAATCAGGTCCGGGAGGAAGTTTGAGATCAAGATCATCTTGGTGGACCGTTGTGAGAGCATCGCTTAGCCACGTGGGTATTATTGAATTGATTCTTGCGTTCCAAGTACTCTGTACGGTGACGGGTGAAACGTTCGGAACTCTGGCTACCTGGAACACCAGAAGGATTTTGAAGTTGGAGTGGCACGCGTACGGCATCCGAGAGGAATGTGACATAGCTTCCCCACGTATCACCCACCTGTTTCTGTATAGTCTGGAAGAAATCTTCCAAGTCTTGATCGTCGATGCCGGGGGGACGTATCAGGGCTTCTTGCTCTGTCCATGCAATTGGCCGATTGTCATCCGCTGTTAGCGTTCCGAGCGTGAAGCTGACCGGCGCATAATGAGCATTCTGAGTAAGACCAACGTAATAGACGGGAATTCGGCCGGATTCCCCCGGTTGAAGGATCCAGGGTGTTGCGCTGGAACCCAGGGCGATGACTTGAATCGTGTCCGAGGTTCCCGGGAGCGGGCCGAAGCCCGGGGTAGGTATCGCTGCGGTGATGTCGGTTGTCAAGCGTGCTCCGAACGCCCCGTGCAGCTCCAGCAAAGGCGCCGGCATAGGCGCGTCGCCGGTGTTCTTGTACTCGATCCAGATGGTCTGTCTGATCGGGATGTTGAAACCGACGGCTGAGGGGACGATCAGGTTCGTTTCGAGATGGCCGAAGCCCTCCGCGACCTTGAAGGCCTGGGGTAAAGTTTTCTCCGTCGTTCCTTTGCTCACACGAACGTCATACGTGCCGGTGGGCCAGTTGGGCAGATCGAGATCCAGCGTCATCGCGGTCGAGGAGGCCAGATTCGTTTGCGTTGGGCTATAGACGGTGCCGTCAGGTCCGATGAACTCGACCTGCGTTGATTCGTCAAATCCCGCCCCGTTCAACGTGATCGTGTGGGGAATCGGCGACCCGGAGAGTGACTGAGCACGGTTGCTGCCCCTGTCGGGATTCAGGCCCGTCACGATGAATGGCCCGGTCGTCGCCGTTAGTCGGTACGGGTTCGATCCGTTGATCTGGCTCCCATAAACGAGGATAAAGTACGTGCCCCCATCGGGAGGTGCAGTCAGGGCGAGTTGTTGGTTCTGGCCGGGAGGGCTATTACCGTCACCGACGGATTTGAAATCGTTGTCTTGTCGGGTCGGAGGCGTTCCGAGTTTGACATACAACTGGTTGACCCCGGACGCGGCCAAACCGACGAGGCTAAGCCCAAGAGCGTCCCCGCCATTGACCTGCACATAGTAGTAATCGCTCGAGTCAGTCGCGGTGAGCGTTCCTTGGGCCGCGGTACCGTCCGTCGCCAACGGATGCACCCCGATCGCGATCGGTCCCGAGTCGGCCAGGTTGTTGGCCTTGTCTGCCCCTTCTTTCTCCTGGTTCGCCACGTCGGCGCGGACGAGGATGTGGTAGTTGCCAGGGAGAACGCCTGGCAGCACGACGGTTGCCGAGCCAGTGTAGGTCTGGTTCAGGGCCAGGCCGCCGGTGTGAGGGACGGTCGCCAGCAAGGTGTCGTTGATGTCCCATTGATTGTCGGTCGACAAATACACCGTATCGGCCCAGTTGCCCTCGAGCGGCAGGCCGGTGACGTTCTGTCCGCTCCACGAAACTGTCATGGGATCGCCGGCCCAGAGCGTGCTCGGCGAGACCTGCACGTTGCTGAGCCCCAGGTCGACGTTCACGAGGTTGAACGTGCCGTCATAGATGTCGGCTGCCTCGCCGCCTATTCCGTTGCCGTTCTCGTCGAGCCCGTTGCCCGCCACGTCGGTGACGGTCGGCCCGATCTTGACGTGATAGGTCCCGACCAAGGTCTGCGCCGGGAAGTTGACCTGGAACTCGTTCCGTCCAACATTCTGGATGCCCGTGGGGGCAATCGTCGTCCCATCGGGTTTGACGATCGTGACGTCGCCGGTCGTGAAGGTCGCCGTGTTGATCGCCTCACTGAACCAGACGTTGACGTGGCCGATCGTGCCCGCAACATCGCCGGCCGGGTCCTGATGCGAAACGTAGGGCGGAACGGTATCAACCACGAGCGTGAAGGTATAGTCGTCGGCCAGCGGCTCGCCGGGGACTCCGTTTGCATTCTGGTCGAGCGGGAAGCCCTGACTATCCTTGAGCGCGCTTGACAGAAGCGTGAAGTTGTAGGGCCCATTCGCCGTCAGCGGGAAAGGCAGGTCAATCTTGTATGTCCGGTCGCCGACCTGTTCGATCCCTGTGGGAACGACTCGACCCATCTGGCCGTCGATCACGAACTTCGACGGGTCGAACGAGCCAAGGTCAATCGGGTTGTTGAACCTGAGGGTGATAGAATCAACGTGATTAACAAAGCCATCGCCGTGATCAACAGCGGGCAGGTGTCAAGAGTCGCTTGCTCATCAGTGCTCGAGGCCGGTAGTTGACACTGGCGGGCGAGCCGCCAGCAACACCTGCTTGGGGCGATGTGGCCTAACCTCGCGCTGCAGCAGATGGCCGTCGCCTTTTCGTTTTCTCGGATTTCAAGCTCACTCAGGCGGCGGCAGCTACTGAGCTGTAGCGTTGGGTAACGCGCTTCGGTCGGATCGACGAATGGCACAAGCTTAAGGCGCAAACCGTTATTGGGATTTGAGTTGCGACTACTACCTGGCGCCCATTTCTACTAACAAGTTGATATGTAAAGTTCTACATTTGGGCTTGAAAAAGGCGATTTTCTGTTATATGATCGTTTGCTCAATTGAGCGATCTTTGATGAAAAAGCGGTGATTCTCGACGTAAGCTTAGATTTAATAAGGGCTTGCGCTTAAGCTTGTAACATTCGTCGGATCGACCGAGCGCGCAAGACGCCTGCTCGATGCTTCGGTGTCGTCGGACGAATGGCACTAGCTTAAGGCGCAACCTGTTATTGCGATTATAGTTGTGACTACTGCTTGACGGCTGTTTCTATAAATAATATTATATGTATACTTTTGTATTTCGGCTTGAAAAAGACGATTTTCGGATATATGATCGCTTGCTCAGTTGAGCGAGTTTTGAGGAAAAGGCCATGATTATCGACGTAAACTGAGATTGAATAAGGGCTTGCGCTTAAGCTAGTGCCATTCGTGTCGTCGGACCGAAGCTGCGCAAGATGGCCCCATGACTGACTCCGAGCTTAGCGATCGGCTGTCGGTTCGCATCGTCACGTCCGGCTCAAGCCGGCCGGATGCGGATCTCGTCGAGGAAGGCTGTGTTGTCGCCGCCTGCGCTGTTGCGGCCGCGGAACGCGATGGTGTGAGCCCCCGCCGTGACGTGGAACGGCACGGTCGTGTAAGAGCGGTAAGTCGTGTCAGCCGGCCGGAAGGTCTCGACGACGATCCCGTCGATCAGGACGTCGAAGTCCTGGGATTCCGCCCGTCTGGTGATTGCCCCGTTGGGCGGCCTTGAAGTCCAGGGCATACGAACCGTCGGCCCAGCCGGCCACCTGCTGGCTGATAGTTGAACCGGCGCCGCCCTGGAGGAAGGCGACCTGGGCGCTCTCCGGCGCATCGGGGTTGCCCGAGGTGAAACCGGAGCCATCGGCCGTCACGCCGGCCCCGCCGGTATACGTCCACGCCGAGCCCGTCGGCCGGTACAGGAACGAGCCGTAGGCCCCGGTTGGGCCGGCATACGGCCGCTCGAACCCTGCGTCCAGCGGCTGGCCTGGGGTGACGTACTCGACCGAGACTTGATCGAGGAGGGCGGTATTGTCGCCTCCCGCCGTGTCCACCCCCTGGAAAATGATCGTGTGCGCCCCCGCCGTGACAGCGAATCCCGGCGTCGTATACAGTTGGTAGGCCGTGCCGACGGGCCGGACCCGGGACACCTCCTGGCCGTTGACCAGGATGCGGAAGTCCTGGTATCCGCCCATCTGGTAGTTGCCCCGCTGGGCGGCCTCGAAGGTCAGCCGGTAGGTCCCGGCTGCCCAGCCGCTGATGGTCTGGCTGATGGTCGAGCCGGCGCCGCCCTGGAGGAAGGCGACCTGGGCGCCCTCCGGCGCATCGGGGTTGCCCGAGGTGAAGCCGGAGCCATCGGCCGCCCCGCCGGCCCCGCCGGTGTACGTCCAGGGCGAACCGGTCGGGCCGTAGAAGAATGACCCGTGGGCGCCGGGAGGGCCCGCCGTCGGGGCTTCGAATCCGGAGTCATAGACCCGAGGGACTCGCTGGAGGGTGACGGCGTCGATGAAGGCGGTGTTGTCGCCCCCGGCGGTATCCAGGCCCCGGAAGGTGATCGTGTGCGCCCCCGCCGCGATCGCGAAGGCGGACGTGGTGTAGGGCGCGTACGCCGTCCCGGCGGGACGGATGGTCGCCACGACCTGACCGTCGAGGAGGACCTGGAAATCCTGGTAATGGGACTGGTAGTTGGCCCGCTGGGCGGCATCGAGAGTCAAGAAGTAAGTGCCGTCAGTCCAGCCGGCCACCTGCTGGCTGATGGTCGAGCCGGCGCCGCCCTGGAGGAAGGCGACCTGGGCGCCCTCCGGCGCATCGGGGTTGCCCGAGGTGAAGCCGGAGCCATCGGCCGCCACGCCGGCCCCGCCGGTATACGTCCACGCCGAGCCCGTCGGATCGTAGATGAATGAGCCGTAAACGCCGGGAGGGCCGGCCGACGGTGCCTCGGAGCCCGCGTCGCCCAGTGGCGGGAGCGCCGGTCTGTAGGCGACCTGATAAATCACGCCGGCACCCGGTGCGCTGAACATCGATCCGCTCGAGCTGATATCGGCGAGAAAGAGGGAATCGGTGGTGGAGAATGCCTCGTCGAGATGTCCGATGTTCGGCCAATCATTGTTGACGAAATCGAAGTATTTCCCCGTCGCCGGATCGGCGTAGAGGAGCGGATTCTCCTCGTTGGCGGTGCCCGCCTGGTTGAAGACGCCATGGAATCCGATAAAGGCCCCGCCGTCCAGCCCTGGCGGAAATCCCGCGGGAGCGAGCGCGAAGCCCGAAGCCCCCTCGCTCTCCGATCCCGTGGTGGGCAGGTTGGGATCGACGAGCGGCTCGAATGCGGCCAGCGGCAAGATCACGCCATCCGGCGGCCTCAGGTCGATCCGCGTGCCGGCGCCGCCGGGCGTTACATTCGTGAGCGTATAGTGATAGGGGAATCCGAAGTCGTCGACCTTGACCCCCATGTCGGCGGCCGGGACGCGCTGGAGCGTGTCCGCACTCCAGGCCTCGTTCCCGCCGCTGGTCCCGTCGATGCCGTTGTCGTCCAGGAGCAGGTCGCCCGTGGCGGGATCGATCGCCAGGCTCGCCGCATTGCGCAATCCCGTGGCGATCTGCGTGAGATTCGAGAAGACCGGTGTACCGCCATTGTCGCGGAGCGTGACCTTGTAGACCGAGTCTCCCTGCAGGGTGCCCGTCACGAGGCCGCTCGCGGCGACCGTGCCCGTCGTGGGGTCGGGGATCGCGTGGCCGTTGGCGTCGAAGAGGATATTCCCCTGCGCATCGCGCTTGATGCCGTTGAACTGGGAGCCGATGTTGAAGAACACATCGTAACTCCCCGACCGCCCCGGGGTCGGGCGGACGCCCAAGCCGTACGTCGTGTGCTCCCAGGGCGAAGGGAAGGCGAAGTTGATGCTGCCGGCCAGAGTCAGGGCGTCGGCAGGGGTTGCACCGACACGGAGGACAGACAGCCCCTCCTGGCCAGCCTGGTTGCTGGAGACGATGATGAACCTGCCGGCCTGACGTACCTCGGTGAGGGAACCCGGGAAGCCGTTGAACAGCACGCCGGGGGAGCCGTCCGCGACGCCGTCGTCGTTGGCGTCAACGAACCGCAGAAGCTCGCCCGTCGAGTTGTAGTAGCTCTGCGACCCGCTGTTGGGATTGCTGACCGCCACCAGTATTGAGCCGTCGGCAAGGGCCTGCATGCCGTGGGGGTAATTCAACCCGCTGGCGAACGTGGTCACCCGGAAGGCGGCAGGGTCGACGACCGGGTCGCCCCCGACGGAGAACGGCGACCCACTGAGCAGGCACCGATCTTCCAGGGCTTCCAGGGCCGGTCGCCTCCCACGACGTATCCGGCGAGAGGATCGGACGGAGGTGGGCCGGCGTATCCGATCTGCACTTGGCATGTTGATCCTACCCGATTCGAGGGTGTGTGACATGGATAGAGTGTGCTGAATCGCGAACCAACGGCGGCCCGGGCTGGGCCGATAGCGAAATCCCCGAGTGGGCCCTCCGGCCCGACGAAACCCTCGAGGCGACCCGGTCGACCTTAACCGCTGTCCGAGGACTTCAAAAGACCTTGCCTCGAGGGAACCACGGGAATCCCCGAAAGCCGGGCGATCGCTGATGAGCGAGGGAATGAGAACTACCCCCCATGCGAGACGCGTTGATCGCCCGGCTCCCTCGTGCTGACGTGCGATGAAGTCCCTGTGTTTACTGGCCAGCCCGTCACCAGTAAAACGAACACACTTGGATATTATCCGCGAAGAGCCCGGCCAACTTCAACACATCTCCATTCTCTCTAAGGGCTTACGCTTAAGCTAGCGCCATTCGTCTGATCGACTCAACGCGCCCAAATCGCGTGCTCGATGCGTCGGTGTTGTCGGACGAATGGCACTAGCTTAAGGGGGGTGGTCGGTCAGAAACGGTGTGCACGGCGGAGAACGCACGCGGCTGGCCTCCGTGCAGCGGTGGCCGGGTGCCAGCGATTGACAGCGACCCGTCCTTGAGCCCGTTGCCAGCCTCTGGGTGGGTAGCTCACCCTGCGGCTGGCCTCCGCTGCCCCTGCGGCTGGCCGCTGAGCGCAGTGCTGCCCGTGCCGCACCTCCTTGCGGCGCGGCCCGCGTGCAGCCAAAGGAATTCTCACACAGCCGCACCGCGTGCTAGTACCACTTCACGCGATTGTGCGCCAGTTTGGCGATGTGGCGAGGATGCCCCAGGCGCTTGCAGGGCTTCGGCCTTCGCTTCCGCGCCCGCGGCTCCCACCGCCCGGCCGGTTGCCCACACGCTGGTACGCCACCGCCTTCAGCATCGCATCCACCAGCTCCGCACGCTGCTCCGGCCGCGCCGCCTCCAACTTCGGGGCGAACGCCGTCAGGGCCTGCTTGGCCCCCTTGAAGCTGATCTCGCGGGGCTCCACGTCGTTCTCGCTGGCGGCGACGGCCATGACCGTGCGGAGCAGGTTGTACGCCAGCAGGTGAGCCCAGATCTCCTTCTCCACCATCTCGGGCGTCTTGCAGCGCAGGATGTCCATCTTCATCGTCGATTTGATCGAGCGGATATCGACCTCCCCGTCCCACCTCTTCTCATATAAGTCGCCGATCTGACCGCCGTCGATCGAGGCGTCGAGGATCGTGGTGACGACCTTGAATCGCTCGGCGCGGTTGTTCCTGTCGCGGGCATCGACGGTCACCTGACGCATGGTCAAGCTCTCGGGATAGCTGCGGTACTGCTGCCCCGTCATGCCGCGCGGCTTGTTGGGGCGCTGCCAGACGATGATATCGCCGTCGGGCCTGCTCTCTACCGTCCGGCTCCCCACGCGCTCCGCCTGCACGCGGGCGACCAACTCGATGCCGCGCTAGCGCAACTCGCAGGCGAGGAAGTAGTTGTCGAACAGGGCGTCGGCGACGACCACGTCGCCGGGCGACAGCGAGTCGTACATCTGCCGCAGCAGCGTGGTCTCGCCGGTGCCCTTTCCCGCGTACGGCGCGATGGCCAGGTCGTGGCAGGCGCCGGTCGCCAGCGAGAGCAGCACGGTGATCCTGGCCAGCGGGAAGCCGATCCCCGGCTGTTGCACCACCGGCTGTGGGTAGCCTGCCTGGTTCTCCTGGGTGTCCGGCATGGAGACGTGGGAGCCGTCGGCGATGAACACGCTCCGCCCGTTCCACTTCCACGCGCCGGGGAGGCTGGCCTGGAATTGCTGGGCCGTCTGCCTGGCCAAGCAGCGCAGCACGGCGGTGGGGATGCGGGCGCGGGCGTTGCAGTAGCTGGCGGTGTTGGGCGAACACGCCTTGAGGCCGGCCGCGGCGCGGTGGGCGATGATTCGGGACACGGCGTCGCGGCAACTGTGGTCCTCGCTGAGGACCTGGCTGAGGAAGCCCCAGATGGTGGTGACGGGAGTTGAACACTCGGTCGCGATACTTGATGCCGTGCTCATTGAGAGCGTCGAGGATGCTGAGTTCGCTCAAGGAGTCGGCGAAAGGCAGTCCCTGGTCGCGCGCGAAGCGAGCGCGGACCTCCTGCAGGGTGGTCATAGGGGATCTCGGATGTCTTGAGTGGACGTGGCGCGAACCCAGGAAGCGCCGCGGCGGAGTCCAGTCCGGAGAAAGGCCACACGAGCAGGAATCGCCTCCTACCTCCATTATAGGTGGTAGAGTCTAGCCATGTTCGTCTTCTGAAGCTTCAGCAGAGGGGCCAGGCCTTGCTTGCCCTTAAGCTAGTGCCATTCGTGTTGTCGGACCGACGCGCAAGATCGTGACGGGAAGTGGGC
>CAWFAF010000030.1:0-14839 GCA_963813575.1 uncultured Planctomycetaceae bacterium
ACCCGACACCGTCGAGCCAGGGGAACCAACCCAACGGGACCCCGCGGAGGGAAGGGGGAGCCTCATGAACCGCTGCGAGGAAACACGACAGACGCCCAGAATGAAACCGTGTCAACGAAACAGCAACGGATAGCGAGACTCGCCAGGGAACGACCGGCAGAGGCGTTCGACCTGGCGCAGGCCCACCTGATCGACCTGGACTGGCTCCGGGTTGCCTATGTGCGGACACGGAAAGAGGGCCGTGGGCGTGGACGGACAGACGGCCCAGGATTACGAGCAGACCTGGAGGGCAACCTCCGAGGCTGGACCGGGCCAAGGCCGGGACATACGGGCACCACCGGTCCGACGTGTGCACATCCCCAAAGGGAACGGAGAGACCCGCCCCCTGGGCATCCCGACGCTGGAAGACAAGATCCTCCAGCGCGCCGTGCTGATGATCCTCGAGCCCCTGTACGAGACGGTCTTCCTGCCGGTCTCGTACGGGTTCCGCCCGGGCCGATCGGCGCACGACGGGCCCTGCGAGCGATCTGGGACCAGACGATGAGCGTGGAAGGCGGGTGGATCGCGGACGTCGATCTGCGGAAGTACTTCGACACGATCGACCACGGCCGACTCCGCGAGTTCCTGCAGCGACGGGTGCGAGACGGGGTCCTCTTGCGACTGATCGGCAAGTGGCTCAACGCCGGGGTCCTGGAGGAAGGGGAGCTGAGCTACCCCGGACGAGGGGACCCCCCAGGGCGGGGTGGTCAGTCCCCTGCTGGCCAACATCTTCCTGCATTACGTGCTGGACGAGTGGTTCGTGGGGGAGGTCAGGCCCCGCCTGGAAGGCCATGCGGCGGTGATCCGCTACGCGGACGATTTCCTGATCGTGTTGCCAACGACGAAGAGACGCCCGCCGGGTCATGGACGTATTGCCGAGGCGGATGGAGAAGTACGGGCTGACGATCCACCCCCAGAAGAGCCGCCTGGTGGACTTCCGCAGTCCCGAGGCGGATCGCTCCGACGACAGCGAGGGCGCGGACTCCGGAGGCGGCACGTTCGACTTCCTGGGGTTCACCCATTACTGGGGCCGCTCACTGCGGGGACCTGGGTGGTGAAGAAGAAGACGGCCCGCGGCCGACTGTAGCGGCGCTGGATGCGCTCTGGAACTGGTGTCGGCAACCATCGGCACGAGCCTCTGGGAGCCCAGCATGGGACGCTGAAGCGTAAGCTCCTGGGCCACTACGCCTACTATGGGATCACCGGGAACTTCTACAGCCTCCAGAGTTTCCTGGAGGGGCGGGGAGATCTTGGAAACGATGGTTGTCGCGGCGTCGCCGGGGCGGCCAAGTCTCGTGGACGGATTTTCTCCGCTGGAGAAGCGATACGGTCTCCCCAAGGCACGAGTAGTCCACAGTGTGCTGGGCCGCGCAGCGAGTCATGAGATGACGAACCGGGTGCGGTCACTCTGCACGCCCGGATCTGTGGGAACCCAGGGTGGGCAACCGCCCTGGGTGACCCGGCCACCACTCGCAGATTTTCGAGATGAATGGCGAGAGCTACCGCTTCCGGGAGTCGATGAAGACGAAGAAGGGCCGGAAGGCAGAGTGAGACCGGGCTACCGCTCTTGCCCAGAGCGGCCATCTTGAGAACCCCGGTGGGCCCCGCTTACACGTTCGGGGTGGGCCCCGCTTACACGTTCATTTCCACACATCCGCTATCCCGGAATCACAGTGCGGCGTTACGTCACTCAGCTCACACGCTTTCGCGCTCGAACCGATCGGGCCGGGCTGAGACCACTGCCCGGACAGTGGGAAAACCATCTCCCACAGCCCTCCCGACGCGACGAGCCGAAATGTGTCAATCTCGGGAAGACGACGCACCGGGACTTTGACCTGCGCTGGGGAACAAGAATTCGGCACTGAGTTCGGGTTTCGCACTTCTGGCGAGGGTGAATAAGCATGTTCTATTGCGTCCTCCTTGGGCCACGGGTGTATCCTGGGGGTTGCACAGCAACCAGGATCCCGTGCCACAAGGAGGCCGCTCATGCAGCTTACACCCACTTTCCGCTCGCTCCTACTCCAGTTCCGCTCGGTCTTCACCGCGCCCACCTTCGCCACCTTCCTCACCATCGCCACCGGATGGTGCCTCTCCTTCCGGCATCGCTACGTCACCGAGCTGATCCAGTCCGCCAGCGCCGTCCATCGCGGGCACCACAGCCGATACCATCGCTTCTTCAGCAATGCCGCCTGGTCGATCGACGACCTCTACGAGGCGCTGGCGCACGACGCCGATCCGGACGTTCTTCCCCGAGGGGACGATCGTCCTGGGCGTCGACGACACCCTCTGCCGCAGGCGGGGCTTGACCATCTTCGGCACCGGCATGCACCACGACCCGCTGAACTCCAGCCGCAGCGGCCCCACGTCAGTTGGGGACACGACTGGGTCATCCTCTCGCTGCTGATCCCCAATCCGCCGTGGTCCCCGACCAAGGTCTGGGCCCTGCCGGTGGGCATGCGGCTGTATCGCAATCGCCAGGGACTGACCAAGGGCAAGAAGCGACAGGCAGAGGCCAAGGGCAAGGGCAAGAGGGCCAAGAAGAAGCCCGGCCGATCCCAACCATCGCACTCGCCCCGAGCTGGCCGTGGAGTTGATCCGGCAGTTCGCGGCGTGGTTCCCCGAGCGGAAGATCGTCGTCAGCGGCGACAGCGCCTACGGCGGCAAGAGCGTGCTCCAGCACCTGCCCGAGAACGTCGACCTGATCAGCCGGGTCGCCTCCAATGCGGCGCTGTACGAGCCGGCGCCACCGCCGCGGCCGAAGCAGAAGGGGGCGCCGCGCAAGAAGGGGGACCGCCTGCCCGCGATGGCCGAATGGGCCGCCGACGAGGCGAAGCCCTGGGAGGAGTTGGAATTCGACCAGTACGGCCTGCACGCGACGCTCCAGGTCAAGACGATCCGCGGCGCTGTACTACAAGGCGGGCAAGGATCGACTGCTGGTGATCGTCTTGGTCCGCGACACCGAGGGGGGCCGGCCCGACCAGATGTTCTACTGCACGCGACTGGACTGGGACGCGCGGACGATCCTGTCCCATTACGCGGCGCGCTGGAGTGTGGAGGTCATGCACCAAAACGCCAAGCAGATGATGGGCCTGGAGGATCCGGCGAACCGGACGCCGAAGGCGGTCGAGCGGACGGCGCCGGTGGGGCTGGCGCTGTACGGCCTGACGCTGATCTGGTTCGACCGGGAGGGCATCGGTCGTTGTCGTTCCCCGATCGTCCGTGGTATCCGGGCAAGGAGGAGCCGTCGTACGCGGACATCCTGGGGGCCTTGCGGCGGGAGAGCTGGCGGGGTCAATTCGCGGGTGTGGATTGGGAGCGGGAGGGTCAAGAAACCCCGCTTGCGCAGCTTATCGAGTTCGTCAGCCGCGCGGCCTGATCGACGTCCCGCGGCAGGCGATCGCCGCCTACGGGCGCGTCAAGGAGCCTCGAAAACGCCCCATCGAGTGCGGGCGATGTGTTCATCGTCCGTATGCCAGATGTGCGAAACCCGAACTTAGGAACCGCGAAAAAATAACCTGTGCAAATTCCGGTTGCCAGGATTGGTGTCATTCGCATCGTGGTCGCATGCGAGACGCGAACACGACGGAACGGGTTCGAGAGAAATTCCTCGCCTTGGCCCCGATGATGGACGAGCGCATGCGAAGACAGTGGGCCGCCACCGAAGCCGGGGCATTGGGTTGGGGCGGCGTCTCGACCGTCGCTATCGCCACGGGCTTGGCAAGGAACACGATCACGCGGGAATACGCGAACTGGAACATCGCCGGGCACACCCCGATGAGCCTGTCGCCGTCGCGGGTCCGCAGTTTGGGCGGCGGGCGCAAGAAGCTGACCGAAATCGACCCGGGATTGCGGGCGGCCCTGGATGCCTTGGTTGATCCCGTGACGCGCGGTCATCCGGAGTCGCCGTTGCGATGGACGTGCAAGAGCACGAGCAAGTTGGCCGAGGAACTTCAGCGACAACACCACCCCGTGACGGACCGCACGGTTGCCACCTCCTGAAGCTCGCGGGCTACAGCTTGCAGGCCAATCGCAAGACGAAGGAGGGCGCGTCGAACCCGGACCGCAACGCCCAGTTCGAGCACATCAACCGCCAGCGTCGATGGCTTTCAGAAGCGACGGCAGCCGGTCGTGTCGGTGGACACGAAAAAGAAGGAATTGGTCGGGGAATTCAAGAACGCGGCCAGGAATGGCAGCCGAAAGGGGAGCCTGAGAAAGTCAACGTCCACGACTTCCCGGACAAGAAACTGGGCAAGGCGATTCCCTACGGGGTGTACGACCTGGCGAGCAACGAGGGTTGGGTCAGCGTGGGGATCGATCACGACACGGCCCAGTTCGCGGCCGCCAGCATCCTTCGCTGGTGGCGGGAGATGGGATCGCAGCGGTTCCCGCGGGCGACCGAGTTGATGATCACGGCCGACGGAGGCGGCAGCAACAGCAGCCGCAACCGCCTGTGGAAGGTGGCCGCTGCAGGGTCTGGCGAACGAACTGGGCCTGGCGCTTGCGGTGTGCCATTTCCCGCCTGGAACCAGCAAGTGGAACAAGATCGAACATCGCCTGTTCTGCTTCATCACCAAGAACTGGCGAGGCCGTCCGCTGACCAGTTACGAGGTGATCGTGAATCTGATCGGGAGCACCACGACGAAGACCGGGCTGACGGTCCGTGCGGCCTTGGATACCAGCGGACTATGAAACGGGGATCGAGGTCAGCGACGAGGAACTGGCCGCAGGCGTCAAAATGACCCCGGCCAAGTTTCATGGGGAGTGGAATTACACGATCCGTCCCAAGAAATAATTGCTCAAGTTATTTTTTCGCGGGAACTTACGGCAGACAGCCGCAATGGCCGCGAAGGTGACAACGGAACTTTCGGGACTTTAGAGAGGCTGATCGGAGAGGTTGGGATGTGCAGTGGTTTTCTTATTCGATCGGCCACGACGGCTGAGAACGGAACCGAATTCGATCTGATGAACGTTGAAGAAATGAAAATACTTTATTGCCAAGATCTGTAAGAATTAATCCGGTTCCATCGACATGAAGCGCAAGGGTAACGCGATCTCGAATAACTATCAACGATACCCCCATTGCCACTGCATTCATCGCAGGCCATTTCGAGAATACATTCTGATATGTCCTTTATTCCGGTTTCGCAAGCCACCTGTCTACTCCTTCGATCAAAGCTATCGCCCGTCTTGCAGAGGCCCCGATCAGATCCACGACGATGGCACCATCAAGCAACACCGAATCGTCCACCTTCAATCCCGCAAAAGCCGGATATCGGCCTTCCACTCGCTCCAAAGAAGACCGATCAGCCCGCCCCGCCCTATGCACGAATAGATGACGAACAGCTTCCAAAATTCCTGACTCTACCGGATTGCAGGTTCGCGGTTTCTGAAGCCCATCAGTGAGGTGGACGCCATGAGGTTGTGGAGCCAATGTTCATGGTAGCGTTTGCCGTTGAGTCGATGGGCGGGACTGTCGTGGGTGCGGGGTCGGTTGCTCCGCGGGGCATAGGGGCGAAAGTTCAGCAGCAAGGCCCAGCCCCGCAGCCGGAACTCGGACGAGCTTGATGGCCGTGCAAGCCCCGGCTTGCATACATCAGTCGGCACAGCCGGTTCATCGGGCGGTCCACCGCGTTGCTCGTGCGATGGCATCCCGGATGGGCATAGGCCACCACGTAGGACTCCGTCTTGTTCCACAGCTTCGTCAGCATCTCGCGCACCGGGGCGGTCCAGGTTTGCGTGGCACACCACTGCTGAAGCTCGTTCATCAGCCGTCGAAACTCCTCCGCGGTGGCGGCACGGTACACGTCCCACACCCGACGGTGCAGTTCATGGGCCTTGCGGCAGCGGTCGCGGATCTTCAGGAACCCGTGCAGGAAACAGAGCACCACCGTGATCAGGGGGAACAACGCCTGGAACGCGTTCCGCGTCGCTGCCCAGCCGTCGGTGCTGACCGTCTCGGGGGCGTACGCGGGTCTCGACGTCGCGCGCTTCGGCCGCGAACACGCCGTAGGCTTCCTGGAGATGGGTGTCATCGGCCGAGGCCGTCAGCGCGACGCCCAAGACGCAGCCGCCGCCGACGGTGGTCGCGACGTAGCCCTTCTGGCCGGCCCAGTCGGCGTGATGCTCGTCCGCCGCCAGATGCGCGGGCAACTGGGCCGCGTCGCGGACGGTGGTCCCCACCAGGCTGTTTCGCCCCAGCCGCTCGAGGACGCGATACCAGTACATGTCGCTGTGGCCGAAGCCGATCGTCAGCAGCCAGGGCGGAACACCATGCGCCGCCAGCAACAACGGATACGCCAACTCCTCGACGGTCCCGGTCATGTAGCTGGTGATGAAGCTGGGGCGAAGCCAGTAGGAGGTGCCGTCGGCCAAGACGATCTTCCGCAGTTTCAGGCCGGGAAGCTTCCGCGACTCACGCCCGAAGCCGTGCAGGCAATAGCCTTGGTCGAAGCCCGCCGGGAACAACTCCGGAGCCGACCGGGCCCATTCCGCGAGGAACGGCCGCACGCGATCGGCATGATGCCAGAGGTCGTCGTACTGCTGTCGGGTCATCGGGATGACGATCTGCTTGGCCCCGCGCGGCGCGTTGCGGCGGGGGGTCTTTCGTTCACGATGCACTTGCCGGGTCTTCGGTCGAGCGTCCATTCTCGCATCCCCTTCCCTGGTAAGAAGAAGGATGACAAGAAGGCCGCCGGCCGGATACCCGGCACTTCAATACCTGCAATCCGTTAGGGTCAGCAAAATTCTCAGTTTCTCATGATCCTTGCCCAAAAACCATGATTTCAGTTCTTGTGATTTTCCAGAGCGATTACCAGACTTATCGCGCAAACAGAATGCTCCATCAAACGCATGCATAATACCATCTAATGAATTAAAATCAAATTTTCTTTTGAGTGTATCATTGAACCTAAACTTGATCCAAGATCGAATTTGTACTCTCTTAAGATATCTAAACTCATCGGAGTGTATTTTTCTGTGGTTTCATGGGATTCAGTTTGTCCGCCAGACATGTCTCTGACTCTTCTTGGCGAGAAGAGCACTAACTCCAAGAGTCATCGGTCTCGTATTAAGGGAAACAATCCATATCTCTGTGGCAAGCGTTTCAAAAGCAGTCCATGTCCCAGTGACTAAAGCGGAAAAAACAGTTCGATTGCTTGATTAATTGGTTCGCCAAAATCCTGCTGAAATAGGCAAGATTGATGTTACCATTCATCCAAGAAAAATCCTTTAATGTCCCTTTCTCAAATACTTGGGACCTACTTTCCGCACATCTCGGCTGCATTATCTCGGCTTTTTCCGCGCCTCTCTGACCTGACGGCCTCTGAGTCGATAACTCCCTCCGGAAGCCGGGACCGAACGCACTGGACGCTGATCCTTCGGGCTCAGGACCGAGCCAGGCGTCGCGTCCTCGGATCCGCCGGCATTCTTCGCGCTGTCCCACGACACGTCAATGGCACGCCCCCATCTTCCCCACTTTCCCTGCGCGACTTGCGGTCGCGGCCTTTGACGTAAGTCGCGCCGGACTCGATTTACGTCAAAAGCTCTTCACCTAACTAAATTCGATAAATTTTCTCGCTCTTGACTGCCACTTTCGCCCCGGCGATCATGTCGGCGGAGAATGCTGCGGCCAGGCCACCTGCAATCTCGGGCCTCGGGATGCCCGCGAGACGGCCTCGAACTCTTTCGCGGCAAGGTTCCCGGGAGCGACTCACGTGGATGAACACCAGGATCCACGACGGCCAGGGGAAACGGCACACGCCCAGGGACACACCCTCGAATCGCGGCGGGTCGGCGCCTTGCCGGTCCTCGATCGCTTCCTCAAACGGCTCCGCATCGAGGAATTCCTCCGCAAACACCTCCCGCGCGAGGATCGGCGGTCCCGCGTCCCCACGGCCACGGCCTTGCTTCTGCTCGTCCGCAACCTGCTCGTCTCGCGCGAGCCCCTCTACGGCGTCGGCGAGTGGGCCGCACGCCACGACACGCACTGGCTCGGCCTCTCCGACGAGCAACTCCCCGCCCTCAATGATGATCGCGTCGGTCGGCGCCTCGACCGCCTCTTCGACGCCGACGTCGCCGCCTTGGCACTCGACGTCGCCGCCCACGCCGTCCAGCGAGTTCGACGTCACGCTCGACGAACTGCACAACGACTCCACGACCGTCACCTTCCACGGCGACTACGAGAACGCCGACCGGGAGCGCACCTTGCGGGGGCGGCTCCGGCTGGCCATCACCTGGGGCCACAACAAGGATCATCGACCCGACCTCAAGCAACTGCTCTACATCCTCACCGTCAGCGGCGACGGCGCCGTGCCCGTGCACTTCCGGGTCGAGAGCGGCAACGCCACCGACGACCGCTCCCACCGCGCCACCTGGGACCTGCTCTGCAAGCTGACCGGGCGACGCGACTTCCTCTACGTCGCCGACTGCAAGCTGGCCACCGCCGAGAACATGGCCCACATCCATCAGCATGGCGGCCGGTTCCTCAGCGTGCTCCCGCGGACCCGAAGCGAGGACGCCGCCTTCCGCGCCAGGTCGTGCAGGGACAGGTCGCTTGGCGGCACATCCACGACAAACGCGACGACGAGGGGGACCTGGTCGACCAGTTCTCGATCTGCGAGCCGGCGGGTCAGAGCGCCGAGGGCTACCGGCTGATCTGGTACCACAGCCGGCGCAAGGCCGAACTGGACGCGCGAGTCGCGGCTGACGCGGCTGGAGCGGGCCGTCGAGCGGCTGGACGAGTTGCGCCAGAAGCTCGGCTCGCCGCGGACGCGATACCGCTTGAAGGCGAAGGTTGTCGAGGCGGTCGAGGCGATCCTGCAGGAGTACAAGGTCGCGGACTTGGATCAAGATCGAGGTGACGGAGCGGACCACGGAGAAGTTCCGCCAGGAGAAGCGCGGCCGGCCAGGGAAGGAGACGACGGTACGTCAAGGAAGGAGGACACGCGTTTCGACCTGACGCACGAGATCGACTTGGAGCGGATTGACCGAGGAGGCGCAGTGCGACGGGATCTTTCCGCTGATCACGAACGAGCGATCGCTGTCGGAGTTGGAACTGTTGCTGGCCTACAAGCAACAGCCGGCGATCGAGCGGCGGTTCGAGCAGATGAAGACGGACTTCGTGGTGGCGCCGGTGTACTTGAAGGAGACGAGCCGGATTCAGGCGTTGCTCTGCGTCTACTTCTTCGTGCTGCTGGTGGAGGCGCTGCTGGAGCGGGAGTTGCGGCGTGCGATGGCAGCGAAGGGGATCGAGAGTCTGCCGTTGTACCCGGAAGAGTCGTGCCTGCCGTCGTCCGACGGCTCGCCGGGTGATCGACCTGTTCGAGGACGTGCAGACGTCACACGCTGATCGGAGGGCGACGAGCGCCGATGGAGTTCACCACGGAATTGACGCGGCTCCAACGGAAGGATTCTTCGTCTGCTGGGGATGTCGGCCACCTACCACTCCTGATACGAGGGCCGGTCGATATTCCGAGAAATTGCGGCGGAGATGTGCGGAAAGTCAGATGTTTCGTTTATCGATGGCTCATTCCAACCCCCAAGGTTGGCCATCATTGAATGCAAAAGGCGCAATAAGCGGATTAGTCTAAGCAGGTCCGCAGAAGTTTTTTGACACACCGTTCGCTCATCTCTATCCTCTCATCGGGAGGTGGCCGAGATGAGCCGGTTGAAACTCAAGCACTGGCAACGCCGTCGTCTCTATCAGCAGCTCAAGTCCACATCCGACGCCCGCACGTACCGGAGGACCCTGGCCGTGCTGGAACTCGACCGGGGGCGGTCTGCCGCGGACATCGCCGCCATGCTCGGCGTGACCCGGCAGAGCGTCCATAACTGGGCGGCGGCCTTCGCCCACGAATCGGACCCGGCGATGCTCCGCGACGAGGACCGTAGCGGACGCCCGGCCCTCTTGGCCGAGCAGGCTGAAGGTCTCCTGCCATCCTTGATGGGCCAATCGCCCCAGGATTTCGGCTATCCTCACGTGGATTGGACGGTGCCGCTCCTCCGAGCAGGAATTGGAGAAGGCCTGGGACTGCGGCCCTCGGACGAGACGGTGCGGCGCGGGCTCCGGCGGCTCGGTTACGTCTGGAAGCGGCCACGCTACGTGCTCGATCCCGACCCGGAGCGCGAGAAAAAAACGGCGGATTCGCTGGCAGATCCGGGCCTTGCCGCGGCGGAGCGTCGTGCTGGCCCAGGACGAGACCGACCTGATGATGTTCCCGCCGTTGCGGGCCGGTTGGTCGCTGAGGGGCGAGCCGGCCGAGGTCCACATCAGCGGCTGGAACGCCCGGAGGGTGATCTTCGGGGCGATGAACCTCCTGACCGGGACGCGGTTGATGCTGCCGCGGCCCAAGGGGCGTGCCGGTGACTTCCAGGCGTTCCTCGGCCAGGTCCGTCAGCACTACTGGGGGCGGCACGTCGCGCTGTTGCTCGACTGCGGATCCCGAGCCATACGGCGAAAGCATCGTTGCGGGCGGCCGAGGGGATGACGCTGCTCTGGCTGCCGAAGCGGTCGCCGGAGCTGAACCCGATGGATACTCTGTGGGGCCAGGCCAAGGACGTGATCGCCGCGAACAAGCAATACGCCACGATCGACGAGCAGGTCGACCGATTCCTCGGCTTCCTGGAGAGCTTGTCGGGTCGCGAGGCGTTGCATACTTCCGGCGTCCTCTCCGATGACTTCTGGCTGCGAGGCAGCTTTGTCAAAAAAGTTCTGCGGACCTGCCTAGTGCCGCAACTCGGAAACGGGATTTCAAGAAGTCGGGAATTTGCGTATACCTCCCAGACCCTCGATCGTGAGGCCAAGGAGGTGGCGAATGCCAGGGACAGCGGCAAGGGTCCGGGTCAGTGAGAAGCAGTGGGCGATTCTGCAGGAACTCAGTCGGTCGCGCACGGAGGCGAGGGGGATTGTCCAGCGCGCGTTGATCTTGGTGCTCGGGGTTCAGGGGCTCCTGAACGAGCAGATTGCCCTGGAAGTGGGGCTCAACCGGCAACAGGTCGGTCTCTGGCGGCAACGGTGGCGTGATGCTTGGAATTCGCTCTGCGTTTGGGAATGCACCGAACCGCGCCGACTCCGTGAAGCCGTCCTCGACGTCTTGTCCGACGCGCCGCGGCCGGGGTCCCCGGGGAAAATCACCGCCGAGCAGGTCGCGCAGATCCTGGCTGTGGCGTGTGAGTCGCCGAAATTGTCGGGTCGCCCGATCACCCGTTGGACGCACAGGGAATTGCGGGACGAGGTGGTCAAGCGCGGGATCGTGGCGAGCCTTTCGGTCGCGCAAGTGGGCCGCTACTTGAAGCAGGCGGCGGTTCAGCCGCATCGCTCCAAGATGTGGCTCAACACGACGGAGAAGAACCCCAAGACCTTCGAACGCGAGGTCGCCCAGGTCTGCGAGACCTACCGCGATGCTCCGCGCAAAGCCGCGGTCGACGGTACTCACACGGTCAGCGTGGATGAGGCGACGTCGCTCCAAGCCCTCGAACGCAACGCCCCCGACATGCCCGTTCAATCCGGCAGCGTGGCCAAGCAGGAGTTCGAGTACACGCGTCATGGCACCACCACGCTGACCGCCGGCCTCGACGTGGTGACCGGCGCGATCATCTCCCCCACGTTGGAGGCGACCCGCACCGAACCAGAATTCGTCGACCACATCGCGCGGACCGTGAGTATCGATCCCGCAGGTGAGTGGATTTTCATTGTTGACAACCTGAACACGCATGCCTCGGAGAGCCTGGTCGAATGGGTCGCCGAACAGTGTGGTGTTGAGGATTCTCTGGGAAAAAAACGTTCGCGGCATCCTGCAATCGATGACGACGCGTCGCGAGTTCCTCTCGAACATCAGCCACCGGATCCGCTTCGTCTACCTGCCTAAACACAGTTCATGGCTCAATCAAATCGAGATCTTTTTCGGCATCATCCACCGGAAATGCCTGCGAGGCGGCCACTTCACCTCGGTGGCCGACCTCGAATCTCAACTCCGACAGTTCATCATCTACTACAACACGACGATGGCCCATCCCTTCGACTGGACTTACACCGGCAAGCCTCTTCAGAAGACGGGACGCCCCCGATTCGTCCCGCCTCACCGGCGTGTTAAGATGCAAGGCTCAAGCAAACCACAAAGCCTCGCCCTCTGATGAAACTCCGTTCCCGAGGTGCGGCACTAGCGGCGGCTCGAAAAGCCGTGCAGCGTGGAAATGAACGTGTAAGCGGGGCCCACCCCGAACGTGTAAGCGGGACCCACCCTGAGCGCGTAAGCGGGGCCCACCTGGGTCTTCAAAATGGCCGCTCTGGGCAAGAGCGGTAAACCGCGTCTCACTCGGCTTTCCGACCCTTCTTCGTCTTCATCGACTCGCGGAAGCGGTAGCTCTCGCCATTCATCTCGAAAATCTGCGCAGTGGTGGGTCAGGCGGTCCAAGAGCGCCGCGGTCATCCGCTCGCCCTGGAAGATCTGGCCCCACTCGCTGAAGGGCAGGTTGCTCGTCACCAGGATGCTGCCGCGCTCGTAGCGGTCGGCGAACACGCGGAACAACAACTCGACCCCGCCGCGGCTCATCGTGACGTATCCCAGCTCGTCGCAGATCAACAGGTGCGCCCGATCGAGCTGGGTGAGGAAGCGGTCGAGCGTGTACTGCTTCTGCTCCTTCTCCAGCCGGCTGACCAGCTCGGCCGCCGTGAAGAACCGCACCCGCAGGCCCGCTCGACACGCGGCAAGGCCGAGTCCGATCGAGATATGTGTCTTCCCAGTTCCGTGACTCCCCACCAGGCAGCAGTTCGATTTCTGGGCGATCCACTCGCAACGCGCCAGCTCCAGGATCTTCGGCTTGGAGAGCTGCGGCATCACGCTGAAATCGTAGGTGTCGAAGTCTTTTTCGACCGGAAACCCGGCGTCCTTGATCCGCGTGGCGACCGCGTTGGCGGCCCGGGTGGCAAGCTCCAGCTCGGTCAGGCGGAGCAGGAACTGGGCGAAGGTCTGATTGCTCGACGGCGGCGTCCCTCGACAGCTTCTCGAACTCCCGGCCCATCGTCGGCAGCCGCAACTGCCGCAACTGGGTCTTGAGCAACTCGATCGTGACATCGGCCATCGGCACGTTCCTTTCCGACACGAGGTGGAGAGGATCGGATCAGGCGAAGATGACGCTGACAGGGCCTTCGCCCGCGGGGCGGCTCAGGAGTTGGTTGAAGCGGCTGAGGTCGGGGAGCGGGACGTCGACCCGAGGCGCGGCGGGCGCTTCGGCGGGCGTCGCCGCGCCCTCGCGCTTCGTGGCCTCGATCGCGGCGAGCGATCGCGTCCGCTGGATCACGGCCTCGGCGCTGTGGAGATGTTCGCGCAGGCAGGCTTCGATCGCCTGACTCACGCGCGACATCGGGTGCTCGCCCAGCAGTTGCAAGACCCGCACGAACCGGCGTGAGCCGCCCATCGCGCCGTGGATCCGTTCCAGTTCCGCACGGATCTCGGCGAAGCACGCGGGGAGCTTCCAGTCGCGGAAGACCGGCGCGTGGTCGAGCGCCCCGGGCTTTCGGCCCAGCGTCGCGAGGTAGTGAATCGGGTCGAGGATCATCGTCTGTTTCTCCAAGGATCGTTCGTGAGTGGCGACGACCTGGCCGTGCGGCCACGATCACGACCTTCGGCGACGTAGCCCTTGACCGTCACCATCTGGAACGCGAACGGCCGGGGGACGCTGTAACGGTTGCCGTCGAAGGCGACGGTCTGATACTTGTCGACCGTCGACCGCCGGACGGATCACGCAGGGGTCGAACCGGTGCTCGGGCAGCGGCGTCGCCGCGGCGAGGTCCTCGGCGAGGCGGTCCTTGATCGTGAACGGACCGAAGAGCGACTGCACGACGCGGTCACGCTCGGCCTCGCAACGCTTGCGAAAGAACGTGTTCAATTCATCAAGATCGGCGACGCGAGGCACGGGCGTGGCGAACCGCTTCTGCACGGCCTTGACGGTCCCTTCGGCGTCGGGCTTCTCGTTGCCGCGGGCCGGCATGCAGAAGCGCGGGGCGAAGACGTAGTGGCTGGCCAGTGCCGCGTAGCTGCGGATGGCACTGGCGTTCGCGTCCCAGGAGGATCAGCGTGGCGACGGTCTTGGGGTTGTCCCACCAGACCTCCTTGGGCACGGCCCCGAAGAACTCGAAGGCCGCGACCATCCCTTCGAGGATCGCCTCGGTGCGCTCGAAGGGGAGCGCCAGGACGAAGGGGGCGTTCGAGTAGGCCCAGGCCGTGACCAGGAACGGCACGAGCCTGCGACCGTCGGGGAAATCGACGTGGATGTGGCCGAAATCGGCTTCGAGGCGTTGGCCCGGGAGATGTCCCAGAGGGATGAACGTTTCCTCATGCCGGCGTCGGTGCTTACGCAGATAGCGTTGCACCTGGGCATAGCCGCCGCGCGTAGCCGTGCTCGTCGCGGAGTCGCCGGAAGACCTGAGCGGCGGTGTGCCGCTGCTTGGGCGGGGCGGTTTCGTCGTCGACGCAGGATCTGGTCGATGACCGCCTGAAACGGCCCCAGCCTGGGGGCCGCACGGTTCCTGGTCGAGCGGCTCGGGATGTGGGTCGGCATGCTGGAGAGCATGCCGGACGGTTTTTCGGGAGTGTCCGAATTGCCGGGCGATCTGTCGGATGGACATGCCATCGCGTCGCGCCCGCCGAATCGCGCCATAGTCGTCCACGGTAACCACGTCCTCGGCCTCCGTGTAGGTGATCGATCCCTGTAGGAACGTTCACCATAACGAAGGCGGCTGGGGTGGGTCCCGCTTACGCGATCATTTTGCCCTCAGGTGGGTCCCGCTTACGCGATCATTTCC
>CAWFAF010000031.1:0-8087 GCA_963813575.1 uncultured Planctomycetaceae bacterium
GATGCCGCTGAATCTCTATCCTGACGTTTATGCATCAGGGTCTGTGCCCGCTGGATGGATGCCTCGGCCGGGTGGTACGATCAAGTATCCGGTCCGCAATGCCGTGGTCCATCGGTATTTGAGAGATCTCCTTGCCAGGGCGTTGGCAGAAGGTAATCAACTCGGAAATCTGGGTGACGTCCATTATTTCGAGCACGCCTCCGGTCGGGTGGCCGGCGTGAGATTCTTCCCTGCACAGGCGGTTTCATGAACGAGTCGATGCGATTGGACGAACTGCTTCGAGAGGAAGGACCTCAAGAGCGATGAGTCCGCTCGCTGTCTTTGCCGTCCTCAATCTCGGACTTTATCGAGTCCCTAATGAACGGAGTCCTAACTGCATCCGATGCGGTTCGTTTCTTCTATGGTGCGGAGAATTGTCTCTTCGTCCGGAAACGACTCAAGAACCGGATCGCCGATCAGGTCATCAGCCGTGGGGTCCAGTTGCCGGACCTCTTTGATGCCATGCCCCCCGAGGAAGCTTTTCGCGAGTTTCAACTCGAGCTGGCGGTCATGCGGTCGCTTTGTCTGGAGATCCTCGCGATCAGCAAACTGTGTCGCTTGACGATTGAAAACAATTGACCAAATATTGATGATTTGGGGTGAGTAGAAGTCTCGCGCCATGAAATCGAACCTCTTGCGTGCCTCCCCCGCACTGAGCAGATTCTTCGTTCTCGGCCTGAGCGTCTCGATCAGCCAGGAGGTGCAACCGATGATTCACGCCAATCCACAACCCGGGTCCAAGTCATCCGCCAAGGAGACGCACGCCGACAAACCGTTCGTCGTCGAGTATTACTACAAGGCGAAGTGGGGCCACGCCGAGGAGTTCATCCGGCTCTTCAGGAAGAACCACTACCCGGTGCTCAAGAAGCAGGTCGACAGCGGCAGGATGCTTCGGGTCTACCGCCGTCAAGCCGCGTTATCATGCCACAGAGGATGGACGATGGGATTACCGGGTGACCATCGTCTTCAAGAACGTCGAGGCGGCGTTTGCTCCGCCCAGCGAGGAAGACGCGATCAAGAAAAGGAACTCTACGTAACCAACACGTAAAAGGCGCGAAGAGGCTCGTCGGTTCGAGATTCTCCAGGCTCACTGGGACGTCCCTATCGACGACGTCACGCTCGAGCCTTGACCAGGATGGCCCTGGCGGATGCTCAGCGATCTCGTCGAACAGTCCGGCCAGGGCCGAAAGGCACCTTCCCGATGGGGAGATTCTGAGCCACGGATGAACACGGATGCACACGGATGGGAACACGATCCGGAACGAGAGATCGGCGACCCGTTGCCAGGCAATTCTCCAGCTCCATCGGGCCTTGCCGCCCGCGCTGGACGACGTCCCATCCGTGTGCATCCGGGTTCATCCGTGGCCGATTCCGGGTTTCCTCCCGCTCACAGCCCCGCCTCCCGGCACAGGTAGATCACTCTCGGCTTGCGCAGGCTGAGGACCGGTGACACATCCAGGTGCCTTGGCTAAGATGTCCGAGCGCCTGTAGGAGGAAGAACAAGGACGATCATCAACTGGGACGGAGCCCACCATGGAAGTACTTCTGGAGTCCGAAGAACAGATGGCTCGGAACAGGGGCAAGGACAAGGGAAAGCGTCAACGTCCCAACGGACCTCCGGTACCATTGCCAGCAGCCGTGGCGGAGCAAACGGGGCGGTTGTTGACCGAGCGCGAGTCGGAATGGCTCGAACGCTTGGTCCATGATCCAGCGAGCTTCGCTGTCGTAGAGCGAGAAGTTCACGACCAAGCACGGCGACAAGCTGATCTGTACGTCGCCGGGCTCTTGGCCAAGGCCAGCGAGCGGCCGGAGATGGCCCACCACGTCGACCAGGTGATTGGTGAGGCTGAAGTTCCCTTGCGCCGGTTGAAAAAAAAGACGCCCCCTGGTGGTCCGCCTTCTGGGGGGCCTGGCGATCACGGTGATGACGCTGTACTGCGCCCCTCGGGGACGCAACGGCAAGGGACGAGGCCCTGAGGGTACTGGTCTCTATCCGGAACTGGCGGCCTATCGGATCAGCGAAGGGTCCAGCCCCAACGTCCAGGATGAAGTCGGCCGCACGGTTGGTCTGTTACCAATCGAGCAGGCGCGCGTCGAGTTGGCTCGACATGGTCTGGAACTGGACGAGAAAGCAGTGCGGCGGATCGCGAGTGAACTGGGAGCCCAGATGTTGGCGACCCGCACCCGCGACCTGCTGCGGTTCCGTGCCGGTGAATTGCCCGTTGGGAGCGAGTTCGCGGGCAAGAGGGTCGTGGTCGGGATCGATGGCGGCCGAGTCCGGGTGCGGACCACAGTCAAGAACGTTCGCGTCAGCGGCAAGATGAAACGGAAGAAGTTCCGGATCGAGTGGCGCGAGCCCAAGGTGGTCATTTTGTTCGAGACCGATGAGAAAGGGCGGATGGTCAAGGGGAGTCGACCGGTCATTGACGGGACGTTGCAGGGACCAGATGCGTTGATCGAATTGGTGGCGTTTCACCTGCACAGGTTGGGTGCCGCGAAGGCCAAGTTGGTGAGCTTCGCGGCCGACGGCGCGCCTTGGATCTGGGCGCGGTTGGATTGGGTGATCGCCCAGGTGAAACTGGACCCGGCCCGAGTGGTCGAAGTACTCGACTGGTGTCATGGAGTGCATCATCTGAGCCTGGCGCTGACGGCCTTGGATCTGGCTGCGGACGAGCGTCAGGAGAATTACCGCCGACTTCGCGGGCTGCTGAAGAAAGGAGAGAGCAAGGCCGTGCTGGCCGAACTGGAAGAGAAGGCTGCGCACCAGCCCGAAGATTCGCCCGTGTGGCGAGAGATCCGCTACTTGAGGAAGCACTCCGACGCCGGACGACTGCGGTACAATTGTTTCCGCTTCCGGGGCGTACCGCTGGGCAGTGGTGCAATCGAGAGCACGATCCGCCGAGTGATCAATCTTCGCCTCAAGGGAAACAGCATTTACTGGACGGAAGACAATGCGGAAGCAGTGTTCCAACTCCGGGCTGCCGTCGTTTCGGGGCGATGGGAAGAGATCGTCGAACACACGCGAGAGGCGATGGCGAGGGACCGCAGAACCGACTGGCGCTGGACACCGCCGGAATGCCTCGCGGTGTTGAAAACGCTCGAGGAAGAGGACGACGACTTGACGCAACAATCAACGAACAAACACTCTCGGCGTAATGCTGCGTAGGACTATTTTGGCATCACGCCCGGCCGACCGATGCCTCAAGGCGACAGGACCGGAAACCCGCCCAGACTCAGCCATCCCCGTCTGTTCATTCGTGAGATTCGTCGGATTCGTGGTCGAGACGTCTGATCCGTGTTTCATCCGTGTTTCATCAGTGGCTCAAGAAATCCTTCTCTTCACCTCTTTCGACATCTATCGGTTCGAGCCGTGGCTCACCACCCGAGTGTCCGCCGCAGGCGGCGCCGCGTGGGATTCCCCGCGAAGCTCTGCTCCTGCAATACGATATCCACCGCCGAAAGCGGTGGTCCGAGGGAGCGCCTTCGCCCGGTCAGCGAGGAGCATCGTCACCTTGCCCTTGCTCAGGTTGGCCGTGAAGTCCCCGCCCGGCTGGCCGTCGCGGTCGCCGTCGATCGCGCGGCCGCAGGTGTCGCCGAGGAACGCCGACTTGACGTGCAACTGTTGGAGGCCGCCGAGGAGGACATCGCTCTTCACGCCAGGCGTCTGGATAGGCTGGGGATCGAGAATCCCCAGGGACGGGACTGGAGCTGCGCTGTCCCGTTGATGCGATATCGTAATGCTATCGCTTTGGGGAGTCCGGATGGGAGATCATCATGTCCGAGGTTCTTGGTCCGCAACCTTGATGAGACGGTTGTCGAACGACTCAAAGCCCTTGGCCCCGCTACAGCGGCCGATCCTTGCAGGCCGAGTTGGAGCTCATCCTGGAACAGGCAGCCCAGCCGGCGGCATCGCGGCCGTCACGGGAGGAGTATCTCGCCCGGCCCTGGCAGACCGGGTCCCTCGCCGACCTCGGGATCCGGCCTCAGGCCGACAGCGCCGCGCTGCTGGACGAGGACCGGGCGCGGTGACCACCGCCGGGGGATCCCCGGGAACCCCGCCGACGTTCCTGGTCGTCGACGCCAGCGTCGTGATCAAGTGGCATGTGACCGAGATCCACAGCGATGCGGCGCTGCTGCGGCTTCGCGACGCAGCGCGCCTGCGCTGCACCTGCGCCGGACCTCGTCTTCCCGGAGGTCGGCAATATCCTCTGGACGAAGGCCCGCCGCGGCGACCTGACCGAGGTGGAAGCGGCGCACGATCGGTCACGTTGTGGCCGTTGCGCCGATCGCGGTGCACCCGTCGCCGCCGTTGCTGGAGGCCGCCCTCGAGATCGCCATGCGTACCGGCCGGACGGTCTACGACAGCCTTTACGTGGCGCTCGCCGTGCAAACCGATTGTCGGCTCGTGACGGCCGATGAGAAACTCTATAACTTGCTGAAGTCCGGCCCCCTCGTCCGCCCGCATCCTCTGGGTCGAGGACGGAGGCCGGTAAGGTCGATAGTTCGGATAGTTCGGGGACACCATACGCAATTCACAGGGAGTGACACCGAGAATTGCGTATGGTGCCCCGGAACTCATATGTCCCCGGAACTCATACGGCTTGCGGTGTCCAGAAAAAGCTAAAAAATAGGCTTGACCCCGCGAAGCCCCTGACCCCGCGAAGCCCCGAGAGGCTTGACCCCGCGAAGCCCCGTGACCCCGCGAAGCCCCGGAGCGAAGCGGCACCGGATCGAGCCGTGGGCCTATCTCAACGACATCATCCTGCAACTGACAGTGGACGCCAGCCCCGAGTCGTTGGGACGCCTGCTGCCGGACCGCTGGGCCGCGGCCACCCCGAGCACGTACTGAATCATCGCCTCGACGAGTCCCGGGAGAAGGCCCGGCGACGCGATCAGCGCCGGGGAGAGCGACGCCGCTCAAGTAGAGCGACACGAGAGGACGAAATCACGGCCCTGGCCGCCGTTTCTTCCTTCCGCCCTCGGGCGGCTACCTGGTAATCCCGGACGCTTACACTCGCCCACCGATTTGGGGCGGCTGCTCATCGAATCGCTCGGGTGGACCGACATCACGAATCGAGATGCATCCGCCTTCGCGGCCGACTTCGGGCTTATCGCTTCTTCCCCCCGACACCGGGCACGGCCGCGACTTGCTTCATCCACGCCGCGATCTGGCGTTCGTCGAGGTCGTCCACGGATTCGAGCTCCACGCCCCGCGTCGACTTGCCCATCCCCACCGGCGTCACCGGCGGTACCGGCTCGAGCGCCGCGCCGTTGACGAACATGAGCTTGACGTGGCCGGCGAAGCCGCCGCAACAGAAGCACCAGCCGTCGCCGACGCCATAGTACGACATGCCCCATTTCACGGAGCGCTGCAGGCCGGGCAGCGTCTTGGCCGCCAGCGCATCGACGCTTTCGGCGATGCCGCGCTGCGGCTGCGGCAGGCTGGCGATGTAGGCGAAGACCGGCTTGTCGCCGACCGCGCCTTCGCGGGGCTTGCCTTGCCGGTCATGGATTCCGGCAGCGTCGTGGCGGCTTCGCCTTGTGCCGCCGTGCGCTTGGCCGGTTTCCGGTCTGCGGGCTCGGAAGTCTTGTCAGTCTTGCGGGCGGGCATGGGTAGCTCCGGGGGTTCAGACGGTGTCTCTTGGGAGAACCGTGGCTCGAGGGGAATGAGGGCATTCAGCCCTGCGTCTTGCGCCTTGGGGTTCTCGATTTCTCGTTCTTCTGCACTCGCAAATTCCAGGCGAGCTGGAGCCCTTTGAGCAACTGCTCCGGGGTCGCCTCCGCCAGGCGGATGTGCGTCGCGCCCTGTCTCCCCCAACCGCCGGAGACGGGGAGGAACACTTCCGGAGCCTCGGCGATGAGCGATTGCTGCAGCTCGGGGGAAAGCATCAGGTTCCCGAACCCGAGATGCTCATGGGCGAGGGTCGCGAAGATGCGGCCGCCGACGCGGAAGTCGGCAGCCCCCATGTGAGCGCTTTCCTCGGCGTCGTCAAAGCCAAGGGCCAGTTCCCGAAAGTCGTTCGCGTCCATGAACGCTGCCCTTTCTGGCAGGGATGTCGCCGTCCCATTCCGCAACCGACCGTCTCAAGGCCTCAGCCCCTCCACCGGGGACAGCACATTCGCATCGCGGGCCAGGAGCCAGCGGCCGTCGGGCTGTTTGCGGTAGATCGTGAGGCGATCACCAGCGAGTCGGCTCTCTTCCCCGCCGACGAGCGGGGACACGGATAGCGAGTCCCGGCTCCGCGTGTAGGCAACCTCGCCGACGACCACGACCTCTTCCAACTCGCTGATGCAGCGGATCCGAACCTGTTCGTGGGCGGCCGAGAAGTTGGCGGAGAACCCATCCCGCCCGAACGCCGATCGGCCCGGATTGAGGAACACGACATCGTCCGTCATCAAGGCGAGCAAGCGGTCGAGACCGCCGGCGTTGACGGCGTCGATCCAGGCCGAGTGCATCTCGCGGATTGCTCGTTCATCTGACCCCATCCGCAACCTCCGTCGCCAAAGGAATGATCGCGCGGTTAGTCCTTCGCTTGTAAAGAGATGTTCAGCTTCCTCATTGCTTTTGCGGCTTGGCATCGAGAAAGTCGTTCACCATCGGGACGATAACGGCCATGCCGGTCCATGAGGGTGACATGTGTCGTATTGGGCAAAATGGCCAATCGCGATGCTGAGCGCGGCCGCATGTCGCCGAAAACGTCGCCACCCTTGAGGCGGAACATTTCCGAGATGTGCTCGAGCCGTACGCCGTCGGCATCGCCATGGATGAAGAACATCGGCGCCTTGGTGGCCTTGAGCTTGTCGGCGCCAAGGTCGTATGGCTTCGAAGCCATCGCGATGACGTGCTTGACGAATTCCGGGAATGCGTCCGGTGTCGGGCTCAGTTTCTTGTACTCGGCTTCGATCGGCGAGCCTTTGAAGGCTTCCGCCGTGAGTTTGGGGAGTGCGTCGACGGCTTCTTTGACCCAGCCGTCGTGGCGGAGCACGGCCGAAATGCTGACGACCTTGCGCACTTTTTCCGGATGGCGGATCGCACATTCCATCGCGACGCCGCCGCCCATGCTGAAACCGATCAGGTCCGCGCTTGGGATTTTGAGGTGATCGAGCAGCGCTGCCACATCGTCGGCGAGGTTTTCAAAGCTGAGATCGCGTTTGATGTCGGCCGTGCGCCCGTGGCCCTGCATTTCGACGGCAATCACTTTCCGCGTCTTGGAAAGCTCGCCGATCCACCCGGTCCAGTTGCCCGGGATGGTCATGTACGCGCCGTGGAGCAGCACCACCGGATCGCCGCTTCCGTGGACTTCGTAGTACATTTTGAGCCCGTTGACCGGCGCGTAGCCCACAGTGGGCGTCTCCTGCGCGGATGCGATGGCCGGCACGAGCGTTGTCAGGAAAAAAGCGATCGTCTTCATATTTGGCTCCTGGACACTTGGATGGTGACTGTCCCCTCAAGTGGTCGAATGGCGTTCCTCGCATTCGACAGCAAAAACGGATTTGATCGCTCGCGTGCCGCACGCGCCCCTTCACGCCGTTCGGGAATTCACTGACTCGCCCTCACTTCCCGGCGCGAGCGGCCTCGATCGTGGCGATGTCGATCTTCCTCATCGTCATCATGGCTTCCATGGCCCGCTTCGCGGCGGCGCGATCCGGGTCGGTCGTCGCCTCGAGCAGCACGCGCGGCGTGATCTGCCAGGAGAAGCCCCAGCGATCCTTGCACCAGCCGCAGGCGCTCTCCTTGCCGCCGTTGCCGACGATCGCGTCCCAGTAGCGGTCGGTCTCTTCCTGGTTGTCGGTCAGGACCATGAAGCTGACCGCCTCGTTCGGCTTGAAATTCGGCCCGCCATTCAGGCCGATGTACGCCTGGCCCAGGACGGTGAACTCGACGGTGAGCTCCTCGCCCTCCTTCGCGGACGGATTGTCCACGGCGGAGGCGTGGGCTTTCCCGACGTGGCTGTCGGGGAACACGCTCGCGTAGAACTCGGCCGCCTCGCGGGCCTTGCCGCGGTCGAACCACAGGCAGATGATCATCTTGGTCATGTTCGGGCTCC
>CAWFAF010000032.1:0-27097 GCA_963813575.1 uncultured Planctomycetaceae bacterium
AAACATAAAGGGCATTCCCAGACGTTCCTGGCCCCTGCCCCGTTTACCAGCCTTGTTGTCAAAGCTCGTACTTGCCAATGGAACAGTTTGGGGGTTTACCTAAGGTCAGTTTTGCCTGGGGAATGGGATCCTGCTGCGGTATCTGAACCGCAAGATCCCCTGCCGGCCGGTAAACAAATACTGCGTGGCGGCCGGGATCGACCCGTCACGCCTAGGCAGTTCAAGGGCGATGAAAGCCCCGAACGGCCCAAGGAGGCAACCGAGCCGAACCCTTCACCCTGGGATCGGTTCTTCTGGCCGGCGATCTAGGACCCGAGGATGTCGAAAACCATGCCCCCGAAGAAGCATAGCAATAAAACGCCTTCCATCGTGGCCGCCCCTGTCGTGGTCCGGTTCTTTCCGGTCTCTGCCCAGTTGTGGCCGACACTAGCAAGGCGGTCTGCGGAAAACGAAAGTCGAAGCTGTCCGGTCGGAACACAGGTCAGTTTGGCACTTTTGGCGTTCTCTTCGGACGCCCACTGCCATTCGCTACAAGGCTTTAGTCAGTAGTTTCCCCGAATAACTATATAATCGCGGCCGCGCGCGGCATCTGCGCCACCCAGCCGTCGCCACGTCGCGACCGAGGCCCGCCGACCACCTCGTTCAGTCCGGGAGGGCGTCCCGAGGCCTGTCATAGACCCGCTCAGGCCCCGATCACGTGCCGCTCATGCCACCTCTTGCTCGGAATTCCCGCCGTCTCCCAGCCAATCCGAGAGATGTTGACGGATTTCCCCGGCGTGACGTCTGAACAGACGCTCTACGTCGAGCACGCTGGGCCGATCCTTGTCCTTGTTCCACGGCGGCGGCGACCACCAGTCCCCCTCACCGGCCGACTCCAGCCGGAACTGGGCCAGCCGCATCAGGCTCAGCGCCACCCACTGCGCCTGGCTGGTCCGCTCGATCGGGTTCCGGGTCCAGGCCCGGCACTCCTCCCAGCCCAGTCGCTGCTTCAAGTCTCGGAATCCGTCCTCCTGGCGGAATCGCGCCGCGAACAGCTCGACCATCTGCAGCCCTGTCAGCCCCACGGCCGAGGTGACCAGGGTGAACCGCTTCTTGTAGCCCTCGACACGGGCAACCACCGCCTTGACCGGCGCCTCGTGCCCCAGCACTCGCCACAGGCAGAGGATCTCCTTCCAGCGGACGACGCGGAGGCGGCCGTAGATGAAGGCGACGCCGGTGCGCCACGGCCCGGCCCACCGGCCCCCTTGCCGCGGCGGCGGCAGCTTCGCGCCCCACACCGGCTTCCGACCGCGCCTGCCCTCGGGCCTCTCCGTCGGCGGCAGGGCGCAAAGCCGGGCGTCGTGCCGCAGCCGCGTGAGGAACTCGACCCGTGGGGCGCCGTCGCCGGGGAGGACCAGCGGCCGCACGACGCTGCGCAGGGCGAAGGCGCCGTCGAAGATGGCCAGATGCGGCCCGCAGGCGAGCCGGGCCTGCTCGCGGATCAACTCGACGGCCAACTCGCACTTGGTGCGGAACTCGACCGTCGGGCCGGCCATCCCGGAGCGGGGCGGCAGTTGGGACGCGCGGAAGTAGAGCCGCCCGGAGATGGGCAGGTACCAGGCGGGCTTGCCGGGATTCTCCAGCAATGTCCCCAGCGCGACCCAGTTGTGGGCCCGCACGGTGGTGGCCCGGTTGGGGCAACGCGCCGTGTACTCGTGAAAGGTGCAGGTGCCCCAGACGTGGGGATCGCCGCGATGGACCTTGGTGTCGTCGACGGGCCAGACGCGGAAACCGTGCCAGGTACGACCGGGGGCCTGTTCGACCAAACGGGCGAGGCTGCAAGTGACGGAGTCGGTGCGCCAGGCGCCGTACTCGGCGAACGACTCCAGAGCCTTCCAGTCGGCAGGTCGGTCGAGGGCCAGGACAGACTGGGTGACGGTGTGCTCCTCGACGTTGAGGGCCATGGCGGTGATCCACTCGGCGAAGCGGCGGAAGCCGCGGCGGGTGAAGGCCCAGGCGAAGCGACAGAGGAGGTCTTGCCAGACCGACCAAAGCGACGTAGCGTGCGACATGGCGTGTCTCCTGTACGGGGCCAAATGGGATCTTCCACCTGGCAGGTTCCGTCCAGGAGACGCCGCTTTCAATACGATATATTTGTACGCATTGTGTGGAGCTATTCGGGGAAACTACTGTTTAGTAAAGGTGCCAACCAACAACGCACCGCGTAGTCCGGAGCATCTTGTTACTTTCTGCGCGGCTCGGTGGCGGTTCGGTCGGCATGCCGCTCATCGGGGGCATCGCCCTGGAGCGCTCATCCGCGACCGAGGTAGTCCCCCGTAGCACGCGTTTCTCCCAACGTTCTGCTGGTTTTTCCGGGGAACCTCCAGCATCGAACCACGACCTCATCAGACCGGAGAGCGCGTAAGCATGGGGGCCCAAGTGCCGGGAGCAGTATGCGCCTCCGCCACCGATCTACGCGATGCGCTGTCGGTCCGAGGCGACAAAAACTACGCGATGCGCTGTCGGTCCGCATCAAGGAAAAGGCCCCAGAGGACCCTATCCATGGCCAAAGGTAGTATCCAGTTCAACATCGGAGGCAAGGACATTCCCAAACCGATTACGGCGATCGCATTTTTTTCGCTGCGGTAATGCATCGCTTCAGGTAATCGCAGAGTGAGAACATTACGGCTGGAGTAGGGCGATCACCCCGATCTCGGCGGTTTTGGTCGGTCTTCTCCGCCGCCCTTCTGCAATTTGCAGGCGCCCTCGCTGAAGCCGATCCTCCGCGCTCGTCTGCAAATTGCAGATAGCCCCTTGGGATGCCGGTAACGCCTACCATCGGTCGGTCGTAAAACCTTGATCTCGAAAGGCGGACGGCGTAGCCACGTGGTGCGCTCGAGTGCGCAGTCAAACCGTATAGTTTCGGCCGTACGGGCATAACTTCCGAGTTGCGATCAGCGCTGGCCATTGGCGGATCCTCCGAATTGGCATTGCCGCAAAACGCAAAAGGGATGGCCAACTCTCGTTGTCCAACCCGATCAAGTTCGCTCAATTCAGCTCAACCCCGCGATTCCAATCGAGGGAAAAACATCATGATATTTTCCACTCGCTGTCTAGGTCGTGTGGACAACAGCTGGGCGATTTCGGCTAATGGGGTCCTCGGATCAGCACCACGGAGGACCCGCCATGCGACATCGCCACGCCATCTCGGACGACGACTGGGCACGGATCAAGGACCTTCTGCCCGGCCAGCCGGGCCAGCACGGCAAGGTCGCTAAGGACAACCGTCGCTTCCTCGACGCGGTCCTCTGGATCGCCCGGACCGGCGCCCCTGGCGCGACCTGCCCGAGCGATTGGGCAACTGGAACTCGACCTAGCGGCGCTTCGACCGCTGGGCCAGGAAGGGCGTCTGGCACCGGATCTTCGAGGCGCTGCAGGACCCCGACCTGGAATGGCTGGTCCTCGACTCGACCATCGTCCGGGCCCACCCCTGCGCCGCCGGCGCCCAAAAAAATGGGACGGCAGCGGCGGCCAGCCCGAGCAGGCCCTTGGCCGCAGCCGGGGCGGCTTCGGGACGAAGATCCATGGCGCCGTGACCGGCCTGGGGCTGCCCGCCCGGCTGATCCTGACGCCGGGCCAGGCGGCGGACGTGACGCATGCGGAGGCGTTGATCGAGGGCCTGCCGGCCGCGGTGGTCATCGCCGACAAGGGGTACGACAGCCGGGCGGTGGTCGAGGCGATCGAGTCGCGGGGGGCCGACGCGGTGATCCCGAGCCTGAAGAACCGGGCGAGGCCGCGCGAGTACGACCGGCAGCGCTACAAGGACCGGAACCTGGCGGAGCGGTTCTGGTCCAAGGCGAAGCAGTATCGGCGGGTCGCCACCCGGTACGAGAAGACCGCCCGGAACTTCCTCGCATTCGTCCATGTGGCCTCGATCATGGTCCTGCTGCAGTAGCCCGGACCCCTCTCTTTACCTAACTGTTGTCCACACGACCTAGTCTTTCGACCGGCCCGATTCGCATTCTCCAAAGCCTGGCCTTATCGCAAGGCAGTCACTGTGCCGATCGGCCAGGATTGTAATCCTAGGCCCTCTCAGTCAGCTCCGCGAACCCGTCCGCCTTTCCCCGTGGGATGAAGAACGAGGACCGTGATACGAATGCTGCGCGCCCTGCACGCAATGAATAATACGTCACGTCGGCGACCGCGACCAACGTGCGGTGCCAATACCCCCACAGCCGTCACGACCTTCTGGCTTCTGGTGAGCAGTTGCGCGGATCAGCGCTGAAAAAACGACCGCTCGGCGCCGAGTCTCCACACTGACCTGCAAATTGCAGACGACCCCCCCGGGATGCCGATAACGCCTACCATCGGTCGGTCGTAAAACCTTGACCTCGAAAGGCGGACGGAATGAACGGATTCGTCCTGACCGCGTGCCAACGGAAGGGCGGTGTGGGGCGATCGACACTGCTCTACAACTTGGCGGGCGCGATGGCCAAACGGGGACTCCGAACCCTCTTGGTGGACCTCGACCCACAGGCCTCGATCACGCAGATCTGCCTGGGCCCTGAGATCGTTGACACGCTTCCAGTCCATCGGTCGATCGTATCCTTGATCGATGATGCCCTTTTTGGCACCATCGAGGCAATCACACAGCCCGCCGGAATCCCTGGAGTTGATCTCATTCCCGGATCAAACCTGCTGGCGCGGTTCAATCATCCCGAGCCCGAGAAGACAGGATCGCTCCAGCACACACTCCGGGATGCGATGGCGGACGTCCGAGGTGCTTACGACGCGGTTTTGTGCGATACCCCGCCGAGTCTGGAAACGCTGTCGTGGCTACCGGCGATGGCAGCCGATGTCGCTTTGACTCCGACCCCGGCCGAGGCCTTGGCTGTGCAGGAGCTGGTCCACGCGGGGAGGTTCCTCGAACGGGTAAGGTGGGCAGGGAACCCGAGACTGGTCTGGCTCGGTGTGGCCCTGACAATGTTCCAACCGCGCCTGGCAATCCACGAGGCGTTCGCACGATCGTTGCGCGATACCTATGGAAACCTCGTGCTTGAGAATGCCATTCCCTACAATGTGGCGTTCAAAGAGTGTGTCGTGGCGCGTCAGCCGTTGGCGTTCTGGAAGCCGAAGACTGCTGCGGCCAAAGCTGTTGACGCAGTAGCCGGCGAGATCATCGACCGGTTTGCGAAACTCCGTGACGCGAAACAGGAGGCGGCATGAGCGCGAAAGCAGACAACCTGATGCAGCGCTTCGGGACAAACATCTCCGAGACGCTCGCCCAGCGCCCAGCTGCTCCCCAGACAGCGCCGGCCTCCAGCCAGGCCGACAAGTATGCTGGCGCGGTCCGGGCCCGCATGTTCGCCGAGATGCCGGTCGAGGCAATTACGGCCGACCCCCAGCCCCGCACGGAGTTCGACACCGAGGACCTTGAGCGGCTAGCCACAAGCATCAAGCAATTCGGCCAGCTCGCCCCAATCCGGGTTCGGCACGATCCAACGCGGGACACGTGGGTCGTCCTGGTGGGAGAACGGAGGCTACGGGCCTGCAAACTCGCCGGTCTGGAGCGAGTCCGGGTCGAGTTCGTCGAACGAGACATGACCGAGGCGGATGTGCTGGCCGAACAAGTTGTCGAGAACGCGGTCCGGGCGGACCTCCAGCCTGTCGAGGCTGGACGGGCCTACAAACGGCTTATGGACCTCAACGGCTGGACCGCCCAACAAGTCGGTGAGACGCTCGGAATCGAAGCCACAGCGGTCTACCGAGCGCTGTCGCTGTTGAAGCTCCCCGAGGACGTGGCGGCCCAAGTTGATGCTGGCGAGATCAAGGCAACCGCCGCCTACGAGATCAGCAAACTGCAAATTGCAGACGACCAGAGAGAGCTGGCCAAGAAGGTTCTCTCGGATGGCTTGGATCACAAGGCAACCGTCACGGAAGTCCGCAAGCGCCAGTCGTCACGCACAGCTCGAGCCTGGTGGGCGTGGGCGACTTCGGCCGCCGGCCGAGCAGCGTCACCGTGGCCCTCGGGGAGTACGGATTACGATCCAGCTGACTGCCAAACACACGACGGAGGATGTCGTCACCGATCTCCGCGAGATCGCCGATCGGCTGGCGGCAAGCATGAAGCATGAAGCAGCGTGAGCAGCTCTTGGGAGACATAAGAGACCATGGGGCCAGCTCCCACTGGAGCGAAGCCGAAGGCTCGTAGCCGAGCATTTGTCACCGCGGGTGAAACCGGGGCCGCCATTCACCGCCGCTAAGCCGACCACGCCGCTGAAGGCATAACGAGGCTCACAGGAGGCGGAGGCTGCAATGGAAGTAAGAAAAGGGGCGGTGGAAAGAGATACGTCTGAGAAGCCAGTTTTCCGGCCAATGGGCTACGCCTCGGCGGCAAGCGACTCCCGGCTTTTGAGCAATGTGCGAATATACTGGTCGCGGCGGAGTCGCCGGATGGCTTCCTTCATCGGCCCGTTTTCCCACGTCAACGATTCTGGATCGGCTTGGGCGATGGACTCGGCATCCAGCTCGGCCTGCTGCTCGGGCGTCAGTGCCTCCCAATAGGCTTTGACCGCTTTTAGCATGGCCAACTCCTGAGCTTCCTCCTGTTGCTGGCGGCGGAGTTGCTCGGCGGCCTCGCGATCTCTGGTCTGCTTGGCTTCCTGACGCCGCTGCCGCTCGGCTTTAGAAATGAAGCCTTTGGGAGCGGCGTAGTCGTTCTTAATAGCTTGCACCAGGTAGGCTGCGGGCTCGGTGATTTTCTCCGGCTTCTTTCCGATCAGCCAGTCAATGTATTCGAGCTGTGCCGTGATTCTCGCCTCGGGGTAATCACGCACCAGCTCAGCCGCAACCACTGCGGTCACGCCACGCCGGGACAGCTCCTGCTCGATTTGCTGCGGCACCGATCGCGGGGGCGTCATGTCGAGCGGTTCGATTTCGAGCATGTTGGGACCGCCGCGTTTGGTGAATGCCTTGTACTCCGCTCTGGCTTTCGGACCCGGCATGAAGAACATAAACCAATCCGGTCGGCCGTGGCTGTCGGTCGTATGCTGGTAATCGACCTTGGCGATATATCCGGATTGGCGGTGCGGGCGGAGCACCTTGTTCATCTGGCTCCGCACATGCTCCCAATTGAAGTGGCGCGTCTGCGGGGCGGTGGCACAGAAATCAGAATAGGTGAGCTTCGCGCGCTGTAGGTCGTGCTTCAGGGCCGCGTACATCTGATAGCTCAGAAGCTCGTAAAACCTTTGCGGAGCAGGGGGCAGGCTCTTGAGATAATCATAGTCGAGTGGACGAGTCATCGCCCCGTTGATGACGTTGATGAAAACATCGTTGAGCACGATATAGACACCGTCGGCCTTCCTGCCGTCAGGCAGCTTTTCGCCGGTGAAAATGACGCTGTAGCGGGTGAATCCAGTTTCCAGCGAGGTTTCTGAACCGTTGGCCTGCCGGTATCGGGTCTTGGCAGTGATGCCGGCAAAAGCATTCTGGTAGAGTGATTGTTTGATGTCTTTACGATTCTTGCCACTATCGGCCAGATTCAGTTCTCGACAGATGTCACTTAGACTGCCGAGCTTGAGCATTCGAGCAATGGGGCGGCGGGCTTCCTCGATTCGGCGGTTGATGATAAGTGTGTCCAGCTTGTAAGCCAGCGGCCCTGGCTGACCGTACTCGCTGTTATAGCTTACCTTCCATTTGAGCGTCGATTCGCCGCGGCTGTTCACCTCGGTAACTTCTATCTTGATGCTTCCCTTGCGGGCAAGGCGATGCACGGGATAGCGGGACAAAGCGGTTTCCACCCGGATGCTGTTGAGGGGTAGAAGTTCAGTGCCTTGTTGGGAATCTAGGTCCGTGCTCATGTTTTTAAGAAAACATCACCACGCGTTTGTGTTGTTGTCTCTCTTAAGAAGTCTCTAGCAGAGTCTAATAGTCTATGACGAAAGCGTCCCAGAATAAAGCAGTCAGTACCAGAGAGTTACAAAGAAATCTAGCCAAAAATCCGGACCTCAAAGTGCCGGCTTCCGGACCTCAAAGTGCCGGCTTCCGGACCTCAAAGTGCCACGAGTCGAACCCCAAAGTGCCGACTTCCGGACCTCAAAGTGCCTGGGGTGGACCTCAAAGTGCCGGGTGGACGGTCCCATTGGCGGTATGAGCAGCCGGACCCCAAAGTGCCGGTAGTGTGTTCTGCGTGGGACTGGGGCGGATACCCTTGATGACGAGCGGGAAGGGCAAATCAAGGTGGTAAGTTCTCGCCAATGCCGGTTCGCGGACCCCAAAGTGCCGGCGGGCGGGTAATCCCCGAGGGTGTCCCGCCTGTAGTTGAAATGTGCGGCGGTCCCCCCGGACATTTTCACGCCACGCGGGGTTGGTATCCAGTCCCTTGCTCTCGGATCGACGGAGGAACGATCAACGCTGTCCAATGACACCCCGCGGCACGGGTGCAAAGGCCTGGCGGACCTGCGATAATCGCCCCGATGCGACACGATACCTGGGCCGGCCCCGGAGCCTGTGCCCGCTCGACCGACGACGATCGGAGCCATGCCTAGCCCGCCGCCGTTGACCGCCATCTCCTCTTCGGATTGCTCGCGCTTCAGAACGGGCCGATCGACCAGGGCGCCCTCGTCGCCGCCTTCCAGGCCTGGACCCGCGACAAGGCCAGGAGCCTGGCCAACCAACTTGTTCGACCGAGGTGACCTCGACGCCGACGCCTGCGCCGGCCTCGAGCCACCCTTGTCCACCCGTCGCCATGAGGGGGATGGTGCCTCGGGCGATCCTCACGCGACGCCGCGCTCGATACCGGACCGTCGTCCTCGGGTGGATTCCTCCAGGGCCTTGATGAGCGTCGGGAGGTCCCGATGCCCCTTGACGCGGCGGAACCGGCTCTCGGTGCGCAGCAGGCCCGCCACGCACCACCGCCGCCGCAACTCCCCGTCACGCCACCGCGTCACCCGCGCCGTGAGCCGGCGCGTCACCGAGAGTGCCGACTCGATGGGATTGGGCGTGGCCAAGGTCCGACGCCACGCCCCCGCCACGCCCAGCCGCACCACCGTGAGCGTCTCCTCCAGTCCTTCCCGCAGGCTCGAGGCTGCATCCAGGTTGATCCGCTCCAGCCAACGGGCTGTCGCCTCCAGCGACGCCTTGGCGGCCTCGTAGCCCGTCTCGTGGTAGGCCTCCGAGAGGCGCCACTCCAGCTCGGCGTAGTGCTTCTCGGGGACGTGGGCCTTGACGTTGCGCTTCTTATGGACCTGACAGCGCTGGATCACGCCGTACTGACCCAAGACCCGCTTCGCGGCCGCGTGCAGGGCCTTGGCGCCGTCGAGCACCAGGAGCACGGGCTGGCTCGTGTCCAGGCCCCGCGCTTGCAAGTCCTCCAGCAGCGCCACACAGACCGTGGCGTTCTCGGTGGCGCCTTAACGCAGGCCGAGGACGCGCTTGGTGCCATCGGCGGTGATCCCCGCGGCCACGATCATCGTCTCGCCCGCGTACTCGACGCCATCGATCATGATCACCGGGAAAGGCGTGCCGTCGAAACGGCGTTCCGCCAGGGCCTTGACTTGCGCCGCGGAGGCCCGGACGAAGTCACGGCTGACGCTCGATTTCTGGACTCCGAAGCCGTTCCGTGTGAGGTCGATCACGCTGGCGTAATCCCGAGTGCTCACGCCGCGGACCACGCGGCGGAGCACGGCCTCGGGCATTGCCTCGGGGGATTGCAGTCGGGCGTAGGTCTCCAGCGGGACCTCGCCGCCCCCGTCGGTGCGCCGCACGCGGGGACGGGCGATAGGGATCTTCTGGCCAGCCAGGGTGGCCGTACCGCGTGCGGATCCGGTGGGGCTGACGCTCATGGCGCGGCCCGCACAGCCGGGTCACCTCGTCCTCCAGGAGGCTGGAGGCGACCAGCATTCCCAGCTTGAGTGCCAAGCTCTCCAGGGAATCCTGCATCAGGCCGAGCAGCTCGTCGCGATCCAGGGAGAGCTGGATCTCGCGGTCGGTTGCCGCGACCCGGACCTTAAAGTGCCGCATCCCGCTAGTTAGGTTCCTCACAGCTTACGTTCATCAAGGATTATATGCCGGGGAGGCTCCGGAGTAAGACCTGGGCAGGCGCGGCGCAACTTACCGTCTGTGGATGAAGTGTTTGCGTGGCGAGCTAGTTAGTGGGCGTCGGAAAACGTCTTTGGAGCTTCTATTCCTGGGTTTCTCATCAAATTGCTTCTCGAAGATTGGCGTGGTTGGTGACAGAATACTCTGAATACAGCCGATTGTCGGCCCCGAGCCAGGCATTCTTCGAGGCACTAACCCATGCGACGCCCCTTCGATCCCCAACTCCGGCTTGATTGCCCGGGTATCCCCGATGTCCGCCTCAACACCGAATGCCGTGACGAGATCATCCCCATCCTCCGGGCCTCCAGCACATCTATGCCTGCCCCGTACTTCGCGCCGAATTGCTCGACGCCGTCGCCCAGGATGTCAACGGGACCACTCGTGCCGACCAGGGACGACCGGGGATGGATTACTGGTCGATCCTCGTCCTGGCGCCGTCCGGCTCGGCTGTGACCTCGACTACGACCGGCTCCAGAACCTCGCCGAGGAGCATCGTTCCCTGCGCCGCATCATGGGCATCGACGGCTGGTGCGACGACCAAACGTTCGACTGGCGATGCCTCCGCGACAACATCTGCCTGCTGTCGCCGGACACCATCGAGCGGCTCAACCACCTGATCGTCTCCGAGGGACATCGGCTCGCTCCCGAGGCGGCCGAGACGGTCCGGGGCGACTCGTTCGTGGTGAAAACCGACGTCCACTACCCCACCGATTCGAGCCTCATCGGCGACGGCCTTCGCACGATCATCGCGACGGCTCGACGCCTGGCCGGCCTGCTGGGCCAGAGCGGCTGGAGGCAGTACAAGCACCTGCTCCGCTCGCTGAAGCAGCAACTCCGCACCATCAACCGGACCGCCGCGAGCAAGGGGCGTGACTACCGTAAGCGGCTCCGGGACGCCTACCGGGCCGTGCTCGAGACGGCGACCGGATCCTCGCGCGGGCGGGCAGTTGCTCGACCCGGCGTGCCTGCCGATCAGCCCGGGCCCGGCGACCCGGACGATCGAGCGGCTCAGGGCGAAGCTGCTCGACTTCGTGAATATGACGATTCAGGCCGTGACCAGGCTCGTCGCCGCGTGCTCGCCGAGGAGTCGGTACCCAACGCCGAGAAGCTCTTCAGCGTGTTCGAGCCACAGACTCAGTTGATCAAGCGTGGCAAGGTGCCCCAACCCGTCGAGTTCGGCCACCGCGTGCTGGTCATCGAGGATGGTGCCGGCTTCGTGTGCCAATACGCGATCCTTCCGCACGGGGCCGAGGACAGCGAGGTCGTGGTCGAACAGATGCGTCAGGTGCAAGGCCGACTCGGCGGTCGCATCCGCAGCGCGTCGTTCGATCGCGGGTTTCACTCCCCTGCGAATCAACGCGGCTTGGCCGAGTTGGTGTCGCAGCCGTGTCTGGCGACGAAGGGCCATGTCCAGGCCGAGCGTCAGGAGCGTGCGGCGACGGTGGCATTCCGGCGTGCGCGGCGGCGTCATCCGGGGGTGGAGTCGGCGATCGGCGCTTTGCAGTCGGGCAACGGCTTGGAGCGGTGCCGGGACCGGAGCTTCGGGGGCTACTGCCGCTACGTGGGGTTGGGGATGTTGGGCCGGAATCTTCACGTGCTGGGCAAGCTGTTGATCGACCGTGAGGCTCCCAAGAGTGAGGCGGGCCGGTCGCGGCGCGGCCGGTCGGCGGCCTGAGTCGCTGGGAGCGACTCCGAGCAATGGTTGAACCACCTGGTTGCCCCGGCGGTGCGGGGAGGGTACGTCTGGCGCTTGGTCGGATCGGTCATCAGCGGGCGGGATTGGGTCTCAGCCTGAGAAGCCATGCTCGGATCCGATCTGAAAACGGTCAGGTCGCCGATCCTCGATACGAAGTCGCGAAGATTGGAACACGTTTTCCGACGGGCACTAGTTAGCAGTATCAGGACGCCGGAGTGGAGCTGTGGTCCGCCCAGCGTATCTAGGGACTGCTCGTCGCACGGGGCCAGCTAGCCGACACCAGCCCACGGTCACGCGATATCCCACAGAACGGCGTCGGCGCGTCATCTGGGTAGTTTGACCAGCAACTCGGGCCTCGCACCACGCTCCGGCGCCGGTAGTGGTGATCACGTGGGTTCATGTGGCAGGAGCCCACTCTTTTGCTACTGAGAAGTCTGAACTCGGTTGAGCTCTGTCGCTATGTGATTAGCTCTAGTGGGGTCCGAAGAAAGTAATGCAAGAAATTCCGGTCGGCCGGTAAGCTGGGACTGATGCCTTCCCCCAGCCCTCGGAGCCGACCCATGCGTGGCCGAAAACCTCGTCCCTTGGAGATCGCCCACCACGATGTCCCGGTCCTCCAACAGATCGCTCGGAGTCGATCATTGCCCTGGTTTCAGATCCAACGGGCTCAGATCCTCTTGGCCGTCGCCGCGGGGGAGCCGGTCGGATCTCTCGCCTTCCGCACCCAATGCGATCCGTCAACCGTCTGGAGAATCTGCCGCCGCTATGAGGTCTCGGGCTTACCCGAGCTCCTGCGACCGCCCCAACGGACCGGGCGACCGGCCCGGATTTCCCCCCCTGCAACGCGCTCAGATCGTTCAGTTGGCCTGCTTGGAGCCGATCGCCAAGGGCTTGCACATTACCCACTGGACGAGCCAGGATCTGGCCCGCCAAGCGGTCGAAGATGGGATCGTTTCGCGCATCAGCGACCGGACAATCCAAGCCATCCTCAATCAGGTGGACCTCCAACCGCATCGCACTCGGTATTGGAGGACATCTCAAATCGACGCCCAATTCAAGCAGTGCGCCGAGAAGATCCTTTGGTGCTACGCCTACGCCGAGCGATTGGCCCGGCGAGGCTTCTGGGTGGTCTGTGCCGATGAGAAGCCCAACTTCCAGGTCCTGGAGCGCCATCCGATCCGGCCATCGATCCCCGGTTCGATCGCGCACCGCGAGTTCGATTACACGCGGCACGGGACGGTCAACATCCTGGTCTTCTTGATCGTCCACAACGGACGGATGGAGGCGGCGTGCTTCGACGCCAAAAGCGCCGAGCGCTACGTCCGGGAGTTGAAGGCGTTCCGCCATCGGCATCGTCACCTGCGAGGGATCTACCTGATCCATGATAACGACCCGACCCACACGGCGGCCAAGACGAGGGATTATCTGGCGGGCTGCTCGGGTTGGTGGCGGAGTCGCTTTACCCCGGTCCGCGCCTCGTGGCTCGACCAGGCGGAATTGTTGCTCGGCGCGTTCGGCTACCACTACTTGAAGCGGGGGTCGTGGCACAGCCGCGCCGAATTCATTGATTACGTGGGACAAGCCTGGCCGGAGTACAATCGCCTGTATGCCCATCCGTTCGAGTGGACATGGTCGAGTCAAAAGATGAGAAAGTGGATTGAGAAACACGGCCTCTGAATTCCTTGCATTACTTTCTTCGCTACCCACTAGGAAGCCAGCGTTGACACAAGTCCTTTGTACTCCGGGATATTTGACATGACACTGCAATTAAGGTATGAGCAGCGCTCTCGTCTGCAAGCAATTCAAATACCTTGATTGCGTTATCGAGGCGCAGAGCTTGACGCCCTGATCTCAAGCGAGCTAGAACCTTGACCGCCATTGGTGATAAGAAGTGGCAGCGACGCTAACCAGTCGGCGCATCCTGATGGCTAAAAGGAAGAGCAGGATGGGCGGGGCGCCGAAGCGCCCCGCCCATGGCTTGTGCTGGTTTTCTCGTTCGATCTCGCCCGCAGCCGCTGGCGTCGCCGGGACATCTTCTGGCCTGTCGAGCCGTCGCGCGATCTCGCCAGCCATGAGGCTGAAGCAGGCGCAACAGGGCCGCCCGGATTTCCGAAGCACGGTCGGCATTGTGCGTGTGTGCATGATCCTGGTTGGTCGATGCCATAAGCCCCTTTCTTTTCAATGACCTGACAGTGGGCTAGAAACAGTGGGTTTTTTCGCGTATCCTCTTGCCGCACTTTCGCAACCGATGGATCGCACCAGGACATGGAGGTTCGCAAGATGCCCTACAAATGGCCCTTGGAGACCGATTTCGCTCTCTGGGAACTCGACGTCCTCGACCGCGCTTGTCCGGCCTGTGGACGGATGATGTACATCTGCGATCACCGCTACCGCCGCATTCATACACTTGAAGGGCCGGTGCAGTTGGTCTGCAAACTCAACCATTGCCCTGACCGCAACTGCCTCGGCCACGCCAAGACGAAGAGCCCCGAGCTGGAAGCCAGAATTGCCCGCCGAGCTGGGCGATCGGCTGGGATGTCTTCTGCTGGATTGGGCATCGACGGTGTTCACGCCACATGTCGGTTCCCCTCATCCAATGCGAGCTTCTCGACGACTACGCGATCAAGCTCTCGGAAGATGCCATCGCCAAGTACATTCGGCGTTACCAGGTGATGCTCGCCGCACGTCAGCAAGACCCTGAAGCCTTGCGTCGCCAATACGAATCGGTCGATGAGATCGTGCTTTCGATCGACGGACTGCAACCCGAGAAGGGACACGAGACACTCTATGTCGTGAGGGAACTCACCCAGAAGCGAGTGTGGTTTGCCGAGGCTCTGATCTCGGCAACCAATGATGAGGTCCAACGGCTGATCGCCCAGGCCAAGGCCTGGGCCTCGTCCTTGAACAAGACGGTTGCCCTCTGGATCTCGGATAAGCAGGACGCGTTCGTGACAGGGATCGCGACAGAGTTCCCCGGCGTGCCCATCGCTATTGCGACAACCATTTCCTCCGCGATCTGGCCAAGCCCGTATTGGAGGCGGATAGCCACGCCAAGGTTCAGATGCGGCACAAGGTACGCAGCCTGCGCAAGATCGAACAAGCCGTGCTCAAGCGTCAGAAGGCGGAGGAGTCGCAGGAGTCGCAGGGCCTTGCAGGAGATGATCCGACAACAACGATGACAGTCATCGTGGGGCCGGCGAATCTACCCGCTCCCACAACCGACCCGGCCAGCGCCGTGGTACTCGAATATTGCGCGGCCATACGCGGAATTCTCAATGACGATCAGGGGGGTCCACTCCATCCACCCGGCCTGCGAATGGCGGAGGCTTTGGAGGAGGTCCGCGAGTCGATCCAACGGAACTTGGACGCGAAAAAAGGGGGTTCGCAGAGAAGCAACTGGGCCGACTTGCCGGCTGCATCGACCGGGGATTGGAGCATGTCCAAGCCGAGCAAGAGCCAATCCGCGAGTACGTCAAGGACATCAAGGAGGTAGCCTCGACCCTCGAACCTGGAGAGAGGGAGTTGCGAGGACCGCCAGAAGAAGTTTGAGGCGTTGATCGATCGATTCAAGCGGAATGACGATCCGATTCGCCAGCACATGACCACGTTGATGATCAGCTTCCTGGGCGGCCTTTTCGTCGGCGAGGGAAAGTTCGAGGAGATCAAGGACAATCTCGATCTTGAGCGTTGGTTCCGCTTGCCCAAAAGCCACGAGAGGCGAATTCACGGTCATCGCCACGCGGGGGTTCGAATCGTCCAAGACGGGCCCACATTAGTTCTCGCTCTGGACGCGCACGTTGCCCATCCCGGGCGATTTACCGCCGACGATCTGTTGCCGTATCGCACAGCCCGAGAGCCACCTTGCCAGCGTGAGGCGCTGAGCCGACGCAAGGTCATGAGGAAAGCACGATCGAAAAAGCAACGGCCAATTCTCCTGGCCCAGCTTGAAAGGCGATATCGCGAAGCGCCGAGCGTCTAGCTCACTGTCAGGTATTGTTTCTTTTCGGATTGGATGGGTAATCGAACGTGCTCCGCGCCGCAATGGCGGCGCGGAGCACGTAGCGCCTTTGGTGGCGGAAAGGCACTACTCAAGCCACCGACGCGTCCTGCGTCGTCCCCGCCATGGGGCTGAACCGATAACGAGAATGCTTGTGTCGCCGCAGCTTGGAATAGTCATCGGGCGGCTCCATGACGGGGACGTAGGGATCAGTCAAACCGCGCTTGGCCATCTCACGGGTCAAAGCGAGGGCATGCTGAACAACGGGCTGCGTGATCCCGAGCTGCACCCCGATCTGACGCTGTGTCAGACCGTCAGCCATCAACGACAGGATCCGCTCTCGGTACTCCACGCGTTGTGGGGGATCGAAGAGGTTGACGACCAGATCGCGGCAAAGAATTTCGGAACAACCTTCCAGCCCTCGCGCCTCGGGGATGAGCGCGACGAGATCGAGGCGAAAGTGAGCCCGTAGAACGGGATGGCCACCGTCGCAGAGTCGGTAGGGATGGGCTCGGATCTGGGGAACTAACCTGTGCATCAAGCGTCCGAACTCAGCTGAGTCGTGAGCCAGGGATGTGATGGCTTGCGTGGCACAGGCTTTGATTTCGGCTAAGGTCGGAATGGCGATCATCTGCTGCGGTATCCGATCGAGCGCAGCACGCTCGCCGAGAATTTGTTCCTGCGCCGCCTCGAGCGCTCTTAGCTCATCCAGCAAGAGCTTGGAATGTCCATACTCCCGAAGGGTTGCCCGAATATTGGCGAGCTGGGAGTCAAGCGTCTTCTGGCGCCGATCAAGTTCGCTGCGGCGACCAAGTTGAGCGGTCCGGATCCGCTCGACCTCGGCATGAACCACGGCCATGAGGGTGTCGTCAGTGCCGGGCAGGGCGGTGATTTCGCCGAGAATCGCCCTGGTGATCTTGTCGGCCGACAAAGGGCCGTCGGCGGTGATCCCGTTCCAGCATTGATAGCCAGACGCCCCAGCGCACATCAAATGAGTAGCCTGGCCGTGACCCCCGTACCGGAACAGCCGTCCGCAGATGCCGCAATCCAGGTGCTGTCCCGGCCAGCGGGTTCTCTTCTTGGGGACGTCCTTGCGAGGATCAATCCCATCAGTGAGTCGGCGCTTGAACTTGGCGTTGCGCCGGGTCAGCTGAGCATTGACGCGGTCGAATCGTTCGGGATCGATGAAGGCCAGGTGCGGGCAGTCTCGTTCGAGGCGATCCTCGGGCGGTGCATTCACCGACCGCCGCCGGCCGGTCTTGTTGATCCGCCGCGACATCTTCTGGTTGCGAACGCGGGTGCCCTTGACAATTGGATTGCGGACGATGCGGCCGAGCATCGGAGCGTCCCAAAAGCTCGACCGAGAGTAAGGGCCCACCGGGATACCCGCGTCGTTCAACCAGTCGGAGATTTCGGCGAAGGTTGCCCCGTCCTCGAGGCGACGGAAGATCTCGTCGTAAATGGGCTCGGCCGCCGGGTCCTTCCTGAGCTCACCATCACTCTTGGTACCCGGGGCTTTGATGTACCCGTAGATCGTGGTCTGAACGACCCCGCCCTGTTCGAAGCGATTGCGCAGAGTCCGGCGAATGCGTTGGGACGTATCCTTGTTGTGGGATTCGTGTTTGAATGAGGCGAAAAGCGCGTTCATCCGCCAGTCGGAGCGAGCAAGGTCGATGTTGTCGTTCAGCGCGATCAGCCGGGTGTCGTGGTCCTCACAAAGCTCGCAGATCGAGATCGCGTGGTGACGGCGGCAGATCCGGCCCAGGTCCTCACAGATCACGACGTCGTGCCGGCGTGCTTCGATACGCTCCTCGGCTTCGATCAACTCGAGAGTATCGAGATACTCTCCACTACCACGGCTCTTGATGAAGTAAAAGTTGACCAACCCGTCGTAGTGCGCGGTGATGTGGCGACGCAGCAGAGCCTCCTGGTCGTCCAGGCTCTGGAGATCCTGATGGACGGTTGAGATGCGGCAGATGCCCAGGACATTCAAAACGGGGCCCTGGCGTGGTCGTAGCGGTGGGTCAAGTGGGGTAACCATCGAAGGTGCTGCTCCTGTTCGATTCCGTTCGTCGTGGTAGCGTTAGCATGCCCGAGCCGATTCCCTGGCCTCAGGTCGGGAACATCGTTGCAAACCAAGTTCACGCCGACTTGACGCCAAGACGGAATCCGCGTGCAATTTCAGGCTTGTTCGGGAGAGATGAGAGGTGATCTCGGGCGCGACGGTGAACCAATGACGCCCTTGGTGAGGAATAGGCACGTGGCCGATCAGGCCGACGATGCGGTTTCTCTCTGCCAGAAGTTATGCCCGGCAATCAAAACGTTTAGGCTCGTACACACGGCAATCTTTCGAGGGAGGTATCCTCGGTTTTACTCGTGGAGGTGAATCTGTTCCCGCGCCAGGTGGAGGCGATAGGAGCGTTGACCCGTGGGACGGATTAATCGCCAAAGAGTCGCTGGGAGTATTTGTTTGAGTCGGTAGACAAGGGTGCTCAACGCCGAATCGGTCACCGCATCGTAGCCATAGACATCCTTGACCTCGACCCCGGCGTGGAGGCGAGCCTTGGTGGCCAGCTTCCAGAGCAGCAGCCAGGGCTTATCGAATCGGTCCCAGTCGGCGGGGATGCGTTTGGTCTCCCAGTGCGCCGAGCGAGGTAAGCCAGCCAGAACGAGTCCTCCTGTGGCGACGGCCTCGTCAAGTGCCGACTCTTCCGGCTCCCCTTCTGGGTAAAGATGGCGGAGATCCCTGACCGCTGTTGCGATCCGCTCAACCGACTCCAGGTGCCGCTCGCTGATGATGCGGTGGCGCAGCAGCCAGATCCCAGTCGTGACCACCGACTCTGGAAGGCCCAACCAGGTAAGGGCCGGGGCTGGGTGGAAGGCTGTGTAGACCTGGGTCAATATAATGCAAGAATCGCGCAGCGATGCTGCAGGCGCAGTCGTGCAAACCCGCCGGAGTTCGGCGACCCGGTTCTCCAGGTCATTCCAGGCAGTGGCCTCGGCGTCCACTTGAGCCGGATACCCACGCTTTACGTGTCTCAAGGCTTGGTGGCACAGCTGGCGAAAGTCGCTCAGGCTACTTAGCCATACCTCAACCCGCCGTAACATGCTGCGCGTGACGAAGTCGCCGACAGGGTGCAGCTCTGGATTGAAGCCGACGACGAATTCCCCTGGGGTCGGCCGGATGACAAGATGTGTAGAGCGGGCTCCCCGGGCTGGATCGGGTTCGACGATGGTGTCTCCTTCTTCCCTCCTGACTTGCTTCACCTGGAAATTCAGTCCGCGCGAGGGAGAGAAATAATCATCCGCACAGACCAGATCGATCCAGGGTCGCCGGGCGATCTGCTGCACCTGATTTCGGCGAACGGGCAAGTCGTCGATGATTTGCTCCGCTGTCGTCCTCTGAATCCCGGTATCGGAGACGACTACAGCGGAATCGGCGCGCTCTTTTTTGGGGGATTCTGTGCCTCCATGGCTCGAGCAACCAGCTTGTTGGTGGCGAGCCGGGAAATGCACCGGGCAGAGTTGACCAGGGCTAAATCAACTGCCTCAACCGCCCGGCGCTCGGCAGCGTTGCTCCCGGGGATCAGGACCTCCAATGGCCAGGTAGCGTGCCTGCGGAAAGCCGGCCGCCGGCTAAACTTCTCGACGATGGGGACAACGTCATCTTTCAGCCAGACTTGAAGCTTGCGGTGGGGGAACTCGCTCCAAGCCAGGTCGGCGCTGGAAATGATCCGTTTGTACTGTCGTTCAGCGAACTCGATTTGGTCCATGGAGGCTCGATCAGCAAAGGAAGTATTCCTGGAAAGTTACTGCAATCGATTTCTCTAGATCCACCCGCAGGCGTTCGAAGACCCATTAGCTTAGGCTACCTGATCGGTCTTCGAACGCCTGATGTTGACGGACTAACGAAACCAAACATGTCCCACTCTTGTTACACGGTCAGTTCAGCCTCTCAGCAAGCTCGATGTGGAACTGCAGCGGTCCATCATCGCCGTGGCGCCGCATGAGCAACACACCGTGGCTGACTCAGCGGCCGAAGACTTCCTACAATCGCGGCAGGACCTTGGCTGGCGGCTGACATCGGACGATGATCCGGTTGAGTTCCTCCCCGACGAGAGACCAGTCGCGCGACTGGATAATCTGCGGAATACGCTGGCAAACTGCGGCTAGCAGGTCCCCAGATGTAGGATCAGTCCGGCCCGGTGCCAGGTACGCATCGGCGATAGATCTTCTGCAAGCTCTTGTTCTGACCGACCAAGCCGTAGCACACCGCCAGCACGTGGTTGATTTGCTGGACAAGGTCGCCCCCAAGGCCGCGCACTCCCATGGACGCCTCACAGTATTCTATGCAGTTGCGAAAATTGGCCACTGAAGCCTCTGACTTGAGTGCCTGGAATTGCGATACGTCCAGCCAGCAGTACTGCCGCTCCACGTATGGCCCCAGCCGGAGCGACCGGGAGTACAGGCGAAAGGGAAGTTCATGCCCCAGGGCCTGGATGGTGGCGGTCAGTTTTTCCGGCGGTCCGGCGCCAGTGCGTCTGACGGTATGACTCATCGTGGCTTCCTCCTTGAAAGTCTGGGTGGGACGCTGAAAATACTTGCGAGAGATTTTGATCCTTACTGTGATTATAGACGCGGCAACGCGAATTCACCAAAAACGAGAGCGCCTTCATTCTGTCGATCCACAGATTTCCGATCCGCCGGGTGCGTATGTCGAACGGCGCTCAGGCCGCGGAGAAAGGAAACGACGCTGGCGGCATGCGCTGACGGCAAGTCTCCACCTGCGGAATCGTTCCCGGTCCCTTCCAGTCCCGTCAATTCGCTGTGACAAACATGCCCTTCGAGGGTCAAGTGCGCTTGATCGAACGGGGCAATCGACCCGGCGGGTACGAGTTGATCTCACGGCGAGGCCCATTCAGAACCTCGCGGAGATCAATACCCATCAGAGCCGAAGCCGCTCAGGGCAGGATTTCGGGGGAATCGAATCGATGAATCACAGCGCTAAGCGAAGTCGCTACTCACTGGAAACGACGGACATCTCGCCCTGAAACCTGTGCCAGCTGGCGGCGAGCCAGGGCCGTGCCAACGAAACTGCTGCAGGCGTGACGCCGAGCTGCTCGGCGACCGCTTTGGTCCCGTGGCCCGCGGCCAGGAGCACGGCGGTTTGCCGCCTGCGCTCGGGAAGGCCATCAAGCCAGATCGCGAAGTCGATCCGAAACGCAGCTTCATCGGCTGGCGTAAATCGATTCGTTGATGCGATCCGCTCCTTCCAGGCTGCCCCGTCCGAGTCTCGCTGCTGTTCGATATCCACGTCCGTGATCACGTGAACTCCGGTAGCCCGCTGGGCTCGGGGATTGAGCACGTCCATGGCACCGCGGCCGCAGCTCGGATTGCCAATTTTTCGCCCTTTGAGCGCGTGCCTGAGAGCAAAGCCAGCGATCCCGCCTACGCCGACGACCCAGGGATCCCTGCCTCGAACAATCAACCCCCGCCAGGCCTTCCAGCGCAGGCGCATGCCTCGGCGACGGCTTCCATTCGGTCATGGAACCGACGATGGCGAAAAGCAAACTGAAAGGAGGTGATCATTTGAGGGAGCGCATCTTGGAATTGCCGATGCGCCTCCGTCCACGACATCTCGACCCGGCGAACTTGTGACATGGCGATCTCCTGTTGGGACCGCCCCGAAGCCGGAGCGATCCATTAAATGAACCGTTCCAGAACCGGAATTGAGAACCACTCTGCAGGTCAGACCGAAAAGGAAAATTGGCCCCCCTCGATCTGACTCTGACCAACCGACACTTTTCTACTGAGGAACGGGGGAGAGGTTCTCCGGGAGGCTGTAGTCATGGGACATACAGAACTCAATCCATCTGACCCCGATCGTGAAGTAGCTCAGCATCCGTTGCCGTGTCGATTCGAGGAACCGTCGCAGGCCCGCTTGGATCACCCGCGAGCCTACGGCCAACGCCAAGTACGTCGCCAGCGCGATCAGCAGCGTCAGCCGCGCTGCGTGCACCGGGTCAACCACGTGGCTCTCACCCCAGCGGAACCCGGAGGACTTCTCGTCCCGGAACAGCTCCTCGGTCCAGGTCCGCTTGGCGTATCGCCGGAACAGCCGCGGGCCGTCGTTGCGGTCGCTGACCAGCAGCCACGGCCCGTCGCAGTCGGGCAACCAGCAGGCGGCCACCGCGGCGGCGCGCCACCTCGCCTTCTTGAAGACGAGGGCCTCGCCCTGCCAGTAGGCCCCCGGGTGTCCGGCCAGTCCCGCCACCGAGCCTTCGCGGCCATCGGGGGTACGGACGCGGGTCTGGCTGAGCAGCCGCAGCACGTAGTGCCAGCCCAGCTCGCCGCAGACGTCAACGACCTGCGGCCAGGCCAGGCCGCGGTCAGCCAAGAGCGTGACCTCGGCCCCCTCGGGCAGACAGGCCGCTACCCGGCGGAGCAGGCCGACGACCAACTCCGGCATCGGCTCGTCTTGGCCGCCGGGGTCGTAGCACACCGAGCACAGCGGCAGGGCGCCTTGCGATAGGCCAGGGTGAGCTTCATGCACCGCAGGTCGTTGTGGTTGGGGGTCTCGTCGAGGATCAGCACGACCGGCCCGCCGGCCCAGCCGGCCAGGAACGAGCGGGCCATCTGGGGCCAGACCTCCTCCGGGTCGATGCGGTCATTGGCCAGGAACCGCTCGACCCGCCGCTCGACGCTAGCCGGCCGGGCTTGGTTGGGTACGAACACCGCGAGCTTACCGGCCTGGCAGTGCTGGGCGAGGGTCATAGCGAAGCTGAGGTCGGCCATGGCCTTGGATTGGTGGCCGTGGAGATCCGGCAGGAGATCATCCTGAACCTGCCTCCGCCAATTGCGTAACATAGAGAGGGCGTTCATGGGTCGGCTCCGGAAGGATTGTGTGTACCTCCTTTCTACGAGAGCTCATGGACGCCCGCCCTTCCTTACCGGGAAAAAGTGTCGGTTGGTCAGCGATCTGACTGCCGGAGCACTCGGGAATCTTCGAGCAATCCCGGCGGGATAGTGCGCAGGGGTTCCATTCTTTTGTGAATTGACTTTGCGTTACTCTTGGGAAGATCGGCTTTCCGCACGTTTTCCCAGGCTCAACGTCCCTTGCGGCAGACATCCATTGCGCACTGTGGTCAGGACTCGCCCCAGTTTGATCCGACCGGCCTCGAGGTTATCAAGGCTCGGTCGGATCGGGCTGGGCATGTGGCTAGCGCGACTGCAAGTTATGGTCAGATCGATGGCTCAAGGCTGACGAGGCTGTTTATGACTTCGCGGTGACCTCCTTTTGCTGAAGTTGATTTCGCATGGCATCGAGCGAGACCTGGATCCACGAGAGCCGCGCGGCGAGCAGGCGTCGCGAGGCGTGGTTGCTGCGCAAACCTTGCGGCGTGATGCCGTCGAAGGCGTACTGGGCAAGGGTGATGAGCTCGTCGAGCCGGGCGTCAGTGCGGACGTTGAACTCAAAATACCTGGCGATAAATTCGTCGAGCTTGATGACGGCGCTGTCGCGGAAGATCTTCGAGGTCCCCTCTTGATCGGAGTCGGTGAGACGCTCGTGAAGATGGGCGATAAGCCTGGTGAATTCGTCGCGGAACCCCGATTCTGCGAGGGTGACGGCTGTGTGAAACTTCGTTCTTATGCGGAGTTCTTCGAGGTCGTAGACGGACTGAGACACCCAGCTTGCGTTGTGAGACGGCGTAGCCAAATTGGGATAGTCCCACGCGACGTCGAAGAGGTCCTGGGGTGCTGAAGGAAAGTCGGAGGGATCAAACAGAGCACCGAGTCGTCCTTCTGCTTCCCGTTTGAGATCGTCATAGACCCGGCCCAGGTCGGATGCCGCATCCCGGAGCTCAGACGCGAAGTCACGCATCTGCCGCTCGAAGTCGCAAACATGCTCCAGGGGGAGAAGCCGAACGGACGGCTCCGGGAATGGTAATGTGATGATGCTCCAGTGCGTCTCGATCCTGCCGCGCACCGCAGTTAAGTTCTGAACGACCGGATGTCGCACGTCGATCAATTTCTTGGTTACGGTCAAGCACGACCCGGCAGCGCCAAAGGGCTCGGCCGCCAGCGACTTCTGATCGGAAGTGAGCGTTTTCTCGGTGCAGAACCAGCTAAACCTCAGACGCGATGGAATGGTCGTGAGCCGAATCCGGTCGGCGGGACTGAGCAAGCTTGTGAATGTGCGAGGCGTTGAATTGTCGAGCAAACTGTCCATTGAGGCTCCAGGAACGAGAAAGGCAAGAGGCCTCACGGCCTACTGCTTGGTAAAGATCGGGATCGAGGTGGTCGGTCAATACGGCGCACAACCGCGCGCGAGGCGATCCGAGCCAGACTGGGATCGCAGTCAACGAGACTGAGAACATAGATTCTGCGGTCGAAGATAGGCAGAATCGCTGCCATAAGATGCAGCAAGATCCCTCAACAGGGACAGCGAACGAAGTCCCCGCCGATGGAGGAAATCGCATCCATGGTCGTCGAGACGACTTCGCGCAAGGGGACACGGCCGACGCCGGAGGCTGGTCGTGACTGAGCCTCAGGCTGAGTTGTCGTGTTGTCGCGAGCTTAGCCAAAGGGCCGGGGGAGCGTACCGAGGACCAGGGACCGACAGAGGTCGGCGCAATCGTCACTCCGTGGTGATTCTGATTCGGTTCGTACCTGATGGCAGGAAGGGGGGCCCAGCCAGCCCCGGGTCGAATTCGGGTCGAGGGGACCAACGATTCGTCGCCGGCATGAGAGAGTGATAAGTGAAATCTGCCGACTTGCGTTCTTTCTGCGAAGAATCTCACCGCTCACACGTGCGAAGACGATGCATCGGAGCGTGGCATGCCAGCAGCGTGGCGATCATCAGTCCCGATATATCGGGCTGATGATCACCGGATAGGTAGTGTCCTGCTCATGGATATATGACATGTTTTCTTCATAAATTAATAGATATAAACGCTATTTCTTACCTATGACATAGATTCTGAGCGATTTCAGCCAAGAGGGGGGGGGGGTGAGTGAATCACACAACATCCGTTGCGAAGGAGCCAGGCCAGTGACGTACAAGGTTTATCTGTGGCTCATAGTCGTGGCGATCATGCTCGCTAGCGGCTGTCGCGACAGTGGTTCCGGGCAGGCAGGTCCGGTCAAGACAGTACCAGGTCAATCAAGGATCAACCTTCGCCCCCCTTGCTAAAGGCTTCACTCGAAGGCGCAAAGCAGCCGTCAGATAAGTTGACTTCCTCGTCAAGAAACAGAGCTGGCAATCCACCAATCGCCGGCGGGCAGTTTCGTGAGCAGGCGCGGCTCTTGCGTGTGGACGATTGTGTTGCTCGTCCACGGGCTGGACTAAAACGCCGGCCTCCCATCAAGCTCGATAACGGCCAACCGTTCATCACGGCAATCGCAATTTGCGAATGTGCTCCAGTAGCAGCCAGGAAGGCTGCTTGATGGGGCAGGGGGCTGGAACGTCTGAGAATTAGCTTTATGTATAATTATGCTTATATATAGTAGTTACGTCGCCTGAACCGGTCCGCTCCGACGCCACAGTGGCCCCAGGTCCGGGTCAATGTCTGCTTGGCCTAAACCACCTGGCCAGACCGCGATAGGGCCGCTTTATGGCGACTCCTTCCTGTGTTACACTCCCCCCATCGCAAAACGACCGTACCTGACAACCGGCTCCGATCCTACTACGCCGGAAAGGAAACCCGGGATGACGCGATGATCAAGGAGGAACACGATGGCCAAGAAGCGCACTACAAGGCCCAAGGCGAAACGCCAGATCGTCAGGGCTGGCGACCTACTCCCGGAAGGATATGAGGAATTCCTCGGAGAGCTCAAGGAACGTATCCACACCGCCCGCGTTCGCGCCTCCCTCGCCGCCAACCGTGAACTCATCGAGCTCTACTGGCACATCGGCCGGTCCGTCGTCGAGAAACAAAACATCAGGGGCTGGGGTAATGCCGTGATCGCACACTTGGGCGACGACCTCCAGAAGGCATTCCCCGGCGAGAGCGGGTTCTCACGGACCAACGTCTACCGCATGCGGGCACTGTTCGTCGCCTATCGAGGGGCCGAGAAAGTCGTCCCACAACTTGTGGGACAAATCTCCGAAACCGGGCTTCCTCTGGCCATTGCGGAACTCCCCTGGGGCCAGAACGTCGTCCTGATCGAGCAGATCAAAGACCTCCGCGAGCGGCTCTGGTATGCCCGGGCGACCTTCGAACACGGCTGGAGTCGGGCCGTTTTGGTTCACTGGATTGAGAGCGACCTCTACAAGCGCCAGGGCAAGGCCCAGACGAACTTCCAGAAGACGCTCCCGGCCCTGCAGTCCGACCTCGCCAGGGAGACGCTGAAGGATCCTTACAAGTTCAGCTTCTTAACGATCGCAGAGGACGCCGAGGAACGGGAACTCGAACGGGGGCTCGTGGCCCACATCCGTCAGTTCCTCATCGAGTTGGGGGCTGGGTTCGCTTTCCTCGGCCAGCAGTATCGGATCGAGGTTGGTGGTGAGGACTATTATCTCGATCTTTTATTTTATCATGTGAAACTGCGATGTTACATCATAATTGATCTGAAAAGCACACCTTTCAAGCCAGAATACGCCGGCAAGATGAACTTCTATTTGTCAGCCGTAGATGACCTGCTCCGGCATCCTGACGACCAACTCTCGATCGGTATTATCCTGTGCAAGACCAAGAACGAGGTGGTCGCCGAGTATGCGCTCCGCGACCTGGCCAAGCCTGTCGGCATTTCCAGTTACGTCACCAAGCTCGTTGAGTCGCTACCGCCTGCCTTGCGCGGGAAGCTGCCGAGTCCGAAAGTGCTGGAGTCGGAACTGAAGAGGGACGATATCCCGGAGGTGGAATAATGGACAAAGTACTCGCGGCACGTTTGGCCAAGGCGCTCTCCGTGACCTGCGTGCGCAACACATTCCTCGAGGATCTGCACGCAGGGATCAGTCCCTCATCGCGGACAGGCGACCATTCCGATGTGACAGTAGTGACACCCTATGGGGAAATCCCCTGGAACAAGGTGTCGCGCATCAGCGATGACGAGATGAAATCACTGATGAAAGAGGTGGTCAACAAGGTTTTCACGGTGCTGATGCATTGGAATGATGAAGAGTTCATGTCTGCCCTGCTTCATTGGGGCGAGCGACAGACCGTGCGGTGGGATGAGCCGGAGGTGCTCGCCGGGTTCATACTTCCCGAGTAAAGAACACGGGACCGTCCATGACTGCATGGTTTCTTCGCCATGAGGCCGGTGAGGCAGCCGAGTGACGGATTCGCCATAACAAATAATAATGAGCAATTGAAAGTCTTATAATG
>CAWFAF010000033.1:0-31262 GCA_963813575.1 uncultured Planctomycetaceae bacterium
TCATCGCCCATGAAAGCGGGATCGCGAGCACCGTCGATCCGCTCGGAGGCAGCTTCTACGTCGAGCACCTGACCGACACGATCGAGGCCGAGGCCGAATCGCTCATCAAGACGATCGACGCCATGGGCGGAATGGCGGCGGCGATCGAAAATGGCTTCGCACGCCGACTCATCGATCAGGCCGCTTACGAATGGTCCATGCAGATCGAACGGAAAGAGGCCGCATCGTCGTCGGAGTCAACGATTACGCCGACGACGAGCCCCCAGGATGCATCTGTTCGAAGTCGGTGAAGAGATCCGGCAGCGCGAGATCGACGCCCTGAACCAGGTCAAGGGCCCGTGACTCACATGCCCTCAATCTCGCCTGCAGCCGTACGCCAGGCCGCCAAGGACGAAACGCAAAACCTGATGCCGCCAATCTTGGGGGCCGTGCGGGCTTACGCCTCCGTTGGCGAGATCTGCGGCGTACTCCGTGATATTTTCGGCGAATACCACGAGAGCTCCGAATCGTGAAGATCCGCCTATTGACAGGCAGCCTCAACCGGCCCCAGCCTTGACGACGCGTGCGCAGCGGCCGAGGCGATCCGCTGCGCACCCTACCAGTCATCCGTGCCGCTCCGGGCACAAATCAATAGCGGCTTGACTAGCTATTTCGATATGCATCTTTCGCATGTCCCCCAGGCGGTGCTGTCCGGCGTCCTCGGTCCTGTCGAGATGGCGGTCGTTGAAGCGACCGAGATTACCAGAGACGAACGGGTCTACCTCACCACGTCCATCGGCACATCGCCAACTTTTCCGCACTGCGCAAAAAAGTGGTCATCGAAATCAACCGTTGTCATTCACCGCGTCTCGCCGAGATGGCCGACATCGTTGTCGCAAAGCAACCGCCTCACCGCGAACCAATCGTGATCCACCATCCGCTCACCAGGATCGGAATGCCATTCGCCACTGTTGATACTCACAAAGTCGCCGGCATCGTTTACAACGACGAGCCCGACGAAGTGGCCCCCTTCAGCGCCGCCAACGCATGCAGCCGCCAGATCGCCGATCTCGTGGTCAACTTCCTGCTCACCGAGCAAGGCGCCGGCCGCATCCCTGACGAATTCCCGCCATTCCAGAGTGGAGTGGGCACATCAAGGTTGGTCTTGGTCCAATCAACGCGGAGGATCTCTCTCTCGGCTAAAGGGTGGTGCCGATGTCACTCGTTCTGAGTCAAGTGGAAAATGATGCTGGCGTCATCACGTTCAACCACGATTCCAAGCGGAACGCACTCAGTCGAGCGCTCATCGACGAGTTGATCTCTACCCTTGATGAGATCAGGGCCGCGGGCGCTGGATCTGTGATCTTGAGAGCACACCCCGGCGCGACACGTCTGGTCAGCCGGCCACGACGTTGCCGAGTTGCCCGGACCGGGCCGCGATCCACTTGGCTACGACGACCCGCTCCGGCGCCTCGTGCGTGCGATCGAGACAATTCCCTTGCCGGTCTTCGCAATGATCGAAGGAAGCGTCTGGGGCGGTGCCTGCGAACTCGCGATCACCTGCGACCTCGTGATCGCCACGCCCGAGACAACCTTCGCACTCACGCCCGCGAGGCTCGGCGTACCTTACAACACCGCGGGTATACTCAACATGATGAATTCCATCAGCACTCGCCTTCTGAAAGAGATGCTCTTTACCGCGCGCCCATCTCTTCAGAACGGGCGCTGGACCTCGGCATGATCAATTCGGTCGTGCCCGGCCCCGACATCGAACGCTTCACCCGACAGCTCGCGGCAGAGCTCGCGGAAAACTCGCCCATGTGTGTCGGGCTCTTGAAGGAAGAGCTTCGGGTCTTGCTCGAGTCACATCCCATGAGCCCCGAGACGTTCGAACGACTTCAAGGTCTGCGGCGAAAAGTCTATGACGGGCATGACTATCAGGAAGGCATCCGCTCGTTCCTCGAAAAACGAAAGCCTGTATTCACCGGCAATTAGGCCGCCACAAGTGACATCGCAGCAAGAGCCGATGAAGGCCGTCATGCTCCGGGCAAGCGATTGGGTCATGATCGCGGTTGCCAACGATTTCGTTCATCGTGAAGGGAGGCGTCGACTCGACTCCCCCGGAGAACCTTTTTGATCAAGACCGATCTCGCTCGGCAAAAGCCCGCACGTCGGCAATCGCCTGCTGAACGCTCTGCCTGCGCCAGTCGCTCGGGGCACTTTCAAGCGTCAGTGACAAGAGTTCCGCCAGACGCGTGGCCGCGGCCTCGGGCGTGCTTCCCTCAGCACGAACCTCGGGATACTCCCTGTGGTGGGCCGAGATGCCGTGATGCAAGACACATTGATCGTCTTCGGTGACGACGATCACTTGACTCGGGTTGCATGTCATGATGATGCTCCTTAGCTTTTGGCCGGGTGGCCAGCCCGGCCGGCGCGTAAAAAAACCCCGTCTACGCGAAAAAATCGCACGGCGGGGGCCACCATAGCCATCTCTTCATCGCCCATCGAAAGCAATGTCAATTCAACACTATCGCCACGACCGGCGAGTGTCAAGCTTGAATCGCCGGAATGTCGTCGACCGCATGTTTTAGTTTCCCGTCGCACCGGCCCTGTCGAGACTTGCCCATCTGACTTGGATCGCACACCCGGTTCGATGGCCAAAACCGATCGGATCTGTGAGATCAACGACGCGAGACATGCTTGACGCCCGTGATGGCACGAGTTCTATACTCCCTTAAGTGTTGCTCTCGAAGGGCGGCACGATTTCGGCTATGGCGGCCTGTATGCGCAGATCAGTGCCAACGGGCCTTTTTTTTGCGCTCACGTGCGCACGGAACTGATTCCCGCGACCAAAAAAGGACCTATGATGAAAAAGTCACGGACCATTCTGGCCGTCCTGGCATTGATCACGGCGTCGCTCGGCGTCCATCCCACGAGGGGAGGGGATGATCAGCCGAAGGACAAAGAGGGTAGCCTGTGGATGAAGCAAAAACTCGTCGCCTCCCAGAACATACTCGCGGGCCTGACGAAGGCTGATTACTCCGCGATCGAGAAGAATGCCCGATCCATGATTGTCGTCGGATATCTCGAAAAGTGGATTCGGTCCGATACTCCGGGTTACCAGACGATGCTACGAGACTTCGACTATGCGAACAAAACTTTAGCCCTTGCCGGCGCAAAAGAACCTCGACGGGGCAACAGTCGCCTACTTGCAGTTGACCCTCAGTTGTGTCAACTGCCACAAGATCGTCCGAGACTGAGAGAAAAAAGCAATTAAAGGGGTCGGAGCCTTTTTAGAGGTCATTGTGGCCGGCGTCCAACGCGAAATAGGGATTGCGTCCGGTGAAAAGCCGCCGCTTCGGACTGCCACGGTGCCGAACCGGACGAATGGCCACACGGCAAGCTCCGAAGTGCTGCCTTCTACTTCTCAGGAAGCGTTCAAGCGGGTATTGGCGCGGTCGAGTGCACGACACATAAGACGACAATCCGCTCGCGCGGGCAATGCGAGAAGAACTGAACTGTCTGAACAAATCTGACAACTTAGCGCTTCCAAGTCGGCAGCTTGCGGCCCGGTGCCCAGGGGCGCCGGCGGCCTCGAGAGTGGCGTGCAGCGCGGGCAGATCGCGCTCAAGGAGCGGGCGAACCCTTCCAGGGCCGCCTCGAATTCGGCCGCTGCGATCTCATAGTTCTGGCGATGTGAGGTGGTCGGGGCGGAAGTCGTCGTCCAATGTCCAGGGATGATAGTATCGATGCGGCTCGAGCAACCCGACGGCGGCCGGCTCGAAACGACGGGCCTTCGTGGGATCACCGGTGAATCGCTCACGCATGTCCATGAGCTTAAGCTCGAGCTTCGAGCGTCTTGACGCAGGCTCGGCGAGAGCGACGGGGTCTGCTCAATGATACGCTTGATGCTGCTCACCTGGCTCAAGCCCTCCCGAAGCGCTCGAGCGATCCCAGAACGGCCCTCTGGAGCTCGCCGGTCTGCTTGGCGAACGCGATCAGATTGCCGGTCGCCCGGCGTGAAGCTCGCGAAGTTCAGCGGCTCGACCAGGAACGGCGCCTGCGACCAGATCCTTGGTACCCTGGTCATCGCGTTTTTCGATGCTAACGGTATAGTTGCCGGGCAGAGCGAACGGCCCATTCCCGCTGTCTGAGGGCCGTCGTCGTCGTCATGATGCTCGAACAGGCGCCCGCTCGGTGATTGGCCGATAACCGGGCCATCGAAGGTCCCAGCTCACCCGATGAACGCCCGATGCGGTCGGCCCAGTCAGGCGCCGGACGACCTGGCCGGCCGCGTTCTTGATGGTGAAGATCGAGCCCGGCGCCTCTTCGCGGTCCTCGATCTTCAGGGCGTCCCAGTCGGGGTAAGCCACATCCTTGCCTTCGCGTTCGAGCTTTTGCTCTTGCTCCCGACGGGCAGCTTTCTTGGTCTTGAGCGAATCCTTCAAATAATAAGTGAACGTCGCTCCAAACGGAGGGTTGGGAGCGGTATAGAAGCTCGCCCCTGGATAGGCTTTTTCGCCTCCCGAAGAGGCGCGGCAGGAACGTACAGCAGGGCCTTCTTGATCGGCAGGATCGCAGTCGGCTTGTCCAGGACGGCGGGCGTCATGTGCCTGAGCGGGCTGAAATCGTCGAGAATGTAGATTCCGCGGCCGAAAGTGCCGACGACCAGATCGCTTTCGCGCCGCTGGATTTCTAGGTCACGGACGGCGATGGTCGGCATCCCGCCTGCGAGCGGCGTCCCAGTGCTGGCCGCCGTCGCGAGTCGCGAATACGCCAAACTCCGTCCCGACAAACAGCAGATTGGCTGTCTCGTGGTCGGCGGCGATCGTGTAGGCCGATCCCGCGCTCGGGCAGGTCGCTGCCGAAGTTAACCCAGGTTTTACCTCGATCGGCGCTCCTGAGCACATAGGGCTTGAAATCGCCGTTCTGGTGATTGTCGAAGCATGCGTAGACCGTGTTGGGATCGTGTCGCGAAGGCTCAACGTCCGCAACATAGACCTCCGAGGGCTTGCTGGTGAACGGGAAGTTCTCGATCTTGCGCCAGGTCTTGCCGCCATCTTCGGTGACCTGGATGAGTCCGTCGTCGGTGCCTGCATAGATCAGGCCCTCGACCAGTGGTGATTCGGCCAGCGCGACGATGCTGCCGTAAAATGACGTAGAGTCGTTCTTGGCGACTGCGTCGACGCTCAATACGCGGCCCATGACCTTGAGCTTGTTGCGGTCGATGTTGCGGGTCAGGTCCGGGCTGATCGCCTTCCAGGTGTCGCCGCGGTCGTCCGAACGGAAAAGGATCTGCGCACCGTAATAGAGCCGCGTATTCAAATGCGGGCTGAGGATCAGCGCCGAGTCCCAGTTCCAGCGCAGCGGCGGGCCGCCTTGCGCTTCTTGCGGCTTGATGTCGATCCGCTCGCCGGACCGGCGATCGTAGCGCACCAGGCCGCCATATTGCCATTGAGAATAGATGATATTCGGATTCGTCGGGATCGATCACCGGGTCGAAGCCGTCGCCGAAGACCGTCACGAACCAGTCGCTGTTGCGAATGCCGTGAACGTTGTTGGTGCGCGAGGGGCCTCCTTGGGTCGCGTTGTCCTGCGTGCCGCCGTAAACGTTGTAGAAGGGCGCGTCGTTGTCGACCGCGATTTTGTAGAACTGGGTGATCGGCAGGTTCTCGGTGTAACGGTACGTCTGGCCGCGGTCCCACGTCTCATAAAGCCCGCCGTCGCAGCCGACGACAGGTGTTCGGAATCGCCGGGTCGATCCAGAGCGCATGATTGTCGACGTGTTTCCAACGTTCTCCCAGCGGGCGAAACGTCTTGCCGCCATCCTCCGAGACCTGGAGAAGAGTGTCCATGCGCATAGACTCGGTCAAAATGGTGCGGATCGGCGACGATCTCCTGGTAATATTGCGGGTGAAGTCGCGATCGTGCTCGACCGTTTTGCCCAGATCTCGCCGCCGTTGTCGGAGCGGAAAAAGCCGCTTCTAGGCCGGGCAGCCTCGACGGTGGCGTAGAAGAACGTCAGGATTGACGGGCGAAATGGCCAGGCCGATCCGCCCCTTGTCACCCTCTGGAAGTCCCTTGTTGATCTTCCTCCAGGTCTCGCCCGCATCGGTCGACCGGTAGACGCCCGACTCGGGGCCGCCGTCGATCAACGTCCACACATGCCGCCTCCGCTGGTAGGCGGCCGCATAGAGCATGTCGGGATTGCGCGGATCGAGCACGACGTCGGTGACGCCGGTGTTCGCGCTGACCGTCAAGACGGCCTTCCATGTTTTGCCGCCGTCGGTCGGTCTTGTAAAGTCCGCGATCGCCGCCGGAGTTCCACAGCGGGCCCTGTGCGGCCACATACACGACCTTCGAGTCGCGGGGATCGATCACGATCTTGGCGATATGCTCGGACCTTTCCAGGCCGACCTTGTTGAAGTGGCGCCGCCGTCGATCGACTTGTACAGGCCGTCGCCGTAGCCGACGCTGCGCTGGCTGTTGTTCTCGCCGGTGCCGACCCAGACGACCAGGTGATTGCGCGGATCGACGGCGACGCAGCCGATCGAGTAACGAGCCGTGTGCCGTCAAAAATCGGTGCCCAGGTGGTCCGGCATTGGTGGTCTTCCAGACGCCGCCGGAAGCCGCCGCGACATACCAGGTGCTCGGTTTGACCGGATCAACCGCGATGTCGTTCACCCGGCCCGACATCAATGCCGGCCCGATCCCGCGAAGCTTCAATCCCGCAAAGTCGACTTCCTTTTTCTCGTCACCAGGCGAGGCATCGCCCGACTCCTGCGCCGAACCTCCGACTGCCGTCGCCTGTAACAGGATCAGCCCCGCCACGATTCGAACGCCCACTCGCCGGCTCATCAGCATCATTCCCGCCCCCCATACGTCGCGCTCACGGCGACGGCCGGTCGTTCCGGCCGCCTTCCTGACTGGATCACTCTTTTGACAGGGCTTTAGTCTACGATGAATGGGAAGACTGGGCAAGATGAAAGGCGTCTGCTTGCGGATTGAGATGATGTCGCCATTACGATGTCGACGGCGCGTTCGATGAAGGACCAAGACAGGGCGGATCATCGCATTATTGGATAGGATAACAAACTCTGGTAAGGTGGGAAGAGTCGAGGCCGATTTGAACCGGAGTTGCAACGGCCGGGAGGCGCCGAAGTGAAATGGAATCGCCACGCTGGAAGATCATCACGCCGTCTCAGTACGAGTGGGAACGGCGTGGTCTGGACTTCATCAAAACGGGTCTACCCGACCACGATCCGTACCGGGCATGGGCCAACTTCGAGTTCCAGACTGATGACGGTGCGATTTACGAAGTCGATCTGCTCGTTTTGACCAAGCAGGGCTTCTGGCTCGTTGAGTGCAAGGCGTGGGGCGGTCGCATCTGGGGCGACGCCGGCACGTGGACCCGTTCGCAAGACGGCAAGATTCGCTCGGAAGACAATCCCGTGCTTCTCGCCAATCGTAAGGCGAAGGCCCTTTCATCCCTGCTCAAGGCCCAGCCCGCCGTGAGCAAGGTTGCGTCTCCCCTGGCTGGACGCCCTCGTCTTTCTTTCCACCGACGATGTTCAGTGCGATCTCACCGGCAACGCCCGCAACCGCGTGCTCTTGAAGGATCGCTCCAAGACCGAGACACGCCCCGAACAAAAGGGCATCCTCGCCGCCATCATCAATCGGGAAGGTCCTGGCATCGACCCTGATCCTCGTGCCGTGATCGACATCAGGGTGGCGAAGGCTCTCTCCCGCGCGATGGAACAGGTGGGCATTCGACCGTCGCAGCGGTCGCGACGAGTCGGCGACTACATCTTGAGCGACTTGATCTTCGATGGACCCGGGTACCAGGACCGCCTCGCCAACCACGCCTCGTTCGACAACGTGTTCTGTCTGGTGCGGCAATACACGGTCGCCCAGGCCGCGTCGGAGGAAGAGCGCCAGCGGCGCAAGCGGGCAGCGGCTCGTGAGTTCCAGATCATCCAGTCGCTGGACCACCCGAATATTCTGCCGGTTCTCGATTTCAAGGAGCACGAGCTTGGTCCGGCCCTCTTGTTCCGCTACCTCGACCCCGGATTCGGTTCGATTCGATCACTGGCTCGCCACGCACAGCCAGAAGCTCGACACCGGCCAGCGACTCGAGCTCTTGCGGCAAATCGCCGACGCCATTCGATACGCCCATCGCAAGCGGGTGATTCATCGTTCGCTGGGTCCGCAGAGCATCCTCGTTTCCGAGACCTGGTCATCGCCGCCCCGGCTTCAGGTTTTCAACTGGCGAGTGGGCATTCGAGAAAGCGCGTCCACATCAGGGCGAGTCACAAACGTCGAGGACTTGGTCGAGGCACAATCGCTCGTTTACATGTCCCCGGAAGCGCTGTCCGATTCCCGCAAGGTGACAGAAGCATCGGACGTGTTTTCGCTCGGGGCCATCGCCTTCCACTTATTCGCCTCGCGACCACCGGCCAGCAACCCCACGGAACTCGCCAGGATTCTGCGGGAACAGAAAGGCTTGAGCATTTCATCCGTCCTGGACGGTGCGGGTCCCAAGCTGGAAGAACTCATTCAGTGGAGCACCCATCCGGACGTTCTCACCCGCATCGGCTCCGTCGAAGATTTCCTGATGCTGCTCGATGAAGTCGAGGATGAACTCACCGCGCCCAAGGAAACCGTCGTCAACGACCCGCTCCAGGCCAGGCAAGGCGACCGACTGCCGCAAGGGTTCGTCGTCAGAAGAGAGCTTGGTCAGGGAGCGACGGCCAAAGCCTTGCTCGTGACCAAGGACGACAAGGAGTTCGTTCTCAAGGTGGCCTTGAACGAGGATGATAACGCCCGACTCCACGAAGAAGCCGAAGCCTTGCGGTCGATCCATAGCGAATTCATCGTCGCCATCGAACAAGAACTCAAAATGAACGGCAGAACGGTCCTGGTTCTGCAAAAGGCCGGAGACCAGACGCTCGCGGCACTATTGGCCAAGGAAGGCGTGCCCAGTCTCGACCTGCTCTCTCGTTATGGCGACGACCTCCTGTCGGCCCTCGCTTCGCTGGAGAGGCACGGCGTAGTCCATCGGGACATCAAACCCGACAACATCGGCATCCGTTCGCTCACCAAGCAGCGGAACCAGCTCATTCTCTTTGATTTTTCGCTGGTCCGTGCCCCGCTCGAGAACTTGAGCGTCGGCACCGAAGGCTACCGCGACCCGTTCTTGAAGCTCCGCAAGCCGCCTCGCTGGGACCTGGCCGCCGAACGCTATTCCGCGGCGGTCACGCTTTACGAAATGACTCTCGGCCACGGCGTATTGCCGCTCTGGGGCAGCGACAAATCCGATCCCGCTCTGAGCAACGACAAACTGATAACTTGATGCCGAGAAGTTCGATCCCAGCGCGCGCGATGGCCTGGTTCATTTCTTCGCGAAGGCATTACACCGGGAACCGGAAGAGCGGTTCGGCAACGCCTACGACATGCAGACGGCCTGGCGGCAAGTCTTCAAGGAAGCCGAACAGCGGAAGTTCACCACGGCAACCGGTGAGGAGATCGAGCTCGGCGTTTCCCTGGATCAAGCGACGCTCGGCACGCCGGTGTCGGCGTTGGGGTTGTCCACCCGTGCCCGCAACGCCCTCGAGCGGGCCAACGTCATCACGGTGCGGGACCTGCTGAACTTCCCCATCGGCGAAATCCACATGATGCAAGGAGTCGGCAACCAGACCCGCCAGGAGATCATTCGCTTCGTCGGCGAATTGCGGGAGAGGTTTCCGAACGTTCGAAGCGATCAAGTCCGACGACCAAACGGCTTTCGCCGTGCTCGCGGGACCGCCGAGCCTGGAAGTACTGCATCATCGCATCGTTGGCCTTCGCAATCCCAAACGCGATGCCGAGTGGAAGATCCGGGCCGGGTTCCTGGGCGTGACGGCGCCGGAGAGTCAACCAGCCAGCCAGTGGCCGAGCCAGACCGATGTCGCCGACGGCTTGCTTGTGACTCGGGCCCGGATCGGCCAGGTCTTATCCGGTGATCGAAGTCGTTGGAGCAAGGACCCCCTGGTCACGGCCTTCCGCCACGAATTGTGCGAACAAATCCAGCGGCTTGGTGGCGTGGTCACGATTACCGAGATCATCGACCTCACGATCCTGTTACGTCCTGCCGCCAATACGATCGAATCGTTCCGTCAACAGCGCATGGCTTCCGCCGTGGCACGGGCCGCGGTCGAAACCGAAGACATGATGGCCCAGCGGCGGTTCCAGATGCGGCGAGTCGCCGGCAAGATCGTTGTCGCCTGCTCCCAAGAGTTGGCCGTCTATGCTGAGAAGTTGGGACAGGTCGCCGATCAACTGGCCAAAGCCGATCCGTTGGCGTCACCAATCCGGGTTTTCCAGGAGCTTTACGACGTCCAGCAACCGACACAGCCGCACGGATGCCAACCCTTCAGCAATGAACGGCTAATCAATTTGGCGGCGGCGATGAGCCAGAAGGCGGCCGTGTCCTCTCGCCAGGAGGTCTATCCCCGCGGCATGGCGGCGGAACGGGCATGCGATTGGGTATCGGGGCGCTGAGTGGTTTGGGGGCGGGAGAGACAGAAAAAGGCTTCAGCGTCGAACAAATCCGCGAGCGTATGCGAAGTCGCTATCCCGAGGCCGAGCCAATTCCCGATCATCCCCGGTTGCAGGAGCTGCTGGACAAAATTGGTTTCGAGGTTCGCTGGAATCCTCAGACGACGACTTACTATCGGCCGATCAAGGAGAGCCTATTCACTTCTGGTTCGTCGGTTCCTCGCAGGCATTCCACGGCAACGAGTGCCCGGCATATCGAGGTTACCCCCGACGTGGCCGAGGCACGTTCCTTTGAGGAACGCTTGAAACACGCTTTCGGCGACGGCGGGTTCCTCGTGCTGACAGTGCGCCCCAGCCGTATGCGGCGGGCGGAAGCGGAGCTATTGCGCCGGTTCGATCTGGAGCGGGTATCGTTCGACGATTTGCTGTTCGATGCTCTGCGTGAAGAAGCAAAGGAACTGGAAGTCGATTGGTCCATCATCGAACAGGCCGATGGTGCCGACCCCTCCGGTCAGGATTGGAAGAACCTGATGCATTTGATCGGACGGGCGGGGCCGAGGATTGCGGCTCGATTGGCGGAGCGGCCCGAGCATCTGCTCTTGGTGCATCCGGGGATGATCGCCCGCTTTGACCAGATGGCGATTCTCGAAACGCTCAGGGACACGGTGGGGCACGACGCTCCCTGTCCGGGCCGCTGGGTTCTCGTGGCGACTGACGGGCAGAACGACATGCCGATCCTGGACGGTTCGGAAATCCCGCTCATCACCCCGGGCCAGCGGGCCAGGGTGTCCGAAAGCTGGATCGACAACATTCACCGTGGAAAGAATCCAATCCCGATCACTGAGCCGACGAAGGAAAGGGCAGGCATTTGAATGGCGGACCTTATCTACAACTTATATTCCGTAGGTGGCGGCGACAATTTCCCGCGATTATCCGCGGTTGGCTGACGCGTGGCGTGGGAGCCAGGTTCCTCGGACGCGGTCAGCTCCCACCCAAAGCGTCGCTGGCTGGTGCGTGCTCTGGGATCGAGGTCGTTCGAGCCGGATATCTCTTATCCGAAATCTCGTTTCCCCGCCGCGCTGGCTGGCGCGGGGGGTGGGAGCCAAGTCCCTCGGGCCCGATCACACCGGTTAACCCATCAACCTGATGGATCCCTTGCCTCAACGCGCCGGGCGCCAGAGCCGGTCATGCCGTATCGCCACGCCGGCCCTAACCGCTGCTGCCGCCAGCTCTCGACTCTGACTTCCGGATTGCCAAAGAACTCGCTTCCCTCAGCAAGTTTTCGCAACGTCGCGCCGTTCGACAAGGGGTTGGACCCCGCCGCCCCCGCGCTTTTCATTTAAGCCAAGTTTTATGCTTTTGACGTAAGTCGAGTTCGACCCAACTTACGTCAAAAGCCATTGTCATAACTCCAATAACATAATCTCTGCAACTTTTTTCCATCTTGACGATCCCTCACCCCTCTTGGTCCCCTGGTCACATGTCCGCCGATTTCCTCTGGCTATCCTTGGGGGTGATCCGCAATGCCCGAACAGAAACCCGGCCCCGATCGCTCGTCTCCCGCGCCACGCCGCCCCAAACGCCAAGTCGTCCCGGGTAAACACGCTCAGGCCGACGGCCTCCAACTCCGTTCTTATGACGTCGGGGCCCTCCCCCTGCTCAAGCGAATCATCGAGCGGATGCAGTTGCGGCGCATTCTCAGCGAACATCTCCCAAGAGACGACTCACGGACCGAACTCCCGACCGTGACCGCCTTGCTCGTACTCTTCGTCAATCTCCTCATGGCCCGCGAGCCGATCTATGGCGTCGGCGAGTGGGCGGCCCTCTTCCCCCCCGACCTCCTCGGCCTTCGCGAGCAGGACCTAAGCCGATTGCACGACGACCGCCTCGGGCGCTCTCTCGATCGCATGTTCGAGGGGATCGGGCCCACCTTGATCATGGCCGTCGTCCGCCATGTCATTCAGGAATTCGCCATCAGTCTCGATGAGTTGCACAACGATTCGACCACCGTCTCGTTCTACGGCGCCTACGACGAGGCCGGCCTGGAAAGCGAACAACGGGGACGACCGACACACGCCATCACCTGGGGACATAGCAAAGCGCGGCGGCCCGATCTCAAGCAACTGCTCTACATCTTGACGGTCACCAGTGACGGCAACGTGCCGATCTATTTCTCCAGCGAAAGCGGCAACACGGTCGACGATGATACCCACATCGGCACCTGGGATTTGCTTTACGAGCTGATCGGTCAAGCCGACTTCCTCTACGTGGCCGACTGCAAGCTGGCCAGCAGCGAGAACCTGAGCCACATCGCCACCCGAGGCGGCCGGTTCGTTACCGTATTGCCACGCGGTCGAAGCGAGGACATCGCCTTCCGTCAGCGCCTCCGCACAGAGCCCTCGGTCCTGAAGTGGACGCTCCTGTATGCGCTGACCAATGACCAAGGCCACATCGTCGACGAGTTGTTCGCCTGCGGTGACGACCATGTTCATTCCCAAGGCTATCGTTTGCTCTGGTATCGCAGTACTCGTAAGGCCGAGCAGGATAAATCACGACGGGCACGGTTGATCCAGGGGGCGACCGAAGCGCTGAGCGACTTGCGGGAACGCCTCCAAGGTCCGCGGCACCCGGTTTCGCGAGCGGTCCAAGGTGGAACAGTCGCTGGGGGAGGTCTTGTCGGAGGCCGAGGCGAGTTCCTGGCTGCTGGTTGAAATCGAGGAACGAGAGGAAGAGACGTTCCGCCAGGCAACACGAGGCCGACCAAACGAGCAAACCCCGTATTTGAAGGAGACCCGATCGCGGTTCACGTTGACGTGGAAGCTGAACCTGGAGGCGATCTCGGAAGCCGAGCGGGAGGATGGCGTATTCCCGCTGTTGACGAATGACCGCAAGCTGAGTGCCACCGAAGTGCTGCGGGCGTACAAACGCCAACCGCTGTTGGAAAAGCGGTTCTCCCAATTCAAGACCGACTTCGCTGTGGCTCCCGTGTTCTTGAAGAATGTGTCGCGGATTCAGGGATTGCTGGCGGCGTACTTTTTCTCCTTACTGGTGCAGACACTGCTGGAGCGGGAGTTGCGCCAGGCCATGGCGCGGACTGGTGAGGAGACGTTGCCGTTATACCCAGAGGCTCGGCAGTGCGCGCGTCCGACGACACACCGATTGATCGAGGTATTCTCGTCGATCCAACGGCACGAAGTTCGAGTCGGTGAGGGGGAGCCCCAGGTGATGGTGACCAAGCTAACCAAGACGCAACGTTCGATCATTCGTCTCCTGGGCCTAGACCCGCGGACCTACGGGCTGGAGTAGCCAGTTGCCCGGCCCGCTGGAAAATGCCGGGAAATTGCCGCGAACACCGACGGAAAGTAAGATACCCGTGTTGACGGTGAGCCGTTTGTTCACAACCTTTCCACGGAATGTATCTTTGAGCCTGCTCATCCGTCACCCTAATTCCTACCCGTAGGACGGACATTCCTGTCCGTCACCCTAATTCCTACCCGTAGGACGGACATTCCTGTCCGTCACCCTAGTTCCCACCCGTAGGACGGACATTCCTGTCCGTCACCCTAGTTCCCACCCGTAGGACGGACATTCCTGTCCGTCACCCTAGTTCCCACCCGTAGGACGGACATTCCTGTCCGTCACCCTAGTTCCTACCCGTAGGACGGACATTCCTGTCCGTCACCCTCTCTCATCCGCGAAGCCCCATCCCGCCTTCTGCCAGCTCGGATAAACCCATCGGACCCATTGCTCCCTGGAAATTCCAGCGCTGCTCGGGTTGCGGCCAATGTACTGAACCACGTTGTAGAGGTGCTCGTCGTCGCGGACAATGCGATCGTAGCTCTCCTCTTGCCACAATGTCCCCTTCGCCCCTAGCATGCGGTTGACCTGGCTTGCCGCATAGCCCTTGCAAACCTGAAGGATTCTTTCCAGCGTATGGTTGGGAAACGGTCGAATGACCAGATGACAGTGATTGGGCATGATCGTGAAGCATGAGACAAGATATCGTTGTTCATGAAAAAATAGGATCGCGTCGCGCAAGATCTCGGCAAATCGCACTTCTCCGAAGTAACAGGCGCCATGGCCAGCGTCCAGCCACCGCTCTACTTTCACCGTGACCTGTCGCGCATAGGATTCCCAGTCCTGATTGGATCGTGGAGGGGGATGACGTGCGTCCCAGTCTCGGCGAAGCGCGCGGAGCTCGTCGAGCTTGCACTGCGGTAGCGCGTCAGCGAGTCGGAATGTGACAAAGTACGTGGCGCCTCTTGCCTCCAGTGTGGCAGATGGCGGTAGTAAACCGTGACCGGCACATCGGTATCCAGGCCGCGAAATCCCGGTGGAGTCTCAAGATTGAGCATCGAACTGGTCCATGGCCATAGCTGCTTTTTGTTCCTATGTCAGACAATGCCAATGCCAATGTCGGACAGGAATGTCCGACCTACTTACTGAACATCAGCGAAGTCCCGCGGGGACCATCCCCATGATGCTATCTAGCTTGCTATCCAGACGGCGGCGAACTCGAGACGTATCCAGCACGATCTCAATCTTGCCGTTGACGCTGCTCCTCACCGTACGGTTCTTCCAGCGGTAGCTGGCGATGGCCGTCACCCGCTTCACGATCTTCCCGGCACTTTGCTCTTCGGGCGACGGCGAATCGACTTTCGGCGTCCACCGGATCTTGAATTCGTGGTCGGTTCCGCTGAAGACCTCCTTGCGGGGCTGGATCAAATCCTGCCCCGCGTCCACCTGGAGCTGAAAGAGGATGTCTTCCATGACAGGCGACTTCGCCTTCGCCTGGACCAGGATGTCGATCGGCTGGTTTTCGGTCAGGACTCCGTCGAAGCGGATTCCGACGAGCTCGAACGCAGGCTCGAACGCGACCTTCGGGCCAAGGACGATCATCGGGATGAAGCACTCAGCCATGCTGAGCCCACCGCGCGTGTAACGGTCCGGCGAGAACAGTCCTTGCGGTCGTTTGAGCGTGATGCCAGGGCGGGGAAACAGGACGTGGTTGTAGGTCCACTCGGCCCCTTTGGGCTTTTGGATCTTGTCGGTACCGCTGGTCACCGGTCCTCTCGGTCAGGAATTCTCGCAAGGTGATCGTCAGCCTTGCCTTCGATTTACATCGTGCTTCAAGGTCCGGGTAAAAGAGAGGTAGCTTTGCCCTGTCACGAGTACGATCCACCAGGATTAGCTTGGCGGTCGGGTCGTCTCGCAGGTTCTCGTACATTTCCCGAAGGGCGAGATTCCCGCTGCAAAACAGCACGGTGAACCCGTTCTCTTTAGCCCAACCATCGACGGCCCGAGCCCGGGCCCGGATCACCTGGGTGCCAAGCTCAACGAAGGTGCGTCCATCGACCGGTCGGGTGACAACGAACTCGCCCACTTTCGGTTTCCGGAAATTCAGCACCAAGTCACGTTTGGTGGTCTTGTCGGCCGTCTTCTGGTTGTATGTCTTCTGCTGAGTATCGATGAAGAGAGTAGATTCCGACTTATCGATCACGAAGCCAACCTCAGCCATTTTATCCTGGACCATCGTCCATGTGCCTTCGGAGGTGTCATGGTAGCAAAGGCTCAGCCAACGTCCGGGCTTCAAGACCCGGAAACACTCGCCGATCACCTTCTTCGTCCGGGCTTCCCAGTCAGCGATGGACCTCCCACGAACCTCGTTGACGATGATTTCCTCGTCATGCCAAGACATGTCGAAGTCGAGCCAGGCTTCCCAGATAAAATTCAATTCCCCATACTGCACTTTATCTCCGGACGGATGATCAGTGACTATATAATCGATTGAATTTGCTTTAATTGCTAAAAGTTCCGTAGAGGACTGAGTTGAGATACACAGATCGCTAGTTTGGCGATGAACGTAGCGGCCGGGCTGCGATCGATGGCGATGGCCTTCCGACCGTCCAACAAGGCCGACACAGCCGTTCCGCCCGATCCACAAAATGGGTCGAGCACGATGTCACCCGGCTTCGTGTAGTGGCGGATATATTGCCGGATGGCCTGGTGCGGCTTCTTAGACCAGTACACGTGCATGTTGTAGATCGCCGCCGATTTGGTCGTCTCGATCGCCTGGTTGAAGGCCCGGATGTCGTAGTCGTCGTTCTCCCGGTCGTAGGGCGTGGATTTCTGTTCGACGAAACTGCGAAGATTTGGGTTGGGCTTATCGCCAGAGTAGTACTCTGACGGGATGGCCTTCTTCGAGCGGAGCGCCTCGAAAGTGCCTTGACCATCGCTCGGTTTTTTCTTCGCCATGGTGACCGCCTATTCCATCATCCGATCAGTGCGCATCGGCCGGAAGTAGTGTCAAATGGGACAGGTGGCGAGGTGTGATTGCCCGAAAATGGCGATGATCCTGTGTGAGAACTCGGGCCACATTCAGGCGTTCGGCGGCAGCCACGATCGAGGCGTCCGCCAGCCCAATTTCCAGAGCGCGATACTGGGCGACGACCTCGCGACAACGTACGAAGTCGGCGGCAGACAGGGCGACCAACGTGAAGTCGCCTTGTTATACAGCCTCGATGAACTCAAACGCGGCGCTGTGTCCCAGTCGCCGGTTCAGGAGATAGTCGATCTCGGCCAGAAGGATGACCGGCAGGAACAACGGGCCGGGCTCCGCTCTGATGAGCGTTGTGGTCGCCTCGTGGTGAGCGTCATCGGTGTCGTAAAGCGCGTAGACGCCACTGGTGTCACAGATCAGGGCCATCGTCCCTCCTTGACTGCGTCGGCCAGGAACTCGTCGACCTTGGAGGACGTGTCGGTTCGCCCGCTACGATACTTGCCGGCACCTTTCGGAAGCGGTCGCTCCCTGCTGCACGCGTAGACCGACAAGGCAGCGTGGATTACCTCGCTGGCGGAGCGCATTTCGGTGGTCGCGAGTTCCTGGACGAGTGCGGCGGTTTGTTCGTCCAGCTCCACGGACAGCGGCATGGTCGACCTCCTTATTACAGCAAAGCCCTATAAACATTCTACTTGATTTCCAAAATCGTGGACTGGCTCTTTACGTCACCATCCACGGCCTTTTCGAGGAACCGTCGGAACCCACACACCACGTTTTCGATGTCGGCCCTCTCGATCGTGCCCACTGACGGCTTGAAGTCGCGAATTTGAGGCACCCGCACGACGATCCGCTTCGGGTATATCGCAAGTATCCTGGCGTTGCCTGGTCTGAACGAATCCGCTTTCTCGACCAAGTGCCGCGGATTACCGTTCGGCCGGTGGCCGGAATAACATCCCGACGGGATCGGTCGCGCCAGGTAGATCGCGTCGAAGGTGGCCTGACCGGTGTTGGTTCGTTGCTTGGACATGGCTCATTCACATCGGGAAATACCTGACGAGGTTCTTGCATTCATCGGCCGAGAGGCAGTGGACAGCGACCAGCAATTCGTCGATCGCCTGGCCGATCGGCATGTCATTGCTGACGAGGAGGACGCCTGGCATGGGCAAACCAGCCGCGACTCGAGCGTGGGCGACCGGAGGAATGGTCTTGCGATCGTGCGTTAGCAGGACCAAGCCCTGCGCCGCCGCCCATTCGAGCAGCGTCGCGTCGAGGGCGGCCTCCAAACCGACGTCGCGCACCAAGGTGAACTCCAACGCCGCATCGCGGCGCGTCAAGCCGTCCAGGATGTCCTCGTTGAAGTTCTGATCGATGAGAAGCTCGATCACGGGATCAAGCCCTTCGCCCGCGCACGGGCCAGTAATTCTTCCTTACTGACTCCGCCGGTCATCCCCGCCGCCTCCAACTTGCGGCGTACCACTTCGGCGTCCTCGTCGCAGCGGCGCAGATATTCCTCGAACGGGGCGGGGTTCGCCAGGTAACGGCTGATCACCGCGTAAACGTCGGCCAGGCGGAGGGTCCGATACGACCGGACGATCGCCTCGGGGCTCTCGCCGCGCTTGAAAGCGGCGAGCACCAACTCCAGAAGCACTCGCGTGTTACCGACGCGAAAAGCGCCCGGCGGGTCTTCCCACAGGGGGACCGGCACGGTCAAAGGCTCAAAATCGACGGTCGTCATGTTCGGCCACCCCTTCCTTTTCTACCATTCTACCTGATCTCCAAGATCGTGGACTGGGCCTTGCCGTCGCCATCCACGGCGCTTTCGAGAAACCGGCGGAACTCGCCCACCACCTCGTCGATTTCGCCCTTTTCAATCGTGGCCTTCGACGGGTGGAAGTCCTGCAATCGAACCACGCGCACGACGATTCTCTTGAGGTACTTATCAAGCAACTTTGCGTGGGCCGGGTCAGCCGGGATGCGCCGGGCTAATAAATCGGCCAGTTTGTCGGCATCGGGGGCATTCAACACTTCAGCGATGAACGGTTCCTGTGCGCCCTGCTGGAGCAAGCTCAAGAGCGCCGGTTGGCGAAGCAGCTTCGCCATGCTTACGAGGGCCGAGCTCACCAGGCTATCCGCCTGCACCAGCGCTTTTTCGGCGGTCTCAATGAGACGACCGGCCTCGTCGACGTGCAGCACGCAGCCCTCGGGAATGGGCCGGTCCTTCAAGGCGCGTTCGACCCCGTTGCGGTCGAGTGAGCAGTCGAACAACCCAGCCTTGCAGGCATCGATGCGGGTCTTGAGCGCGGCCAAATCGAGGCTGCTCAGAGCGTCGATTTGGACCAGCTCGGCAATGGTTGTTAGCTCGGCGCTTTCGGGCAGCTTGTCGATTGCGGTCCGCACCGCCTCGCACTTGCCGGTCACCTCATCGAAGGCCTGGAGATACCGGGTCTTGTAGGTCGTCTGGACGCTCTCGAGTAGGTCGAGCAGTTGGCTTTGGAGCTTGGCTTCCGAATCCATCAGAACGCTGACGTTTTCCAGCTTCTTCCCCAGACCACGGAGCTTGTCCTTGAGTTCGCCAACTGGGCCATCTTTCTTTACCGCAAGCTGCGAGTAGCGGTGAGCCGCGCGGATCCGCTGGTCGTGTTGACAAAAGGCCTCGGCTTTCTCCCAGGTCTTCTTGCGGGTCGCCAGATCGTCGAGTTCCGTGGTCGTCGGTTCCTGCTGGCTGTAGCAGTGATAGTCAAATGATGTTTGGAGGGCATCGAGCAGATGCGAGATCGCCTCGGTGTCGTCGATCTTGGCCGACAGAAACGACTTCCACGAGCTGAGGCAGTCGGCCACGGGGCTCACCTGACTGATGTCGCCCATGAGCGCCTCGAGCCGTTCGATGAGCACATCGACTTCGGGCTTCTTTTGCTCCCGCCACTTCCGCAAGCGGTCGAGAGCGGTGGTTATGTCACCGTCCTTCTGGATCGCCTTCAATGACTCGTCTTCGAGCAGGATGGCGGCATACGGAGCCAGCACCGGCCACCCCTCCGGTGCCTTGAGCCGCTGCACCTTCGTCATCGAGTTCAAGAGGGCGGCATTGAACGTCAAGTCGGCGATGTTGGTGTAGTCGATAAATTCGTTGCTCGCTGCCCCTTTGCCTGACAACAGGATGCGGAGCTTACCCTCACGGACCAGACAGAGCAGGTAGATGTACATCATCCGGCGAGAGAGGCCGTAATTCTTGTCATTCGGCCCGCCCAGGCCGGTGAAGTTCTTGCAGATTGTCTCCACCGAGATCTGGCGGTTGCCCTGGCTGGTCTGGGTCTCGATCCACTCGTCGAGGTCTTCGACGAACTCGTTGCCCTTGGTGTTGAGTTGCTTGGTGCCAGCCTTCTTCATGATGCCCAGGGCATAGCCAAAGTTGTCGGCGGCACTTGTGAACTGGTTGGGCTTGGTGCCCTTCGGGATGTCCCCGGTCTTGACGACTCCGTTGATGACCTTGATCGCTTCGGCGTCGTCGAACGAAGCCGGGGCGTCGAATTCGACCTTCGCCGACTCGTAGACGGCATCAAGCACTTGACCGATACACGCAGTCAGGACCGCCAGGAGTTCACCCTGGCAATTGAATGACAGATTGCTGTGGTCGGCGGCGCTCATCTGGCCACGGGCAAAGCTGTCCGTGACGATCTTGGCGGTGCTGCCGATCTCATCCTTCAGCCGATTCGCGACCCACTGGACGATTTCCTTGGCATCCTCGCTGTCTTTGTGCTGATGGTCCTTGACCAGTTCACGGTAAGCGGCGAAATCAAGCAGGCGGTCCTTCTCCTGGGCGGTCAGTTGGGCGGGACTCCAGAAGAGGATGCGGCGATCCTTCACATTCTTGGAGAGGTCGGCCACCTTGTCGCCGCAGGGCCGGTTGCTGATGAAAACGGCGAAATCGTGGTCGGTGTCGGCGGTGTTCAGGGGCGGGAGGGCTTGCCCTTTACTGGCGATGTCGAGCAGGCCACGCATGTAAACCCGCCCCTTGATACTACGCCCGTGCCACTCGACCAGAGCGTCGCTCTGTTCAGCGGGAGCGATCCCACGGAAGATCGACTTGGTGCTCCGAGCCAGGTCCATGGTCAGGAGCGAGGTCTTGATCTCCCAGCCGTTCAGTCCGAGAAGCTGGTTCCATGCGTCTCTCTGCTGGACCTGGCTGTTCTCGGCCTGTCCACGGGCTTTTTGGAACGGTTCCTTGACATCGATACTGCCGCCTTCGGGCGTGAAGACGAAGTTCTTCCCGACCTTCTTGACCTGCGGCAGTTCCTTCGCAAGTTCATCGAGCAGGACTTCATAGTGGTCGAGGTTGTCTTTGATGTCGGCCTTCTGCCCCTTGTCGTGATCGGACCATTCCATGACCGAGTTCATGACCTCTTCAACCGAGAGGCCGTTCGGCTGCATCCTGGCGACGTGGTAGAGAAAGAGTGTCTTCAGGATCTTCTCACAGCGTGTGGCGTAGACCTTCAGCCGCCCCTTGGTGGCTTGACCGATGGTCCGTCGTCCCGCCTCGTAGGCTTTCCACTCGTCATGGTATTTCGTGCGAATGGCCGAGATGGCCGCGGTCGTCCCGGAGGGATCCTCTTCGTAATTGACCACATCGTCGAACATCTGCCAGAGCGTGATCAGTTCGTTAGACTTGGCTTTTCGCTGCGTCTTGAGGGTTTGGTGCATGAAATGCACAGCCGACCGCAGAGTGGTCAGGTTGTAGCTGACGGCTCGCAACACGTCGATGGCAGGCTGGTAGAAGGGGAAAAACCGCCGGAAGGTCTCGCTGCCGATGGAGTCCGACCAGGTGAAGCTCTTGCGGTAATCCTCGAAATAGTCGTCGATCTTCTCGGGCTTTGTGAGGATGCGGACTCGTGACAAGACGATGTCGTAGAAGCTTGACTCGTTCTGAAGCAAGGAGACGTTTCGCAGGCGGTCGTTGGCGATGATGTTTTTCACACCCATCTTGGACTCGAGAGCCTGCTGCGCCAGCAGATTGTCCAGACGGGGAGACAGTGGGTCTTCGCCAGGCGGTTAGGAGCACGACCAGCGTCTTCTCGATCTCGACCTGCTCATTATCGTCGTAGTACTTGGGATCTTTAAGGAACTTCGCCAGGCACTTTTAATAAAGTTCGAGGTCTTTCTCGAAGCGGTCCGCGAGGACTTCCACGGGGTAGACCGAGATCGTTCGCCCGGTCTCGCCATGATACTGGTCCTGCACGGCGTCGAGGATGTACTCCGTCAGCTTGCGACCGGTATCGGTGACTCCGATGGTGCCACCGCCTTGGCCCACAAGCGTTTTCACGGCAACGAAGATCCCCTTCGACTTGCCGCTCGACTTCTCGACGACGTAGACATCGATGATGTTATCGGGGACATCGCAGAGCTGATCCAGGGTTTGCCGATTGAACAACCCGCTCATTCAGACAGCTCCCACAGATGATTCTCGGGGACCAGATTCATCGGTAACGTGCGGTGGTTGGTTGCCGGTGCCTCGTGGAACAGAGTGATGCGGTCAGAAACTCTCTCTCCCGGCAAGAGGACAAGAATGTGCTTCTGGTTGGCCGCTCGAATGCGAAAGCAATTCAGTTCCATGTCGTAAGCGAACAAGAGTTCGAGGCTCTTGACCGCCAGGAAGGAGGTCGCCTCGAGCTTTTCGGCTATCAGGGCATCCAGTTCATCGGCGAGCTGTTTCTTGACTGTTTCCGACATGCCAGCCTCGTCTCGACGAGCCACTTCAACTCCTCGTCTCCGAATCTCTGCAAAAGGGAGTGGTTGATATTGAGTGCCGGGCCAAGCGGCTTATCATCCGGGCGAGTGCCTCTCGAAATGCCACGCACTCGTACCGTTCGATGCGATCGTAAGTTCCCAGGACGACGTAGAGGTGGCGTCCCGTGGGCATGGCGGGTTCTCCGTGAAAGCGGCGGTAGGCCGCCCGTTGTTCCCCTCTGACCGATCAAGGAGAAGCCGTTCCTGAACCGGGGGTCTCGCTGCATTGAGGGTCTTCTCGATGCGCCACCGCAGGCGGTCAACGGTCTGGGCGATCTCGTGCTTGAGTTTGCCTCGCTCAGGACCTTCGGCTTTGTCTTCCACCTCGTTCGACAGTTTGCGACGATCTCCATCACGGACTCGACCGGCAACGAGTCGTCGAATGGCCTGAATCGCTTTCTCGAAGTTGAAGATGCCAATCGACCCTCTCCGCTCGATCATCAACTCCGCCGCGAGGCCATGCGTGTCGTTCCGTCGATGTATTTGCTTGGAATTCGATCACGGACCCTGTAACTATGATCAGTCTAACGCGCGCGGGAGGGAGTCAGCAAGAAATCGGTCAAGAATGGCTCATGACGGCGCGGCCCAACGTTATTGGCGTCGACCGACACCTTGTTCGGGACGGGTTGTGTGGCGCTTTCGTGCACGAAGCTCGCAGCGGTCTCATCACTTTCGCCCCCGCCGTCTTTGCCGAGCGCCTCAATCTTCTGATCCGAACGATTGCCCCGATCGCGGCCTCTGGAAAAACTGGGAATGAAGCGACAAACTGGCAATTGAGCCCCATAATAGAAGATGGTGGGATACATCGACTCAGTTTATGAGGGCGGTGACGCAACGTCGAGAAATCAACCAAACGAAGCCACCGACGATCTCTGCACGGATGATGCTGGCGACGACGAAGCGTCAAATCAACCAAACGAAGCCACCGGAAGGTGGGCCGTGGGCCCTCGGAAATTTGATCCCCGATGTCGCGGCAGTGCTCGATCCCGCCTTTTTTGCGAAACGAACCCAATTCTTTGAGGAAAACGAAGCGTACAATGAACTTATGAACGACTTCCGCGCTCGATATTGGTTCGGAGACGGCAACCAGACCACCGAGAGGTGAATCCAAAACCATGCGTGGACGCGGCACCGCGAGAACCGCCGAACGAAGCCAAATGTCAAAATGTTGGCTGATAAAAATGCGCCGAACAAAGCCACCGGCCAAAATGGCAGCCATGTTCAGGTCGATCCGAGCCAATCCATCGAACAAATAGTCACACTGTCCCGAATGGCATTTAACCAATTGATATAAAGCTAGTGCCCCGAATGAGTTGAACAAAGGCAGTACTCTTTGCGTACAGGTGGTATACGGAGACCATCTGACAGAAGGAGATACATTATGTGCAAGCCAGCGAATAGTTAGTATCCTTCGCCAATTCGGCAAAATGCCACTGCCAAACAACTTGACCAACCCGAGATCATCGATGCCTGCCGCCAAGTCAATCATACGTGGCGCAAGCTGTCTGCTTGAACCAGTGGCGATAGTCCCACTTGTTCCTTACCCAAGTCCTGCACGGCAATACCGCGATCAATCATTTGGTTCAAATCAGCGGTCTGTCATTCACGGGCTCGGCCTACTGCCAAGCTGGTAGCCGATTACCCCTGGCTTTATTTGAAGTATTGCTTCACCGCGTTACCGAGCAGCTCAGACCTCAGATCGACGAGACCGCAACCTGGCACGGGCATCGTGTGTTTGTTGCTGATGGCTCAAGCTTTACCATGCCCGATGTCCCCGAACTTCAGAAGCACTTCGGCCAGCCCAGCGGCCAGCAGACCCGGCTGCTCGGCTTTCCTGTCGCCCATCTTCTGGCGTTGTTCCACGTTGGCACAGGGATGCTAGTGAAGGTCCTGACCGCACCGTTGTGCACACACGACATGTCCGGCATGGCGAGAACTTCATCCCAAACTGCGCAATGACGATATACTGTTGGGCGACCGGGGCTTCTGTTCGTTCGCTCATTTGGCATTTCTTCTGGCACAAGGCGCGCACGGCGATATCCGCATCCACCAACGACAAATCGTCGATTTCACACCGGCACGGGTTCATGCCCAAACGGGCCACAAGAGAGGCACGAAAGGACTTCCTCATTCGCGGTGGATGCGTAGTTTGGGCATGACCGACCAAGTTGTTGCCTGGCTCAAGCCCGCACAGCGTCCCAAGTGGATGACCGCTGCACAATATGCATCGCTGCGAGAGGAGTTGATCGTACGTGAGTTACGATATCGCACCGGGACAAAGGGATTCCGGGTGCGTGAGGTGACACTGGTGACGACACTGTTGGATGCCGAGCTGTATCCACTGGAGGAGTTGGCGGAATTGTATCGCAAGCGATGGGACGTCGAAGGCCACCTGAAAAACTTGAAGAACACCATGAAGATGGATGTGTTGCGTTGCACGACAGTCGTCGGAGTGAGCAAGGAATTGTTGATGTTTGCATGGTATATAATCTGATTCGTCTTGTGATGCTGGAGGCGTCGCGACGCCAAGGCGTAGCGGTGGATCGAATCAGCTTCGTGGATGCTTTACGTTGGCTCAACGAAGCACGTCCAGGAGCCGCCTTGCCGAAGTTGGTGCTTAATCCCGACCGTGCCAACCGGGCGGAGCCTCGCGTGAGGAAACGACGACCCAAGGAGTACCCGTTAATGACCAAACCTCGATGTGAACTACGTAAATCCCTTCTGGAAAAGGCTGTTGCGGCTTAGCTTAATGCCATTAGTCAGTGTCCCAAAGATCGGACCAGCTCCACCTGTCGATCGCACCCGCTTCTTTACACCATCCGGAACGTCTGATAGGCTCGCTCATGCAGGCATGTCCAGGTGGTGCGGGGCGTTTCGCGAAACCGTGACTTGACGACGAGAACGTCTGCCATGAGCTCACAAGCCGCGGTCCATTCGATCGATGAGCTCAAGAACTTGCGGGTCGCGCTGGCGCTTTACGGCGAAGACACGCTGGGGACTCTGGGCGCGGTCGAGGCCGAGGTTCGCCGGACGCTGCGGTGGCTCCAGGAGGAGCGGCCGGTCTACTGGCAAGAGCAGATCAAGCGCCGGCGCGAGCAGGTCGCCATGGCCCGGCCGACGTCTTCCGTCGCAAGAACCTCCAGAAGCGGCCCGACTACACCCCGCCGATGTCCGAGCAGAAAGAGGCCTTGCGAAAGGCCGAGGCCAGCCTGCAGGACGCCGAGAAGCGGCTGGCCATGGTCCGGAAGTGGCAGCCGGCTTTCAAGCACGCCGTCCTCGAGTATCACGCCAGCGTTCAGCGGATCAAGGACTGGCGGCCGGCGATGTTCCCAGCGCCGTCAATTTGCTCACCCGGATCATCGACGCGCTGGAGGCGTATCTGCGGGTGGCGCCGCCGTCCGGCCTGGGTCTGGGCGCGGGAGCGACGCCAGCAGGATCACGGCACCCGCTCAGATCTTGTCTCGATCGCGACCACGATCATTGACGAGAGCGCGGCCGCCGAGACGGCCGTCGAAGCCAGGCGCAGCTCGACGCCGAGGCCCAGGGCTGCGCGCCAGGCCGAGGCGCCCTGTCGCCGTCGCCGTCGATGCGAGTCCGACCACGAGCGAGCGATGTTCCCACCGACGAACCTCCGAATCTCGACGATTGATCGGGCCTGGTCCGTGGATCGGCGAAGCTCTTTCTCTGGAACCAAGGCCGAGGTCGACAAAGCAATGCCGAACGCGAAAGTCATGGCCGGCTCGACCCGTCTGCACCAGACCGATCCGGGCCCTCAGGGACCAGTGGCTGGTGACCGAGGCGACCTGGGGCGACACGGTTCGCCAACGATTCGAGGAGCGATATCTCGCCCCGCTCGAGCCGGCCGTCGACTCCGCGATCAACGGCATGCAGAAGATCGCCGAGGTGCTCGACCAGGTTCGCCGCGATTGTTCCGACCGGAGTGAGTCATTGTGAGCACCACGACCACCAGCTTGCGAACGCTCGCCGTGCCCGGACTCGAACTCGAGCCCCGAGCGACGCGAGTCGGCGCCGTCCGAGCCGGCGATCCTCCAGCGCGACGGGCCGTGCTGCGCGAGATCCTCCGTCTGGTCGACCGAGCGGGCCGAGGCCGAAGCGAAGGTGGAAGAGATCGGACGTCGAGCGACAGCCACGGCCGACACCGAATACGCCAAGACCCGGCGAGCCCTGGTCGAAAAGCTCGCAGAGGCTCGAAACGCGAGGCCATCGCGGACGACGAGAAGCGCCGGCGAGCGATCGTCGACGCCGCCATCGACGGCGAGACGCAAGGCCAAGGCCGAATTCGCCGCCGCCAGCCGCAAGATCGCCACGCTGTTCGACAGCGCGCGCGACGTCGCCAAGAACGAATACGCAACCGGCAAGAACGAGGCCGCCACGACCCACGACTCGGGCCAGAAGAAGGCCGCCAAGGAGAACGCCGAGAAGAGCAAGCCGATCGAGGATAGCGCCGGCCTGGCCGACGCTATCCGAACGCCTGGCGGTGCTCGCCGCCGAGTACCAGAAGTTCAAGCTCGATCCCGAGCCCCCCGCGCCGTCTCGCGAGTCGTACGACAGATTCAGTGATCCCAGCGACGAGCTGTTCACGCGGCTGGCCCGCATGGAGCCGCCGCTGCGACTGCTCGAGGGCCTGATCATCCCCAAGTCGATGAAAGGCGGGCGCGAAGCCTGGGTCTTCATCTTCTTGATCTTGCCGCTGGTCGGCATCGCATGGCTGCTTGAGGTCGGACGTCACCGGCCTGGGCGCGGGCGTCGTGCTGGGCGGCGTGCTCGCCTTCTTGCTTCGCACCTGGCTGGTCAAGCTCTCCAAGACCAGCTCGAAAGACTCTACACGCCGCTCACGCAATCGCTGGCCGATGCCGATGCCCTGACCGCCTTTTGCCGCGTCAAGGTCGCCGCCGGCTTCAAGGAGGAACGCAAGCGCATCGCCGCCCGCCGCGACGAAGACCTGAAACGGGCCGAGGACAACTATCGCAAGGCGTTCGCCGCCGCCGAGGCCCAGCGCGACGAAAAGCTCCGCAAGATCAACGAGGACTACGCCGACCGAATGGTCGAGGTCCAGACGACCGCAGCAGCGCGAGATGCGCGAGGCCATCGATGCCCACGACCGCCGCATGGCCGAGCTGCGCGGCCAGGTCCCAGACCAGGCTACCCGAAGCTCGACGAGAAGTACAAGGCACTCAAGGAGCGGTCTGGCGACGCGATACGAAGACGGCGTGGCGTGCGATGGCCGACCAGCTGGCGCGAGGGCATGAAGCCGGCGGCCGCCGAGCTGGACGCGATCAACCGCGAGGTCGACGCCTACTGCCCGACATGGAATGAACCCGGCTGGGCCGATCGCGCGCATTGCCGCGGGTCGTCCCGCCCGTGATCCGTTTCGGGACGGTCCGCTCGACCTCGCCGCGCTGCCGCGGGGCGTCTCGGCCGACGCCGCTTGATGGAGGGCGTGCCGACGTCGTTCGACTTTCCCGCCCTGAGACCGTTTCCCGCCGATGCGCCAACCTGTTGATCGAGACGCCCGCCGAAGGGCGACGGCGCGGCACTCGAGGTGCTCCAGGCATCGATGTTCCGGCTGCTGACGAGCTTGCCGCCGGGCCAGGTCCGATTCACGATCATCGATCCCATCGGCATCGGCCGCAATTTCGGCGCGTTCATGCACCTGGCCGACTATGACGGTGCGCTCGTCACCAGCCAGGTCTGGACCGACCCCCGCCAGATCGAGGAGCGGCTGGCCGACCTGGCGGTCCACATGGAAACCGTCACGCAGAAATACCTCCGCAACGAGTACGCCACGATCGAAGAGTACAACGCCGTCGCCGAAGAAGTCGCCGAGCCCTACCGCGTGCTGGTCGTCGCCGACTTTCCCACCAAGTTCGACGAGAAGTCGGCGGCCCGGCTGGCCGCGATCGCCTCCGGCGGCGTCCCCTGCGGCGTGCTGACCCTGGTCGCCGTGGATCCCTCCAAGCCCCTGCCCGCCGGTTCGAGCTCGACGAGCTGCGCCCCTAGTGCGCCCACCTGACCTGGGACGCGGCGCTGGCGCGGCTGGCCTGGGACGATCGCGATTTCGGCCAGTATCCGCTTGCCCTCGACCCGCCGCCGCCGCCGAGTTCGCCACCCGGCAGATCCAGAAAGTCGGCGCGGCCGCCAGGGACGCCAAGCGCGTCGAGGTGCCATTCGAGTTCATCAGCCCGCCGGCGGGTGCCTACTGGACGCACGACAGCCGCGCGGGAATCGACGTCCCGCTCGGCAAGGCCGGCGCGACCAAGCGGCAGCACTTCACGCTCGGCCACGGCACGTCGCAGCATGTCCTGATCGCCGGCCGCACCGGCTCGGGCAAGTCGACTCTGATGCACGCCCTGATCACCAACCTCGCCTTGAACTACAGCCCCGACGAGATCGATCTCTACCTGATCGACTTCAAGAAGGGGGTCGAGTTCAAGGTCTACGCGACCTACGAGCTTCCTCACGCGAGCGTCGTCGCCATCGAGAGCGAGCGCGAGTTCGGCATCAGCGTGCTCGAGCGGCTCGACGCCGAGCTTCGCCTGCGCGCCGACCGGTTCCGCGACGCCGGCGTGCAGGACCTGGCCGGATACCGCAACGCCCGGCACGCCGCCCCTGCCCCGCATTCTGCTGATCGTCGACGAATTCCAGGAGTTCTTCAGCGAGGAAGACAAGCTCGCCCAGGAAGCGGCCTTTTGGCTCGACCGCCTGGTCCGCCAGGGCCGAGCCTTCGGAATCCACATCATCCTCGGCTCGCAGAGCCTGGGCGGGGCATTCACTCTGGCGCGCAGCACCCTGGGCCAGATGGCGGTGCGCATCGCCCTTCAGTGCAGCGAAAACGACGCCCACCTGATCCTGAGCGAAAACAACATCGCGCCGCGGATGCTCTCGCGCCCCGGCGAGGCGATCTACAACGACGCCAACGGGGCGCCCGAGGGGAACCACTTCTTCCAGGTCGTCTGGCTCTCGGAAGAGCGCCGCGAGGCCTATCTCAAGGGGCTCCACGACCTGGCGCGAAGCGCAAAAGCCGGTCCTGCGCGCGCACGCCGATCGTCTTCGAAGGGGACGCGCCGGCCGATCTGGCGCGCAACCCGATGTTGCGCGAGCGGCTCGAGGCCCCATCCTGGCCCGAATCGCCTCGTTCGGCCCAGGCCTGGGTGGGCGAGGCCATCTCGATCAAGGACCCGACGTCGGCACTGTTCCGCCGCCAGGGGGGGAACAACCTGCTGATCGTCGGCCAGAACGACGAGGCGGCGCTCGGCGTCTCGGTCGCACGCTCTTGAGCCTGGCCGCCCAGTACCCCGCCGCCGAGTCCGACACGGTCCGCTCGGGGGCGCGTTTCTACGTGCTCGACGGCACGCCCGAAGACCACCCCAGCGCGGGCGTGCTGGCCCGAGTCGCCGGCGGCCTTGCCGCACGGCGTCGAAGTCGGCGGCTGGCGAGAGGTGCGCCGCGTCCTCGCCGAGGTGGCGGCCGAGGTCGCGCGCCGGCAGGAGGCCAAGGCCGACGGGCCCGAGATCTTCCTGTTCATCCACGACCTGCCGCGGTTCCGCGACCTCCGCCGCCGCGAAGACGATTTCAGCTTCTCGAAGCGCGAAGACGACGCCAGTCCCGCCGACCACCTCGACGTGATCCTCCGCGAAGGGCCGCTGCTGGGCGTCCACGTGATCGCCTGGTGCGACACCGTGAACAACCTGAACCGGTACTTCACCCACCAGATCCTTCGCGAGTTCGAGATGCGGGTGCTCTTCCAGATGAGCCCGACCGACTCCGGCCACCTGCTCGACTCCCCCCACGCCAGCAAGCTGGGCCCGCACCGGGCCCTCTTTCACAGCGAGGAACAGAACCGGCTCGAGAAGTTCCGCCCGTACGGAATTCCCGGCGACGAGTGGCTCAAATGGGTGCGCAACAACTCAGCAACCGCGCTGGTACGACAGGAGGCACGTCATGACGAACCGGTATCGCCACGAGGAAGTGGCATGACGACCACCAAGCCGACTACGCGGACCATCAACGATGGCACGGACCAGACGGAAGTGTCTTATTCCCAACCGAAGTCCCTTGGCCGCCGGCGAACTGACTCGTGCGCGGCAACTCCAATGTAAATCGCCTGACGCTCTGCTTTTCTCGAACTATAGTCAGGTTAGTGAGCCCGAAAGCGAGATTCTCGCCGGGAACTTCCGGATGAAAGAGGCACAGACGCAAATCGGGATACGACAAGTCAGCTCAGAGGACCTGGACGCATGTATGCATTGCCCGTGTTATTTTGCTCGGGATCGATGAAGTTACGCTTCCCGAGTTGAGAGGAGAGCTGGTCGAGGCATCGGCAATCGTCGAGAGCGAGTTCCACTCGTCATTCGCATTAATCGATTGCCTGCGCCACTGACAAGTCGCAGCCGCGATTGTTGATTCTGCAGATCGGCATGGACTGCCAGGTGGACACCGTCAATCGCCTGGCGGACGGCCTGAAGGGCTGGCCGATCCTGGCGTTGCTGCCGGCCGATCAATACGAAGACTTCTTTCAGATCAATCGCGCGGTGCGGTCCAGGTGTTGTCGCTGCCTCTCGATCCGCACGGCAATCCTCCAGTGTGCTCTTGACGTGATTGGGTCCCAATTTGACAAGGACGCACTGGACAAACAGGTCATCGGCGTCACCAGCGTGGGGGGAGGCAG
>CAWFAF010000034.1:0-11841 GCA_963813575.1 uncultured Planctomycetaceae bacterium
CAGGATGTATTGCTCAGAAACAAGCGGCACGATCTTGCACAAGACGACAAAGAGACGAAGCCCGGCTACGATCCGGAAGTTCATAGGGTGCAAAATGCAGCCGGCGAGCAGAGTCAGCCGCCCGCCGCTCCGCGCGCCACCGGCTGCGTCCGAAGGTTCACCAGTAGGCGCGCCTGCGGCTGCCGAATCGCGGACGCCGCCGGGCTCGGCCAGTCCGACTCCGGCGCTGGAGATGGACCGATTGACCTTGGGCAGGCAGTCCGTCGGGGTGTCGGTCGAGGTGCTTGGGCCATCGAGCATGTACCTGAACCAGGAGGCGACACTCAAGCTGATCGTCAGAAACACGGGAAAATCCGACGTGCTCAACGTGACGGTGACCGACGAGTGCCCGAGGGCCTTCAGTTCGTCACGAGCCAGCCCGAAGCCACGCGGCTCGGCGACAGCTTGACCTGGCCGATCGGCTTGCTCCCATCCGGCTCGGATCGATTGATCACGCTGCGGGTCAGGCCGACCAAGCCCGGCTCCTTCGAGCACGGCGCGACCGTCAAGATCCTGACCGGCAGCAAGTCGCGCACCAGGGTTCTCCAGCCCAAGCTGAAGGTCAACCTGGTTGCCACGCCCACCACGGACAAGGTCCTCAAGGGCCAATCGGTCGAGTTCAAGGTTTCGGTCACCAACACCGGCGACGGACCGGCGCAAACGTCGCGATCCAGGCCAAGCTCACTCCGGGGCTCCGGCACGAGACCTCGCCGCGCGGCGACGAACAGATGATGTACGAGATCACCATTCCCGTCATCGGTCCAGGCAGGACCGAAACACTCGACCCACTGGTTGCCGATGCCCTGATTGGTGGCGAGCAGTCGTGCACCGTCAGCGCAAAGAGCGACAACGTCGTCTTCAACAGGGAAGATGGCCAGAGCACCAAGACCGTGCAGGTCGTCGAGCCCAAGCTGAAGCTGACTCTCAATGGGCCTGACCAGCGTTACACCAACACCGTCGCCGACTACGAGCTCATTGTAGCAAACCCCGGCACTGCGCCCGCACGCAAGGTCCGAATTCAAGCGACTTTACCGGTTAATGGACGGCTCATCAAGAACTCCAAGCTCGGCGCCGCCTACGATCCGTCCACACGCCGCCTTCAGTGGATGATCGACCAGATCGATTCCTCGAGCACTCCGCAAAAATTCACCTTCCAGGTGCGAATGGGGGGCACCGGCACCTATGAAGTTTTCGCCGAGGCAGTCGGCGAGGGTGGTGTGAAAGACAAGCAACTCCGCCACACGGAAGTCGTGGGCATGCCGGACGTCAACCTGGTTGTCAGCGAGAAGAAACGCGTTGTCGATGTCGGCGGCGAGACAACGTTCTTCATCACGCTGCGTAACTATGGCACGAAGGACGCGGCGCACCTGGCCGTGATTGCCGCACTGTCGCCCAACCTCAAATACATCGATGCCGGCACCCGGGCGGCTGACGTGAAGATCAGGGGCACTGAGAGGGAGACTCCGTCTCGTTCGAGATCCCCAAGCTGGGCTCGGCAAGGAGATGGTCCTGGGAGTGTTAGTACAGGTGACGAGCGGCGATCCGAAGCAGGCGAGGTGCAAGGTCGGGGTCACTCACGACGACCTGCCGGAGCCCTTCGAAGACATGGCCTCGATCAAGGTCACCTCGTCCCGCGCAACGCGGCCGGGAACAAGTGATTCGTTACCGGACGGATTGGAAGCTCGAGGGATTCCGCGTAGAATCGAAGCATTCTCTGAATCCACTTGATCTTCCGGAGTGCCGGCGTGTCGTACCGGCAAGCGGAAGGCCATCACGCGGGGCGTGATGACTACGAAGGAACTCCGTGATGGGCACCAGGAAACTGTCGTGCGTCCGCTTTGCGTTGATCGCGTCGCTGATCTTGCCGTGCCTCGGCCTGGCCGGAGATGATCCACCCAAGAGCGGCAGCCAGGCCGACCAACCGGCTGGCCCGAGAGACGAGCCCCTACCTGCTCCTGCACGCCCACAACCCCGTGGACTGGTATCCCTGGGGGCCCGAGGCGTTTGCCAGGGCCAAGGCCGAGAACAAGCCGATCTTCCTCTCGGTCGGCTACAGCTCGTGCTACTGGTGCCACGTGATGGAGCGCGAGAGCTTCGTGGACGCCGAGATCGCCAAGGCCTTGAACGCGGGGTTCGTCTGCATCAAGGTCGACCGCGAGGAGCGGCCGGACGTCGACCAGATCTACATGGCCGCGCTCCAGGCGTTCGGGCCGGGCGGCTGGCCGATGTCGATGTTCCTGACGCCCGACGGCCGCCCGTTCTTCGGCGGGACCTATTTCCGCCCCGCGACCGCGAGGGTCGCCGGGGTTTTTGACCATCGTCAACGCGGTGGCCAAGGCCTGGGACAAGCAGCGGGCCGCGATCGAAAGGCCGCCGACGCGGTGACCGAGGCAGTGCGCCGGCGGCTCAAGGCCGCCAGCGCCGCGCGCAAGCTCGCCGCTCTCGCGGACTGGGCTGCGGCAGGGCTCAAGCAGCTTGCCGAGCAGTTCGACCCCGAATACGGCGGGTTCGGCTTCAACCCGACAACCCCCGCCGGCCCAAGTTTCCCCGAGCCGGTCAACCTGGTCTTCCTGCTCGACCAGCACCAGCGGCGCCGCCGGACGGGAAGCCGACGTCCGCAACGCAACCGCGATCCCGCTCGCGAGCGCGAAACCGGTCCGCTGCGGATGGTCCTGCTCACGCTCGACCGGATGGCCCGCGGCGGCATCCGCGACCACCTCGGCGGCGGCTACCATCGCTACGCCACCGACCGGTACTGGATCGTTCCCGCACTTCGAGAAAATGCTTTACGACAACGCCCAGCTCGCCTCGGTGCACCTGCTGGCGTTCGAGATCACCAACGATCCGCGCTGGCGCGAGAGGCCGAAGCGACGTTCGCTTTCGTCGAACGGCAAGAATGACCTCCCCGGAGGGCGGCTTTTACTCGGCGCTCGACGCCGAGACCAACGGCGAGGAGGGCGCGTATTACGTCTGGACGCGCGACGAGGTGCAAGCCGCTCTGGGCGAGGGCCGCGATGCCGACGCTTTCGCCCAGGTCTATGGCCTGAAGCGGCGAGCCGAACTTCGAGGAGGGAGCGCTACGTCCTCACGAGCCGCGGGCCCGTGCCGAGCAGGCCGCGCGCTCAAGACTAACGCCCGGACGAGCTCGAGGCTCGGCTCGCGCCCGCTGCGCGCGCGGCTGCTCGCGGTGCGCGAGAAGCGGCCGGCGCCGCTGCTGCGACGACAAGGTCCTGACCGGCTGGAACGGCCTGATGATCGCCGCGTACGCCGACGGCTACCGCGTGCTCAAGCACGAGAAATACCGCGAGGCCGCCGAGAAGGCCGCCGGCTTCCTGCTCGAGAAGCTGCGCACGCCCGACGGACGGCTGCTGCGAACCTACCGCGCAGGGCAAGGCCAAGCTTCCCGCCTACCTCGAGGACTACGCATTCCTGGTCCACGGGCTGCTTGAGCTGCATGCCGCCACCGGACGACCCCACGCTGGCTGCGCGAGGCACCGGCCCTGGCCGACCGGATGCTCGCCGATTTCGAAGATTACGAGAAGGGCGGCTTCTTCTTCACCGCCGACCGACACGAAAGCCTTGCTGGCACGGGCCAAGGACCCGTTCGACAACGCCTTGCCCAGCGGCAACAGCGTGGCCATCCTCGACCTGATCGAGCTCTCCCGGTGCAACGGGCAATCCGGTCTATCGGGATCACGCCGGCAAGGCGCTGACGGCTTTCAGCACGATTCTGGCGGAAACCCCCGCCGCCATGCCGCTTGGCCTCGTTGGTCTGGGACAGTACTTCGATTCCGCTCCCGACCGGATCACGCCCAAGCCCTTGGCGGGCGGAACGGTCCCGGAGACGTACCCTGCGGTGGTCTCTGCCGCGGTGCGCCTGGCCGGCGATCCGGCGGCAGCGATCGCTCCCGGCACGGAGTTCGACGCGACGGTGACCCTTGAGATCCAGCCGGGCTGGCATCTCTATGCAAACCCCGCAGGGCTCCCCGAACTGAACCCCACGACGCTCCAACTCGATCCGGCGGCCGCAAAGGCTGTCTCCCTCCTCAAGGTTTCTTACCCAGAGGGGAAGGCCCAGGTCGTTGAGGCCACAGGCCCCAACAAGGTCTACGTCTACGAGGGAAAAGTCGAGCTTATGGTTCGTCTTCGGCTGGCGGACGAGGCCAGGCCGGCTTCCGTGTCCGTCCCGCTGATCCTGAGCTACCAGGCCTGCAACGACCGGCTTTGCCAGGCCCCGGCCAAGCTGCGGGTTGCGTTGACCGTGACTCCCGAACGTTAGCGAACGTGCCGTGCATGAATTCTACTTCTTGGCGCCCGAGCGGGCCAAAACAAACCAGCCCAGGGCAACGCCTTTTGGTGTTGCGCAATTGGTTCAGCTCGCAGGCCGCACAGGCACCCATGAGGGCTTGCCGGCAGAGCCGGCGGCGATCCCAGCCACCCCGGCATGGTCTCCTCGGGACCAAGGGTGGCTGGGGTCGAGCCCGAAAGGGCGAAGCCCCCAGGAGTGCTCGCCCCGGCCGTCCACCACCAAAAGCAACGCCCTGGGGAGGAAGACGAGTTGGACACATTCCGAAGCCCTGTAAGGGCGGCACAGTTAGCGGAAACGGAGGTCATTTCATGAGCAAGACGATCACCAAGGTCGGGCCAGCCGACCACGACCGGCGCATGAGTCTCGGGGAATTTGAACATGCAGAGGTCGAGCAGGGATTCGAGAAATCAGTGCGGCCCCCGGCCGGGTACCGCACCCGGCTGCTCCCTGGGCTCGTTTTCTCGTGCTCGGCTGTCTTCAAGGCGGCCGGACTGGCCTGAACCATGCACGCGCCGAGCCAATCGCTCCCGATTCACTCGCAACAAGTGCAGCATCCTCGGGAAAGTACACCGTTGTGTGGTTCCTTCGCCTGCTGGCGCTTTCAGTGCCATTGGCCGTGGTGGCCCTGGCGGCCACCGTGGGCCCGAGCTGGTTTTCGGCACAGCCGCGCGACTTCGCTGCGCAGCCACCCACACCTTCTTGCGCGGGCTGTCGGTTTTTTACGGGTGCTCTTCCTGGCCGGTCTCGCGGGCACGCCGCTTTTCGGCTGGCTCATGCTCGTCGCGTGGCGCAAAAAATCGCGACGGCCGGGCGTCGAGCGCGGCTTCTCGGTGGGCCTTTCGTGTCTTGTGACATTGCTCGGTCTCGAAATAGGCGAGACGGTGTGGCGCGTCTGGATGCACCGTCTTCCCCGCCTGCCGACCGCCTTCGCCGCTTCGCCGCCCGGAGAATACCGGATCGTCGTCCTGGGCGGCTCAAGCGCGCTGGAGAGCCATACCGGCCGTGGCTATCGGTCGGTCAGATCGTCGCCTGGAAGCTGCAAAAAGCAGTCCCTGCTCGCCGATTTGTCTGTGAGATCCTCGCGTGGCTGGGCGATTCCCTCGAAAAGCAGCATCTCAAGCTGGCCGGCCTCCGGCAGAGACCCGACGCGGTGATCATTTACTCGGGCCACAATGAATTCGCGGCCCGGTTCGGGGAAGAGCGCGACGCTGGAATCGGAGAGGATCCGCCGAGCTGGTTGATAGCGGCCGTCGTGCCAGGCCGCCGCGAATTTACCGTTTCGACGTCTCTGCCGCGAGATCGTCAACCGCAACCGGATCGATGCGCCCCCGCTTTCCGGCCGTCACCACCTGATCGATCCGCCGGTCTGTAGCCCTTGGGAGTCGGACGAGATCGTGGCGGACTTCAGCCGGCGGTTGGAAGCGATCGTCTCGTACTGCGACCAGATCGGCGCTTTGCCGATCTTGATCGTTCCGCCGGCCAATGAGGCCCGCTACGAGCCGAGCCGGTCCACGTTGCCATCATCGGTTCCCGCGACGGGCGCAACGGCTGGTCCGCGACATAGAAGCTGCCCGTGCCGGCGAATCCGGCAATCCCGAAACGTCCGCCGGCCCGCTACGAGTCGATTCTCGCGCGGCACCCGGGCTTCGCCGAAGCCCACTTCCGCCTTGCCGGTCTGCCTGAGCGGCGCGGCCGGTTTGACGAAGCCGCCAACCACTACCTGACGGCCCTCGACGAGGACGGTTTGCCGATCCGATGCCCCGCGCATCGCGCGGCATACGCCCATGTCGCGAGCCGCCATCCGCGGCCCTGATCCTGATCGATGGAAGGCGCGAGCTGCTCGCCGTCAGCCCGAACAAGCTCCTTGGCGACGAGATGATCCAGGACACCCACCATCCGACCTTTTGCGGATACGTCACCCTGGCCGGCGCGGTGCTTCGCGAGCTCGGCGGAGGGGGACCTTCGATGAGCTGTCAACGATCGAGCTCCCGCTCGACGGCGGAGAATGTGCCGGCGAGTTCGGCATGGGAGCTGACGCATGGGCTACCGTGTGCGAGCGGACCAGCGAACACTACCGCCGCGTGGCTGGGTATCGTTACGATCCGGCGGATCGCCTGGATAAATCGCGGCGCTATGCGGAAGCCGCCGAGAAGAATCCGCCGGGCACTTTGATCGAGGACCTCGGGCTGCCCGGAATCGCCGTGAGAAGTCCAAGCATCCGCGGTAGAATTCCGTGATCGACCGGCTCTCCCCTTTTCTCTCACGTACCGGCGGAGCTTGAATGATCCGAGCTACCCGTGTGATCACGATGCCATGGGCCCAAAGGGCAGGGCCAGCATCACTAAAGCGTTGCTCCGGCAAGGACTTCCAGCATGAAGTTTTCGTTCCAGCCACAACTGCGGCGTTTCATGATGAGGCTGTCGCGGCCAGGGTGCTGCTTCAGGAGTGACAAACTGAAGCGGTTGAGCCAAGCAAAGTTTTCCCGCAACACCTTATCTCGAATGCGCGATTCGTCCTCGCGATACATCATGTCGAGAACCCAATGGCAGGTGTTTTCGATACCCCAGTGACCACGCACGGCTCGGGCGAACCGCTTTACATCCATGGCCAGGCTGCTGATGTAGTAACGCACCTCGATGGTCTCTTTTCCGCCACGAAAGCAACAAGAGGTTACCATTCCAATCGTCATGAGTCCCTTCCACAGCTCAAACCACGGCAGACTCTTGGGCGCCGGCATCTGAAGATACGTTCGTGTCTCCTCGCGACCATGACCCTTTTCCGTCGTCACATGCTCACACGATTCCGCTATTTCTCCGTTGAGCTGCTCCTCGATGTAATCGATGGTCGCTTGATGCAGCGTTTCCTGGTTTCCTTTCAGTGCCAGCACATAGTCGGCCTTGCCCTCGATGATCTCCGCCGCGATCGCCTTTTGGGTTCCCATCGCGTCGATAGTGATGATCGCTCCTTTGATGTCCACCAACCTCAAGAGCTCGGGAATTGCCGTGATTTCATTCGATTTCTCAGCACACGCCACCTGTCCCAGCGACAGGCCGAACTCACTGGCCCAGACGCTGACCGAATGCAAGGCACCCAGGCCTTTCTGGCGATCGTGACTTCGCCTTGCCGTCTTACCGTCCACCGCCAAGATGGGTTGCGTCTCGCCAGTCGCCGCGGCCGCCGTCGCACGCAACGAGGTCAACCAGTTCACGAAACAGGCTTGAAAGGCGCCCGGCTGCAGCGCCATCAACACACGACGAAAGACATCTTTACGGGGAATCCCGTTGGGCAAATCGAGGACACTCGAGAGGAACTCTTCTTTGATGACAGCCCACTTGGCAATCGATGTTGGGCCACTTGCACCGGCGAGTACGGCCATCAGAGCGATGACGACGACACTGACCAATGGATGTTGCCGATTAATTGTTGAGCGAGGATCCTCCAGCTCATGGAAGTACGGGATGATTTCGTCCACGGAGATATGTTGCTTGTCCGCCATCGTTGATTCTCCATGCGCCGCCGTGATTGTAGCCACACGGAGAATCGTACAAACAAACCAATCAAAGTGCAATACCGCAATTTGCCATGCTTACCCAGAGTGCGCGCTGGCCCTGGCCCAAAGGGGCGGTGGACTGGGGCTGGGAGCCGCTGAATCTGGCAAATTGGGAGATGGCGAGACATGACGAGACGTAAGAAAATCTTCGGTCTCGCGGTCGTGTGCCTCATCCTCGGGTTGTGCCTCATCGTGGGCGATATCGTGTTGGATCGCTCGGGGCCTGGTTCAAAGTCAGGTAACAACGGAGTGAGTAAGACGGGGTTTTCTAAAATGCCTGTTTCCTCCATGTTGGTGCTGGGGACTGCAATCCCACACCGACACAAAGGAGACAGGCATGGACGCCCAAGCTACGTTCTCGTGCTCGTTCACGCAATCCGACCTCGGTCCCGTCCCGGAACTGTCCAGCGGCCCGGCCGCAGAACTTCCCAGCTTTCCTCACTGGCCGGCCCAGAGGCTTCTACCCCAGGAACGGCGGGATCTGGCTGTCCAAGTGCTCGCTGGGGCTCAACCAATCTCGGACTTGGCCCGTGAACATGAGGTCAGCCGCAAGTTCGTCTATCAGCAAGCCCACATCGCTCAAGGCGCTCTGACCCAAGCGTTTGACCCTGATCCGAAGACCGAGGATGTCCTCTTCTATCTGCCGGTCACCAAGGCATGGCTGCGGCAACTGGTCCTGGCCTTGGTGTTGATCTGCCATAGTTCGGCCCGCGGTGTGGTCGAATTGCTTCGCGACCTCTTCGATTACCGGATCTCGTTGGGGACCGTGCACAACATCGTGCACAGCCCCATTGCTCATGCCCGGAAAATCAACCAGCAGTACGACCTCTCCAGCATCCAGATCGGCGCACACGACGAGATCTTCCAGGCGTCGGACCCCGTGCTGGTTGGAGTCGATACCGCGTCAACCTTCTGCTACTTGCTAAGCCTAGAAGAACATCGCGACGCCGATACCTGGGGCGTCCGGCTGCTGGAACTGGTTGACCAGGGATTTGCTCCCAAGGCCACCATCGCCGATTTCGGCTCGGGGCTCCCGCCGGACACCAGGAGGCTCTGCCTGGGTGTCCCTGCCGCGGCGATGTTTTTCATGCGTTGTCCGGCGTTGGTTCCCTGATCCGTTACCTGGAGAACCGGGCCTACGAAACCATCGAAGTCCGGGCCAAGCTCGAGCGGAAACAAGCCGCCGAACGTCGTCGAGGCCGCATGAGCCACAGTCTAAAGACCAAGCTATCGTACGCACGGCCGGCTGAAGCCAAGGCGATTACGTTGGCTGATGACTTGGCGTTGTTAGCCCAATGGCTCGGGGACGACATCCTGTCGGTGGCCGGTCCGGAGTACGCCATCCGCCGCGAGTTGTTTGATTTCGTGGTGGCGGAGCTTCGTAGTCGCGAGCCGGCCTGTCCGCATCGGATCAGGCCGGTAAGGACCCTGCTGGAGAATCAGCGGGACAACCTTTTAGCCTTCGCCGTGGAACTGGACGGTGAACTGGCGACCGTGGCCCAAGAGTGGCAAATCAGTGTGGCGACCGCCCGGGAAGTCTTGCAGGTGCAATCCCTGCCAACGTGGGACCCGAAGCGGTGGCGTCGTGAGGTGGCCCTATGCGAGACGCTACGCGGGCGTTATCACGGAGTCTGTGCCGACGTGCAGGAACTATCCGGGCGGGTGGTGCGGGCCAGCAGTCTGGTCGAGAACCTCAACAGCCGGCTGCGAAGTTACTTCTTCCTGCGGCGGCAGTTGGGGACAGATTACTTGACGTTGCTTCAGTTCTTCCTGAACCACCGCCGATACCTGCGCAGTCACGACCCCAGTCGAGTCGGGAAAAGTCCTGCGGAGCTGCTGACGGGTGAGCCGCACGCTCACTGGTTGGAGCTTCTGGGGTACACCCGCTTTCGCGGAGCTGAAGCCCCAGCACGGCAGATAGGGACTCGCGTAAACCCGCTCCAACGCGGGATCGATCGCGGTCCGCGCTGAGATCCCGAGTGTTACCCGAAAACGCGCGTTTTTGAACCATGCCTGGAATCGGGCCGGATTCGACGATACAATCGCCAATGGATAAACAGCTTACGACGAACGACCACGGCACAGCCGACCCCGAGGCGCTTCGTTGTCAGATCTTGCGAGATCGGACTGGAACCCTTCGAAAACGTCTCATCCAGTCTCATTTTTTCCCATCGTCATTTGCCTTTCCCACGAGGGCGTGCCGGCCAGACTAGGGCCGGGGCTGAGAACCGCGAGCGGGGCCAATAGATTCTTTCCCCTGAACTTCTACGCCAGATGCGGAGAAGTTTTTCATCAGTAACTCTCGGCTACGCAGCGAGTTTTGGCCAAGCGCTCCGGTAGAGCTGAACCGCCAGTCCCATTAACTGGCGGCCGTGTTCGGTAACGCGCCAGCGCCGGGTGCGTGGCACCTTCGCGATCAGGTGGCGCACGTGGAGCCTTTTGAGCAATCGGCCCACCGCGGCGCTGGCGCGGCGTTGCTGGCGCAGTTTCTGCGGGCTGCCGAACAACGGTTCTCGGATGTCGCCGTTGCGAAAGCCACGCGCAATGTGGTCGCCGTCCAGCACCGCCAGAAACAGCCGGAGGTCTTCGCGACGAGCCGGATTGAAGCCGGCATAGCTGCGGCTGTCAACTACTTTGGGTTCGGTGAGTTGCCTCAGTTCTTTGCAGGCCGGCGCCGGATCGTTAACCACCGCCAAGGCATCCAGGTAGCGGCGGTTGCAGGCCAACGCCTGTTCTCGATAGTGAACCAAGGAGGTCACGCTCTTGGTCATGGGAAAGTTGCCAGCGGATGACGTGCCGTCGTGGTGCTGTCGCGTGCGATAGACCCAGAATTCCTTGGGGGCGTTGATAACCGTTTCGACCCGCAAGATCAGGCCGAACTTGTCGTACATCTTCAGCCAGTTGGTCTTCATGCGGTGCTTGATGCGGGCTCCAAACCAGCGGTCCTCTTCGTAGTGGGTGTGCACCTCACCGTCGAAGCGGCGGTCCCACTTGCGGCCGAGGAAGCCGAGAATGTCCTTGGGGGAAAACGTGCACACCGCATAATCCAAGAGCCCACGGTACAAACCAGCCAACGCCGCGCGACTCGTAAACAGCAAGTCGGTGGCGAACTCGGCTTGATCGACGACCCAATGTATGGAGTAGCCCCGAAACAGTTCGTGAAGCAACGGATTGACCTGCCGTGCCCAACGATTGAGGGTTTTCGCCCAGTTGAGCTGAGCAAAGCGGTCGGCCAGGCGTGGACCTGGACTGGATCGTCGAGTTGTGTAAACGCGTTGTGCTGCTGCACGAAGCCCAGTTTTTTCTGCACCATTTGCTGGGCCAGCCATTCGTGGCCGTTGACATAGACCTGGACAGTGAACGGCAACCAGGTCTGCAGGCGGACATGGATCAGACCGAACTGCGGATCGAGGAAGTAGTAATAAAGGACTCGTTGCTGCCGAGGCCGGCTGACGAACTGGGGCCGGTCGGGGCCAGGCACGAGGGCGAATGAAGGGCAGGTTTCTTGGGTGCAAAGGATGCCGACGAGTCCCTCGAGGATGGCTTGGTCGCGGATGAGATTGAGGGCCCATTGGTCCTTGCGGAAGTCGCCGGTGCGATACATGTAGGTGCGACCAGCCTTCCGCGCCCAGGCCCGGGCATGTTCAACCAAACGCTCAGAGTACTGGGGCGCCATGAATTTGATGAAGTCGCTGCGGCGAACCATCAGAACGAAATCGACAAAACGCTCGAGTTCGCGGGGAGAAGCCAAGGCCAGATGGCCTTTGAAGATGACACGGTCGAAGCAGTGCAAAGTGCAAACGATGAGACTGGCGAATTTGACCAGAAAGGACCATACTCCGTTCATGGCATTCTCTCCAGGCTAGTGGACCAAGACACCAACCAGTTTGGGCGATGAATGCCATTTTTACATTACTCTCTTTGGTTGCGGCTATGCCGCGTT
>CAWFAF010000035.1:0-6826 GCA_963813575.1 uncultured Planctomycetaceae bacterium
TAGTCGATCCGTTACCAGGCATTGGGACCGAGCGGCTGCATCATCATCCAGGGCGGTTCCGTCGTGACGTTCAAGGCCGGGGACGCAACCCGCCCTTTTCCCTGACAAGCTGGATCTCTGCGGCGACTGTGGGGAACGGTTCGGGGATTGGCTGCGATCCGGGCACCAGGCGAATCAAGCCGCCCCGACAGTACAGGCGTGGCGGTGTTACCAGGGCTGGCGACGTGCACTCTGTTCTCTAGCCAGCATTCTTGTAATCAGGGGAGGATAACTCATTGAACGCACCCAATTTCAAGGATACGCTGATCAGTTAAGGGGGGTTGCTCATGGCGGGCGATGCGTCCGAGTAATGACGGACTATTGTCCATGGCGAGGTGATGGGGCTTTACCTCGCTCGAACTGATCACCTGCAAATCACGACAATGCGAGTCGTTCGACATGCTCCTTCAATGGCGGCGGTGGAATTCGAGGAGAGACCCATGGGTTCCTTGACCATTTTGTTCCTGTCAATTCATTATCTTGTGATGATTCAGGAGGGCCAGTCAGTGGCTGTTGACCTCCGGCCGATCGTTCAAGGGCTTACGCGCCCGAGAGCGAGTCTCGACATCTGGCCATTCAGCAGGCTTCGCATCTCAAGTCAATACCAGGAGACCTGGTCGAACCCCTAGTGCAATGTTCCCGTCTTGAGCTTGAGAGTGCTTTAGTTTCGGGAAGGCGATCACCACCCGGAAACAACATCAAAGCAAAGCAATTCCCGTTCTCGGGCGAAGAGGTTTCGTTGACGAGACTCCGGGCTAACCCTCAGGACTACATAGGAAAGGAATTCGTGATTTCAGGTGCCATTGCGATAAGTGACTACTATAATTTTGGATTTTCAGACTCCTCGGATACTCATTATTCTTTCAAGTTCATCGAAGTGGATAAAGACTTTCATCCACGAGAATCTGGGCATGTCTATCTATCCAGACCCCTGGGAAGAGGGCTTGCGGAGTGGGTAACTAAGGGGCAAGAAGACGGCTTCGATGCGGGCTTCGTCAGCCTAAAGTGCACTGTAGATCCCGTTCGAATCCGTGGGAATTCCGAACAGATAGACGGACATCTTGAGGTAATCGAATGGCGATTTATGAATACGACTAAGGATGGTTGGGGGCCTTGGGTTTTCGATGGATTCAGGCAGGCATTCCAGCTTCTGGCCAGATCTGGTGAGCCAGGAATGCACGAACTGGTAAAGGTCATCACGGACGAGAAAGAATTCGTGAATCGGATCGTGGACACCGTCTTCCGATCAGTGGCCACGAAGGCTCTATCCCAGTTGGACGACGTGAGCAAACGGATGACCCTGTCCGAGCTTCAAAAGGCCTTCAAGAGATCTCGATCGGGTTACGCCAGGATGTGGGCTCAGAAAGCTTCGGCTGAATTGTCGAAGATGCCCGATCGGCGAAAGAGTAGAGCCCAACCTACTAAGAGCGCGGGAAAGAGCAGAGCTGCGTCCCTGCTCCAAATGGGTCAAAACCTGGAGAAGAACGAGCAATACTTCACGGCCCAGAGAAATTACGAACAGATTCTCAAGGACTACCCCGACAGCCCCGAGGCCGCGCAGCCAAAGAGCGAATGAAGGCATTGAAGTCGAAGCAGCCTTGACCATAGCCACGAACTCGCTCGGATCGGCGCACCACCCACTCCGCCGGCGTGAACGCACGATCGACGATGATCCATTGGCCCGGAATCTCTTGCTTGCCGATTCGCAGCGTCCACACGGCAAGCCCGTTCTCGTCATGAGCGCGGCAGGACGCTTCGCCGATCGGCATGAACTTGTCGAGCGATTCGAGAATGCCGATCGATCCGGGTTCGTCGCCGTATCGGATCTTGCACTTCTGGCTGATGTGGGCGAAGTATCGGGGCATGCGGGCAAGTGTTGCCGATGGCTTGCTATCGCATGTTGTGACCAGAGAAGGACCACGCTCCCATAGGTCCAAGGCATCACCACCCGCCATGACATCCCGATCCCAGCCTGGCGAGAGGCTGTGCCCGACGTACTGGAAGAGGTCGCCTGAAGGCGAGGGTTTCTTGATCCCGAGATGAGACATTAAACCGAGAAGCCGGTCTTGTTAGAAAACATGCCGTTGCAGTCTAGCTGACGAAGTTGACTAGTCTCCCCCTTCGTTGCTCGTTCCCCCGGGGACAATCGGCTTAGCAGTGCCAGGTTTCGCCGATTCCGTTCTACTAATGTTCGATTTCTCCGCGTGGTGCGCAGATTCTTAAGTCCCTTATCTCATGCTGCTTTGAGGAGTTTCTCGGTGTTGGCCTGACGAGCCGCCAGCAACGCGGTCACCTTGCTACGGCCTTGCGGCGACACCTGGTAGCGGTGCGTCTTGGGGATCTTGGCGATCACGCCGTGGGCGCGAAGCAGGCCGAGCAACCGCGTCACCTTGGCCGCCTGTCGCTTCGCCTCCTCGGGGCTCGCCAACGCTGCATCGGCGAACAGCAGGGCGCGGAGGTCGCGGTTGCGGAAGCCGTTGATCACGAACTCGCCGCGGTTGATCGCCTCCAAGAGCTGCACATCCTCGGGCGCCAGCGGATTGAGCGCGCGCACCGAGCGGCCCTTCCAGGTCGTCGGCTTGCCCAGATCCCGCACCAGTTCGCCCAGCGGCGTCGGGTCCTCCACCGTGGCCAGGGCCTCGGCATAGCGCTCGTTGATCTTCGCGCCGAGCTCCGCGCGGCGATGGATGTCCGCCACCCCCTTGCGCAGCCGCAAGTATTCCATCGGCCCGTCCGTCTCCCCCTCGCGCATCCGGAACACCTTGAAGTCGCGGACGTTGATCAGCAGGTTCTCCAGGCGCAGCACCTGCCCGAATTTGTCGTACATCTTCAGCGAGTTCTGCAACACCCGATGCTTGACGCACGTCCCCTCCACCAGCTCCTTGACCGTCGTCACCACCTCGCCGGCGAGGTCCCGGCGGGGCTGCCCGGACTTCGTGACCCGGTAGCCGAAGAACCGGAGCACATCAGTGGCCTGGAGCGGCCCCGTCGCATACTGCACCAGCCGCGGATAGATCCGCCGCAGGTCCTCCGGCGTGCGGAACGCGATGTCCGTGGCGTACTCCCCCTCCTGCACCGCCCAGTAATACGGCACCGGCGGTGCCACCAGTCGCTCCAGCCAGGGATGGCTCTCGGCCGCCCAGCCGTCCAGCAGCGGCGCCCACGCCGTGGTCAACTGTTGGTCGAGCAGCCGTTGCGCCGCCTCCCAATCCTCGACCCAGGTGAAGCAGTTGTCCTTCTGCCGGTACCCCAGGCCGGCCTTGGTCATCTGCCGGGCCAGCCAGTCCCGGCCGTTGAGCCCCACATGCATCGTGAACGGGAACCAGCTCTGGAGCCGCGTGTAGCGCAGGCCGTAGTCCTCATCCAGGTAGTAGTGGTAATAGTGAAGACATTTGCCGGGCTCTACCCGGACCTCCAGCTTCTTGGTCTCCTTGTTACCCCGGACCTGGACGACTTGGCACGGCTCAACGCAGCCGAGCACCGCCACCAAGCCTCGCTCTCGCCCGTGCTCGGACGCCATCCGCAGCGCCGTCTCTTCCTTACTTTCCTGGCTGTTGTTGAGATACTGGTAAAGCCCGGCCTGCTTGGCCTCGGTCTCGATGGCCTTGCACAGCGCCACGGTGGTATCCCTGGCATAGGACTTATAGTCCTTCAGCGGCACTCGCACCTGTGACAGGAAGCTGAAGACGCCACCGGGATTGCACAAGAGCCGCTTGCTGCCGCGGAGGCGCAATCGATCGAAGCCATGCAAGACACCCGAGACCAGTGAGCCGAAGCGCTGCAGGAAGGTCTTCATGATCGCTCCTCCGAAGTGGGTCAGGACACGTCCAGATCCCAGCCTACGGCGGAGGCAATCTCTCGTCACTCCTCGGGTTGCGGCTTGGCCGCGCTGCGTCTTCCGGTGCCTTGGTGTGGATTTCCTTTTGCGAGTCCCAGGCGGAACGAACCACTTCTCCGAGTCGCTCCATATCTCCGCTCGCGGACATCGTGATACAGGTCCATCCGGATTGGGGAGTGCTGAGAGGGAATCCAGACACCATCTGCTGAACTTGCTCCTGGGAGAGGGGGACCCATACTGATGGTCTTTTCTTGCCCAGGTAAAGGCGACAGATCACCCAGGTATACCGCTCGGGTAAATGAATCTTGAAATAAGAAACTGTGTCCTCATAGGCTACGGGCCGATTCGGACCAAGTAGCCGTCGGACCAAGTCCAGACATGCCAGTTCGTCTGGAGTTGTCTCGATTCGGCTCTCACCCTGGGCAGTGGTCTCGCTGCCCTGCTGAGCTGGGTTTCGTGACGCGTCGGATTGTCAAGGACCGAGGTCAGAGTCTTCTGTCTTGCCCATTCGCTGATTGCGCTAGCGAGGATCGGCTTCCACTCCTCGATAACCTTATCATAGATCTTCCTGGTCTCGATGTTGGCAATGGCAAGCCGCACGAACTCGCTTGCAGGTTCGAGTAGCCTGTTCAACTCGCCGAGAATCAAACTTTGGTTTCTCTTTCTCGAGCGAATGTTTCTGATGAGCTGGGCGTTGAACCGGGATTTTTGAAGCAGGGTCAAGAAGTCAAAGGGTGGCTCCTCGTCGGCCAAGACGTCCCATTTGAGAAAGGGTTCCTTATCCATGATGTTGGCGTTCACAACGTCCGTGAAAAACCGCCACTGAACCCCGTTAGTCAGGATGCCCAGTCTGGCCTCGGGGGCCTTGGCGAAATAATCGGCAAGTTGCTCGTCGTAGCTAAGCCAGCTTCTTGCCTACTTCCTTTGCTTCGACGAAGAAGATCGGACGGGCATTCTGGAAGAACGCCCAGTCGATCGGCTTGACCGACTTCGTCCGGCGCCGAAATCGACCCGATACTCCGGGATACACTCCCGCGGGTCGGTCAGGTCATATCCCAGCAGAGTGAACAGTGGGCCGATAAGGCTCTGCTTTGTGGCTTGTTCGTTCCCTCGAACGTGTTCAGCCAGATCCTGGACGCGCTTGCCATATTGCTGTAACAATTCCCGCATGTACCACCCCGCCGTTATGACTCCTCTGTCGACGGTGACGGTCCCCAAACCATAGTCTGACAGTGCCGACTAGCCCATGCGAGAGAGTCGTCTTGGAGCCGTGTGCGATGTCGTAAGTCCTTAATTGTCCTAGGCCGCCCGACAAGCCGAAAAGCCTCTTACCCCAAAATCTGGATTTCAACCCCGGTTTTTCCGCTACTTTGTAGGGCAAAGCCCGCGGAACCACGAATTTTACCCCACGACCCCCTTGCGTGGGGGATTTGTCGCGATGTATGATGAGAGCTCGTAACAGGGGGCTCTCGCTGCGATGCGGATCAACGTCACTCAGCCTCTGTTTGCCTGGGCGGCACTCGAAGACTCGCCCACTTTGAGCGTCGTGCGCCGATGCATTGAGGCCGTCCCCGACGCCGCGCTCTTGGAGGGGCTCCGAAGAGCGCGGGGCCGCGGCCGCGACGACTTTCCGGTCGCACTGCTCTGGGGCGTCGCACTGCTCACCCCCCTGTTGCGCCACGCCTCCTATGACGCTTGCCTCGGCGAGGTGCGCCGCAACCCGGCGCTGAAACGTCTCTTGGGGGTTGAGACCGACGATCAGATCCCCAAGCATTGGAATCTCTCGCGGTTCCTCGATGTCCTCGGGCATCCGCGCATCTGGCCGCGATCCGGGCGTGTTTCGACGCGATGGTTCGGCGTCTGGGAGAGGTCGTGCCTGACCTGGGGCGGCGCACCGCCGGCGACGCCACGGCGGTGTCGGCGCGGCGCGGCGACGCGAAGCGTCAGGAGGCCGAGACTCGGCTGGGGTTGCCTCAGCCGGCCGGCGGCCGCAAGGAATACAAGAATGACGACGGCGTGGTGGTCAAGGTCGTGTCGTGGTTCGGTTACAAGCTCCATCTTTTGGTCGACGTCCGGCACGAACTGGTCCTGGCTTATTGCATCACCGAACCGGCGGTCGGCGACAACCAGATGATCGCGGCGCTCCTGGAGCAAGCCCGCGGCAACTTGCCAACGGGGCGGATTGAATCGCTCGCCTACGACAAGGCGGCCGATGACGAGGCCGTGCATCGGCTGCTACACGCCGCCGGGATCAAGCCGCTGATCGAGAACCGCGCGCTGTGGAAAAGCGAGCTGGACCGGATCTTGCCGGGGCACACGGGGCGGTCGAACCTGGTGTACGACGAATCCGGAACGATTCACTGTTATGATAAAGTGAGTGAACCTCCCGTGCGATATCGGATGGCCTACATCGGCCATGAAGCAAAGCGCGGGACGCTAAAATACCGCTGCCCGGCGCATCACGAGGGGTGGACGTGCCCAAGCGACGCACGGTGCAATGCCGGGCTCCGCTACGGCGTGGTAGCGCGGATCAAGAGCGAACTGGACCTGCGTCGGTTCCCGCCGATTCCGCGCACGACCAAGCAGTTCGAGCGGCTGTACAACGGCCGTACCGCAGTGGAACGGGTCAACGCCCGCTTGAAGCTGTACTGGGGGGCCGACGACGGCAACGTGATCGGCGCCCGACGGTTTCACGCGATGGCAGGTATGATGCTGTTGGTCCACCTGGCGCTGGCGACGACGTTGGCACGGACCGGACGAAGCGAGATGAAAACTCTGGGCGGAACCCGGCTGAGTCCGATCGCCAAGGCACTCGACGAGCAGATCAGCCGAGAGAGGTCCGCCGAGAGAGACGAGTGAGCGAAAACGACAACGTTTGTGATACCCCATGATCGTCATGGATACCCCCGGGGGGGCTTGCCCCGGGCAAAAACGACATCGCAAGCGGCT
>CAWFAF010000036.1:0-25181 GCA_963813575.1 uncultured Planctomycetaceae bacterium
GATAAGGTGATCATTACGGTCTTGGGCCCACCGCGAGCGGGGGAGAGCTCAAGAGTGAGCCCATCACCGAGAACCGAAACCGCGCCCACTGAGTGCTCGTCGATTGGGAAGGTGTTTGAGTCATCACGTCTCCTCACAAGGAAGGGGAAGGAATCGTGACAACCTTCATACACCAGCTAATCAGGATCGGCGATGAGCATCTTCTGCGGGTTGCTAGAGATCATTGTGGAACCTCGATTTTCAGGCCTTCGGTGATCGTGATCGGCGAGAGAAATCGCAGTAGAAGCGTCCAACCTCGACAGCGATGATGGCGAGTGAGAAAGAAATCCACGAGCGAGTACGGCAGGGTGATGATCTCGATCAGTGGCACCAGATGGGTGCGTACGAGTTTTCAGAACAGTGTTTGCGGAAAGTACTCGCGCCAGAAAAGCTGTCAGCGGGCGATGGTCCGCCGGTTGGAGCGGAAACGTGTGAACCGCAGATGCGGCGCGGTGTTGGTTCCTGCCGTATGACAATGATAAGGATGACGATGGAGCCCAAGAAGATCTTGGGGTTGAGGAAACGCACTAAGGGGGGTGTCACTCTCTTTTGACAGCCGTCACGATCGCAGCAGAAGCTAAATCGAGGCGCTGCTCTTCGCGAAGCTGGATGATTGTGCCGCGCAGGTTGCGAAGATAATTGGCGGAATACAGCCGTCCGCCGTAACAATACCCTTGTTTGCGGATGGTCTCCGCGAGATCCAGCTCGACCATAAGAAGGAACAACCAGAACTTGGTGGAACAAGGCAAATCGTGATACATAGTCGAGTACTCGAAGTATTAGGCCACTGTACGGAGTACACCCCTCGAAGACGTCGATCCAGTGATCAGGCTCTTCGAGGGGAATTTTCTTGGCAGCCTTGGCAAACTTGCTTAGAAATCGTGGGATTCACATCAACAAGTTTGGCCACGCACACTTGACTGTAACCTGACTGAATTGAAGCTCCCTAAGATCGCCAAATCCTATTGCGAAGTGCTCGACGAAGCACGTCGTAAAAGGAGCTTTTTCTTGGAGGTTCTGGCGATCCTGTTCGGGCTCGAGTGGGCTGTTTGTGAACAATGATCTCTTGAGCGGCGGCTACGTAAAGTATAGCTTCCCAAACCAAAGTCCCTGACTGATTTTACAGCGGAAGAAAAATCGGCTAAACGCAGCAAAATGTGCTTGCGAACTTTAGAGGCCAGGTAGGCTGTGAACACAACATCGAGGAGCTGGCCAGCTCGTCGTCAATCCTTGGTTCAGTCAAGGAAGACCTCCATGACCAAAGACGACGTGCGCAGCAGCCAAATGGCTGGTCGAGTTCCACGAGAAGTTTGCTCCCACGTTCGGCAAGGCCCAAGCCCAAGACAACGCCTTCGCCTACATCAAGGGGTTGATGATCTGTCCCGAGAGAGCGCAAGAGTATCGAGCCGATCGCACTGAACGTGGGCAACGGCAATGTCTCGGCGATGCAGAAGTTCATCAACAGCGGCCCCTGGGAACACGAAGCAGTCCAAGAGGACCTGCAGGATCTCTTCGCCCAGGATCTGGCCCCCACTACAACCGACAGCTCGATCGGCATCGTTGGCGTTGTCGACAAGAGCGCTTTTACCAAGAAGGGCAACAAAAGCGCGGGAGTCGCTCGGCAACACAACGGTCGGTTGAGCAAGCGAGCAACTGCCAGGTCGGGGTCTTTCTCACCGCGGTCACCCCCGGGGGAACGGCCCTGCTTTTGCGCATCGGTTGTTTCTGCCCGAGCACTGGTGCGAGCAGACCCAGGAGAGCAGAGGAGCGAAGGAGAGCAGCTAATGTGCCCCTTGAAATCGAGTTTCAGACCAAACCAGAGATCGCCGCGGGTCTGATCCGGAGTGCGGTGGTCCACGACTCGGTCCAGCTGGAATGGATCACCGCCGACGAACTCTACGGGCGAAACGGTCAATTCCTCGACGAGTTGGAGGAGTTAAGTCTGAAGTACGTTGTCGAAGTTCCGGTCACCACCCACGTATGGACGACCAACCCCGCATTCTCGGTGCCGGCTTACTGTCGGCGTAGCCCGTACCACAGACCTGCGCCGGATCGTCGATTCCCGTGAAGCAGGTTGCGGGCCAGCTTGCCCGCTGAAGCCTGGCGGACGCTGGTGGTTGGCCAGGGGACCAAGGGGCCGTTGGCGTTTGAATTCGCCGCGGTTCGGAATCTGGCAGAGGCGGCACGACAAACCCGGTTCTCAGGGATGGTTGGTGATCAGGCGATCGCTCGATCCCAAGCCAGAGATCAAGTACTACATCAGCAACGCTCCCGAGACCACGCCGTTGGAAGTGCTGGCTCAAGTGGCATGCAAGACTCCCTTTCGCGTGGAGGAGTTCTTTGAGGATGCCAAGACCTACCTGGGCATCGCGGAGTCCGAGACCAGGTCGTGGACGGGCTGGCACCATCACATGAGTCTCGTAGCGTTAGCACACTTGTTCATTACTCTTGTCCGAAAGGACCTCCCGGAAGGAGACGCCCGCACTGAGCTTGGATCGGACGGTGAGGCTGCTCAAATCGGCGATGAAGTTACCCCACCTGGACGAGGATCATGCACTGTGGCTGGTGGACTATTACGTGCGACGGAATGAGATCGCCCGCAAGTCACATGAGAAAACATGGATGGCGCTCGGCCCCACGTGAAACTCCTTCCGCTGTAGAACTGAATACGGCTTCAAATTCCCTAAGTGGATTCCCAAAGCCGCCATCGTGCATTTATTTGACTACGACTTCATCGAATAGCACGGCTCTGCCGTTAACAGCAGGTTACGTTGGCCCCAAGCTCTAATTCAGAATCCGCGAGTAGTTTTCTTGCGAGGGGCTTCATCTTGGCAGCCTGGTTACCCTATTTCTGGCCCGTGGTGCTTAGCAACCAGGAATTCACGGTAGGTTTCCCACGACGCTCGACTCACCCTCACGAACACTTGGTCAGCCCGTCTGTACCCAGCTTACTCGACCACGTCATGTTTCTCATACGCTCTTATTCCACGTTTTTCGCCACGTGCTAGGTGGCTTTGCCGTACTGGCCGCGAGTCATATTATACTCCGCCCAACCACCTAGTGCGTTGCCGTCTTGGAGATTGAAGATGACTCCATTTCGATGATCGGTCCCAAAGTGATTGATCTATACGAGCACGTACAGTGTCATTCTTTGATGGCTGAAAAGCGACTTCCGAAGGTCTTCATGATCGAACTGAGCCACTCTAGAAAAAGGATCTTTTGTCTGTTGGAAATACCCAAAGCCTACAGATTCTAAGCTGGAGAACTCACTCGATTGAGCCGGATAATTTGGAGATATTCAACCGGAAATGTGCGGAAAGTAAGACTAACTTTAGACAGCTGACTTGTTACAAACTAGGTTAGTTCCTCTGGAGCTGGTTCTCCACATGCAAGCTCATATACTTTACCACGTATAAACGGATTAGAGAGCGTACGATTGCCCGAACTAATGGCTCAGGCAAGGCGGCAATTGCTTCGTTAATCAGTCTATTAACCTCCTCAGGCCCAAGCTGCTCTAGTACATATGCAATTGCTGCTTCTTCCGCGGCTTGCTGATTCGCAATCTTACTATGTATTCGCCTTGATTCAAGCTGTTGTATGTGTGCTTCCAGCTCACGTCTACGTCCCTCTAATCGACTTGCTACTTGTGGCAAGAGCTCATATCCATCTTCTATGGCCGTACGAACATACCCAGGTCCATTTTGGAGTTTCCCTTGGCTCTCCAAATAGAAAGCATTTAACAAAACCTTAGCAACAGCCTCTGGATCTTTCTGTGACACTATCCGAGCTGCCAAGTTGCGCGGGATTCCATAATCTGTAAGAAGCTTCTGTAGATCAACGGTAACAAGCACTCGTCCAGCCGCTGTTAATCTAAACGGTGTTCCCGGAATGGGAATTGTCGTTGTCTCTAGATCTTTTGTAGATGGTTCTTGATTGGGCCTAAGCAACTGGCCCGGAAGCGCCCAGAACCTGGACCTCGTCATCTAAACTCTTTTGACCGACTTCGAGGGTTACATCTAAAGTAGTTAGACCGGTTGAAGTAGTTGGTACTAAAGATTTTGGACTAGGTATGTTAATCACTTTGGCCTGGGGGGATAACTGGGTATTATGGTTCTGCGATGGTCGTTGCGATGGTACGGGTTCACGAAGGATTTGATAAGCTGTTGATCGCCCTTTGGAACGACTCGCAGCGAGCAACCCGGCTTGTGTTAGTTCACTGATGGCTGAGATTACGGTTTGTCGACTTAATCCAGCTTGATGTGCAATTGTACGAATGCTTGGATATGCCCAGTCAGTGCCAAAGTCAGAGTACAAACCAATAACAAGGTAGACTTTAATCGCTGAACCACCAAGGTTCTTAAACGCCTCGGAGCGCAGAAGATCATGTTCGACGCGGAAAAAGTAAGATCCCATTGTCGACAGTTACCTAGCTTTCGCGTAATTCATCTAGTCCACAGCTTCGATCTTGTACTTATCAGAAATTGTATCAGGAGGTAAGTTGGGATGGCGAGTTAGTAGACGGTCCAGGAACATAATATGTTTTTATTTTACCTCGTTGATGCGTAGTTGATACGACTAAGCCAAGCTCTTCAAGCCGGCCTAGACTTTCAATGACAGTGGGGCAGGATAATTGAGTTCGCTGGACAAGTTGATTCAGGCTGATTGTAACACTTCGGTCAGGTAGCCCAGCGCAAGCCTCAATAATAATCAGGTATACTTTGATCGCATCTCCTCGAATGCGAGCCAAGTAACCCTTCTCGAATAATATGGTTTGTACCCAGTCCGATTGAATCACGGTTGCCGTTGGAACTGCCATAAGCTTAAGCTCCGTAGACTTCATTTCAGAAATAAGTCGTTGATGGGTCGTTTAAAAACCTATGTAGGAGCCGAGTTAGAGAGTCACAGCTCCTACACGCAAGCAGACTAGTTGCATGATACAAGAGAACGACGGACATACCACTTTCTGGTTTCTTAAAGGCTCTTGACAGTAACTTTAAGTAGAGCGAACATGTACACATATATTAAAATTTCCAGGGGAGCACTTAGCGCCAGAATTAACTCCAGCTATTATAGTAACAAGTTAGCCCTAATATCTCTTGGCTTAACAGTGTTGGAGGATCCCAATGCCGTTGGTTACAACTTGGCTAGGACGTAACTCTCGAGCCACTCAATAGATCACACTAGCAGGGCCGCATCATGGATAGTATCTTATGCTTCTGTTGTCGGAATTTCGATTGTCCCAAGCAGAGTAAATAGAGTGCCGGAAATCTCACCATTGTCAGCTAGGATGGTTCCGACAATGCGCGCCGTACGCTTCGTTGAACGAAAACCTATTGGTAGACTCTGTTCCAAGCTTACGCCAGTGATTTGGTTCTTTTTCCTTGTCTGGATATCCTGCCAGTCATGTTGATCATTTCGGTGGTAACGAGCGCCAGAAGTATTCCTATAGAATCTTTGTCGCGGCGGTCTGACTATGCGACTTTCAACACGATCCACCAGGACCCTTATTTTAACTCCGCTTCGGCAACGCTTCATCGAAGACCTTCAACTCCGTTAAGATCGCGCAAACAACCTATTATCAGTGGTGTTAGCAATACGCCCTGGATTAAGTCAACGCTGATCACCAATGTTGTGCATTGAAGCTCAAGATAGACCGTGTCAAGATACTGGTGGCCAAGTTACTCCTGGACAAGTAGATGCTCCAGAACATCGTAAAAAAAGGTAGTAAGCCCAGCTCAGCAACAAGTTGCCGCTAACTAGCTCAGCGACTGCTACAAGATCTCGCAATGATGGATCAGCCAAGTTATAGGCCGGTCCCGGTCGATCCTACGATACTAGCCTATACGTTAAGGTGATGAGAAACCCTTGTGTAAGGAGATCAAACGCCTGGCCTATCGACGCCCGAGATACAGCTACCAGAGAATCCACGCAATGCTGGTTTGTAGGAGCTGGTCGGTGAAGCTCACCTCAAACGGATACAGTGGCTTTGGAAAGTCGTTGGCCTGCGCCGGCCCCTGAAGCTGAGAAAACCCGGGAAATTAAGCCCAAAACCGAGTACCAATGCTAACAGGTGCGTGTAACAACCAGCGCGGTTCAAGAACGACGTTTGGACCTGTGACTTCATTCACGACAGAATGGTAAGCAGTCGACCACTCAAATGGCTAACCTTGGTGGACAAATATACCTGAGAGCGTCTGCTATTGCATACCAATAGCTCGGTCAACAGGGCCGATATTTGGCGGATCATGGCTCAAGTAATTGATTGTCGCGGGGCGCCGACCCATATCAGAAGCGATAATGGATTGGAGTCCATTTGTAAGATATTAATAAGCTGGTTGCCGAGCAGGAAAGCGAAGTCAATCCCGGTGACTGCAGAAAACCCCCGGGAAAGTGAATATGTAAAATTGTTTCACAGTTAATTGCGAGACAAACTTCTCAAGTTCGTAGAATTCGAAGACGTGGCAGATGCTTGAGCAAAAACGTTCTAATACTGGCGGGAATATAACACGGTCTAGCCTCACACCTTATTGGCCTACGTAACGCCGAAAGAATTCAGCACCGCCTGTGACCGGTGAATAATTGACCAACCTTGTAAGGTATCTGCATACACTCGTATTTACCTCCTTCCTAGAGGACTCCCATTTCAAATGGACCAAAAAACGGGAAGTAGCCCATATTACACGGCCGTGAAGAAGTTCGCAGCGACATTCCGTTCTTGTTTCGCCCTTTCAACACCGGTTGCCATTTGCGTCTTCGCATACGGCCCACCGTATGATTTCCGGATATTGTTTCGAAACCCGATCAGTTTAACTGAGCCGGGTTTGAACCTGGTGACGCAGGGCACTCACGTAGGGAACGAGGTGGTGCAAACTCTGGGTCCGAAAGTCGTCTTCGAGCTGACGGATTGCCACCATGAGCTCTATAACTTCCGCGTTGGCGGGACGGAGCTGATGTGTCTCCAAGGCCTTCACGGCCTCATGAGCGCGCGTTGCTAGAAATCGAAGTGCAGCAGCCATCTCGGCCGGGTCACGGTGAGCATTTCGTCTCATGGTACAGCCCTCGAACGCGTGGGCGTGAGGGGATAGGAATGCGGATAATGCTGTTCGGGTCAATCGCTTGTTTAATGTTTGGGTCATGGCTCGACCTCCTTGTTTTCTTTCCTGTTCCGTAAATCTCGCTGCCGGGAGTCTTCTGGCTGCTGCAACCACGGATCGCGTGACTCCCGCTACCCTGTCCGTCGAGTCGCACAACGACTCACAGACACACGTTGCTATTATTGTGTTCGCAGGAGTATTCGCTGGACGATAACGAAACTTGAGGCGGGTGGTTCAGGGCTGATCATCTCGCTCAGCCACGGGCGCTATCTCCTCGCCCGACGAGAGAGGGATCACTGGCGGGCAACCTACACGATTCTACCCAGATTATACGTTAAAAGTATCATCGACAATTGTAAGAGAGCGAGCTTTCTCCAGAATTTCTTCTTACGCACGTGTTGTTGGTCAAGCGCAAGTATTCTGCTACTCAGTGACTTACGTCTTAAATGACAGGTTAGCCGCCGAAATATAGTAGAACGTGACATGGTAGTACGGCTATGTTCTCTGTAGAAGTTTAACTTCCCTTGGCGGGATGTCACCAGGATTTGCTACCTGCGGGAAAGAAGAAGCTATCGTATAGGTCTGGCAATGCACGGTGTGAGGATTATGAGCTAAAAGCTGCCGTAGACCAAAGCCTCATGCGAACCGTTCTGCGCATGGGTAAGCAGCTTCTTTCGCCCTCGCAGTACAGTTCGCACCACATCAAAATCATCCAGCGGAACAACTCGATCAGCGAAAATCTGGTAATGATTCCGCCCCTTGCCGGTAATTAAAACAATGTCACCAGGCCGGGCGTCGGCAAGCACAATCTCAATAGCTTGTTTACGGTCGGGCTCGACACGAACTCTGCCTGGACGATGAAAACCGCCCAAGAGATCGTCAAGAATCTCATCAGGCGCCTCAGTTCGTGGGTTACCTAGGGTCAAAATAACCCGGTCGGCACCTTGCTCAGCAACTGTAGCAAGCTCACGGCGCACTAATCGTTTCTGATCGCCCTCGGCACTTAACACCAGATGAATGCGCCCGGTCGAAATGGCCCGAAGCGCCACAAATGCCTGACTCAGTAAAGGACCCGTTGTAGCAGCGTCAATCCGAACCTCAAAGTCCTGGCCCTCGTCTACCGCTTCCAGGTATCCAGCAACGCTGATAACGTTCTCCAATCCTGCTACAACAGCGTCGATGTCAATTTCCAGCGACCAGGCTAGTGCTGCGGCCGCCAGGGCATAGTTAATATGTCTGGGCCCAATCAGCCTCAGATCAACCATCGCAACTCGGTCGAAACCTTGAAGCAGAAAGCGAGAACCAGTGGAGTTCATCTGCTGAATTTGCGCCGAGATATCAACCGATGTTGGATACTTCATACCAAAGCTAACCCGTTGCGCATCAAGGTTCACACCCCCAAGAATCTCAGCATGGGGATCATCGGCATTGACGATTGTCATACCCCCGGGTACGACCTGGCGAAACAGTTTTGCCAGAGCTCGTTGATGTCGCAGTGCCATCTCAATGGACAGCCCATAAGGCGCACCCACATCGGTCACAAGTGCAGCCTGAAACTGAACGCCCTCGAATAAACAAGTCTCGATTGCCTCACTCGCGGTCTCAATCACTCCGGCGTTACAGTTCTGATCAACCATGTAAGCCAGAATTGATGCTAATCCGGCCGCACCTCCGGGCCACTGGTTAGTGTCAGAGTCCAGGCCCGCACCCAATGGGCGAGTTAAAAGACCATCGGACCAACCTGTTGCGCCGATAAGTCCACAACGTTGACCTGCAGCTTCGAGGATCGAGCGAACAAACAGACTTGCGACTGTCTTACCAAAGTTCCCCGACACACCAAGCACAGCGATCCGACCGGAAGGATTGCCGGCGAGAGCTTGACAGATTCGAGCATGAGCAGCCCTGGAATCGTCAACGATAATTTGAAGTCGTCCTGCCTCAGGACAAGCTTCCTCCAGAACCACCCCTGCCGCACCGCGGTCAAATGCCTCGCGGATGAAGGCATGACCATCGTAATGAGGGCTACGAGTCGCGACGAATAACTGACCTGGGTCAAGTCGGCGATGATCGTCGCTACAGCCGGAGATCTCCCAGTCAGGACAACCAACGAATCGAGCTTCCGGAAGCAGCTGTCGCAAGCTTACGGACGGAATTCCCCCTTGTGGCATACGGTCAATAAACCAGCGTGCCATCGGCCTGCGCCTCCTTGCCTTACCAGCCGGATTGCGTTTTATCTGAACTCATCCTCGTGGCGGTTCTGACCGGACAGGCGTCAATCCTTTTCCGCCCCGGTTTCAGACCGCGCCCTTTCGCACCTGATTATCGGTTCACAGCATGGAAATGCGCAGGACCGGGTCAAAGCCAACGCTGCATCAACCTCATGCAAGCCATTGCTTCATTCTCCTCATTACTCTCAACTTGCCTTTTCACCATATGCATTCCGTTGTATGGTTTGGGGTGAGTGGATGATCTATCTTATGCTGTCTTGAGATGTCTTGCGTGCAGGTACAGGCATTTTCACGAAACGGGGGAAAAAGGCAATCCCAAGGACCCTCACCGACCGATAATTGAAAGTTTAACCCATGCGTTGAAGCGGATTGTCAAAAGTACTCGTAAGCTGTCTTCAACGTGGGACAAGATTTCAATCTTATCTCTTATCAAAAAATGGACAGGACAGGATCGGAATCCTGTCGCACGGTGGGTGTTTTCATTGGTTCTTGTGATAGAGCCAGGCCAGCTCGATCATGATGGTTTCAAGCTGGGTATAATATTCGTCTTCGGAAAGCTTATCTTTTTTGGACCGTAACTCTGCCACATCGTGTTCAAGCATATCACGGCGCTGGCGATGCTCGGGAGACATGTGCTGCTCGCGATTACTGAGGATCATGTGAAGCTGATGGGCGCGCACGCCATCAGGTTTCGCATCATCCTTCGCACGCTTCGTGGCATGGATGCCGCGAAAAAAGTCGGCGGAGGTGCCCAGGTGATCACCATTGTCATCAAGCAGGGCGTGCTCGGTAGCTAGCCGTGATCGACTGTGATAAAACTCGGCCGTACGATTGCTCGCGACAAGGAACACTTCCAGCAGGGAAACCTGTTCGTCCTTGTCGAGGTCCGCATGTACGTCGGCAATCGATTCTGCAAGATACTGGCCAAAGCGGGTAAAATTCTGCTCATCACCACTGCGGGTCGCCGTCACGACAATACGGTTCGGTGCCGAGAGGCGGCTGAGAAATGGACCACTCGCCGAGAAGCAATTCAAGATCGCAACAGGCCGCTGAATCGGCTTGAGCCAATCGAGCAATTCGACGTCCGTCACATCAGGCCCGCGGAGATTGAACTTAGTTTCACGGCCGTCGAACGTTCCATGGCCAATGAAAACAATCCAGAGTGGCTCGAAGCTGGTTGACGCTTGCTCAGTTAATGTCGCGCGCAACTGCTGTCGATCAGTTGTACCACCTTCGGCCAATTCGCCAATTTCGTGGAATTGGGCTGAAGCTTTCTCGGCAGCGGTTTGCCAGAGCGAGGCCCAGCGGTGGAACTCGGCCTTATATTCATCGGTGCCCGGTGCACCAACCACCACCAGTACACTCGGACGGTCCTTCGGTGGGTCGAGTACCAAGCAGAGGGTCATCACGAGCAAAGTCGACATGATTTGATTTTAATCCCGGAGTGTCTAACGAGTCCGTCAAGCCAAACCGGACACGCGGCGCAGGCCCCATTCAACCGACAAGCAAAGGATCGCGATCAGGAAGTAAAACGGTTGATGCCAGAGCGGCGACACCCACTGCTCGGAGATAGGTGCCTTGCGCAGAAAGGCTGGCGACGAATGCATTAAGCCTGTCACCGTCCACAACCTCGCCCCCCGTCTTCAAGGCAAGGGTGTTCAGAAAATCATGGTCGGGCGTCAAGCGGGCGAACTCATCAGCGGCGGGTTGAGCCGCCCAGCCAGCCTCGCGCTCGCCAATGACCGCCTCATCGGCGCTGTGAGCAATCGCGACGACGCGGTAGGCTCCGGGCTGCTTGGTCACATAAGTGGTCGTATAGAGGCCAGCTTCACGACCATCGGGTTCGGCGTCGAGCGTAATGGTGCTCTCGTCCGGTAGAATGATCTTGAACGTAACTTTAGCGTTATCAAGGCGCGGTACTCGGCATCTCGCACGCGGACCGCCAGTTCGATAGCAGGCACCGAAGACTTGGCCCTGGGACGGACTGATACATCTAGCCGGCTGGGAACATCGCTTACCAGCCAGCGAGCGGTCTGCCGCCATGAGCGTTCGAGGTCACTTTCCTCGACGTTGTCGCGCCGCATGCCCCACCGCCAGAGATCGCCGATCGAGCAATGCGGCGACGTGTCCCTTGCCGAAGGTTTGGCTGACCAGCGCGGGAACATTTTGCCCTTGTTCATCGCTGACCTCGGCCAGGGTAATGGCTCCCGGCTTGATACGGCCCACGTGGCTCAGCGTCTGGAATTCAGGCATCGCGGCCAGGCGCTTTCGTTCCTCCTTCTCGGTCTTTCGCGTGCGAACCCAGGGCTGCAGCCAGCCCTCGCGGGTAAGCGCCAGGCGGCGGGTGCCCACGCTGGGCGCGGGGCCATGGGTGAGCTGTTCAAGTAGACTGGCAGCAGCTCACCGACCGGCGTGCGATCATACTTGCCGTCGGCGAATGAGTCGGGCCCACCAAGCATCAAAAGTCCACCGCCGCGGGTGCTGACGAAGTTCCTGAGCAGACCGAGCTGGTCCTGCGTGAAGAAGGTGGCTTCCAGGTCATCGATGATGATGGCGTGGTAGCGATAAAGCTCCTCGGCAGTCTTGGGAAAACCATCCCGCAGCTCCTCTTCGACAATTCCCAGTCGCACCAGAACCGGCTGATCGGCGCGCTCGGCGGTGTCAGCGTCGGGGTGATCAAAGCCAGTATACAAGGGACTCATCGTCCGGTTACGGGCGCTGCTCTGGAAGTCGAACTTCGGCTGCCGGCGAGCGATCCTCAGCAGGCCGACGAGCTGAAGCTGCTCGTCGTTAAACAGGGCACGGCGAAGGAACTTGAACTCCCAGTTGGGCCGGCCGCCCACGTAGAGCAGTCGGTAAGGACCGCCCCCCTGGTCGACGACGACCAGCCGGCTGTTATTGGCGAGCGTCTGCTCGCTGGAGCTCGACGCGACCGTTCCGCCGTCGGGTTTGACCTCCTCCGCGGCGGGGAAGGCCCGGACCGAGTAGAAGTTGACGCCCTTGCGCTCGGGCCGGAACTGGAACCGAAAGCTGAGCGGCTTATTGTCCCCGTTGGATCTCTGCTCCTGCCGCTCCAACACCTTGCCGGTCTGGTCGATAACGGCGGCAACGATCGGTTCCCCGGAAAAACCTGCCGAGGTGACGTCGGCCCGAATCACGACTGGCGCCGACTCGAAGTTCGTCTGGCTAATCGAGACGTCCCTCACACCAACGTCGCGAACGGTTCTCCGCGTGGCCGGCACGACGGGATACACAGGCGGCAGCGACGCCCAGTCCAGGTCTCCCAGATCGGTGCGGTTGCCGTCGGTGAACAGCAAAACGCCAGCCAGCGGCAGGCCGCGGAACCGCTTCGAGAGCGCCGAGAGCGACGTCCCCAGCGACGTGCCGGTGCCGTCAAAGGCCAGGGAATCAAAGCCCTCGACGGAGCGGAGGGAGGAATCGAAGACATAGGTTCTGACGTCGAAGTCTTGACCCAGTCGCGCCTGCCAGGGAGAGCCATGGCCAAGGCGTTCGCGGACCCAGTCGCCGCGTGATTGCGTGTCATTATCGTCATGGATGAGCAAACTCTGGCTGTTATCCGCCAGTACGGCGAAGGCATTGGCCCCGCGCCGGGGACGAACACTGGTCAAGAGCGGTTCCAGCAGGATGAGCGCGAGCGACGCGACCGCCAACACCTTCAGCACCGCACACACCACGCGCACCGACGGTTTCGACCGCGCGCGGGCGTAGCTCCAGAAGATCAAGGCTAACGCGACCGTCATCAACGCGGCGGCGACCTTCCACCAGTCGGGAGCACCCAGAATCAGGGACGGCAAGGTCATTGGCCGCTCCCCAGCCGCTCGTAGTAGCGCCTGACGCCCTGGGCGAATTTCGGTGGGACCGGGTCGCGATCGATCGGAACCAGAGAATCGGGCGACTCGCGGCGGCGGACTTCTTCGGCGATCCGGTCGCGGAGCTCGCGGATCGGGTCGGCCACAAGCCCTTTCAACTTGTTCCAGTCGGGAACTTTCGCGTGTCGTTTGAACTCCTCGCGCGCCCCGCGGACGCGGTCACGAATCCGCGCCGCGTCGGCCCGCAGGCCGGGGTCCTCGAGCAGTTCCTCGACATCTCGCATGCGGTCGGACCATTCGCGGAATCCCTCGCCCGTGATCGGTCCCCCCGCGCGATCCGGATTGCCCGCCATCTGGTCGAGCATCCGGTCGACGCCCGGCGCTGGGCTCCGCCGCGACGGTTGCCGCCGGGACCGCCTGGCGAACCGTTGCGCGGTGAGCCGTCGTTCTGAGGCGTGTTGCCGCCACGGAGCGAGCCACGGGCCTGCGCCCTTCCTGGCCTTGCTGGCCTTGCCCTTCCTGCCCACCGGGCTGCTGCCCCGGCTCGCCCTGATTCCGCTGTTGCTGACCCCGGCCTTGCTGTCTCGCTGAGCTTTTGTTGACCCTGGTCTTGCTGTCCGCGCTGGGCCTGTTGTTGACCCTGGCCTTGCTGACCTTGCTGGGCCTGTTGCTGCCCCCGTTCACCTTGCTGACCTCGCGCTGCTTGCTGGTCATTCTGTCCGGCCTGGGAACGGTCCTGACCTTGCTGCCCCTGTTGAGGCGGCCGGCCGGGTTGCCTGGACCGCTCCGGATTATCCGTTGGTTGACCGGTTCCCTGGGCGATCTCGCGGTTGATCTGGTTTGCCAGGTCTTCCACCTCGTTCTGTGCCAGGCGCAGCGCGGCGATCTCGTCGCCCAGAACGCTCTTGGCGGCACGTTCCACCCCTTGACGGAGCTGCTGGATTCCCTCGCCGGCAAGGCGGGATGTCCGCGACGCCTCGTCGGTGAAGCCGGCGTCGGCCAGCTTCCTGGTCTGGTCAATGGCCTCGGGAATCCGTTGCTCATCGGCCTTGCGGACGGTATCAAACAGATTCTTGGCCAGCAGGGGTTCGGTTTCCTCGGCCTCGCCCACGGTGTGCCGCATGTGCTCGACGAGCCCGTCCAGCTTCTTGCCTTGCTCTTCCAGCGACTGCTTGACCTGCTGGCGGTCGGCGGGGTCGCGGAGGCTCGGGCGGGGGTTATTCTTCCAGGCGTCGAGCTGCTCGGTCAGGCGGTTCTGGCCCTCATCGAGCTGCCTGGCCTGGTTGCGCATCGCGGTCAGGTCATCGGTGAACTGGTTCGACGCCCGCTTGCGCAGGTCGTCCCGGACCTCGTTGAACTTCTGGCCGGCCCGGGTCCCCTCGGTCAACGCCTGAGGCACGCGGCCCTGCTCGAGCGCATCGGAGGCCTGGCGAACCCGGTCGCGCGCGTCCTGAACCTGCTGGCGGGAGTCGGCCATGCGGTCGCGGTTCTGTTCGTTCTCCATTCGCTCCTGCAGCTCGTCGGTGTCGCGGAGGATCTGCTGCTGCTGTTCACGGAGGCGCTTGAGCTGTCGCTCGATTTCCTGCCTGGCCGGCTCGTCCTTCGCGGCCTCGAGCGCCGACTGCAGCTCCTTCAGGCGCTCGTTCAGGTCGGCCTGGCGCTGGGCCAGTTCCTTGAGGCGGCTGAGAACTTGCCTGGTCTCGCGCTGCTCCTGCTCCTTCGGTGAAAGTTGCTTCCGCGCCCGGTTCTGTTCCTCGAACCGATCCTCCCGGTTGGTGAGATCGAGCTGGTTGAGTTGCCGCTGCATGGCCGCAGCGCCCGAGCCACGCCCACTGCGCTGGCGGGAACGATTGCGGATGACCTCGAACTCCCGGGCCCTGAGCTTGAGCAAGGCCTGGTACGCGACCTGCTCGGCCACGAGCGCAGGGTGCAGCGAGCGCGACCTTCGTCTGATCGGCAGCCTCTCCCAGCAACCCGACGGCGTCTTTCATGGCCTTCAACGCCCGCTCCAGGCTCGCCTTCGAAGCGGCGTCTTGCAGCCGTTCCTTCATGGTCTCGGCCCGGGTGATGACCGACTCTTGCGACTCCCGCAGGACCTTGGTGTCGGGAACGAACTTGTCGGTGGGCCGGGCGCCGTTCTCGCGACGGATCACCTTCCATGTGCCGTTGATGACGTCCTTCTGCAGCTCGGCCAGTTGCTCGGCCTGACGGGCGTTGCCGCCGCCTTGCTCGTCCTGTTCATTCTCCGCCGAAGCGCTGGGCTGCTCGCCCTGGCGGAAGATCTCCTCGAAGTGGCGAACCTCGGCGAAGTACATGTCCCCCTCGGTCCGTCGCGTCTTGCCATCGGGCCCGAAGTCCTCGGCCCAGACAAAGTAGGTGACGAGCTGGTCGGGAACGGCCTTGAGCGCCTCGAAGTCGATCAGGTGCTCGAGCTGCACGCGCTTGGGCCGGGGCCTGGCCGCATCGCTCAGGACGACGTCCCGCGGCTCGGTTCCGGCCATGGTCAGGTTGATGCCATGGCGCACGACGCCGAAATCGTCATTCACCTGCGCCTTGATGCGCAGCTCTTCCACCGGAGAGACGCGCACGTCATGCCCAGGCTGGCTCAACGCGATGGCCGGCGGCCGGTTCCGCGTCACGTTCACGCCGAGGTCGGCGGAGAGCTTGTTCTTCCTGCCCTCGCGATCGACGAGCTGAAGCTTGTAGCGGTGCGAATCCGCCAGCGTGAACGCGGTGGTGTAGACGGGCGCTGACGCAGCGGCCGGCGGGGCAAGCGCGACCTCCTGCCCCTTCTCGTCAACCAGCTTCGCCGAGGCCACCTCCTTGTTGAGCCGGAAAAGGAGCGTCAGCTTCGTCCCCTCCACGGCCGTCACGTGGCGGATGTCCTCGGCGGTCTTGTGCTCCATCGACGTATAGGCCGGGTACTCCAGCTTGGCGTCGGTCCGCATCAGCTCGGGGTTCTCGAAGACGCGCACGCGGTAGGTCGGGCTCGTCTCCCCCGCGAACTCGATATGATAGGAGAGGTCGTTGACAACCGATTCGACGTGCCCGGCGAACGTGGGATCTTCCAGGCTTCTGGTCATCGCGTGCGAGGCCGAGTGTCGAGGCGTTGTCGACAACAACGAGCTTCGCCTCGGGGGGGACCGCGCCGGGGAAGCGAGCGACGACCAGCAGCGAGGTTCCCTTCTCCAGCTCGGTGTCGCCGGGCGTGACCTCGACCTCGGAATTTAGGGCCTCCGTCGCGTGCGAGACCGGTCCCGCCGCTGCCCGCATCGGACCCGGCGCGGGTCGCGAGCACAACCAAGACCGCGGCCAGCCCGCAAAGCGTCAACACGTGGGCGAGCCTGGCCCCGTGGATGGCCTTCTCGGTCACAACGCCTGACCAGTCGTGCGCGCGGTGGTGGTCAAGAGCCCGGGAAACCACGGTTTCTTGCAGGAAGCCCATCCGCTGCAAGGGACCACGGGGCGTCTCCTCGACGGCCGTCAGCAGGACGGCGTCCAGGTCAGGATGAGCGGCCTCGATGCGGCGGGCGACTCCGCGGAGGTCTCGCGCCGATCGCAGGGCGAAGACGACGCACGCCAGGCCCGTGCCCAGCGCCAGCGCCGCGAAGCCGGCGAGGATCAAAACAGACCGCACCCCGGCCACGACCAGCAGGGCGCCGACGCAGGCCCAGGCCAGCCAGCAGAGGGCCAGGCTGCTCCAGAGGCGAACCTCCCGGACGCGGTGCGCGACCCGTTCCAGCACCTGCCTCAATTGCCAGCTCATCATGCCGGGGCCTCCGTTTGGCTGGGGCGGGAACGGCCTTGCCAGCCCGCCAGCCAGGTCTCGACGATCAGCACCGAGAGTACCGCCAGGATCAAGGGCCGCCAGAGCTTCTGGCGGCCTTCCAGCTCCGCGTTCTGCATCTGCCGCATCAGCTCGCGGTCGCTGCTCGATGCGCGATGCGTTCGTCGCCAGCCGGCAGCCGAACTGCTCCAGCGTCTCGACGGGCAAGGGCGACTGTCTTGCTCTCCGAGGGGTCCAGGTTCACGGCGAACTCGCGAGCCCCCTTCGGCGTTTCCAGCGCGTAGACGCCGGGCACGTCGGTCTCGTCGAACGTCGCGGCCCCCGGCGCGAGCTTGAAGGTTGATCCGTCCGGCCTGTGCACGGCGACGGCCCCTTCGGGAACCGCCACGGGCTCACCGACAATCCGGTTGGCCGAGAGGTCCGGTCCGGCGTTCGGTCCCTCGAGCAACGCCTGCATCAAGGGCACGAACTTGGACGAGCGAGCGAGCTGGCTGTCGGCCGGGCTCCAGCCGCTGGTCAGGATCACCAGCCGCCCCTTGCCCTGCGCCTTCTCGATCACGGCGGGGTCCCCCTTCTCAAAGCGGGCCAGGACGCGGAGCCTGACCCAGGCCGGCCGTCGCGATGCGCCGGTGCTTCCAGAACCGGATCTTCGTGAAGTCATTGTACTGCGGTGCGGCGAACGGCGCGAAAAGAGGATGGTCGAAGGCGATCTCCGAGAGCATCGCGTCGCCCCCGGAGGGTGACTCGACCACGTCCATCGCCGGGACACCTACCAGGGCCGAGAGCGTCGGCGCCTTTCCCGGCGCTGGCGACGAAGAGCACGGTCCCGCCGTCGGTCGCGAACCGCCGCAGGGTCGCCACGTTCTCGGCCGACGTCTCATCCGACAGAACGATGAGCGGGACCGTCAGATCCGTCTCGATTGCCAGGCGGGCCGCCGGAGCCCTCGACTCCACCTTCAACGTACGGCGGGGCATGTCCTCGAAGACACGCTTGAGATAATAAGAGAGTCCCGATGGGTCGTCCGGGGCGTCGCGTCCCAGGTACAGGACGGTGGCCGACTCCGGGATTCGGCCGCGAGGTAAAGCACGTTGTCAAAATCCTGGCTGTCTCCCTGGAGTCGAAGCGAACGGCTCGCCGAGCCGGCGGGACGAGGCACGCGGAAGACACGGCTTTCGCCGGGCGGGACGTAGGCGGAAACCGGCGGGGCCTTGTCGTCGGTCCAGGCCAGCTCGAACGATTCTTTCTTCGACATCGCATCATTCGAGACCCGGACCCGAAGGTCGCTGGCCTTCTCGGCGGCCGGCTCGTCGGTGTCCTGCCCGGCAAGCCACTGGAGGCCGGCATTGGAGCCTTCCGCGGCCACCGTCTTCAGTTCCAGCTCGACGTCCGAGGGCCATTCGAAGTTCCCCAGGGCATCAAGCCGGCTGCCTTGCTGGAGGTCGCTGATCAGGACGATCCGACGGCGGACGCTCGACGACTTGCTGGCGGCGTCGCCCACGTTCTCGATCGCGCCGACGGCGTCCACGAGGGCCTGGCCCAGATGCGTCGCCCCCCAGCCTGGCGCCAGCCGCCCGACGAGTGCCTTCGCCACGCCAGGCCGCCGGGCCGGGTCGAGCGCCTTGCCTTCGGCGAAGCCGAACACGGGGTGCGAGGTGACATCAAACGCGAAGACGGCCAGTTCATCGCCGGGACGGCACGCCTCGATGGCCTCGACGGCCCTGGCCTGGGCCTGCGCCCAGAGATCGCCCCGGCGCATGCTGGCGCTGGTGTCGATCAGGACCGCGATCCGCCGCTCCCCGGCATCGCCCAGGCTCATTCCGGCTGCCTGGCGGAGGAAGGGCCGGGCGAAGGCCACGGTCAGGAGGATGAGCGCAGTCGCGCGCAGCAAGAGCAGCAGCCAGTGGTCCAGGCGGCTCTTGCGCGTCAGGCGGGGCGGCGACGGGGAGAGGAAGATCAGGGAGCTGAACGGCACTTCCCCCTTGGTCGTGCGGCGGATCAGGTGGAAGATGATCGGGGCCGCGACCGTCAGTGCGCCCAGAAGATAAAGGGGAGTCAGGAAGCTCATGGTGCACCCCTCCGCGACGCGCCCGCCGCGACGCGCCGGCCGACCTTGGCGGCGCCGCGCAGCCTCGCCTTCAGGAAGTTGAACAGGACGAGCTCCAGCGGGGAGTCCGTGGTGATCGTCCGGAAGTCGATCGCCAGGTCGGTGCAGGCGCGCTCGATCTCGGCGGCGTGCGCGGCGAACCGGGCGAGATACCCGGCGCGGGCGGCGTCCGGGTCAATGTAAAGCTCCCTCCCCGATTCCAGGTCGTGGAACATGGCCGGCGTGCGGAAGGTGAAGCTCGATTCGGCCGGGTCGAGGATCCGCAGGACGATGACCTCGTGGCCGCGGGACCGCAGGTAACCCAGCCTCGAGCGGAGGGCGTCGGCCGGCGCGAGCAGGTCGGAGAGCAGGACGATCAGGCCGCGCTTCTTGACGGTCGCGGCGATCTCCTCCAGCGGCGCCGCGAGGTCGGTGGCTCGCCCCTTGGGCTCGCGGTCGAGCATCGCCAGCAGCCGGCGAAGGTGGCCCGGACGATGGCGCGGAGGAAGGTAGTCGGTGATCCGGTCCTCGAACGTCAGCAGCCCGACCGCGTCGCGCTGAAGCGTGAGAAAGTAGGCAATCGTTGCCGCCGCGGTGCGGGCGTACTCACTCTTGCTGTGGTCGAGGGAGCGGAAGTTCATCGACCGGCTGGTGTCCAGCACGATGTGGCAGCGGACGTTCGTCTCGTCCTCGAACCGCTTGACGTAGTAGCGGTCGGTGCGGGCGAAGAGCCGCCAGTCGAGGTAGCGCGGGTCGTCTCCGGGGTGTACTGGCGGTACTCGCTGAACTCGACCGAGAAGCCATGGTACGTGCTGCGGTGGATGCCCTTGATGAACCCCTCCACGGCGGCCCGGGCCCGCAGGTGAAGGCTCTTGATCCGCATCAGAGCGAGCGGGTCCATGAGCGTATGCGGCCGCGTGGCGACCGACGGAGGGGGGCGGAACGTGAGCGGCCAAGGGTGGTCATGACCGGGAGGGCCCCTTCACGTGTTCCAGGAGACGATCGATCACCGAGTCAACGGTCACGCCGTCGGCCTCGGCCCGGTAACCCAGCAGAACGCGATGCCGCAGCGTGGGATGGGCCAGCGCGCGGATGTCGTCGGGCGAGACGTGGAACCGGCCCCCGAGCAAGGCGCGGGCCTTCGCGCCCAGGACCAGCGACTGTGCCGCGCGCAGGCCTGCTCCCCAGCTCACCCAGTCGGTCACGAAGCCAGGCGCATCGGGGCCGGGCCGGCTGGCCGCGGCCAGCTTCACGGCGTATCGGACCACGTCCTCGGCCACCGGCACCTTGCGCACGACCTCGTGGAACTCGATCACGTCGCGGCCGGTGAACAGATGAGAGATCGGCTCGGGCCGCCGCGACGTCGTTTGCTGGACGACGGCCACCTCGTCGTCTTCCGGCAGGTAGTCGACGATCACGTTGAAGAAGAAGCGGTCGAGCTGGGCCTCGGGCAGCGGGTACGTTCCCTCCATCTCGATGGGGTTCTGCGTGGCCAGCACGAAGAAGGGCTCTTCCAGCGGGTAGCGAACGCCGGCCGCCGTCACCTGGTGTTCCTGCATCGCTTCCAGCAGCGCGGCCTGGGTCTTGGGCGGCGTGCGGTTGATCTCGTCGGCCAGGATCACGTTGGCGAAGATGGCCCCCTTGACGAACTGCATCCGGCGCCTGCCTCGGGGGTCTCCTCGAGGATCTCCGTCCCGGTGATGTCCGCCGGCATCAGGTCGGGGGTGAACTGGATCCGCTGAAACTTCAGGTCGAACACCTGCGCGATGGTCCGGACCAGCAGCGTCTTGGCCAGGCCCGGGCGCGCCGGTGATCAGGCAGTGCCCGCCGGCGAAGAGGCTGATCAGGATCTGGTGCGTCGCCTCCTTCTGGCCGACGATCACCTTGCCGAGCTCATGCTCGATCCGGCCGCGGCTCTCGTGGATCTTCTCCACGACGCGCCGTTCATTCTCGTAGGCGTCTGCGTCTGCCGACACGTTGGGTCCTTTCGCGGTCAACGTCCTCATTCCATGACGCGAAACAGGGCTAGAAACGCGATCCGGGTAGGATACGTGTTTGGATGGTGGGTTGCGCTGCGCTGACCCACCCTACGAATTGTCCTGGATCCTTAGCGCTCACGTTCGGGTGTAGGATTACGATGACGAGTAGGGTGGGTCAGCGCAGCGCAACCCACCGCGCTTCACGTTCGGGTGTAGGAGTACAAGTGCGATTTGTCCGGGGTCCTTCTTGGCTCTGTGTCGGGTCATTGTCTTCATTCGCCCCGCGTCGCCGGATTTTCACTTCCGCGCGGGGCAAGAGCCCTGGCGCGGTCAATGGGTCATGGCGTAGGTCACGATGTTGATGCCCATCGGGTACGACTTCTTCTCGGAGAACTCCTTGAAGAAGCCGGGGTCCTCCCCTTCCCGCTCCCAGCCGTCGCCAAGGTCGGTGTTGTGGCAGATGATGACCATCAGCCGGCCCTGGTCGTCGGAGATGCCCAGGAAGTGCACGTCGCGCGAGCCCGGGCCGTGATTCTCCCAGCTCTGGCCCGAGTACAACCAGGCGTCGATGCCGGGAACCTGCGGCTTCTCCTTCAGCTGGTAGACGCACTGGAAGATCTTGTGCGAGAGCGGCAGTTCCTCCGGCTCGCGGTCGGGGAAGACGCGCTTGATCTCCCGGTAGAAATTCTGGTACGCGTAGTCGCCCCAGAAGTCGTCCACCATCAGGAAGCCGCCGTTTTTCAGGTAGCGCCGCAGCGCGACGACCTCCTCCTCCGAGAACACCAGCGCCCCCGGCTCGATCATGTAAAGGAACGGGTAATCGAAGAGCGCCTCGTCGGTCAGCTTGAGCGTGATCGGGACGGATTGACCTTGAGGGACGTGAGCTGCTGGAGGCGATAGGAAAAGTTGAGGTCGCTGTCGGGCCAGTCGATGGTCCAGCCTCACCTCCTCCGCGGCCCCCGCGGCCTCCGAAGCGGTACGAGCTGTACTGAACCCGGACGAAGGTGAAGACGTCGTCCTTGAACCGCTCGTCGATCTTCCAGTCCGGAACGCCCGCACGGTCGGCGGGAATTCCGTCGAGCGGGGACGGGAATCGCCAGCGCCTGCCCCCGCCAGTCCGGCTGCGCCAGGGCGAGGCCTCCAGCGACCGCGATCAGGCAGGTCAAAGCCAGAGCGGTCCGCAGCATCCGGCTTCGCATCATGGATGGGCCTCTCTGGCCGTGGTGCCGGCCGGGCGGGTGGTGCCGGGTGTGCGCCGTCGACTTCTCGGGGCCGATCAGTTCCAGCAAGAGCTTGTGTGATTCGCGAAACCGCGGCGCTTCCTCCAGCGACTTGAGGACCTCGCGGCGGGCTTCCACCTTCTTGCCCGCCTGGCTCAGCAGTTTCGCCAGGCGATAGTGCACCTCCGCCGGGTCGGTCTCGTCCAGCAGGGCCAGGCCCCGGTAGGCGGCGATGGCCTCGTCGCGGCGATCAAGATGCTCCGCGGCGGCAGCGAGCGACCGGTAAGGCGCGGGGATCAACGGGTTGACCGCCAGCAGCCGGTGCGCGTTCGTGGCCACTCCCTGCCAGTTCCCGGCGGCCTCGTCCAGCTCCATGAGCCGAAGGTAGGCCGGCGAGGCGTCGCCGTCGCGCCGGGCCAGCTCGTCGAGGACCGCGTGCTCCTCGGCGGCCGCGGACGTCTGCTTGTAGACGGTGGCCAGCAGCACGTAGGCGTTGTCGGCGCCGATGTACTCGGGGTAGAGTGCCTTCAAATCGAGCAAGACTGCCTTGGCCTCCGGCCATCTCCGTTCCGCGACCAGCCGCGCCGCCAGGCGCTGACGGCCCCGGAAGCTCTGGGGATGGTTCTTGAGCCACGCCGTGATGGTCTCCACGCTTGCGTCGTCCGCCAGATCAACCTCCTCCCAGGTCGCGCCGGGGGCCACGCGCTGGGCCTTCTGGCGGGCGAACCGGGAGAACGCGTCATCCAGTTGAACGAGCGTCATCCGGGTCCTCGTCGGCAGCACTTCGTTGATCGTCTTTCCAGCGCCCAGGTCGTCGAGGACCCCCTTGAGGGCCGGCAAACCGGCCGTCTCCACCAGAAACTCCACCGCCAGGGCCGACTCGAAGTAGGCGAACTGGACGTGAATCGCCGACCTGGGGGCCAGGAACGCCCCGCTGAGCTGACTCAACGGCGTCAGTTCGTCTCCCAGGATCATCGCCCGGTACCGTGGGTTCAGCGCCGTTCCCCACGCGGCATCTTGCTTCCCCTCCTCGTAAACGGAGATCCCCTCGCTGAGCCAGCGCGGCATCGTGTTGCGCGACTTGCTCAGGGTGACCGCATGGCAAAACTCGTGCCAGAGCACGGCCTGCCAGTTCGACGGGTGCTCCCCCTGCGACGCCGGGCTGTTCGCCGTGATCACCCGGCCAAAGCAGACACCAAGCAGCCCATCGGCCCCGGGCAGGCCAAAGGTCCGGACCGCGAACTCCTTCTTCTGGGGGAAGATCTCCACGATCACCGAGTCCGGCAGCGTCACATCGTATTTCGCGCACAGCGTGGCCTTCGCCTGCTTCAAGAGCGCGAGGACAGCGCGGCCGTAGAGGTCCGCCTCCCGCGGGTCCATCCTTACAATGATGCCGTCTTCCGTCAGCGTCCGGAATTTGGCCAGCCGGTCGCGCAGGGTCATCAGATTGTAGGCGACCACGTTGTAGCCGTCGGCGGCGAAGATCTCATCGACCAGCTTCCAGCCTTCCGCCTCCTCGCCCAGCCGCAGGAGCGCTTCGGAGAGCTGGATCTTGGCGGGCAGGTACCCGGCGTCCATCGCCAGCGCCTTCCTCTGGCAGGCCGCCCCCTCGGCGAACCGGTACTTCTGCGCGAGCTTCCGGCCGATGAGGGAATCGACCTCGGGATTGTCGGCCCAGGGCGCCAGGCGCCGAACGCCTGGCCTCCTCTTCACCCTTGGGGTCCCCTCGCAGGTGAGCCAGCGCCGCGCGGAAGGCCCAGGCTCGAGGCTCCGACGGGTTGACCGCGACGACCTGGTCGACCACCTTCGCCGCGTCCGCGTAGCGTTCGGAGTCGACCAGTCCGTCGATCTTCAACAGCAGGCTGTCGACGTGGCGTGGGTTGATCTTGAGCGCCTCGGCGATCGCTTTGGCCGCCTGGGTGCGGTCGTCGTCGCCGAACGCCTGGGCCATCAGGTAATGGAAACGCGGGTCCGCCGCGGCCTCCTTGGGGGCCTTCCGCAGCGTCTCCACGGCGAGCCCGTAATCTTGCTTGTCCAGAGCCAGCTCGGCCGAGGCGAGATAGGCGTCCACGAAATCGGGGGCTTGCCTGATGACCGCGTCGTAGTACAGGTCCAGCACCTTCTTCGGGTCAGCGCCCCGGAGCAGGAAGAACCGGCCGAGGGCGACCTGGGCCTCCAGCGTGGCATACCTTCCCGGCGCCCGGGAGATCCGGCGCTCGATCTCGCCCCGCACCTCTTGCTCGCGGCCGCCCAGCCCGTTGAAGCGGCGGACATCGCGGCCGACCAGATAGAGCGTCAAGCTTTCGGGATGACGGGCCGTCGCCTCCTGGAGCGACCTGAGCGCCTCCTTGTACTTTCCCCGCGCCATCTCCGCCCGGATCTTGAAGGCGAACCACTCCTGGTCGCGCTCGCCGCTCTGGAGTGCCTCCGACGCCTTCTGGCGCACTCATCATACTTCCCGGTGCGGAGCAGCTTGGCCGCCTCCTCCAGATCGGCGGCGCCGGCCGCTCCCAGGTTCACCAGCGCCTGCGCAACACCACACGACGGCCCGCGAAACGAAGGCGAGACCGTCGCCCCCGCGTGCGCGTGTTCGTCGAATGGTTCCCTCGAGCGACCGGTGAGACCATTGATCTGCCTCCTGGGATGTGGCCAGGTGCTATGTTAGTGCCCCGACCGCTCGGTCGGCTACCGGTTTCTTGCGCCACCGGCCGTGCGACCGCGGATGCGCTCGGGCGCACGCGGCGCAAAGTGCGAATTTGACTGCTGCCTACTGCCCGATGAAGTGCAAAGTGACAATTGAAAAGTGCAAAGTGCAAAGTAGGGAATGAAAACAATGACACGACACAGGGCTAGAAACGCTATCCTGGTAGGGTGGGTCAGCGGAGCGCAACCCACCAGCATCTTGGGCTTTGCGGTGGGT
>CAWFAF010000037.1:0-46675 GCA_963813575.1 uncultured Planctomycetaceae bacterium
CGCCCCGGTCAGACGACCCGTAATCCGCAAGTTCGATCATCATATGCTAAAAATCCTCAATTCCGCTTCACTGGGGGTCGATGTCCCGTCCAATCTCGAGCTTGCCCTCATCAAGTTCGTGGACGAGCACACCGGGCTCCAAGTACTCTCGACGAATATCAGTCAGGTCCTGAGCAATGTCTCACTCGATCTGGCCAGGCTTCTAGTCCCCCCGGCCAACCTCGAGCTCGCCCTGAGCAGCATCGTGTGCGTCTGGCCCGGCTGCAGATCCAGGTTCAGCACCTCCAGCAACAGATCGACGACCTGCAGTCGAGTGGCCGGGACGGAGCCCGCCCCGAGACCCGGCTATCGGTGGTCGGCGAAATCGGCTGACCTGGTTCATTGAGACGGCAGAAGTTAGAGCCACCTGATCGGGGCGCGAAGTCGGAGACCGCCGACCAATGAGGCCACCGCGAGTCCACGGTACGAGGCGGACGGGGTGCCTACAAACGATTCGCATGGATGTCAAGGAAATCACGATATCACGGAAAGGAGGAGGGGGCGAAGTCTTGTCGGTTCAACCGACGGTCCCGTTCCGCCATCTGATCATGAAGAAGTGGATCATCACGGGCGGAGCGGGGGTTCATCGGCTGCCACGCGGCGGCGAGGCTGCACGCGGCTGGACATCACGTCGTTCTGGTTCACAATCTAGCCGCCGAGGGGGCGAGATTAACCTGGCGTGGCTCCATGCTCGCGGCGTGGACTGACTTCGTCTGGGCCGACATCCGCGACACCCACGCGATGCACTTCGCTCCATGGCCTCCCACGCCGACGCCGATGCCGTGCTGCACCTGGCCGCCCAGGTAGCCGTCACCACCAGCGTCACCGACCCCCGCACCGACTTCGCGGTCAATGCCCAGGGCACCCTGAATGTCCTGGAGGCGGTCCGCACGGCGGCCAGCGGCCGCCCGGCGGTCTTGTATAGCTTGACGAATAAGGTCTACGGCGATCTGGATCACGTCAAGATCACCGATGCGACGGCCGCTACGCCTACGCGGACCTGTCCCTCGGAGTCTGCGGAGGCCGAGCCGCTGGACTTTCACAGCCCTTATGGCTGCTCCAAGGGCGCCGGCGATCAGTACGTCCGCGACTATGCCCGGATCTTCGGCCTGAAGACGGTTACTTTGCGACAGTCGTGCATCTATGGAACCCGGCAGTTCGGCGTTGAAGACCAGGGCCGGATCGCCTGTGTCTGCATAGCGGCGACCTCCGGCCAGCCGTTCACGATCTACGGGGACGGTAAGCAGATCCGCGACGCGCTCTGGGTGGATGACCTGATCGATCTCTACGAACGGGTGCTCGAGCGCATCGACTTGGTGGCGGGTGAGGTCTTCAATATCGGCGGCGGCCCCGGCCTGAGATTCTGAGTCTCAACGAACTGGTGGAGAAACTGTCGCAGGCCTGTGGGCCGGGACCTCGACCCGCCGCAATGCCGGCTGGCGGCCCGGCGACCAGCGAGTTTCCTGGCCGACATTCGCAAGGCCCAACGGATGCTGGGCTGGACTCCCAGGGTCACGCCTGATGAGGGGGTCGAGAGGTTGCTCCATTGGGTGCGAGAGATCCTGGCGCTCTTTGGCCCGCGTCGGCTGGCGATCGCCCCGAGCCAGGTGGATCACACAGGGCTCGCCGCCTGAAGAAAAGTTATCGGCGGCCGGGAGACGAGGATCCGCGAGAGTGCTTTCGGGTCCCGCCCTGGACGACCGGGCACTTCGTCCCAACCGGAGCCGGCTATGCGGCTCGGAACCGCCTTGCGAACTCGTTCACTACGTCCAATCCCCGCGGGATCGGACGTATCCCAGCACCAAGCGACGGATCCTTACTTCCGCGAAATGAGGAGCAGTCGATGAAGAACGATCCCGCCCCGTCACATCCCAAGCGGGAAATCCCTCGCATCTCCTATGCTCAGAACAGGGAAGATATCCTGCTGGACCGTATCTTCGGCGAGCATGTGGGTCGGTACATGGATGTCGGGTCCTGCCACCCGGTCCTCCACAGCAACACCCAGTTCTTTTACGAGCGAGGGTGGCGTGGTGTGAACTTTGAGCCGAGTTGCTCCTCGTTCCACCGATTTCTCGACCACCGGCCCGAGGACCTGAACCTCAACCTGGCCGCCTCCGACTTCGACGGCGAGCTGACTTTCTACGAAGTCGACGACCATCATGGCATCTCGACCCTCTCGGCCGAGATTGCCCAGGGTTACCGACGCGCGGATTCGAGGTGGTCGAGCGACGGGTCCCGGTGCGCACCATCCGCAGCTTGATCGACACCCATGCCATCGAGCCACCCGACTTCCTCTCGATCGATGTGGAGGGCCAAGAGGCTGCGGTCATCCGGGGTACGCCTCTGGATTCCTGGCGGCCTCGAGTTCTCGTCGTGGAAGCGACCTTACCCTTGACGACGACCCCTTCCCATGAGGAATGGGAACCGATCCTGCTCGCGCAGGGCTACCTGTTCGCCGCCTTCAACGGCCTGAACAGGTTCTACCTTCGCGAGGATCTGCGGGAGCTTCTCGATCGGTTTTCAACTCCTGTCAACGTTCTCGACGAGTTCGTGCCTTACGAGGTCGTGTTGCAGTGTGAGCGCGCCGCGGACCTTGAGCGGCGGCTGGCCAGCGAGCAGGACCGGATGGCCCTCGACCGCCAACGGTACGAGGAGTTGCACCGGGCCTGGGAGCGGGACCAAATCGCTTGGGAACAGCAGCGTCGCGACATGGACTGGGAGCGAGCCGATTTGCAGGCCCGCCTGACCGCCTCCGAGGACGAGCGCGCAGAGTGGCAGACGCGGCTGACCTCCTCCGAGGCCGAGCGAGCCGTCGACTTGCAGGCCCGCCTGATCGCCTTCGAGGCCGAGCGCGCGGACTTGCAGGCCCGCCTGACCGCCTTCGAGGCCGAGCGAGCCGAGTGGCAGGCCCGCCTGATCTGAACGAGCGGTGTGGCAGGACCGCCTGACCGCCTTCGAGGCCGAGCGAGCGGTGTGGCTGGCCCGCCTAATCCCTTCGAAGCCGAGCGAGTCAGTGGCAGGCTCGATTGTCCGCCATCGAGGCCGAGCGAGCCGAGTGGACGCGCCGCGCATGCGAGGAGAACGTCACTTGTCTGCAAGGCCAGCTTGAGGCAACCCAACGGCAGCTTCGGCCGTATCGGCTGGTTGATTGTCTTGGCATGGTAACCGTCGGCTACGGCTGGGCGCGGAAGGTCAAGCACCGGCTAGTCTCATGACTGCCGGCTCGAGAATCAGGCTGAACGATCAGCAGAACTCGTCGGCCGTCGGCGGTAGCACCAGCTTGGGCACTTAGGCGCGGCAATAACTCGGACAGGACGTGGAGGCAGTGACGTCTCCTCAAATTAGCGGACGCAAGCCGTGAGCGTCCGACGGAAAGCGAGCCTGATTGCTCTGGACAATGTAATGTCGGTTTTCGAGCTGAGTGGTTTGTTGATGTGTGAAGAATTGCCTTGGCGGTGAGATCTCGGAGCCACGTGGTGCACGTTGGGCGGCTGGCCAGGGTTTCTTCTGGTGCTCGCCAGTTGGTGGGCGACGCGAGCCGGGATCCACAAGAGAGTAGTCGCTTTCCCGGGCGTTTTCGCTGCCATGAAAGCGCCCAAGTTGATCTTTCCCACTTATGCCGCGCGTGATAAGAAAGGCCCGTCGCTCACCAAATACAGCCCCCTGTAGGCGGTGTGTGCGTTTTTTGGCTCAAGTCAGCGCCCTAGCTTAAGTATTGGTCTCGGGTCGGTCTCTGCCTGGCTGGCATGAATCTCCCTCGTACATCATAAGATGCGGAAAGAAGTAGCGATCTGGCTGAACTCGCCATCCTTCGATTGCCCTTTCATGACGCGTCCTGAGCGGTTTTGAGCCCGTGCCCTCAGGATCTTGTACCAAGGGAACGTCGGGCTCTGTACCAGATGCTGACCCGTGGCCGATCGGATTGGGCAAGAGCGGTCGCATAGACGGCCTTAACGCAATCCTAATGAACCACCTCTGCACTCGCTTCAACTGGACGAGACTGGTCGGGTCAGGGAGAACCTCCAATTATGATGGTCTCATACGCCCAGGATGCAGAAGACGTCTTGCTCAAGCGGGTCTTCCCGCAGGATTACCAGGGCTTTTACATCGACGCCGGCGCCAGCGACCCGGTTCGATTTTCTGTCACGAAGCACTTTTACGACCAGGGCTGGCGTGGCGTCAACATCGAGCCCGTGCCGTCGGTCTGGTTGCGGCTTCGTGACCAACGGCCTCGCGACGTCAACCTGAACGCCGCACTGTCGGACCGCGAGGGCCGACTTACGTTCTACGAGGTTACGACGGAAACCACTTGGTTCGACCTTGTCAGCCGGGCTGGCCGAGGCGTACCAGGGCCGTGGGCAGGAGGTCCACCGACTCGAGATCCCAGTGATCACACTGGCGGCAGGTTTGCGAGGAGTATGCCGACGCTCCGATCGACGTGCTAAAAATCGACGTCGAGGGCTACGAAATGGAGGCGATCAGCGGCGGCGACTGGGTGCGCTGGCGGCCGCGGGTCGTGTTGGTGGAGAACAACGGCGCCGAACGTTGGGAACCCCTGCTCTTGGGACGGGGCTACCTCCACGCGGTCACGACTGAGATCAACCGGTATTACGTCCGCGAGGAGGACCGCTCCCTGCTGCCGCAGTTCCTGAGGCCGCTCGGCCCGCAGGATTCCTTCATTCTCGAGGGAGAACTGAACGCCCTGGGGGTTGATTCTAGTGCGATCTATGGAGAGACTGAGCGAGCCGAGTGTCAGGCGCGAGTGACAACTCTACAAGGCCAGCTTGAGGCGACGCAACGGCAGCTTCGGCCGTATCGTCTGGTCGACCGTCTCGGCCTTGTTACTGTCGGTTACGGCTGGGCGCGGAAACTCAAGCACCGGCTGCTTTCGTGAGCGGCGGCACGAAGGATCTGCTGTACGAACGCCAGCACCAAAAGACCTATTCCAGGATCTCGGTACTGGCGAAGAGAAGATCGCCGAGGCGGCGGACATCCGCCGCATGCAGCCCGACGAATACGAGCATCACGCTCGAGGCGTCACGGCCCGATGGCGACAACTTGACCGCCGAGTGACGATTCGACAGCGGTGCGCTCGTCAACCGTGCTTAGTTGGTGGCTCCCATGCATTTTGGCGCCACCCGAGGTAACACCCCTAGGCTCATGGGTTCGACCCGCCGTTTGTGCAACTTTCGCTGGGTCCGGCCCAGTTGGGCGGGGAACCCAGGCAATCGACTAACGGCTCCGTCAGGGACTCGCCCAGTTGTTTCTGCGACGTTTCGAGCTGAGTGTGGTTCTCGTCCAATTGAAGCCAGTTGGCATCTGCCTGCACTGAGTCCAAGAACTCGTGGGTGTCGCAGTCGTAACGACCGCCATCGAAAACCACTCGGTGAAACCGTGCAATCCGGCGAGCCTCCTCGGCAGGCAGAAGGGATTTCCATAGGCCAGGTCGGCCTTGCCAAAAGTGCTGGTTCAGGCAGCCCGCCCTCAGCCTCTCCATGGAATTAGAGGCGATTGCCTCCTTGATAGCCTCTGGGGTGGCTGGGTGATTGAGAGCCTCCCCCAACTTCTTCAACTCGCCAGCCGGATCGTATACGAGGTCCTCATAACGGAGACTATAGTTGCCCTCCGCCTGACGCCACTCATGGCTGACGGTCAGCAAGGCCGCTGCCCTCGGTCCGGTCGCATACTCGAGAAACTCTGCGCTGCGGGGCTTGGCGCCAAGGATTGACGCTTCGTTGCCGCCCTCTCCTTCCAACCAGCGGGCGGTCTGGGCCTCGTGCGGCGCGAAATGCAGGATGGAGATGAGCACATCTAGGGGGTGTCGGGAAAGCACGACAACCCGGAACTGGTGCTCTTCCAGCAAGGACGTGAATGGTTCGACTCGATGCCAATGACATTGAAGCACGAATCGATCAGGCAACTGATGCCAACCCAAATCCTCTGGGTTATGCACTGCCCGTTCTTCAAGCATAAACGTGGTGGCCATCAGGCGACGGAACCAAGTATTCCCTGAGCGAGGGGTGCTCACCAATGCAATGTGGAGTTGATGGTTACTCATCTCGTCCTTCCGAGGGTTTCCCTAACATTGTCCATTCTTCACTCGGCCATCCCTTAAGAAGGATGTGGCGATAAGCAAGGCGATGGTCGCCTTTTGACTGCGGTTCGTTCGGCGTCCAGAGAGGCGGCTTGATCTGACCTCAGATCTCGCGAGTGACTCTGCCGAATTCCCCGGCCAATTCGACCCCGCGTCTCGCAGCCGTGAAAAATACGGGATGGCGGATGCCGGTCAAGACCAGCTTCGCTTGGCATCGCTTTCGAAAGCCCCAAAAATGGTAGGCGCTCGCCAGTTGGTGCGCCGGCGGTGTCAACCCGCCCTGCGTGATGGCCGGGGCAGTTCTCGTTCCGGCAATGTCCCCTCCCGACGCCACGCGTCGAGCTCGTCGTTCTGACGCGCCGCTTCCAGTGCCGCCAGCGCCAGCACTCCCGCCGCCGACCAACTCATTGCCTGGTGCTTACAACGCCCCGACACCGCCCAGTCGTTGAACTTCTCCACCCGTGTGCTCGCAATCCACAGCCCCTCTCGTTGCCGCGCCCCGTAGTCGGGGATGTACGCGCGGCGTTTCTCCAGGTAGCCGATCAGGTCCGAGAGGGCCTTCGGGTTCCGCACCCACTCCACCGCCTCGCGCAGGAGCGTGATCGCCGCGTCCACCTCCCCGGCCCAGAGCCGGTCCAACACCGCCTCCTGCAGGGATCGGCGGCGGTCCTTGGGACCTCCCGCAGCGCTGAGGTTCTTAGAGACTTTCGGCGGCAGTTCGACTCCCGACTTCTGCTCCGATGGGTCCGGGGCTTGGTCGTTCCTCGTGTACTGTCCGCTTTCTTCCGTAGTGGGACGATTGTCCAAGCGGTTCTCCTCACCTCTGATGAAAACGCGAATTCGGCAGGGGACCTTCGCTCCCCGGGAGTTGCCCCGCTTCGACGCTACTATGTCCCCCTCCGACTCCCGACTAGGCCAGTCAGCGGTTATGAATTCCCGTTGACCGTTGGTCCGAGCTCAGGCCCTGAGTTCGGTCCGCCCAGTCGGGTCTCTCAGGTTCCTCGATGGATCTGTTGACATCCGCCGTCCTCAACCACCCCGGGGAGTCCAACCGCTGCATTTGCTCGTTGCTTGGCGGCTGGTGGCAGGCTTGGCCCGTTTTGGAAGGTTGGCCGCTCCCGGCTTTTAGACTTTAGCGAGGCCGAATCAGGTTCACTTGCGTTACGGCTGACGTCATCGCGTTCCCAGGCTTCGACGGGATGGTTACCCACCACGCCGCTGGGTAGCTTCATGGCGAACGAGCAATTGCCATGGTCAGTTCCTTTCACCTGACAAGATCATCGAGACTTCTCCTGACGCACCAAAACAAACCCACCGAAGGGGTATCGTTCCAACTCTCGTAGGGTGGGTTGCGAAGCAACTGCCATTGGAGATAGTCCCGCGATGGAGTGCGGCCATGCTTTTGGGCCTTCTCGTGGACTTTCTGTCGCCGCCGGTCGGCCACTTCTTGGGGCACCCGCAGTGCGATCAATCGGCAGGGCAGACGATGTGTCACGCCGAGCAAAACCGACACATCGATCGGCCCCGGCCCCGTCTGCTGCCGCAGGTATTGCAGCAGGGTCAAGGGATGGCCCGCGGCGTCGAAGACCAACGTCCCGTGCTGCAGCCGCGAGATCCAAAAAGCGCGGGCCTGCGCGATCTTGGCGAATCGCTCCAAAGCGAAGTAGCCCAGGTCGAACAACGACAGCGACCCGGCCGGGGGCACCTCCTGGGCGATGGGATTGGTCGCGTCGCTGTGGCGTCCCGGGGTAATCCGCAGTTGGAGAATCGAGCCGATGAGGAAGTCCCACAGCAGGTGGATCTTCAGCGCGGCCTGCCCCGAACCCGATTTGCCGCCGCACCCGGGGAACTGGTCGGCCAGTTCCTCGGGCACAGCAAGGGTGGAACTGTCGCCAATGCGAATGCTGGTGAATTGTTTCAGCAGGTTGAACGGGCTGGGACGCCGCGGTCATGGCCCGGGTCACGATCTGCTCCAGCGCCGAGCGGAGGAAGGTCACAAGCTGGGGTGTGAAACGATGTTCGATAGCCGTCGTCGTGACGTCGAGCCCCAATTGTGCGGCCGTGGATTGGAAGTCGGCGATCTTGGCATTGGGCTTTCTGAGCAGAGTCAGGACGAGCATCTGCAACAGGCTGGTCCCGGTGAATTTGCGAACACGTTGGATAGCACCTGTGGTCTGCCCGAGTTCGTTGAGTTGGGGGCCGAAGACCTGTTGCATGGTTGCGGCGACCTTGCCTACGATCTGCATTGGGAAGCTCCTTCTTCCAGCACGGAACGTGACACAACACGTGATGGAATAGGGGCTTCCCGCTTTTCATGCTAGACCAGTTTCCTTAAGTTGTGCGTATGGGTTAGCGAAGCGCAACCCACCGGTCGGAAGATCATGCCATTAGGTGGGTTGCGCTTCGCTGACCCACCCTACAGAAAAGCGATCACCAAACAGCTTCGGAGCCTCGGTGGGTTCGAGAAACAAAGCCATCGATCGCGGCTGCTTCCTGGTCGCAGCCGGATGCCTCTGACGTGATCGCCTCATGAGAACTTCTGAAACAAGCGGCAGCCAGGACATACAACAGAAACTGCGAATCGGCCAAAACAAACCCACCGGATCACGAGGCTCACGGGTTCGAGTGCTCCCTGGGAGGGCTTCTAAGCACGGAACAGTCGCAACGCATGGGTCGCAGGTTAAAGCTATTCGGCTCCCTTGCCGCTTCTTTTTAGTTCCTGCATTCCGTGGTTCCCTGCCCCACCTCTGCGATCTAAACAAGAGCGAATTCACGGCAACCTGCATTTTCGGGATTGACCGGTTTTTTTCTTCATTGCAGAATACGGTCCTCAAGTCGCTGGAGATTTCTGCCGAGAGGGTCCTCCTTGATTTCCAGGCTCCGCGGACTTGGGCCCGGCCGAAGCGCGACAGGAACAGAAAAGAAAGCGGCCGGACTTGCGCCCGATCTCATGACAACGCAGGCAGAGTTCAAGGAGGATACTTGCCGTGATGCGTCGTTGTTCAACTTCCATGGCGGTGCTGGCGGCGCTCCTGGCGCTTGGCTTTGGCTCGCAACCGAACCTGGCGCAGGCCGCTGCGATCAATCCTAATGCGTCGACCTCGACGGCCACGGTCAATTACCGGCTCACCAGCTCGACGAGCATTCCGGTTCCCCCCGCCAGTCTCACCTCGCCGCAGGTTGTGGCGATGATCGTGCCCACCGGGAGCGTCGTGCCCCCCACGCTGTCTGACGGCACCGAAGGAAGTCCGCTCACCATCCTGCCCGACTCGCAAGGATTCGACCCCAGCCAACTGGTGGTCGCTCTGAAAGACACGACCTCGGCATCGGGTCAGCCCGAGCAGCAGTTCGGCCTGGTGTTCTATGGCCAGGGGCTTCAGCCTGGCGGCGTGCTTCACTTCGCGCTCAGTATCAATAGCGCCCTGGTGAATAACCCTCCTCAGCTTCAGTCGCTGACGTCGGGAATCTCCATTGTTCCCGACGCGCCGGACACGACCCCTCCAAGCTCCGGCACCGGCGGCCAGGGCGGCGGTGGCACAGAGGTTCCCGAGCCGCTTTCCCTGGTCCTTTGGTCGGCAGTGGTGGGCGGCGTTCTGGCTCGCAGTCGTCTCGCCAGGAGGTCACGGCGGGTCTGAGCAAACGACGAGACTCACCATGTGAAGTGAATCCACCTCAGGCATCAAGCACCCGTCCGTGGATCCTGTGATTGGCCATGCCAGAGCCGGCGGGGAATACGGTCGCGCGCGTCGTGACGATTTTCCGGATCAGCCAAGTTCGACCTGCCGAATGCTTGTTGAAATCGGCCTGGCTTCCTGAAAAGATCGAAGTGATGCAGCCTGGGTCAGCTTGCCTTCAGTTCCTTGGCTCGACTCCCCGGATTCGCACCCTCGGAAGACAACCCATGAGCGAGGCGTCATACTTTGTGGCGGTTTGCCCGAACTGCCTGGTCAGCTTGAATGTCAAGTCCGTCTACAGCGGCAACTATGTCCGCTGCAAGCACTGCGACCACAAGTTCCGCGCGATTGCGCCCGATTTTCCAGAGCCTGCACGCTCCGAGAAAGAGTCAGCGGGGCCGTTGCTTCTGGATGACGATGAGTCGGACCGTTTCAACGTCAATTGTCCGACCTGCACGGCAACCTTGAGTGTGCGACGCGCCTATGCGGGTCAGTATGTGCGTTGCCGCAAGTGCAATAGCAACTTCCTGGTGCCCAACATCATCGAGCGCCCAATCCGGAGAAACCCAAAAGCGCCGAGCCCGATATCTTCGAACAGCTTTACAGGGACCTCGAGGAGGCTCCGTCGGGCGAACAAGCGGCCAGCGAGCCGGGTCTGGCAGCAGCGGCCGTGCCCGAGAAAGAGCTGGCGGCGATTGCCGAGCAGGTTGACCAGCTTCTGTCCGAGCTCGAGAGCCTGCGCGAAGAGCGCGATCGCATCGAGTCAGAACGAACCTCGGCGCTCGCACTGGTCGACGAGCTTCGTGCCGAGCGTGATCGCCAGAGCGCAGAGTTGGCAACGCTTCGGCAACAAGCCGGCGAATCGCCCAGCACCGATGAGCTACAAACCCTGAGAGTCGAGCACGAAGCACTGGAGGCCGAAGCCGATCGCTTGCGCTCGCAGGAGCAGACCCTCGAGCAAGAGCTGGCCGAGCGAGGCAACCTGGCCGAGAGTCTTGCCCAAAATGAACATGAGCTTGGTGGGAAGCAGTCTGAGATCGATCGGCTGGCCGAGCAAATGGCCCGGCGTGAGGAAGAGGCGAGCGGGAAGCAAGCCGAGATCGATCGGCTGGCCGAGAATTTGGCCCAGCTTGAGGATGAGCTGGGCAGGAAACAAGCCGAGATCGACCGGCTGGCCGAGCAGCTTCAGAGTGACTTTGCCCAGCGCGAGCAGGAGCTGCGTCTGGAGTGCAATCGTCAGCGCGACGAAGCCGAAGGCCTGCGCCGGGAGATGAGTGAAAACCGTCAGAAGCACGACGATGAGCAAGCCACGCTAGCCGGTCAGCTTCGTCTGACACAAGAACAGGCCGAAGCCGCGGAATCGCGGCGTGCAGAGCACCTTGCGCATCGACGAGCTTCAAAGGACCCAAGAGGCGCTTGAAGCAGCCCGCCAAGAGTCTCTCGCGTCCGAGCGGTCTCGGCTGGAGGCTGAGTTTCAGTCGGCGCTGGATGCCGAGCGGGCCGAGCACGCGCGGCAGCTCGCCGAGGCGCGGGCACTCGCAGAAGAGAATGGCCGCCTTGTGGAGCGCTTGAAAGCCGAGATCCTCACGCTCGCCCAGGCACGCGCCGCGCCCGAGAACGACCTTGAAGCGGCGCGGAGCGAGATCGAAAACCTGCGAAAGAGACTCGCGGATACCGAGACCACCAAGCGCTCCATGTCGTCACTACTGGAAGGCATGGGCATCCGGCTTCATTGAGACCCGAAGGCGTCGATGAGCTTCCCTTCTTCAAGCCAGGGTGGAACCGCCATGTTCAGCACACGAGTCTCACCGCGGGTTTCACCTGGGGCCTTTGCTCTCCTGATGGCCTTGGATTTCGCGATCATCGGCCATGCTCATGAGCCATTTCAGCCCGTCTCGCTCACGTGCCGGATCACGCACGTCCAGCCCATGACGGGCATCGTGCTCTGGTCGACGTCCGAGCACAACCGCACAGGCGCGATCCAGCTCGAATACAGCTACATGAAGTATGATGACGTGGTGAAGCAAAAAGGGGTCTACGACTGGCAGACGATGGAACGGTTGCTGAAAGACGTAGCCGGGCGCGGTCACCAGGCGATCGTTCGTTTTTACTTCGTCTATCCAGGCAGGGCGACGACCGTTCCTGACTACATCAAGGCCCTTCCCGACTATGAGCAGATCCGCGGCAAGAGCGAAGGGCGCGAGACAGGTTTCGTCAACTGGTCGCATCCCGAGTTGAAGAGATTTATCCTCGAGTTCTACGAGAAGCTCGCCGCCCGCTACGACCACGATCCGCGCTTGGCCTTTATCGAGACAGGTTTCGGACTCTGGGCTGAGTACCATATCTACGATGGGCCCATGAAGCTGGGCAAGACGTTTCCCGACAAAACCTTCCAGGCCGATTTCGCCCGGCACCTGGCGCGGGTGTTCAAGGCAACGCCATGGTTGATCTCGGTCGACGCGGCCGAGGAATCACGCGCACCGTTCGCCGGCAATACCGAGCTGTTGAGAATTTCTTTCGGCGTCTTCGACGACTCTTTTCTTTGCCAGCAGCACAAGCGAGTCAACGAGCTAAACTGGAACGTGATGGGCCGTGACCGATGGAAGCTCGCTCCGGCGGGGGGCGAGTTCAGCTATTACACCCAGAGCGACCAGAAGCATGCCCTGGCTCCGACAGGCCCGCACGGCGTTCCCTTTGAAAAAGCCGCGGCCGATTTCCACATCACGTTCATGATTGGCGACGGCCAGCCGAGGTACCAATCGATGGAGCGCATCAAGACGGCGGGGATGGCCTGCGGGTATAGGTTCCGCGTGGTGAGGTTCGAGGCCAGCTCGACACGTAGTCGCGCCACCATTCAGAACACCGGCGTTGCCCCGATCTACCACGATGCTTTCGTCGCGGTGAACGGTGTTCGCGCCAAAGAGTCACTGAAAGGACTGCTGCCCGGCGAGCAGCGTGCCTTCAGCGTCAGCGCGGGGGAAACGCCCCCAGGCTAACGATCGCGTGTGACCGCCTGGTGCCCGGGCAGTCAATCGAGTTTGAGGCGGATCTCGAATAACCTTCGATCGCGCCGGATCGTCGCTCAAAAAACGGCGGCGAGGCCGAGCGCCTTTCTCTTCTCGACGATGAACCCAAGATGATGGGGAATATGTTCGACCTCGGCACGCAGCAGGTCTTCGAGGGACATTAGCCCGCGTTCGCTGTGAACTCCGGTGAACGACCAGGCGGCATCGGCAAGGGTTCGGAGGATGCGGGCCATCTGCCGCCGCATTCCTTCCAGCAGCATGAGCTCCTCTTCCAGATTGTGATCGTGATAGGCCAGGCAGGCTGCGAATCGTCCTTCGTCGTAACCGATCAAGAGAGGCCGCGTCTCGGCGATGACCCGTTTCATGCGGTGGCACCAAGCTTGCTCGCTATCCACCAGATGGCAGACAACTTCGAGCGTGCTCCACTTGCCTGGCACTGGCCGAGCGGTAAGCTGGTCGGCGGTCAGACCTGCAACGGCGCGGCGGACTTGAGCTGGACCGTCGAGATAGGCTGCGATCAAATCGAGCGGCACCGACATGGTTGTCACTCCCAGAGGAAATGAGACGGAACGGAATCCACCCCGAGCCCATCGACACTCGCTCGCTGTCCGAGGTTCGCCGTCAAGCAAAACCGGCGGCGTTCATCTTGGAGCTGGCGAACTCGAATTTCTTTCGCAGCTCATCCTGATAGACCTTGGGTTTGCTGATGGCAATCTGGGCTGAAGTCCGCTTCAGGAAATCGAACAGTGAGACCACTTCGGCACCACGGCCAAGATGAGCCATCAGTCCGCAATAGAGACAGTACACCTCGAAGTCTTCGCGCAAGTTTATTGGCTGTCTCGGCGATGGGCAAGGCCTCATCAAGCCGGTCGAGCTCGACCAAGGCCCACCCCAGGGCGTTGTAATGAGCGTGGTCTTGACTACCAAGATCAATGGCCTTGCGGAGCTCGGTCTCTGCCTCCGCCGGATGGTGATCCATCAGATAAATTTGCCCGAGTGCTCCACTCACGGCCGGTGAAGGCCCTTTTTTCCGCATCACCGCCTCAAGCTCGCCGAGTGCCTCGGCAATATCTCCAGCCTTCGCTTTCCGGATCGCTCGCTCGGTGAGCCTGAAGTGTCTCGCAAGCATCCTAACGAATAAGACGCCTACGACCGCGAAGACGAACATGATGAGGAAACTGCTTGTCGCCATTCTCGAATTCTCCTCGATGTCCCACTGATGTCGAGCCTCGCAGCCTGGATCATGATCGATGGACATGCCGCCATGTGCAATTCCTTTTTCCTCTTTTTTCTTCGCCTCTCGCCTTCGATTTGCCGAGCCATGTTCGCCTGGCAGCCAGTCCGTTAAACTGAAGGGGTTCGTCGGAGAACCAGCCTGTCCGCGCCGGAACCATTTGCGCCGGTTGACCGTCCGGGAATCCACAGAGGAGATTCGACCGCCGTGGCCTTCGAAGTGGAAACGCTGATCAGCGAGCAGGAGATCCAGAAACGTGTGCGCGAGCTCGGCCAGCAGATTGCCACCGACTATCGCGGCAAGCCCCTCACCATCGTCGCCGTCTTGACGGGCAGTCTCATCGTGCTGGCCGACCTGATCAGACGGATCGAGATCCCCCACCGGATCGCGCTTGTTCAGGCTAGCAGCTACAAAGGGGCAACCACAACCGCCACGACGCTGGTGATCAACGAGTCGTTTGCCCCGGACGTTATCGACCGCGATGTGCTTCTGCTCGATGACATTCTCGACACCGGGCTGACCCTGTCCGCACTGGTGAGGCATATCGCCGATCGAGGCGCCCGGAGCGTTCGCACCGCGGTCCTCTTACGCAAAGTCGGCCGCCAGGAGGTCCCGCTGGAGCCAGACTACTGCGGTTTCACGATCCCCAACGTCTTCGTCGTCGGTTACGGACTGGATTTTGATGACGATTTCCGGCACTTGCCTTTTGTGGGGGTGCTTCGGGATGGGGAAGGGGCTGGTGTCTAGCAGGCAGCTGGCACTCGTGACACCTCCGTTGAAGCTCGTCCTGGTGACGCGCCGTTATCCTCCGCTGATTGGCGGGGCTGAGCGAGTGCTCAGCTATCTGGCCGAGGCCTTGGCGGAAGAAGGAGCCGACGTCACGGTGCTGACATCACAGGCTGCCGGCACGGAGGGGCTGCCTCGGCAGGAGGTTGTGCCCATCGAGGCCGCCCAAGGGCGGGGGCGGTTGATGGTTCACCGCCTGGCGACCTCACCATTTCGTTTCGTGGGGACCTGGCTTTACATGCGGAATCTGAGTCAGTGGTTCGCGACGCATCCGGTTGATCTCGCTTATGTGTCGATGCTCAAGCACGATGCCTACGTTGCGGTCGGAGCCGGGCAGCGAAAGGGCTTCCCTGTGGTATTACGGCCGGAGGGGGCGGGAGCGACGGGCGACCTCGCCTGGCAACGATGGGGCCGGTTCGGACGGTCAATCGGCAGGCGCTGTCGGCAGGCCGACGGCTTCGTGGCGATTTCTCGCGAGATCTCGCGTGAGCTGGAAGCGGCCGGATACGACCCGGCGAGGATTCAATCCCTACCCAATGGCGTGCCGGTTCCGGAGAGCTCCTGGCAACGTCGTCCGAACTGGCGATCCGCCCCGCGCGCAATCTTCGTGGGTCGTCTCGCGCCCGAAAAGAGTCTTCGTACCTTGGTTGCCTCCTGGCCTCTGGTTCGGGAAACCTATCCACTGGCCCGCCTGATCCTGATCGGCGAGGGGCCGGAGCGGCCCGCACTGGAGCAACAAGCCCGGTCCATCGGCTTGACGGTAGGCCCTGGCGGAGCGGTCGAGCTGCCGGGTTCCGTGGCCGATGTGAACCGTGAACTGTGCTCGGCCGATCTGTTCGTTCTGCCTTCGACAGAAGAGGGAATGAGCATCGCTTTGCTTGAGGCCATGGCTCTGGGCATACCGCTGGTCGCTTCGTCGATCCCTGGCAATCGGCGCCTGGTCAGCGATTTCAAGCATGGCCGGCTGGCGCCGGCGGAGGATCCCCAGGCTCTCGCTCGCGTCATTAACGAACAATGGGCCGACTTTGACCGTGCCTTCCACATGAGCCGCGCGGCGCGCAGCCGCGTGCGGCAAGAGTTCTCGATCACCGCCGTGGCTCGCAAGCACCTGGCGCTATTCGAGGAAATCCTTGAAGAGACGTGGGAAATGATCAAGTGCTTAATGTATTGCAGTTAATACCCACCCTCGATCGCTCGGGTGCCGAGAAGCAAATGGTGATCCTGGCCAAAGGCTTGCCGCGCGACCGATTCCGCGTGCAGGTGGCCGCACTCACCAGACTGGGGCCTCTCCAGGCTGATCTAGAAGCCGCGGGTATTCCCGTCGCGCTCATTGGCAAACGGCTCAAACTCGATCCCCTGGCGCTGGCACGGCTGGTCCGGTTCCTGAAGTCGGGTCAATTCGACGTGGTGCAAACCTGGATCTTCGCAGCCAATACTTATGGCCGCGTGGCCGCCCGCCTGGCCAGGGTCCCGATCGTGATCACCACAGAGATGGCCGTGGATCTGTGGAAAGGAAGGATCGAGCGGTCCATCGATCGCCGGCTGGCGCCGTGGTGCGACCGGCTGGTGGGAAACTCTCACGCCGTGGTTGACTTCTATCGACAACTGGGCGTGCCCGACGACCGGCTGGCGATGATTTATTCGGGGATTGCCGAGGAGCCGATTCCCCCGATCGATCGCGTCGCGGTTCGCGCCGAGTTCGGCTTCGCGGCCGACGTGCCGCTGGCTCTGTTCGCGGGGCGCCTGGCGGAACAAAAGCGAGTCGATGATCTTCTCAAGGCGCTCGACCTGCTTCAGCACGTACAGCCTGACCTTCGCACCTTGATCGCCGGCGACGGTCCGCTCGGGCCGCGACTCGCGGAGACGGCGTCGTTGTATCATCTTGACGGCAGGGTGCGTTTCCTGGGCCACCGGGACGACGTGCCCCGTCTCCTGGCCGCCGCCGATCTGGTGGTTCTGCCCAGCGCCTATGAGGGCCTGCCCAACCTGGTCCTCGAGGCCATGCGGTTTGGCAAGCCCGTGGTGGCCACCGCCGCGCCGGGCACCACGGAGGTGGTGGTTGACGGCCAGACGGGTGTCCTCGTGCCTGTTGGCAATCCTCAGCTTCTGGCCCGCGCGATCCGTGACGTCGTTCGCGACCGCGAGCTGGCCCGCCGCCTGGGGCGAGCCGGCCGAGACCGTGTCGACTCCGCGTTTCGCGCCGATGCCATGATCGCTCAGTTCGCCGCTCTGTATGAGCAACTGGCTGCTGCCAAGGGATTGAACTTCACCGGTGGTCCTGGCCGTGGGTGATCTCGAACGATCCGCCGGGCTCCAAGACGATGGGAAGGCGCTCGTCTCACTCTTGACCCGCTTGGCCCATGCGCCGGCGTCCTGAACGATCGGCGGAAACGTGTTGTAGTGGATCGGCAGCACGTGCCGCGGTTTCAGCAGCTTGACGGCGCGAAGGGCGTCGTCTGGGCCCATCGTGTAGTAGTCGCCGATTGGCAATATCGCCAGGTCGAGCCCTTCTTCGCCGATGAGCGCCATATCACCGAAAAGGCCCGTGTCGGCCGCATCATAAATCCTGGTTCCGTCGGGGAACGTCACAACGAAGCCGCACGGGTTGCCGCCGTTGGACCCATCAGGAAGCGCCGAGCCGTGGAATGCCAGGGTCAGCTTGACGCGGATGCCGCTGCCGAATGTGAAGCCGCCCCCATGCTGAAGGCCGTGAACCTTCTTCAGCCCGCGAGGGTCTTGCTGAAGCCACGTGCCGATCTCGAAGTTGGAAAGGACCGTCGCGCCGGTGCGCTGGGCGATCGCAACCGCATCGCCAACGTGGTCACCATGACCGTGCGAGATCAAGATCAGGTCGGCCTGAACTTGATCGGCGGTCTCCGCCGCCTTGGGATTCCCCGTCAGAAACGGGTCGATCAATACCTTCTGGCCGCCGCTTTCCAGCAAGAGGCAGGAATGACCGAGCCAGTCGAACGCGTGTTGACATGATATCTTCCTCATTCCGTGTCGGCATGAACCAACAATCAGCCTGGACGACCTGGTTCACGTTACTTACCAGGAATCATCCTTGAACGCCATGAGGTTGACAACCCGTTTTCCACAACGTCGGCTCGGTAGGACGAACCGAATGCTCGCAATTTTTTCATTTCTCTGATTGACATTAGTATAGTACATCAGGTAAGGTCTCGTTCGATTGTGGCGGTTGGGCGGATCCAATTTCGAATCAAAGCGTAATGCGATCGACCCTCGTGTCCGGACACCGGGGGATCGACCAAGACCAGGGCGGCGCTGTGAGCTTCCTGCGCGGCCCTGGTTCTTTCTCTTCTTGTAGAGTGGGAGGTGAACCTGGGCCTGTATTCGAGTGTCGAAACGAGATGCAGAGTCTGCATACTTGGGAGCCGGCACTCTTCCCCAACGCGTATTCCTGAAGGAAGCGGTCACCAAATTGAACAACGAGATCTTGTTCGCGGACCTTGACTTGGCCCGTCGCGTGGAGGCGGCCTGGGATTCTCTTGGGATCGAGAACGCCAAGGCGCTCAAGACGCTGGTGCCGGTATCGGCGGCCGATGCCGTGGCCGTCGGGGGCGGGCACGCCGTGTTCATGGGCGTGGGATCTACGCTGTCGCAGGCCCAAGGCCTGGGGTTGCACGGACCGGTTCCCGTGCCCGAGATCGCGCTCATGGAAGCCTTCTTCCGCGATCGGCATACCTTGACCCAGATCGAGGTGGCATCTCTGGCCGATCAATCCCTTCTCTCGTGCCTGAGCCACCGCGGTTACATGATCGCCGAGCAGACCCACCTGCTGGTCGCCTCGCTGGCGACCGAGGGCTTGCGACAGACGTCAGTCAATCAACCAGAATCGGCCGGGAGCGTGGACGTTACCGAAGTGGAGTCAGATCAGATTGCTTTCTGGGTTGATGTGGTGCTCGCCTGCTTCTTTGAAGAGCCGGCAGCCCCTCCCTCAACTCTGCGAGATGGGGCCATCGCCATGGCCGCAGTTCCTGGTTTTTCAGCCTGGATGGCACGGGTGGACCGACAGCCGGCCGGTGGTGCTTCCCTGGTGATTCACGACGGCCTGGCGCTCTTCTGCGGGGATGGAACATTACCCAGCTTCCGTCATCGCGGCGTCCAGACGGCGCTCCTTCGCGCCCGGCTGGCTCATGCTCTGGCCGCTGGCTGCCGCCTCGCCGTGATCTGTACCCAGCCAGGCAGCGGTTCACAGCGGAACGCCGAACGGCAGGGATTTCGTGTTGCTTATGCCCGTACCATGCTGACCAGGGCGTGAGCGCGCGGATCTGGCCCATGATGGAGTTTGTCTGTCCGTTGGGCTCCCTCAGGGCCGCTCAGCGCCCAAGAAAATGTCTCATCATTGCGGCTTCGTCAAGGCCTGTGGATCGTCAAGGACCAGGTAGTGCCCGTGGTCGGACGAGACGATCAGGACGGATTCATCCCAGTTGCTGTGGGTCTCGACCCAGCGGACGACGGTTTGCACGGCCTCTTCGCCGCTGAGGACGGCGCCGATGGCGTTGTCGAGGTTGTTGGCGTGGAGGGCGAAATCGACGTCGCCCGCCTCGACGAAGAGGATGAACGGTTGGTCCGGCCTGGCCGACAGCACGGCAAGCGCGGCCTCGGTCATCTGGGCCAGGGTCGGTTGGCTCTCCAGGTCGACGCGAGAGTAGGTCTCGGCGGGGACTGGGATTGCCTTTTCTGTCCAGGCTGGGGGCGGGATCGTACCGGCCATCGGCGGTGCGATAGGGGAGATGATCGAGCGTGGGGGTGCCGAAGAAGCCGAACAGCCGGGCGCCGCTCCTGCGCGGCCGTCGCCGCGGCCTGCGAAGGACGCCTGGCCGCCGTTGACGCCGGCCTCGGTGTGCACGCAGACGTACTTGCCGCCGTTCTTGACGTCGATCGCCGCCCGGTCGGCGTCGGTCAGGAAGAGGTTGCCCGGAACGGCGTTCTTGCCCTGGATTTTCAGATTCGGCTCGTGGCGTTGATGCCGTATCCCGTGCCGATCACGACGTCGAGTCCCGGATAGAGCCGGGCCTGCCGCGCTTCCTGGATGATGCCGGGAAGCCCGAGCATGGCCCGGGCGATGTCCTGGTAGTCGTCGCGTTCGACGTTCTGAGCATACATGCCGGCCGGCGAGGCGTGGCAAAACGGCACGCTGGTCACCGTGCCGGCCTTCCAGCCCTGGTCCTGAAGCTCGTGGAAGAGGGTTGTGACCAGGCGGCTGTCATCAGCGATATTCAGCCCGCTGTTGTACGACTTCACCCCGCTGACCAGCTCCGCGGCGCTCTGCGACGAGTCGGTATAGGCATGGAGCACCCGGCCGGCCGCCCGAACCCCCGCCCTGTCGGCCTCGTCGGCCGACTGCCCCTTGAAATAGCCCGGCGCCTGGCTGCCCAGCGGGCCGAGCGTCCAGGGATTGGGGCCGGCGATCCGAGCGTCGTAACCGCCCCCCAGGCTGTCCGGCGGGATCGTGACGAGCTGGCGGTCCACATCCTGGATGCTCTTGTCGTGCGTGGGCTGGTGACCACGAAGCCATACTGAGCGGAGCCGCTGGCCGAGTAATCTTGGAAGAACAGCCCCGAGCCTTTGCCCTCGGTGTAGACCTTGCCCGATTTGACGATCGCCGCGGCCTGGGTGGTGGGCCAGTCGAGCCCGTCGAACCAGACGATGAACACATGCTTGGCCCCTCGTGCGATCGCCTCTTTCTGCACCCGGTAAAGATCGCTCTGGTCGGCGTAGACGGCCCGCGGATTGACCGTGTTCTCGGGCACGACTCCGTACACCGGCCTTGATCTTCTCTGGGTCCCGGTAGCGGCTGTTCTCGCCGGTCACGGCGCCGAGGTCGGCCTTCTGGCCGAAGACGTAAACGGGCACCATGCGATTGGAGTGGCTGGCGTGGTTGGAGAAGACGCCGCCGGCCCCTGCGAGCCGAAGTGGTAGACCCGAGACTGTCGCTCGTTGGCGGAGGCGACATACCGGGTTTGCAGGTCCTTGAGCAAGTCGGTCGCCCGGACCTCGGTCGCAGCTCAGACCATAGAGGAGCATGGCACAACCAGCGACCCATGGCGCACATCGTGACATAGCACGCAACGCCGCGCCGAATTGGATCGACGGACAAGCCAGACCAGACAAGCAGTGAAGACATATCGACGGAACTCCCAGTGGCAGGCGCGACCCCGCAGGAGGAGGATTCGCCACCGACCGATCTTGATTCGACGCGCTCAGCGTGGCGAAACATCGATGAAAAACAAGTGACGAAGCTCGGCAAGAAACCGATCAGCCGTAGAGCTTGTTGGCCTTGCCGTAGGTGATCTTGGGAGCCTTGATCAGCCCGCCCGCCACCTTCTCGCCGAGCGGGTCGACGTAGACCCGGCCTGGGTTCTTGGGGTTGCCGGGGTCGGTTCCATTGACGTGGATGTTGAAGATGAACGCGTGGTCGGTCTCGGCCGTGAACCAGTGGACGTTGTCCTTGTGGTCGGAGACGGTCGAGCACTCGCCGGGCTTGAAGGTGCGGTCGATCGTCGGGCGGATCAGGTAATGGTCCTTGTGGTCCTCGACGCGATCCCAGTGCCGGCCGCGGAGGTTGCCCTTGAGGACGAGGAAGCCGGTGGCCATGTTGTCGTGGCCGTGCGGGATGACCGAGCGCCCCTTGCCATGGCGAAGATCTGCCGGCCGAAGACGAGGTTCGTGGGCAGGCCCGAGACGTGCGTGAAGTCGACGGGCAGGCTCACGGCCCCGACGGCCGGATAATTCACTCCGGCCGCCATCCGGTCGAAGTCGAGCGTCTTGAGCAAGGCCGGCAGGTCGACCCGGCTGTACAGCGATTCGAGGGACTTCTGAAACTCGACGTCCTTGATCTTGTGGTCGGCCACGTCCTTGCTGATCGCGTGCAAGCTCCTTGAACCAGGCGTCGATGATCGGCTGCACGTCGTTGCCGAAGAGCCGGTGCGCCGCCAGGCCCTCGATCAGGGCCAGGGCCGTGAGCGACTGGAGCGCCTGGCAGGTGAACTCGCGGCGGCGTGAGATCGGGGCCGCTGGCCGGTTGGTCGATCATGGGCATGTCAAATTCCTCAGGGAGGGTCGAAGCCAGGTAGGAGCTGGCGACTCGGAAAACCGAGGCCATGGGGGGAGGATCTGGTTTTCCATTGTAAGACAATGCAACCGCACGAGCCACTTCATTGTTGGCTTGAAGGTCAAATCCGGAGCAGAATGGGTAGGATGATCGAAGTGGCCGTGATCCATCCGGGTGGTGAACGCCCAAGACTGGTGCGGTGAGCGGAGGTGGTCTGGTGTATCGCGATGTGCTGGCGATCGTCCTGGCGGGAGGCCGGGGCTCGCGCCTCGAGCCGCTCACGCGGGACCGGGCCAAGCCGGCGGTCCCTTTCGGCGGGCATTTATCGGATCATCGACTTCACGCTCTCCAACTGCATCAACTCCGACCTCCGCAAGGTCCTGGTGCTCACCCAGTACAAGGCCACCAGCCTGAACCGGCACATCGACCTGGGCTGGAAGTTCCTCTGCCGCGAGCTCGGCGAGTACATCGAGGTGATCCCGCCCCAGCAGCGCCTGGCCGAGATGTGGTACCAGGGGACCGCCGACGCCATCTACCAGAACGTCTACACGATCGAGAAGGCCGTCCCCCGCGACACGATCATCCTGGCGGGCGATCATATCTACAAGATGAACTACGCCCGGATGATCGACGACCACCGAGACAACCGGGCCGACCTGACGATCGCCTGCTTGCCCGTGCCGCGGGCGCAGGCCCGCGAATTCGGCGTGATCGCGGTGGACGAAGGCGGCCGGCGGATCGCCAGCTTCGTGGAGAAGCCCGCACGACCCGCCCCCCATGCCGGGCCAGCCCGATCTGTCGCTGGCGTCAATGGGGATCTATGTCTTCAATACCGACGTCATGTACGAGCAGCTCTTCCAGGACGCCGCCAGGAAAGAGGCCAGCAGCCACGACTTCGGCAAGGACATCATCCCCGCGATGCTGGCCGCCGGCATGCGGATCTTCGCCTATCCGTTCCGCGACGAGAACCGCAAGACAGCCGCCTACTGGCGCGACGTGGGAACCCTGGACGCTTATTTTCAGACCAGCATGGACCTGATCTCGATCGACCCGATCCTGAACCTGTACGACCAGGACTGGCCGATCCACACCTATCAGCCGCCCTATCCCCCTCCCAAGTTCGTGCACACCGACCCCGATCGCCGCGGTGCCGCGTTCAACTCGATCGTCTGCCAGGGGGCGATCGTCTCGGGAGGCCAGGTCTACCGCAGCATCGTCTCGCCCGGCGTGCGGGTCAACAGCTACGCCCTGGTCGAGGACGCGATCCTCCTGGACGGCGTCGAGGTCGGCCGCCGCGCCCGCGTCCGCCGCGCCATCATCGACAAGGATGTGAAGGTCCCCGCCGGCTTCGAGATCGGCTGGAACCGCGAGCTCGACCTCGCCCGCGGCCTGACCATCACGCCCGAGGGCCTCACCGTCGTCGCCAAGGGAGAGGACCTGGAGCGGTTTGTGTGAATGGACCGGACGAAAAGGTGAAGGCTTGCAAGAGACCCTTCAAGACGGCCTGGGCAGGGGCAGGCGCCGGATTCGAACACCGCGCTCCTGAACCGAGATCAGCGCACCCATGGATCAGATCGTCTCGGCACGATTGAAGGACCGCCAGGATTAATCGCGCGAGCGCATCTCCGCGGAGTCCCTTGATTCTGACCCGGATCACCGAGGGTCGCGTTGCACCGGTGAGAGCGATCAGTTTGTGGAAGTCGGCATCGAGCGTGACCACGATGCGGTCCTCTGCATCCGCTCGGGACAGGATCAATGAGTCATCCGCGGTTGCCAAGCCGACCTCGCCGGTGTGCATGGCATCGATGCCATCGTTACGGAGAAGCTCCGCGGCCGAGCGAGGCAAGCCTTGGTCCAACAGCATCTTGGCGATCATGGTGTGATCGGCAACGCAAGGACCCTGTCATCCAGACACGCGGCAGCATAGGCGAGAGCCTGCTGGATGTCTTCATCGTCTAGTTCGGGGTACTCCGCCTTCAGCTCGTTCCGATCAGGATAGAGCGCGACGGCTTCGACCACGCGCCGAACGGTCAGGCGTAGGTCGCGGATGCAAGGTTCGCCATCCATGCGGTTTGGATCGGAGGTGATGCGTGTGAACTCGATCATGTTCGAAACCAAGGGGGCAATGCGGATTGTGTCGGAGTCACCTCGCAACCCCTCGAAGGGGTAGATGACATTCGGGCGTACTTTTTCGACCGCCGTGACTCATGATTCAGAATAAAGTTTGCCGCTCGTCGGACGCTAGCCCCAGCAGACTTCGCCATCGACTGGACCGCGCCTGCGGGCTGAGCATCACGCCCGACAGCATCACGGTCGTGGCCAAGGGAGAAGACCTGGGGCGGTTCGTGTGAATGGCGCAGACGGACCTTTGCGTTAGCACCTCGGTGTCTACGATAAGACCCGCAGGGAAAGCGCACTGTTGTTAAGGATCATGGCGGCAAGGGCGAGCCGCCTTTCGGATCTCCTCATCTACCAATATTCTATTCTTCAACTCGAATTCCCCTTGTATAGTCCCACCGTTGACTGCCGGGCGGCATTCATCGCCCAGGAGATCCCAGATGTTTCAAATCAACTTTTCACGGCGAGTCAGATCAGGTCTGACCCTGGCTATGGCAGCCTTGCCGCTCTTGCCGATGGCGGGGTGCGCTGCGGTGATGGGTAACCTGGTCAAGGCTGAGAAGGCCGAGCAGCGGTCGTTTTCGGTTTCGGGCCAGCCTTCCGTGATCGTTGACACCTTCAACGGCCCCATCACTGCCACGGCGGTCTCGGAGGGCAAGGTTGAAGCGGTGGTCACCAAGATCGGCTCGGGTGCCACGATGGAGGCCGCTCAGGCAGACCTGGAAAACGTGATCGTGAATTATAGCCAGGACGGAGACACCATCCGGATCGTTGCCAAACGTACTGGTCCGCGCGTCCTTGGCTCTTCTGGGGCCTCGATCGATCTCAGGGTGCCCTCCAGCACGCTGCTCTCGCTGACGACCAGTAATGGTGCGATCAGCGCCTCGGGGATTGCCCTCGAGGTCACGGCGCGATCGTCCAACGGCGAGATCGACGTAACCGGGGGCAGGGGCAAGCTTGACCTCAGAACCACTAACGGAGCCATCAAAGTCGCGGCCGATGAGGCAACCGTGGCCGCGGAGACCACCAACGGCGACGTCGGCTTCGTGGGATCGCTGGCCAAGGGCAGCCACAAACTCCAATCGACCAACGGCGGCATCGACCTCAAGCTTCCCGCGACAGCCCAGTTTCAGTTTGACGCCAGCACTTCCAATGGAAGCGTGGCGAACCGCTTCCCCGGCTTGCAGCCCAAAAGCGGCAAGGCCGGCAGCAGACGACTGGCTGGCGTGGTCGGCTCGGGAGCAGATTCCGGTGTCATGGTTGAGCTGGATACGAGCAACGGCGGCATTACCATCGAGCCCATGCCCACGGCCGAGGCGCCCAGACCCTGAGTCCTGATCCTCACTGGTCTGACTGCGCGGCGATCGGGCGATCGGTTGGGAAAGACAGGCAAGTCTCGGAGCACCGCTATGCCCTTCGAGATCGGACCGGTGCTTCGCTTCGAGTCTCGACTGGTTGCCGGTCGCAGGGCAGGGTATGCCCTGCGGGTGGTGACGGGGCTCGTCCTGGGCTTTCTTCTGGGGGGGTATTTCTGGGCTTTTCAGTTGAACCTCAAACAAGGAGCGACACCTGCCTTCACGAAGCTCTTCCTGGCGCAACCGAATATGCGGGCCCTCTGCATCATCAATCTGACGATCGCCCTGATCCTCGCGCCGGCAGGCGCGGCCGACGCGTTCAGCCGTGAGCGCGTGCGAGGGATGCTGGCCTCGGTGCTGACGACGGAACTGTCGCCGTGGCGCATCGTGCTGGAAACCTACGCGGCTCGGCTCATTCCCGGAGTTACAATCTGGCTCAGCTCGATCCCGATCACCCTCTTCGCTCTACTCTGGTGCAGTCTCGACCCTGAATTCGTGGCCGCCATGGAGACGGTGACGCTGGGGACCATTCTGCTGGCCGTCGCCGTCGCGATGGGGCTATCGCTGTGGACGAGAAGAACCGCACCGACACTCTTATGGGCGTACGGAGTCATCAGCGCCTGGCTCCTGAGCTGGGTCATCGTCACGTGGCTCTCCGGTTACCGAAGCCCGCCGGCCTGGCTGGCTCGCATCAACCCCTATTTCCTGCTGATCGAGCGATGGAACGGGAGTGGACCGACAGACTTGAACGACGCCTGGTTCTTCCTGGGCATCGCGGCAACCGTCACCCTTTGTCTTCTGGTCTCGATGATCGCCACGCTCCGGCGCGTGGTGCTCAAGGAGAAGAAAGCTCCTCGGCGGCGATTCCGCTCGCTTCGGGCGATCCTGGCCTTCTTGCTCGATCGGATTCCCCGATGGCCTGGTCCCAGTCTCGACGCCAACCCGGTGCTCTGGCGCGAGTGGCGACGGGCCAGGGGTTCTGCCCGGGGCCGTCTTTTCTGGGTAGTCTATACCCTTGCCACGCTGTTCGCCATGGGCATCGGCATTCATGAATTCTGGAATGGCCAGGTAGGCCACCCCGACCTTGTCGCGGTACCAGGCTTCGCGGCCGGGATCGGACTTCTCGCGGTCGCCGTGCGGGCCGGATCGGCGTGGCCTGAGAAACAGGGTGAAGACCGGAACGGTCTCGACGTGCTTTTGACCACGCCGCTGTCCGCCCGGACGATCGTGCTGGGAAAATGGTGGAGCGCCTTCCGCGTGGTTCCCTTGATCGCCTTGTTGCCGACACTGTCGGCCGTCGTCCTGGCCTCCGGCGCGCCGGCCCAGCCTTTTGTCCCACCAGGATTTCCTCCGCGCCCGTTTGACCTCAGCCCGTGGGAGCGGCTCGCGGCTCCTGTCTTGGTGCTGAGCCAGATTCTTCTTTACGGAGGGGCGTTCGTGAGCCTGGCATTATTTTTGGCGACTCGATTCACTCGCCAGGCTTGCGTTCTTTTCGCGACGGTCGCAGCATACGGCATGATTACCTTCGTGGTGCCGACCATCGCCGAGATCATGCTCTTGCGGTCTGACCGACCTCTGGCGGAAGGCCTGGGAGCGATCAGCCCGATCGCAGGGCCGATCGTCACATTGGCACCGATGTTCAATCCAACATTCTCGCCTCTGCGGAAGCTGTTCCCCTATGAACTCGCCTGGCTATTGGTGGCATCAGTAGTCGCCTGGGCGCTCTTCCGAGCGACGATCTCGTCGTTTGACGGCTGGATGGGACGTATCTCCAGTGGCAGGAGCGGAGAACCCAAGCCGGTCAAACTCGATCAGGATTTCGCTTTGCCCGATTCGCTCGTGCCCGGGGCGCGCAGAGACTGGATCAGCGAGGTATAGGCGGCCGTCAACTGCTGCCGGCTCAGAACCCCGATCATGCGGGTCGCGTCATCGGGATGGACGACGGGAATCCCTTCGATATTGAGCTCGGTCATCCGTCGCAGCGCGGTGTGCAGCGTATCCTCGGGCGTGACCGAGGGAGCGGGGCGAGTCGCCAGGTCATAGGCCAGCACGAGAGGTCCCCAGTCGGAGCCCACCAGGGCCAGACGAAGATCGCGCAACCTGAAGATTCCCGTTAGCCTTCCCTGTCCATCGACCACGGGGAACAGGGTTTCGTTCGATCGGGCCACTCGATGGATCAACTCGCTGAACGGCGTCGTGGCGACAATGCTTTCGATCCCCTCCGTGCGGATGGGAACGTCTCCGACCTGAATCCGGTCAAGGACGTCAACCACGAAGTCTCCCTGGTGCGCCGGGCTGTCGATCGGGCTGGCCACCTGTTCCTCGTAGATCGTCCACCGGCGCGAGATTGCCATGTTCAGCCCGCAGGCCAGCATCAAGGGAACCAGCAGGCTGTACGATCCGGTCATCTCGCTGACCATCACGATCGAGGTCAGCGGCGTCTTCGAGACCCCGGCGAAGAACCCTCCCATGCCGACGAGCACGAAAGCCGCCGGGTCGATGTGGCCGATCGGTAGGAGCGAAGCCATGAGCTGTCCATAGGCGCCACCGATCATGCCGCCGATCAGCATTGACGGCCCGAAGACGCCCCCGCTGCCGCCAGAGCTGATGGTAAAACTCGTGGCGACGATCTTCAGGACCGCGAGCAAGAAGAGCATCCGGATCCCCAAGTGGGGAACAAAACTTGTCTCGCCAGAAAGTGTGAGCGATGGCGGCATGCCAATCGCGCCCCATTGCACCCAGCCGTATCCGCCGGTCATCACCTGGGGGAATGCCACGGCGACCAACCCCAAAAGCATGCCTCCCACCGCGGGTTTGAACTTCTTGGGGATCGGCATAGGATTGAAGACCTTGTCTCGCATGCCGTAGAAGACGCGAACATAGAGCCAGCCCATGGCCGCGCAGACCAAGGTCAAGCCCGCGTAAAGGGGCAAGTCACGAAGTCCCTGGAAGCTGAGCTCAGGCAGGCTAAAGATCGGTTTTGGCGTGATGAAAAGCGCGAAGGTCGAGTAGGCGACGATCGAGCTGGCTAGGCAGGGGAGAAGCGCCGCCGACTCGAAGGCAGTGGACGAATAGAGGACCTCGCCGGCGAACAGCGCGCCGCCGAGCGGCGCCCTGAAAATCGCTCCCACACCACCGGCCGCGCCGGCCAGCATCAGGAGTCGCCGCTCGCTGGAGGGGAGTTTGAGAACCCCGGCCAGGTACGACCCGAAGCCCGCGCCGATCTGAGCGATCGGACCTTCCTGACCGGCCGATCCTCCAGTGCCGATCGTGATGATCGAGGCGACCGACTTGATCAACGGCACTCTGCCCCGGATTCTGCCTCCTCCTTGATGAAAGGCCCGGATCATGGCGTCGGTGCCATGCCCCTCGGCCTCGGGCGCCCAGGTGAAGACGAGGATGCCTGAGATCAGCCCTCCCACCGCCGGCACGAGGATAACCAGCCACCAGGGCCACGGATAAGTGACCGGGCCGGCCTCCCCCTCGAGTGTCGGCGGCATGTGAAAGTGCAGCAGGCCCCCGAGCACATAGTGGTACATTGCCTGCAAGCACACCAGGAACGCCACGGCCCCCAATCCGGCGATGAAGCCGACAACCGGGCTGCAAAGCACTACCCGTCCCACCCCTGGCGTTGCCCAGAGCGCGGCCAACCGCTGAAATCCCTGGCGCACGATCGACTGCAATTTCGCGGAGGCAGACTGGGAGTGTGGTGTCTCTGGTTCCTGCATGAAAGCGGGGTCCTGGGCGGGGATTCGATCCCTCGGCGTGCGACGGGTTGCTGATTAACGTCTCGTCAGGCCCATCCCGAGGTGACTCGTTTGGAAAGAACCATTGCAGCCGAAAGTCGATCGCCAGTCCAGAAGTGACCCAACACGGACTCAAGTCGAATGATCGACACTGGCAAGACTTTTCCAATCGAGCGACAATCGAAGGCATGGCGGGGACCGTCACGTGGTTCACATACACAAGAAGGCAATCTGCGCCAGACCACAAATCGTCGTTCCGAGGCAAAACCCCATGTGCGGAATCTGCGGCGCGGTCTGGACCGACTCCAAGAATGCCCTCGCCTCCGAACAGATGGAGGCGATGATGAACCGGATCGCCCACCGCGGGCCGGATGACTCGGGCGTCTATCGCGACAATCATGCCGCGCTCGGGTTTCGCCGCCTGGCGATCGTCGATCTGGCCGGAGGGCATCAGCCCCTCTCCAATGAAGACGGCACCATCTGGACCGTTTTCAATGGAGAAATCTACAACTTCCCCTCGCTGCGGCGCAGGCTCGAGGCCAGGGGTCACACTCTCCGCTCCAAGGGCGATACCGAAGTCTTGGTTCATCTCTACGAGGACGAGGGGACCGGGATGTTCGCGCTCTTGCGGGGGATGTTCGCACTGGCGATCTGGGACGCTCCCCGCCACAGGTTGATCCTGGCACGCGACCGGCTGGGCCAGAAGCCACTGGTTTATCGCCACGACCGTACCCGCCTGGTCTTCGCCAGCGAGCTCAAGTCGCTTCTGGCGCTGTCGGAGCAAGACATGCCCCGCCGGGTCGATCCGCTGGCGGTCGACGAGTACCTGACCTACGGCTACGTGCCCCACCCTCGAACCATCCTCGAGGGAGTGCACAAGCTGCCGCCGGCCCATTACGCGGTCTGGCACGAAGATCGGGTTGAAATCGAGCGGTACTGGAGCCCGGACTGGAATCGCGAGGTGCGCCGGCCGATCGAGGAAGATATCGCCGAACTCCGCGCGACTTTGAGCGATGCCGTGCGCGAGCAGATGATCGCCGACGTTCCGCTGGGAGCATTCCTGTCCGGGGGCATTGATTCGACGATCATCGTCGGCTTGATGCAGCAGGCTTCGAGCCGGCCGGTAAAGACGTTCGCGATCGGATTTCCCGACCCGGCCTATGACGAAACCCGGTATGCCGAGCTGGCTGCACGCCACCTGGGCACCGAGCATCAAACCTTCATCGTCGAGCCTCGGGCATGGGAAACACTGCCGGCCCTGGCATGGCAGTTCGATGAGCCCTTCGCCGACAGCTCGGCTCTGCCAACCTGGCACGTGGCCCGCGAGACGCGTCGCGCGGTCACCGTGGCGCTCACGGGAGACGCCGGCGACGAGCTCTTCGGCGGTTACGATCGCTACCGCGCACTCGCCTTAACCGAGCTTTTTCATCGCCTGCCGGCGGCGCCCCGCCGCTTGATTGGTGGGACGATGACCCGCGTCCTGCCCCGGTCAGGGAAGTCCAAGTCCCGGCTTCGCTCGCTCGAGCGGATCTTCGAGCGGATCAACGAGCCGGCCTCGGCGCGTTATCTAGGCTGGATGACCACGTTCGACGAGGTCGGCCGGCTGTCGCTTTATGCCGACGCTCAGCTCGATCTGTTGGCCACGGCGGCCGCGCTCCAAGCCGAGCAAACCCCGGCTGATCCGGCGTTACTGCTTCGACAGGCCTGCGCGATGGCCGGCCGCCGAGATCCGGTGACTCGAGCCATGGTGGGCGACATCCTGACGTACTTGCCTGGCGATCTCTTGCTCAAGGTCGACCTGGCGAGCATGGCGCACAGCCTCGAATGCCGGGGGCCTTTTCTAGACCACCGGGTTGTCGAGCTGGCCTCGGCGATGCCCCTGGACCGCAAGCTGAAATTTCGCCCCGGCCGATCCAAGGTCGTCCTCAAGCGGGCTTTCGCCGAGCTTCTGCCCAAGCCGATCAAAAGCCGTCGCAAGATGGGATTCGGCGTTCCCGTTGGCCGCTGGTTTCAGGCCGAACTCAAGCAAGAGCTCCAGGCCATTCTGCTCGACCGATCGACTCTCGACCGTGGCCTGCTCCGCCCCGACAGCGTGCGCACCCTTGTCGCCGAGCACGTCGAAGGCCGCCGCGAACATGGACACCGGCTCTGGGCGCTGGTGATGCTCGAGCTCTGGTTTCGGAACCACCTGGAATCCGGATCAACATCATGACTCGGGAGGATTCTCTTCGTCGCCCTGCTTCTTGAGGACTGCGGCTTCCTCAATCAGGACGGGAAGGTGGTGCTCAACAATATCCCACACCCGTTCGTCACGGATGACATCGTAGCCATGAACGAGAATGTTCCGGAAATCAATGATTTGACGATGACCGGTGATTGTGAGGCCAAGTTCCGGTTCGAGTTTGATGAACCGGCTGAGAGCCTCTCCTATGATGATGAACTGGCGTTCGATACCGGAACGCAGCAACGGGTCAGCTTGGTACTCGGCCAGCGATTTTCCCGAGGAAAACCGGGTTAGCAGGTGCGCGGCCTGCTCGATGTCGTGAAGATACTTGAGTGCCTCAAGCCGCATACAGAACCACCCGATCCTTCGCGATCGATCTCAGGAAATAGGGATTTCGGATGGCCGCGGTCTCTACAAGATCGACCTCCCGACCAAATAATTCTCGCAGATCGGCGAGCAGCCCGAAAAAGCAATCGGCGCCTTCACTCTCAGGCACGTTCAGGTACTCAACCAAGAAGTCGAGGTCGCTGGTCTCTGGATCAAAAGCACCCCGTGCAGCCGATCCGAACAACTGGAGAGACCGAACGTGATGACGACGACAGAGCTCAGCCACTTGGGCCCGATTCGACTCGATCAAGGGCATCATTGCATTAACACCAAGAATACGACGGACGCGTCTGGAACCAGGTGAGGATAACCCTGTTGCTTGATTTTACAGTTCAGTCCGACACCAAAGGAAGTCCCAGTACCGCCACTCGACCGTGGCCTGCTCCGCCCCGACAGCGTGCGCACCCTTGTCGCCGAGCACGTCGAAGGCCGCCGCGAACATGGACACCGGCTCTGGGCGCTGGTGATGCTCGAGCTCTGGTTCCGGAACCATGTCGACGCCAGCACCTCGCATTGATACCCAGTATCGATTCCGCGAAAATGAATTCGTCTGATCCCAATGATCTCATGGAGGCACGACCATGGCGACCGCCGCCGCTCTACCCCTTCTCACCGCCGAAGAATTCGGTCGTAAGCCCGATCCCGGCTATCCGGAAGAGCTCGTTCAGGGAAGGATTATCGCGATGCCCCCACCGACTCCGCGTCACGGTCAAGTTTGCGGTCAAGCATATTACCTTTTCCGGAGGCATGCCGACGAACACGACCTTGGCCACGTCCTCAGCAACGATTCCGGCGTGATCACGGAGCGAGAGCCCGATACAGTTCGTGGTGCGGACGTATCCTTTTACGGCTTTGAGCGCTTACCCAGGGGGCCGATTCCCGAGGGTTACCTGGGCATCCCGCCCAACCTCATCGTCGAAGTCTGTTCGCCGGGCGACCGCTGGCGGGATATTATCAAGAAGGTCCATGAGTACCTGGAGGTTGGCGTTACCGTCGTCATCGTTCTCGATCCCGAGGCGCGTCTTGCCCACATCTTTCACGCCGATCGCGCTCCGCAGAAGCTTGGACCAGAGGACGATCTCACGGTTCCCGAGATTCTGGGCGAATTCCGGGTCAGGCTCGCGCGGTTCTTTGAATGACCTGAACTATTCAATGTCGATAAAGCCGCAGCGTTGGTCGGCGAGAAGTGGTTTAGGGCTCAAATGAGAATTCGCTTGGAACGTACGTCAATCCTCCTTGAGGGAATACTCGAATTCGCGGTGGGTTTTCTTGTCCTTTCCCCAACGAACTGAGCGCATGCGTCCAGAGCGCGGGCAAGTCGGCGAAGAGGCAAACGGGACCCAGCCGGGGGCCAAGCCGATCGTGGAGAGGCGGAGAGAACACCAGCACGGTGCGGTCAACCACCAGCTCGCGCGCCCAGCGAAGCATGAAGGCGCTGGGTGAGCCCGCGGCCGACATGACACGTTCGGCAAATGGAACCAGGCGGCGAATGGCCCAGCCGCCAGGCGCGCCCGCAGCCGCGATCACGCGCGAGGCCGCGCGAGGGAACGACCGGTCGATCTCTGCGGGATCGGTCCAGAAGAGTCCCACCAGAACCCCGCCCGGCCTGGCGGCTTCGCGATGGTGCAACAACACCTTGAAGCTTTGCATCGGGTCGCCCGGCCACGGGTGGTTGCCCACCACAACGATGTCGGCGGGCACGGAAGACGGGGCGCGAAACCGCCGTCGGGCCTCGCGGGACAGGATCTCCTGAACGGGCTCGGGCCTGCCCGCGCTCACCTGCAAGACTTGATCAGGGCCGCCGATCAGATGGCTCATCGAGAAGCTCGGCCCCAGTAACCCAGCCGCTTGGCCGATCGCCAGCCGCATCGGATTGCTCGCCGCGTCTCCGCCGAGCAAGCGGGCCGCGTCAGAGTTGCTTGTCAATCCCTGGCGATGCAGCGCACCCAGCGTGGTCCGATGGCTGGTTCCCGGAAAGACAAGCTTGTATCCGCCCCCAAACCCGGCCTGAAGGTGCGGCAAGACGGAACCAATCATGATCCGTAGATCAGCCTCGGCCACGGGCCGGAAGACTCGGACAGGAATTCCTTGCTCGGTTGTCCCGAGGTCGACGTACGCCGAAAGATCATCGACCGGGGGACTGAAGCAGCGGTAAGCGGCGGCGATTTCATCGCCCACGCGCGTTTTCATCGAGGGAGGATCGACGGCATGATGACGGCCGACTCCAACGCTGATCGTCACGTTCTCCTTACGCACACCCGCCGCCTGCAGCCGGCCCAGAACGATGGGCAGGGCTTCACGCACGGGTGTCCACCGCGACGGGTCATCGACCACGATCGCGATCGTCGAGTCTGGCCCCACAGTGTCTTCCAGACGCGCTGATTCCACAGGCTCGTCGAGCGCACAATCGAGCGCCCTTCGATAATCATCAAGCGCGCCTCGCAGGTCGGGCCAGATCACGGCGGATGTGCCGACAGCCACGCTTGCGGGAAGATCCAGCCTCAGTCTCGAGCCTGGTCCCCAGGGAAGCTCCAGCTCGGAGGACGTGTCGATTGCCGAGGTTCCTCGCTCATTCATGATCGCCCTCAACATGGAAAAAGAGCAGTATAATCGATCAACACCGCTTCCGGGCACACCCTCGGCCCGAAACTAAAACGTCTGCATATATGGCCTCACTTGACGTCGTGCGGCGGCCCAGGCAGGATGGATTCGGTCATGCGTCAGTCGAGTCGGCCCTCTTGGAAAAACAGGTTGAGGCTATCATCACCGATCGGAACAGGAGCCTTGCCATGCCATACTCACGTTCGGGACGGATGGGCCTGCGTGCCGCGGTATTGACGATTCTCGCCGCGCATGCCGCCGTGGCGTCCGCGGCTGAAAACCGGGAATTCAAGGCCGGCTTCGCGGAACAAGACATCTCGCCGGCGATCGGCATGGAGCAGCCCGGAGGATACGGCAAGGCTTACCATCGGGCTTTCCACGATCCCTGCAAGGTTCGCGCGGCCGTTTTCGACGACGGCAAGACGCGGGTGGCCATCGTCGGCATCGACGCCCTCTTCATCCGCCGTCAGACGGTTCAAACCGTACGCGGCGCAATCAGCAAGAAGTGTGGGATCAAGCCCGAATCGATCCTGATCAGTGCCTCGCACACGCATTCGGGAGGGCCGATCGGATACTACCTGCCCGGCGAGTTCGACGACGCCTCACCCCTGGTGCGGTCGCTTGTTCACGAGCGAACCGTTTGCGCCAATCCAGATTACCTGGCAAAGGTCGAACACGGGATTGTGGACGCGGTGTGCACGGCCGACGCCCGCCGCGCTCCTGCGCGATGCGGCGTGGCCTCCGGCAGCGAAGACAAGGTCGCGTTCAATCGCCGATTTCGGATGAAAGACGGTTTCTCCATGACGCACCCGGGACAAGGCAACCCCGGCATCATCGAGCCGGCCGGACCGACCGATCCCCAGGTCGGCGTTCTGGGCGCCTGGAGCGCGGAGGGGAAATTCCTGGGCTGCATCGTCAACTTCGCCTGCCATGCAACGACCGGTCCGGGTGGGATCTCGGCAGATTATGTTTATTACATTGAAAAGACGATCCGAGGTCTCATGGGCGATCAGGCGGTGGTCGTGTTTCTGCCAGGCGCCGCGGGAGACGTGACCCAGGTCGAACAACCGTAGTCCCCACCAGATCAAGCAATTCGGCGAGGTGTCTGCCCGGTTCGTGGGGGGACGCGTGGGGGCCGAGGCGCTCGAGGCGCTCCTGGCGATGGAGCAAGGAACAGGACCGCTTTCGCCCCTGACCGCCGAGACCCACGTGCTCAACATCAAGCGTCGCAGGCCGCGGCCTGAGCATGTGGCGCAAGCGCTCAAGATCGTAGAGAAAGACCCCAAGTCGGCCGACGCGACTGAGTGGATCTTCGCCAAGGAGACCGTGGTGCTGGATGCTCGAATGGCCCGAGAGCCGGTGGCGCCGGTCGAGGTCCAGGCCGTGCAGGTTGGACCTGCCGTGTTTCTGGCCTGTCCCGCTGAGTACTTCTGTCAATTCGGCCTGGACATGAAAGCGCGCAGCAAGTTTCCCTTCGCGTTCCCGGTGTCGCTGGCCAACGACGCGATCGGTTATGTTCCCACCGAGGAGGCTTTAGGGCCGCGCGGAGGAGGATACGAGACGAGGCTGACCAGCTACAGCAACCTCGAGCCGGCCGCCGGCCGGCGGATCGCCGAGGCCTTGATCGACCTCTCGGCGAAGCTGAAGCCCGGCCCAATTCCCAGCCCTCCTGCACTGCCGCCGTTTCAAGGTAAACCGTGGTCTTATGGCAACCTGCCGGCGCAGGTAGATTGAACTTTAGCCGCTTCGCCGCCAAGTGTGCTCGACTCTCGGCGTTCAACCTCTTCACTTCGGAGTCAGATTCCATGAAGCGCCAAACCTCGGTCTTGTTACCCTTTGCTTTGGGCCTGGCGGTCGCCGGAGCGGCTCTCATGTTGTTTCGTGGCCAGTCTCCCCCGGCGCGAGGAGACAGCGGCCAGATTGCGGTTGAACGTGCGGGCGATGCATCAGGCAGATCGGGAATGCTTTCGGAGCTGGCCATCTTGAACGACTTTCGAGCCGGCCGCGTCTCGTCCTTCGATCCCTCCGGCGCTAATGCCGACGGCCGCCAGGACAAGCCCATCATGCCCGGCGAGACCCGGACCCTGGCCGAGCTCAGCGGCCCGGGAGCGATTCACCATTTCTGGGTTACCGTCGCCAGCAAGGAAACGGACCACCTGCGCAAGCTGGTTCTCCGCGTGTACTGGGACGGCGACGCCACTCCATCAATCCTGGCCCCGATCGGCGACTTCTTCGGCACGGGCCACGGCGAGTACACCGAGTATGCCGCCTTGCCAATGGCCATTGGCAAGCAAAAGGCCATGAACAGCTACTGGTATATGCCCTATGAAAAAGGGGCCAAGGTGACCATTGAAAACCAGGGGAATAACCCAGTGGGAGCCTTCTATTATCAGGTTGACTACCGCGCCTATCGCGACACTTCACCGGTGCGGGGCACGGGCCGGTTCCACGCACATTATCGCCAGGAGTTTCCCACCCAGGGATTCAAGCGGCAAGGCCAGGACCAGTTCTCACGCGAGGTCAATGGCAAGCCCAACACAACCGGCGAGGGGAATTACCTGATCCTGGACGCAAAAGGGCGCGGCACGTACCTGGGCGTGGTCCAGCACATCGTCCAGAATGACGACCAGTGGTGGGGCGAGGGGGATGACATGATCTTCGTCGATGGCGACACCAGGCCAACCATCCACGGCACTGGCTCGGAAGACTACTTCCTGGGCGCGTGGTGCTACGGCCGGCCGTTCGCTTATCCCTTCTTCGGCAACCCTCGCAATGCCTGGCGGCCCGAGGACGGCGACGCGGTGCCTTGCAACCAGAGTGTTCCCATGCACCGCAAGGGAGCGAAGTGGACCGTCTATCGCTTCCACGTCCCCGACCCAATTCCCTTTACCGAATCGATCCGCGTGACCATCGAGCACGGTCACGCCAACAGCCGATCCGACGACGTCTCGACGACCGCTTACTGGTACCAGACCGGCAGGACCACCCCCCTGCCCGACCTGCCGCCAACCGCCGCGCGGCTACCGCGTACCGCGGGCCCGGGGTGATTCGAGATTCCCGCCGTTCAGCATGGCCAAAACCGAGCGAACTTCTTGTACGTTTTGATAGCGGGCCCCTGCTGCCTTGGAAAGGCACTTCCGGCAGAAATCACTCAAGGGCTGCGGCAAGTCGGGACGGAGACTCGAAGGCGGAATGACCGGCGCGGCACTCACCACCTTGGCAAGGATATCCGGCAGCCTCCGGCCTGACCAGGGCGGACGGCCGGTGAGCAGCGTGTAAAGGACCGCCCCGATTCCATAAACGTCCGTTCGGATATCAATGGGTCCCCAATAGCGGGAAATCTGTTCCGGCGCCATGAACGGTGCGGTCCCTTCGACCTCGGCGGCCCAGGCCGTGTGCCCGGTGAGTGAGCGCGCAAGACCAAAGTCCGTGACGAGCAGCCCCCCGTGCTCATCGAGTAAGAGATTCGCGGGTTTGAGATCACAGTGGACAATCCCCTGCGCATGCGCATACCTCGAGAGCGTCGCAAAGCTCCATTGCCCACGAGATGGCGTCTTCCACCGAGATGACGTTCGGCCTGGCCAGGAGACCAAGGTCTGGACCCGTGACGAGTCTCCATGACGATGAAATAAGCGCCGCTGGGAGTGCGGCCAAGCCCGTGGATACCCACGATGTTCGGGTGATGCAGCTTGGCGATGGTGATCGCCTCACCAATGAATCGCTGAACCAAGGGCGGCTTGTGCAACAAGCCTTTGCGAAGGAACTTCACGGCGATCTCGCGTTTCAAGTTGTGGTGCCACGCCTGATAAACCTTCCCCATCTTGCCCGCGCCAATCATACGTTTGAGCAGGATGTCTTGATGCGAGAAAAATGGAATGCCGCGTATTTGCTCAAACTTGGCATGGATTGCACAAGCACTCGTCGCGGGCGACTTGATACCATTGCTGCACGAGCCGGCCAGTTCCTCGTCGATCTCGCGATCGATCCGCGGCAGTTCCGTTTCGAAGCTGCTCGTGCCGCGCCGGGAAGCGCGAGAAGAACTCTGCATGCTTTGGGCGGTCACCCCAGACCCGCCTTACCCGGTATTCTTCACCGATGAGCTCGATCGGCAACCGATCGAGGGTGCCGAGCTCGGGGAACTGCGCGGCATAGCTCTCCAGCAGTCGCCGATCACGAGAAACTGGATTGCGAGAGCATTGCCGCCAGCGAAATTCCAGGTCAACGCAGATCAGCTCCACGAGCAGCGCGTGTCGCTCTAGTGACGGCAACGCGGGGGTGCGCAGCAGAAAATCGGCAATCTCACCCGGACGATCTCGTTGCCATGACTGCTCAAAATCGTGAATGCGCGATTCAAAATCGGCGTCAGGCATTTTCCAGTCGCTGTGCCATGAGTTCGCGTATCTGAACCAGCGTACGTCGAATCGTGCGCTCCGAACGCCCCGTGTCCCTGGCGATTTCCGAGAGCTGCGCTGCCTGCAATCGTAATTCCAGCACCCTTCTCTCCAAGGCACCCAGACTTGAAAAGATGTGCTCCAGCTCGTCCGCCAGGGCAACGGCATCCTCTGGTGTCGGCTCATTCACTCGCCTCAGGAACCGCCCTTCGTCAACTTGATCGAGGGGCAGTTCGGCGTCGATCGAGCGGCGGCCGGCAAGTTCGCGTCTGGCCTGACGGAGCAGTTTATGCTTGGCGATGGAGGCCAGCAAGCGCCAGAGGTCTCCACCGCGGCTCAATACGAAACGGCCCTCTCGCACTTCCACGAAGAAACTGCGATAGACCGACAGTACGATGTCTTCGGGGTCTGTGCGGCGCGCCAGCCGAGACGAGATCCTGCTTCGAGCGAGCAAGGTGAGGCGTTTGAAGTACCGGCAGAACACAGCCTCGGCGGCTTGTTCGTCTCCGGCACGGAGCCTTTCCAGCAGAACGAGGGACGACCAGGCGCCCTGAGTCTCGTCCGTTGGCATCTTGATCGCTCCATTCCGCTCTGGTTGCCGCCTTGCGGCTGGCAAGGGCGCGAGACCCTCGCAGACAAGCCTCGCTGCATTCTAACGGATTCAGTCAATTTCTGGCCGCTGGCATCTAGGAAAAGGCATTACCCGACTGGCGGCGAGAACCTCGTTCCATTTCCGATATTCACTCGGGGGAGAACCATGGCCTATGTGGTGACGGAACCTTGCTTCGGTTGCAAATACACTGACTGTGTTGTTGTCTGCCCGTGTGATTGCTTTCACGAGGGCGATCAGATGCTATATATCCATCCTGATGAATGCGTTGATTGTGATGCGTGCGTTCCCGAGTGTCCCGTCGAGGCGATCTTTTATGAAGACAATGTGCCGGAGAAATGGAAAGGTTTCGTGGCCTTGAACCGAGAGATGGCCGAGATCTGTCCATCGATCGTCGAACGCAAAGCGCCACTCGTGGACCGCGATCCGAAACCTTCATGACCGCGCACCGTCTCGCTAACCTGGAACCAATCTGTGGAAAGCCCCGACTTTGCGAGTCACCCCCAGAAGTACTTCACGAGCCCTGCCAGGAGTATCGCCAGGACTGTTAGCACCGAGTATACGATCGTTCGAACGCGGAGTGCGGCGCGGTCGATCCGGGTACGGAATTCGCGGGCGTCGTTCAATTTCGGAAATGGTTTCCCGTCAGGAACGGGCACGCCGAGGAATGCACAAAGAGGAGCCCATCCCTCCTTGATGTCGTAGACCAACAGCCGCTCGGTAGGTACCACGCGGCAAACCTGTTCGTTGTGCCGGTTGAAAACGTCGATGGCATGTGTCTTGTCCGCGAACCTGCCGTCGAACATACCGTTCCAGATCACCGCGTCGAGCATTCGCAGATATTCGCGCATCTTGGGCGGAGGCGGCAACCAGCGAGGGAAGGCATGGCGGGCGTGGTAAATCGTTTGCCGGGCGCTGTTCATGCCAGCTCGCCGGATCACGCACGGTAAGGATCACCTTGGCCTCGGGGTAATGCCGCATCAAGTCTTCATAGAAACTGCAGCTTGGCCAGTCCACGGTCGCCTGATAACCCTGGAACAAGGCGTCCCAGTCGACAGGCTCGCGCCGTGCGGCGGCGTTCCAGACCCGGGCATGGTCCAGGTTCGCAAGGACGTCAACCATGTGATAGCACCGGGAAAAGCCAAGCTCTTCCAGGGCAGACTTCAAAGAAAAAGTGCCGGTTCGTCCCAGTCCGGCGCCGATCACCTTGATTGGCATGGTCACCTCACGATGGACAACTCGCCTGCGAGCTTTTCACATGGACGGGAGGACGGTCAATCGGAAGCCTGGCCCCGGACCAATGGTCGGCTGCGCCAGGGATGGTCACGAGTGAACTCGATTGGCGTGGCATGAAGGGCGCGAAGCCAGGACCGATAGGACGAGCCGTCAACACCCGCGCTGGCAAAATCACAGAGAAAGAGCGGTCGGCCGGTCGTGCCAAGCTTGACAAGTACAAAAGGAGGCTGGGGGCCTCGTTGTTCGCAGAGGCTCGGCTCGGTGTGGCTGGCATCAAAGGGCGGCGGATCGTCTGGCATGTCCGGGTTGAATCGTCGGTCGTAAGCGAGCACTATCGGGCCGCGATAGAGCGAAGCTCGTCCCGCGCATTCGCGCTCGCCGGCCCAGAGATGAACTGCCATGTCAAGCTTCAGGGTGACGACATTGCCGGGCTTCCAGCCTCTGGTCAGATCAAGATACGTGCCAGGGTTTACGCTGCGTGCCGGCTCGTCGTCGACCTCGATCCCGGTGTGATTCGACCAGTGGGGAACTCTCAGCCTCAAGGTGAATCGGCCAGGTCGGTCGGGATCGACCTTGATCCGGACTCGGCCCGATCGGGGGTAGTCGGTATCGATCGTCAATCTCACGGCCGTTCCAGATCCAAGTTGTGCCGAGAGCTGGCCTGGTCCGTACCAGTTGAGAACCAGGGCGTCGTTCTTCGCGTCGTGCATCAAGGCCCATTCCGAGAGTAACCCCAGGCCTCGCGCGGCGTTGACGCTACAGCAGTTCAGTTCGGGTGAACCGGGGCGTGACTGGAAAACGATGTCGTGAAAATTTGCCTTGCGGACCCCGTCCATGGGGGTATTGTACGTGCTCCAGCGTCCCGTGGGAGAGAACAGCCCCATCGCCGAATTGAAGGTTGAGAGCTCGAGCTCGTCGGCGGCGAGCGGGTCACCGCTCAGGCGCAGCATCTCAACGGTCATGGCCATCCAGGCGATGGTGCAGCAGGTTTCGATGGCGCCGGAGTGGTAGGGGTTGCCCTGCGCCTGTTCACCGGAGGAGAACCCGCCGTTGTTGTGCCGGTCCAGCCGGGCAATGCTCCACCAAAGATTCGCGAACGCTTTTCCGTACTGGCCGCTCACATTACCGTTACCCTTACCAACAATCCGCGCCAGCTCTGCCAGGCAGAGAACCGGGTGAAGGCTCTCCCACCTGGGTTTGGGAAGGCGATAAAAATCATCGCCCGCCAGGCCGCGTCGGAAGTAATCGCCAGCCAGCGGCTTTCCCGACGGATCAACGGCGGCGAACTCTCTCACGATCTGTTCGGCTAGGTCGAGATAACGTTTCTCCTTGGTCTTCCAGAACAGAAGACAGAGCGCGTGAGCCGGAGCGAGGTTCATCTCGGTCGAACCCGTGTCAACCAGGCGAGGATGTTTGTCGCCCAGAAAGCGAGCACAAAAAAGGTCGCCGATCCGGCAGGCGGCGGCCAGGGCGGCAGGGTCTCCAGTGGCGTCATGCCAGATTAGCAGGCCGAGCATCATGTGATAATGCCCCCAGGCGTCCCAGGTGGCTCCTGGCTTGCCCTGGATGTTGGGCGCAGAGCCGGTGAGGCGGTGTCCTTTGGGGAAGGGGCCAAGATAGCCATCGGCGTCCTGGTGAGTCAGCAGCTCGGCGACGAATCGTTCCAGGTGACGACGCAGCGCGGGGTCTCCGGTGGTGTTCATCACCTGCGTTGCACCGGTCAGATACTTGCCGGCGAACTCGCCCGACCAGGGCAACAGGTCTCGGTACGGCGGCCGGTCTCGATCCGCAAGCATGGCAAGCATGGCAGGGTTGGCATCGGGGCCCGGCAGCAACCAGCTTGTCGTGACGGCGTCAAGATACCGCCGCGCAATCCCTCCCAGCTCGAAACGCAGCGCTCTCGCACGCTCCAGGGGTGGGAACGGTCCAGTCGCATCGCCAGGCGGCGCGGCCTGCACGCTGAACACAAGGCCAAGAAGGATCATGAAAAACGTCATGCCTTCACATCTCCTGATCGTGATCCTATGCACGGTCCGTTCTCCGAGCGAAAGCTTCTTGCGTCTCACCGGTCTGAGAGTACGCTCGTTCCATCGGCCCCGCAATGATGCGGTCTGTTCCGGGATCAGGTACACTCGGACGAACCGGCCGAGTGTCAGGCTGCCATGCCCGGCGGGTTTGTGCGGCGGCCCTCCGGATGGATGAGTTCAATGCGAGCGAATGCACGAATCCGAGTCTCAGTGACGGTAGCCGCTTGTGCCCTCGGGATCGTGGTTCTTCCCAATGCTCATGGCGCAGATCGGCCGAACTTCCTCTGGCTGATCGCCGAAGACTTCGGCAATCATCTCGGTTGCTGTGGAACCAGGGAAGTGCAGACGCCCAACCTCGATCGGCTGGCGCCGAAGGGGTACGGTATTCTCGATTCTACACCACGGCGCCCGTTTGCTCGGCCAGCCGCTCGGCGTTCATGACCGGGATGTACCAGACCACCATCGGCGCCCACAACCACCGCTCGCACCGCGACGACGGCTACCGCCTGCCGCCTGGCGTACGGCTGCTGACAGAATGGTTTCACGAGGGTGGATACCATACCGTCAATGTCCGTCACCTTCCCAGGGCGATTGGCTTTCAGGGCACGGCCAAGACCGATTGGAACTTCACACCACCGGAAAAACTGTTCGACTCGGATCGATGGGCCGACCTCAAGTCTCATCAGCCGTTTTTCGCGCAGATCAATTTTCAGGAGACGCATCGGCCATTCGAGGCTCCCAGGCGGGCCAACCCCGCGAAAGTCGAAATTCCTCCCTACGAACCCGACCACCCTGTCACCCGCGCCGATCGCGCAGCGTATCTCGATTCGGCCACTGAGCTCGATCGCAAGGTCGGGTTGGTCCTCACTCAACTCGAAGCCCATGGTCTGGCCGATTCAACGATCGTTGTCTTCTTCGGAGACAATGGCCAGGCACACGTCCGAGGCAAGCAGTTTTGTTATGAGGAGGGCATGAACGTCCCCCTGATTATCCGCTGGCCGCACCAATTTCCAGTGCCCGCTCACTTCAAGCCGGGGACTGTCGACGACCGTTTGCTCATGGCCATAGACCTGGCACCCACCATGCTGGCCCTCGCGGGCTTGGCCGTGCCGGCGAAGATGCAGGGGCACATCTTCCTGGGCGATCGGGCCGCGCCGTCGCGTACGTATGTTTTCGGCGCCCGCGACCGCTGCGACGAGACCGCATTCCGTTTCCGCACCGTGCGTGACGCGCGTTTTCGCTACATCCGCAACTTCACGCCCGATCGGCCTTTCCTCCAGGCGAACGCTTACAAGGAGAAATCCTACCCCGTCTGGAACCTGCTCAAGCAGTTGCACGCCGCTGGAAAACTGACCCCGGCGCAAGATCGCCTCTGCGCCCCGACCATGCCGGAGGAAGAACTCTATGACCTGGCGCGATCCTCACGAGATTGACAACCTGGCTGCCCGGCCCGAGTACCAGGCGGATCTGAATCGCCTGCGCAAAGTGCTCGAAACGTGGATCGACCAATCCGGCGATCAAGGCCGGATCCCCGAGGCACCCGATCTGATCCGTCAACAAGGGGTGACCAGGCCGGCGTCGCCTCCGAACACGGGCTATGCTCTTCCGGGCCACGGGCCGTAGCAGACCAACTCACTCCAACTCGGGCTCGACGGTGTTCAGCGGAACTGATTCCGCGGGCACGATCTGCAAGGTCAGGATCTCTGGCCGGCGGAGCACGCGGAGGGAGACCTTTGCGCCCACGCGTTCTTCGGTGAGCAGCCGGTGCAGGTCATCGATGCCGCCCACGGCATGCCCGTCAAGCCCCAGAATCAGGTCTCCTTTTTCGAGGCCAGCCCGGTCGGCGGGACCTCCCGGATCGATGCCGACGACGAGCACACCACCGCGATGTTGCACTCCTTTGCGGCTTCTCGAACCTGACGCTTTACCCGCAGCCATGGGCATGGGCACGGTCTGCACGGCGATACCGATGCCCCGCGCCGCACCCGGCCGTCGCGGATAAAGCGCCCGGCCACGAACTTGGCCGTGTTGACGGCGATCGCGAAACAGATGCCCTGCGCCGGCAGGATCATGGCCGTGTTGACGCCGATCACATGCCCGCGCGAGTCGACCAGCGGCCCTCCGGAGTTACCGGGATTGAGCGCCGCGTCGGTTTGAAGCACGTCGTCGATCAGCCTGCCCGAGCCCGCTCGCAGTGATCGACCCAGGGCGCTGACAACCCCCGCGGTCACCGAGCTCTGGAAGCCGTAGGGATGACCGATCGCCAGGGCAAGCTGTCCCACCCGCACCTTCTTCGAGTCTCCCAGCGTCGCCGGCACCAGGCGATCGGCGTGCACGCGAATCACGGCCAGGTCGGTCTCGGGGTCATCTCCGATCAGGTGGGCCTGATGGACGTTTCCGTCGGCCAGGGTCACATCGAGCCTGCTGGCCCCATGCACGACGTGGCTATTCGTGAGAATGTATCCGCTCGACGTGAAGACAAACCCCGAGCCGCTCCCCTGCCCCGATCGGCTCCGATTGTTTTGTGAATAGCGAGCCTCGATATGCACCACCGACGGCCCCACGCGTTCCGCGGCACCCACGACGGCCTGCGAGTAGGCGTCCAGCAGCGCCAGGTCGTCATTAGGCTCAACAGGCTCTGCGACCGTGACCGGCTCAAGGATCGTCTCTGCCGGATCGCTCAGCGTTTCCGTTTCGTATTCGTCAAATCCAATTGGGCTAGCGACCATATTGGTCCTCCTCGACTTCCGCGTCGTCTATCGAGGAAGTGTAGGCGCGAGGGAAGCCGGAGGCAAGTCGGCCCGTGGACGCCACAGGTCGAGGCGACGCTGTGACCCCTCTCAATCGGGGACGCCGCGCTTCGTTTTGCCGGTGCGGGGCTTCGCTGCGGCGGGCTTGGTCGGGGTGGTTATCCGCTGGCGCTTCGCCTCGGGCAGGAGAGCCCGAGCGTCATTCGCCACTTGATCGCCGGGTTTGAGGCCCCGAGTGATTTCCAGCAGCGAGCCGCTGAATCCTCCCACCGTCACGTCACGCCATTCGAAGGTGCCATCGGATTTCCGCACCGCGACCTGATCTTTGACCTGATCCTTCCCATCCCGCGGTAGCACGGCCTTGATCGGGACGGTCATGACGTTGTCGCGCTCGGCGATCGGGATCTCAACTGTCGCACTCATGCCCGGGCGAAGGTCGATATCGTTTTTCTCGAGCTTGATCTTGGTTGTATAAACTTTTATCAGTTGCTGCGAGAAGTTGTTGGTCGGGTCGGGCAGCGGGAACACTTCGGTGACCACTCCCTCGAAGGATCGGCCGGGGAACGCGTGAACATCGATGCGAGCCTTTTGCCCGGGTTTGAGCCGATCCACCATCGCCTCGGGAACCTTCGTGTTGACCAGCATGGGAGCGCCGAGATCGAACACCTTGAAAATGATCTGGCGCTCGCGGACAGTGGCCCCTTCCTCGATGAAGGGACGTCGGCCGACGACCGGGCGGGCGGGATCATTCGCATAGACGATCACTCCACTCATCGAGGCGCATCTGGCAGTTGAAAATTTGCTTCTCAAGCCTGTTTTCCTTCTCGCGCTCAAGCTGATAAGTTAGCCCCCTGGCCTTCTCGGCCGACAAACTCTGCTCGACCTTTGACTTCAAATCCATGGTGGTTTTGGGCTTGGTAAAGTTATTCAGGAGGTTGAGCTTGCTCTGGGCCGTTTCAAGGGCGAGCTTCTCGCGCATCAGCCTCCGATCGAGAGAGTCGATCCGGTTTTCCAGCTCCAGTTCGGCCAGAATGTCGCCGGAGGCCGGGGGGCCTTCCTTGTGAGCAAGTGCGTCGTTCAATCGGCCGCGAGCTCGCCGGGTCCGTTCCAGTTCGGCCTGTGTTACCGGCAATGCCGATTCGGCGAGCTTGATCCCGCCCCGAATCGTGGCCTGGTCTTGCAGGTAAATGCCTTCCTTGTATTCCTTGAGGGCAATCTCTGCAACTTCGGCGCCAGTTTGGCGTTCTCATACGCGGCGAAGGCCGCCTGGGATTTGATCTTCTGGTTGAGCAACTGGTC
>CAWFAF010000038.1:0-1549816 GCA_963813575.1 uncultured Planctomycetaceae bacterium
GCGCTCGCTAGTCGGTGCGTCGGTTCGACAATCAAGCGGCCTTGCGGGCTGGTTTTGGCAATGCTCGCTCCGGCAGCGCACGATCCTGACGCCAGCCGTCGAGTTCACCGTTGGGTCGGCGGCTTCCAATGCGGCCAAGGCCAACACGCCCGCTGGCGACCAACTCATCCCTTGATGCTTGCAGCGGCCTGAAACCGCCAGTCGTTGAACTTCTCCACACGCATGCTGGCGATCCACAATCCCGCACGTTGTCGTTCTTGGTAGTCGGGGATGTACTCGCACCGCTTCTCCAGGTATCCGATCAATTCGTTCACCGCCGCGGGGTTTCTCACCCATTCCAATGCCCCGTTCAGAAGTTCGATCGCGGCATCCACCTTTCCTTCCCACAACTGCCCCAGCAATTCCTCTCGAACGCACGGCGACGATCCTTTGGACCCCCCGCGGAACTCATCTGTTCATAACAGCGTTTCCGAAGATGCCACCAACACACGATCATCGCCTTGGGCGAAATCCCCAGGCTCTCGAACCAAGTACGGATCCACGCGGCGCCATCGCCCAGAACCAGTAACCGACGCTCGCCGCTGAGGACCCCCAACTCCAGCAGTCGCGCCGAGACTTGGAGCCACAGACCCTCCGTCGTCGCTTCCGCCAGCGCGTACCGCAACCCGGCTACCAGCACCACCGCCGTGTACGTCCACACCTCCTTGCGGCCCGTCAACCGTTGGGCCTTGGTTTTGACCTCGTCGGGCTCAACGATCACGAATCCCTCGTCTCCCATGCGGGGTTTGTCCTGGGCCACCGGGAACGCTGGATCACACCCGGGAAAGCCCGTCGCCACCCATTCGGCCTGGGTCTGTTCCCACTCAGCCTGGGCTTCTTCTGACTGGTCGAATGGCGGGTCGTCATCGACTAACCCTGTCACGGCGTCGGGGTCGGCCGCGGCAGGGCCAAGCAAGGCCTGCTGCGGCTCGGACGCGCCGTTCAGGATCGCTTCGGCGCGCTGGCGTTGCGCGGCGATCAGTTGTCCGCCCTCCTGATGCACGATGTCGATAATCGTGCTGCGCCCCAGCAGATTCTCGTCCCCAGCACCCTGGCAGACGTCGGCGCGGCTATTCCCCGCGGATTGATCACTCATCTGATCACAGACCGCATCGCGGAGATTCTGGGTGATGTGGAGTTGGTGGGACGTGTTCCAGGCGAGCGCTGAGGGTAGCTCCATCGTGCCGTCGTGATTGTGGCTGACTCGCAACCGCTGAACAGTGACCTCGCCGAAAATCGTTTTGAAGGTGAAAGGGCGTGTTCCCCGGAGCTGGATGCCGGCGTCACCGTCGCCGTGCCGGTGCAAAAGGACCAGTTCGTGGTCGGCCTTCTCCATGAGAACTTGGAAGAGCCGGCCTGGATTTCGAGACCGGCCTGATGAACGAACGCTTCGATCTGGTCGGGGAGGTGCTCGTCTTGATTGGGCATGGGCAAGGCCATCTCCAACCCCAGTTCGAGCGAGAGCATCTGATCGACGCAGTTGACGGGGCCGACGGCGATGGTAGTCTTGAGGTCGTTGGTGTGACGCACGGTGTCTCTCCATACTGGTACTATGGGGGGGTCCATCGTGCGTTTTTTAACAATGACCTGACAGTGGGCTAGACGCTCGGCGCTTTGCGATATCGCCTTTCAAGCTGGGCCAGGAGAATTGGCCGTTGCTTTTTCGATCGTGCTTTCCTCATGACCTTGCGTCGGCTCAGCGCCTCACGCTGGCAAGGTGGCTCTCGGGCTGTGCGATACGGCAACAGATCGTCGGCGGTAAATCGCCCGGGATGGGCAACGTGCGCGTCCAGAGCGAGAACTAATGTGGGCCCGTCTTGGACGATTCGAACCCCCGCGTGGCGATGACCGTGAATTCGCCTCTCGTGGCTTTTGGGCAAGCGGAACCAACGCTCAAGATCGAGATTGTCCTTGATCTCCTCGAACTTTCCCTCGCCGACGAAAAGGCCGCCCAGGAAGCTGATCATCAACGTGGTCATGTGCTGGCGAATCGGATCGTCATTCCGCTTGAATCGATCGATCAACGCCTCAAACTTCTTCTGGCGGTCCGCGCAACTCCCCTCTCCAGGTTCGAGGGTCGAGGCTACCTCCTTGATGTCCTTGACGTACTCGCGGATTGGCTCTTGCTCGGCTTGGACATGCTCCAATCCCCGGTCGATGCAGCCGGCAAGTCGGCCCAGTTGCTTCTCTGCGAACCCCCTTTTTTCGCGTCCAAGTTCCGTTGGATCGACTCGCGGACCTCCTCCAAAGCCTCCGCCATTCGCAGGCCGGGTGGATGGAGTGGACCCCCCTGATCGTCATTGAGAATTCCGCGTATGGCCGCGCAATATTCGAGTACCACGGCGCTGGCCGGGTCGGTTGTGGGAGCGGGTAGATTCGCCGGCCCCACGATGACTGTCATCGTTGTTGTCGGATCATCTCCTGCAAGGCCCTGCGACTCCTGCGACTCCTCCGCCTTCTGACGCTTGAGCACGGCTTGTTCGATCTTGCGCAGGCTGCGTACCTTGTGCCGCATCTGAACCTTGGCGTGGCTATCCGCCTCCAATACGGGCTTGGCCAGATCGCGGAGGAAATGGTTGTCGCAATAGCGATGGGGCACGCCGGGGAACTCTGTCGCGATCCCTGTCACGAACGCGTCCTGCTTAGGCGGGCGAAAGAAAATAACTGGTCCACTTGGTCGGTATCCGATACCCACGCTCGGGAGTCGGAATGCGTGTGGCCTGGGCTTCAACCCGGAAGGATAACCTCACCCGGCTTGGGTGGTGCGATGGTCACCGACCATTTGGGCAAATTCGCCAGCCGCACCAGGCGTTGTTCCAACATCTTCCTCTCGGCGCTGCTCCGACGCACGCCACTGCAGTACGTCGCGCTCACTCGATCCACATGCGGATGATTCCCGGCATAGGTCATGTTCGCCGCGAACCCCAGCACCGCTTCTTCGCTGTTGAGCAGTTCCCCATTCCAGTAGACCTCCAGCACGCCCCAGCAGCGTTCGATCGGGTTGTACTTGCTATGGTAGGGCGGATAGTAGACCAGTTCCACCGTCAGTTGCGTCGCTTGGGCCCAGTGGACCAGCCGATAGATGAACTGGCTGCGACGGCTGTGGTTCTCCGGTCCGTTGTCCAGGTCGAGCAGTATCTTGCGTATCCGGGGGTAGCGCTCTCGATTGACTTGCCACCACTGGTCCAGCCGATCCACGATGAAATCGCTCGTCACCTTCGAGGAGGTGAAATAGAAGTTCAGCTCTTTCTGATCGGGTAAGAAGATGCCGAAGGGGGTTAATTTTCCCCAAGGCTTGAAGTCGTGGTCGGCGCCCTTGGTACCGCGGCGGCTCTTGCCGCCGCGCGAGAACGGCCCGATGAGTACGGGGGCTTTGGCGTCGCAGGACAGGCGGAGGGTGTCTTCCGAACCAGCCGCACGCCTGTGGACCTCCGTCAAGTTTTGAAAGATGGCATCGGTCTCCTTCACTTTTTTTGGGGCCTGCTCTTGACGACGGTGCGCAGGCGGAAGCCGAGGACGTTGAGCTTGGCGGCGATGGTGGGCACGGATGGCAACTGGCCGTCGGTGTAGCCCTTGTATGCGATCAACTGCTTGCGAACTTCTGGGGCCGACAAGCGACAATACAAGCCGGTCGTCTGGAAGGTGGGGTCGGTTTGGAGATGGTCCTGCACCAGGCTGCGGAGATCATCGAAGAGCTGCGGCAGATGGAACTCCATGGGCTTGCGCCACGCAGGCAGAAGGCATCCGCGCAAGTGAGGCCGGTGTGCGCCTCGTGGCCGGCCTTGCGGAGGGTGTCGCGGCCCCAGCCGAAAAGACCTGCGGCTTCGCGCTGCCCGAGTTGGAGCTTGCTGAGGGTGTTGGCCATGAAGCGACGCCGGGCCGCTCCCGAGAGCGACTTGGCGGTCTCAATCAGTAAGTCGCGAAGGGCGACGGTGATCTCCATAGTTCGGCCTCCGGGGGTGAGCGAGGCCGAGATTCTACGACCGAATGCGTCGCGGGTGGACCAGTTATTTTCTTTCGTCCGCCTTATCCGAGATCCAGAGGGCAACCGTCTTGTTCAAGGACGAGGCCCAGGCCTTGGCCTGGGCGATCAGCCGTTGGACCTCATCATTGGTTGCCGAGATCAGAGCCTCGGCAAACCACACTCGCTTCTGGGTGAGTTCCCTCACGACATAGAGTGTCTCGTGTCCCTTCTCGGGTTGCAGTCCGTCGATCGAAAGCACGATCTCATCGACCGATTCGTATTGGCGACGCAAGGCTTCAGGGTCTTGCTGACGTGCGGCGAGCATCACCTGGTAACGCCGAATGTACTTGGCGATGGCATCTTCCGAGAGCTTGATCGCGTAGTCGTCGAGAAGCTCGCATTGGATGAGGGGAACCGACATGTGGCGTGAACACCGTCGATGCCCAATCCAGCAGAAGACATCCCAGCCGATCGCCCAGCTCGGCGGGGCAATTGTGGCTTCCAGTCGGGGCTCTTGGTCTTGGCGTGGCCGAGGCAGTTGCGGTCAGGGCAATGGTTGAGTTTGCAGACCAACTGCACCGGCCCTTCAAGTGTATGAATGCGGCGGTAGCGGTGATCGCAGATGTACATCATCCGTCCACAGGCCGGACAAGCGCGGTCGAGGACGTCGAGTTCCCAGAGAGCGAAATCGGTCTCCAAGGGCCATTTGTAGGGCATCTTGCGAACCTCCATGTCCTGGTGCGATCCATCGGTTGCGAAAGTGCGGCAAGAGGATACGCGAAAAAACCCACTGTTTCTAGCCCACTGTCAGGTCATTGATATTTAACCGTGTTTCGCCCCTCGACCGACAGCCGCCGGGCTCCCGAGTATTGAACGCGGATTGACCGAGACGCGCCGCCGATCTCTCGATACGTCGAGAAAGCAAACAGCAGGGAGGGAAAACCCGGCGCGGCGGGACGCCGGCCCTGCTAACATCGCTCGAACTGTGCTTTTGAAACAGACTGGACTAAGATCAGTCCCACCTGTTGTCACGCCCTGGAGCGTGGAGCGCCACGTCATCCAGGTGGTTTTTCCACGAAGATTCGCTCCGGAGATTGCGCGGTGCCGAGCATCAATGCCACCGATCTGACCGAGTTTGCCAGATCTCTGTTTGAAGCCGTGGGCGTTCCAATCGCCGATGCAGCCACGGTCGCCACAAGCCTGGTCGGGGCTAACCTGAGAGGGCATGACTCTCATGGCGTCATGCGGATTCCCCAGTACGTGGGGTTCATCGAGCAGGGGGCTTACAAGCTCGGGGTGCCGCTCGCCATTGAGCACGAGACACCGGCGCTCGTCGCCTGCGATGCGCAATGGGGCCTGGGCCAGGTTCAAGCTCATAGGTTGCTGGACAAGCTCATCCCCAAGTCGCGGGCGCTGGGACTCGCCGCGGGAACGCTCCGCGATTGCGGTCACATCGGCCGCCTGGGTGAATACGCGGAGCGGGCTGCCTCGGAGGGAATCGTCCTGATCGCCACCGTGAATAACGGCGGGGCAGGGCAACGCGTTGCGCCGCCGGGCGGAATCGAGCCCCGGCTGGGCACCAACCCGCTTTGCGTGGCGATCCCGACCGAGGATTCCGAAGCGCCCGTGGTGCTCGATTTCGGCACCAGCGTCGTGGCCGAAGGTAAAGTGCGTGTCCATCACATCAACCAGCGGCCGGTGCCCGACGGCTGGCTCCTCGACCATCAGGGAAATCCAACCACCGATCCCACCGTTTTGTATGAGTCTCCACTCGGATCGATCCTGCCCATGGGGGGAGCGCAATCTTACAAGGGGTTCGGCCTGGCCCTCGTTCTTGATCTGCTGGCCGGCGGCTTTTCGGGAGGCCGTTCCAGCCACCCAGGCGCTCCGCCAGCACGGGGAAACAATGTTCTGTTTCTCGCTCTCGATCCCCGCCAGTTCACGGGCACCGAGGGATTACGCAGGGAGGCCACGGAGCTGGTGAGTTACGTCAGAGCGACTCCACGCGCGCCTGGAACCGATGCGATCACGCTGCCAGGAGATCCGGAGCGCAACACAATGCTTACCCGTTGCAAAAATGGGATCCCACTTGAAGAAAATCACTGGCGCATGCTCGCTTCCCTGGCGGATCGGTTGCATGTCAACCCGCCAATGCCTGCCTTCATTTCAAGCATGACAACGCCAGAAATGACGCAATACGACCAGCCAAACTACTCGGCAACAATGCGACAATAATCGTAATGCCAAAATACGAATGGACTTAAAAAAAGTCTCGCCAAAGTGGTTGCATGGACCAACACGATTAGTTAAAGTACCTATCTCTCGCCCGTGCCCGCTGTCTGGTCGGCTGCGTGAATTTTGTTGGCACGATTTTTGTTTGATAAACGATTTTGTTGCAGTTTCAGGCACGATCCAGCGCGTGTTTGCATTGGGAAGCTGAGTGTCGGGCCACGTGATCTCCTGCACTGAACGATGGTGTCTCACCTGCACGCAACGTTCACTCTGACACTCTGACCCAGGAAAATGATGTGAACATCACCTAATTTTCATTAAGCATGCGTCGGTCGTCGCCTCGGAAGGGCTTTCTTCGAATTCCTTAAGTGATCCCGAGCGAAAGAGCCTTTTTTCACGCAGGTGACCCGAGAGTTCGAAAAACCTCTAAAAACGTTTCCCGTTCCGCTTGACAGACTGCTTTCTTCCGCTATGATGGATGTACACACTCAGTTTGGCTGGATGAACAAATGCCAGCACTGACTGTGAAGCAGAATTCGAGCAGTCTGCAAGTTGGAGCCAGCCCGAGGAGGGTTCGAGGATGGAATCCGAAATGGTTGTGACAGGTGCGATCGTTGACTCCTGGGTCGAACCGTCTGGAGTGAGCGACGATACATCTCGCTTGGTCTTGCAAGTCGCCCCCAAGGGACGGCCCCGGGATCTCGTGATCGTGGAAGCACGGGCCTCCCTGGTTCCCGACCGTGGTTGGCTCGAAGATCTCGGCGAAAACCTGTGTCATGGCAGCCCCGTCCTGGCGGTTGGCCGTCGGATGCTCAACGGTTTCATGTCGGCAAGTTGCCTTCAGCTCGTTCGCTGAGCTCCGGCCGAAACCGCACTCTGCCCTCAAATCGCTCTTGACTGCTTCATTCTCGATTCCGGTAATTGTTGCACGCAATCATTTCAGGACCGCCAATCACGGCGGCCCTTGCCACTGCGGAAATGGCTTTGTTCAGCTTTCCGCAGCAAGATCGCGTTCGGCTATACTGCGATGACAATGGGCGGGGTGTCCCGGGGTCATGTCGGGCATTGATGCCGGCGGACCGGGAGCCTGGCCGTTAGCAAGATATCACGCCGCCTGCCGCTGCCGATCCCAGGCAGTCTTTTTGCGTGGCAACCAGAGCACGGAGAACCTTCCATCATGGTGTGGAATGAGGGTCCAGTCGCGGTCTCGGCCGCAGTTTGGGCGGTTTCGCGAAGCAAGGTCGGGCACTTTCTACTGGTCACGGTGTTGCCTGCTCTCCTCTCGAGTTTCGGAATCGCCCGAGCTGATGACAAGTCGGTCGAGCGAGAAACAAACCCGGTTCTGGAACGCCAGATCAAGGCGGTTCTGGAGACCCCTGTTTACAAGAATGCGCACTGGGGCCTACTGGTCGTCGATGCCAAGACGGGGCAAACACTCTACGAGCGCGATGCGGACCAGCTTTTCGCGCCGCTTCGGTGACAAAGCTGTTCAGCGTCGCGGCAGCGATGATCGAATTGGGCGCTGATCATCGGTTCCAGACACCCGTCGTCCGCCGGGGCGAGATCGACGCCAGCGGCACGCTGAAGGGGGACCTGATCCTGATCGCGCAGGGAGACCTGTGCATGGGTGGGAGAACAGGTCCTGACGGGCGCCTCTTGTTCAAAGACGACGATCATACCTACGCAGGCGGCAACCCTCGAAGCGATATCGTCTCTGCCGACCCGCTCGCGGGGCTCGACCACCTGGCACGCGACATTCGAGCCGCCGGCGTCAAGCGAGTGACGGGCGAGGTGATCATTGACGACCGGCTGTTCGAGCCCGCGGAAAGCACGGGCAGCGGGCCACGGCGGCTCAGCCCCGTCATGATCAACGATAACGTAGTTGACGTGCTCGTTCAGCCAGGCAAGGCCGCGGGCACTCCGGCTGAAGTGTCGTTTCTGCCGCCCACCCAGTTCATCACCATGGACGCCCAGGTTGAGACCGTGCCCGCCGCCGACCCGTCCAAGCTCGAAGTGCACTCGTTGGGATCACGCCGGTTTTCCGTGAGGGGAAGTATCGCGCTGGGCCATCACCGGATGGTGCTGATTCACGAAGTCGACGAACCCGCATCGTTCGCCCGCGCTCTCTTCATCGAAGCACTACGGCGTCGCGACGTGAAAATCGATACGTCGCCCCTGGGCGAAAACGCGACGGCCGGTCTGGCCGGCCGATCCGAAACGGCGCGGCTGCCCAAGGTCGCCGAGCATACGTCTCCGCCGCTGCGCGAATATCTTCGGGTCATTCTCAAGGTCAGCCACAACCTTTACGCCAGCACTCTGCCCCTGTTGCTGGCGGCCCGGCATGGCGAACGGTCGCTCGAAGCAGGATTGAAAAGGGAGGGCGAGGCGCTCAAGAAGCTGGGGCTTGACCTGGCGGCGGTCTCGTTCGGCGGCGGGGCCGGCGGCGCGCGCGCAGACCTCGTCACGCCGCGGGCGACGGTTTCCCTCTTGCGCGCGATGAATGCACGTCCCGACTCGGCCGCCTACCACGACGCTCTGCCCATCCTGGGCCGCGACGGCACGCTGGCCCGCGCCGTTGCAGCCGACAGCCCGGCCCGCGGCCACGCCCACGCCAAGACCGGCACCTACTGGGTCGACAACGACCTGAACGGCAACGCGGTACTGACCAGCAAGGCCCTGGCCGGCTATCTTGAAACGGCCTCCGGCCGCCAGCTCGTCGTTGCCTTCTTCATCAACAACGCCATGCTCGATGCCCCCAGGCCCAATCGGACCGTGAACGAAGCGACGACGGAAGCGCGGGAAACTGCTGGGTAAAGGCGTGTCGGCGAGATCTTCTATTCATCCACCGCCCGGTGAACTCCCTCATCCAGGTCATCAACCGGCTGATACTTCCGGTTCGGGACGGCGGCATCGGCAACGTGCGGAGGTGGGGGCGAGGTCGAGGCCTGGTCAACGCGCATGGCTGCCGCTCCTCCCAGCCAGCGCGGCTGTTCCAGAACGCGCGTGAGGTCGTCGGGAACGCGGCAGAGATGCACCTCGTGGGTCGGGTACGCGATGCCGACCTGCGACTCGCCGAACCTGCGCTGGATCTCGGCGGAAAGCCGGTGCTTCACGCGGCCCACCAGGCCTGGGTCGGGAACGAAGGCGTAAAGTGCGAACTTGAGCCCCCAGTCTCCCAGCTCTTCGAGCAGGGCCGAAGGCAGCGGGTTACGCAGCACGTCCGGGTCGTCGTGCGCGATCGCCAGCAGGAGGTCGACGATCTGTTCGGGGTCGGTGCCGTACGCCACGCCTACCTTGATCGTTACGCGGAGGATCTTGTCCTTGTGTGTCCAGTTCACGAGGTTGCCCGTGATGAACTCGCGGTTGGGGACGATCATGCTCTGGTTGTCGCCGTTGATGATCGTGGTGGCGCGAATGTTGATGCGGTCGACCTTGCCGGTCGTGCTGGCCACGGTCACCACGTCGCCGATCCGGATTGGCCGTTCCAGTAGCAGGATGATGCCGCAGACGAAGTTGGAGACGATTTCCTGGAGACCGAAGCCCAGGCCCACTCCCAGGGCCGCCAGCACCACGCCAATCTGAGCCAGCCCAAGGTGAATGGAGCCCAGCGCGGCGATGGCTGTGATCGCCAGCGCGGCATACCGGCAGAGAGTCACGATGGCGAACCGGACACCCGGGTCGTCGGGAATTCGGGGGAACAACGTGACGGCGAAGAGCGTGCTCATGTACCGCCAGGCCAGGGCCCCGGCCAGCATGACGGCAGTCGCTTTGGCCAGGTCACCCAGGGTCACGGGCGTCTGGTCGGCCAGATTCCACATCGGTTGATTGGCAAGGAACCGAACCAGGGCGAAATCGAGCTCCCAGACCCAGGCGAAGGCCAATGCCCCCAGCAACGCGATCGCCAGCGACAATAGCTGGCACAGGCGGCCGGCAAGGTCTTCAGGGTGGACCGGGTCGGCACTCGCGGCTGCGCTCGCATCGGTGGATGGTGCGGAGTGTTCCACTCCCCTGGCTCGTGCCGAGCCGCGCAGAGCCACCGCGGTGGTCAACGCCCGCGCCCAGGAGCGGCCACGGCCGCCCCATCGACGGCACGACTTGATGATGATCCGGCTCAGACCGCGATACAGGGCCCAGCATAGCGCGAGAACCGCCAGGCTCTCGGTCCCGCCGACGGCAAGCCGCCTCGACGTGTATCGGTACCCTCGCGCGTCGAGCACCACGATACCTGCGACGGCCGCCAGGAAGACCCATGAAATTGGCCGCCGGCGCCGGCTCAGCCAGGCCAACCAGGTCGCCACGGGAGCAGAGTCTCCGGTCGGGCCGGACTCCGCCCTGCGCCGACGCCGGCCATGGCGCTCGCGCTGATCGGTGCAAGGCTCACCCGAGGCGGGTCCTCCTGCACCGGGACTGAAATAGCCTCGAGGTCGAACCAGGAGAGCAGCGCCGAGCCTCGCCGTAAGAGTCCAACGAGCGTGACCCAGACGATGACCTCGAAACCCAGGATGAAGAACCGGCTGATGGCGGCGGCCGTGATGGGCCGCCCCGCGGGCGCGACCTCGCCGCGGGTCAAGAGGTACGCCGGTACCAGGCAGACCACGGCCGCGACAGTGAGGAATCGCGCCGCCCGGCAGAGTTGCCGGCCTACCGCCTGGGGAACGCCCAGGAACCGTTCGGTCCAGCCGTCTCGCCGCAAGAGCCAGGCGAGCACGCCAGGAATGAGCGAGGCGATCGCCAGCGCGTGTAACACTGTCGAAGCCAGAACACCCAGATTGCGCGGCCAGGGCCCCAGCCGCGCGGCCTGAGCGAAAAGCACCAGATAGGCCGGCCAGATGGAAGCCCAGGCCAACCCCAAAAGAAGCGATCGAAAGGCTCGTCTCACGTCAAATGCCCTCGCCCGTGGTCACGATGTGTTCGGGCCGTGCGACTTTTCGTGTTTTTCGCGGGGATCGTGCTGCCGCGACGCCGCCCTTTAACCCTGGCGGATTGCCGGCGACATATCGACGCGGATCGTCTCGGCCTCGCCTCCGTGCAGATGGCTGGGCGGCAGGGCCCTGGAGATCCTGCGACGAAGCAACCGGCGCAGCCGGAAAAGCCCCAGGGGCAGAACAATGACAGCCACCGCCGCGGTCGAAAACTCGGTCGAAGGCCGGCTCCATGTCTCCTGGCTCGCCTCCTGGGCCAGCTTGATCAGGCCCTTGGCCAGACCTTTCAGCTCGTGGCCGGCCTGCGTGAGGGTCGCCAGCCCGATCGGCTCCTGGTCGCGCACCCAGAAGATGTGGGTCCGAATGAATCCGTATTCCTCCTCCAGCACGCGGAGCCGACGCGTCACCTGCTCGAGCGTCTCCGAAGCGCGGGCCACCAGCTTGGTGAGCACCGCCCGCTGACGCTCGAGGAGCTTACGACGCTTCGACTCGAACTCCGCGAAATCGGCCCGCGCTCGCTGGTGCCGCTCAGGCGCCAGCCGTTCCAGCAGAGCGTCTCGCTCGACCTGATCGGCCAACGATTCTTCGATCAGTTCAAGCTCAACATCTGTCAACGTATTTTCATAATACTGTAACTGGGTTTCGATCGTGGCCAGCTCGTTTTTCAAGAGCCGGTCTCGCTCAGGGCCGATGCGCCGGAAATCGTTATTCAGCCGCAGTGCGTCGAGCCGGCTGACATTGCCGTCATCGAGAAGCTGCTTGATGCGGTCAAAGTCGTTCGCGGTGCGATCGGCGAGGCCGCGCTCTTCGTCCAGGGCCGGGCGCGTGCCGGCGGCCAGTGCCTGCTCGTTCCGTACCACCTTGGCCTCGAGCTCGAGCAGGTCGGCCATGCGGCTCGCCCGGTACCGCTCGAGCGGATCGGCCGCCTGGCGTGCTTTATTCTCCTGCGTGGCGGCCGCGAGCTTCAGATCCCGTTCTTGAGACTCGGCGAGCTGCTGGTATCGAAGCTGCATCTGGGCCATCACCTTGCCGGCAACGGCGATTCGCGCTTCGAGGATGCGAAAGTTGAGGTCACGATCGTCCGCCAGCTTCTGCTCCAGGGCGAGCTTCGCTTCCACGACCTTGAGCCGAAGCTTGTCGACCCGCGACTCCAGCTTGACGTTGATGAGCTGTTCATTGGCAAGCAAGCGCGCCTCGGCTGTGGTGGCGACCTTCAGCGCGTTCTCGCGCTCGTGGGTTTGCGCCTTCAAGGTGGAAAGATGTTGAAACCTTTTGTCTCTCTGCGCCCGTAGCGCCGGCGCCCGCTCCAGCGGCCTGCGCGAGCTCCGTTCGAACCGCCTCGAGCTTCGTCCGCATCTCCTTCGCGTCGTTCTTGGCCGCTTCGATGGCGTCTTTCATCTCGCCCAGCGAGCCCTCGTTCAGGTCCCCCGTTGGCGACTTGAAAATCGCCGGCAAGAGTTTCTGAACTGGCTGGGCAAGCTGGATTTGCAATCGCTCCAGATTGCTTTTGGCCGTGGCGGCGCGGCGCGTGGCGGCCGGATCAGGCACCGCGAGCGCCTGGAGCTCCTGGACCGCACGATCGTGATCGTCGAGCCGGACCTGCCGCTCCGCCAGCAACTCTCGAAGCGCGTTCCGTGAGAGCCCGCTCGGCGGCGAGGTCTCGATCTGTTTCAGCCTTGTCGCCGTCTCGGCCCGCAGCAAGTTCAGGTCGGCCGGAAGCTCGCCAGTGCCGGCCCCGATTCTGCTCCGGTTGCGGCCGCTCGCGAGGCGGGAAGAAGGAGAGGGGAAGGTGGGGGAAGCTGCCAGGCGCCGGCCCTGATTCCAATCCGCTTGCCGTCGCTCGCGTGGCGGAACGAAACGGAACTGGCGGTGGACTCTTGACTGACCCGGCTGCCGGACAAGGGCTTTCGACCTCCGGCCCGACTGGCGCAGGCAGCAGCGGCAGTTCCTCGACCGGCCTCGAAGCACTCGGCCTGCCTCTCTCAGCCCGTGGGCCATCATCTTGTGCTGCGCGGGCCGATCTTGTTCCTAGCACGACCGCTAGAACGAATACAGACCACGCAGCATTTCCCCCTGCAAGAAGCCAACACTCCCTTGCGCCGCGTGTGAAACGATTTTCCCCCCCTTGCAAGGGGGGGCAATAGTGTTCGGCACAAGATTCGCGATTCTGACGGCCCCAAGGAGCTGTCAGAATGGCAAGACGAGGACGCAAACGTCAACACCAACAGGAACAAGATCCTGTGCCGCTTCGGGGACAGCGGTTGGTCAAGCCGATGCTGAAGTCGTTGGAGCGGCTCCACGAGGTCGGCACCGAACGTGACCGAGCCGGTAATCGGAAACTGTTCTACGACCAATACGTTACGCTCCTGTTGATGTACTTCTTCAATCCCGCCCTGGACAGCCTGCGCAGCTTGCAGCAGACCACCGGGTGGGAAAAGACACGTCAAAAGTTGGGCATCGAGTCCACCTCGCTGGGCTCGCTGTCCGAGGCCGCGCGGGTCTTCGATGCCGACTTGCTCAGGCCGATCGTGCAAGAATTGGCGGTCCAGGCCGCTCCTTGCACACCGGGAGCGAGGCGGAGGCGCTGAAGGGACTCACGGCGGTCGATGGCTCGGTGTTCACGGCGATGTCGCGGATGGCCTGGGCGTTGTGGACCGACGAGGACCATCGAGGTGTCAAGCTGCACCTGCACTTCGACGTCCTGAAGGCCGTCCCACTCGACGCGACCGTGACCCCGGCGGCTTGCTCCGAGACGGCCGCGCTTGAGGCGGCGTTGCAGGCGGCCCGGCTTTACGTCGTGAACAGAGGATATGTCGATTACGAACTGTTCGCGCGGATCCTTGCGGCCGGCTCGTCGCTGATCGGCCGGGTTAAGGACAACATCGCCTACGTCGTTGACCACGAGCACCCGTTGGACGACGCCGCACGGGCTGCCGGGGTCGTTCGTGACCTGGTCCTGTCCCGGTTGGGGACATCGCATCACAAGGATCATTTGAAGCGGCCGATGCGACTGGTGATTGTGCGGATCGTTGACCGCGAAGGCAAGGCTACGGAGTTGTGGCTGATCACCGACCGGCTCGACCTCGACGCCGATCTGGTGGCCTTGGCCTACCGCTACCGTTGGACGGTGGAGCTGTTTTTCCGCTGGCTCAAATGCATTCTCGGGCGCGTCACCTGATCGCGCACAACAGGAACGGCGTGACACTGCAGATGTATGCCGCGCTGATCGTCAGCCTGCTGATTGCGCTTCGGACGGGCCTGAAGCCGACGAAACGAACGTTCGAGGTCATCCAGTTCTACCTCTTGGGCTGGGTCAGTGACGAGGAGTTCGACGCTCACCTGGCCGCGCGCGCGCGCGCAAAAAACCCCCGACTAAACTCCCCGCCCGCGGTTTGAATCTCGCGGCCGCGGCGTTCGCTGCTGCGCCGAACAAATCCTGATCTTCCCCAAATCGGCGTTGCATCAGCTAACCAGACTCCGCTGCGGACATTTCTCTTCGGCTTGGAATCACCCGATCCCGCGAAAATGCCCCCAGGAAAAACTCGTGCCGAACAGTATTGAAAGGGGGGGGCGGGGGGTGGGCCCTGCCTCGCCACGCGCTCAGCAATCGTGAAGGGACCGATTTCCTCCAAAAGGAGTGTAGAGCCCGAGTGACCTGATGCGAGCGACTCCTCCGAATTCCGCGCAAAGGCGACCGGCAACGTCACTTCCGCCCGATCATTCCCTGATCTCGGCATTGCCCGGGCTCCTTCCCGAAACTCAGGACGCTGGCCATTGGGACCACGCCTTCCTTGCAGGTGCGGTAAGGTAGCCCGACCATCAGGTCAACACAAGGCGAAATCCGCCGCCAGCCGACGGCTGAATATCGAGTGGTCGGTCACCGCCCGGGGTTCCCGCATGAAGGAGCGGATAGGACATGCACTGCGTGGCTCGATTCGTACCCTTCAGGGTCAGCCACCCAGCGTATATCGCCCGCGGAAACGAACCCGCCGGCGGAGGATTATTTCAGGAACGCGGCATGGACTGTCGTAAGTTCCACCATACTTGGAATGTCGGCATCCCCATTCGCGGCAACGTCCGCGCCACCTTTGGCAATTTGGTTGCATGCAATTTAATCGCCAGCCGCGACGGACCGGGGTATGAGACTCCATTCGTCGGGTCGTGTATGCGTGATCTTCCGGTCCGATTGATCTTGCGGATCTCCGGCTTTTCGCGGCTGGCGCCCGGGCAAAATCAAGATGGATCGCACTTCCGCAGAAGTTAAATGTCGCAAAACAAACCCAACCTCGGCAAACCAGGATTGCCATAAGCCCTGTTGCGACAGTGCCTTGAACAGCGTCGGCGCCACGGTGGGTTCGGGCAGCAAAGCCAACGGGTCACAACGCAGTTCCCCTCTAACTCGTCTCTGACAGTCACTTACATTATCAGAGGCGAGAAATCGCCCCGGAGGTTAAACCCAGCGTTTATGGTCTCTTCAGAGATAATCGACACATGTTCATGCGAACGTGGTTCGCGGATGTTGGATGGGGATCTTGCCCGGAGCGCTCTTGAGAAGGGACCGTCGAATGGGATGGATCGGAAATGACGGCCACTTGAGTCTGCCTGTTTCTCTTTTGGTTCCGGCGTTCCGTGAGTGAGCTGAAGCGTTCTCCGAGTTCTCAAGCGAGAAATCATGAGGCTGCCCCTGCCCAGGTGCCACTCATGCAACTTGGTACAGCCTTGACCTCTCTGGTTATGGCGCTATCATTGGGAACGACTGGGTTAGCGTCGAGGCGGCTCGATGGAGACGTCGAGTCGCTCCGTGCTTGCGAGTGATCCACCCTTCCCGTTCTCGATTGCATGATATCATTCTATTTATGAATTCTTTCGCCGTGGCTTACGGCAAGAGGGAGCCCCGAGGCCATTGGTCTTGGGGGTCTCGATGCGAAGCTTCGGGAGCGATGAGGGGACCTCGGCAGACATCTCCGCCGAAGGGGTGCTGAAGGGGTGGTCGGGCGATGATGTCGAGTCAACGGGTTTCGAGACCGCGATGATGGATGTTCCTCGGCTGGCTCTGGCGACCGCGGCCACGGGGCCCGAACCTTCCTTGATGGCTCTGGCCCTTCTGGCGGGACTTACGCGAGAAGCGCTGGCGAGTGCAGCATTTCCGGACACGCGCCTGTCCCGCGCCCACCGAGGTGGCCGGCCAGGTGACGGGTCTGCCGGGCCGGCACCTCGATTCCTGGCTCATGCCCGACGCGGTTTGCCGCTCGCTGTTCCTACGCGGGATGCGCGGCCGCCGAGCTCGCAGTGGTCGAGGGGACGCTCGATCAACCGCTGGAAATCGCCTCGTACTGTGAAGGCCGCTTGCCGGGTGAGCTGAAGCCGATCGCCAATCTGCTCGACCTGCCCATCGTCGCGGTTGTCCCGGTTCCGCAGAGTCCTGGCGGAGATTTCCATCTTCCCCGGCTGCCCGACGGGATCGACGGCGTGTTCATCGACCGGATCGCCAGCGCCGACGACCTGCCCCGGCTGCGCAGGCTCTTCCGCCTGGCGTGCAAGATGCCCGTCCTGGGCGCACTGGAAACCTTGCCCGCCATTCGCGACGAGCTGGAGCAATCGCCCAGGAGCCAGATTCTGCCCGAACAGGCCGTCATGGCACTGGGAGAGCATTTTCTCCGCAACTGCGATCTGGATGCGATCCAAGACCTCGCCCGCAGCCGACCTTTCTCTGACTCGGTGCATGATTCCTGTCCCTGCGGCGTCTCCGAGTGCGGCCGGTGCTTCCGCGTCGCCTACGCGCAAGATGAAGCCTTCGGCCGTTATTTCCCAGACACTTTCGAGGCGCTCGAGGCGCTGGGGGCCGAGCTTGTCGAGTTTTCCCCCTTGCGAGACGAGGCCCTGCCCGAAGGCGTCAACCTCGTCATGATCGGCTGCGGCATGCCCGACCAGTACGCCGATCGTCTGGCGTCCAACCTGAGCATGATGGCCGCCTTGCGCGAGCACGTTTGCCGCGGCCAGCGCATCTACTCCGAGGGCGGAGGAACGGCCTACCTGGGCCACTGGATGATCATCAATGGCCGGCCGATTCGAGGGGTGGGCATCTTGCCGTTCGATGCCGAGCTTCTTCCGAACCCCAGGCCTCCGATGCCGGTGGCCAGGCGGCTCTTGCACGACTCATGGCTGGGCGCAAAGGGTACCGTTGTGCGCGGATACAAGAGCGGCCGCTGGCGGCTGCACTCGAGCTTCGAGCGGTTCGAGTGCCCCACCTGCTTCGGCTCACTGTCCGCCGATGACGACCTTTATTATCATCACCACGCCGTCGGCAGCCTGATTCATCTCCATCTCGGCGCACTGCCCGAGGTCGTCTCTGCCTTCGCGGGCCCCCATCGTCCCTCGCTCAAGCGGCCGTCCGTGCAAGGGCTGGCCGACCAGGCTTGAGTGCCGATCGCACATGGCAATTGCCAGATGGCAAAATGACAAACGGCAATGACAAATGGCAAATGACACATGACAAGCGGCGGATGGGCGGATGGCATGTCATTCCGACTCGATCTGCGCTTCCACGACCTTGATGTTGTGGCGAATTGATTGGCTGTAGGGCTGAAGCTTGAGGGCCCGGCGCAGCGTCTGCAATGCCTCACGCGGCTGATCGAGCTCGAGCTGGCACTGGGCAAGGCCCGAAACGGCGCCGATGTGGTAGGGGTTGAGCTTGAGGACGCGCTGGCAGTCCTCGGCGCTTTCCGCGTATCGGCCCTGGAAGAACAGCGCGATGGCCCGTTGGTTATAGGCCTCGGCGAACTTCGGGGACCGCGTGACCAGCCGTGTGGCCCGATCGACGGCCGCAGCGAGCCGATGATGGCTGATCATCTGGCGGATCTCGTCGAGGGCCTCATTATTCTCGGGAGTATCGGCGCGAAACCAGAGCGCCAGAGAGCGCTTTCCGCCATGGTTCGGACCACCGGGTCTTCGTCGCGCATTGACCGGCCAAGGGGTGCGTTGCTCTGCTGGAATTCGCCAATGACCCCCAAGGCCAGCACCGCCGCTCGCCGGGCCGGCACGCTGGCCGAGGATTCCAGCACCCGGGCGAGTGTCGCATCGGTATATCGCCCCATCACCCGGTCACGAAAGTGATCGAGGTCTCGATCGCGCAGGAACGACTCATAATAATCGACCAAGAGCAATCCGGTCTGAGAATCCCGCATGCTGGAGCCTCCCACACGTTGACGTCCGCTCTCGGTCGGTGCCGCGGTGCCCGCCTGGGTTTGGGATGGAGCCGTCAAGCCCGGAACGAGTCCGCACGTCACGACCAGAAGCGCCGAGAACGACGGAAGTCCTCTGCTCGAAGCCTCGAACAAGCGGTGTGATGATCGTAATCGCCAGGCCGACATCGGATGATCCCTCCCGGTCGTTGTCTCCGAATGTCACCAGATCATCAACAAGGACGGGCCGACTTCTGGCTTGGCACCTTCGCGCGAAAAATCGCGTAAGTCGTTTGGGTGGTGGAACGGGCTGAGGGCTGCACTATAGTGCGGGGTTGGTTTGGTTCGCTGGCGGATCCGATTGAGAGCGAAGCGGCAAGCCGAACGCTTCATCGATCTTGAGTCTACCACCGGCTTGGTCCCGATTCCAAGAGAGTCGTCGCCGGATTCAACTTTCTCCATCTGACCGCGGCTCCATGTGCGCGGCCAGCAGCCGTCGAGTTCGAATGACTCACATTTCAATAGCAAGTACATTTCCAATCGGAAGCCGCGACAAGTGGGATTTGGGGTCCAGGCCGTATCGAGAATCAAGACCTCGGCCGCGCAGGCGCGCATCGCCCAGCTCAAGCGTCAGACCGTAGTGGAGATCGAGGTCAACAAGGCGGCCGTGCACCGGCTCGTCACGGGTGAGCACGCAAACGTGCCTCCCCAGATGCTCGCTGCGATCGCGCCAGGGCGAATTCAGGCTTTCTGGCCCCTGGGTCAACCCATTTTCGTACCAGGCGTCGAGCCGACGGAGCAGGCCGCGGGCGACGTCGGATCGGTCGACGGCCGCGCCGCTTCTGAGCATGCTCAGCGAGGTGACGTGAGACCGCAGCTCCGGCGGAAACGATAGCGTTTCCATGTTGGCGTTCAGGCCGATGCCGATCACGACTGCCGAGCGGCCGTGGCTCGCCGCGTCTGACGAGGCCGGCTGGTAAAGTGCGCGTTCCACCAGTATGCCGGCGATCTTAAGGCCGCCCACGCGCACGTCGTTGGGCCACTTGATCTGGGCGCGGCAGCCCGTCCAGTCTTCGACCAGCTCGGCGGTGGCCACGGCCGCCAGCGCGGTCAGCCAGGCGCTCCCGGCGGCAGCTTGTGGACCCAGCGGAAGGAGTTCCCGTGGTGGAAACAGCAAGACCGACATCAAGATCGACGATCGGGCGGGAGCCGTCCACACCCGACCGCGCTGACCCCGGCCCGTGGTCTGTTCTTCGGCGAAGACCGCGAGCCCGTCATTGGCGATCGCCGAAGCGGCCCGCGCTGCCATGTCATTGGTGCTTCCCACGCGGTTCCAGACGGCGATGCGCCGGCCGATATTTCGCGTGCCCAGGTAGTGCTCTATCTGGTCGGGACAGAGCCTTGGTGAGGGACCCCGGTAGGCCGCGCCAAGGAAGGGATGACGCTCGAGCTCGAACCCGAATGCCGCCAGGGCGTCGAGATCGTTCCAGACCTGCGGCCGGTCAGTGCCCAGCTCGGTCAGCGAGATGAACTGGCCCTCCGCGGCCCGCAGCCGGTCCAGCAGAACCATGTTCAGCACGGGAGGATTGGACGGTGTCGAGGTCAAGTCCACGGCTGGTTTTCCGTCATGAGGATTTCTGGGCCGCACCGGCCGCTGGCGGCCCCGGTCAGGTCATTTCGAGGCGCGATCGATGTCGAGGTCCAGCGCGATGTCGAGCGCGGCAGCCGAATGCGTGAGCGCTCCGACGCTGATCCGATCGACTCCCGTTCGGGCCAAGGCCCCTACGCTCTCGAGCGTCACCCCGCCGGAAGCCTCAAGCTCGACGTCCGGGGCTCTCTGATTGCGCCGTCGCACGGCCTCGGCAAGAGCGTCCGCTCCCAGGTTGTCGACCAGGATGATGTCGGGAGCGGACACCAGGGCGCGATCGAGTTGCTCGAGCGAATCAACCTCGACCTCAACGACCGACCCAGCGGGCGCATACTCCCGAGCCGCCGCGATTGCTGCGCTGATCGGATCGATACCGCCTTGCGATTGCAACGCGGCCAGGTGGTTGTCCTTGATCAGAACGGCGTCGTGCAAACCCAGACGATGGTTCCGGCCGCCGCCGCAACGAACCGCGTACTTCTCCAGAATGCGCCAGCCGGGAGTCGTTTTGCGCGTATCGAAGATCGCCGCGGAGGTGCCCTGGGTGGCGGCCACGAATCGCGCCGTGAGCGTGGCGATGCCGCTGAGGCGCTGCAAGAAGTTGAGTGCTGTGCGTTCGAGCGAAAGGATCGAACGTACCGGGCCGCCAACTTCCGCGATCAGGGTGCCATACTCCAGCCGATCACCGTCGGCGAGGCGCGGCCGCCATTGCGGCAAGACCTCGAAACGCTCCACTAGCATCTCCACGACCATGAGGCCGGCAAGCACGCCGGGAGCCCGCGCCACGAACCGGGCATTCCCCCAGAGGTCAGTGGGAATCGTCGCCGATGAGGTGATGTCACCCACCTGCGCCAGATCTTCCTCGAGAGCCAGTCCGATCAGAATATTCGCGCATCGCAGCTCGGCCGAGCCGAACTGGAATGCCGATACACGAGATTTGGCCTGGTGATCCAGCATCGCCTTCGTCTCCGGCCTGCTCCTCGTAAGCGTATTTCGGTGCGCCAGTCGCCTGGAAGCCCCGGGGAGATCCTTATGTTTGATGATTATTATTGGCCTTAGCCGGATTGCCTGGCCTTGGCCCTCATCGATTGCATCTTGGGTGCCCCGGAGCTGGGCGGTGAGACGTGAACGGGAATCCCGAGTTCGACCCGCTCGGGCAATCGCTGCCCTTCGGACGCGCGAACGGCGGTCGTTACTGCCTTGCGGATCAGCCGTTCTGGAGAAAAAATAGCCACCGCGGCGAATTCGCCCGACCGGGTCATGGTGGAGCCGCTTTCGTCATTGGAGTAACCCGCGACCACATAAGGCCGTTCGTCACCCAGAGTCGTCAACGCGTTGTAGGACGCCGAGAAGCCAATCTGGTCTGGCGAGAAAACCATGCCCGGCTTGCGGTCGGCCTTCAATAGCTCGATCACTTTCTGCTTGGCCTCGTCGAGGTCGCGGGCGAAGCGGATCTCCTGGATATTTTTGACGCCGGCCTCGCGCAAGGCGTTGCGCAGGGCCAGCGCCCGCTCGTCAGCCAGGGGATCACTCGCTGTGTTCATCACGAGCACCGCGCCACTATCAACCGTGAATTTGGCGTTCCTGGCGTTATTGATCGCGGCGTTTACCAGAATGCGAGCCGAGTTCGCGAACGCCTCGGGCGCGACCAGGATCAACTCGCCAGATGGGCTGGAGCCTGCCGGACTCTTGTCAGCCAGAGGTCGGCCGACCAGAACCACGGGCAGTCCCCCGGCACGCGCCTCCCCGATGGCCTGGGCGAGTTCTCGATCCGAGGGATCGGTCACCTCGACCACCAGCGCCCGGGGATGTCGCGCGGTCGCCTCGCGCACGAGATCGGCTTCTCGGCCCGGAGTGTCCTTCTCTCCCGCCACGCTGATCCGGATGCGAACCTTGTCGATCCCGGCCTTGCGCGGGCTCTGCCCTTGAGCTCCTCGGATTCGGCGGCCTCTCGAGGACCCGCGATCAGCTCGATCGGCCTGGCCGCCGTTGCCGTCGCGCCCGACACGACCCCGGCCGCGGGCGTCGTGGCCTTGCCGGGCGTGCCGGACCCTGGCCCGACCAGCTCCGCCGGGCGAGGCGGCACGAACGATGTCGAGTCGCAGCCCGAGAGCACGACCGCCGCCAAGATCACAACTGCACACGCACACGCCTGCCCGCTTGGGATTCGAGCCTCTCTTTTCACGTCCCCTACCAGGCTGTATGTATCGAACACGCGATCCACGAATACCTCCCACTCTTCTCGGAAAAGACAATCGATGAGCGATGGCAAATGGCAGATGGCAAATAACAGATAGCCCATGCCATCGTGGACTATTCTAACAAAGCGAACGCGATCGGGATGCGGCGTTTCGGTAGGGACGTCGGGGAAAGCGGTTTCGCGCTCAGCCTCGCTTCGGCCTGCCCGCTCTGGCTTTGGCTTTGGCCTTCTTCCGCGCGCTCTGCGCCTGAGGGCTGGCGGCGGGGCGGGATGGACCATCGCCCGAGGCCGAGCGGATCTGCTGGATGCGGTCGCGCAGGGCGGCGGCCCGCTCGAATTCGAGCTTCTCGGCGGCTTCCAGCATCTCGGCCTCCAGGGCGCTTACGTACTCTTCGTTGGCCTCGGTCGCCTCATCGCGTCCTACCGCCTGGCGCACCACCCGCCGAGCCTGGATCTCCTCTTCGATGCCGCGGCGGATCGCCTTGACGATCGTCTCGGGAGTGATCCCGTGCTCGGCGTTGTATTCGAGCTGTAGCTTGCGCCTGCGATCGGTCTCGTCGATGGCTCGCTGCATCGAGGCGGTGATCTTGTCTGCATAAAGCACAACCTCGGCGTTGATATGCCGGGCCGAGCGGCCAATCGTCTGGATCAGCGAGGTCTCACTGCGCAAGAAGCCTTCCTTGTCGGCGTCGAGGATGCAAACCATCGAGACTTCGGGAAGGTCTAGTCCTTCGCGCAGCAGGTTCACTCCAACCAAAGCGTCGAAAGCCCCTTCACGAAGCTCGCGGCAGGATCGTCATGCGTTCGATGGCGTCGAGCTCCGAGTGAAGCCACTTGCACCGTAACCCCTGCTCCTTGAGGTAGCGAGAAAGGTCTTCGGCAAGCCGCTTGGTGAGCGTGGTGACGAGCACTCGTTCGCCCTTGGCGGCCCGCTTCTTGACCTCCTCGAGGAGTGCGGGAACTTGGCCCCGAGCGGGCTCGACGCGCACGATCGGATCGACCAGACCCGTGGGACGGATCACCTGCTCGACCACCTCGCCGCCGGACATCGCGATCTCGTAATCGGCCGGGGTGGCCGAGACAAAAAGCTTGCGCTTGAACTTCTGCTCCCATTCGTCGATCCGCAGCGGACGGTTGTCAAGCGCGCTTGGGAGCCGGAAGCCGTGCTCCACAAGCGTCAGCTTGCGGCTGTGATCGCCGGCGAACATCCCCCGGATCTGCGGCACCGACACGTGGGATTCATCGAGGATCAGCAAGCTGCCCTCCGGAAAGAAATCGAGCAGCGTGTTGGGAGTTTCGCCCGCCTTGCGGCCGGAAAGATGTCGGGAATAGTTCTCGATGCCCGAGCAGTAACCCACTTCCAGCAGCATCTCCATATCGTACCGGGTCCGCGCCGCCAGCCGCTGTGCTTCGAGCAGCTTACCTTGCTCTTTGAGCACTTGGAGGCGCTCGTCGAGCTCCTTGCCGATCGCCTCCACCGACGATTGCACTCGCTCTTCGGGCAGCACGAAATGCTTGGCCGGATAGACATAAAGCTCCTGGTGTGTCTCCAGCACGTTGCCGGTCAACGGGTCGATCGTCGCCAGCCGCTCCACCTCGTCGCCAAAAAGCTCGATCCGATAGCCGATCTCGTCGGAGGCCGGCCAGAGCTCGACCACGTCGCCCCGCACGCGGAACTTGCCCCGCTCGAACGACACGTCGTTGCGGTCATACTGGATGTCGACAAACCTGAGCAGCACCTGGTCGCGATCGACGAAGTCTCCGACGCGGAGGTGAACCATCATGTTGCGATAATCTTCGGGTGAGCCCAAGCCGTAGATGCAAGACACGCTCGCCACCACGACCACATCCTCGCGGCTCACAAGCGCACTCGTGCAGGCCAGTCGCAGCCGCTCGATCTCCTCGTTGATCGACGCGTCTTTTTCAATGTAAATGTCGCGCTGGGGAATATAGGCTTCGGGCTGATAGTAATCGTAATAGCTCACGAAATAGCGGACCGCGTTATGAGGGAAAAACTCCTTGAACTCGGCGTAGAGCTGAGCCGCCAGCGTCTTGTTGTGCGACATCACGAGAGCGGGCTTGCCATACTGCGCGATCACGTTGGCCATCGTGAAGGTCTTGCCCGAGCCGGTGACGCCCAGCAGCGTCTGGTTGGCCTTTCCTTCTTGGAGGCCTCGCAACAGACCGCTGATGGCCTGGGGCTGATCGCCGGCGGGCTGGAACGGACTGTGGAGCTGAAACGCGGGCATCGCAATCTGGCCTCTTGCCTGAGGAATCGATGAAAGACTGCTGTTATTATTTACACCTGCGCCACGGTTGCCAATTGCAATCCGGCGCGGGGCCCCGGAATTTGAGCAGGGCCTCGGGAGCCGGTCTTTGCGGATGGCCTGTCAGGAGGCGAGACACGCACTCACCGGATACAATGACCGAGGGAGGCCAGCCATGCCGATTCACGATTGGACCCGGGTGACCGCCGGAACCTGGCACGATTTTCACCTTGCCTGGATCGCCGAGATACGCAAGGTACTCAACGGCGGCCTGCTGCCTGCGAGCTACTATGCCCTGGCCGAGCAGATCGCCGGGCCGATGGGCCGGATGTGCTTACGTTGCAAACCGAGGAACCGGCGCCGGAGATCGAGACCGAAATGTCGAACGGTGGCGGCTTGGCCGTGGCCACGGTTCCGCCACGCACCCGTCTGGTCGCGGAAGCCGAGCTGAGCGAATATGTTTCCAAACGCCGGACTCTCGTGATCCGCCATGTCAGCGGCGACCGGATCATCGCCTTGATCGAGCTTGTTTCGCCGGGCAACAAGGCCACGAAATTCGCCCTTAGCACGTTCATTGGGAAAGCCGTCGAGCGCTTGTCCGGGGTTACCACCTGCTGATCGTCGATCTCTTTCCGCCCACCCCGCGTGATCCCCAGGGCATTCACTCAGCCATCTGGGCCGAATGCAGTGAAACCGTCTTCGAGCTGCAGCCAGACGAGCCGCTGACCCTGGTGGCGTTTATGGCCGGGCCGGTGAAGCGAGCGTACGTGGAGCCCACGGCCATGGGCCGCGAGCTGATCGACATGCCCTTGTTCCTCGAGCCCGAGTTTTACGTCAACGTGCCGCTCGAAGAGACGTACCTGGCGGCTTATGACGGCGTCCCCCAGCGCTGGAAGCGCGTACTCGAACAAGGGATGCAATCGTAGCGGCACTCCACCCGATTTTGTTCTCGGAATGATGAAAGGACGAATCGCCAATGCAAAAGGGCAATCGCGCCTGGGCCTGCATGCGGATCGCGACGTTGGGACTGGCTTGGTGGCTGGCGATGCCCGCTCCAGCTCTCCTCAAGGCCGCTGGACCGGATCACGACAAAGTCAAGCCGGTGGTCAAGATCGAAGCCGTGCCGTTTGACCTCGAAGACGTACGACTCATGGCTGGTCCGTTCCGGCATGTCATGGAGCTTGATGAGAAATATCTGCTCGCCCTCGATGTCAACCGTCTGCTGCACAACTTCCGCGTCAACGCTGGCTTGCCCTCATCTGCCAGGCCGCTAGGAGGCTGGGAAGAGCCCAAGGTCGAGCTCCGCGGCCACTTCACCGGCCACTTTCTTACTGCCTGTGCCCTCATGTTCGCAAGCACCGGCGACGTGCGCTTCAAGGCCAAGGGAGATCAGGTCGTCAGCGGCCTGGCCGAGTGCCAACGCAAGCTTGGTACCGGTTACCTGAGCGCCTTCCCCGAGGAATTCATCAATCGCGTGGTCGAGCGCAAACGGGTCTGGGCGCCCTGGTACACCTTGCACAAGATCCTGGCCGGCTTGCTCGACATGAACGAGTACTGCGACAACGCCGAGGCTTTGACCGTCGCCCGGCGCTTCGCCGACTGGGTCAAGACGCGGATGGATCCGTTAAGCGACATCCAGATGCAGGCGATGCTCGGCAATGAGCACGGCGGCATGAACGAGGCTCTGGCCAACCTTTACGCCCGGACCGGCGAGACGAAGTACCTGGCACTTGCCGAGCGGTTCAATCACCTTGCGGTCCTGCTACCGGCCTCGAAGCACCAGGATACACTGACCGGTCTGCACGCCAACACGCAGATTCCCAAGTTCATCGGCACCGCTCGGCAATACGAGCTGACGGGTAAAGGCTGGCTCGAGACCGCCTCTCGTTTTTTCTGGGATACGGTCGTGAACGAGCGCTCCTACGTGATCGGCGGCCACAGCGACGGCGAGATGTTTTCGCCCAAGGAGAAGCTCTCTCTCGCTTTGGGCCCGAATACGACCGAGACGTGTAACACGTACAACATGCTCAAGCTGACTCGCCACCTGTTCGAATGGGACCCTCGCGCGGATTACGCCGACTACTATGAGCGGGCGCTTCTGAACCACATTCTTGCCTCGCAGAACCCCGAATCCGGCATGATGTGCTACTACGTCCCCCTGCGGCCCGGCGCCCGCAAAGTGTACAACGGCTTTGATGACGCCTTCTGGTGCTGCACCGGCACGGGCGTCGAAAACCACGCCAAGTATGGAGACAGTATTTATTTTCATAACAATGACAAATCACTCTTCGTCAACCTGTTCATTGCCTCCGAGCTGAACTGGAAGGCCAAGGGGCTGAAGCTGCGCCAGGAGACAACATTTCCCCACGAACAGGGAACCCGGCTGGTATTCACGTGCGACCAGCCTGTCGAGCTGGACGTGAAGTTGCGGCATCCCGTCTGGGCCGGATCGGGCTTCGCCATCAAGGTCAACGGGGAGCCCGCGGCGATCGACAGCAAACCTGGCAGCTATGCCACCATCAACCGATCATGGAAGAATGGCGATGCGATCACGATCGACATGCCTTTCTCGCTGCACACCGAGGGGTTCCGTGACAATGCAAACCGCCTGGCGTTCCTGCACGGGCCGCTGGTGCTTTGCGCGCAGGTCGACACGAACCAGCCGGTGCCGGCGATCGTTAGCGAGCCCGGCGAGCTGCTGTCGGCGTTGCAGCCGGTGCCAGGCAACGCATCGACCTTCTCCGGCTCGTCGCGCGCCTTCCGGCTGCCGGCCGCGACCGGCGGCGCCGGGGCCAGCGTTACGCTTGAGCCGTTTTACGCAATGCACGGCAACCGGCATTACACGGTCTACTGGGACGTATTCACCCCCTCGCAGTGGGAGGTCAAGAAGGCGGAATACGCCGCCGAGCTCGCTCGCGGCAAAGAGCTTGACAACCGGACGATCGACCGCGTGAATCCCGGCGAGGAGCAGAACGAGCGCGACCACAAGCTCGAGGGAGAGAAAACTGGCGCCGGTGACTTCGGCAACCGCAAGTGGCGGCATGCCGAGCACGGCGGCTTTTTCCGCTACGTGCTCAAGGTGCTGCCCCACCAGCCGCAAGAGTTGAGTGTCACTTACTGGGGCTCCGAGCGTGGCAGGCGCACTTTTGACATCCTGGTCAACGGCAAGAAGCTGGCCACCGAACGGCTCACGGCCAGCCGGCCCGAGCAGTTTTTTGACCAGGTCTACCCGCTTCCCGAAGACCTGACCAAGGGTAAGAGCGAGGTGACCGTCACCTTCCAGGCCCACCCCCGCCAGACCGCCGGCGGAGTCTTCGGCATCCGGGTCTTGAGCATCAAGCAATGAGCTTCTGGGAATCGATTTCTTATTAAACGGAGATTTCATGAAGACCCTCATCACGATCTTGTTCTTGTTGCCAGCCGCTTCCGTAGCGTCCGCCGATGAGTGGAAACTCGTCTGGAGCGACGAGTTTGATAAGCCCGGACTACCCGACTCCACCAAGTGGAGTTACGAGAAAGGCCTGATTCGCAATGGCGAGCGCCAGTATTACACCGCGGCCCGCAAGGAAAATGCGCGGGTAGAGAACGGCACGCTGGTGATCGAAGCAAGGAAGGAGCCATGGCACGACCAGGCCGCTTCTCCCTCTGCACGCAAGACCGAGCGGCGCGGCCGGCCCGAACGCGCTGCGGCCGACTACACGTCGGCGAGCCTGATAACGCGCGGCAAGGCCGCCTGGACTTACGGTCGCATCGAGGTCCGGGCCAAGCTCCCCTCCGGCCGGGGAACCTGGCCGGCCATCTGGATGCTCGGAACCGACATCGACAAGGTCGGCTGGCCCACCTGCGGCGAGATCGACATCATGGAATTCGTCGGCTACGACCCCGGAGTCGTACATGCCAACGTCCACACAAAGACGTATAATCACTCGATTAATACAGGCAAGGGGGACAAGGTCTCCATCCCCGACGTCTCCAAGGCGTTTCATGTATACGCCATCGAGTGGGACGCCAAGAAGATGGACTTCTTCGTCAACCAAGAGAAGTATTTCACGTTCAAGAACGAAGGCACGGGGCCGGCCGCCTGGCCTTACGACAAGGACCAGTACCTGATCCTCAACCTCGCCATCGGCGGCGGCTGGGGTGGGCAGAAAGGGATCGACGACTCTATCTTTCCTCAGAAGTACGTGATTGATTACGTTCGCGTTTATCAGAAAGATTCCGAATCGAAAGGCCTCACGCAAACGCGCTGAGGGATGCCGAGCAACCTGATCATGGAGCTTCCCGTGCGCGGAATCCCCGTTTTCCCTGGCCGATCCGTCGTTGGTCTGACCTGGGCCATGGTCCTCATGAACTGCGCTCTGACGATTCAGGGCACTCCTGCGGCCGAATCGCAGGGCGTTCGGCGCCTACGTCCCAACATCGTCTTCATCTTTTCCGACGACCACGCGTATCAGGCCATCAGCGCTTATCGCGACTCGCGGCGGCTGATCGATACGCCCAATATCGACCGGCTGGCCCGAGAGGGCATGCGGTTCGATCGCTGCTTGGTTCCCAACTCGATCTGCGGACCCAGCAGAGCCACAGTGCTCACCGGCAAGTACAGCCACTCGAACGGCTTTTACAACAACACCAACAGCCGCTTCGATGGCTCGCAGACGACCTTCCCCAAGCTCCTTCGCGCCTCGGGGTATCAAACGGCGATCTTCGGCAAGTGGCACCTGGTCAGCGAGCCGACTGGCTTCGATGAGTGGCATATCTTGCCGGGGCAGGGCGTCTACTACAATCCGCCAATGCTGACGCCTCGTGGCAAGGTCGCGCATCAAGGTTACGTCACGGATATCATCACCGAGCTCTCGCTCGACTGGCTCAAGAAGCGAGACCGTTCGAAACCATTCCTGCTCATGTGTCAGCACAAGGCGCCCCACCGCGACTGGCAGCCTGCCCTGCGCCACCTGGGGCACGACCATGACCGCGCTTATCCCGAGCCGACAACTCTCTTCGATGACTATGCCGGCCGCGGCAAGGCCGAGCACCAGCAGGACATGACGATCGCCAGAACGATGGGCGACAAAGACCTCAAGCTCGTCGCGCCCCCCGAGCTATCCGCGTCCCAGCGCTCGGCCTGGAACGCCTATTACGAACCGCGCAACGCGGCTTTTCGCCGGGCCGGCCTCACGGGCACCGACCTGGTGCGCTGGAAGTACAATCGCTATCTGCACGACTACGTCGGGTGCATCAAGGCCGTGGATGAAAGCGTAGGCCGGCTGCTATCGTTTCTCGATGACGAAGGGCTCGCGCAGGATACGCTTGTCGTTTACGCCGCCGACCAGGGCTTTTACCTGGGCGAGCACGGCTGGTTTGACAAGCGGTGGATCTTCGAAGAATCGCTCCGTACGCCACTCCTCGTCCGCTGGCCGGGCGTGGTCAAACCTGGCGGGACGAGCAGCCGGATCGTCTCGAACCTTGACTTCGCCGAAACATTCCTGGAAGCCGCGGGCCTGGCTGTACCCGCCGAGATGCAAGGGCGAAGCTTGCTGCCGCTCCTGGCGGGAAAGGAGCCAGCCGACTGGCGTACGAGCCTTTATTACCACTATTACGAGTACCCAGGGCCCCACAACGTGCACAGGCACTATGGCGTGGTGACCGACCGCTACAAGCTCGTCCACTTTTACGAGCCGGAGATGAACTACCGAGAGCTGTTCGACCTCGAGACCGACCCGCGTGAGCTGCGCAGCGTCTATGGCCTGCCCAGTCAGGCCAAGGTTCAAGAAGAGCTCTCGCGGGAGCTCCAGCGGTTGCGGGAGGAGCTAAAGGTACCATCGCCAGACCCGCCGGATAGCATGATTCCTCATCGCGGCCAGCGTGCCGGCGGCTGAGCTCAGCTCAGCGCGGGTCCCAGATCGTGGCGGCGATGTATCGTTCCGGACCCGTTTCACGATCCCAGAAATAATACACCGTCACCACCTTTCCATCCGGGCGCTGCACGCTGCGGGGGTATCCCAGGTCGCGTCCGCCGCCGTCGCCGCGGAGAATGACTTCAGGCTCCCAGGTATGACCGCCGTCCCGGCTCAGCCTTGCGCGGATCGAAAAGGGATTCGCGCGATGGCCATACGTCAGGCAAATGCAACCGTCGGCCAGGCGGATCAGGCTCGCCGGGTTTCCTTCGCCCAGGTCAGGTGCGGGAGTTGTGTCGAGCTTCCAGCTCTGGGCATCATCGGTTGACCGATAGGTCTCGATCCAGTGCCTGGTTCCCTCGTGCCGCCGAATGGCCGAGAGTAGCTCGCGCTCGCCCAGCCGCACGGTCGCGGGCATGATGGCGAACCCGGCGGGCTCGGGCCCGATCCATGACACGAACTGCCAGGTTCGCCCACCATCAGTAGTGCGGACACAGAGCGGTCGGCCCTCCCGCCGATCGGACTTCGAGGCGGTCAGGAACAGCATGCAGTCGGCTGGCCCATTGACGATGTAATCAGTGCGGCGCGGCGATCCCAGCCTGTTCAAAGAGAGGCAGCCGGAACGGACCTTTCCAGTTGTGGCCGCGATCGGTCGAATAGAAAAAACGCGATGGGGCAGCATCCACATCGGTCATGCGCACGGTGAGAGCGAAGTCGGGATGCGTGAACTCGATCCCGCCCGGGCAATCTGTCCAGGGTTTCTCGGCAAGCCCTGGCGGAGTCACCCCGTGCAGGGCTTTGCCCACCGGGATCAGCGATCCTTTCGCGGCCGGGTTTTCGATCGTCCACGTGAGTCCGCCGTCGCGGCTTCGCGCCAGGAGGTGCTCTTCCGGCCTGTCGTGGTCAATATTGTGGCGCTCGGGTCCATGGTCCTTGTGATAGCCGGCGCTGAAACCCACGAGAATCTCGTTGCCCCACGACCAGATTCCATGATTCGCCGGCCAGCCGCCGAACCGGCCTGGCTCGTGGTAAATCTTGATGTGTTGGAAGGCACTGCCCGCGGAGCGTGAAATCTTCGTGTCGGCCTTCTGGTACGCTTCGCTGGGCGGCTCAACCAGGTAAGTCTCATCGGCGACACCCGTGGTAACGATGGCAACGAACAGCCGGATCGCAGGCGTGGTAATGTCATTTCTCCTACCGGAACGCTGTGTCTGTCAGATCCAGTAATTCTTCAAGAACTGGAGAACACGTTTATGGATGTCGCTGGTCACATCGCGGCCGGCACTCGCAGACCATGGCCCGCGCCCGGAACCGAGATCAGCTCGTGGGGCACTCGGTGGCGCGTCAGCTCGCGATCCATCAAAACCGATTGCTCGTGCGGCACGTCGGTGTCATTGGTTCCATGAACCAGCAGAGTTGGTGGATATTCAGCCGACACGTTCCGTAGCGGGCAGAATCGGTCCAATGCGCTTGGGTTCTTGGCAGGATCGATGCCCGCGACTTCTTTCGGCCAGAGCCCGTTCTGGCGGCAGTACAGGTAGAACCGCGATCGCTTGTTCCCCTCCGGCGGCTCCGCGATTTCTTCGGTGCCCACCGCTGCGCGGGCATCGGCCTCGGAGACGAGGGGCTGCCGGCGATAGAACGCGTCGGGCTGGCTGTACCAGGGGCCGGCGATGTCGCCATAGCCCCAGAACGACACGAGCGCCGCGGGGCGGGGCGTCACGAGGTAGCCGCTTACCAGAGTCAAATAGCCGCCGGCTGAACCACCGAGCACGACGATCCGCTCAACACGTCGGCCGAGAATCATTTCGCCCGCGAGCGGACCCAATGCGAACGCGTCGCGCAGGTCTTCAAGAATCGCCGGCAGCTTTGTCTCCGGTGCCAGCCGGTAGTCGATCGAGACGACCGGACAACCGTCGTCGAGCAAGGCCGCAAGCAACCCACGGTCGATACCCCGCCGGTCTCCCATGATCAGCGCACCACCGTGAATCCAGACTGCAATGTTGCGTCGTTTGGTGGCGAGGGGAACGAAGAGGTCGGCTTTGATCTTACAGCCTTTGACTGTCTTGTACGTATGAGTTCGTGGCGCGACCTCTTGGGCATGCAGCGAAATGTCGTGCGGCACCAGCCGCGCGGTGAGCGCAGCGGCTGAAGCCCTTAATAGACTTCGCCTGGGGAGCTCGCGCGTCATTGGTTGGAATCCTTTCTCTCCATTAATTGTGATTCATTGTAGAATGCGTCCCCAAGACGCACCATTCCTCGCCACGCGGCGACAAATGACAGAAGTGCGTCGTCGCAAGCCCGACACACTCTGCCGACTAGAGAGATTCTGGCCCGCGAGCCAGGCCGTTACTCGGGCTCGGAAAAGATCTTGGGGTCTACTTTGTCCAGGACCTTGAACTCAGAGATCTCCGACTTGACGAAAGCTTGGCCGTCGCGTTTGCTCTCGGCCTTGGTGGCCTTCTTGATCCCGTCGAACTCCTTGTAATCCTTGAATGTCGTCTCCATGGTGAATTCGTCGCCCTGGAATCCAGACACCTTCGCAACGAGCTTCGCGGGCAGGCCGGTTTCCTTGTCGAAGTAGAGGGTGAAGTCCTTCCCATCCGGCGCAGTCACCTTGATGCCGGCGGCCGGCTTATCGCCGACTTTTTCGTCAGCGGCAGCAGCGAGCTTGAAGCCCTTGCCTTTTAACAGAGTGGGCAGGGCTGGGATCACCTGGAGGTAGATCTGCCGCTTCTGATTGGCGAGTGCCTCTCCTTCCAGATCCATCTTGTTCTCACCGAACTTGCGCCAGCCCTTGTCGCCGTTGAGCACGGTCACGCCCTTGAACGGGTTGCCGCCGAATTCGCCGTCCATCTCCGACCGGTAGTGATCGAGACCCTGGAGGGTTGAGTGGCTCGTGAACTCGTTGGTGTTGTCGTTGATGGTAATAACGACCTTCGATTTCCAACTGATCGCGTCGACCTTGTCGAGTTTTTCGCCGCCCAGAGCCTTGATGGCCTTGTCCAGCACTGCACTCGGGTCCGTGTCAGCGCCCCGACCAACACTGGCTGTGGCAGATACAAAAATGATGGCGAGAGCCGCTAGGATTTTCCGTTTCATGATGATGACCTCACATGTGAAAGGGAGTTGCCCAGCCCGGAGACGCCGTATCCCGAAGCCGGATCCTATCATCGTGGTCCCGGCCGCGATGACCTGCAATCCTACGCCCTGCGTGGTACCAGGTACAGGGAGTGCCGCGATCGTCAAGGAACAGAGTCCAAGTCTGCTGAGCAACTTCGATTCGGGTCAGACCGACCTGCGTTCATTCTCACCACGGAGGCTGCGCGTTACAATCGCCCCGGTTATCGGGTTCCAAACCGGTATCACTCTGTGAAGGTCTCTCATCCAATCCACTTGCAGTGGAGTGAAGAACGATGGCCCACGACGAGACGAACCTCACCGATCGCCGCACGTTCTTGCAAGCCGGAGCACTGGCGACCGCTTCGGCCTTGGGCACCGCCCCTGGCCTTTGTGCCCAGGATGCCGCCCCGAAGTCGTCGGAGTTGCCCAGGCGGCCCCTGGGCAAGACGGGCGTCGAGATCACCATTCTGGACCAGGGGACCGGCAAGGGTCCTGATGTTGACCGGCTCCTGCGGTTCGGCTTCGCGCGAGGCGTCCGGGCCTACGATACTTCGGAAACCTACCACTCCGAAGCCGCCTTCAAGAGGTGGTTCGCACAGGACCCCGCAGTCCGCAAGCAGATCTTCCTCGTGACCAAGGACGCTCCCAAGACCCCGGCACAGCTCATGGGGATGCTCGACAAGCGACTGCGAGGCGCTCGGTACCGACTACGTCGACCTGCTCTTCATCCACAGCTTCGGCGATAACCACAGCCTCGACGACGCGATGGCCATGGTCAAGAGCAAGGAGCTGAAGGAGGCGTCGGAGGCGGCCAAGAAGTCGGGGAAAGCCCGGCTCGTCGGCATCTCGACCCACCACAAGGACCGCGCCCAGTTGATCCAGGCGGCGGCCGAGGGCGGGATCGTCGACGTGATCATGCTCCAGTACCGCCCCTGGCTCGACAAGGACTCTCCGCTCAACAAGGCGATCGACGCCGCCCACAAGCGCGGGATCGGCCTGATCTCGATGAAGCAGATCGCCGGCCACTACCTTGGCGACAAGCCGCAGGGGAATATCCTCGACGACGTCGTCCGCCGGGTGCCGGTGCTCGCCGAGCAAGAAGCTCACGCCGTACCAGGGCCTGCTGCACGCGATCTGGACCGACGAGCGCCTGAGCGCTGTCTGCACGACGATGCGCAACACCGACCACATCCGCGAGAATACCGACGCGGCCCGCCGGTTCGAGCCGCTCAAGGAGGCCGACATCCACCAGCTTCGCGACGCGACCCGCGCCCACGGCTCCATGCTCTGCGCCGACTGCGACGGCCGTTGCTCGATTGCCGCGGGCACGCGGGCCGAGCTGGGCAACCTGACGCGGTTCCTGACCTACCACGAGCATCATGGCGACCGTGGCGAAGCCCGCAGGCTTTACGCCGAGCTTTCCGCTGAAGCCCGCGACTGGTCCGGCGCCGACCTTGAAGCCGCCCGGGCCGCCTGTCCCGAACAGGCTCGACTTTGCACGGCTCCTGCCCCAGGTGGAACGGCACCTGGCCTGAGGGCGGAGCTCACTGGCGGGTGTCGTACGGTAAGCTTCGTAGTTCTGTAGGGTGGGTAGCGCAGCGCAACCCACCGCAAAGGCCTGCGACCTGGTGGGTTGCGCTGCGCTTACCCCATACGCACAACTTAAGTGGTGTATTCCAGAAGTAAAGGATTCCGTAGGAGTTGGGCGAGGCTGGGATGCGCGTTGCGGTTTTGGACCCGCGCGTTGGCTCTCTGGATGACCTCGCTCAGGCGGCGCAACAGCGCGACGAGTCGGTCGAGGTCGCCCAGGGCATCGGTCAGCAATGTCACCCAGTCGCAGATGATCTTTGCGGCCTTCATCAGGCTGCGTCGGCAGTCGCACCAGGTCGCCGTCAGGAGGATCCAATGCTGCAAAACTGCGGCGATCAACCGCGCGTAGATCATCGCCATCTGTTCCGCGGCGGAGGCGGTAGCGCGGTGTGTCTCCAGGCGGTTGTGCGATTTCCAGAGTTTGAACAGAAGTTCGATCTGCCACCGCGCGCGGTAGAGCACGACCACGGCTTGCCAAGAGAGCATCTCGGCCTGGCAGTTGGTCACGAAGATCGTCCAGTCTTGCCATTGGAGATAGTCCCGCGATGGAGTGCGGCCATGCTTTTGGGCCTTCTCGTGGACTTTCTGTCGCCGCCGGTCGGCCACTTCTTGGGGCACCCGCAGTGCGATCAATCGGCAGGGCAGACGATGTGTCACGCCGAGCAAAACCGACACATCGATCGGCCCCGGCCCCGTCTGCTGCCGCAGGTATTGCAGCAGGGTCAAGGGATGGCCCGCGGCGTCGAAGACCAACGTCCCGTGCTGCAGCCGCGAGATCCAAAAAGCGCCGGCCTGCGCGATCTTGGCGAATCGCTCCAAAGCGAAGTAGCCCAGGTCGAACAACGACAGCGACCCGGCCGGGGGCACCTCCTGGGCGATGGGATTGGTCGCGTCGCTGTGGCGTCCCGGGGTAATCCGCAGTTGGAGAATCGAGCCGATGAGGAAGTCCCACAGCAGGTGGATCTTCAGCGCGGCCTGCCCCGAACCCGATTTGCCGCCGCACCCGGGGAACTGGTCGGCCAGTTCCTCGGGCACAGCAAGGGTGGAACTGTCGCCAATGCGAATGCTGGTGAATTGTTTCAGCAGGTTGACGGGCTGGGACGCCGCGGTCATGGCCCGGGTCACGATCTGCTCCAGCGCCGAGCGGAGGAAGGTCACAAGCTGGGGTGTGAAACGATGCTCGATAGCCGTCGTCGTGACGTCGAGCCCCAATTGTGCGGCCGTGGATTGGAAGTCGGCGATCTTGGCATTGGGCTTTCTGAGCAGAGTCAGGACGAGCATCTGCAACAGGCTGGTCCCGGTGAATTTGCGAACACGTTGGATAGCACCTGTGGTCTGCCCGAGTTCGTTGAGTTGGGGGCCGAAGACCTGTTGCATGGTTGCGGCGACATTGCCTACGATCTGCATTGGGAAGCTCCTTCTTCCAGCACGGAACGTGACACAACACGTGATGGAATAGGGGCTTCCCGCTTTTCATGCTAGACCAGTTTCCTTAAGTTGTGCGTATGGGGTTGCGCTGCGCTTACCCACCCTACTAGACATTCCAACCAGTGGATCGAAACCGATCTTCCCACGCGGAGTGATCTATCCGTGACTCAGACTGCTGACAAAGTGACCCAGTGGCTTCTCGACGGAGACCCCGCAATTCGGTGGCAGGTGCTGCGCGACCTGGTCGGGTCCACAGAAGGGACAGTTGAGCGGGCCAGGCAGAAGCTGGCGCGCGAGGGGTGGGGAGCCCGCCTTTTGGCGTTGCAGGATCCCGAGGGTACCTGGGCTGGAGGTTTATCGTCGGACGGAGGGCTCTACTCTCCAAAGTGGACCTCGACGACGTACACGATGTTGCTGCTCCGCGACTTTGGTCTGCCGGCCACCAACCGAAAAGCGCGAAAGGCCTGTAAGCTCCTTCTCGACCAAGGGCTCCAGCGGGACGGCGGGATCAACTATGGTATTTGGGGAAAGTCATGCGGTCGGAGCGAGACGTGCATCACAGGGATGGTCCTCTCCATCCTTTCGTACTTCGAGCATGACGACGACCGGCTGGACACCATCGCCGAGCACTTGCTTGATCAGCAGATGCCTGATGGTGGGTGGAACTGCCGGCGGCCGTCTGGCGCGACGCACTCCTCGGTCCACACCACCATCAGCGCGCTCGAGGGTTTAAGGCATTACGAACTGCACCGAAAACGCAAATTGCCGTCCGTGCGTGTCGCGCAGCAGCGCGGCCGCGAGTTCCTTCTGGTGCACCGGATGTTTCGCTCCCATCGCACCGGCGAGATTATCAAGCCCATTTTCCTCCGCTTCTCGTTCCCACCGCGCTGGCACTACGACATCCTCCGTGCCCTGGATTACTTTCAGGCCGTGAATGCGGCTCGGGACGGGCGCGTTGCCGAGGCGATTGACATCGTGCGAAACAAGCAGGGAGAAAACGGCTGCTGGCCGCTCGAAAACTCCTACCGAGGCAAGACGTATTTCGAGCTGGAACCTCTGGCGCGCGCCCAGCCGCTGGAACACCCTCCGCGCCATGCGAGTACTCAAGTGGTGGCACGGCGACACATGGAGTAACGACCGTTGACGTCAACTTTCAACGTTGCCCAACGTTCTCGGCGATCCGAGCTCTTACCAACTTTCGCACCAAGGCGGCCGGGAGTGGATTGTCCACTGTGAAGCGAATGGTACCCTTGCTGGTGTCATAATTCTTGAGCTCATCCCGATGGGCATTCACCGTGGACGAACTCATGGGGTAGAACGCGCAGTGGCTCGCGGTGGCACCGAAGGCAACAAGCGGTTTGCCTTCGAGTCGGAAGGCGGCAAGCCCGTAGCTGATGCACTCTTCCGCCTTCGGTGCGGCTGACTTGATGATCCTGCGAAGCTTTTCGAGCGCGGCTCGCTGGTCATCGCTCAGGACTGCCAGGTAGTCGTCGATGCTCTTGGGTTTAGTTTCCATGACTCGTCACCTCCTGCGCTGCCAGCAGCTCCGCGAGCTTGTCGTAGCTCTCCGCGGCGCCGTGCTCCATGCCGGAATGGATGACAGCGTCGCGAACCTCGCGCGAGGGATAGAGCACCGTGGCCGTAAGCGTTGTCGTGCCTCCGTTCTCGACCAGAACGGTGGTTACGGTCAACTCCCCTGGAAAATCATCGAACGATTCGGTGTGGATCGATCGCTCACCTGGCACGATCTCGCGATAGGTGCCGCGCATGCCCATATCTCGGCCGTCAGGGCCGCGCAGCACGAACCGAAAGCCGCCCTCCACCTTCAGATCGACCTCGCAGACCACGAGCGACCAGCCGCGCGGTCCGAACCAGCGCTTGAGCAGTTCCGGCTTGGTGAACGCGTCCCAGACGAGATGGCGTGGAGCATCGAAGACGCGGGTCAACACGATCTCCCGAGCGGTGGGTGTGGTGACTTTCAAAGTCCCCGTGTTTTGCATCAGCAGGCCCCTTTAGCGTTTGGTGTTTTTCTTCTTTTCGTCTTGCAACTCGTCAAGCAAAGCGTCCAGACGCTCGAAGCTCTCCTCCCAGAACTGGCGGTACTGCTCGAGCCATCCATTGGCGTCCCCGAGCGGCTTTCCTTCGATCCGGCACAGATGCGTGCGGCCCACGATGCGCCGGCGTACAAGTCGGGCACGTTCCAGAACCCGAACGTGCTTCGAGGCCGCTGGAAACGACATGCGCAAGGGCGCCGCCAGCTCGCTCAAATTCCGCTCTCCGCCCGTCAAGCTCCGCAGCATCGCCCGCCGTGCGGGGTGCGCCAGGGCGTGAAAGACACGATCCAGAGTTGGCGATCGATCTTGAACCATGTGGTTTAGTATGCAGGCGCCGCCAGAAATGTCAACCTTTTGGTTTAGTATCTTTCCAGATTTCGCCGCCGTCGGCGGAAACGCTCTGTTAGCCGAGTTGAAGGATGGTCGGCGAGCCCCGACCGGACCATGGGGAAGATCAAGTGATTCCCCGCTGATCCTTGACGGGTAGTCGGTCTGTTGGAGCGCGAGCCACCGGGGGCGGCTACTCCGCCAGCCCCAGTCGGGCCAGCTCGTGCTCGATCAAGCTGAGGTTCCAGAGATCGACGATTTGTTCACTCCAGCCGCAGCATGCGAGCCGCTGGCCCTTCTGGTCGAACACCATGCTTGTGATGGACCCGCGCTGACCGGCCAGGCGAAACCCGAGCCGCGGAGACGAGGGCTTTTCAACCGACCAGCAGAAAACCTGACCTTGGGGGGAGCTGGCGGCCAGGGTCCGTCCGTCCGGAGAGAAGGCAAGCGCCCGCAGCGGTCCCTCGGCTTCCTTGTTGGGAGGCTTGATGACGCTCACCACCTGGAGTGCGGCCGTGTCGAGCAGGGTCACGTTGCCGTCCTGGTCGCCGATCGCCAGCAGGCCCCCGTCAACCCGGAGTGCCAGTGTCGTGAGGCTCTCTTCCTGGCGAACGCCCGTCTCGAGACGACGAGCTTGCGCAGGTGCTTCGCCGGAGCCAGGGTCCAGAGCCCAGATTCTCAGACGGCCAAAGTCTCCAAGCATGTAGATTCGATCACCTCTGGGTGCAACCTGGACCGCGTAGATCTGGGGCCCGAACGGACCGAACCGGCCGGGATTGCCGGCACGGCCCGGGCCGGCCGACTTGGCAGCCGCGGCAGGGCGCGACGGGGTTCGGGGTAAGGCCGGTGGTCCGACAGATGCCGGTATGAGCGGTTGCTCTCCGGCTGCCGTCGGTGGCGGTACGATTGTCTGCACGCGGTCGGGCCGATCGGCGCGCCAGAGTGCCACGTCAGTCCCCCGCGCCAGGACCAAGAACTTTCCATCGGCCGAGCGCGCCAGCGGGGTCGGGAACGGCCCCGCCGCGGGCAGTGGTACGATCGCCGGGGAATGCGACAAGAGTGATTCCGCCGGCCAGATACGCAGCCCGCGGGAGTCGTAACCGACCAGCCTGCCGCCGGCGTCAAAGACGATGCTCGCCGGAGACGGGCGTCGGTTCCGGTCGCGCTCGCGATCACGGTCACGCTCGCGCTCGCGATCACGGTCACGCTCGCGCTCGCGATCAATGCTTCGCTGAGTAGGTTCGGCCTGACCGCCGGTGGCCGACAAGGAGGGTGTGCAGCGGTTTCCCCCGTCTCGATAGAACCAGACGCCACCGTTGGTGGAACTGATCGCCAGGGAGCCGTCGCCGCGGAACGCCAGCGACGCCGGTCGTCCTTCGAAGCCGCCGAGTTGCACCCTGGCCGCCGAGTCAGACACTTTCCAGACCGACGTCGAGGCCATGATGCCGCTGACGGCCAGTGACTGGCCGTCGGGCATGAATGCGAGGTCGGCAACCGGCTGAGTGCTGGGCAGGACGCCGAGAAGCTTGTGCGAGACCGTGTCCCAGAGTTCCACGTTCGGGCCGGCCGCGGTTGCCAGCAAGGTTCCCCGCGGATTGAAGCGCATCAGTCGTGGGGTGCCTCGAGTCGGCGTCAGGCTCGTCAGGAACGTCTTGGGCTCCAGGTCCCAGAGCTGGATCGTGCCTCCGGCGGCCGTTGCCATCATGTTGTTCGCACCTAGAGCCAGGCTGACGATCTGCTCGGCCTGGGTGTCGATCGTGTCCAGGAGTTTGCCGCTGGCGGCCGAGAAAAGAGAAACCACCGCGCTTCGGTTAATGCTGTAGGCGAGCGCGAGCGTCTTGCCGTCGGGGCCGAACGCGGCCATGACCATGGACCGGCGCGGGACGTCAGACTCGGGCACTTCGAGTTTTGCAATGGGCACTTCGCGGCTGTTCACATCCCAGAGATTGACCTCGACTTCCGGGTTACGAAATGGGTCCGCGCCGGTACGAGGCGAGGCGGTTCCATTTGCGAGTGGGCCGAAGACCACTTCGATCGTCAAGAGCCGCTCGCTTTCGGCATTGGCGACCAGACTGACCACGAGTCGTCCGGGGCGGTCCAGATCGGGCAGGGGGGCGCCGGTGCGGATGTCAAAGAGCCGCAGACCTTGATTGTCCGGCTTGATCGCGGCCAGGATGTGGCCGGCGAGCACGAGCCGGTTTCCAAATCGGTCCCACTGCGGCCGCCGTCCGCCGGCGGCCCCGGCGCCCGGCCGTCCACCCAGATTGGAATTGGGGCCGGCGCGAGCCGATGATTCGCCCTGTGCGCCGGGTTCCGTTCGACCTCCGCTCGCGGACTGAGGCGCGGTGGGCGTCTCGCGGGTCGAGCCGGTGGTCGCGGCAGATGTTCTGTTGCCGTCGCCAAGTGACAGCGTTTCGAACCGCTGCCGGCTGTCAACCTTCCAGAGGCTGATCTCCTGATTGTCATCCGAGAGGGTGGCGAGGATCTTGCCTCCCAGGCCGAACTCGATCCCACGGCAGGGGCCCGTGGGAAACTCGGGCCTGGGTTCAACGTCTCGCAGAGCGAGGAATTCGATGGCCTCGTCGCGCAGCTCCTGACGTGTTGGCTCGGGTCCGGGATCGGGCTCGACAGCCTTGTCGGAATCGGCCGCGACCGCTCTTCTGAGCAGCTCGAGCCCGGTGGCGCGGCGGTTGGGGAGATCGGAGAAGAGCACTCGGGAGGCATGCGCGGCAAGCTCGCGCTTGACCGCGGCCCGGGCTTTCCTGGCCTCTCCGTCCTTCTCGGTGGCGGCGTCGGCGGCCTGCTTCCCGGCGTCGATTGCCCGGTTCCGCTCGGCGAGGATGTGCGCGTAGGCAAACGTGGTGATGGCCACAACCGTCACGATGGCGACAGTCGAGACGGAAGTGATTCCGGGATGCCTGCGTGCGACTCTCCAGGAACGGCCAATCAGGCTGATCCGTCGCGCCCGCACCGGCTCACGATTGAGAAAGCGGGCCAGGTCTTCGGCCAGGGCGGTGGCAGAGCTGTAGCGGTCGGCGGGGCGTTTGGCCAGTGTCTTGAGAACGATGGTCTCGAGATCCCGGGGTATTCTGCGGTCGATGAGGCGCGGGGGCATGGGCTCGCGGCCGCCGATCTGATCGAGCAGTTCCGCGGCGCTGCCGCCGTCAAACGGGGGCCGCAGGGTCAGCAGCTCATACAGCGTGGCTCCCAGACTATACACGTCGGTCCGGCCGTCGATGGCGCCGGTGCGAGCTTGCTCCGGGCTCATGTAGCGGGGCGTGCCCAGCAGGCTATCGTGATGAGTGAGCCCGGGATCGGCGAGGCGGCGCGCCAGACCGAAGTCGGTCACCCAGACGGTTCCCTCGGCGTCAACGAGCAGGTTCGACGGCTTGACGTCGCGATGGATCACCTCATGATGATGGGCGTGCGCCAGGGCCTCGGCCGCCTGCAGGCCGACTTCGGCCACCCAGCGGTAATACACCGAGCCCCGGGGCGGATCGAACGGAGGTGGGGCATCGTCATCACGAGCGGTGGAAGGCACCGGGCCGGCACCAAGCTGGGCCGCGTTCGCCTGCCGTTCAGTTCCCTCATCACGGCTCGGCTCGTTTTGAGGTGCAGTGCCGGTCCACGACGCGGTCGAGTCGCCGGTAAAGGCCACGGATTTCAAAGCGGGCTGAGGATTTCGCGCTTTGACGCCGGCCCGCTCGAGGGCGCCCTGGCCGCGTCGGGCAGGCAGCTCCAGCAGGGCCACTCCGCTGCCGTCAGCCGGTGGGCTGTCTCCGCCCGCCTGAATGTGTCGGGGCCTCCGCCAGGGCAACCCCTCGGAGACGCGAATCCAGAGCCGGCTGAACTTGGAGCTGTTCTGCGAGCTTGAAGGTGTCGCGCCGGGTATCGCCCCGACTCGGTCGGTTAGTTCGGCCGATCCCCACGCCAGGCGCGGACGGGTGCGGCGAAGGTATCGCACCACGCGATCCAGGCCGCTACCTTCGATGCGCTGCATCGCGTAATAGCATAGGCCCCCTGCCTGGCCGACGTCGAAGACCGGCACGATATGGGTGTGGTGCAGGCCCGCCGCCGTGCGGGCTTCATTCAGGAAGCGTCGCCGAGCCGATGAATCGGGGGCGGCGTGCATGCCTAGCACCTTGAGGGCCACGGGCCGGTCGAGGCCAACGTGAACCGCCTCATACACCGTTCCCATGCCGCCGCGGCCCAGCTCGCGCACCACACGATAGCCGGCGATCCGCCGGCCCGACTCGATGTTCCGGCCGGGGTTGGGCGCCTGACCCGACCCGCTGTAGCACGAACCGTGACCCACCAGGCCGCTGACCAGCTCGAGCCCCTCGAGGGCCGCTCGAATATCTTCTTCAAGGTCGGGATACCGCGCCGCGAATGCATCGGGCTCCGGCGCGGTGCCTTGCTCGATGAGCCCCAGGTACATCTCGATCGCCTCGCCCAGGCGTTCATCGTCGTCGCTGCTGCTCGAGACCTGGGCGCTGTCGTCATTCCGCTGGACCATCGTCATACCTCAATGAGCCCCCGGGGGGGCCTTCGAGCGACCGCTTCAAACGCTTCAGCCCCCGCGCCCAGATGCCTCGCACCGATTTCCGGCTCAAACCCATACGCTCGCCGATCGCCTCGAACGACAGGTTCTCGGCATGACGCAGCCAGACGATATCGGCCTCGGCCTCAGGCAGGGCGGCAAGTGCGTCGGCCAGCAGGACAATGAGCTCGCGACGGCTGGCAACCTCGCTGGGACTGGTCTGGCTCAGGGACAGCATGTCGAGCAGACGGCCTCCCCCGCCTCCCTCGCTCGTCCGGCTGGGACCGCCCGCCTCGAAGGGCGCGTCCAGGGGGAGTGTCGATCCTGCCTTGGCTCGCTTCGACCGGCTGTGATATCGGCCCAGGTCGGCCAGTTTCTGACCGACCAGCCGCCGCAGCCAACCCACGAGCGCGGCCTCGTTCTGCCCCGTGAACTGGGGGAACTGCCGCACGACCTCCACCAGGGCCTCCTGCACCACGTCGGATAGCTCGAGACGTTCGCGCAGGCGCGGACCCAGGCCGGTCCGTACGACCATCCTCAGGTAGTTCCGGTAGAGCGAGCATAATTCGCCCAGCGCTTCGGTCTCTCCGGCGCGCGCCCGGGACAGCAGTTCGATCGGGCCTTCGGCCATCAGCATCGGCTCTTCTGTCTAAGACTCGCCCCACCGATGCCTCTGGAACCTGTCGATTCGACGGTTGTCCATGGCGCCCCGGGTGACCGATTCCGCGGGCAAGGGCGATCACTTGATCGCGCCACCCGGTCAGAACCTGCCAATCCTGGAACGATGCTCTCTCTTATTTCAAGTAGGCGTCAGTCGAAGGCGGTCTGGACCCAGTTCTCCCCAATCACGCAGCGCACTCTCGGCCAGGTTCCTTGTTGATCCTCTTCTTCCTCTTTTCATGATCTCTTCTAAACGCCTCAAGGGCAAGCCGCTCTCTGGGCCGTTGGCGGCGCCTTGTGGCGACTTTGGGACCAGCAAGCGCGCAACGAAACCCCTCGACGTTTGCGGTCGAGGGGCATGGGAGGCGCTGATTTCGGTTAACGTCAGATCGGTACGGCGTCAGTCTTTGGCTTGCCGCCGCCGGCCCAGGACATACCGGCGCAGACCAAGTCCACCCACCGTCGTCAGGAACAAGGCGATAGTGCTCGGTTCGGGAACCGGCGCCTCGCCGCCGCCAGCACCGCCGCCGCCGGCACCACTGCCGGGCGTGAACGTGACGAACCCCTGGGCAGAGGTCGTGCCGGAATTTGAAGTCGAGGGGGCCAGCAGAAGCGAGCCGCTTGGCAGCGAGAAACTCGCCGCTCCGGCGCTGCCCAACCCGAGCATGCCGTTGGGCACGGGGTTGAACGTTGCCTGAACCGTCGAGCTCGAGGGCCCGTGAACCACGCCGTTGAGCACTCCGGTCAAGACCACCGGCGCATCCTTGTTGACCGACGTATCGTTGTTATAGGACGCCGGCAGGAAGCTGATCTTGAAAGGCGTGTTCGCATAGGTTGTTGATACGTTCGCCGCCAGGGGCGAGATCACGAAATTGCCCAGCCCCGCATTCGACTTTCCCGAGCTCATGTCAACCGAGTTGCTGTTGCTCAGGGGCACGAAGCTGATCACGTTTGTGCCCGTGACGCCGTTGGTTGGATCAACCTGACCCGACGTGCTGTAAGAAAGCGGCGCGGCCATGGCACCTGTCGCGGTCCAGGCGACGAGCCCCAGGGCGATGACCGCAGTTCGCAGCCCAGGCCATCCTTCAGTCTTGCTCATGATTTCCTCCTGAAACGGATGGGATTGTTGCATCACAATCCACTTGCTTCGCACTGTCTTCGTCTGGACTCGAGATGTGGCGTCCTCACCTGGACAGGCTCACTCCGGGCCATACCACCGGCCTTACCGGGCTGGACCAAGTCTTCTCGCGTGGTGGACGAACGACACCAAGACACAGGGATCACAGCCCCGGCCCGACCCCGAACGGGCTCGTGGCCAGACTCCTGGCACGACCGCGAAACAATGAACGAGGACGAGGGGGATTGAATGGTTGACTGGATGTCTGGCATCCTGCCTGCCCCGTCGAAACTCGGCCATGAGTTCCGTCGTCGCGAGTCTAGGGTGTGAACGAACGGCGGGAGTTTACCCGATCGGCTGGCCTTGTAAATTCGACTTTGACGCTTTTCTCAAGTTTTCTTGAATTTCCGCGAGCCAACTGCCGACACGGTTGCACCTCATAGCATGCTGATTGGATCCACGTCGATGGCCAGTTCGATGCCCTGCGGCGGCGGCAGCCGGGCTGGCAAGTCGCGCATCAGGCTCTGGAGCAACCCAGCCTTCGAGCACCTTGCCTGCAAATGGAATCGATACAGGCCGCGAATCTTGATGATGGGCGCAGGCGCGGGGCCCAGCACGCGCACCCTGGCATCGGCCAATCGGCGCGCGCGCGCAGCCAGCTTTTGGAGGTAATCATGCGTAGCCGTCTCGTCAGCACCCCGGGCGATCAGCCGCACAATCCGGCCGAAAGGAGGCACGCCAAATTTCTCTCGCTCCGGCAGCTCGCTGGCGGCGAAGCCCTCGTAGTCGTGCCTGACCGCGTGCACGACCGCCGGGTGATCCGGACAGTACGTTTGCACCAGCACGTGGCCGGGCCGGTCGCCGCGGCCGGTTCGACCTGCCACCTGCGCCACAAGCTGAAACGTTCGTTCGGCTGCCCGAAAGTCTGGCAGGTGCAACGCCGTGTCGGCGTTGACCACCCCCACCAAGGTCACGTTGGGGAAGTCGAGCCCCTTGGCAATCATCTGCGTGCCCAGCAAGATCTGCACCTCGCCCGCCTTGAAGGCCGCCAGTACCTCCTCGTGACTGCCCGGCTTCCGCATCGAGTCGGAATCCATCCGCCGCGAGACGTGCTCGGGAAACGCCCCCGACACCTCTCGTTCCAGGCGCTCGGTGCCGATACCGCCGTAATGCATGTGCGGGGCGGCGCACGCCGGACACGACGGCGGACACGGCCGCTCGGCGTCGCAAGTGTGGCATATCAGGATATGCCTTCCTCTGTGGTAAGTGACCGCCACATCGCAGTCGCGGCACTTGACCACGTGCCCGCAGCTCGGACAGACGACGAACGTGTGATAGCCCCGCCGGTTGAGCAGCAGGATCACCTGCCCCTTTTCCCCGAGGGCCCGGTGCATCGCCTGCCGGAGGGTCTCGCTCAGCCCGCCCAGGAAGCCCTTCTCGTGGCGCAGGTCGATCACGTCGACGGCCGGCATCGGCCTGCCTTCGACCCGACTTGTCATCACCAGCCGCGTGTACTTTCCCAACCGTGCGTTTCGCCAGCTTTCCAAAGACGGCGTGGCCGAGCCCAGGAGCACCGGCACGCGCTCGAGCTGCGCCCGCTTGACGGCAACGTCGCGGGCATGATAGCGCGGCACGGTCTCTTGCTTGAACGTGCTTTCATGTTCCTCATCTATGACGATCAGCCCCAGCCGCCGCGTGGGCGCGAAGATCGCCGAGCGGGCGCCCACGACCACTTCCACCTCTCCCGCCGCGATACTCTGCCAGTGCCGATGACGCTCGACGTCGCTCAGATGGCTGTGCAGCACGGCCACCCGATCAAACCGCCTGCGGAACCGGCGAATCGTCTGCGGAGTGAGGCTGATCTCGGGAACCAGCACGATCGCCTCGCGGCCCCTGGCCACGACCCGCTCGATCGCCGATAAATAGACCTCGGTCTTGCCGCTGCCCGTCACTCCATGAATCAAGAACGGCGCAAAGGCATCGGCCGCGAGGGCGGGGCCCAGACCGGCCATCGCCAGGTCTTGCTCGCCCGTCAAGATCAGCCGGGGACGATCGGCCCGGGCAGGCGATGCGTCGGCTGAGACGGTTCCGGCCGACTCGGTCGTTATTGGCTCAAGGAGTCTTTTTGGAGTGTCGATCTCCCGAGCCGGGGTGTCCTTGCCGAGTGTCTGCCTGCGGCGAACGGAATGAACCAATCCCTGCCGCCGCAAGGCCAGCACCGGCGCAGAGGCGCATCTGGCTCGCCGGCAGACGTCGGCGATCGAGAGCGGCTCGTCGGTCTGACAGAGAACCTCGAGCGCGGCAGCCTGCTTGGGCGAGAGCCGGGGCTTGAGCGTCTGGTCCTTCAGCCCCTGGCGAATTTCCGCCGGCACCACGAGAAACGTTCCCACCCGCGTGCCGGCCTGGTTCCTGACCCCCGCCGGCACCGCCGATTCGAGAGCCTGTCCCCACGAGCAGACATAGTATTCCGCCAGCCAGCGCGTGAGCTCGAGCATCTTGGCGTCGATCAGGGGGACCGGGTCGAGCACCTCGGCCACGTCTTTCAGCTTCCTGGGATCGAGCCCTTCGGGTGCAAGATCACCCACGCTCACGCAGTAGCCCGTCGCCTGTTTATTGCCCTTACCCAGAGGCACGCGAACGCGCTGCCCCACCTGGATGATCCGGTCCAACCGCGCGGGAACTCGATAGGTGAGCACCTGATCGATCGGCCGGTTGACCACCACCCCTGCAAACGGCCCCACCGCCGGCCGGCCGAAGTCCTGCGTGAGGCGAAAACCGGCCCCGTCGGATTCACCGGCACCCGTTTCGTCAAACTGGCCATCACCGTCGGTCATGATTGACAAGGCTCAAGCCTCGGGCCCACCGTCCAGATCCGCCGCCCCGCCCACCCGGAATCTCATGGCCCGTGGTCCGACCGTCGGCCTTGTCGATGTCAGTACACTCGATTTCTGCACGTTTGTCCACACGGATGTGTCGGGCATACTCATTGTCGATGTCACAATCCTCCAATTTCAGACCAGGGGACACGGCTGAATTCGCCGGTGTTATTCGTGACGAGCGTCAGGCCGCTTGCAGAGTGACAGCGATCGAGGCGATCAGTAAGTCGTTGGGACCGATGGGCGTGCCCCGTGCTGCTAGATCAGCACGGACCTCGCCATATTGCGCGGCTGCTTGGTCGTCAAACGGCAAAGAAGTGAAACGCTGTTGCAATTGGCTGATCAGGGCCAGATTCGACGCTCGCCTGTTCGCCGGACCGTGGTGGGCACCGTAGAACAGTTCAGCCAGTACGACCGAGTTCAAGGCAATCTCGGCGGGGTCCTCGTTCAGGAATCGTTGTACCAGACGGGCGTTGCGTCAACGTAAGTAGACGCTCCAGGCGTTCGTGTCGAGGAGGTAGGTCACGAGAGTTCGTCTCGCACTTCGTACTCTCCCTGTTCGGGCCGCTCTAAGTCTCCCTGCCACGCGCCCGCCGTTGACAACACAAACGCACGCCACTCTTCCTGCGTCATTTTGGGAGGGAGAGGGTCGATCGTCACTTGCACTTCCCGGTCCGCCTCTTCCTGGCCGATTGGCACGGTAATGTGCAGAACGCCATCCGAGCCGACCCGTGAATGTAAAACCATGCGATTCATACCGATCCTCCCGTGGTCGAAACTGGCCGCTCGAGAGCGCGGGACTGGCCCCTCGCTACACAGCATTTTACTCCGCGAATCGGGATTCGTCCGTGTCAATTCCGAACTACGATATGCCTTCGAGTACTCCTGGGCGGATGCTGAAGTTGAGTTTGCCGGCGAGATTTGCCACACTCGCTTTGCTTGAGGGACAAGCTTGTCGCGGTCTTGAGGGATCTTCCGGTCATGCGGCTTGGGCTTTTTGGCGGTACGTTTGACCCGATTCATGTTGGACACCTGATCCTGGCCGAGCAATGCCGCGAGGCTTGCGGGCTGGACAGGGTCTGGTTCGTGGTCGCGGGCGAACCGCCGCATAAGCGGGGCGATCGGACGCCGCTGTCGCATCGGCTGGAGATGGTCAGGATCGCGATCGCCGGGCATTCGGCGTTTGAGGCGTCGGATCTCGAAGGCAGGCGGCCGGGGCCGCATTACAGCGTCGATACGCTGACGGCCGTGCGGCACGAGAGGCCTGGCGATGAGCTCTTTTTCCTGGTCGGGGCCGATAGCGTGGTCGATCTGCCGACGTGGCGCGACCCGGCGGGGATCGCGCGGCTGGCGACAATCGTGGTGGTCAACCGGCCGGGCATCGAGGAAGTCGATCCCACCGCTTTGCCAGAATTCGGGCCGGAAGCGAAACCGATTCAGCTCGTGACGATCCCACCCATCGGGATTGCGTCAAGCGACCTCCGCCGGCGGAGGGCGGAAGGCAAGAGCATCCGCTACATGGTTCCTCGCGGAGTCGAGGCGTACATCGACGCGAATGGGTTGTATCGCGACGACGCGCCCTCCGAGGCTCGGTGAGACGACCTCGGAGAGCCGCGATGAGTAGACGATATTTCTCTATGCCAACCGGCGATCGACCTCGGGCAGTAGCCGGGCGAAATCAAGGTGGTTGGGGCAAGCGTCGCGGGCGGCCTGCAGATCGGCGTTTGACCAGTCGCGGGCCTCGGGGGAAAGCTCGGCGTAGCACGTGCGAGCCTCGGCGCGGAGGCCGTGGTGTTCGTGATAAGTCAGGAACCTCGTCAGGTTGCCGAGCTCGGCCGTGGTACCGGCGGCGACAGAACATCGGCCGTCGCAATCGGCGCAGAGCATCGGACCATAGGCCAGGGCGGCGTCGCGCAGCAGGCGCAGGTCGGCCTGCTTTACCGGTGCGAACCGGCGGGCCGCGTCGCTGTTGAGGCGAAGATGCTCGGTGTTGTTCATGGAAACACACGCCGAGCTGATGCGCTCGTCGGTCCAGATCGCGTGCAGCAGACCCTGGAACGGCGTCAGCTTGCGCTCGGCCAGCATGGGCACCCGGCGCGCCACGTCGTCGCGCAGGCCTTTGTTCACGTTGCCGTTCTGGAAGTGGCCGGCGACTTGTTTCATTGAGATGAGGCCGATCCCTTTCTTCCAGCAGGCGTCGAGGGCTCGGTTGAGCGGGGCGTCCTTGTCGAGCCAGGGGGTGTACTGGAGCATGATCGCGTCAACGATTCCCCCTTCGGCGGCGGCCTGAATGATCTGAGCCCGGTGCTTGTGATGGGTCGAGATGCCGACCAGGCGAGCCTTGCCCGACTTGCGGATGGCGTCGGCCGCTTCCTTGAACTCGCGGCTCTTCACGAAGCCGATCGCCTCGTCAAGCGAGTGGTTGTCTCCAAAGCTGTGAACGAAGAAGAGGTCAAGGTAGTCGGTTCCCATCGCGGCCAGGCGCTTCTCGAGCTTGCCCATGATCTCGCCGGGCGTGCGCGGCAGGTCTTTCGTGACGACGAAGATTTCCTTGCGAACCTCGGGAGATTGCTCGAACCAGAGCTTGAAGTCGGCCTCGGATTGATATTTCTCGGAAGTGTCGAAGCAGCGAATTCCCTGGGCGTAGGCGAACTTGAGAATTCGCTGGATACCCTGCCCCCGACCTGTTCCGGCGTTGAGAATCGTGATATCGATTCCCGTCTTGCCCAGGGGCCGCCTGGGAATCGACAAGGGCTTCGCGGGGTCGTCCGCGGCCTCGCCCAGAGCGTCGGCCGTCGAACCCAGGCTGACGGCCGAAGCCGTGGCCAGGGCGGAAGCCTGAAGAAACGCGCGGCGATCGGTCGTGGTTGGGTTGTGGTCTGCCATGGCGGTTTACCCCGGGTTCGATATGGTAAGGAATGCAAGGATGAAAAGCAGCGGCCGAGTTCGAGCTCGGCTCGAGCGACTCCAGAATCGTACTCGCGAGCCGCTTACTTTCAAAGACGAAAAAAGTCCGGCGGACCGCCACGTGGCAAAGTCGAAGCAAGGAAATGATTGCGGGCTGTAGGGCTCAACGTTGAGGGGACGGCGACCGGCCCCGGAACGAGAGAGCCGCCAGCCTGCGCCAGGCTTCGGCCTCCTCGGGTCGTCGCATCCGCTCGCGAAAGCCGGCCATGGCCGCAAAGCTCGCCGGGTCGGGCTGGATGCCGTCTTTCAGTGCCGCGTTGACCTGATCGAGTAATGCACGCGCTTGCTTGAAGGCCTCGCGGTAGTCAAGCACCAGGCGATCGAAGCGATCGGCCGTGTCGTTTTGGCCGGCGAGGCGGAGGGTACGACGAAGGCGATATCCTACGGTGTTGTCGGGCTCGAAATTCCAGGCTTCTTCGTAGGCTCGCGCGGCCTCGTGCCAGTGCCCCAGTTCCTGCTGCAGCCAGCCTCGGTGCTTGGCGAATCGCGGATTCTGCGCCAAGGGCTTGAGGCATTCGGGCCATTTTCCCGGCAACCTCGTCGCGCCCGGCGGCGGTTTCCAGTCCCATCAAGAGTGCATCCCACGCGCGTGGCGAATCCGGGTTGCGATCGACAGCGCGACGAAGCATGGGCAACCCTTCATGGCTGCGGCTCACCGTGACGAGCGCCAGTCCACAGGCCAAGGTCGTGGAGAGATTGGCCGTGTTCGCCAGCACAGCCCGCTCGAATGTCTTGACGACGAGCCAGGGGTCGGGCGGATCGACGTCGAGCTGGGTCAGCCTCAAGAGCAGCCCCAGGCGTCGCGCAGGTCGGGTTCGTTTTCAAATTGCCGGAGAGCCAGGGCGCGGGCCTCGTCGAACCGCCCCTGGAGCCCAAGCAGGTCGAGCAAGCGCCGGCCAGCCTCCAGCACCGTGGGATCGCGCTTCAGAGCCTCTGTCCAGCACGCTTCCGACTGATCAAAGCGTGCGAGAGCATAATAGGCATTTCCCCGATCAACCAGAACCCAGGCAGCCAGCGACGAACTGTCAGCTTCAATCCGCTCGAGGAGCTCAAGTGCCCGCCGAGGCTCAGGCTCGGGCCGCGAGAGCTCGATCTCGGCCATGATCAGCAGAACCCGCGAATCACTGGGGAAGAGCCGAAGGTATGAGTTGCCTTGCGTCAGGGCCTCATCGAATCGCTTCGACCGGGCCAGGTCGCTGACTTGCTCGAAGGTGGGCCGAGGCTGTAGAGCGACGGCGACGACAAGGGCGATCCCGGCTGCCACGGGAATCACCGCTGCCACCGCAAGCGAAACCTTTCGTATTCGCAACCAATTGCGCATCACTGGATTCTTCTCAAGGATTTCCGATTCACGGGCGGCGATGATCGTTTCTCCGAACTTCCATCAATCATGGACACAGAATAGCAAGTAAGCACTCGCGTGCAGAAGAAAAAGAAGAATCACGAAAGATTTGAGTTGAACCCGTCCGGGCGGCTGCTAAGTTAAGGACTCCCCGGGGGCATGACCTTATGGAGGGACCATTCTTTTCACATTCTTCTTTCCATGGCCGGTAATCGTGGGTCTTTCTCCCCTTCTGAACGATTACCGCCAGGCTGCTGTTTTGAGTCGCGTCAAGGTACCTCTCCCATCTCACTCACTCCTATCTGGAGGTTCCCCATGCGTAGACGAGGCTTCACTCTCATCGAGCTTCTGGTTGTGATCGCGATCATTGCGGTCTTGATCTCCTTGCTCTTGCCCGCGGTGCAGTCGGCCCGCGAGGCGGCCAGGCGCGCCCAGTGCGTGAACAACATCAAGCAGATTGTGCTGGCTTGCCACAACTATGAGAACCAGGTCAGCTCGTTTCCGCCCGATTCCATCGCGGACGGAGGGTGGACCGGAACCTGGTGGGCCTGGCCGGCCTTCATCCTGCCGCAGATGGAGCAGAGCGCGATTTACAATTCGATTAATTTCTCGTGGAACGTCTTGTACCCGACGAATCGAACGGTATACCTGACCTTGATTTCGAGCTTCGCTTGCCCCAGCGACGACTCGTTTCAACTGTATAACGACCGGGTCTACATTGACGCCAGCCCCAATAACCCGTTCGGGTTCGGCACGCAGACGACCGCGGCTCCGACGAACTACGTGGGCAGCCAGGGCGACATGATGAACAACACGATCTTCGACTACCTCTGCGTCGACCCCGCGCAGATCGCCTACAAGGCCACCAACGGCGGTGCCAGCAACGGCTGCACACCCCCGCCTGTCTGGTGGACAGGGGCCGCGGCTCCCTTCCGCGGTATCTTCGGCGATTGTTCCAATGCGGCCTCCATCAAGATCTCCCAGGTCACCGATGGACTGAGCAACACGATGATGATCGGTGAAAACTCGCCCAACCTGAACAGTGGTCTGGCATGGGTTTCGGGCAACGATATCTACGCCACGACCATCCTGCCCATGAACTGGATGACACGGCTCAAGAACGGCCAGGTCGATCCGACAACCGGCGAGGTTTGCTCTCCGGCTGGGTGGAACCCTGGCGACCCAACGCAGCAGACACACTGCTTCAACAACCAGTGGTACTACCAGGGTTTCAAGAGCTTCCATCCAGGGGGCGCCAACTTCGGCTTCTCCGATGGCTCGGTCAAGTTCCTCAAACAGTCGATCAGCGTGCGGGCCTACATGGCGCTCAGCACCCGAGCTGGCGGCGAGGTCGTCTCAGCCGATTCTTATTGAGAGGAATTCGGGAGGTCAGCTCATGCGATTCGCAGCTTGCATGGCAGTGGCGGCCTGCGCTCTTTGCACCCTGGCCGGCTGTGGCGCCGACAACGGATTGACAATGGGAAGGGTCTCCGGACTCGTTACCTTCAAGGGTGATCCGGTCGAATTCGGCGACATCCTCTTCGTCCCAGATGGCTCGAAAGGGAACAAGGGCGTCCCCTCCATGGGAAAGATCGGCAAGGACGGCCGGTATGTCATGTTGACTCAGGATTCGGGCGATGGCGTGATCGCCGGCTTTCACAAGGTTGGCGTCCGCGTCCTCGATCCTGAACCGGTCTCCAAGGCTGAAGCGCCTGAAGTGGATGTGAACGCCCCGGCCGGCCAGGACGGCATGAAGGGCAGGATCCAGCAGCGCAAGGCCATGGCCCAGAGCCTGCGCAAGAACCGGGCCAATAAAGACGCACCCACGGTCTCATTCAACGGCAAAGCTTACCGGTTCCTGGTCGATAAGAAGATGGCCGATCCTGAAACCTCCGGAATCAGCGTCGAGATCTCGACGGGTTCCAACCGCGTCGATTTCGCGTTCGGCGAGGACGGTACGGTCAAAATTAACAAGTAAGCGATCGTTTCGTTCATTGTCCTTCACGAGGCCCAAGATCCTCGCGGAAAGCCGGTCGCTTCGTCCCTGGTCTTTATCGGCTCGCGGCGGAGCCCGGCATTTCGGCGGCAGTTTCGGGGATAATCAGGGAGAGGAGCGCAAGCGCCGTGCCTCGGACGTCGGCGCTGCGATCGCCGAGCTGGCGAATCAGGCCGGCAGAGACTTTCCCCAGGGCAGCCGGGTCTTTCTGCTTGATCATCTTCGAGCGCCTCGAACCGCCAATCCTGGGGCAAACTCTTCTCCGCGATCAGCACGGCCATCACCGCCAAGACCCGGGGGCTCTCCGTCTGCTCGATCATCAGGATGGCCCTGGCGGCGGCAGCGCGGGTGACGGGTTCGTTGTCGTCCAGCAGCTTGTCCAGCTCGGGCAAGGCGAGACGAGCGATAGGCCCGACGGTGCCCAGGCAGTTGACCACTTCCGGAAGCACGATCGGGCCGACGCGAGGGATCATGCCCGCAAGGGTCTTGATCGCCTGCGCCTGCGTCTTTCTGCTGGTTAGCCGCACGACGTTCAGCGCCGCGAGGCGAACGTCCGAGGGTTCCGGCTCGGCCAGAAGCCCGCAGAGAATCGCAGCGGCAGTGGGATCTTCGGCGCCGTTGATTCTCAGGATCGTCGTGGCCGCGGCCAGACGAACACCGCGATCCTGTCGTTCGCCGCGGCGGCAAGCGCGGCCGCCGCCGCCGGGTCGGCCCCAAATTCCCCCAAAGCTCGAAATCGCGGCCGCGCGGACCTTGCTTGACCGATCGTCCAGCAAGCGGCGCAGCAGGGCGAAGAGTTCCTTTCGCATCGCCGCTGCCTCCTCGGTCTGGCTGCCCGTGGTGGTCGCATTGACTTCCTCCGAGTGGAACGAACCGCGGCCGAGCAGCCAGACTGCCCTGAATCGTACCTCTTCGTTGGCCGATCCGACCGCGTCGGCCAGCAGATCCATCACCAGCCGCGGCTCGGCTCGCTTGTTGACGAGGCACTGACAGGCAGAGATCCGAACCCCTTCATTCGGGTCGCGGCGCTGCCTCGGCCAGGAGCGGAATCGCGAATTCATCGTCCTCCCAGCCGAGTTCCGACATCGCCTCAATCCGCGTCCTGGAGTTGTGCATCATCGCGGCGAGTCGATGCCGGCGCAGCCACTCATCGGCCCTCGGCTTTCCGAGTTGTACTCCAGCAAAGATCGACACCAGAACGGCCGCCAGCAGCGTCGAGTAGAAGAGCGGCCCAAAGAGTTTCCGACGCGGTCGAGACATGGACGTCGCTCCTCCAGGTTCGCATCCCTCGCCCTTGATCGATGCATGATAACTTACTATCCGTGATATTCGACAGTTGTACCAGGTACATGGGGGCTGGAGCCCGCGCTCGCACGACAGGCTGTACTTGAGGCGGCTTTCCGTCGCGCTGTGCACAGGCCGGGGACCCCCGGGCTGCCGGGATATCCGTCGGCCGCTGGGACTCGATGGGGTCGGCCGACGGCAGGATCGCGCATAATGACATAGAGGCGGAAGGACATCTGAAACCGTCCCGTGCAGACAACGGCACCGAGGCTGCTACGATGACGAATGGCAGAGGCTGGTACGATGACGAATCGCAGTGGACGAACAACGGCCGTCCCGGCCCGACACCGCCTGTGTATATAGTGTACAAACGCTCTAAAAACACCCGCAAAACTGCCATTTCCGCCATTTTGGGGGACCTCTGCCGCGGCATGCGGGCGGGAATGCTAGCTCGGCAAGGCGTTGCAGTATCATGAGATCGGACATAACCGGTGCTCGGCCGGTGGTTCAGAAACAGAGTGGGTATAGGTGCACCAAGAGTGCCACATCAACGTCCGCTGATTGTTCACTATCATCAGACCGCTGGCCTCCGGACCCATTCACTTTACTGGGCCTGAAAGGAATCGCATTGAGGTTCTGGATGACGGCCAAAAGCATTCGCTACGAGCAGGCGGTCTACGGCAGCTTTCCATTCTGGAACCGGGGTTACGCGGTGCTGGCAAGGTCGGCAGGGTTCCGGCCGGAATGGGTTGACGCCTTGCGACTGGCGGCGCAGCAGTTTGGCGAGACGCCACCAGGCATTAGCGGGCGAGACTGCCTTTTCACACTGCGGTTGCCACGCGGGCCCTGGATGATTGTCGGGGTGTTTCCCCAGGGTTGCGACGATCGCGGACGGCCCGGGGCTCTGGCGTTTCACGCGGTTTTCGTCGGCCACTGGGCGTACCGGTGGGTGGGGGCCAATCCTTTTGCCTTCGCTCCAGTCCTGCGCGGGGACTGGTCGGCAAGTGATGTGGAAACGCCCTTGGTGTCCGGTCGTTTCCAGCCCTCCGGTCACGTTGACGAGCAAGTACAGACGGTAATCGAGGATGGCCGGATCGAGAGAATCGTCTCGGCCCTGAGACGAGGGCAGCGGGTCGTCGTTCTGTCGGCCGAGCCTATCAGCGGTCTGGCGCACGCGGTCTGGACAAGGCTGCCGGGCCGGATTCGGTGCCGCACGTCGGTCGCCTCCTGGGCGTTTGGCAACGCCAACCGGTTCGACATGGTGGCCGTGCCACGCTTGGCGTGCATCGATGCTGGCCCCTCGGACCTTGTCCTCGAAGCCGACCGGTGATTCTGCTGGCACGAGTTTTGTGGCATGCTGGAGGGGCTGGGATGTCGAGCGGCTCGTGAGGCAGTCTGACCGGGAAAGGGGCGGGAGAAGGATGAGCCACAAAGGTCGTTTCGTGGGCAGGGACGGATGGACCGCAATCAGATCGTCTGTGCTGCCGATGGTCGTCGTCGTCGCGGGTTGTTCCGGCGGACAGCCGGTGACGCCGGAGACGATCGCGGATGCGCGGAAGGTCTGGGCCGGGGCGGGCATTCGCGATTATGACCTGGAATGGACGGCTACCGGGATGAACCGTGCTCATTACTTCGTCACCGTGCGCGGCGGCACCGTTCGCAAGATTGAGTCGGTAGCCCCTGATGGACGGAAGTTCGAGGTCCACCCCGCCGAGATGAGGTTTTACGGTGTCGACGGGCTATTCACGACGATCGCCGACGAGCTGGCCCAGCTCAAGATGGATCGTCCCTTCGGCCAGCCCCCGGGAACCAAGGTGGTGATGCGTTTCACACCTGATCCCAAGCTCGGCTATCCGCGCTCGTACCGCCGCGACGTGCTGGGAACGACGCAGGGGCTGGCGATCGACGTGATCCGCCTGACCCCGACTTCGGCCGCGGCCGCGGAATCGCCGGCTTGAGCATGCGCAAGGTGTTCTATAATGAGAAGGCGGATTTCCTGTCGAAGACTTCCGTCTTCGGCCGACATGGCAAAGCCGTCTTGCCGCGAGGAAGGGCGAAGACCCGTCGAGGTTGATCACACCCGTGACTGACGACGAGTTGCCGGTTTTTCTCAACCAGGATCGTCATTGGGGCCGGCACGCGGCGGCCTACGATGATCTCTTTCTGGACCCCTTCGGCGACCGCGTCAAGAACCCGCTCTGGTCCGTTCTGGAAGCGGTGCCTGAACCGCGGCACAAGACCGTGGCCGATCTGGGCTGCGGGACCGGCCCGCTGCTTCCGTATCTGGTGTCACGTTTTGGGAATGTGATCGCGCTCGACTTTGCCGCGCCGATGATCGAGCGTGCCCGGCAGAGGATCGGTGCCGAGCAGGCAGGAGCGGCAACGTTTCTGCGCCGGCCCATGCACGAGCTCGCCGACCTGGCCGGGAAGATTGACGTGGCGATTGCCATCAACTCGCTGGTGATGCCCGACGTGCGGATGATCGATCGCACGCTGCAGGCCATTCGCAGCAGCCTGAATCCCGGAGGAATGTTCGCGGGAATCGTGCCGTCGATCGACGCCATCCAGTACCAGAGCATGCTGCTGTTCGATCAGGCGCTCGAGCACGGGCTCGACTTGAAGGCCGCGCAGCGGTTCGCGGTTCACCACGCCGAGCACCGGTTCTATGATTTCGCCTTCGGGCGGTTCAAATTCCAGGGCCTGCGGCAGAAGTTCTGGCAGTCTTTTGAGGTGGAATATCGTCTGGGGAAGGCGGGATTTCACGGCATCGCACTGAGCAAGGTATTCTACCCATGGGACGAGCTCGATGCCGTCGACTCGGCGCAGGGCGAGCATCACCTGAGCTGGGACTGGTTCTTCGTGGCCTATCCGTGAACAGGCGCCATTGCCAGGCGGCCTGGTTGTACCTAGGCTTGAATCAGGTGAAGCTGGTGCGTGCTTCTCCTGGAGATGAACACCAATGCCTACCGATCGACGTAACATGCCCGAGCAGGAGCTCTCGATCAAGGAGCGGGAGCAGCAGCTCTTCGTTGAATCCTCGGAAGATCAAGTCCAGGGCCCGGTCCGACCGTTCGCGGAATACCTTCGGGAAACGCCGGCCGCGCCGATCTCGGTCGAGGTGAAGGTGCTCCTCTGGATCGTCGGAGTTGTGGTCGCGATCCTATTCATCCTGGCCGTCTGGAAGGCGAGCAGGCCGTCCGCGGTGCACCACAAGCCGCGCCCCGCTCCTCCGGCCGCAGAGGATTCCACGGGGTTTTCGCCAGGCGTATCGACTCCGGCAAGGATCGCCGCCAGCCGGACGAAAAAGCGAACCGCCCCCGCGAGCGTGGCCCGCCGGCATCGCGGGTTATCACCTCTGGGCGGGGGATCGATTCTGTCGGCCCTTCACGTTCCAAATTCGGGACGCCGCGCCGAGAGCTGAGACTGGAGCCGCTGGATGATCGACGAGTGCATCTGAGAGACCCGCGACTCGCTCAGATCGAGCGTGGCGCCGATCTCTTTCATCGTCAATTCTTCATAGTAATAAAGGATGATAATAAGCCTCTCGTTGCGATTAAGCCCCTTGGTGACCATGCGCATCAAGTCTTTGCGCTGGAGCCGGCGCGTGGGATCCTCGCCTTTCTTGTCCTCCAGAATGTCGATTTCGCGGACGTCTTTATAACTATCTGTCTCGTACCACTTTTTGTTGAGGCTGATGAGGCCCACGGCATTGGCGTCCAAGGCCATCTTCTCGAACTCTTCCATGGGGAGGCCAAGTTGTTCGGCCAGTTCCAGGTCGGTGGGCGGCCGGCCGTGCCTGGCTTCGAGCTCCTTCCGCGCCTCTTCCATCTTGGTGGCCTTGGACCGGACCAGGCGGGGCACCCAGTCCATGGTCCGCAGCTCGTCGAGCATGGCGCCTCGGATGCGGGGGACGCAGTACGTCTCGAACTTGACGCCGCGGCTCAGGTCGAACGCGTCGATGGCATCCATCAGGCCAAAGACCCCGGCGGAGATCAGATCGTCGAGATCCACTCCTTCAGGCAGGCGCTGCCAGATCCGCTCGGCGTTGTACTTGACCAGGGGCAAGTACCGTTCGACAAGCTGGTTCCGCATATCCGTGGTGGGGTGTTCCTTGAACTCCCGCCAGAGTTCGGTTACATCCACATCCACCTTGGTTGACATCCTGACCTCCGTGTCGGCTGAGCGGGAGAACCACATCCATGTGTCTAAAGTGGACAGACGACGCGACCTGCGGCCGTGTGTGCGGCCCAAGCCGATCCTCGCCGCCGCGGACTCGTTCCCATCGGTTGACTCAGGGCGATCGCCGCGGCCGTCCCTCTTACTCCCACCGTTCAAGGAACTCGATTCCAGTTTAATATCGGAAAATCCGACCAACCGGCTTGAGCGACACCATCACGCCAATCCGAAAAACTTGACTCGCACGTTTTCCTCCTTTCCTCCATGGGTGGCTGGGGCAGAATGCCCCAATCTTTCGAGGCTGAACCCCGCTTGGGCATTCTGCCCCAGCCACCCAGACGCGTCGTTCTGGGGGTGACTAAAGTGGCATCTGGGCGAATGTCTCTCGATCAGGGGCCAGCGCGGCTCCGCGTCCAGATCGCCACGAGGGCTGGTAGAAGGCCGGTGAGTACTCGTTCGGATTTCCGGAGCAGCTCACGGCGCCGACCGCAGGCGGGATCGAGCAGCGGCGCTCGATCCGTGCGCGGCCGGTGAGCCAGCGCCTGAGAATCTTCCCGAGCGAGTTCTCGCCACTCCCGACGGGCTTGCACGAGCCGCCGCAGATTGTCCGCCTGATCGGACATCAACCACCCTTCTGTCGGATGACGTTTTTTCCACCCCTTGAGGGAATTCACTGGAACGGGTCAACAACCGTCCTCTTGCAGGCCTACGAATCCACGTTGGGCCGGCTGGCGGTTTTCAGCCGATGGTCTCCAGTCCCAACACCAGCCGGGCCAGCCGACCGCGCTGGGCTGGCTCGATGTCGTCGGGCACGGTTTGCCCTGTCGTCAGGTAGCTGACGGGCCGATTGGCCTGTCCGAGCACTCCGAGAATTGGGCCAAAGCCTTCCGCCTCGTCGAGCTTGGTCAAAATCAGCCGATCGGCCCGGACCTGCGAAAACCGGTCAACGGCTGACCTCAGGCTGCGATGGCTCGCCCCGGCGCTGAGCACGAGGTGAACTTCATCGGGCCGGGCCTCTGCCATGAAGGCAGCCAGCTCGCGGATCTTGACTTCATCACGCGGGCTGCGACCCGCGGTGTCCACGAATACCATCTCCACCGCGCCCAGGTCGTCGATCGCCCGGCGCATCTCCGCGGGGTCGTTGGCAACCGCCAGCGGCAGGTCGATGATCTCTGCGTACGTTTTTAGCTGTTCAACCGCGGCGATCCGGTAGGTGTCCACCGTGACCAGGCCGACGCGGATGCCATGCAGGAGCTTGAAATTCGCCGCCAGCTTGGCGACCGTTGTGGTCTTGCCTACTCCCGTCGGTCCGACCAGGGCCACGATCCGGCGCGTTCCCGCGACCGCCCGAATCGGAGGCGCGATGGATACGAATTCGGCGACGGCCTCGCAGAGCGCCGTCTGGATCGCCATGGGGCTACTCACCTCATCGGCTTCCAAAGTGTCGGCAACATGGCGGACCAACCGTCGAGCCAGCGCCTCGGGAACCTCGGCCTCCACGAGCCGGGAATAGCTGGGCACAAGCTCGCTGGCCAGATCGGGCACCAGGTGATCGACACGACCGTGGCGGCTGAGCGTCTCAACCATCGCGTGTAAGCGGCTAAGCTGTTCTCCGAACCTGACCTGCGCGGCGGCGGAAAGTCCGGGGCTCATCGGGCCGCGATCAACGTCCTCAATCGATTCACGAGTGTCGCCCGAGGCCGGCGAGCCGTGTCGCGGCATGGTTGATGACGCGGTCACCTCGATGAGTTCGCGCATGCCAAGCCCGAAGAGGCGACGCCGCCTGACCTCGCGGGAAGCGAGGATCACGGCATCGCCCCCAAGATCCCGGCGCACTTGCGCCAGAGCCTCTTTCATCGTGTTCGCCCGGTAGGTTCTCTCGCCCATTCAATCGATCCTGGTTCACGATCGGACAGAATTTTGATGGCACACTGGAAGAGCTTGAACGAAATCCGTGCGAGGGCGTGGACTCCATGTTCCACGTTCCAGATTCCGACTGGACCTCGGAATCTGGAAACCGCTCGCTCATGCAATGGCCTCGGTGGTGAAGGTGGTCACGGCCTCGGGCTCTTCTTCAATCACGCTGCCCATGATCTCGATCGGGGTATCGCGCGGGATCTCACGCTGGCTGAGCACGACCAGCCGTGGCAGGTCGGCCCTGGTCAGGTCTTTGAGCACGGGCCGCGCCGTGCGCGGACGTAAGGATGATCGGCGGAAGCCCCGCTTCGAGCAGCGTGCCCACGGCCATCGCCACGCCGCGGACGATACTGCGGGTGGTCTCATCGCCCAGGGCTTCGGCCGGCCTGGTCTCGTTTTGACTGCCCGCTACAGCCAGCCGAACGTCGAGCGGCCGCGACAGGGTGACGACCCGCAGCCGGCCGTCGCCGCCGCGGTGGCTCTCAGCGATCTGCCGCGACAGGCTCTGACGGACATGCTCGGTCAAGACGTCGGCGTCCCGGTTCTTGCCGGCATGCACAGCCAGCGTTTCGAGGATCGTCTCCAGGTCACGAATACTCACGCGTTCCCGCAGCAGGTTCTGCAAAACGCGTTGCAGTTCGCCAGGTCGGAGCAAGCCCGGCACCACCTCTGCCGCCAGCGTCGGCGCCGTGGTCCGCACGCGGTCGAGCAGGCGTTCGATCTGCTCGCGAGTCAGCATCTCGTCGGCGTGGTTCCGGACAATCTCGCCAAAATGGCCGGCCACGACAGCCGAGGCATCGAGAATCTGGCAACCCGCCAGCTCGGCGATCTCGCGGCCGTCGGCGTGAATCCAGACCGCCGGCATACCCGTGACCGGGTCGATGCCATCACGCCCGTCCGGGCGGGTCACCAGTCCGGCCGGCGGAATCGCCAGCAGCCGGCCCGAGTAAGCCGTCCCCTGGCCGACAATGGTCCCCCGGATCTTGACCCGATACTCATTCGGCGCCAGTCCGAGCTCATCATGAATGCGAACCTGTGGGACGATCAACCCGAGCTCGCGTGCCACCTGCTGACGGACCGTCCGCAACCGATCCAGCAAGTTGCCGCCGCGCGTCGTGTCGGCCAGGCCGATCAGGCGAAAGCCAATCTCCAGCTCGAGAGGATCAACGTGGAGCAGGTCTTCCATCCGTTCGGGTACTGCGTCGGCCTCGACGACTGCGGTGACGGACGCCGCCCGGGATGGCAGGGAACCACTGAGGTGCTCTCGAGACTCGGTCGATCCCGTGCTCGACGACCGGTGGCTTTTCCTGGACGCCCCGCTTCCGGTCTCCGCGTCGGCTGGCCTGCCTCGCGCTGGCCTGGATTCGCCGCTGCCAGCGGACGGATCACTCTCTTCACCGCGTCGACTGCCCAGGACCACTGCGCCGGTGCCCAGCCCACCGGCGAGTGCAAGCAAGGGAACCTTGGGCAGCGGCGTGAACGACAGCAGGCCAAGGAAGACCGCAGCCGTTCCCAGCACCCCAGGGTTCCAGAAAAGCTGGCCGATCACGTCGCGCCCCAGGTCGGTCGACGACGACGACCGAGTGACGATCAGGCCCGCCGCCAGCGATATCAAGAACGCCGGAACCTGGCTCACCAGGCCGTCGCCGATGGTCAGCTTGGTGAAGACATTCACCGCCTCTCCCAGACCCATGTGGTGGTTCACGACGCCCAGGAACAGACCACCCGAAATGTTGACCAGCAGAATGACCACGCCCGCAATGGCGTCGCCGCGGACGAACTTCCCCGCACCGTCCATGGCGCCGAAGAAATCGGCCTGGCGATAGACCTCGTCGCGTCGCCGGTGCGCCTCGTGCTGGTCGATGAGCCCCGCGTGCAGGTCGGCATCGATGGCCATCTGCCGCCCGGGCAAGCCGTCGAGCATGAACCGGGCAGCGACCTCGCTGATGCGAGTGGCACCCCGCGTGATCACCACGAACTGAATCACCACCAAGATCAAGAACAGGATCACCCCCACGAGCACCTGGTCACCCGCCACGAATTCACCGAACGAGCGGATCACTCCGCCGGCGGCATCTACCCCGAACTCGCCGCCCCGCGTGAGCACCAGGCGTGTCGTCGCCACGTTCAGAACCAGCCGCGTCAATGTTGTGGTCAGGAGAATCGTGGGAAATGCGCTGAATTCCTGGGGTGTGCGGATTGCCAGAGTGGTCAGCAAGACCACGACCGCCAGAGTCAGATTCCCCGCCAGCAAAACGTCGAGCAGACCCGGCGTGATGGGGATGACGAACACCAGGATCGCGCCGATGATTATCACCGGCAAGATCAATCCTGTGATCCGGCCCCAGGCGGAGACTTGTGGACTCGACGTCGCGGGAGGCATCCATTCCCTCCACAAACCCTTCCGGGCATGCCGCCGCCCATGCCGGGCCCGCCGCGTCTTCACCAGGCGCGGTGCATGACGATCGCGGTCCCCCGTCAGGGCAAAAAAGCTTGGACTTCGGGAAAGCCGACGGCTGGCTCACGTTCGATGTGTGGCGGCAAGTTACCGCCCTTGAGCCTTCATGTCCAGACTGAAAGTCTTAACCGGTGGTCAGGCTTGGTGTCACGCGACATCGTGGTCAGCCGTGAATTCGGACAAAGTCTTTCGCCGCGCGGCCGGCTTTGGCATGATGCGGCGGTCGGGGACGAATCGAGGATGACGCATCACGGAGGTCCAATCATGCCTGGCCCTGTCCCGCTGCCGATCCGGCAGGCGCTCTGGAAGCGACATCAACAGGGCGCCTCGTCTACCGAAGTGGCCGAGGCGTTCGGTCTGGCCACTCGCACGGTGCGAGGCATTCTGCAGCGAGGACGACAGCGGGGCCCCGAAGGACTCGCGCCGGATCGGCCCGGGCCGGCCGCGAACCGGGGGCCGGGACACCCGGCACGGACGCCCGCCCTGTTGCTGCGCCAAGAGCACCCCACCTGGGGCGCCGGCCTCATCAGGGTCATGCTCCGGCGGCAGGGAATCGAGGCCGCGCCTGATGTCCGCACGCTCCAACGCTGGTTCGCCAAGGCCGGCTTGGGGCCGGCCGCCCCAGGCCGCCGGCCCGAGGCGGTCAAGAAGTTGCGGGCGACGCGGCCCCACGAGACGTGGCAAGTCGACGCGTCCGAGGACATCGCTTTGGCCGACGGCACACGCGTGTCGTGGCTGCGAATCGCCGACGAGTTCACCGGCGCGGTCCTGGGGACCGTGATTTTTCCCCCTGGCGCGGTGGAACACGGTGCCGGCCTGCGAGACCCAGAAGCAGCTGCGGGAGGCGTTCTGCCGCTGGGGATGCCGGCGCGGATCCGGGTTGACAACGGCACACCCTGGGGCTCTGCCGGCGACCTACCCACCGAGTTGGCGTTGTGGCTCTTCGGGCTGGGGGTCGAGGTGGTCTGGAACCCGCCGCGGCGGCCCCAGGACAACGGCGTGGTGGAGCGGAGTCAGGGCACGGGGAAGCGGTGGTCCGAGCCCCCACGCTGCGACAGCCCGGCGGAGTTGCAGCGGCGGATCGACGACTTGGACCGGATCCAGCGGCAAGAGTATCCCAGCATCGAGGGCCGAAGCCGCATGGAGGCGTACCCCGGCCTGCGCCATTCGGGCCGGGCTTACCGGGTGGAGGACGAGGCGGCATCCTGGAGCCTGGAGGCGGCATTGGTTCACCTCAGCACGTATGTGGTGCCGCGCGAGGTGGACGCGAAAGGGGTCATCTCGCTGGGCAACCGCAGCCGCTACGTGGGTGTGGCCTTGAAGGGCAAACGGGTGTACCTGTCGCTGGATCCGTACCAGGTGGAGTGGCTGGTCCAGGACAAAGATGGGGTCTGCTATCATCGGCTCAAAGCCGACGAGCTGACCACCGAGCGGATTATCGGGCTGGATGTGACCCGCCATCGCGAGCGGCCGGCGCCACGGCGGCGAACAACCATGTCCGAATTACCGGCTCAACATCATGTCGCGTGACACTTGGCCCGGCCCGTGGATCGGACAAGTGCGCCGCTAGGTCCCCAAGATGTGCGCGGCGCACAGATCCTGCGGAGGTGATCTCTAACGGCAAAATCCACGGCTCAATTGTAGGGTCCGCTATGCGGACCGAATGGGATGGTCCGCACAAGGGACCCTACAACCTAGCGACGCGACAGGTTCTATCGATCGGTCTAGGTAAGATCAGGCTCCTGAGTAAGCCAGCGTGAAATCATGGAACCGGTACTTCTTGTTCCGAGGCGTCTCGCCTGCGGCGGAGAAGAGGCTTAGCAGCAGCTCGCCGAAATGATCGGTGCGCACGCTGTAGAAATTATGCTTGCCTTCCCGGCGCGACTCGATCAGGCCGGAAACCCGCAAGAGCGCCAGATGATGGCTCACCGCCGGCTGGCTCTGTCCCAGGCGATGGCAGAGATCGGTCACGTGAAGCTCGTGGTTCTCCGAAAGGGCCAGGTAGAACAGGATGCGGAGTCTGGTCTCGTCGCTGAGCAGCTTGAAGACCTGGGCAAGCTCACGGATCGACTGCTCGGAGACTTCGGGGAGAAGGGCGGTCGACTGGCCGTTGCCAGTTGAGGAATTCTTGGACTCTTTGCGCGCCATGGTAACGTTCCTTGGAGAAGATCGAAAAAGAGATGCGTAAAACTCGGCCCCCTGAGGTGCGAGCGAAGCTGACATCACTTCACTTACGTATGGCCGTCGCCTGGCCCCACGCCTTGAGGTGAGCGCGCGATCCAGGCCGGCACTGCCCATCGAAAACAGACGGACGGTCTTCAAAAGAGTGAATGGCCACCTTGTCATGAACACGACTGCGATGCGCACGGCCGGACCACCGCTCCGACGTGCCAAAGTCTGCGCCGGCAATCTGGGATCATCAGCATTGATGGTGCGGAGATTGTCGGGGTGGTTTGCTGCGTGTCCCGAAAAAAACCGCCCGCCTGCCCCTCTAATCAGAGGCTGCAAGGGCGACGACATCAGCAAGCGTTACATGGCGATGTCATTGTTTCCGGGACAATACTGTCATAACGTTATCGGGGAGGTCAGGTCAATAGTCCATAGCGAAATAACGCTTGCCGAAGAATTTCGCGTAAGTTTCCGTCAATCGCGCACATGGGCAGGCGCAACTCTCCGTTGCCCCGTCCGAGCAGCTCCATCGCGGCTTTCAGCGGCACGGGATTGGGGGCCAGGCCAAGCAGCTCCTTGCAGAGCGGGAACAGGCGGGCATGCCGCCCGCGGGCATCCTCGAGCTTCCCCTCAAGAAATGCGTCGATCAGAGCCCGGACGTCGCGCGGCACCAGATTGGCAACCACCGAGACGACGCCCTCCGCGCCAACCGCGAGCATCGGCAAGGTCAGGCTGTCGTCGCCTGAAAGAACTGTGAGATTCGTCCGCGTGACGAGTTCGCTGACCTGGTCAAGAGAGCCGGCTGCTTCCTTGATGGCTACGATCGGCCCCAGCCTCGCCAGGCGCTCAACGGTTTCCGGTTCGACGTTCCGTCCGGTTCTGCCCGGAATGTTGTACAGAACGAGCGGCAGGTCGACGGCCTCGGCGATCGTGGCGAAATGGCGGTAGAGTCCTTCCTGATTGGGTCGATTGTAATAGGGAGCCACCAGCAGCGCGCCATCAGCGCCCGCTCGGGCGGCGAAACGCGTCAAGCGGATCGCCTCGGCCGTCGAGTTAGACCCGGTCCCAGGCATGACCCGCGCCCTGCCGGCGGCCGTCTCGACCACCAGCGCGATCACGCGCTCATGCTCCTCGTGCGTCAGCGTGGGTGACTCGCCGGTCGTGCCCACCGGGCTGAGTGTCGGGGTTCCCTCGCTGATCTGCCACTCGACCAATGACTTCAGGGCCGATTCGTCGACCTGACCATCTCGAAACGGTGTGACCAGAGCCACGGTGCAACCGGCGAAGATCCGACCCTTCGTTGGCATGCCCTTTTTCCCTAAACCACGCGATCCAAAAAGTAACCAGACCGTCACAGGCCCTGCGGATGGAAGCTTCCTTCTGTGTGAAGACACCGCTAACACATGCGGCCATGCGTCATACAGACTGATGAAAGCCTGACACCATTGAAGAATCTTAAGTATTCATGAAGAGCAAGGGAAGAAGGCACCGAAAGAATTCGCGGAAATTTCGTCGCCAGGCCTCTCGGCGCCCCATGGTGTTCAACTCGGGCCGCAAATATTGGTCGATGAACCACTCATGCACGTTTTCATCTCCCGAACTGCCCGTTCCATACCGACGAAAAGCGCCCTGCTGACAATGCTGTGCCCGATGTTGAGCTCGGCCATCTGAACAAGCTGAGCGACCGGTGTGACATTGCGATAATTGAGGCCGTGTCCGGCGTGCAATTCCAGCCCCGCGGCAACGATTCTCTCGGACGTCGAGTGCAAGGCGTCAAGCTCGAGCAGCCGCGGCTGCCCTTCGGGGCTATTGGCGTAGCGACCGGTGTGCAGCTCGATGGCGTGCACGCCCAAGCCCAGCGCCGCCTCGATCTGCATCGGCTCGGGATCAAGAAACAACGCGACCTCGATCCCGGCGGCCCGGCACCGGTCCACGGCTTCGGCAATCCGGCCTTGATGCGTAACGACGTCGAGCCCGCCCTCGGTCGTCAGCTCCTCACGCCGTTCGGGAACGAAGGTGACCTGATCGGGACGCACCTCCACGGCCAGGGCGACAATCGCCGGATCGGCGGCGAGCTCGAGGTTAAGCCGCACCTGCACGGTCTGGCGGAGCAGCCGCAGGTCGCGGTCCTGGATATGCCGGCGATCCTCTCGAAGGTGAATGGTAATCCCATCAGCACCGCCAAGCTCCGCAAGGGCGGCGGCCCACACAGGGTCTGGCTCCATTCCGCCTCGCGCCTGCCGCAGAGTGGCAACGTGATCGATATTCACACCGAGGCGCAGCATGATTGCATTCCTATTTTGTTAATAACCTTTAATTCTATGGACCAGCATGACAAGTGTCAAGGCTAGATTTGCCTGGCCCGACCCACGAGGAACGCTGGTCTTATCGCGGCTTGCTAAGCGGCCGCAGCGGAGATCGCGCCAGCACGAAGGTTCGTTCACCAGCGAGTGTGAACGCAATTCGTCCCTTGCGATCGGGGCCGGCGCCGTCGATGGACACGACGCGGCCGATGCCATATTCGGGGTGCACGACGGTGGTCCCGGGACGGAACGCGTCCAGGTTGATCGGGGCCGATGCGCCTGGCGGGTTGCCTGCCCCGGCGCCTGTCAGCTCGGCGGCCGTTGTCAGCCGGAACTGCCTCGCGGCCGGCTGGCGAGATGGTTCAGTGCCGCGGGAGTAATACTGCGAGCTTCTGACCGGCGAACGCTCAGGCAGCACGATCCCCGAGCGATCGTGGTGCTCCATCGGCTCTTCGGGAAGCTCGTCCAGGAACCGTGATGGAAAGGTCGCTTGCTGCTGACCGCGAAACGTCCGCACTCGGCAGCGACTCAGGTAAAGTTCGCGCTGGGCTCGCGTCATGCCCACGAAGAGCAGCCGCCGCTCCTCTTCCAGCTCGCTGTCAGACTCGTTGGCACGGACATGAGGCAGCAGGCCTTCTTCGAGCGCAACGATGAAAACTACAGGGAATTCCAGCCCTTTGGCGGCGTGCAGCGTCATGAGCGTCACAGCGCCTGTTTCCTGGTCCCAGCGGTCGATTGGCGAGGCGAGAGTGACGTCGGCAAGGAAATCCTGGACGCCGGAGCCGGGATGCTCGTGGTCGAACTCGCGGGCGGCCGAGATCAGCTCGTCGAGGTTCGCCAGGCGGTCCTCGCCCTTGTCGGGTGATTCGTCGGCCAGCCAGTCACGGTAGCCCGTGCGCGAGAGGAGCTGGCGGATCACTTCCTCGGCCGTGTGATCGCGCAGGTCGGTCAACTCGTCGATTAACCGGGTGAAGTCTCCGAGCGCGCGGATCGCCTTGTCTTTCAGACCATCCACGGTTTTCGCCTTGCGGGCCGCGGCCAGAAGAGGCTCATGCGACTGCCGCGCAGCCTGCGCCAGATGGTCGAGCGACGTCTTGCCAACGCCGCGGGGCGGCACGTTCACCACCCGGGCGAACGCCAGGTCGTCCTTGGGATTCACCATCAAGCTCAGGTAAGACAGAATGTCCTTGACTTCCTGGCGCTCGTAGAACGAGAACCCGCCCACGATCTGGTAGGGGATCTTCGCCGATCGGAACGCCGCCTCGATCGGCCGCGTGAGCGCCGTCATCCGGCAAAAAACCGCGATATCGACGAACCGATAGTCTCCCTCTCGCACCAAGCCGACGATCTTGCCGGCGATTCCCTCGGCCTCGTCGGTTTCACGGGCATGAACCGTCAGCTCGACTGGCGAGCCACGCGGGTTTTCCGTGAGCAGCGACTTGGGCTTCCGCTTGCGGTTGAACTTGATCAGGTGATCGGCCACGCTGAGGATGTTCTTTGTGCTGCGGTAATTGCGCTCGAGCGTGACCACACGGCAACCAGGGTAATCTTTCTCGAATTCAAGGATGTTCGACAGGTTGGCCCCGCGCCAGCCGTAGATCGACTGGTCGGGATCACCGGTGACGCACAGGTTGGGATGGTCAACCGACAGAGCGCGGACGATGGCGTACTGGGCGAGATTCGTGTCCTGGTACTCGTCCACCAGCACATAGCGGTAGCGGCGGTCGAGCACCGCGCGCACGTCCTTATGGTCTTTGAGGATCGACACGACGTGAACCAGAAGGTCGTCGAAATCAACCGCCGATGACGCCTTCAGTTTCTCCTCGTAAGCCTCGAAGGCGCGCGCGATCGAGCGCATCTTTTTCATCTCTGGCTCGGTGCTTGAGGACTTGCGGGCTGACGAGTTCATTCTTGGCGCGGCTGATGACCGATTCAACACGCTGCGGGGTGATGGCCGGTTCGTCGCCGGCAAGCATGTCGAGTACCTCTTTGATAGCGCGAAGGCGGTCGGCTTGATCATAAATGGTAAAGCCTGAATCAATGCCCACGAGAGAGGCGTGGCTGCGCAGAGCCGCGCACAAAGCCGTGGAAGGTTCCCACCCACACCTTCGAGTTTGGCGCCAGCGATTCAATGCGCTGTCGCATCTCGCCCGCCGCCTTGTTGGTGAAGGTGATGGCCAGGACGCGCTCCGGCGGGATTCCCGCCCGCAGCAAGTGCGCCACCCGTCGTGTGATGACCCGCGTCTTACCCGACCCGGCGCCCGCCAGTACCAGAAGCGGTCCGTCGATGTGTGTGACCGCCTCGCGCTGGGCCTCGGTCAGATCGGTGAGTAAATCCATGGAGTTCAGTTCATCCTGCGTCGCCTTCCCGATTCGGCGAGAGAGGCGGACGTGACGTGGTGCGGCAACTTGCGTGCGAAGTTCGGTCTGAATACTCAAGTATATCGGCCCGCGCGGCTCACCGCGAGAAGTGAACCGCGAAGTCGAAGCCGGCACGACGTAACCCGCTGGATTAGAGCGCTTGATCGGGATATGCTGGTTCGCTCGGGCCGTACGCGGGACTGGCCGACGATCCCTTGCCGAGGGCAGAGACGAGCGTCAGACCGGGAGGGCTGAGCGATGGCGATTGTGTTTCGGTGCGGCTGCGGCCAGAAGCTATCGACGCGAGATGACCTGGCGGGACGATCGGTACGCTGCCCAGGATGCACAACGGTCTTGAAGGTGCCCGTGCCGGAGCAAGACGCCTCGGCTGAGAACAACCAGGGGTATGCGCTCGAAGAGATCGCGCCCCCGCCGCCCCCGCCGCCCAGGCCCTCCAGGGGCGAGGGGTCCGGCGCGTCCGTGGGTGCCAACGAGCCGGCACAGCGCAGGCCGCGCCCTGATTCCGTCGCCAAGCAACCGGGCGCCCGAGCGCCCGCGCCCGCGCCTCCGGCGCAGCGGGACGGGAAGTCGCCCAGAGAATACCTATACGCCGTGCTGGTCTTGGCCCTGGTCCCACTCGTCTTCTCGGTCCTGGGGCCCAAGTCGCGCAAGCTGGAAGAGCGACTGAAGGCGGCCATCGACGCGGCGGGGCCGGAAACCGCGGCGCGGATCAAGTCGCTGGAGACACGGGAGAATGTTGGTCTCGACGACTTGCTCGAAGCGCTCCCGGGCGGCAAGCTTGACAGCACGTCGCACCTGCCACGCGCGACATGGGTGCACTGGCTCTACGCCGCGATCGCCGCAGCCGGCTTCTGGGCCTTCGCGCTGCTCCTGTTTCCCGGCGAGAAGAAGACCCCGCATCATTTACTGATGGTGGGACTTTTCACGGGCACTGTCGGCATTGTCTTGCTCATCGGCTTCCAGTTCGCAGCCTCGGCCACGCAGGGAATCTGGTTGCGGGGCAGGGGGGTGATCCTCATTCTCTTCTACCTTGTCAAGTTCATCGGCTGGTCGTACGCCTCGGCCGGCGATCCCGACTCGAACCTGCTGCTCAGCTTCATCGGCTTTACCTGCGGCGTCGGCCTCTGCGAGGAGCTCTGCAAGGCCGTGCCGCTTCTGAACTACTTCCGGCGCGACGCCACGATGGGCTGGCGGAACGCGGCGGTCTGGGGGCTGGCTTCCGGGATCGGATTCGGCGTCGCCGAGGGCATCATGTATTCCTCGCGCTATTACAACGGCATCGCGTCGCTCGACGCTTACATCGTTCGGTTCGTCTCCTGCGTCGCCTTGCACGCAATCTGGACGGCCTCCGTCGGCATCACCACCTGGCGCAGGCAGGAGAGTATCCAGGGCGATCTCGACTGGCTGAACTACAGCATGGCAGTGCTTCAAATCGTGGCCGTGCCGATGGTGCTGCACGGGCTCTATGACACGCTGCTCAAGAAAGACCTTGAGCTCTGGGCCCTTGCCGTCGGCGCGGCGTCGTTCGCCTGGTTCGCTCTGCAGGTCGAAATGGCACGGGCCACCGATCCGGAAGGAGACGAAGCCAGGGGCACCGCCTGGTCTTGAGCAGTCCAGATCGGCGCGAGTGACTCGATCCCGGTTCGCGTTCGTTCCCTGCACTTCCAGGAGGTTCGCTCGTGGCTCAGGTCCTACCGCAAATCAAGCACATTGTTGTCGTGATGCTGGAGAATCGTTCATTCGACAACCTGTGCGGTTGGATCTATTCAGACCCTCACGGGCCGCAGCCGAGCCTCTTCCTGCCTGCGGGCAGCCCGGCCGCCTATGATGGGCTGAACGCCAGCTTCTGGAATCCTGCCAACAAGTCGTACTTCGAGGCGAACGAGCCGCCCGTCAAGGTTCCCGTGGTTCAGGGCACAACCAATTTCACCGTGCCCAATCCTGACCCCGAGGAAACGTTCGACAACGTGACCTACCAGCTCTACGGGCCCCAGGGTCCTGACCCGATCCCGACGTGGCCGATGCAAGGTTTTGTGGTGAACTATCAAGACACACAAGCCGCATCACCCGACCAGATCATGCAGACGTACAACCCATCGCAGCTTCCCGTGCTTACTGCTCTGGCCCAAAATTTCGCCATCTCCGATGCCTGGTTCTGCTCGGTCCCCAGCCAGACGTGGCCCAACCGGTCGTTCGTTCACGCCGGTACTTCGAACGGTAACGTGGACAACGGCGTGATCACGAACCCATTCCACTGGAATGTGCTAACCATCTTCAACGTCCTGCAATCCATGGGCGTAAGCTGGAGAGTTTACAATGACAGCATGACATCCTCACTGACCAGGATCATGTTTCCCAAGCTCTGGAGTCCTTTGCTGAACGGCCACTTTCGAGGATTCCACGATTTTCAAAGCGACTGCGCGGCCGGCACGCTTCCTCAGTATTCCTTCATCGAGCCCGATTACTTCTCGGCGGAAGCCAACGACGAGCACCCTCCGCACGATGTGGCCGCCGGCGAGCGGTTCCTGTTCGCCATCTGGCAGGCGATCAGTCAATCGCCCGCCTGGGTGAACACGCTGCTTTTGATTACCTACGACGAGCACGGAGGCTGTTACGATCACGTCTTGCCGCCAACTAACGCCGTCGCACCCGATCTGGTGAGCTATCCGGGCCAGGAAGGTTTTCACTTCGATCGCTTTGGAGTTCGAGTGCCCGCGATTCTCATTTCGCCTTACATCCAGGCCGGCACTGTCTTCCGCTCGCCCACCCCGACTCCTTACGACCACACGTCTGTGCTGGCCACGCTTCGAGACTGGCTACCCATTCCGTCCACCGAGATGCTGCCCAGCCAGCGCATTGCCTCGGCGCCCACGCTGGCTCAGGCCTTGACGCTGTCCACACCTCGAACGACCTTGCCGGCGATCCCCGCCCCTCCGGCCTCGCTGCATCCGACGCCGCCCATGCTGCCCCCCAACGACCTGCAAAAGAGCATTGTCGCGGCCACCGCCCAGTTTCGCGGCATGAAGGCCGCGGAGGCGCTGGCAAACGTTCGCACGCGGCAGGACGTGGCCGACTTCTGCGCACGAGGGTATGCCAACCCGTGACAGTTCCCGAAGCCAATCGCTGTTGTGGCAAGGTCTTCCGACCTTGCCGCCGTTGCGTCCGGGTTGTCTTGGAGCCGAAAAAGACTGGAAAAGGCTGCTCGATCAATCGTATGCTTGAAGGGCACCTGGGTTACACTTGATGGCACCCGAGTTGCTGCCTACAAATTTGCAATCCGGTTCAAGAATGGAAGGCCGGGACGAGTTTGTCGGGCTGAATTCGCGCGTTTCGAAGAATTCTTGAGGTCGCTTGGGCAGGCGAGGGCCGGTTCATGAGCACCTACGTCATCAAGCTCTACGTCACGGGTCAGACGCCACGGTCTCGTCGAGCCATCGACAACCTTCGGCGGCTCTGCGAGGAGGAGTTGCAGGGACAGTACGACCTGGTCGTCATTGATGTCCTGGAGCGTCCTCAACTTGCGGAGGACGAGAAGATCCTGGCAACGCCGACCGTCGTGAAAGAGCTGCCCCTTCCGATCAGGAGAATCATAGGCGACCTTTCGGACTCGGAACGCGTTTTGCTGGGGCTGGATCTCCATCCCAGCGGCGGTTCGACATCCCCTTCCCGGACGCTCTGAAAGGGTGATGCCTTGAGAACGATTGATCATCCCCTGTCGGTTCCCAAGATACCGACCGAGATCGACGGATTCGACTTGATCGCTAACGGCGGTCTTCCCCAGGGACGAGTGACCTTGATCTCGGGAACCTCGGGGAGCGCCAAGACGGTGTTTGCCGCCCAGTTCCTGGCCGCGGGGATCGTCCGCGCGGGCGACGGTGGCGTTTTCGTCACGTTCGAGGAAACGCCCGACGACATCCGCCGCAACATGCGGGGGTTTGGATGGGACATTGCGCGCTGGGAAGATGAAGGGCGCTGGGTGTTCGTCGACGCCTCACCGCAGCCCGGCCAGCGGCTGGAGTTTTCAGGCGGCTATGACCTCGCTCCCTTGCTCGCCCGGATCGAGCACGCTGTGCGCAAGGTCAGCGCCAAACGCATCTCGCTGGACTCGCTGGGTGGAATTTTCGCCCAGCTCGAGGACCACGCGATGATCAGGCACGAGCTGTTCCGGATCACCACGGCCCTGAAGAACATCGGCTTGACCGCGATCGTCACGGCCGAGCGGCTGGAAGAGCATGGGCCGGTTTCCCGTTACGGCGTGGAAGAGTTCGTCTCCGACAATGTGATCATCTTGCGCAACTCGCTGCAGGGGGAGGTGCGGCGGCGGACGGTCGAGATTCTCAAGTTCCGTGGGACCACCCACCAGAAGGGTGAATGGCCGCTGACGATCGTGCCCAACCAGGGCATCGTGGTGATCCCGCTCTCGGCCCTCGAGCTCAAGCAGAAGTCGTCGGCCACGCGCATTACCTCGGGCAACGAAGAGCTCGACGCGATGTGCGGCGGCGGCTTCTTCCGTGACTCCGTGATCCTGGTCTCCGGGCCGACGGGTACCGGCAAGACACTGCTCACGACTGAGTTCCTGGCCGCCGGAGCGAAGGCCGGCGAGCGTTGCTTGCTGTTCGCCTTCGAAGAGAGCCGCGAGCAGCTCTTCCGCAATGCGCACGGCTGGGGAATCGATTTCTCGTCAATGGCCCAGGCCGGGCTGCTCCGGGTCTTCTGCGAGTATCCCGAAGCCGCGTCGATCGAAGACCATTTGATCCGAATCAAGAAGGAAATCGAGGAGTTCAACCCCGATCGCGTGGCGATCGACAGCTTCTCGGCGCTTGAGCGAGTGGCTTCCGACAAGAGCTTTCGAGAATTCGTCATCGGACTGACCTCATTCATCAAGCACCGTGAGATCCCCGGTCTCTATACCTCGACAACCTCGACCATCCTGGGAGGAACGTCGATTACCGAGACCCATATTTCCACCATCACCGATTCGATCATCCTGCTTCGCTACGTCGAGAAGATGGGACAGATGCGGCGCGGGCTGGCCGTGCTCAAGATGAGGGGCTCGCACCATGACAAGGACATTCGCGAGTTCACGATCGATGAAAACGGGCTCCATATCCACCAGCCGTTCCGCACCGTATTCGGGATCATGTCGGGAAACTTTCGTCACGTGACTTTTGGCGAGCTCAAGGACATGGAAGACCCGCTCATGGACGGCACGGGATCGCATGGCTCGCGACTGGCGGACCGGGCCGGGTGAGACCATGGAACATCTCTCGGCACACGCGACTGACCTCGCCGCCCTGCGCCTGGCGCTGCTGGCCAGCGAGTCGCGGTTCCAGGGCGTGATCGAGCGGAACGCCGATGGTATTCTGGTGATTGCGCCCGACGGCACCATTCGCTACGCCAACCCCGCCGCGATCCGGCTGCTGCGCCGGCCCCTGGATAGTCTGATCAAGAGCGACTTCGGCCGGCCCATCGTGCCCGGCGAGACGACCGAGATCGACCTCCCGTTCGCCGATGGCGAGACGGGTGTCGCCGAGATGCGAGTCGTCGCCACCGAGTGGGAAGGAGAGCCGGCGCTGCTGGCGACTCTTCACGACATCACCGAGCGAAACATCCTCGAAGCAAGACTTCGGCAGAAGGTGCAAGAACTCGCGCTGGCCGACCGGCGGAAGGACGAATTCCTGGCCATGCTGGCTCACGAGCTGCGCAATCCGCTGGCGCCGATACGCAACGCCTTGCACATCTTGAAAGCTCGAGAGGCCGATTCGCAGGTGGTCGCTCACACACGATCGATCATCGAGCAGGGAGTCCAGTCGATGATCCGGATCATCGACGACTTGCTCGACGTCACCCGGGTCAGGACCGGCAAGCTCACTCTTCGCCCAGAGCCGGTAAGCCTGGCCTCGATCGTCGAAAAATCTCTGGAGAGCACCCGCGCCTTGATCGAGGCGAAGCAACACAAGATCACGGTGCGCCTCCCTTCGACCCCGGTAAGCCTGGTCGTCGACCCCATCCGAATCGAACAGATCCTGGTGAACCTGCTGACCAACGCCGCCAAGTACACCGAGCCCGGCGGAGTCATCGAGCTCCTGGCCGAGCTGCAAGGAACCGACCTGGCGATCAAGGTTGGCGACAACGGCATCGGCATCAGCGCCGAGATGCTGGATCGGGTGTTCGACCTCTTCGCCCAGGCTCGACCAGGCCGTCGATCGTGCCCTCGGCGGGCTGGGCATCGGCCTCTCACTGTCGCGCCGGCTGGCTCGAATGCACGCCGGAGAGCTCACCGCCCAGAGCGATGGACTGGGCCAGGGCAGCCGCTTCACACTCCGCATTCCACTGTCGGTTCCGCCTGCCTCCCCGACGTCGCCACTCGACTCCTGAGCCTGTCCTGTCTCTCTTCCGGCTTCACAGAAACCCGTGCGTCGATGACTTGGCAGCCTGGTAGCAAAATGCTACCATAACCGTATGAGCCGACCTGTCAAGATATCCGACGAGTCATGCTCGATGCTCGAACTACTGCGGAGATTGCGGAGCGCTCGATTTCCGGTCAGATCGAGTTCTGGGCGCAACTCGGCCGAGCGATCGAACCGTTGCTCGAAGGCTCGCGAGCACTCGCTCTACGGCGGGCCGGCGCGGCAGTCCCGCTCTCCGAGTGCCTGGCCTCGGTTGACTCGGCTGTGGGGCGCCGGCGCGTGGTGGAATTCCTGGAGTCGGGGCCATTTCCTCGCTATCAGCCAGTTCCGGGCTTGCCGGGGCTGGTGATCCGTGTCGATGCCGATGGCACGCGAACCCTGGGGCGATTCGTCGGTCGGGAATTCCAGCCAGTCCCATGCCCATGATGGAGTTTGCCGAGTTTGATCGGCGGCCGATCCTTGTGGCAATTGCCGGTCCGAATGGAGCCGGGAAGACGACGTTCTTTCACGCGCACTTGGCCTCGGCCGGTCTGCGATTCGTCAACGCGGACGTGCTGGCCACCGAGCTGGCAGTCGGGCCGTATCAAGCGGCTCGTCTGGCCGATGCCCTGAGGCAGGCTCTCGTCGGGCGAGCAGAGAGTTTCGTCTTTGAGACGGTGTTCTCTGATCCGGTGGGCGAAAAGGTCGCGTTTCTGGCAGAAGCCGCTCGGTGTGGCTACGTCGTCGTGTTGTGTTACATCGGACTCTCTGGCCCCGATCAATCACTTGAGCGCGTGGCGATGCGTGTGTCACAGGGCGGTCATGATGTACCCGACGGCAAGTTACGGTTGAGGTATGCTCGAACGCTCATCAACCTCCAGGCCGCCATCGCGCGGTTACCTCATGTCCTGATCTATGACAACAGCGACTTGAATGTACCGTACCGTCAGGTCGCCGTTTTCCATCACGGGCACCTGCGTCATGTCAGCGAGCCTGCGCCGGAGTGGCTGCGACCTGTCCTTCCCTGAGAACACCGCATCACGTCGCGCCACTCGATTCCTGAGCCCTCGTCAAGCACCTTCGGCCGCCGCGTGCTCATTCAAGCCATCCGGCTGCGCGACAACCGGCGGCACTCGGGCCGCCTCGAGTGCGGCGAGCCGGGCGAGCACGTGCCGCCCGTAGACCGCCTTCATGATCCTTTGCACCAACCGGTTCACGGCGGCAAACGGCTGGGGCATGGGGCGGCGAAAATCGACGATCAGGATCACGCGGTCTTCGTCGCACTGATTGTACACCTCGTGCTCCCAGCTATCGTCGAACACCACGCTCTCCCCTTCCTTCCAGGTGTAAATCTGGTCATTGAGCCGGATCGAGGGCGGATTCTTGTCGGGCACGATCAGACCGAGGTGATACCGCAGGTAGCCGCGATAAGGCCCCTCGTGCGGCGGGATGGACTTGCCCCCTTCCAGGATCGAGAAGAAGGCCTCGAACAAGCCTGGAATTCCCTCCAGCAGGGCTGCCGTTTTCGGGCACGCGCGCAGAACGACTCGGGTTTGATCCCCATGATGTTCAGCGGGAAAACCTTCCAGTCTTTCTCGGGGTCGACCCGCGCCGAGATGTTGTACTGCATCTGGTCAAGCTCGTGGTACCGAGGGATCGACCGCTTCTCCGCCAGAACCCCCAGCAGCTCCTCGCGAATCACGGCGAGGTTTCGATCGAGCTCCAGAAGCTCGGGCCGTATCGCGGCGATATCGAAGAAGACCGGCCGGCGCGGGCCGCCGATGTGCAGATCAAAGAACTTGTTGAGCGGAATCAGAAGCTTTTCGTAGTCAATTTGATCAAGAACCATCGCCAGGTCTCCCGCGGGAACCATCGGCCTCGCGGCCGGCTCAGGTCCAGCTTACTCGCGGTAGTGAGCACAACAAATGCGAATTTTAACTATGAAAGCATCACAGCGGCCCTGACGGAAGGCCGTTTTGCCAAAATCCCCAGATTGGCCAGGACGCAGCTTCAAAGGCGGCATGACCTCACGAAGCGTCTTCCTATGATTGCCGCCCAGCATTGGAAGCGACAGCGCAAGCCTTCCCTGGCTCGCAGATCCCCCTGAAAACGAGCAGTGTCTTCCTCCGGCCCCTCGGGCGAAGGCTCACCCGCAAGGCGTCAGGGAACTGTCTTCCCGGCCTCTTTCGGTGGTTCGACCAGCGGTCCCGGCGGGCGGAAATCTACGACGACCCCACGTGCCGTCTTGCCCGGCTCGACGGTAACGACAACGGCCCCCTGCCATGGCTCGGCCAGTTTCTGGAAGTCCTTCGGGTCGGGCTTCTCTCCCGGCTTCCAGCGAGGGACGTGCGGGTCGGTATACGCGTCGTGGCCGGCCTTCAACCCGTATTTCCCGGGGGGCAAGTCCTCCAGACGGAATGTCCCGTCTGCGGACACGAGTGCCTCGCGCCTCAGGATCGTGGTGTCGAAGGCGATGACCCAGACCTGGCCCGCCATGGCGGCCGGGACATTCTCCACGCGACCCTCGATCGCGCCCCCCGGGGTCACGGCGATATCGACCTTCTTGGTGCGGTCGTTATTCGTGATCGTGACCGGGCCGACGATCGTCGGCGGGCCGGTCGGCTCCTCGTAGACGAAGAACCAGGGGCCGAACCACGGGCCCGCCTTGAGGTTCTCGAGCGCGAACGTGCCGTCGGGGTTCACCGTGGTCCGCACGAACTCGTAACCCCACATCGGAAGCGTGCGGCCCCGCAGGATCGCGACGTTGGGCCGGTTCATCTCCTTCCGGCGCTTCTGCCAGCCGCCGACTCGCCCGCCGCCGACGGCCTTGCCGCCGCGCGTCACCACGCCGGTCACGAGGGTCGTCTCTTCCTTCGCTTTCTCGCCAGTCGCTCTCGCGAGCTTGACCACGACGCCCGACAGGTTTTGCTTCGCGGCGAGTTTCCCCAGGAACAACTCGCCTTCCAGGTAGCCGTCGGCCGTGACGCTGATGTGATACTCGTCTTCCTTGCCTTCATAGGTGATGCCGAACCGCCCGGGCTCGGACTGCTTGAACTCGCTCAGTCACCCCACGAGCGTGACGTGCCCATCGTCGGGGTCGCGCTCGACCATGCAGAGCCGCACGCGTGTCGATCGGCACGGGCTTACCCGTCTCGGCATCGACCGCCGTCCCGTGGATCTCGTAAGCCTTGATCACCGTGAGCTTCAGATCAGTCCGGCCGGGGCTGACGTCGAATGGCTTGGGGCTGAAGTAGTCGTTCGACTGGAGGCGCAGACTCTTGAGGTCCTTGCCGACGCCGTGGACAGTGAATCGGCCGTCCTTGTCGGTCTTCACGGAGTTCTGCCAGTCGTAATCGGGGATGACTTCCACTCCGGCTGCCGGCTTGCCCTCGCCGTCGGTGACGATGCCGACGACCGGCATCTCGTCCGGGAGCGATGACATCGCCGAGGTCGACGACGGGTGTTCCCGGCTCGGCTTTCTTCAGGACGAAGGTGCGGACCTTGCCGGGTGCGCTGAAGTTGAAGTGGCCGTCGCCAGCAGGGAGCGGGGGCGTGGCGAAGCGGCCGTCGCCGTCGGCGTTGAAGCGTCCACTCGGTTCCCTGCGAGGAGATCGTGTGGCCGAGCTGGAAGCGGTAGAGGTCGAGCTTGACGCCCGCCCCGGCGAGTGGTTTGCCCTGCGCATCGACGACGCGGCCGCGCATCCGGGTACCGGGCAGGAGCGTGAGCCGGCCGATGTCGCGGTCCTTGCCGGGGAAGATGCGGACATCGTCGCGACGCTCGCGCGCCAGGCTTGGCACGTCGGCCCAGACCGTGACCGGCTTGTCGGGCTTGAGCTCGGGCAAACGGAACCGCCCGTCGGCGCCGGTACGCGTGGGCCCAAGCTTCTCCTGGTCGGCAAACGCCCCAGACCTTGGCCCCGGCGACCGGACGGCCTCGCAGGTCAACCACCAGGCCGGTGATCGCGCCGGTCTGTACCAGCGTGCGTGCCGGCTTCTCATCAGCGCGACCATGGACGGCCCAGGCGACCAGGACCGCCATCGTGAGTATCGTGTCGGATCGTCGTGACATTGCGGCTCCACCCTCCGGATCCCGGGTCTGTACGTTTTCACGGCACACGAATACCGTGTGACAATTGTCCTTGGCCGGATCGGGGAATGCAAGTGTCCATCTCTGCGCCAGACTGCGATTACGTCTGTTCGGGTGCTTATCCGATATGCCCCTCTTTTCGTTTTCGGAACGCCGTCGCAAGCCAAGGCCGGAGATCCCGCCGCGTTTGGTCCTGGCCACCGCGGTGATCGCCTCCTGAATGGCCCGATAGAGCTCAGAGGATAGATAAGGGGACATCACTGAAGTACTTATCGGTGATGTCCCGTTCTCCCCTCGTCTGGCCTGAGCCGTCGGCCGGGGTCGTTCAGGAGAGGGTTACCTCGATCTCCACGGTGGCGATGTTGAGTGGGCTGATCCCTCCGTTGACGCCGGAGACCTTCTTGATGCACCACCTGACCTGCCGGTCGGCACCTGGGGCCGCTTTGTGGGCTTCCTCGATGGCGCTGGCAAGCGCCTCCTGGATGTCGCCCTTCTTGGAACTCCCCGAGTAGGTCTTGCAGTCCTTGGCGGCCTCAGTCTGAGCCTGAGCCTGAACCGCGCCTGTGGCCAGTGTTGCCACGGTTCCGGTTGCCGCGAGCTTGACCGCACGCCTGCGCGTCACACCTTTCATCACGATTGCCTCCTGAGTTGGTTCATCGCGGGAGTTATCCGCATTCGGCCTATGGGTCTTGAAGGAGAGGGAATTCCTCCCTTTGCCTTAATCAGGGACCGGCCTGATTCGCGCAATCTGAAGCCATTGAAAAACGGGGTGGGCCAGGGCCCGTCCCCGTTTCGTCTGGTGCTCCGGGTAGTCGCGGCTGGCCCCGAGGCTGTACCGACGCCCGACGCGACTAGCCGGCTCGCGTATTGATTGAGCGTCGCCGGCGCTGGAGAATCGAGCCATCATGGAGATTCTGGGAATCGGCACCGACATCGTGGAATGCCTGCGGATCGGCAAGATGATCGAGCAGCACGGCGAGCTCTTCCTGCGCAGGGTTTACACGCCGCGGGAGATCCGGTATTGCCAGTCGAGAAAGCACGCCATCGAGCACTTCGCCGGCCGGTGGGCGGCCAAGGAGGCGATCCTCAAGGCGATGGGAACCGGCTGGAGCAAGGGCATCGCCTGGACCGACATCGAGGTCAGAAGCGGCCAGGGCGAACGGCCGGAAGTCCTGGTCGGGGGCGTCGCCAAGGAAGTCACGCGCGAGCGCGAAATCGGCGAGATCCTGGTTTCGATCTCCCACTGCCGGACGTATGCCACGGCCTACGCCATGGCGTTTGCGCGCCCGGCCGCGAAGCCAGCGCCGCCCGATCCGACGTGATGGTTGAACCAGTGATGCCAGATTGGGCTACAGACTTGGCCGGGGTGGGTTGTCATTCTCTCCCAGCGCCAGACCGCTAAGTTCATGGTCGGCCGGCTGCCTCGCGCCCTCAGGCAACCGAATCGATCGTGGCCTGGTGAAGCCGCTTGAGGCAGGCTGACAGAATTCGGTTGACGTCGGCCCGAGCTGCATCTGCGATCGGACCTGCGAGTGCGGCGCGGTAGAGATTCGCAGCGCGGCTTAGGTCTCCAGACTTCTCGAAGCAGGACGCAGCGCTCACGCGGTGAAGCGACGCCTCGGCGTCGCGGCCGATCGCGTCGAGCAAAGGAGCGATCCGTTCTTCGTGAGACGCCGCGGCCGCCCACATTGGTCCGGCCGTTTCCTCCAAGCCCATCTCAGAAAAGATGTCCGGCTAACGGTTCTGGAATTTGCCGCGAGTTTCTATATCCAAATAGATTATCTCAATAAAGGAGCGCTCACGATATCAGCTCGGGCTGTCAGAATCTACCCTCGGGGATGCATCCCAAGCGGTGGAGAATGACGCATGGACCCGGGGAAGCTCGTGTTCGCTCAATTCATGGACTTCGTTCCACGACACGATTTCGACGCGTGCGTGAGGCGATACGGTGGAGACCGTCGCCGACGCGGCTTCTCGTGTCGCGACGAGTTTCTCTGCTTGGCGTTCGCACAGCGGACCTTTCGCGAAAGCCTGCGCGACATCGAGACGTGTCTGCGGGCCCTCGAGCCCAAGCTCTACCATGCGGGCTTCCGCGGCAAGGTCTCGCGGAGCACATTGGCCGATGCGACCGGTGCTGACCGACTGGCGCATTTTGCTGAGTTCGCTCAAGTGTTGATCGGTCGAGCGCGGAAACTTTACGCCGACGAACCCTTCGGCGTGGAGTTGGAGCAGACTGTCTATGCCCTCGACAGTACCACGATCGACCTCTGTCTGAGTCTGTTCCCTTGGGTGCGGTTCCGTCGTCGCAAAGGGGCCGTAAAGCTGCACACTCTTCTGGATCTGCACGGCAACATTCCCACTTTCGTGCGGATTACCCACGGCAAAACCCACGATGTGACAGTTCTCGATCATCTGCGAATCGAGCCCGGTGCATTTTATGTGCTGGACCGAGGCTATGTCGATTTTCGACGTCTTCATCGGTTCACGACGTCTTCGGCGTTCTTCGTGACACGAGCCAAACGTGGCCTCGACTTCACCCGCCGAGCCCGTCGGCGGGTTGACAAGACGACAGGACTTCGGAGCGACCAGACGATCGTGCTGGTGGGCCCGAAGACGTCGCGGCTTCACCCCGACCCCCTGCGTCGCGTCGTGTTCTACGACGCCGAGAACGACCGGAGGTTTGTGTTCCTGACCAACAACTTCTCTCTGCCTGCGTTGACGATTGCAAAACTTTACAAATGTCGATGGCAAGTCGAGCTGTTTTTCAAATGGATCAAACAGAACTTGCATATCAAAGCCTTTTACGGAACGAGCGACAACGCGGTAAGAATTCAAGTGTGGATCGCGATCAGCGTTTACGTGCTCGTGGCCATCATCAAGAAGGAACTCCGGCTCGAACGCAGCCTCAGCGAAATTTTGCAAATTCTCAGCCTGACACTTTTCGAGAAAACCCCCATTTTTAGTGTGTTGAGCGAGTCAAAACCGCAAGATCCAGAGCCGCCTTTCTCTAATCAGTTGAGCTTGTTCGACTTATAGCCGGATTTGGGCTTTCGAAAGCAGACGAGACTTTTCCGCCATCAATTCCTTGAGTCGCTTACCGTACGGCTTGATCCCGGGCCTAGCCATTGTTCGGTTCCTGGATACGGTGGAACGAAAGGCGAATACGGTGGCCTTGCGACGAAAAGGCACATACAATCACGTAAGCATTCCAGCCCAGTGGATTCCCCATGGCTTGCGAACTTTCCGACGGTGTCGCCGTCCCAATTCGTCCCCTGCCTCGGTTCCGCTGACTTCCAACATACACCTGACCTGAGTCGAACGAAAATCGGTACGATCCCCGTAACTGGTCACATCGAGTCTGACCAAGAGCCAAGACGTGGTGAACTATCACAAGAGCCAGCGCGATCGCCGCCATCTCAACGGTCGGTTTGGACTGGAATGTTGATTGAAGACGCCGGCCCTTGATTGCAGTTTCCTCCAGCCAAGCGATCTCCATCCGAAAAGAATCGTCATCACCCAACCAACTCGAACGCACGTTCATGCAGTCTACATCGAACACTGCAGGCGGCTGGCCAAATTGAGAAAGGACTGCCGCGCAAGCGACAACATGCGGTTCGAGAAGGAACCATGGATGACAACCCGTGAGCTCTTCCAGATTACACTGAAGCGTCCGCACGGTGTTCGCCACATATCAAAATCGGTAAATTCCATTCTATTGACTTCGTGAGCACACTCTTCCAGAATCCCAATCACCGGCCAGGCACTCACCCTGCCACCACGGCGTTGATCTTTTCGAGCGTGGCTTCGCCGGGCTCCTTGGTGCCCTTGCACTTCGGGTATGTCGAGCAGCCCAGGAAGTAGCCGCGGCGGCCGCGGCGGGCGACCATGGGGCTGCCGCAGTCGTCGCACTTCTCGTCGATCACAAGCGACTTGAGGTCGGGGCCGGAGGTTGCCGGGGCCGTCGTCGTTGCGATCTCGGCGAGCTGTTCTTTGAGCTCTTCAGGCACCTGAGCCGTGCCACGACACTTGGGGTAGCCCGTGCAGCCCAGGAAGGCTCCTCGCCGGCCCTGGCGCACGGCCATGGGCTTGCCGCACTTCTCGCACTTGACATCGATCTTCACCGTTTGCACGGGCTTGCCTTCGTTGTCAACCGGCAGCACGTTGCGGCACTTGGGGTAGCCGGTGCAGCCCAGGAACGGTCCCCGCCGGCCCTGGCGCAGGGCCATGGGTTTGCCGCATTTTTCGCAGACGTGCTCGGTCTCGACCCGCGAAGGTACGGGCTTGCCTTCGGCATCAATGTTGAATGACTCTTTACACTCGGGATAACCGGAGCACGAAAGGAACTTCTCGCCTCGTTTGTTCTCGCGAATCAGCAGTTTCCGGCTGCACTTGGGGCAGGAGTGCTCGCTCTCGACGGCCTCGGCCCGCGCCTGGCCGCCCAGCGGGCGCGTCGCCTTGCATTCGGGGTATTTCGAGCAGCCCAGAAACTGGCCGGTGCGCCCGAACTTGAGCACCATGGGCGCGCCGCAGACGTGGCAGACTTCGCTGGTCGGGATGCTCACCCGCTCCATCTGGGTCTCAGCCGTCTTGAGCGCTTCCTGGAATGGGTAATAGAACTCGTCGAGCACCTTGACCATGTCTTCCTTGGCCGTGGCGATGTCGTCGAGCTCATCTTCCATGTGCGCGGTGAATTTGAGATCGAGAATCTTGGGGAAGTGCTTGACCAGGAGGTCGGTCACCACCATCCCCAGGTCGGTGGCGAAGAATTTTCGGTCCTTGTGCTCGACGTAGAGCCGGTCCTGAATCGTCTGGATGATCGGGGCATAGGTGCTGGGCCGGCCGATGTTTTCTTTTTCGAGAGCCTTGATCAGGGTGGCCTCGGTGTACCGCGGCGGCGGCTGGGTGAAGTGCTGGCTAGCATTCAGGTCGTGCAGGTCCAGCGGCTGGCTCACCGCCAGCGCCGGCAGGAGCGCGTCTTCCTGTTTGCCGCCCGGCGGCCAGACCCGGCGATGACCGTCGAACTTGAGCACCTTCCCCTGGGCCTTGAAGAGCCCCGGCCCGGCGGTGATGGCAACGTCGGTGACGGTGAAGACGGCGGGCGCCATCTGGCTGGCGACAAAGCGGGCGTAAATCAGTTGATAGAGCCGGAACTGGTCGTGGCTCAGGTGCGCCTTGACCTTCTCGGGCGTGAGGGCCAGGTCGGTGGGCCGGATGGCCTCGTGGGCTTCCTGCGCGTTCTTGCCGGCGGCATAGCGAATCGGCTTGGCGGGAACATATTTGGGTCCATACTGCCGCTCGATCAGCTCTCGCACGCTGTGCACGGCTTCTTCCGAGACTCGCAGGCTGTCGGTTCGCATGTAGGTGATGAGGCCCACTGGGCCGGAGCCATCAACGTCGATGCCTTCGTACAGCTCTTGCGCCACCTTCATGGTGCGCTTGCCGGCGAAGCGCATTCGGATGGCGGCCTGCTGCTGGAGCGTGCTGGTCTTGAACGGAGGGTCGGCCCTGTCAAGCTTGTCGGCCTCGTCGACCCTGGACACGACGTAATTGGCCGAGGCCAGCACGTCACGAATCTGGTGGGCCTCGGGACCGGTCTTGGCCTCGAATTTCTTACCCTCGTATTCGGCCAGTGCCGCCTCGAACCGGTCCGACTCGGCAGTCGACCCGGCCGGGCTGACCGTCGCGGTGATCTTCCAGTATTCCTCGGTGACGAAGGCCCGAATCTCGCGTTCGCGGTCGACGATCAGCCGCACGGCGACCGATTGCACTCTGCCTGCGCTCAGGTTGCGGGCGACCTTGGTCCAGAGCAAGGGGCTGAGCTGGTAGCCCACGAAGCGGTCGAGGAAGCGCCTGGCTTGCTGGGCGTTGACCATTTCCATATTGATGGGGCCCACATGGCCGAAGGCCTCCCTTACGGCCCGCTCGGTGATCTCGTGAAAGGTCACGCGTCGGACCCGCTCATCGGGCAAACCGAGCGCTTGCTGCAAGTGCCAGGCGATCGCTTCACCTTCGCGGTCAGGGTCGGTCGCCAGGTAGACGAGACCAGCACGGGCGGCCTCGCGTTTCAGCTCGCTGACGGTCTCTTTCTTGGCGGGAACGACCTCGTAAGAGGGAGCATAGCCCGAGGCGACGTCGAGCCCGAGCTTGCGCTTGGGCAAGTCGCGGACGTGGCCCATGCTGGCCTTGACGACGTATTTCGAGCCCAGGAATTTGTTGATCGACCGGGCCTTCTTGGGGCTCTCGACGATGACCAGCGAGTGGTCGCCGCCGCCGCGAGGAATTTCGTCGCGAACTTCATTTTTTTGCCGGGAACCCTTGGGAGAGCGCGGCTTCGCGCTGGCCGCCTGCCCCTTCTTGGCCTTGGGCTTGGCGGCGGTTCCGTTTTCCGAAGCGGTCGTTCCGGCGGTCTTTCTTGCCACGGTATCTTCCTACTTATCTTCCTACGTGTTCACTGCTTGGGTCGATCCGTCTCGACCCGCGATCACGGGGACGAAGGCCCGTTTGAGGTTGCTCCGCGGCGGAATCCTGATAGGATGAAACATGGGCCGGCCACGAAGAGACCCCGCGTCCTTTCTCAATAGCGACATAGCTAGGGTATCGGGGCGTGTCAAGGGGGGGGTGCATGGAACCACCCCTCCGAGCGGTCCGTTTCGCACCATTCGAGGAACCCCATGCCGTTTGAGGTCTTTCGCCGTCATCAACGCAAGCTGCTGGCGATTTTCGCGATCCTGGCGATGGTCAGCTTCGTGCTTTCCGACAGCCTGCCTCGCCTGCTCAGCTCCAATTACAACGCGCGTGACCAGAAGGTGGTCGACCTGCACAGCGCGCCTTTGTACCGCAGCCAGCTTAACGAGCTGGCACGCCAGCGGAACAGGGCGAACATGTTCGTCGCCGGTCTGGCCCAGTTCATGCCCCGCGAGGTGTTCGGCGGACTGAAGGACCGCGACCTGGTCGATGCCATGGTCCTCCAGCGCGAGGCCGACCGGCTGGGAATTCCGGCGACTCCCGAGATGGGGCGGGAGTGGCTCAAACAGATCACCGGCGGGCGGATGAACAGCGAGCTCTTCTCGGCTTTGTATAGTCGCTTCAGTAGCGAAATCAGCGAGGAGCAGCTTCTGACCGACATCGCCAACCAGGTTCGGCTGAACAACGTCAAACACCTACTCGGTTCGCCGATTGTCACTCCCTACGACGTTTTCCGGTCGTACCGTGATCAGAACGAGCGGATCGGCGCCAAGCTGGTCGAGCGTGCCCGTTGACAAGTTCCTCCCCAGAGTTCCCGAGCCCTCCCAAGCCGACCTTCAGACTCTTTACGACAAGTACAAGGACGTTCTACCCGACCCCGGCCGTGAAACGCCCGGCTTCAAGGTGCCGCGGCAGGTGCAGGTCGAAATCCTGTCGATCGACGGCAATGCCCTCCAGCGCGGCATTCGCGACAAGCTGACGGAAACCGACTCCGCTCTTATTACGAAAATCACAAGTCGGAGTTCGAGGTTCCCTACGAGCTGCCCAAGGATCTGTTCGCCGACCAGCCTGATCTCACGCCTCCGATCATCCAGCCGTTCTCGGAAGTGAAAGGGCTTCTCGCCCCCAGGCTTGCCGAAGAAAGGGCTCAGGCCGAGATCCTCGACAAATTCACGAAGATCAAGGAATCCGAGATGATCCCTGTGGCCGACAAGTACCTGTCGGCACTCGACGAACAAGAAGAGGCCAAGAAACAGGGCGGCGTCTCCCAAGGTTGACATCGCCGTCCCGGACATCAAGCCGCTGGCCCAGCGCGAGGGGCTGAATTACGAGATAAGCCCGCTTCTATCCCGAGATCAGGCCGAGAGTTACGGTCCGATCTCAACGGCCGAGGTCGGCCTCTCGGCCCTCAGCGGCGGCCGCAAGTTTGCCGATGAGTTCTTCGATCCCAAGACTGGCCTCTACGAGCCCGTCGAGTTGACCGACATTCTCGGCACGCGCTTCCTCGCGCAAGGTCAAGGACATTCCGCCCCACCAGGTTCCTCTCGACGAGATTCGCTCCGACGTGGCCCTTGCCTGGAAGCGTGCCCAGGCTCGGCCCCTGGCCGAAAAAGCAGCCCACGAACTGGCATCCAGGCTGAAGGAAAAAGGAGGTGTCATCAAGGACGCCACGGTGGACGGCTATCGAGTCATCACCGTACCTCCCATCACTCGCTTGCAGACCAGCTTCATGCCGACATCCATGTTCGAGCCTAGCCCCGTCGTCGAAACCCCGATCCCCGATGTTCCGCACGCCGGGGAAACGTTTCGCAACGCCTATTTCGGTGTACAGGCGGGCTCTGCCGCGGTGGCGCCAAACCAGCCCGCGACCGTTTATTACGTCATCACGCAAGACCGCCGTGAGCCGGCTACCTTCAGTGCCCTGTACGCTCCCAATGGCGACGAGTACCGCTACAAGAGCCTTGCCAGCCAAGAAGCCGCTAAACATCAGGAACAGCAATGGATCAACTGGCTTCGCCAGCGAGCAGGGCTCAAGTCTGACTGGGTTCCCCCCGACGAGGCCAAGCGCGACGAGTCGGCCCAGCGCTAGGCGAGTCTGACAACGCGCCGCAAGCGAGCCGGCGATCAGTCTCTCGATCCCAAGGAAAGCCCTCCTCGGATGAGCCGTGGAAGGGAAAGCTTGAACAGGGTTTTCTTGATTTCAGTCATGCATTTAACATCCTCGCCTGAGCTGCAATCTCGCTCTTGGCCGTAACCCGCATTTTTTCCACAGTCGCTGTTTTTTCTTTTGAACTAGCGGCTCGGTGTAAGTAAGATGCGACTTGCGGCGTGGGTGTAATTCATATTTACTTTGGCGTTATCACCCCCGATGCTGCGGCCGCGACCATTTGTGGGGCTGCTCTCCGCTCGAGCCCCGTTTGAAGAAGGGAGGAACTCCCTTGTGCTCAACATCGACGCCGAAGACGTACGATGATCCGCTGCAAGAGTATGAACTCCTCTGCCATCGGCTCGAGGAGGCCGGAGAGACCATCGATGCTTTGCCGCAGGGTGTGGCGATTCTGGATCGACGCGGCAGGGTCCTTTCATGCAACGTTTCCTTTGCCGATCTCGTTGAGAAGCCTCAGCGGAGCCTGATCGGGGCAAACGTCAGCGATTTTCTGAAAGATGAGAACAGCTCGCGATGGTTGAAGTTGCTCCAGGGCGCTGCCTCGGGCGAAGCCCGTGGCGAGTGCTCCTTTCGACGAGGAGCCGGCGGCGTTTTTCCGGCGGCGGTGATCCTGAGCGCGCTACCTACGAAATCGATCCGGCTAGAGCTAGTAGACTTGACGGCCACGAGAGGCTGTGAGTCGATTCTTGAAGCCAAGAAACAGCTCGAGACAAGCGAAGAGCGGCTACGGCTCGCGGTGGAAGCGACCGGAATCGGAGTTGTTGACACGCATTTCCCTTCGTCCGGCGGCGGCAAGGTTGTCGAATGGACTCGCGAGGCCAGAGCCGCTTTCGGGCTGGCCGACGACCTCGCGCTCAGCGACGAAGTGATCTTCGATCGCATTTTCCCGGCCGATCGAGACCTGGTTCGCCACGCGATTGCGCGCTCGCTGGACCCCGGCGGCAACGGCCTCTTCAAGGTGGAGCATCGCGTCGTCCGTCCCGACGGCGAAATCCGCTGGATTTCCAGCCGCGGCCAAACGACTTTTGGCGGTGAGCCCCCTCGCCCGGTGCGCAACGTGGCGACCGTGATGGACGTGACCGAGCAGGTAAGTGCGGCCGAGGCTCTCCGAGCCGAGGATGTCTCGCTGTCCACGAGAGCCGAAGACGCGCTGCGGGAAATGAACCAGCGCAAGGACGAATTCCTGGCTACCCTGGCCCACGAGCTGCGCAATCCCCTGGCGCCAATCTTGACCTGCTTGCAATTGCTGCGCATGGAAGACGACGATGCCCAGTCTCGCCGGCAGAGCTACGACGTGATCGAAAGGCAAACCCGCCAGTTGACCCGTCTCGTCAACGACTTGATGGACGTCGTTCGCATCAGCCGCGGCAAGATCAAGCTTCAGAAGTCTCTCGTGGATCTGGCCGGGGTTGTCGATACCGCCATCGAGAGCAGCCAGCCCTTGATCACCGATCGCGGCCACCGGCTCGACCTGATCTGCCCGCCGAACCCCATCCCAGTCGAGGCTGACCCAGAGCGTCTGGCCCAGGTGATCGCCAACCTGCTCATCAACGCGGCGAAGTTCACCGACCCTGGCGGCCGGATCTCGCTCTCGGCGGCTGTCGAAGAGAACCAGGCCGTCGTGCGAGTCAAAGATTCAGGCGTCGGCATCGCCCCGGAGATGCTGGCCAGGGTGTTCGATCCCTTCATGCAAGTCGACCGAACGCCCCAGCGGTCACAGACGGGCCTGGGTCTCGGCCTCAGCCTCGTGCGGGGCCTGACCGAGATGCATGGCGGTACGGTGCATGTGCACAGCGACGGCCCCGGCAAGGGAAGTGAGTTCCTCGTTCGCTTGCCCCTCTTCTCGAATCAACCAGCCCAGGAGCGATCAGTGAACCTGGACGAGAAAGCCGACTACGCTTCGCTCATCAGCAGCCGCAAGATCATGGTCGTCGATGACAATCGAGACCTGGCCGACAGCTTCGCCAAGCTTCTGCGTCTCATGGGCCACGAGGTGCGGACCACGCACGACGGCCGCCAAGTCCTCGAGGCCGCGCGCATTTTCCGGCCAGAATTGATCTTCCTGGACATCGGCTTGCCGGGCATGGATGGCTATGCCGTGGCCGAGGCCGTGCGAGATGACCCAACCTTGCGGTCGACCCTCCTGGTCGCGCTTACCGGCTACGGCGCCGCCACCGATCGGCAGCGCACGCAAGAAGCCGGATTCTCCGCCCACCTGGTCAAGCCGGTGCGGTTCGCCGACGTCCATGACCTGTTGGACCGACTGCTCGGAAGTGAGACTCCACGCGCTTCCTGAGCCACCTCGATCCGAAAGGTTGGCAGGCTCAGCTTCGGCATTGAGCCAGATTTGCGCAGACCCCTACCGGGGCTCATGCGTGGATTTGGAAAACCGAGAATGAGGCCTTGACTCACCGCCCCGACCGCTTAGCATGGCTAATTCATGGATGACCACCTCCTCTCAGGGACGAGGGATCAGCAATGAACAGCCTCGGTTACTTCGAAAATCTGGTCGCCAGCGTCGAACGAATCGCCCGCCACGCCTACTATCCCGACATCGACCAGGCGATCAACCAGTGTCTCGAAGACATCGACGATCTCAGGGACGAAGAGCGCATCACGCCCGAACAGCGCGAAGCGCTTCGGTTCGTGCTGCTGGGCATGACGTTGAGTGCCGCCTAGGCAGTCCACGTTCGACCCAGATCCATGCGAATGGGCCGGCCGCGGCTGTCACGGCGCTGGTCAGGATTCTGGGGTGCGCTCACAGCATGGTTTGTCCCAGCACGATCAAGCAAAACCATGCGATTGGCCAGGTGCAGAGCAGGCCGACGGCGACCTGATGGGTCCAGGAAACAGCCGCGCCGCGTCTGGGCGAAGATCTCGGTCCGAAGACCAGAAAGACCAGCGTGGCGGCCACGGGCACCAGGCCAAAGAGTACCGTATCGCCGAAGTGGAAGCTCTGAAGGCGGATCGGCAGAATGAAAAGCCCCATGACAATCCAGTAGACGCCGATCAAGAGCCACGCCAGCTCGGCCCAGGTGCGCGCAGGACGAGCTGGTGCCTTCGCGTCTCCCTTGTCGGCGGTTTCCTCGCGCGGTCCCGCGTTCTTGCGCATCAAGAGGATCGGCCCGCTCATCGCCATTCCTAACCAGAGGTAAAAGCCCACGGCGAACAGACCGAGTACAGGCGAGACGCCGGTCTTGGGCCAGAAGGCGCGAAACAAGACCGCCGCCATGCCGTAGCCGACTACCAGGGCCGAGACATCGACGAGCTGGAGGCGAAACGAGTGCACCGGAGCGGGCTGCTTGTGGTTCATGGTAAGGCGCCGCTTTCCAGGCCCGAAACCCTGGCTCTCGAAGGTCCGCTGGCGCGCGGCTCGGTGCGCGCGCCTGGGCACACTCGAGCTCAAAACCACCATACCCAGCGCGCACTGGATGGGCCAGGCGATCGACAGGATCAAACCCACCCGGTTGCTCCAGGGAGCGGCTTCAACCCGGGCGGCTTGATGAGGAGGAACCATCACCCACGTTCCCCAGACGACGACGAGGGCGATCAGGCAGACTATCGCCAGCCCCACGGCCAGCGTCGAGGCGAAAAGGGGGCTTTGCCGAAGGTCCTGGCCAGGCAGGGCCGATTGAATGATGGCGGTCAACACCCAGGGAACGCCCAGGAGCGCCCACAATGAATCTCCGATCTTGGGATAGCCAGGGAGCCGGCGGGAAAACCTGCGAGCCAGGAAGATGAACGGGCCCGCCGACGTGAGCGCCACCCACGAAAACGTCAGCCAGACCATGATCCAGCCAGTTGCCGACAGTCCGGTGCGGATCACTCTCAGGATGTGAACCGACGCGATCGCGGAGCCCATGACAAAGGCAACGCCATCCAGAACATTAATCCCGCTTCCCGAATCTCCCGGTTCCATGCGGTGCGCCTTCAATAGTGTGGGCATGTCAGGATGAATGATCTTAATCCGTCTCATCTCTCGAAGTCGAGCATGACTTGATTTGCCGGATTCCTGGTCAATGTCGTATAATAAGACACTAACAAGCAGACGTTTCGTTGGTCGCGTTTACGAACAACCTTAAGGGAGCGTTTCGTCGTCGGGTTTTGCGAGCTGCTATTCTTGCGCACTCATCCTTCTGTGCTCTCCCGCCTGCCGACCGTTTCGCCCTCCCGCCATTATTTCTCTTCCTTGTGGGGTGACAATCATGGCTCTCCCCAAAGTCGTGATCGTGGGCAGGCCGAACGTGGGCAAGTCTTCGCTGTTCAACTGGCTGGCGGGGCGGAAGATCGCCATCGTCGACAACCTGGCCGGTGTGACGCGTGACCGGGTGGGAACTCTCGTTCAGATTGGCGACGACGAGAATCCGCGATTCTTCGAGCTCGTTGATACCGGCGGCGTCGGCATGGTCGATCGCGACGATCTCAGTGACGACGTTGACCGTCAGATTGACACGGCCATGAACGAGGCTTCGCTGATCCTCTTCGTCGTGGACATTCGCGACGAGCTGATGCCGCTCGATGAGGAGGTGGCCCAGCGCCTTCGTTATCTCAAGACGCCGGTCATCATGGTGATGAACAAGGCCGATTATCCTGAGATCGACCAGAGAGGGGGCGAGTTCTACAAGCTGGGCCGCGGCAAGCCGATCGCCGTCTCCGCCCAGCAGAATCGCAATCGCAAGGCGCTTCTCAAGCTGATTGAGGACATGCTGCCCCCCAGCGAGGAAGAGAAACCCGCCGAGGCGGTGATGAAAATCGCCGTGGTGGGCCGCCCCAATACCGGCAAATCGACGTTCATCAACACCTTGGCCCAGGCCGAGCGGATGATCGTCTCCGAGCGGCCCGGCACCACGCGAGACTCGGTCGATGTCCACTTCGAGCTCGACGGCCTGCCTTTCTTGGCGATCGACACCGCCGGAGTCAGGCGGAAGGCCAAGATCCGCGACAGCCTCGATTTTTATTCCATCCACCGCGCCGAACGGTCCGTACGCCGGGCCGACGTCGTGCTCATGTTCATCGACCCCACTCAGGGCATCACCCGGCTCGACAAGCAACTGGCCGACTACATCGCCAGGGAATACAAACCCTGTATCTTTACGGTCAACAAGTGGGACCTGATGCTCACCGACCAGAACGATCCTTCCCAGGGCAACATGGCCCGTTTCGCCAACGTGGTTCAGCATGCCTTCCGGAACATGAACTACATGCCCCTGGCGTTCATCACCGCCCAGACCGGCAAGAACGTCAAGGCCCTTTTGAACCTGGCCCAATCTCTTTTCAAACAGTACAACCGGCGCGTCAGCACCGGCACGCTCAACCGGGTGCTCCGTGAGGCCGTTCAACGCGCATCCCCCCGCCATGCGCGAAAACCGCTCTCCCCGAGTCTATTACGCGACCCAGGTCGGTACAGCACCTCCAACGATCGTCCTCTTCGTGAACAGCACGCGCCTCTTCGACCCGACGTACCAGCGCTACCTGCTCAACGTCTTTCGAGAAAAGCTTCCCTTTCGCGACATCCCGATCAAGCTCTATCTTCGAGCGCGCAAACAATCCGAGCCTGGCGCGCGCTCGGGTTCGGCAGACCAGCCCGAGGATGCCGACGCAGACGCCGTTCTGGAGCCAAGCTCAGGCGTGCGCGCCGGGAAGCCGTCCGAGTCGGGGCTGCGGTTCTTGGACCGGGAAGTCAACGAGCTGCTCGCCGATCTCGAAACCTGAGCCGGCCTCTCAATCGAGACCCGACCGCAAGGGAGGGGCCATTCTTACACCATCGCCCGCGCGATGCCGCGTGTGAGTCCGTGGCTCGTAGTGTTCGTCGAGCAGGATGCGAGGCGCGAAGCCCTCCGGCTAAGCCGCCTGCCTTCCCTCGCTGACACTTCGGGTTGGTATGAGTTCGGTTCGCGGCGCTCACTGCGAGGCAAAAGGGTGCCCGAGGTGGTACAATTTGACGAGGTCATCTTGGCGGGCACGTCCCGATCATGCAAGCAGCCCGCGGCGGTCGGAAAGGAGGAGGTCATCATGGCGACGGCTCCCCGGACGGTGAAGGACCAGGATCGGGAGATCAAATATCCCACGAGGGACGGGCGACCAATGGGCGAAACCGAGCTGCATCGGAAGAAGATGGTCGACCTGATCGACATGCTCGAAGATCATTTCGCCCTGGACCCGAATGTCTACGTCTCCGGCAATCTCCTGGTCTTCTACGAGCGGGGCAACCCGCGGAAGCATCTCTCTCCTGATGTCTTCGTCGTGCGTGGTGTGCCGAAGCTTCCCATCCGTGACAACTACCTGATCTGGCGCGAGGGGAAGGCTCCCGAGGTGGTGATCGAGATCACCTCGAAGACGACACGCCGGGAGGACGAGCGGAAGAAATCGACACTCTATCGCGACGTGATGAAGGTTCCCGAATACTTCCTCTTCGATCCGACCGAGGACTACCTCAAGCCGCCCTTCCAGGGGTTCCGGCTGGAGGGAGGGGAATACGTGCCGATCACGCCGGTGGCGGGCCGGCTGCCCAGTGAAGTGCTTGGTCTGCACCTGGAGCGATCAGGTGTCAACCTGCGGCTTTATGACCCCGCGCAGGGACGCTGGCTGCCAACCCCGCGTGAGCGTGCCGAGTCCGAGCGCCAGCGTGCCGAGTCCGAGCGCCAGCGTGCTGAGCACGAACGCAACGAGCGAATCCGCGTCGAGGCCGAGGCCCAGCGGCTGCGCGAGGAGATCGCCGCGCTCAGGCACCGGCTCGAAACCGGTGAGTGATCGGATTCACCGCCGCTCGGTCGAGGTTTCGGTCCTGGAAATTGCCTCGGATTCGCGACGCCGCCGGGTGGCAGGTGAGCCCGGTTTGCGCCATAATCGCGATGAGTGTGCGACGCACCCCCGACGCGAATCGGGTTGGCAGCCCACCCGACAGGGAGACCTGACATCATGAGCCAACTGACTCGACGAGCCTTCCTGGAGCAAGTGCGCTTGCCGCCACGGCCGGCTGGACGGCCCTGTGCGCTGGAACGAAGGCGCATGCGATCCCGCCCATCGGCCGTACCCGGCCCAGTCACCTCAAGTTGAGTATCGCCGCCTATTCGTACCGAGCTTATCTGGCCGCCAAGCCCCCCAAGATGAACCTGTTCGACTATGTGAACCTTGCCGCCGATATGGCCCTCGACGCCGTCGAGCCGACCTCGTACTACTTCCCGCCCGACGTCAACTCGGCGTACCTGAACCGTCTCAAGCTTCACGCCTTCCGGCTTGGGCTCGATATCTCGGGAACGGCCATCGGCAACAACTTCTGCCTGCCGCCAGGTCCCAAGCGAGACGAGCAGCTCGCTCTCACGAGGACGTGGATCGACCGCGCGGCCGAGCTCGACGCACCCGTCATTCGCATCTTCGCCGGCAACGTTCCCCGCGGAGTCAGCGAGGATCAGGCGGTCGCCTGGGCCATCGAGGGCATCAAGGAATCTTTGCCCCACGCCGCCGAGAAGGGCATCACCTTGGCCCTGGAGAACCACGGCGGCATCACCGCGACGCCACAGCAGATTTTCAAGCTGGTCAAGGCGGTCGATGCACCCAATTTCGCGGTGAACCTCGACACCGCGAATTTCCATGGCGAAGACCCTTACGCCGAGATTGCCGAGCTTGCCCCGTATGCCGTGAATGTCCAGGTGAAAACCGAGATCCATCGCAAGGGAGCCGCCTCGGGTGAGGAGGCCGACCTGGGTCGCCTGATCGCCATCCTTCGCGAGGCCCGCTACTCCGGCTATGTCGTGCTCGAATACGAGGCTGCCGAAGACCCGATGACGGCGATTCCCAGGCACATCAAGAAGTTGCGCGAATTGATCGGTTAACCGAAAAGCAGGACAGGCGTCTAACTTGCCTGGCGAGGCACCCGCGCGGGGAAAGGAATGTAGCGGTCGCCATCGTCTAGCCGCGCGCCGGCTCACTTGATTCAAGAGCCGGGGTCTGATCGAATGTTGAAGGCAAGCGGGACGGCAGCAGGACTGTTTCTCAGCCGCCCTTCGGCCCTGTCTGTCTGGCCTTGCCCGGGGGAGTTCCGTCGATGATTGTTGGCGTGCCCAGGGAGATAAAAGCTGACGAATACAGGGTCGCGATGCTTCCCGTGGGCGTTGAAGAGCTGACCTCCGCGGGCCATCAGGTCCTGATGGAAGCAAACGCGGGGCAAGGCAGCGGGATCGCTGATGCACTCTATGAAAGCGCCGGAGCGACGATCGTACCCACCGCCGCCGAGATCTGGGCGAACGCCGAGATGGTGGTCAAGGTGAAGGAACCGCAGCCGGAGGAGTGGCCATTGCTGCGTCAGGAGCAGGTCCTCTTCACCTATTTCCATTTTGCGGCCGACGAAATCCTCACGCGGACGACCATCAAAAGCGGCATCACGGCGATCGCCTATGAAACGCTTCGTGACCCGCGTGGATCGCTGCCGCTGCTGACGCCCATGAGCGAGGTCGCGGGCCGGATGAGCATTCAGGAAGGAGCCAAGTTTCTGGAGCGGCCGCAGGAAGGGCGGGGCATCCTTCTAGCGGGCGTTCCCGGGGTTGCGCCCGCGGAAGTGGCCATCCTTGGAGGCGGTGTGGTGGGGTCCAATGCCGCCAAGGTCGCCGCCGGGCTGGGCGCGAACGTGCGCATTCTCGACGTCAATCTTGATCGCCTACGCTATCTTGATGACATCATGCCGCCCAACGTGACCACGCTCTACTCCGACCGGCACACCATTCGCGAGTCGATCGAGCGGGCCGACCTGGTAATCGGGGCGGTCTTGATCACCGGGGCGCGGGCTCCTCACCTCGTCCGGTTCGAGGATCTTAGCCGGATGAAGACAGGCGCTGTGATCGTTGACGTGGCCATCGATCAGGGCGGCTGCATTGAAACCAGCCGGCCCACGACGCATCGACAGCCCACGTACGTGGTCGACGGCGTGGTTCATTACTGCGTGACGAACATGCCGGGCGCGGTGGGCCGCACCAGCACTTACGCACTTTGCAACGTGACGCTTCCTTATGTGCTGCAACTGGCCAAGAGCGGTTGGAAGGCTGTGGCCGCCGCCGATCCCGGCGTCGCCGAAGGCGTGAATATCGACCGGGGACGAGTGACCAACCGGGCGGTCGCCGCGACCTTCGGTCTTCCTTACCATTCCGTCGCAGAGAGGCCGGCAGCCGCGGCGGGAGTGATCTCGGCGGCGCCGGCTTGATGTTCCGGAAACCCTTGGCAGCACGATTGAGCTCCGCCTCGACCCGGCGGCTCACCCTCGTTTCAAGCGACCTGCTTCAACTCTCAGGCACGGGGAGACCTTGGTGATGAGTCATGAAGATCACGATCACGACGACGACCACGATCATGAGCACGATCACGACCACGACCACGACCATGCGCAGGAAGCGGAAGAAGCCCTCGAAGAAGCCTTGGAGCTCGACACTCAGAGTCAGATCTTCCTGGAGATGAGGCGGCAAAACCTTGATTTGCTGAGGATCGCGACCGAGGTCGCCGGCTACACCGGCGAGCACGGCCCGCTCAAGCCGGGCGATGTCCGCAACGCCTTGCGCAATATCTGGGAGATCTTCGCCGAGTTCTACACATGGGTCGATCCTGAAGAGTCCGAGGGCGACGAGGACGAAGAGGCCGATGAGGATGAAGAATAATCATTCGTTGACCATAGTGCCGGACACAGATCAAGGCAGGTAGGTCAAGCAAGATGCCAGTTGCCACGGATTCACAGACGTTTCAGACGGTGGGTTGGTCGGGCGACGCGGCGCGAGGCCATCTGCGCTTGATCGACCAGACCCGGCTGCCGACCGAATTCATCGAGATTGACTGCCATGACGTGCCCACGGTCTGGGAGGCCATCAAGCTTCTGCGCGTCCGTGGGGCGCCGGCCATCGGAGTGGCGGCGGCTTATGGTGCAGTGCTGGGCGCACGGTCGCAGGGTCTCGCCCAGCCGGCCGCGATTCGCCGGGCCCTCGGCGAGGCCACGGCCTACCTGCGCACCAGCCGTCCCACCGCGGTGAACCTCTTCTGGGCTCTTGACCGGATGGATTCCGTCGCCTCGCGGGCCGACACGGACAATCCGCGCGCCCTCCTCGATCGGCTGCTCGCCGAGGCCCACGCGATCGCCGAGGAGGACCGCGCCATGTGCCGCGCCATCGGCCGCCATGGTGCTGGCCTGGTCGAGCCGGGTGAAGGCATCTTGACCCACTGCAACGCCGGCGGCCTGGCCACGTCTGACTATGGCACAGCGCTCGCCGTGATATTCTCGGCCCATGAGCAAGGAAAGGACTTGCGCGTCTTCGCCGACGAAACACGGCCGCTTCTTCAGGGAGCCCGGCTGACCGCCTGGGAGCTGAAGCGGCGTGGAGTCGCGGTCACCTTGATCTGCGACAACATGGCCGCGCAGGTGATGCGGGAAGGCAAGATCCAGAAAGTCGTCGTCGGAGCCGACCGGATCGCGGCCAATGGCGACACGGCCAACAAGATCGGCACCTACGGCGTGGCCCTGCTGGCCCGTGCCCATGGCATTCCCTTCTACGTCGCGGCCCCATCGAGCACGTTCGACCTGTCGATCCCCGATGGCTCGGCCATTCCCATCGAGCAGCGTGAGGCTCGCGAGATCACCCACGGCTTCGGCCGCCAGACTGCCCCCAGCGACATCGACGTCTACAACCCCGCCTTCGACGTCACCCCCGCCGAACCTCATCGCCGGCATCATCACCGAGAAAGGCGTGATCCGGCCAGTGAACACGACAACGATCCGCGAGACAATCGCCGCTTCATGAGCGCCTGGTTCGAACGAGGCCTGCCATGCTCGCCCACAGCGTTTTCTTCTCACTCCACGACAACTCGTCCGCCGCGATTCAGGCGATGGTCGATGCCTGCAAGAAATACCTCGCCGACCACCCCGGCGTCGTCTTCTTCGCCGCCGGCACGCTCAACCACGAGCTTACCCGCCCGGTCAATGACCAGGATTTCGATGTGGCCCTCCACGTCGTCTTCGACTCCAAAGCCGCACACGACGCCTACCAAGTTGCACCCTCGCATCAGCAATTTATCACCGAGAACAAGCCCAACTGGCGGCTGGTGCGGGTGTTTGACGCGGATGTTGAGATGAGGTAACTCCAATGCGCCTGGGCGAGGATCTTGCATTCGTGCTACACTTCAGTCCTGGAGTCTTATCACGCGACAGGAGGATAAAGGGCGATGACATATGCCTTTCCGCCCGATCTTAGAGAGCTCGTGGGAGAGCAGATGGCGTCGGGAAAGTACGCCTCCGAAGATGAGCTATTGCGTCATGCCCTTCGTGCTTTATCCGAAGAGGAGGAAGATCTCGAAGCCGTGTGCGCAGCTCTCGCTGACTGGAAGTCAGGCGATCAAGGCGTGTCACTGCACGAGGCTTTCGACACGCTTCGAGCAAGGCACAACCTTGGCTCGGATACATGAAGTATGACGTCGTTATCCACCGGCTGGCCAATCAAGACTTGGAAGAAGCCTATGAATGGGCCGCCCGGAGCGCACCTGCCACGGCCGCACGCTGGCTTAGACGGTTTCAGGCTGCCCTTCATGGTCTGGAGTTGAATCCCGAGCCTCATCCCCGCGCAAAGGAGAGCCGCAAACTACCCATAGAGCTTCACGAGATGCTGTTCGGGAAGCGGGCTGGTGCATTCCGCGTGGTTTTTATCATCGATGGACGCACCGTGCGCATTCTTCGAATCCTCCGTGCCCGGCGACGCTTGCTGAGACGCAAAGAGATCGAAGAGAGTTTGGACCAGGACAAATAACCCGGTCGTCGCTTTACGTGTTGATTCTTCAGAAGATTCTGATTCAGTCCAGTCTTGCGAGCCTCGAGCGGACATCAGATATGCCGCGATACAGACGTCAAAGCATTCAGACAGGCGAGACGCGCACGACCACATTCCTGACGACACAAGTGTAGCAGGGTCGCCCGGCAACCGGGCTTGGCTTGTCGGGTACCGATGTCTCATTGTTCTGACTGGCCCACACGAATTCGCCGGTTGAGGGGACGGTGAACATGGATTCCCATGCCTCAAGGCTTGAAGCTGGCGCCAGTCGAACGGGGTTCGAGCGAGCGGATCAGTCCCTCATCCTGACGATCAACGGAGGCTCGTCGAGCCTCAAGTTCGCACTTTTCGTGTCAAGTGATCGGCCTGAGCGGCTCGTCTCGGGCGCGATCGAGCGGATCGGGATGCCGGGTACCCGATTCATCGTGAAAGTCACCGATGGCGGTCGCGAGGAGAGTACGGTGACGGCCCCCGATCAAGCGGCGGCCGTGGCCCTCTTGATCGAGCGGTTGGAACAATTCGTGTCGCTCGAGGCCATCGCGATCATCGGCCATCGCGTGGTCCACGGAGGCAGCCGCTTCTACCGTCCCGAGGTCATCACGCCCGAGGTTCTCGACGAGCTGCGAAAATCGTCCCCTATGATCCCGATCACTTGCCCGGTGAGATCGAGGCGATCGAGGCGTTCCGGCGTCTCGATGCCCAGCGTGCTCAAGTGGCGTGCTTCGATACGGCCTTCCATCACGACCTGCCGCGCGTCGCTCAGATCATCGCCATTCCGCGGCGGTATGAGGCGGCCGGGGTCCGCCGCTACGGTTTCCACGGGCTCTCCTACTCCTATCTCATGGAAGAGCTGGCCCGGGTCGCGGGTGCAGAAGCGGCCCGCGGCCGCGTGATCCTTGCCCACCTCGGCTCGGGCGCCAGCATGGCCGCAGTCCGCGATGGCCGGTGCGTCGAAACGTCGATGGGATTCACGCCGACGTCCGGTCTGGTCATGGGCACGCGGTGCGGCGATCTCGATCCAGGCTTGGTTCGGTACCTGATCAGGGGCAGGGGGCTGACGATCGACCAGTTCCATGACCTGGTCAATCACGAATCGGGCCTGCTCGGCGTCTCGGAGACCAGCGGGGACCTGCGCGACCTGCTGGCCCGGCAAGACGATGACGTGCGGGCGGCCGAGGCTGTGGCACTCTTTTGCTACCGGGCCAAGACCTGGCTCGGATCGCTGGCCGCGGCGCTCGGCGGTGTTGACACGCTGGTCTTCGCAGGCGGGATCGGCGAGAACTCGCCGGAAGCCCGCCGCCGCATATGTGAGGGTCTCGAGTTTCTGGGGATCTCCCTGGACGAACAGCGAAACGCCGCGGGCGCCCCGCTCATCTCGAAAGAGTGCGGCCGCGTGGCCGTACGCGTCATCCCGACTGATGAGGAGTCGCTGATCGCCCGGGCCGCCGCCGGGTTCATTCCTTCATCCCGATCGGCCGAGGCGACTCGTTTGTGATATGATTCACAACTTAATCGCATAGAAATGATCACCACCAATCGAATCGATGGAGCAGTCATCCGATGGAGACGACTCTCGCAACGCAAGCCACGCAGGGCCGGGAAACCACGGCGGCCGACGGCTCGACCCTGTCACCGCTCGGGTCTGACCTGCTGCTCAAGATGGACGCCTACTGGCGGGCCGCCAATTACCTGTCGGTCGGCCAGATCTACCTCTATGACAACCCGCTTCTGCGCGAGCCGCTCCTGCGCGAGCATGTCAAGCCGAGGCTGCTGGGACACTGGGGAACGACCCCGGGCCAGAACTTCGTCTACGTTCACCTGAACAGGATCATCAAGGAATATGATCTGAGCATGATCTACATCTCGGGACCGGGCCACGGCGGTCCGGCCCTGGTGGCCAACACTTACCTGGAAGGGACCTATAGCGAGCTGTATCCCAACATCTCGCAGGACGAGGCCGGGATGAAACGGCTCTTCACACAGTTCTCGTTTCCTGGAGGCATCCCCAGCCACGTCGCTCCCGAAACCCCCGGTTCGATCCATGAGGGAGGCGAGCTTGGCTATAGCCTGAGCCACGCCTTTGGCGCCGCGTTCGACAACCCCGACCTGATCGTCGCCGCCGTGGTGGGCGACGGCGAGGCCGAGACCGGGCCGCTGGCTACGAGCTGGCATTCCAACAAGTTCTTGAATCCAGCGTGTGATGGCGCCGTGCTGCCGATCCTTCACCTCAACGGTTACAAGATCGCCAACCCCGCCGTCCTGGCCCGGATCACCCATGAAGAGCTTGAGCAGCTCTTGCGCGGTTATGGCTACACGCCTTACTTCGTTGAGGGTCACGAGCCAGAGGCGATGCACCGTCTGATGGCGGCGACACTCGACCGGGTCATTGCCGAGATCCGCCGGATCCAGTCTGACGCCCGAGAGCGCGGCGTCACAGAGCGGCCGCGCTGGCCGATGATCGTGCTCAAAACGCCCAAGGGGTGGACCGGGCCGAAGGTCGTCGATGGACTGCCGATCGAAGGGACTTACCGGGCGCACCAGGTGCCTCTATCCGATCCGACCGGGCACCCCGAGCACTTGAGACTCCTGGAAGAATGGATGCGCGGATACCGCCCCGACGAGCTCTTTGATAAGACGGGCCGGCTTTTCCCCGAGCTTCAGGCGCTGGCGCCCAAGGGCGAGCGGCGCATGGGGGCTAACCCGTACGCCAACGGCGGCATCCTGCTGCGCGACCTGCGGCTGCCAGACTTTCGTGACTTCGCCATCGCCGTGCCGCGGCCCGGCGCCGTCATGAACGAAGATGCCCGCACCCTGGGCAAGTTCCTCCGCGACGTGATCAAGCTCAATGCCGATCGGCGCAATTTCCGCATCTTCGGCCCCGACGAGACCGCCTCCAACCGCCTGACCGCCGTTTTCGAGGCGACCGACAAGCAGTGGGTCGCCGAGGTCGTCGCCACCGATGACCACCTGGCCCCCGAAGGGCGCGTCATGGAGATGCTCAGTGAACATCAGTGCGAGGGCTGGCTCGAGGGCTACTTGCTGACCGGTCGGCATGGCCTATTCAACACGTATGAGGCGTTCGTTCACATCATCGATTCGATGTTCAACCAGCACGCCAAGTGGCTCAAGGTGACCCGCCACATCCCCTGGCGGCGGCCGATAGCCTCGCTCAACATCTTGCTGGCCTCGCATGTCTGGCGGCAAGACCATAACGGCTTCACTCACCAGGACCCAGGGTTCATCGACCTGGTCGCCAACAAGAAGGCCGAGATCATACGCGTTTATTTACCTCCTGATACCAACACACTCCTCTCAGTCATGGACCACTGCCTGCGCAGCCGGCACTACGTCAACGTCGTGGTCGCCAGCAAGCATCCCTCGCCCCAATGGCTGACGATGGATCAGGCGGTCAAGCACTGCACCGCGGGCATCGGCATCTGGGAGTGGGCCAGCAACGACAAGGGAACCGAACCCGATGTCGTGATGTGCTGCGCCGGGGACGTGCCGACCCTGGAGACGCTGGCCGCGGTGCAGCTATTGCGCGAATACATTCCGGAGCTGAAGATCCGAGTTGTGAACGTCGTGGATTTGATGAAGCTACAGCCCGAGACCGAGCACCCTCACGGTCTCTCGGAGCACGATTTCGACACCCTGTTCACCAAGAACAAACCGATCATCTTCGCCTATCACGGTTATCCCTGGCTGATCCATCGACTGACCTACCGCCGTGTCAACCACCAGAACCTGCACGTACGCGGGTACAAAGAGGAAGGGACGATCTCGACCCCGTTCGACATGGCCGTGATGAATGACCTGGACCGGTTCCACCTGGTCGGCGACGTGGTTGACCGCCTGCCTCAACTTGGCGGACGGGCGGCCTATGCCAAGCAGGCGGTTCGCGACAAGTTGATCGACCACCGTCAGTACATCACCCGGTACGGAGAGGACATGCCCGAGATCAGGAACTGGCAGTGGCAGGCCACGACGGGTTCCTGATCCATCGGGAATGATTTCGTTGCACAGGCTGGACCGCATCAGACGGCGGCACGGACCCCGACCTCGTCGAGGTGGCGCAGCAGGTCGGCAGGATCCTGGTAGACCCGATACGCGCCGGCCCGTTCGAGTTCCTCCTGTCCGTACCCGCCCGAGAGGAGACCCACGCCAAGTGCGCGCGCCCGGCGGGCGGCCAGCAGATCCCAGACGCTATCGCCCACTACCACGCAGTCGCCGATGGGAATCTGGAGCCGCTCGGCGGCCGCCAGGAAGAGGTCGGGGTCGGGCTTGGCGTGACTGACCTGGTCGCGCGTGACGATTGGCACCCCGGCGGGCACGCCCAGCGCCTCGAGCGTCGGGCGAGCGCTCTCGATCAGGCCGCTGGTCGCAATGGCCCACGGCACATCCGCCTGTGAAAGGTAGGCGAGAATCTCGCGCGCGCCCGGTAGAGGGCGGATCGTGGCGGCCAGCCGCGCATAAGCCTCGGCGTGCAGCCGCAGCAGGCGTCCGGCCTCCTCAGGTGTGACCGCGTGGCCGGTTTCGCGGAGGATCGCGTTGGCCATCAGCCCGCCGCTCATGCCGATGCGGCGATGGATCGTCCAAACGGCGAGCTCGATGCCGACCCCGGCCATCGCCTCACGCCATGCCAGGACGTGCTGGTAGACGCTGTCGACAAGAGTTCCGTCCAGGTCAAACAAGAACGCCGTTCGACTTGTCGGGTTCTTCGGTATTTCCATGGCGTTCGACATGCTTTGCCTTCCCCCGTGGGTGCGGTGCGCCACCTCCATTCTATGCACGATCCGCGCCGCCAGTCTCGCGGATGAATTCGAACTCTTCGCACTGCATTCTGGTTTACAAACGGCGAACAGTGTTATACCTTTGTTAAATATTCTCGCCTTTTGTGAGATCCGAGCTCAAGCTGCGGAACGTTTCCGAGAGGAGATAGCATGCTACGGATTGACGGGTATCCGCGTTCCGCATGTGATGGCGTCTCACGCAGGAAGCTGCTCGAGGCGGCTGGGGCTGGTCTCTTCGGCCTCAGTCTGCCACGGTTGCTCGCGGCCGAGGCAAGTACCGCGTCATCACTAGCGCCCGGGCAAAGTCGGTCATCTTCATCAACCTTTTCGGCGGACCCAGCCAGCTCGAGACCTTCGACCTCAAGCCCGACGCGCCGGAGAAGATCCGCGGCCCATTTCGGCCCATCGCTTGCCGCACCCCCGGACTGCTGATCAGCGAGTATCTGCCCCGGCTGGCCCAGATCTCGGACAAGTTCTGCGTCGTACGGACCATGACCCACCCGTACAACGACCACAGCGGTGCGGCGCACTACATCCAGACCGGCAAGATGTGGCAAGTGCCGGTCGGCGGAGGGTTCAACCCCACACCCAGCGACTGGCCGTCCATGGGCTCGGTCGTCGAGTACCTGGCCCAGCACGAACCCGAGGGATCGGCACGACGTCTTCCCGCCTACGCCGTCGTGCCAAACTCACTGGGACGCCTCCAGGAGTCGGGACAGTATCTTCGCCCCGGCGAGCACGCCGGCTGGCTCGGTCGCCGGTACAACCCGCTGACGACGGTGGTGGACAAGAAGAACCTGCAAGATAACCCCTACTGGCGCGACTGCAGCGATGAGGAGCTGACCTTCCAGATCGAGGGGCTTGCCCCAAGCGAGGGCCTGCGAGTGGAACGGATGAATCGCCGGATCTCGCTGCTGGAGCAGTTCGACGACCAGCGCCGGCTGCTGGACCGCGCCGTCGAGAGTGCGGGACTTCGACCGGTTCCGCCAGCGAGCACTGAGCCTGGCCACCTCGGAGACCACCCACCAGGCGCTGGACATCCGCCGCGAGCCGGCCGGCTTGCGCGATCGCTACGGCCGCCACCTGTTCGGCCAGTCCGCACTGATCGCCCGGCGGCTGGTGGAAGCGGGCGTCCGATTCGTGACGCTGCACTACGACGCCTGCGACGGCTACGGCTGGGATTCGCACGTCCACAGCGACGACGTGAAGAACCACCTGATGCCGACCTTCGACCAGGCCCTGAGCGCGCTCCTGATCGATCTGGACCAGCGCGGACTGCTGGCGGAGACGCTGGTCGTCGCCCTTGGCGAGATGGGCCGGACACCCCTGGGCACGCCTCGGTGGGGCAGGGGCCACTGGAGCACACTCTTTCCGGCCGTCGTGGCAGGCGCCGGGATTCGCGGCGGCACCGTCTTCGGCACCTCCGACAAGGACGCCGCCCACCCCATCGACCACCCGGTAAGTCCCGAGAGCCTGGCCGCCACGATCTACCACGCCCTGGGAATCGTGCCCGATCTGCGACTCCCTGATAACCAGGGGAGGCCCGTTCCCATCGTTCAGGCCGGAGAGCCGATCACGGCACTGTTCGGCTGAGGCCCATTCGACCCAGCTCGGTGCGTGGCCGTATCTCCTCTGGACCCGCCAGAGACTCGATTCATTGATCCAGACCGGGGACTTGCGTCCGCCATGGCGTAGCGCTACGATGACCGCGGGTTCGGAAGTCAGAACCGACAGCACCAAAACACGAAACGGACAGACTCTCGGGGCGGTTGTCCAGGCCTCGAAAATGCCGCACCCCTCTTCGCTCCCCGGATGATAGGCAGGAACCAGTGACAGGACTTTTTCGCAAACGATTGCGTGCCGGCGAGACACTGTTCGGCAGCATGGTCACGCTGCCCACGGCCGCTATCGCCGAGATCCTTGCAGACGTCGGCTTCGACTGGCTGTTTATTGACGGCGAACATGGTCCCCTGGAGACGCGCGAGATCGTGGCGATCATACAGGCGGTCGGCCATCGGGTTGCGTGTGTCGTACGCGTGCCGGGGGCCGAGGAGGGTCCGATCAAGAAGATCCTCGACCAGGGTGCCGAGGGGATCATCGTGCCGCAGGTGAACACGGTCGACCAGGCCGCCAGCGTTGTCCGGTTCGCGCGTTATGCACCGGCCGGCTCGCGCGGCGTGGGACTGGCTCGGGCCCATGGCTACGGGATGCGTTTCCAGGAGTATCTCGAAACGGCCAATGATCGAGTGGCGGTGATCGTCCAGGCCGAGAACGTACGGGCCGTGGAGAACATCGAATCGATCGTCAAGGTCCCGGGGATCGATGCCGTCTTGATCGGTCCCTACGATCTTGCGGCAAGCCTCGGCAGGATGGGGCGCATTGACGACCCGGCGGTGACCGACGCTATTGACCACGTCACCAGGACGTGTCAGGCCGCCGGCATTCCACTCGGTTACTTCGGCGTCTCGGCCGCCGCGATCCGTCCCTTCATGGAACGAGGCTACACACTGATCGCAGCCGGCGTCGATACGCTGTTTCTCGCCGGCCCGGCCAAGTCGTTGCTGGACGAACTTCGCTGAGGTGGTCGCGCCGACGAGCAACTGCCGCGGATCCGGCCCCATGCTCCGAGCGCCATTTGCATTAACGAGAGAATCATTCATTAATGTCCACCCATCATTCAAGAGCAATCTGGTGCCTGGCTCGATCAGTGTTTGTGTGCGCGACGCTTGTGTCGTGGGACGTGATCCAAGCACAAGTGATGGAACCCGTCCCCGTGGAGGGACAGCCGCTTGCGGCAAATGTTGAACGCGTTGTCCGGGCGCTGGAATCGCTGGGCGCGCCTTTGCCGGTCGATACAGTCGAGGCACTGGCGCGTGCCCGCGCGGCGCTGGACGCCGGAGCACTTCAACGCCGGCTCGATGCCCATGTGCTGCTGATCGTCACCATCAATCCGGAAGAGAGAGTCAAGGTCGGGCGGGGTCCGGCCGCGGCGGTCCTCCAGCAGGGGGGTTATACGCCGGTACTGGTCAAGGTGATCAATGAGGCCGCGACGGGCAAGGCGCTTCGCATTACGAGCCCGCAGTCGGGCCCGATCACGGCGGGCGCGGCCGACCTGAGCCTGGCGCGGCAGGACCAGCGGCATCTCAAGGATGGAGAGGTGCCCGGCGGCGCGCCGGGCGGTTCTTCCAGGTCGAGATGGTCACGAGCCAGCCCATGACGCCAAACCTCAGCGGGCTCGGCGTCGAATATGCTTTGGCTCTCCTCTATAGCAGCGAGTCGGGCAAACGCGAAGCGACGATCGGCTTCGATGTCGGCCAGGGGACACAAGACCTCGGCTTCCGGGGCGAACTGCCGATCCTCTTCAACGTACGCCCGACCATCCCGGTCCGGCTTCGCGTCCGCGACCACGACGGCACGCCAACCGTCGCCCACTTCACCTTCGTGGACCGCTTGGGACGAGTCCACCCGCCGCAGCCCAAGCGCGTTGCCCCCGACCTGTTCTTCCAGCGGCAGGTCTACCGCGCTGACGGCGGCGTGGTGTTGTTGCCTCCTGGCCGGATCAGCGTGACGTACGGACGCGGCCCCGAGTATCGACTCAGGAGCCGGGAGATGATCGTCCCCGAGCAAGGAGGTGCGACGCTCGACGTCTCGCTCGAGCGATGGGTCGACCCCTCGACCCACGGTTTCTTCAGCGGTGACCATCACATCCACGCCGCCGGCTGTGCGCACTACACCGACCCGACCCAGGGCGTTGAGCCCAAGGACATGTTCCTCCAGGTGAAGGGAGAGGGGCTCAACGTCGGCTGCGTCCTGACCTGGGGCCCTTGCTACGACTTTCAGCGCCGGTTTTTCGGGCCGCGCCCCGACGGCTTGAGCGAGCCGCGCACAGTGATCAAGTACGACGTCGAGGTCAGCGGGTTCGGCTCACAGGCAATGGGGCATCTCTGTCTGCTCAACCTTCGCGACCAGACGTACCCTGGCTCGGACGGGACCGCAACCAAGGGCTGGCCCACCTGGACAACTCCCGTGCTCCGTTGGGCGAAGGCCCAGGGAGCCGTCGCCGGTTATGCTCACTCTGGATCGGGCCTGGAGATCGACGCCCAAGGCCGCCACCAAGCGCCTGATGGCCGCCCTCGACCGCAATTCCGATGGCTCACTCACTGCGGCCGAAGCGGCACAGGGCCTTCTCCCTGCCGGCTTCTCCCCGGCCGACAAGGACGGCGACGGGGTGCTTGACCGTTCGGAGCTTGAAGCAGCTCACGAGAAGGCCGCGGAGACATTGCCCAATCTTGCCATCCCGGAGATGAATGGAGTCGGGGCGATGGAGGTAGTCGTCTCGGTGCCACTTGGTGTGTGCGACTTCATCAGTTCCATGGACACGCCCCGGATCGCCGAATGGAACATGTGGTATCACTTGCTGAACTGTGGGTTTCCGCTGAAGGTCAGCGGCGAGACCGATTTTCCTTGCATGAGTGGGCTGAGAGTTGGCCAGGGCCGAGTCTACGTTCGCCTGGGTGATGTCAAGTTCGTCGACTTCGACGCCTGGTGCGCGGGGTTGGCCGCTGGACGATCGTACGTTTCCGACGGCTTCGCGCACGCCCTGGAGTTTACCGTCGGCGGCAAGCGGCCGGGCGACCGCCTGATGCTGGAAAAGCCCGAGACGGTCGGAGTCCGGGCGAAAGTCGCCTTCGCGTCCCGTACGCCGATGGCAGTGGCCTACGGGCAAGTCGTCCCGGCGGGTGGCCGCAAGCTTGTCGGCGACACGGTCAACCTGCACGGACCGAGGCGCGAAGACGATTTCACCGCGGCCAACGGGTCCCGCCTCGTCGAGCTGGTGGTCAACGGCCGCTGCCATCGCCAGCAGCGAGGTGCCGGCGGACGACCAGGTCCACGAGCTGGAGTTCAAAGTGCCGATCAAGACAAGTAGCTGGGTGGCCCTGCGTCACTTTCCCCAGTTGCACACCAACCCGGTCGACGTGCTCGTGGGCGGACAACCGATCCGGGCCTCGCGTCTCAGCGCTTTGTGGTGCGTGGAGGCCGCCGAGCAGCTCTGGAGGGCCCGAGGCCGCTCTATCTCACCGGGCGAGCGTGACGAAGCTCGCCGGGCATTCGACCAGGCGATCGCGCTTTATCGTCGAATCGCGTCTGAGGTCCCTCGGGGCACTGACTGAGCGAGCAATTGGAAGTAGGAGCGCTGGCAATGAACCGAAGGTTATTTCTCTCAGTGACTGGCTCCGCGACCGCTCTGGTTCGAGCCAACACGACCTGCGCAGGTGGAATTGCCGCAGAGGCAAGCGCAGAAGGTCTAACTCGGTCCGGCAAGCCGGTAAAGATGCACGTGGGAACGCAGCAAGGGCCCACGACGTCTCGGATGCTGCAATACTTCAAGCGGCATGGGGTCAATCACATTTGCGGCTATCCGCCAGACCCTGGCTCGAAAGGGGCCTGGACCACTGACGACCTGAAGCGGACGCGCGACCTTTGTGAGAAACACGGGATCGCGCTCGACATGGTGGCCTTACCGTTCCTGTCGTCGAGCCATATCGACCGCGAACGCCGCGGTGCGATCATGCTGGGGAAGAGCCCCGAGCGTGATCGCGACATCGAACAGATTCAGAAGATGATCGCAGCCTGCGCCGAGGCGGGAATTCCGGCATTCAAGTACAACATGAGCCTTCTGGGGGTCTTGCGAACCGGGACAACCCCCGGTCGGGGCGGCTCTCGCTACAGCACCTGGCGGCTGGCCGACGCCCGGCAGAATCCGCCTCTCACGAGGGCCGGAACTGTCTCGGCCGACACCGCCTGGGAGCGGATCACGTATTTCCTCGACCGCGTCATCCCCGTCTGCAACGAGCACAAGGTCCGAGCCGCCTGCCATCCCCACGACCCGGGAGTGCCGGCCCGAGGCTTCCAGGGAATCGTTCGCGTGCTGGGAACACCCGCGGGTCTCCGCAAGTTTCTCTCGATCCAGGAAAGCCCTTACCACGGGCTGAACCTCTGCCTGGGTACAACCGCCGAGATGCTCCAGGACCCCCGCCGCGAGATTCACGACATCATCCGCGAATTCGGCCGGGCCAAGAAGATCTTCAACATTCACTTCCGTAATATTCGAGGCAAGCGCGACGACTTCCAGGAGGTCTACCCCGACGAGGGTGACATGGACATGCTCCAGGTGGCGATGACCCTCCAGGAAGTCGGCTACGAATATATGTTGATGCCCGATCATGCGCCCGGTCACCCGGATGATGGGCAAGGACTGCAAGCCTTTGCGTTTGCCTATGGCTACATCACCGCCATCCTTCAGGGTGTTGCTGCCCTCGCGTGAGAGGGGATGCTGTTGCTGTGCAAAGCGTAGAACGGAATTTATTCCGTTGCTTTCCAAAGATGACAGCCAGAAGATGAAACAGCGATTGAAACGGAATGAATTCCGTTCTACGATCCAAGGAGCCTACCGATAGGGAGTTGAAACGGAATGAATTCCGTTCTACGGCCGGCATGGTTTGTGCCGTTCGATGAACTTCGCGCCGTGCGGATCTACCAGCGGAACTTGCCGCACTGGCGGCAGGATGGTTGTACGTACTTTGTGACGTTTCGACTCAGAGATTCGATACCTGAGAGCGTGCGACGACAATGGGAGGAGGAGAAGACTCAGTCGCTCGAACGACTAGGCATCGCCTACGACGGCGAGCGCGGCCGCTGGCGCGACGCCTTTCACCGATTGCCGCCCACCGAACAGTTTCGGTTCGAGCAGCATTTCAATCGTCAAGTCCAGAGTTGCCTGGACCGCGGCCTTGGTGAATGTCACTTGCGGGATCCCGCATGTGCAACCGAGCTGCGAGACGAGGTGCTCAGAGATGACGGACGCCTCCACCACATGGGCGACTTCGTGATCATACCTAATCACGTTCACATGTTGATCACACCGATTGCCGCCGAAGCTGTGGAACGGAATGAATTCCGTTCCACGGAAAGCGACGATGCCGAACGGAATGAATTCCGTTCTACGAAACTCGAGCTGATCCTGAAATCGATCAAGGGCGCGTCGGCTGTCGCGTGCAATCGTCTGCGCGGTCGAACGGGAACGTTCTGGCAGGCCGATAGCTACGATCACATCACGCGTTCGCTGGAACAACTGTCTGCCTACCGAGATTATATCGCTCGCAACCCCACACTTACTGAAGTTGAGCTGCCGCCCCAAGCTCTCTACCGCGCCGATTGGATGGACGTCTGGCTCCGTGCGTAACGTATCGTACAACGTCCCCCACCGCGGCAAGAGGGGCTTTGATGGATACGTGGGAGCACCGACCCTCTTGAACTCCTTCGGAAACAGTCCTCACGCGCTGCCACGCATCCTTTTCGTGACGGGTCGCCTGGCCGAGTTCGCGCTCCGTCAGATACTCGACGAGCTAGCGCCACGCGCCGGGTTCGTCGCCGAGATCGCGGTCTTGCCCATCTCGGTGGCCGCGCTCATGACGCCAAAGTGGGTTGGCCGGTTGCTCGAAGTGCCGGCGGACGTTGATCGCGTAATCCTGCCTGGTCATTGTCGTGGCGACCTGGCGCCTTTGCACGAGAAGAGCCACGGCGTGCCGGTTGAGCTGGGTCCTGAAGATCTGCGCGATCTGCCTCGCTATTTCGGCCAGGCCGATCAGCGGAACGAGGATTACGGCAAGCTACGACATCGAGATCGTCGCCGAGATCAATCACGCTCCTCAACTTGCCATCGAGGAAATCATCGCCCAGGCGGAACGGTTCGTCTCCGAGGGCGCTGACGTGATTGACCTCGGCTGCGACCCGGGGGAAACGTGGAAGGAAGTGGATGATGCCGTCAGATCGCTCCGTGATCGGGGCATCCGCGTCTCGATCGATAGCTTCAACCCGGACGAGGTTTCCCGGGCCGTCTCGGCGGGCGCAGAGCTTGTCCTGAGTGTGAACGCGGCCAACCGCGAGCACGCCGCCGATTGGGGCGTGGAGGTGGTGGCGATCCCCGATCGGTCCGAGCTCGCTTGACGGGCTCGACGAGACGATCACGCTTCTGGACCGGCAAGGCGTCGCGTATCGCATCGACCCGATCCTGGAGCCGATCGGGTTCGGCTTCGCGGCCTCGCTGGGGCGCTATCTCGAAACGCGTCGCCGCTATCCCCACGCCGAAATGATGATGGGCGTCGGCAACCTGACCGAACTGACAGATGTCGATTCCGCCGGCGTGAACACGCTATTACTGGGCTTTTGCCAGGAGCTGGCGATTCGGAGCGTGCTCACAACGGCCGTGATCAACTGGGCGCGTTCATCGGTTCGCGAGATCGACCTGGCGCGCCGGCTGACGCATTATGCAGTCAATCGTCACCACACTTGCCCAAGCACCTCGAACCCGACCTGATCCTCTTGCGCGATCCCAGGATCGAGCGTTTCGGCCCTGACAATCTGCTTGAGCTGCAGCGCCGGATTCGCGATCCCAACTGGCGGATCTTCGCCGAAGACGGACGGATTCATGCGCTGAACAACTCTCATTATTTCGCTGATCCCGATCCATTCGTGCTCTTTGAACGCATGGGAGTCACCGATCCTTCGCATGCGTTCTATCTGGGCTACGAGCTGATGAAGGCCAAAACCGCCTTGACTCTGGGTAAGAATTATCGTCAGGATCAGGCACTGCGGTGGGGTTTTCTGACGGAGCCCGAAAAAGGCCGACTCTCCCACCGAGCACAAAGTAGACAAGCGGTTCAGCACAGTTCCACGGCTAAGCCAGCGACCACCAGAACCGAGCCGGAAGGCACTGGCGGAGATGACGGACCAGAAGCAGAGACCAACGCGTGATCTTGGAAGGGATCGTCACAACCCTGAGCCTTGAGGGCGAGCTCAACATCGCCCCCATGGGTCCGAAGCTTGAGCCGGATCTGAGCATGCGACGGTTCGAACTTCGCCCCTACCGCACGTCAACCACATTTCAGAACCTCATGGCGCGAGGTGAAGGAGTCTTCCATGTAACCGATGATGTCTTGCTGCTGGCACAGACTGCGATTGGCCAGCCGGTTACTCCACCGCCGAGGCTGCGTCCGGCCGGGGTCGTCTCGTGCTCGATTCTCGAAGGGGCTTGCCGGTACTACGAGTTTCGGATCGTCGAACTGAACGACAAAGAAGACCGGACGAGGTTGCTCGCCGAAACCGTGGCCGAAGGCCGATTGCGGGATTTCCTTGGCTTCAATCGCGCCCGACACGCTGTGGTCGAGGCGGCGATTCTCGCCACGCGCACGGCCTTCTTGCCCCGAGTCGAGATCCTGGCCGAGTTCCAGAAGCTTGCCGTCATCGTCGCCAAGACGGGTGGACCAGCCGAAAACGCGGCCTTCCGCCTCCTGCACAGCCACGTCCTCTACCATCAGGATGAGCTTCCCTGAGCTCGATTGCATCAAGCCCATGACGCGACTCGTGATCCAAGCGCCCAGCCGTCTTCATTTCGGCCTTCTGGGCTGGGGGCCTTCGGCGCCTCGGCAATTCGGCGGCGTCGGGCTGATGATCGAGAAGCCCGGCCTCGAGCTCGTTGCCGAACCGGCATCCGAGTGGAGTTTCGACGGCCCATTGGCCGAACGGGTCGGCGATCTTGTTGGTTCGGTTATCGAACGACAGCCGAGCCGACTTGCCTGATGCTCTTGCATGGTCCCCCGCGAGAATCCACATCATCACCGCGCCGCCCGAACATGTGGGGCTGGGCGTGGGAACACAGCTCAGCCTGGCCGTCGTCCGTGCGCTCCTGGATCTCGCCGGCAACCACGATCCCTCGCTCGAAACCCTCGCAAGGCTCTCGGGGCGCGGCCGACGCTCGGGCATCGGGCTGCATGGCTTCTTGCACGGGGGACTGATCGTTGACGGCGGCCGGCGCGATGACGCTCATCCCCCACCGCTAGTGGCCAGAGTCGACTTCCCCGAAGAATGGTCGGTGTTGACTGTTCAGCCGCCAGGCCCACGCGGGCGCCATGGAGCCGATGAGATCCAGGCCTTTTCCGCCCTCCCCGCCTTGCCCGACCGCATTACCGAACGGCTCTGCCGCTTGGTGCTGCTGGGGATTCTTCCCGCGGTCGTGGAACAAGATCTGGCATCGTTCGGAGCTTCATTGAGCGAGCTGCAGGAGCATGTCGGGAAGGCCTTCGCTCCGATGCAGGGCGGAATGTACGCGACACCTCAATCCGAAGCCATCATCGCCAGGCTTGGTCGACTGGGACTGGTGGGGGCCGGCCAGAGCTCGTGGGGCTCCACGCTCTACGCCTTCGGTTCGCTTTCAGAACTCGATCGAATCGCCATATCGAATCTGATCGCGGAGGAGTTCGGGATCGATCCGCCCCATATCGGCTGGACCCGAGCGGCCAACCAAGGCGCGGACATTCGTCGGTTCGATGGGTAGAAAAGAAGCGGCCATGGAATCGCTGATGCGACTCGAGAGCGGCCTTGCTGTGGTGGAAGATTCCGGCGATCACCGACTTTCGCGCGAACGCAATGCAGGTGAGATCATGGTGGTTGTCGATGAAGCCAATATCCCGGCTTTCGCTTCTGATGGGCGATCGCTCCAATCCAGATCAGATCTTCAAGCTCGAGGTAGAAGACGCTGAACGGAAAACCATCCAGCAAGCACTTCCGATAGGCTGTGTCCTTGTAAGCTGCCCAACGATCCGGATGTTGCTGGATCAGATCGACAACGCGCTGGACTTCTGTCTGAAAGGAAAAACCAAGCCCTGCTCGTCCTGATTCGTAGAACGAAATTGCATCGTACAGCTCCGCCTCCGCGGCACTGTGGAAAAGAACGGGCTTCACTGGTATTTCTCACGCAGCTCTGCGAAAACAACCTCGGCGGGCTTGCCATTGGCTGTTCCGCCTCGTATCTCGTCGGCTCGTCGGGCAAGCTCGTGATCCCAGGCAGCTTCAACACCCCCATCCGCGCCTTCACCCTGGTCGATCGAGTCGGCCAGGAAGTTCGCCAATTCCGTTTTTTCTTCCAGCGTCAGCTCGGCGATTACGTTTTTGAGTTGCTCAAGGGTCGTAGACATACGCTCTCTCCTGGCATCAGAGTCGATGCTCGACGCTGCCGCCAAAATCACGAAACCCGCGCCTTGCTCTAGTCCACATTGTACTCGAACATCGCGGTTGAGGCGACCGATTCGGCGCGCAGAAGAAGCCGCCCTGGAATCGCTGATGCGACTCGAGGGCGGCTTGGTGTGAAAGATTCCGGCGATCACCGACTTTCGCGCGAATGCACTATCATGGGCCCGGCGGGCTTAACGGCCGTGTTCGGAATGGGAACGGGTGTGACCCCGCCGGTATGGTCGCCGGAAAAGCCGCCGGCGGGTTGTCACGCCACGCCGGCCGCGTTTCCTCTGGAATTTTCGATGGTCGATCACACGCCAATCAGGTCAGGTGGGTTCTTTCACAGGACACCCTGGGCAAGTCATGCACTTCCACGACCCTTACATTCGGATCGGTGAGTCCACCTGGGGATCGGTGTCTGCGCCTTACATCAATTCAGGCGGAGAGCCGATCGGGGTGGTCAAGCTGCTTGGCTGTTAGGACCGGTCGGCTGAGGCGGTCACCCGCCGTGCACGCCCGGCCTATCGACCTGGTCGTCTTCCAGGAGCCTATGCAGCTATTGCTGCGGGAAACCTCATCTTGGAGGGGGCTTCGCGCTTAGATGCCTTCAGCGCTTATCCTGTCCCGACCTGGCTACCCGGCGATGCCCCGAGCGGGACAGCCGGCACACCAGAGGTCGGTCCTCCCCAATCCTCTCGTACTAGGGGAGACTCTCCTCAAGTTTCCTACGCCCACGGCAGATAGGGACCGACCTGTCTCACGACGGTCTGAACCCAGCTCGCGTACCGCTTTCATTGGCGAACAGCCAAACCCTTGGGACCTTCTCCAGCCCCAGGATGCGATGAGCCGACATCGAGGTGCCAAACCTCCCCGCCGCTAGGGACGCTCGGGGGAGATCAGCCTGTTATCCCCGGAGTACCTTTTATCTGTTGAGCGACGGCCTTTCCATCCAGCACCGCCGGATCACTAACGCCGACTTTCGTCTCTGCTCGACACATCTGTCTCGCAGTCAGGCACCCTTCTACGTTTGCGCCTCCTGTTGCCCGATTGCCGACCGGGCCGAGGGTACCATGGCGCTCCTCCGTTACTCTTTGGGAGGAGACCGCCCCAGTCAAACTGCCCGATGAGCACGGTCCCGGTCCGGGCTACGGACCGGTGAGGACCAACGATCATTCAGGGTGGTATTTCACCGTTGGCTCGCCGACGGCTGGCGCCGCCGGGTCGTAGCCTCCCACCTATCCTACACAGAACGAGCATTGGACCAGTGCCAACCTGCAGTAAAGGTTCACGGGGTCTTTCCGTCTAACCGCGGGTACGTGGCATCTTCACCACGGCTACAGTTTCACCGGGTCCCTCGTGGAGACAGTGCTCCAGTCGTTACGCCATTCATGCAGGTCGGAACTTACCCGACAAGGAACTTCGCTACCTTAGGACCGTCATAGTTACGGCCGCCGTTTATCGGGGCTTCGGTCGCCAACGTCGCTTGCGCTAATCGGCTTCCTTAACCTACCGACACCGAGCAGGCGTCAGACTCTATACGTCCTCTTGCGAGTTGGCAGAGTCCTGTGTTTTTGATAAACAGTCGCTAGAGCCGATTCTCTGCGGCTCCCCCTTGCGAGGGAGCACCCCTTGTACCGAGGGTACGGGGTCATTTTGCCGAGTTCCTTCACGAGGGTTCTCCCGAACGCCTTCGGATGCTCGCCTAGCACACCTGTGTCGGATTGCGGTACGGGCCGTCTCATCGTCCCAGACTGGCTTTTCGTGGCCGCGAGGTTCTTGGACTTCCAGATCGAATGCTGTCGGCCTTGCGGCACGGAGGCGTCTATCACTCCGATCCAAGTCATCGCGGCGTCCCCAATCTGATCACCCTTTGAGAGCGGGTGACGGAATATTAACCGTCTGTCCATCGGCTACGCCCTTGGGCCTCGCCTTAGGTCCCGACTGACCCTGGGCGGATTGACCTTCCCCAGGAAACCTTGTGCTTTCGGCGGACGGGCTTCCCACCCGTCTTGTCGTTACTCGTTCCGGCATGCGCACTCGATCGCGCTCCACGGCTCGTTACCCGTGCCGCTTCACTGCTGCTACCGACGCTCTCCTACCATTCTTGCGAATCCGCGACTGCGGCACGACGCTTAGTCCCCGTCATTTTCGGCGCGGGATGGCTCGACCGGTAAGCTGTTACGCACTTTTGAAATGGTGGCTGCTTCTAAGCCAACATCCCGGCTGTCACGGCGATCCCACTTCCTTTACCACTGAGCGTCGCTTTGGGGGCCTTGGTCGGCGGTCTGGGTTGTTTCCCTCTCGAGCATGAAGCTTATCCCCCACACTCTGACTCCCGGGGTCCAGCACGCGGTATTCGGAGTTGGGTTCCGACGGGTAGCCGGGAAGGCCCCCGAGCGGATTCCGTCGCTCTACCCCCGCGTGATACGTCCCGAGGCTGGCCCTAAAGCCATTTCGGAGAGAACGAGCTATCTCCAGGTTTGATAAGACTTTGACTCCTCCCCACGGGTCCTCCCCCAGTTTTTCAACACTGGTGGGTTCGGTCCTCCACGGCCGGTTAAGGCCGCTTCAACCTGCCCATGGGTAGTTCACCTGGTTTCGCGTCTACCACGCCCGACTTCTTCGCCCTGTTCAGACTCGCTTTCGCTGCGGCTCCCCCCCTGAAGGGGTTAACCTGGCCGGACACGGTAACTCGCCGGATCATTATGCAAAAGGCACGCGGTCAGGCTGGCTTACGCCAATGCCCTCCCACCGCTTGTAGGCGCGGGGTTTCAGGTTCAGTCTCCTCCCCTGATCGGGGTTCTTCCCACCGTTCGGTCGCCCTACTGGGTTCGCTATCGGTCGTCATCGAGTACTTAGCCTTGCAGGATGGTCCCCGCCAATTCAGGCCGGGTTTCACGTGCCCGACCCTACTTGGGTACCGGATAGGAGAATCGTTCCTTAGCCTACGGGACTATCACCCGCTCTGGTGCGATTTTCCAAAAGGCTTCGGCTCGGTCCGATTCATTCCACGGCTCCGGCCCCACGACCCCAGACGGTATCCCGCCTGGTTTGGGCTACGTCCCCGTTCGCTCGCCGCTACTAAGGGAGTCTCGGTTGATTTCCTTTCCTCCAGGTACTGAGATGTTTCAGTTCCCTGGGTCTCCTCGGGCATTCCGGGCTCGACGCTCGTTGGGCAGCTCCCCCGGACTTTTCGCAGCCTTCCACGCCCGAATCCTGATGACGCCTAGGCATCCCCCCCGCGCCCTTAGGAGCTTGACCACGCCGATCGGACCTCCGCGCCCGTGAAGACGCTAAAAGCCAAACGGCGGGCTCACTTGGGTCTGGGTTCCCAGGCCTCAGCGTCTCGCGACGCGGCGGCCGGCCCCAGACCGACTTTTCGATCCGTAAGGGTTCTGTTCGTTTCTTTTCTTTCTGACTCTCGCAACTTCCGCCGGTTCACACCGGTGGAACATTGTGAAACTGTTCTATGGAGAGTGCCACTCACCCTCGCGCGATTGGGAGGCGAGCTTGCGCTCGCTTTCCTCTTGCGCGGGTGTGTGTGAATTCCATCCGAATCGCGCGACAGGAGAAGATCGGGGACAGAGCCCCCTCCCACTCATGCCGATCGACTCGGTTGATTCGTGTGTGACCAACCACCGAATTGTCAGAGAGCTGAGGACGGATTGCGCCGTCCTTCCTGGTCCATTTCTGACCAGGGGGTGAAGCCGTGCTTGGCACGGCGCCGCCCCGCGGCCAGAGATCTCAAAAAAGAATTCGGTCGATTGCACGTCAGGAGCTAACGAGAAGCTCGCTGCCTCACTTTCGCAGGCGTCTTGGGCATGACTTCGATCAGTGCCCGCAGAACCGCGTTGACGGATTCGGGCGTGGTGAACACCTTGGAAACATCGGCGTCCAGAGCCACCACGATCCGATTGGGGTCGACGCGTCCAGCGAATCGATTGGGACGGGCTTTCGCATAGTCCAAATCATATTCGCGCCGCAGACCGTCAGGTCGTGGGGACTGAAGATCAGCCGCCTTGGTTTTCCTCATAGTCTCGGCGTTCTTTCCGCGTGGCGAGCCTGGCACTGATGATCCTCACAAGGTCACGACCGCGCTCGGTGAAACTCACCAGCAAGAGCCGGTTGAGAATCGAGTGCCCCACGATGATCTCGCGATTTTCGTCGCTGGAGTGATCTTCGTCGTAGAACAACTTCGCCAGTGGGTCGGCGAAGACCGTCGAGGCCTCGTCGAAGCTCACATGATGCTTGGCGAGGTTAGAAGCGGCCTTCTCGGGGTCCCACTCAAATTGAACAGCCATCAGTGAGAGATCACGAGTCGCGTGTGAGTCAGTTTACTGAACCCTCAAGGGGAGCCGGCGTGTTGTGCCGCCGTATCCAGGTGGTGGGACGGTGCCGATGTGGCCTTGTTGAGATCCAGGAGGAGAGCCTGGCGGCAATCTTCCTGTGGATGATCTCTCAGGCCGGTTTTCTAAAGAAGTTTCCTTAGAAAGGAGGTGATCCAACCGCAGGTTCCCCTACGGTTACCTTGTTACGACTTAGTCCCCATCACGGGTTTCATCTTCGGCGCCTGCCTTGCGGCTCCGACGACTTCGGATGCCCCCCGCTTTGGTGGCTTGACGGGCGGTGTGTACAAGGCTCAGGAACACATTCACCGCGGCAGTGCTGATCCGCGATTACTAGCGATTCCGGCTTCATGCGGGCGAGTTGCAGCCCGCAATCCGAACTGAGGGGCGATTTTTGCGATTAGCGCGGCCTTGCGGCCTGGCGACGCTTTGTCCGCCCCATTGTAGCACGTGTGCAGCCCTGGGCATAAGGGCCATGATGACTTGACGTCGTCCCCGCCTTCCTCCGGCTTGACGCCGGCGGTCTGACTAGAGTCCCCACCATTACGTGCTGGCAACTAGTCACAGGGGTTTCGCTCGTTACGGGACTTAACCCAACACCTCACGGCACGAGCTGACGACAGCCATGCAGCACCTGTGCAGGTTCCACCTTGCGGCGTCAGATGCGTTTCCGCACCCTAATCCCTGCATGTCAAGCCCAGGATAAGGTTCTTCGCGTAGCCTCGAATTAAGCCACATGCTCCACCGCTTGTGTGAGCCCCCGTCAATTCCTTTGAGTTTCAGCCTTGCGACCATACTCCCCAGGCGGGGCACTTCACGGTTTCCCTACGGCAGAGAGCCCATCGGCGAGCCCCCTACCCAGTGCCCATCGTTTACGGCTAGGACTACCGGGGTATCTAATCCCGTTTGCTCCCCTAGCTTTCGCGTCTCAGCGTCAGTAGACGTCCAGGACCTCGCTTTCGCCACGGGCGTTCCTTCCGATCTCAACGCATTTCACCGCTCCACCGGAAGTTCCAGGTCCCCCTACGTCCCTCCAGACGGGTCGTTTCGGCACCACTTCCCCGGTTGAGCCGGGGGCTTTCAACTACCGACGTTCCCATCCGCCTACACGCGCTTTAAGCCCAGTGATTCCGAATAACGTTCGCACGGTTCGTCTTACCGCGGCTGCTGGCACGAACTTAGCCCGTGCTTCCTCCAGGGATCGGTCAAGGCTTGCGCCTTCCTCCCCCTCGACAGGAGTTTACAACCCGAAGGCCTTCATCCTCCACGCGGCGTCGCTCGGTCAGGCTTGCGCCCATTGCCGAAGATTCTCGACTGCAGCCTCCCGTAGGAGTCTGGGCAGTGTCTCAGTCCCAGTGTGCCGGGCCACGCTCGCACGCCCGGTAGGCATCATTGGCTTGGTGGGCCGTTACCCCGCCAACTACCTAATACCACAACGGCCCGTCCCACGGCGCCGGAGCTTTGGTAAAAAACCGATGCCGGTCTCTTACGTCGCTGGGGATTACCCGCAGTTTCCCGCGGCTATACCCGACCATGGGGTTGGTTACCGTCGCCTTACTCACCCTTGCGCCACTGACCCGGTCTTGCGACCGGGCCCGTTCGACTTGCATGCCTAATCCACGCCGCCAACGTTCATTCTGAGCCAGGATCAAACCCTTCACAATGATGCCAATGCTCGCGGCAGTCGCTCTCCAAGAGAAGAGCGCCTCCCAAGACCATCAGCCCTCACCTCGAAAGGTTGAGGTTCTGTTCAAACTGGTCGCACCAGGCTCTTTTGGCAACTTGCCCCACCCGAAGATGAAGCCCGTCACCGCGAAAGCCTGTTGCCGGTCCTGTGCAGGCCGTCTCACCGAAACCGCGACCTCCGGACCTCGGAGGCCACAGCGTCCCGGAAAAGCGGCTTGGCACGCCGGCTTCCCTCAAGGGTTCCTCACAACGCGACGGATGAAGGATCAAAAAAGAATCCTCACCAGTCTCGTCTGTCTGCTTTGCTTCTCGTTTTCTGGCTGACGAGTGCAATCTACCGAATTTTCAAAGAGCGTTCTCAGGCAACGTCTCTATTCTACGTCGCCGCCTCACCCAAGGTTCAAACCTCTATCCGAAGCTAGGCAACGTCTCGTTTCGACGTGGCCGCCTCATCGAAGGTTCATTCGAGCCCACCGATACCATCGGCCGGTGCAAGCTGCCTCTCGGCATCTCGCCCCGGCCGGTTGTTTCAGCCTCGCTTCTGCGTGAGGTAAAAGTAATACTAACAACTCCACGGCCCGGGTCAATAACCCGGCCAATTTTTTTTTTGGGCACGCTGCCGTCGCGGGCGGCTGCCAGGTCGTCGCTGCGTCCCTGAGCCTGCACCTGATCGACCCGTTGCTTGATCGACAAGAGCCAGTTGATTCCGGGCGAATTCGTCGCCACGCTCATCGCTGTTTTCCGAACTTCCTACGCTGCACGGCCTTCTGCCCCTCGAGGCCAGGGGTGAAGATGTCGGCGGCCCGCAGGCCGATGGCTTTCGCCATTTCCAGGCTGTAGTCGAGCTTGCCCATGTTCGGGTACCGGCCATTTGAGCCGAAGCTGAACTTGACCCCGGCAGACCGGGCGAGCTTCAGAAAACCCAGCTTGGGGAGCTTGTAGCTGGAGCTGATCTCGATCGCGATGCGGAACTTGAGCGCCGCGTCCAGCACCTTCTGGATGCGCCGCTCGGTCCAGAGCGACTCGCACTGGTGGATCACGGGTCGGTAAGCCAGGAGGCATTGGCAAGGATGTCGAACGGCTCGGTTGCCATGATCTCGACGTGCCGGTCCACGAAGCGGTCCATGAATCGCTCGTGGTTGCTCAGATCCACCAACCCTTGCGCGGCGGGCTCCCAGAGCTTGACCCGGCGGCCACTCGGCCCCGGGAAAGTCATTAATGGGTTAACTGGTAGGCCGCCAATGGTCTTGCCACCATCCCGCAGTCGAGCCTCCCGGTTGGTCGCTTCGCGTCGCGGTCGGTTTTCCTTGGGCAGTGTCCTGCCATGTGAACGGCGATTACGACTCGCGCGGTCGCCATACGAGGATCTCGCCTTTCCCGGGAACAGACGAGTCGCCCACATAGCGAATGTACGAGCCCTCGTCAGCTTCGATGGGGATCACGAATCCGTAGTCTCGTAGGTGCCTCGCATACAGCCGTAGGAATACCGGGTTGTATTCGCACGCGTAGCAAAAAGTCGGCATGAGCCGCACTGGCGTGAGTGCGACGATGGTGCCCCGGATCATCCAGGCTCCGGTACGGATCTCTGCGCCGGCCATGAGCACGATGGTGCCCCCCTTCATTTGAAGCCCGGCGAAGTCTCGCACCCGGCCCTTGACCGCGATGATGCCCCGTCGCATCCTCATACCCAGCTCGATTCCGGCTGATCCTTCAACCAGTATGGTTCCGTCATTCATCCCGGAGAGGCTGCCCCGGTATGCCGCTCCGACCTGCCCTCCGCTGTCTCCCTTGATGCGAATCAGACCACCTTTCATCTCAGCTCCGACCCAGTCCGACGCATTGCCGGACACCTCAATGGTGCCGCCCTTCATGTAGGCACCCAGGTGCATCCCGGCATTACCCTCGATGGTGATCTGGCCTCGGGTCATACCCCGGCCGATCCATTTCACTCGCCCAAGGTCGCCTCGGAGCTCCAGGTTTTCGCTCCCGGTGCCTTCGACATCGAAGAAGTCATCGAGGCGAAACTGCCGTTTTCCAAGCACGACCGGCAGCGCGCAAACCTCGTCGTGCCCCAGCGGAGCGACGAGGTCAGGCGTGAGGACCTCCGCCTCCAGCGGAACCTGGGGCTGTCTCTTAAGTGTGAACACGGTCTTCGTTGTCATTGCAACGGATTGCATGGCCGGACCTCCGCATGCTCGATCCGCTCCAGCTCGACCGGGTAGTTGTCGAACGACATCGTGTAATACTGCTCGAAAAGCGGACGGAGAAACCCCTCGATCGTCTCATCGAAGATCGGGTGTACCAGCAGGCCTTTTCCATTCACGGACTTGCGGATCTCTCCTTCCTCGATCACCACCTCCCCCCCCTTGAGCACATACCGCGGGTAGGCGAACATACGGCGTCGGTCGTCGCTCTCGTTGAAGATCGCCACGTCCGCGTCCGCGCCAACCCCGAGATGCCCCTTCTGGGGAAGCCCTACGCGCCCGTGCTGGTCCCGCCGACGTGATGATGGCGATTTCGTACAAGGTGTACTCGCGGTCAAGCTCCGGCAAGACGATCCGGTTCAGCGCTTTCGGTGTGAGGTTCTGGATCTGCTCGCGGCGAAAGTCTCGGTCCATCAAGAGCTGGAGGATCTCCGGGTATCGCCAGAACGCTGCCCCATTGGGGTGGTCAGTCGTGAGGTACACCCGCCAGGGATCGTCGATCAAGAGCAGCAGCTCGAGCCCGACGGCCCACTGGATCGCGTTGACCAGGTTTCTCTCCTTGTAAACGTAGGGGACAATGCCGCACCCGGTCTCGTTCTCGACATCGAGGTTGCCCCACTTCCGCCCCGTGAGCTCGTGCAGCAGATGTTGCCAGGGGCCGTCGGCAGTAATCGTCACCGTATCGCCGAACAGTACCGCACCGGCGTCCGTCGTGAGGTTCTTGTGGCGATTGAATTCCTCGACGATCTTCACCGATTCCGAGCGCATCGTACCCCAGTCGTCACCGCCGTATGCGTGATACTGGAGGTGCGCCAGGTGAGCGCGGTTGCCTTCCAAGATCTTCATCGTCTCGAGGGTGGTGTTGACGTTTCCGGGAGCCCCCAGGTTGTTGCAGTGCAGGTGCAAGGGATGCGGCAGGCCCAGGGCGTCCACGAGCCTGGCAAGAGCCGCGATGATTTGTGCTGGGGTGAGCTTGCTGTAACCGGGCACCGGCTCGAACAGGTTCTTGGCGTCTTTGCCCCACTTCCACGCGGCCACGCCACCCGGGTTCACTGCCTTGACGCCGTATGCCTTGGCAGCCCAGATGTTCCAGGCCATGACCTGCTGGGCTCGTTCGAGCTCGCCTTGCTCGATCAGATCCAGCAGGATCTCGTTGTTGGCCATCAGCACACAGCATGACTTATCAACGATCGGCGTGTCGCGCAATTCCTCGTGGGTGTGCCGGGCGGAAAGGATGGGAACCGCCGCCTCGTTCACCGTTGTGTATCCGAGGCCGGCATAGAGATAGCCGGTCACAAAAGTCGTCGGCGTAGCCCCGCCGATCCCGCCCCGGCGCACCGGCGTACGGACCGATGGGGCGTTTCGGCGGTGGTCTTCCGGGATCATCGCACGAGCGAAGTTCAGGGCACCGCCGGCGACGTGTGTATGAACATCAACACCGCCCGGAAAGACGACCATGCCCGTTGCGTTAATCGTGCGGTCTGCCTCGACGCTGGAGACGATCCTGCCGTCGCTGATGCAAACGTCCTGGATCTCTCCGTTCGTGCCGTTCGCGGGGTCGTAGACTTTCCCACCCGTGATCCGAAGCGTCGATTTGCCTTGCAACTGGCAAAATCCTCTCTTGCGGCTAGGTGCTACCCGGTCTTTGGCAATTCCGGAACGACGGGTGGTATGAGCGGCGGCTTGGCAGCTACCGCCTGGTAAATGCGCCGGATCACATCTTCGTCGGTCGGATAGGGCGATTTCAGTGCGGGCCGGAGCGGCAACGGAATCTCGTCCATCCGGTACACCGTCCCGGGTGCGCTGATGCCCGTCGCGGCGGTCGTGAAGTGGACGCGGGCCAGGCGGCTCGTGTGCGTCACCTTGGGGTCGAGGACGATCGTGGGAATGCGGGACAGGTGCTCGATCGCGGGCTGAGGCATGGTCGCGCCAGGGTCGGCTCCCAGCACAAGCGCGGCATCGCAGTCCCCGCGGATCAACAGATCGATCGTCGAGAACTCGCCCGGGTTGAAGCGAGGATATCCCCGCGCCAGATTGACGCCGAACGGATAGCCGGTCGTCCAGCGCATGATGACGTCGCCGCCGGTCACATTGCCGTGTCCGCGCATCGGCATGGCCACGAATTTGGTGAAGGCATTCAGCTCGGCCGCCAGAGTCAAAAGCGCCGCGGAATTCATATGCTTTCCGCGAGTCATCGAGAGACCCATGCCGAAGAACAACACGCCGAAGCGAGCCCGCTTCATCCGGTCGGCGAAGTCTTGAAGTTGCGCCATCGACAGACCGGTTTCGTCCACCAGCGTCGGATCGACGTGCTGCCCCTTGATCAGGGCTCTCAGAACCGTGATGACTTCGAAGTCCTTGCTCGGTCGCACCTGGAGAAAGATGTCGGCAGCCTTGACACTCAACGTCGGCCGTATGTCAACAAGAACCATCGTGCGGTCCTTGCGCCCATTGGGAATGTATTTCCCCTTCTGCATGAGGGTGTACTTGGTGAAGTGCCGCGGGTGACACTCCGCCGGGTTTCCGCCCCAGTAGACGATCAGATCCGCCCGATTCTTGACTTCGCCCAACGTACAGGAAACCTTACCGCCCAACTGGGCGGCTATCTCGGTGGGACCGTGTCAGAGGGAGGTGTGGCTGTCGATCACTCCGCCGATCAGCTCGGCCAGAGCGACCGCCTCCCGTTGCGCCTCGCAGGTGATATTGCTCAGCCCGTAGACGAGAGGCAGATCGGCCCGATACAGGAAATCCGCCGCGGCCTCGACGGCCTCGTCGACCGTGGCGGGTTTCCCGTCGATCAGCGCGTCCGGGTAGAGCCGCTCAGCCGTGTGGTTTTTGAACCAGCTCACCCCGAGGCTGCAAGCGGCTTTTGTGTGGGTGATCCGCTCCGCGTTGGCGTGTAGTTCGATATCATCGCACACGCACCCGCAAAATGTGCAGGTCGCATTCTTCACGATGGTCAGTTCCATCCTCGATTCCCCCTTCAGCGTTGGATCTGGCCGTCCGAACCGGACGGGATGACGAACGTTCAGCCAAGCGCCCTGCCTCTGTAGCTGCCTTTGATCCGTCGGGGCATGTACCGCCCGCTTGAGATCTCCTCCCACGCGGCAGTGTCGTCGATCACGGCCTCGCCTGTGAACTGACCGGCGGCGGCCGTTTCGATTTCCTCGGCAGCTTGACTCGATTGTTTGGCTCGCATCGCTAGCTCTCCCAGTCACAGTACCGAACCTACCCTCGCGCGGCGCGGTCACGGCGTGGCGTCCTGAGCTACGGGCTCTACATCGACTTCCCAGTTCTTGGACGTGGGCATCCCCGTGCCGTCCGTCTCCGATCCCATCAGTCGGCACGTCGGCGGGCCGTACGGAACGAAGATCATGCCCCGCGGTACCTTGCCCTCCTGGCAGCGGAAGATTGCCTCACCCCCGTATTCCGACCTGACTCGCACCGCGCCTCCCGCGACAACGCCAAGGGCTTTCAGATCCTCGGGGTTGAGAGTCAACGTGTTCACGATGGCGTTGTACTCGTCATTATCCTTGCCGACGTTAATTTGTTGCCCCTGCTTACTGGTCCTGCCGGCATTCATGATGAAGCGCATTGCGGCCATTGTACACGCTGGATTATTGCGAGATTGGCGGCCACCAATCCCCAGGGTATTCAGATGGCACAGCCATGCGATTTGAACGTATTCTATCGGTGCGCCCTTTCTTTCGCAAGGATCAGGACAGCAACCACGACCATTGCACTTTGCACTGTTGGGCGGCGAGTCGGCATGGACGCGCGATGCCGCTCCTATTGCGCTGGTTTGTGTGACCTTGATTCACCTCTGGTGTAGGAGGCAGACATTGAAGAGCTGACGAGGCGCGGCATCGGTATGGCCATCTCCGGGCTTCGACTTGGCCTGAACGCGAATCGGGCACAACAGGGCAGGGTTCGGCGGAAGCAACCTTTCGGCGCCCTTCGGTCTGATCGACCGAAGTAGGCAAGTCCGCCCTGCCGATGTCGGCGGGAGTGGTTTTTTGGCTGGTTTTCGGCTAATGTAATGGGGGGTTGGGCCGTAGTTACAGGGACGACGCGACGCCTGGATTCGTGTACGACGGCAGAGTCGGTCGATTCGGCCCGGCATGGCCGCCGGCTTCGAGCGTTTGACGGCAACCAAGCGGCCAGCGGCGTCGGAGTGTTTCCAAATTCCCTGTGTGGGAGGCTGCCCATGTTTGATCCGTGCACAGCGATCGTTGCTTTCCTGGTCCGGAGCACCGCGCCGGTGGCCCTCGTCCTGGCCTGTCTCTGGTCCACGCGAGTTCAATCCCAGCCGCCGGTCGGCACGAAGAACGATCGACCGGCGGCGGTGCCGCAATCGGTCGAGGTTTTCGGCAAAGTTGTCGACGCCGAAACGGGCAAGCCGGTCGAGGCGTTCATCACCCAGGCGGGCAAATTCGATCCCAAAGATCCGAAGAACGTGACTTGGGGGTTCAGCGAAACGCGCAACACGTCGGGTGGTTTCAGCGCGACGATCAAGTGGAACGAAGGCTGGACGGCGCGCATTCTCGCGGACGGCTACGTTCCCCAGCCGGTTCTCAGCGAGGCTCCCCCCGCCGGAAAAGACAGAATCGAGACGGTGATTCGGCTGAAGAAGGGGCGAATTGTCCGCGGGCGCGTCCTCGACCATCTCGGGAAGCCGGTGAAGGATGCCTCGGTATTCGCCGTCAGGTCCAATCGGCATGACTCTCGCCGGGGGGCGGGCCGTCAATTCCTTCGACGGCGAGGAAGACCGAACCGTCCGCGGGGCGAAGACCGATTCCGAGGGGCGTTTCGAGCTGGCTGTCAGCGTTGCCGCGGGACAGGGGCGTCCGGCCGGCGATCCGCCGGCATCCGCAGGCCGCCACGCCGGGATTGGCCGTATCGAGCCCGGCGCTCGACGCCTGGCCGGTGCCGCTGCCGGAGGGGGATGCGGAAGCCGTCATCCGCCTTCCGTCTCCCACGCGAGTGGAAATCCGCTACGACATCGAAGGGAGCGACGAGGAAGCGTCGGTGTTCCTGCAGTCGGTCATGCACGACGTCGACGCGTGGAAGGGATTCGAAATCGTTCGCCACATTCCGATTCGAAATCAGGGCCGCGTCGAGCTCACCTCGCTTCCCCCGGGCCGGTACCAGTTCGCGCGCAGCCGGATGATCCGCCACGGGAACATCGGGCAGGGACATTTTCTGGATCGACAGTTCGTCGAGGTGGTCAGTGACAAGACGACTCCCATTTCGTTCGTGCGGACGACCGGTACGCGCCTGACCGGATCAGTCGAATGGGACGAGGGGACGAAGCTCACCGGCGTCATCATCAGCGTCCGGAAAGCCGCGTCGCCCGACGATCCCCCGAGCGAGCGACACTTTCCGCATTTGTTCGACGCGCGATTGCTGAGAGTGTCGTCGGAACGGCGGTCCGCAGGAGAAACCGGAGATCGTCGGCAATCGGGGCCTGTTCCTGACCGAGCGCATCCCGCCCGGCACCTATGAAGTCCATGCCGAGGGCTATGCTCCCCTGACACCGGAACAGGAACGCAGGACTGGAATCGTCGGGCCGACGCTGACGGCCCAGTCGACCGTTACGGTTCCGGAGTCGGGCGTGGTCCCCTCGCTGAAGCTCAAGCTCAAGAAGCCTGCCCCACCGGCGAAGCGCTCGGGGAATTTCGATTAGGGCATTGGCGGCAAGCGTTCGCACCGTGATATCGGATAGACGCACCGCTTGCCGGCAATGCACAACCGGCTCGGTCCGAAGCTTTCAAAGATGTCGTGTATCGGCGATCATGTTCGGCGAGCAGCACGTGTCGTGTCTTACGAGACGCTGTCCTGGAATCGTCTGCGGGCTGCGACCGCGGCACCGGGATTCGTTCTCAGGGAAAGGAGGCTCGTCATGAGTTCCACACACAAAGTCGCCGTCATCACCGGCGCATCGCAAGGGATCGGGGCGGGACTCGTCCGCGGGTTCCTCGATCGTGGCTTCCGTGTTGTGGCTAACTCGCGGTCCATCGAGGTCGTCGCCTCGGCGGACATGCTGGCCATCGCTGGCGACATCGCCGATCCGGCGGTCGCGGACCGGGTGATCGGCGGTGCGGTCGAGACGTTCGGCCGGGTCGATACGCTGGTCAACAATGCCGGGATCTTCATCTCCAAGCCGTTCACCGATTACACCGAAGGCGACTTCGCCGCCAAGATCTCGGTGAACCTGGCCGGGTTCTTTTACGTCTCGCAACGGGCCGTGCGGCAGATGCTCACGCAGGGCGGCGGACACATCGTGAACATGACGACGACGCTTGTGGGTCAGCCCGTGAAGGGCCTGCCGTCGGCGCTGGCGTCTCTCACCAAGGGGGGCCTGGACGCCGTGACGAGGTCGCTGGCGATCGAGTACGCCGAGAAGGGCATCCGCGTGAACGCGGTGGCGCCGGGCGTCATCAGGACGCCGATGCACGCGCCCGAGACACTGGCCTCCCTCGCCGCGATGCACCCGCTGGGGCGATTGGGCGAGGTCCAGGAGATTGTCGACGCGGTGCTGTTCCTGGAGTCGGCCACATTCCTGACCGGCGAGACCTTGCACGTCGACGGCGGCGCGCACGCCGGTCACTGGTGACGCCGAGGGGAGACAACCATGCCGATCGGGGGGTGGTAAGGGGACGCGACTCCTCTCGAAAGCCGGTTTGAGCCCCAGCCTCCGTCCTAACGAGCAATCGCGCAAACCGAAAAATCGAATCGCCGCCCTTTCCCGACCCCAGGCAAAAGGTCATGGGTGGATGGCCCGATAGGCAGATAGGGGTAAATAACCTCCTGTATTTGCCGCAATGATGACATCATGGCGGGTGGGTAAGGGCAGGGGACGTTAATCATCAAGTGTTTTCAGCTTTGAATCAGGAAGGTTTGTAGCTTCGCCATTCTGAAGCATCACGTTGGAAGTGCGGCCTCCGCCGTGGCGGATCACATAAACGATTTGTGAATCGTTAAGTAGCCTCAAGCGGGTAGGTTCATACTCCCTGCCGCTCTTGATGACATAGGTTTCGATCATGCGAATCTGATCAGGCCGATCGGGCGGATTCGGCCCCGGCAGCTTGGGAGGGTTCTCCGTCTCTGTTGGTAAGGGCAGGACCACATTCGGCCCATTCCGAAGGCGAGCCTCTAAAATCCGGATCTGTTCTTTCAATTCAGAATTCTTCCCGCGTACCTCCTTGTAGTACCAGATGAGAAACGACCAGGCCAACCCGAATCCAGTAACGAATCCAGTGATGAGCAACGCGATGCCGGTAGTGCCTGTTTCGGCGATTTGTTTCACGAGCGTATGCGGGTCCATAGGATCGTGTTGCTCCTTTGAATCGCGGGGCTGATATGTGGGATAGTATTCAAATCCTGATCTTCTCGATCTCGTCGAGGTCGATCTGGTCGCAGGTGCGGTCATAGAGCTTGGTGGTTTTCGGGACTTTCGTGGTTGGCGATCTGCTGGGCGTGCTCGATGGTGCCGCCGCCCTCTAGGTAGGCGGTGATGCCGGTGGCCCGGAAGGTGTGGCAGCAGATGTCCTCGGGCAAGCCTGCCGCCCTGGCCCGGCGTTTAATCATCCGCAGGGCGTCGTTGCGGTCCATCGGCCGGTCGGTCAGCTTGCGGTGCGTGTCGATGGAGCGGAAGAGGGGGGTTTTCTTCTGCCCGGCGATGCCTGCGGCGTCGAGATAGGCATCGACGTATTTCTCGGCGTTGTGATGGGCGGGGACCTTGTGCCGCTTGCCGCCTTTCTCATGCAGGCGGAACCATGCCCGCCGTCCTTCGGTGTAATAATCCTCGACCTTCATGGCCAGGGCGGCGGAGACGCGGGCGAAGCTGAACACCATGACGGCGATCAATGCCCGGTCGCGGAGCTGGCCGATGGTCGGTGGTTTGGATGGCTCTTCCTCCTCGGCATTCCGTCGCCGTTTCCGGTGCCGCCGTTCTTCTTCTCGGGGATGATGCTGGCGAGGAGCTGCTTGGCCTCGTCGGCGGTGAGCACAGGCGTCTTGCCCTGCTTGACGACGTGCTTGGGGCCGCGTACCGAGCTGGCCGGGTTGAACTCGAGAATGCCGCCGCTGGTCAGCCAGTCGAAGCACATGCGGATGGCGGCGAGGTGCTGCTTGACGGTCGGGGCCGACCGGGCTTTGGTCAAAGCCTCGATGTAGGCGGCGACGTGCACCGGCTCGATGCCGGTGAGCGTCAGGCGGTGCCGCTCGCACCAGGCGAAGAAATCGCCGATGGCTCGGGCGTATGCCTGCCGGGTGTTGCCGTTGCGGATGGTGGCGGTCAGGAACTCGATGAAGCGTTTGCCTGCCTTTTCGCCGGCGTCGGCGATGACGGCGGGCAAGTTCGGCCCAACGGTGGGTGACGCGACGGTGCCGTGCGATCTCCTGGCCAGGTCGCTAGGCATGGTCGCCCTCCGGCTCAGGGGATGGAGGCTGCTCGTGCTGGCGGTCGTACTGTGAAGGCCCTGTGGCCGTACCGGTTGCGGTCAAGCCGCCTGATCCTGTGAGTCGAGCAGACCCGGTGACGACAATGCCGGTGAGATTCCCTGCCGCGTTGTAGGTGGGGTGGCCCATGCCAGATTGTTCGAGCATGCGGCCTATGGCAGTCAACGCTTGGAGCTGCATTTGATGATCCCCCTCAAGCCGACGCAACGCCACGTCGAGATCGGTTCCCGATTTGAGATAATACCGACGGGAGAAATACCAGGACGCGACGGCTCCGGCAGCTGTGAGTAGGATTGTTGACGCGTCGTTCATAGTCGTTCCTCGAAGCTGTCGCATAATCCCCTTATGGGACAGCGTGCAGCGGCAACGGTCAAGGGCGGATCTGCTGCGGGGGTGGAGACGTCATCAGCATCGGAAAGGACGTTGCATAAGGTTGACGGTCATCACCGTGAATCGTTGCGAAGGAACATTCTGGGGCCCGGGATGGGACATGCATCGCAGTGCTCCATTCTTAGGCCCTTCAGAATCGACGGCCGAGTGTGTCGCCCTCGCAATCGATCCCACCGGCTCAGGGTTCTTCCAGGAACAGGGCAAGAACCGGCGCAAGTTGCACCATACTTGAAGTGTCGGGATTCCCCGTTTGCAGGGAGGGTCCGCGCGGTCTTTGACAATCCGGTTGCATGCAATCAAATAACCGGCCGCGATGGGCCAGGGGATGAGACTCCGTCGCCCGGTCGCACATGCGGGATCTTTCAGTCCGATCGATCCCGCCGGTTCTCCGGCTCGTCACGGCTGGCCTCGAAGTGCGAAGTGCGTGAAGCGAAAGAAGGCATATATAAGCGAAAGAAGGGACATGCAAGGCAGTCCTTCTCAGGAACAGAGCAGGGCTAGACGATGTCACAGAATGTCGCACTTCCGACGACGATTTCGGCGGCCCAGTCGCGGTGCGCCGGTATCAAGGCCCTCGCGAGCAATGAAAGCGCACAGTGGTCAGTCCCGCGCGCCGGATGTCCGTTGCCTCCACCGCTCAAGGACGCAGCAATCCGCGACGAACGATTCATGTCGAGATCAGGTTCCAGCCGTGGCCGTGTACAGTAGTGAACAAACGCTCGAAAAAGATCCTCAAAACTGCCATTTCCGCCACTTTTAGGCATGCCCGGCGCGACTGCCAGGTGCCAAAGCTCGATCGGCAAGTCGTTCCGTGCGAAGCATATCGGATCTCTTATAGGTGTTTCTGTCGCTCCGAATCCCTCGTGGGTATAGGTGCACCGAAACTGCCACACCGATTTCCGCGCCATGTTCACTATCTCAGGCTGAAATCCCGTACCCAGATTACCTTGCCGCGAAGCCGTCAAAGGGACGTGCGACGCAGCCGTTTGCAATGCCGCAACGGAAACATTCTCGAAGACGGCCCTTGCTTGACTGGGAGGCGCGGACGCTTTTACGATGAGGCCACCTTCTTATTAGACGAGTTTTCACAAGGAGATAGCTCATGTCCGGGCGAGCCTGGCGAGGCATGTTGATGGTAGTGTTCGCAGGGGTGATAGCCGGATGTGGGGGTGGCGAAAATGGCAATTCGGCGGCGCCAGGGGGACCCGACACGGGAGCTGGGAAAAGGCAGGTTCACCTGGTTGGATTCGATGCCAGTGAGCCGATCGTCAACGCCCTCCAGCAGGGCAAGATTGAAGGAGTGGTGGTTCAGAACCCCCTCAAGATGGGGGAGCTTGGCGTCAAGACGCTCGTCAATCACCTGGAGAAACAGCCGGTCGAGCCCAAGATCTCCACGGGCGAAGTGCTGGTCACCGCGGAGAACATGAAGGACGAGCAAGTACGCAATCTGATCGATCCTCCCAAGGTCGAGAATGTCAGTGGCGGGCTCTCGGGCGCGAAGGTCAAGAAGTGGCGCGTTCTGGTGATCCCCAAGGGGACGACGCACGAGTTCTGGAAAACGCTGCACGCGGGGGCCAAGAAAGCCGAGGAGGAGCTGGGAAACGTCGAGGTGGTGTGGCAGGGGCCTCAAAAGGAAGACGATCGGGTTCAGCAAATTCAGCTCGTTCAAAGCGCCGTGGCCGCAGGGGTTAACGGCATCGTCCTGGCGCCCCTGGATGCGCGGGCCTTGGTGCAGCCGGTGGAGACGGCGGTCGCCCGGGGAATTCCCGTGGTGATCATCGACTCAGGGCTGGAATCGAGCAAGCCTGTCAGCTATGTGGCCACCGACAACTACCACGGCGGAGTGCTGGCCGCCGAGCAACTCGGCAAGGTGCTGGGCGGCGAGGGCAAGATTATCTTGCTAAGGTACGCGGTCGGCTCCGAGAGCACAGAGCAGCGGGAGAAAGGATTCACAGACACGATCGCCAAGAGTTTTCCCAAGATCATTTTTCTGTCGGAGTCGGAATACGCGGGTCCGACGGCGGACAGTGCCCAGCAGAAGGCGCAGAGCTTGGTGACGCGCTATCGCGGGCAGGTTAACGGGATTTTCTGTCCCAACGAGAACAGCACGGTGGGCATGCTGCGGGCACTCGAGGGGGCAGGCATGCTGGCGGGGAGACGCTAAAGTGCACGATGCGGGCGTGCTGCTCGAAATGACGGGCGTAACCAAGTGGTTCGGGGCGACGCGGGCTCTGGACGGGGTGTCGCTGCGCGTGGACGCTGGCAATGTGCATGCCTTGATTGGTGAGAATGGGGCGGGCAAGAGCACGCTCATGAAGATCTTGAGCGGCGCTATCCGGCCTGATTCAGGCAAGATGACGCTCGGGGGCAAGCCCTACGCGCCGAAGGGGCCGCGCGACGCGCGCGCGGCCGGCGTCGCCATGATATACCAGGAACTGGCCCTGGCGCCGCATCTGAGCGTCGAGGCCAATATCATGCTCGGCCAGGAACGCGTTCGCGCCGGCTTGATCCGGAGGCGCGAGCACCGGGCCTTGGTGGCGCGGGCGCTCGAGCTGCTGGACCATCGCGAGATCCGTCCCGACACGGTTCTCCGCGATCTGAGCGTGGGCGCGCAGCAGCTTGTCGAGGTGGCCAGGGCCCTCGTCTCCGACGCCCGGGTGATCGTCTTTGACGAGCCCACGAGCTCGCTCTCCGAACACGACGCGCTGCGGCTCTTCTCGGTGATCGACCGGCTGCGGGAACGCGGGCTGGCCGTGATCTACATCAGCCATTTTCTGGAAGAAGTCCGCCGCGTGGCGCGGAGCTACACGGTGCTGCGTGACGGCCGCTCGGTGGCCAGCGGCGCTCTGGCGGACATCAAGCTCGAAGGGATCATCGCCCACATGGTTGGCCGCGAGCTGGAGGAGCTGTTTCCACGCGTGCCTCACACGCAAGGCGAGCCGATCCTGGAGCTGCGGGAGTTGTGCAATCGCGTGACGGCCAGGCCGGTGAACCTGGTACTTCATCGGGGCGAGGTGCTGGGGATCGCCGGGCTGGTCGGCGCGGGACGCACCGAATTGCTCCGCTCGCTCTTCGGGCTCGATCCCATTGTTTCCGGAACGGTCAAGGTGCGAGAGTTCACCGGCAGCCATGCGTCGCCACACCGCAGGATCGCCCAGGGGGCAGGTTTCCTGAGCGAAGATCGCAAGACCGAGGGCCTGGCCCTGGGCCGATCAATCGAGGATAACCTGACTCTCTCAGCCCTGGGAAAACATGCTCGCTGGGGCTGTCTGAGGTTGCGCCGGCGCCGCGATGAGGTGGCCCGGTGGATGGAGCGGTTACGTATCAAGGCCAAGAGCCCGGCTCAGGGAGTCGGCCAGCTCTCCGGGGGCAACCAGCAGAAGGTGGCATTGGCCCGGCTGCTGCACCAGGAGGCAGACATCCTCTTGCTGGACGAGCCGACGCGTGGCATTGACGTGGGCTCGAAGTCCGAGATCTATCGTCTCATTGGGGACCTCGCCGCGCAAGGAAGGGCAGTCTTGGTAGTCAGCTCGTACCTTCCGGAGCTGTTTGGCATCTGCGATCGAATCGCGGTCATGACACGAGGCGTTCTGAGCGAGGCCCGCCCGGTCAAAGACTGGACCGAGAATAGCCTGATGGACGTGGCCACAGGCGGATAGGCTAGCGGTCTCGATCGCCGCCGATCGGACCACAGTGGGTCGATTCTTGATGGGAGCAAGCGCCGTGGGCGATCGTGACGACCTGGGAATCTCGCCAAGACCGAAGCTGGCTCTCAGGGGCACGCTGAGCTGGGTCTGGACGGTGTTCGGTCCGTTCCTGGGCTTGCTGTTGACCACGGGTCTGTTCGCCTGGATGACCAGGGATTCCGGGTCATTCATGACGGTTTACAACTGGCGAACCATCGCCGTGCAGACGGTGATCGTGGGAACGGCGGCCCTCGGCATGACCGCGATCATGGTCTCGGGAGGGATCGATCTTTCCGTCGGCTCGACCGTGGCGCTGGTTACGGTGGGCATTGCCGTCCTGGTGCGCTGGCTGCATCCGATCGTGCCCACGGCGGTGCGCGACTGGCAAATCGTACTGCCGGCGGCGATGCTTGCGGGGATCCTGTTGGGGGGGCTTTGCGGCGCGATCAACGGTGCGCTTGATCTCCGGGTTGCGGGTGGTGCCGTTCATCGTGACCCTGGGCAGCTATAAGGTTTACAGGGGCCTGGCGAAGTGGCTGGCGTCCAGCACGTCAGTATACATTCCCGGCGACGCCCGGAACTGGTGGTTCGGTCGCATTCTGGCTACCGAGCCCGAGCCCCGTTGGCTGCTGGTGGCGCCCGGCGTCTGGGTGCTCCTGGTCTTGAGCCTACTTCTAGCCTGGACCCTGCGATCGACGTTGCTGGGGCGGTACATCTACGCGGTCGGTTCGAACGAGGCGACGGCACGGCTCTGCGGCATCAACGTCCCGCTCGTGAAAATTGTGGTCTACACGCTCGCCGGACTGGCCACGGGATTGGCCGGAGTGCTTCAATTCATTTATCTTGACGCCACCGGAGACCCGACCACGGCCGACGGCTTGGAGCTGCAAGTCATCGCCGCCGTAGTGATTGGCGGCGGCAGCCTGAGCGGAGGCGAAGGCACGGTGCTCGGCACCCTGATCGGCTGCCTGATCATGTCGGTACTGAACAACGGCTGCGTGCACGCGGGCATACCCAACGCCAGCCAGGACATCATCATCGGTGTAATCATCGTTGTCGCCGTGACTCTCGACCGGTTCCGGCACCGCGCAACCTGACCGAAGATTCACCAGGTTCAAGATCGTGAGCTGAGGCAGCATTCAGGAACCGAAGAGGAAAATGCACCGTTCCCGCCTTGCGGCGGGAGCTCAGGAGATCGGCTCGATGATCAAGCTTCGATTGACACAGTTCTAGCACCCCAATAGTATGCCGGACGTCGGACTCATCGTGGACCGGTGGAAGCTCGCTGTTCTTGGAATGCAAAGCCTTGCCAATTCATTGCATAGAGCAAGAGCCACCGAACTCTAGCACCGCGAGTATGTGTAGCCCGAATTCCGAAGAATGCATACGACCGGTTCAGCTCGTATGGGGCACGAGAGACCGGCTGATCTATGGTAAGCCAGGCAAGTAACACAGTCCGATAAGCATCCGTAGCCCATGAGAAAGTCCGAGGTTGCTAGGGTTTGGTAAGGCTTTCTCGAAACGCACAAGGAAGTGCCCGCGCGAATGGCTAGCCCCACGCTAAGCAAGCGACCACTTCGTTCTTCGGCCCAGCGGAAGGGAAACCCCGGGCGGATTGCGACGCCATGTCCCGACGATTTGCCTCAATCGAAAGTCGTTGTGGGGCGACGAATCGCCTCGAACTTTGCGTTCCTGAGTCTGGCGGAGCTGGTTTGCCGCGCGACCTCGGTGATTGTGACCTTGTCGCTGGCAAAGCGGCTGGGTGTGGTCGGCTACGGGCGGATCGAGTTCGCGTTCAACGTGGTGTTCTGGCTGGTGCTCTTGGTGCGGGATAGCAGCGATGTGATGGTTGCCCGTGAGCTCTCGCGGCATCCGCGCCTGATCAAGCCCTTGGTTGATCATGTGCTGGCGATCAAGGGTTTGTTTTCGCTGATCCTGTTCTCGGCGCTGGCGGCGGTCGGGGCCCTGACGCTCAGAGACAGCGCGGACTGGTGGGTGCTTTCACTTTACGGCCTGATGCTCTTCACGACGGCGATCGGCCTCGATTTCGTCTATCGTGGTACGGAGTGCATGGGCTTGCTGGCAGTGTCGCTTTGCCTTCGCACCTTCGTTTACGCGGTTGGGGTGCTGGCCTGGGTCGGTGACGCGCGGCGGATTGCCTGGGTTCCCATCTGGCTGGCTGTTGGCGAGGCCAGTGGCATCGCCTTGGTCTGGCTGCACTACCTGAAGCATTATCGGACGCCGCGTCCTCGGCTGGGCTTCCGGTTCCTGGCGATCATCGTGCAGCGAGGTCGAACGGTGTGCATGATCCAGCTTTCCCAAGCGGTGATCAGCACGGCTGACTTGATGGTGGTGGGTTTGTTGAGCTCGTGGTGGGACGTGGGACGTTATGGGGCTCCGCATCGGATGGTGACGGCCTTGCTCACGTTCGGCTTGATTTTCCAGCAAGCAGCGTTTCCCACTCTGTCGCGATTGTGGCGGCAAACGGCACAGGCCGGGCGTGAGGCGCTCGATTCGCTGGTCGAGGTCTTGGTGACCGCGCTGCTGCCAGTGGCGATCGGGGGAACGCTGCTGGCCGAGCCTCTGGTTGCGCTGATACTTCCTGAGGACTATGCCGGTGCGGGATTGCTCTTGGCGCTGGGAATCTGGCGGGCGCCTCTCCTGATCCTGGCGTTTCTGTACCAGACGACGCTCATCGCGCTCAATCGTGAAACGGTGGGGGTTCGCTCACTGGTGCTGGCGGCCCTGGGAATCGGGCCGCTGGTAGCCTTCTTCCGGGTCAGTTTCGGACTGCCAGGGGCTGCCACGGCGGTGCTCTTGCTTGGCCTGGGATTGGTGCTGGCGGGTTACGGCAGCCTGAGACGGGAAGGAAGGCAACCGGCGTGGCATCATCATCTGGCAAGACCGATGGCGGCATCGCTGGTGATGGCTCCGGTCTGCTTGCTCTTGCAGCGCTGGCACGTGATGCTGGCGGTTCTGGGCGGAGCGCTCACCTACGGCGTGGTGCTACTGAGCTTGGGCGGTTTGCACCGGACGAGGCTTTGGAGATCTGCCTTTCGTCCGCCCCGCGCCTGACTTGACCGCGGTCCGCTGATCAGCCCTCGCCCGGCTGAACCGCCGTATGTGAGGGAATGCGACAGGAGGTCGCTCTTGAAGTTTTGCATGGTCACCACATTTTTCGGCGGTCATAGCTTCGGCGGCGACGCAGCGTATGTGGACCGGCTTTGCCAGGCCCTCTGCCGCCGCGGACACGAAGTACACGTTTATTATTGCGTGGATGCTTGGAATGCAGTGCGCGGAACCCATCCTTTGCGAGAGTATACGGCGCCACCGGGGTTGCACTTGCATCCCCTGGAGAGCGGCTTTGGTATTCTCTCGCCGCTGGCCACGCAGGCGACCGGGTTGCCCTTGTTCAAGTCGAAGGCGCTAGGCGAAGTTCTGGATGCAGCCGACACCGACGTGGTGCATTTCCATAACATCTCGCTCGTGGGCGGCCCCGCAATCCTTGGACTGGGGACGAACCGCCGAGCCTCGCGTATCATGACGGCGCACGAGCACTGGCTGATTTGCCCGATGCACCTCCTCTGGAAATTCGATCGAAAGACCTGCGATGGTCCAAGCTGTATCGCATGCAGCGTGGTTGGGAAACGGCCGCCGCAAGCATGGCGATACACGGGAGCCATCGAGCGTGGGCTTGCGCCACCTGGATGCCCTGATCTTTCCCAGCCGCCATGCGCTTCTTGAGCACCAGCGGCGGGGAATCGGCGAAGCAGCTCCTCTCGTTCATCTCCCGTACTTTCTGCCTGACGAGTGGTCGCGGGGCATCGAGGATGAGGAGCCCGAATCCGGCGGCCGGCCCTATCTGGCCGCGGCTGGCAGGCTGGTTACCATGAAAGGGTTTCAGCGATTGATCCCGCTCATGCGATATCTGCCCGAGGCCGACTTGCGGATCGCGGGAACCGGGCCTTACGAGCCGGTTCTGCGCGCGCTGGCCCAGGATCTTCCCAACGTGCGTTTCGAGGGGTTGCTGGGCGGAGAGCGGCTGGCCCGGCTGTTCCGAGGCGCTCGAGCGGTGGTGGTTCCCTCGCTCTTCCCCGAGACGTTCGGCTACGTGGTTCTTGAGGCCTTCGCGGTGGGAACGCCGGTTGTCGTCCACGAGGGCGGCGGCGCGATCAAGGAGACCGGCGTGCAGAGCGGAGGGGGTCTGGGATATCGCACCGACGGCGAACTGCTTCTGGCCATGCGGAGGATGATTCATGACGACGAGCTCCGCGCCGAACTTGCGGGCCGCGGCTTCGCGCGGCGGATCGGCGAATGGTCCGAGGCGGAACATATTTATAATTATCTGCGCCTGATCGATCGATGCCAGGCTGGCCGGGAACGGAGACCGGTGTACCGGCCTCATCACGTGCCGGGGGCCGGGGCCGCGGACCCTCGGAAGGTGGTCGCGATGCACAGAAGAAAGAAACCCTGATGCGCCGGTTGGGGGCGATCGCTGTTCCCTGGGCGGTGCTGGGCGTGCTCGGCGTTGCCTGCTTCGCTCGACTCTTCGCCGATCCGTCGGGCCTGATGGTCGACGGTCGGCGTCCGAGCATTGACTTTGCCAATCGGGGCGAGCCGCGGCCGGTGGGCAACGACGTCACATTCTTGTTCCTTCCACACCATCTGTACGTGGCGAAGAGATTGGCGGAATTTGGCCATCCCCCGACATGGGACAGTTCGGGTTTCAGCGGCCGGCCGATGATCGGCAATCCCCAGAGTGGGCTCTTCTATCCTCCTGTCTGGCTGGCCTGGGCTTCGTCCAACCCGGCGAGTCTTGGCTGGCTGACCGTGGCGCACCTGCTGTGGGGCGGCCTGGGTGTCTACGTTCTGGCACGCGGGGAGGGGCTCTGCCGTTGGGCGGCTACCGTGGCCGCCGGGGTGTTCCAAGCGTCACCGTACCTGCTGGCTCAAACCTTCGAGGGTCACTACCCGCATGTCTGGGCGGCAAGCTGGTTTCCCTGGGCGTTCCGGGCGTTCGCCGAGTTAAGGAGAGGCCGGGCGGTCGGCGTGCTGGCATTGCCGCCGATCCTGACGTTCTGCTACCTGGCGGGCCACCCCCAGGAATGGTTCCTCCTGGTGATCACGATGTCGATCTGGGCAGGCTGGGACGTGGTGGCTGGCCTTGTTCGGGACAGGCGAGCAGCCTTGAGCGCTGGAGCACGGCTTGCAAGCTGGGCCGCAGTTCTGGCGATCAGTCTTGGCATGGCCGCTGTCGAGCTGGTTCCTGAGTACAAGGTCCTGCCCTGGGTTCAGCAAGCGCCCGCAGATTGAAGCCGGAGTCTTCGTTTCCAGGAATTATCAGGTGAACCTTCTGAGCGGTTTCCAGTTGCTCGCTCCTGGTGCTCTTGGCGGCCCAGCCGACTATTTTGGAGTTGACAACTACTGGGAGTCGGTGCTTTCCATCGGCCTTGCGCCCCTGGTCCTGCTCGGAGTGGCCGTGGTCAGCTCGACGCAGCGGGGCAAGGCGCGGGGCTGGGTTGTGCTGGTGGCTCTATCGGTCTGGTTCGCCACCGGACGGCAGTTCAGCATCTTTGGCCTCTTGAACTGGCTCCTTCCGGCGATGAACTGGTTCCGTGTGCCGGCGCGATCGCTGTTTCTGGGCTCACTGGGGGCGGCGATGCTGGCCGCTCATGGCTATGAAGCCCTCGCAGACCGGCTGCCCGACCCGAGACGCTGGAGGCGGTTCGCGATTCGGCTGGGAAAGATCGGGGTCGTGGTGATTGGTTTCCTGCTCGTCATGCAAAACCTCGGCGACGTGAGCATGGTGGCAAGCCGAACTGACGAGAACGTGGTGCCCGGCCATTTGGTGACCGCGTCGGCGGGACTGAATTCCATGGGCTCCGCGTTCTTGTCGCCGTCGAAAAACCTCTGGCGCGCCGGGCGAGCCGCGGATCGCATTCTCCACGACCCCTGCTTTTGGTTCGCCTTGGCGGCCTTGGGTGCCGCGGTCGGCCTGGGCTGCCTGAGAACGCGCTATGGGTCGAGTGCGGCGGCGGCCAAGCTGACCGGCCTCCTGTGCCTTTGCGAGCTGGCCTGGCATGGTTTCGCCTTGATCCAGGTCGCACCCGCGGCGATGTTTCTTGACTCCGACCCGGTCTGTGAAGCGATTCTTCTGCGGCACCCCAACCAGTCCCGCGGAGAACCGACCAGGGTTCGAGCGCGAGACGCTTTTTTCCTGGATCTCGAGGCCGTGCGGTACGGGATCGAGAAAACCAATCTCAACGACGTCTTTCAGCTCGTGCACGCCGCGGCGCTTTACGAGACGCTCTATCCCGTGGCTACCCGGTTGCTTTCATCACCGGAGGCACCTATGTCGGTCGCGGTCGATGACGACCGAAGGCGAATCCGCCAGGGCGTGTTTGATCGTTCGGGTGTATCCTACCTTGTCTCCGACCGAGTCGAACCCGACCCTGCCTGGCCGGTTGTGTTCACAGGGATGTTCCGCGAGAAAGCCTTTGTCATCCAGCAGAATCCGACTGCCCTTCCCCGCGCCTATGTTGTTCCGCGCAGAGGTTGTCGAAGACGACGACACCTTCACGGTTCTATCACAATTTCGGTCGAACGATCCCCGCACCTCGGTGCTGATGGATCACGACCCTCTGGCTGGGGTGTCCAAGGAACCACGTCAGACTTTCACGCCGGCGCACTGGATTTCGCAGGACCCAGACAGGCCAGTGCTTGAGGTCGCGACTGAGGCACCGGGCTTGCTAGTTGTGGCCGATACTTGGATGCCAGGCTGGTCGGCCCGCGTCAACGGCCAGCCCGCTCGAATCTTGAGAGGTAATCACGCTCAACGCGTCATTCCCCTGAGACGCCCTGGTCGCCATTCGATCATGTTGCAGTATCGCCCTCCCGGCCTGGGGACGGGATGTGTCATTTCGGCTTGCGCCGCGCTCGTCTGGGTGACGCTTTTCGTCCTGATCTCCGGCCTGCGCGGCCGGTCTCGCTGGGAATGGCGATGACGGGAAATCGGCGCCGGCCGACTAGAAGGCCAAGAATCATATCATTGCGGCCAACAGGCGCGGCGCGTAGGTTAAGTGAGATAAGGGCAATCGGTCCAGTGCTCTCGTCGGCGGGAGATGGTCGCCGTTGCTCACGAGGAGGGGACAAGCACGAGTGTCTGCGCGTTTCTTACTCGGTTTTTTTGATTCCGTTTACACGTTGGCGTTGTCGGCCTGGATGGGGAGCATCATGTTCTTCTCCTTCGTCGTTGCACCAACGATCCTAAGCGTCCTGGGTCTTCAAGATAGATCCAGGCTTCTACGGGGTCTATTGCCGCGTTATTACATGTGGGGAGCCATCGCCGGGGCAGTCGCTCTGCCCGCCTGCGTCGCCTCTCCCCTTTGTTTTCCGGAGTACCGAGGAACAGTCGTGGGCATTCAGGCGATGGTCATTCTGACTTGCACCTTGATCATGCTCTATGCGGGCAACAGCCTGACGCCGGCGATGAACGCCGCACATGACGCCGGTCCCGTGAGGAACGAACAGTTCAAACGGCTGCAACGCCGCTCTGTCTGGCTTAACGCGTTCGTGCTAGCCTGTGGGCTTGGACTCTTGATCTCACTTGCCAACAGGCCGGCCCCCAGAACCTTGGGCATTTTGGAGCTGAGCCCGAGCGAACGCGGCCGGTTTGACGTCGGTCTAAATCGGGTGATCGAGCAAGTCGAGAGGAAGTACGGATTTCGTGCTCCGGCTTCTGCGAAAGGGAGCCAAGGCGAAAGTTCGGAATCGGCGATCGATCCAGAAATGGTCAAGGAAATTGAGTCTTACTATCAGCAGAAGAAGGCGCGAGGCGATGCCAGGCGCGGCGTCGTTCCCTGATCTTTATGGACCTGGTGGAGCCGGCCTGGCAGGTGGGCGGGCGAGGCCGGATGATCGCCGCCTGGGTGTCCCTGGCTGGCAAACGGAGCGAAACTTGGCGTAGACTCGATACGTGATCGACCCTTCCGCCATCGCTCATTCGCGTGGTGATTCGAGCTGCATGGCGTTTCTTCGTATTCGGACGCATTCTGCGATGACGGCGGATCCTGATCCACGGGAGTCTCTCGGCGGCCAAGTCTTGGTCCGCCGGAACCGCTCGGAACGGCTGTTGTCGATCCTGACGCCATTTCGGCGCGTGGTCATTGTTTCTCACGTCAATCCCGACCCGGACTCGCTGGCGAGCATGCTCGGACTGAAAGCGCTCATCGAATCGTGCCAGCGAGGCAAGCCAGTGATCTTGACGGTCGAGGGCATGATCGCCAGGGCTGAAAACCGCGCCATGGTGGAGTTGATTCATATCCCTTTGGCGCCGGTCGAGACTGTGAACGTCGATCCCGAGACCGGCGTGATCATGGTCGATAGCCAGCCTCACACAGGCCGACGGCTGAGCGAAGCGGCCGCTCCACACGTGGTGATCGATCACCATGAGACAGGAGGGAACCTGAACGGTGTTCTCTTCCATGATATTCGAACGCACATGGGTGCCACGAGCACCATGGTCACGGGCTACCTGATGGAGCAGCGAGTGCTGGTCGCGCCCGAGTTGGCAACCGCCTTGCTTTATGGCATTGAATCCGAGACTTCCGGTTACCCTCGGGAGGCCAGCACGCTGGACGACGGAGCACTTGTCTGGCTGTTCCCGAGGGCCGACAAGGATTTGCTGGCCAGGATTCAGAATCCCAAGCTCCCCCAGAGCCACTTCGCCACGTTTCAGAATGCCCTGTCCAATGCGTTCTTGTACCGCGATCTGGTTTTCAGTTGGTGCGGCGAGGTGTCGCAACCCGATATCATCGCTGAGATCGCCGATTTTTTTATTCGATTCGACCAGGTGAACTGGGCGCTTGCAGTGGGTGTTTTTGAGGGTGTTTTGAAACTCTCGCTCCGAGCCGCCATCCTGGGCGGACGGGCCGGCGAGGTTCTGCGGGACGTTGTCAACGGGTTGGGCTCCGCCGGAGGTCACGACAAGCGTGCTGGAGGACAAATACCACTGGAGGATGGGGAGTTCGCGAAAATCGATCCAGTTTTGCGGTCAGTGCGGCATCGACTGCTTGATCAGTTACATATCGACGAGCAACAGGGAAGACGACTTCTGAACGACTGCCCGGTGATTCAAGCTCCGTGACCCGCTCAGGCGCACCCCGGCCCGCCTCGGTCCTGAAGAATGCCATCCAGGCTGAACGAGAGGGCGATGCCGTCATGCATCTCCTAGAAGACGATGAAGTCTTGCATGTAACAAAGAATTTGAGGGCGCTGAATCGGCTGTTCACTCGGAGCGCGAGTTGGAGTATCATACGTTGTGCCCAGCAGGAAACACCGGCACACGAAGTCCGCGTGTGGTCTGTTGCCTGCTTCAAGCGGCGCCCGCGCTGTTCGCGAACCGGCGTTATAGCTTGTGATTTCATTCCTTCCGCCTCGTTCCTGAGGGATCTCATGGCTGCGTTGACAAGATAAGGGTTGATAATGAGCGGGTTGTAAAGATTTTGATTGACAATGGCGATCTGGAACGACAAGACTTGCCTCGACCGGAGCCTGCGTGCGGGGTTTAAGGGTTGTAACCTTGCGGGAGTCCGCGCTTCCAATGTCGCGAACGAACAAGGCAGGATTCACCCTGATTGAACTGCTGGTGGTAATCGCCATCATCGTGCTGCTGGTGTCGTTTCTGCTGCCAGCCTTGCAGTCAGCGCGAGAGGCGGCCCGCCGGATTCAGTGCACAAACAACCTGAAGCAGCTTGGCCTTGGCCTGCAGCAATACGAAAGCGCCTACGGAGCTTACCCCCCGTCGCTGGTGCTCGCGGGTCTGGGCAATACGCCGGACTGGGTTGGTGGTTGGAGCCTGAACGCCCGTATTCTGCCCTTTCTCGAGCAGGGAACTCTTTTCAATGCGATCAACTGGAGCTCCACTTTTCAGGCACCCATCAACCAGACCGTAGCAGCCACTCAACTTTCTGTTTTCGTATGCCCCAGCGAGGTTAACCCCTATCCATTCGACTCCAGCGGCGCATCGACTGGCGTCGTCTCTTACGGGTGGTGCCTGGGCGACTGGTACGTCTGGGGCGGCTTCGCCATGTTCCCAAACCGCACTGCATTTTCACCCAATACAAGCCGCCGCCAGTCCGAGTTCACCGACGGGATGAGCAATACTTTCGTGGCCTCGGAAGTGAAGACTCGCCAGGTTGAGCGAACTGAGTGCGGCACTTTCGGATTCATCACCAGTCCCGGGCAGATACCTGATCCATCGATACCCCCGGGTCAGCTTCCCCAGATCAGCAACGGTAGCATGTGCTCGCAAGACTTCTCTGGTCATACTGCCTGGGCCGACGGTCAGGTCAATCAGAGCGGCGTGACCACAGCCTGGTCGCCCAACACCAAGGTTTGTGGTGAATCCACTGCGTCGTTCTACTTCGGCGCGGAACCTCCGCCCGACCTTGATCTGATCGGGATCAAAGAATCCGACGGCGGCCCAACTTTCGCTGCCGTAACCAGTCGAAGCTACCATCCCGGCGGTGTCAATGCCTTGTTGGCAGACGGTAGCGTTCGGTTTGTGAAAGAATCGGTTGCCGGCAGCCTGTGGCGAGCCCTCGGGTCAGTCGCAGGCGGAGAGATCATCAGCGCGAACGACTTCTGAGCACGACCCGGCCCAGTCCTCGCGCGTAGGCATCTCGTACGCAGGCGCCGCCACGACATTACCGTCCGCCTGCCAAGCGCACTTGCCCCGCAGGCTTTTGGGGTTGTACAGTAGCTCAGTCTTCCGAGCCAGGGGGACCCGAGTGATGCCCGTGACAGCCCCGTTTCGTCCGGGGGATCGATCGCCGATGAAGCCGTCCCCCGACTCTTCCCCACTGGAAATCTACTTGCTGGGAGTGGCCGACTTCCAGGAAGTCCAGTCGCTTCAGCGACGACTGGTTTACGACGTCGAGGAGTTCGGTGCCGCCACGCTGGTAGTCTGTGAACACCCGCCCACACTCAGCGTGGGACGGTCCGGCAGCAGGCTCCACATCGTCCCCGACGACGAAACACTGCGTGGACTGGGAATCAATGTCCACTGGGTAAATCGCGGCGGTGGCTGCGTGCTTCATCTGCCCGGCCAGCTTGCGGCTTACCTGGCCATGCCCCTGCAAAGAACAGGTCTTACCCTCACGGCCTATGTCGATCGGCTGCACCGGGTTATCCTTGAGGTGCTCGATGAATTCGACCTTCATGGAACCTTGCGCGGATTTACCAGGCGTCTTTCTGGGACAAGCTCGTGTCGCTTCCGTGGGGGTGGCCGTCAGCCGATGGATTGCCTACCATGGCTTTACGCTGAACGTAGGGCCATACCTCGATCTCTACGATATTCTGGACGAGCCGGGTGTGGAGCGTGGCTCACTGCGCCAGACTTCGATGGAGTCTCGCCGACAGCGGCACACCTCCATGTCCAGGGTTCGTGAGGCGCTCATTCGCTCGGTCGAGATTGCCTTCGATTTACGTCGTCATCATGTTTACACGCAACATCCAATGATCAGGCGGAAGGTTCTCTCTCATGCCTACGCTCCCAGTCCTGGATGAGGTTTCGCTCTTGCCCGCGTCGCCAGCGACAGATGAGGCACCGTCCAGCTCGGAGAACCAGGCAAGGGCGCGCAGGCTACCCGATTGGTTGAAACGGCCGATCCCCAGTTCCGGCGGCACTTACTTCACCAGGAACCTGATCAGCGAGCTGGGGCTGGAGACGATCTGCGAAAGCGCGCGCTGCCCCAATCGCTCGGAATGCTGGACCAGACGCACGGCCACGTTCATGATCTTGGGAGAGACCTGCACTCGACCGTGCGGCTTTTGCGCTGTCAAAGCGCGGCAAACCCGAAGCCGTGGCCCTCGACGAGCCTTGGCGACTGGCCGAGGCATGCTGAGCGTATGGGATTGCGCCATGTGGTGATCACGTCAGTGACTCGCGACGATCTTCGCGACGGCGGCGCGGAGCACTTCCGGCAATGCGTGCTGGCGGTTCGCCAGCGCACGGGGGCGACGATTGAGGTCCTCACTCCAGATTTCGACGGCTACCACGATCGGATCGATCTGGTCCTCTCGGCTCAACCGGAAGTGTTCAACCACAACCTCGAGACCAGTTGCCCGCCTGCAACAGCACGTCAGGCGCAAGAGCCAGTACGAAATCAGTCTCGACGTCCTCGGATACGTCAAGACATCCAGCCCTCAGACGCGTACCAAGAGCGGACTCATGCTCGGCCTGGGAGAGACGACCGAGGAGCTGATCGAGACACTCGCTGACCTGAGGTCGGTTGGCTGCGATTTCCTGACCCTCGGTCAGTATCTCCAGCCGTCGCCCCGTCATCTCCCTGTCGCTCGTTACCTGCCGCCGGCAGAGTTTGATGGACTGGCAAAGATCGCCCGCTCGCTGGGTTTCGCCCAGGTCGCCAGCGGGCCTTTCGTGCGATCAAGCTACCACGCCGACGAGATGGCTCGCATGAATCCGAGTCTCCCTTTAGAAGGTTAACAGGGCATGTCAGAAACTTTATTTGAGAAGGTGTGGAACCGCCATGTGGTAAAGGCCGCCGGTGACTCCACTTTGCTTTACATCGATCGTCACCTTGTCCACGAGGTGACCAGTCCTCAGGCGTTCGATGGCCTGCGCCTGGCCGGCAGGCGCGTGCGGCGTCCCGAGCTGACGTTCGCGACCGTTGATCACAATGTGCCCACGGAAAATCAGCTCGACATTCGCGAGCCCCTCTCGCGCCGGCAGGTTGAAACTCTGCGGGCCAACTGCCGGGAGTTCGGGATCGCCCTTTATGACATCAACAGCGGCAGGCAAGGCATCGTGCACGTGATTGGGCCGGAGCTCGGCCTGACCCTTCCCGGCACCACCATTGTCTGCGGCGATAGCCATACGAGCACCCATGGCGCGTTCGGTGCCCTGGCCTTCGGGATCGGTACCAGCGAGGTCGAGCACGTGCTGGCAACCCAGACGCTCTGGCAGGGAGCCAGACCCCTCTCGCTGGGGATCGAGGTGGACGGCCGCCTTCGCCCCGGCCTCGAGCCCAAGGACATCATCCTCGCCATCATTCGCGCCATTGGAACCGGCGGGGGCACCGGGCATGTCATCGAGTATTACGGGCCGGCGATCTCGGCTCTCTCGATGGAAGGGCGCATGACAATTTGCAACATGTCGATCGAGGCCGGCGCACGGGCGGGCCTGATCGCGCCTGATGACACCACGCTGGAATACCTCTCTCATGGCCATCGGCCATTTGCTCCCAGGGGAAAAGCACTCGATGCGGCTCGCAATGACTGGAAGACGCTGCGCACCGACGACCCCTCGGCGTTTGACAGTCATTTGAGAATCGACGCCTCGACATTGGTTCCACAGGTAACCTGGGGCACCAATCCCGCCATGACGGTTAACGTGACGGGCCATGTTCCCAACCTGACGGAGCTGGCGGTCGAAGCACGCGATGACGCCCGCCGGGCACTCGACTACATGGATTTGAAGCCGGGCACTCCCGTCAGCGAGATCGCTGTCGATGTTGTTTTCATTGGCTCGTGCACCAACGGGCGGATCGAGGATCTGAGATCCGCGGCTCGTGTGTTCCAGGGTCGCAAGGTTGCTGCCAGTGTTCGGGCCCTCGTGGTTCCCGGCAGCGAGCAAGTACGGCACCAGGCAGAGGCGGAGGGCCTGGATCGGGTTTTCGCCGCGGCCGGCGCCGAGTGGCGGCAAGCAGGCTGCAGCATGTGTCTGGCGATGAATCCCGACAAGCTCCAGGCAGGCCAGCGCGCCGCGAGCACCAGCAACCGAAACTTCGAAGGCCGGCAAGGCCCCGGAGGCCGAACGCATCTCCTCAGCCCGTCCATGGCCGCCGCCGCGGCCGTCACGGGCCACTTCACCGACGTCCGCAAGTTGCTCGAATCCGAGCCGTCGCTCGGCTGAGGTGCCGATCCAACCGGCAAGAACATCCCCGCACACACCGCCCTTGAACGTGAGGACTCCATGCAGCCCTTTACCATCCACCGCGGCCGGATTGCGGTTCTCGACTGGACCGACGTCAACACCGACCTCATCATCCCGGCTCGGTACTTGAAGCGCATCGAGCGAACCGGCTATGGCTCTTTGCTCTTCGCCGACAAGCGCTACGTCAGAGGCGGCGCGCCTCCGATCGACGATCCTGAAAAGCACGGTCCACTCGACCCCGAGTTCCCCTTGAACCGTCCAAACGCGGCGAATGCCAGTATCCTTGTGGTCGGCCGCAACTTCGGCTGCGGCTCCAGCCGCGAGCATGCCGTATGGGCTGTGGCCCAGGCCGGCTATCGGGCCGTGATCGCGCCCGGGAAGAACGAGGGCTTCGCCGATATCTTCGAGGGCAACGCCTACAACAACGGCCTGCTTCCCATCGAACTGCCCGAATCTGAGTGGCAAACCATCGCCGAAGCAGCCCGCGACGAGCCGGCAGCGGAAGCCACGATTGACCTCCACGCCCAGACGCTCACACTCCATCGACCCGATGGTTCCGACCTTCAGTTCCAGTTCCAGGTCCCCGACACCCAGCGCTCGCGGCTCTTGCAGGGTCTGGACGCGATCGCCGAGACAATGCTGCTCGACGAGGAGATTCGCCGCCACGAGCAGAACATCCCAGCCTGGATGGTTCCTGTACAGACGTCTTGAAGGCTCATGCAGCCGACCAATGGGATCGGGGCCGGCGCGTCGATGCGCGGCGATCCCGACCGCTCCCGTTTCACTTGAGATAGTGTACAATCAGGAAAAGTTGATGTGGCAGTTTCGGTGCACCTATACGCACTCGGTTTTGAACGATCCGGCCGACCACCGATTTTGTCCGATCTCGTGATGCCGCAACGTGTTGCCGAGCGAGCCTTGCCTCTGGTAGCCGCACAGCAGGCCGCCAAAAATGGCGGAAATGGCAGTTTTTGGGATGCTTTTCGAGCATCTGTTCACCAGTGTAAACGGCGTGGGGAAGCGCGATCCCGGCGCGGGGACCGGGGTTCTGGTTGACCTTCCGGAAACTCGTTCCCATGCTCCTGCGTGGGAATGCTCCCGTGCGCCGGGACTCCGCGTTGTCCCACGCACAAGGCGAGGGGCGCCGAGCGTCTCGGACGATGCTCCCACGGGGACCCTGGGAGCGAGTGGGATGCGCCTGGCTTCGAAGTCAAGCGAATCCTCCGCCAACCGCTTAAAGCATCCGCAGCTCATGGTCTGCAATCCCCATCGTCGCTCACCTCGACCCCAATCGTATAGCGGTCCGACGGCACCCGCCATCTCGCGGCGCCGCGGTTCACCGATTCATTCTCATCGCTGGAATTGGGTTCGATTTTTGCCCAACTTCGGGCCATTATTGACATAAGCCTTGACGGGCCATTGTTCTGCGTCTTTCGAGTTTGGCTTCGATTTTTGCGTTTTCTTGTTCCGCGTTCGCGTATCTCTCCCGTCTTCAAGAGCGGCTTGCCGCGTTCGGCCGAACTTCCTTCCGTCATTGTCCCCACGCTTGGTGCATCCAAATATCTCGGTAAATCCCTCCCATTCGCCGCGGCGACGGAATCGCGCACAACCGGTGCGATGGTTTTCCTCGCTCTAATTGTCGCAATGACGTCGCCGCGGCGGAGGCTCCGCGGGCCTCGCCTCCTGGTTTCCGCATCCGAGTTTTCAAAGAGCCGCGGCGACCGCAGGCGACACGCCACAGTTCAAGTATGCAACATATCCGGCCCGATCGTGCCGCCCCGGGGTGACTTGATTCTGGCCATTGCGATTCGCCGCCAGGGTTATAGCGTTTGCTGACCCTATACCGGTCCCGGGCCGCAAAGCCTACTTCGACCATCCCTGCGCTGAATGTCTATTCGATGGCATGCCCGCGAAGCTGTCAAAACCGAAAACCGGGTCTGTCCCCGCGAAGCCACCCGAAAACCGGGTCTGTCCCCGCTAAGCCACCTTTCGTTGACTTCCCGACGCCTCCCCTGGATAATACACCCGTTCAGGTGCAACGGGCTCCCACGGCAGGCGGCTGATATGACTGACAAACGATACCAAGTCTTTGTCTCTTCCACCTACACGGATCTCGAAGAGGCGAGGCGAGCAGTGATCCAAACCCTCGTGGAGATGGACTGCATCCCGGCCGGTATGGAACTGTTCCCTGCGGCGGATGAAGAGCAGTTTGAATTCATCAAGAAGGTCATCGACGACTGCGACTACTATCTCCTCATCATCGCCAACCGCTACGGGTCCCTGGCTACCGACGGTTTCTCCTACACCGAGAAGGAATACGAATACGCCGTAAGCAACGGGATCAAGGTGATAGCTCTGATTCACGGCGATCCGGGAAAGATTCCTGCGGAATGGTCCGAACAGACCGCAAAGGGTCGAGCCAAGCTCGAGGCGTTCCGCGATAAGGCAAAGCAGGGAAGGCTCGTCAAGTTCTGGACATCGGCCGATCAATTACCTGGGCTCGTGTCGCTGAACGTGCAGAAGGCCATCAAGAGGTATCCCGCGGTCGGCTGGGTCCGTACGGATAAAGTCTCTGAGAACGCGGCACTTTTGTCCGAGCTCAATGAGGTGCGGAAGCAGAACCAGGACCTCACGTCCCAGCTCGCAAAGCTCACGAGTGAGGCTTCACCTTACCAGATTTCGGACCTCGCAGGTTTGAATGAACAGACAGATCTGATCGTAACGATATCCAGCCCGTATGGGGGAAAATCGGGTGGACGTCAGCTTCGGATTCTTTTGCGATTGAGTTTGGGTGACTTAGGTCGGCGGGTGAAGGCGCAGCCCGCGCGGCTGCGCAGGTGCTTGGCCAGTCGCTCATCGTCGCAGAGCGATGCCGCCCGCACTTGCAAGATCGCCTCGGCGCCGTCGGGGTCATTCCAGAACATCTCCGTTCCTTTGACCCGGTAGTTCATCTCCTTGACCAGCGACTCCATCCAGGCCGTCGTCACCGGAAGGCCGGCCTGGCGATATTCAGGGTACTTCATGCGGTCTTGGTTGTTCTCCAGGTAATTGATCGTCGTCGCCAGAATCTGCCGCGGGTCGCTCTCCGGCGTATCCTTATCGGGAACGCCGCGCTTGGTTTGCCAAGCCCGCAGTTCCTCAAGCACCTGCGCCACGTCCCCTTGCCAGGCACCGCGCATCCAGACGAGGTACTGGCTCCAGGCATCTTCGGGCGCGTCGTGAACCGCCTTGGCGGCCAGGAACAGGTAACTCAGCACGTGGATGAAATCCAGGATCGGCGTGAAGTCGGGGAAGTGCTTCTTCCAGATCGACCAGTTCCAGGGCAACCCATCCCCCAGGAACGCCTTGGCGTCGGCCTCGAAGAATCGCCTTCGCTTGGCCTCGCGCTCCATCTGCTTGCCGAAAACCTTTGACTCGGCGATGCTGGCGAGCACGGTACGGACCAGGCGCTTGGGGCGCCAATCGTCGGCTTTAGCCGGCTTGGCTAGCTCGGGGCCGTCCTCCTGAGGCTGATTCGGAGCTGAGCCAGGCGACGACGAGGCGACCGAGAGCGCCGCGGTTTCGGCGATCTTGGCCACATGCTCCGAGTCGCAGAAGCACGCCGGTGGCTCGGGTTGAGGATCGTCGATGGAGACGGTACGCGACGCACGGATCAGGACGGCGTTCTTGGTCTCCCGCCAGCCTTCGGTCGTGGAATGCACGCCGGGACCATGCCCCGGCTCGCGGGTGCGAATCCGCCCCCCATCGCATTCGACGACGGCCAATTCGGGGGGGCTGGCAGGACGCATCGCCAGGGCCTCGTCCGTCTTGGGGTCGGCGTCGCGACGCTCGGCCAATTCGGGGCCGACGTCGTGCACCACCCGCTCGATCGTCTTGGCGGAAACCCCCTGATCGCCTACCTGTTTCATGACGATCGCCGCCCGGTCGAACGAGCGTGCCTCGGCGGCGGCGACAGCGATCCGCTGCACCAAGAGCGGGGTCAGTTCTCGAGCGTCAAAGCCCAGCGCCTCCCGGAGGGGGAAAAAAGCCCCGACGGCATTTGGGGCAATGAGCGACCGGCTCGTCGACGGTCAGAGTGCCGTCGACAGACCTCACCCGACGTCTCTTGCGGGAAGTGTCGCAGCGGGTGCCGCACTCCGGGCATTTGGCCGAGGCAGCAGCGTGAGCGGCGAGATCGCCCATATGCTGTGCTTGGATCCGCCGGCTCAGTTGTTGGCCCAGTTCATGGGCTCGACCCTCGATGACCGAGTAATGAGGGACCCCCACGATGGTGCCCTCCACCCGATCAAGCGCCACCGAAACTTCCGCCGCCTCGTGCAGGAGTTGGTCAAGTTTTTCCTTGAGCTTGGTCGTTGTCCCATCCATGGGTTGACTCCTTTAATGCCGAGATTTCATCCTCCAAAGAGCCCCGGAGCCGCAATCTACCACAAAATACCCGGGTTCTCCTATTGACGATTTCGGCCCCCTGCTGGAACCAGCAGAAGCTGGCGTCCACCCGGGAAAATCAGGACGGCAGCAGGCAACCTTTACCTGGAGGGCGCTTTTTCGTAACATCGGGCCTTACTTGCTTGATAACCCGCCGGAAGACAGGGTAAGGAGCAAAACCGCGGAGTTCGTCTTCCCGACCCCTGGGGAGGAATACGACGCATCTTTATCGGAAGATTCGCTTCTTACGATGAAGATCCAGTTCATTGCCTTGGGCTTGATATCGGTCACTCCGTCAGACCGCACCGGTCTCCTAAGGGCGCACTGGTCTCTAACGGAGAAGGGCAAACATCTCGTCATGCAGCTTTGTACTGTCCGGACCAAGATCCCCCCCGCACTTCCTAGTCAGGGACTTTCCACATCCCCGGAGCAAGAGCCCGACTCCGGTCCTCTCCCGACGGCTGATCATGTCTGACACAAGTTCCGGGGACACCATACTCCACAAGTTCCGGGGACACCATACTCAATTCTTGACCGCGACAAGGCGGGGCTGCGGACTGCTCTCACGGCTCGAGTGGCGCGGGGCACACGACGGGACGTGCCTTGCGCTGTTAACTGAACTCTTCGAATGGCTTTTACGTTCGCAAGTCGCACGCACCACGTCGACCTGATAGAACCGCGAGCTGGGACCCGAGGGCGGCGGCAACATGGCCGAGCTGGCGGCTCATCAAGCTGGACCCCCGCAGGCGAGCCGGGTCGTTCACTCATTGATTTGAGGATGTGTATTGTGTCCAAGCTCCGGTGTGCCCCGGTTTCGTCTGGCAGGCGGGGACACCCCGAAGTAACCCGCATGTTCCCTGGCCGGTCGCCTCAGGCACCGGTCGCTCCAGACGGCGCGGTACCCGCATGGATTGATAGGCTTGAGTTTGTATCGGGCATCGCTAAAATGAGGATCACTTCAGAGCGGCCCTTCAACCAGCGAGAAGTACACGATGTGCGAAATCACGTTGACGATTCCTGATGAATCGCTGGCCGCCGTGGCTCAATCACCAGAAGAAGCCGGTGCGGAATTGCGGATGCTGGCGGCGGTCAAGCTGTTCGAGCTGAAAAAGATGTCGTCGGGGGCCGCGGCCCGCCTCGCCGGCATTTCGCGGGTTGAGTTTCTTTCGCGGCTTGGCGATTACGGCGTTGCCACCTTTCAGCAGACGGAAGAAGAACTGCTGGACGAGATAAGAAATGCCTGAAGTCATCTCGAATACGACGCCATTTCAGTATCTGCACCAGATTGGCTGCCTCGATTGCCTGTCGCGTTTGTATCAGCACGTGATCGTACCGCAGGCGGTCGTTGATGAGTTGCGTCAGGGCAAGTTGAAAGGGGTCGATGTCCCTTCCCTTGACGCAATCCCGTGGGTCATCGTCGAGTCAGTTGCTCCCGTCGATCTGCACCGTGTCGCGGCAGGCCTGGATTCAGGTGAGCGTGAGGCGCTCGCGCTGGCGATCGGAAAACCCGACCCGTTGCTGATTCTCGACGATGCCGCCGCGCGGACTCACGCTCGGACACTGGGCCTACGTTTTACCGGCACGCTAGGCGTCCTCATGAAGGCCAAACAGGCTGGGCTGATCACGGCCATTGGTCCCTATCTCGACCAATTGGACAAGGCGGGGTTCTACGTCAGCGCCAATGTTCGCGCAAAGGTCCTCGCTCTCGCCGGAGAGACCCCATGACCTGACCATGAAGCGATGGTAGCTGGACAATCGCTGCATCGGCTTCGCGGGGTCTGGCCCGCTTTCCGGTTTTCGGAGAGGGTTCCGGGTGGGGTGGCATGCCGGGCGGGCTCTGAACCCAATGGGCGGGCAGTTTGACGGACTTTCCTGGTCGCAGCGGTCGACCTCGGCGTCGGGGGCGGCCCCAGCGTCCGCCTCTCAGCCATTCAATGTTGACTTTGTTCTGTAGGTTACCTATGATTAGGGCCATCCGAACCCATGGGGAGCCAGGAACACCATGCTCACTCTCGCAACGATGCCGGCCCAAGAGGAGATGACGGAGGCGAGCGCGCGGCTCGCGGAGGCGACGCCCGAGGAAATCTTGCGGTGGGGGGTCGAACGATTTTTTCCTCGACTCACCATGGCGACGGCGTTTGGACCGGAAGGGTGTATCCTGATTCACCTGCTGGCCCAGATCGAGCCGAGGGTTCGCATTTTCAACCTGGACACGGGCTACCAGTTTGCCGAAACGCTGGCCCTGCGCGACCAGATTGCGACGCGGTACGGGATCGAGGTCGAGATGATCCGGCCCGACTCAACCGTGGCGCAATACGAGCAGGCGCATGGCGGACCACTCTACGTATCGAATTCAGACCAGTGTTGTTACGATCGCAAGATCGTCCCGTTGCGGCGTGCCCTGGTCGGATACGAGTCATGGATTTCGGCGATCCGGGCTGATCAGTCGTCGCACAGGGCCAAGGCGCAGGTTGTGGGCTGGGATGCCAAGTTCGGGCTGGTGAAGATCAATCCGCTCTTGAGCTGGACCAAGCGCGACGTCTGGGCGTTTATCGTGGCCAATCGCGTGCCCTACAACCCGTTGCACGATCAAGGATACCCGTCGATCGGTTGCTGGCCCTGCACGCGTCGCGTGGGGGCCGGCGAAGACGAGCGGGCGGGACGATGGGCCGGACAGGCCAAAACCGAGTGCGGACTGCACTCCTTGGACAGCAGCCAACTGTGACAATCGGAACGTCGGTAGCGGTGGCCAGGGCGCGGGGGATTGGCGGTTCCATGAAGATTTCGGCGAAGGCGGAATATGCCTGCCTGGCCCTCCTGGCACTGGCACAGCAGGGCCCAGAGGCACCGCCTCTGCGCATTCGCGATATTTCGGAATCCCATGCGATTCCGGAACGCTACCTCGTGCAGATTCTGCTCCAGTTGAAAGGCGCGGGGCTGGTCATCAGCACGCGAGGCGCGGCGGGAGGCTATCGGCTGGCACGACCGGCCGCTGCGATCTCTCTCGGTGAAGTTCTCGCCGTGATCGACGGTCCCGACGAGATCAACCAGGAAGCCACAAAGGGAAACCGCGCGGCGGCCGCCATTCTGGCCTCGGTCTGGAAGCGGGTGCGAGCCGTCGAACGCGGTGTCCTCGATTCAACCTCCATCGCCCAGCTTGTCGAGCAAGCCGCTCCACGCGAGTGGACGATATGATAGATCGGAAACGTTACGAATTCTTACCGGATCAAATGGGAATTTATTGAAAGGAGCCTGACGATTTCTACCGCGACTTCAAGTGTGGCACTGAACACTCCCTACGGTGGCAAGCTGGTTGATCTGGTCGCCAGCCCTGAGCGGGCCGCCGAGATGAAGGCGACCGCCAAGGACCATGCCAGTATTACTCTGGACGAGCGTGGACTCTGCGACCTTGAGCTCTTGAGCGTGGGCGGCTTTTCGCCGCTGCGCGGCTTCATGGGTCAGGCCGACTACAACGGAGTCGTCACCGAGATGCGTCTGGCCGACGGCACGCTCTGGCCCTTGCCGGTCACATTGCCCGTCACGCCGGGCAATGGGATCGCCGAAGGTAAGCCCCTGGCCTTGCGCGACGTCTATGGCAATCTGCTGGCTTTCTTGCACATCGATGAGCTCTACGCGATCGACAAGAGCCACGAAGCACAGCACGCATACGGGACGCTCGACAAGAAGCACCCGGCGGTCGCCCACCTTGACCGCCAGCCGAACTACAACGCCGCGGGCCGCCTGGAGGTGATCAGGACGCCGCCCCACTATGACTTCGTCGAGCTGAGACGAACCCCGGCAGAGCTGCGTGAGCATTTCCAGGCACTGGGCTGGTCTCGCGTCGTCGCCTTCCAGACCCGCAATCCTCTCCACCGTGCCCACGAGGAGCTCACCAAGCGGGCAGCTCAGCAGATTGGCGGCGGACTGTTGATTCATCCCGTTGTCGGCGTCACCAAGCCGGGCGACGTGGATCATTTCACCCGCGTCCGGTGCTATCGCGCCCTCGTTGACAATTACTACGATCCCAAGTCGGTGGTGCTCAGCTTGCTGCCCTTGGCTATGCGAATGGCGGGCCCTCGCGAGGTGCTCTTGCACGCGATCATTCGCCGCAATTACGGCTGCACGCACTTCATCGTGGGCCGGGATCACGCCGGGCCTGGCAACGATTCGACCGGCAAGCCGTTTTACGCTCCTTACGCCGCCCAGGAATCGATGGCGAAGCACGAAAAAGAGATCGGCATGGGAATGGTCAACTTCAAGCAGATGGTCTTCCTTCCCGATGAGAACAGGTACAGCCCGGTGGACGAAGTGCCCAAGGGGGCCAGGACGGCTGATATCTCCGGCACCGAGGTCCGCGAGAAGTACCTCGCCAAGGGTCTTCAGCTCCCCGAGTGGTTCAGCCGGCCGGCCGTGGCCGAGATCTTGAGCGAGACCAATCCCCCCCGCTTCCGGCAGGGGCTGACGCTCTGGTTCACCGGCCTCTCGGGCTCGGGCAAGAGCACCATTGCCCACGCCCTGATCGAGCGCCTCGCCGAGTTTGGACGGAACTGTTCCTTGCTCGACGGCGACGAGATTCGCACTCACCTTTCCAAGGGACTGGGCTTCAGCAAGGAAGATCGCGACACGAATATTCGCCGTGTCGGCTACGTGGCGGGCCTGGTGGCCCAGCATGGGGGCACCACTCTGTGCGCCGTGATCAGTCCTTACAGGGCCATCCGCGACGAGGCCCGGAAAATGTCGAAGGGCAATTTCGTCGAGATCTACTGTGAGACTCCGATCGACGTCTGTGAAAAGCGCGACGTCAAAGGCATGTACGCCAAGGCCCGCGCGGCGGTGGCCGAGGGCAAGCCCATGGGGTTCACCGGTGTTGACGACCCTTACGAACCGCCCACGAACGCCGAAGTTACGATCGACACCAGCAAGCTTTCGGTAGAAGAGTGTGTCGATGCGATCATCAACAAGCTTCTGTCTTCTGGCTACATTCTGCCGCACGGGCACGTCTCCGACTGATCCTTCTCTCAATCCTACATCACGCAGCCCGGCACGATGCCGGGCTCTTGCAGGGAAGAGAGCGGAGGGGGCAGCGGTGGACGACGCTGAGACGGAGTTGATCGGATCAGGAGAATCGGTATAGTCTGTCGATTCGATCCCGGCAGGGAAGCCGGGCGTCGTCGGCAAAATGTTGGTCGTGATCGGCCTCGATGGGTTTTCCGATGGGAGCAGCTCATGATGGATCGTGAAGCGCTGCGGGCGACGCTCGTGACCTTGCTCGAAGACGAGATGGGGGAATCTTACGACCTGGCAGACGACGCCTCCGACCTGCGCGAAGGCCTCGGGCTCGACTCGGTTGACGTGGTTGGCCTGGTCATGAGAGTCGAGCGCCAGTTCCGGATCCGCCTGGCCATGGAAGAGCTGATGGAAGTCAGGCGGTTGGGCCAGCTTCTGGACCTGATCCAGGGAAAGCTTGCCGCCAAGGATGTCGATTCTTCCGCCCACGACGATCTGCGGTTGACGGCGGCCTGATGGTCGCGTGTGATCGTCGTTGATTGTTGAGTGGTTGATAATGCGGCTTCAGCCTTGGAATCGTGAAACTCGTTCCCACGCTCCTGCGTGGGAATGCTCCCGTGCGCACGGGACTCCGCGTTGTCCCAGGGGCAAGGCAAGGGACGCAGAGCGTCCCGGACGACGCTCCCACGGGGACCGTGGGAGCGAGTGGAATGCGCTTGGCTTCGAAGTGAAGAGAATCCGCGGCCGACCGTTTAGGGCTGCCCCGTCGCTTCCCCCGCGCTCACGATCGCCACGCCCAGGGTAATGAGGGCGGTTCCCAGCCAGCGGGCGGTGCCGACGTTCTCGTGCAAGACCGTTTTCGAGAGAAGCGCGGCCAGGGGATAAGAGCCGGCGGTGAGCGGCAGAGCGAAGCTCAGGTCAGCCTGGCTGAGGACAGTCATGTAAAGGAGTACGTGGACGATCAGCAAGCCCGCGCCTGCCCAGACCCAGACGTTCCTCACCGTGGCGATCACCTGCGCGGTCCAGCGACCGCCTTCATCACCCACCTGCTTCATTCCCTTGGCCAGAAGCGTCTCACCGACCGCCAGCACGATGACAGCGACGAGCATGATCGCCAGCACCTTGAGCCGTGTCGCGTTCATTGTTCCTCACCCCGCTGACCGCCTGGCATAAAAAGCGCTGGCCTTTTCAAGCATCCCGAATTTCGCGAACCCGCCCGGGCCGTCCATTCCTTCTCTTCGAGGAAGCGAGATCACCTGCTTCAGCATTGCGAACGCGCCGATCAGGCCGTCGATCGCCTCTTCGGTGTGATTCGCGTTGCACTGCACGCGGATCACGCCGCCATGGTAGGGGACGGCCGGGAACAGTACCGATTGAACATAAAAGCCCTGATCGAAGAGAAACTTGCCTGCCCGTAGCGTGTCGGCTTCATCGCCGACCAGGACTGACACGATCGGCGTGGCCCCCCCCATGACCCGAAGGCCCAGGCCGTCCAGGCCGCGAGAGAGCCGCTCCACAAACCCATCCAGCCGCTCGCGCAGCCGCGTGTATTCCTCCGACCGCAAGATCTCGACCACCGCGCAAATCGCGTCGAGGTAAGCCGGCACGACCGGACCGCCGAAGATATAACTGTTTGATCGCATCTTGAGTAGCTTCTGGAACGGCCTGCTACAGCCGATGAACCCGCCGGCGCACGAGAACGCCTTGGAGAGCGATCCGACCACGAACGTGTTCTCATATCCGCCCAGCGCATCGAGCACGGTGCCCCGGCCATGCGTGCCCAGCACGCCGGTGCCATGGGCATCATCAATATACAACACAGCATCTCGGGCACGGGCGATTTCGTTGATAAATGGCCATGGGCGGGATCTCGCCGCTCATGCTGTAGACTCCGTCGATGCAGATCAGGGCAAGCCGATAGGGGCTCAGTTTCTGAAGCGTTGTCTCCAGGGCCAGAGGGCGGTTATGAGCGAAGGTCGCGATCCGGCGCCACCGGCCTGGGCAAGCCTGGCGCCTTCCTGCATCGAGTTGTGGGCCAATTCGTCGATCACCACCACGTCCTTGCGGCCCGCGAGCGCGGGGATCGCTCCTTGATTGGCCAGGGTGACCGACGGATAGATCAAGGTTGACTCCACTCCCAGCCACTCTGCAAGCTTCTCCTCGGCCTCGATGTTGGAGCTCACGCTGGCAAACGCGCGGCGAGGCCCCGTTATGAGACCCCCAGCGATCGAGTCCACGGCGAATCGCCTCGATCACCCGCGGATCGCGATCGAACCCAAGGAAACTGTCGGAGCCGAAATTGATCACTCGGCGTCCGCCCACAGTGATCTCGCGGCCCGGACCCATCTCGTCGATCACCAGGTCCTTCAGATGAGCCTCCGGGTGCGCCCTTTCAAAATCCTCGAAGATCCGCACCAGCTTGTCCTGCGCAGGGCACGCATCAGCTTGTCCATGGGCAGCTCGACTGGCATGGCCTCTCCTTGGCTCACCGGCAAACGCGACGCAAACAAAGATCGGGTCGTGAAGCTTCGACATTACTCGTCCGATTCACTCGACTGGCGAACCTGGGAAGTTCGGAGGATTCGACGAGCGAACACACAAGGGACTTCACGGCCAGGACGGACAGCCGATCGCCGATCGGGCTGGTCAGAATATCGGAAAAACCGTAAATCGTCATCATCAGCCTGCTGGCAAAGGATATTGCGGACAGCCTGGGTCGGCTCGCGGTCTTTCGCCCACTTCCCATACGGGAGTGCGAGCGGCCACTGTGGCGAGGGTTAACGACGTGATCGTGAATCGAGCACAGGGCGCAGCGAGCCGAGCGGCGACCCAGGGAGCAACGGGCCTCGAAGCCGAGGCTGAAGGGCACGTCGTATGTGCTCTCACCAGGCCGGAGATTGCCGATTTTCGCCGCCGCCCCGATGCCCTGCCCGAAGGTTGGCCGCCGGTTCAGCCTTCTGTGTTGCGACAGTCCGATGACCAGACGATCACAGCGCTCGCCGCCGTTACCAGGCTGCTCCCGATGCTTGACAACGCACACCAGCGCCGCCTCGATCGCTGGGGCCTGTTGACCGCCTGTCGATACGTGGGCCGGTCCAACCTGGTGATCGCCCTCAATCGATTTCGGGCCGAGGGAGTCTGGGGGGTCTCTCCTCACCTGATTCCGCATTACGCCCTCCACTCGCCATCGGGAACGCTCAGCCTGGCCCTGGGTCTTCACGGGCCCAACCTGGGCCTGGGGGGTGGCCTTTTCTCGGGGTTTGAGGGTCTGCTCACGGCACTCACCTGGCTCAAGGGCGGGATCGTTCCCGGCGTTTGCCTGGTCTTCTGCGGCTGGCATCCGGAATATGTCCCCGACCCCCAAGGTGAGCCGACAAACTCTTGCCGCTGCCTGGCGCTCGCCCTGGCACTGGTTCCGGCAAGCTCCGCCGCGGGGCACGTCGACCGGCCCCGCCTGCGGCTGGCGGCAAGTCAGAAGCCGGCTCCTCCAATGCCAGTAGATCTCACCAAGCTCGGCGAGCTTCTCGGTCGATCTCGGGCGGATCAGCCAGAGAAGAACGGTCTGGTCTCCCCGGGCCTTTCCCTCCACGCTGCGCACGAGGGCTCAGCGATTCCCCGGCCGCATCTCTTCGCGAAAGCCGCGCCGGCCGTGCGATCAAGAATTCTGGGCACCGATGCGGCGGGCCGCTTGCGGGTCGAGCTGGTGATGCCGCCGGCTCACGGCGGCCGGGAGAACGCATGATGAGAACCGACGAACCCGTGTGGATCACAGGGGTGGGAATGGTCAACGCCCCTCGGGACACAATCTTGCCACCGTGGAAACAAGCCTTCTGGCCGGCCGTTCGGGCGTCGATCTCGTGACGAGCTTTCCCACCACCGATTTCCCCAGCCGGATCGCCGCCCAGGTGACCGCCGTTCCCTGCCCCCCAAGCCATGACCCGGCCACCTTCGCACTCTTGCCACGCCTCGAGCAGGCCACGCTCTGGTGTGTGGAATCCGCCCTCAGGGACGCCGGCTGCTGGGGCCGGCATCGCGACACTGCGAGTGGGCCTGGTGCTCGGCATCGGGGCCGAGTGGATGGAGCTCTGGGAGGAAGACGCCCAGCGCGGCGGCAATCGGGTTCTCGATCCCGCCCAGGATTTCGCCTCGACCCTGGAGCGGGTGCACCGTGCCCTCGAGTTCACCGGCCCGGCCTTGAACCTCTCGGCCGCCTGCGCATCGAGCAATTTCGCCCTCGAGATTGGCCGGACGTGGCTGCGGCTGGGGCTGGTTGACCTCTGCGTCGCTGGCGGCTGCGAGATGGCCGTCACGCCCATCGGTCTGGCGACGTTCGGCAACCTTCGGGCCCTCTGCGCAGGAATGATGACCCTGGCGCGGCCTCGCGCCCGTTCGATCGCGGCCGGGACGGTTTCGTCCTGGGCGAAGGGGGCGTGGCCCTCGTGCTCGAGCGCGCCGAGGATGCCCGGCGGCGGTCGGCGCGGGCCTACGCGGAAGTGGCTGGCTGCGGGTCCAGCAGCGATGCGCACCATCACGTGATCCCCAGTCCGGACCCCGCGCCGGCAGGTAACGCGATTCGAGGCGCCCTCTCCGACGCCGGGGTCTCGACCGAGGACGTTGACCACATCAACGCCCACGCGACCAGCACACCCGTGGGCGATGCGACCGAGGCCGCCGTGCTGCGCCTGGTCTTCGGCGATGCCCTCGACCGCATTCCCGTCACCTCGACCAAAAGCATGACCGGTCATTTGCTCACCGCTGCCGGAGCCATCGAAACGCTGGCCTGCCTGACCGCCATGAAACAAGGCGCCATCCCGCCCACGATCAACCTGCATGACCCCGATGTGAAGCTCAACCTGGTGGCCAACCAGCCGCGCCCGCACCGCGTCGGCGTCGCGGTCTCGAACTCGTTCGGCTTCGGCGGCAGCAATACCTGCCTGGTGCTCCGCGCGGTTTGACAGGGCAGGGGCTCTGACCGGCGCCGGACCGGGGACGAGAAACGAGGCGAGACGAGGAGGACCATGAGCAATCAGCCGCCGCATCACTTGGCTCCGTCCAATCGAGAGGGTCTCAAGTCGCCGTGGTGACCGGCGCTTCCAGCGGCATCGGCCGCGCCCTGGCGATCGATCTTGCCTCGCGTGGCTATCGGCTCGGTCTCGTGGCGCGGCGGCCTGAACTGCTCGAAGAGCTGGCCGCCACGATCCGGCGCAAGGCGGGATCGCGTTTGCCGCGCCAGCCGACGTGGGTGATCGGGCGGCCCTCCATCAGGCGATCGAGGCGATCGAATCGCGCGCTCGGCCCGGTCGACGTCATGGTCGCCAACGCCGGGTTCGGCGTGCCGACTCAGCTTTCTCCTCTTAACATCACCGAGGTTGAGCATACGTTTCGCGTGAACCTCCTGGGGGTCGTTTACTCGATCGAAGCCGTGCTGCCGGGCATGCTCGCACCGTGGCCGCGGCCAGCTTGTGGCCGTCTCGAGCCTGGCGTCGTGGAAGGGCCTGCCCGGCGAATCGGCCTATTGCGCCAGCAAAGGCGCCGTCAACCTGTACATGGAGGGCCTGCGGATCGCGCTGCGGAAACGCGGGATCGTCGTGACCACGATCTGTCCCGGATTCGTCGCCACCTCGATTGCCCCCATGGAAGCCGCGGCGACCCCGTTCGAGATCTCGGCCGAGGCGGCCGCCCGGTCGGATCAGCCGCGCGATCGTCGGCCGGAAAGCGGGCATGGTCTCTTTTCCCTGGCCCATGGCGGTGCTCATGGCCGTGATCGCCAGGCTGCCTGACTGGCTGGTCGCTCGTCTCGTCCGGCATGATTCGGCCCCTTCGTCGGCGACGGCCGCTACCCCTGTGTAAGTAAGTAAAGGCGCCATGGCATGGTCGATCTCGCGCTCAAGATGCTGCTGGACGACAAGACCCGGTTCGTCGCCACCGTGCTGGGAGTGGGCTTTGCCGTGGCTCTCATCTCTGATCCAGGTGGGCCTCTTCTTCGGCCTGCTGGAAAACGCCAGCATCACGATCGAGAAGTTGAGCGCCGACCTCTGGGTCATGGCCCGCAATACGCCCAACGTCGATTTCGCCAACCCGTTCCCCGAGACCTACCTCCAGCGCGTGCGTTCGGTGCCCGGCGTCGCCCGGGCCGATAACCTCATCGTCTGGTACGCCACGGTGGCACTCCCCTCGGGTGCCAGGGAATCGGTCATCTACTACGGCCTGGAAGATTTCACGCCGCTGGGGCTTTCCCTGGAATATCACGCAGGGCAGCGCCGCCAACCTGAGACGCGGCAAGTTCGTGATGCTCGATGACTCGGCCGAGCGCCGGTTCGGTCCGTTCCAGGTCGGCGATTACCGCGAGTTTCAAGGCCGGCGGCTCAAGATCATCGGCCGCACGCAGCGACGCCCGCTCGTTCACCACCAACCCCATGGCCTTCCTCGACTATCAGCTCGCCCAGACGCTCTCTCCCGACGAGCTTGGCGGCCGGACCACGTTCATCATCGTCAAGCTCGAGCCATGGGCCAACCTCCCGGCCGTGCGCGCCGAGATCCAGCGCCGGTTGCCTTACAACGACGTGCACGCGAAAGCCGAATGGGCCGCGATCTCGCGCCGATACTGGATCGAGAGCACGGGCCTGGGCCTGACCATCTTCCTGACCGTGTCTCTGGGTGGGCTCGTGGGCGTGGTGATCGTGGCCCAGACGCTCTACGCCTCGACCACCGAGCACCTTGCCGAGTTCGGCACGATCAAAGCCCTGGGCGGCCGCGACGCCGACGTCTATGGCCTGATCGGCGAGCAAGCCATGTTCGCCTCGGCCCTGGGCTTTATCCTCGGCCTTGTGCTCACGTTCAGCCTCGAGCCGGTCCTGGCCAGGCTCGACATGAAGATGATCGTCACGCCGACTGTCGGCGTCCTCGTCTTCCTGGGCACCCAGGCCCTGTGCCTTGCCGCCGCAATGCTCTCGTTTCGCAAGGTCGCCTCGCTCGACCCGGCCATGGTTTTTCGGGGGTAATAGACGCCAACAATACGCAATTGGGGAGTGCACGGGTTCATGCCGATCCAGTCCGGGCTTCGTCGCTCCGAAGCCGGCAACGGAATTCAACCACGAAGGGCACAAAGGACACAAAGACGTCAAAAGACGATCTCATTCAGTCAGTGTTCAGGCGAATGCCGTCGATCTCGGCTCGGTCCCTCACCCCGAACTTTGTTGATTAGCTCTACCACACCATGCGCCAAAGATTGATCCCGCTGATCGATCGATTTCAGATTTGTGTATCTTCTTTGTGCTCATTGTGTCCTTTGTGGTTCATTCTCCGATTCCGAGTTTTCATGATCTCTCTTGCGAGGGTTCGACGCGGCAGCCAAGGAACACGTTCATGACCGTTCTCGAAGCCCACGACATCGTCAAGACCTATCACGAGGGCCCGCACGAAGTGCCCGTCCTCCGCGGGGTTTCGCTCGCGCTCGAGCGTGGCGAGGTCGTGGCTTTGGAAGGTCCTTCGGGGTCGGGCAAGACGACATTGCTTTGCATCCTGGGCTGCCTGCTGGGCGCGGCGGGGGCCGCGTGGTGATCGAGGGCCGCGAGGTTGACCACCGCAGGCCAGGCCGGATGTGGCAAGTTCGCCGCCGGTCGATCGGGTTCGTCTTTCAGCAGTTCAACTTGTTCCCTTCGCTGACGGCGGAGGAGAATGTGCAATATGCCCTCAACATCCGGGGCTGGCGGAGCCGGAGCAAGACCCGGCGCGAGGCTGAGCGAGTGCTCGACGCGGTGGGCCTGGCCGATCGCCGCGACTTCCGTCCCCGCGATCTCTCGGGCGGTCAGAGGCAGCGAGTCGCCATCGCCCGGCGCTTGCCGGCCAGGCTCCCTTGATCCTGGCCGATGAACCCACGGGCAACCTCGACTCGGAAGCCAGCGCCCACGTGCTCGACCTCTTCCGCGACCTTGCCCGGTCCGAGCATCGCGGGCTCCTGATCGTGACTCACGACCCGGGCGTTCGCTCGATCGCCGATCGCGTCTTGTTGATGCGGGACGGCAGCTTGAAATCGTTGGAGGCATGACCCATGTCGGCGACCATGTTTCTGGGCCGGATCGTGTTGCCGGGCATCGGCCTGGGCCTGGCCGGCCTGCTGGCCTGGCAAGCCGTCCGGACCGGAACCATCGAGCTCTCCCTGCCACGATCGCTCGCCTTCTTGACCGACCGAGCCGACAAGCCGGCGCCTGGGCCAGCCCCGAACCTTGCCACGGGCACCGGCCGAACGCCCGACAGCCCGCCCATTGATCGTCGCCGAGGGCCGCGTGGTCGCCTACCCCGGCGCCCTGGTGAGCCTGGGCGCCGAGGTCGCAGGCGTGATCACGCGGGTCTTGGTTCAGGAGAAGTCGGTGGTTCACAAGGGAGACCTGCTCGTTCAGTTCCGAGGCGATGAGATTCGCGCCATGGCCGAGGAAGCCGTGGCCCGCGTGGCCGAGATCGACGCCGAGCTGTCTCGCATCGATCAGGAGCTCGCCCGCGTCAAGCGGCTTCCCGACCAGCATCCCGAGACCGCCCAGGCCCGCGAAGACGCTCAGGCCGACTTGACCGCTGCCCGCGCCCGCCGCGCCGCGGCCGTCGCCGCCTACAAGCGCATCCAGGCCGAATTCGCCCGCACCCGCCTTCGGGCGCCCATCGACGGCGTGGTGATCGCCCGCGAGGTCAACGCCGGCGAAACCGTCATCCAGGGCACGCCCTTGATCAAGATCGTTGATTTGAATCGCCTCCGCATCGAAGCCGAGATCGACGAGTTCGACATCCCCGCCTCGCCAAGGGTAGCCCCGCCACCATCACCGCCGAAGGATACTCAGGCCGCTCCTGGCGCGGCATCGTGGAAGAGATCGCCGACACCGTCATCCCCCGCCGCACCCGCCCCGAAGACCCCGGCCGCTTCTCCGACACCCGCGTTCTCCCCGTCCGCATCGCCTTCCGGGAACCCACCCCCTTGAAACTCGGCCAGCGCGCCGAGGTCGAGATCGCCGAAGCCCGCCCGCCCGCCAAGACCGATCATCGGTCTACTGGCCCTGCAACGGCTGTGCACGAGACCCCTGTCGCTCTCGAAGCGCAGTAGGCTGCCATTCCATTGCGGTTTGACTGTGAAACAGTCCGCTGTGATCAGACGATCTGAATCAGATTGCGGAGATCGTCGAATGCTAACCGCCGCCGTTCCTGTGCAAGTGCAGCGACCTGTGGTCAGCGTTGCGTGCCGCTCGTTTTTTTACCTCTCTGACCTGGGCGGTTTCACGCTGACTTGAGGAAGCGACTCGCAGAGCCGGCGAATCGCTGCATCGGTCACCGCTGTCTCGCTGAGATCCAAGCTTCGTAAACTCGTAAGACCCCGTGGATGGGAAAGGCCGGAGTCAGTCACCGCTGTGCGGTCCAGCATCAGCGATTGTACAGTCTTGGATTGACTCAGACGACGCGGGGCAGCGTCCGTGATGCCGCTTCCGGCAGAACCAGGCTTGTCAGATTCGGCAGGTTCGCGACGTACTCGAGGAAAGCCCCGGTGAGTTGAGGATTGTTCGGAAGGTCGAGCCTATCGAGGCCGGTCAAATTTCTCAGCTCGACCAGCCGGCTATCCGTGACTTGGGTGTTGCTCAGATCCAGTTGCCGAAGATCCTTCAGACCCCGCAAGTGTTTCAGCCCGTCATCGGAGATCGGGTTACCCCAAAGGATCAGCAGTCGCAAGTCCGTCAGGCCTTTTGCAAGTGCCCGCCCCGGAACTCGGCAACCCCGGCGTATTGACCCCGCTTTCGGAGACCTCCAATTTCGACCTTGAGGCTGATGAGCGATATGAATCGGATGTCCTCCCTTCGCGTACGTCGATCCCAGAACTTGCGATTTCCCACTTCGGCAAATCTCAGGACAAGGTTCACTCCATCGCTTGGCTGTGAGGACTTGGTGGCAGGTCCACCGGTTCGGGAATCTCGGTAGACCGTGATGCTTCCTGGTTCGGCGTCGCGTCGGTGAGCGCCTCGGCGATCTCGAGCAGGACGGCGACGTCGTCAATGGCGGCGGGGATGGTGTAGTCCCGACGATCGGCGATCTTCTGCATCGTGCCGCGGAGGACCTTGCCGGAACGGGTCTTGGGCAGCCGGTCCACGACCACGGCGCGCTTGAAGTCGGCGACCGGGCCGATCTGCTCGCGGACCATCTGGATGGCCCCGTTGACGATCTCGTCGTGCGGGCGGTCGACGCCGGCTTTGAGCACCAGAAAGCCCAGGGGCACCTGCCCCTTGAGCTCATCGGCGGCGCCGATGACCGCGCACTCGGCAACGTCCTGGTGGGACGAGAGAATCCCCTCCATCTCACCGGTGGAGAGCCGGTGGCCGGCGACATTGATGATGTCGTCGGTACGGCACATGACGTAGACGTAGCCGTCGTCGTCGATGTAGCCCGCATCGCCCGTCTCGTAGTAGCCAGGATGGGTGCTGAAGTACGTTTTCTTGAACCCCTCATCGTCGTTCCAGAGCGTCGTGAGCGTGCCCGGCGGCAGCGGCAGTTTCGAGAAAAGTGCGCCGCGTGCCGCCATACGACGTCTCCTCGAGCCCGGGGCCAAGCACGCTCAGATCATAGCCCGGCATGGGCTGGCAGGCCGAGCCATACTTGACGGGAAAACGATGGACGCCGAGAGGGTTGCCCGCGATGGCCCAGCCCGTCTCGGTCTGCCACCAGTGGTCGATCACGGGGACTTTTAGATTCTCTTCCGCCCACTGAAGAGTGTCGGGGTCGGATCGCTCGCCCGCCAGGAAGAGCGCGCGGAAGTGTGAGAGGTCATACTTCTTCATGTACTCCGCGTGCGGGTCCTCACGCTTGATCGCGCGGAACGCGGTCGGGGCGGTGAAGAGGGTGGCGACCTTGTGCTGCTCGATGACACGCCAGAAGGCACCTGCGTCGGGCGTGCCCACGGGCTTGCCCTCGTAGACGACCGTGGTGCAGCCGTAGAGGAGTGGGCCATAGACGATGTAGGAGTGTCCGACCACCCAGCCCACGTCGGAGGCCGACCAGAACACCTCGCCCGGCCTGACATCGTAGAAATTCTTCATCGTCCACGCGAGCGCCACGGCGTGGCCGCCGTTGTCACGGACCGAACCCTTGGGCCGGCCGGTCGTGCCGGAAGTGTAGAGGATGTAGAGCGGGTCCGTGGCGTTGACTGGCACGCACTCGGCCGGGATGGCGCCGTCGACCGCGTCGTTCCAGTCGATGTCACGGCCCGGCACGAGTGCGGCCTTCTCTGCGGGCGCTGGAAGATGATGCAGCGCTCTGGTTTGTGCTGAGACTCCTCGATGGCGGCGTCGAGCATCGACTTGTACTTGACCAGGCGGTTCGGTTCGACGCCGCAGGACGCGGAGACGACGACTCGGGGTCTTGGCGTCATCGATGCGGGTTGCTAGCTCGTGAGGGGCGAAACCGCCGAACACGACCGAGTGCACGGCGCCCAGCCGTGCACATGCCAGCATGGCCACAAGTGTCTGTGGGATCATCGGCATGTAAATAACGACACGGTCTCCCTTCTCGACGCCTTGTCCCCGCAGAGGCCGGCGAAGCCTGCGACCTGGTCGCGCAGCTCCCTGTAAGTGATCGTCCCTACGGTACCTGTGACCGGACTATCGTAAATGATCGCCGGTTGCTCGCCGCGCCCGGCCTCAACATGGCGGTCGACGGCGTTATAACATGTGTTCATAACTCCGCCATTGAACCATTTGTAGAAGGGCGGGTTGGAATCGTCCAGCACGCGATCCCAGCGCTTGATCCAGGAGATGTCGTCGGCCATCTCGCCCCAGAACCCATCGGGGTCGGACAACGAGCGGGCATGGAGCTGGTCGTAAGGATTGGCAGTGTTCTGGCTCATGGGATCTTCCTTTTCCATTCACTGCGAATTCCGAATTCGGGTGCCTCTGGCGGTGCAAGCGTGACACCCTCGCGAAATCACGATGTCAACGGGACCGGCCTCGATACGCTCTGGCCCAGCCATCCCCGATCGTCCTGGGCCTTTACCAGGGTCGCTAGGGCGAAGGCGAGCGACACTCCCCATATCGCCACCACAAGAACCCTTGCCCATGGCATCACTCCTGGTCGAGTTGGCCATGCTCTCATGCGACGATCTTCGAGGGCCCACACTCCTGTCCACATGGTGTCAACCTCCTATCCAAGTGAAAGCGGGCCGTATATTCTCGCTGTGCTGAGAACAACGTCGTTGTGACAACGGATCTCGCAAGATCCCTGAGATGCGATAACCAAATCTTGTTGCGAACGACCACGTTTCGGAAAATCCATCGAACCGGACGTCACACAGGGGCGAAAAAAAAACACCCCAACCATGCGATCGTTCGCACAGCGGGGCCGCCATAGCCAGCCTGAATGCCCACCTTGAGCAAGGAGATAACCCTGAAGCTACCCTCCCAGATAAGTCAAGTCAAGAAGAAAGTACGCTTATGAAAAAAAAAGGTCGATCTTCTTGAGCTTCAACTTGTGGATTCGCCCCTCTATCGTTAACATGCCTGATTGCTCTCGCTCTCTTAGGCCACCACGGATTAATGATCTGTCAGTGCATGATGCACCGGTGGCTTACAGCCGGATTTGAGGCGTGGCGAGGCCGCCCCATCTCTCGTCTGATCACACACGGCTTGGTGTGAGTCAACTCCCGTTCGGATCGAGCATCACGTGCGCCATCAGGTCAGGGGTCCGACGGCCGCTACCATTTTGGCATGGCCGGAGCCGGGATGATGACTTTCCAAAGCGTTCCCGAAGTCGATTCCTATCGGCATCGCCGCGGTGCTCTCATGCGGACTGACCTGCTTGCCTGGCGACGCCGGACATGCCGATGGCCCCGGCCGTTCGCCATCATGATGGCGGGCGAGACGCTCTGGGCGGTCGGCGCGGCGCTCGAGCCGACCATCGTCGAACTGCCATGAAGCGTCTGTGTATCGATATCCGGCTGCTGGGCACGTTTGTCGCGATTCTGGGCTTGGTGGCCTTCGTACTCCGCTTCACCGGTCTGTCGCTGGCTGCGGGTGGGTCGGATGGGCGTGGTTTGTGCCGCGGCTGTCCCCTTGATCGTGCTGGCGTGGACCAATCCCTGGCACCATCTCTACTGGTTGCGTCTGTCGAACGAGAGGATCAACGGGGCCGAGATCGCCGTCAGGTCGTTCGGACCCGGCTTCTGGGCAACCCTCGCCTACTGTTATGCCCTGGCGGCTCTGCGACGGTGTTGCTGGCTCGGGCGGTGATCCGGTTCAGCGGCATTTACCGTGCTCAGGCCGAGCTCATGCTCTTCGGCGTGCTCTTGCCGTGGCTAGTCGACGTCGCCGACATGAGACGGATGTTCGGATTCATTCCCGTCGATCTGGTCTCGACGTCGTTCGCGGTGACCGGGCTGACCTTCCTGCCCGCGCTCTATCCGGTTCCGACTCCTGGACCTGACGCCGTGGCCTGGGCCGCCGTGGTCAAGCTGATGGATGATCCCGTCATCGTGATGGACTCCTGCGTCTCGCATCGTTTCGCTTGAACCCAGCGGCCAGGCACCTGGTTGGCCGGTCCGAAGCGGAGATTCTCGGGTTCGGGGCGACCGCGGCATTCGACAACTGGCCGGAACTTGCCGCTCGGTTGCGAAGGCTCCAGGAAAGCCGCGAGGGGACATTCGAGATCGACCGTGCTGGTCCCGACGAGGTCCTTGCTTTCAGTGCAAGGCTCTCTCGATTGGACCGTCACGAGGTTCCTCTGGCTGGGTTCTCGTTCTGCGGGAGATCACCGACTTCGCAACGCCGAGCGGGAGAGAGCGGCGATGCTCACGGATCAGACGGCCTACGCCGAGGCCGAGGCCGCCAACCGAGCCAAGGATCGCTTCATCGCCACGCTGAGCCACGAGCTGCGGACGCCGCTGACCCCGATTCTCACCACCGTGACGGCGATGCTCGATGACCCTTCGACGCCCGCATCCATGCGGTCGGTGCTCGAGATGATCCGTCGCAACACCGATCTGGAGGCCACGGCTGATCGATGACTTGCTGGATGTCACGCGAATCCAGCAGGGCAAGCTTCACCTGAATCGTGAAATCATCGATGCCCACGAGCAGATCGACCGCGTCCTCGAGATCTGTGGCGACGACGCTGGCATTGCGCGAATGTCACTGCTCATTGCACAACTCAAGGCGGAACATCACCACATCGATGCGGACCCCGCTCGGCTTTCAGCAAGTCCTCTGGAATCTCCTCAAGAACGCGATCAAGTTCACGCCCCCGGGCGAGACGGTGACGATCCGGTCGCAAATCCGCATCGAATCTCGCCAGCGACGCTGGATTTGCCCTGGCTGGTGATCCAGGTCATCGATCGAGGGCATCGGCATCGAGCCCGACCAACTCGAGCCAATCTTCGAGCCGTTCGAGCAAGGAGGGCCAGCGACGCGGGCGAAGATTTGGAGGCCTGGGCCTGGGGCTTGCCATCAGCCGGTCGATCACCGTTCAGCACGGGGGTTCCCTGACAGCCTGGAGCCAGGGCAAGGGGAAGGGAGCCACCTTCACTCTCGAGATGCCCGCGGTCGCCTGCCCGCTCTTGCCGTACCGCGGCACAACCGCTCGCACCAGGCCTGGCGACGGCCCATCAGCCGCTCCGAATTCTCCTGGTCGAAGACAACAAAGATACCCTCAAATACCTGTCGGAATCGCTTATCAATCAGGGCCACGACGTCCGCACCGCCAGCGACCTGGCGACACGCCCTGCGTGCCGTGGCGGAGGAGCAGATTTCGAGATGCTGATCAGCGACATCGAACTGCCCGACGGCAGCGGCCTCGATCTCATGTGCAGGCTTCGTTCCAAGGAGCACCACGATGGGGATCGCGCTCTCCGGCTTCGGCTCATCGGAAGACATCAACCAGAGCCAGTCCGCGGGATTCTTCGAGCACCTGACCAAGCCCGTCGAGATTCGCAGACTGGAGCAAGCGATCCAGCAGGCGGCCAGAAGCCGCGCTGAGGGTCTGGCCCAGAATTGGTGATCTGGCACAAGGGCACTTCAGATACATCCAACACCGTGACGCCGACCTACTGCCTCCACTATAATCACGATCGCCATTCGATCACCGACCACCTCCAGGCAGTGGAGTCGCGCCATGAAATTCCTGCCGCTTCGCGTTCTCGTGCTTTTCGTCGCTTGGTCCGCTCCTGGCGTCTCGGTCATGGCCCAGGACCGGAACGTCCCGCCACGCAGGCAAGATGAGCCGGCGAAGGTTCGCCAGTACCGCGAGACGGCCATCTCTCCCGACGGCAAGCGCGTGGCCTGGGTGGAGGAGGTCGGCGATGAGGCCGGCGCGTCGACGCCGCATTCGGGGATCTTCGTCGTCGACCTTGCCGCGGATGCCGATGAGCGGACGCCGCGGCGGATCACGGCGGGGGACGGCAAAACCGGGTGCGTTGAACGCTCGATCGCCTGGTCGCCGGATGGCAGGCGGGTCGCGTTCCTTTCCGATCATGACAAGCCGGGGCAGTTCCAGGTCTACCTCGCTCCCGCGGAGGGCGGAGAGGTCAGGCGGCTCACGTCCGTGACCGGCCTGCTGGCCGACCCGCGCTGGTCGCCCGATGGCGCGCGACTGGGCGTCCTGTTCACGAGGGACGCCTCCCGGGCGGCCGGCCCGCTTCAGCCCGGCGAGGCCCTCACGGGAGTGATCGACGAGAAGGTTCTCGAGCAACGGCTGAGCACGATCGACCTCCACTCCGGCGAGTCCGGGAAGTGTCGCCGCCCGATATGTACGTCTACGAATTCGACTGGTCCCCCGACAGCGACGCGCTGCGTCTGCCATCGCGGCGCACGGATCGGGTGACAACCACTGGTATATCGCGCAGCTCTACGAACTCGGCGATGGCGACAGGGAAAATGAGGTCCATCCTCGACCCGCAAGATGCAGGTGGCCGTGCCCCGCTGGTCGCCGGACGGCCGCAACGATCGCGTTCATCGGCGGGCTCATGAGCGACGAGGGGGTCACCGGTGGCGATCATCTATCTCGTGCCCGCGACCGGCGGGAAGGCTGCGCAACCTCACGCCGATGCTGCACGGGCTCGCGCGAGCTGGCTCGCCTGGCATCCCTCGTCGCGGTCGATCCTCTTCGCCGAGCACCGCGACGGCGGCAGCGGTCTGGCCCGGTTGGACCTGGACGGCGGCGTGACTCGGCTCTGGAAGGGTGACGAGCGGATCACCGCGACGGGCAGCGGGTATGGCACTCAGCGTCTCGGCCTCGCGCGATCAGGCGATGCTGGCGGTGATCCGCCATTCCTTCCGCCAGCCGCCGGAGGTCTGGGCCGGGGCACCGGGACAGTGGCGGGCCGTCACGCACGCCAATCGCGAGGCGACGGCCAGAGTGGGGCGAGACGACGAGCGTGCACTGGAAGAGCGACGAATTCGAGATCCAGGGCTGGCTCCTCTCCCCCCGCGAGATCGATCCCGGCCGGCGCTATCCCCTGATCGTCGTCGTTCACGGTGGGCCTTCGAGCGCCGTCACGCCCGCGTGGCTGGGTGCGGATTCGCTCCCCGCCGACGCTGTCCCGCCGGGGCTATTACGTCCTGATGCCCAACCCGCGCGGCAGCTTCGGCTGGGGCGAGCGATTCACGCGGGCCAACGTCAAGGACTTCGGCTACGGCGACCTCCGCGACATCCTCAAGGGCGTCGATGAGGTGGTGCGAACCCGGCCGGTGGATGGGGGGCGACTCGGCATCACCGGCTGGAGCTACGGCGGCTACATGACCATGTGGGCGGTCACGCAGACCGGCCGCTTCGGCGCCGCGGTCGCCGGCGCCGGAGTCTGCAACTGGCAGAGCTATTACGGGCAGAACGGGATCGACCAGTGGATGATCCCGTTCTTCGGCGCCTCGGCCTACGACGACCCGGCGGTCTACGCCCGCAGCTCGCCCATCACATTCATCAAGCGCGTGACGACGCCGACCCTGATCCTCGTCGGCGAGCGGGACGTGGAATGCCCGGTCCCCCAGTCACAGGAGTTCTACCACGCCCTGAAGACGATGGGCGTCGCGACGCAGGATGGTGGTCTATCCGGGCGAGGGCCACAGGATCTCCCAGCCCGAGCACCGGCGCGACTTCGTCGAGCGGACTGTGGGTTGGTTCGATCGCCATCTGGGACCGGAGCGGAATGATTCTAGACTGATCGGCCGCTAGCCTGATTTTCAATGATCCGCCAGTGAGCTAGAGAAATCGATGCTTCCCGAATACGCTCTCACCGGATGCATCTGTCCCCTCCCCCCTCGCGGGGGAGGGTTAGGGAGAGGGGGCATAATGGCAAGTGAGTTCGCACGTCAACTACGTCGCGATATGACCGACACCGAGCGTTGCTTGTGGAAGCATCTCCGCGCACACCGGTTCGCTAACGAGAAGCTCCGCCGCCAAGAGCCCATCGGCCCGTATATCGCTGATTTCGTCTCGCATCGATCACGGTTAGTTATTGAACTCGACGGCGGACAGCATACCGTACAGGTGGAGCATGATCGCGAGAGAACGCGCTGGCTCGAAAGCCGCGGTTATCGTGTCGTCCGCTTCTGGAACAATCAGGTGCTGACCGAGACAGAGTCAGTCCTCGAAGCCATCGTTTGGCGCTGGCCCCCTCTCCCTAACCCTCCCCCGCGAGGGGGGAGGGGACAGAGGGAGGCCCGGATCGACGAGCGGAACTAGCGTGGCTATGGCAAACAGCCCAAGTTTTAGCCCTCTGTCGTGTCATCGTTGATTCTTCGGTTCATGCAGTAATGCTTTGGTTTTCGTTTAGAGTCGCTCTCACGCATCACCCATTTGCAGATGCAATCGAGCGATGGCTTTCGGGCCCACACGGCGGCACCCCCTGGCGTGTGACGTAGTGACAGGGTATTGTCACATGGCGCGTCAGAGGCGGCGTGAGATCATCATCCTCGCGTCGGGTCGCACTCAAAACTATCGAGAGGAGCCCTACGATGTTCGCCACCCTGGGTCGGCAGTGGTCGCGTGGGCGTGCAGGATGCGATGCCGCGAGTCGACGGCGAGGATGCCATTATCGCCTCGAGTGGGAGTCTCTGGAATTGCGTAGCTTGATGGCCACGCTCGTTCCCGGCAATCCGGTCACGATCGGCACACCGATGACTTTCTCGGGCGTTGGCGGCACCAACACATCGGGCGCGGCATTCACCGCGCTCTCTGATTTCGAGACGGCCATTGGTGGGTCGAAAAATACCGCAACCGCCCCGCAAGCGGGCGGGTTTCGCGTTATCAACTGGGACGGCGTGAAGGTCGACGGTACCGATTTCGGCGGCGGCGCGAACACCACGGTGATCAACATGGGCAAGACCGTGGGAATTCCGCTCAATCGCTTCCAGGCGCAAGGTACCTTCTTCGAGGAGGTGTACACGGTCAGCAATGACGGCTTCACTGATGTGAATCCGAACGTGACCGGGCTTGTTCCCGGCCTTCAGCCCCAGCAACACGTTTGCCATGTTCAACGATAACACCATCGACCAGTCGTTCGTGCTGCCAAGCGCCACCGGCACCACGCCAGCCCTCGCCGGCACGCGGGGCTTCGGCGCGATCTTCATCAACAACGAGGTCGCGAACACCTCCAGCATCGAGTATTTCCATGGCGACCTGAGCCTCGGTAAGTTCTTCGTTCCCGTCGGTGCGAAGGGCGAACCAGAGTTCCTGGGCATGCTGTTCAACGACCCGATCGTGACGAAGGTAACCCTGACTCTGGGGACCGACGTCCTCTTCTCCTTCGACGGGACCACGGCCAGCGGCACGACGACGAACAATCCGCCTACCCACAACCTGGTCGTCACGGATGACTTCGTCTACCCCGAGCCGGTCTCGATCCTCGACGCCACTCCTATCTTGCCCGGCCCGAATGGCACCTTGAATGCGACCGCGAGGGCCAATGCCACTGTCGGCACGGCTTTCACCGGGTCTGTCGCCACGTTCTCTGACACGGATGTCGCCGCCAAGGCAGCCCAGTTCACGGCCACGATCAACTGGGGCGACGGCCACATCTCCAACGGCACGGTCGCAGGCCAATGCCCAGGGCGGATTCGACGTCATGGGAACGAACACCTACTCTTCCGCCCGTCCTGGTCCCGACCAGCGTCCACATCCAGGACTTCGCCGGCGCATCCGAACTCGATGTGGCCAGCGTGATCAAGGTTGCCGCCGCGAATACCACGACCACACTCTCGGTCTCGCCCAGCTCCGCCATCGCCGGGCAGCTCGTGACGCTGACGGCACAAGTCACGCCGTCGGCGGGGAACACCGCCAACAACGGCTTCGTCCTGTTCCAGGACAATGGCCTGCCGCTGGCCGTCGTGCCGGTCGATTCCACGGGCGCCGCCACCTTCAACACCACGAAGCTCTCGCTCGGCTCTCACAGCTTGAGCGCTTCCTTCCTCGGCACGCCCGACTTCAACGCGAGTGCGTCCACGGCAGTCCAGAAGGTCGTCAGCGCCGACGTGACCGAGCCAGTTTGCGATTACCCTGGGCTCGGCCCAGCGCAGGGGACGGTACTTCGTCCAGCACGTCACGCTCAAGAACAACGGCGCCACTCTCTCCGATCCACTGGCCCTGGTGCTCGACGGTCTCGGCCGTCGCGTCAAGCTGTTCCGTGCCTCGGGCGTGACGAAAACCGTCGCCCCGCTGGGCAGCCCGTTCGTCTTCATCAGCCTCGGTGCCTCGAATCAGATCGCCAGCGGCGCGAACCGTGAGCACCGACCTGTCATTCATCGCCCGATCGGCCCGCGCGATCCGCTACGCAGCCCGAATCCTCGTGGGTGTCAGCCAACCCTAGTAACCGGTGGGCCGAGTCCCGGCCCAGCGGCTTGCTTAACGCTGACTCCCTGCGCGCTTCAGGAGTGACTCGACATCGGCCCAGAGCGTCCGCCACGCCTTCTGCTCATCGGCTGACAGTTTGGCGAGAGCCTCCCTGTCGGATCGCCGCCCAGCCGCTGTCGCCTCGGGTACGGGCTGCTTCGGAGACTCTCGGCGACGCCCCCTTCCTTCAGGACCTTGGCAAGGCCCCAGTCCATCACCTGGACCTCGCCGACGCTTCCCACCATGACGTTGCCGGCGTCGGACAATGGCTTGTTGATAGCCTCGCTGGAGTTGTCGGGCTCCGTGTCGGCCAGAAGGACGCGAGGAATCGAGCCGATCAACCGCGTCAGGGTGTCCAGGACATGGCCCGGCTGGGCCAGCTCGAAGCCGAAGGCGACGTTCTCCTCCACCCGGTTGACCGACGGCGGCAACTCGGAAGTCCAACTCGAGCCCCATGCTAAGCATGCAGGCCGGGCAGATGCCTTCAGGTGCGTCGATTGGAAGCACGTTACCACACCGGTTGCAGCGGCGATTCCCGGGCATCAAGGCGCTCCGTTCTCAGAGAGTCCTGGTCGTCTAGCGCCAAAGGACGAAAAAAACCGCGCAACCTTACAAGAAAACATCGAATCTCAGCGCACTGCCCCACCATTGATCCTGACGATCTGCCCCGTGACGAACTGCGCCGCGGGGCTGACCAGGAAGCAGGCGACGCGGGCGACGTCTTCGGGCGTTCCCCAGCGGGCGAGCGGGGTTTCGCGGAGGACGCGGTCTTGCCAGGGGGAGGAGGCGGTCTCGCCCCAGGCGGTCTTGATCCAGCCGGGGGCCAGGGCGTTGACGCGGACCTCGGGCGCCAGGCTCAGAGACAGGCTGCGAGTGAAGGCCATGACGGCGCCTTTGGTCGCGGCGAAGAGCTCGCCCGAGTCGCCTTCCATGCCTGTCTCGGCCTGGTCCCAGCCCATGGTGACGATCGAGCCGCGGCCCTGCGCCTTCATCCTGCGCCCGATCGCCCGGCAAAGACGGATCGTGGCCACGACGTCAACCGACCAGAGGAGGTCGAGCTTGGCGTCGAAAGCGAGCCCGGCATTCGGACCCGTCAGCGTGTCGGCACCGGCGATCTGCAACCAGGCGTCGAGGCCGTTCCAGACGTCCCAGGCCGCCTCCACCAGTCGTGTCTCCCGCGTCGCGGTCGGCCAGATCGGCCATGAGGACGTGGGACCGCACGCCCTTCGATCGCAGGCTCTCGGCCAGCTCTTCGGCTGCCTGCGGCGAGCGTCTGCCATGAACGATCACATCGGCGCCAGACTCGGCCAGGGCGAGCGCCACGGCCCGGCCGATTCCCGACGTCGCGCCGAGAACGGCCGCTCGAGTCCCCTGCAAGTCAAAGGGCGATCGAGAGCTTGACATGGTAGAGGTGGTCAAAGGCAAAGGAGCTGGATCGGGCTGGCCCGGGCCGCGAAGGTTCGCGTACATTCGTCTTCATCACGTTATCCCGGTTGACTCCAGCAAGACAAGCCGAGTCGCGACATGCGTTCTCTTGCTCGACGGTTGAAACAGGGCATGATCGGGCTCAGGACGGCGTGGTCGATCCTGGGCGTGACCCTGGCCTTTCTCTTGATTGCCGAGCTTGGCCTGCGCGCGGCGTTCTGGCTCAAGGACACGGTTAGCCTGCCGCAGCGGCCCGATCCCCGCGTCGTGGCCGCGGGATACGACGGTGCCGCCTGGCCGGTGGTCCATTACCGCGAGCTGGAAGCGCTCTCCGATCGCTGGCAACCTTACGTCTACTTTCGCCAGCGGCCGTTTCAGGGACAGACCATCACGATCGACGAGAACGGTCTCCGCGCCGTCTGGCGACCCCAGGCGACCTGGAGCTCGGGCCGAGAGGATCAAACCTCCTCTCAAGGTGCTCATGCTCGGCGGCTCGTCGCTCTGGGGGTTCGGATCTCGTGATGAATTCACCATTCCTTCACTCATTGCTCGGAAGCTGCACGAGCAGGGAGTTCGCCTTGAAGTCAAGAACCTGGCGGAGATCGGCTATGTGAGCACCCAGGAATTGATCGCGCTGACTCGCGAGCTTCAGCAAGGCTACCGGCCCGACCTCGTGCTTTTCTATGACGGCGTCAACGACACCACGTCGGCCCTGCTGGAAGGGAAGCCGACTCTTTCGACCAACGAGATCAACCGCGTTCGTGAGTTCAACCTGCTGCAATCGCCGGGGCGGCTCACGGCGGCGCTGGCGGGCAACCTCGTGAAGAACTCAAGCTTCTTCCGGGTCGCCGGGTCGATCGGGCGGCGGTTGGGGCGGGGGCCGGACACCGCTTACCCGGCGCTCGCCGCAGGAAGACTTGCGGAAACTGGCGGGGGGCATCCTGGACGGTTATCTTGCCAACGTGAAACTCGTCGTTGCGCTGGGAAAACAGTATGGCTTTCGTCCCCTTTTCGTCTGGCAGCCGGTCATCTTCGCCAAGCCCAAGCTCGTACCCTTTGAACAAGAAGAGGCCGCGAAATACGGCTGGGCACGGCCCTTGTTCCTGCTGGTTCAAGATCGAATCAGGCAGACGCCCGAACTGACGTCAGACCCGGCGTTCCTCGACCTGAGCGGTGCCTTCGCCGATTCCGAGGCACTGGAATTCATCGACTTTTGCCATACGACCGAGAAGGCCGGCACGCGCATCGCCGCCGTACTGGCGGCGAAACTGATGGAGCTGAATTCACAAACGGAGAGGACGCCAGGCCCTGGCAGGTAAGGCTCGTGCATTGAGCATGGAGGTGGCGGTTTCGGTTGATCGCTTGTACAATCATGGAGGGCATCGACGGTTCCGAGATGTTTTCAGCAGCCCACTGACTCGGCTGACCAGGTGGAGAGGCTTTGGTTCCCAGGGAGTTATGCGAGCGATGAGTACGGTCAGCCTGAGCGAGCCGGAAACGAACCGGGCATTCAAGATCGTCGAGGACGCCACCTGCACCTTCTGCGGCTGCGTCTGCGACGACATCGCACTGAAAGTCGAAGGGGATCGCATCACCGAGGCCAAGCGTGCATGTGTCCTGGGGAAGTCGTGGTTTTTCGGTCATCAGCACGAGGACGGCCCGGCCTGCCTGATCGAAGGCCAACCTGCCTCGGTGGAGGATGGGATCGAACGCGCCGCGCGGATCTTGGTCGAGGCGAAGTACCCGATTGTCTACGGGCTCAGCGACACGACCTCCGAGGCCCAGCGCGTGGCGGTGTCGATCGGCGACTGGATCGGCGGCTGCGTCGACACGACGACCAGCGTTTGCCACGGGCCCTCGGGCGTCGCCTTTCAGGACGTCGGCGAGGTGACCTGCACCCTGGGCGAGATCAGGAACCGCGGCGACCTGATCATCTTCTGGGGCTCCAATCCCGCCGAGAGCCACCCGCGCCACTTCACCAAGTACAGCCTGATGCCCAAGGGGATGTTCCTCCCCCGAGGCCGCAAGGACCGCTACTGCGTGCTGGTCGATGTCCGCAAGACCAAGAGCGCCAAGGCTGCCGACCTGTTCATTCAGATCAAACCGCGCAAGGATTTCGAGGCGCTCTGGGCATTGCGCGCGCTGGCCAAGGGCGTGGAACTGGACCCTGTCGAGATCGAGTCCGAGACCGGCGTTCCCCTGGCCACGTTGGCAGAGCTTGATGGAGCGGATGAAAGCGGCCAGTTACGGCGTGATCCTCTTCGGCATGGGCCTGACGATGACGCGCGGTAAGCACCTCAACAGCTACGCTCTGCTCGCCTTGACTCGAGACATGAACGCCTACACCCGGTTCGTCTGCAAGCCGATGCGCGGCCACGGCAACGTGACCGGGGCGGACAACGTCGTCACCTGGCGGACCGGTTATCCGTTCGGGGTCAACCTGGCGCGCGGCTATCCTCGGTTCAATCCGGGCGAGTACACGACGACCGACACTCTCGGCCGCGGCGAGGCCGACGCGGCGCTGATCATCGCCAGCGACCCGATGTCCAACTTCACCCAGGCCGCTCGCGAGCACCTGGCCCGCATCCCCTACATCGCCACTGGACCCCAAGGACACGCCCACCACCCGCGCCGCGACCGTCGTCGTTCCACACGGCGACCTACGGAATCAACACACCTGGCACCGTCTACCGCATGGACGATGTGCCGATCCCGCTGCGTCCCGCTTTCGAGTCTCCCTTTCCCAGCGATGAAGAGGTCCTGAAGGGAATCGAGCGCCGGGTTCGGGAACTCAAGGCGGCATCGCGTTAGGTACCGCCGCGAATGAGTCGACCACGGAATCGCCAGGACTCCTCGTTTTCGACGAAGAACGGACGAACTCCACGATGTCGTTGACCTTGCGCTACCATGCGAAAACGTCCGTCCCCGTCGAGGTCGAAGGGGTCATTCCGGACCGGCTCCGCGACAAGTCGCTGGCCGAGATCGAGCGGCTGGAGGTTTACCATGGGAATCGGAAACTGCCACTCGCCGAGTTGTTCAGCGTCTCGGGCGATCCGGCCGATGGGCGGATCGACTTCGAGGGGGACCTGGCGGGCGTCCATTTCATCGGCTACGGCATGAGCGACGGGGAAATCCACGTTCACGGCAATGCGGGCCGCCATCTCGGCGGGGAGATGACAGGCGGGCAGATCGTGGTCGAGGGGGACGCCGGCGATTGGGTCGGCGGCGAGATGCACGGGGGCTTGATCAAGATCAAGGGCCGCGCTGGGCACTTGATCGGCTCGGCCTATCGGGGCAGCCGGCAGGGCATGACCGGGGGCACGATTCTGATCGGCGGCGACGTGGGCGACGAGATCGGCAGCGCCATGCGGCGAGGGGTCCTGGCCGTGGGGGGATCGTGCGGCGACGTGGCAGGGTTCGGCATGATCGCCGGCAGCATCTTCGTGTTCGGCAAGTGCGGGATCCGAACCGGAGCGGGCATGCGCCGAGGAACGATCGGACTGTTCGGTCCCGAGCCCCCAAGATGCTTCCCACCTTTCGACTCGCCTGCCGCTACCGGCCGCTCTTCCTTCGCCTTTATTGCCGCGAACTGGCTCGCCTCGGTTTCCCGGTTGACGAAACGTCCGCTCGACGGCGAGATGCTTCTCTTTCGCGGCGACCTGGTCGGACTGGGCAAGGGCGAGGTGCTCATGCGAGCTGATTGAAGCCGCTCGCGAGAGCCTGGAGGCCGCCCTCCACGTTCCGGCGTCGCCAATTCGAATCGTGCATACCAGAGAAATTTCATATGAGCATTGAGTACTTGAAAATCGCCGCTGGGACGGTGTACGATCCCGCGAACGGGATCGACGGCGAAGTGCGCGACATCTGGATCGCCGGCGGCAGGATCGTCGAACCACCCACCGACCCGGAGATCAAGCCGACGCGAACCATCGACGCCCGAGGGCTGGTGGTCATGCCCGGCGGCGTCGACATGCACTGCCACATTGCCGGACCCAAGGTAAACACCGCGCGGAAGATGTGCCCCGAGCAAAAGCGGCGTGCCGAGCCCGTCCGCCGCACGAGTCTGACCCACAGCGGCACGATGGGCAGCGTTCCCAGCACGTTCGCCACCGGTTACAAGTACGCCGGGCATGGGCTATACCACGGCCTTCGATGCCGCCATTCCTCCCCTCTCGGCGCGGCACGCGCACGAAGAGTTCGAGGACACGCCTTGCATCGACAAAGGCTTTTATGTCCTGATGGGCAATAACCATTACCTGATGCGGTCCATCGAGCAGCAGGAGCCGGAGAAGGTGAAGGCGTTCATCGGCTGGCTCTTGAGCGCGTCGAAGGGATTCGCCGCCAAGCTCGTCAACCCGGGCGGGGTGGAGGTCTGGAAGAACCGGCAAGCGGGCAACGTCGATGACATCGACTCGCTGGTCGACCACTTCGGTGTGACGCCCCGGCAGATCATCAGGGGGGTGGCCCAGGCGGTCGACGAGCTGACAATTGCCCCATCCGGTCCACATTCACGCCAACAACCTCGGTCTCCCCGGCAACTGGGCGACGACGCTCGAGACGCATGAAGGCCCTCGAGGGCCATCGCGGGCACATGACCCACATCCAGTTCCACAGCTATGGCGGCGGTGGCGACGACCCGGAGACGTTCACGTCGAAGGTGGCCCCGCTGGCCGAATACGTCAACGCCCACCCCAACCTCACCGTGGACGTCGGCCAGGTGCTCTTCGGCGAGACGACGAGCATGACCGGCGACGGGCCGCTGGGCTACTACCTGAGCCGGGTCTACAGGACGCAAGTGGTTCAGCAGCGACACCGAGATGGAGGCCGGCTGCGGCATCGTGCCGATCGAGTACAAGAACACGAGCATGATCCACGCCTGGCAATGGGCGATCGGGCTGGAATGGTACCTGCTGGTCGAGGATCCCTGGCGGGTCGTGATGAGCACCGACCACCCCAACGGCGGCTCGTTTCTGGCCTACCCGCAGATCATCCGCTTGCTGATGGACCGGACCTACCGCCAGGACCTGCTGAAGACAGTGCACCGCAACGTGCGCGAGAACAGTGTGCTGGCAGACCTGGACCGCGAATACACCCTGTCGGAGATCGCCATCATCACTCGTGCGGGTCCGGCCCGGATCCTGGGGCTGAAGCACAAGGGCCACCTCGGCCCCGGCGCCGACGCCGACATCACCATCTATACTCCGGACGAGAACGCGGAGACGATGTTCGAGTTGCCGCGCTTCGTCATCAAGGCCGGCCGTGTCATCGTCGAGCAAGGCGAAATCCGCGAGGACACCTACGGCAAGACGCTCCACGTCGCACCCGAGTACGACCGGGACGTGGAACCGGACATCAGCCGATGGTTCGAGGAATCCTACTCGATCCAGTGGCGAAACTACCCAGTCGACTACAGTTATCTCCAGGACCACGAGGTGATCACGTGAATCCGGAATCCGGCATGGGAATACCGGAAGCAAGACGACGAGCGAGACTCAGATTGGCGCGTAGATGGGAAGGCCGACCATGATTGAGTCAATTCCGAATACAGTCTCCGGCATTCCGCATGCTTTGGTCGCGGATACGTTCGCCGAGGCGTTTCCCGATGACGGCCGCGCGGGCGATCGTCACGGCCGACACTCCGGCCTGGGCCGAGATCGCCGGCCGGACGATGTCGGGCTATGCGACCAGCGTGATCGCCTGCGACGCCGAGGCGGCGATCGAGCGCGTCCTCGGCGCCGCGGAGACGCCCGACGGCCGGCCGGGAGTCAGCGTCCTCGTCTTCGCCTTCAGCCGCGATGCCCTGGAAAAGGCGATGGCGAACCGCGTCGGCCAGTGCGTGATGACCTGCCCGACCACGGCCTGTTACAACGGGCTGCCGGTTGGCGAGAAAACCATCAACGTCGGCGGCCGGCTCCGCTACTTCGGCGACGGCTGGCAGATCTCCAAGCGGCTCGGCGGCGCGGCGCTACTGGCGGGTCCCGGTGATGGACGGCGAGTTCACCTGCGAGGAGACCTTCGGCACGGTCAAGGGAGTGGCGGGCGGGAACCTCATCCTCCTGGGCACCGAGCCCACAGCGACGCTTCGAGCGGCGGAAGCGGCCGTGGCGGCAATGCGGCAATGCCCTGATGTGATCTTGCCGTTTCCCGGCGGGATCGCCCGCTCGGGTTCGAAGGTCGGCAGCAAGTACAAGGCGCTTCGCGCCAGCACCAACACGGCGTACGCGCCGACGCTTCGCGGAGTTGTCCCCTCCGACCTGCCGCCGAGGTCCAGTGCGGCTACGAGATCGTCATCGACGGCCTGAGCCTGGAGGCCGTCGAGCGGGCCACGGCCGCCGGACTGCGCGGCTGCCCAGCCCGGCGAGGGCATCGTCGCCATCACCGCGGGGAACTATGGCGGCAAGCTCGGGCCATTCCACATCCGCCTTCATGACGTTCTGGAACGATTTCCGTGTTAAGTGACGTGATGTTCTAGAATGATTGTGCCGGCGCGGCGAACTACCCTGAAATCCTGACCGCGACTTCCTGGCAAAGGAGCCATCCTGTGGAATGGGTTATCGGAGTTCTGTTTGGATTGTTCGTTTTGCTTGTGGTTTTTCTCGCGTTCGGGCCGTTTTTCACGGTCCAGCAACAATCGGCGGCGATTGTCCAGCGTTTTGGAAAGTTTGTCAGGGTCGCCAATCCGGGACTGAACATCAAACTTCCCTTTATTGAGAATGTCACCGGGAGAGTCAACCTGCGCGTCCAGCAGCTTGACGTGCGCGTCGAGACCAAGACCGAGGACAACGTGTTTCTGCACGTCGTGGTCTCGGTGCAGTTTCACGTTTTGACCGATAAGGTGTACGACGCTTTCTACAGGCTGGCCGACCCTCATACCCAGATGTCGGCGTTCGTGTTCGACGTCGTCAGGGCCAGGGTGCCTCGAATCAAGCTGGACGACGTGTTCGAGAAGAAGGATGAGATTGCCGACGCCGTCAAGAACGAGCTGTCGCACGTGATGTACGACTTCGGATACGGCATCGTCAAGGCGCTGGTGACGGACATCGAGCCGGACCACAAGGTCAAGGAAGCGATGAACGAGATCAACGCGGCGCAGCGGATGCGCATCGCGGCGACCGAGAAAGGCGAGGCCGAACGCATCCTCAGGGTCAAGTCGGCCGAGGCCGAGGCGCAGAGCAAGGCGCTGCAGGGCAAGGGCATCGCCGACCAGCGGCGGGCAATCGTCGAAGGCCTGCGCGAGTCGGTTGACGAATTTCAGCGCAGCGTTCCGGGGACAAGCGCCCAGGATGTGATGAATCTGGTGCTCATGACCCAGTATTTCGATACCCTCAAGGAAATCGGCGCGACGGCCCGAAGCAACACGATCCTGATCCCGCACTCGCCGGGGAGCCTGGGCGATCTTTCGCACCAGATGCGCGATGCCATGATCAGCGCCGATCTGGTGACCCACGAGGCACGAACGCACGTCCATCCGGAGGCCGTCCCCAGGCACGATGGCGCCATGACACAGACCAAAGCGTGAGCGCGCAGACGGTTCTCACGGCCCGCCTGGAACGATACAATAGCGATTTGGCGGTCGGAGGCCAGGAAGAGATCCTGGTCGGGCGGCATGGCGCCGAGACTTTGAACGCGTAACGAGCGGCCCGAGCGATGACGATGCCCTTGTCGATGAACCGGCGTGCTCTCTGGCTTGTGGAGGCGCTTCTGGCGCATTCGGCCGAGCGACGGATCGCGTCGAGAATGATGGAGGGCGGAGGACGTTTCGTCGATTGCGGCATCGAGGCCAGCGGCGGTCTCCTGGCGGGTGTTGACCTCGCGAGGGTCTGCCTTGCCGATCTGGCTACCGTCACCATCGTGCCGGCTGAAATCGTGGGCCGGCCGGTCCCGGCGATTCAGGTCGTGACCGATCATCCCGTCCAGGCTTGCCTTGCCAGCCAGTACGCGGGCTGGGCGATCAGCGAAGGAAAGTACTTCGCCATGGGCTCCGGCCCGATGCGCGCCGCGCGCGGGTCGGAACCGATTTTCGAGGTGATCGGGTTTCGCGAGTCGGACAACTCGGTCGTCGGCGTGCTGGAAACACGCAAGCCGCCGCCTCCCTCGGTCGTGGCCGCCATCGCCTCGGCATGCAAGGTCACTCCGTCCGGCGTGACCCTGCTCGCAGCCCCCACCGCAAGCCTGGCCGGATGCGTTCAGATCGTCGCCCGCTCGGTGGAGACCGCGCTGCACAAGCTGGCGGAGCTCAAGTTTGATCTCGGCCGCATTCTCTCTGCTCACGGAACGGCGCCCTTGCCCCCGGTCGCCCACAACGACATGGCGGCGATCGGCCGCACCAATGACGCGATCCTCTACGGTGCTCGCGTGGTCCTGTATGTGACGGGCGATGATGCCAGCCTGGCCGAGATTGGGCCGAAGGTCCCTTCTTCCGCCTCGTCCGATTACGGCGAGCCCTTCGCCTCGATCTTCGCCCGCTACAACAACGACTTCTACGCGGTTGACCCATTCCTGTTCAGCCCCGCCGAGGTTGTGTTTCAAAACCTGGATACAGGCCGAACACACGCCTTCGGCACCGTCAATAGCGAGGTGCTGGCGCGATCGTTCTGGGCGTGAGTCAATGAAACACACAAATTATGGCAAAGAAATCGCCATCGTCCCAGCCGGGGAAAAGAGTCAGTGGGAGAAAGCGCTATCAGGTCTTTGTGAGTCATGCGACCGCTGACAAATGGATTGCAAAACTCATCTGTGAGAAGATCGAAGCAATCGGGGCGACAAGCTTTCGGGATGATCGAGATATCCAAGGAGGCGATGATATCCCCGAGGAAATTCGCCGGTAGATCAAACAATCGAAAGAAATGATCGTCTTGCTCACACCTGCTTCAGTCGGAAGGCAATGGGTGGTCCTCGAAGTCGGCGCAGCGTGGGGATCGAGTAAGCGTATGCGGATAATCGTTCTGATGTATCATGTCTCTGTGGACCCGATACCGGATATGATCAAGAACAAAAAGGCCTTCTCTCTGAATGAGATCGATCACTACCTGAGTGAGCTCGCGCACCGAGTACGAGGACACAATGGCTGAGCTCGGCAAGACTTACAACGTGTTCATCTCACACGCGGCGAAGGATTCGGCAGTAGTGCACGAGATTGCAAGCATACTCGGTGAGAGCGGGTTCGAGTCGTTCACTGACAACGAGCTGGCTCCAGGCGCCGACTGGAGCGATGCGATCTGGGAAGCTCTCGCCGAGAGTAGGGTACTCCTCGCCATCGTTTCGCCATCAGGACTGACGCCCCGGATGGGAATCGAGATTGGGGCCGCGCGAGCATGGCACAAACCGATCTACGCGGTTGTCACCGACCCGTCAGCCACCCTTGTGGATCCCGCACTGGCGGGAATTCCACTCTACACGACTGGCAGGCTTGAGGACGTAATCAGATTGATCCGTGCCAGCGCAGCAACTATCAGAAGAGGATCGTCTTGCTCTGGGCGAACTCTATTCAGAGATAGACATTTCTGTTGATCAACTGACGCTGGACCCGAGACAACTCGGGACTCTTGTCAAAAAGTTTGCCAAACGAACTCGCAAGGCCGTCAACGGAGAACGCCTGCTCTCCGAACTGCTGAGACTACGCAAACAGGGCAGGCTGGTACGCAAAGGCTCACCAGATCGAAGGACGCCTAAACGTGAACCTGCCTGATGACCCTCCCTCCAGATTGAGCAGTACTCTGGAACATTCGGCGTTTCCAGGTACGTAACTGTTCCGCACAACCAGCGTATCCTACGCCTCGCGATTCTTCGACTTCTTGGAGACGATGACGACTCTCGTTGCTCTGGTTTCTGGTGTTGGCTGGCACGTGGCCGACCTGTTGCGCGCGGCGGGGACGCTTGATGTGGAGCTTCGGGCCGTGCCGTTTCCCGAGGTCTCGGCCACGGTTGGCCAGGGGCGCCAGAAGATCGAGACCGGCGGCGTCGAACTCACGCGAGTCGATGGAGTTCTGGTGCGGATGATGCCGCCGGGCAGCCTCGAGCAGGTCGTTTTTCGGATGGATGCCCTTCATCGCGTGTGCGCGGCGGGGGTTCGAGTTTGGAACCCGCCGCGGGCCGTCGAAGCGGCGGTTGACAAGTACCTGACGCTTGCCCTGCTGGACCAGGCAGGCGTGCCGGTTCCTGCAACGTGGACAGGGCAATCGGCCACCGCGGCGATTGACGCCTTCGAGGAACTCGGTGGTGACGTCGTGATCAAGCCTCTGTTCGGCTCGGAGGGACGCGGGATCGTGCGCGTGAGCGATCGCGAGCTCGCGTGGCGAACTTGCCACGCCGTCGAGCGCATGGGGGCGGTGCTCTACCTTCAGCGGATGATTCGCCACCCGGGCCACGACCTGCGCGTGTTCGTGCTGCAAGGCCGCGTTCTCGCCGCGATGCGGCGGAACGCACCCGAGCGAGAGTGGCGCACCAATGTGTCACAAGGAGCGAGGGCCGAGCCCTGCCGGCTCGACGCTGCCGCAGAGCGCCTGGCATTGGCCGCGGCCAGGGCACTCGGCGCCGAGCTCGCGGGGGTTGACCTGGTGGAGGATCTGGATGCGGGAAAACTCGTGGTTCTGGAAGTCAATGCGGTTCCTGGCTGGCGCGCCCTGGCGAGTGTCACGGGGGTCAACGTCGCCGCCGCCGTGCTCGCCGCCTTGCGGGACGCGGGTCGATGAGCGACGACCAGGCGCTTCATCCTCGGCCCATTGCTTTGCCGTGGTCGCCAGGCCAGCTCGCTCAGATTTCCTGCATGCTCGAGGCGACCGCCCGCAAGCCAGGCAACGTGCACCGGTTTCGTGACTTCCAGGACCTGCATTTTCTGGACTTCCTGCTGAGCGCGACAGCCATCGCCGGCCCGCTTGATCGTGCCCAGGGGCACGGACTCGGCGCAACGGTGCTCGCCGCGGTGCAGGCCACCAGGCAGGTCGTCAGCACCAACACGAACCTGGGGATGATCTTGCTTCTGGCCCCGCTCGCGGCCGTCCCGCGTGAGGATGATCTTGCCCAGGGCGTGGTCCGCGTGCTGGCCGGCACGACCGTGGACGACGCCCGCCAGGTCTTCCGGGCGATCGTGCTGGCTGCTCCCGGTGGCCTGGGCCACGCCAGCGTGCAGGACGTTCGGGGCGAACCAACGGTCACCCTGTGCGAGGCGATGTGCCTCGCGGCCGATCGCGACCTGGTCGCGCGTCAATATGCGAGCGGCTTCCACGAGGTGCTGCGTGAGGCCGTGCCCGTCCTGCGGACGGCTCTCAATTGCGGCCAACCGCTCGAAAAGGCGATCATCACGACGTTTCTCGAGCTCCTTGCCCGGCATCCTGACTCGCTGATCGTTCGCAAGCGAGGGGTCGAGACAGCCGGCGAAGTGACGCGGCGGGCCGCCCTGGTCCTGACCGCCGGCTGGCCCGATTGTGACGAAGGCCGGGCCGAATGCGACGCATTCGACCTCTGGCTACGTGCCGAGGCGAACAGGCTGAGCCCCGGGACAACAGCCGACCTCGTCACGGCGGCCTTGTTCGCCGCCTTGCGAGATGGGACAATTTCGTTACCACGTTCCGCGGGCCCCGCCGGCTGGTCGGAGCCTTGAGGCGAGCTCACCAACGATACGCATCCCGCACCATGAGGGAGGCTCATCTCGCCGGCTCTCAGTATTCGTGCCAGGCAAGATCCACTCCGGGAGTTCTCACGCCGTGCCTACCTCGCGCTACAAGGTTCGCGTCACCAAGGATTACCTGGTGTTCTGTTCTGGACACTTCATCACGTATGACGGCGACCACTGTGAGCGGCTGCACGGCCACAACTACCGGACGGCCGTTGAGGTTGAGGGAGACCTGGACGCGAACCACTACGTCGTCAACTTCATTGCTCTCAAAGACATGACGCGCTCGATCATCGACGAGCTGGATCACCGGATGCTCCTGCCCAAGGAAAACAAGCTGATTCATGTGCAGGACGATGGTCCCAACATCCGCGTGACGTACGGTGAGTCGGTTCTGGAGCTTCCCGCGCGACGAGTGCGTCCTCTTGCCGATCGCCAACACCACCGCCGAGCTGCTGGCCGCTTACATCGCCGACCGCTTACGACAAGAAATGCACAAGCGAGCATGGATAACGCCACAGGTCTTGCGGGTCGAGGTCGAGGAGAGCTTCGGTCAGTCGGCCGAGTACCAGTGGCGGGATGATGACCCGGCGGCCGCCATGCGCGGCACGGCCCCAGAACTAGCGATCGGCCCGTAGTTGATCCAGTTCCCGGCGGCCGATTCTGCCATCGTGTAGCGCCGAGCCAACGAGTACGGCCGCGGCGCCCTGATCACGAACCGCATGGATTTTCTCGAGGCCCGAGATCCCTCCGCCCACGGAAATCTCGAGACCCCGGGTGCCGGGCGCTGAGCCGAGTCAGCAGGGCCTCGGTTCCCGTTCCCGAACCGGTGCCGACCCGCGAAAGGTCCAGCAAGAGCAGCCGGCGCACCCCCAGGTCAACGAGCTGGCACGCCAGGTTGTCGGGATCAGTCGAGGCCCACGCCGCGCCAGGCGGGACGCGCGGCTCGCCCGCGAACAGGTCGAGGCTGAAGACGACCCGATCGGCACCGGCCAGACGAAGGATGGCTTCAAGGTCTGATGCGCCGCGGATTGTCTCGAGACCGACGACGATGGTGATTCGCCGATTCTCGACCAGCACAGGGAGGTCGCGTTCAGAACGAACTCCGGCGTCAATCCAGACTTCGAGGCCCAGACCGGTCAATTCCGAGTACAAGGCATGGTCTTGCTCGCCTCCGGCGATCGCGTCCAGGTCGGCCAGGTAGAGTTCGTGGAAGCCAAGGAGGTCGCGATACGCTCGAGCGAGCTCTACCGGATTGGCGGACGGGTGCAAGAGACTTCGGACCGGGCGATAATGGGAACGCTGACCGGCGATGGCGTGGACGGCCAGGCCGTCCTTGACATCGAGCACTGGAATGACCTGGAAAGCGCTCTCGAGCATGGCTGCCACGGCTCCTCTGACAATCTTGGTTCACGAATGGGTCACCGGTGGTGGTCTGGCGGGCTCGCCCTGTCCCGCCTCGTGGGCCGCCGAGGGAGGCGCCATGCGCCAGGCCATCGCCGCCGACTTCGCCGCGGTGAACGTGCACGGGCCGGCAACGCGCGTGATGGTTACAGTCAACGAGCGCTGGCCTCTTGATCCTGGTCCCTGGACGGGGATTCCGGTCGGTCAGCCGGAGTTTCCCGCCCGCTTGATCGAGCTTGTCCAGGCAGGCGGATTATACGGTATTGATCGCGCCCGAGACGATGGGCGTGCTGGCCAATCTGACCAGAAGTCTGGAGGAGGCGGGCGCCAGGACGCTGGGCTGTTCGGCGGATTCCATCGAACTGACGGGGAACAAGGCTCGTCTTGCCGACTGGCTGGAGGCACGGGGCATACCGACGCCCAGGTCGCGGACGGTCGTTCCCGACGCGGGTCTTCCCGAGGACGCGGGTGGTCCCTGGGTGCTCAAGCCGATCGACGGCGCAGGCGCGATCGACACCTTCTTTCTGACGGCACCTGACGATTTGCCAGCGGCCGCCCGACAAATGCCGGTGGCGCTGCTTCAGCCATTTCTCCCTGGAACTCCCATGAGCGCGAGCTTTCTGATCGACGACGCCAATGTCGCCTGGCTCATCGCCGTCGGCCAGCAGAAGATCGCTATCCGGGGCGGCCGGTTTCAATACGAGGGGGGCGTCTTGCCCGTACCGTGCCGGGAAGCCGAACCGGTGCTCCGGAGCGCGGTTGCGTCGGTCACCGGGTTGCGCGGGTTCGTCGGCGTGGACTTTCTCTGGGATGCGAGCGAGGCAAAGGCAACGGTGCTCGAGATCAACCCACGACCGACGACGTCGTACGTGGCGCTCATCCGGCTCTTGCCGCAGGGATTTCTGGCGCAGTCATGGCTGGCAGCCTGTGGCGAGCCCTCTTGCTCGCGCGAGAAGCTGCCGACCCTGGCCGAGCTCGCGCACGAGCAGCGGCCCGTCGAATTCGACATCGATACGTGCCGATAGATGCTTAGACCGATTAAACCCTCGCGCCCTCGGGGGCTGCCTCTGACCCCATGTCGGCTGGGACGGCTTTCATGCTGCCGCACCGATCGGGTCGCAGAATGTACTGGATGGGGCTCCGCACCCTTCAGATGGGCAAACCGTCTACGCCATCGGGACTTCGGCTGCGGCGCTTCGCCTCGGTCGCCCCGCAGGGGCTTGCGGTAAGAGAGCTGAGGGAACTGCTATCTGATCTCCACGTCATCGGCCAGGACGTTCCAGCCGTTAGCCTCGTCGAAGGCGATCCCTTCGTTGGCCAGGCGGATCGCGTACCGGCCGTCGCCGCTCAGGCTCGGCGAGGGGTCCGCCAGTTGCAGGGCCAGCCGCCATCGGCCGCCGCGGAGCATCAGCGGGTATCGGCATTGCACCCCGCAGCGAGACGGTGCCGGCCTCCGGGCTCCACCGGCGAGGGTCGGTGTCGGTGAGGATCGACGCGGTGAGTCCGATCCCCCTGGCTGAGCACGAGGGCCACCGCCCTCGGCATGTGCGGTGAGGCGAAGCCGACGTTGCGCACGTCCAGCTCGACGCGGAGCGTCCCGCCGGAATTGACCTCCTTCGTTATCCGCAGGCGGTCGGCCACGAGGCGGTATCCGAGCCGGCGCTCGATATGCTCGAAGCCGGTGGTGCCCAGATACGCCGCCTTCCGCCAACCGTCGAGCGTTCCCCTGTGGTAGCTGCTGTTGAGGTAGGTCGCGTGGAGCAACTCCAGTTCGCGGACGACCTGTGCGATCGGCGTGCGAGCCGATGAGGGGACCGTCTCACCGCCGAAGGGCGTGAAGCGGCCGTGATCGGCACACCACCGAAGCTCGCGCTCGCGGTCCCAACCGCGCTGGGCGTAGGTCCCCATGTCGGTCGGAAGACTCAGCAGTGCGTCGTCGTGCCAGCCGACCCGAGATAACCGCGAACCGCCGTAGGCCGTCGCCTCGGTGATTTCGGCCCCGCCGGGCTCGCCGGCGAAGATGTCGCGGATGAACATCGGACGTCGCACGTGCACGGTGACGGGCTCCGGCACGGCATCGAGCAGCCCGAAGAGCACCGAGCGACGTGCTTGCAGCGACGGGCGGGTCGCCCCAGTTCGACCCGTGCCACTCGCCCCAGGGGCCGAGAAATCCCGCCTGTACAGCCGTAAAGCACATCACGATTCTCCAGGAACACCTTCCCGAGCTGGCGGATGTGTCCGAGGATGCGGTCCATGTCCTTCGGATCGGAGCGGTAGTCCCGGCCGGTGAACCCGTAAGCGAAGCGGACGATCGCCTTCAAGCCGTGCTGCCGAACCGCCGCGAATGCTTGCTGGACTTCATCGAGCTTCTCCTGGGTGAGATCTCGCTCCTTGAATGCCTTCAGGTCGACCTCGACCAGCAGCAGGGTAATCCCGCGCTCGCGCAGTCCATCCAGTCGGCCAATGCGGTGGCTCATGCGCGGCGCGTAGAAACCACGCTCCGGGTTGGGGAAAGCCTGGGAGCTCTCCCGGTAGCGAATTTCCCGCCATGCCGGCGCGTCATCGGATTGAGACCGCCCTGGCACGAGGCAGAGGGCGACGAGGATGCAGAGGGTCAGAGACTGTCCGCGCATGGTCGTCATCGGTTTCGCTCCGCACGGGATCGTCTATTATATCATCGGGTAAGGCTGCTGTAAGGCCGTCCGGGACGATTCGCATTAGACTTAGCTAAGTTGGGAGAAGTCCGTTGGTGAGGTCCGGACATTGCCTGGCGGGGTATGAGGATCTGTTCGCTCTCCCTCCGCATGCTGGCGGGTCGCGTTCACGCTGACTACAATCGCGAGAATTCCAGGCCACTTGGGGAGGATTCGCCATGCGTCAGTTGCTTGTGCTCGGTTGGGTTTTCGTGGGTGGGTTGACCGCGATGGCGGAGCCCGTCAAGGTCGCCTCGATCGAGGGGGTGACGGAGTACCGGCTTGCCAACGGGGCGCGGGTGCTGCTCTTTCCGGAAGCGTCGCGGCCGACCGTGACCGTGAACATGACCGTGCTCGTCGGCAGCCGCCACGAAGGCTACGGTGAATCCGGCATGGCTCACCTGCTCGAGCACATGGTCTTCAAGGGCACGCCCTACCACCCGCAAGTGCCCAAGGCGCTTCGCGATCACGGGGCCAGCTTCAACGGCACCACGAATAGCGACCGCACCAACTACTTCGAGACCATGCCCGCCACCGACGAGAACCTCGAGTTCGGCATCGCTCTCGAATGCGATCGGCTCGTCAACAGCTTCGTCAAGGGAGAGGATCTGCAGTCGGAAATGACGGTCGTCCGCAACGAGTTCGAACGCGGCGAGAACAACCCCGGCTCCATCCTCAACCAGCGGATCTACGCCGCGGCCTACGAATGGCACAACTACGGCAAGTCCACCATCGGCAGCCGTTCCGACATCGAGCGCGTGCCCATCGAAAACCTCCAGGCCTTTTACAAGAAGTACTATCAGCCGGATAACGTCGTGCTGATCGTGGCCGGCAAGTTCGAGGAGGCGAAGGCCCTCGCCCTGGTGGAAAAATACCTCGGCTCGATCCCGAAACCGACGCGCAAGCTCGATGCCACCTACACCGAGGAACCACCGCAAGATGGCGAACGCACGGTCACGCTGCGCCGGGTTGGCGCGGTCGGCTCGGTGGGCGTGGCGTATCACGTCCCCGCGGCCTCGCACGCCGACTGGGCACCGCTGAGTCTGCTGGGCGGCATCATCTCGCAGTCGCCCAACGGCCGGCTCTACAAGGCCCTGGTCGAATCGAAGCTGGCCACCAACGCGTCGGCCCGCTCGGACAACTCGCACGATCCCGGCCTCTTTTTCGCTTCGGCGTCCTGCCCGCCGGAAACGCTCGACGCGGTGCGCGACGCCCTGGTGAAAACGCTCGAATCTCTCGGCGACGTGCCGTTCACCGACGACGAAGTGAACAAGGCGAAAGTCCGCAGCAAGCGGAACGCCGAGATGCTCCAGTCGAACAGCCAGGCGATGGCACAGGCCCTGAGCTCGGCGTCGAGCCACGGCGACTGGCGGTTGCTGTTCATCCAGCGCGATCGCGTCGCCGCCGTGACGGCGGCCGACGTCAACCGCGTGGCGAAAACCTATTTCCAGAAGCCCAACCGCACGGTCGGTGTCTATATCCCGGCCAAGGAATCGACGCGCCTGGCGGTGCCGAGCGCTCCCGCCATCGACCTGGTCGTGAAGGATTACAAAGGGCGGCACGCGTCGGCGGCGGCGGGCGAAGCCTTCGACCCCTCGCCCGCCAATCTGGATTCCCGGATCAAGGTCGTGAACGACGATGGCCTGAAGGCCGGCTTGTTGCCCAAGAAGAATCGCGGCGAGACGGTCTCGCTCGTGCTGACCTTGCACTACGGCAACGAAGAATCGCTCAAGGGCCAGACGACCGCGGCCGGGATGCTCCCCGGCCTGATGATGGCCGGCACGAAGAAACACGATCGCCAGGCCCTCCGCGAGGAGCTCGATTCGCTGGGCATCCGCATCGGAACAGGTGGCGGCGGCGGTCGGGGCGGTCGCGGCGGTCGCGGTGGCGGCGGGGGTGGCGGAGCCGCGGGGCAACTGACCTTCTCCGTCGAAGCCAAGCGGGACACGCTTCCGCAGGCGCTCAAGCTGCTCGGCGAGATCCTCCGCGAGCCGGCCTTCCCCGCGGACGAGTTCGAAACCTCGAAACTCCGCATGGCCTCGATGCTCTCCGCCGGTCGCACCGAACCGGCGCGCCCTGGCCCGAAACAAGCTCAGCCGCACCCTGTCGCCCTACTTGAAGGATGACGTGCGTTATGTGCCGACCCTCGAGGAAACGCTCGACCGCATCAAGCACGTCACGCTCGAACAGATCAAGACGCTTTACGAGACGCAGATCGGCGGCTCGCACGCCGAGCTGGGCGTCGTCGGCGACTTCGACCCGGAGAGCACGCTGCGGCTCGTGAAGGAGATGCTGTCCGGCTGGGAATCGAAGGTGCCGTACAAGCGAATTGACCGCAAGGTGGCGGACAATGGGACCGGATTGAAGGAAGACATCGTCACGCCCGACAAGTCGAACGCCGAATACCTCGCGGGGCTTTCGTTCCCGCTCTCGGACAGCGACCCAGACTACCCCGCGCTGCGGATCGGCAACTTCATCTTCGGCGGCAGCACGCTCGCCTCGCGGATCGGCGACCGGATTCGCCAGAAGGACGGACTTTCGTATGGCGCAACCTCATCGCTCACCGCTTCATCCCGCGATCCGGTGGCCTCGCTGACGGTGACCGTCAGCACCAACCCGGCGAACATCGACAAGGTCACCGCCGCGGTCATGGAAGAACTCGAGCGGTTCCTCAAGGACGGCCCGACCGACAAGGAAGTCGCCGATGCGAAACAGGCGTTCGTCGAAGCCCAGAAAGTGGGCCGTACGGGCGATGCGGCGATCGCCGGCCAGATCGTTTCGAACCTGAACACAGGCCGGACGTTCGCCTTCGTCGCCGACCAGGAAAAGGCGATTCTCGCCCTCACGCCGGCCAAGGTCGCGGACGCTTTCCGCAAGCACGTCGATCCCAAGCGGCTGGTCATCATCCGCGCGGGGGATTTCCAGAAGTAAGGTATCTTCCACGCCGGTAAGCGAACAGACGACTTCGGACTTGCGTATGAGGGGGTAACAGGCTTTATCTAGAGTGTTCGCGGAGAGACCTCGCTTGTTGGTCGAGCAGGCTGCGCCTGCCCGGCGACCAGACCTGGTATCGTCGGCGGAGACACCGGACACTGATACAACGAAATCCGTAGGGTTGAACGGAGACCATGAGCGTTGACATTCAGAGGATCAAGGACCAGGTTCTCCAGTACTCGGACCAGCTTGAACGGGTCAAGACCGAGGTACGCAAGGTCCTGGTCGGGCAGGATCAGATGCTTGAGCGGCTCCTGATCGCACTGCTGACGGGAGGCCACGTTCTGCTCGAAGGGGTTCCGGGCCTGGCGAAGACCACGGCCATCAAGGCCCTCGCGGCCGCCATCCATTGCAAGTTCAACCGGATCCAGTTCACACCCGACCTGCTTCCGGCAGACCTGATTGGCACGCTTGATCTACAACCCGCGGGAAGGGGTCTTCAGCACTCGCAAGGGGCCGATCTTCGCGAACCTCATCCTCGCCGACGAGATCAACCGCGCCCCCTCCAAGGTCCAATCGGCCCTCCTGGAAGCGATGCAGGAGCATCAGGTCACGATTGGTGATGAGTCGTTCATGCTTGACGAGCCCTTCCTCGTCCTGGCGACCCAGAACCCGATCGAGCAGGAGGGCACTTATCCCCTGCCCGAGGCCCAGGTCGATCGCTTCATGCTCAAGGTGGTGGTGAGCTATCCCAGCACCGCCGAAGAGCGCAAGGTCATGGATACTGCACTCAACGGCGTCCGCCGTGACGTCCAGCCTGTCCTGGACCCCGGTCAACTCTGCTCCATGAAGGAGGCGGTCTCCTCTCTCTATCTCGACGAGAAGGTCAAGGATTACGTCCTGGAAATCGTGTCGGCCACCCGGCATCCCGAGCGCTACCGGCTCAACGATCTCAAGCCGCTCATCGAGTATGGAGCATCGCCACGGGCATCGATCAACCTCTGCCTGGCGGCCCGCGCCCATGCGTTCCTCGTCGGCCGGGCGTATGTCACGCCCCAGGACGTCAAGGACGTGGCGCTCGACGTCCTCCGGCACCGGGTGCTCCTGACCTACGAGGCCGAGGCCGAGGAGACGACGCCCGACGATGTCGTCCGCAAGGTGCTCGAATCCGTCCCTGTTCCCTGATATCCGCTGCCATGGCCACTCGACAGCTTGAAGACGTCCTGAAGGAAGTCCGGCGGATCCAGATCGTCGCCCGCCGACAGGTGAACGACCTGCTCGCCGGCGAGTACCTGAGCGTCTTCAAAGGGCGTGGGATGGAGTTCGACGCCGTCCGCGAATACGTCCCCGGCGACGAGATCCGGACGATCGACTGGAACGTCACGGCCCGCACCGGGATCCCCATTCGTCAAGACGTTCTGCGAGGAACGCGAGCTCACCGTGATCCTGGCCGTCGACATCTCGGCGTCGGGGGCGTTCGGCTCGTTCCGCCTGAGCAAGATGGAGACCGCCGTCGAGGTGGCCGCGGTGCTGATGTTCACGGCGCTGCGGAACCACGACAAGGTCGGCCTGCTCTTCTTCACCGATGACGTCGTGAAATACATCCCCCCGCGCAAGGGGCGGGCGAAGCGTGCTCCGACTGATTCGCGAGCTCCTGGCGACCGAGCCGGTCAAGGCCCAGACCGATATCTCCAAGGCGCTCGAATTTCTCGGCCGCGTCCAGCGGCGGCGGTGCGTGGTCTTCGTGATGAGCGACTTCCTGGGCCCCGACTGCTCCCGGGCCCTCGCGATCGCCAACCAGCGGCATGACTGCGTCGCCGTGACGATGGAGGACCCCCGCGAGTCGAGTATTCCCGACGTCGGCTTCTTGACGCTCCGCGACGCCGAAACGGACGAGCTGCTCGAGCTCGGATACCCGCCACCCTCGGGTGCGGGCCCTGTTCGCCCAGGCGGCCCGTGAGCGGGAACAGCGGCTGGCGGGCTGGCTGCGCAGGGCCAATGTCGACCGCCTCGAGATCAGGACGGATCAGCCCTATGCGATGAGCCTCCAGCGTTTCTTCCGCATGCGGGAGCGACAACGATGAGCGGCTCGACGCATCCCCGGCTCATCCGACGGATGGCCGGAGCTTGCCTGCTTTGCGGGATCGTCGCTCTCGCCGGCTGCGGGCTGGGAGATCGCGGTGACCGTGAATCGGCCGCGGCGGCAAATAACGTGATCGAGCGAACGGCCGAGAAAGGGCCCGTCAAGCTCTTGATCCGTGTCTCGCCTCGTGAGCCGCGCCTCTCTGACCTGTTGCGGATGGAGGTCGCGTCAGTCCCAGGAAGGCGTCGAGATCAAACCTCCCGCGTTCGGTCAGGCCGTCGGTGACTTTCTCATCCGCGACTACAGCGAACGCCCCGCCGAGAACGGTGCTAAGGGCCAGCGCCGGTTCCACTACGAACTCGAGCCGACGCACGCCGGCAAGCACCTGATCCGTTCGGTGGCCATCGAATTCGTGGACAAACGGGCGGGCTCGGAACAGAGCCGGCAACCTGCCCTGGTCGAGACCGAGCCGCTGGAGGTGAACGTCACTTCGGAGCCTGGGGAATGAGATTCCCAGTCTGGCCAGGCTCCAGCCCATGGTGCCGCCGCAGGCCGTTCCGCAGACGACTTGCGCTGGGCTGGCTAGCGGCGATGGGTACTGCTGGTGGGCTCGCTGCTCTGGGCTTGTTGATGCTCCGCAGGCGAAAGCGCCGGCCGGTCGAGCCGCGACGACTGACTCCCGAGGAGATTGCCGAGGCGGCGCTGGCGGCTTTGCTCGCGGAGAACCTCCCGACGCGCGGCCTCGTCAAGGAGTTCTACCTGCGGCTCACAGGCATCGTCCGCCAATACGTCGAGGAGACGACAGGGATCCGGGCTCCCGAGCAGACCACGGAGGAGTTCCTGCGCGAGATCCGCACGAGTGCGGTCTTCCCACCGGAACGTTCGGTCCGGCTCGCCGATTTTCTGGAGTCGGCCGACCTGGTCAAGTACGCGGGGCAGATGCCCGCGGAGGGGCAGATCGACCAGGCGATCGCCCGCGCTGCACGAGTTCGTGAACCTCGCGTCCGAGCCGGCTGCCGTCGTGCCGGCAGATTGAGTGGAACCTTCAGGGAGCCGTCTTGTTTCCGTGAACGCCTTTCGCTTTTATTCCTGGTTCTGGTTGATCCTGGCTCCGCTCGCGCTCGGCCTGATCTGGTGGCGCCGACGTCCCCAGCAGCGTCCGGCCGCGGTCTTCTCAAGCGTGGGCGATCTCAAGGGGCTGCCCGTGACACTGGCGCAGCGGCTCCGGGGCTGGCTGCCGTATCTCTACGGCCTGGGTGTCTGCCTGGTGATTGTCGGGCTGGCCCGGCCTCAGGCGGGCAAGGCCGAGTCCCGGATCGCCAGCCAGGGGATTGCCATCGAGCTTGTACTGGATGTCTCGGGCTCGATGGAGGCCATCGACTTTCAGCTCCGAAGGGCGGGATGTCAACCGGCTCGACGCCGTCAAGCACGTCGTCAGCGAGTTCGTCCTCGGCTCCCCAGCGAGTGGACTGTCAGGCCGTCCGGACGATCTCATCGGACTGGTCGCCTTCGGCGGATTCGCCGATAGCAAGTGCCCGCTGACACTCGACCACGGCGCCCTGGTCGACATGATTCAGGGGCTCGAGATCCCCCGGCCGATCCGCGACAGCCGGGGAGAGGTGATCAATGCCGCAGACGCTGAAGGAGGAGCTGGCCACCGCGATCGGCGACGGCGTGGCGGTCGCGGTGGATCGTCTGAGGGGGACAAAAGCCAAGAGCAAGGTGATCATTCTGCTCACCGATGGCGACTCCAACGCCGGCGTCGTCGATCCGCACGAAGCCGCCCGGATCGCCGCCGAGTCGGGGATCCGGATCTACACGATCGGCATCGGTCGCAGCGGCACGGTCCCCGTGCCGCAGGAGGACGAATTCGGGAACCGGGTTCTGGTCCCCGCTCAGTTTCGCATCGACGAGGATCTGCTCCGCGAGATGGCCGAGACCGGGCACGGCCGCTACTTCCACGCCTCCGATTCCGAGGGCCTGGCGCAGGTTTACGCCGAGATCGACAAGCTGGAAAAGTCCGGGTTCGAGGAAACGAAGTACTCGGAGTACCGGGAGCTGTTCCCCTGGTTCGCCGGGACGGGGCTGGCGCTCGTTCTTGTTGTCGGCGTGCTGATGGAAACACGGTTCCGTTCGTTGCCTTGAGCAGGGGTTCGTCTCCGCGATGGAATGGCAGCATCCGCAGTGGCTGTACCTGATCCTCCCGCTGGGGACAGCCTGGCTGGCGCTGGCGGTTTACTCCCGGCGCCGGCGGCGACGGGCCGCGGCGGCGTTCGTGGCCCAGCCCATGTGGCCGCGGATTCTTCCAGCCGATTCGCCGGCTCGCTTCTGGGTGAAGACTCTCCTCCGCGAAGCCGCTCTGGTGGCCGGCCTCGTCGCGCTGGCGGGCCCGCGGTTCGGCACGCACTATGAGGACGTCGTTCCCAAGGGAAGCGACCTCTACGTGCTGATCGACGTCTCGCGCTCGATGCTCGCCCAGGACGTTCCCCCCAGCCGGCTAGGACGCGCCAAGGCCGACGTGGCGGCACTCGTCAACCGGCTCGAAGGGGAGCGCGTGGGCCTGATCGCCTTCGCCGGGCAGGCGGTGGTGAAGTGTCCCCTGACCGTCGATTACGACGCTTTCCGCCGCTCGCTCGACGAGCTCGACCCGAACAGCGCCCCGCGGGGCGGAACCGCCATCGGTGACGCCATCCGCAAGGCGCTCGAAGTCTTCCAGGCCCGCGCCGACCGCGATCAGGCGATCCTGCTGATCACCGACGGCGACGACCAGCAGTCCTACCCGCGCGAGGCGGCCGCGGTCGCCGCCGAGCGGCACGTGACGATCTTCACCGTCGGCCTGGGCGACGCCGACCAGGGCGCGAGGATTCCGCAGGGGGCCGATGCGAAGTCATACGTCGAATACAAGGGCCATCAGGTCTGGAGCAAGCTCGACGGCACCCTCCTCAAGGACATTGCCCTCAAGACGTCCGGCGTCTATGTGCCGGTCGGCACCCGGGCCTACGACCTCGGCGAGCTCTACACGAAATATCTCCAAGGCCGACGCGGGGCCGAGGAGCAGAGCCAGAAGCGAGTCCGCCGTGGCGACCGGTTCCAGATCTTCCTCGCGCTGGCGGTGCTGGCCCTGCTGGTCGATGCGCTGACGCGTCCCTACCCGCGCCCGGTCAGGTCTCCGGAGGCGGAAGCTCGGTCGACCTGCCGCTGCGCGGCACGGAGCGCGGTCTCGGGCCCCGGTCGTCCCGGCAGCTCCGGTCGCGACGGCACTGGCCCTGCTCGCGACGTGCGCCGGGGTCAGCCGGGCGGACGACCCGGCGAGGTTCGATCCGCGAGGGCTTGCGACTCTACGGCCAGGGCGAGTTCGCCAAGGCGCGAGACCGCTTCGCGGCCGCGCGCGAGCAGCTCGATCGCAGCGATGCCGGCAAGGCGGCGATTGCCGCGTTCGATCAGGCCTGCGCGGCGCATCGCAAAGGGGACGCCGCGCAGGCCAGGGAGTGGTACTTGAAGGCCGGTCTGGCACACGACAAGCAACTGGCCGCCTCGGCCCACTTCAACCTGGGGACGCTCGCCGCGCGAGGAGGCACGCCGGCTGGCCGGCGACCATCCCGAGACCGTTCCGCCCGACAAGCGCCCGGAGATCCTCGACCAGCTCAAGGGCGCGGTGGCCTCGTTCCGTCACTGTCTCGAGCCTGGACCCAGACAACACCGCCGCCCGGCGCGACATCGAGCTCTCCGGCAGTGGGTGAAGTACTACGGCGACCGGTGGCACGCGGTACGACCGCGAGAAGCGCCGACGGGAGACCAATCTGCTGGCGTTCGTCGAGTTCCTCATGGAGTCGGAAACCGCGCTCGGGGAATCGGTCCGGGCGCTCGGCGCCACGTCCCCCGCCGATGCCTATTTCGAGCTCAAGCGATTGCAGGACGAGCTGCTCGAGGAGATTCCGCCCCTCAAGGAGAAGATCAAGGCCGAGCTCCAGCCGCCGCCAAGCCGGGGGCGGAGGTGCGCCGCAGGCGAACTCGCGCGAGATGGAGCAAGGAATCGATCTCTTGCAGGGCTGGGCGAGCGCCGCCGGTGAGAAGATGGGCTCCGCCTCCCGGCCAGCTCGACCGCCGGCATGCCGGAGCGGCGGCGGCCGACCAGCAGGCCGCGGTCGATGAGCTGGAGAAGATCTGGGAGGCCGTGATCCCGTTCCACCCCCTTCTGGCCCGCGACCTGGCCGACCAGACGCTCGTCGCCCAGCGCGCTGCGCCGCCGGCGCCCGCCGCCGAGACGAATCAACGACGAGAAATCCGCACCAGAACAGCCTCGCATCCCGAGCAGGGTTCCCCGTCCCGCGTCGCTCGGGAGCGAAAGCGGAAGACCTGGTGCCGCTGGCTCGGATCCAGGAGCGGACCCAGCGCCGGACCCAACTGCTCAAGCTCAAGGCCGAGGCCGAACGGGAACGACTCGAGAAGGCGCCGCCGGCCGACGCCCAGGAAAAGGCGAAGGAACGCTCCCTCCGGAAGGGACTCGATCCCGAGCGATGAAGGCCGGCTACCAGAAGGCGATCGAGCTCGCCCACGCGCCGTCGAGCAGATGGAGCACGCGGTCAAGGCGCTCAAACAGAAGGATCGCAGGCGGCCTTCCCCTCCGCCGAGGAGGCGCGCAAGATCCTCGAAGAGATCCAGAAGGCACAGCCCAAGAACGACCGCCGGACCAGAAAGATCAGGAGAAGAAGGAAGAACAAGGACCCAGCAGCAGAAACGACCCGAAGACCAGCAAGAAAGACGAGCAGAAGAAGCAAGAGCCGAAGAAAGACGAGCAGGAGAAAGACGAAGCAGAAGCAGGACAGAAGCAGGAGAAGACCGACAAGTCCGACGCGCAAAAGAAGGAAGAGCCGCAGCCCAGCCGCAGGCCTCGCAGGACCAGATGGAATCGGTCCTCCGCAAGGTCCGGGAACGTCAGCAGGAGAAGCGCGAGCGCGACCGCATGATCAAGGCCCGCGCGTTTGGAAGAGTCCCCGTGGAGAAGGACTGGTGATGCGACGGGCTTGCTCTGCAATGACCGGCCTGGCGGTCGTGATGCTCGGCGTTGCTCGCCGCGCGGACCGCCGGTGCCGAGGAACCCGAGATCGCCGTCGAAGCGAGTGCGACCGAGATCTTCATCGGCGAGAGCGTCGACTACGTTGTGGAAGTGCGCAACGTGAAGACGCCGAGGGCTCCCGACCTATCCGCCCTCCGAGCGGATTTCGAGGTCACCTCTCTCGGCGATGAGTCGCGCAATCAATCGTCCACGTTCATCATCAATGGCAGGGTCACGCAGAACAGACTCGTTCGGTCACGCCTACCGGTATCGCCTGACGCCCAAGAGGACCGGTTCCGCTCATGATCGCCGCGCCGAAAGTGACGGTGGACGGCACGACGATCTCGGGCCGCTCTCTGCCGCTCAATGTCGTTGCCCCCGAGCCCCAGGACCTGGTTGTCCCTGAGATCAAGACGAATCGTTCGCGCGTCTATCCGACCCAGCCGTTCGAAGTGACACTCCGGGTGCTGGTTCACCCCTTGCCGGACGAGGCGGATCGCGACCCGCTGACTCCGCTCCGCCGCCGCCCGCCGCACCTCGAGGTCAACTGGGTCGACCCGCCAGCCGGCTTGACCGGCGAGGACAAGGCACAGTGGCTCCAGAATCTACTCTCGCCGAGGACGGCATCGGCTTCACGCTCAACGACTTCGCAACGCGGAGCGTCTCGTTCTTCGGAGGGGCCCCCGGCGGCGGTCTTCAATCTTTCTCACGGGCGTGAAACCCGCAAAGGACTTGATGGCCGCTCGGTGAACTACTTCGTCTACGAGCTCAAGCGTACGCTCACTGCCGAGAAGGCGGGAGCCTACACCCTGGGCCCCGCGCTCGTGAAGGGATCGTTTGTCAATGGTCTGGAGGGGATCCAGCTACACCGGCCGGCGCCTCGTCGCGGTCGCACCCGGCTGTAAGAATCGAGGTACGCGACGTGCCCACGCCGCGCCCCGCGACCTATTGTGGCGGGTATCGGCAATTACCAGGTTACGGCGTCCGCGAATCCCACCGCGCTGCGTGTGGGTGACCCGCTCACGCTCACGCTCGACATCGAGCGCCAGGCAGGGGAGCGGCTCCCTCGACCTGATCTCGGCGCCCGCCCTGGGGACGAACTCGCAACTCGCCTCCGACTTCGAGATCATCGACCGCAATCCCACGGGGCGGAGAGTCGGCGATGTGAAGCGATTCGAGTATGCCCTGCGGCCCAAGCGGGCGGGTGTCAACATCCCTTCGCTCGCTGTTACCGTCTTCAACCCGGACAGCGAAACATTCTCCGAAGTCGCCACGAAGCCCATTGCGCTATCGGTATCGGCGGCAAGCCAGCGTGGGGGCGGGGGACGTCGTCGGTGCGCTCGGGAGTTCCGGAACGCCTCAGATCCGGTCGCGGGCCCAGGGCATCTTTCAGAACGTGACCGATCCCTCGGAGGTGACGGACGAGCGGGTCAACGTCACCGCCTTGATCGGAGTCGCGGCCGGTTCATGGCTTGTTGCGGGGTTCCTCATGGCCGTCGTCAGAACTTATCGACGCAAGTCGGGCGATCGTGGTCTGGCAGCGCAGGCGGTTCGCGCCGAGCCGCCGAGCGTAGACTGGCCGAGGCTCGCAAAGATCTTGCCGAGGGACGATCGCGACATGCACTTCGTGCTGTTCGATCGGCTTTCGTCGGTCTGATCGCCGACATGCGAAACATTGTCGCCGAGGGCCTGACGGCGTCGGAGGCCGGTGCGGCCCTCGCTCAGACACCCGTGTCCGCCGAGGAGCGGGCGGAAGTTATCCAGTTGCTGGAGGCCATCGAGTCCGCGGAGTACGGCTCGGGCGCGGGAGCCGAGGTGCCGGCCATGATCGAGCAGGCCGCTGCGCTCATTCCACGTCTGGCACGACAGCTAGAAGGGTTACGTGAATGACGCCGAGGATTGCACTCGGCTCTGATCGCCTTGAGTATTCTCCTCCCGGGAGCTGCGTTCGCTGACGGAGCCGGGAGCGCGACAGCGAACGTTCATCCGGCGCTCTGGAGGTTTTCGATGCCGCGAAGACTCCCGCGGGAATACCGCGAGTCGGCGGCCCTGCTGGAATCGTTGCTCGCGGATGGCGTTCCGCAGCGGCGCGGTGTACTACAACCTGGGCAACGCGTATTGCCGAGCGGGGGAGTATGGCCGTGCGATCGCGGCGTACCGCAAGGCCAAACCATACCGTCCCCGAGATCCGTATCTCGAAGCGAATTTGCGGCAAGCGCTCTCGATGGCCCCGGGAAGGCTTCCCGAGCCACCTCCCCCATGGTGGCGGCACGTCTTGTTCTGGAGTGGCTGGCTATCGTTCCCGGAAAAGGCTTATGGAGCGTTCGCGGCGTTCATGCTGGCGGCCGGGCTGTCCTGCGCGGCCTTGTTGCTGCGGAGGACAAGTGGGTACTGGATCAGCGCGGCGCTGCTGGTGGCCGGCGCGATCCTGAGTCTCGATGCTGTGCTGTCCTACGCCGACGTCGCCGGCTCGCGGCATGGGGTGGTCACGACGGAAACGATTGCCCGCAAGGGGATCGGCAAGGACTACGAACCGGCCTTCGACCAGCCGCTCAAAGACGGCGCCGAGTTCACGGTTCTCTCCCAGAACGGCGACTGGATCCTCGGTCACTTCGAAGGCATCGGCGACGGCTGGCTCCGCCGCGAACACACGGTCCTTTGACGAGATCTCACGAGGCGAGGGGACCCCGTAACAAGCTGCCAGGAGGCTTGGGGATAGGAAAAGCCGTGCTCGATCGAGAGCGTTTGTCGCAGCGAACGATTTCCCCTGCGGGATCGCTTCCGGTTTGGAGAAACGCTCGCCCTACCATTAAAGGCGGACCAGGAGCCTTGTCTACGCCGTTCTTGAGCGGCGACGACTTGGCCAGGAAGTTAACTCGCTGGCGGAGACCGCAAGGTTATCGAGTATGGAGCCCTGCTCCACTTGATCGCCCGCGGGACCTGGGCGAAAATGGTTTATCACTTCGTAGCCTGACGTGATCACCCCCAGGCCGAGGTGCCAGGAGGTCCAAGATGAGTGAGGCCGTGCACGAGATTCTCGAGCGCATCGAGCAACTCCCGCGAGGAGGATCGCCTCCTGCTCGAAGAAAGGCTCGCGAGATTGGCCGAGGAAGAGTGGAAGCGGGAGGCCGAGAATGCACGCCAGATCGCCCGCGAACGCGGCCTGGACCAGTCCGCAATCGATCAGGCGGTCCATGACACTCGCTATCCTTCATGAAGGTCTTCTTCGATACGAATGTCTACGTCGCGGAAGCACTTCTGGGCCAGGCGGCGGAACAATTGCTCGAGGCGACTGAGCGGGCGACCTGGAGGATCTATGCCAGCATTTACTTGCTCGACGAAGTCGAACGCGTCTTGACGGAAAAGCTCGGTTTCTCTCGACGCCTGGCCTTTCTGTCTCGCAGACGAATCATCCGTCGCGCCCAGCTCGTGGAACCAGGCGCGTCCCGTCACGCCGTACCTGGAGACCCGGCGGATAGCCCCATCCTTCGCGCCGCGCTGGCTGCGGGAGCCGACTACCTGGTCACGAACGATGCGCATCTTCTTGCGCTCGATCCGTACGAAGGGCTACGAATTGTCTCGATGGACAGATATTACCGGATGCTGCGTGACGGAGGCTGGTTGGAACCATAGGAGGCCGTTGGGCTCGCTCTGCTGCGTCAACGATCGGGATGATCGTCGGCTGGAATGAGTTGAGCGTCGGTGATCTTGGGCGAAAGATAGGCCGAGCGGCGGGGGCGCCTCGGTCGGCTCGCCCCGCCTGAGCTGCGGCAGCGGACCGCCCGACTTGTCGGCGGTAAGGTCCGCCCCATGAGCGTACAGAGCGGAGGCGAGCCCGGCGGAAGAACAGGTAGAACAGTGCACTGCTAGCCGCGCCGACCGAAGGGCAACGAATGCTGACGGCTCGAACGTCGCTGCGACGAAAATGTTGCGACCGCGCGGAAAAGGTGCCGCAAGGGGCGAATCGCTATGTTAACTCCGATCAAGCGGGTCCCCACGCCTTCTTGGACTTTGCGAGACGCTTCGGGCAATACTTGCGCCAGGGGGTGTAAGGGGGCAGTTGCATTCTATCTCGTCTGCGGCGGGTTGGCCAGGAAGTCAACCGTCTGGCGGATTGCGGGCAGGAGATAGCCGATCGCCGAATAGTGGCCACAGTCGCACCAGTGGATGGGGGGCCGTCCGGCGGCGTTCCAGAGCGCCTGGGTGGAGTCGGGGGGAACCACTTCGTCGAACCTTCCCCGCGATCATCAACAACCGTTTCCCTGCCAGGCGGTGGGCGTGAGTCAGCGGATCGAAGGGGTCGGTCAGGGCCTTGAGATCGACAAGGGTTCGTCCCGCCGCTTCCCACGATCTTCGGAACCGCTCGGTCTCGGGCATTCCCCACAGGATCTGTGAGAGATCACCGCCGGCCAGCAAGAAGACTCCGTCGCTCACGGCCGGGTCAACGGCGACCGCGACCGACCCGACGATTCCGCCCAGGCTGATTCCCGCGACTCCCAGTCGGGCTCGATCGATATCAGACCGGCTGGCCAGCCAGGAAATCCCCCGGCGCACGTCGCAGATGCCCTGGCGCATCGAGGTCACGGTGCGTTCGATGTCGTCCGACAGGAATCGCCTGGGAACGGGAGTGGGCCCTCCCTTGGGCCGCCGTTCCCCATAATACGGAAGCTTGAGGAACAAGGCCGCGACTCCCCGATCCGCCAGTCGGGCAGCCATGTAACGGGAGAGTGGAAAGTCCGAGCCCAGGATGTGCAAGACCACGACGCCAGGCCTCTTCCCAGCGAACCCCAAGGGGCTGAAGAACTCGCCGTGCACCACATTGTTCTCTTCGTCGGGCGTCGCGATCGGTGAAGGAAACCGTAGCCGGGAGACAGTGTAGTGGGGCGTTGCCATCATCCCTTCGAGCTCAAAGGTAAAGGTTGCCGGCTCGAGCTGGAATTGCTTGGGTACGGACGCTTCCTCCACCGTGGGTTGAAAGATCACCTCGCCGCGCTCCACACCGGCAAGCAGCACGCACGTCCAGGACAAGAATTGCGAAACCAGCACCTTCCGCCTCCCCGGTCATGTCAAAGCCGCGCTTATGACGTTGTCGAACCTCGTCCCGACCGTTAGAGTACGCGACGACAAGGCTGTCGGGAATGGGAGCCGCCTGCACATGGATGTTCTTGCGGAACGAGTACGCCGTCTGGAACCACACAAGATTTGCATCATCAAGCCAAGCTCCCTGGGTGATGTTGTTCATACAATTCCTATCCTGCCGGTACTTCGAGAACTTTTCCCGCTTTCCCAGATTACCTGGGTTGTTAATAGTGCGTTTCGGAGCTTGATCGAGGCCCATCCCGACCTTGACCGGGTCATCGCCTATGAGCGCGTGGGATCAGGAATCAGACCACATGGCGTGGTGGCGACCTCGCGATTGTGCGCCGGCTCTGGAGTGAGGGGTACGACCTTGCGATTGATCTGCAAGGTCTCTTCCGATCGAGCTTGATGACCGCCGCGACACGTGCGAGGGTGCGTGTGGGACTGGCCGACGCCCGTGAGGGAGCAGGCTGGGCCTATACGCATCGTGTATCGGCCTCGCGGCGGGGACTTCACGCCGTCGATCGTGTCATGCGCGTGGCGGCAGCCCTGGGTGCTCCGGATGCCAGGCCCTCATTCGTGATTCCGATCGGGGCGGGCGAGCTTCGTTGGGCCCGGGAAACGCTGGCGTCCGTGCAGAGCCCGCGCTTGATCCTTAATCTTGGTGCGCGCTGGCTGACCAAGCGGTGGCCGCCGCGGCATTTCGCCGAGGTGGCGCGACGGGCAGCTATGGAATTCGGGGCCGGGCTCATCGTTGTCGGATCGGACGAAGACCGACCGCTGGCCCAGGCGCTGGGCCACCACCTCGGTTCAGTGCCGCTGCTGGACCTCAGTGGACAGACGACGCTGCTTGAGCTTGCCGCCCTGGCCGCCGAGTCGGACCTGTTCCTCTCCAACGACACCGGGCCCCTTCATCTGGCCGCCGCCGCGGGCAAGGGTGGTTGGCATATATACATGCACAAATCCTGAACTGACGGGCCCCTACGGACCTCGAGCCACCGCGGTTCGAAGCTGCGTCTGGTGTGCACCTAGCTTCCGAAGGCGGTGCCACCGCCTCGAGTGCATGAGTGAACTCACGCCTGACCGTGTCTGGAGCAGCGTTAAGCACCGATTGACCCAGCGCTTCGAATCAGCCGCCTGATCCTCGCCGGCATGGCTCGAGCCGGTTTCACGATCACGGTTCTTCAGATCACCCCGATCAAGGGCGGTCGCGCGCGCGACCGCCACGGCTGGACCATGTACCATGGCGGGACTTGGCTGGATCGATTCGGCACGCTCGTCCTTGTCTTGTCATGTCCGTTTTAAAGTAGGTCGGAAAGGGCAAATTGAAATGTTTTGTTGACGCGGTGCAACACGAGAGACCCACGTTTCCATTCCTGGACATGTCAGGTTCAGAACCGATCCGCACCTACTTGACAGCGGCGGGAAGGCATGATTTACTGTTCCCTAGCATTCATGCTTCACTTGGAACGCACGGAACGACCAGGAAGCCAGTGTCTGAGTGGCGCGATAGGCGAAGAGCTATGGAGCTGACCCTCCCGGCAAATTGAATGACGTCGTTCATCCTGCGATGGCGACACTGTCACGCCGGAACAGCGAGCGTTTCGCGTGATCAATTGGCTGGCTCGGCTTTTGATGTGATTGACGTGGCATGACAACGCGGGCTGGTTGGTGCGGTATCGATTCAGGTTGCAGCATCGGGGGAGGCGCGGGTGCATGAGTGGTGCAAGTCAGCGGGTTTTTTGCCATGAGGGCGAATCGAACGAGAGGCCAGTGCTCCTTGATAATACCCACGCCGACGTCAAACGCTGGGTCGATTTTCCTCTCGCGGCTCTGCTCCTGATGATCTTCTCGCCGATCGTAATGCTCTCCATGGTCCTTGTGAAACTGACCTCGAGGGGCCCGGCTTTGTACACCCAGCGGCGAGTGGGCCGCAACGGCCATACGTTCACGATCTACAAGATCAGGACGATGGTCCAGGACAGCGAGCCGAACGGTCCGCGGTGGTGTGTGCCCGGTGATCCGCGGGTCACGGCCGTAGGGCGGTTTTTGCGCTGGAGTCATCTGGATGAGCTTCCGCAGTTGGTCAACGTCCTACGGGGCGACATGAGTCTGATCGGTCCTCGACCCGAGCGCCCCGAGATCGTGCGGCAGCTTGAGCAAGTTCTACCCGATTATCGTCGTCGGCTGATCACGCGGCCGGGCCTGACCGGGCTAGCGCAAGTGCTCAATCCGCCAGACTCCGACCTCCGAAGCGTTCAGATCAAGCTCGGCTACGACCTCCATTACATCAGGCACATTAGTCTCGATCTCGACCTTCGAATCGCCATGGCAACGGTATTCCACCTGGCGAACGTACCCCGACGCTGGATCTCGTTTTGTTTCGGATTCCCGACTGTCGATCTGGAACCATTCGATGCGGCAACCGCGCCACTGCCTGCTCGCAATGGATCGTGGGATGCCGAGCCCGGCAGTTTTTCCACCCCCGAGCCGCTGGCAGGAGGCCAACTGGAGACCGCTGTGTAAGGAGAGGAGCCATCGACCTCTCGATGCTTCGCAGGGTAGTGCGCCGAGATCCCCGCCATATCGGGGCGCTCAACGATCTGGCCTGGGTGCTTGCGAAGCACCAGGTAAACGGCTCCAAAGCGCTCGGGCTCGTCGATCAGGCGATCTCCCTTTTGGATCCAGACTCCACGCTGCTTGACACCCGGGAAATCGCATACCTGGTACTGGACCGTACCGATGCCGGTGTTGCCGATTTGAAACGCGCCGAGGGCTTGACCCAACGCTCAGTGGTTCTGTTCCACCTGGCGCCAGCCTGGGAGAAGAGCCATCGAGCGCGGGATTCTCGGCAAAACCTTTGAACGAGCCAGATTCCTGGGGCTTGGTCCCGATCAGCTCGATGCCGACGAACAACGTGTCTACGACCAACTCGAACGCGAATGCAGGTCACACCAAAAGGAGGTACACACTCATCTTTGCTACGGTTATGGTCAGCCTCATCGGGGCACGGCCAGGCCATCATCGTCAACTCGCACGATCCTCGTTGACCATTGTCAGTCTTAATTAACACTCTTATTCTTGAGGACGTTCAAACCATGAAGACCTTGCGAAGCGCCTTCCCGCCAGGACTGGCCATCACGGCCATGATGCTTCTGTCCGCGGCGGCGAGGGCAGATATGTACGGATCAACCGGAGTACGATCCGGGTCAGAGACGGTCGGCATCAACTATCCGGGTCATCTGAACGGAACCTACTATGCCGACTACTACACGGACCTGAGCTCGAACCCCAGCGGTACGCCGCACACGTATCACGATTCGTTCTGCGTGGACTTGCTGCACGAGGCAACCACGACTTACACCAAGCTGGGCACCACGGCCCTTCCGGCTTTCCGGTGACAAACACGTATGCCACCGGCGGGTACACTACAACCCCTAACGGCGCAGCCTCGTTCGGCTGGGCCGCCTGGCTGGCCGATCACTACTATTACTCGGCCAACACCATGGACAAGCAAGCCGGCCTCCAGATCGCTATCTGGAAGATCTTGTACGAGACGCAGACGATGTACGAGAACGATCTCTCCCAAGGCGACATCAGATTCTCTGGCAATTCGAACGCCATGTCCGCGGCCGTCAACTACATCAACGACTGGATCACTGCAGGGAAGCCCAGCGACCAATGCCTACTTTGTCAATTACTCAGGTACGGAGACTGGCCACGCCCAGTACCAGCTTCTGCCGGTCCCGGTGCCGGAGCCATCGACCCTGGCGATTGCCGGCCTATCTGCAATTGCCTTGGTCGCTTATCGTCTGAAGCGAAGGAGAGCTTGAGAGAGGGAGGCAGGCATCGCCCGTCCATTCGATAGATAGACTGGTGAGCGATGCCCCTCCGACAATAAGTCACTAGCCCCCGGCTCTCTCCAGCGGGGGGCTTTTGCGTTCGATGCTCGTCGAAGTCCGCCGGGGCCAGATCGTGCCCACTCTGAGCCCAGAAACTGGTGATGTTCTCGATGCCCAGATCCAAGCCAAGAAACGCCTCACGGCCGATTCCTCCCGTCGATCGAGCAGGAATCCCCCGCAGGCTGGCGGGCGCAGCCCGTGAAGACGCTTCTCATCTGGAAGAAGCTCGCGTTCGCCGCAGCCACGGCGCTGGCTATCTTGGTGCTGATGGAAATGCTGCTCTGCGGTCATCGGCGTCAAACCGGCATACCAGAAGCGCGATCCCTACGCCGGCTTCACGTCCCAGGTCCCTCATTTCCAGGTCGAGGCCGGCGCCTCCGGGCAGGAATTCGTGTCGGTTGTCCGGAGCAAACTGCAGGCGCTCAACCCCCAGCGGTTCCCGCGGCACAAACCCCCCGGCACCTACCGCATCGTTTGCCTGGGAGGCTCGGCGACATACGGCCGGCCCTTTTTCGACCACACGTCGTTCGCGGGCTGGCTGCGCGCGTTCTTACCCGAGGCAGACAACTCTCGAAAATGGGAAGTGATCAACGCCGGCGCGATCAGCTACGCCAGCTATCGCGTCAAAAGCCTGATGGCCGAACTGGCTCAATACGAGCCGGACCTATACATCGCCTACATGGGCCACAACGAGTTTCTTGAACGGCGCACGTATGCTGACGTCCTGGCGACACCAGGATTCCTCCGCGATGCCGCCGGCCTGGCGAGCCGCTTGCGGATCACAACCTTGACACAAAGCGGACTCGAAGGGGTTGGACTCCTGGGGCAGCCGACAACGACCGCGCGAGCAAGGATCGGCGACGAGCTCGTGACGATTCCGATCAACAGCGTCGGCCCGGAGGCCTATCAACGCGACGAAGAGTTCAAGCGCGAGGTGCTGGCGCACTACGAGGCCAGTCTTGGCGACATGGCCGCCATCGCGGCGACTGCGAAGGCTCGGCTGTTGTTCGTGACGCCGATCTCGAACCTTTGTGACTTCGCGCCGTTCAAGAGTCAACATCGCCTCGGCCTGACTCCTGATGAGCTTCAGTCCTGGCAAGAGAACCTCAAGCGCGGTCTCGCCCTGGCCCAGGAAAACCGGTGGCCGCAAGCGCTGGAGGCGTTCGACGCCGCACTCGTGATCGACGACCAGTATGCCGACTTGTTATATCAAAAGGGACAGGCATTACTCGCGCTCGAAAGAGATAGTGAGGCCAGGGATCTGTTGGTGCGGGCCCGCGATAACGACATCTGCCCGTTGCGGGCTCTGTCCGCGACCGTTGAGACGATGGCAAAGTGGCCCGCGAACGCGGGGTGCCACTGCTGGACTTCGAGCGCTTGGCCGCAAGTTGCGCGAGCCACCAGATTACCGGCGAGGAGTTTTTGTGCGATCATGTTCATCTCACGATCGAAGGCTCGAAAAGACTGGCCCTCGACATCCTCGATCAGCTCGTGGCTGACCAGACGGTGACGCTGGCGCCAGGCTGGGGTCCAGCCGCCTTTACATCGGTCACTGCGCGGGTCGAGGCTGGAATCGACGGTCGGAAGTATGCCAGGGAGCTTTACAGGCTCTCACAGCTTCTCGAGACCCTGGGGCAGACCGAACAGGCGCTCAAACGCGTCGGCGAGGGGCTGAAGATGAGCGGTGGCGACGTAGAGGGCCTGTGCCTTGCCGGACGGTACTCCGAGCGGCTGGGCAAGACCAAGGACGCAGACGGCTTCTTCCGGCTCGCTCTGGCGAAAGAGCCCGGCTCCGCCCTTGCCGAGGAGGCCTTGGGCGGTCTGCTGGTTCATCATGGCGACCCTCAAGGCGCGATCGAACACCTTGAAGTCGCGGCGCGCGCTGTTCCAGCTTCGCCTTCAGCTCATAATCTGCTCGGGGTGGCTCATCTACGATTGGGGCATCACCAGCGCGGCGTCGAGATCCTCCGCCAGGCCAGCCGACTTGGCCCGATGAGCCCAACATCCACGTGAACCTGGCCCGAGCCGAAGAGCGACTGGGTCATCCTGGAGAGGCCGCTTTCCATTACCGCGAGGCTCTCAGGCTCAGGCCCGATGACCCGGACGCCGCCAAGGCCGTGGATCGATTGACGCGTAAGGCTACGGTCTTGAAGGCCGACCATTAAGTTGCGTCGGCTCCGCGCACCACGCTCTCGGCCCAGCTTCGGGCTTCCGCGTCGATCGGCAAACCGGCAGGAAGGGGTGTGCCGTAACGCACGATGAGCTTGTACCTGCCGCGGTCATAGGACAGCGTGAAAACTCGAGCGAGATCGAGCGTGACGTCCGGATCGGGGCTGCGCAGCGGGATCGGTAGCACCGGCAGGGGATGCTGGATGGGCCAGGCGTAAACCTCGGCATCGGGACGCTTCTCCGCTCGCGCCACGACGGCGTAATAATCGCCCGGCGGCAAGCGCCGTTCCATGGGCATCCGCGCGCCGCGAAGGATCAGGTCAATCTCGACCAGATTGACGGGGCGATCGATATAGGCCTCGCGCTTCACGAGATAATCGGCCCGTCCCGACCCAGCCTTGTTGGAAGGGGAAAGGATCTCGAGTACGGTGACGAGCTCCAGATCAGGCACTTGCAAGATCTCGACCCAGCGCTCGCGGACTTCCCTGGGTTCGTCGAAACTCACCGGCGCGATTCTAGTTTCTACCTTCGCCACATACGATCGTGGCAGCTCTTCGTTGAGCGCCTCGGCGCTGTGAGGGACCAAGGCGGCGTGGAAGCTTTCCCAGTGGCCCTGGGCTTCGAGATATGGGTCCATTCCGGGAAATGGGCTGGGCATGAAGTGCTCCTGAGGCGTTCGGTCTCACCCAGCATACTGCATTCCGTAGCGGTCATGCAGCTTTGCCGACGGGATGATTCTGGGTTATCCGTCCTCGCGCTCCGCATTGCACTCAGGCTGAATGACCTGGACCGAGTGGTCGTCGAGCGCCGGGGCGTCCATCGGAGTGACGATGATCTCCTTGCTCGACATGTCATCGAGCTCGACGTGTGCCTCCGAACCGTCGCGAGACGCGGCCCGGCTTGCCGCCTGGGTGATGGCCACCGGCCGGCGCTTTTCGAGGATGTGACCGACGTCGAAACGTTCACCGATGTAATGTCTGCGCACCTCCGGATTATTGACAATCTGCTCGCGGTTGCCGTAGGCGAAGACGCGCCCCTCACGGATCACGTAGATCCGGTCGCTGACCTCGATGGTCTCGCGGAACTGGTGGTCGGTCAGAAGGATGCCCACATTGTACGTCTCTACGAGGTTTCTGATCTGGTCCTGGATCTCGGCGACCGTCTTGGGGTCGATGCCCGCGAAGGGCTCGTCAAGCATGATCAGCTTCGGTTCGGTGATCAGTGACCGAGCGATCTCGAGCCTGCGCCTTTCACCGCCGGAAACGCGATTGGCGGTGGTCTTGCGGATCGTGGTCAACCCGAACTGGTCAAGCAGCTCGTTCTGCCGGGCCTTGCGCTGCTTCTTGTTGAGGTTGGGGCGGGTCTCGAGAATCGCCATCAGGTTGTCTTCGACGGAGAGCTGCCGGAAGACGCTCGAGTCTTGCGGCAGATACCCCATACCGGCCCGCGCCCGCAGATACATGGCCATGTGCGTGACGTTGCGGCCATCGAACTTGACCGTGCCGCCGTCGGCGTCGATCAGGCCGATCGTCATCCGGAAGCTGGTGGTCTTGCCTGCTCCGTTGGGGCCGAGCAGGCCGACGACTTCCCCCTGGGCGACATCGTAGTCGACTCCACTGACGACCTGCCGTCGGCCGTACCATTTCTCCAATCCACGGACTTCCAGGAGCGGCATAGCTCGATCCTCCTTGATCGGGGCGAGACCGGGTCAACCGGGATCGGACGTCGCGGATCGGCCGACCCGCGTGGGGCCAAAGGCGCTAACGGATGAACTTCATCCGTTCCACATAAGGTCGAAACGGAATTCGCGTGTCATTACCCAGGCGAATGGCTGGACCGAATGGCACACCGTGCGGCCAGTAGATATAAAACGCCTTGCCTGTGACGAGCTTGCGAGGGACCTCCCACGACTCGCGGTTCGAGGGGTCCCAGGCCGAATCACTCGAGTCCCAGCCGCGGCTGTCCTTGCTCCGAGGGCTGTTGTCTCCCATCATCATGAACCGATCCTCGCCCAGCTCGTACTCGTGCGACCGGACCTTGGCCAGGTTGGCAAACTGAGCAGGATCAGAAAGAAAGTCGAACAGCTCGACGGGCGAGCGGGGATAGTGGTCTTCCCAGACCGGCCCATAATCAATGCGTCCAGGGTACTGGGTATAGTAAATATCGCGTTTCAGGGCAAGGTCGCTCACGGTCACCGATCCATTGCGAACGGCGATCCCGGCCGGTGACAGGTCAGCCAGGGTGGGGACAGGAACCTCATCACCCAGCTCATACTCCATGCCCGATTGCCAGATCGACCGGCCGTTGACCAAAAAGGTCATGCGGTCGTCAACGTTGGCGAACTCAACGGTATATCGACCCGGTCCCTTGATGGGCGAGGCATGTTCCAGCAGCGTTTGATCGCCCCTCTTGAAGCGAGTGAGCCCGGTCGCCACGTTGACGATGCAGCGGTGGGGAACGCCTCCCTTGATCAGCTCGAAACTGACCTCGCCCCCGGCGGACTGCACCTCTAGCTTCGCCGACAAGGTGAGGTCACCCACCCAGTGCGGTTGGAGCCAGGCGCCTTCCGATTCGCCGCGTGGCTCGTCGGTGAGGCTGGAGCCCTCGGAAGTCAGGTTGGTGTTGTACGAGTAAAAGTCGGTAATGAGTGTGGCCCGAGGCGCGGGGCAATGTCCGATCGTTCTGGATCGCGTCCCATTGCTCGGGGTCGGGCACCAGGTGGTGATACCTTAATTCCACCCATTGATCAGCCGGCGCGGCCTCGGCCCGATATTGGCTGAGCGTGGGATCGACCGCCCGCCAGCCGCCTGACGCCGCCGGCTGCCATCGCCGCCACTCTGGCCGATCGGCCAGAGCCTTGGGCCGATACCGATCGTCGTGCACGGTCATCTGCATCGCCGCCTGGTGTTTCAAGGGCTTGCGGGCCAGCCGGAATGCATCACTTCCCGGCGCCTTGACGAAGAGGTCGCCGTGCTTGATGCGGATCGTTTCCCCGGGCAGGCCGACCAGGCGCTTGATATAGCTGACCTCGGGCTCCTCGGGGTAGCGGAAAACGACCACGTCCCAGCGCTCTGGACGTGACGAACCCGGCAGAAACGGCAGGTCGTAGGGAAACATCATGACCAGGATGCGGTCGCCCTTGAAGCTGGGGGCCTCGTCAAGCTGCCGGGCCTGGAAGCGGCAGTTGACGCAGATTCCGGAGTAGACCTGCCGGGGAAAGGAACGGCCCTCAACCTCCTCCGAGGCGTTCACCGAGTACAAGAACCCGCACTGAGGGCAATTGATCTCTTTGTGACGGCCCATCAGCGTGGGAGCCATCGATCCGGTCGGGATCACGAAGGCTTGGGCCTCGAACCCGCGCACCACCAAGGCCAGGATAAAGGCCACCACAATCGCCTCAACGGTGTCGCGATAGCCTTCCTTGGGTGCGGGCTCCGCTTTTTTCTGCGTCGCCGCGCGCGGTGCTGATTGTATGCTCGAGGCAGTCCGTCCCATGATCGGTCCTAATCTGGTCGTGTCCGGACTGCCAGGTGGCCGCCGGTCTCATCAAGTCAAGTTTCCCTGATGCTCGTGTAAGCATGCTGACGTGCCGCGACCGGCAAACCGGATCTAATGAATGTAACGGATTCTCCTGGGATCGGGAACCCAGTAAACCGATCGGCCGAAGACCTCCAGAGCGACGACCTGCCCCGGCAAATGCACGAGGAACGGCTTTCCCAGGAACATGGAGCCCGGGACCACCGGGCTACCGGCCCAGAACCGCGAATCGTTCGAGACCGGGCTGTTGTCTCCCAGTACAAAGTATTCGTCTTCACCAAGCGGATAAGGCTCGCTCACGCCGTGAGGATGGCGCGGGGTCGTGCCAAGTGAGCTGGTGTAGTAGACGTCACGGAAAATCTTCAGATCGCTCACTGCCATGGAGCCTCCCCGCACCCCGAGGGCGATCGGAGACTCGTCAGCGGATGGGCCCGACACCGGTTCGTCGTAGTCGTACGGTTCAAAGAGGGGCAGACCGTTCAGGGCGATGGTGAGCCGACGGTCCACGACGGCGGCTTCCAGCAACACCCGCCGCGGCCATTTCTCGTTCTCGGTTTCGGCCAGGGGGTTGAACAGTGGCACGATGGGCCGCCGCTGATCGTTGCGCAGCAGCTCCAGCCTGCCGCCGTCTACCACGGGGATCCGCACGATGAAGCGATCTCCGCCCGACCGAAGCAGGAGTGAGATCGCCCTGACTTCCTCGCTCAGCGACAACTGCGCCTCGAAAGAAAGATCAGCAACGGCGTGATCCGTGCCCAGGTCGCCACCATTGTAAGCGTAGTGATCGTGGATCGGCGCATAACGGTTCAGCACCGGGTCCCAGTGCCGATAGATTAGCCAGTCGTACGGATCATCGGGCACGGGATCGGCTGCCGTGTGAACGAAACCATTTTCTGCCTCGGTCCAGCCGCTGGAAAGACGACGCTGTGGCGAGCCTCTAAGAAAAGCCCAGCGGGGGAACCGGTTCGAGTCCTTGGGAACGAAGCGGCCATCATGAACCAGAATTCGCATCGCGCGGAGCTCTTGCAGGCTTTTCCGTGTGATTTTTCCATCGATATAAACGTCGCCCGAGGAAAGCTGCACCGACTCTCCGGGTAACCCTACCACGCGCTTCACGTAAGCCTGCGTCGGCTCTTGCGGAAAGTGAAAAACCGCGACTTCCCATCGTCTGGGGCGGCGGAAATCGTAGAGGAACTTTTGAACCAGAACTCGATCACCATTGCAATCGACGGCCGCGACGTGCTCGAGATCATTCTTGCCGCAATTGGGACAGACGGCGCGTGGGGAGCGCCCGTCCTCATCCAGGCCGATCACGAAGACGAAGCCGCAATTGGGACAGGTCAGCTCGCGGTGATGGCCAAGCAGCGTGGGTGCCATCGACCCCGTGGGCACGACGTAAGCCTCCGCCGAGAACGTCCGAAAGAGCAGAACGCCCAGGCAGAGCACCACGATCAGATCGACCGTCTGGCGCATAACGCCAACCGCCGGGTTCTCTCGCGAACCTCGCTTCAATGCCGGCGTGGGATCGGTCATGGTTAGTTATTTCCGTTGGCTGGGCTGTTTCCGACTCAATACCGTGGGAATCGCAGCAAGCAGATGCGCCACAATGATTTCTGACTCCCTCTCCCCTTGCGGGAGAGGGCCGGGATGAGGGGGGCAGGGGTCAACCGAGCGCCTTGCGTGCCTAGGAGACCAGGCCACGATCACCCCTCTCCCTACCCTCTCCCGCAAGGGGAGAGGGTGAAGTAAAAACCCGCCGCCCATGAGGTTACGGCCAATTCAACGGGACTCGATTCAGGCGCTTTCCCATTCTCGAATTCCGGCTGATGCGGTTCAAACGTGGTGGTCAATCCTCGGAATCGTCAAGCACCGACAGGAAGGCTTCCTGGGAGATCTCGACGTTGCCCACCTGCTTCATACGCTTCTTGCCCTCTTTTTGCTTTTCGAGAAGTTTGCGTTTTCTGGTGATGTCGCCGCCGTAGCACTTGGCCGTGACGTTCTTGCGCAGGGCCGAGATGGTTTCGCGGGCGATCACCCGGCTGCCGACGGCCGCCTGGATGGCGACCTCGAACTGGTGGCGGTCGATCTCGCTTTTGAGTTTTCGAACCAGTTTTCGGCCCCGCCGGTCGGCGTGGGCGCGATGGACGACGACGGAAAGAGCGTCAACGCGCTGGCCGGCTACCAGGATGTCCAGGCGGCAAAGGTCTCCGGCGCGGTAGCCGATCAGGTCGTAGTCCATGGTGCCATAGCCGCGGGTGGCGCTTTTGAGCTTGTCGTAGAGATCGTAAATCATTTCCGCCAGAGGCAATTCGTAGGTCAGGATCGCCCGCGTGGTTGATAGGTACTCGGTCTTGATATAAGCCCCGCGCCGGTCTTCGCAAAGTTGCATGATCACGCCGATCGATTCAGCCGGAATGATGAAATTGACCTTGGCGATGGGTTCTCGGAATTCCTCGATCTCCCCTGGGTCGGGGATCCGGGTCGGGTTCGAGATGTGCAGCGTTTCACCCTTGCGGCTGACGATCTCGTAAGTGACGTTGGGCGCCGTCTGAACGAGCGACAGGTTACTCTCGCGCTCCAGCCGCTGCTGCACGATCTCCATGTGCAGCATGCCCAGGAAGCCGCACCGAAAACCGAACCCGAGGGCGTCGGACGTCTCCGGCTCGAACGAGAAGCTCGAATCATTGAGCGCCAGTTTCTGAAGTGCCGTGCGGAGGTCGTCGAACTGGTTGTACGACGCCGGGAAAAGACCACAGAAAACGACCGGCACCGGCTCCCGATAGCCCGGCAGGGCAAGGTCAGCCGCGCCGGGCACTTGCGTGATCGTGTCTCCAATGCGCACGTCCGAGAGCTTCTTGATATTCGCGATCACATAGCCGACCTGGCCCACCCCCAGCTCATCGCAGGGGACTTCGCGAGGCCGGAACCGGCCCAGGCCCGTGACCTCGTGTTCGGTCTCACCGGCCATCATGCGGATTTTCTGGCCGACCCGAAGTGTACCGTCAACCACGCGGACGTAGGTGATCACGCCCTGATAGTCGTCGAACTTGGAGTCGAAAATGACGCGCGAAGCGGTTTATCGGGACTTCCCGCGGGGGGCGGTACGCGCTCTACAATGGCGCGGAAGACCTCGGGCACTCCCTCGCCGGTCTTGGCGCTGATGGCCAGGATGTCGTCGGGGTCGATGCCCAGCGTGTGCAGGATCTCTTCCTTCACCTCGTCGGGACGCGCGGCCTGCATGTCGAGCTTGTTCAGCACCGGCACGATCGCCAGATCGTCGCCCACGGCCAGATACGCGTTCGCCACGGTCTGCGCCTGAACGCCCTGCGTGGCGTCGACCAGCAGGATCGCCCCCTCGCATGCGGCCAGGCTGCGCGAGACTTCATAGTGGAAATCCACATGGCCGGGAGTGTCGATCAGGTTCAGTTCGTAGACCTGTCCGTCGAGCGTGTAGTTAATGGCCACGGCCCGGGCCTTGATCGTGATGCCGCGCTCGCGCTCCAGGTCCATGTCATCGAGCAATTGCTCGCGGAACTCGCGGGTCGTGATCGCGCCCGACTGAAGCAGGAGCTGGTCGGCGAGGGTGCTCTTGCCGTGGTCGATATGGGCGACGATCGAGAAATTGCGAATATACTTGGGGTCAAAAACCATGCGCGAAGTCCGGTGGCGTAAGAGAAGCCGTCGGGCTCTGGTGACGGGCCGGGGTCATCAAACGGGAAGGTCCTGCAAGGCGAGCCTGAATCGTCGCGGGCAGACCGCGTGCAAGCGATCTGAAGCCGACGGCCCCACAATCGCTATTCGAGCCTGAATCCGTCCTTGCAACGGCGCGGCGAATTCTATGTAAGGGATTCAAAAACAAGGACATAGAATGCCGATGCCAGTCCGCTCCCGGCGGACCTTATGGAGCCGATGCACTGAAAGGATTATATTGCGCTCTGCTCCCCAGGGAAAGCCGGCTTATGCAGACTCGCATGATCGGACCGGAACCAACGACAATCTCCGCGCGATCTTTCCACGCCCGATCCGGGTACAAAGCTCCCGTGACAGCGAGACCGGCTTGACCCGAGCTTGAACCCACACCAAGAGAAAACCGGCCATGAAATGCAGCTCGGCCCTCTCCACGGCACCTGCGACAAGCAAGGCGTTTCACGAGATTCTGGAACATCTGGAGCTCAAATCAGCGGGCGAGTGCACCGACCTGATCATGGTCTTCGCGTCCATGCATCATGCCGATGAACTCGGCCGGATTTCTTTGGCCCTCAAGGAGAAAGGACTCGCCCGCCATGTTCTCGGTTGCACCGGGGAATCGATCGTCGGTGAAGACAGCGAGGTCGAGGGATCACCGGCCCTTTCGGTGTGGTCGATCACGGCGCCGGGGCTAACACTCCGTCCCATCCGGATGGAGGGCCCCGCCGAGGCTTCCTTGCCGTGGGCCGATGGCTTGCAAGATGTCGAGCATGCGGTGCTGCTTTTTCTTGGCGATCCGTTCTCGTTCGAGCCGGATGAATTCTTGAAACAAGTCAACAGCCAGGTCACCGGCCTGCGCGTGGTGGGGGGCATGGCCAGCGGCAGCCAGGTTCCCCGGGCCAATCAGCTCGTGCTCGACGGTGAGGCGTTTCACGATGGTGCCGTGGCCATGCTGCTCGGCGGTCCCGTTTCGGTCCGGACGGTGGTGAGCCAGGGGTGCCGGCCGATCGGTCACACCATGCTTATCACCAAGGCCGAGCAAAACATCATCCGCGAGCTCGGCCGCCGCCCCGCGCTGGAAGTGCTTCGCGAGATGTTCCAGGAGCTTTCAGAAGACGATCAGCGCCGAGCTTCAAGACGGACTGCACATCGGTCGGGTGATCAACGAATACCAGGGTTCGTTCCAGCGGGGAGACTTCCTGGTCCGCAACGTGATCGGAGCCGACGACTCGGGAGCTATTCAGATCACCGACCAGGTTCGGGTGGGACAGACCGTTCAGTTCCATGTCAGGGATGCGGAAACCGCCGACGAGGATCTTCGCCTTAGCCTTTTGCACGCACGCGACAAATCAGGGCATTCGGCACGCCCGGCCGGTGCCTTGCTCTTCACTTGCAACGGTCGGGGCACCCGTCTTTTTGGCGAGCCCAACCACGATGTGAGCTTGATTCACGAAATCATGGGCCCGATACCAGTGGCCGGTTTCTTTGCGATGGGCGAGATCGGCCCCATCGGCGGCCAGAACTTCCTTCACGGTTTTACCGCCAGTGTGCTGCTCTTCGACGACCTCCAGTAGATCGAGCACCTCATGATTCCGATCGCGCCACCCGACTGGCTTGCCGAAGTGCAGCAGCCTCCCACGACCGTTCCCCGGACGGCCACGCGCCCGGCTCCTTTGCTTTTTGACGCCGAGCACCGGCCGATCACCACAGCCGCGGAATGGAAGAGTCAGCGCGCCCGCCTGAGTAAAACCTGGCGCGAGTTCCTGGGTACGATCCCGCGCCAAGCGTGGCTCCCGCACCGCAGGTTATCGAAGAAGACGTCTCGGAAGGGGTGCGACGCCAGTTGATCCGTTACGAGGCCGAGCCTGGCCTGCCGGTCGAAGCGTACCTGCTGCGCCCGCTGGAGGTCGGTGTGCCGAGGGCAGGGGCTATCGTGCTGCATTCGACGGTTGACTACACGATCCGCCAGCCCGCCGGTCTCGAGGGGCCTCCGAACGTGCATCTGGGCTGGCACCTGGCCCGCCGCGGCTACGTGGCGATCTGCCCGCGCTGCTTCCTCTGGCAGGAGGGCGGAAACCGGCGACTGGACAATGCCGTTGACGGGCTCGCCAGGCGCCATCCCGGCGTCAAGGGGATGGCCAAGATGCTCTTCGACGCGGCTCGAGCGGTGGACTTGCTGGTAAGTCTTGGCGATGTCGACCCTGCGCGGATCGGTGCGATCGGCCATTCTCTGGGAGCGAAAGAGGTTCTCTACCTCTCCGCGTTCGACGCGCGGATTCGCGCCTCGGTCAGCAGCGAGGGGGGCATCGGCCTGACCTATTCCAACTGGGACGCTCCCGAATGTCATTGAGATATCGTAAGCTGCTGCCCCATAATGCCCTATCGCGAGCATGATAAATAGACAAACATCTGCATTAGTATAAATTCACGGTGCGGCGCTCCTCCCCGATCCACCATGAGGTCGCACGCATGTGATCATGGCGCCCAAAATGGACACAAAGCGGCTCCCTCTTCCAGCTTTCTCGTGCCCCCGCCGTTCTGTCGTTAGCTCATCTTCAACTCCCTCACGCGACGGCCTTCCCTTCCAGTAGCCGCCTGCGCAGTTCCGCGCGCGGTCGGTTCAGCCGATCGTACTCCTTGGGGCGTCGCTTCACCGCTCGCGGTTCCACCCGATCCGGCCGGTCGGGGTTGACCACGATCTTGGGCAACGCTTCGCCCTCGTGGGCCGAGCCCAACCACCGCAAGGCGTCGATGTGACTTAATCGCGCAATCGACATGTGCTGACGTCGCGACGCCGCCTGGAGCACGACCCGCACCAGGTTGTACACCAAGGCGAAAACATGAATCTCTTTGAGCACTCCTTCCACCGTCTTACACTTCAAAACATCCATGTTCATTGTTGTTTTCAGGTCGCGCAGATGGAGCTCCGCCTGCCACCGCTGGCGGTACAGCTCTGCCAACGCCTCCAGCGGATACAACTCCACGTCCAACAACGTCGTGACCAAGGTCACTTCCCGGACCCGAAACCCGGGCTGCCCCACGGGGTAGCGCAGCTTCGCGCACCACCAGGAGCTCCGGTAATGTCGCGTACTGGGACGCGGTCATCCACTCCGGGCCTTGCTTGGGCTTGAGCCACTGGACCACGTGGTCTCTGGCCCCCAAGCGGTACAGCCAACGGGGCAGCCGGCGGCTACAGGTAGCTGCCGCGTCCCTGTCGGGGGGCTCCTCAAGCGGGAACTCGACCTTCTTCCTCTGATGGATGCGGAAGACGCCGAAGACCCCCTTGAGGCCCAGCAAGGCCAAGTGAGCGTACGAGCAGAACCCCCGGTCCCCCAAGCCAATGTCGCCGGGCTCCAGCGCGGGGTGCAGGTGCACGACTTGGGGCATGTCGCTACTCCGCAACGGCGACGTCAGAATCTCACGGAGCAAGCCAGTCCCCGCGTGAAAGAGGACCAGCAGGTGGGCCACTGGGAAACCGCAGCCCGGTTGCTGGTTGCCTGGCTGACCGAAGTGCCGTTGCAACTCGGGGGTGTCGGGCATGGAGCAACTCGAGCCGTCCATGATGAAGGTTCGGTGGCCCCGCCAGCGACCATCGTGGTCAACCTGGTCGGCGCCGTGAGCGGGCAAGAGCGTTTCCGCCAAGCTTCGGAGCAAGCGCTGGAAAACCCGCAGGGGAAGTCGCCGCCGCGCCTTGCAGAAGGCCGAACCGGTGAAGGACGCATGGCTCTTGCGGGGCAGGTCATTGAGTGCGGTGTTGCGGTTGAGCACTTGGAGCAGGAACAGATGGAGTGTATTGGTGGGATTGAGCAGCCGATTCTTCCAGGTGTAATTCTCCGCGCGGCAGGCGGCATTGATGGCGTCTTTGTCCAGGAGCGTGGCCACGTCTTGTCGAATGCGGCCAAGGATGCTAACAAGTCGGTGATGCAGCTGCATCGGAGGGTCCTCCAAGAAGTACGAGGTGGTTCGATCCATCCACCTGTACGAAGGAGGGCCCTCTCACGTTCTACGTGTCGCAACTATCAGCCTCGTTGGACGTTGCGACCACAAGTCAATGACATTCGGGACGCTCCCTGGTACCTGGGCGAGGCGATCGGCCGTCCTGGCTTTCCGCTCGATCACGGCCAGGTGCTGGCGATGTCTGCACCCGAGCGTTCTTGCTCATCGGCGGTGATTCCGCCGACGGCGATCAAAGCTGGCCCTACATCGAGGCGGCCTTGCCCGTCTGGAAGCTCACGGGCGATCCAGAGGCCATTGGTCTATTGAATCATCACCAGGGCCATGCGTTCCCGGCCATGGCCCTGGAACGATCGCTCCAGTGGCTGGACTGGTTCCTGCGGGCTGACAGGTGAGAATCCTCTGATCATGAGACGAAGACCATCGTGAACGTTCCACGGTCCGCACCCGGCGAAGCAGGATCGAGAACCATCACCTTGCCGTGACCGCGATCGTGCAGGTCAATGCCCGAAGCGTTCATGGTCTTGAACGTGAAGTGGAAACGAACAGCGATCCTTTAAGGCTTGCGAGCCCCCCTGTAGAATAAACCTAGGCGATGGGCCCAAGAATGCTGGACAGAGGGCGAAGATGGCGATGTCGAGCTGGCGCGGGGTAATTGACGGCTGGCTGGAGTCGCGTAATGGCGAGCTTCGCGGCCTGCGCCGGCATCTGCACACTCATCCCGAGCCCAGCCGCGAGGAATACCAGACCACGCAGTTTCTCGCCGAGAAACTTCGTCTGGCGGGAATCCCCCACGCGATCGCGCCTTCGGGCCGGGGCATCATCGCGGGACCCGAAAACCCACGGGGCTTGCCCGCGATCGCCGTCCGGGCAGACATCGATGCTCTGAGAATCCACGACGCCAAGGCGGTTTCGTATCGTTCTGCGCGCGACGGAGTGATGCACGCCTGTGGACACGACGCGCACGCGACGATGGCCCTGGGGGCCGCGCAGGCGCTCTGGCATTGCCGCGAGCAGCTTCCCGAGGAGTTCTCGTGGCGAGTGATCTTCCAGCCGGCGGAGGAGGTGGGCGAGGGTGCTTTCGAGATGATCGCCGCCGGAGCGATGGACAACGTGCGGGCGATTGTGGCGCTTCACGTTGACCCCGAAACCTCGTCCGGCCGGCTCGCTTATCGCCACGGAGTTCTCACCGCGTTTTGCCAGGAATTGCAGGTTGAAATCAAGGGCATGGGAGGGCACGCCTCACGGCCGCACCAGTCGATCGACCCTATTGGGGTCGCCTCCCAGTTCATCACAAGCGTGTACCAGTTCGTGCCGCGCTCGGTCGATTCGCGTGACCCAGTCGTGGTCACGTTCGGCTCGATTCAAGGGGGCACGAGCGCTAACGTGATTCCCGAACAGGTTCTCCTTCAAGGCACGATCAGGACGCTTAGCAAGGCTGCGGCGTCCCATGTCGGACAGCGCATCGGCCAGATTGCCGGAGGACTCTCGGAGGCCAGCGGGGCGACGATCGCGGTACAGCTCCGCCCCGGCACAGCCGCCGTCGTCAACGACCCGGACGTCACTCGGACCTGTATCCGCGCCGCGGGCGAAATTGTGGGGCAGACGAATCTTGATGAAATTCGCTTGCCCAGCATGGGGGGCGAAGATTTTTCCGGCTATCTCGAGCATGCTCCAGGCTGCCTGCTGCGATTGGGCGTGGCCTCGACCGACTCCCCACGTCATTTTCTGCACTCACCCCAGTTCGACATCGACGAACGATCACTTGTGATCGGAGCCAAAGTTCTGGCGCATAGCGTCGTCTTGCTGTCGGAAACCGGCAGAGGCATGTGATTTTGAGCCGCATCACGAACGACCCCGCGGCGCGATGCACGCGACGGGAGCCACGGCATTTGGGCTCAGCCGTCTTCATCGTATCTTCACGTAATCTACACATTTGGGACACTGAAGCGGCTAGAATAAGGGAACGACCATGAAATGAGCGATGACTGGTTAACCAAGGTGAGCTGCTCAAATGCCCAAGCCAAAGATCTTGGTGATCGAGGACGAGCGATCGCTGATCGAGGTTTTGACTTACAATCTAGAGCGAGAAGGATTCGAGGTCCTGGTCGCCCTGGATGGCCAGGATGGTTTGAGACAGGCACAATTGAAGCTGCCTGATCTGATCGTTCTGGACCTGATGCTACCGCTGAAGCCGGGGCTCGAGGTCTGCCGGGAGCTGCGCGTTGGTCCACGGACGCGGGATATTCCCATCATCATGCTCACGGCCAAGGCGGAAGAATCCGACCAGCTCGTTGGATTCGCGACTGGCGCTGATGATTATGTGACCAAGCCTTACAGCATGAAAGTGTTGATCCAGCGAATCAAGAAAGAGCTACGCAGAGCCCAGGCCCAGGAGGAGTCGCCGGCCGGAGCACTGATAGGCAGCCAGGGGGTTGTCATTGATCGCCACAGCCACCGGGCGCTTTACCAGGACCAGGAGCTGCCGCTCACCCCAACCGAGTTTCGGTTGCTGGAAGTCTTGATCCGCCAGGCTGGCAGGGCGTTCACTCGCTATGAGCTGATGGACGCGGCCATTGGCGAGGATGCCATCGTGCTGGAGCGGACCATCGACGTCCACATCAAGAGCCTGCGGAAGAAGCTTGGCGATGCGGGCGAGCTCATCGAAACCGTCCGCGGTGTCGGTTATCGATTCCATGACTCGCGGCTGGTCGGGGCTTGATCTCGGTACTTAACGGCTCGTCGTGCGGCCGCGGTTCACCCTTATACCGCGGCCCCAGCCGTTCGGGAACGAGCTCGGCACGGACCACGGCCACCTCACGCGGGGCCTCGATCCCTAGCCTGACCTGACCCCCTTCGAGACGGACGACGGTCACGCAGATGTCGTCCCCGATGAAGAGTTTTTCCATCAGCTTTCGCGTCAACACCAGCATGGCACGCTTCCTTTAAGCACCCCGGAATCGGTTCCTACCTGCGACGAGTTAGCATCTTCACGACCTCAGAAGCCGCGACTAACGAGGGGGCTCTTCAAGGAGTCTAGTTTACATCTCCGGCGAAATTCTTTTTCACCGCCGCGGGTTCCGTTCCATGACCCCGCCGGCTCCCTCCCGCGCCTGGCCACGACCAACCAAGCGAGGTGGTGCAAAGCAGGGTGTTCCGCCCGCGCACCCGGGGCCGCATGGCTCCATGTTTGCAATGATTTCTGTGGCGAGCGTGGGAAACGACATCGCCGAGGAGTGAGATCTGGACTCGGGCTTGATTTGTGTCAGCATAATGCCTGGAGCAGGGGGGGGATTCCAGCGGCAACGTCTAAACGGGCGCGGCTCATCCGGAATCACATTAGAGTTACCTGACGTCTTCGAGGAACTGATGTCTGCATCTCATTCCACGGTCATCATCATCGGGTCGGGATCGGCCGGTCTCACCGCGGCTCTGTATGCGTCTCGGGCCAACCTGGCTCCCTTGGTCTTCGAGGGCAAGGAGCCGGGGGGGCAGTTGACCCTCACCACCGTGGTCGATAATTTCCCTGGCTTTCCCGATGGGATCCAGGGGCCCGAGCTGATGGAGCTGATGCGTAAACAAGCGCAGAAGTTCGGGGCGGATACGCGCTGGGAGACCGTTTTCGAGGCCGATCTGTCGAGCCGGCCGTTTCGGGTGCGCACGACGGACGACCCCAGCGGCGACCCGTCGAGCGGAACGATTCGCGATTACACGGCGAGCGCCGTGATCGTTGCCACGGGGGCATCGGCTCGCTGGCTGGGCAACGAAGGGACTTTCCGCGGCAACGGCGTGAGCACTTGCGCCACATGCGACGGAGCACTTTATCGGGGCAAAGAGATCGCGGTCGTGGGCGGGGGTGATTCGGCGATCGAGGAAGCCACCTTCCTGACCCGGTTCGCCAGCAAGGTCACCCTGATCCATCGCCGCGACGCCCTGCGCGCCTCGAAAATCATGCAAGACCGGCTTCAGAAGAACCCCAAGATCGCTTACGCGTGGAACTCGGTGGTCGAATCGATGATCGGCGAGAAGGCCGGTAATCATGACGTGCTGACCGGCGTGAAGCTCAAATCCACCAGGGACGGGTCGACGACCGATCTCAAGATCGACGGCTTGTTCCTGGCGATCGGTCACGTGCCCAACACGGCCCTTTTCAAGGGCCAGCTCGCCACAACCCCCGAGGGCTACCTGCTGACTCGCACCGCCCTGGCATGGAAGGGCGTCGAAGCGCCCGCGAGTTTGCTCGACGCCTTGCCCAACTACGGCACCGCGACCAACGTGGAAGGGGTCTTCGCTTGTGGCGACGTGGTCGACACTCACTACCGCCAGGCCATCACGGCCGCCGGTTCGGGCTGCTCGGCGGCGATGGACTGCGAGAAGTGGCTGGAATCGACGGCAGAGGCTCACTGAGAGTTGCGTCAGTTGCCCAGTTGCCAGTTGCCAGCAATACGGGTCGGGGAGACGGAGGCAAGTGCCAAGCAACTTCACCCGGTTCTTCTTCCTTCCACCTGGCAACTGGCAACTGGCAACTGGCAACTGCCCACTTCACGGTTCGCCACGTACCACTTCGCGGAGCTCTCGCGACGGCGGCACGCCGGTGGGCTCGCGCGGGATGCGCACGGTGAACCGCGAGCCGGAGCCGGGGCGGCTGGTGACCGAGATCTCGCCGCGGATTGACGAGATCAGGTGTTTGACAATCGAAAGGCCCAGGCCGGTTCCCCCCAGTTCGCGGCTGCGCAGCTTTGTCCACTCGGTAGAACCGCTCGAAGATTCGCGGCAGCTCGTCGCGGGGAATGCCGATGCCGGTGTCGGCCACCTCGACGGTGACCGCGTCGGGATCGAGCGAGCAAGACACACGCACGCGGCCACCCGAAGGAGTGTATTTGATCGCGTTGTCGATCAGGTTGTCGAAGATCTGCCGGACGGCTTCTTCATCGGCCAGGACGAGGGTTTCGCCGTCCAGCTTGCCGCGCTCAAACGTGAGCGCCAGGTCCTTGGCCTCTGCCCGGCCGCGGTTGCCCTCGAAGCACGACTCGAGCACGGGAACCACGGCGAGCGGACCGTGCTCGAAAAACTCGTGGCTGGACTCGAGCCGAGCCAGGCTGAGCATGTCCAGGATCAACTGGTTGAGCCGGTCCACCTGCTCATCGATGCGTTCCAGGAACCGGCGATTGACCGACTCGTCGGTCAAGGCTCCGTCAAGCAGTGTCTCGGCGTACGCCTTGATCGAGGCCAGCGGCGTCTTCAGCTCATGCGATGCGTTGGCCACGAAATCTTGCCTCATGCGCTCGAGCCTGCGCAGGTCGGTGACATCGTGAAAGACCAGCACCGCGCCCGATGGGGGCTGGCCCGGCAAGGGCGTTCCCCGTACCGACAAGATTCGCGCGGGGCCACGGATCGAACTCTCCCGGCCGGGGAGAGCCACTTCCTCCTGGTGGGCGTCGGGGTGATAGAGTTGCAGGGTCTCCTCGACGGCCTGCTGAACCTGCGGGCTGCGGATGAGCTCGGGCACCAGCCGCCCGACCGACGACGCGTCGAGCCCGAAGAGGGCATCGGCACTGGTGTTGGCGAAGAGCAGCCGGCGGCGGGCGTCGACCGCGATCACCGCCTCGGCCATGGCTCCGAGCACAACTCGTAGCTGTTGGCGGTCTTGCTCCAGGCGATCGATCCGGCCCTGGATCTCCGGCGCCGCGGCGTTGAAGACGCGGACCAACTGACGAACCGGTCCCCACGCGTTCAGGAGAATCTGCCGGGTTCGCCGTCCCGTTCCCAGCCTCTCCAGCCCGCGCGCCACCTCTCGCAGCACGCGCGACCACTGCCATGCCGCCACGGCCGCCACGGCGAAACCGACCAGCAGCAACGAGATCAAGAAAAGCTCCACCGCGCGTTCCTTTCCGATCCGCTCATGTCAACACGCTACTGGGATCAGTATCGGGACTGATCCGTCCGGGGTCAACCGAACTGAGCGCGGCCATGTGGAGCGTGGATCACGCGGTCGCCACATCCAACCTGGCCTGTAGCGCCGCCGTCATTTCCCGAGCCATGGATGAATGACCTAGAGTTCTCTGGAGGCGAGAAGACAAGTCTGCGGAAAGGCCGGCACAAGCCGGCTGGAGAGCGGATTCTTTGAATGTCGAGATGAGGCTCGCATCGAAGCCAGGGATCTCCAGATCGGCCTCGATCCCGCGGCCCCAAGTCAGAGATCGAGCTCGGGATTATGATCGCTCGTCGCTGAGCGCTTGAGGGCCATGCTTCCCCGTCAATCTTCCCGCGAAAGGAGTGGGTGACGCTGGGTTCAGAACGGCGAAGCCGATTCGTGGCCGAGTCTTGGTGGGACGTCCGACCTGACCTCTTCATGGCCAGGGACCAGCCCGATCGAGACCCACGAGCCAGGCGCGACCGTCGCCTCGGTGCAACACTTGGTTGAAAGAAAACAGCATGATCGAAGACGTTCGGATATCACGCAACCCGATGAGTCGGCTGCCTGGGTACTCGAGGTGCCGAGGCGACGAAGTGAGCAGGCTTGCAGAAGACTTCGCCTTCGGCAATCTCGACGGATCGGACTCGGAGTCCGGCGAGAGCCAACCAGAGTCGTCGAAGCGGTCATCTCTCGCTGCTGGTAAGAGCCGAGGCGCATCCGCCTCGAATCGGGCTGATCGACGCGCCGAGGAACCTGGCGCTCCTGTGATTCTGCTTCCCGAGCAAGTGCCTGACGATAGCACGAGCTATGAGATCATGGGCGAGCTTGGGCGCGGTGGCATGGGCGTGGTCTACAAGGCGGCGAGATTCGTTTGAACCGGATCGTGGCGCTCAAGATGGTGCTGGCGGGTACGCATGCCACGCCCGAATCGATCCAGCGGTTTCGCACGGAGGCCGAAACGGTCGCTCGGCTCCACCATCCCAACATCGTTCAGATTCATTCGATCGGACAGTGGGATGGCCTGCCGTATATCGAGCTCGAGTACGTCGAGGGAGGAAATCTTGCCGGCAGGATCGGAGGCTCGCCGTGGCAGCCGCGAGATGCCGCGAGCCTGATCGAGTCGCTGGCCCGCGCGATTCAAGACGCTCATCGTCTTGGGATCGTGCACCGGGACCTGAAACCGGCCAACATCCTGCTCACGCGCGACCAGGTTCCCAAGATCTCGGATTTCGGTCTGGCCAAGTCGATCGAGAACCAGTCTGGTCTGACCCGCACCGAATCGGTCATGGGTTCGCCCAGCTACATGGCCCCGGAACAGGCCGAAGGAAACGGCAAGGACGTGGGGCCGCTGGCCGACGTTTATGGTCTGGGGGTAATCCTCTACGAGCTCTTGACCGGGCGCGTGCCCTTCTGCGGCGCAAGCCTGCTCGAGACGCTCGACATGGTCAAGAACGTAGAGCCGGTCCCGCCGATCCGCCTGGTCGCCGGACTCTCGCGCGACCTCGACACGATTTGCCTGAAATGCTTGCAGAAAGCACCGAACAAGCGATACGGATCAGCCCAGGAGCTCGCCGACGACCTCGACCGGTATCTTCATTTCAAGCCGATCCTGGCCCGTCCCACGCCCATCCACGAGCGGCTGCGCAAGTGGGTCAGGCGCCATCCCACGAGCTCTGCTTCATCGGCCATCGGCTGCCTGGCCCTGCTGGCGGCCCTCTCCGGCTGGCTCTGGTACAGCAACAAGGTCCACCACGCCCAGCAGAAGGAAATCCAGCGAGTGAGGAACCTCCGCGAGCAGGTTTCCTCGTCCACGGTGCTGGGTCGCGAGGCGCTGGCGCGCGACGATCTTGTGAATGCGAAGACCCAACTCAGCGGAGCCGTGGCGCTGATCTCGGCCGAACCTTCCTTGTCGATGTTGCTCCCCTCGCTCAAGGCATCCCTGGGAACAACGAACCAGAGAATCGCGGCAAAGGAAGAGCGCGAGGCCAGTCTGGCGCGACGGAAATCGTTCCGAGAGTATCGCGACCAGGCGTTTTTCTTCCAGTCGAAGTACACCGGCATGGAGCCAGAGGCCAACCTCCGAGGCCTTCGCCTGGCGGCCGGGCAAGCGCTCGGCGCTCTTCGGCCTGGACAAGGACGCGTCCACGCTCGTCCACCTGGAAAAGAAGGGTTGGGACGACGCCGATCGCCTTGAAATCCGCTGGAATTGTTATGAATTACTCGTGATCCTGGCGGAAGCGACGGCCCAGCCCATCGCGGGTGAAGTTGACGAAACCCAGGCAAGGAAGGCGCTGCGGATCCTCGATCGAGCCGCCCTGGTTCATCCACCGACTGCCGCTTATCACTCTCGCCGAGCCGTTTACCTCGAACGACTGCACGACCCGCAAGCGGCTCGTCGCGAGCGGCTGCTGGCCAGACCAGCTCGCGCAGAGTCGAGACCTCGGCGCTCGACGAGTTTCTCCAGGGCGAGGAGTGCTACCAGCGGAACGAGTGGCAGCGCTCGATCGTTCATCTCAAGCAAGTGCTCTGCCATCAGCCCGATCACTTCTCGGCGCAGTACCTGCTGGCGATCTGCCATCTCAAGCTGCACCAGTACTCCGAGGCCCAAGCCGCGCTGATCGCCAGCCAGAGCCGGCGTCCTGACTTCATCTGGGTCTATGTTCTGAAGGGGTTCGCGGAGGGGGAGATGGGCGAGTTCGCGCTGGCACATGAAGACTACCGCCACGCCCTGGACCTGCATCCCGGTGAGGATGCCCACTACGTCTTGCTCGTCAACCGGGGAGTGACGCTCGTTCGCGAGAAGCGGCTTAGCGAAGCGGTCGGCGACCTCGAGGCGGCCATCAAGCTCAAACCGGCGAACTACCAAGCCTATGTCGACCTGGTGCAAGCCTACCAATCCCAGGGCAACCGGAAGGGCGCTCTGCTCAGCCTCGAGAAGGCCATCAGCATCGAGCCCAGGCTGGTGCTTCTGCATCGACTGCATGCCCAGATTCAGCAGCAGAATCATGATGATCGGGCCGCGCTCATGGACCTTGACCAGGCTCTGCGGCTGCTCGGTCCACACGATCTCGAAGTTGCTGATATTCAGTTCGACCGCGCAGATCCTGCATCGGCGGCGTGAATTTCAGAAGGCCCTCGAGGCTTACGATCAAGGGCTCGCGCTGAAACCCGATCATCTCACGGCGCGACGCCTTCGAGGCGCCGTACTCATGCAATTGAAACGATACCGAGAGGCCGAACGCGAATTCGACTTCTGCGTGTCTCACGGCAAGGCATCGACGGGCTTGCTCGAAGCCAGGGGACTGGCCCGGGCGAGTCAGGGGCACTACGCTCACGCCGTCGAGGATTATACGATCGCGCTCAAGCAGGCCGGGGAAACCTCGCCGCTGTTCGCCAATCGCGGCTGGGCTTATCTGTTCATCGGCGCCGCCAGGATGGCCGAGCACGACTTTTCGGACGCGATCCGACTCGATCGCGACAATGGCGACGCCCACGGCGGCCGCGGGCTGGCTCTGGTCCAGATGGGCAAGACCGCGGAAGCCGTCGAAGAAGCACGCTTGTCGGTGCAGTTGCGGCCCGACGATGCTCGAGTGAACTACAACGCCGCCCGAGTCTATTGCCAGGCCGCTTCGATCTACCTGGCAACACCGGGACGCCTCACCGATCGTGACTTCGCGCTCATGAAACGGTGCAAGGCCGAGGCTGTCTGGAGCGTCAAGAACGCGGTAGACAAACTGCCCGAGACCGATCGACCGCGGTTCTGGTGCGAGGTCGTCTCGGCCGATGCCGCGCTCACGCCAATTCGAGATCGCCCGGAGTATCGGTCGCTCCAATCGCTTTACGCCCTCGCGCCTGGCGGCATCAGGCAGCCACGATCCCAGAGGTCCCAGCCATGAATCGGGCCCGAGCTAGACCACGGAACGGAAGTCCGATCGTCTGATCGCTCATATCGATGGGCGTCACGGCCAGTTGCTCGAGGCAGTCCGAGACAAACGGCGAGCACGTCCGCTGCTGCTCGAGCTCGAGCAACGCCAGCTCCTGAGCCTTGCCGGGTTCAACCCCACTCTGGCCATCGATCTGCCGATCGATCCCACGGTGCAGCGCGCGGCTCAGATTTCCGCGGTGGGCCAGCACGCTCTGTTTCGAGTCACGGTCGACCAGCCGGGTCTCTTGTCCGCGAGCGACCAGGGCCTCGGTTTTCAAACAACTCTGTCGCTTCTGACCGAGCAGGGAAGTGTTCTGATCCAGAGCCAGGCGGCCTCGGCGGCGAATTCCAACCCGCTGATCGATCAGCATCTGATTCCGGGAACATACTACCTGGACGTGATGGCCCGAACCGGCGCAGGGACTTTCATCCTCTCCACGGAGTTCACCCCGTCAGCAGCTCCTTTGCAGCCGATCCCGACCGGTGACGGTGGCGGCCCTTACGGCGTTGTTCATGACGGATTTCAATGGAGACGGGATTCAAGATCTGGCAATCGGCGATGAGTATCAGAATGTCATCATTCTCGAGCTCGGCAACGGCGACGGAACATTTCGATCACTGCCGCCCCTGGCGGTGGGGAATGGACCCGTATTCATTGCCGTCGCCGATCTCAACCGCGACCTTATCCCTGACCTGGTCACCGCCAATCAGTACTCCAATGATGTGTCAATCCTGATGGGCAAGGGCGGCGGCACCTTCGCGACCGAACAACGCGTCTCCGCCGGCCAAGGGCCAAGCGCGATCGCGATCGCCGATCTCAATCGCGATGGCATTCCCGACCTGGCCGTGACCGATCAACTCGGCAACGACGTCTGTATCTTGCTCGGAGCCGGGAACGGTGCGTTCTCGCAGAAAGGCTTCGTGTCCTGTCGGAAGCGATCCGACGTGCATTGACACGGCCGATTTCAATGGCGACCGCAAGCCGGACCTCGTGGTTGGGAATGATGCAGCGCACAGCATCTCGGTGCTGCTGGGAAACGGAGACGGCACTTTTCAGCCTCAGCAAACTTACAACGCGTCAGGTGGAATCAGCTCCATCGTGGCAGGCAAGTTCGGCGCAGACGGCCAGGCCGACATCGCGCTCGCTGACTACACCTCGAATGAAGTCTCGGTGTTCCTGGGTAAGGGCGACGGCACGTTTCCGACCGCCCCGGTGAATTACACGACCGGGAAAGGACCAACATACCTCGTCGCGGGCGACTTCACCGGAGACCATTTTCTCGACCTGGCCACGACAAACTACAGTTCGGGCTCGGTGTCGGTTCTGGTTGGCAACAGTGACGGATCATTCCAGTCCGCGAGGGACTTTGCCGCGGGAAGCGGCCCCATGAGTCTGACGGCCGTGGACTGTACCGGTGATGGCCGTCTCAGTCTTGCCGTGGTCAATTTCGTCAGTCTGAACATCTCGATTCTCATGGGCAACGGTGACGGTACGTTCTTGACCGCCTCGTCGCCCCTGCCCGCGCTCAGTCCCTCGGCGATGGCGGTGGGAGACGTCAGCGGCGACGGTATCCCCGACCTGGTCATAGGTGACGACACCGCCAGCGACGTCAGGGTCTTTCTGGGTCGGTCCGACGGGTCGTTCCGAGATCCCCTGGTGCTGCCTTCGGGCTGCGCGCACCTACGATCTCGTCCTGGCGGATCTCAACGGAGACCACAATCTCGACATCGCGGCGGTCAACTGGGGCTCCAATGACGTTTCGGTGTTCCTGGGTCATGGAGACGGCACTTTCAACCCGCAGGCACGCTATGCGGCGGGACTGCAGTCCAACTACCTCACCGCAGCCGACCTCAATCATGATGGCTGTCTCGATCTCCTCACGGCCAACTGGCAGTCCAATGATGTCTCGGTCTTGATGGGCCACGGTGACGGGACCTTTAGCCCGGCGGAGTCGTACCCGATGGGCGACGCCCCCAGCGCCATGATTGCCGTCGATCTCAATGGCGATTACATCCCCGATCTTGTGACGGCCAACGAGTTCTCGAATGATATTTCGGTTCGCATGGGCAAGGGTGATGGCACCTTCGGTCAAGAGACGCGATTCGCGGCCGGGAACGATCCTTTCTTCGGGGTCGCCGGCGATTTCAACGGTGATGGCAGGCCCGACATTGCCGTCTCAGATTACGACACAGGCCCGCCTTCGGTCGTGGCGATTCTGCTCAACAACGGCGACGGCACATTTCAGTCGCCCATCTACGTGCCTGTTGGCGACAACCCGTATCGGCTGGCGACCGCCGACCTCGATCATGACGGCCAGCTCGACCTGGTCGTGACCAACGACGGTTCCAACGACCTTTCGGTATTGCTGGGAAAAGGAGACGGGACCTTTCAGCCAGAGCAGAGGTATCCCACCGGTGCCGGCGGTTACGGGCTAGCGATCGCGGATCTCGATGGTGACGGCCAGCTCGACCTGGTCACCGCCAATTACAGGTCCGACGACATCACGGTGTATCACGGCAATGCCAACGGCACGTTCGAGCAGATGCCCACGATCGACGCGAGATCGTCGCAATTGTCGATGGCCACTGGCGAGTTCAACGGCGACGGTTTCCTGGATCTGGCTGACGTCAACCCATCGAGCAACGTGGTCAGGATCTGGTTGAGCAATAGCGGTGCTTCCTTCAGGAACGCCTATTCCTATCCCGTCGGAGATCAGCCCGACAAGGTTCTGGCCGTGGACGTCAACGGCGACGGCAGGCTGGACCTGATCGTGGCCAACCGCGGATCAAATGATGTTTCGGTGCTGCTCGGCAACGGTGACGGAACGTTTCAGCCCCAGCAGCTCTACGCGGTCGGATCGCTCCCTGGTCCCATGGTCATCGACCATTTCAATGGCGACTCCTGGCTCGACATCGCCGTCGCCGATACGGGTTCTGGCGCCGTCAGCATTCTCTTCAATCAGGGAAACGGCGAGTTCGCCCCCGAACGGCGCTTCTCCGTGGGTGCTGAGCCCGTTGACTTGATTGCCCTCGACTTGGGCCGCAACGGCCATCCCGACCTGGTCACGGCCAACCGCTCTTCCGGAGATGTCTCGGTTCTCGTGAACGATGGCCGAGGAAACTTCGTCGAGACTCGGCTGCGACAACCAGGCTGGACTCCCGCGCAGCTATCAGCGCAATCTGATGTCCCCGGGACACCTCCCAGTTTTGTTCTCGCAGATCCTGTAAAAGGCACTGTTACGATCGTCATTGATCCCCTGGGAACACCCACGTATCTCTCGTTGCCTAGCCCAGTGGTGGGAGGGCTGGCGGTCGCCCTGGGAGACTTCAACAACGACGGGCAGCAGGATGATGCCGTCATCAAGTTCAATACCGAGGACCAGGCCTGGGAGCTCTGGATGGCCCTGATCGCTCCCGGTGGCCAAAGTGTGAACTTTCTTGGTCCCGTGAACATTCCTTACCGTGACGCCGGGATGACCGCCGGTGATTTCAACCACGACGGAAATCTTGACCTGGCCATCGCCAACGCGGACACCGGCCAGATCGAGATCAGGCTCGGGGTGGGCGACGGCTCGTTCCAGGAACCCCAGGTGGACTTCTCGGTCGTGAACAACACGATCATCACCGGCGATATTATGAGGAACGGCGGCCTCGGTGCCTTGGTCCTCAACGGCAAGGGCCAACTGGTCTTTCGCCAGGAAGATCCCGACGCGCCGGGTCAGTTCGGAGCACCGTACCTGGTCAACCCCGATCCCGCAAATGCCATCAAGGACGTCGCGGTCATCCGCTCCCGGACGGGCGTGAGGGCTGCGATCCTGACTCAATTCGCCCCTGATGAGCGTTTCCCCAAGCTATCATTTCCCGTACTTGCGATCGTGCAGTCGGATCTCCTCGCCGGATACCAGACCCAACAGGCGATTATCCTCAACCCCATGTGGCTCGCGTCTCGCGTCTTGACCGGCGATCTGGACGGCGACAGCCGAGACGACATCGTTGTGCTCTGCCGGGGAACGAACCAGGTTCTCATCTATTACCAGGATGCGAGCGGGCATTACCCCGACGCCCCCAGTCGCGTGATCGATCTTGGGTTCGCGCCGGCGGATGCGTCGCTCGCCGACCTGTACGGCACGGGTTACCAGGACATCGTCGTCGCCGATCAGTACTCGGGCGTCGTCGCCATCGTGCCGACCTTGCCACTCCGAGCGATCGGGCCCACGATCTTGCTGGCCGGAGGACTGGGCGCGGCCGACTCTGCAAACTGTCAACGGACAGCTCGTCAGGCACACCTCGGACCAGACAATCTCGGTCCTGGTCGGCCGTTTCTTCTCGACCGACCATACCGATATCGCCGTGATCAATCATGGAACAGACCGGATCAGCATCCTCCGCCAGCTTCCCGGGGGCGGTTTCGCCAACCCCGAAATCGCGACCACGTTCCAGACAGGGCAGGGGCCGATCAAGGCAGTGGCCGGTGACCTCGATGGTGATGGGCAGCTCGAAATTGCGATCCTGAACCAGGATGGGCAGGACGTGACGATCCTCCAGAACGACGGTTTCGGTCACTTCACGGCTTCGCAGCAGATCGATGTCGGACCGCGGCCGACCGGGATCCATGCCCAAGACCTGACCGGATCCGGAAAGGCTGATCTTCTCGTGGCCAACGAAGCCGGCGATCTGCTCGTCTTGATGAACAAGGGCGACGGCACGTTCAGCCCTTACCACCGCGGCACGCCAGGGGTCACCATCGCTGTCCTCACCGGCAGCGGCCAGACGGAGTATGTCCTCACCGACCAGGCTCAAGATCAGCTCTCGGTTCAGTCGCTCACGGGAGCCAACAGCTTCGTGCAAGGGCGAGCCAACGGTCTCCTGGCCCCCTCCGACGTCAAGATCGCCGATTTGAACGGTGACAAGATCCAGGACCTCGTGGTGGCCAACAGCGGCGCCAACGACATCCTGGTCTACCTGGGCAACGGCGACGGCTCGTTTGCTCCGCCGCAGAACGTTCTTCGCTGGCACAGACCCGGTCGCCATCACGGTCGGCGACGTCTGCGGTGATGGGCTGCCAGACCTGATCGTGACCAACAGCGGCTCCAATGATGTCAGCATCTTCCTCTCCGAGGGTCGAGGACTCAAGCTGGGGCCTGGTGACCGGTCCGCGGCTGAACGTGGGCCTTGACCCGTCTCGACCACGCTCGCCGATGTCACCGGCGATGGCGTTCCAGACCTTCTGGTGGTGAACCAGGGTTCCAACAACGTGCAAGTGCTACCAGGATTGGGAGGCGGCTTCTTCGATGATCGCTCTCCCACGGGCTTCGCCGCGGACAACTCGCCCTCCCGGGCGTTCGTGGGCCAATTCGACTCCGGTCCCGGCCTTGACCTGGTCATCGTCAACACGCAGTCCAACGACCTGACGTATTATTCCAATTTCATGGCGACTGGCGCCAAGGCAGCGACGATCCCTTCGGGAGGCCAGTATCCGATCGCGGCCCTCCAGGGCGACTTCAACGACGACGGCTACTCCGACCTGATCGTCGCCAACAACGGCGATGGGACAATCGCCCTGTTCGAGGGAAGCCCGAGCGGCCTGGTCTTCACCAACTCGGTCACCTTGCCCGGCTCAACACATCCCACTGACATCGTGTTCGAAGGTGGTACGACCGGCCAGTTGCGGCTGTTCGTCGCCGCCCAGGGCCAGAGTAGCCTCATTGCGGTCAATATCTCGTTCCTCCCGACCATCGCGACGCCGAGCTCTTCGGAGGGCTCGACGATCCTTTCCGGCCGCACTCAAACCACTGGACCAGCGGGCAATCTCGGGACATCGTCCCTGGAACTGGCTTCCGGCACCAGCAGTGAAGTCTCGTCTCTCGCGTCCGCATCAGGCGCTTCCAGCGGCGTCTCGGGTCTGTCGGTGACGACGACGGGGATCGGCACGGCAGCGGTCATGCAAAGCCTGACCTCCTTGACGGGAGGCTCGTTCTCTTCGCTGGTCTCGATGCTGCTGGAGATCGATGCGACCCATGTCACCGAGGTTCAGCCGCTGCGCAATGGAGAAGTGGCGGCGGTGGCGGTCATGCTCACCGTGCAGGAATTCCGAGTTGACCGCCTCGACGAACAACTGCGAAGCGACGTGGAGAAGGATCAGGAAGCGGGGCCACCAGTCATGACTTCGCTGGAGCTTCGATCGCGCGATCGAGTCGATGCGCGATCAGCTCCTGATCGAACGGTTCGTCTCTGGAGTTGAGGATGGGCTTGGGACGGTGACTCCCGTGCAGGACACAGGCCCCGTCGTCCCAGGAGCAGCCTGGGATAGTGACCGCGGTCTTCCCGAGAATTCCGGCCCGGACAGGGACGAGATTCGACTACCAGTCGATTCCACGGTTTCGAGCGTCAGCGCGGCCGGGACCGAACCGCTTCACACTCCGTCGCGGCCGGCCGAGGCGCTCGACCATGAGGCAATGATGATGTCGCCAACGACAAACTCAGCAGCGTTCACCTGCGATGCACTTACTGATCTTGATCCAGGTAGTGCGACTCACGAATCCTGTCAGGTCTTGTGTCTTACTTTCTCCCTTGCCGCCGGGGTGATCGCCGCCTCCGCCGGCCGTCGCTCCGTTGCGCAAGGACGCGGAAGCTCGCACCTCAAGTTGGCGGGTCATGAGTCTGCGGGCGTGAAGAAGGGCCGGCCAGTTCGCCGGGCAAGGTCAATGAAGCCCGTGGCCGGGTGGCGACCAGCAGCCGGTGACTGTAGAATCTTTGTTGAACCGGCATGAATCGAGAGCTTGATCGCTGATGGAATCGTCGCGCCGGTGATCATCGGCAAAAGGCGGGGCGTTGGCATGAAGTTTGGCTTCGCGTTTTACCTCAGGCAATCCACGCTCCTGGGGCTGCTTGCCGGCATGTTCCTCACGGGCGCACCCAGCCGGGCCCGTGCCTCCGAAGCCGACGAAGCGACCGCCACGACCGGCGCGCGCCGTGGAATTCTTTGAGCAGAAGGTTCGTCCCATCCTCGTTGAGCGATGCCAGAAGTGCCACGGGGCGAGCAAGCAAAAGGGGGGGCTGCGGCTGGACTCGGCGGCGGCGGTCTTGAAGGGAGGCGCGACGGGGCCGGCGGTCGTCGCCGGCAAGCCGGAAAAGAGCCTGCTGGTCGGAGCGATCAACTATGGCGAGCTGTACCAGATGCCGCCCAAGTCGAAGCTGCCCGCCGAGGAGATCGCCACGCTGACGCGGTGGGTGAAGGAAGGGGCGGCCTGGGGATTTGATTCCGGCCGCGTAAGAAAAGCGATGCCGCGGCGACAGGCAAGCCAGGCCCATTGATCGCCCTGGACGTGCCTGGCGAGTTCGCTCGCAGGGCCCGGCACTGGTGCTTCCAGCCAATCCAGCCGAATTCGCCGCCGGCGGTGAGCGAGGCCTGGCGCGGCTGGCCGCGAAACCCTATCGATCGGTTCCTGCTCGCCGCCATGGAAGAGCGCGGGTTGACGCCGGCGCCGGAGGCCGACCGGCGGACCTTGATCCGCCGCCTGACGTTCGACCTGACGGGCCTGCCTCCCACGCCGGCGAGATCGCTGCCTTCCTGTCCGACCGCTCGCCGAACGCCTACGAAGACCTCGTCGACCGGCTGCTGGCCAGCCCCCACTACGGCGAGCGGTGGGGCCGCCACTGGCTCGACCTGGCCCGGTTTGCCGAGACGGCCGGGCATGAGTTCGATTACGACATCCTGAACGCCTTCCGCTATCGCGATTACGTGATTCGCGCCTTGAACGCCGACCTCCCCTACGACCAGTTCGTGATCGAGCAGGTTGCCGGCGACCTGCTGGCCTCGCCCAGGCGGCATCCGACCGACGGGTTCAATGAGTCGCTCCTGGGCACCGGTTTCTTTTTCCTGGGCGAGGGAACTCATTCGCCGGTCGATGTCGCGGGAAGAGGAGATGCGCCGGATCGACAACCAGATCGACGTCTTCGCCAAGACGTTCCTCGGCCTGACCGTCGGCTGCGCCCGATGCCACGATCACAAGTTCGACCCCATCACCTCGAAGGACTATTACGCCCTGGCTGGCTTCCTGAGGAGCTCGCGGCATCAGCAAGCGTTCATCGATCCGCCGACCGGATCGAGGTCAAATCCGCTCGTCTCCGGCAGCTCAAGAAGGCACTCGGCGACTGGCTCGCCCGGTCGGCGCCGCGCTGCCGGATGCCATGCGAGACGAGATTCGACAGCTGATGGCCGGCAGCGGGAAGTCGGCGAGTCGTGCGCCTTGCCGCCCTGGCGCAAGCGATGCGCCGTGCAATGGCGATCGCTCGACATCGAGCTTCGAGTCGTTCGACCATGACTCGTTCGCGACTGGTACGTGGCCGGCGATGCCTTCGGCGAGGCGCCCACAGCCAACGGTGATTTTCGCCTCGACCTTCGAGCATCCCGCTCAGGCTGATCCCGGTCCGGCCGGGTCAGGCCAGCAGCGGCCTGGTGTCCGACCGGCTCCAGGGAGTCTTACGATCGCGCACCTTCACCATCGAACATCGGTTCATCCACTACCTCGTTTCCGGCCGTGGCGGCCGGATCAACATCGTGGTCGACGGCTTCGAGAAGATCCGCGACCCGATCTACGGCGGCCTGACGACTGGACGTCGAAGTTGGCGACAAACCCCGCTGGATCACCCAGGACGTCGGGATGTGGCTGGGCCACCGGGCCTACATCGAGATCGCTGATGGTGCCGTCGCCCGCTTCGACGGGGCCCAGACCACCGCTCTGGCCGACGGCCACGGATCCGTTGCGCGTCGATGAGATTCGTCATGTCCGACCGGCGCGAGAGCCGCGCGCGGCCGCACGAGGCGCGCGGGTCGATCGACCTCGAAGCCGCGCTCGGCGCTACTGCGTGAAGAACCCGCTCCTGGCACGACGAGCTGGAGTCGGTCCTGGATGAGTATCGTCGAGTCGAGGCGACGATTCCCGAGCCCACGCTGGCCCTGGCGATCGCCGATGGGACGGGCGAGAACGAGCGCGTCTTGATCCGCGGCAACCACCACAGCCCCGGCGAGATCGTGCCGCGGCGGTTGCTCGAAGTCCTCGGCGGCACCGGCCAGGCGACTCCCGCAGACGGGCAGCGGCCGGCTCGATCTGGCCCGGCGGATGGTCGATCCCCGGTCGAATCCGCTCCTGCCCCGAGTGATCGTCAACCGGCTCTGGAAGCATCATTTCGGCGAGGGACTGGTGAAGACGACCGACGACTTCGGCGCCATGGGCCAGAAGCCCAGCCATCCCGAGCTGCTCGACTGGCTGGCCGCCGAGTTCGTCGCGCGGGGCTGGTCGATCAAGGCGATGCACCGGCTGATCGTGACGTCGAGTGCCTACCGCATGAGCAGCGCGCCTCGAGGACAACGCCGAGCGGCTCGATCCCACCAACGTCTATCTTCATCGCATGAACGTGCGCCGGCTGGAAGCCGAGGCGATCCGCGACGCCATGCTGGCGGTCTCGGGCCGGCTCGATCCGGCGATGTTCGGCCCCAGCGTGCCGCCCTATCTCTCGCCGTTCATGGAAGGCCGCGGCCGACCGAAGCAGTCGGGCCCGCTCGATGGCGACGGCCGGCGAAGCATCTACCTGAACGTGCGCCGAAACTTCTTCAACCCGATGTTCCAGGCCTTCGACGCGCCGGTGCCCTTCTCCACGCATGGGCCGGCGCAACGTCTCGAACGTTCCCGCCCAGGCCCTGCACTCTGCTCAATGATCCACTGGTGATCCACCTGGCCGATCTCTGGGCCGGGCAGGTCCTCGAAGACCGCCACGCCATCAGATCGAGAGCGAATCGACCGTCTCTTCGAGACCGCCTTCGGCCGCCCGCCCACCGAGGACGAAAGCGAGCCGACTGCCTGGCCTTCCTCGAGCACCCGGCAAGCGGCCGATCCAGCGGCAGATGCGAGAGTCGCCTGGGCCGACCTCTGCCACGTGCTGATCAACGTCAAAGAATTTATTTACATCGATTAATCAACACCGCGATCGAGCCCCTGATCGTGGACCGGACACGACATTCCATGCACTGCCGCCACTTTGCCCGTGCTCCTCTGACTCGCCGCGACATGCTCCTGCGGTGCGCCAATGGTTTCGGCGCGATGGCGCTCGCCGCGCTGCTTCCGCGAGCCGGCTTTCGGCGCCGTGATCGGAGAGGCACGGGACGAGACAGGCTCGGTGCCGCGGCTGCCTCGGCGGCCGAGCGCAGCCGGAGCACGAGCCCCCTGGCCGCCAGGCCGGGCCATTTCCCGGCGCGAGCCCGCAGCGTCATCTTCCTGTACATGGACGGCGGGCCGTCCCAGGTCGACACGTTCGACCCCAAGCCCCGGCTCGATCGCGAGCACGGCCAGCCGATCAAGGTCAAGACCCACCCCACCCAGTTCAACAACGTGGGCAACGTGCTCAAGAGCCCCTGGAAGTTCCGCCAGTACGGCGAGAGCGGCATCCCGGTCAGCGACCTCTTTCCCCACGTCGCCACGCAGGTGGACGACCTGGCGATCATCCGGTCCGTCGTCTCGAATTTCTCGGAACACACCAGCCGCCAATTACTTCCTGCATACCGGCAGCGGACTCCAGGGCCGGCCCAGCCACGGCGCCTGGGTGACCTACGGCCTGGGCACGCGAGTGCCAGGACCTGCCCGGGTTCGTCGTGCTCAATGGCGGCCTGATCCCGCCCGGGGGCATCGATTGCTTCAGCAGCGGCTTCCTGCCGGCCTCTTACCAGGGCTCGGTCTTCAAGCCATCGGCCTCGCCGTGGCCAACATCGAGCTCGAGCGAAATCGCGCCGCGGCTTCAGGATCGCAAGCTCGACCTCCTGCGCGGGCTCGACCAGGGCGTGCTGGGCCGGATGGGCCACCATGACAGCCTCGAGGCCGCCATCGGCAATTACGAACTTGCCTTCAAGATGCAGGCCGCGGTTCCCGAGCTCGATGAGCCTGGACCAGGAGTCGGCGGCCACCCGGCGGCTATACGGCCTGGACGACCCTTATCCGCCCACCCGGATCTTCGCCCGCGAGTGCCTGATCGCCCGCCGCCTGGTCGAGCGGGGCGTGCGGTTCGTCGAGCTGCTCTGCCCGTCAGTCGGCGGCGACCGCTGGGACCAGCACGGCAACCTGAAGTCGGGCCACGAGAACAACGCCCGCGCCGTCGATCGGCCCATCGCCGGCTTGCTCACGGACCTGAAGGCGCGCGGCCTGCTCGACTCGACCCTGGTCTTCTGGGGAGGCGAGTTCGGCCGCACGCCGATGGCCCAGGGAACCGACGGCCGCGACCACAACCCGTACGGCTTCACCGTCTGGCTGGCCGGCGGCGGCATCAAGGGGGGCACGATCTTCGGCGCGACCGATGACTACGGCTATCACGCCGTCGAGAACAAGGTCGAGATCCACGACCTGCACGCGACGATGCTGCACCTGCTGGGCATCGATCACAAGCGCCTGACCTATCGCTTCGGCGGCCGCGACATGCGCCTGACCGACGTCCACGGCGAAGTGATCACGGGCATTCTGGCTTGAGTCCAGTGCCGCCGCCTGCCGAGCGCGGTTCGTCACTCTACCACGCGCGGACGTGCTGGATCTTGTTCCGGTCCAGCCAGTTCAGGAGCGCCTCCTGCTCCTCGGTCAGCTCGACCTCGGTCATGTTCTCAGTGTCGAGGGGAGAAACCAGGAGGAACACGCCTTCCATCCAGCCACTTCGTGACATCATCACGGGCGATCCAGTATTCGGCTTCGCCCAGGGGGGGCACGCCCGGAGAATCGGCCATCGTCATGAAGTAGACGAGCTGCGACCTCAGACGGGCCGAGACTTCCATCGCCGGCGACCTCGGGATGATCGACGGAAACGAGTTTCGTTCGAGACATGACGGTTGAGCCTGGTTGCGCACGTTGGTTCGTTGCCCTCGTCGTCATGATAGCGTCTTCGTGGCGTTGAACGTAGTCCCGATCTCCCGCAAGCAGACGTACTCGACAACCTTCAGCTCCCTGGCTACCGAGGGGAAGAAGGGGTCAACCAAACCCAGCTTGGCGGCCTCCGCGCGGCCGACCCCGGGGGGTAGGCTTGCACTTTTGAGCAGCACCAGGCGGCTTGCCCCCAGTCCCACGGCGATTCGCGCCGCGATCGAGTCCGAAGTGACGTCCCAGCTTGCCGGCAACGGGTCGGGCCGCCGATTGTCGATTTCTTCGAGAAGCCTTCGCGGTGCCAGGACAGCGATCTGGCCGCGATCGAAGGCCTGATCAACGGCTTCCGGCCGGTCCACGACCACGCAACCCGGCAAGAGCGACGCCAGGATCCAAGCGTTGAGGTCAAGCGCATGGATCGCCAGCCGGTGCGCCTGCTCATCACCCAGCCCGTGGATCCGATCCATCGTCCGGATCAGGTCAGCCGCCGGCCCGCCCCCCGCGATGAGGATGCAGCGAGATCTGGTAAGGTCTCGATCACGGCGATCATCATCCAGGAACGCCACAAGCCGCCGAGGCAACTCGGGCCATTGCAGCAGGCTGCCGCCCACCTTGATCACGGTCGGCCCGGGCTGCCGTCGACCTTGAACTCATAAGTCTTTCCGTTAATCAATCAGGCTCCGAGACCAGAAGCAAGAGCGCGAAGGCACAAGCCGCAATCGAGGCCTCGCCTCCCCACACCTCGGCCAAGCTCAGCAGAGGCCGGGTCCTCCCGTCCTTTCCCCCCCTTGCAAAGGGGGGGTTAGGGGGGGTGGTCCCGGCAAAACCAATCACCTCGGATCCGCGCCTTCGCGACACTAAGACACTTGGACCCGTTGTAGGGTGGGTCGAGCACAGCGAGGCCCACCGGTCCAGCGCAAGGCCACCCGCCGCGCCAGAAACTCTCCCGCGCCCGCGACAACCACAACCTCAGGCTTGCCAATTGTATTCTCGCACACCCTGTGGGCGCACGATTCCAGCCGGCTCATCAGCCTCTCCGCGGCCTCTCGAGCAAGACCACGAGCGTCTTCCTCCGAAAAATCATCGCGATCCGCGCCCACCATGCACGCCAGTCGGTCTCGGGCGCACTCGATCGTGGCCGGCCGTCCGTCGGCCGTGCTCGTGTCGCCTGGATCGGGCTCGATTTCACCCAGCATCAAGAAAACGTCAAGTGTCGTCGCGAAGAGCTCAGCGGCGAGGCCCGTACGCTGACCGCGGAAAGGCAACTCCGTGGCCAGGGCGCACACTGGCGTGCGCCTGACGCCCGCGTAAACGAGCTCGCCGGTGCGCAGCCGCTCGATGTCGGTGCGCCCCAGGGCGGCCACTTTTCCCTGGTCGAGCGGGATCAGGTCGGTGGTGGTCGAGCCGATGTCGATCAGCAGTGCCTTGTGCTCGCCCACCAGCCGGGCCGCCGCTGTCGCCAATGCCAGCCAGTTCGCGGCCGCCGCCAGTCGGGGCCGCTGTCTGACCTCGGCCACGTCGTGAAACTTGCCATCGATTCCCCAGACCGCGACGGGTAAGCCGGCAAAAGCATGCGCCACGGCATCAAGCACGGCGTTTACACCCAAGGCCTTGGTCGCATAGCAATCGCAAAGCTCCGCCGTCATGGTCAGCGCAATGCGGTCAAATGGCGGCAAGCCCTGCGTCAGCTCACCGATCGCCACACCGAGGCCCTCGGGCCTTCTCCAGACCTCAAACGCCAATGTCCGGCCCGCGCCGCCGCCGTGGAAAGCCTTGACGTTCGCGCCGCCGACATCAAGGGCCAGCCAGGGTGATCTCCCCGATTTTGACATCGCTGAGTCGCGTTGCAATGCTGTCCTCTCAGTTGTCTCAGCTGTTCATCAGTTCGTATCTGCCCGGCGCCCTACGTCGGTCAGGGATGAGTGTTGGGATTATCGGCCGTGAGCCCTTCTGCCATTGGAGTCGGCAGGTTCGAAGATGCGGCCGGATTCCAGCAGGTGCTGCTTGAACTCCGCTGCTGTCATCCGTGGTCCGTTCGTCGGCGACGGGGCGTGCCCGCGGAGTTGCTCCAGCGCGTCGTGAATGACATCGTCCTTGGTGATGCTTCTTGAGAACGCGTCGTGAGACTTCCGGCTGAGCCAGTTGGATGAGGGGCCTGGCGAGCTAGGTTTTGGTCTGTAACTTGGGGCTACTGGCTCCGAGAGCCTCGAGCTTCGCGGCCTCGCGGATCGCCTCGACCTGCTTGGTTGTCTACGGGAGGGCGTGGAGAGGAAACCGATGGTCGGGAGCTATGAACCAGAATGTTTTGTTTCCAGGCTGGCCAGGTCTCGACCAGCCTCTTCGCCTTGGCGATCTGTTCGCGAAGCTCATTCTGAGTCATGATGGTCTTCCGTAGCGAGCTCGGGGTTCATCGCCCTTCCAAATAATTTACACGCGTCAGCCTCAAGGTCAAGGTAGGACACCGGTTTCATTTGAATCCGGAGACGAGCCTCTTCAATTTTCCAGGCTCTCGCCTTGCCAGTGCTGCTGTCCTTGCGGATCAGGGGGTAGCTGGAGCCCAGATGCATCGAGAACAGGTCGAAGAAGCGCCGAGGACCGATCCCAACGAACGCATCGAAGAGAACGAGCCCATCCAGCGTCTCCTCCTCACTCGTCGTGATGGAGTCGTCGTGAAAACTGAGCGCCTTGCTCTTGGGATAGGGCTCGATATAGACGACCCTTTGCACCCCCGCGGCAACTATATGTTTGGCACAGTTGTGGCACGGAAAAGTTGTGCAATAGAGAGTGGTGCCGACCGTCGAGAGGCCGTTCCGGGAACAACTGAGGATCGCCTCCATCTCCGCATGCACAACTCGACCGAACTCCGTCAAGTCGCGAATCACGCTCTGCTCGAGCAGCTTCCGCAGCGTGGCCTCGTCAAACCCGTACTCGTCTTTCTTCCCTTCCTGCACGATCTGGTTGATAATCTGAAGCTGCTCGGCTTGATTCGAGTCACCGTCCTCGCGTTGATAGTCCCGACCTTTGGGGTGATCTTCGATCATACCGGTGAGGTCGTCACGGATCGACCAATAGAGTCCACCGCCTGCCTTCGGACAGTCGTTCGCCCCGGCTGAGAGAATCTGGGAGTTCTTCGTGACGACCGCCCCGACTTGACGCGACAGGTCAGCGGAGCGAAGCGCGGCTGAGAACGCCAAGAACATTGCGTGCTCATCAAACGTCGGCGTGATGAAGGGGTTGCCAAACCAGAGATCAACCATCCGATTAATATCGGATCGCAGGCGGTCGTGATCGTTGGAAATTTTGACAAAGAAGTCAGCCAGGTGGAATGTCCGATTCACCCTCTGCCCATGCTTGATCTTGCTCTCTTCAGCGTCTCTCTGAATCAATTTGGTTGCATGTTCGTCAGTCAATCCCAGGGTGTTTGTCAAATAATCGTGTCGTCGAGATTCGGATTCGTGCACGCCTACGAGAATGAATCCGGAAGGATAGACTGACCGGAGCTTATCGACCTCTTCCGGCCGTTTGAGCGAGTCGATGATGAACGCGGTCCTGGGCAGCGGCGAAGGCTCTGACTTACCTTGCTCCCTATGTGAGAAAATCTGGGCCGCGACTCCCAGCGCGAGCACGGACTCGTCATCGGCCTGGCTCCGAGCCTCATTGCCCGCGTCCATGAGATCACTGATTTTCTGATAATTGTCATGAGGCTCTTGCGTAACGGGTCGGAGCAGCCGGATCACGTCCCTTGAGACCTTGACGATCCGGACGGCGTACCCGGCGCGCCCCAGACGTTCCTTGAGTCGATCGATTACCAGTCCCTTCTCGGCTCCCACGGCGCAAACGAGCCCGATAATCAACTCTGATTCGAATTCCTGCTCCAGGTCATCAGCCATCAGCCCGCCTCCAACTCGTCGTCGTGATCCTCCTGAGAAGTGAAGAGAGAACATGCATTGCGGCTCGAAGACTGCGCGTGCACTGCGGGGTTCCCCCAGAGATTCGCTGAAGTACCCCCGTGCTTTCAAGAGCGAAAGCGCGACCTGGTCTTTCTTCGAGATCTCCGCCGCCACTTCGAGTTACGATTGTCAGAATTCCATGCCAGGTGTATTCTTCGGGAAATTCGAGACTCCTTGCTGTTCTTCTCCGCGATGCAGGGCCTGAATCCGGTGACCACGCCCGTCAGGGCGTCGGTTCAAACGGGCGAAGCCCCCAACCTCGGCCATAAGGCCGATCTCCAGGCGCAAGTCGGGCTCACGCCCGAGGTTGGGGGCTTCGCCCGTTTGAATCACTGGCTCACGCAAGTGGTCACTCTTCGGCTCCGCCGGCTCGGCGCAGATCACTGAGGAGTTGTCGATCAATCGAGGCGAATTTCCAAACCATTCTGCCGAGGTCGAGAGGGGGTATCGCATGGCGGCCAGAGTCACGAGCGTCTTTCTGTACGTCAAGGACGTTCGCCGGTCGCTCGAGTTTTACAACGAGGTGGTGGGCGCTGAGGTGCTGCAAGTTCATGCCGAGGCGGAAGGAGCGCCTTACAGCCTGGCGATCTTGCGGCTGGGCGATTTCACGCTCATGATCCATCCCCAAGAGCCGCACGCCGATGAGTTCAACGACACCCGGCTGGGCGTTGGAATGCACCTCCAGATCCAGGTACCGAATGTCAACGAGTTCTACCAGCACTGCCTTGACGAAGGAGCCATGCTCAGCGTCTCCGGCGAGCCGGCCGACCAGCCTTGGGGCTGGAGGGAATTTGCCTTGCGTGACCCGGACGGGTTCGTCTGGTCGATTTACCAGGACAACTCGGGCGGTCAGTGGACTGACTCTGACGACTGATCCTGGGTCAGCACCCCCGGTTTCGGTATGTCGCTTACCGTGGTGGGCACGGTTTTCCGCTCCGGTGTGCTCGTCCACAGGAAGTAAATCGCTACCACGATCAGGAAGACCGCGTACGACCGCTTCATGGTCGACGCCGACATCGAGGCCGTGAGGCGGGCGCCAAAGTAGGCCCCTGAAAAGAGCCCCACGGCGATCAAGAAACCGGAAAGAGGCTTCATCTCGCCGCGACGCCAGTACTCGAGCGCGCCCAGCAGCCCCGTCGGCAAGAGCAGGGCGAAAAGCGACGTTCCCACGGCGGTCTTGGGATCGAAGCCGAGCAGCAGTATCAAGACGGGCACGATCACCAGCCCGCCGCCGATCCCGAACATGCCGCTGAGAATTCCCGCCGACACACCCAGCACCAACATCTTGGCAATCTCAGGCCATGGCATCGTCGTTTTGCTCCTCGCATCGCGTCAGAATGACCGCGCAGCCAAAAAGTGCCGCGGTCTCGATCCGTAACACATAAGGGCTCAAACGGGTGGGGTGCCAGCCATGATCCTGGGCCAGCTTTTCCTCGGCCGCGCTGAAGCCGCCCTCGGGTCCCACGGCCAGCACGATCGCCCGACCGCCCGTGAACCTGGGCCAGCGGCCGGGCGGCAATCCATCGGGCCGGGCAATCAGGCAGAGCTGCCCGGGCATCGATCGCACGATTTCCGACCAGCCGATTGGCGCTTCGAGGCTCATCAGACGACTGCGCCTGGACTGCTTGGCGGCCTCGATGATCGTGCGTCGCAAACGCTCCAGCTTCGACTCACGGGGATCGACCACCGAGCGCTCCGTGATCAGAGGGATCAGCCGGCTGACGCCGATTTCCGTGGCCTTTTCAACCAGCCAGCCAAATCGGTCACCCTTGGGTATCGCCGTGACGAGCGTCAGAGGGCAGGGCAGTCGTTGCTCCGGGATGGGCTGGCCTGTCGCGATCAGGTCGACACGGTCCTTGCCGATCGCCACGACCTGAGCTGTTGTAGCAAACCCATTTCCATCAAAGAGTTCCACGAGATCGCCCACGCCGTGACGGCTCACGCGGGCCAGGTGCCGCGCTTCGTCGCCCGAGAGCCGGTAACGGCCGCCCCCGGGTGGATCAGGGCAATAGAACCGGAAGGACACTCGTTGGCTCCGTGAGAAACCAAAGAACCAGCACCATGGTATCCGATCGTAAAGAAAATACGCGATCTGCGTGTCGCCGGGCCTGGCAAGGCGAAAGCGCCTCCAGCGGCACGCTTGATGGCGCATGGAGGCCGTCGAGACGTGCAGACTAACCTGAGCGAGTTGAGCCGGAAACCGTTTCTCGATCGTGAGACCACTTTTGTGCCTTTGCCGGGGCATCACGAGGCGGTGGCTCGCCTGGTTTACAGTATCGAGTCCAGAGACGGCTGGCGGTCTTGAGCGGACCGCCCGGCGTGGGAAAGTCGCGGGTGCTGGCGCAGGCGATCCACGAAACGCGCTCTCCCCTGCGGCGCGTGTCCATGGTAAACAGCCCGATGGACGGCGCCGATCTGTTCGCCGGCCTGGCCCAGGGACTGGGCGTTCGCCAGGCGAAGCACGAGACAGGCCTCGCGGACGGCTGGCACTCGTTGCAGAGAGGCATCAGGATCTTTGCCCAGCAACGTTTTCAGGCGGTTCTGGTCGTTGAGAATGCTCAATTCTTGGTGGAATCGGGTAAGAACAGAGAACTTGAACGGCTCGCCCATCTTGGTGAGCTTGCGGACGGCGCGGTCACGGTCTTGCTTGTCACATCAGGCGAAGTCACTCCCGAGAGCTTTGCAAGCGGCCCTTGCACGCTACATATCAGGCTGAAGCCCCTGACGCGATCTGAGGCGGAAACCTACCTGGCCGCGAAGCTGGCCGCGGCCGGTTGCGACGGCACATTGTTCTCACCGCGCCGGTGACCCGTCTGCATGCGCTCTCCGGCGGCATCCCGAGTGGGCTGGATCGGCTCGCCACGCTCGCCCTCATGGCGATCGCTTCGAGAGGAATGGAATCAGTCTCGGCCGAAGTGGTCAACACCGTGAGCGAGGAATTCCAGCAACCACCGCATGCCGTGCTCCAAACGCGGTTCTCCGACTCATGAATCAAACGCCGGTTATCCCTCGTCCCCCGCGCTGCCGTCAAACGTCGTTCGGGGTAGATTCTCGTGGCAGGTTCGTGCTACGATTTGGATGTTGAGGAAGCTCTCCTGCTTCGCGAATCGGGACATCGTCCCCATGATCGTAGGGTGAGTGCAACCCACAGATCGCAAAACCCTGCCAGTTGGTGGGTTGCGCTTTGCTGACCCACCCTACAAAGAGGACAAGTTGATCCGCCCATGAGCCAGCCGCCCATCAACTTACGTCATCCTTATCGAGCCGCGCTTCTGGCCTGGTTCCTGCCGGGAATGGGTCATTTCTACCAGGGTCGAAATGGCAAGGGCTGGCTCTACGCGATTTGCATCCTGGGCCTGTACTTCGTGGGCCTCGCCATGGGCGAGGGGAAGATTGTGTACTGGCGGTGGGTCAACCCGCTGGGGAACCCCGAAAAATTTTGCCTTTATTACCTCGGCCAGTTCTGGGTCGGTCTGCCCGCGCTGCCCGCGCTTATCCAGGGGACGCTGCGTCACTTTGACATGGGCCCGATTCTCTGGGGGTTCATGGCCGAGCCACCTCAGGATGTTCTGAACGGCCTGCATCCCCGGCTGGGGAAACTCGTCGAGATCGGCTCGATTTACACGGCCGTGGCCGGCTTACTCAATATCCTGGCGATCTACGACGCGTTCGAGGGCCCCGCGTATCTCGATGGCGATGAACCGGCGGCCGCGTCATCAGCCTCGAGCTCCGTGTCGTCCCGAGATGGACTGAGGGCCGGGGCAGGGGGGCCGGCATGACGATGGGAACCGCAAACGTCTACTGGCTGGTTCTTCCACTCGTCATCGCCATCAGCGTCGTCTACGCGGCGTCCCGCCATGAATCATGGCCACGCATCTGGATGCACGCCCTGCGCCTCTGCCTGTGGATCCTGGGAATCCTGGTCGGCACGACGGCCGTCTTGCTGCTGATCAACACGCAGGTCTAAACCGGCAGGCAGTCGGCGGCTGTGATCACCGCCTGGCCAGAGCCGTAGGATCGCAAGTATCCCGAGCCCCTGAACAATCACCAGCGGCAAGAACTGGATCGCTTGCGAGTGAGCCGGCCGTTTCCTGAGGGCGTCCCCGGCCCAGAGATTGACGAGGTTGGGCTCAAACCGCTCGCGCTCGACGGTGCCCTCGATTCGCTCGCCGGTCCACCAGGGTGGCAACGGCTTACCTTGCCAGAGCGGTAAGACAGCCTCGAAAAAGGGGTCGTTTACAAAGTGAGGAATTCGGCCTCCCGCACCCTGGAAGGCCAGCATGATGACCCCGCCCGCAAGGGCCAAGGCCAGGCCGGCCGCCAGCTCGAACTCGCTCCAGCGCTGTCCGTTCGCCAGCGCCGCGGCCACGGGGATCATGGCAAAGGGCAAGAGAGGAACCAGCAATCTGGGACCGGTCGACCACCCTCCTGTCCATTCCGGATAGCTGAGGTTCACCAGCAAGACTGAAGCCGCGATCAGGAGCGTGACGACAGCCAGGCTGACCAGGCCGCGTTTGAGGAGAACAAGCCATCCCGGAATGGCAAGCACCAGAATCGGCGCATAAAAAGAGAGCCCGCGATAACGGCCAAGGAGCAAAGGCCCCAGCAAGCTCCAGTGAGGAGGCTCGAGGCCGAGAGGATTCTTGCGATTGTGGACTTTGGCGAAGATGGCGGTCGCGTGGTGAAAGTAGCCCATGTCCCAGATCGAGCCGAAAGCCAGGGAATTGTAGCCGAGCAAGAGTAACGTTGGGATCACTGCTCCCACGCCGAAGCACGCCAGGGCGTCGGGCCTTCGAGCCCCCGTGAGGCATTGATACAAAAGGTAAAGCCCCAGGATCGCCGACACCGGACCGACCTGAAGCTCGACGACCGCCGCATACGCCGCCAGGAAGCCGGCCGCGATCATGCGGGCACCCGCACGATTCGGGTTCCGCTTCCAGAGCAAATAAAACGACCCAAGCAAGGCAAACGCGGAGACCTGATGACCATAGGCCAGCGTCGCATAAACGTAGGCGGGCGTGGCCAGACCGTAGGCCAGGCCCACCAGCGCCGCTCGTCGAGGCGAGCAGCCGAGGTCGCGTGCGATCTCCATCAGAACGAGCGCCGCCAGCGCCGTGAAGAGACCCGACGTGCCCAGCGTCACCCAGTAGTCGGCTGGCCAGTAGGGTTTGGCCTTTACCCCCAAGGGATGGGCGGGAAGGCCGAAGCACAGTCGCGCCACACCGTAGGGAATCGCCGCCAGAAACGGGAAGCCGGGAAGCTTGTCACAGTAGTATCGGCCCCGCAGCTTGGCGATGTCGCCAGTCTGCCGATCCAGGCCGTCGAGGCAGACTGTGCCCCGGTCGACCACCGCGTAGGTGAGCATCAGGCGGCTGGCGGTGTTCCAGTCGCGCGAGTGCCAGAAGAAGGCGTAGCTGGTCATGAGGATGACGAAAACCCAGCACTGGACCGTGAGCCACGGAGTTCGCGTCATGCGTTCGGCTCCCGGCACAAGAAGCGGGGCGCCAGAGCTTCCCAGCCACTTGCCAGAGCCAGCGCGGCCAGAAGCGCGGCGGGCGCCTGGATGGGCAACTGGTACCGGTCCCAGGCCATGGGCAGATAGGCCGTCACCACCCCCACGGCCAGAGACGTCCAGAGCGTCAGTAGCCACGCCATCGGTGGCTCCTGGTTCTGGTACTGGGTTCGTCCCAGCCATATCGACGTGACAAACCCCGCCACGACAATCGGTAGCCAGAGAATCGCACCCCAGTCTTGAGCCCAATCATATCGCACGGTCGAAACCGACTTGCTAGGTCCCAGCGGCCCGAATCGTCCAAACCCCTGGACGACAACCACCTTGGCTCGCTCGGTCAGCGAGTGCAAGGCGTTGTGAGAGAACGCGAACTGCTGGCCGCGGGAGACCTGACGGCGGTGCTCGATGAGGAATTCGAATCGATGGCCGGGGCCCATCTCGGCAATCTTCCGCGCGGCGGCCGGCAACCGCCCGGTGGGGTGAGCCGTCATGAACGGGTTTAGCTCCAGGAACACGAACCAGGCTGCCCCGATCGCGGCGGCGGTGCCTGCGGCCAGCATGAGCTTGCGCTCGGGAGAAACACGGGGAAGACTCAGGCCCAGCAGGCACCAGGCGGCGAAGCATAAAAGCGCCAGCACGCCATTGAACTTGGCCAAGATCGCCAGCCCCGCCAGCAAACCGGCCGTGATAAAGAGAGGCAAACCCCGGGCGCGATGGCGGCCCGCGACCGCCTCCCGCCAGCCCCGCATACCCACCGCTAGCGCCAGGAGCAAGAAAGCCTCGCAAGGCGCCTCCGACATCGCCCGGTGCGCGTGCAGCCGATAGAGCGGGCTGACCGCCAGAAAGAGCGCCGCGATCGACCCCACGCGCTGGTCCTTGACCTGCACGCCGATCGCGAAGATCGCCACGCAGCCGATCGCCCCCATGACGATCGACGGCAGTCGCGCGGTGATCAAGACCTGGATGGAACCCCACCTATACGCGGTGTCGCGATACCAGTGCATTGCCGCTTCGGGCGCGGGCCGGGGAATACCCGCCAGCCGGAACGAGAAATTGATGAGGTATTTGGGAAGCGGCACCAGGTCGTAGCTGACGGCGTTGAGCCAGGCCAGGTCGTCCGGTTGTCCAGCCAGCAGGATGTCTGGCTGATAAGACTGGGTAATGTAGGCATACTCATCGACGAACGGCTCGTCGCCCAGGCCAAGGGCAAAGAATCCCGCGGCGAGGGCGCCGATCAGCCCGGCCTTGAAAATCAGTGAGTTTGCCGTCGCCGGCGCGTTTGCCGATCGCAGGGGATGGTAAGCCGGCATTGGCCTCTTCAATCCGCGTAAAGGCGGGAAAACTTTAACGACTGCACGACATGGACTTTTAGCCCCATTCTAGAATCGCCCGCGATTCTTTGGCAATCATTCGATCGTCGGCTAAGTTTCATCGACAGCCCAGGGCGACCTGGGTTGTTGACAACGGTTGCACCCCTTGCGGCGTGGGGACTGGTGAGCTGACCAAGGCTTATCAGGTATCTCCGCCGCGTCCGGGAACTTTCAACGATCCCTTGAGTTGGCACCCCCGAGCGTCCCGATGCGCATCCTCTTGACCCAGTCCTGGTCTTGTCGTCTGCCGCGCGAGCCGCAGACCGCCAACAGCGGTTCGGCTCGCCGGCCGGCGCGTTGGGCCAGTAGTGCGCTTTTCGAATCACCCGGGGGTGCCGTAGGTCGGGAGAATCCACCGATGTTCAGCTTGAAATGGTTACAATCCCGCGGTGCTATACGCGGGAAGCCGGGCCTACCTGGTGGGCACGGCCGGCGGCTTGCCGTCCTTACGGCCCTGTGCACGGCCAGTTTGCTTCAGACGGGCTGTCAATCCGGCCCATTCAGCCCGTGCGGTTGTATCGGACGCACAGCCACACGCTTCATGCGACCGTTCCGGAATGGCGGAGCAGATGCCTGCTGCGGCGCTGAAGCTGGCGGATGTGTTTCGAGCGGAGTGCCTGTGGAATCGATGGCGCCCGGTGCCATGGTTGTTCCTGGCGCGTCGGCGCCTTCAGCCGTAGACACCCCCCAATACCTGGAAAGCGTGCCCAAGGCGTCGCCCGGCCCCGCCCCTTCGTCACCAACCGGCCGGTGCCTACCAGCTCGACGACGGGTATCAAGACCGGCTCGATTTACGAGACGTACCGGCCCGAGAGCCGATCGGCCCGATCTCGAGCCGACAACCTGGCGCATACCCTGGTCTCGACCCCTGTGCCGGCCCCGCGGTCGGCACAGGATTTCTCGAAGTCAGCCGCGTCCGTTGCACAAGACGCTGGAGACAGCATTCTCGACCATCTGCCTCCGCTTGATTTGCCCAGCGACGTTGCCGACAAGAGCCTGACCCCACCGGTTCCTCCTGCGGCCCAGCGAAAACCTCAACCTCAGACCTCGGCCACGGCGAGCGACCATGTCGGTGGTCGCTCGCCCCGTGAGCCCGAGCTTACACTGACCGGAACGACTGGAACCTCCCCGGCGGCCGGTGAACGAGCGTCGTCGCCGCCGTCTCCAGCCCCGGCTCCCGGGCCGGGAGCAACGCCCGGCATCGCCCGGTTCGCAGCCGTCAACCTCAAGCTCGCCGGTGGTAGCGTTCCCTCCACGTCGGGCCTCGACTGGCTCGCCGACAAGGGGTACAAGACCCTCGTCAACCTGCGCGAGTCTTCCCAGGCCAACCTCGAGCTCATCACCGCGGCCACCGAACGGGGGTTCCGTTACGTCGCGCTGCCGGTGAGTGTCAAGACCATCGACCGCGATCATCTGGCCCGGTTCAACTTCGAGCTCTCGCTGGCCGACGCGCGTCCGATCTACTTCTTCGATGGCGACGGCACGAGGGCCGGTGCCTTCTGGTATCTCCGGCGCGTCCTGGTCGACCACGTCAATCCCCAGATCGCGCACCGTGAGGCCGCGGATCTCGGCCTCAGCGATGACACCTACTGGGCGGCCGCGACGTCCTATCTCGATCGGCAAGGTCCCGCTCAGTCCGCCAGTACCGATGCTGTTGGGCAGCCCGCACCTGCCACGGCCGAGAAGGCAGGCACCTCGCCGCAGAAGGCAGAAAACCCAGCACAGGAAGATCCAAAGGGGGCCACGGTCCCCAAGGCCGCCTCGCCGAAGAGCGCCCCGACCTCTGCATCGAAAGGAGCCGGCACCACACTCGTGGCCAACGACCGAGTACAAGCGGAGCCAGGGACGACCGCTCTGAGTTCCGGTTCTGTCCCCGCGGCGCCTGTCGAGCCCGCTTCGTGGCGGCCGCTGGCGGGCCTGGTGATCACCGGGCTCTCGTTTCCACTGGCCTACCTGGGCCGCACGGCCGTGCCTACACTCATGGCCATGACGCGGGCCAGTCTGCCGGGACCGGCGCGACGACCGAAATCACTTCCTCACGCGTCGGATGCTTGAACGACAGCTCTCGCGCGTGTAGCGCGATCCGGCGGCCGCCGTCCTCGGCCTTCAGAACCGTCGCCGCCCCGTACTTGCGGTCCCCCACGATAGGCATCCCCCGGCTGGCAAGCTGGACCCGCAACTGATGACTTCGCCCCGTCGCCGGCCGCAATTCGAGCTTGCAGCCGCCCGCGCCTCGAGCCACAACACGATAAGCCACGCGCGCTTCTTTCCCCTGATCGTCATCATCGGGCTGCTCGGCCCCTTTGACGCGAACGAGGTTCGCCTGCTTGTCTTTCTCCAGCAGGTCGATCCACTCGCCGTGGTCCGCCGCCGGCTCGCCCTCGATGATGGCCCAGTAAACCTTCGTGACTTCCCCCGCGCGAAACTGAGCGGAGAGACGGCTGGCCGCCTTGCTTGTGCGGGCCAGCAAGACTACCCCGGAAGTGGGGCGGTCGAGCCGGTGCACAAGGCCGACGTAAACGTTGCCGGGCTTCCGATAGCGGGCCTTGAGGTCGTCTTTGGCCCATGAGATCACGCTCGGGTCTCCCGTTACGTCGGCCTGCGACAGCAGACCGGCCGGCTTGTTCACAACCAGGCAATGGTTATCCTCGAACAGGATCTCAAGCTCCATCGTCCCGGCCCGTCACCTCGGTGATTCGCTTGATCACGATCGTCGCATAAGACCCTTTGCCGAGCTCGAACGCCAGATGCAAGGCGTACCTGCCCGGATGAAGCTCGTCGTCCTTGCGCGAGACCTCGAGCGCCTGCGGGACTACCATCGCCGCGCGGGTGCCCTTGGAAAGGAACACATCCTTCAGATGGCGAACCCTGAGATCGCGCCAGGTCAATTGAAACGGAGCCAGCACGTCCGAGACCAGCTCTCCCAGGCCGCCTTCAGGCATCGGCGTGCGCGCGGAGGGCAGGGGAAGCGAGGTGGTCGATAAGAGCCGGCGCTGGGCCGGTTCCAGATCGTGTGGAAACGCCAGCATGCCGACCTTGAGGTCGACCATCGTCCGCTGGTCGGTGCGAGTGTTCTGTTCGATCAAATGTGAAAGCATGAGATTCCAGAGATGGCTCTGAAAGGCTGAGAAGTAGAGCGACCGCAGCTCTCGCTTCAAACGGGCGAAGGCGCCGCGGTAATCGGTGGCGTGATCGGCCAGGTACGTCACGATGCTGCGCGTCGATGAGCGATCGAGCCTGGCCTTGGCTTCGGCCCATCGACCCCAGAACTCGCGAACGACGGCTTTCTGAGCTTTCACTCCGGATCGATCGAACGGGTTGGGCTCAACGAGAGCCAGCCGCAGCGCCGTTTCGTGATCGCCTTTCAGCCAGGCGTGGCCGATGAACTGGCCGGAGACGCCGACCGACCCAAAGCGCTGGTCGTCGAAGTAATTAGGCAGCCCGCCCTCGGCCGCGATCTGAAGCTGAGCCATCGCAAGGTCCGCATGCTTCCGGCTCAGGTCGCGTACCACGATCACGAATCGGTTGCCCCGAAAGTGCTGAGGGCTGTACGGATAAGTCAGGCGGCCCACAGGCTCGAGCTCGAAGCTGGTTTCTTTGATAGATTTCCTGGGCCCGTCCACGATCGTCAAATACTGAATCGTCACCGCGTGCCGGTCCTTGAGCCCGCCGTAGCTGACCTGCCTGCTCGCGAGATTCCATCGCCGGCAAATCGCCTCCACAGCTTCGATCGTTCCCAGGCCTCGCTTGGTCAATCGATAAAGGGTGTACCGCCCCTGGTCCGACGACCTCGCGGTCGTCAGCTCCTCGACCTGGAAATCCTCGGGCAGGCGTTTCAGTTTCATGACGAGCGGCGACGGGTAAAGAAACTACTCAAGGCGAGCGAACTGGTCCATCGGGCCGTGAACCGCGGAACACTTTTTCCATTGTAATACGCCGGTGGTCGGATGGTCGCCGCTGGCCTTGATCAGTGAGCTTCCTATCGCACCTCGTCGTCGCTCTCTTCCAGATGGAACTGGTGCATCAGGCGGTGGATGACGGGGGCGAGCAGGACGGCCATCATGGTCAGGAAGGCAATGCCGCTGTAAAGGGCGTAGAAGGTCGCAAACAGCTTGCCCGCCGTGGACCGCATGGGGTCAACTGGCCCCATGCCCGTGAGGATCATCGAGGCGTTCAAAACGGCATCGATCCAGGGCAGGAGACCGAAGTAATGATACCCGGCCCCGCCGAGCAGGAGGGAGAAGGCGACGATCACGAGCGTCACGGCGAAGCTCCGCCCCAGCCGGGCCAGGAACTCCGCCCTGGGTAGCAGAGGGTCTTTCTTCGATTCAAACCTCACGTTCACTCAATCCTTGCCCTATGAGGCAGCCACGATTTCGATTCGGTTGCTCATTCTTGGGCCATTTTAAAAGTTCGCCGCCGGCTCCCTCCCAAATGGCTCCTTACCACGAGCCCGATGAGCCTGGATCAGCTTGACGATCAGGTAGGCCAGAATGACGAGGTTGGCCAGCAGCACTGCGACCCGGAGCGCAGTCGGTTTCCGGGCGATCTCGTAAAACTCAAGTGGCAGTAGCAGCCCCGTGGCGATCACGGTGAGGTACTCGGCCCATCGCCGGCGCAAGATCAGGCCCACGCCCTCCAACCCTTCCAGCAGGGCGTAGAAGAACGTCCCCACACCAAGCGCCTTGAGGTGTGCCCTGTCAATGCCTGCCGCGCGGTAGACCACCTCATGAACCAGCCGGTTCTCGGGGTCAAGGTGCAGCCGGGATGCGAAATGCTCCAGGGCAACGCCGAGATCTCGGTCCAGGAGCCGGAAGATGCCGAATCCGGCGACCCCGAGCAGCAGGGCACTTGCCAGCTTCATCGCTCCGATGATCCAAAAGCCCAGGCCCCACTCCTCGCCAATTCGTCGCACTTGTAGCTTCTCGCAGGGACTTTGGATCGTTTGAGGGAAACCTGACCGAGGCAATCAAGTGTCGCACAAGGCGTGCCGTAAGCCGGCCGATGTCGCCAGTGCCAACCGTTCCGGGGTCATTCCGGCCCGTCTACGCATCAGATCTTCGTCTGGATCGTGGAAGACATTATCGAAGACCTGGCCGACCCGCGTAACCAGCTCGCGCGGCTCCAGCAGAAGATCCACGAGCGGCGGATTGGCGTTCTGATCCCCTGGGTTGACACTCTTCGCCGCCAGGTCGAGGACCGGCTGGGTGCATCGGGAAAGGTGGAATGTGGACCGTGATCCACCGCGCGAAGATCCTCAAACATGCTTTGAGGGTCGTCCGTGCGCAGGTCTCATCAATGGTCTGGGCGTGTTTCGAGCAACGCCTGCTCAATGAGGCGATTCGGCCCTTTGCCGGCGAATCAAGATCCCGCCGCAGCGATGGCCGAGGTGATCTGGTTAGAATCAGTTCCCCAGATACCCGATGATGTACTCCCCACGGCATTGATCGCCACGATAACAGCCACGAGGATGAGCCCCAGCATCACGGCGTATTCCGCCGCGGTGACCGCGTCTTCCTCCTGGAAAAACCTGAGGAGATGGTTACGCATTTTAGGAGCTACCTCGTAATAACAGGCCCGGGTCATCATCTATGGCGGTCGTGGTCAAGTTTTAAGCCCTTCGAATTTTGCCCATTGCTCGATCCCGACCAGAATCCAACTGCTATGTAACACTAGACTTCTTGTGACGGCTGGTCAAAATCGATGATGTGCGAAATCCTCACGACGCTTGCCAGAGCGCAAAGCATCCATGCTACAGCACAACATCCAATCCGGGCGGGACGATGCCAGATCCGAGCGAAGGTCTCAAGCCTAACTTCCCCACCTTGCCAATTGTGACTCCGGACGCGCCTCGTCGCAGCCGGCGCGACAAGTACGGGGCTCTCTTTTACGTGGGCATTACGGGCCTGGTAGTTCTGAGCGCGCTGGTGGGTTGGTTCGGCTATCGGATGTGGTCATTGCGTGACGTCTGGTCCAATATTTACGTTCTGCATGACGCCGACAAGCCCGAGGAAGCGCGGGTGCAAGCCGCGTTCGCGCTTAGCCGCGATCCGCGAGTGGAGCAAGGGCAGTTGTGGGAGATGAGCCTCCGGCGCGGGCTTCCGGATCTGGCCCGATATATCCTGGGCGAAGGGATCGGAGCCGACTTGGTGGCCGAGAATCCCAGGGAGTATGCGTCGGCCGTGGCGCTCAGTGCCGACTGGCCGGGCTGGCTGCGGTTGGTTCTGGCGCGTCCCCTTGCTTATGCAACGACGAAAGGACACGACGTCTCGCGCGAGCTGCTGGGAGAGCTGTGCCGGCAGAACGACCCGGTGATCCGGCTGTGGGCGCTTTATGCGCTTGCGGTCGAGAGTCGGCCGGACCCCCAGACCGTGGTCGAAATCGAACAGGTCGCACAGGCAGAGGGACCTCATCGCGAGCTCGCCCAGCTCTTGTTATCGGCTGTCCGTGCCGACGAAGCCGAGCGGCTGGCGATCCTCGACAAGGCGACGGTCTGGCTGCGGAGCCATCACATCGAGGCCAGCAGGCTGTGGCAGGGGTGGGTGGTGCGCGACCAGACTCTGGTTCGACTGCCGCCGCAATGAATCCTTCGCCTCGGTCAGTCACCCTTGTCAGGCCAGGGAAGAAGCGCCAGGCGAACCCAGTTGAGCGCGATCTTGGCCGCGCGACGCTGGATGATGTCGCGGGGCTGCTCGGGCCCGAGGTCAAGCTGCCGGGTTTGGGCGCCGGAGGGCGTAGCCAGGCCAAGATAAACCCTCCCTACGGGCTTCTCGACCGATCCTCCGCCCGGCCCGGCCACACCGGTGGCGCTGATGGCAAGATCCGTATGGAACCGATCACGCGCGCCGACGGCCATGGCGTGGGCCACCTCGGGGCTGACAGCGCCGTGGGCATCGATCAATTCTCGTGGCACGCCCAAAACCTCCACCTTGGCCTGGTTAGAATAGCTCACAACGGCACCCAGGAAAAACGGGCTCACGCCGGCAATCGCGGTGATGAGATGAGAGATCAGCCCGCCGGTGCACGACTCCGCCGCGGCCAGGGTAGCGCCGGTGCTCAGGAGCCGCGCCGCGACGGCTTGGGGAACATCGGTCGAAGCCTCGCCCACGACAAGATCGCCAAATCGGTGATAAATCAGAGCGGCGGTCGGCTCGGTCTGGAGGAAGGCCTCTGCCTCGGTGGCGCCTTCGCCGGCGATCCGGAAGCTGATGGTGGCATCATGCGCCGTGATGCCTACCTCGGGCACGCGGCCCCTGGCCGTGAGGTCGAAGGCCTCGGCCTCGATGTCGGATTCGCCCCGGCCGAAGAGGTTGATCTTGCGCTCGATGATCACACGCTCGAGCCCACCCCTGTTGCCGCAGACGAGGCACCACTTGCTCGTGGAACATCACCTTCATCTCGGAGGGAATACCCGGCAGGCAGGCGACCGTCGCGCGACCCAGCGGCATCCAGATTCCCGGCGCGGTGCCAACGCGATTGAAAAGTGCCTCGGCCCCCTCGGGCACAAGCGCCTGCACCCTGTTCCGCTCGACCATGGGCCGGTTTCGTCGGGCAAACATAGCGGCTATGGCCTCGAGCGATGCCGGATCTTCGCGCAGCGGCACTCCCGCGGCCAGTGCCAGCGCCTCTCGCGTCAGGTCGTCTTGCGTGGGGCCCAATCCGCCGGTCACAACCACCAGATCGGTCCGCTCGGCGGCGAGGCGGAATGCCGCGATGTGGTCGTCCATTCGATCGCCGATGGTTGTATGGTAAACGGCCGGAATCCCCAGCGAGCCAGCTCCCGGCTCAGCCACTGGCTGTTGGTGTCGAGTGCTTGCCCGCTCACAAGCTCGCTGCCGATGGAGATGATCTCGGCCCTCTTTGGCATGACCAGCACCCTCCGAGTAACTTTCTGCCTGACCCCGCGAGATCGACGGGTCTTGCGGTTTGCCCTTTCGCGGCCTGGGCCGTTTTCACCATCCTGACTTTGGCCGGGGAGCTTGCAAAGACTTGACCGATCGGAAAATGAGCAGGACCGTGGCGTCTTACTTGTAGAGGACGCTGAGCGGCCGCGCAAGCGAACCGCAAGTTACAAGGCGTGGTGCGAATGGCAGCGATCGGACCTGATGTGCTGGGACGGCTGTTCGACCTCCACGCCCCGGCGCTGCGACTTTACGCACGCCAGTGGTGTGACGACGCCGACGCGGAGGATGTGGTGCAAGACGCGTTCGTGGCTCTGGCTCGGCAGACGACCTTGCCCGACCACGCGGCCGCCTGGCTGCACCGCGTGGTGCGCAACGCCGCCGTCTCTGCCTTGCGGGGCCGGAAACGGCGAAATCAGCGCGAGGCGCGGGTGTCCAGTCATGAAGCCTGGTTTTCCTCGGTGGACGATCAGCTTGATGCCCAGAACGTCACCCGCTTTCTCGCCGAGCTTGATCCCGCGACGCGTGAAGTCATCGTGGCCCGGCTCTGGGGCGGATTGAACTTCGACCAGATCGCCCGGCTGCAAGGATCATCACTCACCACGGCCCACCGCCGCTACCAGGATGGCCTGGCGCGGCTGCAAAAGAGGCTGGAACGGCCATGTTCAACTCCGACCAGGACCGATTAAGCGATCTCGAAGAACGGTTGCGCTCGATGGGTCCCGTCTGCCGGGGGCCTCGACCGCGATCGGATGCTGTTCGAGGCAGGGCAGGCCGCGGCGGGAGCGGCCGAGCGGGCTCGAGGGATGTCGCGATGGTGGAAGTTCGCGGCCGGGGCCGCGGCCGTGCTGGCCCTGGGCTCTGGGCCTGGCCTGGCAGAACGAGCGGCGCGAGCGTCTGGCTCTCGCAGCTCGACATCGCGCGTCTCACCAAGCCCGCCCCTGCTCCCGTCACTTCGACCTCAGTGCTCATGGCCGAGCAGCACGAAAGAGCGGTTGTTCCCGATCCTTCGAGTTATCTTGCCTTGATTCGACAAGTGTCGCGACTGGAGCATGATGAGGCACTCGAGCCGGCCTCGACCGAGCCTGCCTCAGCGGCAAAGGTCGAGCCGACCAGATCGCTTCGAAACGCCCCCTTGAGGCCTCGCGATATTGAGCGCGTGATCGCGCTTTGACGCTCCGAGGCCATTGTGCGGCTCGAGCGAGCTGCGCTGGCAGCCCTGCCCGTTTCGCCGTCCGCCCGTTGGAATTGTTACCGAGTCTTTTCTTCGTTTGAAAGGAGATTCGCCGAAAATGGGAACCTGCTCCGCCGACTTTTTTTGATGAGTCTGCTGGCACGTCCTCCTGCTCGCGATCGCGCCGGCAGGGCTCAGGGCGCAGCCCAGGGAGCTGAGTCTCAGCCCTGCCACCGCGCCGTCGCCGGCCCTGCGCTACCGGCTCTTGCCGATCAGCTCCGAGCTCAACCCGGTAATGCCGCCCCGGTCTACCTCAGGCTGCGCCACGAGCAACAGGACGAGACGTGGAAGCTGATCAAGGAAAAACACGACGCCTGGAATGTGCCGCCGCTGGAGAAGCTTCCGGTGCGCGAGGCCCGGGAATTCGTTGACCGCTATCGCACGCTTGACCAAGCTCCTCAGGATCGGCGCCTGGCGTGCAGAGTGCGATTGGGGCTATCCGCTTGCCGAGCAGCGGCGCGAGGCGATCTTCATTCTGCTGCCCGATTGCGAATCGATGAGACAGATGGCTCGCCTGCTGCAACTGAAGGCCCGGGTCGAGATCGCCGAGCACGCTTACGACCAGGCAATCGACACCATCGAGACGGGGATCGCAATGGGCCGACATGTCTCGTCCGCGCCTTTCATCATCAACGGCGTCGCAGGCCTGGGAATGTGCCTCGTGATGCTGGATCGCGTCGAAGAGCTGATCTCGCAGCCGGATGCTCCGAATCTCTACTGGGCGCTGACCGCTTTGCCTCGTCCGCTTGTGAGCCTGCGCCATGCCCTTGAGACGGAACAGCGGCTGGGTGAGAACATGGTTCCCGAGCTGTCCCAGACCGACGAGCCTCATTCCCGCGCCGAATGGGGCGTCCTGGTCGAGAAGCTGTACGCCGAGCTGCGTGATCTGGCAAAGAATCTGACCGGTGATCCGCAACTCAACGCCAAGCTCTCAGCGCTGCTCGAGCTCGACCTGGCCTCCTTTCGCAAGGAAAATCTGGCCGCATCACGCGAGTACCTTGCGAAAAACCGACCCATCGATGCGCGGCGACTCAAATTGATGTCGGACGACGAGGTGGTTGCCCGGGGCCTCGCCGCCCAGTATCGCGACTTGCGAGACGACTTTTTCAAACTCAGCTACCTGCCCTGGAGGGAGGCAAAGCCCCGTAGCAAAGAGGCCGAACAGCGTCTCAAGGCAATCACCAAGGGTCCGCTGGCCGTCCTGGCCGAGCTTCAACCGAACCTGCCGGGATGCCTTGATGCCGAGGCACGCTGCGATCGCCGGGTCGCCACGCTACGGGTGATGGAGGCAATCCGGTTGTACATGGCGTCACACGGCGGCAAGCTGCCCGATGCGCTTGGCAGCATCACCGAGGTACCCGTTCCGGACGATCCTGCCACCGGAAAGCCTTTTGATTACAAAATTGATGGAGATGATGCCGTTCTCACGCTGCCGGCGTCAGACATCAAGATGCCCGTCACGTCGTACCGATTGGCCCCACGCGAAAAGGCGAAGACCACGAGCCCTTGAAAACCAGCGCCCGGCATGGCAGATTCGGAGGCCGGTCCATGATCGCATGGGGACGGCCTCCGAATCGTTTCTTGCACTCAGGGTCGCCACGGTGCTCTTCGCCGAGGGGGTGGAAATGGACAACGATCCGAAAAGCTACGATCTCGTCGTGATCGGCGGCGGGCCGGCGGGAATCAACGGCGCGACGACTGCGCGGCTCCTGGGAAAGACCGTGGCCCTGGTGGATCGCCATCATGAGCTCGGCGGCGCGGGGGCCAACACCGGAACCGTCCCGAGCAAGACGCTGCGCGAGACGGCCGTGGCGCTTTCGGGCATGAGGTCGCGCGACCTGTACGGCGTCGACCTGTCGATCCGGCGCGAGGCGACCGTGGGAGATTTCCTGCGTCACGAACGACAAGTCAAGACCGGTCTTAATTCCCTCTTCGCACAGCAGCTCGAGACCTACCAGGCGAAGGTTTATTACGGAGATGCCTCATTCCTGGACCCACACACTCTCAGCGTGCGAACCATCCCCAGGAGCGAGGCGCAGGACGAGCACAAAGAACAGGTCGCCACGGACAATGGACACCTCATCCTGAGGGGAGAGAAGATCCTGATCGCGACCGGGTCTACACCCGTGCGCCCTTCACTTTTTCCGTTTGGCCCCGGAGTGTACGACTCCGACACGATCCTGGAGCTGGAAAACCTGCCTGCGACCATGGCCGTCGTGGGCGCGGGGACAATCGGCAGCGAATACGCCTGCATTTTCGCCGCGCTGGGAACCAAGATCCACCTCATCGACGGCCGCGATGTGCTCATGTCGTTTCTCGATAGCGAGGTCTCACGCGCGCTGACGGTCTCGATGGAACAGAGCGGCATCATTTTCCACTGGAAAGAGCGCGTCGAGCGCTGCGTTGTGGAGGAACCGGCCACGCCGGAGAAATGCGGCACGATCAGCTTGACGTTGACCTCGGGCGCGAGCCTGACCGTCAACGAAGTGCTGGTGGCCGCCGGCAGGAAGAGCAACACGGGCGAATTGAACCTGGATGCCGCTGGCGTCAAGGCAGGCGATCGCGGGCTGATCCCGGTCAACGATGAATTCCAGACGAATGTTCCCCATATCTATGCCGCCGGCGACGTGATCGGCTTCCCCGCGCTTGCCTCCACCAGCATGGAGCAAGCCCGCCGCGCCGTGCGTCACGCATTCGGACAGGGGATCTACTCGGGTACTCCACAACTGCTGCCCCACGGCGTCTGGACGATCCCCGAGGTTGGCATGGCTGGTGAAACCGAAGACTCGCTCAAGCGTCAGGGCGTCGCGTATGTGGTTGGCCGTGCCTCCTACGCCGATAACGCGAGGGGCCGGATCATCGGCGACACCCAGGGGTTCTTGAAACTTCTCTTTCGCCTGCCGGACATGGAGCTCGTAGGTGTTCACGTCCTGGGAGAGCAGGGCACCGACCTGGTCCACATCGGGCTACTTGCCATGCTCTCCCACGCTCGCGCGAAACTTTTCGATGAGATCTGCTTCAATCTGCCAACCCTTGGCGGACTCTACAAGCTGGCGGCGTTCGACGCCATCCGCGCCGCTGCTTCCCAGGCCGGAATCTCGCCGGCGGAGCTAACCGCCTGAGGCAGCGAAAATCGAGCTCCGCACTCGCATCACTCGTTGGCCGGAGGAAACACCCATGACTGCGTCCCGTTTGCCGCTGCCGCTGGCTTCGCTGGTGATGACTTGCATCCTGGTGGGCGCGGTGAGCTCGGCTGACGAGCCGGCACCGGCCGCCAGGCAGGTGAACGAAGGGCATGTCTCGGTCGCCGGCACTGTTCTCATGCCGGCCGGCTCGCCGGCGCCGCAGGCGACGGTGGTAGCGGCCGGCTCGTCGAACGAGCCGGCGGTTGTCGCCCGCTCGGACGCTTCTGGTCGTTTTCAGGTCCGGGGCATTTTCGGAAACGGCGACTCAATTGCACGCCCGTTCGGCGGACGGGACGTACCAGACAACCTTGAGAATCTCTGCGGTCGCCGTCCGCAAGAGCTCCACGGCCCCGCTGGAGTTGACCCTCGTGCCCGCGGTCGAGCACGAGGTCACCGTCGTTGCAGAGGCCCGCCCCGTGGAGGGTGCCCACGTCGCCGCCTCGGGGATGGTTTCCACAACATTCGGCGTCACCAGACCTGACGGCAAGGTGCGTTTGCTCCTTCCTCCGAATGATCCACTTCGCGATTTAGACGCCTGGCATCCGGATCTAGGCGTCGGTGGGTTGGGAAGACAGGCAAGTCGCACCACTCAGAACGCGACGCAGCTCACCCTACTTCCGCCCAGCCCTCTGCGAATTCGCGTGGTCGACCCGGCCGGCAAACCAGTCTCCGGGCTGGAGCTGGGTGCCAGCTTCGCCAACGAGGGATACGCATGGGCCCAGGCCAGCAAGATTGACGGGTCCTGGCTGCGGACGGACGCCGACGGTTCGATAACCTTGCCCTGGGCTCCGCGAGAAGGCCTGAGATCTGTCGACGTGGATGTCCGCGGGCTCGACTGGAAAATTGACAAGATCGACCTGGAACGGCTCGGCGACCGGATCGTCACAGTCCACGCCCGGCGCAAGTTGCCGGTGGAAGGGCGCCTCGTCATGCCCAAGGGTGCGAATGCAGAAGGCCTGTTGATCACTGGATTCGGCTTTGGGCCGGGGAATATCGGCGACATCGCGTATGCACGCGCCAGGGCCGACGGATCGTTCGCGTTCCGCGTTCCATCAGATCATGCGTACGTGATTGGCATTGCCGACCTTGAGTGGGCCAGCGAGCTCTGGTCGGGTGTGATTCTCGCCAAGGAGACGTCGAAGTCCGCCGAGATCACGATCGCCGTCCGACGCGCCACACCCGTCACCGTTCGCGTCACGAGGGGACAGGAACGCACTCCGGTCAGAAGGCGCTTTTGTGGAAGTCGGAACTGTGGGAAAGGTGAACTGGGTCGATGCGAGCGGGAAGAAGCGGTCGGGGAGTCCCAGAATCCGTTCCTGGTTGAGGACCGACGAGAACGGCGAGGCGCACGCAGGCGTGGGTCGAGGCAAACTCAGTGTGCGATTGTCTTCGGGAAGTTGGGATGAGGAGCACGAAGTCGATGTGTCCTCAGATAAGCCTGTCACGGTCGAGTTTTACCGCGCTTGGCCGGGTGAACGAAAGGTCGCGGGCCGGCTGAAGAGCGGCGGCCGAGCCTTCGAACCCTCTCCTGAACTTGTCGCCCGCGCCTGGGCGCCGAGACCTCGCGGCTGGCTGCCCGAACTGATCGAACTCCACGTCGCCCGTGACGGCACGTTCAGCGTCGCGTTTGATGCGGAATCTCTTGTACTGTTCTTCAATGATCCCGAAAAGCGCCGGAGCGGCTTCACCCATGTCGATTGGAAGGAGTCGACCGTTGAACTGAATATGGAGCCGGCGGCGACTTACAGCGGCAACATGCTGGATGAGAAAGGCCAACCCATGGCGGGTCACGCACTCAGCCTGTTTGTGATGGACGGGGGCGGGGAGGCGGTCGCTGTCCAGGAGACCGATAAGGCCGGACGCTTTCGGTTTGATGCCGTCCCGGTCAACGTGCCGCTTTCGTTGAGTCTCGGGAACGGCGTGACTCGCTCGGAGTATATCCTCTTCGACCATACCCGGCTCTTCACTCCGGGCGAAGCTCGTGAGAATGACAAGCTCCGGCCCATTCGGCGAGGCGCCCCTGCCAGTCGCGCGCCGAATACTCCCGTTGGCCGACCGGATCGCGAATACCTGTCGCAATGTCCGGGCCGGCCGGTATGCACGCGCTGGTCATCGTGAAAGGCGATGAGTCTCAAGAGGTCACTGTGCTGACCGGTCAGGTGCAACACTACGAGCTTGTCGCCGCCGTTTTGAACTACCTCCCTCTGGTTGTCGAGCCGGCAGAACTCAAGACCGAGGCCTCTACACTTGGCAAGTTTGGTTGGCCTCTTCCCGAACCAGGCAAGATCGTGCTCGTGGCACTGAACGGCGATCAGCAGACCATCGCGACGAAGATGATCGGAGTCAACCCGCCGACCGCTGCCTTGGCGAGCGCCGACGAGTTTCTGAAGCAGCACAAGCCCGAAACCCGCGACGCCCTCGCGTGCCTCGCCGCGGCCAGAGATGAGGCGCGTACGACCGGACGCCGCGTCTGGATCGTGCACGGCGGGCCGCGGTGCGCACCGTGCTTCCGTCTGGGCCGATGGATGGACGACAATCACGCCACCCTGGAAAAAGATTTCGTTATCGTCAAGGTCATGGGCGGACTCGATGCGCATGCCAGCGAGGTCCTCAAGGACTTTCCCCAGGTCGAGGGCGACGGTATTCCCTGGCACGCAATCACCGAGCCTGACGGCAAGATCCTGATCACCAGCCACGGACCGGTCGGGAATATCGGGTTTCCGAGCTCCGTCGAAGACCTCCGCCATTTCCGCCAGATGCTCGAGCGTACGATTCAAAGGTTGACGGCCGCCGACGTAAACGGTCTCATCGACTCGGTTTCACGAAATCAGTAAGATCGCCTCGCCCTTCTATCCCTGGCCCTTCCGCGCCCGGCCGCCCGGCCCAGCAGCATCGCGATTCCTGCGACGCCGAGGCGCGACGGCCGTCGCCGCCCGTTCCGTCAACATCGCCATGAACCGGGCCGCTTGTGGCGAGGCAAGCTTGTCCTTGCGCTCCACCAGGCCGTACGTGCGCTGAGGAAAGTAACGGTTAAAAGGAATGGCCGCCAGATCCTCGTTGCCCGTCAAGCAGATGCTCGTCACGATCGAGACTCCCAGCCCCAGACCGACGTAGCGTTTGATCACTTCCCAGCCCCCCGCCTCGAGCGCCACACGGTAGTTGAGGCCGTACTTGTGGAACACGAAATCGACCACGCGCCATGTGGTCAGGTGCTGGGGGGGAAGGATCAAGGGAAACTGGGCCACGTCCTTGATCGTGACTCTCTGCTTGCTGGCCAGAGGGTGATCGCGAGCAGTGATCAGCATGGGGTCATAACGAAAGGTCGGCGTGTAGCGGATGTCCTCCGGGACCTCGATCATCGAGCCGACGGCGAAATCAACGGCGTCGCTGCGAAGCATTTTCAAGCCGTCACGGCCGGTGACGTTTTGCAGCCGAAGCTCGATGCCGGGATGGGCAAGTGCGTACTGTTTGATCGTCTCGGGCAGGATATACAGGATGGTCGATTCGCCGGCCGCGATGGTGACCCTGCCGGCCTCGATTCCGCTCTGGCTGGCGTGAAACGCCGCCGTCAGCGAGTCGACCGCCTCGACGAGTGGCCAGGCCAGTCTGTACAGAGCCTGCCCTTCAGGCGTGAGCAGAATCTTGGGTCCCCGGCGCTGGAATAGCCTGGCCTTGAACTCGACCTCGAGCGCCTGGATCTGGAGCGATACCGACGGCTGGCTGAGCATCGCCTGCTCGGCGGCCCGGGAGATGCTGCCGGTCTGGGCCGCATAGCAAAAGCTCCGCAGTCTGCGGAGCCTGTTTCCATGACTCTCCTGCGGCGAAATCAGATTGGCCATGTGCATCGCTCCTGCGCCACCGCGCGGACCTGGGAAAGGCATGTTTGAATATAGGCCATTCCAATGATCGCCATTCTTTTCATCAATCCTATACTCTGTATTGGAAGAATTGTAATGTCAAATACTTGCTAATTGAACTAAGATCCGATCAGCGAGACGTACCACCGGAGGACCTGGCCATGCAATACTATCTTGCACCGAGAACTGACGAGCTGAACAATTTGTGGCAGACCAACCCGCGCTGGAAGAGCAGCCGGCGAGATTACACCGCCAAAGACGTCGCCGGGCTACGCGGTTCGGTACACATCGAGTGCACGCTGGCGCGCGCGGCGCCGAGCGGCTCTGGCAGTTGCTCCACACCGAACCGATTGTAGCCGCCTTGGGCGCAGTCACGGGCAATCAAGCAATCCAGATGGTCGAGGCCGGTCTGAAAGCCATCTACCTGAGCGGCTGGCAAGTTGCGGCCGACGCCAACCTAGCCGGCCAGATGTATCCCGATCAGAGCCTCTACCCCTGCAATAGTGCGCCGGCCCTGGTGCGAGCTATCAACAACGCCTTCCGCAGGGCCGACCAGATCCAGCACGCAGAGGGGCGCGACACGATCGATTACTTCGCCCCCATTGTTGCAGATGCTGAGGCCGGGTTCGGCGGCCCGCTCAATGCATTCGAGATCATGAAGGCGATGATCGAAGCCGGCGCGGCAGCGGTTCACTTCGAGGACCAGCTCGCCAGCGAGAAGAAGTGCGGGCACATGGGGGGCAAGGTGCTCGTTCCCACCTCGCAGTTTTTCCGCGCCCTCAACGCCGCGAGACTGGCCGCCGACGTGATGGACGTGCCCACCGTGCTGGTCGCTCGGACCGACGCGTTGTCGGCTCATCTCGTGACCAGCGACATCGACGATCGCGACCGGCCATTCCTGACCGGCGACCGGACGCCGGAGGGCTTCTTCATTATGACCGGCGGCCTGCGCGCCGCCATCAGCCGCGGCCTCTCCTACGCTCCGTACGCCGACCTGCTCTGGTGCGAGACCTCGGAGCCCAATATCACCGAGGCCAGGAAGTTCGCCGAGGCGATTCACGAGAAGTTCCCGGCCAAGCTGCTTGCCTACAACTGCTCACCATCGTTCAACTGGAAGGCCAAGCTGGACGATGCCACCATTGCCACGTTCCAGCGCGAGCTTGGCGCGATGGGCTACAAGTTCCAGTTCATCACACTCGCCGGGTTCCACGTGCTGAACCTGTCGATGTTCGAGCTCGCCCGCGCATACCGGAGCGCCGGCATGTCCGCCTACTCGAAGGTGCAGCAGGCCGAATTCGCCCGCGAGGCCGACGGCGGTTATCACGCTGTCAAGCATCAGCGCTTCGTGGGCACGGGCTACTTCGATAAGGTCTCCCAGTGCGTGGCCGCCGGCAAGTCGTCAACCACGGCTCTCCACGGGTCCACCGAGGAGGAGCAGTTCGAGCCCGTTGGCGCTTCGGCTCATTGATCGATGACCGAGCGCGCAAGCTCGCCCGACCACCCACCTCGGCCGCCGAGGGGACAGTGGGTGATCATCGCACAATCACCCGCTGTGGCTGTTGGCGATCGCCTGAGCGGATGGCCGCGGTTCGGCTTGATTCCTGGGCGAGTTCGCGACCCTCACCCGGCCTCCGGCCACCCTCTCCCAGTTCGCGGGGGAGGGTGTCCCGACGGAGTCGGGACGGATGAAGGTGGCCCGAAACTGAAAAACGACCGCGGCCATTCGCTTAGAAGTCGAGTCTGCCGAAGGACCCAGCGCAGCTTCCCTTGAACGTCAAATCGATCCCGGTTCAACCAGACCGACCAGTGACTGACGCGGTCGCCTATCTTTTCACATTCACTGGGGTACCGCCGGTGTGCCCTCTTCAGGTTCCAGCAGTGGGAGTTGTTCGTCCTCAGACTGCCTGAAACCTCGGCGCATTTCACCAGGAATGCGGTTGCCGAGTGGCACCACTTGTTGGTTATGATATCTCCAAGGAGCTTGCCGGAATTCCGTCCGGGGATGAAGCGTCATGGGTGGTAGCGTCCTGGAACGACCGACGCTGGTATTGAACCGCCACTGGCAGCCGGTGCATGTGGCCACCGTGGCGCGCTCGCTGGTCTTGCTCTGGAACCATGCGGCGTACGTCGTTGATCCCGACGATTTTCAGCTCTACTCGTGGGCCGACTGGGCAAAGCTGACCCCGCGCGAGGACGAGCTCTTCATCCGCACGGTCAAGTTTCGCCTGCGCGTGCCCGAGGTATTGAGCCTGACGCGGCACGATCGCCCGCGCTACAATGCCGTCACGTTCAGCCGGCGCAACCTTTTCAAGCGCGATCACGCCACCTGCCAGTATTGCGGGGCCAGACCCGGCACGGAGGAGCTCACGATCGATCATATCGTGCCGCGCGCGCAGGGCGGGCAAACCACCTGGGAAAACTGCGTGCTGGCCTGCGTCGCCTGCAATGCGCGAAAGGCCAACCGCACGCCCGACCAGGCTGCCATGAAGCTACGCCGGCATCCCATCCGCCCCGCCTGGAAGCCTCTGTACGACGCTTCCACCGTGCGGATCGCGAGCTGGTCTCGGTTCTTGAGCGACGCGTACTGGAACGTACCGCTCGAAGATTCGGATTGACCGCCAGACCAGCTTCAAGTCGAGGCGATTCCTCCGCTCACGTCTCCATCGCGCGCCAGCAACTCGTCGCGGGCGATGTGAATCTCGGGCGGGGCCTCGATGCCCAGGCGGACGATGCCCCCCTGGATCTTGACCACGGTCAAGACGACGGAATCGCCGATGCGGATGCGTTCGGAGTTTTTTCGTGAGAGAACCAGCATGGTACGCCTCCTTTGCGCGGGAGATCATTTCGTCTCGAGACCCGGCTCCGCGCCGGGCGAGTTGGATCGAGTGAGAATGTCGGGAATCATTCCGTCCCGGGGGCCGAGAGCGGGATCTCGGCGGACCAACCCGGACTTCCAAAAGCCGCGCCTGGCGACGCGGTCCAGCACGCTGCAAGAGTTCGCGATAGCACCTCGCTGGCAGGGCAGCAGGCTCCTTGAAGAAGCGTTCCCGTCCAGGCGTCGAAGCATCGCCTGCAATTGCTGCACCAGTAGGCGGGGACCGACGTCGCGTAGTCACTGGTAACCTGCTTGAATTGCCGCGAGCCGCAACGAGGACAGGCCAGTCCCTCAGGGTGAAGCAGCGCCAGCAACTTGCGATAAAAAACCTTCTCGTCGTGGTGATTGAACTCTGTTCGAGTCATCGGCTGGTCGCTCCTGATGATTGTTGGGCCGTGTCGTCAGAATTCGCGGAGTGGAGTGGTTCACGGCTGATGGTCGTGGCGTGCCCTACAAAAAGAGGGCGTCCACCAGGTCGGGATCGAGCACCGGCCATCGCGATCGAGAGGCCGGAACCTGGCGGTTCGTTGAGCTGGCGGCCGAGGCGGAGGTTGTTCCAAGATCGACGGGTGTCACCGCCATCAAATGATCGACCTGGCCAGTGCTCATGCTGGCCTGACTGGGAAGTACGGTCGCGGCGCGGCGGGCGATTCTGGATCGAGGTCGAGTGCGGGTGGTCGTGGTGGTTGTAGCCGCCTGGGCCGCGGCCTGTCCGCTGTAACCGGCAAGGTCGGTCACAAGCGAGGCTGTGGGAGTTCCGCGCCCCGTGGCCAGGTCGTAGCCGGCGCGGGCTGCATAGCCGTTGGAGCCGGCGGTCACATCCTGATAATTCGCCGATGAGGCCGCGTACAGAGCGGGCAAAGTCTGGGTAGCGCCGTCGAGGCTGCCCGTGCCAGCCAGCGCGCGGCCCTGATCGGCCACGGCGATCACGCCGGCGTAGAGCTGGGCCGACAGGCTGGTGCCGCCGACGAGCTGCCATGATGCGTGTGCGCTCGCCGGAGTAATGAAGACGACGGCCACCCCCGTGTTGGGGTCGGCGTCCATGGAGACGTCGGGCGTCAACCGCCGGCCGGTGCTCTGGACGCTACTCTGGTAGGCTGGCTCCGACTCGAGAACGCTATAGCCGCCTCCGCTGCCCGACCAGGCCGTTTCGGAGACCGTCGTGCCCGCGGCGTTCACGTTCAGCGTAGTGCCACCGACCGCCACGACATTGGGCGATGAAGCCGGCCACTGGGCGCCACTGTAAGCCCCAGAATCTCCACTGGCGGCCACGAAGGTGACTCCGTTGTGTCCGGCGGGTGTGGTGAAGACCGAGTCGTAAGCCTTTTCCGAGCCGAACTCGCCGCTGCCCCAGCTCATCGACACCACCGAGACCCCCGGCACGTGGCGGGCGAAGTCAACGGCGTACATCAGGTCGGCCAGGCTGGCCGATCTGGCCTCGACGACGTCGATCGTCGCCCCGGGCGCCATGGCATGGGCCCACTCGACGTCAAGCGCTTCTTCTTCCGCCCAGCCGTCGTTGGTCTGGTTCCCCGCCAGGTTGAACTGGGTGAAGCTGGGGTTGGTCAGACCATAGTACCCGTCGAACAGGTAGAGCTCGTCCCAGAGGTAGTCGTTATGGTCGGCGACCACGATCGCGATCGTCTGCCCCGAGCCGTCGCCCTGGATCGTCTGGCCGCTGGAGCTGTAAGGTGATCGCATCCACGCCGTACGCATGCCTCATCTCCGCAGGAGTAAGCAGGGAGAGCAGTCCGCGGTCCTCGAGCGGTTCGCACCAGGGATGGAAGCTCACGCGCGCTCGTCGTTTCATGGTGTATTCCTGGGTTGCATCGCAAAACGCAGCGGCGGCTGTCCGCGGCGGAGGGAAGTCATCCCTGGCCCGGTCTCCTGGCGTCCTGCTGTAGACCTAGAGCGGAAACTCGCCTTCCGAGGCGCCTGGAAAGAAGCGGAATCGGGTGCGACTTTACAATCCTTTACAGTAAGCCCCCCGACACCGACCATCCTCAACGCCGATGAGCCTTTTGACCTTCCTTCACCAAGATTTCGCGTTTTTCCATGCCTCGGCTCTTGACTTTGGGCACGCGCGGAGCTTTTGATTCAAGCACGCGGCCCCGAGGCGAGACCCGGCGAGGGTGCAGGCGGAGTCTCGGAAAGAGCCGGGCTCAAGGGGGAGGTTGCTACGAGGCTCTTCGAAGGAAGAGGGGCGCCCCGGGCGCTCACGCCGAGCCAACGGCCGCGGCTCTCCCGGAACCGCATGGCACAACTCACAGCCGGCAAAGCACATCAGGTCGATCACGCGAGCCCGAAGATTTTTTTTGTCCCCGGTCGAGCCCGTTCCGTGCGGTTTGCTTTTAGAGGGCGAGACAAGAAGAGGGTGAATGTCTTGCTCCTGGCTCGCTGATCCGCATTTTGTTCTGCCCTGTGAGAGGACCGTGGGACCATGCCTCAGAGCCCGCCCGATACCGGGGAACTGGTGGACCGGGCCGCCGGCGGCGACGCGGCGGCCCGCCATCAGTTGCTGGCCCGACACCGCGCCCGGCTGCGACGCATGGTGGCCGTACGCCTCGATCGCCGCCTGGCGGCCCGGGTCGACCCCTCCGACCTCGTGCAGGAATCGCTGGCCGACGCGGCGCGCGGCCTGGACGTTTATTTGAAAGAACGGCCCTTGCCGTTCTACCCCTGGCTGCGGCAATTCGCCGCCCGGAGGCTGGCGAACCTCGCTCGCGACCACATCGCCGCCCGGAGGCGGAGCGTCACCCGGGAGGAGCCCTGGGAATTACCCCTGCCCGATCGGTCGGCGGTCGCCCTGGCCGAGCGGCTCGTGGCGGGGGGAACCAGCCCGAGCGGCCGGGTGATGCGCAGCGAGCAACTCGCCCTGGTGCAGGAGGCGCTGGGGCGCTAGCCCCGCCGTATCGCGAGGTCCTGGTGCTGCGGCACCTTGAGGGGATGCCGATCACCGAGGTCGCCGCGGCGCTGGGGATCAGCGTGGCGGCGGCCAAGAAGCGGCACGTGCGGGCGCTGGAACGGATCCGGGAGCGGCTGGGAGACGAGCAGACGGAGGGGCGGCCATGAGTGTCACTGCGGACCATTCCCGGGCGGGTTCCCCGAGCCCGGATGACGGCGACGGCACACTTTTCGAGGACCTGGTCGAGGAGCTCACCGACCGGCTCCAGGCGGGCGATACGGTGGACGTGGAGGCCTTCCTCGGCCGCCACCCGGCGCATGCCGAGCGGCTGCGGCGGCTGATCCCGTCGCTGGAGCTGATGGACGACCTGGGCCAGTGGTCGTTCCGAGCGGTGGACCGGGCCGCGCCCCCGCCGACCGACCCGGCGGCGGGGGTCGGCGAGCTGGGCGACTTCCGCCTGATCCGCGAGCTCGGCCGGGGCGGCATGGGCATCGTCTACGAGGCCGAGCAGGTCTCCCTCGGCCGCCGCGTGGCGCTGAAGCTCCTGCCGATGGCCGCCGCGATGGACCCCCGGCAGATCCAGCGGTTCCGCATCGAGGCCCAGGCCGCCGCCTGCCTGCACCACCCGCACATCGTCCCGGTCCACGGCGTCGGCTGCGAGCGCGGCGTGCACTACTACGCCATGCAGCTCATTGAGGGGAAGAGCCTGGCCGCCATGATCGCCGAGCTGCTCCGGCTCGACGGCATGGACCCGGGCGACGGCCCGGACCCGGACCTGTCCGCGATCGCGACCACCGACCTGGCCGCCCGGCTGCTCTCCGGCGGTGCGGCGGGACAGCCCGGCGGCGCCGGGTCGGATTCGCCCACCGTCAAGCTGCCTGCGAGCGTCTCGCCCCCGCTGCGGCGCCCTCCTACCTTCCCCCCTCCGGGGTGGGCCCACACCCAGCGTGGAGGCCCAAAAGCCGGATGATTCCCCTTCCCCGGGTGGCCCGCAGGGCCGGATGAGGGGGCTTCCCGATGGCCAGAAGCCCGCAGCGAAATCTTCATCTTCGACATCCACCCGCACCCGCGAGTACGTCCGCAACGTCGCCCGCCTGGCCCTGCAGGCCGCCGAGGCTCTGGACCACGCCCACGCCCGCGGCATCCTCCACCGCGACATCAAGCCGGCCAACCTCCTGCTCGACGCCGAGGGCCGGCTCTGGGTCACCGACTTCGGCCTGGCGCAGGTCCGGGGCGACGACCGGCTGACGCTCACCGGCGACGTCCTGGGCACGCTACGGTACATGAGCCCGGAGCAGGCGCTGGGTCTGCGGGTGGTCGTCGACGGCCGCACCGACGTCTACTCGCTGGGCGTGACGCTCTACGAGCTGCTGACGCTCCGGCCGGCCGTGGACGGCCATGACCGGGCCGAGATCCTCCGCCGGATCGCCGACGGGGAGCCGGCGCCGCTCCGGCGGCTCAACCCAGCGGTGCCGGCGGACCTGGAGACAATCGTGCTGAAGGCCACGGCCAAGGACCCGGAGGGCCGCTACGCCACGCGCAGGAGTTGGCCGACGACCTGGGGAACTTCCTCGAGGACCGGCCAATCCGGGCGCGGCGGCCCGGGTTGCTGGACCGGGCCGCAAAGATGTCGCGGCGACACCGGTCGGTGGTGACGACGGCGGCCCTGTTTCTCGTGCTGGGCACGGCCGTGAGCACCTGGGAGGCGGTCCGAGCCACGCGCGCCGAGCGGGCCACGCGCGAGCAGCGCGACGCCGCCACCGCCGCGCGGGACGCTGAGGTCCGGGCCCGCAAGCGGGCCGAGGACGCCGAATCGGCCGCCCGCACCGAGGCCGATAAGGCCACGGCGATCAACGAGTTTCTCGTCAACGATTTGCTTGATCAGGCCGATCCGGGGAATAACGCGGTGACCAATCAGGTCACGCTGCTGGAGGTGCTCGACCGGGCGGCGGAGAAAGTGGGGTCGCGGTTCCGCGATCAGCCACCGGTCGAGGCGGCCCTGCGTAGCACCATCGGCCAGACCTACCTTAACCTCGGAGCCTGGGAGAAGAGTCGTCAGCAGTACGCCGCCGCCCTGGCGATCTACGAGCGGGAGAAGGGTCCCAGGGCCGCGGAGACGGCGAAGGTGATGGTCGCACTCGGCAGCGTTCTCGATGAGTGGGGTCGATACGACGAAGCCGAGCCGCTGCTGCGCCAGGGGCTGGACGGTCTGCGCCGTGCCCTGGGTGAAGGGCACCCCGACACACTGACGGCCATGAACTGCCTGGCGCATCTTCTGTGGTGCCAAGAAAACGAATGCACGCTGAAGGAAGCCGAGGCGTTGCTCAAGAAGGTTATGGAGGTCCGGCGCCGCGTCCAGGGCGAGAACCACCCCGACACGCTGGCGGCCATGAAGAATGTGGCAATGCTGTACGACAGCCAGGGCAAATTGTGGCATGCCCCGTCGCTACATCCCAAGGGCCTGGAGATCACTCTCCGCCCCCGGAGCGAAGAATACCCCGATACGATGACCATACACCATCAGGCGGGGCTGTACGTGGAGCAGGGCCGGCTGCTGGAGGCCGAGGCGCTGGTCCTCGAGGCCTTACAGACCCAGCGCCGCGTCCTGGGCGAGTGGCATCCTCACACTGCGGAGACGATATTGAACCTGGTGCAATTGTATCACCTTCAGGGCAAGCTGCCGGAGGCGGAGCGGTTGCTCGTCGCTCGGCTCCAGTTCTTGCGCGGAGCCGGAGCACACATTCAATACAAAGGCGGACTTAATATACCGTATACGACGAATCTGTTGGCCTACAACCTGCTGCGCCAGGGTCGACACGCGGAAGCGGAGTCCTTGACGCGCGATTTGGTCCCGAAGGACTGCGAGACACGCGACTGGTTTTCCTACGATTGCGTGAGCTTGCGCGGGGGCGCCCTGCTCGGCCAAGAGAAGTACCTCGACGCCGAGCCACTCCTCCTCGCTGGCTACGAGGGATTGAAGGCCAGCCCCTTCGCGCGGTCTCTCCGCGCGTCCCACCTATCACGCTGGCGCCGTCTCGACGAGGCTGGCGAGCGAATCGTGCAGCTTTACGAGGCCTGGGGCAAGCCCGAAAAGGCTGCTGAGTGGAAGCGCGAGGTTGGCCTGGCCGACTTGCCCGCCGACGTGTTCGCCCGGCCGTGGACGTCCACAGACGAACCGGGCGTCGAACGGCGCCCCGCTCGACCGATGAACCGCGGAAGACCCGCCGCCGTGGGATGAGGCGATCGGCGACGGGGTGAGAACGACCGGCGGGACTGCTCCGCGCCGCGGACGTCCGACCGGCCCAGGCCCCCGGTGCGCCCGGTCTGCGCGCACTGGGTCGGGGCCTCGATGACTCGATTGCAGACCGGCCTGGAACGACATCACCCCGAAAGGAGACTTCCATGAGACTCTTCTCCCCGAATCGACCCTCGCATCAAGCCCGCACCCTCCACCGGCTTCGCCCGCGGCTCGATGCCCTGGAGGATCGGTTCCTGCTCACCGCGGGCGCCCTCGACACGACGTTCGGCAGTGGCGGGATCGCCCTGACCTCTTTCCCCTCCGTGAAGAAGGGCGTCAACGGATCAGGTGGGAACGGCTTCGCGGTCCAGATCCAGGCGGACGGCAAGATCGTCGCGGCGGGTTGGGGAGACGCCGACTTCGCCGTCGCGCGCTACAACAGCGACGGCAGCCTCGATCCGACCTTCGGCTCGGGCGGCAAGGTGGTGACCACGTTCGTCCAGCAGACTCTACGCCGGTGCCGATGCCCTAACGATCCAACCGGATGGGAAGATCGTCGTCGTCGGGAACACCCTGGTCACGTCGGGCAGCTCGTACGGCATTTTCGCGATGGCGCGGTACAACACCAATGGGACGCTCGACACCAGCTTCGGCCCCAACAAGAACGGCCTCGTCACCACGAAGATCCTCGGGAGCGATAATCCCCACGCCGTGATCATCCAGCCCGACGGGAAGATCGTCGTCGCGGGCGGCGCGGCCACACCCGGCTCGGCCAACTCCGATGCCCTGGTCCGATACAACGCCGATGGGACGCTCGACACGTCTTTCGGCCAGGGAGGTATCCTGACCGAGGCGTTCGTGCCCGGCGTCTCCCAGTATTTCTCGGACGTGGCCCTTGAGTCCGTGAACGGGACGACCGAGCTTGTCGCCGCGGGCTACGCTTCGACATCTCCGCAGAGCACCAGCGTCGTCGCGCGCTTCAATCTCGATGGGAGCCTCGATACGTCCTTCGGTTCGGGAGGGAGCGTGGTCATGGAAAGCGTGGCCCCTGGGTTCGCGGGCATATTTCTGGCCATCCAGCCCGACGGGAAGATCGTCAACGGCGGTCTCTTCAGGAACGCTCAGGGGGTCAAAGACTACGCAATCGCTCGCCTGAACATCGATGGCAGTCTCGACCCCGCCTTCGGTCCCGATGGCCCGACACCGGGTGTCTCCGTCCTCGCCGGCACGGACAACATCTCCCCATGGCGTGTGGCGCTCCAGCCGGATGGCAAGATCATCGCCGAGGGAATCCAGGGTGGTTCGGGGGGCTACCCGATTGTGCTCGCGCGCGTCAGTGGAACGGACGGGAGTCTCGATCCCAACTTCGGAACGGGTGGCCTGGTCAAGGTGTCCTTGCCGGGGGCTGCAAATGCCAAGGGACTGGCCATCCAACCCGATGGGAAGATCATCACGGTCGGACAGGCGAATGGAGCGTCTGGTCCCAACGGCTCGGATTTCGCGGTGGTCCGCTTCCTGAACCAGGCCCCGACCACGACATCTCTCGCCTCCTCGGCCAACCCGTCGGTTTCCGGCCAGTCGGTGACATTCACCGCGACCGTCAGCACCACCGGTTCCGCCGCCCCGACCGGGACCTTGCAATTTTTCGACGGCTCGACGCTGCTGGGCACCGGCACGCTGAGCACCGTCAACGGCATCACCACGGCGACCCTCACGACGACGACCTTGGCCGTCGGGACGCACTCGATCGCGGCAGTCTATGGCGGCGATGGCAACGACATGGGCAGCACCTCGGCGGCCCTGAGCCAGGCGGTCAATGCGACAGCTTCGCCAAAACTCGTGATCGGCGCCACTCGGCCGGCGATGCCGGCGACGACAATCGCCCCGTCCGGGCCCGGTTCCCTCATCGCGCCGGTGGTGCTCGACAGCCCGGATCTCTGGGACGGCCTGGGATTGAGGAAGCGCCCGCGCGGGGTTTGAGCCGTCGCGCGGTGATGCAAGGGACCCGGAGCCGTCTGCATTCTCGGGTCCCGGCTCATTTCTCGGCTCCGAAGGCGCAGCAACGGACGCCCGGGAGGCGTATGGCCCTCTCGGGCAGTCCGCGCACATTTGAACCGACGCTCACCACCGCGCGTTGGTTCGTGAACAGTTGCGGGGTCAGGAGGATTTATTGGTGTCGGTTCATTTTTCCGACGGAAAAATGAACTTCTATGAGAGGGTAGGGTGCGTCGCGAAGACGCACCGTGATCGCCGGCGAACGCGCGGTGCGTCGTCGCAAGCTCGACGCACCCTACCCGCTACCCGTTCTGGAGTGATGAAGGGACCCTCGAAGAAGAAGCCCGCGCTGGTATAATCGGCTGGGACAATCGCCTCTTTCCGTGCGGAGGGACCGGCCATGCCGATTCACGACTGGACCCGCGTCGATGCGGGCTTGTTTCATGCGTTCCACCAAGGTTGGATCGTTATCCTTTCGCGCGCACTGAACGCGGGCGTGTTGCCGCCCGATTACTTCGCCCTCCCGGAGCAGTCGATCCAGGCCCCGGTCCCGGACGTCCTCACCTTGGAATTGTCAGAGGGACGCGACGAGCCGAAGGCGACTGGCGCCGGCCTGGCAGTGGCCACCGCCCCTCCCCGGACGCGTGTGGTTCGTCGCGCTGAAGAGACAATCTATGTCCGCAAGGCGGACCGGATCGCGATCCGGCATCGGCACGGCCAGGTTGTCGCCGTGATCGAGGTCGTCTCGCCCGGGAACAAGGCGAGCCGGAATGAGCTGCGGAGCTTCGTCGAGAAGTCCGCGAATTTGATCGCGCAGAGCGTCCACTTGCTGGTGATCGACCTTTTCCCGCCCAGCCGGCGTGATCCCCAGGGCATCCACAAGGCCATCTGGGACCAGTTCGTTGAAGAGGACTTCGAGCTGCCGGCCGATCAGCGTCTGACCCTTGCCGCCTATGACGCCGGGCCGCCACCGGCAGCCTACGTCGAGTTCGTCACGGTTGGAGAGGCGCTGCCGGACATGCCGGTTTTCCTCAAGCCGGAGTTCTACGTTCCGGCGCCTCTGGAGGAGACTTATCGGACGACCTGGGAGGATTTTTTCCCACCGCGGTGAAGCGGCTGCTCGAGACGCCGAACAAGAATCCGTCCGAGACCTAGGCTCGGACGACGCGGTCCTTGGCGGCAGTATAATCATGTCAATCGCCGCTCGCCCCCGATGGCTCGCTTCCAGAACCTGGGTCATTTAACCTGGCCACGCAGTGTCTTCGGTGTCAGCAATTCATTTTTCCGACGGAAAAACGTCCTGCCACCGAAGATCCCCATTGTCCCCGCTCGATCGCTCGACTCATGGCGCGTGATGGGAAACCAGGTTCTCGCTCTTGACCCTGCCGGGTGAAACGACTATCTTGCCCGCGATTGTCCTGTCACTCGCATCTCTCAGAATGACCTCCGCGCTCCTCCCAGCGTCTTTTCTTGGGATGAGCTCAGGCGGGGAAAACACTTGGTAATCGTCGGGCTCGCGCCGCGTGGCACGGCCGGACGGCGGCCGGGTTCGGTGTTCGAGCGACGTTCAAGGGCGGTTTGGCCAGGGAAGGCCCTCCGCGGTGTCACGCTGGGACGTATCTTGGGAGGAACCGTGCGAGAGCACGACCAGCCCAGACTCCGTACGCGGAATTGCTTGTGGCTTGGGCTCATTCTCGTGGCCTCCGCTCCGGCTGCGCTTCTGGCGCAGCAGAGACGAAGCCGCCGGCGCCATGCGATCGGCCGATGCCATCGATCTGGCCGCCCAGCGAGTTCTCGTCTGGAACCAGGCGGGCGAGCAGTGGGTCGTTCTCGGCGGCGAGGTCGCCGTGCTGCAAGGCGCTGAGGGACTTCGTGCCCGCTCGGCCGTCGTGCGGATCATCGAGGTGGCCGATGAAGCGGGCAAGTCGTTCCAGGCCGACGTCTATGCCGAAGGCGACGTCAGGATCACCGGGCGGGAGACTGCCCCCAAGCTCCAGCACCGCGCCGTGACTGAGGACCGCCAAACAGATCCAGCTTTCACCCTACAAGCCCACCGGCCTGACAGCGTTCAAGGAACCGCCCGTGGGTTTGAGAATCCTCCAGAGGAGCGGACTCCAGCAACCCCCGCCGCCGGCCGCCGGGCCAGCGCGAAGCAACCAGTCGGCGCCATCCCAGTCGAGACAGCGCGGCGGTTACCGAGTCGAGCTTGACGGCCCCGCTCGAGGCGGGCCCGTCTCGTGTGGTCGGGCCGGCCGGCGCACCTTCCGCGACGTCGTCATTGCCGGATCTCGAGCCCGTGCCGACAGCCGTGCCGCCGCGCAAGGACCCACAGGTTCAGCTCGCTCAACTCGTGCGCCGACGACCGGCAGACGCCCAGGCCCCCGCGGCCGACCAGACCGCACAGGCGGCCCCTGCGCCCGCGCCGGTGCCTTCTTTGCGGCCCGCTCAAGAACCCGAGCCGCCCGTTGTTGACCTGCCGCCGATCGATGGGGCTCCCGAGGTCGTTGTGCCGAACCTCGACAACCCCGACGATGACGATGTGCCGCGTGCCGCGCCTTTGCCCGGCGCGCATGACGAGGATGTGCCGCGTGCCGCGCCTTTGCCCGGCGCGCGTGACGATGAACCCGCTCCCCCGGTGCGCCGCGATGGGACGGAGCGGACTGCCCCGGCTCCAAAGCCCGTCAGGGCTCCCATCATGGCGGGATCGCAACGAGTAACCAGCATCTTCCCGCGAAGCGGCCGCAGAGTGGATATCCAGGCCCTTCCCGTCACGCCCGATGGAACGCGAACGTTCATCTATCGGGGAGGCGTGAATATCGTCACCAGGCATCCCAAGTTCGGGATCATCGACATTGAAGCGGAAAGCGCGGTCATCTGGAAACATCCTGACCCCAAGAAGGGACAAGGAATTGTCGGACCCAACGGTGAGCTGTTCGAGGACCCCAATCAGCCCATGGAGGTCTACGCCGAAGGCGACGTGATCTTGCGCAGGATGAGAACAAGGTCGCCGGCAGGGCGGACCAGCGCACCTTTCGATCCAAGAGGGCTTTTTACGACTTCCTGACCGACCGGTTCCTGGCGCTCGACGGCGAGGTTGACGTCTTTGCGCCGGGGTTCATCGCGCCGATGAAAATCAAGTCGCCCCGCATCGAGCAGTTTCACCGCCTGATCACGCGTCCCGACGGCACGATCGTGCCGGACGACAACCCCGAGATCCGGGCCGACCAGACCGTGATGACCGGCAGCCGTTTTCCCAATCCGGCCTACCAGATCAACAACCGATTCGTCGACCTGACCCGCAAGACCAAGGCACTGACCGATCCCAACACGGGCCGGCTGGTGGGAAACCCGAACGATCCCAAGGCGCCCATGGACATGACCTGGCGGTATGACGCCCGCCAGAACGTCTTCTGGATGGGATGGGTGCCGGTTTTCTACTGGCCTCGACTCACCGGCGACATCGACGACCTCGAGGCTCCTCTGCGGCAGATCGGCTTTCGAACCAACAATTACTTCGGCCAGCAAGTCCTCTCCGACTGGAACGGATTCAAGATCTTCGGCCTCCGTCGGCCCGATTGGATCGATAACTGGAACATCGACGTCGATTACCTGAGCGCCCGCACCAAGGACTTCCCCGCGCTGGGCAGCGAGCTGGGCTGGTTCGGCCGCGACTTGATTCGCGACCTGACCGATCCCTATCACAAGATCCGGACCCCGGGCGAGCACATCACCTACGACTACTTCGGCTACATGGACATCTGGGGCCTCAAGGACGAGGGGATCGACGTGCTGGGCTCGGGTCCGGCGATCGTGACCAACGGGCCCCCCGGCGCGGGCAAGAAGGGATACCAGCGATCCGCCGTGCCGCCGTTCCAGGAGATCCGGGGCCGGTTCAACACCCGGCACATGCAGCGGTTTCTGCCCGACGACGAAGAGCACCGGTTCGAGGACCTGCGGCTCCAGCTCGAAGTCGCCTACGTCTCCGATCGCCACTTCCTGGAGGAATACTACAAGCGGCTGAACGAGACCGGGCTCGATCAGGAAACCCTGCTCTACATGCAGTACCAGAAGAACAACACCGCCTGGGACCTGTGGACCGAGGCGAATCTTCAGGACTTCTACACCGACACGCAGTGGCTGCCCCGGGTCGACTACTACCGCCTGGGAGATTCGCTGGCCAATCACTGGTTCAACTACTATCAGCACTCGGGCGCCGACTACGCCAGCACTCACACCGACATCATGGTCAATAACCACAATCTGTTCGCATACATGCCTTATGATCCGATCTCGAATACCAGCGGCGTGTTCCAGGCGTTTCGCGCCTACACCAATCACGAGATCGACATGCCGCTGAACATCTACGACGTTGCGCGTGTGGTGCCTTACCTGCAAGGCCAGCTCGTGGGCTGGAGCAACCAGATCGGCGGTGGACCATTCAACCAGCAAGACACCGGCGCGATGGGCCGGTACTGGGGCGCGGCGGGCGTGCACGCGGAGACGACGATCTGGAAACCCTATCCCGAGCGTGGAGAACGACATCCTCAATATCCACGGCCTGAACAACAAGATGAGCTTCTACGCCGATTTCCGGGCGGCGTACTCGAACCAGAGGCTGAACTCGATCGCCGTCCAGGACGACCTCGATGACAATGCTTACGAATTCACACGCCGCTACTTCGCCATCTCAAGCTGGACGGGCGGCGTCTTGCCTATGCCCTATGACCCCCGGCACCTGATCCTGCGCCGGGCCCTTTCGCCGATCACCGGCCCGACGGACATCCAGGCGTCGATCACCACGCTTCAGCTTGGCCTGCACCAACGGCTTCAGACCAAGCGCGGCCCGGTTGGCCGCAGGCGAACCATCGACTGGATGACGCTCGACGTCTCGGGCACCTACTTCCCCGACTCCCAGCGCGACAACTTCGGCAAGCCCTGGGGGCAAACCATGTATAACTACCAGTGGTTCGTTGGCGACCGCACGAGCATCGTCTCCTACGGCTGGTTCGATTTCTGGAACCTCACCGGCAGCGCGCCTCTCAGCAACTACAACGTGCAGACCTATAACCCCAAAGGCTTGAACGTGATCACGACCGGCGTCTCGATCTCGCGGCCGCCCCGGGGAAATGTCTTCATCGGTTACACGGTGATCAACACCGGCCCCATCCAGACGTCGGCCTTGAACACCTCGATCTCTTACTGGCTGAGCCCCAAATGGTACGGCACGTACTCGAACTCGTATGACTTCGGCAACAAGATCTTGTTAGGCTCGATGTTCTCGTTCACGCGAATTGGCGCCGATTACTTGACCTCCCTGGGCTTGTCGGTCGATCCTCAGCGGCAGAGTTACATGTTCGCGTTTCAGATCTCGCCGCGGTTGTCGCCCAACCTCAGCCTGGGATCGGGCGTCGGCCTGAACCAGTTTGATTCCCGGTACGCTCCGACCCAGTGAGTCGAAGTTTGACCGCGATTCATGAGCCAGGACGAAAACGGCGGGACCATGACCCACTTGAGCGAACAGGACGAGCCGGGTGAGCAGACAGCGGTGGCGGCCGGCTCTGGCTCCCCCCGCGGTCTGCTGCCCGTCCCCGAATTTGACGAGAACCGGCTGGAGCTGCAGCTCCAGGCCGCCGGGGAGCTGACCGCGAGGGCGGATCGCCGCAACACGCGCGGCAAGCTTGTCGCCGGTTTTCGCGGCCTGAAGCACGCGATCCGGGGTGATTCGAGCTTCTTCGCCCACGGCTATCGAGGCACGCTGATCGCCATCACCGCCGCCCTGCTGGGAGTCAACCAGTGGGGCTGGTGCTTTCTGGTCATTGCCGCCTGCCTGGTGCTCATCGCCGAGCTTGCCCACAGCGCCGTCGACACCCTGGCCCGCGCCATCGGCGATCCCGACGAGCCTCGCCTCAAGATGGCTCGCGAAATCGCCGCCGCCTGCGTCCTGATCGCCGCCTTCGGCTCAGGCTCCGTGACCACCATCGTCCTGCTCTGGAAGCTGGGCGAATTGATGGGATGGTTCCCGTAGAGTCCGCTGGGCCACTGATATACTCATGGAGATATTAACCTCCGTGTAACTTGGCGTGATCTTCATCGGTGGTGGGCCGGGTATCGCGGCCTCGCCTGATGGATAGCTCGATGCGGCTTAAGTACTTGACGTTGGCGCAATCGTCGAGCTCATCGGTGTGGCAGGCGGCCGGGTCTCGAATCAGGAACCGGATCGGCCCGCCTTGCTCGGTAGCAAGCGGCTGGCCGCCGCGATGGTAGACGACGATGCCCTCGGCCCGGACGGCTTCCAGAGGCACCGAGACGTGAAAGTCGTCGCGGTCGGCGTGTAGGGTCAGGTAATTCGCTTCTGGCCTCGGCCGCGCTCGCTCGAGGATCGCTTCCAGGGACACGCCGTCCCCCTGGCGCTTGGGGTGAAACCGCGAAACGTCCGGCACCTGAGTAGCCGCGGGCAGCGCGGCCAGATCACCAAACCTCAACTCCAGCGGTTGCTCCACCGCGCCGTTCACGAGCAAGAGAATGTCGCCGCTCATTGGTACTGACCCCGCGGAATCATGGAGAGAAACTTGAGCCTCGAATCAGTCGTGAGACGGCTCTCGCACGTTGAACTCGAGCTTCCATCTACGGTTGTCTCGAACGCTCTGGCACCATAGCTCAAGAGTTCCGACCTCGTTGACGTGGGAGTGGAGGCGTACCGGCACGGTCTCGCCCAGGCCGCCATCCTCGGCGGCGAGGGCGGTTTCCAGTGGCTCCAGCTCCTGAATCTCGTCGGTGTTCCAGCGGTCGAGGATGGTTCCGACGGGGTCGTCGCGGCGGGTGGTGGAGCTCAGGAAGCGGAAGACGGCGGGCTCGCCGACGACCAGGCCGACCTCGGAGCTCGGGACGTCGGCCTCGGTCCCTTCTTCCATTCCCATGGGCACGACGCACAGTGCCTTGAGCGGGGGCGCAACGCCAGGCACCGCGGGTGCGGCGGTTTCCAGGCCCACATAGTAAGACCGGGCCACACCCCCTCGAATCCGTACTCCCTTGCCACGGCGAACCTGACCGTAATACGCAGCGCCGCGGGCCACGGCGAGATCGAGGTCGGAAGTCTGCAGCTCGGGCACGGGCTTTCCCGCCCAATCGGAAAGGACATCGAGCACGCGGCGGCGAAGCTCGCCGGCCTTGAACACGCCGCCGTTGAACAGCACCGCGGAGGGGGCGATCATCGAGCCTCCCATGTGCAGCGAGCCGGCTTGCTGGCCCAGGAACCGTGCCAGGTGCCGCGTGATCGCCGGATCGGCGGCGTACGGCAGGCCGATTTCCAGAAGGCCCACGCGCCGGCCGCGCAAGGGGAGATCTGTCGGCGCACACCTGGGAAGGAAGCCGTCGAGCAGGACCGAGTTGAGCATTTCGCGCGAGAGCTCGGTCTTGATCGAGCCGCCGATCACCTTCGAGCCACGGCCCAGCAAGGTCACCGGCGCGGTGTTCTTCTTGGGCTCGGCGAAGAGCGTCTCCTTGGCATTCCGGCAAGCGTAACCAAGAGCCACACGCTGAGCCGCGTCGAGGCCGGCCATCCCCTGCGGCAGGGTGGCTGCGACCGCGTAGGCCAGGGCCAGGTCCATGTTGTCGCCGCCCAGCAAAATGTGCTCGCCGACCGCCAGACGTGAGAGAGCGAGGTCGCCCCCCTCGTCGCTAACAGAGATCAGGGTGAAGTCGGTCGTTCCGCCGCCGACGTCGCAGACCAGGATGATATCGCCAACCCTGACCTGCCTGCGCCACGAGTCTCCCTGGGCCGCGAGCCAGGCGTAGAAGGCGGCCTGGGGTTCCTCGAGCAACGTCACTTGCTTGAGGCCGGCCTTGCCCGCGGCCTCAACCGTCAGCTCACGGGCCACGGCGTCGAACGAGGCGGGAACGGTCAGCAAGACGTCCTGGTTCTCGAGGCGATCGTCGGCCTTCTTGCCCGCGACTTTGGAGTTCCAGGCGTCGCGGAGGTGTTCGAGATACGCCGCGGCCGCGGCCACCGGCGAAACCTTCACCACGTCGTCAGCCGCCGTCCAGGGCAAGATCGGCCCCCGGCGATCGACGCCGGAGTGCGACAGCCAGCTCTTGGCCGAGCTCACCAATCGGCTGGGAACCTTGGCCCCATGCTCGCGCGCGAACGTTCCCACCACGCGGTCGGGCGGTGTTTTCCACGGTAGGTCGAGCACGCCGGGGGCAAATTCCTTGGGGGAAGGCAAGTACAAAAACGAAGGCAAGAGAGGCCGGTCGGAAACGTCGCCCACGCCCACGACCTGCGGAATCGCCAGGTCCTCAAGCGGCGTGGAGCTCGCGTCGTCGGAGCCCGTCTCGACCGGATTGGCGTAGGCCAAAGCGCTATTGGTTGTTCCCAGGTCGATGCCAACAACGTAGCGGGACATGGATGTTCCTCAGGCTAGGAGCGGCTCGCCAGTCGCCACTCACTCAGGGAATCTCGACCTCGGCAGGCGAAAGGACCGATGTGTCGTCGCGGGTCGCGGGGAGCATGGGCAGATGGACGGCGCGGACTCGCCAGCCGTGATGCTTCAAGGTTCCTCGGAAGGGTGGTTTGCCGTCAACGTTGCCGATCAATCGGATGGCCGCGGGGTCGAAATCGGCGGGGACCTGGACCTGCTCTTCCTCGGCCGCGCTGATGATCGGTTCGATGGTGAGGTAATCTTGCAGCGACTTCTTGCAGCCTCGGTGGATGTCTCGAACCGCCGCGCCGATCTGGGCGTCCGTGTAGGGATCGATGTCTTCGCGCAGGAAGTCGACGAGTCGCCCGTCTCTCTGCAAGACCGCAAGGATTCGCAGGTCGGGTCCCGAAGGCGCCAGAGAGAACAGCGGTTCCACCCTGGCCGCGAATTCGGGGTCGATCAGGATGCGCCAGAATGTCTTGAGTGCGAGCCATAAGCGGTTCAACGGTCAAACCTCGCGATCGAGTGCGAATCGGTGGGATCTAGGGATTACACATCCGCGCCGAGCCCGTTCTTGCCGTGCCGGTGCGCGAGCCATGCGAGGCGAGCATGGTCGGATGTCACAGTCTAACATCTGCCGACTCGTGAGAAAACGTCCAGACCAGGCTACTGGAACCGGCAACGGCCAACCTGAGTGATCGATGGGTGCGATACACCAACTGCCGTTTGTCTTTGGCCACGAATTGCATGTTGAGCCATCCGTGGGATAAGATGGCTTGGGATTTGTGAATCGCCGGGGTAGTGCGTGATCGCCTGATCCGTGGGGCAAGGTCATCCAGCCGCCGCCTGTGCGCGATCGGTCGGTCTTCGCAGATTGTTAGAGGGGTTCTCGTGGTCATGTCAGGTTTCAGCACGCGCGAGCAATCTGAGGCCGTGATCGTCGTTTTTGACAACGCCGCGGGCCTTAACGATTTTCGCAATCAGACTCTCAGAGACGAACTTTACGACCTGGTGCAAAGCCGGGCCGAGCCGCGCTGGCGCTTGATCTATTCAAGATTGATTACCTCTCGAGCTCCGGCGTCGCCATTCTCGTGGGCTTGAAAGCGCAGAATCGACACCCGCAACGGCAAGATGGTCTTTTTTCATGTCCAGCCGATCGTGCGCGACTTGCTCAAGGTCATGAAGCTGGACCGCTACTTCCCGTTCGCCGACGATGAACAGGCGGCCATCGCGTCGCTTCGCCCCGCACCTACGATTTAACCAATTCCTTCGCTTTCCTCGATACCCGAGTCTTCCTATCTTCTCAGCTCTCGTGAAGTCTGTTCGAGAAGACGGTCGAATTCTAGAGTCGTCAATGACTCGCTGCGCCGGAGTGGGACCAGGGGTCGCGATTCCTTGGCGGGCCGGTTCGGGTCCTTGTGGGACGGCGGCGAATCGGGCGTATCTCCTTCTTGGGCAGATAAGCATCCGAATCAGGGAGAGCGGCTCACGGCGGCACCGGCCCGGTCGCGCGACCGGCGTTTGGTCCGGCTGTCGAGCCGACGCGAAGGGAGTCTTCCATGAGTTTCACGCGGCAGCGGTCTGACCGGCCCGATCCGGCCCGGCGCAGGCAAGTTCATACTCCGGAGCTGCTCGAGAGCCGACAGTTGCTCTCCGGCACGCTTCCCGGTTATCTGGCACCTTACACTCCCAGCGACCTCTACGTCACCAATCCGATCACCAACCAGCGGATTCCGACGTCGATCCGATCACTTGTCCAGCATAACAACCCGAACAGTCCCTTGCTCAGCAACCAGGGCAAGATCGTCTCGGGCACCGACCGCGATGGGGAACCAGTGGACCATCACCGTCCACGGGCCAGGGCAGGTGATCGTCACCGACACGACTCCGAACGACGGCAGCCTCGATGACGAGATCAACACCATCCAGATCATTGGCTCCAATCCTCGTACGACGTATGTAACGGGCACCACCGTTGCGTCCAACACGGTGCTTTCCAGCGGCACGGTGAACTTCAATCGCCTGATCGCTCTCAACGGCGTGAAGTCGATCGCCTTGAACGGATTCAACCTGTCGCATGACGTGACGCCCGCGGTCGCCCAGGCGGCGGGCATCTTCCTTTATGGCGGAGTGGGGACACTCCGGTTCAACGACATCCTGGCGCTGATCGACACCACGGGAACAAACGTCACCAATCCTTACCAGATCGTCATCGGGGATCCCTCGACGCCGCTTACGGTGAAACCGTCAATCTATCTCGATTCGATTTACAACTCGGTCTTTGACGGCTCGGTCGCTCCGACCACCGCCAATGCCGTGCCCGTCGGGCCACTGACGACTCCCAGCGTGATCTTCAGTATCAACGGGGTCGTTCAGAATTTCTCGGTCGTCTCCGTGACTCAGTCCGCGGCTCCTCCCAATTATGTGACCGGCAGTCAGGGAGGGACGGTCAGCGGTTGGACCGATCCCGGGACGCCCGGCGTGCCGCTCTCGGGACCGGTTCCGGCGGGTTTCCAGTTCTTCTACAACGTGGTGGGAACGACGGGCCGCACCTCGCTGCAGGCGCAGGCGATCAACCATCTCAATGTCAAGGGGAAGTCGACGAACCTTACCGCGCAGCGCGACCTGACCCCATTCACCTCAAGTCTGAGCGGCCTGAAATACTTGCACAGCGCCAAGTTCGGCGGCAACGCCGATGGCGTGGCGTTGGATGTGAACGGACCGATCGGCAAGGTCGAGTTCAAGCGTGGGCTGGGCGACCCGAGCGGCACGTTCACAGGCACCAGCGCCATTCCCAACCCGAGCCCGAATTTGCCCCAGCGGTTCCAGTTGATTCCGGCGACCAACTACGGCGTTCCACAGGGTTCAACAGGTTATCCCGCCGCAGGTCTTCTGGGTGGCGTGGTGGCCGCCAAGTCCATCGGCAAGGTCAAGGTGGGACCGGCCAACTACATCACTCAGACGTCACAGAACCCCAACTTCGTGCAGGTCCAGCGGCTGCGGTTCCCGACTTATTACATGGTGAATCCGGGCACAGCGGTCACGAACTCGGCGATCACGACCAGCGGCTCGATCGGCTCGGTGAGCGTCAAAGGCAGCCAGCTCAACAGCGAGATCAAGACCGGCTTCGACTACGCGTCGCATGTCGCCGGGCTTGAAGGAACCCGCGGCGCCAGCCGGATCGGCCGGCTCCGTCAGCAGGGAGACCTGGTCAACAGCGTGATCTCGGCGAGCTTCCGACCCGCCAAGAATTCCGCCGGCAATTTCGTTTACAGCTACACCACGGGAACTGCTGGGGATGGCTCGATAACTGGCACCACCACGGGTGCCACCTCGAGCGGAATCTACGCGGGGAAAAACGCTCGCGGCCGCTTCCCTGGCGGAGCCTTCAACACCAACGGCCGGACTGCGCTGGGGAACTTCGGCGCTGGCGTCTTCGCCCGCACCAGAAGCAAGAATCTTCCTCCGCCCAGGGCGTGAGACCGCAAGGCGCCCTGAGCAGGAGAATGGAACTGCTCCCTGGTTCGAGCCGCCGCGGGCTCTGGGTCATGGCCCTCGCCCGAGGCGGCTCTGCCTTTTCACGATCTGGACGAAGGCCGCGCCGGCTGAAAAGCGATATCCAGTGCGATCGTGGCCGGGCATGACCGTTCAAAACGGGGGCTCGTCGAGCGGCTCCTTGGAGTCGGGGGGCGATTCCTTGCGCGGTTTGGAGAATTGGGGCCCACGTGCTCGCGGCCGCCTTTTGGCGCGCGGCCGGGCAGGTTTCGCTGGCTGAGGCGAGGGGGCCGGCCGTTCCGCTCTCGATTCCTCGAGCAGCTCGGCCGATTGATCCAGATGGCCCAGGATCAGCCCCAGAAAATGCAACCGAGCGCCCTGCGTCTCGAGAAATTCATGGAACTGGAAACCCCCCTCGACGAGGTTCTCCTCCTGATCGAGAACACTGTCGGCCAGGCTTTCCACCAGGAGATCTCGCCCGCGCTCCAGCACTTCCATCGCGGCGCGATACTTGTTGACACGCAAGTTAGACATGGTTGTTCATAACTCCAGGGTGAACCAGGCCTTCATCCCGAGACGGCAAGCCGTCTGTTCCTTCGTGCTGCGGCAAGCCCCACCGCGCGGCCAGCCAGGCCGCCAGCCGCGCCTCGAGCCAGCGCCGATCGCCTTGCCAGCGGCAGCGGCTTATGTAGCCCAGGTGGCCTCCGTGAGCCAGGAGCTCGAAGTTCAGGTTGGTGGGAAACGAAGCACGCAAGAAAGGCTCGACGGGGATGAAAGGATCGTCGGCGGCATGGACCACTAGCCCTGGCAACTCGATCCGCGAGATCGCGAAGAGACTGCTGCTTCTGGGCGTAGTAGTCGTCGGCCGATCTAAAGCCGTTGCGAGCGGCCGTGTAACAATCGTCGAACTCGTAGACCGAGCTAACCCGCTTCAGGCCGGGATTGCCCAGCTCGGGATAGAGGCGATGAAGCCGGCTCGCCTGGCTGCGCAGCCAGCGGGTGAAATTCCAGTCGTAGAGCCGGTTCTCGGGTCGCGACATGGCCCGCGAGCAGGCGGCGAGATCGATCGGCGGGTTGGCCGCCAGCACACAGTCGAGACCGGCCGGCGGGTCTTCCGCGGCCTCGGCCGCCAGCTTGAGCACAAGGTTGGCACCCAGTGAAAAGCCCGCCAGCGCGATCGGAGATTCCTTGGCTCTGCCGGCAAGCCAGTTGGCAACCTGGCGCAGGTCGTCGCTGCGTCCAGCGTGGTAGATGCCCCGCGCCAGGCCGAAACCCGAGCCGGCTCCTCGCAGGTTCATCCTTACCACGCCGACACCCATCGACACCAGTCGGTTCGCGAATCGGACAATGTAAGGCGATCGGGCGCACCCCGCCAGGCCATGAACCAGAATGGCGACGGGGTCGCCTGCCGACCAGCCGTCGGGCAACGACTCGAGCACGCTCAGCCGGTCGCCGTCGTCGAGGTCAACCACGTGGGCCAAGGATGCGATGTCGCGCTTGCCGCTCAGCCAGTACCGGCCGGCGATTGTCTGGGCGTGGCCGCCGCGGAGCCAGGGGTGCGGCTCGAAATGGAGGGATCTCAACGTCGATCTCGGCCTGCGGATGGGGAGTTCGGCGCAGGGTTTTTATCATGGATGCAAGAACTCGGAAAACGCGGCACAGGGAACCAGGGCGATCGACAAATTGTATCAGCGCACCGCCAGCTTTGAGAACCTTTCAGGGTTTGAGTGCCGGCGAGACGACGCGTACGCGGTGGTTGTTAGTGTCCGCGATCCAGAACGTGCCGTCACGCCCGACCGCCACGCCATGCGGCCGATCAAGCTGAGCCAACGAGGCAAGGCCGCCATCGCCACCCCCGCCGGCCCTTCCCGTCCCTGCGACTGTGCGAATAGTTCCCGTCGTCGAATCGATAAAGCGGATGGCGTGGTTCTCGGTATCGACGATCAAGAGATTGCCTGCCCGATCGACCGCCAGTTCCTTGGGCCCGTTGAACGTCGCCTGCGCGGCAGGCCCGCCGTCGCCCGAGTAGCCCTTGGCGCCCGTGCCGGCAACCGTCCCGATCAGCCCGGTAGTCGGATTGACGGACCGGAGTGAGTTTCCCTCGCGCTCGAGTATGTAGACAGTTCCATCCTGTCCAACCTCGACAGCGCGAGCTCCCCAGATCGAGGCCTGCTGCGCCGAGCCTCCATCCCCCGCATGGCGACCGCGTCCCGTGCCCGCAAAGGCCGAGATCAGGCCGGTCTTGAGGTCAACCCTGCGAATGCGATGCCCGGCAACATCTGCGATGAAGAGCCAGCGCCCCTCAGGGTCAAGCGCGACGCCGTTGGGCTCAACCAGGCCAGCGCGATCGGCCGGTCCGTCATCTCCCGAGTCAAGCTGCTGGCCGGTTCCGGCCACCGTGGAGATGATTCCGCTCCGGCCGTCAACCTTCCTCACGCGGCGATTGAGACGATCGACGAAATAGAGGTTGCCGCTTGTGTCGAGAACAACGCCATACGGTTCATTGATGCTGGCAAGGAGCGCCTGCCCGCCGTCGCCCGCATACCCCGGTTGGCCCGAGCCGACGACCGTGGCGATGATTCCGGTGGCGTGATCGATCTTGCGGATGCGATGGTTGAACGTGTCGGAGAAGTAGAGATCTCCGCGCGAATCGAGTGCGACATCAAAAGGCTGGTTGAGCAGAGCCCGGACCGCGAGCCCGCCGTCGCCGCCAAATCCCTGACGGCCAGTCCCCGCGGCCGTCGCGATCTTCGGCTCCGGTGTTCCTTGCGCGATCAAGCTCGCAGTCCAAAGCAAAAGGATCGTTCCCATGAGCGTCGGTCTCCAATGATGAGATTCCGAGATTCTATGGCAGGCCGCGAGCCAGAGACAATATCTACGAACAGGCTGGGTCGGCGACGGCGCTCCGGACCCGATCACCCCTTTGCTCACGATCTTGGGTTTGATTTCTGGGCGTGCTCCGGTTGATTCTGACTCAAGTCATCATCAGATCTCATGTTACGATTTTCACGGTGGCTTTGTTTTTGGCGCCTTTTACCCTGGTGGGGTCGGTCATTCTGTTCTGGGCCCTGAGTACCCGCCGGCTTCTTCACGATTTTCGACATATCCAGACATGGCTGCATAACCTCTGTATGCGCCGCGGCCGCCCCATCACGACCAACCGGCACGACCGATCCTCGCGCTGAAACTGGCGCGGTCTGTTCGCCGCGGCGGCGGCCGCACAAGCCGCTCAGCCTTGCCGAAACCGAATCGCCAAAAAGCCGGACGCGACACTCGTCCACCATAAGCATGCGCCACAATCTGCGATCTCTCGCGGAGCGTCCAGAAATCTGTTCAACCGGCTGGGCAGCCGTCCGCTTTCCTTTCTCCTGTTAATCCTGACAACCGGCCGCGGTTAGTCTCACAAGAGAGTGCGGCTTCACGCCCGGTGAAGAAACCCGGTCGCAACCAGTACGTGGCTTGTCGGGCGGTGAACTGTCAGAGCCAATCGGTCCACTCAAGTTCAAGCGAAGGTCAACGATGAAGGTACACCTGACCGATCTTCGGCGGCTCGACGGAACAATCGATCGCTCCGCCGTTGCGAGTTCTCGACGGGTCCGTTCATCGAGCCGATCGAGATCTGGGACGAGCCTCGCTTGCTCCAGTTCGCCGTGACCAGCAACCCGGCTCCGATGCGCGAGTGGAACCCCCTGTCCGAGATCCATCCGCCCCACCTCGACGGCTTCCTGGTCGCTCATCGCGGTCAATTCCGTCTTACCGAATTGCCGAGCGGACAGACACTCCTGGAAGGCACAACCTGGTATCCACATCATCTCTGGCCGGCCGCCTACTGGCGTCTCTGGTCCGATTCCATCATCCACCTGATTCACCAGCGGGTGCTGGTACACATCAAGCAATGTGCAGAGAGCGAACCGTGAGTGAAAAGGCAGATTCAAATGCACGTCCTTGTGTATTCGATCTGCTGACCGCGCGCGAGGCCGACAGGCGAAGACCGGGATCCGGCTCCGACCCCGCGAAGCCGACCGGAAGGCGCACGAGTTCTCACCGGCACCGCGAAGCCGGTGCATGTCTGATTCTTCCACCAGGTCTAACGGGCCCTCGGATTCGTGCTAGAGGAACTCCACTCGGTTCACCATCTCGTCGGGTTCATAGATTTCCCAGACGAGAACGAGTCGCTTGATGATTTCACCCAGACGGAGAGTATCCTTGGCACTGTAGACAATCCCAGAGTGCGGCACACCCGCGGCTTGGAGCCGAAGAAAATCGGCATCGTGGGTGAACACCACACGGCTCTCGGTTAGCCCGTAAGCGGCTTGCTGTTCGTCGTCGGCTTCGATGAGCCCGGCTTCCTGCGAGGTCGTCACGTTGACATTTCGACGACGAAGACCGTTGGCGATGGCGGGATCGCAACACTCATCCAGGTGGAAGCGAATCGTCCGGGCCATTGGCCTTCCTGGACTCCAGGAGGTTCTGGAGCTCCGATGGCGGTGACTTCGCCTTCAGCTCCTCGATGAAACGGTTCCCTTCCTCGATGTCGGCGTCGATCTCGTGCTTGTGGTCGTAGTAATAGGCAAGAGCCGCGTGCACCTGGGCGAGAGTAATCGTCGGGTGGCTGATCACGATTTCATCGGGACTCATGCCCATCCGTTCGTAACATACCGCGATGTGCTCGACCTTTATACGGTGTCCCTCAATCCGGGGCTTGCCACCGCAGACGCCGGAAGTGCGGACGATATGCGTCGTCTCGAGGGTCTCCGTTCGTGGGATCGTTGTGGGTTCCATGAGTTTCATCTTACACGAAGTATCTGGACGGACCAACGGAAACTGGGAGGAAATGAGGTTGAGCTGGGCGAGAACTCAAGGCTTCGCGGGGTCAAACCCGGTAAGCGGTTTACGAGGCTTCGCGGGGTCAGATACTATGCAGGGGCGTAGTTCCGTGCGTGAGCCGCTGAGAGTACGCTCCCTTCTCCAGTATCACTTCGCCTTCGTGTTGGCGTCTCAGGCAATCGGCGAGCTAGCGACAGTGGCCACCTTCGACGCTGGCGAGCATCTCGCGCGGCTTCTATACTGAATTCATTCAGGAGGTCTGAACCGTCTGGTGTTCAAGCGAGGTCGAAACGATTCATTTTCCAGCGATCAAGCAGGTTGCGATCCTGGGCGGCGGGGGCATGGGCACGGCGATGGGCTTGCTTTTCCACAAGGCAGGGGTTCAGGTTCGTCTCTGGTCGCGAGATCCGGCGACACGCCGGCGGCCTGGCGCGCGAACGTGTGAATGAGCCGCATCTGCCAGGGATTTGGCTTCCTTATGCGATCGTCGTGCCTGGGTGCGCATGTGAGGTCATGGGACTGGAGGCTCGCGACTCAGGCCAATTCCAAGTTTATTAAGGAAAATCTGAAATTAGCATGTGTGGAACCTTGACATCGGCGAAGTTGTGTTCTTCAATCGATTTCTCCAACCCCGGATGAGTCTCTCGGGATGGAACATTCTCACGGTGCCACTGTGTTGTGGTCAGGCATTGTCGTTGATGGATGTTTCGATGAACCGCACGAGATGGTCGGCATGGTATTCTCTTCGATGGCTAGCCCTGAACCGATCATGGAATTGTGCCCGACCTCAATGATCTGGCATCACTGCGTGGTCTGAACCTTGTTTGCCATATCCTGCTACAACAAAACCATTTCGGACGACATCGATTTGACGGATGAGGTATCCGGAGAGGGCTTGCAGGACTTGTCGGCGATAACGGAATTGCTCTCGGGAACCGATGCCGACCCCTTTCCGGTTGAACAGACCAACCGAGCCCACGAATGATGCCGGCGGCTCTCGTTTCTTGTCTGGCTATCGTCGCGTCCCTTTCATTGATGTACTCGCACAGACTCTTTGCCGCCTCATCTGCTAATTCGACGCCATTTCCCCGCCGCCGCATTCGCCGGACCTTCTTAGACATCGAATGACATGACGGCACGCACCGTCGAGATCGCCTCCCGTAGATAGTCATCCCGAGAGTGGGGATGCCCCGCGATCCAGGGCTGAACCCAGTGGCTCGTGGCACAGCCGCCAGATCCCTTGCTGAGCGAGATTCGACGGTCCGGAACTGACCGGACAGCCATGGGTCCACCGGGACGGTTGGTGCTGCCGCGCCTGGCCGCCGGAGATCCCGAGCTTCTCCGAGACAATCACAGAAATCGCACCGCGACGGAGACGGAACATGCCAGGCAACGAGCACGGCCTCCTTGGAGAGAACCTTCGTTGGGCATTCAGTGCGGTGGGTACATCTCGAGATTCGGGCCGGGGTTACCCCGATCGCGGGCTCGGCCCTTCCTGCGAAGAATTCACCGGCTTTCATTTTGGGCGGCGGGGGTTAGTGCCGCCCTTCGATAGCCGCGGCTTTGCCGCGTAGGGCTTTCGTGACCGTTGAGGTCACATTGAGTTCCAGGCGCAGGAACTGCCCCTGATTCAGCGCGGAATCAGTTCTTCAAAGGAGGGCTAATTCTACATGGGCGCGAACATGCTCAAGGGTGCAATCGATCCCCTGTTCTGGAGGTTGCCCCACGACACACGCAGATATCTCTTCAGCCTATACAAGCCAGGAGCCTTCGCGTTTCTGCAAGATATGCGATTGAGAATCGTAAGCGGCGAGCAGCACTCCTATCGTCCCTATGATCAGCATAAATGTATATTCGTGCATGTTCCAAAATCTGCTGGTATCTCCGTGTCCATGAGCCTTTTCGGCAACCTCTCGGGCGGCCACGTCCCCATCCGCACATACAGTTTGGTCTTTAATAAAGTCGAGTTCGACAACTACTTCAAGTTTGCGTTCGTGCGGAATCCGTGGGACCGCGTCGCCTCAGGGTATTTCTACCTGAGGGACGGGAGCGGACTCTCCGCATTCTCCGCAGACCCAGGCTTGCTTGAAAGATCAAAGGCCATCCTGAACGCGTACCCTGACTTTGACAGCTTCGTGAGGGGCTGGATCAATAAAGAAAACGTCGCTGGTTTTTTCGTGTTTGGCCATAGCATCCTTATGTTCGCATCAAGGGCAAGAAAGAATCTGCGCTGAATTTCATCGGCTACTACGAGAATTTAGAAGAAGATTATCTGTATATCAAACAGCAAATCAACGCTGGGTCTGACCTCCTGTTGCTCAATCGGTCAAGGTCGCTGAAAAGAAATTTCGTGGGGCTGTACTCAGATTCCACGAGGCAGATCATCGACGAGGTGTATCGAGAGGACATTGAGACATTCGGTTACACGTTTGATAATTCATCATTGAAGAGACAACTTGCCAGTCGCCTCGCGCTTGCGACCGCGCCATCACCGCTGGGTTTACGCGTCTCAATGGGCTGATCAGGCGATCTGGATACGCAGGCTTTCCCGAGGCTACTCGTCCACTCGGATCAATCACTTGACTCATCTATCTCGCCTCCACTCTGGCAATCGGCGAGCCAGAGGCTGCTCACACACTGGACGCTGGCGAGCATCATGCGCGGCATCTATACTGAACTGATTCATGAGGTTCAATATTGTTCGCGGTTCACGCGAGGTCGAAGCGATTAACTTTTCAGCAATCAAGCGGGTTGCGATCCTGGGCGCCGGCGGCATGGGCACGGCGCTGGCCTTGCTTTTCCACAAGGCAGGGGTCCAGGTTCGTCTCTGGTCGCGAGATCCGGCGCACGCGAGCGGCCTGGCGCGTGACCGCGTGAACGAGCCGCATCTCACCGGAATCCGGATTCCGAATGAGATCCTGGTGACGAGCTGCGCCCGGGAGGCCATGGAAGCGGCCGGGCTGATCGTGGCCGCGATTCCCAGCTCGTTCTTGAGGGGGACGCTTTCATCTCTGGCCGACCGGGTTCCCGCGAACGTTCCGTTCCTGAGCGTGGTCAAGGGGATCGAGAACGGTACCTTCGCTCAGCCGAGCCGGATCATCATCGAGACTACCGGCGAACGCCTCGTCTCGGTGCTCAGCGGGCCGAGCCACGCCGAGGAGCTCGCGCGCGGGCTGCCGGCGTCGGTGGTCGTCGCCGGTCAGTCCGAAGCGCTCAATCGGGCCGTACAACGCGCGCTCAGCCATCAGGCGTTTCGGGTATACACCAATCCCGACGCAGTGGGCGTTGAGCTGGCCGGCGCGCTCAAGAACATTCTGGGGATCGCCGCGGGAATCTGCGATGGACTCGAGTTCGGCGACAACGCCAAGGCCGCCTTGCTTACCCGGGGCCTGGTCGAGATCAGCCGGCTGGGATTGCACCTGGGCGCTCGCCAGGCGACGTTTTACGGACTGGCCGGAGTGGGAGACATCGTGACGACCTGCTACAGCCCGTTTGGCCGCAATCGAGCGGTGGGGCTGCGGATCGGCCGGGGCGAAACTCTGGACCAGATCCTGCGTGATATGGTGAACGTGGCTGAGGGTGTGGCAACCACCCGTAGCGTACACGCCTTGGCACAAGCGCAGGGTGTTGAGATGCCAATCACGGCCGAGGTGCACCACGTGCTCTTCGAGGGGAAAGAGCCCAGGTCGGCCGTGACCGACCTGATGGTGCGTCGGCCCAAGGTCGAGTGGGATTGATGAGCTCCTTACCAGAGTCAAGCCGCATCGCCTTCAAGGAATGGGCGGGAGTCTGTGACGCCTTGGAGACAGGACGCCAGGCGATCATTCTTCGTAAAGGTGGAATCCTCGAGGGACCCGGCGGCTTCGCGCCTGAGCACTCCTCTTTCTGGCTGTATCCCACCCACGTTCATCAGGCCGAGCAGGGATTGCGTCTGGAACGCGAAGGCGAGGCAGCGAGCAGCGGCTCACCACCTGCCGCCACGGATCGCGTCATGATCCAGGCCTTCGCCGCCGTCGAGCTGGTTCACTTCGTCGCAGCCGAGGAAGTCGCTTCCCTTGCTCACGCCCTTTCACATCTGGACCGAAGAAACCGTCCGCAAGCGGTTCCACTACCGCAAGCCCGGCCTCTGGGTGCTGGGAGTCCGCGTCTTCCGGCGCGAAGAGCCCTGGCCGCTCGACCCCAACCCCGAGCAGCTCGGCTGTAAAAGCTGGGTCGTCCTGGAGACCCCTCTTGCCACCGAGGGTCTTGAGCCGGTGATCGACGCAGCTCAATGGTCCAGGCGGCTGGATCGCCTTCGTTCTGTGCTAACCTCTATCCCCAAGAGCGGCTGAATCAATTACGCGAATACAGGTTTCACGTGCGAATCTCGAATTGCGCTGTCGAGGGCCAGGTAGTGCGACTTCCCCGAGTGCGGCTTAAGTTGCGTGATGTGATGGCCTTGGTCGTCATCGTGAGCCTGATTCTGGGATGGGCGGCCTATCAGAAGCGTCTCAGGCGGCAGATTGACGGGGTGATGAACCAGGACATCAGGGTCAGCGCAGCCGAGGCCAACTATCAAAATGCCGGCCTCGCACGCGAGGCTGCCGAGGCTGCCATCGTCCGGTATACTGCGGAGCGCAGTAGGAAGGACGACGACCCGACACTCGGAGCGCTCAAAGCCGCGGCGAGGAACGCACGTCAGAGGGAGCTGTTCAAGGAGGCGGTCTGGAAGGAGGAGAAGGAGAGGCTATCTCGGCTCATCAGAGACCTCCGCGATTCGTGGCATTAGCGCTGGTTTCGATCGGGCTGCATACTTGCGTGGAACCTTTGCCAGAGCACCCCCCTGGCGTGGTTCTCTGGCGGATGTTCCTGCCGCGCCCACCCCCCCTGACCCCCCTTCTCAAGGGGGGAAAGAATGCTCGCGCAAGCAACGCCCCCCCCTCTGTGAAGGGGGGGTTGGGGGGGTGGTCAGGGCACTACAAGACACTCGGCTGTCCGCACAACGCATCGCCGCGACCCATTGCCAATCACCTCACCAAAGCCTGGAACGACACATGGCCTGAAGCACCTGGGGCGATCACGCCGGGCAGGTCCCATTTCAGCTCGGTGGAGCCGACGCGGTTTTCACCGGAAGAGAAGACGGTATCCCGAGGGCCCTTGGCCGAACCCTTCACGTATTCGAGCCGGGGCAGCAGGCTGTCGACGATGGCCGCCGAGCGGATGGGGGTGTTGCCCATGTTGCGGTAGGTGATCACGAACGTGAGGGTGTCGCCGGGCTCGGCCTCCGTAGCGCTCACGCGTTTGATGATGGCCATGCCGGGGCGGTTGGGAGGCGTTTCAATGCCCTTCATCTCGTTCGTTCGCCATGACATCACGGTCTGCCCCGGACCTTCGACCAGCCCGGTCATCACTGGCAGACTCGGCGGTCTTGATGCCGTCGAGCCGGATCTTCTCTTTCATCAGGCCGGGACGCACGCGATTGCGGGCGATCTCGGCTCCTTGCTGCTGGGCGTCCATCTTCGCGTGCAGGACGTTGTGATAGACGTCGGGACCACGCATGTCGGAATCTTCACCGGTGTGGAGCTCACCCTTCAGGCCCTGGGCCCGACGCCGCTCGCGGGCAAGCTCCGCCGCCTGGTTCTGGACCAGCCGCCGGGAGTAAGACCGGTTCTGGGCGAGGGCGAATGTGTCAAGCTTCTGGTTGATCGCCGCTCCGTGCACCTCGATGGCCTCGTTGGTTCCCGTGCTCACGCGAATCTCGGCGAAACGCGGTGCGTAAACACAAACCCGATTCGTGGGCAGAACGCGAGGCTTGCGGAAGTCGTCCAGGCCGACGTCGAAGCGCATGACGGCGTCGCGGGGGTCAACGCCGTGCAGGATGCCGTCACCGCCGACGGACGCGGGAAGGCCCTGATCGCCGCCGTCGCAAAGGTATTCATCGCGTGGCAGCCAGGGACGTCCCGCGGGCGGCGGCGTGCCGCAAACCGGCCCGCAGGGAAGAGGGCAGGGCCTGCCGTCGGTGCTGACGAACGGGCACCGCATGCGGCCGGCGGCGGCAATCGCGTCCAGGCCCGTGTCGCCGGTGGCGCCCCCGTTCAGTTCTTCAATGCTGGGCCGGCGGCCGCCGATCCGCACGATGGCCATCACGCGACCCAGAGCCTTCGCCACCCTGAGAGGCTCCTCCGAGGGATTGACCGTGACGACCGGAATCTGGTCCTTGGACAGTTTGAGAGGGATCGCCCCCTCGGGCTCTTCCAGATAGATCACCTTGGTGACCAGCCGGTTGTGATCGAGCACGTCCCAGAGCTCCTCTTCGGTGAAGATCACGCGGATCGGGTACCTGCCCGGGTCGATCTCGCGGGGACGGTGCAGGTGTCCGACGACCTCGATCACGGGGAATAGCTCTGCGCCTGGGCGCTCGGTGATCCCGGAAAGCCGCAAGCGATAGCCGACCCCGCGCTCGAGTCCGACCGTGGCGAGCCCGGCTCCGTCACCGATCGGAACCGGGGACGGGCTGGGTGAGAGGACCTCGACGTGGAGACCGGAGGGCCCCTGGAACCGGACGACCTGGACGCCCGGCGCAAGGGGGTCTGGCGCTTGGGGACCGGCCCCTTCGGGCGTGATGATCGGGCCGAGAGACGGCGGCGCTCGCGGTTGGGCTCGTTGTCAGGGGAACGCCCGGCGTGACGCCGGGAGGCCTTGGCGCCGGTCGAGCCGCGGGCGCTGGCGCGGGGGCGGAAGCGGGTCTGGCGGCCGGCGCGGTTGCCGATGGCTCTTGCGTTTCAGCCCTGGCCAGACTCGCCACAAGGAAGGCAAGACTTACAATGGCCGCCGCGATGAGAAGGTCTCTCTGCTCGACTCCGCGAATGTTTTCGTGTCGGCTCATCGTCCTTGATCCTGCTATGTGTGAAAGCCTGCCGAGGTCAGGTCTTCCTGCCTGACTTTGATCCGAGTCGCTCAACCTTCCGGTCAGCTCGAAACCTGCTGGTTTTCGAGCCACCGAGTGTGAGATCTGAAAAGAGACCCCGTCGGAACACGTCGCAAGCGCGGTTCCGCCGGGGTGCTCATGAATCCGAGGCTTGGGGAGACAGTCGTCGCCCCGCTGGCTCCCTCACTTGCTCAGGCGGAGGAAGCCGTTCGTTGTCGCCGCTGGTGCACGGGCCTATTACTGCGGGCCAGGCTCCGGAGTCGGGGCGACGGGCTTGGGCGCCACGGGCACCGGATTGGTGGCCGGAGCGAGGGGTGCGGGCGCCGGCGCCGGTCGCGTGTCAACCGGAACGGACTCGGCGGCAGCCGGAGGCGTCCTGGTAAGGCCGGGCGGCAGGTTGGCCGGCGGAACTTCACTGACCGGCGCGGCCGTGCTGGGAACACCGCTGGCCGGACCACTGACGACCGGAGCGCTCGACACGGCGCCCGCCATCGGGCCGCTGGGCATCTCGAGATCGATCGCGCCGAGTCGGACGATGAGCAGGATGGTGCCGCGCTTGTCGGCTTCGAGAATCGGGTCAACCCCCGGCTCAAGCCGGGTAGAGACCAGCGTTTCGGCGTTCGTAACAGCCAGTTCCTGGTACTTGGGATCGGGCAAGTAGATGACCTTGGTCACAAAGTTGCCGCCGTCGATCACCTGGTCGAAGTCTTCGGCGGTGAACTGGACGGGGATCGCGTTATGAGCGAGGTAGGCATCGGTGACCGGGGTGGTTGGAGCGACCTCGATGGTCGGGTAGAGGGTGGCGCCCACCCGGCCCCTGATATTCGTCAGCTTGAGGCGGTAGATGTAGCCCTGGTTGAAGTTGTACCGCGCGGGCACGACGAGCTGCGTGGAGAGGTAGGCCCGTTCGCCGTTTGGTCCCGCGCCGGTTTGCCAGCCGATGTTCATGCCATCGGGGTCAAGGAAGTAGATCTGGCTCTTGGTATTGACGAACCGGCGTCCGCCACCCATCTGCGAGCCACCGGACCCACCGGGCCCACCGCCCATGGTTGCGGCCGTGTATTGAGGTCCGCCGGGAGGGGGGGGACCACCTTGAACGGCGTGGGGACGGAGCCACTTCTTGAGCCCGACACCCGGGTCGTTGTATCCGAATCCGTCGCCAGCGGTCGCTGCCGCCAGCAGCAGCACTCCGATCGTTTGCATGGAACTCCTCCAACTCCCTCAACCGAAGCCGGCGGGGCCCAGTCCAGGGCCCCTGAGCCGAATTGGCGATCGGGGAGAACGATTATCATCCTGATATCCACTGCGACCGACTCGGCCACGGTCGAGTCGAGGCTTTTTCGCGGGAATCGTAATGCCTCGCTGGTCGTCTCGACCGATCTTTCCTTCGGTCGAGCCGACTTATCCGGACCCGGACCACGGACCTCATGCCCGACCCCGCTCTCCGCCGTCTTGCCATGCGCAGGGTGGGATTCTGGCGATGACCCTCGCAAAGGGACCGTCTGCCGGACTTGCGTCTCCTGACGCCTAGCGATTATGATCGGGCTTTCTATCTTTTCCCTTGACAAATTTCCCTTTCATCAAACTATGCAATATAAGCCTTTTCCCTCGTGTCCCACCCGCGCCGCGACACTGATACTCGCCTTGGGCGCGCTCGCCTGGCCCTGCCAGGTATCCGCCCAAGCTCCTCCCGGTGCGCCTCAAGGCCCCGCCGGCCAGGCTGGAGCGCCGGGCGCAATGCCATTGCCCGCCGGCCCGGGAGCCGCGCCGGCGGAAGCTCCTGCTCAGCCTCCGACAGAGGCCGAGAAGCTGATCGACCAGGCCATCAAGAAGGTGGCGGGCTACACGTCGGTCGCCGCCGACATGACACAGAACGTTGACATGCTCAAGCAAAAGTTCGCCGTCAAGGGGCGATACCTCAAGGCGCCGTCGTCACGCCTCTATCTCAAGCTGACCGTCACGGGACTTCCCGATTCCTCGGGCACGCTACTCCAGATTTGCGACGGCGATACCCTGTGGGACTACCAGCAGATCCTGGAATCTCAGTCTTACCGTAAGATGAGCATCAAACCCGTTCTGGAACGGCTGAATTCCCCCGATATTGATGCCAAGACTCGTGACCTGTTCATGAGCCAGATCGGCTTCTCGGGCCCGGAGGCACTGCTCGTCGGCTTACGTAAATCGATCAGGTTCGACCAGAAGGAAGAGGGGGAGCTGGACGGTAAGCCCGTCTGGATCTTGCGCGGAACCTGGCTGAACCGCACCGGCTTCGTTGGCCCGGACCAGCGGCCGCTGCCGGCGATGGGTCCGCTGCCGGCTTATGTCCCTAGCCTGGCAACCCTTTACCTGGGCAAGAATGACGGGTGGCCCTACAAGCTCATCCTGGTCGGCAAGCAGAGCTCCATCCTTCAAGAACCGAGGCGCGGCCCCGATGGCCGCCTTGTGGCTGCGCAGCTCTGTCGAGAAAATCGATCCCAGCAAGATCGAGCTCGTTTACTCAAACGTGCAGTTAAACCCCAAGCTAAAGCCCGAGGAGTTCGCTTTCCAGGCTGGTCCTAACGCCAACGTTGAAGACACCACCGAGCTCATTCTCAAGGGCCTTGACCAGGCCATCAATTATCAGGCCATGCAAAAAAAGGCCGAGGCCGCGCGCCAGGAAGGTCCTCTGATCGATCATTCGATCGAGATCCCCAAGCCCACGAACGAGCCAACTCCCAAGTGAACCCGCACCTTCGCCAAGAAGGCCAATCCGCGATCCCATGTTGATTCCAGGGCAATCTCTCGTACAATGACGAATGTTACTTAAGTTTACTGGATAAGTAAACATTCCGCGTATCCGGGCCAGCAAGGCTGGCCGACGCTCTCGATGGCTGATGGGGATCATCGCGATGGAGCCCGCCGCGCCTGCGCCAAGTGCCAAACCGAGCAAGGTTGAGGCTGTCAAGCTCGCCAGTGAATATCTCCGGACCTTTGTGGCGGAGGAGGTCGATAATTCGCTTGGCCACTTCAGTGAAGAGGCCAGCACGATCCTCAAGTTCCACGGCTCGTACCAGCAAGATGATCGCGACCTGCGCACCCGGCTGAAACGCGAGAAGAAAGACAAGGCCTACCAGCTCATGGTCCGTGTCAGGATCGTGGGGGGAAAGTTAACGGCCAGCCAGTTCTTGACATGCCACGAGCTGGCGCGCACCGTCGGCAACGGCACACTGCGCATCACCACGCGGCAAGAATTCCAGCTCCACGGGGTTCTCAAAGAAGACCTCGCGACGACGATCCGGCGCGTCAATGAAAGCCTGCTCTCGACTCTGGCGGCATGCGGAGACGTCGAGCGCAACGTGCTTTGCTGCCCGGCTCCGGTTCATGACGACCTGCGCGACCAGCTTCAGCATGACGCCCGCCGCTGGGCCGCCCACGCCGCCCCTCGCAGCCAGAGCTACTGGGACATCTGGCTGGATGGCGAGAAGATCGAGAGCCTGCCGCCAGCCGAGCCCCCCCGCTTGAATACGCCCGGCGACGACCCCGTCGAGCCGCTTTACGGCAAGACCTACCTCCCACGTAAGTTCAAGACAGCCTTCGCCTTTCCTGAAGATAATTGTACTGACGTCCATGCGAACGACCTGGGCTATCTTGCCGTGACCGAGCGAGGCAAGATCGTGGGATACAACGTCCTTGTGGGCGGTGGCCTGGGCACGACGCCAAGCGCTCAGAAGACGTTTCCCTTTCTCGCGGTACCGCTCTGCTACGTCCCTCGTGAAGAGGTTCTTGACATCGGCGAGGCCGTGCTCAAGGTCTTCCGCGATTTCGGCAACCGGTCCGACCGCAAGCGCGCCCGGCTCAAGTACATCATCCACGACTGGGGGCTGCCGGCCTTCCGGACCAAGATCGAGGAGTACCTGGGAAGGCCGCTCGCGGACCCCAAGCCGGTGGCCGTGACCGAGGTTGACGACCACCTGGGCTGGCACGATCAGGGTGACGGCAGGCTGTATCTCGGCATTCCGGTCGAGAACGGGCGGATCAAGGACGAGGGAACGTACCGGCTCTTCAGCGGGCTGTGCGCGTTCTTCGAGCGGTTCCAGACCGATGCGCGTCTGACCTGCCAGCAGTCGATCCTGCTTGCCGATCTCGACCCCGCCTGGCGCGGTGAGATTGACGCCTGGCTGGAGGAGTATGGCATTGCCACGGTCGAGCAGGTTTCCGTGGTCCGCCGCTGGTCGATGGCCTGCCCGGCGTTGCCAACTTGCGGCCTGGCGGTCACCGAGGCCGAGAGAGCCTTGCCGTCGATCATGGACGAACTTGAAACCGAGCTCGAGACGCTGGGGCTGGACCAGGAACGCTTCACAGTGCGGATGACCGGCTGCCCCAACGGCTGCGCCCGGCCCTACAACGCCGACATCGGTCTGGTCGGCCGCTCGGCCCATGTGGGACCAGACGGCAGATCAGGCCCGGGCACCTATACGATCTTCCTCGGCGGACGGGCTATCGGCGACCGCCTGAACGTCGAGTTCAAAGATTACGTGCCCCACGACCGAGTCGTCGCCGAGCTGCGGCCGGTTCTCGAGCGTTTCCGTGACGAACGTGAGAGCGGGGAAACCTTCGGCGAGTTCTGCTTCCGCGTGGGCGTGGAAAACTTCGCGGAAGTCGTGCCGACCTGAAGGTCTGCGTCGTATCACCTCGGCGGCCTCTGTTCTTGACTGATTGACGGAGCAAGAATGAACCACAGAGAACACTGAGAACACGGAGCGAGAAAACACAAGAGATAATACGGAACTGAACTCCGCTCTTCTCGATTCCACTCCGTTCATTCTCTCGGTGTTCTCCGTGTCCTCTGTGGTTAAACTCCCCATTCGCTTGTTTGCCATCCCCGTTCGAGGTCGATCGCCGTGCTCGCCGATCGCGTACGAACTGAGCTCATCGCGGCCGCTCAGGCCGCGGCAAACCGGGCCTATTGCCCCTACAGCAAGTTCCCCGTCGGCGCCGCGGTCTTGACCGGCGATGGACAGATCTTCTCGGGCTGCAACGTGGAAAACTCCTCCTACGGCCTGACTATCTGCGCCGAGCGCAGTGCGGTCTTCCAGGCCGTGGCTCAGTGCACAGGCCCGATCACCCTGCAAGCGGTCGTCGTCTTCACGCCCACTCAGACCCCGACCGCCCCCTGTGGCGCCTGCCGGCAAGTCCTGAACGAGTTCGGACCAGACTGCGAGGTCCTGTGCGTCTGCGAAGGCCCCAGCCAGCTTCACTTTCGTCTGGGTGAGCTTCTGCCGCACTCGTTCGGGCCCCATAATTTGAACGGATGAACATGAAGAGTCGGGCGGATCGCCGTCTTTTCGCCTTAGCGCTCGGGCGTTAACGGGGTACACTTCGGGCCATTCGGCTCTTCGGATTCGATGGAGGCGGGGCGGGATTGGCCTCGGATCGACCGATCGAACAGAGCCCGGTCGCATTCTTCCAGGGAGGGAACCTCGATGCGGCGGATCGCGGTGCTGAATCAAAAAGGCGGCGTGGGCAAGACAACCACGGCGGTCAACCTGGCGGCGGCTCTGGCTCTCGAAGGACACAAGACGCTCGTTATTGACCTCGATCCCCAGGCCCACGCTACGCTTCATCTCGGCCTTTTGCCGGGCCGCTCCGGTCCCTCGCTGTATGAGGTCCTTACCCAGAACATGCCGCTGGAAACCGTGCGCCGCGTGGTCGCGCCCAACCTGCATGTTTGCGGCAGCCATATCGACCTGGCGGGCGCCGAGCTCGAGCTGCTGGGCACCGTCGGACGCGAAGTCATTCTGCGAGACCAGCTCCAGGCGGATACCGAGGCCTTCGACTACGTGCTCATGGATTGCCCGCCATCGCTTAGCGTTCTGACCTTGAACGCCCTCTGCGCGGCGACGGAGGTTTTCATTCCACTTCAGGCTCACTTCCTTGCCTTGCACGGCCTGTCCAAGCTGCTGGAGACGGTTCACCTGGTGTCGAAGCGAGTCAATCGCGACCTGAAAGTCGGGGGGATCATCCTCTGCCTGTACGATGCCGGAACCCGCCACGGCAGCGAAGTGATCGAAGACCTGGAAAGCTTCTTCGCAACCCGCCGAACCAGCACCACATCGGCCCCCTGGGCCGACGCCAAGCTCTTCCGCACGAGGATCAGGCGAAACATCCGCCTGGCCGAATGCCCGAGCTTCGGCCAATCGATCTTCCAGTACTCCCCCACCAGCCGAGGCGCCGAAGACTACGCCTCCCTCGCCGCCGAAATCCAGGGCCGCCAGCCCGCCTCCATCTGGCTCGATTCCGGCGGCAAGACCCCGGCGGGACCGGAATCGGCTGATTCCGCCTCGGCCGCTTGATCTCTCGAAATTCGATCGTGGAAACACCCTCAAAAAGAGTGAACAATCAGCGAAAATCGATGTGGCAGGTTCGATGCACCTATACCCACGAGGGATCCTGATCGCCCAAGGCCATCCATGACAGGCTCGATCTCCTTCGTACGGCACGACTTGCGGATCGAGCTTTGACACTAATCGTCGCGCCGGACGTGCCGAAAAATGGCGGAAGTGGCAGCTTTGACGGCCTATTTCGAGCATCTGTCCACTGCTGTACACGGCCCAGACTGGGACCCCGACATGAGTCGTTCGTCGCGGACTGCTGCGTCCGTGAGCGCTCAAGAGACCATCAGGCATTCTGCGTGCGCGCGAATCCATCGTCTCATCTCCCAACCTTCATTATGCGCGATAGAATCGACTCCCGATCTGGGCCCGAGGCCGGGTGTCAACTGATGCCTCAGCAAGCGGCGGACTTGCGATCAGGAACTTTTCTCAAAGAGCGCAATCGGGCGGTCCCGCGCTGCACGTCCTTTCGGCGGTCTTCCCTTCAGCGGTCTGCGCGATCGAGAAGAAGGAAGCGAACTGAAGGGCTCAAGCCTTGCGTGTCACCCGTTCGGGTCATCGAGCAACTGCTGCAAGCGATCGCCGAGCGGTGCCGGCAGGCGGGCGGGCCAGGTCGCGTCAATAAGGCCGACGCCGATCAAGTCGAGGATGAGAACCCTGTCTTTGAGTCGGTAGGAGGTCAATTCCATGATCAACAGAGTTTCGAGATTGACGACAGCCGCTCTTTGACCTTTTCCGCGGCCATGAGCGCCCTTTCCCAACCGACGGGCTCGATTGCTGCTTCAGCCATGACAAACGCTTCCTGTGACTTCTTCGATCGTAACCAAAGACACGAGGTGCGGCGACTCGCAATCGGCGGAGCTGGTTTCCAATGAGTTGACCGTCGGGATCGCAGAACCCCCCGTCCCGAACTGAGCGGCATCAGCGGTTCAGCCGCCCGACCACCACAACATCGGCGTTGACTCGACTGCCGCCGAACACGGAGGGCTACGCCGCTATTGCATCTTCTGTTCTCTCCTCTTCGCCCCGAGCAAGTGGGTTGATAACATGCCAGATGCAGACCGGAAGGTATTCCGGGGTCGTTTTTTGCAGACTGTAACAACGACACCGAGCGATTTTCGGGTTGTCGTTCCCACGCTTTGCGTGGGTACGCCTGCCGGGCCGCTCTGCGGCCCCCACCGAGAAGGTGGGCAGGCGAAACGTCCCCGGGGGCAAGAAGGCGACGCCGAGCGTCGCAGACGGCATTCCCACGCAGAGCGTGGGAACGAGAGTGCCGCTGCGGTCCGTGGCCGGTATCCTTGCCACAGTCTCGTTTTTGCGCATAGTGTTGCAGCAGTTTGCACGGTGTCCTGAAGCTCTGTTAATGTCTCATTGTGGGATCTAAAATCCCTCGCCTTCAGGCGACAACTTCCCGTACGTCGGATTCAGCCTGGCATCGAGCAAGCCGTGGCTCGTCGTGGGTCGTAGTCAAAGCCGGGGAAATCGACGGTTCCCGAAATTTCTCTGGTTCAAAAAACAGTCGGGCTTTCAGCCGACTATCGAACCCACCGGCTTCCAGCCGGTGGTGCCTCAGTTCAACCGCATGATGAGGTTTACCATGCCGGTCCGACGCCACTCGCCCGCCGGACCGACTCGCCGAAGGCCAAGCCGCAAGATTGGACCGCTCGGAGTAGAGCCCCTGGAAGGGCGAGCACTGCTCAGCTTTCTCTACCCGCACCTGGTGGTCGTCGAGCGGGGCGCCGCCCTGGCGGGCCAGGTCGAGGGGGCCGATACTTCGACCAAGGAAGATTCTCTCAAGGTGGTAGCGCCGAGAATCGATCAGAAACTTGTGAGCTTGAGCGACTCAGGGTCGCCCTCCTGGTCGATTACGGAGAATCTCGCATACGGGTCGCCGTCGTCAGCGGATCTCGTCGGCCTCAACGTCTTCTTCAGCTCCTCCGCATCGGGGTCGAAGATAGCGCTGGATATGCACGGCTCTGCCGGGACCATCCGCGCATCCGGCCAGGACCACGGCCAGTTCATCACGCTGAAGATCGCGCCGGGCCATATCCCACCGAAGCTGCAGAAAAACTTCTATCGCTACGTGAATAAAAGCGAAGTGATGGTCTCGATCGTGGCCCGGCATTCCGTCGACGGCGACGGCGTGCTGCCGTCGTCGCAGGGGACCGCCGTGCTTTCTTACAAATACAAGGGCAAGGACAATCCACTGCTGGAGGACACGGGGCCGCTCACGATCGGGGCCAGCGGTGAGGCCGGGCGGCACTTTATCGCGAAGATCGGCGACACGGTCCAGATTCGGCTCATGAGCGAGGACGACGTCACCCTCGACGGAAGCCAGCCTGGCGGTAGCGCCTTCGGAGACACTCTAAGCCTGAGTGTGCAACTGATACCGATCGTCAAGACTCCGCGATAGAGCCGGCCGGGCACGCCTCGAGCAGCACTTGACTCCAGGCGTTCCGCCGGCTCGCCCACAAGATCGGGGAGACAGCCGCGAAATCGGCGCGCGTAATCGGCATCGCCCGATCGATGGCGTTCCGCGTCCTCTGGCCTATCGCCTGACCGCCACGACCCTGAACCCGATGTGGTCGTATCGACGCTCGGGCTCGAACCGGAGCCGGAATGCGGACCGGCAAGGCCAGCCATCGTCGGTCCAGGCGCCGCCCCGGCGCACTCGGGAATGGCTGCCGTCTCGGTTCCTCGTTCCCCGCGCCGACGAGAGGTCTGGATCGTCGCCACCGGGCAGGTTCGGGTGGTACCAGTCCCGGCACCATTCGAACGTATTGCCGTGCATGTCGTGCACTCCCCAGGTGTTCGGCGCGTAGCTGCCGACCCTGGCCGCTCGCTTGAGCGACGGCCCGTCGTCGGCCCCGCCGTTGTAAGGCTTGCCCTGAAAATTCGCCTGGCTGCGACTGAGTGAATCGCCAAACGCGGTGGCCGTGGTCGTGCCAGCCCGGCAGGCATATTCCCACTGGGCTTCGGTGGGCAGGCGGAACTCCCAATCACCGGGTAGCTCTTTCGCTGCTCTCGCCAGTTCGGTCAACTTGCGACAGAATGCCTCCGCTTCGACGAAATTCACGTTGCCGACAGGGTAGTCATCCCCCGCGGGCAACTCCGCCGTCAGCTCGCCCGGCAGGTCCCCGACGGCACGCTTCCAATCGCCCTGCGTCACCTCGTATTTCCCGATCCAGAAGCCCCGAGTCAGCCGAACTTCGACCTGTGCCTCGCCGGGTCGGCGATCCGGTTCCCCTGGCGGGCTGCCCATCATGAACTTCCCCGGCGGGCACCAGCACAATTTGACGCCTGCAATCGTCCGTGCCTCGCCTGATTTCTTACCCTCCAGGCCGTCCCGCGGAGGATCGAATCCCAGGTTCGCCGCGAACAACACTGCCAGGCCGACGCTCAACGAGAATACTTTCATGACGTCACCCGGACAAAGCTTGCCTTTTTGTCCCGTCCGCACGCCAGAGATGTGATTATCGCAGATCGGACTTGCCGTGTCGGCAGCCTGGGAGTACGCTTCGAGAATACTATTCAGGAGAACACAAAGCAGGAGAGACCCTATGGGCGACGAGCGGGTCTTGATCCGCGGTTCCGAGCCGATCTTCCCCGTCGCGGCTGTTTTGATGCGTTCTGGGCTGAACTGGAGGACGAATCCATCGTCTTCAAATCGCTGTTCCACCCCTCAGAAAGGCGAATACCTGACTTCTTGACGATGCCTACTCCGCCATTCTCTGACTGATACAACTCATGTCCTGTTGTCACTTCATCGTTCTCACATCCTGAAAATGTTACGCACAATCACATCGAAGTCCCACGAACGCCACATGATGCACGAGCGAACTCGCCCCATCCCATCCACGACCTAGCCTTCTCCTGAAGACACACCGCAAGTACCTGCCGGCTTCGAGTCCGGAAGTGGTACGCGTCGTGGGCGGGTAGGGGGGCTCTTCCGCCACAGTCTGGCAGACGACCGGCTCGCTGGCTTTGCCAGGCTGAAGAGTGCGGCTGGGTCATCGAGAATCAACAGGGAGACACTTCATGCGCATCGGCATGCGGAAATGCAAGAAGGTCTTCTTGCATTGCGAGGAACTCGAAGATCGAGCCGTCCCCGCGGCGATCATGAGTCCGACGTTCGTGCTCTACCATCCCATCGTGTCCTTGACGAAGCCCTTCGCGACGCAGGGTGCAAACGGCACCAACCCGACCGCGATGCGACAAGCCTACGGCATCAACCTGGCGGCATTCGGCAGCGTCGTGGGCGACGGGACAGGCCAGACGATCGCGATCGTCAACGCCTACAACTTGCCTACCATCACCAGCGACCTGGCTGCGTTCGACTCGAGTTTCGGCTTGCCCGCGCCGCCCAGCTTCAAGGTTGTGAATCAGACCGGCGGCTCCTCATTACCGCCGGCAGACGCACAGGGTGGGTGGGGCGTGGAGATTGCGCTGGACGTCGAGTCGGCGCACGTGGTCGCGCCCAAGGCCAAGCTTCTGCTTGTTGAGGCAACCACAGGCTCCTTTTCCGACCTCATGACCGCCGTCGATACGGCGCGGAACAGCTCCGGGGTCAGCGTCGTCTCGATGAGCTGGGGAGCCAACGAGTGGTCCGGCACCACAAGCTACGACAGCTACTTCACCACACCGAGCGGGCACAACGGCGTCACGTTCGTAGCGTCCAGTGGCGACAGCGGGGCCGCTCCTGGCGCCTCCTACCCGGCCGTCTCGCCGAACGTGGTTGGCGTGGGCGGGACAACTCTGTCGATCGCGATTAACGGCTACGGCTCTGAGAGCGGGTGGAGTGGTTCCGGCGGGGGGATCAGCAAGTACTCCAGTCAACCGAAATATCAAAAGGGCGTGGTAACCCAGACCAGCAGCTTCCGGACAGTTCCCGACGTGGCAATGGACGCAAACCCCAGCAGCGGCGTACCCGTCTACGATACCTACGACAATGGCCAGAATACTCCCTGGCAGCAGGTCGGCGGTACCAGCCTGGCTGCCCCGATGTGGGCCGGCGTGATCGCGATCGCTAACCAGGGCCGGGTGCTCAATGGCGCTGGGACGCTCAATGGCCAGTCCGAAACATTACCCAAGCTCTACGCTCTCTCCTCGAGCAACTTCCACGACGTCACAACGGGCAATAATGGCTATGCCGCCAAAGCCGGATACGACCTGGTGACTGGCCTGGGCACGCCCATCGTGAATCAACTGGTGAGCAGCCTGGCGGGATCACCGTTCCCGGTGCCACCACCGACCAGCTTGCCCACCATTGGCGCGTTCACCGTCAACCCAACCTCGGTGACGCCCGGAACCTCGGTTACGCTCACTGCCGCCAATGTCACAGAGACTGGGGGAACGATCGCCAGTTTGAAGTTCTACCGAGAGAGCAACGGCACGACTGGACTGCAAACAGGTTCAGACACCCTGGTGGGCAGCGGCAATCAGAGCGGTAGCACGTGGAGTCTCACCGCAAGCACCACCGGACTCATACCGGGCACCTACACCTTCTACGCCGTGGCCACCGACGCCACAGGCTTCAGTTCGGCCGCCGCTTCAGCGACCCTCACCGTGACGGCCATCCCGACCATCGGGACATTCACCGTCAATCCGGCCTCGGCCAGGGTTGGAGCCTCCGTCACACTCGCCGCCGTCAATGTCACCGACATCGGCGGAACGGTCGCCAGCGTGAAGTTTTTCCGCGAGAGCAATGGCGCCGTTGGATTGCAGACAGGCAGCGATACCTTGGTCGGCAGCGGCGCCCAGAGCGGCAGCACGTGGAGCTGCACGGCGAGCACCACGGGACTGGCGGCGGGCACCTATACCTTCTATGCAGTCGCAACCGATACCAAGAGCGTCAACTCGGCCGTCTACTCGACCACCCTCGTGGTGACAACCATCCCAACCATCGGGACATTTACTGTCAACCCGACCCCAGTCACGATCGGAACCTCGGTCACGCTCACTGCCGCCAATGTCATCGCGGATTCTCACGTGGGCATGGGCAGTGTGACATTTTACCGTGAGAGCAACGGCAGCGCGGGACTTCAGTCGAACACCGACATCCTGATCGGTCACGGCGTCGTGAGCGGCAATTCTACCCCGGCGAGCGGTGGCGCCTGGAGTCTCACGATCAGCACAACCGGCCTGGCCGCGGGGACGTACACCTTTTACGCCGTCGCGACTGATGCCAAGGGCGTCAACTCGGTTGCCGTTTCTACCACTCTCACCGTGACCGCTCCGACGCCTTCCCCGAACCTCAACCCAACCACGACCAGCAGCCTCTCCAGCTCGGTCACTTACCTCAACGGTTATGATCACGTGACCCTCACGGTCAAGGTCAGCGTCGCGGCGGGACAGCCTGCGCCAACGGGCATCGTCTACTTCTACATGTACGGGCAGCGCATCGGTTACGGAATTCTCACGGCGACCAGCGGAGGAGCCACGGCAACAATAAACGTTGTGCTCGTCGGGCACGGCAACGTCAACTTCAGCACGAACTACGGTGGTGACTCGAACTACAAAGGCAGCACCAGCTCGCTTTACAAATATATCTGAACATTCATGACTATGCGATCGTGTCAGGGCGTCAAGAGCAATTGCTGATGTGATCCGTCCCCGGCCGTGCTGTCATCGTCCCGGAAATGGAAGCTGGGCGAGCCGGTAATGTCGGTGCTGGTGAAGGTCGGGCACCAGTAGGTCTCGACGTGTTTGATCACGAGATCCGTACCCTCGAAATGGCCCACTCCGGGAGGTCGTTGTGGGTTGTACATCGTGTCGGTCATGTCGCGCATCAGGGCGACCTTCTTTCCGAGGCCGGTCATTTGCCTGATCCCGAACGGCCTACCGAGAACGCACATGTTGAGGTGAACGCCGCAGAGGATGACGTGGTCGATGCCGCGGCTGGCAAGGAGGTTCCACACTTCCTGGCCGTCGTCCGAGATCGCGTCGGCCGCGTCGATCTCGATGGTCGCCATCTGGCGGGTCCAGGCGTCGCGGATGGTGCACTTCACCTGGCAATCACAGCCCATGTCGGAGTCGTCAATCGGCAAGACCGCCTCATGCTTCGCGTCTGGCCAGCACCATGCGGTCCCCCACCGCTGCGATGTTGCCAGCGGGACTGGCGTGGCTGACGCGGGGGCCCTTCGAGCGCGCAGCCGCTGGGGAGTGTCCTTGTAGTAGGAAGTCACCGTGCTGGGCGAGTGGATGATGAAAACACCCCGGCCACGCGCCTTGCGGAGCACCTGATTCAGGGGGCCGGCCATCTCGGCCACACGCGCCGCGGCCGACTTGCACCAGTGATCGTCCCACATGTCACAGACGATGATCGCGGTTTTGTCCGCAGGCCAGGCCGCCGCTTTCTCCACCACGGAGATCGTCCCCTCGTTCTTCGTACGCGAGCGGAGGTTCAGCACGAGGGGCGTGTTTTCGCCAAAGGCGTCTGGATTCAGCAGGAAAGGCGCGGCGAGGGTTGCGGCGGCCGGGACGAACTGACGCCTGGTAAGGTCCATGACTGCTCCTCGGGGTTCGGGGTCGGGGGCGTTTCTGCCTCGGGCATCGTACCCGTTCGAGAATGGCAAGTGCTACAGCCCAGGGGTGCAGTCTGCGCAAGTGCCTGGCCTTCAGCTTGTTCCGCTGCCATACGCCTTCCGCTCCCCTCGGTGGAAGGTTTGAGCCGGATTTGATGAAGCCCTGGCCGTGTCCTAGGGTTGAGATGAGGGCGCGCCTGCTCGCTTTGCCGGCCGCGCGCCGTGCACTCCGACTTCTTTCTGAAAGATTCGCACTATGCAGGGCAAGTTCTGGATGCGACTGGCTGAGACCACCACCGCGCGGAAACACCCTGGCTCTGGCTTGGTATTTTCTCATCGAGATCGGCGCGGCCGCCAGGCCAGGCCCTCGCTCGATTTCTTGGAAGACCGCTGTCTGCTGAGCTTCGGCTCTGCCTCGTTGTACAGCACCGGCGCCGTCAACACTGCGGTCGCCATTGGCGACGTCAACCAAGACGGATTCGCCGACATCGTCACCACGACCACGTCGAACGACATAAGAATTTCTCTGGGGTACGGCGATGGCACAGTTCGGGCCCCGCTGGTCATTGCCGTCCCCGGGGCTGCATCTTTCACGTCGGTCAAACTTGCTGATCTGGACGGCAGAAACGGATTGGATATCATCGCGGCCGACCCCGCCGACCAGGAGATCTGGGTTCTCTTGAATCAGGGGGGTGGCACATTCGGTACGCCGACAGCGCTGGCTACTGGCACGGACTGCGAAGCCATTGCCGTCCTTGATCTCAGTGGTGATGGCAACCCCGACATCGTCACCGCCAATTCCGCGGACAACAGCGTCAGCGTCTTCATCGGGCAGGGCGACGGGACGTTCCCATCGCAAACGAATTACGCCGTCAACCAAGGCCCCGTCGCAGTGGCGATTGGTGACTTCTTCGCAGATGGCCATCCGGATCTCGTCACTGCCAATTCCAAGGGTAATTCCGACACTCTGCTGCGCGGCAACGGCGACGGCACGTTCCGGCCCGGTCTGGATATACCAATCACCCTGAGTATCGACGGTCAGAACATCACGGAATCAAATCCTTCGGACGTGGCTGTCGGGGACTTTAACGGTGATGGTTTCGATGACGTGGTCACGGCCACGTTCGGTCCGGCCGATAGCAACCAGGGCGGCATTAACGTCATGCTTGGTAACGGCGACGGCAGCTTTGGGGTGCAGCGAACCACCACGATCAGTGTCAAGGGAACTCCCACTGACAAATCGCCGACGGCCGTGGTGGCAGCCGATTTCGATGGTGACGGCTACGCCGACATCGCCACGACTGAACCGGATCTCAGCTCGGTCAGCGTGTTTGTCGGCATGGGCGATGGAACCTTCGCTCCCGAGGTCAACTATGTAGACCAGGTCGTGGGCAAGTTTCCTTCCGCTGTTGCTCTTGGCAACCTGAACGGGGACCAGACCTCTTTTGAGCTGGGCGGCACCACCGTGAACAATCCCAGGCTCGACCTCGTCACGGTCGCCCCAAACGACCAGCGATTTGCCGTCCTGCTCGGTCAGAGGTATGCCGCCCCGACCACACTTGGCGTCGCCCCGTCGACGATCACGTGGGGCGATTCTTTGACCGTTAAACCGGACGTGAGCACCGGATATAACCCACCAGTCGGCCCCTTGACCGGCGCATTCCAACTTATGGTGGACGGCAATTCGTCTGGCGTCCCAGTACCGGTGGGCGGCGCTTTTTCTTTCGACCGGCTCACGTTCGGCCGGCACACGCTCGCGGCACACTACCTCGGTGATCTGAACTACGACCCGCAGGACACGAGCACCGTCATCATCAACGTCGTCGCCGCCAAGCTGACACTCACCGCCCTCGATCAGACCCGGAGCTACGGCAGCGTCAACCCCCTCTTCACCTACGTCATCAAGGGCTTCGTCGCCGGCGAGTTTCTCGATCAATCCAAGGTATCCGGCACTCCGGTTTTCACGACTGCGGCGGGTTCTTCTAGCCCGGTGGGCACTTACTCTATCACGATCGCCCAAGGCGCGCTGAAATACGCCGACCTCAACTACACCTTTGACCCACGGTTCCTGAACGGCAAGCTGACGATCACTCCGGCCCCTCTGGTTGTCTCCATCAACAGGATGACACGCCTCTACGGCCAGGCAAATGCCGCGTTGACTCCCATTTATAGCGGCTTCGTGAACGGCGAGACGCTGGCCACCAGTGACCTCACCGGATCCCCGGACGTCTCCACAAGCGCCGCGGCGTCCAGTCAGGTCGGGACTTACCCGCTTTTCCTGGGGAGCGGCTCGCTGTCGTCGTCACACTACAGCTTCAGCTTCGTGACTGAACAGCTTGAGGTGACGCCCGCGCTTCTGACCGTCACACCCGTAGTCGCCACCCGCGTCTATGGCGCCGCGGCCCCCGTGATGAACTATACGGTCACCGGCTTCGTCAACGGTGATACAAGCGGCAACGCTTACACCGGTAAGCCCGGTCTGGATACGCCCACCAGTCCGGTTGGGTCGTACCCTTTCACGCCGAGCCTGGGCTCACTCGACTCCACCAACTACACTTTCACGTTCCTGCCGGCCACATTGACCGTCACGCCCGTCGTCTTGACCGTGACGGCCGGAAACGCCTCTCGCCCCTACGGCAGCGCAACTCCGGACTGACCTACACGATCACCGGCTTTGCCAACGGTGAGACGACAAGTACGGGCGGCGTGACAGGCGCACCAATCATCACGACGGCCACGGCGTCCAGCCCCCCCGGGTTCTACCCAATCACGTTGGAGACTGGTACGCTCCTGGCGACGAATTACACCTTTGCGTTCCAGTCCGGGTCATTGATCGTGACGCCGGTGGTCCTGACCCTCACTGCTCTCAACCAGACCCGGACCTACGGCGACATCAACCCGGGCTTCGCCTACAGCGTCACCGGTTTTGTCGGGAACGACTTCCTCGAGCAATCCGAGCTGTCCGGCGCACCGGTTTTCGCAACCACCGCGACGGGTCCTTCTAGCTCGGCGGGTACATACATCATCGTCATCGGCGCGGGAACGTTGCTCTACGCCGATCCCAACTATGTACTCGATTCCACTCATGTGCAGAGCGGCAAGCTGACGATCACACCGGCGCCTCTGACCGTCACCACCAACAGCCTGGCACGGCCCTATGGCCAGGAAAATCCTGCCCTCAAACCCCCCAACTTCAATGGCTTCGTGAACGGCGAGACACTGGCCACCAGTGATGTAACCGGATCGCCGAGTGTCTCCACAACCACAACGGCGGACAGTCTGGCCGGGTCTTACCCGATCGTCGTGGCGCGAGGATCACTGTCGTCATCAAACTACACCTTTACCTTCCAGTCCGGAACGTTGACCATCACGCCGGTAGTGCTGACAGTCACGGCAGGCGACGCGACACGCCCTTATGGCGCAGTCAACCCGGTGATCGATGACACGATTACCGGGTTTGTCAACGGCGAGACAATCATCACCAGTGACCTGACGGGCAGTCCTAGCAACCCCACCGCGACTACTTCCACCAGCCCCGTCGGGACTTATCCGATCACACCCGCAGCCGGGACGCTGAAGTCCAAGAATTACACCTTCAGCTTCCAGCCCGGAACGCTGACGATCACACCGGCGCCCCTGACCGTCGCGGCCGTCGATGCGACTCGCGGTTACGGTATTACCAACCTGGTGCTCGGCTACACCCTCACCGGGTTCGCCAATGGCGAGACGGCGTTAACTGGCGGCGTAACTGGCGCACCGGACCTGGTGACGACGGCCCAAGCCAACAGTCCTCTGGGAACGTATCCGATTTTTGTTGGGCCAGGCAGCTTGAGCGCGACCAATTACGTGTTCCAGGGCTTCCTGTCCGGCACGCTGAAGATCACTCAAGCCTCTCTCATCGTCAAAGTCCAGGATGCAAATAAGTCCTACGGCGCACAGCTTCCAGCATTCACGTACACGGTCGTCAGAGAAGATCAGCCTCAGACGTCCGTCTCGGTCGCCGAAGGCGGTCTGACCGGGTCGCCTGTGCTGACGACGACGGCCGTCGCGACCAGCCCGATGGGAAGCTATCCAATCACCGCTGCTCCAGGTACTCTGGCTGTGGCCAATACCAACTACTCACTCGACTTCGCGCATTCCTTGAACGGCACGCTGACGATCGGTCAGGCTGGTCTTACGATCACGGCCAGTTATGCCAGCCGGGCCTACGGCGCCGGCGATCCGAGCTTCACTTACACGATCAGCGGGTACATCGGCGGCACCAATGACGTGACCGGGACACCGTCGTTCACAACCACCGCGGTCTTGACCAGCCATGTGGGAGATTACTCAATCCTGCCAGACCTAGGCTCACTCCAGTCTCAACTGTATTCGTTCGCGTTCGCACCCGGAGTGCTGGCCGTCACGCCGGCACCATTGACGATCGCGGCTAACAGCACAAGCCAGTCTCTCGGAGTCAGTCCCAGGCTCACCGCTAGCTACATCGGCCTGGTCAACGGAGACACAGCCGCCAGCCTCGTGTCGCCCGCGATCTTGACCACCACCGCGACCAGCTCCAGCCCGGCAGGCACATACCCCATCACCGTCTCGGGTGCGACATCGCCTGATTATCACATCACATTCGTCCCCGGCACTCTCACGGTAAGCGCGGGGGCGTCGACTTCGAGGTTCCTCGGGCCGCTCATCAGGGCTGCCGTGGCGCCGCCGGTAACGTTCGTGGTCAGCGTCGCAGCCGCGGGGCCTGCTTTAGCTCCCCTGACGGGAGTCGTCACGTTCTATGACGGCAAGCATGCGATCGGCGTCGTTGCGGTGGTTAACGGGACGGCCACGCTGACGACATCTGCCCTCGCGAAGGGGAATCACTCCATTTATGCGGTTTACGAAGGCGACGCGAATTACTCCGGTTCGTCGGCCGGGCCGGTCTCGCAGATGGTCTTCAGCACCAGACCGGCGGTCCGCGCGACTCGTGCGGCTCCGATACACCTGCCCGCCAAGAAAAAGACCCCGCCGCCGAAGCACCCTTTGAAGAAGGCCTCTCCCGCGCCGGCAAAGGTTAACGCACCACCCCACCACCCCGCGGCCGTCAAGCCAGCCGCGAAGCGGAAGGCGAAGTGATTGATCGCGCGATTCCTCGTTCTCCTCGAACAAAGCTGGACTACGTTCCTGTTCCTGGCGTGGTGCTCCCTGCCGGCGTCGAACCGTTCGATACTGTGGTTGTCGTGGTCGGGAACGTTCCCAGGCGGTTGGCCGGTTGTGGGGCAGCCACTCTCAGCTTGCCGGCGAAGATCTGGTTCACTCCGCCCAGGACGCGCTGGCGCGATTGCTCGATGGCTGCGACCACAGCCTGATTGTAAATGTCCAGATCCGAGCCGTTGGTGGCGGGGAGAGGAATCAACTGGAGGGACCCCACGAGGCTGTTTGGACTACCGCTGGCCAGTTGCTGATAGATGAACGACTGGATTGCCCCCCGCTGAGTCGGTGTGTGTGGTGGAGCGTTGAAGGTGGGAAGCTTGATCGGGGAGTTGTTGAAGTAGACGACCAGGTTGATCGCCATTTCCTGCGCTCTAGCGTTGATGAATGTGGGAAAAATTGCCCCCGCGCTGCTCGCTGCCGACGTAGGAACGCTGGCTGTCAGGACCGTGCCCGGATTCAGGTTGACCAGACTCGACTCCGTTGTGTCGATGAGCAGCAGGTTCCCGGAGCGCCCCGTGAGTAAGAACGTCCCGACGGTGACGCTTCCTACGCTCGCGGTCGCATTCAGCGGCGACGCGAACGTCCCGTTGGATCCGAACACGGACGCATTATCCACCTCGATTTGCACGTTGCCGGCAGTGTACGCCGTGGTTACATTTGCAGTGACCGTGGCTGTGCCCGTGTTTCCGCTCGAGAGCGAGTCGATATATGAGGCCTTCGCCTGTTCGAAATCAGCTACGAATAAAGCGTACTCGTAATTAATCTCGGCCGTGGGAGTGATTCGGTGAGGATGAGCCGCTTGGACTGGATGGCGAGCAACCTGAACATGGCTGTGTGATAAGGCCTGGCGGAACCCGGTCGTGAGCAAGAGGCGCGGCTCTAGCTCGACGTCAGGGCCCTCAAGCAAAAACCGGCGGCCGGTACGTCTACCTCGGACATGGTATTCGCGGCGCTCTGCCATCGAACTAAGCCCTTACCAGCGGATTGGTTTGCTGAACCGAGTGATCGGCCGGTTCCAGGGCGCCCGGCCCGATGGCTCGATCGAACCAGAAGCCACCCCATTTCACCCCCTCATTGATAGCTACGCCAAGTTAACTATCGGCATTGCGTGGCGATTCCGCCAGTCTTGAATCATGGGTCTCGGTCGTCCCGCGTGGATTCATGATCCCCGCGGAATCGCCAGCTCAACGGCCTTCCGGCAGTGTAATGTGGTGGTGTCAAAAACCGGGAAGTCCGGCATGTCGGCCTGGCTGATGAGCAACTTGATCTCGGTGCAGCCCAGGACAACCCCCTCTGCACCCTTGTGTCTCATGGTCTCGATCACTTCGCGATAAAATTCCTTCGACGCCGGTAGGAATCGGCCGTGGCACAATTCATCGAAAATGATGCGCTCGACATCGGTTTTCGCCGCATCGTCAGGGCTCAGGATCTCGACCCCGTGCTCTCGATATCGGTCACGGAAGAAGACATCGCTCATGACCGGCATCGTCCCCAGCATGCCAACACGCCTGAGACCGCGTTGGGTGATGGCCGACGCGGTCACGTCGAGCATGTCAACGAAGGGGATGTTGACTGCCGTAACAATCCGATGAGCAACCCGGTGCAGCGTGTTGGAAGCGAGTAAGAGAAAATCGGCGCCGCCTTTCTCCAGCCGCATGGCCTTCTCGACCAGATAGTCACCGATGAGGTCCCATTGGCCATTGCGCAAGTAACGTCTGATGTTTTCAAAGTTGACACTGTACAGCAGAAGCTCGGCGGCGTTATGGCCGCCGAGGGCTCTTTGTACTCCCTCGTCGAGCAACCGATAGCACTCGCGGGTCGCGAATCCGCTGGTGCCGCCAAGGAGGCCAATCGTCTTGAGCGGGATGATGGATTGATAACTCATGAGTGACTATCTGGTTGGCTCAGAAGGAGTTCCGCAGTCGATATCCTGGAGGATGCATCCGAACGGACTGAAGAGAGCCAGGGGCAGAAACGTCAATCTCCAGTCATCCGCTTGAGCGCGGCGTCGGCGAGATAGCGATACCACGACAAAGTATGCTGCGACCTCGAGCAACGCTCGAGGTACTTCTTCGCGTTCTGAGCATCGCCGTGATTCTTGAGGAACCAGCCGACGAAGAATTCGGCATTGCCCCGGCCGGCCTCGGGAATTACTTCCAGGGCACCATCAATGGCGGCTGCGTCGAGCGGCTTGGTTTCCCCCGGGTTGAGAACCGTGTCCATGAGCACCTGGCAGACGGCCATCGACTTGGGGGCCTTGTCTTTGTGCTTGGTCGTCAGCTCCCTCAGGATCACGTCGCGCCTGGCTGCGTCTTTCTCGTCGTCACCAATCATTGCCAGGCAAAGCCCGGCGGAGACTGACGTCCGTTGCTCGTAGGCTTTGCGGAATGCCTCTTTCGCTTTGTCGATCTGTCCATCCAGCCAGTAGTAGCAGCCGGCGTATTCCTCGTTCAACAGGTCGGGCCGATCGGCGCGAGCGGTCAAATACTGCTCCACAGACGCTCGAGCGGGCCTCGAGGTTTCCCTGGCCTGTGCGCTTGCAGAAGAAGTACCAGACCGCCCAGGAGCTATCGGGATAACGCTCGGTCTCTCGGCTGTACCAGGCCTCGGCGCGCTGCCAGTCTTGCTCGCCCTCCGCGCACTTCGCGGCGCAGTTCATCGCCCAGCCGGCCCAGGTCGCGGCGGCATCTTCGGCGTAGGGCTTGGCCTTGTCCCACTGCTTCAGCCCCATGTAGTAGTTGGCGATCTCGACGCGGACCTTGGCGTGGTCGAGGCCGGGATCTTCCACCTTCTTAAGGAACTCGTCGAGCGTCTCTTTCCAGCGATCGGGATTGCCCTGTTCCTTGTAGGTCGCGGCCAGGCTCTGATAGGCCCAGGCATCCGGTGAGAGCTCGATGTACCGCGACAGCACGCGCTGAGCTTCAGCGTAATTCTTGATATTACCATAATGTACGCCAAGGGCGGCCAGCACGGCCGGTGAATCGCTGGATTCCTGCTCCCACTGGGCCGCTTTGTCCTTGACGCTGTCCCAGTCTTTGGTCAAGAGAGTGGACCGGGCGTAAGGATGATAGGGGCTCACCTTGAGGATCTCACGCGCGATATCGGCCTTGTTTCCCTCGGGAGCTTCGGCCATCGACCTGGCCATCTCGGCGGTCTCGTCTTCGTGGGCCATGGCGATGCTCCAGGCGGCCTTCGCTCGGGGCCGGTTCAGGTTCCACAGGCTGCGGGTCATCGGCGATTCGGTCGTCTCGATGTCGGCCATGTCAACCTGGTCGGCGAATTTTGAGAAACCCTCGGCCGTGTCGCGCACGGGCAGCGCCAGCTTTTCCAGGTAGGGGCGATAGCGATGGCCGGCGACGTCCTGCTGGACTTCGTTCCAGTAGTCGGCGACGGGTACCGCTAACATCACCTTCATGAAGTAAAGACGCCGGAAGATCTGCACGAACCGGGTCTCGCGAAGGAAGTGGCCCAGAACGCCCCATGAAGGCTCATTGGCGTCGCTATCCGAAGCGCCTGCCTTATCGAAGAGCTCGGCCACCTCGATGACCGGTGGCTTGCCATCGAGGCGGTCTTTCACGCTGGCGGGCAGCTCGATCATGGCCGGGAGCTTCTCGCGCACGAAGTGATCGAGCGCCTGGGGCCCGATCACCGTGGACACATGCTGAGTGGATACTCCGAAGAAATCGCACATCGCATCGTGGGCGCGAAAGCAGTGGGGCTCGAGCAGAATCATGTTCCGGTCGGCCTGCAAACCGACGGCCGTCAACCGCGGGTAAGCCAGCGCGAGCATGCGCAGCAGCGCCGCGAGCTTGGCCTGCGGGCCCTCCCTGCCGGCCAGCCTCCTTGAGTCGTAACGTGCATAGGCGTCGATGAGCTCGACCCAGTCGGGAGCCGCCGGGGCGTCTTTCGCGTCGCCGGCCGCCTTGATTTTCGCCTCGTTAAGATCGGCCAGGGCCTCTCGGTGCCGCCCTACAAGAGCCAGGGCAAACGCGCGATGCCAGGAACTCCACGGACTCCCCGGGGCCCGCGCGATCAGCCGCTGTGCATACAAGAGCGAGCGGGCCTTGAACGCCCGGTGCGCGGGATGCCACTGAAACTCGGTCAGGACGCCGAGCAACGCGTAGCCTCGCACCAAGGCACCCACCCGCGCCAGTGATTCGCCGTCGGATCGGATTGCCCGATGCAGCTTGCGCACGGCCAGGAGCACCTCGACAAACCCCAGGCTCGTGAGCTGATCTTCCACCTGCTCGGGCAGCCCGGCGTCGTTCTCGATCGCGTTCGGCGTGCCCTCTACGCCCAGACCTTTCAAGACCCCGGGAAACCGCTCGCGCGACAGGGCCTCGGCGCTTGTCAGCAGCTCGAGCAGGTCAAGGTTCTTACCCGGCTTGGTGGGCGTTTGGTGCGCGAGGAGAGCTTCGATGTGCTCCCTATCCACGCGCCGGATTTGCTCGCGCGACCGATTGTCCCGGATGAACGAGATCACCTCCACGGTGCCTTTTTCCGCGTTTTTGTCAACGACTTGGGTGTCGTCAATGACTTCGTCACGTGTGCTGGCGCCCAGCTCGTCACGGGCGGCAATGAGCACGGCCTGGCGCACCATCTCGCGCGGCAGCATATCGGGCCTGGCCGGCTGGTGAAAGTCCGCGAAGCCTGGGGCGACCCTGGGACGGCCCAGCACGACGACTTGTCGCGCATCGTCACCGTCGCCCACGCGCAAGACGACCAGCCTGCTGCGCACGGCCGACGCGTCGAGCGACGTTAGATCATTTTGTGCCCGAGCCAGGCCCGCACCCGCGTTGTTCATTCCAACAGACACGAGCAACACGTATCCGAGCACGGCCAAACGCGGCCGAGTGGTCCTCGGTCGTTGACGCCCGCGCAGTTCGCCCAAGAGCATGGCAAACTCCCCTCGAGAAAGGCGCGCGATCGCGAGACGAAGACGAGAACGGCGACGGCAACGAAAACAAGAAAAGACAACCGCGCACCGTCACGCTACCTGGAGCCCGCCCCTGTTGCAAGCATCCGTCTCGACAGTACAGAGCCGTTATCCACAGGCGAAGTCGCCTTCTGCCTTTGCTCGTGGCCACACGATCATGGCCATCGTGCGATCGTCATCGCGTGGCCGCCACGTTCTTCTGCACGCCAATCGGGATCATCGTCGATTCGGGTGCGAAATCGGCAACTGTGGTGATGTCGCCGCCGAGCTGCGTCTGCGTCCAGAAGGCGAACTTGTACTTCTGTAGCGGCAAGCCGGTTGAGGGGAACTGGCTGGTGTTCAGAAAGACGCGAACCGTGGGCCCGATGATCTTGATGCTCGAGGGTGCAATCGTTTGCGTCGTATGATTGGTTAGGTCGGAAATTGTTCCCGTGGCCGAGGAGCCGTACGGCCCAACCGTCAGCGTGACGAGGGTGTCAGGCGTGATGCCGGGTCGGGCGGGAAACGTCGGTCCCAACTTGCTGCCCGCGCCTCGATTGAGAGCGAAGACATAGTACGAAGTGTTCGGGTCGTGGAACGGACCGCGCAGTGATCGCGCCGAGCTCGACGACGTTGCTTTTGAGCACCATCGCGCCGGCCGCCGTGGGGAGCAACTGGTCATAAGGCTGACCATGGAACTCGGGCTGGACCACCGGAGTTTTGACCGTCAGACCGGGGATCGAATACTGACGCAGCCTGCCGCCCATGAAGCTGCTCAGCACGGCTCCCAGGTTCTTGACCTCGTGCTGGATGAGCTTGATGTACTCGCTTCCCATCCCGCCGAAGATCGCATTCATCACGGCTGCTGATCCGGCCGAGCTGGACTTGATGCCGCTGGAGTGAACCTGACTGATCATGACAGGGTGCGCGACGCGCGTTAGCGCATGAGCGGCACCGCTGAGAAGTGCTCTCCCCTCGAGCGGCTCGACCATTGGGCGAAGCTTGTTTGTTCCGAGCGGACGTGGCATGCGGCGAGTCTCCGGGTGGCAACACATTCGTGGGTGAGCTTGTTCATTCAATCATGCCTCGCGCTACGGGTTGACAGCCCGTGTCAATCGCTGGGCGCTTACTCTAGCATAGGTCAGATTCGAGTCTAGGCTTGAAGGAGTGGAACAAACCGTGCGCTGGGTTGGAATCGACGAGGCAGGTTACGGGCCCAACCTCGGGCCGCTGGTGATGACCGCCGTGGTCGCGGAAGACCGGGGGGCTGCCGCGGCCGGGCTGGCCAACGGCTCTGCCCCGTGCCCGGACCTCTGGTCGCACCTTTCCGCCACGGTGGACCGCGCAGGGGGTGATCCCAACCGGCTCTGGATTGACGATTCCAAGGCCGTTCTTCGGGGCGGCCAGGGCCGCGGTCGGTTGGAAGCCGCCTGCCTGGCCGTGATCGAGGCCGTGGGTTTTGGCCCACCGTGCGACCCGGCGGAGCTGCTGCGCGTGCTCGGTGCCGGCTCACTCGAAACAGTCGAACTGGGGCACTGGCTCGATTCCTCCGGGGCTGGCGTGCGATGGCCCAGGGCGGAGTCTCTTTCAATTTTCGCGAGCCACGCAGCGCGGAAGCATCTCGAACCGCCAGGCCACGCGTGGCGAATCGTCGCGGTGCGTACCGTGGTTCTGGGCCCGGCGCGGTTCAATGCCCTGCTGGCTGATCTGGGGTCGAAAGCCAGGGTCCATTTCAGCGTCTTCGAGGAGCTGCTTCGCTTTGCCTGGGACCTGGCGGGGGACGGTCTGGCGACGCATCTCGAGTGCGACAAACACGGCGGCCGCCACTACTATCTTGAACCTCTGGTCGCGGCCCTTCCCGATACCTGGATCGGGCGTGGCGTCGAGGGGCCCGATCTCAGCCGGTATTCCGTGAGCGACGCGAGTCGGACGATGACCGTGAGTCTGTCGCCGCGAGCTGACGGCTCGAACGGGCTTGTCGCACTTGCATCGATGGTCAGCAAGACCGTACGCGAGATCTGGATGGACCATTTCAACGCCTTCTGGGCGCGAAGGCTGGATGGTCTGAGGCCCACCGCTGGGTATCCACTCGACGCCGCGAGGTTTCGACGCGAGATCGAGGCCCAGGCACTGTCGCTGGGACTGGATCACAGCCTTTGGTGGCGGAGGAAATGATTGACACGGCGCCGATCGTGGCCGGCAGAATGCGGTGGGAGTTCAACGTTCCCGGTAGACGATTCGACCTTTGGTCAAATCGTAAGGCGTGATCTCGACGGTCACTCGATCGCCGGGGACGATGCGGATGAAATTTTTGCGCATCTTGCCGGCAATGTGGGCGAGAATTCGGTGTCCGTTTTCCAGTTCGACCATGAACTGTGTGTTGGGCAACGCTTCCACGATGCGGCCCTCGGTGCGGATCGGTTCTTCTTTCGCCACGCGCATCTCCTGATACGGCCAGCCCCGGCCAGGCGAGGTTCTGGCCGGAACACGGGAACACAATTTCACGTTCGTCGGGCTTCCGGTAACCGAATCGACCAGGCCCAAGCGGTGGGAGAAGGCCCAGGACTCGTCAGCAGGCCGGCCTGGAAGAGCCTCGCGCTGGCCCGACGCAAGTTTTCATGTTACTCGATTCATTGGCTCTTGAACAGCGATGAAATCATGAACGCGGAGCGCCAGACGAGCGGATCGAAATCAACAACTCTGGACATTTCACCTGGCTCGCAGCACCATCGTGCCGGCCTGCTTGATCGCATCGCCACGCAAGTCTCTGGCGAGGACCTTGCCTTCAGGGCCAAGCAGCCAGACCCAGGCAGACCGAGGAGGGCACACACTCGGCGAGACGACCCGGCTCTGCAAGATGAACAAAGATTGTTGAACGAATCCGACGGCTTCGACCACTGAGGGCTTGACTCACATCCAAAGTGGCATTACTACTGGAATTGTGATTGCTCGAGACGGGCAATGACAACTCGGCTAAGGCGGCCCCACCTTGCGAAATTGTGCAGGGTCGGGGTTTTTTTATTGGACGATGGTTGGCCGAGGCGTCAGCTCCGATCGCCTTCGAGAGGCGATCTCTGTTCGCGGTAAGGAGGGATCGAGTTTTTCCCGGCCTGGCCGCACGAAGGGAAGATCTGATCCGAGAGTCGCCAGGTAATCAAGGAGATCCTTATGGGATGAGGAGATCGTCTCGGGCAGCCGCGTCCGATTCGAGTTCATCGAGGCCGAATACGATTGCTCGCGGCGAGACGTGTTCTCAAGGAATCGAACCGGAGCTTCTTCACAACCTCCCAGATTTGACGACCCGCCGCGCAAGGCGGCCGGGTCAAGCTCCGGGAATGAGCGGTTGGACCTACGGTCCAGAGGCTCGTCGCTGAAGAACGAGAAGTGGACACAAAAGCCACGGTTTCCTAGACACCCGAAACGCGGGCCGAAGCTGGCCCCGTGCGGCCGAGCCAGGCCCGATGGAGTGGGAGACTTACGATGCGACATCACAAGCTTTTTCCGGCACTCGCCGGAGTCGTCCATGCTGCGCACCACACACGCCCGGATCTGGAGCGGCTCGATGATCGCTGCCTGCTGAGCGGCGTTTTGCCGGCGGGATCGCTCGATCCCTCGTTTGCCCTCGGCACCGGTTACGTCCTCAATCCGAACCTGCAAACGCCGAGTGTGACCGCCATTCAGAGCGATGGGTCCGTCCTGGTCGGATCCGTCTTCAACAATCCGTTTAGCGGTACTGGCACAGATTTCCAGATCACGCGCTACACCAGCGCCGGTCAGCTTGACTTGTCCTTCGGCGTCCGCGGACAGGTTGTGACCGACTTCGCAGGGAAAAACGACCAGATCGAGCAAATTCTGATCGACAAGGCCCACGGAACTTTCTACGCCGTGGGAGAAGCCGGTGCCTCCGGCTCGACGGTCCAGGTCGGCATCGCACGCTACACCATGGACGGCAAGCTTGATCCCACCTTCGGCATGGGGAGGGGCAAGATTACAACGAGCATCATGAACACTTACGCCCAGCCAAAGGATTACGTCGAGACCGCCGCGCTCGATTCCCAGGGCAAGCTAATCGTGGCAGGGATGGCAACCGGTGCGAAGTCTAGCAGTGCAGTGGCGTACTGCGCCAATTTCGTCGCCCGGTTCGGCCTTGTTGGAGTCCCTGACCTGACCTTTGGCTCGGCGGGCAAGGTCCTTGGTCCGGTCGTGCCGATGGTCGGCAATTACGTCTACGAGATCTGGTCAGCAGCGACGGTCGTGCCCGCAACCAACTATGGGGGCGCCTCGATTGTCACTGTGGGGACCAACAATCAGAAGCCCGAGGTCTGCCAGTTCACCCTGAGCGGCGCCATGGTCACGGACAGCCCGATCAGCGGAACACTGGGAGCGGTAGCCTTCGCACCAGGCGGGACCTGGTTCGCTTCGGCGACGACGGTCGGCAAAGGCATGGGCCCCGGCGACGTTCAGTTGAGTGCTTACACGATCGGCGGCGCTCCGAAGTTCCCCACGGTTACGGTGAATCTGGCAAGTCAACTCCACCTCGCTCATGCTTCGCCGGTGGTCAATTCTGTCGCGATCGACCTTCGGGGGCGAATCGTTCTGGCAGGCGAGGTGACCGGCTATCGTGGAGTACCCGGCACCGTCGACCAGGCCCTCTTGATGCGTTTCACGCCCGGCGGGCAGCTTGACACCGCTTTTGGACCACAGGGGACGGGAGTGGTGACCACAAACTTCGGTCCCGGCGCGGACGCTTTCACGCAAGTCGTGATCCAGAACTCCGATAGCAAGATCGTGGCCGTGGGACACTCCAAGCAAATCCTGACCGACATGGTTCTCGCCCGCTACCTCGGTGAGCCGCTCACCATCACCGGAGCAGGCGGCGGCGGACAGGCCGGCGGTGGCCTGATTGCTCAAGCAGTGGATCCTTCGGCAGCCCCGGTTGTCTCGTCGCTGCCGATCGATCCTCTAGTGATCGAGCCATGGAGCGTCACGCCCCGGCGGAAGGCGCATTGATCGAACGAACGGTCATGAGACCGTTTTCGGTTCATGCTGGTTCATTGTGTATTTCTGACGACGAACTCGGTGTCGGCTCATTCGAGGAAGATGAGCCGACACCGACGAGCACTCGTGTCTTTGTCTCCCTGGGGCCGGAACTTCCTGCCGACCAATCTCCTCGAGATCGGTCGCGCATCATGGTGCAGGAGTAAACGGGGGCAGAATGCCGGGGACTTTCAAGCGGGCGTAATAGACGGCGTCCTGCGCGGTGATGGCAAGACCCTTGCCGTCGCGATCGCACCAGGCGAGATTGGCGGGGCGTTTTGGTGTTTCGAGGATGCCCAGCAGGCGTCCGTCGGGCTCGAAGACCCACACACCCTGCGCCACGGCCGCGTACACACGTCCTTCCCGATCGACTTTCAAGCCATCGGGACCACCCGGCTGGTCGGGATCAACCTGGGCGAAAACGCGGCTGGAAGCGGCTCGGAAGTTTCCCGAGGGTTCAACGTCGAAAGCGCGGATGTGGTAGCGGGCCGTGTCGCACACGTAGAGGATCGTCTCATCGGGAGAGAAGGCCAGCCCGTTGGGCTTCTCGAAATCGTCGGCGAGCAAGCGAACCTCGGCCGGCACCGCTCCAATCAAGTCCAGGCAATAGACGCCCTGGAAGTGGAGCTCGCGATCAGCCGGGGCCACGCCGTAAGGGGGATCGGTGAAATAAAACAGGCCGTCCGACCGCGCCACGACGTCGTTCGGGCTGTTGAGCCGCCGGCCGGACCAGGTCTCCACAACCGTCTGAACGTCGACTCCATCCACTGCTCATTCGCGACACCCTGCGGCCGTTCTGCTCGCAGAAAATGATTTGCCCGCCGGCGGCAAACGTCTGCCCATTGGCCGCTTCGGTCTTTTCGCGAACGATTTTCACCGAGCGATCCGGCAGCAGCCGGTAGGTGCGCTCGGCCTTGATGTCCTGGAACAAGAGCGACCCGTCAGGGCACCAGAGCGGCCCTTCGGTGAATTGAAATCCGTCGGCCAGAAGCTCGAGTCTCTCGTGCTCGATCAGGCGCGACAGCCCGGCGTCCCGAAGTACAGAGATTCCGGCCATGGCGATGGCCCTCCACTGAAACGCGTCACACGCGAGGCAACCCGAAATTGTCTGTCGACCGCATGACTTCGACGCGTATGCATTCCGCATTCCGCCCTACGAAGCCTTCCGAGTTCCGTTCTCCTCTGTGGTGACTGGCGAGGGAATGGACTAGAATGACAAAGTTGACCATTTATACCAATCATGCCGCTATTCCGGTTTCGCCCGGTGCACTCGTTGGGGTAGGAGCGCTGCCGATGCCATCGGAGTCGGATTCGCCAGACGTTCAGAAGGCGCGTACGTTCTTTCAATACGGCAATGAGGCCGGGTTGAAGTCAAATATCGACTATGCAATCGACATGTACAAGCAGGCCTGCAAGATCGTTCCAGACAATCTGACCTACCGTCAGGCGCTGCGAGGCGTGCAGCGCCGCAAGTTTAACAACGAACCATCGAAGGTGGGGATGCTGGCGGGGGCGAAGAACCAGTCGGTGCGGATGCGAGCGCGCTCGGCGCGCGGCAAGGGAAACTATTCCCATGCGCTGGAAGTGTGCGAAGAGGCGTTCACGAACAATCCCTGGGATGTGGCGACGGCGAGAGAGGCCTCCGAGGCAGCCGAGCAGGCAGGTTATCCCCTGCTCGCGGAATGGTACCTGGAATCAGTTCAGGCCCAGGCGAGCGACGCCGACTTCTTCCGCCACGCCGCGCGTGTGTGCGAGCTCAACGAGCACTGGCAAAAGGCGATCGCGTGCTGGGAGCAAGTCAAGAAGCTGAACCCCAACGATGAGAACGCCAACCGCCAGATCAACCAGATCTCGGCGAGCGCGACCATCAAACGAGCGGGCCTCTCCGAGGCCATAGGTAAGCGTGCCAGCACTGCGGCCGCGGAAGCCGCCGAAGAGCTAGGAGCGAAGCTGGGGCGTCTCAAGCAGGAACAACTCACTCCCGAGGAGAAATGGCGCAAGGAGATCCAGGAGGACCCGGCCCAGGTCTGGCCCTACCTGAACCTTGCCGAGCACCATCGCAATCGCGGCCAGCTCGAGGCCGCCGAGAAGATCCTGGCGCAGGGGATCAAGGCTAACCCCAAAGACCCGATGCTTCATCAGGCCTATGCGGATGTGCAGATCAGCCGCATGAAGCGGGCGATCGATTCCTGGACCCAGCGCTGCAAGGACCACCCCGACGACGCCGCCGCCAAGGCCAAGCTCGAGCAAGTCACCAAACTGCTCGCCGATTACGAGATCAAGGAATACCGGCGGCGGGTGAACCACAGCCCCGAGGATACGAACCTTCACTACCAGCTTGGCTTGTGCCTGGCCCGCGCGGGCCTTCACGACGAGGCGATCGCCGAGTTCCAGCAAGCGCGGTCGAGCCCCACGCTGAAAACCCAGGCACTCTTCCAGATGGGTCTCAGCTTCGAGACCAATGGCGCGCTCAAGCTGGCCGACCGTACTTATCGCGATGCCTTGAAAGGTATTGAGGCGGAGGACACTACCAACTTCCTTGCTCTGCACTACCAACTCGGGCGCGTCGCGGAAGCCCTGGGCAACAACGAGGCGGCCGAGGAACACTACAATGAGGTCGCCGCCGTCGATTACACGTATCTTGACGTCGCCAAACGCCTTCGAAACTTGAATTGAAAGTCCGTTTCGTGGTAGGTTAAGCGTATCTTGCTTTGGGGAGCCGGTCGAGTTCAACCTGCCGGATGCATCGCTTTACCTTGTGGTGGGTTGCCCCCACCCTTTGCTCAAGAACCAAGGAACCATGCCAAATTCTCCATCCGCGGCCAAGCGGTTGCGTCAGGGCAACAAGCGGCGGCTGCACAATCGTATCGCCAAGAAGGTCGTGAAGACCTCGATGAAGAAGACGCTTCAGGACGTGGCCGCGAAAGATCTCGACAAGGCCGAGGTTGATTTTCGGGCCGCGGTCGCCAAGATCGACAAGGCCGGCTCCAGGCGCGTCTTGCATCCCAACACCGCGGCCAGGCGCAAAAGCAAGCTAGCGCGCGAGTACGCGGCGGCTGTCGCCAAGGCCAAATCGTCCTGAGCGCGGCGAGGTCTTTTTCCAAACCGATCCGCCATGCCTTCCCTCAGTGCTGATTATCCCTCCGTGGTCCAGGCTCTCGCCGCTCATTACGGGCAGCGCAAGCCGGCTGCGACGGCGCTTGCACCACTCGCGCGGGTCTTGGCGGCCGGAATCACGGGAGGCGCGGAGCAGGCTGGCGCCGGAAAGTACCTTGAAGCGCTCGATCGGGCAGGATTGTTGGAGGCCGACGCGCTGGCCGCGGTCGAGCCCACGGAACTGCTCGACACGCTGCGCGATCAGAGAGTGACGCTGCCGCCACGCTTGGCTGTGATGCTCAAGAGGCTGGCCGGCTGGTTCGCCGGCCGGTTCCCTGACGAAGACGACGCTGGCGATGAAGCGGCCTGGCCAACGCCCAGGCTCCGCCAGGAGTTGACAGCAATTCGCGGCATTGGTCAGGCCAAGGCCGATGCGATTCTGCTCTTCGGGCTGGGGCGGCCCGCGTATCCCGTTGACCGAGGCACGTATCGCGTCCTGGTTCGCCATGGCTGGATCGAACCTTGGGCCGACCATGACGAGGTGAGCCAGCTTCTTGATTCACGCAACCGGCGAGCGAACCAACGAGCTGGCCCGGCTGTCGGACTGGATGACTGCGGTGGCCAAGGACTTTTGCAAGCAAGGCTCGCCGCGATGCCAGATCTGCCCGCTCAGGCCGCTCCTGCCCGAGCAGGGACCGTTACAACCCGATTGAACCCCCGCCGCACGGCTGTGCCCTGGTCCGCGAGGTGCCGCTTCATGGCCAATTACAAGCTCGAAGGACCGAAGCCAGCGCGGATGTACGAGGTGATCCTGCCCAAGAAGCTGGGCTATTTCGGCAAGGTTCAAGAGGTTCTCGAAGACCTGTTCGACGAGCGTGCGATCCGCGCGATTCCGTTTGTCAGGAACTCGATCGCGAAGAAGAAAAAAGATCCCCACTTCGACGAGAAAGCATGGATCAAGACGCTGTGCCAGGCGTCGCGCGGATACTCGATCTACGAGATGGATGGCCGATACCTCTCGCCCAGCGGGCCGGTTGACGAACGAGTTCTCGTCATCCGGTTCATCTTCCATAATCCTGGTGGTCCGAAGGATCTGGGAACGGACTTCCTGGCCGCCAGTCTCGAAGTAGTCAATCACCTGGTCGCGCACCGCTTCGCCAACGAGCTGGGCGTGGAGGAGGAGATCTGGTTTCTCGAGTACCATCAACCCCAGCTCGCCATCTGGCGGCGGAACGCACCGGCCAAGGAATGAGGTTGGCCTCGAATTGCTCGTTTCGTGTCCCTTTTTATTCTGGGAATCGTCCATGAGCGCTCTCAGTTCGTTGATCGATCGGTACGCCTCCGGGGGTGCCGTGTTAGTCTATGCGGTGTCTGACCTGACACCCGATCAAGAGCAAGCCCGGCCCGGACCGGGCGCCTGGAGCATCGCCGAGCTGGTGGCGCACCTGGTCGACAGCGATGTGCTCGCCGGCGACCGGATGAAGTTCGTGATCGCTCAGCCCGAGCCCATCCTGCTCGGCATGGATGAGACGGCCTGGATCAGCCGGTTGCGGTCGGCGGAAATGCCCATCTCAGAGGCCGTCAACCTGTTCGCGGCCAACCGGCATTGGATGGCTCGTGTGCTTCGTGGCTGCCCCGAGAGCGATTTCGCACGTACAGGTCATCACACGGAGCGCGGGCGGACCACCCTGACCGATCTGGTCACCACTTATGCGAACCACCTCGACCACCACCTGAAGTTCCTCTACGCCAAGCGGGCCAACCTGGGCGTCGCCCTCGAGCCTCGTTATACGTACCCGACGAAATAAGCAGTAAGCCGCCGGGAGCCTCGAGTCGTGACACGCTTGTTCGCGGGAACGCCCTGGGACCGGCCGCCTTCATGCGAGCGGTGCGGCAAGCTGGAATCAGAATGCCAGTGCCCGCCGCCAGCGACCGAGCCGACGCGCATCGCTCCTGAACTCCAGACTGCGCGGCTCAGCCTCGAGAAACGGCCCAGGGGGAAAATGGTCACCGTGATTGGCGCACTCGATCCCGAAGGCAACGACTTACAGACTCTGGCGGCGCGTCTCAAAGCCGCTTGCGGCACAGGCGGGACGGTCAAGGAAGGCCGGATCGAGCTCCAGGGAGACCACCTCAAGGCGGTGGAAGCCGCGCTTCAGGTTATAGGCTACAAGACGAGACGGAAGTGATACACCGAACGAGAAATCGCGGTTGATCCTGCTGCGCGCTCCGAAAGAACGGAAAGTCCCTCATAGCCCCGAACGGCCCAGCAGCTCGCCGTCTTTGATCGGGACCATCCGCTGCCTCTCGAAGATCTCACATCTCTAATCCTCTGAATCGACCGAGGTCATGTGTTAGGTGGAGGAGATGGGTAGCGTATCGTAAGGTAGTAAACCCCGTCTCTCGTGATTCATCCGCCGCTCGACCGGCGGCGGGAACCACCTCCATGCCCTCATGTCCCAGTCCTGAACAGCTCATCCGGCTGCTTGATCAAGAGCTGGACGAGGCCGACGAAGCCCTGATTGTGGTCCATGTGGAAACCTGCCCAGGATGTCAGCACCGAGCTCGAAGTGTTGATCTGCGGCGGTATGGCGAATCCGCACGAGCAGGAGCTCAAGTGCGCAGAAGAATCCCCCTTCAATTCCCGAGAGACGGCCGATATTCGTCCCCAACACATCGACCGCATCCTTCGGACACTGCCGACTTGAGTACGAACCAGGTCCCCGATCCACAGGCCACCTGCGACCTCAACAAGCTCCCCGCCACGCAACCCATCTGTTTCGAACATGGTGATCGAAGCACCGACCTGTCGAACGCGGCTCGCCCCCAGGTCGAAAACAACCGTAACGTGGCCCAGATTCCGGGCTACGAGATCCTGGCCAAACTGGGGCAGGGGGGAATGGGCGTTGTCTACAAGGCACGCCAGCGGGGTCTGAATCGCCTTGTGGCGCTGAAGATGATCATCGGCGGCAGCCAGGCTCAGGCAGATCATGTGGCCCGGTTTCGCGTCGAGGCCGAGGCCGTCGCGCGGCTCCGCCATCCCCATATCCTGCAGATCTATGATATCGGCGAATTCGGCGACGTTCCGTTTGTGGCGCTCGAGCTCCTCGAGGGAGGGGACCTGGATGCTCGCCTGGCGGGCACGCCTCAGCCGGGACGCCCAGCGGCCGAGCTGGTTGTCACGCTGGCGAGGGCCGTTCAGGCTGCGCACGAGGCCGGCATCCTGCACCGTGATCTCAAACCCACGAACATCCTCTTTACTGACGACGGCGTTCCCAAGATCACGGATTTCGGGCTGGCGAAGAGGCTGGATTCAGACTCCAAGCAGACGGAATCCGGCCAGATCATGGGCTCGCCCAGCTACATGGCTCCCGAGCAGGCGAGAGGGGATACGAAGTCCGTCGGCCCGGCCGCCGATATCTATGCGCTGGGGGCTATTCTCTACGAGATGCTCACCGGCCGTCCGCCATTCAAGGGTGAGACCCCGATCGAGACGGTGCGCCAGGTGGTCGACGACGAGCCCGTGCCGCCCAGGCGGCTGGTCCCCAAGGTGGCGCGCGACCTGGAGACGATCTCCCTCAAGTGCCTCTGCAAGCAGCCCCACAAACGCTACCACAGCGCCGCCGCGCTCGCCGACGACCTGGAGCGCTACCTGGATGGCAAGCCGATCCAGGCACGGCCCACCTCGGCCCTGGAGCGGGTGATCAAGTGGACCAGGAGACATCCGGTCGCTGCGATCATCGTGGCCCTCTGCGCCGCGGCGGCCTTTGGCTCTGGCTACGCGGGTGTGGTTTACAACAATTACCAGACGCAGCGCATGCTGAGCATCGCCACAGAGAAGTCGTGGAGCGCCGGTGAGGTCGATCGCGCTCGAGAGGAAATGGACGCCGGCGCTCTGATCAAAGCGCGGGAGAGACTCCTGGCCCTCCAGCCCAAGATCGAGTCGATGACCGAGCTGCGAGTGGAGCACGACCGCGCCGGCAGACTCCTGAAGGAAATCGAGAAGAGCCAGGACCAGCAGCTCGCGCGGGCTAGGGAACTCGCACGTTACCAGGAGTTTCTCGATAAGCAGAGCGAGGCCCTCTTCCACGACCTCCAGCTCGCCAACCTCGATCCTTCGGGCAATCGCCGGGCGACCCGGACGACGGCCCGCGCGGCGTTGGCGGTCTTCGCGGCCAATCCGACGGCCCCGGACGACGTCTGGTCGCTCGTGCAACCCCTCCCCGCGGTCCTCTCGCTTCAGCAACAGGCCAGCCTTGCCGACGACTGCTACGACCTGCTCTTGATCCAGTCGGAATCGGCCCCATCGGCCGAGGGCCTGCGGATCCTCGACCGGGCCGCCCTGTTGCGACCCCAGCCGACCAGGGCGTTTCACCTGCGCCGAGCCGATAGTCTGGCCCGCGGCGGTGACGCCAAGGGTGCGGCGGAAGAGATCCGGCTGGCCGAACAGACCCCTCCGGCCAACGCTCTGGATCACTTCCTGACCGGCCGGGCCCATTACGCCCGCAAAGATATCCCGGCGGCCATCGCCCAGTTCGAGGCCGCGCTGCAAATGAACCCCGACCTGTTCTGGGCCCAGGTGCTGCTGGCCTTCGCCAAGCTGCAAGCCGCTCCCGCCCGCCCGGGCGAAGCCCGCGTCGGCCTCACGGGCTGTCTCCAGCGCCAGCCCAAGCTCGTCTGGCTCTACCTCCTGCGCGCCCATGCGTTCGGACAGGAAGGCAATGTCCAGGCCGCCCTCGCCGACTACCGCAGCGCCCTGAAGCTCGAGCCCGGAGACGATCTTCGTTATGTGCTCCTGGTCAATCGCGGCGGCCTGCACGTCCAGGCAGGGAACTTCGAACCAGCCATCGCCGACCTGACCGCGGCGATCCGGCTCAATCCCGGACCGTTCCAGGCGTACCAGAACCTTGGCCAGGTCCATCAGCGGCAGGGCCGGACCGACAAGGCTGCCGCGGAACTGACCAGGGCCATCGCGCACACCGCCGATCCCACGGCGCTGGCTGGCCTGTATCGCAGCCGCGCCCTCCTCCAGGCCAGCCGCAAGAATCTGTCGCCAGGGGAGCGCGACGCGGCAATCCTCGACCTCGACGAAGCGATTCGCCGCCAGCCCGAAGCTAGCCCCCAGACGGCCGACGACCAGGTGGCGCGGGGCCGGTTCCTGTTCGCCAATCGAAGGAACAATGACGTGCTCGCAGCCTGCGCCGCCGCCTTGAAGATCGTTGCCGATCACCCAGAGGCTCGCGCGCTGCGGGTCGCGGCGCTCCTGGACCTGAAGCGCTATGACGACGTCCTCAGCTCATGCGAGGCGTACCTGGTGCGCGGCAAGCCGACGGTCGGCATCCTCGAAGTCCGAGGGCTGGCCCGGGTGGCCCGCAAAAACTACGCCGCCGCTGTCAGCGATTTCAGTCGTGCCCTCGAGCTCCGCCCCGAACCCGATCCAGCGACACGGACGAGGCTGCACAACCAGCGGGGCTGGGCCTACCACTTCGCCGATGCACCACGCCTGGCCCTGGCCGACTTCGAGACCTCGCTGAAGCTCTCTCCCGACCAGTGCGACGCCCTCGGCGGCAGGGGCCTGGCACGCATCAGGCTGGGCATGTGGCAACCCGCGATGCAGGACGCCGAAGCCGCCGTTCGAATCGTCCGGACGCTTCCCTCCACGACCGAGCAGGATCGCCACACACGCTCGCAGTCGTTATTCAACTCTGCCCGCATCTATGCCCAGGCCGTGGAGTTCGCCGCCGGCACCGTCAACCGCGAGGGAGAACGAGCCGTGCTGCTCTATCGCCGCTGCCGCACCCGCGCCCTGGGCCTGCTCAAAGAATCCCTCGAGCTGGTTCCCGACCAGGCCCGGCGCGAGGAGATCCTGAACGACCCCGCGCTCAAACCACTCCGTTTGGCCCCGTCCCGTAGCGCCGTCCCGCGTTTGAGCAAGTCTGCGTAGGGTGGGTGCAACCCACCAACAATTAAACAAATTCAACATAAGTGGGTCGCACCCATCCCATAAGCAGGCCCCATGAGAAACCTCAAGCCGCGGTCCCTGCCTCCTCCCCGGCGACACCGAACACGCCGCCGCCCCTGTGTGTTCCCCGGCACGCTGTTTCGCCTCCGGCCATGGCTGGAAGCCATGGAAAATCGGACCATGCTCTCCACGCTTCTGGTAATCAACACGGCCGACAGCGGAACGGGCTCGCTCCGCCAGGCGATTCTCGATTCCAACGCCGCCAGCGGCAAGACGAACACGATCGATTTCGCGATCCCCGGCGGCGGCGTCCGGATGATCGCCCCGCTCTCCGCGCTGCCACCGATCGCCCGCTCAGTGCTGATCGACGGCTTCTCCCAGCCGGGTTACGCCGGCACGCCCGTGATCGAGCTGAGCGGCAGCCGGGCCGGCCTGGCCGATGGGCTGACGATTACCGGCCCGGGCGTGACCGTTCGCGGCCTGGACATCGGCGGATTCTCCCAGGGGACCGGGGTTCTCATCACGGGCACGGGCGCGACCGGAACCGTGATCACAGCCAACGACGTCGGTACTGACCCGACCGGGACTCGAGCCCTGTCAAACCAGTTCGGAGTACGGATCCTGGCGGGAGCGAGCGGCAACCTGGTGGGCGGGACGGACGCCGCCGCGGGCAACCTGATCGCCTTCAATTCCGGGCCGGGTGTCGATGTCGAGGGCGACAGCTCCCTCGGCAACCGGATCACCGCCAACCGCATCTTCGCCGACGGCGACAGCGGGGCGCTCAGATTTGACGCCTTCAGCGACGTCTACGTCAGCCTGCCCCAGGGCCTGCTCAACAGCTCCGGGCAAAGCGAGACCCTGGAGGCCCGGTTCCAGACCACCGGCGGCGGTGTCATCCTCGGCTATCAGTCGGTGAGTCCCTATTCCGGCGGGTATCCTTCGGACGGTTCTGTCTCTCTGCTCTATGTCGGCACCGACGGCAAGCTCTACAGCGGGTCGTCTGACTCCGCGTCCGGCTCGGCCTTCCAGGTCAATTCGAACGCCCCCGTGAACGACGGCCAGTGGCACAACGTCGCCCTCGTCCTCGACGGGTCGGCTCGGACGGTGACGCTCTACCTGGACGGGCAGCTCGTCGGCTCGGCATCGGGATCGTTTCCGTCCATCTCAGGCAGCTTCGACCAGGTCGGCATCGGATTCGCCAACGGCCGGCCGGCGACGTACGGGGGGTGGTACGGCTTCGAGGGCCAGATCAGCGACGTCCGTGTCTGGAGCGGGGTGCGAACGGCCGGTGAGATCAGTCAGGACAGGACCACGGCACCCAGCGGCACGGAGCCGGGGCTGAAGGCCGACTACCCCTTCAACGACGGGCAGGGCCTGACGGCCTACGACCAGACACCCAGCCACAACGACGGCACACTGGCAGGGCCATGGGGCTTTTCTCTCCCGACCTGGGTCGCCCCCACCGGCGAGGCGATCGACCTGGGCGGCGACGGGATCACCTACAACTCCTCATCTCCCCGCCAGGGACCCAACAGCTTCCAGAATTTCCCCATCGTCGTCACCACCGCCGACGGCAAGCTCCAGGGCCGGCTGAGCGGCAGCGCCCCCGACACGACCTTCCAAATCGACGTCTTCGCCAGCTCCGCCTTTGGTCCAGGCGGCGCGGGGCAGGCCCAGGATTACCTCGGCTCGCTCGAGGTGACCACCGACAGCCAGGGTCAGGTCCTCTTCGTCGTCCCGTTCACTCCACCGGCAGGCCTGCCCGTGGTCACCGCCTCGGCAACCGACCCCGATGGCAACACTTCCGAGGTGTCCGCCGCACGGCAGGCCACCTTGCAGGCGCCGGCTCAGTATCTTCGCCTGGTCCCCGGTCAGCCGTTGATTTTCTCGGCCGCTTCGGGCGATGGCATCACCTTGCAAGACCCCGATGCCGGACCGCTCGCCCCGCAGTGGCACCTGACGGCCTCGGTTGCGGAGGGAACACTCACGCTCTCGAGCCTGAGCGGTCTGGTCGGCTCGGGCAACGGGACCGGGACCTTGCACTATCAGGGAACACTCCCGGCGCTGAACGCGGCGCTCGAGGGCCTGAGCTACACCCAGCGCCGGGGACCCACGCGCACTTCACGGTGAGTCTGGACGTCGATTCGGAAGGGGCGCCGGCGTTGCGGGCCCGCCTGGACGTCAGCGACGGTCTCTTCACCGTGACCACCACGGCCGACACCGGCCCCGGCTCGCTGAGGCAAGCGATCCTGGACGCCGACGCCACCCCGGGCCCAGGCCCCGTCACGATCGACTTCTCCATCCCGGGTCAGGGCTCGCACACGATCGCCCCGCTTTCACCGCTGCCTGCGATCACAGGCCCCGTGTTGATCGACGGCTTCTCCCAGCCAGGATATGCCGGCACTCCGCTCATCGCCCTGAGTGGCAGCCACGCCGGCGGCGGCGATGGTCTGACGATCACGGGATCGCATGTCACCGTCCGCGGACTGGACATCAACGGTTTCGTCCAGGGTGCCGGCATCCTCATCGCCGGCGCGACGGGCAACGTGATCGCGGCCAACGTCATCGGCACCGACCCGACCGGCTCGCAGGCCCTACCCAATGGCATTGGCATCAAGATTTTCGGCGCCACACAACCTCCTGGGTGGGACGGACGCCGCCGCAGGCAACCTGGTCGCCTTCAATCTCGGGCCGGGCGTCGATGTCGAGGGTCAGACCTCGGTGGGCAACCAGATCACCGCCAACAGGATCTTCGCCAACGACATCCTCCCGCCCCCATCCCCCGCGGGGGCCCTCCGGTTCAGCGGCGAGGGCTTTGTCAACCTGCCCCTGGGCTTGATCAGCAATCCCGATCAAAGCGAGACCCTGGAGGCCTCGTTCCAGACCACCAGCGGCGGTGTCATCCTCGGCTATCAGTCGGCGGGTCCAGGGTACTATTATCCCCCAAACGAATACGTCCCCGTGCTCTATGTCGGCACCGACGGCAAGCTCTACGGCGGGTCGCATGACGCAGCTTCCAGCAAGATCTTCCAGGTCACCTCGAATGCCCCTGTGAACGACGGCCGGTGGCACAACGTCGGCCTCGTCTTCGACGGGGCGGCCCGGACGGCGACGCTCTACCTGGACGGCCAGCTCGTCGGGTCGGCTTCTGGGGCGTTCACGTCCATGCCCGGCAGCTTCAATCAGATCGGGACCGGGTATACAGACTCCTGGCCGTCCACTTCCGGGTATTGGTATGGCTTCGTCGGCCAGATCAACGATGTCCATGTCTGGAGCGAGGTGCGAACGGCCGGCGAAATCGACCAGGACATGACCACGGCGTCCCAGCGGCACGGAGCCGGGGCTGAAGGCCGACTATCCCTTCAACGACGGGCAAGGCCAGACGGCCTACGACCAGACGGTGCATGACCTGACAACCAACCACAACGACGGCTGGCTGAGTGGGTATTACGGCTATCGCCCCACCTGGGTCAGCAGCGGCGAGGCCATCGACCTCGGGGGAAATGGAGTCGTCTACAATTCCACCTCCCCGCGCCAGGGACCGAACAACCTCCAGAACTTCCCCATCGTCGTCACCACCGCGGCCGGTCCACTGAAGGGCTGGCTGGGCGGCAGCACGCCCGACACGACCTTCCGCATCGATCTCTTCGCCAGCGCCGCCTTCGATCCGGACGGCCCGGGGGAGGCCGAAGTCTACCTCGGATCGCTCGAGGTGACGACCGACGCCAGCGGCCAGGCTGTCTTCGACGTTCCCTATGCTCCGCCAGCCGGCAAACCCGCGGTCACCGCCACCGCCACCGATCCCCAGGGCAACACGTCCCAGGTCTCGGCCCTGCGACGGGCGGCCTTCCAGGCACCGCGCAGAACGTCCGGCTGGTCCCCGGTCAGCCGGTGATCTTCTCTTCCGCGGCCGGCGATGGCATCGCCTTGCAGGACCCGGATGCGGGGCCGCTCGATCCGATCTGGAAGCTGACGCTGTCGGTCGCGAGCGGGACATTGACGCTCGTCAGGTACTTCGGGCCTGACCGGCTCGGGCAATGGCACAGGAATGTTATCGTACCGCGGCTCGCTTTCGGCCCTCAACGCCGCGCTCGATGGCTTGATTTTCACGCCGCTGGCGTACGATCTTGCCATCAAAACGATCACCTTGAGTGCCGTGTCCGAAGGCGCCCTGTGGCCCAATCCCGTGTGGTCGTCAGAGAAGGGATCTTCCCGGTCACCAGCACGGCGGACTCCGGCCCCGGCTCGCTCCGGCAGGCAATCCTCGACTCCGACTTCACGCCGGGCGGCAGAAACGCGATCAACTTTGCCATCCCGGGCCAGGGCGTCCAAACGATCTCCCCGCTCTCCGCGCTGCCGGCGATCAGCCAGTCGGTGCTGATCGACGGCTTCTCCCAGCCGGGCTACACCGGCACGCCGCTGATCGAGCTCAGCGGCAGCCAGGCGGGCGGCGGCGACGGCCTGACGATCACCGGCTCGAATGTCACCGTCCGCGGACTGGACATCAACAGTTTTTCCCAGGGTGCCGGCATCCTCATCACAGGGAGCGGCGCGACCGGCAACGTGGTTGCGGCCAGCGAAATCGGCACCGACACGACCGGCTCGCAGGCCCTACCCAATGGCGTTGGCATCAAGATCCTTGACGGCGCCAGCAACAACGTCCTGGGTGGGACGGATGCCGCCGTGGGCAACCTGATCGCCTTCAATTCCGGGCCGGGTGTCGATGTCGAGGGCAATAGCTCCGTCGGTAACCAGATCACCGCCAACCGCATCTTCGCCAATACCGGACAGGCCATCGACCTCGGCGGAGACGGGATCACCTACAACACCTCCTATACCCGCCAGGGACCCAACAACTTCGAGAACTTCCCCGTCGTGATCACCACCGCCGCCGGCGGGCTCGCGGGCTGGCTGGACGGTGTCACCCCACACACGACCTACCGCATCGACCTGTTCGCCGGCGCCGGCTATACGGCCAGCGGCGCGGGGGAGGCCGAAGATTATCTCGGATCGACTCGAGGTGACCACCGACGCCAGCGGCCGGGCTTTCTTCCAGGTTCCTTATCCTACGCCGGCCAACAAACCCGTGATCACGGCCACCGCCACCGATCCCCTGGGCGACACCTCCGAAGTCTCGGCCCTGCGAGTGGCGACCCTCGAGGCCCCTACGCAGAACGTCCGGCAGGTCCCCGGTCAAACGGTGATCTTCTCCTCCGCGACCGGCTATGGCATCGTCTTGCAAGATCCCCTTGCGGGGCCCCTCGATCCGACCTGGGACCTGACGCTGTCGGTCGCGACCGGGACACTCCGACTCTCGGGGACCGCGGGATTGACCGGCTCCGGCGACGGAACCGGCTCGCTGTCCTATCAGGGTCCGCTCTCGGCGCTGAACGCGGCCTTGGACGGAATGGTCTACACGCCCCCCGGGGGATTTCACGGCTCCGCGACGCTGGGCATCTCGGCCCAGTCGGAGTGGCGCGGCTCCGCTCCAGTCTCAGCTCGTGATCACTGGCAGCTTCCTGGTCACGACCGACGCCGACAGCGGCCCCGGCTCGCTCCGCCAGGCGATCCTCGATTCCAACACGACCTCGGGCGGCACCGGTACGATCGAGTTTGCGATTTCCGGTGCAGGTCTTCATACGATCGCACTTCTGTCTCCCCTGCCCGCCGCCACGACGTCCGTCCTGATCGATGGTACCACCCAGCCGGGCTACGCCGGCACGCCCTTGATCGCGATCGATGACTCGGCCTCCGGAAGTGCCGATGGCCTGACGATCTCGGGGTCGGGGGTCACGCTCTCCGGCGTTGCGATCGGCGGATTCGGCCTGGGCCAGGGAAATCAGTTGAGCACCTTGGTCGTCCGGTCGGGTCCGCTCGAGCCCCCGCCCGGTGGCCAGGTCGTTACCTACCGGATCGACACCACGACGCAAGGGAGGCTCACGGTACTCCTTCACACCCAGGGCCTGGCGGCGCGTTTGAGTCTGGTCGACTCCCAGGGCAAACTGCTTGTCCGGAGCGATGGCCTTTCGCCTCGCAATCGGGACAGTGTGATCGACGAGAACCTGGCGTCGGGCACCTACACGCTCATCGCCGCTCTTCCCGCCGGCGCCGACGCTTTCACCTTGACGACCACGCTGGCCCCGTCGACCGGTCCGTTTCAACCTGTCCCCGTGTGGAGCACACCGAATACCGGCAGCCAGGAGGGCATGGTGGCGGGCGACTTCAATGGCGATGGCCGCACCGATCTGGCAATCGCGGGATTGCTGCGACCGGCAACGCGGCAGTGTCCATCTTGCTGGGCAACGGCGATGGTACCTACCAGCCCCAGGTCACCTACGCGGTGGGTGTATGGCCGATCAACTGGGCGCAGATCAATGCCGACGCGATCGTCACGGGCGACTTCAACGGCGACGGCCACGACGACCTGGCAATCGCTGGAGAGGACCTAGTGACCGGCGGGGGTGGGGTGTCGGTGCTCCTGGGCAACGGCGACGGCACGTTCCAGCCGCCGGTCACCCACTCGGTCGGGGATGGTCCCGTTGCCATCGTCTCTGGCGATTTCAACGGCGACGGCCGCACAGACTTGGCCACTGCAAACATGTGGGGCGAGAACGTGTCGGTGTTGCTGGGCAACGGCGACGGCACGTTTCAGCCCCAGGCCACCTACGCGATGGGGCCGGACACACAGTTTCCAGCCGGCATCGTGACCGGCGATTTCAACGGCGACCGCCGAATGGATCTGGCCGTCGTCGGCAATAGCAACGGCACCGACTCATCAGGTTTCGTGTCGATCTTTCGGGGCAACGGAGACGGCACGTTCCAATCCCCGGTCACCTATGCCGCGGGGGTGAATCTTGTCTGGGACGTCGGGATTTCGATCAATGCCGACGCGATTGAAACGGGTGACTTCAACGGCGATGGCCACGACGACCTGGCAATCGTTGGAATGGATCCTGTGACCCGCGGGGGCGGAGTGTCGGTGTTGCTGGGCAACGGCGACGGCACGTTCGTGCCCCCGGTCACCTACGCGGTGGGCTCCCCGCCCGACGCGATCGTTGCGGGCGACTTCAATGGCGATGGCCGCACCGATCTGGCCGTCGTCATCGGCAACTGCCGTGGCGGTGTTCCGGGGTAACGGCGACGGCACGTTCCAGTCCCAGGTCACCTACGCGGTGGGCTCCCAGCCCGACGCGATCGTTGCGGGCAACTTCAATGGCCACACGGGTCTGGCCGTCGTCAACGGAGACTCGACCTTGTCGGTGCTGCTGGGTAACGGCTCCGGCGCATTCCAGCCACAGGTCCAGGTGGTGGACGCCGTGGGCTCTGCCCCCGACGCGATCGCGTCAGGTGACTTCAACGGCGACGGCCGGGCAGACGTCGCAACCATTGGAGTGGACCCTGTGACCCGCGGGGGCGAAGTGTCGGTGTTGCTGGGCAACGGCGACGGCACGTTCCAGCCCCAGGTCACCTATGTGGTGGGGGCGGATCCCGTTGCGATCGTATCGGGCGATTTCAACGATGACGGCCGCATCGACCTGGCCGTCGCAGACCCGAGTACCGACCCCGACTCCTCCGGCACCGTTTCGGTACTGCTAGGCAACGGCGACGGCACGTTCCAGCCTCAGGTCACTTACGCGGCTGGGATAAGCCCCCGGGCGATCGTGACCGGTGACTTCAACGGCGACGGCCGCACCGACCTGGCCGTCGTCGACTATGGTTCGTCCGCGAAAGGCTACAGCAATGGTTCCGTGTCGGTGCTGCTGGGCAACGGGGACGGGACGTTCCAGCAGCAGGTCGGCTACGCCGTCGGGACGGCGCCAACTCCAATCGCTGCGGGCGACTTCAACGGCGACGGCCGCACCGATCTCGCGGTCGCACAGGGCGAATTCGGCCAGCCAGGCAGCGTTTCGGTGCTACTGGGCAACGGCGACGGCACGTTCCAACCCCAGGTCATCTACCCGGTGGGCCAGGGACCCGGGGGGATCGTGATCGGTGACTTCAACGAGGACGGACGCACCGACCTCGCCGTCGCAAACCAAAACTGGTCCGAAGGTTCCGGCGGTACCGTGTCGGTGCTGCTGGGCAACGGCGATGGCACGTTCCAGCCGCAGATCGCCTACCCGGTTGGATCGTCATCCTCGTACCCAATGGGAATCACGGCGGGTGACTTCAACGGCGACGGGCACACGGACCTGGCCTTGGCTGACATCTTTGACAACAACGTGTCCGTGATACTGGGCAACGGCGACGGCACGTTCCAGCCGCAGGTCACCTACGCAGTGGGGAATTGGCCCGACGCGATCGCCGCGGGTGACTTCAACGGCGACGGCCGCACCGACCTGGCCACCGCAAACCAGACGGACAGCACTGTGTCTGTACTGCTTGGCAGAGGCGACGGCACGTTCACCGCTCCTGGACAGGTCGTCACAACACCTCATGCCACACCTCTGGTCGTTGACGTCAACGGCGACGGCACCGCGGACCTGATGGTGATCGATTCGGCCGGCAACATCCTTTACCGGCAGGGCGTCCCCGGCCATCCCGGCACTTTCGAGCCCCCGGTCACCGTCAACCCCGGCGCTCCCTCGCTGGACATCGCCTGGGTTCCCAGCACGGGTGCGTTACCGGTGCTGGCCAGCGTCGACGCCCGCGACAACGCGGTCTCGCTCTATGCCTGGCGCGGCGGCCGCTTCGTTTTGCTGGGGTCGCTGGCCACGGGCCTGCTGCCGGCGCAGATCATCGCGGCCGACCTGAACGGTGACGCACGGACCGACCTGGTCGTCCGCAACGCCGTTGACGGCACGCTCTCGGTCTTCTTGCCCGTATCGATCTCCTCATCCCTCTCCCCCGCAATTCTCGCCGGCCGTGATCATCCCCGTGGGCCTGGGTGTCTCCGACGTCCAGGCGGTCGATACGACCGGCAGCGGCCGGCTCGATCTCGTGGTCACCAACAAGCTCACCGGACAGCTCGAGCATCATGCCGGAACCTGGGCGGCGGAGCGTTCGGTCCACCTGTGCCCTATCGCGCCGGAACCGGTGTGTCCGCAATCGACACGTCCGGCACGCCCGAGGTCACCAGCCTGGACACCACGGCCGGCGTGGCCGGCTGCGCCGCTGACGCCTGGCGGGCTCACCGACCTGGTGGCGATCAACCCCGGCTCGAACACGCTGGGGGTGCTGGCCGGCCTCGGGGGCGGACGATTCGCTAACCCCTTGGCCATCGACACGCCAGCAGCCGTCGCAGGTGATCCGAATGGCCGACCTCAATGGCGACGGGATCCCGGACCTGGCCCTCCTCGGGACCAGCCAGGTGACCATCATGCTCGGCGACGGCAAGGGCGGATTCCGGGCAGCCGATGAGCTACGATGCGGGACTTGATCCCACGGGGCTGACGGTCGCTGACCTCAACGGCGACGGGGCGCCCGATCTGTTGATCGGCAACGTCCATGGCGACATCCTGCTGCTGACCGGCAACGGCGACGGCACCTTCCGCCCCTATCGCAAGGCCGATCAGGCCGTGGCGCTGGCGGTGGCCGACCTGACCGGCGACGGCAAGCCCGACTTCATCTACGCCGACCAGGGGCTCGATCGCGTGGTCGTGCAGTACGGCAGCGACCAGACCAAAGTGCTCGGCGACAAATCCACGGGCCTGCTCTCTCCCGGCGCGGTCAAGCTGGCCGACCTCAACGGCGACGGGATCCCCGACCTGATCGTCGCGAATAGCGGCTCGAATAATGTGCTCGTCTATCCCGGCCTGGGCGACGGCCAGTTCGGCCCGGCGCTCAACGGCGGGCACGGCTTCTTCGCCGGCACCAACCCGACCGGCATCGCGGTCGCCAACCTCAACGGCCAGCCCGATGTGATCGTCGCCAACAGCGGCTCGAACGACGTGTCCATCCTGCTGGGCCAGGGCAAAGGCTCGAGCTGGACACTCGTTCCCGGGCCGCGGATCAAGACCGACGCGGGACCGGTGGCCGTGGCCGTGGGAAACCTCCTGGGCACGGGCCAGCTTGACCTCGCCGTGGCCAACCAGCAGGCCAACGACGTCCAGGTCTTCCCCGGGGTGGGCGGCGGGTTCTTCGCCCAGACGCCAACGACCTACGCCGTGGGCCAGGCGCCCAGCGGGCTGTTCCTGGGGAACTTCGACGGCTCGGGCATGGGGATTGCGGCCCTCAACGCCGGGTCGAACACGATCTCTCTGATCGACCCTGGTGGCGCGATCCAGTCGATCGCCACCGGCGGGCTCCGGCCCTCATCGGGGTTCGCGGGCGATTTCACCGATAGCGGCTTCACCGACCTGGTGGTGGGTAACAACGCCGACGGGCATATTGCGCTGTTACTTGGCGGAGCAAGCGGGTTGAGCCTGTCCCAGTCCCTCATCAGCGCCGATGCGCCCAGCCCCACCTCGCTGAGCTTCGGCGGCTTGTCGAACGGTGTGTTGAGCTTCTACGTCGCCTCGGCGGGACACGAAGCGGCCTTCAGCTTGGCCTTCGACCTCGCCGGCGGCTCTACACCCGAGGGCGCTCCTGGCGCTGGGGTCCCGGGAGGGACGCCCGGTGGGGTAACGTCGCCCGACATAGCAGGCGGCTCGGGAACCGAGGGGGTGGTTACCCCGGCGGTCCCAGGCGCGGAGCTGCCGGCGGCCGATGCGCTAGCCCAGGCCACCACCGGCACATTCCAGCAAGTCGCGCAGCTCCTCTCGCTGAACGGCTCATCGCTGGACCTGGTCGCTTCACTCTTCACCGTCGCCGTGGTTCCCGGAAGCTCGAACGGCGAGCTTGGCGGCGCGGGTTCGGCCTCCGGCACGGCGGAGCTGGCGAGCTTCGTTCCCGGCGGTTCGCAAGGCGTGGGGCAGGGCCTGGGACATGGCCAGAATAACGACGGTTCGGGGGGTTCCGAGGTCGCCGACGAGGGTGAGGATCAGGCCCGGACTGAAGTCGTCCAGGAACTGGTCGACCGCCTGCCCGAGTGGGCCAGCCTGGGCATGGGCCTGGACGAAGCCTGGTTGAAGGTCCGGGACGAGTTCCGCGGGTCCGAGTCGACGGATCATTCCGTGGCAATCCCGAGCACGATCGCTTCGGACACGGCGGGGCTCCAGCCCGAATCGACGGTGACCGCTCCCACACCGGCCCAGCTTCGGTTCCAGCCCAGCGAGCCTGATCCGGCAGCGACAACCGACCCGGTTGCCCGGGGCAGGGTTGATCGTGTGCGGGCCGAGACTGCACCGCAAGCAGCCGTCGACGCGGCTATTGAGAGCCTGGACGTCAAACCTGGGATCGGTGGGCGTTCGATCGGGCTGGGGTTTCGGATCATGGATGGGCTCACTCAGGAGGCGCTGACGCTTCACACCACTGCGAAAATCGTCGTCCCGATCGTGGGTTTGCTGGCCGCCGGCGCGACTTTCGGAGCCAGACGATTCCGAGGCCGAGCCAGACCGGCGCTGAGCCCCGATACCGTTGAAACAGCCGTAACCCAGTAGGCGGCGGCTTATTAATTCACCCTCTCTCCTTGCGGGAGAGGGTAGGGTGAGGGGTGATGAGGTTTGGCCACCCCCGCGATCAAGGCGATCGGTCGAACTCTGCCCCCTCACCCCGGCCCTCTCCCGCAAGGAGAGAGGGAGCCAGAAACGACTGTGGCGCATCCGGTTACGACTATCTCAACGGTATTTCGGTTAACATGGCTCCATTGTCTCGATGAAACGGGCGACCGAGACGGGAAGGCGCTGTGCGGAGTGTCAGTGGGACGGGCGGGCTATTCTTTGCGTTATATTAGGAATAGGGAAACTCCCTCTCCACTCTTGGCAATTCGGATGTCGGTTTGAGACTACGAGTCTGTTCCAAAAGCGGGAGGGCGAGGCTCCTGCCGAGCTGCACCTGCCGGAAAAGCCGGCTCGCCGGGAGGCTCGCCCTCCCGAAAGAAAAGCCGGCTCGCCGGGAGGCTCGCCCTCCCGAAAAGAAAAGCCGGCTCGCCGGGAGGCTCGCCCTCCCGAAAGAAAAGCCGGCTCGCCGGGAGGCTCGCCCTCCCGAAAGAAAAGCCGGCTCGCCGGGAGGCTCGCCCTCCCGAAAGCCCACCCTTCCGGAACAGACTCTACCATCGGGATGCGCTGGCGGCGGGCATGGATGCCCGCGCCCCGAGCCCTCGGCAGGAAAACCGCTGATTGAATTCTGCTAAAACAAACCCAACGGTAAAATAGGCAAGGCGCAGTGGTTCTAGCTGTGATATCGACTGGGGAGGTTTCGTACCCGACGGCCTCTGATCCAGGGCCAACATTGTCCAAGATAGAAATCTGGCAAAACAAAGCCAAAGTGAAGATAGGACGGTCGTACGTACGTTGAGAGTTGTTCCAACTGGGGGGGTCTCACGGTCTTTGAGTCGGGGGTGCATACTGTTTGCCTTGCGATTCCTCTGCTAATGTAGCGCGTGGGGCTGGCGGCCAGCATTTCGGAGGGGTGGGGGAGCACCGCGGAATCATCCTCGTTTGATTCCTTTCCCACGCGGTCGGGCTGCCAGGTCGGTACGAGGGGGTGCCGATGGGAGTCAAGCGCGACAGCGACACTTCCGTGACTTTGTTCGAACAGCTCCAGATTGACCCGTCGGACCCCGGGGCCTGGAAGCTGCTGTTTGATCGCTACCACCCCATGATTCGATCCTGGTGTCTGAAGTGGGGAGTGCAGGCCTCCGACGCTGACGATATTGCGCAGGATGTCTTGCTCAAGCTGCTCGCGGCTTTCCGGCAATATCGCTACGATCCCTCTCGCAGCTTTCGAGCCTGGCTCAAGACTGTGACCCAGCACGCCTGGACCGACTTCGCCCGGGCCCGACTCCGGGTGTCGGAAGAGCTGGCGGGACAGCTCGAAGCCTTCGCTGATTCGCGTGATGCCGTGGCGGATCTCGAACAGCAGCTAGAAGATGCCTTCGATCGCGAGCTGCTCGAGGTGGCGATGAAACGCGTCGAAGAGCGCGTTCAATCGAACACCTGGATGGCTTTTCAGCTCACGGCGATCGAGAACCGCACCGGTGTTGAGGCGGGTTTGCAGCTCCAGATGCCCGTGGCACATGTCTTCGTTGCCAGGCACCGGGTTCAGAAGCTGCTCGAAGCCGAGATCCGGAGCCTGAAGGGCGATCGAAGCGCTGACCGTTCGTGGATCGTGAGAGTGACTTGCGACTCGGCCATGCTCCGGACACAATTGTCCAGGAGTGCGCTGCGAATGAGTGAACCACTCGCGCCGATCCGGAGCGAGCCAACGAAACGAGGAATCGATCCGCGATGACGTTACACGCGATGCCGGTGATGCTCGGTGTGCTGGCGATCCTGGCGATCGCCTATCGCTATTACAGCGCGTTTCTGGCGGCGCGGGTGGCCGTGCTCGACGATTCTCGAATCACGCCGGCGCACGAATTCCGCGACGGCCACAATTTCGACCCCACGAACAAGTGGGTGCTCTTCGGCCACCATTTCGCGGCGATCTCGGGCGCGGGGCCGCTGATCGGGCCGGTGCTGGCCGTCCAGTTCGGTTACTTGCCGGGCTTGATCTGGCTGGTCGTGGGCGTCTGTCTGGCGGGCGCCGTGCAGGACATGACCGTGCTAGCCCTCTCAACTCAGCGCGGGGGACGGAGCCTGGCCAGCCTGGCTCGCACCGAGATCGGCCGGCCGGCGGGAATGGCGGCAACGCTCGCCATCCTGTACATCATCATCATCGCCCTGGCGGGGCTGGGGATCGTGGTCGTCAAGGCCCTGGGCGGCGAGGAGATCCCCATGAAGGCGGGAACGGTTCTCGTCTATCCCGAAGGGGCAGCTGCAGTCGAGCGCAGCATTCGGCCCGGCGGTCCCGCGATCTACGAGATCCCGCCCCAGACAACCTACCAGTTCGGCGAGGCCGCGGACCAGCCGATGGTCTTCCATGAGGCGTTTCGCCTGGCCGTTCCCCACGGCTCGTTCCTGAGGTCGAACCCCGAGGGCGAAGGGGTTCGTTCTTCCCGAACAGGCGCGACGGCTGGTGCCGGGCAGCTCGTGGGGTACCTTCACCATCGCCTGCACGATTCCCATTGCGCTCTTCGTCGGCTGGTACATGTACCGTCTACGCAAAGGGAAGGTCATTGAAGCCTCGCTCATCGGGGCGGTGCTCGTGCTGGCGGCGACGGTGACCGGCGCCCTGGTTCCCGGCTCTGCGCTGGAGCGGTATTTCTCGCTTTCGCGTGAGTGGACCGTTTTCGTGCTGGCGGCTTACGGCTTCATCGCCGCGGTGCTACCGGTCTGGTTACTGCTCTGCCCGCGCGATTACCTGTCCAGCTTCCTCAAGATCGGCACGATCTTCCTGCTGGTTGCGGGCGTCATCGTGGCCAACCCCAAGCTCGAAGCGCCGATGGTCAGCCCGCACTTCGCTTCGGGCGGAGGCCCCTATTTCGACGGGCCGATCTTTCCCTATGTGTTCATCTGCATCATGTGCGGGGCGATCTCCGGGTTCCACTCACTGGTCTCTTCGGGCACGACGCCGAAGATGGTGAACCGGGAGAGCGACGTCCGCATGATCGGCTATGGCGCGATGCTGATGGAAGGCCTGGTGGCGGTGGTCGCGCTGATCGCCGCCGCCGCCTTGCCCAATTCGATGTATTATGATATTAATATTGACTTGGGAAAGCGGCCCACGTTCCTCGCCAGTCATCCAGATTTCGCCCAGTTCTTGAAGGCCTCGGAAGTTGACCTGCACGGCGCCCACGCACCCGGCGGGGGGCCTGGCAGCGAGCTGGCGGTGATGGAGCAGGACGTCAAGGAGTCGCTGCACGGCCGGACCGGGGGCGCGGTGACTCTGGCGGTGGGCATGGCCCGCATCTTCTCAAACGCGATGCCCGGCCTGCGGTCCCTGATCGCCTACTGGTATCACTTCGCGATCATGTTCGAGGCCCTCTTCATCTTGACGACCATCGACGCCGGCACGCGGATCGCCCGGTTCCTGGTGCAGGAGTTCCTGGGCCGGATCTGGAAGCCGCTGGGCGACCTCGACTGGCTGCCGGCGTCGATGCTGGCCACCGGGCTGGTGGTCCTGGGCTGGGGCTATTTCATCGCCACCGGCTCGGTGGAAACGATATGGCCGATGTTCGGCATGGCCAACCAGTTGCTGGCGGTGATCGCCCTGGCCGTCGTGACGACCTCTCTCTTCAACGCGGGCCGAGGCAAATACGCTCCGGTCACCCTCTTGCCCATGCTCTTCGTGGCCACGACCACATCGACCACCGGCTATTACGAGATCACCGGCAAGTTCTGGAACATGATCCAGGCAGGGCAGGTGGCGCGAGGCTGGCTGAACATCGGTCTTACCGTGATGCTCCTCGCCTGCGTGGCCGTCATCGTGGGGACGGCGGCGATGAGGTGGATCGCGGGCTCGAATGCGAAACCAGCCGGGATCGAAGAAGTCCCGGCCGGCGGGGAAGTTTGAAAGCGCTCGCCTCTTATTCCAGAGGAGCGACCGCCGCGTGCGGGATGGTTCCGGCCGGATACTTCGAAACCCAGGACGCTATGGTGCATGCCGTAGAGGAAGTAGATCACCAGGCCGATGGCCATCCAGACGACCAGCCTGATCCAGGTCTCGCCCGGCAGGGTGGCCATCAAGAGCACCGATGAGATGACACCCATCGGGGCCGTGAAGTAGACAAAGGGCGTACGGAAGGGGCGCTCGACTTCGGGCTGTGTGAGGCGAAGGTAGAAGACACCGGCCGAGACGACGGCGAAGGCGAAGAGCGTGCCGATCGAAGTCAGCTCGCCGGCCACATGGATGGGGATCGTGCCGGCGGCCGTCATGACGACCAATCCGGTGATGATCGTAGTGATCCATGGCGTGCGGAACCTGGGATGAATCTTCGAGGCAGCTTTGGGCAACAGCCCGTCTTTGGCCATGGCGAAGAAGATCCGCGGCTGGCTGAGAATCATGACCAGGATCACCGATGTCAGTCCGGCGATCGCCCCGAGCTTGACCAGGCCCGAGAACCACTTGAGCCCCATGGCGTCGATCGCGATGGCAACCGGGTCGGGCACGTTGAGCATCTTGTAGCTGACGACGCCCGTCATCACGAGCGCTCCCAGCACATAAAGCAACGTGCAGATGAGCAGCGAGCCGATGATGCCGATTGGCATGTCGCGCTGGGGGTTCTTGGCCTCCTGGGCGGTCGTGGAAACCGCATCGAAGCCGATGTAGGCGAAGAAGACGACGCCCGCCCCGCGAAAGACTCCGCTCCAGCCGTAGTGGCCAAAGTTGCCGTTATTCTCGGGAATGAATTTGCCTCCCCAGTTGGTCGTCGAGAAGTAGCGAGCTCCGATCACGATGAACATCAGCACGATCGCCACTTTGATGATGACAATCACGTTGTTCACGCTGGCCGATTCCTGGATACCGACCACCAGCAGGGCGGTCACAAGCGCCACGACGAGCATCGCAGGGATGTTGATCACGGCGGTGACCATGGGGAAGCTGTTGTAATCGACACTGTTCTCCACGAAGAGCTTGGTAAGGGTATCGGTGAGGGCGGTCCACCCGTGCCGCATGTGTAGTTGATCGGCGACCGCGTCGGGAACCTGGATCATTTGCTGGCCCCACGACGAGGCGAACTGCGCGGGGAGGTCAATCCCCACATCGTGCAGCACGCTCACCACGTAGCCCGACCAGCCAATGGCCACGCCCGTGGCGCCCACCATGTATTCGAGGATCAGGTCCCAGCCGATCAGCCAGGCAACGAACTCCCCCATGGTCGCATAGGCGTACGTGTAGGCCGATCCAGCGATCGGCACAGTCGAGGCCATTTCCGCGTAACAGAGACCGGCGAAGGTGCACGCGATACCTCCGAGTACGAACGAGAGGGCCACGGCCGGACCGGCGTTGTTGGCTGCCGCGGTGCCCGTATAAACGAAAAAGCCGGCGCCGATGATCGCGCCGATGCCCAGCATCACCAGGTTCGTGGCGGACAGCGTCCGTTTCAGGCCGTGTTCATGGGTCTCGGCCGCTTCGGCCTTGAGACCGGCAATCGATTTGCGTACCCACAGGTTGGCCATCGTGTTCTCTCTATGCAGTGGAAGAAGTGGCGAAAGGGCGCGAGCGTCTCTCCTGGCGTGGGCGTCAAAGCGACCGCGGACATCGCGGCGCCTCTGGGCGACGCCGTCTCGTTTGACCGAGCCGCCGCCCCGAGGCACGATATCATAGCAAGTGGCTCTAGGGCAATTCCATCACCTCGATCTTACGGATCTCTACCTTGCTGCCGGGGTCATGCTGCTGGAAGGCGAAATGACCCTCCTTCCACGTCTTGTTATGATCGAGGAATTGGTACAAGAGCTCGCCGTTGACCCAGACCTTGATATGGGGAACCACCGAGCCGCGGAAGTTCTTGTCCACAACCTCGACCTCCTGTGTGAACCATGTGTCCGGCGGCACAAGCTGCTTGTAGATATGAACAAAGGTATAAAGAGAACCGGTCCGGATCGGGTCTGAGTGAGTGCTGTCGATCTGGGCCTCGTAGCCCTTGCCGAAGTCTCCGTCCTGGGCCGGGCAGCGGAAGTACATGCCGGAATTGCCGTGGTCGTTGATCTTGATCTCGGCTCGGAAGCGACAATTCTTGTAGGCCTTCGGGCTGTAGAGCATGGACGACTGGCCGGTGCCGACGATCGATCCGTCCTTGACCTCCCAGTGGCTTCCCTCTTTGCCAACCTTGGTCCAGCCGCTGAGGCTTTGCCCATCGAAGAGGGAGACCCATTCCTCGGCCTGCGCGGTGGTGAAAATGAGGGTCGGAAGCGTAAGAATCAAGAGACCGTGGCACGCCCATCTGAGCAGGTTCATGGTTGGTGTTTCCTTGAGTTCCAGGTCGTGGTTTGGTTCCAGCCCTTTGCGCCAGCGAGTCTAAAGCATGGCCAACCGGCGTCGCCAGTGGTCAGTGCCAGAGCCCGAGATCCGCGAGACCTGGAATTCCGCGATCCCCGCATGCCTGTTCGGTTGCGGCGCCATGCTCGATAGGATAAACCAGGTTCATGTGATCCCAGATGGTGATCCTCACGAGCTTTCCCGATTCATCAGGTACCAAACATGAAGAAACGGAAAAAGAACGCGTTCTGGCTGCTGGCCCCCGCGCTTGTTGGTTGCTGCTGCTTGATCGGCGCGGGCCCGTCTTTCTTGGTTCAGGCTCAGGCCCCGGCCCCGGCCCCGGCCACCGTCAAGCCGGCGCCTCGCAAAGGGTCGTGGATGCAGATGCACGAGAAGTTCCTTGCACAGGCCAAGCAAGGAAACATCGACCTGCTCTTTCTGGGCGATTCAATCACCCAGGGGTGGCATGACAACGCGGTCTGGCAACGCTTCTACGGGCCCAGGCACACCGCCAATTTCGGGATCGGCGGCGATCGAACCGAGCATGTACTCTGGCGGCTTCAGAATGGTGAGGTGGACGGCATTCGCCCTCGCGTCGTGGTTTTGATGATCGGTACTAACAACGCCCGAGATAACACGTCCGCCGAGATCGCCGCGGGAATCAAGGCCATCGTCAACCAGCTTCGAAAACGGTTGCCCGATTCGAAAATCCTGCTCCTGGGCGTGTTTCCCCGGGGCGAGAAACCGAACGGTCTTCGGAAGAAGCTAGACGACGTGAACGAGCAGATCCGCAAGCTCGATGACGGCAAATCCGTTTTTTATCTCAACATCGGCAAGGCTTTCCTCAACCCCGACGAAACCATCTCGCCGGACGTCATGCCCGATTACGTGCACCTGACCGCCAAGGGCTACCGTCTCTGGGCCGACGCCATGGAGACGAAACTCTGGAAGCTGCTCGACGAGCCGGGCAAATCGAAATAATCCTTCGCCCTCACGGCCCGAAGACATCAGACGGCTTGAGCTTGGGCAAGTCGGCCCACATGGCGTTCTCATCGGCGAAGGGGTGGCCGCACGAGGGGCGATGACTCACCGATTGCATCTGAATGATGGCTTCGGCAAGGCCAAGGTCTTGCTGGGTCGTGATCTTGAGATTCAGCGGCGTGCTGGGGACGACGGCGCAACGATGACCCAGAGCCTCGACAAGCTGCGTGTCATCGGTGGCGCCGGCATCTCGACCGCCGCGCCGGGCGTAGGCTTCGTCGAGCCAATCGCGCCTGAAGACCTGGGGCGTCTGGGCCAGATACAGATTGGCGCGGGGGACCGTTGCCGTGGTGAACCGGTCGTCGCCGGCCTGCTTGATCGTGTCGATGACCGGTATGGCGAGCAGGGCCGCGCCGTGCTCGCGCGCCGCGGCGAACACGGCGCTGACTAGCTCTTCGGTCAAGCAGGGGCGGGCGGCGTCGTGGACCGCCACGAACTGGCACGCCGGGCGCACGCGCTCAAGTGCCCGGGCGACCGTGTCGGAGCGCTGCGCACCTCCCTCGACCACATCGAGGTTAAGGAAGGCGACCTTGTCGTGATAACGGCGGTCGAACATTTCGCGATCCTCGGGTGCGATCGCCACGATGATCTGCTCGACCTCACCGTGCGTGAGGAACGGGTCCAGCGCGGAGCCAGACGCGCGGCCCTCAAGCTCGGTGTAGATCTTCTTCTCTCTGGGATCGCCAAATCGCGTCGATCGCCCGGCGGCGACGAGAATCACAGCGAACTGTCCCATGGCTTCATCTCCTGAAATGCCGGCAGTCCTCTGGCCTCACCGCTGATTGTTGATCCTCTCGTCGGTCGAGTCAACGACCCAATCAGTCAGGCCCAAAGTCCGCCAGGCGTCATCTTCAACTCTAGATCCGCCTCAGCCTTGATTCGCCGACAACGCTAAATTATGATGGTAATCGTGGCGTAAATTGCCCAACAAAACATGATTGGGCCGTTTACCAGCCGTAGGCAGCAACAACGGCTCAGTAGCGACTCGTCGAATCGCGATGTCGTGATACAAGAGAGGAAGGGGGTGAGCGGGGAGTGAAGTCCGCGTTATCCTGGTGGGGGATGGCTCCGCCGCCGAATCGATTTCAAGTGAACCGGCCGGTTGCCATGGAGGAGAAAAGGAGGCCGCGATGGAATGTTTTGGGCCAGAATGTGCAGCGATGTTGCTGGAGTGGCTGAAGACACGAACCGAGGCGCCAGAGCAGGGCGCACAGCCGCAACCCGGCCGTAAGGCAGCCACGCAGGAGCTGCTCTGGAAAACCGTGCCTTATCAAGAAGAGTCGCCGGTGATTGCCTCGGCCGCGGAACTTGCCGGCGCGATCGAGCACTTGCAGTACGCGGTGTTTCGGCGATTCGAAAACGTTCTGACACGTGCTGAGCGGACTCGTCTCGACAACACGATCGACAACGCTCTGTTCAAGATCGATCGATACCTCGATCGGATCGACCAGGCGGAAAGACTCCTTGCGTTGCCCGAGGTTGACGCCTTGCGGCAATCGATCCGCGAGGGGCGCGAAAAGACCGAACGCTTGCGCAGTCAGGCGCGCAGGGCCGAGCTGAAGCTGGCCCAATTGACCTCCCTTTCGCCCGAGACGTTCGAGGAATTCGTCGCCGAATTATTCGAGGCACTCGGCTATGAGGTCGAGCAGGTCGGAGGTACGGGAGACGAAGGCGCCGACCTCAGGTTGCGTCGGGGCGGCCTGCTGGCGATCGTGCAGTGCAAGTATCACAAGCGATCCGTCGTGGGCTCACCCGAGCTGCAAAAATTCCTGGGCACGATTCACCACACGCGCAGCCACAAGGGTTTTTTCGTCACCACCAGCACCTTTTCGCTTGCAGCCGAGAAATTTGTCGCCGATCATCCCATCGAGCTGATCGACGGCACCAGACTGGTTGAGCTGGTGCGCGAGGCGCTGGGGCCTGTGCGCGGCGCGAGCCCCAGCCCGCCTGGTTCTGAACCAACGCTCAGGACCGCCCAGCTTGGCGGCATGATCTGTGCATGTCTATCAAACGTTAGCGCTGCGCTATCCCAGGGTCTTTCAAAAGCAAGACCGCGGGATGGCACGCGGCCCCGCGACGTTGAAAAAAAACCATGCTTTTCTCGAAGATTCCAACACCGCGGTGAGCGAAGTCGTAGAGTATAGGATTAAGGAGTGCCAGCGCTCGGAGCGAACCGTCATGAATGATCCAAGCGCAAATCACTCTTCAATCGTTGCCCACGACGCACGGGCAACGACACGGAACAGAGAATCTCGCGTTACTGGCTTGACCGGGGGATGGAGCAGGGCTACTTTCCACATGTGGCCGGTCGGTACGGATCCGAACACCGCTTCTGTCCCTTGGCCAAGGAGGGTTTCGAATGTCCACTCGAATGCACAAGGCGCCGCTGGAAGCGTTGCAGTTGCCAAGCGAGTTCGAGGACCTCACGGGAGTCATTCAAAACGACCTCAAGGTCATCGTCTCGGTTCTGACGCAGCGTGCCACGGAGCGATTGTTGCTCTCAGGGCGCCAGTCTCAGCAGCTCAAGCGCAAGCTCTGGAACAACCTGACGGAAACCATCAACAAAGGCCTCGAGCCGTTGTCGGTCGAACACCGCTAGGCTAAGAGCGACGAGCGTGAACGGGCTCGCCAACATTCTGCTCCCGGGAGATCGACTACCCGATGGCTCGCATCGTGCTGGGTGTGACGGGGTCGGTCGCGGCGATCAAGACTCCCGCGCTCTTTACTGCGCTCACCGCGCTCGGGCACGAGGTGCGCATTGTGCCCACCGAGCCGGCCCTTTACTTCTTCGACCCGGACGAGCTTGGTTTACCCTCGGCGGTCGGCCAGACGACCGGGACTTGGGGCGTGCTCTTTCGCGACCAGGACGAATGGCCCGCGCCGCACTACAATCGGGACGATCCGGTTCTGCACATTGAGTTCCGCAACTGGGCCGACCTGTTGATCGTCGCGCCTCTCGACGCCAACACGCTGGCCAAGTTTTCATTGGGGCTTTGCGACAACTTTCTGACATGCCTGTTCCGCGCCTGGGATTTTTCCAGGCCCGTGATCCTGGCCCCCGCCATGAATACGCTGATGTGGCAAAGCGCGCTGACCTGCCGCCAACTTGGGCAGATCTTGGTCGATCATGGTAACGAGAGCAAGCTCCCAGAGGATTTCAGCCTGGAGACCGCCGATGAACATTTTGTCCGGCACGCCCCCAATGTGATCCTCATTCCGCCCCAGTCCAAGCGCCTCGCGTGTGGCGATATCGGCATTGGTGCCATGGCCGACGTGACGAGGATCGCCGAAGTTGTGCGGGGCTGGTCGGAGAGCTTTCCCGGGCAAGAATGAATGGTCCCGGAGGTGCAAGCTCGTCATTCCTTTGTGGAAAGAAGTTGCAAGATCTTTTCGACCTTCTTCTCCAGAGCGCCAAGCCGCTGGGTCATCTCCGTGAGATCCGCTTTCTCCCTGACCGGTTGGTCGAGCGCCTTCGACTCCCGCGCGATCTGCCGTTTCAGGCGGGCGAGCTCAAGACGCTTCTTCAGGTAGGTTGCCTGTCGGTCCTCGACCTGTGACTTCAAGCTCCTCACCCAGCCCAGCATTTCTTCGCGGTCAGAGCCCCCCTGAGCGGCACGCATGTCGTATTGATCGCGGTCTATAAGCAAACGCTGTACGTCTTTCTTGAGAATTGCCGTTTCCATCTCCAGCAGCTCCGCTCTGACTCGGTCTCCTTCCAGGGAATTGGCGCGTGACTCTCAGGTCGCGCTCACTCGCCGAGTTTTCCCCCTTCTGCGGATCGGGGCTCCTCGGTTCAAGCACTGCCACCGGCTTTGCAGCGACCTTGCGATCCTCGGTCTTGACCTGGGCAACAGGACCGGCCTCCCGCTTCTCTCGCTCAGTCCGGGGGCTTGCGACTAGGCCCGATCCAGCCGCAAACACGATGAGGCACGCCGCTGTAAAGGTGATCGCGAGCCACTTCAGTTTTTCGATGAGCATGGCGGTAAGCACTCCTTGAACGAGGTTGGAAATCCGACGCGACGCAGTGTTTCCAAGCAAATCCAGGATGGCTGGTAGCTGGGATTCGGAGAGGGGGAACTGTTCGCGCCAGGCGCTCTCCATGAATCCGGCGCACGAGAGTCACCTCGCGCCGGATCAGGCGGTCCCTCAGTCGATCGCGAGCCCGGGCGAGGCGGCCGCGGACGGTGCCGACGGGCCAGTGAAGCTGGGTGGCGGCACTGTCGTGCGTCATCCCTTCGAGGTAACAGAGAACGATGGGCAGCCGGTACTTCGGAGGCAAGCGATCGATCTCCTGATGAAGGACGGCAAGGTCTTCTCGCTCCTCGACGGGGCAGGAGGGCTGCCTGCCGGGCGGGTCGTGAAGCAACCGACCAGGCCGGTTGCCTCGCTTGATTCGCAAAGCGATGCGGTACGCAACCCCGTGAAGCCACGATGCCAGGCTTCCCGGCCGCCGTACCGATCGAGCCCTCCGGATCAGCACCAGAAATGTCGCTTGAAAGGCATCTTCGGCATCATTGGCGTCGGCCAGGATCTGCTGGCAGACGGTGAGCACCAGGGGGCCATGGCGAGCCACGATCGCCTCGAACGCACGGCGATCTCCCTGGCGTACGAATCGCTCAAGCAGTTCCTGCTCGCTCAGGCCAACCAAGGTCCCCGAGCGGAGGAGAGTTTCAATCGCGCTGGTCACGAGGCCCCCACCTTCGCACATGACTCGCTCGTCTCCACAGCGACACTTCCATAGTGCAACGATTTGCCGGCCCAATACAACAATTCCGAATATTCTTCCTCGGGTTCGCCTTCCGCCTGTGTTGGTCGGGCTCTCAGTCCGTCCGCGAGGTTGCCAGTTTTCTTGTATGGATGTGCGAATCCGTGACTCTAAAACTTTATGTGTTCTAGATTTTGGTGCGACGTGACGGCCGGCAAAAAACCGATGCAATCTGGTCGGATTAGACTTGACGAGCACAGGCATTGCAAGTTTTACTATTACGAATTCCGATAACGTTCAGTGCGCAGTATCGACGAAATGCCGCCAGGCCGAACCTTATGCAGCTTGAATCACTCAAGATCTTTTGCGACGTGGTGCGTTGGGCCAGCTTCTCGCGAGGAGCCTCGGAGAACGGGATCTCACAATCGTCGGCCAGCCAGGCCGTTCACCAGCTCGAGTTGCGGCTGGGGCTCAAGCTGATCGACCGGTCAAAACGGCCGCTGGTGCTCACGCCGCAAGGAAAGGTCTATTACGAGGGCTGCAAGGAACTGGTGGGGCGTTACGTCGAGCTGGAGAACCGGGTTAAAGCCATGGTCGACGAGCACAAGGTGATCGGAACGGTCGGCGTGGCATCGATTTACTCGGTTGGCATGCATCACATGAACCAGTACGTCAAGATTTTCTCCGAGCGCTATCCGGAGGCCAGCGTAAGGCTCGAGTACTTGCATCCCACGCGGGTCGTGGAGCGAGTGTCGGGTGGAGAAGCCGACCTGGGCCTGATCTCCTACCCTCGGAAGTGGCCGGACCTGGCGATCATTCCCTGGCGGGAAGAAGTTATGGTTCTGGCGGTTCATCCCTCCCACCGGTTTGCCCAGCGGCGGTCGGTGGATATCCGTGAGCTGGACGGCGAAACCTTCGTGGCTTTCGATGGCGACCTGTCGATCCGCCGGTCCATCGATCGCTGCCTCCGTCATCACGATGTCAACGTCGAGGTCGTGCTTGAGTTCGACAACATCGAGAACATCAAGCGTGCCGTCGAGATCTCCTCGGGCCTATCCATCCTTCCCGAACCCTCTCTGGGCCGGGAACTTCGGGCGGGATCGCTCGTCGCCGTGGGGATCGAAGGCCAAGACCCGAAATATCGGCTCAACCGACCGATCGTGATCATCCACCGGCGCGGCGGCAACCTCGATCTGACGGCCGCTCGGTTCCTGGAACTGCTCACGGGATCGGAGTCACTCGCACCGACACCGATCGCCGACCCACTCCAATCCAGCCGCCGCGTGCCAGTCGGCTCGTCGTGAAGTTTCGCCACGCCCGGACTGATCGTTGACTTCAAGAAGCCGTGAACGATCGTCGCGCGTGGGCAATCTCAAGGGTCGTGGAACGCCTGCCCCGTTCGACTGGAACGGCCAGAGCGGTAAAAGGCTTGCGACACGCAAGCGAAGGAAAAGGTACTAACAAACTAGCGTCGTGCGGCTCAGCGATCCGTCCCGGAAGGACTTTTTTATGAGTAGCGGCTTACCTTCGCCTCAGGGTCTTTATGATCCTAGATATGAACATGACGGTTGCGGAGTTGGATTCATCGTCGACTTGAAGGGACGCAAGTCGCATGAACTCGTGCGCGACGGTCTGACGGCGCTTGTGAACCTGGACCATCGGGGAGCTTGCGGCTGCGAGAACAACACGGGCGACGGCGCCGGCATCTTGATCCAGGTTCCCCACGAGCTCCTGGTCACGTCGCTGCCAGGCGCTGGGAATCGCCCTGGGAGCGCCGGAAAGCTACGGCGTGGGTGCGCTCTTCGCCTCGACCGACCCGGCCCAGCAGCAGTTCGGCAAGGAGATCTTCGAGTCGATCGTGGTCGAGGAGGGCCAGGTGTTCCTGGGCTGGCGACCGGTCAAGACCGACAACGCCCCGCTGGGTGCCACGGCGCTCGCGGTCGAGCCCAGGATGTTTCACGCCCTGGTGGGACGGGGACCGACGGTCGTCGATTCGGATGCATTCGAGCGCAAGCTCTACGTGATCCGCAAGCGGTTCGAGTCGGCCATCGAAGAATCGGGTCTCGACGACCACAGGTACTTTTATTTCTCGAGCCTCTCGTGCCGCACCCTGGTTTACAAGGGGATGCTCACCCCGGGACAGGTCGAGATTTATTACGCGGACGACCTCGCCGATCCGCTACTCAAAAGCGCGATCTGCATGTTCCATTCGCGGTTCTCCACCAACACGTTTCCGAGCTGGCAACTGGCGCATCCCTATCGCACCATCTCGCACAACGGCGAGATCAACACCCTGCGCGGCAATATCAACTGGATGCGGGCGCGCCAGGCTCTCTTCGCCTCGTCGCTCTACGAGCCGGGGGATGTTGAGAAGATCAAGCCCATCATCCGCGAGGGGCTCTCCGATACCGCTTGCCTCGATAACGCCATCGAGCTCTTGATCCGCTCGGGATACCCGCTGGCTCACGCCATGATGATGCTGATTCCGGAGGCGTGGGAAAATCATGAGACGATGTCGCAGGTCAAAAAGGACTTCTATGCGTATCACACCTGCCTCATGGAGCCCTGGGACGGTCCTGCCTCGGTGACGTTCACCGACGGCAAGAACATCGGCGCCGTGCTCGACCGCAACGGTCTGCGCCCCAGTCGCTACGTCGTCACCAGGGACGATCGCGTGATCATGGCATCGGAAGTCGGTGCGCTTCAAATTGCCCCGGAAGACATCGTTCAGAAAGGGCGGCTTGAACCAGGCAAGATGTTCTTGGTTGACCTCCAGCAGGGCCGGATCGTGGGCGACGCCGAGATCAAGGAGCGGATCAGCTCGGCGAAGCCCTATGGTAAGTGGCTGCGCGAGCACATGGTGCCGCTGGCCGACCTGCCGCCGGCGCCCGACATCCCCGGCCCCGACCCTCGAACGCTGCTCCAGCGCCAGCAGGCCTTTGGTTATACCCTAGAGGATCTGAAATACATCCTGGCACCCATGGGGTCAAGCGGCGAGGAAGCGATCGGGTCGATGGGCACGGATACGCCGCTGGCGGTGCTTTCCGACCGTGCCCAGCCGCTCTTCAACTACTTCAAGCAGCTTTTCGCCCAGGTGACCAACCCCCCGCTCGACGCCATCCGCGAAGACCTGGTGACGTCAGTCTTCACCGGGGCCGGCGGCGAAGGCAACCTGCTCGAGCCCACGCCGGAATGTTGCCACCAGATCGCGCTCGACTTGCCCATCGTCGACAACGATCAGATGGCCCGGCTCAAACGGCTCAGTGGATGGCGTGGGTTTACCTCGGTCACGCTTCCCATGCTGTTCGTGGCCCGCGAAGGCGCCCACGGCATGGAGAAATCGCTCGAATCACTCTTTGAAAGAGCGAGCGCGGCCATTGACCAGGGCGCCAGCCTGATCGTCCTATCCGACCGGGGATGCAGCGCCGGCATGGCGGCCATTCCGTCGCTCCTGGCATGCTCCGGTCTGCACCATCACCTCGTCCGCAAGGGGCAGAGGTCGCGGGCCGGCCTGTTGATCGAATGCGGAGACGCCCGCGAAGTCCATCATTTCGCGCTGCTCTTGGGCTACGGTGCGGGGACGATCAATCCCTATGTGGCGTTTGAAACGCTCGACGACATGATCCGCCAGGGCTTGCTCAAAGGGGTCGATCACGCGGAGGCCGTCTATCGCTATCGCAAGGCGATCAAGAAGGGTGTCGTGAAGGTGATGTCCAAGATGGGCATCAGCACCATCCAGAGCTATCGGGGCGCCCAGATCTTCGAGGCGATCGGCCTCAACGAGGAATTCGTCAGCCGCTACTTCGACAAGACTGCCTCGCGCATCGGCGGCGTGGGGCTGGCGGAGATCGCCCGGGAAACCCTGGAGCACCACAACCGGGCTTACGACATCCGCGAAACCGGTCCCCCCATGCTCGACGAAGGGGGCCAGTACCAATGGCGGCGCGACGGCGAGTATCATTTGTTCAACCCTGAAACCGTATTCCGGCTACAGCACGCCACGCAGGCTGGCCGCTACGACATTTTCAAGCAGTACACCGCTCTCGTCGATCAGCAGAACGAGCGGCTTTGCACGTTGCGGGGGCTCTTCGAGTTCCGGTTCCAGGATGGTACGCCGGTGCCGATCGAGGAGGTCGAACCGATCGAGTCGATCGTGAAGCGGTTCGCCACCGGCGCCATGAGCTACGGCTCGATCTCGGCCGAGGCGCACGAGACCCTGGCCATCGCCATGAATCGGCTGGGCGGCAAGTCGAACACCGGCGAAGGCGGAGAGGACCCGGAGCGTTTCAGACCGTTGCCCAACGGCGACAGCCGCCGCAGCGCCATCAAGCAGGTGGCATCGGGCCGATTTGGCGTGACAAGCGAATACCTTGTCAATGCAGACGAGCTTCAAATCAAGATGGCGCAGGGAGCCAAGCCCGGCGAGGGGGGGCAGCTTCCGGGCCACAAGGTCTGGCCGTGGATCGCCAAGGTGCGCTACTCGACGCCCGGCGTTGGCCTGATCAGCCCGCCGCCGCACCATGATATCTACTCGATCGAGGATCTCGCCCAGCTCATCTTCGATCTCAAGAACAGTAATCCCCGGGCGCGGATCAACGTCAAGCTCGTGGCCGAGGTAGGCGTGGGAACCGTGGCCGCGGGTGTGGCGAAGGCCCATAGCGACGTGGTCTTGATCAGCGGCCATGACGGCGGCACCGGAGCCAGCCCGCTCACGTCGCTGAAGCATGCCGGCATCCCGTGGGAGCTGGGGCTGGCCGAGACCCAGCAGACCCTGGTGCTGAACAAGCTGCGCGACCGGATCGTTGTCCAGACCGACGGCCAGCTCAAGACCGGCCGCGACGTCGTCATCGCCGCCCTGCTGGGCGCCGAGGAGTACGGCTTCGCCACCGCCCCGCTCGTCGTCATGGGCTGCATCATGATGCGCGTCTGTCACCTCGATACCTGCCCGGTGGGCATCGCCACGCAAAACCCCAAGCTGCGCGAGAAATTCCGCGGCCGTGCCGAGCACGTCGTCAACTTCTTCCACTACATTGCCCAGGAGGTACGCGAGCTGATGTCGAGGCTCGGGTTCCGGTCGATCGACGAGATGATCGGACGTAGCGACCTGCTCGACATGCGGCAGGCGATCGATCATTACAAGGCGCGCGGCCTCGATTTCAGCAAGATCTTCTACCGCCCCCAGGTCGGCCCCGGAGTCGCCGTCCGCATGGTGCGTCCACAGGAGCACGGTCTGGAGGATACGCTCGATGTGAGAACGCTCCTCTCGGCCTGCGCGCCGGCGCTGGAGCGCGGTGAGAAGGTTTCGCTCGAGCTGCCGATCCGAAACGTGAACCGCACGGTGGGAACGATCCTGGGCAGCGAGCTCACCCGTCGCCATGGCGGCGCGGGATTGCCCGACGGCACGATCAAGCTCAAGTTCACCGGCTCGGCCGGTCAGAGCTTCGGCGCATTCGTGCCCAGGGGAATCACGCTCACCCTTGAGGGAGACTCGAACGACTACGTGGGCAAGGGTCTTTCGGGCGGCAAGATCGTCGTTTACCCTCCCGGGTCTTCAACGTTCGTGCCGGAAGATAACGTGCTGATCGGCAATGTGGCACTTTACGGGGCGACCAGCGGCCGTGCTTTCTTCCGTGGCCGTGCCGGCGAACGATTCTGCGTGCGGAACAGCGGCGCGCATGCCGTCGTCGAGGGCGTGGGCGACCACGCCTGCGAATACATGACCGGGGGCGTGACCGTCGTGATCGGCGACACCGGGCGCAATTTCGCCGCGGGGATGAGCGGCGGCCTGGCCTTCGTGCTCGATGAACGCGGTGATTTTCCCAGCCGCTGCAACTTGCAAATGGTCGACCTGGAACCGCTCGCGGAGGCCGAGGATCTCGAACTGGTTCGCGATCTTCTGATCCAGCACGCCGGCTACACCGGTAGCACCGTCGCCGCCCGGCTCCTGTCGGACTGGGACAGCGCCGTGGACCGGTTCGTGAAAGTCATGCCGCTGGATTATCGCCGCGTACTCGAAGAGCGGAAACGGCTCGATGACGAGGCGCGAGAGGCGATGGAGCAAGAGCAGCAGCAAGTGGAGGTGGCCCGTGGGTAAGCCCAGTGGATTTCTCGAGTTTCCTCGCGAGCTGCCGTTGCGCCGGCCGGTCGAGGCGCGCATTCATGATTTCCTCGAGGTGTACAACCCGTTTCCGGACGAGAAGCTCAAGGCCCAGGGTGCGCGCTGCATGGATTGCGGCGTTCCTTTCTGCCACCAGGGATGCCCGCTGGGCAACTTGATTCCTGACTGGAACGACCTGGTCTATCAAGACCACTGGAAAATGGCCATCGACCGGCTGCACGCGACCAATAACTTCCCCGAATTCACCGGCAAGCTTTGCCCCGCACCCTGCGAGGCCTCGTGCGTTCTGGGAATCAATAACGACCCGGTGGCCATCAAGCAGGTTGAGGCCGGCATCATCGACAAGGCCTGGGAGATGGGCTGGGTTGTGCCTCAGCCCGCGCGGGTGCTCACCGGCAAAACGGTCGCGGTCGTCGGTTCCGGACCGGCGGGCCTGGCCTGCGCCCAGCAGCTCGCCCGCGCCGGGCACGCGGTGACCGTCTACGAGCGGGCCGACCGCATCGGCGGCCTGTTGCGCTATGGTATTCCTGATTTCAAGATGGAGAAGCGGCACCTCGACCGCCGGCTCGAGCAGATGGAAGCAGAAGGAGTCGTCTTCAAGCCCGGCGTCAACATCGGCGTCGATGTGCCGGCAGAGCGGCTACTCGCCGAATTCGACGCGGTCTGTCTTTGCGGCGGCTCGACTCAGCCGCGCGACCTGCCGATCGAAGGCCGCGCTCTCTCGGGCATTCACTTCGCCATGGACTTCCTGACGATTCAAAATCGACGCGTGGCCGGCGACTCGACCAATGGCCAATCGCTTTCCGCTCACGGCAAAGATGTGATCATCATCGGCGGCGGCGACACCGGGGCCGATTGCCTGGGCACCGTGCATCGCCAGGGTGCCAGGAGCGTTCGCCAGTTCGAGATCGTGCCGCGGCCGCCCGATTCCCGCCAGCCGACAAACCCCTGGCCCCAGTGGTCGAATGTTTTCCGCGTGTCCTCGGCGCACGAGGAGGGGGGCATCCGAGAATATGCAATCAACACCAGGCGCTTCCTGGGCGAGGGGGGCCGCTTGACGGCGCTCGAGACAGTACGCGTCGAGATGAAGACCGACAACGGCCGTCCCCGGTTCGTCGAGATTCCGGGCACCGAGCAGATCGATCCGGCCGACATGGTCCTGCTGGCGATGGGCTTCGTCGGCCCCGAGCGGAAAGGCATGCTCGAGCAGCTCGGCGTCGAGCTCGATGCCATGGGCAACGTCAAATCCGACGCCGACAAGCGGACCAGTGTTCCGAAGGTGTTCACCGCCGGCGACATGACCCGCGGCCAGAGCCTGATCGTCTGGGCCATCGCCGAAGGCCGCCACGCCGCCTACGCGATCGACCAGTTCCTGACCGGCTCGTCCCTGCTCCCGAAGCCGCTCGAGCACGGCAACCACTTGCGGCCGTTCGCGTGAAAGCCTGTGCGACTTTGCAAGTTGCCTGAAGCGGCGTTCCTTCTTTGAGTGGATTCGCAGGGCGCGACACGATCTGGTTGGCATTGTCCCCAAACACCTGTTTTCGGGGTTCTTGAGCTTGGCAACTGCAGACGGCCATCTGGTCGGCCAGGACCGCCCGCCACGCCCGTAGCTGAACCGACTCAGACTCGGACTCTTTGGCGAGCGTGACGATCCGATCGGCCGCCTTCTGAGATCCTGAAGATCAGTGGAAACCGCCGTGAGACTTTCCGGGCGCCCTGTCTCACGCGGTTCCTGGGCCGCCTGAGCGGGTGAGCCTCAGGCCGTATCTCCTGCTGCTGCGATGACATGCCAAGTGAGCATGGCCGCCTGGAAGGCACGCCGAGGGTCTCCAAAAGTGAGACTAAATGAGACTTTTCCAGCGAAATTCCAGCATATGTACACTAGGCTGACCTGGCGGCTTTTGGGTTGGAGCTCGCGAGAGATTGTCTGTTGTGAGCTTCTGCCGAGATCGGGGTGAGTTGACTCACAACCGACTCCCGAGACAAGCGGTTTAGCATTGGTTTTCATGGTCGTGGACCTTGGCGAGCATTGCTCCAGAATTGGGCGCGGCAGTCCTGGCGCCCCGGCGATTTTGGGGGGCCTATTGATTAGACTTTACCGGAAGCGGAAATCCAGCTTGAAGCCGTAGAGCCAGGGTAGGCGCGGGTTGACCTGCTCGGCCTTCAGCTTGGCCGGTAGATTCTCATAGTGACGCCGAAGCTCGGCGGCGTCACGTGCGTTGTAGTACGTGACGACGACTGTTTCTCCTGCCCCGTTAACACGGATATCACCCTACGAATGCAAACGTGGCGAGACGCAGGTTGTTTGTAGGGTGGGTCGAGCGAAGAGAGGCCCACCAGCCTGCTCAGCGTGTCAACCCCAGTCGATGCCGCGTGAGGATTTCGTGGCCCCGTACCGAGTCATCGATGTGGTAATTGCGCTTCGAACCTCATCCCACCTACGCCCGGGACGTAGAGACCCGGTTCAAGCGCGACCACGTCATGAGAACCCAGTGTCTCGGTGCTCTCGGAGACCAGGTAGGGGGGTTCGGGGTGCCCCAAACCCAGCCCGTGCCCGCTGTGTGAGGGAAAATACCGATCGACCCCAAGTGAGGCGAAATGGTCGCGAATTGCGGTGTCCACCTCCTTCGCCTCGACTCCCCGGCGCAAGAGCGCCTCACCAGCCTCGAGAGCGCCCATGCAAATCTCGTAAAGCTCGTTCTGTCGGGGCGTGGGATCGGCGCCGACCACGAAGGTGTTCGCGAAATCTGCCCGGTAGCCATTCACTACCACCGAGAAGTCGAGCAGGAACAGGTCTCCGCGCTCGATCGCGCGGCGGCTGGGTGGACCGCCTCGCTCGGTCTCGCACCTCGGCCCGGAGGCGAAATCGCCGTAGACGAGAACGAGTTCGCCAACTTCCCTGGTGGCAGCCTCCAGCACGATCAGATGTGCATCAAGCTCCGTCATCCCGGGCTCGATTTTACGAAGGGCGACCGCGTGGGCTGCTTCGCCGGCTTGCACCGAACGGCGGATGACGGCCAGCTCGTCGGGGTCTTTGCTTCGCCTCAGCCTCCACATGATCGGGTCAAGCGCGAATCGCCCTACCTGCCCGAGATCAAACTCTGAGAAGCTCTCTATTCCAATGACTCCATTCACCTTCGACAGAAGCTGCTCCAGCACCGCCCCCGCGAGGCTCAACCGCCGCGGCGACGCCGACTTCTTGCCGGTGTACCACTCGAGACAGATTACCTCATCGGCGAAGCTCCGGTCCAGGAACGTCTGGAGCAGGTTATCGCCGATCAGGATCGACCGTTCGGGGAGTAGCACCAGCGCCGCGGCCGACTCGACGGTATTGAAAACAAACGGCGAGGGTGCATAGTTCGCGTAGTAAACCAGGCTCTCTGGAGAGGTGATGATCAGTGCGTCGGCTCCCTCCCGATCACCCACTTGGTTCCAGAGACGATCGCGCCGCTGCGCATCCGACCGCGGTGAGCGAACAGGCAGACTCGAAAGGTCTTTTGGCCGGCGGGGGAGTCGCCATGAACGCTCAATCCATCGGTTTGATCCAGATGTTGCGATACTGGACGGCGTTGCCATGGTCTTGCAGCAAGAGCGGGCCGTCATTGCCTTCAGGTACCTTGTTGCTGATGCCGCCGGGGGTTGGCACGATCTCGGCGTTGTCGATGATCTTGACGCCGTTTTGCAAGACCGTGACGCGGGCCTTACTGGTCACCTTGCCGTCCTCGATCTTGGCCTTGTGGAAGGTGATGTCATAGGTTTGCCACTGGAGTGGCGGCTTGCAGGCGTTGACCGCCGGGGCCACTTGTTTGTAGATGGCGCCGCACTCATTGTCCTGGCACTTCAGACCGTAGGAATCAAGAACCTGGAGCTCGTGGTTGCCGGTGAGGTAAACTCCGCTGTTGCCGCGGGCTTGGCCGCGGGCCTTGGGCATATACGGAACGTTAAACTCGAGGTGGAGCTCGAAGCTGCCGAAGGTCTTCTCGGTCATGATATCACGATGACCGACCGTCAGGATGCCATCGGCGTAAGGCCAGTCGGCGGGGGTCTTGCCATCGGCCTTGACCCATCCCTCGAACGACTTGTCGCCCAGCAAGACGACCGCACCCGGAGGCGGCTTCGCGCCCAGGGTCGCATCGTTTGGTTTCGCAGGCTCCTCGGCCGGCAGGCCCGGCCCGGCGGCCAGGCAGAACAGCAAAAAGGTGGACAGGGCCGTTCGGTGCATCGATGATAACTCCCCGGGGTCGCGTTGTCAGACAGTGGGTCTGGTCGCTGGGTGTCTTGAGCCTCGCATGATCCCAGGCTTGTCAGTTTACCGTGACACCGAGCGAACACAATAAGCGCGACTCCGGCCGAGGCCAGACTTGCCGCAGCGAATCGGAGAAAAGGAATGACGATGAGCCAGACCGATCGCCCGGACGACCAGACACCTCTCCCCCCCGACGAGACGGACTCGGCGCTCACGGACACTGGCGATTGGCCCGCGCCCGCAACCTCCGATGAGCACACCGACTCCGATTCTGAACCCGACGCTGATTACGAGAGCCTGCTTGAGGAGGCAGCGGCCGCCGAACGAGAGGCCCCCGCGGCTTCGGCCGAACTGTCGCCGCCAACCCCGGCACCATCCGCGCCGATGGTCGATTCCACAGGCGCGATCCTGCAGGCGATCAGCGGCCTGGGCAACCAGCTTGAACAGCGGTTGATCGGTCTCCAGACGCTGTTCGATCGCGAAATCCGAGCCGAGGCAACCCGCGAGCGGATCGTCGATCGACTGCACGCCGAGCTCCAGGATTACAAACAAGACCTGCTTCTCAAGATTCAGCGGCCGATGTTCGTCGATCTGATCCAGCTTCACGATGACATCGGCAAGATGATCGACGCCCAGTCGAATGACGACGCCGACCGATCGGCCGGAGTGAAGGATTTGCTGGGCTCCATTCGTACCGGCATCGAAGACATCCTCTATCGACAGGGCGTGGAGCCATTCACGGCCGACGGCGACGAGTTCGACCCGCGCCGCCAGCGCTCCGTGACCACCGTGCCGACCGAGGAGCCCGAGCGCAACAAGACGATCGCCAATCGCCTGCGCCCGGGATTTCAATCGGGAGATCGGATCATCCGCCCGGAGATCGTGGCGGTTTACATTCTGAAGAAATGAAGGTGGGCGCGAGGAACGCAACCATGGCATGCATGGCGGGTTCCCCGCGCCCGATATTACGGAGAAGCCGAGCCGATCACTCAGGGCTTGCTCTCGGCCGGGTCAATCCGATAGACCGTTTCCGCCAGTCTGAGCGTGACGGGCTCGGTGAAGGTCAGGTATTGATTGAGCTCGGCCGACTGCGACCGCGCCAGGGTGAAGAATTCGTCGCTGAACTGGCGGATTCGCTTGGCCTTGGCATCCTCGTCGGGCTTGACCGTGGAGTCGATCCAGCGGTTGTCTTTGAAGTAAAACGTCTTGGCGCCAATCTGGCGGACACTGGCCCGAGCTGTCTGCTGTGCCTCCTCGCGTCCGATGGATCGTGCCAACATTGGCCTGCTGGGCAGGGGTCCGAGAGTAAGCATACGTGCCCGGTGCTTGTTGAGCGCCGGCCACCTTGGCCTCCGCTTCGGGGTGGAGTGCCCGACTCTGTCCCTGGGGTGCTCTCGTAGCAAGCCCGCCGCCCATCATCCCGCCACCCATACCTACCATTCCGCCCCTTCCTCCCATCATATAGCCACTTTGGTTGAGAGACTCGTACATCGGGCGGCCCATGCCCTGTCCCTGCCCGGGCTTATCTGCCTGCATGTACGACTGCTTCAGGCCGCGCTGGGCCACGCCGAAACCGCCGCTGACCTCCCTCAGCGCCACCAGGTTCTGGCCCGCCTGGGCATTATTTTGCATTGCCGCGTGCAACTGCACCCGCTCGTCCGCAAGGAAGGCGGTGTACGGGGTGAGTATCCCGTATCGGGTGCTCAGACTGACTAGCTCGTCGATCAGCTCCTTGTTCTGACCGGCCATGTCGATCTGATCGATCAGGTAGCCAACCCTGCGCGTGGCCCAGATTCGCTCCACGAACTCATAGGTGCCGCCGCGGTCGCTATCGGCCAGCTCGGTGGGGAACTCGAACGACCGGCGCTCGCCGGCGACCCTGCCCGTGATTCGCAGGGTGGTCCTGCCCGACTGGCGATAGCGGCCCACCGACACGATCTGGCCCCCCTCGAACAGGTCGGGCAAGTCACGCGGATAGGTGCGGTTGACGTCGATGCCCGCCAGCTCGACCCGGATGTTCGAGAGCACCGGACTGGTCATCTTGGCGTAGAACCGGCTGACGTGGGTTTCGATATCCTCGTCCGGCTTGACATACTCGCTGGTGCCGCTATTGCCGCCGCTGAGCCGATCGAGCAGACGGGCATTGACGTCGTAGCCGAGGCCGAAGCAGAAGAGCCGGGCTCGCCGCGAATTGGCTTGCCGGCAGTTGTCTGCGATACGCAGCTCCTGCGTCTCACCCGCGGTGGGAAGCCCGTCGGTCAGGAACAGGATGTAACTGGGCCGGTACTCGTCGTGAATCATCGCCAGGGCCGATTTCAAGGCCGAGTCGATATTGGTCGAGCCCCCCTCGCGAATGTTGTCGACATAACGCTCGGCTTCCTCGCGACTGCGCGACGAGTAGCGCTCGAGCTCGGGTTTGAAGCTTTCGACCCGATCGTCGTAGACGACGATGTTGAACAGATCATCCTCGCGGAGGTTGTTCAGGACCGATTTCAGGGTCCTGCGGGCTTGCTCGATCTTCTTGCCGGCCATCGAGCCCGACCGGTCAAGCACGAAAATGACCGTCTTGGGCTGCGGCCTGGCATCGGGGGCTTTGACCTCGGGGCTGGCCAGCAAGAGGTAGTAGCCGTCCTCGCCGTGGCTAGGTCGATAACTGATCACCGAAGCCCCCAGGGCCCCTTCGCTGAGTGTATAGACAAGGCGGAAGTCGTTACCGAGACTGATATTTCGCCGCTCGAGGCTGATCCGTGCCTCATGGTCGCCGGAACGATCGAAGCGGGCGTCGTCGCTCGGGCAATAGATCGACTTGATCGCGCCCTTGCTCTGGATCGAAATATTGATCGCCAGCCGCTCGACAGGCTTGGCCGTGAACTTCTGGGTGCTGAGCGGATAGGAAAACTCGACGACGTCATGATCGCGCTTGCAAAGCTGGGTGTAGCGCATCGTCACCTTGCGGTCGGCCCCCGGCGGAATAGGAAATACGCTGGTGCGATAGAGTCCGCGGCCCATGTATTCGAGGAGCGCCGGATCTTTCTTTGTCCGGACGATCTCTTCGTAAATGCGTCGCGCTTCATCCTTATTCATGAGCCGGCCGGGCAATTCGCGGCCATCAACCAGAAGCACAAAGTTTTGAACGGCGCCATCTTCGGGCAGCGGAAAGAGGAATTCCGACTCGATTTGAACCGACCCGGGGTTGTGAAACGTCTGCGAGACCTGAACTTCCGCCACCTGGTCGCGAACCCGGGCATCGATCGCCACCTCGCGAATCTCGTACGCCCGGGCGATCGGCATGGCCGGCCGGCGATCGATGATGAACCCTTGGGCCCTTGCGATCTGCCCTGTTCCAAGCAGGATCAAGACGGTCCCGACCAGGAACGCCGAATAACTCCGCTTCATGTTCATGGCTGTCCCTCCCCCTCGCTGGCTTCATGCTGTTCAAGACTTGACTCCAGTGATTAGACGCACGACGGGTCCAATTCTGAGTCATCAACTTCAATTTTTCTCGTGAGAACCCCCTGAAGGCGCTTGATGTTTCGCAATCTGCCCAAACTTCCTACGCTTTATATCTGGGCTATTGTACCGGTCCGCTGGCGGTTCATGCCGCCTTCTTCTTGACACGCGGAAGTAGGATCGGAGAGGAATTGCGAGCGACTTTCCCAGGTCGCGCACAGAAGTAGGTGCGACTTACGTTAGCCTTTCAGAGACACGATCAAGTACCTTTCGCCGTTGGTGGACCAGCCAACGCTTGATCGAATCTCAAGACACTTCGGCTTCGAGACATTCAAGGACGAGCCGGCGAACATCCCGAGTTCACGTCGAGAGTATCGGGAAAGGTTCAATCGGAGAATTGTCGGGATACCAGGAGGGTAATCATGGCGATGTTGTCTCAACTGTTCAGACGACGTGTTGTTGATGATGACCAGGGGCTCAGCCCAAACACCAGATCTACGAGGACCTTCAGGCCGCACAACGTTGCTTTGACCATCCTCTGGTTCGGAATGATCACTGGCTTCATGGAACTCGGTTTGTTCACGGTCCGATGGAGCATCCTGGGCCGGATCACATACGAGACCCTTCGAAGCAACTGGCATGTTGGGTGGATGATCCCTGTCTCCAATTTGTTGATTTTCGGGGTTGTGGGCGGTGTTTTGGGGCTCATCGGAGTGCTCGTTCCGAAGGCCGCAGCCTCACGGTTAGGCATCTTCGCCGGTGTCTTCCTTGCCGCCCTTGCCATGACGCAGTTTCTTCCCGGGGTTCACAAGTCGGCACGCCTGGCGCTCGCGATGGGATTTGCCTGCCTTTCCGGTTCCTGGCTCCAGAAACACGAGAGACTACTAACGCCGCTCGTCAGGCGAACGCTTCCGCTTGGAGCGATATTCTTGTCAATTCTTGTCATGTGCAATTATTGCAACGTAGCGTGGGACGAGCATCGGGTCTTGGCCGGCCTTGCAAAGGCGGCTCCAGGCACGCCGAACGTCCTCCTGATCGTCCTCGATACCGTCAGGGCTGACGCGCTTTCGCCTTACGGATACGAACGCGACACAACCCCGAATCTCGCTCGGCTAGCCGAGCGGGGCGTTCGATTCGAGCACGCTCGGTCGACGGCTCCGTGGACTTTACCATCTCATGCCAGCCTGTTCACGGGTCGCTGGCGGCACGAGACTTCCGCGAACGTAGGAATCGCGCTGGACGATAGCCATCCGACGATCGCTGAGTTTCTCTCGCGGCGAGGTTACGCTACTGCGGGGTTCGCAGCTAATACCGAGAATTGCAATGCGTGGTATGGCCTGAACCGCGGCTTTGCCCACTACGAGGATTATTACGAGAATACCGAGGTATCGCCGGTCGAGCTACTTCGCAGCTCGTGCCTCGGGCGCGTTCGTGCTCTCATCCAAGATTGGGCGCCGCCTTCTCGGGCGAATGATGACTATGCCAGTTTACCGCTATCGCAAGTCAGCCGAGATGATCAATCGTGACGCCCTGGCTTGGTTATCAGTCCACAAAAACCGTCCTTTCTTTCTCTTTTTGAACTACTTCGATGCGCACGATCCCTATATCGTGCCCGAAGGGTTCGGCCATCGGTTTGGCGACGGCTCAGTTGCTAAACCGCGGTCTACCTTGGAGGCCGCTAGAGACGGGTACGACGATTGCCTGGCTTATCTAGACGATCAGATCGACTGCCTTCTTCGAGAACTCCAGGACAGAGGCGTTCTGGAAAACACCTTGGTTGTCGTCACGGCCGATCACGGAGAGGGCTTCGGAGAGCACGGCCTGGCCGGGCATGGCGTAAGTCTCTACAGGCCAGAACTCCACGTTCCATTGCTGATGGCGCTCCCGCACCGAGTGCCGGAAGGTGTAACGATATCGGTCCCCGTTAGCCTGCGTGATTTGGCTCCGACCATCGCCAGCCTGGTTGCCAAGGAGAGCGACGAATTTCCCGGCACCCCGCTTGATCGCTTCTGGACCGCCAAGGACTTGAACGAGTCTCCTGCGCATCCGCCTGTACTATCCGAGGTCGATCGAGCAGAACATGTTCCTGCCGAGATGTCTCATGCTCCCGCTCGACTGGGAAGGATGCAGTCTCTCATCGCAGACGGCTGGAGCTACATACGCAATGGCGACATGCGGGAGGAAATCTATAATCTGAAATCCGATCCCGCGGAAAAGTTCGACCTGATCAACTCGCCGACGGCGCAGGACGACCTCGAGCATCTGAGGGAGTTGCTCGATCATCTTACCGATGCTGCGCCAGTGGAAGATGCGAATTGACCCGCACCCGAGCCCTAATCTCGATCCGGAAACGCCAGGCCCGGTAAACCACCGCGCTGGACGAGAGCCTTCCGAAGATGGTCGAAGATGGCTTTGTGTCCCTCGGCGCTCGGATGCATGTCCCGATCAGAGACACGGAACTGGGAAACGGTCAGATCGAGGAAGGCATCCGAGAGGTCGATCACGTCCAGCCCCTGGCGGTGCGCGATCGAGATCATGATCTCGTAGATTCGACCGCCTGAGTCTTTGCGGTCAGCACGGGGGAGCAAGATCACGGTCAGAGGAACGCCGAGTTAACCTGCCTCTTCCTTCCAGCCGGCGTACGCTCCATCGGACAGCGCTTTCGAACTGCCCGCGCAGCTTGTTCTGGAAATCTTCCATGGAATCCTGAGACGTCACGCGCGAGTGTGACAGGGCAGTCCTGACGAACTCGAACGGAACGTAAATCGGCGGAGAGCTACGGAGGATTGCGCGAAGGTGCTTCTCCTCGAGAGAGTAGTCCAGCACAGAAAGATCGGATATCAGCCAGTCAGGACGAAAACGGCCGCCCTCTTCTCGGAGCCGCTGGAGTCTTCGGAACGGCGAGTCGCCCGAAACCGCCAGATTCACCACTTGCACTCGACGCGTCGAGCCGAATCGTTCATTCAGCCACGGTTCCAGCAACCGGGAATAGGCCTCGTGGTCGCTGACTCCGTGCCCCATCGTGTTCGACGAGCCGAAGATCACGATGCGGTAGAGGTCTGGCGCCTTCTCCAGTGTGATTTCTGGCGTCCGGTAGCCCAGGCGATTTGTATGAAAGCTCGAGCCATTCCAGCAAAGGTCGAGATTTGGCCTCATCCGCCAGCGAATGTACGAAGGCACGTCTTCAATAATCCCAGCGGCTCCGAAAGGAACCCAACTGGTTTGAGCATTCGAACAGGCTGGTGCCTTGTGCGAACCTTGCCTCGCAAGCGGACTTGCGTCGAGCAACTGCTCATAATAGCCCTCTGTTTGTGCCTGGCTCAGCTCTCGCTCGATGCTGGATATTCCTTGCAAAGTCAGCACGAGACGATAGTCCGGAGCGACATGCGCGATGGCCAGCAAGACGATGGACAACAGGGCGCGAGTCGCGTCTCGACACTTGAGAATTCGAGCGAGAGATCCGAGCATTCCTTGCGGGCCTCCTCCGTTTCATCATCCTGATCGTATGGACAGAAGCAATACGATCCCTGGATCGCATATTTCCCGTACAATAAGCGTATCAACGATTGGATCCGCGCAGTCTTCTTGAAAAAGCCGGAATTGCGAAACCGGGCCTTCGATGCGACGGGAATCACAAAGCTAACCGCGGATATGCTGACCCCGAAGGCGGTCTGATAGCCACTGGCGCGAGATCCCAATTCAGAGAGGAGAGCCAAACGATGGCCAAACCCGTTGATGGAGAACCGCCGAGGCAGCATCGGCCGCGTGGCACCGATCCAAGCCGTCACGGTGAGAGTGTGCCGGCCAGGCCAGGCCAGAGGCACCACGTTCGGAGGCCAAATCCCGGTTCGGGCGCCATTGGCCTGAGGCAAGTTGAAGGCATTCCAGACGCGTTCGAACTGGTTCATCCCCGGTGCGTCGCCGAAGCGGAGCTCGACTACCAGGAAGGCATGGATCTCCGGAGAGCCGGCGATCCCGAGGAGGCTCGCGACGCCCTGCGATACGCTCTGGGCGCCTGCCGCGATAACCTCTGGGTACACGTGGCCTTGGGGCAGATCGCGCTTCGGGAATTCAAAGATCCCGCACTTGCGCGAGGGCATTTCGGGTACGCGTTCGAGCTCGGCAACAAGGCACTGCCACAAGGATTCTCGGGGCGGTTGCCCCGCGAGCGGGTGGCTAACCGGCCGTTTTTCGAGGCGATTGAAGGCCTTGCGGAGTCTCTCCGCGCGATGGGAAAGCCCAAGGACGCGAATGACCTGTCAGCGTTGGCGACGCGGCTGGCAGGCGCACCGCCGCGACGCTCCGTCTGATGACTTCAAAGCGTAAACCCAAGGCCTGCCGGCCCACGCGTCAGAAGGGCTCGAATTCGACTTTGAAAAATATTCAAAGTCAGACCGTCGCCCGACCTGCGTCGATTTCGACTTTAATGATTTTTCGGTCTTGCGGGGATTTCTGGAACGGGATAGAACGACCGCACAACAAGGCCTGCTAGACCGGTGGATCGGCCTGAAATCGATTGCCGGAGCGTGGGCAGGACGCGGGAATCAAGACACCATTGAGTATTCCCCGGCCAGAGAGCCGGGAGCGGATCGGAAACATGATCGTCCGTTCGATCGCCGGCGGCGTGGAAGTCCTCGCGCCGGCGAAGTTAAACCTATTCCTGGAGGTCCTGGGGCGCAGGCCAGACGGGTATCACGAGATCGAGACTCTCATGGTCACGGTGGATCTGTTCGACACCCTGACTGTGACGGAGCTGAACTCAGAGGACATTCTTCTGGAATGCGACGATCCAACCTTGCCGACTGGAAAAGAGAACCTTGTGGTCAAGGCCGCCCTATCACTGAAAGCCGCAGTAAACTGTCCGCGTGGCGCCCGGATCAGCCTCAAGAAGGCGATCCCGGCTCAGGCGGGGCTGGCGGGCGGCTCGAGCGACGCGGCGGCGGCCCTGGTGGCGCTTGACCAGATCTGGGACCTGGGGATGCCCGCCCCGGCGCTTGACGCGGTGGCGGCGGAAACTGGCAGCGATGTGGCCTTCTTCCTGCACGGACCCTCGGCGATCTGTCGCGGACGGGGCGAGCAAGTCGAGGCACTAGCAACAGGGCGGCCCTTGCACTTCGTGCTGGTCGTGCCCACAGTCGGCCTGAGCACGGCTGACGTCTATCACAACGTCCGACCGCCCGAGCGGCCCAGGCCAATCGGTCCGGCATCCGAAGCGCTGGCTCATGGGGAGCCAGACGATCTGGGGCGAAGCCTTTTTAACCGGCTTCAGCCCGTCGCAGAAACACTCAGGCCCGATCTCGTTCGGGTCCGAGATGCGCTGGCCAACCTGGACCCGCCACTCGCTGGGTCCTTGATGAGTGGAAGCGGTTCGGCGTATTTTGGTCTTGGCCGCGATTCCGCCGCGGCGCATCGGGCCGCGGAAGTCCTCAAACCGCTCGGACTAGGATGGGTCCGGGTCGTGACCTGCGGCCCCTGAGCAGAGAAGCACGCCCTCGTAAAGGAGTACCGGCTGTGGAGATCACTGAAGTTCGCATCAAGCTCATGGAAGACAACTCGGGCAGCAACGAACGCTTGCAAGCCTTCTGTAGCATTACGTTCGACGACATGTTCGTCATCCGCGACCTGAAGATCATCGAGGGCGCCAAGGGCTTTTTCGTGGCCATGCCCTCGCGCAAGCTGACCGACCGGTGCCACAACTGCGGCACCAAGAACCATCTGCGGAGCCGTTTTTGCAACCAGTGCGGCTGCCGCCTGGATGAGAACCGGGCCCTCCGCGATGCCGACGGCCGGGCCAAGCTGCACGCCGACATCGCCCACCCCATCAATTCCATGTGCCGCGAGAAGATCCAGTCGGCCGTGCTCGCCTCTTACGCCGAAGAGCTGGAACGCGCCAAGATGCCCGGCTACGTGTCGCGCTACGACGAATACGAGGTCAACGACTTCGACGTTCCGTCGCCCTACGAGACGCACGCCCCCGCCGCCCACATGGCTTCGGCCGGCGAGCCGCCCCTGCGACGCGGGCCCCTGCGCGGCCACACCCAGCACGCACGCGGCAACCAGTCTGTCCTGCGTGGACCGCACGTGCCGCCTCGTCGGGAAAGCTCGTCCGAGGGCATGGCCGAACATCAGCACCAGCATCATCATCGTGGCGAATCGTCCTCGTTCGGCAACGGCCTGTAAGGCCGCCAGTTCCGCTTGCCGCCGCGCTTCGGATTCATCCATTCCCGGCCTCGACGCGTCTCCTCCGCGTCGGGTCGGGACCCTCTCATCACCATCCGTCCCTTCGCCCCATGCCGGTCCCGGTGCGCTGCGGCTTTGTCCGCTGTGCTGGGCCGGCATTTTCGATTTGACGGCGACCTGCTAGCATGAGTCCCGTGGTCCCGGTGATGGAAGGCAAACAGAACGAGATCGCGAAAACCCCTGTATCTCTCCGATGATTTCGACATACACCTCGCAGGACAAGCCAGCGGCAAGGTTTCTGATGGGCGCGGCCCGAGGCTGCGAGCGGCGCTGGTCAGCGTGCTGCGACTCCTGGTCATCATCTTGGTGGGGTTTCTCGTAGTGCTTTACTCTCTTCAGGACCGTGTGATCTTTCCAGGTGCTGCCACCCAGGGAACACCCGAGGCGACGGTGCATCCCGCCGCGGGAGCCGAACTCGTCACGCTGGCAACGCCGCGGGCAGACAAGGTGACCGCCCTCTTCGGCGGAGCGCTCGAGCGTAACCGGACGACCGCTTGACAACCCCATGTCGCGGCCGGCTCTTCTTTACTTCTTCGGCAACGCCATGTGCCTGGCGTACGCCGAGCAAGAGTTCGACCGCTTTCGCCGGCTCGGCCTGAACGTGATGATCCCCGACTACGTCGGCTATGGCCTCAGCACCGGCAAGCCTTCCGAAGTCGGCTGCCGGCAGACGGCAGAGGCCTGCCTGGAACACCTGCGGTCTCGAGGGTTCCCGGCGTCGCGGATCATCGTGGCGGGGTGGTCGCTAGGCGGCGCTGTCGCCATCGACGCCGCTTCTCGTCACTCCGTTGGGGGCCTGATCGCCTTCAGCACCTTCACCAGCTCGCATGACATGGCGCGAAACCTCTTCCCCGTGCCGCTGCCGCGCTTCTTCCTCGCTCATCAGTTCGAGAGCTTGAAGAAAATCCCTTCCATCACCTGCCCGATCCTGCTGGGACATGGCCGACGCGATACTATCGTGCCGTTCCCGATGTTCGAGCGACTGGCCGGCGCCGCGAAATCGCCGCTTCAGAAACTGGTCATCGACGATGCCGGGCACAACGACTTCTATGACACGGGTGGTGAGCGAATCGACGCGGCGATCCGTCAGTTCGCCGACCGGATCGCGCGCTGATCGCCGATCCAGGCGCGGAGTCCGGCCTTCGCATGGCAAACGGACACGTTCAGGGGGATAGCCTCAATAATGGTCATGGTTCCTTCACATAGTCTGGCGGAGGTTCGAATCCACCGATCACGTCCGCGATGAGTCCGGCAATCGCAATTGGAGTGGCGTCTTCCAGGTAGGGGCCCAGGATCTGGATGCCGACAGGGAGACCCTTTGTTGTTCTGCCGGCAGGAGCGACGGTCGCCGGGCAGCCAGTCAGAGTCGCAATCGACACCCAGCGCAACACGTCGGAATACTCACGCTTTCCCTCGGGCGTGTCGATCTTCCGGTCTGTCCAGGCCTTCTGATGGGCGTGAGGAAACGCGGGGACGAAGTGTGCTGGCATCAGGAAGGCATCCTGGTTGCGGAAGTAGTCTCGCCAGATCGAGCGCGCGCGGAGTCTCGATCGGTCGCGGTCCAACCACACGTCGTGCGGCGCGGAGAGAGCCTCCACCACCTTCAGGGAATAAAAATCGTCCAGTCCCTGACGAGACTCGCGAATCTGCCGGCGCTCCTCCCCTTGATGGTTCGAGTTCAGTAGCAGGAAGAAATAGTCCTCGAAGGCCCTCTGAGGATTCATCCCCTCTGGCCACCCTTCGGTCAACCGGGCGCCGTGCGTTCGAAGAGCCTCCACGGCACCGGCGAGGACAGCCGCCACCTCCGAGGAAAGCGGGCAAAAGGGATCGGACAGCACATAGCCAAGACGGAAATCCTTCAGTCGCGTCCTTCGCGCTGGAGGGAGAGTCCACTTGTAAGCCACTGCCTCGTTTGGGGGTGGCCCACCAATGACTTCGAGCTCGAGCTGAAGGTCCTGTGGGCTGCGTGCCATCGGCCCGACGACCCAGAGACTGTCCAGCAAGCCGGGTCGGGGAACGACGTCGAATGTCGTCTTGTGTCCGTAGACCCCGCAGAAGTGCGCCGGGCTCCGAATCGAACCGCCCAGGTCGCTCCCGAGTTCGAGGAACCCGAAGCCAGCGGCCAGCGCGGCCGCTCCACCTCCGGTCGATCCTCCAGGGGTCCGCGAGAGATCCCAGGGATTGTTGGTCGTTCCCACGACGTCATTGAATGTTTGGTGGTCGCCTCCGAACGGCGGAGTATTGGTCTTTCCGATGAGGATCGCACCGGCCGTCTTGAGTCGCGACACGATGATCGCGTCCTCCTTCGGGACGAAGCTCTCGTAGACCTTCGAGCCGTACGTGGTCCGCACGCCCGCGGTAGGGAAGGTGTCCTTTATCAGGATCGGCAGGCCATGCAAGGGGCCCCAAATGCACCCTCTAGCAAGGGCGTCGTCGGCTTCGCGAGCCCTTTGAAGGGCCTGCTCCTCGATCAGCGTGATGAAGGCATTAAGCGCACGGTTATATTTTTTGATGCGCCGGAATGTATAACCGACAAGTTCGCGGGATGATATCACTCCCGTCCGAATTGCTCGAACAGCCTCGGTGGCAGTCCCAAAGTTCGGATCGAATCTCTTGTCGGATGCGCTGGCGCTGCGTAGACGGCCAATCCAGGGAAGAGCCATCGCGACCCTCGCCGAAGTGTTGAGGAACTTTCGGCGACTCTCACGCTCAATCGAGTCTTGACCCTCGGCGCGATGAGGCTCAGCCTGGTGGCGGCGACTTGCGGGAGTATTCATGCATCACTTGATACCGAATTCTAGGGGTGAGACGATACGACTATCGAGAATAGGCCGGACCGGTAACGATCGCCACCCCACAGCCAATTTTCCCTGATTACAGCCAGAGCGTCACGCTGAATGGCTCAGTGACACGCCATCACGGCGCTCCGGAAGATCATCAAGCCTTGGCCGTCACCATCACCCGGCGGCTTTGCCATTCTCGTCCAGCGCGGATGCTGAACGCCGTTCACGAACCGCTCCGGATGCGGCATCAGTCCGAAGATCCGGCCGGACGGGTCGCACACGGCCGCGGCCGCGAGCGCCGAGCCGTTGGGGTTGGCGGGATAGGCCTGGGTTGGTAGCCCTTCTTGATTGGCGTACTTCAGGACGATCTGACCAGTGGCGTCGAGCTGATTCGAGAGCTTTCTGATCGGCCATCAGGAATTTCCCCTCGCCATGGGCCACCGGCAGCTCGATAGGCTCCGAAAACGACACGAACGGCGACAGGCCGGGCCTGGGCGCCAGTTTGATCCAGCGCGCCTCGAATCGGCCGCAATCGTTGTGGGCCAGCGTGGCGGCAGATCGAGACGCACTACCGGGCAAGAGGCCGCACCGGACGAGCACCTGAAAGCCGTTGCAGATGCCCAGAATCAAGCCACCTCTGTCGTGAAACCTGCGCAAGGCGTCGCCCAGGGCGTGACCCAGCCGAGTGGCCAGGATCCGGCCTGCGCCCAGGTCGTCGCCGTAGGAGAAACCGCCCGGAATGGTCAGGATCTCAAAGCCGTCCAGCGCGTGAGCATCTTCGAGCAGCCTGCCCACGTGCCAGGTCTCGACCCGGGCGCCGACAAGCTGCCAGGCCGCGGCGGTCTCTTCATCGCAGTTGGTGCCTGGTGCTCGAAGCACGATCACGCGAGGGCTTGCGCTGGGCATGGGAGACTCGCTGTAGGAGGGCAGGATTCCAGAAGGCATCGGCTGTCGGCCGGAAAGGCCGATCAAAATGTTCCGTCGCCCGAACCGAACGAGCTTTGAAAATCGGCCTCGGCCCGGTACGCAAGGTTGCGGCGCAGCAGCTCCGACTCGTAGACCTGGACCACGAAATCGGCCGCGATCTTGAGTCGAGACGAAGTGCCCTTGGCCGGAAAGTCGGCAGGTGAGCCGCGGCGAAACTCGGCGACGCCAACGTGCTTCGATCGGCTCTTGACGTAGTTGATGCCGGGGATGCCGTCGGCGTCACCGGAGATCAAAAGTGCGATGTCATAGGTTTCCTGGAGCGCGACCATGTTGACCGCAAGGCTGGTGTCCAAACCCTTTTCGTTGACCGTGTGGTGCAGCAGGTCAACCTTCCAGTGGCCTTCCTGGCGAATCTCGACGAAGTCGGTCGCCGATTGAACGCCATGGTAGAACCGCTTTTTCCGTTCCAGCGCCCGTCGCTTGTTCTCGTACCACTCCCGGGTCTCGGTGAAACATAAGCCCCAGGCTTCCTCGATGCGGCGTTCCATGGGCAGGTCGGGCGAACGCCTGCTGACGTCTTCGATGTAGGCGTCTCGAAGCCGCGGATTCATGTCGAACCGGGCCCGGAGACGAGACTCGGCCTTGGGATCGTTCAGATCCCACTCGTCCATCTTGCCGACGACGTACCAGTAAATCCTCGAATGCTGGGCAGTCGGCCAGCGCGAGCCTTCGGCGAACGTTCGGCCCCAATAATGGACACTCTGCTCAAACACGTGACGGTAAAACGCCCCGTAATCATCAACGCGCAAATTCAGGTGCTTTAACACGCCATCCAGGTTCGACCCGTCAACGAAAGTGACAAATCTTAACATGGGAGAGTCCTGTTGCAATGTATGCCTTATTTCCAAGTGAGTCCGCCATGTGTTGCGCCAGAAAAAGCCAAGAAGCGATCTGGTCGTTCACGCGTTTGCTTCCCTTACCATCGTAACGGTTGCTGCCAGTTTTCCTTCAGATCCGCGACCCTGGCATCGGTCACGGTCCGGCCATCGAGCCCACGGATCAACAGCCTGGGGAGTACACCATTTGTAGGAAGGGGCTCCGTCCCCCGATCCCCTTGTTTCAGCTCTGCCCCGTTGGGCATGACTTCCCCCAGCCGGCCCAGGGGGATGTCGCCCATGAGGTCGGCGAGGGCGGCATAGCTCTCCGGTGCCACCTCGAGCAAAAAGCGGCTGGGGGATTCGGAGAAAAGAAGTACGGCGTCGCGCGCCGCATCGTCCTCACAGGGGACATCACGCAGAGAAACGTCAGCGCCCAGACCGCCAGCCAGCGCCATCTCGGCGAGGCCGACGGCCAGGCCTCCTTCGCTCAGGTCGTGACAGCTCCGCACCAGACCGCGGTTGATCGCGGTATGGACCGTCCGGAAGAGCCGGCGGCCAAGATCGGGATCGACCGCGGGCACCTTGCCTCCGCCCTGGCCGTGAATCGCCGCCCACAGCGAGCCGCCCATCTCCAGTCGCGTCATGCCCACGATTACAAGAGTGTTGCCTGGCTCCTTCAAATCCATGGTGACGCACCGGCCAACGTCGGGTACCAGGCCGATCGCGCTGATCAGCAGAGTGGGTGGAATGGCAAGGCTCTTGCCTTCATGAGCATACTCATTATTGAGGCTGTCCTTACCCGAGATGAAAGGCGTGCCGTAGGCAATAGCCAGGTCATGGCAAGCCTGCGCGGCCAGGACGATGCCGCCCAGCGTCTCGGGCCGATCCGTATTACCCCAGCAGAAGTTGTCCAGGAGCGCGATCTGCCCGGGGTCGGCGCCCACGGCCACGCAATTGCGAACGGCCTCGTCGATGACGCAGGCCGCCATGGCGTAAGGATCGAGCCGGCCGTATCGAGGATTGATGCCGCACGAGATCGCAAGGCCGCGACGAGAGCCGCGCACCGGCAAGATAACCGAGGCGTCGCCCGGGCCGTCGTCTTGGTCGCCGACCAGGGGTTTCACCACGGTTCGGGCCTGCACCTCGTGATCGTACTGACGCACGATCCACTCCTTGCTGCATACGTCCCAGTGACGCAAAAGGCTAATGAGGTCGTGCGTGAAGTCGCCGCGATCGGGCAGATCGAGGGCCAGCTCAGGCGGCGGCGTGAACGTCGCCGAGCGGACGACCGGCGGTCGTCCCTCGTGAAGGAAGTCCATCGCCAGGTCAGCCACCACGACACCCTGATAACGCAGAGTAAGCCGCCCCGTGGCCACGAACTCGCCGAGGTCGGTGGCCTCAACCCCCTCGGCCTCGCACAGGGCGCGCAAGGACGGCCACGATCGCGGCGGCACGGCTAGCACCATGCGCTCCTGAGCTTCGGAGATCCAGATCTCGGTGTAGGAAAGGCCCTGGTATTTGAGCGGCGCGCGCTCAAGATCGACAACCGCTCCAAGCTCGGCCCCCATCTCGCCGACGGCGGAGCTGAACCCTCCCGCGCCGCAGTCGGTGATGGCCCGAAAAAGCCCTCGGTCGCGTGCTTGCACGATCACGTCGAGCACCATCTTCTCGGTGATGGCGTTGCCGATCTGCACGGCACCGCCGGAGAGCGACTCGCTATGGCCGGTGAGCTCCGCCGAGCTGAAGGTCGCCCCGTGGATGCCGTCGCGACCGGTGCGGCCGCCGATCGCGATGATCCGATCGCCTGGCTCAACCTGTTTGAATGCCTTGCCGCGAGGCAAGACTCCCACGGTCCCGCAGAAGACCAGCGGATTGGCAAGATATCCAGGGTCAACCGCGAGGGCCCCGTTCACGGTGGGGATACCCATCCGGTTGCCATAATCTCGCACGCCGGCCACGATTCCTTTGAGCACGCGCCTGGGATGCAGCACACCGGCCGGAAGCTGATCGGGAGGGAGGTCCGGAGGCGCCACGCAAAAGACGTCAGTGTTGGCGATCGGCCGGGCTCCCAGGCCGGTACCCAGGATGTCTCGGATCACGCCCCCAAGCCCTGTGTTCGACCCGCCATACGGGTCGATCGCCGAAGGATGATTATGCGTCTCCACCTTGAAACAGACATCATGCTCGTCGTCAAAGCGAACCACGCCGGCGTTGTCGGCGAAGACGCTCACCAGCCAGTCAAGGTTGAGGGCATTCGTGGCGGCGAAGATTGTTTGCTTGAGCAGGTTGTCGATCGTCCGGCCTTCGAATTCGATGCGCCCTTTCAATGTCTTGTGCGAGCAATGCTCGCTCCATGTTTGCGCCAGAGTTTCGAGCTCGCAATCGGTCGGGTCGCGATCAAGCGCGGCGAAGTGCTGCTGGATGGTCCGCATCTCGGCCAGGCTCAGAGAAAGCTGCCCCGCCTTGCTCACGTGAATGAGAGCGGCGTCATCCATCGCGCGGAGAGGAACCGTGACGAGGTCGAACTCGTAATGCCGGCCCTGGCCAAGATGATCGAACGGCAGTGCGCCCGACAATCGCCTCTTCGACCGCGTCGTTGGCGAGCACGCGCTGGATCAGGCGGGGGACGAGCACGCGCGGTCCGGCGACGCGATAGCTGCGTATTGTCCGGACGCCGGAGACTTCGTATCCAAGTTTGCGCAGCAGCTCCAGGGCGCTCTCGGCCTCGGGATCGGTCACCCCGGGCTTGGGCATGACGTGAACCAGTGTGCGAGCTTCGCCGGTGGCCGGCTCGGCGGTGTTGATCTGAAACGACTCGACCACCGGATCGACCAGCACCGACCGTGCCGCGCGCTCGAGCTCGGCGGAGCCGAGCGTCCCTTCGATGAGAAAACCGCGGCGAGCCGCTATGGACCAGGGGCCAGGTAGTCCAGACTCGGCCGCTTCGTCGGAAAGTCGCTTGCCGGCCAGGTCGGGATGACCCGGAGAGGGATAAATCTCAAGGTGCCAGAGCATGATCAACCAAAAATGTTGAAGAAAGTTGATGACTCAAAGATGAAAGAATCGAGAATCGGCAGACGGTACAAAGTAAAAATCAGGAGTAAAAAAAAGATCGGGGGACGGACCGCCCTTCTACTGATCCCGATCGGTGGCCGAGGGTATCGACTCGAACAACTGGCGCCTCTGGCGGGCCTCGTCCCACCAGAGGCGGATTGCATCTTCGTCATCGGTCATCAAAGCGTACTTGAAGGCGGCGATTCGCTCTTGAGCGGTGCCGAGCGCTTTCATGAGCGGCCCGCGGTTCTCTCGAAAGATCGCCGTCCAGAGCCCGGTATCGGCCGCCGCGACCCGCGTGCCGTCGCGGAAGGCGCCCGCGGCGAGGGCCAGCCAATCGGCAGGCACCGAACTCGCCAGGGCCGCGGAGAGGGCATGGGGCAAATGGCTGGTGTAGGCCAGAACCTCGTCGTGCTCGATCGGGCTCATGGCGATCACCCGGCATCCCAGCCCGCTCCAGAACTGCCGTGCCCGGTCGAGCCGATCCTTGGGAGTGAACGGTGTCGGCGTGAGCACGCAGACCCGGTCTTCAAAAAGATCGGCCCGAGCGTGAGCCGCCCCGGAGCGTTCCGAGCCGGCCAGCGGATGCGCCGATGAAGAGGCTAGCCGCTTGCGGATGCCGCTGCACCGTTTCCACGATCTGCCGCTTGGTACTGCCGGCGTCAGTCAACAGGGCCGTGCCCGGCGCGATCTCGGACGCCTTTCGCACGTCGTGGGCAACCTGGCTTACCGGCGTGCAAACGACCACCACGTCGGCCCCTGTCACCCCTTCTGAAAAGTCCGTTGTGGCCCGGTCAATCGCCCCGTTTTCCCTGGCCGACTCGAGCCTTCCCAGATCGCGGCCGATGCCTACAACCTGGCTAGCCAGACCACGAGCGCGAAGTGCCAGGCCGATGGAACCTCCAATCAGCCCTACGCCCACGATAGCCACTGTCTCCGGACGATCCAAGTTTCATCCCTCAAGGCCGACCTTCCGGGCCCGCCTGTTCGTGCCCTTCACGCTCCTTTAATTTTACTGAGCGATCACGTGTAAGACGAGACGGATGGCTTCGTAAGAGTCAAGGCCTGTCCACCGCCGCGTAAACTCGCAGCGCCTCGGACATGGCTCGGGCACTCTTCCAGCGGTCGCGAGGCTGTTTCTGCAGGGCCTTGTGCAAGATTTTTTCCAGACCCTCCGGCGCGTCGGGACGAAACGCGCGAAGAGGAACTGGGGGATGCTCGAGGATCATCTCGTACGAGTCGGGCCGCCGGGGATCGAAGCCGAGATAGGGATACTTGCCGGTGATCAGGAAGTAAAGCGTTGCCCCCGCGCTGTAGATGTCGGCTTGCTCCTTGATGTCGCTGAACTGGCGGATGTGATCGGGCGAGAGAAAGCCCGTCGATCCGCCCACGTCTCCCTGTGTGGTCATGTTCGAAAAGGCGCTGCAATCGGCCAGGCTCTTTGCCAGACCGAAGTCAGACAGCTTGACGCGAGGCCGATGAACCGGGCCCATCACCAGCAGATTTGACGGCTTGATGTCGCGGTGAACATAGCCCCTCGAGTGAGCATAATCCAGCGCGGCGAGCAACTGCTGGCCGATCTGGGCCGCGCTGGCGATCGGCAGAGGCTGCTTGAGGGCTCGCACCCATTCCAGCGCGTTCTTGCCGTCGACATATTCCATCACAAGCTGGAAATGCCCCTCGATCTGGAACAGATCGTAGAACTCCACGATACTGCGATGCCCCTTGCCACCGGGCATCAGCATGTCGCGCAAGGCGCGGCATTTCACGATGGAAGTAGTTGAGTGCCTTTTCGCCCGCGGTGCTGTTGGCGATCATCATCTTGATGGCCACCCGCCGGTTCCTGGAGATCTGCCGGGCCAGGTAAACGGCTCCCATACCCCCCTCGCCAATCAAGTCCTCGATGAGGTAATCGGGGTTGGTGTCGGGGAAGCTTCTCCGCCTGGCCTCGCACGACTCGCAAAGCCAGGTCGCTGCCACCGGCGAGGAAGCGACGATGGTGGGAGCACCGCCATCGGCCGTGGAGGCTGGCGCGTTTACGCGACGTGGTGAAGGGCGGTCGGCGGCCGTTGCCTCAAGTCGCACTCCGCAGCCGGCGCAGGTGCGCTGGGCGAGACCGTCGCTGCCGTTCACGGAGAAATGGATGGTGAAGCAACTCCCGCCCGCCGAGACCACGTCGCCCTCGCGCAGCAGCACACGCTCCACCCGAAGACCGTTGACCTTGGTTCCGTTGGTGCTTCCAAGGTCTACCAGGTGGCAAGCAGGCGGAAAGTTCTCGACCTGGAAGTGCTCGCGTGAAAGGGCCAGGTCTTGGGGCATTGAAAACGGGACGCGCGAAGACCTGCCCACCACGAACGTACCGTTCCGTCCGACCAAGTATTCCTGGCCCTCATACGGGCCCGATGTCACGCGAAGGACGGTTTCCATGCCCCCTGTTGCCTCCCCACGCTATCCCGATTCCCTTCTATTCTAAAGCGTACTCTTCCGGGAATAAACCCCGCAAACCATGATTCGGTCCGGCTTTGAATCGAAAATACCAAACGAAGGCCACCCCTCGGCCGCTTCGATATCGCTGTCGAGGATGCGTCGGATGGGCTTTTCTTCGGCGCCGTGTTACCCGCCCCGTTCCGCCTGGGCGATTTCGCGAAGCCGGCGGAGGTCAACCTTGCCGGTCCCCGTGATGGGAATCTCCTCGACAGGAATGAAGTCGCGTACCGACGGAATCCATAGCCTGGGAATCTGGGCGGTCATCAAGGCCTTATGGATTTCATCGGCGGACATATTCAACGGGGTGTGCAGAACGCAAAGCCGTTCCCCGTGCTTGGAATCGGCGATCGCGGTCACGGCCACCTGATTCTCGTCGGCTCCCGTGGCTTGCAAGATCGCCGATTCCACGCCCACGTGGGGCACCATCTCGCCGGCAATCTTGGAAAACCGGCTGAGCCGGTCCGTGATCTTGAGAAAGCCGTCGGAGTCAACATACCCCAGGTCACCAGTGAGATACCAGCCGTCGTTCACCACGCTGGCCGTGGCCTCCGGCTTGTTGAGATAGCCGACCATCACCTGCGGTCCCTTGACGGCGATGATCCCCTCGCAACCGTGCGGAAGGTCGCCCCCGGTCTCCGGATCGACCGTCTTGATCGCCGTTCCCGGCACCGGAAGTCCAACGGTCCCCGGCCGGTTCCCATGCACCTTCCGTCCATCCGCCAGCGTCACCTGGCTCGGCACGTTCACCGCGACGACAGGAGAAAGCTCGGTCGTGCCGTACCCTTCCATCGGCTCGATCCCCAGCCATTTCTGGAGGTCGCGGAACAATTCCGGCTTCAGCTTCTCGGCACCCAGGATCAGGTGGGTGAGCGTCTTGAACTGCTCTGCCGGACAGCTCTTGAGATAGAACCGGGTGAACGAAGGCGTGCCGGCGATCAGCGTCACTTCGTGCTGCTCGCACAGCTTGCCGATCCCCCGCGCATCAAGCGGATTGAAGTGGTAAACCACCTTCTTCCCAAGGGCCAGGGCGGTCCAGATCGTGACCGTGAACCCGAACGAATGGAAGAAGGGCAGGATACCCAGCAAGACCTCGTTCGGCAGCAAGTGCACCTGCTCTTCGATCTGCAGCACGTTGCTCAGAATATTGCGGTGCGAGAGCACCACCCCCTTGGGATCGCCCGTCGATCCCGAGGTGAAGATCACCGTGGCGACTGCGTCAAGCTTACCACCGGCCAGGCCGGGCAGGAGCCATTCAAGCGCAGCACCACGGCCAATCGCGACATGACCGCGCCGCCGAGCTTGTCGGTCCAACGCAACTGGCTCTTGACGTCTTCCAGCATGATCAGCTTGCCGCGCGGCCTGACCGGGAACTTGTCGAGCACACGAGCCGACGTGATCACGTGCCGTATCCCGCACTGGTCGACGGACGAATCAATCATGCTCTGGCTGGCCGTGTAATTCAGGTTAATCGGGATCTTGCCCTGAAGCGCCAGGGCGATGTTGGCCACCGAGCCGGCGACCGTGGGGGGCAGCATCACGCCCACGTATTCGTCGGCTCCTACGTTCCGCGACAGGAACCGGCCGAGCACGAGAGCCCGCAACAATGTTTCCCCATACGTGAGGTTGGCTCCGGTGCTGTCGGACATCGCCGGCGCCGACCATTGCTTGCGCACCTGGGCTCACGAACGCGTGCGCCAGCGAATGCCAATCCGCGGGCAGTGGCGGGAGGGGTCGAAAGTGATCTCGCCCCAACGAAACCGAGACATCCTGCCCGTAGTCTTGCTCCACGCTCGAGCTCATCGTCCGCTTGACTCCGCGACCCAATGTGTAACCCGACCGCCCGGCACAGGTTTGGTCAATCGGCGGGGTGTCTTCACACTTTACGTGAAGGAATCGTCAAGAACAACCGTGCTGGAGGTTGCTTCGCACGCGACGGATCACGAATCAATGGCGGGCCGAGGCTCTCGGCCAAGGGCCACGGCTACGGTGACCACCGGATTGAGCCAGTGGTCGCAAACGGGCGAAGCCCACAACCTCGGTCGCAGGCCCGACTGAATGAAACTTACCCCGGCTTCCGTGCAAAAACCATCCACCCCCCCGCCCGAATCCTCGGTAAGAGCCACGGATGGTGGATCGGCTGGTAGGTTACGTCTTCCAGAGGCACGACCTCGTCGATTGCAAACCCGGCGGCGCGAAGCTCGCGCCTGAGCTCGCCCCAGCGGTAGAGGTGCACCTCCATGCCGGCGATACCGCGGTAGGTCATGCGGCGATCGCCGAGCTCGGAGCGTGCCAGGAGTGCGCGGCTGAACTGTCTGAGGAGCCATGTTCGACCCTGAGGATCGCGCAGGTTGAGCCAGAGGTTATGCACATGCAGCGCCAGGCGGCCGCCGGGACGGAGAAGCCGGAATGCCTCGCGCAGCGCCTTGCGACGCGCCGGACTCCCGCGAATCATGCCCAGGGTGCTGAACATCGAAAGCGCATAATCGAACGTGTCCGCGGGGAAGCACGCGAGGCGGCAGACGCTGGCCTGAAGAGTGAGCAGCTCCAGTCCCTGCGCCAGGGCCTTGCGGTTGACGGTATCGAGCATGGAGCCAGACAGATCGACGGCGACGACCTCAAAGCCCCGGCCAGCGAACCGTATCGAGTGCCGGCCCGCCCCGCAACCCAGGTCGATCAGCCTGCCGGGCGTGACGAATCGTTCATCGACAAGCCGAGCGTCAATCTCGAACAGGGGATGACCCGCGAAGTAGGCGTCCTCCTCGACGGCCAGTCTCGGCGTGTGCAAATACTCCCACAGGGGGATGTTAACCCCCTCGGGAAGCCGCCAGGAAGGTGGCACGCGGTGAATGGACATCGCAGGGTTTTTTGCAGTTGGTTGTATCTTGGCTCTGGAGTCACGAACCTTGGACCGTCGACAGGATCAAGGCTGAACGGGGCGTGAGCTCGAGCTGATGAAGCGTGCCGTGCTCGACGCGCGAGCCTTCATGTGTCCAGACGTTTTCAAGAATTGTGCCGTCGGGTATCAATTCCTGCAGCGCCAGGTCAAGCCGGCGATGGGAGCGAGCCGTATTGAAGACTACGATGACAGTCTCATCCCTAAGCTGCCGGGCGTGGGCGAAGAGGTCGCCGACGGCATGCAAGACCCGAAACGTACCCCGGCGCAATGAGGGCCGGGCGCGGCGGAGCGAGATCAAACGCTGAAATTCGTGCAGCAGCTCGGTGTCCCAGATCTCGGCCTTGTGCCAGGGAAACGCGCCGCGGTTCGCCGGGTCGTGGCCTCCTTGCATGCCGATCTCGTCTCCATAGTAGATGGACGGAGCGCCTGGGTATGTCATCTGAAACACGGTCGCCAGGCGAAGGGCAGACAGGTCGCCATGTGCCAGGGTCAAGAACCGGGCCATGTCGTGGCTGCCTAGCAGGTTCAGCATGACCGACGTGACCGAGGGTGCGTAGAGTCCGATAGAGCCGCTCGATGGCCTTGCGAAAAGCCTGGGCTCCCGGCGCGCCGACGGGGTGCAGGCTGGTGCGTCTCAGCTCGTCTTGATCGACGTCTTCAGCCACAAAGAACGCGATACACGCCCGCGTAAAATGATAGTTCATCACGGCGTCCCACATGTCGCCCTGAAGCCAGTGCGGGGCGTCGGTCCAGACCTCGCCCACGATATAGGCGTCGGGATTCCCTGACTTGACGCGATGGCGGAACTCGCGCCAGAACGAATCATCGTTGATCTCGTTGGCCACATCGAGACGCCAGCCGTCGATTCCGAAGTCGATCCACTTCCTGCCGATCCCCCAGAGAAACGCGCGGACGTCGGGGCAGCCCGTATTGAACTTGGGCAGAGCCGGCAGCCCCCACCAGGCTCCATAGTTCGGTTGTTTTTCCGTGTCGTAGGCATTGAGCGGAAAGCCGCTCACGTGAAACCAATCGAGGTAAGCCGAATTGGGCCCGTTCTCCATGATGTCGTGAAACTGGAAGAACCCCCTGCTGGCGTGGTTGAAAACCCCGTCGAGCACGATGCGTATCCCCCGCGCGTGCGCCTGGTCAATCAGCCTTTTGAGGGCCTCGTTGCCACCGAGCATGGGATCAACTTTTTCATAGTCGTGGGTGTGGTAGCGATGATTCGAGGCAGACTGAAACACCGGCGTGAAGTAGATCGCGCTTGCGCCCAGGTCTTGCAGATAATCGAGGTGCTCGGTCACGCCGATCAGGTCGCCGCCCTGGTAACCGTGGTAAGTTGGCGTCGCGCCCCACTCGTCGAGATGCCTGGGTTTCGCGACCGACAGGCTCCGCGCGAAGCGATCGGGAAAGATCTGATAAAACACCGCGTCTCGAACCCAGTCGGGCGTTTCCGGCTGCACCACGAGTTACCTCATAAGAATGCGTCTCACCCAAACACAAATACGTTTCACGCAAAGACGCAAAGAAGGACCGCAAAGACGCAAAGAATACAATAGGATCAATTCCGCTAAGCATCCCACCGATATGAGATACGCCTTCTTATATGGTAACACGTACTGACATAGCAAACTATAATTGGGTTCTTTCTTCTTTGCGTCTTTGCGTTATTTCTTTGCGTCTTTGCGTGAAACGCATTTGCCTTTGCGTCTTTGCGTGAAACCTCCCTTATTCATCCCGCTGCAATCTTGTACCAGTAAATCTGCTGGCGATCGCCGCGCAGGCGCAGGTCTTCAAGCAGGGGCTCGAGGGAGAGCTTGACCTGGCCCTTGAAGAACGCCTTGTCAGAGTTGATGCGGATCTCCAGCTTGCGCTTGAAGTCGATGAGCTTGGGGCTGAGCCACACGTCCAGTTTCTTGACGCCCTCGGCCTTGATGTTGAGCAGGTTGCTCAAAGTGCTGGAACGCATCTTGAGCCGAGCGGGGCTCAGGTTCTGGCCCAGCATTTCCACGGCCTCGGGAGCAGTCGTTCGGTTCTGCGAGTGCTCGCGGATGACCACGCCGTAAAACCGGTTGTCGCAAGGGTCGCGCTGTGACGACGTCGAACGACTTGGGGAACGGTTCGCGGTGGTGGCGGTCCATCCAGTCAAAGAAGGTGGTGATTTCTTCGGGGAATTCTTCCAGGCCCCGGCGATGATACTCGATGTAAGTGACATCCCAGGCCTTGAGGATCAGCGGTTTGATATAGCTGCCGAAGATGATCTCATTGGCGGCCGGCGCCAGGTCACCCACGACAAACAAAAGCGGCAAGCGCTCGTGGTGCGGCAAGTATCGGGGCACATACTTGGCGGGAAAGCCGGAGACCACAATGGCCCCGGCGAACAGGTCGGGATGGGCCAGGGCAAGATCCCAGGCCATGTTTCCGCCGGTCAATTGACCGGCGACGAAGACGCGATCGCTGTCGATGGCGTATCGCCTGCGCGCGTCGCGCAAGGCGAGCTCAACAGCGGCGTGCTCGCTGGTCGTGTAGCGGTAATCGGCGGGCTGACCGGGCAGGTTGTACTCCGGTGCGATCACGATATAGCCGCGTCGCGCCGCTTCGGCGGCCCAGAACTCGATGGCCGATTCGGGAGTCTTACCCGAGTGCAAGACGACAATCGCAGGGTAGGAGCGGAGCGGGTGGTATTCCGGCGGCAGACGAACCTCGTACACGGTGGGCTCGTCGCTTTGCTCTTCGACTACCTTGTGCGTGATGCTCTTATCGGTTGCCGGCGGCTTCGCATCGCCTGGGCCGCTAGCGGGCGGCGCCATGAGCTGAACCATCCGCGTGACGAGGTCGAGCTTCTTGTAGCCCTCGGAGACCTCTCCTTCGGCAGGCCAGTCAAGAGCATCGAGCTTCGCGACCAGGGCCTCGCGATCGCCTGTGCCGGCGCTCAGGAGATACTCGCGCACCAGGTCGCGGGCCTGCCACAAAAGGTCGGCCACTGTCAGGTCGGATACGGCCGACTCGTTGCCCACGGCGAAACCAGACATCGCCAGGGCGAACTTGCTTTCGTCCGAGCTGCCTGGGCTGTAGGCGGCTTTCCGCCACGCGGCGAACCGATCGCGGACGGCGTCTGGCGCCTCCTCGATCGCCTTCATCGCCTCGCGCCACCCTCTTCTTCCAGGCAGCGCGGGCGGCGGCCGGAAGCTTGCCTTCGAGCTTGCGCAGATCGGTGGCCAGGCCCAGGTCGGCCGCGTGCTGATCTTCCAGCCGACGGCTCAGCTCGCGGACCTCGACCACGAGTTCCGTGCCGATCTCGCTCTCGGTAAAGCTCTTGAGCAGGGCGTTGACATGGCGGAACTGATGGGCGTTTTTGCGAACCTCGATTTCCGACCTTCGGCCCGTGGCTTCCGCTTGCACGAGGAATGCCCGAGCGCCCCTGGCTCGCTCGCTCAGGTCGGTGTTGGGAAAGTCATGGATCACCCGCTCGAGTTCTTTCTTGGCCTCCGGATACCAGCCTGCGTCCATCAGGAACCGGACCACTCGTTCGCGCTCGGCCTGGTTCTGCTGCTCGACGCGGGCCAGCAGGCTCATCATGACCTGGCGGGGAATCTCGCTGGTGGCCAGAGCGCCTTGCCAGAAGCCGTTGACGCCACGAAACTTCACCAGGTGCGGCCCGATCTCGATGATCGCCTGTTCCATTGAAATGGGTTTGTTCGACCTCGAGCCGACATAGCGAAAGGCTCTCTGTCCCCGGTCGTTCCACGGTCCGGCCTGTACGCTGATCACCTCCTTGGGCATCACCCCCGCGTGCACGACCAGCGGTTGCACGAGCGTGAACCGTTCACCCGTCCGAAACGAGTTATCGCCAACAATCTTTTCAATCTTCGAGTCACGTACGACCAGCTTCCTGAGCCCATCCCACATATAAACCAGCGTACCATCCTTGTCGGGCTGTCCCATACTTCGGTAAACGATACCGTTCTTCATGTAAATGGAATCAGCTCGGCCGCACGGGACCATCCAGAGCAAGCCGCAGACGAGCAGGGCGTGACACCAGAACCGAAGCGCCATTTTTTGCATCATCTCGTCACGCCCCTCCTAACAGGTTGGAAAACAAATGGTAGCATACCAGGGCATGGCTTCGTAGTCTGGAACCTGGAGAAGCGCCCGGTCCCCATCGCTGCCGGCTCAGATTGCGAGAGGGTTTTCAAGCCATGGCTGAAGGTCCTTTGAAGTTTCGTTGCTATCAGTGCAATCAGCTTCTGGGAGTGCCGCCCAGACGGGCCGGCTCGGTGATCGCCTGTCCTAAGTGCGGGACCGAGCTGCTAGTCCCTCGACCGGAAACCGAGCCGGAGCCATCGTTAGCCGAGGAGCTGGCTCGTGGACCCGTGCCCGCGGGGCGTTCGCGGTCACGCGGCTCTGCGGCCGACGCGGAGCCGACAGGATCCGAGGCCGGCTCGATTGCGTCATTCATGAATGAGCTCGGTGCCGTCATTCCAGAAGATCTCGTCGCACTTCGGCCCGAGGACATCCGGGTCGAGGCTGAGTTTGCCGACCTGGTCGTCACCACCGATGAGCCAACTTCCCTGGCCGCCAAGCCCCCCTCGGCATCCGAGCCGGTCGGATTCTCGCCTGAACCGATCTCGGCAGAGACGTTCTTGGCCGAGGCCCCGCCCGTGTCCAGATTTTCGACCCAGCCCACGGCCGAGCAGTTCTCGGGCGACGCCGCACCAGCCACGGTCCTGCCCGAGATCAAATTCGAGCCTCCTTCGATCCTGCCCGCGAACCGCCAGGCCGGCCCCGTGCGCGAGGTCTTGATCCAGCCGGCTGTTCTGCTCGTCTGGTCGATGATCGTTCTCCTGTCGCTTCCAATGGCGTTCATCGCGGGCCTGCTGATCGGCCACTTCCTCTGGAGACTTCCCTGAAGCCCGACCGACAGGCCAGCCGGCCGGTTCGCGCAGCCTTGGAGCCGCGTCGGGCGTCTGCTAGGATACAGGGAAACCAGCCGATCCTCCCCATTCGAGGTTACCGCATGCGTTCCGACGCCATCAAGAAGGGCGACTCGCGGGCCGCCCATCGCAGCTTGCTTCGCGCCACCGGAGTGAACGAAGGAGACTGGGACAAGCCCTTCGTCGCCATCTGCAACAGCCACGTTGACATCATTCCCGGGCACGTCCACCTCCAGGCGGTGGGAAATTTTGTCAAGGAATGCGTGCGGGCCGCGGGCGGCGTGCCGTTCCTGTTCAACACCATTGGAGTGGATGACGGCATCGCCATGGGCCACCAGGGGATGAAGTATTCGCTCCCCTCGCGCGAGCTCATCGCCGATAGTGTAGAGACGATGATCCAGGCGCACATGTTCGATGGGATGATCTGCATTCCCAACTGCGACAAGATTGTGCCCGGCATGTTCATGGGGGCGATGCGTGTCAACGTGCCAACCATTTTCGTCTCCGGCGGGCCGATGGAGGCAGGGAAGACGGCCAGCGGCAAGACGGTTGACCTCATTGACGCGTTCGTGGGAGGCGTCCAGAAGGCCAACGGGCAGATCACCGAGGCCGAGCTCGACGAGATCGAGAAGGCCGCTTGCCCCACTTGCGGCAGTTGCTCGGGGATGTTTACCGCCAACAGCATGAACTGTCTGGCCGAGGCCATCGGTCTGGCCTTGCCCGGCAACGGCACCATCCTGGCGACCTCGGCCGATCGCAAGACGCTCTATGAACGCGCAGCGCGGCGGCTTGTGGAGATGGCGCGCGAGTTCGGCCGGGTCGGGCCCGGTCACGGCCTCTTGCCGCGCGAAATCGCCACGGCCGCGGCCTTCGACAACGCCATGGTGCTTGACATGGCCATGGGCGGCTCCACCAACACGGTCTTGCACATCCTGGCGATCGCCCACGAAGCCGGCGTGCCCTTCTCGCTGGAGCGGATCGACGAGCTGAGCCGCAAGACGCCCAATATCTGCAAGGTCAGCCCATCGAGCCACTACCACATCGAGGACGTGGCCCGCGCAGGGGGAATCCACACGATCCTGGGTGAGATCGCCCGCGGCCGGCCCGATCTGCTCGACCTCACGTGCCAGACCGTGACGGGCAAGACGCTGGGCCAGAACATCGCCGAATATGACGTGCGCGATCCCGCCTCGACCGGCGTGGCCCGGCTGCTGACCCAGGTCCGCCCTGGCGGCGAGCGCACCAGCCAGGCCTGGACGGTGCCCAGCGTGGCCGCCGCGGCGCGCTCGCAGGCCGCCGGGCTGGCACTGCTTGATTCCGAGGGCGAAGATGAAGTGATCCCGGAATCGGACGCGGCATCACCCTCGGCCGGGTCGGGCTCCGACGATGGTTTCGACCCCTTCGATGTCATCCGAACCGTCGCGAGCGCCTATTCCGAGACGGGCGGCCTGTCAATGCTTGCCGGCAACCTCGCGCCCAAGGGAGCGGTGGTGAAGACGGCAGGTGTCAGCCCGGCCATGCTCAGGCATTCGGGCCCGGCGGTGATCTTCGAGAGCGAGGAAGACGCGTATAACGGTATCGTCTTCGGCAAGGTCAAGGCGGGCGACGTGGTGGTGATCCGCTACGAAGGGCCCAAGGGCGGCCCCGGCATGCAGGAGATGCTGGCGCCGACCACGGCCATCAAGGGAGTCGGCCTCGGCGAGAGCTGCGCCCTGGTCACGGACGGTCGGTTCTCCGGCGGCACCGCCGGTGCATCGATCGGCCACGTCAGTCCCGAAGCCGCCGTGGGCGGCCCCATCGGCCTGATCCAGGACGGCGACATCGTTGACATCGACATCCCCGCCGGCACCCTCTCGGTTCGACTTACCGAGCAGGAACTGGACGACAGACGAAAAGCGTGGACTCCGCGCCCGCCTCGCTACACCACCGGCTGGCTGGCCCGCTACGCAAAGATGGCGACGAGCGCGGATACGGGAGCGATTCTGAAGTGGGATTGAGCGAGCGCATGTGTCTCCCACGATGACGTAGGGCTATTCAGGACCGATGGCTGGGTCACGAGCCAGGGCCGGCGTTCAGGGCCTGCAGATCCGCGGGCAGGAAGCGGCCGTCCTGGCGGATCGGCTCGCCGTCGAACTTGATGGTGCCGCCGCCGTAGTCCGGGCGCTGGATTTGCACGAGGTCCCAGTGGATCTTGGAGCGATTGCCGTTGTCGGCCTCGTCATAGGCGTTGCCCGGCGTCAGATGGAAGCTGCCGGCGATCTTCTCGTCGAAGAGAATGTCGCGCATCGGGTGCAGCACCTTGGGATTGCAGCCGAGCGACCACTCGCCCACATAGCTGGCTCCTTCATCGGTCGTCGAAGATCTGACGCAGCTTGGCCTGGTCGCCGCCGGAACAGTCGGCGCGAACGATCTTGCCCCCGGAGAACTCGAGTCTGACTCCGTCGAACGAGGCACCCTGGTAAATGGTCGGGGTGTTGAACCGGACGTGTCCTTCGATCGAATCTCGCACGGGAGCGGTGAAGACCTCGCCATCGGGGATGTTCATCTCCCCGGCGCACGAGACGACGGGAATGCCGGCGATTGAGAATCTCAGGTCCGTGTCGGGGCCAGTGATGTGAACGTCGTCCGCCGCGCTCATCCGCGCGGCCAGAGGTTCGAGCGCCCTGGCAAGCCAGGCATAGTCAAGAGTGCAGACGTCAAAATAAAAATCCTCGAATGCCTCGGTGCTCATGCCGGCCTGCTGGGCCATGCTCGAGCTGGGCAAACGCAGCACGCACCAGCGCGTCCTGGTGATCCGGTATTCGAAGTGGACGGGCTTCTGGTAAAGGGTGTTGTAAAGGTCCATCTGGCCCGCGGGAACATCAGTCAGCTCGCTGATATTCCAGGCGCCGCGAAGGCCGAGATAGGCTTGAACGCGCTCGATGCGGTGTCTGTCGATCTCGCCCCAGGTTCGCATGGCAGCCTCCGAGCCATGACGCACCAGCTCGCGGACGAGCCTCATGTCGCGAGTTTCGACGAGGGCGCGGGCGCCCGCGCGGCGGCCTTGCGAATCAGCAAGCTGGGCAACGCGATGTCGGGCAAGTCGAAGCATTCGATGAGTAGCGTCTCTCCCTCGGCCAGCCGGAGGGAATGGCTGATCAGGATCTCGGCGAGCGTTTCCCAGCGCGGATCAGTCATGGAAAGGCCTCCTGGCGAAGGCGAGCCGTCATGCGAAAGTGTCAGCGGACCAATCTATACTTTCCACCAGTATGAACCGTCTCCGCCTGAATCACAATTCGGGTACCATGGTACCTGGCAACGGCAGGCGCTTCGCCGCTGGACAAATTGAGAAAGCCATGAATGGAGACAGACGTGAACCCATTTGACTTGCATGGCAAGGTAGCGATCGTGACGGGGGGCAATGGAGGCATCGGGCTGGGCATCGCCCGGGGGCTGGCGCAGGCGGGTGCGTCGATCGTGATCGTGGGCCGAAACGCGCCCAAGTCACAGGCGGCCGCGGCAGATATCGCGGCGGCCACCGGTGCAGCCACGCTCGTCGTCACCGCCGATGTCGCCCTACCCGCCGACGTTGACCGCGCCATGGCCGAGGCCGTCGGCCGCTTTCACCGCGTGGACATCGTCTTCAACAACGCGGGCATCAACATCCGCAAGCAACCTCAGGAACTCGAGGTCGAAGAGTGGTCCAAGGTGCTGAACACCAACCTGACGAGCGCGTTTCTCATGGCGAAAGCCGCCTATCCGCACCTGAAGCGCGGGGGCGGAGGCAAGGTGATCAACATTGGCAGCATGACCTCGATCTTCGGCTCGAGCTTCGCGGTCGCTTATGCATCCAGCAAGGGGGGGATCGTGCAGCTCACCAAGAGCCTGGCTCTGGCGTGGGCGGCCGATAACATTCAGGTCAACGCCATCTTGCCTGGCTGGTTCGATACCGAGCTAACACTCCAGGCGCGCGTGGAGATGCCCTGGCTGCACGATCGCGTCCTGGCCCGGATCGCTCAGGGGCGGTGGGCCAAGCCGGAAGACATGGCAGGAACCGCCGTCTGGCTGGCCAGCCACGCCAGTGATTATGTCACTGGCGTGGCCGTGGCCGTTGACGGCGGTTACTCGGCTTCCCTTTGACGATCGCGAATCCGAGAGGGCGGCCTCAGTCTGCGTCCGCCGAGGCCGCTTCGTGGTCAGGCACAACACGGCCGGTCAGCTCAAATTCGAGCTTCTGGCCCATGGGGAGCTTGAGCGAAAACGCTTTCAGAGGAACCATGAATTGCAGGTTTGGCATCGGCAGAAAACTGGCAGCCATGCTGGTCCTGGGTGACGAGAGAAGGCCGGCCGCTTGCAGCCAGGGTTGAACCTGAATGAACGACGCTCTTGACGTCTTCTGATCCCCGGATGCGGCGGGCTTGGCGGCACCAGGCGCCGGCTGCGAACTGGGTCGCGGCTTCTTGATCTGCGGGCTGGGCAGCGGCTGGGACGAATCGCTGGCGGGCTGCTCGCACGTTTCGTCGTCAGGAAGCGGCGGCAGCGCGGCGGGTGTTCCGTCGGCGTGAACGCCCTGCGGGATCGATCGGCTGGGGATCTTCGGCACCGCCACCGGCGCGGGAGCCGCGATGTTGGGCAGACTTCTCGGGATGGCATTTTGAGGTAAAGCCTGGAGTATGGACGCGGACGAAGGGGATACAGCATCAGCCTCCTCGGCGGTGACCAGCGCCAGCTTTTCACGGACGACTGCTTTGCCATCCTTGTCGGCGATGGTATGTGGCCCGAAGCTCACGATTAGAACCTCGCCGTGCGGAATCAGCCACTCGCCCGCCACGGCCTCACGGCCGATCTCGGGAATTTGAACCTGGGTCGATGCCGTCGCCTTGGACGCCTGAGTCCCGTGGCATTCGCTGGCGTTTTCCTCGTCGTCAGCGCAGCAGTCGGCGCCGGCGGCCGATTTCAAAGCGGCTTGCTTCGCCTGACTGTCTGTTGTTCTAAGATGTGCCGAGGCCGGGCAGGCCGCATCACAAGCAGCACGAGCGACCGCTGCGCAATGCGCCTCCTGAGAGGCGCAGCAGTCAGACGGCTTGGTCTCATGCGATGCCTGGCTGACGCAGCAATCCGCCGTCTCGGTCGGGTGTCGCTTGAACGACTTTTGTGCCGGCGCGTTCACGTTGACGTTGTGTACCGACCTGATGTCCGTATCTTCGATGACGAGCTGTACGAGAACTCCCTGGTCGAGCTTTCGGCCGGCGACGGTGGCGGCCATGCCCGAGCGAACGTTTTCGTACTTGATCCGGAGATCCTTGGCCTCATCGATCCAGGCGGCCTGGGTGACGAGCGCCTGGTTTTTCCGCGTAGTGACATGCGCCTGGGGTCATGCTCGGGGCGATGACGCGCATCGTGGCGAGCGAATCCTTCGCGGTCCCTGCGGGCAGAGACTTGAGGAAGCTCGCCGGCGCCGTCCAGACGCTCACGGCGCCGTGGCTGGTGACTGGCTTGAGACCGGCGCCGACCTGCGCTCGCCACTGGAGGCCCTGCATCTCGACGATCCGGTATTGGTAGACGATGTCCGGTCCAGTCGGTTTCGCGGGTGGAGCGCCGGCCAATCCAGCCAGCGCCACCGCGAGCCATCCCATCGTGATGCCCATACGACGACCTCCGTTTCGTCTTCGTCTGTTCTGTCCACCGAATTGCTACGGACCCCCTGAGGGACCGGAGTGCGGCGGGATCATACGATCGATCGCCCTGAGCGTCAATTGCGGCTCTCGGCCCCAATGTCGGAAAACTTGAGTTTTTCTCGTGCGGCTGCAAGCGCGCGGGAGTTTTACGGATTCAGTTCGTCGTCCAGGTGTTCATCCGTCTTGACGAATGTAATTCCCTCCTTGTCTTCGCCTATCTCATCCACGAACTGGATGCCCCGTCGGCTCACTCGACCAGGAAACCGAGAAAAGTCGAGGCGTGGCCGATCGACCGCGATTTCGAAGTGATTCAGGCAGTCATGCCAGAGCCCAATGGCGACCGCTCCGTAGAAGAAGAAGCTGAAGAAAACCAGCATGATGACTTGAGCGCCGAACTCGATCTGGCGAGACCCATGAAGGAATTCATTCAATTCATTGTAGGAAAACACAGAGCCAAACACGATGATGGGACTGCACCCCGCCAGGAAGACAATGGTATCACCTCCGTTCACGAGGGGAATGCAGCAGAAGAGATAGCCGACATTGAGGAACATCAGGACCGCAATCGTCACCGAGATCGATCGACCCGAGCTCTTGAACCGCAGCGAGAGGCTGGTTCCCAGCAGCACAGCAAACAGCGAGTAGAGCGAAGTGGCCACGACGACCGACAGAAACCCGAGAGGATGCAGAGCGCCGCAAATCAGGCCGGTCAGCCAGATCAGGAAAAGCGCGGCCAGAAAGCCCCGCACCCGCCAGAAGGCGCCAGGAGCTTTCCGGTCAAGATCTCCCGGGCCTCCAGAGGAGTTGAGATCAGGCTGATCCACGTGTCTTTCTCGCGTTCCATGGTGATGCCCGTCGCTGCCGAGGCGGCCAGCAAAAGGCTCATCAGTGCGTAGAGGAGCACCGTGAAGATCCGCGCGCTGGTGTTGAGAGATTCGCGGGCGACGGTGGTGCCCGCGGCCCCGTATCCATAATCGCCTAATTCTTGAAGCGCCGGAATTCCCATCATGACGAACCAGTAAACCAGTCCGCTTGCGGCCCCAAGCGATACCAGCACCACCACCACCGTCTGGAAGATACTGCCGCCAGCCACCGTTCCGGAGCATTCCTTCCAGATCATCGGTGCGTCGCCGCAAGCCCGCCGCCCGAACAACCGGCGCGGCTGGAAGGCTTTGCTCACGACGGGCCACGCCCATCCCAGGAGGCGAGACCCTTGCTCGATGCGCCTCAGCCGGAGGGTCAACCAGGCCAGAAGCAAGGTTCCGTAAAACGCCTGCAGCCCGATCGACCAGACTCGCATGCTGGTGCAGGGTCGATCGGCCCGCGAACGGTCCCCGGATCAGGAGAGCACAAGGACTGCTGGCGATGATCCATTCCGTGATCGGACGGGCCTCCATCAAGAACGTACCCAATGGCCCACGGATGCTCAGAAAGATCTGCTCGATGATCGGCAGCGCAAACCATGTCAGACCGAGAATGTAAGCATGGGCGATCGCATCCCGAGGCCGTGGGGAGTAGACCGAGAGGAGAATAGACAGTCCGGCCAGGAAATAGAGCGAGGCGAGGCTGACACCGTAGGCCAGCCAGACGTCGGCAGGATCGATCCCTCCCAGAAACAGGCAGAGGCTGACCACTGGCAGGCCGACCATGACCAGTACGACCAGATTGATCAGCCGAGCCGCGACCTTGCCCAGCACGATCTCGGCGCCGGAGAGCGGGCTCGCCAGCAAGTAGGTGAGCACCTTGCGCTGGCGATCCTCGGCGATCGTGCCGGCCAGAAACGCGGGGGTGAGCAAGAGAATCACCGCCCCTTGCAGCCAGAGAATCGCGGCGAACAGCCCCATGCCGATCCTGGCCATCTCATGGGGAGACAGTCCCTCAGACTCTAGCGTTGAGTAAACCAGAGAGTTCCCGCGATACAGAGGGACAACCACGATGTACAGCAAGAAGAGCCCGACGAGCACCCGCAGCGCGTACGCTCGCTTGCGCCTGGCGCCGACTCTCAGCTCGTGAAAAAAGACCGGGCCTGGCAACATTGGCGAAACGGCAAGCCCTGCAAGATTGACGATGGTTTCGAACCCCGCGCCGCACGATTCATGTTAGCCAGGCCGCGAAGCCGGAGTCGACAGAGTTCGGGAAGGCGCTGCCAGGCGCTCAACGATCGACACGAAAACGGTCGAGCTGTTTCTCGTCGAGCTCGACTCCCAGGCCCGGTCCATCTGGCACGCGGGCGCCTTCGGGATTGAGCGCAAGCGGCTGCGTCAAGAGATCAGCCTCATGATAGTGCGGTCCCAGGATGTCGGCCGGGTAGGCTGCGCTGTCGATGGCCGGCACGGCGCAGGCCAGATGCAGCATGGCCGCCGAGCCGATTCCCAGCTCGAGGTTCGAGCCAATATGGCAGGCGATGCCGGCCGCCGCGGCGACGTGTGCGATCTCGATGGACGCCGAGATGCCTCCGTTCTTGCCTGGATAAACGCTGATGATGTCGGCCGCGCCGGCTCTCAGCACGTTCCAGGCGTCGGCCAGCGTGAAGACGCTCTCGTCAGCCATGATCGGGATGCCGCTCACGGTTCGAAGGTAAGCCATTGCAGCCGTATCTCCCGGCGCGATCGGCTGCTCTGCCAGCAGCAAGTTCAGAGGGCGAAGCTGCTCGAGCGCGAGGCGTGCCGTGGTCACGTTCCAGCCGCAATTGGCATCGACGGTGAGCATGACATCAGGGCCGGCCAGCTCGCGCACGGCTCGCACGCGGTCAAGGTCACCCGCCAGATCGAGACCGACCTTCACCTTCAAACAGCGCACGCCCCAGCTCAGGAACTGTTCGGCCAGGGCTCGCGTGCGAGGAATGTCGAACGCGCCGATCATCATCTTGGTCGGAATCAGGTCTCTAACCTTGCCGCCAAGAAGCTGATAGACGGGAACTCCCAGCGACTTGCCGGCGATGTCCCAGAGCGCCATCTCGACGGCGGCCTTGGTGAACGGATTGAGCTTGATCAAGAAGTCCATGCGGCCGGCGCCGCGGTGATGCTGGTGGGATCAGCTCCTATCAGGGCGGGCCCGATCAGATCGGTGATCGCGGCCACCGTGCTCTTGCTCGTCTCGCCGCTCCAGAGGGCCGACACGGTGGCTTCGCCCAGGCCTACGAGTCCATCGTCCGTGTGCACTCGAACGATCACGTAATCTGAAGTGAGATGATCGCCGTGCGCTGTCCTGGTGGTCATGCCCGCGGCCAGGGGAACGCGCACGGGGATGGCTTCAACCTGATTGATTCGCATGCAGAACTCCGTGGCTCATTCGTCGGTCAGGTCAGGTACCGCCTCAGCACATTGGCCGTGATACGCGAAACCGTTTCATCGACCAGGATCGAGCTTGGCCAGGCGATCGAACCTGCGCTGAAGACCGCGCCGCCGGTCGCGGTTTCGTAACAGCTCAGCTCGGCTCCGCCCTCATCGATGTTCGTGCCCTTGGCGATCGTTTTGACATTGGGGGGCGAGCTGGCCGAGACCTTGTCCGTCTCGTGAGCCGAAGCTCCGCCGGGGCACCGCATGTGCAGGCTGGCCTGGCCGAAGATGTCGCCGTTCCGGTGACCGGTCCCTTCGAACGCCCAGTGGGATGCGTCGATCACGCGGAACGGTGCGCCCGTCATGATTCCGGTCTCGCTGAACACCACGCCCAGCAGGTTCGCCTCTGACTCCACCCGCATGTGGAATCGACTTTCGAAATGGCCTTGTTTCATCACGCGGGCATCTCCGTTGCGATAGACGACGGTGGCCGCGTCTTGAATTTCGGCCTCGCAATTGAGGCCATTGCCGCCCAGGTACATGAGTCTGCCGCCACGTTCGGCGACCCATCTCTTGACAGCGAAGTACATCGACCGCGACCAGTACTCGGGGTGGGTCGAGATGATGAGCACCTGGTAGTCGTCGAGTTTGAGCGTGCCGTCGTGGAGCTGAGTTTCGGCGTAATAATCGTAAGCGAAGCCCTCGCGTTCCAGCCAGCCCAGCAGCCGCCACTCCGCCGGCGCAAGGTGGCAAGCGGTTCGTCCCTCGATCGGGCTGGTGATCTCCTCGCGCTCGTCGACATGGTTGATCAGCTCGGGACGATCGAACGACAAGGGAGCATAATCTTCCGTGTCATAGGTGATCGCATCGGGATCGGTATAGCGCTTCAGCTCGAGCCGGGCGTTGACCGTCGGGGTCGCGGGCAGCTTGTCAGGGCTAATGTAGTTGCTCCGGCCACCGAAGTTGTTGTATGCGTTCCAGGTGATATTGGAAGCCAGGACGGCGATTCTCGCCGAAGGCCGTGCCGGGGCGACGATCCAGGGAAACGCGAACTGAGCGCCTCGTGCCGTCCTTGCGTGGAAGTAATAAAGCCCAGATCGCTCGGGCGCCTTCACGTACTGATGCAGTTGCGTGTTGGCGTAGCCGTGCTCGTTCCATCGCACGCCGGTCTGAGAGTAGTCGCCGTCGGGCGTGATCTGCATGGTCGCCCTGGGCCCGTGCTCGTCGAACCAACCAAGTCCGCGGACGAGTTCTTTCTTCAGTCCGTAGCGCCAGAGGGCCAGATGGTAAGGCTCGACGGAATGAACGCGGAACTCGGATCGTTCTCCCGACCTCACCCACTTGGGCCAGGCGTAGCCAAGCAGGCCATCGGACAGAAGGCGGAACTGGTAAGGCGGACGATCGGCATCGACACTCACGGTGACAAACTTGGCTCCGTAACCCTTTTTTTGAAGAGTGACCTTGTAAGTGCCAGGCGGCAAGTCGATGCGCACCGATCCAGTCGCGCCAGAGCGAGCCGAGAATGCGCCGGCGCGCCCTCGAACTCGAGAAGGACGTCGGGCAAAGCCACATACTTTTCGTCGCTGACATAACCAATGAGCATGAAGGTCTCGATTCGCAGCTCGGCCCGGAGCTCGTCCATGGTGAAGCGGTTCCACCATCGCCTTTCGTCGCGCCCGATTCAACCCTTTTCCGTCCCTATTTCCGCGATCATCTGGTAACCTGGGTTCATGATGATTCAGGCAGGACGCCAGGTGCCCATGCCCTCGCGGGCGCTGCCGATTAGCTTGGAGAAAACGCGACATGGCCTCTGATCACAATCTCAAGCTTATGCTCCCCGAGATCACAGAACGGCTCGTTGGGACTTACGAGGAGTGTGGCGCGATCCATCACCTCGGGCATTCGCCGCTGCCCAGCTACCGCGAAGTCGTCGAGATTCTGACGGACCTGCGCGAAATCCTTTATCCCGGCTACGGCCGCAGACAGAACCTGCATCTGGGAAACGTGGCTTACCATGTGGGAGATCTCATCGACAGCTTGTACGAGCGGCTGACCCAGCAGATCGCTCGCTCGTTCCGCCACGACTGCCGCACGCGCGACCTCGACACCAATTTCGATGCCAGAGCCCAGGAGATCGTGGTCCAGTTTCTGGGAGCGTTGCCCGACCTGCGCAAGGTTCTCACCACCGATGCGCAGGCTGCCTACGACGGAGATCCGGCAGCCAAGAGCCTCGATGAAATTGTCTTTTGCTATCCGGGCGTGGCGGCCATCTCGATCTATCGCCTGGCCCATATCCTGCACGAGTTCGGCGTGCCCATGATACCTCGCATGATGACAGAGTACGCGCACAGTAAGACGGGCATCGACATTCATCCCGGCGCTCGCATCGGCCCGCGGATTTTCATCGACCATGGTACGGGGGTTGTGATCGGCGAGACCACGGAGATAGGCGAGGGGGTCAAAATCTATCAAGGCGTGACATTGGGCGCGCTTAGCTTCCCACGCGATGAGAGTACGGGAGAGGTGGTGCGGGGGCACAAGCGCCATCCAACCATCGAAGACGAGGTGGTCATCTACGCGAACGCCACGATCCTGGGTGGCAACACGATCATTGGGCATCATTCGGTCATCGGCTCCTCCGCCTGGGTGACACACAGTGTCGCTCCTTACACGACAGTAACGATTGAGAGCCCCCGGCTTCGTTATCGAGAAAGCCCCGAAGTGGTGGCGATCGACCATCCTGATGGGTCGATCGCCGCAACGTGAGGCCGCCGCGAATTCAATTCTCGGACGATGCCCGCGTTTCCGTTTGATCTGACGGCGCTTCGAGCACGAGGTCAGGGAATGGAATTTGCATATCGTTACGGCACGTGTTGATGAAATGCGCGCTCAGGAGTCGGCACCGAGGCCGACGCGGAACAGACAGGCTCACGGTTTCGTCCTCCAGCAGCGCGGCAGGCAAGCCAGCATGGGAGCAGCAGCATGCCCACAACGGCGGCGGCACGATCGCGGAAAACAGATGTTGAACAGGAGCGACAGGCGCCGGTTCGCCGGCTGCCCATCGGTGCCGAGGTCCAGCCGGCTGGAGGCGTGCATTTTCGTGTCTGGGCGCCAAAATGCCGCAAGGTAGAGGTGGTCCTGGAGGGCGAAACGATCGCCGGGTCGGAGATGCTCCAGCGGGTGGTGGAGCTCGAGAAGGGCGAGGACGGATACTTCGCCGGATTGGCCGCCGACGCGGCGGACGGCTCGCTCTATCGATACCGCCTTGACGAAGGCAAGACTTACCCCGACCCCGCGTCCAGGTTTCAGCCCCAGGGCCCCGACGGTCCTTCCCAGGTCATCGATCCCGACGCTTTCTCGTGGACCGACAAGCGCTGGAAGGGGTTGACCCTGGAAGGACAGGTGCTCTACGAGCTGCACCTGGGCACGTTCACCCGCGAGGGAACCTGGACCGCCGCGGCGAATAGGCTCGGCAGACTGGCAGAACTGGGTGTCACCGCGGTCGAGGTCATGCCGGTCGCCGAGTTTCCCGGCGCTTACGGCTGGGGTTATGACGGCGTCGATCTCTTCGCCCCATTTCACCATTACGGCACGCCGGACGACATGCGGCGGTTCGTTCAACCAGGCGCATTCGCTGGGCCTTGGGGTCATCCTTGATGTCGTCTACAATCACCTGGGTCCCGACCACTGCTATCATCACGACTTCTCTCAGTTCTATCCTCACCGCAAGCGTCCGGGCAACGACTGGGGAGACTCGCTCAATTTCGATGGACCCAAGAACGGACCGGTCCGGGAGTATTTCATCACCAACGCGGGATACTGGATTGCCGAATACCATCTCGACGGTCTGCGGCTGGACGCGACGCAGGCGATCCATGACAACTCGAAGGAAAACATCATCGCCGCGGTGGTCAGGCACGCCCGCGAGGCGGCGGGCAAACGGAGCGTCTTGCTCTTCGCCGAGAACGAGCCGCAAAACGTTCGCCTGATCGGGCAAGAAGAGCAGGGGGGATACGGGCTCGACGGCCTGTGGAACGATGATTTTCACCACAGCGCGCGAGTGGCACTGACCGGGCATGCCGAGGCTTACTATTGCGATTTCCGGGGTACCGCGCAAGAGCTGATCTCGGCCGTCAAGTGGGGCTACCTCTTCCAGGGCCAGATTGCCAAGTGGCCGCTGAAGCGGCGGGGCACCTGCGCCTTCGGCGTGCCGGCACCTCGGTTCGTGACCTACCTGGAAAACCATGATCAGGTAGCCAACAGCGCGCTCGGCCTTCGCCTCCGCGAGCTGACCAGCCCAGGTCGCTATCGAGCATTGACCACGCTGTGGCTCCTTGCCCCACAGACTCCCATGCTCTTCCAGGGCCAGGAGCTGGGCACGAGCAAGCCATTCCTCTATTTCAGCGACCACCGCGACCACCTGGCCGACCTGGTGCGCGAGGGACGCCGGGAGGAGCTTGCGGGGTTTCGGAGCACAACCCACCCCGCGCTGCGCGACTTCCTGCCCGATCCCAGCTCGCCGGAGAGCTTCGAAATCTCAAAGCTCGACGAGCCGGAGAATTACGCCGACCTGCCGGCATTCGCCCTGATTCGTGATCTGCTCAAACTGCGCCGCGAAGACGAGATCTTCCGGGAGCAAACCAGCCAGAGGCTTCACGGCGCCGTCCTCGGGCCCGAGGCGTTCGTGCTTCGCTACTTCAGCAAGGGTCCTGACTGCCGGCTGGTCCTCATCAACCTGGGCCGCGATCTCTACCCGACGCCCAATTCCGAGCCACTCTTAGCCCCACCCCCGGGCATGCGATGGAAGTTGCTCTGGTTCAGCGAGCACCCTCGCTACGGCGGTTCCGGCATCCCGCCGCTCGAGGCCGACCAACCGTGGCGCCTGTCCGGGCATTGCGCGGTCGTCCTGGCTCCCGAGCCCGATGATTCTCCCGCGCCCGAAGATCCGCCCATGGGTTCAGCTCGCGTTGAGGACCACGATGTTCACCCCAAGGTGCGTCGAGATCGATCCGACGGTTGACTCGCTCGGACCAATTCGGAGTCGGCTCCCTCTTCTGTCCGCTTTCTCCTGGTTGTTCTTTGCCACCTCGTTTCCAGGTCGCGGTTGTCCATTCCCATCCCGATCCAACATGGCGTGAGACGCCGGCATCGCGACACCAGAACGACCGGATGACGGGCCGAAGCCTCGCAATCTGCAAGTCCGAATGAAATCGTTCTCTTTCTTCTCGACATCTTCATAAGGATGCCATGTCCCCGGCTGTTATCATAAAGGTCTCAAGGCCGGAAATGGCTGCGGAGAGGAGACTCGAAGTCTGGTTCAAGCATGTACCATCAGGATGGTTCCATTCATGGGTCTATGCGTTCTGATTATCGAGGATGAACTTGAATTCGCCGAGTTCATCACCAACGGGTTGACCGAGGAGGGATTCTTGGTTGAACACGCTGTTGACGGCAAGGAAGGTCGTGAGATGCTGAAGAAGCGTTGGTGGGACCTGATCTTGCTCGACTGGTCGCTGCCCGGCGAGGATGGCCTGTCTTTGCTCAGAGACTATCGCCAGTTTGGCGGAGAGGCCCCTGTCTTTTTCCTTACGGCCAGGGACGAACTCGACGATCGCGTCATGGGATTGGACAGCGGAGCAGACGATTATCTGTGCAAGCCCTTCGCATTCGCCGAGCTGCTGGCCCGCGTTCGCGCCCTGGTCCGACGTCGTGAGCGGCCATCGAGCCTCATGCTAAGCCACGGCGACATCAGTGTCAACCTGGTCGCCCAGCGCGCTTACCGTGCCGGTCAAGCGCTCGATCTCACGTCGAAGGAACTGGCCCTCTTATCGTTTTTTCTCCGCCATCCGAGCCAGGTTCTCACGCGAGAGCGAATTTATGAGAACGTGTGGGATGGAGAGATCGACAAGAGTTCCAATACGTTTGAAGTCCATCTCAAGGAGCTTCGGCGCAAACTCGAGACGCTCGGGCCTCGACTTATCCACAATCGTCGCGGCCACGGGTATTTCCTGGGCAAAATTCCATTCGGCCGACCATCATGAGCCTATCCAACCGCTTCTCGACTCTCTTGCTGGGGATCCTGGCGCTCGTTCTCGTGGGGTTCTCAGGTGCCCTCGTCGTCACATCGCGTTTTTACCTGAGCCGGCAGGTTGACGATCGGCTTTCGGCAAGTTTGAACCTGCTCAAGACCTGTATCGACCGCAAGCCTGGCTGGGTGAGGTGGGAACCGAGGAGGAAGCGCATGCCTTCGAGTCGATGGAATGATCGACGGGGAACTACATGGTTGGTCACCGATGGCCGCGGGCGCCTCTTGACGTGTCCAGACGACGTGCCAGAGGAGGAACTGCCACGAGGGTGGGCCTCGCAAATGGGCGCCGGTACGCTCCCCGATCGCGTGGCAGACCTCAAAGGACGATCGTGGCGAGTGGAACAGACCCGGATTCGGATGTCTGGAGGTGCGGAACCTGGCGATGTACGCCCTCAGGACACCCTCGAAAAAACGTATCACGACGAGGTTGTGTTGGCAGCGTTTGGCTCCCTCGAAGAGACGGAAACCGCGCTTGCTTCGCTCGGCACGTTCTTGATCGGCATCAGCATTCTTGTCTGGCTCATGGCAGCGCTCTGCGCTCGCTGGCTCACGAGAAAGACGATGGTACCTCTGACCGAGCTGGTAAAGTCAGTGCAGAGTCTCGATCCGTCGAATCCCGGTTGGACACTGGCCGAAGTCAGTACTCGTGATGAACTGGAAGACCTGAGGCGTTCTTTCAACGATCTCCTGGCCCGCCTCCACGACGCCTACGACCGACAACGGCGGTTCAGCAGCGAGGCGTCGCATCAGCTACGCACACCGATCGCTGTGATGGCCGGACACCTCGAAGTTGCCCAGCGTTACGAGCGTTCCGGCGAGCAGTACCGTCGCGCCATTCATCTCGCCCACAAGCGAGCTGTTGAGCTTGGCCAGATCGTCGAGTCGCTTCTTTTCTTGAGCCGACCCCAGACTGTGACGCTGACCCAGTTCGAGTTTCTCGACCTGAGCACTTGGCTGGAGAAATACTTGGAGAACCGGCTAGAGAACGAGCGCACGAGCGACATCGTTCTCGCTCGAGCACACAAGGCGCGTTGTGGGTCAGGGCTCAACCGCAACTGTGGGGTCAGGTGGTCGAGAACTTGCTGGATAACGCGTCCAAGTACAGTTCGTCCGGACAGCCGATCATCCTCGCCACTGCTCGCGAAGGTGGTTCCGTACTCATGATCGTCCAGGATTCGGGCTGCGGAATCCCCCGGGAGGACCTGACGAAGGTCTTTGAACCCTTCTTCCGCTCGTCGTCGAACTTCGAACCTTCGAGTCCGAGGGGCTGGGCTCGGACTGTCCGTGGTCAGGCGGATCGTGACGGCGTTCGGGGGGACGGTATCTGCGCAGAGCGACATTGGTCGTGGCAGCCGTTTCGAGGTGCGGCTGCCGATCGCCGAGCCCTCCGATGACGAATTCGCCAAACACGCCTCCTCGAGAGCCGGAATGATCGATCCCGTCTCCAACAACCGCCCCGTGTCCGAGACAGCAAGCCACTCGGCCAATTCCTAACAGAACTGACAAGTGATCGATATTGATGTGTTCGCTGGCTAGCAAGCGGCGCTCGCTCACTCGCGCTGCGCGGCGATTTGACTTCGGATGCCCACAGCGGGCGGACGGATGTGCTGCCCAGACGAAGAAATTCTTTATTTTCGTCCGACGTCAGAGCGATGTCATCTCGCGTCCCGAATCTAACTCGACGCCATGAATTGACTTCAGGTAATAATAAGAATTCTTTTAGAGTAAGTAATCTCAATTCATGGATTCTTCGATCAATATTCATTTGAGTCCGCTCTCCCTGTTACTCAGAATCGACGCCGCAACGAGGTTGGAGCCGTGATCGCCCAGAGGGGGTGAAATACCGGCGCCTGCCGAATCTGAGGAGCAATACCATGCGAGCGTTCGTTTTCGTTTTGGCGGCGGCGTTTCTGAGCTTGCCCGCATTTGCCCAGCAAACCCCGGCCAAGAGTGAGGCAATCCACATCGCGGATCTACCCAAAGAGGTTGTTGACGCGGTCAAGACCAAGTTCTCTGACGCCCAGTTGCAGAAGGCCAAGAAGAAGGTCGAGAACGGCAAGACGTTCTTCAGCATCGGCCTCACCACCAAGGGGACCACGCGCAGCGTCCTCATGACCCCCAAAGGCAAGCTTCTCGAGCAGAAGAAAGTGATTGCCGCCTCCGATCTGCCGGCCAAGGTGGCCGAAGCCGTTTACGCCAGTTACCCCAACTCGACCACGAAGAAGGCCCAGCAGGTCACCGAGTACAAGGAAGAGAAGTGTTTCCAGGTGGAAGTGACCACTGCTGACAAGCAGACCAAGAAGCTCATGGTCAACTCGGAAGGAAAGATCAAGGACGCGAAGTGACTCCCACCCTGGCAGGCGAGCGAGTTGTCGCCCACGGGCGGCAACTCCTGCCTCCGCGCTGCACGTCAGCGCGAGTGAAAACACCCTTCATTCAGGATTCAAACATCATCGGTCGCCCTGTCGCGGTCCGGCGCACAAGCTCACCGGAAAGGCTCAGGGTTCATGCAGGATGCGCGATCCGACCATGACTGGGACTCCCAAATCAACCTCAGGCTCAGCCTTCTAGCTCAATGGAGACCGACTCGATGTCACGCTTCAAACAAAGTGCCGCGAAACCTGCATTCACCCTGATCGAACTCCTGGTCGTGATCGCGATCATCGCCGTGCTGATCTCGCTGCTCCTGCCCGCGGTCCAGTCGGCACGCGAGGCTGCCCGGCGCATGACGTGTGTCAACAACCTCAAGCAAATCGGCCTTGCCCTGGCCAACTACGAGAGCGCCAACGGCTGCTTGCCCATGTCGAGCATTCTCAAGTACAGGAACGTGACAGATAAGGACCCGTACTTCAAGTCCTACTGGAGCGTCGTCGGCCGGATCTCGCCCTTCTTCGAACAAGGGGGCCTGTACAACACAATCAACTTCTCCTGGAAGTCGTCCGAGCCTCCCAACATCACGGCGGCGAACACGGCGCTCTCGATGCTGTTGTGTCCGAGCGACCCGCTAATCGATCCGGGCAGCAATGGCGGTAATGCGGCGGTGATGTCGTACGGCGCCTGCATGGGCGACTGGTTCGTCTGGTACAAGGGAGGGCCGCCGAGCCGAGCCGCCTTCGGCGTCAACGACGTGCGGAGATACTCTCAGTTCACCGACGGTCTCAGCAATACGATGGTTTTTGCCGAGTGCCAGATCGAGCACTACCAGTTCCGCTCCTGCTCAAACAGCGCTTTCAACCCCTATCAATCCCCAGGTACGCAGGAAGTGCCCGGCATCATCACCTCGCTGGCGCCGACGTGCAACCTGTCTCGCAGCGGCAACAAGAGCCACACGACCTGGGCCAACGGGAACCTGTTCGACAGTGGAATGACGACCGGGGTGACCCCCAACACCAAGGTCATCGTCCCCGGGTTCGGGCCGTACGCCTGGGACTTTGACACCACCGACGAGAGCGATGGCGGCCCGATCTACGCCGCCCTGACATCGGACAGCTATCATCCCGGCGGAGTGAACATCCTGCTGGGAGACGGCTCGGTGAGGTTTGTCAAGGACGCGATCAACGGCCCAGCCTGGCGCGGTCTAAGCACGATCTCCGGCGGCGAGGTGATCTCGGCCGACGCGTACTGAGCCGATTGGTTTGATCAATCCGAGCCACCGACATCAAACCTTCACGCGGGGAAGGTAGTGTGGCTCGGGAAAGCGCATTAGACTCAGGAATCCAAGCAATGTTCAACCATTCTTCAGCCGTACATGGAGTCCGCTCAATGAAACTCTCTCGCCTATCGATCGCCGCCTCCTGCCTGATCGTGCTGTCTTCGGCACTCGTTCTGTGCAGCAAGGAACGCCCAAGCCCGAAGTGACAAGCCCCGACGGCACCGCACCCAAGACGCCGAAGGCGAAAGCGAAAGGCAAAGCCAAGGCCAAACCGAAACGAAAAGCGCCCGAGGGCCCATTCCTCGCCTATCCCTACCTGCAACCTGGCCATAGCCAGGCGCCCGGGAAGCTCGTGCTGCTCTGGCACACGCCAGACTCCGATGCCGCGTGGACAGTCGAGTACGCGCCAGGCGCTGGCCGTCCCTGGCAAGCCGCCGCAGCACCGTCCGCGCGTCGCATCGCGGTGGCGGGGATCGAACCCCACCGAGTCTATCACACGTCCCTGAAAGACCTGCCTCCGGGCGAAATGTTCCGCTATCGCGTGAGGAAGGGAAACACCGTCGTTTTCGAATCCGAGGCGCGCGCACCGAAATCAACGGATCAGCCGCACCGCGTGGTGGTCTTTGGCGACTGTGGAGCGAATTCACCGGAGCAGACCGCCATCGCCTACCGCACCTTTCTCGAAAAACCAGATCTCGTGATGATCACCGGCGATATCGTGTATGGGAAGGGCCTTGCTTCCGAATACCGCGAGAACTTCTGGCCCATCTACAATGCCGACAAAGCATCAGCGTTGGAGGGCGCCCCGCTGTTGCGGTCGACGCTGTTTGTCGCCGCGCCAGGAAACCACGACATCGCCTCTCGTGACCTGGGGAAGACGCCCGACGGCCTGGCGTATTTCTATTACTGGCTCCAGCCGCTGAACGGACCCGCAGGCAAAGAGGGAGGATCCCTGGTGGCGCCGATCGTCGGCCCGGAGGAGAACAAGAACGCATTTCTCGCGGCCGCCGGCAGGTCGTTTCCTCGCATGGCGAATTTCTCGTACGATTACGGTAATGCTCACTGGACGATCATCGACGCCAATGCCACCGTTGACTGGACGGACCGCGAGCTCCAGCAGTGGGTCGCCAGCGACCTTGCCTCCGCCCAGAAATCCACCTGGCGGTTCGTCAACTTCCACCAGCCCGGCTTCAGCTCCTCCAAGACTCACTTTGACGAGCAGTACATGAGGATCCTCTCGCCGGTATTCGAAGCTGGCAAGGTCAACCTCGTCTTCAGCGGTCACGTCCACAACTATCAGCGGTCGTACCCCCTCCGATTCGAGCCGTCGCTGGCCAATAACGCCGCACCTGTGGTTGGTAAAGATGGCAAGCTTGGCAAGAATCGACATATCGACGGCAAGTTCACGTTCGACAAGTCGTTCAACGGCCAGACCGACACGACACCCGAAGGGGTGATCTACATCGTCTCCGGCGCCGGTGGTCAGCACCTTTATGATCCAGAACAGCAGGATGACCCTGCATCCTGGCAGCCGTTTACCTACAAACACATCTCCAAGATCCACAGTCTCACCGTGGTCGATGTCAATGGTTCGACGGCGACCATCCGTCAGTTGACGGCCGACGGCAACGAGGTCGACCACTTCGTGGTTACGAAATGATGTGAGGCCAATGCCCCGTCTCACACTGACTGCAAAAGCAGGGCGATGGGGAAGTCTGCGAAGAGCTCGCCCGCGAGCAGAACCGAGTTCTGGTCCTGCTCGCGGGCCGTTGTCTCAAGGGTCTTGCCAGTGAACCAGTTCTCCAACCGTGTTCCTGGAGCAACAATGGGAAGTTCCAGGGTTGTCTCTCTCCAGACCTCGGCTCCAACGGGAAACTGGCCTGTCGAAACCAATCGCGTGGAGAGACGCGGTACGGCAACGACGGCAATTCTTCGAACCGAGGCGGCGCAGGAACGCGAAGAGGCTGTCGGCATGGGGGCCGCTTGACGGCAACGGCTCGTAATCGCCAGTGCCAAAAAGGTCAGTGTGCGCCCGCCGGCAGGACAGTGCGCGCCAGGTTGCGTACAGCTTGATCCGCCCATCGCTGGAGTGCGTAAGGAGGTCATTCGTCAGTTCTTCAGTCTCGCCTGTCGAGTCTGCGTGCCTGGCCTTGAGCTCGTTCAAGAGCGCCCACCGGCGCTTGTAGTCCACGGGGCGACGGTTATCGGGATCAACCAGGCTAAGATCCCAGACCTCGGTTCCCTGGTACGTATCGGGTACTCCTGGAAAAGCGATTTTGAGCAGTGTCTGGGCCAGTGAATTGATCTGGCCATGGTGGCTGACAAGTGGCTGGAATGCCAGAAAATCTTCGAAAAACTCACGGTTCCCGGCACGGTCGAGAACGCCGCTGACGTAGGCGTCAAGCGCCTGGTCGTAAGCAGGGTTGGGAGTCAGCCAGCTCGTGTGCGACTTGGCCTCATGTGCGGCCTTGGACATGTAAGCACGGACCCGCTCACGAAAGCCGGCGAACGCATCGTCGTCCAGCGGCTCAAAGGGCCATGAGCCCAGCAGGGTCTGGTAAAACAGATACTCATCGTTGCGATCGGGAGCCGTGTGCTTGCCCACTCGCCCGCGGAATTTCGCATTCAGCGCCGACCACCGCTTCACGGCCTGGAACCATGCTTCGGGCATTTCCGAGAGCACATTGATGCGCGCTCGAACGTCTTCGCTCCGCTTGGTGTCGTGCGTGGAAAGTGTGGTCATAGCCTGCGGAAATCGTTCGGCCCGGCTCTTGTTCCACTCGTGGAGCAACTGCGGGCTCACCCCGAATCGGTCAGGCTCTCCGCCGACCTCGTTGAGCGAGACCAGGCGGTTATAAATGTAAAAAGCGGTATCTTCCAGACCCTTGGCCGTGACCGGAGCGGTCACTTGCTGGAACTTGCAGGCCACGTTGGAAACACTCGGCGCATCGTCCGGCCGCGGCTCGGAAGTGTTTGCCCTGTTGACCAGGACGTCGCGCAGAAACCGGAACAGCGACTGGCTCGTCGCTGGATCGTGCCGCATCGCCAGTCGAATGGACCGGTTGAGCAAGGCACGGTCTTGCTTGCCGACTTGTGTCCTGGTGATGTAGCTGCGATACACCGGGAACGCGGCGATCACTTCGCGCAGCGCCTGGCGCAAGCCGCCAAGCGTGAAGTCTCGAGTGCGCCTGTCGCGCATCGCGATGCGATCGAGCTGGTAGGCAAGCACATGCAGCTCGCTTGCAAGCGAACGGTCGAGGATGAGCAGCTTGCTTCGCCGGGCAATGTCGCGGTATGGCGTGCGGTCACGAACCCATTCCTGGTATCTCTTCGAGAACTCGGCCGCGCTCGCTTGGTCGACGAACAGACCGTTGATTCTGTTCAACGCGTCGTAACCCGAGGTTCCCGCCGTGCGCCAGTCATCGGGAATGGATTCGTCGAATCCGAGAATCTTCTCGACAGCGACGTAGAGCAGGGGTGGTGTAGAGGCGTCGGAGAAGAGTGCAGAGACTCGGCGGCGGATCTCGGGTTCAATGTCAGACCACGGGGTCGACCTTGCCTCCGAACTTTCCTCGTGCCGGCGCTGGGCGATCGCAATAACAAACGCCTCTTGCAAGCGATCGAGATAGGCCTTCGGGTCCAGCAGTCCGTCGGGGTGATCAATGCGCAGGCCCAGCGCGCCGCGGCGGGCCAGGAGATCGAGAACCCGCCGGTGAGTGGCCCAGAAGACCTCATCGCGATCGGCCCGCAGGGCCGCCAGCGAGTTGACGTCAAAAAAACGCCGATAGTTGATTTCGTCGGGCGCGACTTTCCAGTAGGCGAGCCGATAGGGTTGCTCGCTCAAGAGCCCATCAAGGGCGTCGAAGCTTCGAGGGTCGCCTGCAGTTCCATTGATCTCGGTGACGGCAGCCGAGACGCTGGTTGCGGCCTCGGGATGATCTCGGAAAAGCTCAGTCAGGCGGCGCTGGAGCGACCTCTTTTTCACGTTGCCGCAGGGCGATGCGATCAGGCGCGGTCTCTGTGTTGTCGGGCAGCTCTTCGATCGTGGGGAGGATGCCTTGAAGCTCGCGCACAGCCTGATGCTCGGCGCCCATGGTACGGCCGAGTGAGTGCAGGGCGGGCACGAGGATGCGGCGATAGCTCTTGGGATCGAGCGGGAATCGATGATCATGGTACTGGACGTGGAACGTCCCGCCTTCTCGCTCGATGCGAAGCTCGCCGTTTTCGAGCACGACGCCATAAAGATCGCCCAGCATGGGCAGCAGCACGCGCCCCTGGTTTTCGGCCCGGGTCGGCGCTGACCAGTCGATATCGAAGTAGTGGGCGTAGCGGGAAGCCTGCCCGTTCTCGAGTACATCGTTCCACCACGGATTCTGGTTACCCATGATGCCCATGTGATTGGGCACCACATCGAGTACCAGTCCGAGGCCATGTTGCTTCATTGCGTCGAGCCATGCCTCGTGGTCTTCGTTGGTGCCGATCTCGGGATTGAGCTGCGTGGGATCAGTGATGTCGTATCCGTGGTTGCTGCCCGGGGCGGCCTTCAGGTAGGGTGAGGCATAGCAGTCTGTGATGCCAAGCTCGGCGAGATAGGGGACGATTCCGGCGGCCTCTCGGAAGGTGAAACCGCCATGGAGCTGAAGGCGATACGTCGCCCCCGGCGCCGCCCGTCTGCCGCGAATCTCTTCAACCGCCGCGGCGACCAGCTCGTGAGCGTGGAGCGAGACTGGAGACGAGAGCGAGGGCGATGACCTGGCTCCGGCTCCCGTGGCCGGGCGAGTCGTCGGGTGCAATGATCCTGTCCCGGCAGCATCTGCGGGTTGGCCGCGATTCATCAAGCTTACTCCGGCGGTGCGCGGCGAGGCGTTACGCTTCTCGAGCCGAAGCCTTGTGCCGGGGCACCGGAGGCTCCGGCCGGCGGACTTCGCGACGCACGGTTTCGTCTTCGGCTCGTGTGACGTGCGGCTTGGCTTCCGTATCTTGCCGCGTGAACAGGACGGCCAGCGATCGATCGCGCAGATCGAACTGGTCGCCCGCATGCATCACGGCTGGTTCGCCGTCGGGTTTGTACGTGTCCAGGACGCATTCCCAGACCTGTCCACTGAGGGTGTCCGGCAGTGTGAACGGAATCGGTTCGTGATGGGCATTCACGAGGATGAGAGCCGTATCGTCAACGATCGCTTCGCCACGCTCGTCCACGTCGCCGATCAGGTCACCGGCCAGCCGCATGCCCAGGCACTTGACGTAGCCGCGGTTCCAATCCTCGTCATTCATCTCGCTTCCCGATGGTTCGAGGAACGAGAGATCTTTAATGTCCGAGCCGCGGAGGGCCCGGCCCTGGAAGAACCGTCGCCGCTGAAAGACCGGGTGCTCACGCCAGATCCGGCAAACTTTCTGGCTGAACGCCAGAAATTGCTTCTGGTCCTCATTCAAGTCCCAGTTCAGCCAGGTCAGCTCGTTGTCCTGGCAGTAGGCGTTATTATTGCCTTTCTGTGAGTGACCGATCTCATCACCGGCCAGGAGCATGCGCACGCCCTGAGAGAACATGAGGGTGGCCATGAAGTTGCGCTTCTGACGTGCTCTGAGCTCACAAATGGCGGGGTCGTCGGTGGGTCCTTCAGCGCCACAGTTCCAGCTATCGTTGCTGCTGGAGCCGTCGCGGTTTTCCTCTCCATTTGCCTCGTTATGCTTGTCGTTGTAGGAGACGAGGTCCTCGAGGGTGAAGCCATCGTGGCAAGTGATGAAATTGATGCTCGCGTAGGGTGCGCGGCCGGTTTGCTGGTAAAGGTCGCTCGAGCCGGCGAGCCTGGTGGCGAATTCCGACACCGTGCCGCCGTCTCCCTTCCAGAACCGCCGCACATTATCTCGATACTTGCCGTTCCATTCGGTCCAGAGCACGGGGAAGAAGCCGACCTGGTAGCCGCCGGGTCCCACGTCCCAGGGCTCGGCAATAAGCTTCACCTGTGACAGGATTGGGTCCTGGTGGATGATGTCGAAGAAGGCGCCCAGGCGATCGACCTCGTAGAGCTCTCGAGCCAGCGTGCTGGCGAGGTCGAAGCGGAAGCCATCGACGTGCATGTCGACCACCCAGTATCGCAAGCTGTCCATGATCAACTGGAGCACTTGCGGGTTCCGCATGTTGAAGGTGTTGCCGCAGCCCGTGAAGTCCATGTAGTAGCGCGGATCTTCCGACAGGCGGTAGAAGCTGGCATTATCCACCCCGCGGAAGGAAAGCGTGGGCCCCAGTTCATTGCCTTCGGCCGTATGGTTGTAAACGACGTCCAGGATTACCTCGATGCCGGCCGCGTGCAGCGACCGGACCATCATCTTGAACTCCCTGACCGCGGCTTCCGGGCTGGGCTGGGTGGCGTACCGCGTATCGGGCGCGAAGAAGCCAAGGGTGTTGTAGCCCCAGTAGTTCACCAGTCCCTTATCGACCAGGAACCGGTCGTCAACATGGTGGTGCACGGGCACGAGCTCGACAGCCGTGACCCCGAGGTCAAGCAGGTGCTGCACCGCGGCTTCCGAGGCCAAGCCGGCATACGTGCCCCGGAGCTTTTCAGGCACCGCCTCCATCCGCTTGGTGAAGCCTTTGACGTGCACTTCGTAGATAAACGTCTTGTGCCAGGGGGTCAGCGGTGGTCGATCGTCGCCCCAGGTGAACGAGGTGTCAACGACCGCGGCAAGGGGGGCGAATCTCATGCTGTTGCGTTCGTCGAATGTCAGGTCCTTATCGGCGTGATCGAGTTGATATCCGAAGAGCGAGTCGTCCCATTTCAGGTCGCGCCCGATGGCCTTGGCGTATGGATCAAGGAGAAGCTTTGTCGGGTTAAAGCGATGGCCGTTGGCCGGCTCGTGCGGTCCATGCACGCGATAGCCGTAAAGCTGGCCCGGGATGATGTCTGGGAAGTAACTGTGCCATACCTGCGCTGTCTGCTCGCTCAGCGCAATCCGCATCGACTCCTTGGTGGCGTCCGGATCATCGAACAAGCAAAGTTCCACCTTCGTCGCGTTCTCGGCGAAGAGGCTGAAATTCACCCCGGCTCCGTCCCAGGTGGCACCAAGAGGGTAGGGTCGGCCAGGCCATACGCGCATGCGCATTCTCCATCGAAAACACAAGTTGTACAACGATCCAGCAATGATCGGCAAACGTACGAGTTCTCAAGTCTATCATGCGAATGAGCAGCATGCACTTTTTGTGCCACGAGCAGAGGCCCGTGCGGGTTGGACCTTGCCAGGACCGGCCGCCTGGCTTTCGCCAGCCAGGGGAGACGCGGGCGCCGCTGAGGATTTTTCACCGAGCGCTATAAGGATATGCGTATGCAACGCTCAGAGCTGCTGCAGTTGTCGTCGCGATTGACGCTTCAGGGCACCGCGGAAGCTCCTCGAGCTCAGCATCGCCCTGAGAGGCGCGGAGACACGCGGAACGTCATGCCGCTCGGCGAACGAACGCGAAGTATGGTCCATTGTGCCCCTTGGTTATGGTGGGCGCACGGAGCTCAGTTACAATCGTTCGATCGGCACTTGCAGAGGAGACATCTCCTTGACTCACCACGAAATGGCGTTTCCAGCAGACCGCCGGCTCCGTATCTGGATCCGGCCCTCAATCCTGGTCCTGTTCGCCGCCCTGGCGATGGCGCCGATTGTCGCGGCCTGGGTCCAGTTCGCGGTCACGGGCTTGCCACCTGTGAGCGGCGTGCGCGACCCAGCCTCCGCCGAGGGACCGCACGGGTTCCCGCTCTGGCTGCGGGCCTGTCATTACCTCAACCTGTTATTCATGGTCTTCATGATCCGGAGCGGGCTGTCGATCCTGATGGACCACCCGCGGCTCTACTGGAACGTCCACTGCACGCCCGGTTCGGAATGGCTCCGCCTGACGCCCCTGAAGGTGCCGACGGATCGAGTCTGGACGGCCAAGGACGATGCGCGGTACGTCTCGCCCTGGCTCGCCTTGCCCGGGGGCCGGCATACGGTCGGAATTGCCCGGCACTGGCATTTCCTCGTGGCCTTGCTCTGGGTCGCCAACGGTGTTGTGTTCGTCACTTTGCTGTGCGCCACGGGCCAGTGGGCTCGGATCGTACCGCACTCCTGGCGGATTTTGCCGGAAGCCTGGGCCGTGCACGTCCACTACGCGACGTTCCACATGCCTCCCGAGCCAGACGGCTTTTACCAGTACAACTCGCTCCAGCATCTGGCCTACTTCGCCGTGGTGTTTATCCTGCCCACGCTGTCGATTCTGACCGGGCTGGCGATGTCGCCGGCCATCGATAATCACTTCCAGTGGTATCCCCGGGCCTTCGGCGGGAGACAGAGTGCCCGGTCGATTCACTTTCTCCTGCTCCTGGGCTATCTCGGTTTCATCGCCGTGCACGTGCTGATGGTGGTGCTCACTGGACTGGCCCGGAACATGGACCACATCGTCATGGGCACCGATGAAACCGGCGTCCCCGGCTTGGTCCTGGGCGGCGTCGGGATCGCGGTGATCCTTGTTTGCTGCGTGGCGGCGCACTGGGCCTCGTGGCACCGTCCCCGCATGTTGCAGTTCGCCGCGCGCCGGCTCGTCGAAGGGCTGATGCGTGTGACGCTCGACCCGATGGCCCCGCGCGCCCAGTACACCCGCGAGGAGATCTCCCCACACCTCTGGCCTAACGGGAAGCTGCCGACCGCCGAGGAGTGGCTGCACCTGGCCGACGACGACTTTCGCAACTATCGCCTGAGGGTCCATGGCCTGGTGCAGAACCCGGTCGAGCTCTCGATGGACGAGATCCGGGCGCTGGGCAAGCAGGAACAGACCACGATGCACCACTGCATCCAGGGCTGGTCGGGCATCGCCCACTGGGGCGGCCTTCCGCTCTCGAAGCTCGTCGATCTGGCTCGGCCGGCGCCCGAAGCCCGCTTCGTCGTGTTCCACTCCTTCGGAGAGGGTATCTACGGCGGCGAGTACTACGACTGCCACAGCCTGACCAACGTGCTCCATCCGCAGAGCCTGCTGGCTTACGAACGCAATGGCACGGCGCTGGAGCGTCTTCATGGAGCTCCGCTACGGCTCCGGGTCGAGAACCAGCTCGGCTACAAGATGGTCAAGTGGATCAAGTCGGTCGAGTTCGTCGCCAGCATCGAGCAGGTCGGCAAGGGACATGGCGGGAAGAACGAGGACGACGAGTATTACGACCTTATCGCTAATATCTGAGCCCGCCCGCGAAAGCGGCCTGGTCGCGTCGGTTGTTTCAGCGCGACACCGAGCGGCCATGCAAGGCGCGGGTGAACTGATCGCCGATGGATGTCATGCTCACCGAGTCTGGCATCGTGTTTGCTGTTGCAAGCGGCATGAGCACAGCATCAAGACGACCTGCCCCTTGTACGTCGGCTGAACCGGTCAAGGCCGCGAAGGAGGCGGGCCTGCGATACGCAGACGACCGGCGGACGGGCATCACTCGGCGGCGGGCGGGCAAGGGATTCCGATATCTCGATCCCGAAGGCCGACCGATTCGGGACGAGGAGACGCTGGCACGAATCAAGAGCCTCGCCATCCCGCCGGCCTGGTCCGACGTGTGGATCTCCCCCTCGCCCCTGGGCCACATTCAGGCGACCGGACGCGACGACAAGGGACGCAAGCAATATCGCTACCACCCCCGCTGGCGCACCGTACGTGACATCAGTAAATACGGTCGTATGATTACGTTTGGCAAAAAGCTGCCGCGGATCAGAAAGCGAACCCAACGCGACCTGGCGCTGCCGGGTCTGCCCCGGCGCAAGGTGCTCGCAGCCGTCGTGCGCCTGCTGGAGGTTTCACTGATTCGCGTGGGCAACGACGAGTATGCCCGCAACAACCACTCGTTCGGCCTGACGACCATGCGCGACCGGCACGCCGAGGTGAACGGCTCGAAGGTTCAGTTCAAGTTTCGCGGCAAGAGCGGCGTCACGCATGCCGTCGAGCTCGAAGACCGCAGGTTGGCGCGAGTGGTCGCGCGGTGCCAGGAACTACCCGGTCAAGAGCTGTTCCAGTACGTCAACGACGAAGGAGTGATTCAGGACATCGATTCGGCCGACGTCAATGACTATCTGCGCGAAATCGCCGGCGAGGAGTTCACCGCCAAAGACTTCCGCACCTGGGCGGGAACCATGCTGGCGGCACTTGCGCTCCAGGAGTTCGAGACGTTCGACTCGCAGACGCAGGCCAAGAAGAACGTGGTCAGCGCCATCGAGCGCGTGGCCGAGCGCCTGGGCAACACGCCGAGCGTCTGCCGCAAGTGCTACGTCCATCCGGTGATCCTTGACGCCTACCTCGATGGATCAATGATCGACGCCCTGCAACGGCGAGCCAAGCAAGAAATGGAAGAATCGCTCGGCGATCTTCGTCCCGAGGAGGCCGCCGTCATGGCGCTTTTGCAAAACCGGCTGGCGCGAGAGGGCGAAGCGCGAGCGAGGTAGCGACCTGGATGAGTCCGAAGTCTGAACAAGCGGCGACGCCTGCCGGTAGAGCAAGCCGTACTGGCGAGGACCACCGACTATTCCGGGGTCAATCGTTCTCGAACGCCATGCCTGGACCGTCGAGCAAGATTCGGTACTGGTTCAGGAAATCGCCCCGAGCAAGATGTATGGCTCATCTTGATGAGCGACAACTTCGATCCGTCGCGCCGGCAGGCCCCGGATCGCCATCTCGACCAGATAGGTTCTCAGACGGACCAGACATCCTGCAAGACCAACAAATGGGAGCTCATCAAGGGGAACCAGTCCTAGAACATCAACCAAGCCGCCCGGAATCACGGTTCTGTCGGCCCCGGTGTCGACCAGTGCGGGAAGAGAGTCGCTGATCGCACCCGCCGACAAGTTCTGCAGCGACACATGAACGAACGGAGCAGGGGGAGACACCTGTCGGTTGTAGGCATAACCAATCATGGCCGCGACTCAATCATCCTGCCGTAAGCGAGGCGAGGGGATCCGCTCCGGCGCGATCGGCTCGTCCATGACCCGGCTGACGAAAATCGGAACGTAGCCGAAGCGGGCATATGCCCGGTCAGCAACGCTCAGTTTGTCGAGCCCGTGCTCTACAACCTGGCCCTCATGAACGGCGACATATTCGCCTAGAAGGGTGCTCAGCAGGCTGGGAAGGAGTTGGCGGAAAGCGCGTTGCTCACGCAACCACTTATCCTCGGAGCGAATGGGTATCTGGGGAGCCGGCTGCAAATCGGTTGAGCTCATGATTCACCTGGTGCTCATTGATGACCTTAACGATCTTAGCCTCTATCGAAAGCCATGTCACTTGTCAAAACGATCTAAACCATTTGGGCGAGTCATGAGGGAGCTTTGTAACCGACACCACCTCTCCACAAACCTCTGGTAATCTTCCGGCGTGTCGATGCCAACGCTTGGCTCCTCGACGATGCCGATTGCGATGGGATAACCCGCTTCCAGCACGCGAAGCTGTTCGAGCTTCTCGGCGGCTTCCAGACGTGAGCGAGGCAGCGAGCCGATCGAGAGCAGAAAATCACGGCGATAGGCGTAGAGGCCAAGATGCAGGTGAGCCACGGGCTCGGCCGCGGTTGCGTCGGCAGGACCGGGCAGGCCGTCACGGTGGCAGGGGATCTGGCTGCGGGAGAAGTAGAGGGCGCGGCCCCGGCGCGAGCAGACAACCTTGACACATGACGGATCTCGATAGATGGCGTGGTCGCGAATGGGCGTCGCCAGCGTGGCCATCGAGGCTTCGCGGTCGTTTTCGAGCAGAGCGACGAGCTGGTCGATCGTGCTGCCGGCGAGCTCCGGTTCGTCGCCCTGGACGTTGACGATGATCCGGGCTTGCTCGATTCGCGCGGCGACCTCGGCGACCCGGTCGGTTCCCGTCGCGTGATCGGCGCTGGTGATCATGGCCTCGCCGCCAAAAGCCGCGACGGCTTGCGCGATCCGCGAATCGTCGGTGGCGACGATGATCCGTTCTAGCGATTGTGCTTGTTGCGCGGCTTCCACCACGTGCTGGATCAGGGGCCGGCCGGTTTCGGATAAAAGGGGTTTGCCGGGGAGTCGGGTCGAAGCGAACCGAGCCGGGATCACGGCGACGATTTCCATTTTTCGAGAAGACCTCCCTGACTCCGTGACCCGATACAAGGGGCACTGACCGAGACCCGGTCTCGATCGGCCGCCGGGCGCCGCTGTCACTCTAGAGTGTCTCATGATGGGGCACAAGTAGGGAGAAAGGCGTGCTCCAGGTGGAAATGGATTCTGGTGGCCGGGCAAGCCCTTTGTGGAGTCTCTGCCTGGTCGGCGGAAGCCGGCCGGCTCGGTAGGAACCGTGCTGGCGGACCTGGCTCCTCGGGGCGAGGTCCGATCGGGCAGGGCGCAATGATGGAGCCCGGCCTTCCCCAGGATGTTTGCTCTGGAATCGCCGTCCCCGGGCGTGGTGGGGGTGTCCCCAGACCTCAGGTCCCGCGCCGGCCGGAAGCCGATTCTCCGCGCTCGGGTTAGTGGTCACGAGGTAGCGAGGAACGATCACGCCTGCTGGACTCACCAGCCTGGCGCGTCCGCTTGCTCGACCAGCCTCGCCTGGCCCCTCACGAACCGAACAACCGTGTCACACGCTCTGCTGGTCCTGCCGCGATCTGGGATCGAGCGGGACCTCCGGGCACTGCCCGCCTGGCCGAATTGAGCTGGCCGGCGGCCGGTGCACGCCATGGAAGGAGAGCGTTCACAACCGATACGCGGGGCGGCCTGAGCCAATGGTATGGCGGCCGTCTGGGGAGACTTGATTCATGGCATGGACCACGAACCGCAGTCGCGGCAGAGGACCCTACCGCCGCCATTGCCCCGGGCTCGAGGCCCTCGACGACCGTTGCCTGCTCTCGACCAGCGCGGGCGCCGCCGCCCTGCATCATGCTCTGGTTCCGCATCGTCTTGCCGCCGTTCATGCCCGGTCCGCGCATGCGGCCGCGCTTGCTCAACATGGCTCTCCCCGTTTCCCGAGTGCAGGGGTCAGCGCCGTGCAATCTGCTCAGCCGTCTGCTCAACCCGAGCGCCCGGCCGGGACCGTGACGACCGGCGCCCAGACCGCCTTCGACCCCATCGTGGGCGCCGCGGCCGCCCGATCGGCTTACGGCGTGAGCGGCGCGGGCATGACCGTGGCGGTCATCGACACCGGCGTGGATTACAAGAATCCGGCACTGGGGGGGGCATTCGGCCCTGGCGCCAAGGTCATCGCCGGCTATAACTTCGCGACCAACACCCCCGATCCGATGGCCACCACCTCACAACACGGAACCGCCGTTACAGGCCTGATCGGCTCGAGCGATCCCAACCACCTGGGTGTGGCGCCCGGCGTCAATATCGTCGCCCTCAAGGTTGTGGGCGACAACAATACGGCCGATCTGAGCAACATCTCCCGGGCTCTTCAGTGGGTCATCGACAACCACTCGCAATATCATATTACCGTCGTGAATATGTCGCTTTCCGACGGCGGCAATTACGCACATAACTGGTTTGCGCAGGATGGTGGGGTTGGGCAGCAGATCACCGACCTGATCGGTCAGCTCAAGTCGCTGTCGATACCCGTGGTGGCCGCGACCGGCAATAGCTTCCAGGGGCAGCAAGGCGAGGGTTTCACCTCGATCGTGGGCGACGTGATCAGTGTGACGGCCACCGACACAGCCGACCACCTGCTTCCCGCCGCCCAGCGTCTGGGCTCAACCATCGGCATGGGAACGGCCACCGACCTGGCAGCACCTGGAGCGGGGTTCGTCGCGCCTTCGGGCGATAACCAGTTGGCGAATGTCGACGGCACCAGCTTCGCCACCCCGCTTGTGACCGGCTCGGTCGTACTGTTGCAGCAAATCTACCAGTCGCGCTTTGGCACCCTGCCTACCGTTGACCAGGTTACCGGCTGGCTCGAGCATGGCTCCGACCCGATTCACGACCCCGTGACCGGGATCACCATCGGGCGGCTCGACATTCCCAAGGCCGCGAGCCTCATCCCCGCTGCTTCAACCGGCTTGACAAATGCCACGGCAGCCGGCTCGGTCGGAACCAGCGTTTCTCCGAGCCAGTCAGGAACCTGGACCGCCAACACGGCCGCTCCTACACCGGTCTCGTACGTTCCAGCCGCGCCTCCGCAAGCCTCCACGCCAGCGCCGGCGGCAGCGCAAACTCCAGCGCCCACTCCCCGCGCCAACCCGGCACCGACGCCGACACCGGCACCGGCAACCGCCGCCCAGGTGCTCGTCAATCCGACTCCTTCCGCGCCGGTGCCGAGCCATCCAGGCGCCGGCTCCACGCCCGCTCCGACCGAGGTTCCTGCGCCCGCGGAGGTTCGGGTTTTCGTTGACGGAAAACCTCTCAGCTCATTGAGCCCAACGCAGCCGAGCCCGACGACATCGCTGTCACAAAGCCGGTTTGATTCGCTGGTCAAGGCCATGAGCGCCTGGGCGATGTCAACCGGCGATCACCAGAGCGGACCCGACGCCTCCAGTCAGGTTCGCATCTGGAACGCTCCCACCCAGGCGGCCGGCGGACTCGGCACGGGAACGGCCTATCCGGCGGGCCATCTCGCCGTCAGGATGCCTCGCCCGCGCCGTCCGCGGCACGTCAAGTAGCGCCGCCTTGATCTCGTCCGAGACACAGCCTTCCTCCCTCGTTATCCCGGTCGTTCCTGACGGCTCGATCGCAGCGGCCGAGATGGAGCGTTAGAATCACGGTGGCGTCAAAGCCCCCCGTTGCCCTTTACCAGGGCAAGAGGCGGGGCTTTCCGTGCTGAAATTCCAACGTAGAGTCAGCCCCAGGAGGTGAGCGTTGAGCCGGACATTGAAAACAGCGCTGGTGACCGGCGCGGGTAGCGGCATCGGCCGAGGAATCGCCAAGACTCTCGACTCGCTCGGCCTTCGTCTGGCCTTGATTGGCCGCGACGATGGCAAGCTGGGACAAACCCGCGCCGAATTGAGTTCGGGGCGAGACTCCGCACTCATCTTTTCGTGCGACGTGGCCGATCGCGGCTCGGTGAAGGCTACGGTAGAGCAGGTGCTCGAGTCACTCGGGTCGATCGACGTCCTGGTTTGCAATGCCGGCACAAACGTCCGCGAGCGGAGCCTGGAATCACTCTCGCTCGCCGACTGGGACAAGATGATCAACGTGAACCTGACAGGCGCCTTCAACCTGGTCCATCACGTGCTGCCCTCCATGCGAGCCAGGCAATCCGGTGTGATCATTCAGATTTGCTCGATCTCGGGCATCCGGGCCAGCACACTCGGCGGCGCGGGATATTCGGCTTCGAAATTCGGTCAATCCGCGCTGGGGATTTGCCTGGGGCGCGAGGAGGGCAAGAACGGGATCCGCTCGACCGTGATTTATCCCGGCGAGGTCAACACCCCGATTCTGGACGCCCGCCCCGTTCCCGTAGCCGCCGAGCGGCGAGCCGCGATACTGCAACCCGAGGACATCGCCGCCGCAGTCAAGTTCGTGGTCGAGCTTCATCCCCGGGCAAGGGTTCCCGAACTTGTGATCACGCCGACCGTCGATGACTTTTTCTGATCGAATGGAGTCCCGCCGGAATCAGGTGTAGACCTGTCCGGCTTCAAGCTCGCCGGAGGCGTACTCGTTGAATTCCATGTAGATCAAGTGCCGGAACAGCTTGCTCTCGGTTTGCAGGTGGGCCGGCGGGCCGCTGTCTTCAACTCGGCCGTTGTGCAGGACGATGACCTGGTCCACCGAGCGGACGGTCGATAGGCGATGAGGCAGGACGATCAACGTTCGGCCGACGGCCAGTCGCGCAAGGGTGTCGTCGAGCAGGTGACGCGTTTCTTCATCGACTGACGCGGCGGGTTCCTCGACGATCACGATCGAGGGGTCGTGGAGATAAGCTCTGGCTAGCGCGATGCGGAATTGCTCGTCGGGCTTGAGGTAATGACCCAGGGGACCGATGATCGTGTCGTAACCGTGGGGAAGATCCTGGATGAAGTGGTGGGCGTGAGCCAGCTTGGCCGCCTCGATCACGCGCGGCAGACCGTTGAACGGGTCTCCCATGCCGATGTTGACAAGCACCGAATCGGTGAACACGAGGTCGGCCTGGAGCACGGCGCCAACCTGGCGCGAATCGATTCCAGAGTCACGTCCCGCAGGTCATGACCGTCGAGGATCACCCGCCCCGACTGGGGGTCGATGAGGCGGGGAATGAGGCAGGCGAGTGCCAGCTTCGAATCTTCATCCAGCGACATGATCGCGGTACGCGAGCCGGCCGGTATCTCGACGGACACTTGATCGAGCAGCGTTCGCCCCGATCGGCTCTTGAGGGTGACGTTTTCGAGGACGATCTGGTCCTTGAGCGCGGCCAGGAAATGAGCGCCCACGTTCTGGTGAAGCTCTGGCGAGCGCTCGAGAAACTCGAAGATTCCCCTGGCCGACAGGTTGGCCTGCCGGATGGCCCGCCTCATCTTGATCCACTCGACGATGGGGTGTGCCAGGCCCGCCAGCGCGGCGATCAAGACCAGCATGGTGGCGATGGAGATCCGTTCCGTGATCAGTACGATATAACCAAGCAACCCCAGCGCGATCGTCAGCGCCGCGCCGTAGAGCAGGGCGGTCGTCGGGTTGAGTTTGGGCTCGGTGAAGATCCGCTCGGCGTCGGCCTTGCGGTACCGTTCGAGATGCTCGTCGAACCGCTGGCGGTCGTAATTCTCCACGCCGTAGATCCGCACGGTGCGCAAGAGACCCAGGTCTTCATGCAGCAGGCAGAGCTGTACCGAAACATCCCGCAAGGCCGCCTCCTGGGCGAGGCGTGCGTCGCGGTTCAAGACGCGGGAGGTTAACCAGACTAAGCAGTCCCAGCGAGCCCAGGAAGAGCGTGAGAATCGGCGATGCCAGGAGCGCGATAAGGATCAGGCCAATGCCCAGAACGTGCATTCTGGGGGTGACGTCCAGATCGGCGAACAGGCCGTTGCGGACATCGTTCGTCTCCCGAGTCCATAGATTGATCACCGGGCCAACTCCCTCCGTAGGGAGAGACGACTGCCCGAGACGGTACATTTGCCGATGAATCTGGTGGCGCAGCGTCGTGGCCAGATCGGTCGCCGCTCGTGCCAGGATCCTCCGCCGAGACTGAGTGAGCAGCAGGAGAGCGAGCAGGATCATCAGTCCGATGGCCAGCAACGTCGTCAGTGCGCCCAGGTCGTTCCGTAGCGGCGGCAGCACCGCGGTGACCTTATCCACGAACCACGCGCCGGCCCGGTGCACCGGATTGGCGCTGTTCAGGTTGTTGGCGACCAGCGGAAAAATGCCGGTATTGGTGAAGTGAAAATACTCGGCATCCGTTGTCGCATGTCCAGCCACCCATCCAGGCAAGTGCGCAGCATCAGCCCTGGGATAACGAGCCCGGCCGCGCGTGGCCATCAAGACGACAAAGAGGCAGATGACCGCCAGAAGAGCCAGAATCAGCAGCGAGTGCAACGCGCCCAGGATCCTGGCCGTGGTCAGATCGCGATCGGAACTTAAGAGCTTTCGGGCGCGCCGATAGAATTCGGCTTGCATGCGTGGTGTCCCGCGACTCGGAGTCGAGAGGAGTGAAATCGGGTTGCTCGCCGCAACTTGGCCTGCGGAACGATGCCGACACCCGGCGCCGTGCGCGGGGAGCCAAGCCGTCTCCAACAACCCCCTACAGCGCTGCCGCGACCAAGCACCCACACAACTCTTGTCCGCGGCTTCGCACACGGGCTCGTCTGTGCAGGTCAGGCCAGATCGCGATCCTCGAAAAGCAGGAACGCGAACAACAACGCTGCTCCACTGTACAACACACAATAACCAAGTGCTGGAAGTACATAGCCAATCCACGGAATTACGGCCCCGGTCGAGATCGAAGGGCCCGCATTGAAAAACTCGAGCGAGGGCAAAATCCATGCGAACAGGCGCGCCATGAAGCTGACCAGTTCATTCACGCCGCCCTGCGACGTCACGTCAACCAGCACGGGGCTGAGGTGGCCGAGGAAGAAAATCAAGATGCAGACCACGAGGTTGACCAGCATCGGCAGCCGGGTCGAGATGGCCACACTGATACTCGTGAGCACCGTAACCTCGAAAAATCCCAGAACGAGGCCGGGAAGCACCTGCATCACCTGCGCCATCCGCTTCGCCGCTTCGGGCGAGCCGCCGGCCGACTCTCTCATATCGTAGGCGTACTTGTACCAGACCCCCGCCGCGAACAGCGCCCCCAGCAGGACATAAAGTGCCAGCACGCCGAGCTCGATGCCGATGAACTTGCCGACGATGAATTGACGCCTGTTGATCGGCTTGGACAGCAGCGTGATTGCCGTCTTCCCCTCGATTTCCTCGGCGACCGTCGAACTGGCCGTGAGTAACGCCAGCAGCATGCAGAAGAACGAGATCGTCGTCAGACCCGTGTCCTTGTACATCTTGATGTCTTCGCCAAACGTGAAATAGGAGACGAAGATCGTCACAACCAGAAGCGCTCCGGCAAAAAAAGCCATGACGAAAAAGGCCGGCTGCCGGATCGTTTCCTTGGCTGTGGCAAGTGCGATAGTGAGTGATTTCATGGTGGTGCTGTGAATACCTCAGGGGAAGGATCGAATCAAAGGATGAGAACCAATCAAGCTCTGTGCAAGACGGTGGGGTCGCCGGATTGGAAGACGACTCGTTGTTCAGGCACGCACGGTGAAGCCGGTCAGGGCGGGATGGCCTGGCTGTTCTTGATGAATCTCGATGTCTCGGATAACTTCTCCCATCTCGTCCTGAACCGCATGCAGAAATCGGTCGATCTCGACGGCTTCTCCCTCGGCGACCAGTTCGACGCGGCCGTCGGAGAGGTTGCGCACGAAGCCCGCGACCTCGAATCCCCGTGCCAGCCATCGGCATGTCGCTCGAAACCCGACACCTTGAACAGAGCCCGAGTAATAAACTCGCCGTCGTTCGTGCGGCATCGTCGATTTCGCTCAGACAGGAAAATGCGCTGTGGGCAACCGTCTCGCGAGGACAAAGCGAACGTTCTGGCGCTTCGCCGCCTGGATACCCATCCTATCGGGTGGCGATGAGTTCAGGCAAGGGCTGGCATCTCACGTTGCCTCGACCTCGAGGAATCATGCCGCAGGAAAGGGAGAAAATCCAGAGGCCGCGATCATGACGCAGGCGCCCCGGCGAGTCCGCTCTGTCGAAGCAAGCCCAGCGCCCACTCGCGATCGATCTTGAACAGCCGAGGATTGGGAGGCTGGCTGTAATCGACCGCGCCCCTGCGGTAAGGACCGCCGTCGTAGGCTTTATTGAATACGAACTGGAGATCTAGCGGCACTTCACGAATGTCTTCGCGGAGCGGGACCGGAATACACGGGAGACCATTCCGAATGCTGAGCGGGTAGAGCAGATAACCGATCGATTCCTCGTGCCGTTTCCATGCTCGATTCACCGAGATCAAGTAATCGGTCCGGGAGTTCAGGCCGCCAATAAAGCCCTCCATGGCCGGATGCGGATGCACGCGCTTACCCTTGCGCAAGAGGTCTGATCTCGATCAAATTAGCGTCGCTCCTGAGCACCTCAGTCTGCTTGGCGACGTAGGCGCGACGGTCGGGCCCGTTCTTTTTGTTGGAAGGAGACAGGATCTCGACGAGGGTGATCAGCTTGTGTCCCTGGTTCGAGTCGCGGATCTCGACGAAGTAGTGGTGCAAGGAAGCGCTCTCGGAGCCACTCTACCTCAAAACCTTTTGAGACTTCGGCTCTCGCTTCAGGGTTAACCGCGACTCCTCCGCCAGTTCCGTGCAGTCGGGCTTGTCGCGGATGCTGCACGACCAGTACATCTGGCACGATGAGGTTTCTCGGCGTCGATTCCTCTCCTTCCTCGACGATGCCAATTTCGGGCCGCATCTCGACGCGGGCATAGTAGGGAGACGGCAACTGGCTGTTGAGAGCGTTCCGGATTTCGGTCGACAGGGCGTGATGAAAATCTGGCCAGATCGACGGATTCTCCAGATAGGGATCCATGCCGGGAAATGGCGAAGGCATGAGCGGGCTCCGAGGATCGGTCGAGACTAGCAGTCTCCCATGTTAGCCCGATTCGGTCTGAATCGCGACGGGAACGTGGCCAGGAACGTCTGGATGGAGAAGGCACGAAAGCACTCAGGCCGGTCTCGACCCCCGAGCATTTCGGGCGACGAAACCGGCCTGGGATTGTGTGTCTGGGTTACGGAGCGCGATCCCGGATCAGAGCCCGTTCAGCTCGACGGATTCGATCGTGGCCGAGGCCGCCTGGATCGGCACCAGGGCCGTGCGGGCAGGGCCGACGCCGATCGCCGGGAAAGGCACAGTTGGTGCACCCGCCGAGCCGCCAGCCTTGAGCCCAATAGCCGACAGAGTGAATGGCAAGTGGTTCTCAACCTTCAGAGTTGTACTACCTACCGATCGCTTCGCCGGTCGCACGTTGACGTATGCCGAGGCCAGGCTTCGATCCAGTGCCTTGCACAGGGCCTGGCCGTCGAGCACGGCCAGCGACGAGTTCTCCTGGAACGTGACCTTGCCCATCGACGTCCACTGGTCCGGCTGTGAACAGTAGCTGACGAGAAGGCGGCCGCGGGTTTCGCCGATCTTGGTGTCGGTCAAGACAACCTTGATGAACATCGCGGGGGCGGACGCCGTGGGGAGCTCGCCGGAATCGAGCGCGCGGACGGGCAAGCCGAGGAGCCGCTGCTTCTCCATCTGATCGTTGAGTCGCCGCGCCTCGCGCGCCAGAGATCCTTCACCCAGCACACGGACGAAGACGCGTCCTTCTGTCAGTGAGGCGGGATCGACCAGGTCGGAACCCGATGCGTCCATGGCCTCGATGAACCGCGCCGCCAGCGCGATCTCGTGCTCGTTCATGACCTTGCCACCCTGAGTGGCCATGGTCTCGAACGGGACGTCGTTGCACACGCGCCACATCACCGACTGGGCAACCCCCAGGCTCGTCCCCAGCAAGGCCAAGCTGCGAAGTGATTTGCGCACGCGAACGTCGGGGCTGTAATCGTCAACGTCCATGAGCGTGAAGGTATCGCGGGGAGTCGGTGTGGGCAGGCCGAAATTCAAGCAGACCGCCGGGATCACCAGCTCCATCGTTTCGGAGGCTGGGATGGTGACTCTCGATGCGGACGTGGAGTCATCAACAGGGACGGACTGAAGACCTTCCACGCCCGTGCCTTGAAATTGGCCGAAGCTGCCCAGACGAGTCGAAGGCGCGCCCAGGCCCATGCTCTGAAGGCCGCCTCGGCCCCCCTGGCCGGCAGCCGCCGCGGCGACCAGGCCGGGGGGGAGGATCACATGCAAGCGTTTGCCGCTGGTGTTCCTGATCGTCAGCTTCACGCGTTCCTGGCCCGCGCCACGCGCGACCACGCTCAGTTCACCCGCTTTACTTGCCTTGAGCACTTCGACGGTTTCGGTGACGACCGCGGCGGGAGGTGACGATGGTTCCGGATCGACCGGTCGGGTCGTCTGCGCAGGGGCCAGGCTGCCCCCGAAGATCATGAGACCGCTGAGCAGGCCCGCGGCCGACCAGGCCCGGACCAGGCAAAGGTGTCGCCACAACATTGCGTAGGACCTTTCTGGACGGGGCCGTTCTCGAGGGCGCGAGAGCACCCAACCTTCCGGGCCCGTGTCTTCACTGCTAGATGTTTGAGAGAGAGGAATCCAAGGACGTCATACCGATTCTAATCGGAAGATTCGCCTAACCGGAAGACGTTGCCCGCCGCCGGGTTATTCGAACCCATCACCTCCTATTATTCGGCATGGATTGGTTTTGGCCTCGAACGAATCGCGATTTCGCGCGCTTTCCCGGAGCGTACGCACGGTTGCGTCGGATCTTCGACCTCGGCGCGGCCGAACCCGTCGCGAGGAAAGCTTCGTGGAATACGGTTCTTCCGATTCGATCGGTCGCGAGGAATTGGTGTTTCTTGCCCTTAAGCATCGACTGTCTGGCAAATGGCGACTTGGCTTCAGAGTGGCGAGGTTTTGCCGATCGTGTTGCAGATGGAGTATTCGAGGTCCAGTGGTCGGAATGAAATCGCGCAAGAGAAGAGCTTGGCGGTTCCGGCCTCCTTGTCTTCCGGCCAGGCACTCATTCAGCATATAGAGAAATAGAGGGGCAACTCGGCGGCCGGTTACGAGGAATCCCAGAGTTGGGCACGATCGTACGGTGCCCAATGGCTCGCCCGGATTACTCCGCGGATTTCTCGTCCGCTACGACCGGCTCAAGCCGCACAGTCGCTTAGCTGTCGAGAAAAGATTCACCCATCTCACCAGATTTCGGCAGATCGAACCTCCATTTGCAGCATGGTGTGGGAAACGGACTCTCGCGCGGGTTTCGCGGTCCGTCCTTTGCCAACAACTTTGCGAGACTGCGACCATGGCAAGTCAGGCACAAATCAACGCTAACAAAAGAAATGCACAACGCAGCACTGGCCCCAAGACCGAGGCCGGCAAGGCCCGCGCCAAGCTCAATGCGCTCAAGGACGGCTCGCACGCCAGAACCGTGAGCGCAGTCCTGCCTCAGGAAAACCCCGTCGAGCTTGACGGGCGCATCAACCAGTGGATCAGCGACCTCAACCCGCGAAACGACGCCGAGCGCGAGCTGGTCACCCTCGCGGCGAATCTCTCGTGGGAGCTCGAGCGCGCCGACGTTGCGAGACCGCTCGGCTGGCGAAGCGCGTGCGCCAGGCGCAGGCCAAGGACCACGAGCGGCGGTTGAAAGAGGTCGGCGAGCTGGGCCGCAGGCTGCTCTACAACGCCGGGACAAAGAGCTTGCCCACGTCCGGGCGTCCCTGGGAAGACAACCCGGCTGCGTTCCTGGCCGGGCTGGAGAAGACCGCCGCGGGGTGCCGCTGGCTGCTCGATCACTGGGCCGGCTTGCGCGTGCTGCTGGACCGCGATTCGGCCTGGACCTACAGCGACATGTACCGCCTGGTGCGGCTCCTGGGCAAGTACCCCGTGGAGGCGATCAACGACCCGAAGCTGAATGCCATTTTCCTGGCCTGGGACGCGGTGGTACCCGGCTCGGCCGAGCGGTTCTGGAAGCAGTGCAAGGAGTGCAAGCCGCCGCAGGACCCCGGCTTCAGCGACTTCGGCCGCTGGCGCGAGATCGCCGACCGGCCGGCCGACGCGGTGCAGGGGGTTCAGTTCTTTCACGCGCTCATCGACGAGCAAGTGGCCCGGCTGGAGGAGTTGCTGGAAGTGCACGAAGAGATCGCAGGCGACGAGGCGGCCGAGCTGGCAGATCGGGCGTCGTTTGACGGCAGCGCTTCGGGTGAGCGGCTGCGGCGCTCGCAGACGGCCCGAAGCCGTGAGCTGCGGCAGACGCTCGAGCTCCTGATGAAGATGCAGAAGGGCGAGAATAACGATCAGGCGGCTGGCGACGATGGTAAGATGGAAGATGGGGAAAGCACTGCCACGGAGATGCCGGCGCCGGAGATTCCCCCGTCGAGCGAAGGACAGCGCGAGGCTGGGTCGGCAGCGAAGACAGGCGCGAAAAAGAGGCCGAGGGATAAGTACCGATGGATGTCGGCGCTGGAGATGGTGATGTCGGAGCGGCTGGACGAGCAGGGCTTCGAGAAGTTCTTTGCAGACCCGCCTGCCGCGCTGGTGGTGCTCAAGGGTTTGCGGAGGCTCGCGGAGATGAACGTGCTGCCCGGCCGCGCGGTGCGAGCCAGTGGAGCAAGAGAGATCGCCGCCACGAATGAGAAAGGGTTGAAAAACGCGAAAATCGAAGCCAACGATCAGGGGACACAAGCCCTTGAGCCACAAAAAGATACAGATCAAAATCCCGATTCTGGCGACGAAAAACGAAGCCAACTGCGAAGGGTCTTGTCCGGTGAGCTTTGCTGAAGAGGCACGCGTCTTCCGTTTGGCAATTCATTTCAGTGGGACGGGGAAGTTGATCTGACGCTCTCTGGCTCAGGAGTCAAGTCCAAGGAACTCCACGGGGGCTAGCCATGCGATCTGACCTGTCGGGCAAGGTAAGTCTCGTCACGGGCGCCGCGAGGGGCATTGGCCAGGCCATCGCCGATCGGCTGGCGGCAAACGGCAGCCGGGTGGTTTATACGGATATCGACGTTGAAGAGGCCCGCGCCGCCGCCTCTCGCTCGCCCGGAGCGTTGGGTCTTGCGCTCGATGTGACCAAGCCGGACCAGATTGCCCTGGTGATCGACGAGGTGGCTCGCCAGTGGGGCTCGCTCGACATCGTGGTCAACAACGCGGGCGTTAACAGCCTGGTGCACCGAGTGACGATCGATGAGTATCCGCGATCGGAATGGGACCGCATCCTGGCGGTCGACTTGACCGGCCTGTACGAGGTCAGCAAGGCCTCGGCCGAGGTCATGCGGAGGCAGGGCGGCGGGCGAATCATCAACATCGCGTCCATTGCCGGCCTGGTTCCCTTGCGTCTCCAGTGCGCCTTCGTGGCCGCCAAGGCGGGCGTTGTCAACCTGACGCGGGCCATGGCCCTTGAGCTCGGTCCGCAGGGAATTCTAGTCAACGGCATTGCACCCGGCTCGACCTTGACCGACGGCACCCGCCAGCTCTTCTACGGCGAGGACGGCAGCTTCCGCGCCCACGTGCAGCGGATGCTCGACCACGTACCGCTCGGGCGGCCGGGCAATCCCGACGAGATCGCCGTCGCCGCCCTCTTCCTGGCCGACCCCGAGAATAGCTACATGAACGGCCACATCCTGGTCGTCGACGGCGGCTGGACCGCCGGCTACGCACGCGATTTTTGAAGGCGAATAGCGAAACCATCCGGCTTCGAGATCGCCCGGTTGATTTCGTCGATGATGCTGCACATCATGTGATCCAGGATCGTGCGAACCGAGTTCAAGCACCAGATGAGTTTCGAAACGCCGAGCACAGATCATGTCCGACGCCGCAAGCAAACGCGTCGCGCTGGTGACAGGCGCCGCGCAGGGAATCGGCCAGGGAATCGCCCGCGTCCTGGCCGAATCGGGTTACATGGTTGTGCTTGGTGACGTTGATGAAAACCTCGTCCTCCAGACCGCCGATCAGCTTCGGGCCCAGGCCTTGGGCGCGACGGGAATGCGGCTCGACGTGACCAGTTCCGGCGATTGGACCAGAGCCATGGCCACGGTTCAAGAAACCTGGGGCGGCCTCGACCTGCTGGTGAACAACGCGGGAATCAGCTCGCGCGGAACCATCGAATCGACGGATGAAGTGCTCTGGGACCATGACGATGTCGGTGAACGTCAAGGGAGCGTGGCTGGGCATCAAGGCCGCGCTTCCGCTCCTGAGAAAACGACAAGGGGCGATCGTGAACATTGGCTCGACGCGCTCGATCCGACCGATGCCCGGGCTTTTCCCTTATGTCGTGAGCAAGGCGGCTATGTGGGGATTGACCCGGCAAGTCGCGGTCGAGTGCCTGCTGGAAGGGGTCACGTGCAACATGGTCGCTCCCGGGTGGGTCGATACTCCCAACGAGCGCAAGATCCAGGCCCGCTACGGCCGGCCCGATTTCCCCGCCGGCATCCGCAACCTGACCACGCCCGAAGAGATTGGCGCAGCCGTGGCTTACCTGGCGTCGCCCGCGGGCCGGAAAATCAACGGCGATATTCTCTTCCTTGACTCGGGCCTGCACGTTGTCGACGACGCCGGCATGGTCTATCTGCCCGAACACACGCGGCATCCTTACGAGCAGCGAATCGAGAAAACATGAGAGCGAGGTATTCCTCATGACCGACTTCCTCTACTGCCTGAACACGAGCACCATTCGCCCCACCCCCCTGCTGGAGAAGATCAGGGTTGCAGGCAAGGCCGGATACCAGGCCATCGAGCCCTGGAACGACGAGATCACCGAGTACCTGGAGCATGGCGGCACAATGTCCGAGCTGAAGAAGGCTCTGGGCGACGCCGGGCTGAAGGTCGTCAGCGTGATCGCTCTGCATAGCTGGGTCACGACCGAGGGCGACGACTACACCAAGGTTCAGAACGAATGCAAGCGCAGGATGGATCAGGCCGTGCAGCTCGGCAGCCCCTACATCGTGGCCAGCCCGCCCCAGGAAGTCGTTGATCTGGCCCGGGCCACCGAGCGGTTCTCGGAGCTGATGGCGATCGGCAAGTCGCAAGGCGTCATTCCCTCGATGGAGTTTCTCGGCTTCGTCGACGGCATCAACAACGTCTCCTCGGCCTGGGCAATCGCCAAAGGTTGCGGAGATCCGCAGGCGACCGTGGTCGCCGACGTTTTCCACATGATTCGCGGCGGTGGATCTGTTGACGATCTCTTGCTGCTGCCGGGCGATCGCCTGGCAAACTTTCACATCAACGACGTCCCCGCCGACCCCGACCCTCGCACGCAAACCGACTATGACCGCGTGATGGTCGGTGAGGGCATCGCCGACCTGCCGAGGGTGATCGCCAACCTTCGATCCATCGGTTACCACGGACCTCTTTCGCTCGAGCTCTTCAACCGCGACCTGTGGGAGGCCGACCCGGAGATTGTCGTTCGCCGAGGCCTTGACCAGGTGCGCCGGCTGGTGGAAGCATGACCGAATCGTGATGTCTCGCGGGATGCTCAGGAGGATGTAAACAAGACAAGGGGTTGATTCAAGTGATGAGGTGGACCATGAACGCCAGGTGCTGGTTCCCATTCATGTCGAGCTCGACGATCCTGCTGTCCCTGCTCGCCGCGACGGCAGCGGTCGCCGCCGAGCCGCCCTCGCGCACGATCGAACTCTGGCCTGAAGGGGCGCCCGGGGCCACCGGTACGACCGACGAAGACAAACCCGCGATCACCGTTTCTCTGCCAGACCCGGCCAAGAATACCGGAGCTGCAGTGCTCATCTGCCCGGGTGGCGGATTCATGACCCGAGCGGTCGATCACGAGGGAGTTCTGATCGCGAACTGGTTCAAGGCTCGAGGCGTGGCAGGTTTCATCCTGCGCTATCGGATCGGACCGGTCTATGCGAGGAACGTATCAATCCAGGACGCAGAGCGAGGAATTCGTTACCTGCGCTCACACGCCGGCGATTTCGCAATCGATCCGCAACCGGATCGGCATCATCGGCTTCTCGGCCGGCGCGATGCTCGCATCCAGCGTGGCTTTGAAGGCTCCGGCGGGCACGTCCGACGCGAGCGACCCGATCGACCGGGCATCGAGCCAGGTCGCCTTCCAGATTCTTGCCTACGGATCAGCAGGCGCGGGCAGACCCGCGGGGGCCCAGGTGGCGGCTGCCTCGGCCCCGAAGCCGCCGGAGCCCGACTGGAAAGCCGCGCCTCCGACCTTCCTCTTCGGCACGACGGAAGATGCGAATATGATTCGGGGCATGACGGACCTATACGCCAACCTGAGCCGGGCGAAGATCCCCGTCGAAGCCCATTTCTTCGCTCATGGCGTGCACGGCGTGGGATTCGCCCAGGGCGACCCCGTTCTCGGCGTCTGGCCCGAGCTCATGTGGACCTGGCTGAGAGCGGGCGGGTTTCTGACCCATGAGCCGCGGGTCGCGATTGGGGGCATCGTGACGGTTGACGGCGAGCCGCTCGCTCACGGCTGCGTGATCTTCACACCGCTGGATGCTCCGAACTCGCCGCCGGTCGTGGCCTACGTGATGAACACGGGCCCCGTTCGCGGTGAGTTCAGTCTGCCCGCGACCCAGGGCCCAACGCCCGGTCGCTATCGAATCGAAGTCCGCCAGGACGCGGCGCGCTGGATGAGCAACTCGCGAGACCCCGTCATGTCTTCCATGTCGGTCAAAGCCAGGAACGGCACGATCACCGAGACTGAGCGCCGGGAGTGGATCGCCTATGCGCGGAAGCGCGACCTATCTCCAAGCCTCAGTGAAGAGCGCGTCTTCGGTTCCCGGGGAAGCGATGGCAAAGGCGAAATCATCGCGGAGATCAAAGGCGGCGGCGAGAGCCGGATCAATCTCGACCTGAAGACGAGGTGACGCGCCCGCGTCTCTGTAACAAACACTTCTAGCCGCTTGCCTTTGGGATTCCGCGGCGCAATAATATTGTTAAACGTGTGTGCAACATCACCCTTCAGAGCCGAGGGGCCGACCCGATGCTAACGATCGCGGGACAAGGAGAGGACCGGTTTTGCGACGGGATCGCAAGGCGAGACTTCTTGAGGCTTGGTGGCCTGGCGCTGGGCGGTTTGTCGATGCCGCAATTGCTTCGAGCCGAAGCGGCCTCGGGCGTCCACCGACCACACAAGGCGGTCATCATGGTGTTCCTGGCTGGCGGGCCTCCCCACCAGGATATGTTTGACATGAAGCCCAAGGCGCCCGACGGAATTCGCGGCGAGTACCGCCCGATCGCGACGGATCTGCCCGGACTCGACATCTGCGAGTACATGCCGCGCCTGGCCACCATGATGAACAAGTTCGTGCTCATTCGCTCGCTGGTCGGCGCCGGTGGCGATCATTCGGCCGGGCAGTGCTTGACCGGTTACAAAGACGCGATCAGCAGGGCCCAGGGCGGGCGGCCGAGTCTTGGGGCGGTGGTGTCTCGAATCCAGGGGCCGCTGAAAACGGACATCCCGCCGTTCGTCGGACTTTCTCCTCGAACGGACGAGCCGCGCTGGGGGAACCCTGGCGAGCCGGGCTACCTGGGTTTGCGGCACGGACCGTTCACGCCGTTTCGGGGCGAGACCGCGTCGGCCGCTGCGACCAAAGCGAAGTACAGCGGCGGCTCGTCGGGTCTGAGTCTCGACGAGCGGACCATCATCCCGGCGCGGCTGGCCAGTCGCCGATCGCTCCTCTCTCAGCTTGACGACGTGAGGCGCTCGTTCGATCGGTCGGACGTGATGGACGGCCTGGACTTGTTCAATCAGCGAGCGTTCGAGATCCTCGGCTCCAAACGCGTGTTTGAGGCACTCGACCTCAAGCGCGAAGACCCTCGCCTACGCGCCCGGTACGGCATCGGAGACATGAACAACGAGGAAGACGGACCACCTTGCTGCATGGACCACTTCCTCATGGCCCGGCGGCTCGTCGAGGCCGGCGTGAGGGTTGTCACCATCTCGTTCGGCCGGTGGGATACGCACAAGCGCAACTTCAGCACCAACCGCCTGCGCATTCCCAAGCTCGACACGGCCCTTTCAGCCCTGGTGGAAGACCTGCACAATCGGGGGCTGGACAAGGACGTCTCGGTGATCGTCTGGGGGGAATTCGGCCGCACGCCGCAGATCAATAAGTTCGCCGGCCGCGACCACTGGCCTCCCGTCAACTTCGCACTCCTGGCCGGCGGCGGCATGCGAACCGGTCAGGTCATCGGCTCCACCGACGCCTTCGCGGCCTATCCCAAGGACCGTCCGGTGACGTTCCAGAACGTCTTCGCGACGCTCTACCACAACCTGGGTATCGACCCCGCCACGAAGGTGGTCGATCGCAGCGGCCGGCCGATGTTCCTGCTGGACGAGACGGAACCGATCGCGGAGGTGATTTGAACGTTGCGGCGCGTCGGCCTTCAACGGCCTTCTCTCGGGCCGCGACAGCGAGGATCGGCCAGAGGACCAGAGCGCTTGCTCAAGCCGCGAGAATCCATTGCGTACTCACGAGGCGCGGTATTGTCTGCGCGTCGCTCCAGAATTGCGAGTCCAGGAATCCCGCGGAAGAGTGGCGAGTATTTCCGGACGAGTCCATGGGAGAGATCTCCGAGATCCGTACGCCGTCGTCCATGACGATCATCAGGTATTTGTCACCCACGACGTAGGCGTTGACGGCTTGAACGGGAGAATGAAAACCTTGAAGGGGAGCATCAAGAGGCTGGCCGTCCAGGAACCTCGCGCCGAGATTAGGCAACATTACGATTTCCTCACTCGTCAGCACGAAAACATGCCCGCAGGCGCACATCAACGAGTAGGGCGTGCCGAGCAATTCCTCCACTTTGAAGCGCTCGGGGTTCTGCTGGTCGAACTCAAGGATGTCTCGAACGAAGATCAACGAGCGGTCCACGCTTAGCCCAATGACTGCGAATGGGCTCTTCGCCGCGTGCGGCGAGGCGACATCGATCACGTCGAGGGATGGCGCAGTGAGACTGGACACGCGACGTGTTTTTGTGCCGTCAAGTTGAATCCGGGCCAGGCCGTCGGCACGGGTCGCGCAAGCGAGGACTCCCATGCCCTCCGATTCGCCCAGATAAACGATCTTGTAGTAGTTGCGAATGACTTTAGGGGATTCTTCGATCCACCCCGTTCCCTGAGAACCTTGTTCGCTATCGAAACAGTACAGTCCCCCGGTTCCCATCGGTGCAAGGAAGAGACCACGCGGAGTCGCCGTGATTCCGTGCGCCCCGCTCGATAAACTGCTCATTATGTCGAGCTTGTCCATTGATGGCGCGCGTCGATAAATTCGCACTTCACTTCGCGTCGTTACGCCGACGATATCTTTCCAAAATGCAACATCGTTGACCGCCTCGTCGCAGACCTCGGACTCGATGACTTCGTACTCGCTCTCACCCTGCCCAACCTCGGCAAGAAAAAGTAACTTGCCGCTTTGCGTTCCGAAACAAAAGCCCTTGCTCCACGGGTTTTCCCCTGCCCACGTGATCTCTCCCCCGGGGAAGCTGAAGGGACGGTATTCGCCGACAGGTGTTTTCATATCATCTTTCCTTTCAAAAGCCTCGTCCGCTCCGTTCTGGCCAGCAAAGCCGCTTCAACCATTTTCTGAAGTGCATCTTTCGGCAAGGGCCTTTCGGGAGGATGCGGCGGATCGAGGTTCTTCTGCAGGGGACCGAGCGGATAGCCGTGCCAGTGAGGTCCGTTCACGGACTCGGGAAACTTCGCCACCTGTTGCCCGAGGGTCCCTAGCAGGAGAACCTCCCGATGCGGCTGCGTGCGCAGGCGAATTCCATACAGGTTGCCATGTCCGTCACTCAAATCAAGGCGGTCAGCCTGGTCGAAGATGCCAAATTCCTCTTCCTCAAGCAGATCGGTCGCCCACTGAGCGGCTTCTGGTCCGCCTCGTCCATGATGTTTATCATAGAAGAAATACCAATAACCGCTTCGTTCCGTCGCCCGGGGAAACAAGTGGCCAGGTTCACCGCCGACTGACATCGTTCCATCCCGTGGTCAAGAGGCAATGAACATTGACGAGCTTCATTGATTATACCGAACAGCAAGGCTGAGATTCAGGTCAACCTCGAAACCCACAGAAGGAGGATTCTCATGTCGCTAGTCTCCTGGATCATTCTGTCAATGGCGGCTCTTCTGTTCATGGTTCACCTGGGTGACTTATCCGGCGACGAGAGCCCCAGCAACAATCTCCACCAACTTCCCGCACCGTCGGATCTGCTCGCGCCGAAGGCCAGCCTCTCAGTCGTGGCGCGGACGAGCTTTCTCGAGGGGCCGGCGGTCGCTCGGGACGGTCAGCTCTATTTCAGCGATCTGATTGGCAACCGGATTTACCGGATGACGCCGGCCGGCGCGCTGAACGTCTTTCGGGCCGACAGCGGCCGGGCCAACGGCAACACGTTTGACGCCCAGGGGCGGCTGGTGACTTGCGAAGGGGCGGAGCAGGGGCCTGGAGGCGCAGGCGGGTGGTTCGAACCGATCTCGACACCGGTGCCGTCGAAGTGCTCACGGAACGATTCCAAGGCAAGCGATATAACAGCCCCAATGATGTTTGCGTTGATACGCGCGGCCGGGTGTGGTTCACGGACCCCTATTACGGTGAAGATCGGCAGATCGTCGAACAAGATGCCGAGGCGGTGTATCGCATCGACCCGGGCGGAGCCGTTGCGAGGGTGATTTCCCAGCCTGCCGTCGAACGACCCAACGGCCTGGCGATGACGCCAGACGACCGCACGCTGTACGTGATCGACAGCCATCCCAGACCAGGCGGTCATCGCAAGATCTGGGCGTTTGACGTCGCCGAGGACGGCTCACCTGGCGGCCAGCGGCTGGTCTTTGACTTTGCCAAGGGCCGGGGCGGCGACGGCATGCGCCTCGACACGCGTGGCAACCTGTGGGTCGCCGCCGGCATCGCGGTTCCCCGCACCAGCGGCGAAGACGCCAGCGTTCCACCGGGAATCTACATCATCACGCCCGGCGGCAAGTTGCTGGGCCGGATTCCTATCCCCGAGGACGTCATCACCAACCTCGCGTTCGGCGGTCCCGAGCGCAAGACGCTCTACGTCACATCGGGCAAGTCGATCTTCATGATCCCGCTGGCCGTTTCTGGCTACGCTCTGGAATTCGCTCCCGCGCGGTGAAGTGCCAGAGAGATGTTGTAAGCTTGCTTCAGGGGGCTGGAGGTTTCTGGCGACGAAGCCGGGACACGCCCGGCGGATCGGTTCCTATCAGGAGTCACCGCTAATCACTTCGCCGCCGTCACGCGTGACCAGCGACTTGAGAGTTTGCGATTCGATCGAGGACTTGATGAACCGCGCCGCGCCATCGGCGAAGATCACGTGAAACCCGCCGGCATGGCCGCTGCCGAACGGCGGCAAGGGCCCATCGCGCTCGAACGGCGGATCGTCGGGCTGCGTCCAGGGTATGGCCCGGCCGGTCTCGGCGATCAAGACGGTATTCGAGGTGCCGTCGGTCACTTCGCGAATCTCGACTCCACGAGCCCACTCGAACATCGTGCCAATCGATCCAAGTTCCGGCTTCGGTCCGACCACCACTTGATAACCAGTGAGGGAAGCCCGACCGCCGGGCAAGCTGGGACAGCGAAACACCTCGGGCATCTGCGCGGCGAGCGCGAGGTTATGGGGGCTGTCCCACGGCTCGTCGAGGTGGAACGCGTCGTAAAGCGACTGATAACCAAGCTGGGGCAAGATCGCCACGCGCCAGCTCAAGAGCGGCGTTCCGCTTTGTCGGTGATCGCCGCGGCCGGGAAGTGGCCGTGAGCCTCGTGAAAGTTCTGCATTGCAACACCCAGGCGCTTCAACTTCTCGGCGCAACGGTCCTTGTGTGCCTGGCGGACGATCGGCGGCACAGTCAATCCCGCGCTGGCCGCCAGGAATGCCGCAGCCACGGCCAGGCAGATCCACAAGCGGCGCGGCAGGAACCGCCGCGATCCGAGACGCAATCGCCGCTTCGAAGGCGAGGGCTCAACAGCGGGTCCACCGTCCACGCGAATCAGAAACAGAGACGACATGGAACACCCTCCCGGCCAGAGACCTTGTTGAGATGACGAGGTCAAGTCCGGCGTGCCCAAGACGCCGGGCCATCCGGGGCAGCGCCAGGGCAAGCGGACCACAGACGCGAAATGACAAGTGTCAGACTATATCTTACAATAGTCGGAGGAAGGGTTGTTGGCAAGGGCTAATTCGACGGTGGGGAAAGCGAGCTCGGGCGGCTCAATACTTCGCCAGGTCTTCGGGGTTCTCGGCGGGATTGAGCTGACGGACATGATCGGCGGCGCCTTCGAGCATGAACTTGAGCTCGCTGCCGACGGCGATGAACTGCCAGCCTTCCCTGGCGCGGCGGAGGGCATCCGCGGTGGTGAGGACGTGCAGGCCGCAGGGAAGCTGCTGGCGAGCCGCGGCTTCGCGAATGCGGGTAAGCGTGCGTCTCGAAGGCTTCTTTCGAAGGCATGGTTCCATCGGCGGATCGCATCGAGTAGGCCAGGTCGTTGGGGCCGATAAAAATCGCGTTCAGGCCCGGGACGGCATAGATCTCATCGGCATGCTCGACGGCCTTGATGTGCTCGGTCTGGATGACGACCAGGATCTCATCGTCGGCGTGCTTGTAGTATTGCTCCGCCGTAGCAGCCGTAGTTGATGGCGTGGAAGCCGCCGCCGACCGAGCGGTTGCCACGCGGGGCGTACTTGGTGGCTGCGACGATGGCGCGGGCCTCGTCGGCGTCCATCACCATGGGCGCCACGATGCCCATCGCGCCGCAGTCGAGAACCATCTTGATCCACTCGTGTTTACCGGCGGGAACCCGAGCCAGCGGGACGCAGCCCGCGTCGGCGATGGCGCCGAACATGAGTGCCGCGGTCTGGATATCGGTATGTGTGTGCTCCATGTCAACGGTCAGCCAGGGAAACCCGGTGCGGGCCATGAACCGCGCGGCGGCCACGCTTCCCAGGCGAAGCCAGGTGCCGATCTGCGGCTTGCCGGCCTTGAGGGCACGAATGACAGGATTCGTTTTCACGACGGGCCTCGACGGAATGCGGGTAAGTGGGTCGCGTGTGAATCGAGTTTCGCAAGATACGGAGGTCAGGGCAAGAGATCACGAACGTACGAGCTGGGTTTGATCTCAGGCGTCCGGCAGCTTCCACGGGTCGCGATAGGGCGCGAGCTGAGCATCTTGGCGGCCTCGTCGTCGCCGATGATCTGCTCGGTTCTCGGGATCCCAGCGCAGCGTCTCGCGGCCCAGCCGCATGGCGATGTTGCCCAGGTGGCAGATCGTGATCGATCGATGGGCGACCTCGACCGGCGCGGCGGTCGGCTCGCGCGAGATCACGCAGTCGATGAAGTTGCGGAAGTGGTCGTCGCTCTTGTAGAGGTGGATCTCGGTCGGGCCGATCTTGGAATCGAGGATCGACTTCGGGTCGGCCGTCAGCTTGCCGCGGTCGACGTAGATCGTTCCCTTCGGTGCCCTCGAACGTCACGCCCATCTTGTTCTTGTTCGAGATGATCATCGACACGCCGTTCTCGTAGACGGCCTCGAACGAGTATTCCGTGGCCGTGTTCCAGAGCGGATCGGGCGGAAAGACGCCCTTGGCGTTGCGGATCTCGATCGGGCCGGTCATCTCGGTGCCCATGCCCCACTGGGCACAGTCGGGATGATGGCCGCCCCAGTCGGTGACCTGGCCGCCGGAGTAGTCGTAGATCCAGCGGAAGTTGACGTGGCAGCGCGCGGGGCATAAGGGGCCTCGGGCGCGGGGCCGAGCCAGGTGTCGTACTCGAAGCCCGCCGGGACCGGCTCCGGCTTCTTGCGGTCGCCGCGTCTTGGCGTAGTCGGTGCGGCCGCCGGGCAGGCCCACGCAGCACCGTCTTCAGGTCGCCGATCCGGCCGTTGCGGACCAGCTCGCAGGCGCGGCGGAAGCGATGGTCCGACCGCTGCTGGCTGCCGGTCTGGAAGACGACGTGATGCTTGCTCACCGCGTAGCTCATGGCGCGGCCCTCGGCGATCGTCAGCGACAGCGGCTTCTGGCAGTAGATGTCCTTGCCGGCCTTGCACGCCTCGATCACCGGGATCGCGTGCCAGTGGTCCGGCGTGCAGACCTCGACGGCGTCGATGTCTTTCCGGCCCAGGATTTCGCGATAAGTCGACAAAGGCGTCGCAGCCGCGGTAACGTCCCGGAAGGCTTGTGCTTGGCGTAGTGCTTCTCGACCAGCCGCCTGGCCGGCTCGCGGCCGCCGACCTTGCCCTCCCAGTAGCCCGCGCTCTCGCGGTTGACGTCGCAGACGGCGACGATCTGCACCCGCTCGTCCTTGAGGAACGAGTTGATGTCGTTGAACCCCTGGTTGCCCGTGCCGATCACGCCCAGGGTGATCCGGTTGCTGGGCGCGACCATGCCACCGCGGCCCAGCGCCGAGGCCGGCACGATCGCGGGAAACGCGAAACCGCGGCCACACCGCTGAGCGCCGCTCGCAAGAAGCCGCGACGAGAAGTCTTCGAGCTCACGTCCCGCAGTGGATTCATGGTGTTACCTCGCTTGACCGGGATAGAAGAGAGGGTATGGGTCGCGGCCGGAAACGTCGGAATCGACTCTACCATCCTTCAAGCACCGATACCAACGTGCGCGATACCTCAGATCCGCGCCTCGGGCTCTTCCCCGACTTTTTGGTGGACAGAAGTCTCCGGGTTTGGAGAATCAATCCTGCGTTGAAGACTGGCGAGGGTTCTTCAGAGATTCTTCGAAGACGAGGCGCAGGCGATGATTCGAGGCGTTCACACGATGTTCTATTCGTCTCAGCCCGAGGAGTTCCGGGCCTTTCTCCGAGACAAGCTTCAGTTCCCTTACTCGGACGTGGGCGAGGGATGGCTCATCTTCGATTTGCCTGAAGCCGACATGGGCTGTCATCCCGCGGAGCCGTCAAAAGGTGCGCCTTCGGGCACTCACAATATCTCCTTTTACTGCGATGATATCCAGAAGACGGTTGCCGAGCTGAAGTCTCGAGGCGTCGAGTTTACCGACGAGATCACCGACATGGGTTACGGCCTGGTCACTCATTTCAAGATGCCCGGCGACTGTGAGGTTCAACTTTACGAGCCAAGGTACTCGAAACAGCCTGCGGCACGGTGAGCGAATCGTTATTCGTCGCGGCCAGGGGAAGAGGCATGAGCCTGTTGTCGAGAGAGTATGTGCTGCCGGGAACACGAGTCGTCACGCCAGAGCAACATCGATCGGAAGGCTCGAGATCCGTCATGCGAATCAGTCTGATCACGGAGACGTACTTCCCCCAGGTGAATGGCGTCTCCCGTACCCTGGGCGAGCTGGTCCGCTATCTCACCGAGCAGGGCGATCAGGTCCAGCTCATTCATCCCGATTATGGTGAGCCGACCGGGCGAGATCATCACCATCTGGTTCGATCCTTGAATCTCCCTTTCTACAAGGAGCTGTACCTGCCGCTTCCCCCGTTCGGAGAAGTTCGGAGGGCCATCGATGGTTTTCAGCCCGACCTCGTGCATATCGCCACCGAGGCAACCCTGGGGCTGAGCGTGCTGCGGCATGTGCTGCGCCGCAAGATTCCTGCCGTCTCGAGCTTCCACACCAACTTCGATCAATATAGCCGGCACTACCGCGTGGGCTGGGCCAAGGGGACAGTCTGGCGCTGATCTGCGCTGGTTCCATAATCGAACGCGGGAAACCTATGTTCCGTCGCTGACGACCATCAGGGATCTCGAGGCACTAGGTTTCGAGCGGCTCGTTCTCTGGCCGCGCGGCGTCGATGGCACGCTTTTCCGGCCAGACCGGCCCGGTCGGAGCGATGTCCGCCAGGCCTTTGGCTGGCGGCCGGACGATCTGGTGATCAGCTTCGTCAGCCGGATCGCACCCGAAAAAGATGTGGCCTATCTCGCAACTGCACTTTCGATCGTGGCCGCCAGACGGCCGGACGTCCGCATCCTGTTTGTGGGCGACGGTCCCTCGCGGGGCGAGCTCGAGCGGCGAATCGGCGCGATCGCTCGATTCGCGGGCTACAGGACCGGAGAAGACCTGGCCGACCACTACGCCGCCGGCGACATCTTCGCGTTCTCCAGCCGGACCGAGACCTTCGGCAACGTCATCCTCGAGGCCATGGCCTCGGGTATGCCCGTCGTGGCCGTGCGGGCGGGCGGAGTCGGCGACACGATTCAGCCGGGAACGACCGGGCTGCTCGTCGAACCCAGCGACCCCCCTGAGCGGTTCGCCGAAGCGGTCCTCTCACTCGTTGACCAGCCCGACCAGCGCAGGGCGATGGCGGCGGCCGCTCGCTCCTACGCCCTGAGCCAGAGCTGGGACGCCATCATGGGGAATCTGCGCGAGCGGTACCAGCGCGTCCTTGATATCAAGGCCGCTTCTCGCGTTCAACCCATCGGGACAACTTGAGGCAAATCGCGCAGAGCACCAAGCGGGAAAAGGCTCGCTCCTTACTCCCCGGGCTTCATCCTTTTCCATACCTCATCAACTTCGACCGCCGTGCCCGGCGCTGATTTGATCATCAACTCGTCGCCGTCGAATTTGAGGATGTAGGCGAATTCCTTCCCTCGCAGATGTTCGTAACCCGTACCTGAGAAGTCACACTTCTCCTTGTAGTTGTCCGCCGCCAGACTCCAGGTGCCGCCCGCCGTGGCCATGACCTTCATCTCCTTGGCATCATAGGTCACCCAGGTCCAATGGGTCGGCGTGATGTGCTTGACGTGCATCACGTCTTTGAAGCGGTCCGGGCGGTTTTTCAATACACTGTTCCAGGTACCAACCAGGCCCGATCGAACGCGGTCTTCGGCAGGGTCGGTTCCGACGCCGCCGGCCGTTCGAATAGCGAGGAATGCGATCGCAATCCCGGCAAGCAGCCATCTCATCGTTGTGGTCCTGTCGTTGGGGTTCGACTTGTCCAGTTCTATCGCGATTCTAGACCGACATCCTCTGGGATGCTATCCGCCGCCGATCTTGCGTTGCCGATCGGGGTGCCGCTCTGGATTTTGGAACTGAAGTCAGTTGATTTCCCAGAACGCCTGCCACTCGGGCCCGGCTGCCAATGCGCCCAGTTCTACAAACGGCCCGACATGCTCCACCTTCCAGCGTGCTCCGGTTTGTTTCACTCGCTTGTTGACCAGCTGCTTGATGGACCCCTCCACCAGTCCGCTGCCGATCGACTGGCCCCGGCGCAGCCGCAGGGCGTAGTTGAGGCGACATTGGTGGCCAGCGAAGTAGTTCAGGACCCCACCCAAGGCGGCCCCATCGCCGCCCACCATTCCAGCGGCGGTCAGCTCCCCGATCCACTCGACCACGCCGCAATACCCGTCGCCCAAGAGCCGCTGCTTGCCCTTCTCTGTCTGCTCCTTGGCCGCCTCGCTCCCCTGGCCGCATACCGCCTTGGCTCCGTCCGCTAAATACTCGGCCCCGTGCCAGATATCCAACAGTTCCTCGGCACCTGCAAAGTGCCGCGCCGACAAGTTCCATACCCACTCCGCGCCGTCGCCCAGCACACTCAGTTCCTCCGGGGTGGTCAGTTCCAGGCGGTCCGCTTCCCTGCGCAGCGCTGGCCGAATTGGCTCGCCTCCTCCACGGCGGCCACCACCGAGCGCACTGTCGGCGCGGGCAGGTCGCGTTCGTCCCATTGCTCAGCCGTCGTTGGGTTGCCACGTGGTCGGCGGTCGAACACAGCCAGTTTGACGTCCGCCAGCCCCCCAACGTGTTGACCTTACCCGCGTCGATCTGCAACTCCAAATCCCCCCCGGCTTGGGCGAAAGCTTGGGCTGTGGCTCGTTGCTCGCGGGTGTCGCTAGCCGCCGCCGCGGTGGCGTGGCAGAGGCGGCGAATGGTATTATCGTCGAGATTCCAGCCCGCCACCTCGGCGAGCCGCCCGTTGGGCTCGAGTGAACGATTGTTGGACGCCCAGCAGGCAGGCCATACGACAGGCTCCGCGCGTCACATAACCTTCCACGCCCAAGATGCGATCGGCACCAAAGTCGCCTTGCTTGCAAACCGGACAGAGGAAATAAATTCGTTCCAAGGTAACGAGACCGACGGCTGTCAGGACCGTACGCGTGTGCCGGCCCTTGGAGTAGCCGGAGTGCGCCTCGGGGCACAGGCGGGCCGCCCCCCTTTTTGCTCGCTGAGCCCGATTCGGCTTTGAAGCGCCGCGGCGAGCGTCGAGCGAAGCAGGTCTCGACCGTCGCTGAGTGCCAGCTTCTCGCAGGCCTCGAGCACGGTACCACTGGGAGCATCCTGGGCAACTTGGCGAAGTTGGCTGACGTAGGCGATGGCCTGCTCCAACGCAATCCGATGGGACGGGTCGTGATACTCGATGGTCAGCGTAGGCATCCGGGAACCTCCTTGCTCTTGTGCTTCTAAACTTCCCCGACTTGCTCCATATAATCTCTCCTGACTCCAAAATCCAGAGGAGCACCCTGCCGATCGTGTGCCAGAGCATGTCTTAAAGCGAGGCATCAAGGCAACTTACAATAAAAGTGTATGGATCTGGGCGGGTTCGCACATTACCTTGTAGAGCAGACATGACTACGATGTCCCATGCGAGGCCGGAACCCCGATGGCGATCGAACAGACGGCAACGCAACAAACTCCAATTGAGGTCATCCTGTCCGCAGGTTCGGCTGTCGGCCTGTCCGATTCCCAGCTTGTCGAGAACATCATTCGTGGACGTGACGACGCGAGGGAGCTGTCGTTCCTGCGCCTTGCTGGATCGCCATGGAGCGATGGTCTGGCGGGTGTGCCGCCAGCTCCTGCGGGATGCTCACGACGTTGACGACGCCTTTCAAGCAACGTTCCTGGTCCTGATTCGCAGGGCGGGGTCATTGCGAGTCTCGGGGCCGCTGGGGCCCTGGCTGTACCAAGTCGCCTGGCGCGTCGCCCTTCAGACACGGGCGAGCAGGGCCAGGATACGAGCCACTCTTTCCGATCAAGTTGATCAGATCGAGCAGCCGTTACCTGATCGGAGAATCGATGCAGATGCGTTCAGGACTCTACACGGGGAATTGAACAATCTTCCCTCGAAATACAGGAAGCCGATCGTCCTCTGTCACCTCGAAGGAAAGACCCACGAAGAGGCTGCTCGCGCGTTGCGCTGGCCTGTGGGAACGCTTAGCGGGCGACTCTCGCGAGGCCGGGCTCTGCTCCGCTCGCGGCTTGAACGTCGAGGATGGAAATCATCGGATGATCTTGCGGCTCTATCGATTTCTGTGTGCCACGGTGCGATCGGTCATTCTGGTCTGCTCGACATCACGTCAAAGAGGGCAATCGGTTTGCTGTCTCCAACCTCGATCACTCCCTCCATCAACAACATAGCCAGAGGAGTCATCAGAATCATGTTCTGGAAACAGTTCAAAGTTGGCGTGGCAAGCCTGGTCCTTTTGGGCTGTCTTACGGGGACCACAATCACGCTTGTCCGAGGCACGATCGCCGCATCTCCCTCAACAGGTACGCCCGGTCAAGCTCAAGATGGCGGACCCGCAAGCGCGAACGTCGCGGGTACACCGGCGTCGCGGCCCGAGCCGCTTCTCGAACTGGCCGCCGCCGATGCCCAGGACCGCGCTCGTGGTCAAGGTGGCACGAACAAACGGAAGCAGGGCAACGACTCGTCCGACGATGTCACGCTCGACAATGCGCCTCCGGTGGTCGTCAAGACGAACCCTGAAGCTGGCGCGACCGACGTTGACCCGGCGCTGAGTGAAATCCGAGTCACCTTCAGTAAGAAGATGCTCGACAAAAGCTGGTCCTGGAGCACCGCCTCCAAGAACACATTCCCCAAAGTCACCGGTGAGATCCACTATCTCGATGACGGTCGAACCTGCGTCCTGCCGGTAAAGCTCGAAGCGGGAAAGACCTATGCGACCTGGGTCAATTCCGGCCGCTTCGTCAATTTCAAGGACCGGGATCGTCGCCCGGCCGTGCCGTACCTCTTGGTCTTCGAGACCAGGCATTGAGCGACAGCCGCCCAAGGCCAGCCCTGGTCTATCGGCCGTTCCCTTTGGGTTCCGCCGCGGCGTCTTTGGCCCGTTGTTTGGCCTCGTTGAATTGCTTTTGGGAGCGATAGGCAGAGGGCAAGTTCGCCACGATGCTGAAGGCGAAAAGGGCCAGGACGATTGTCAAGAGCAGCCACGATCTTCTGTGGTCCGGAGAACGGGAACCGATGGAGATCGCCCACGCGCGAACGATCGGTCCCAGAAGGATCAACAACGCGATCAGGGAATTCGTGAAGATCTGGCCGTTCTGCAACGAGAGCAAGAGCACGGCGAGAAACACGCCGGACAAGACGATCACCAGCCTCACGACAATAACCCTCTCGCACTGAAAGGTCTGGCTACCCCCGAAGCTCCGAGCAGGTCATTGAGCTCGTCTCCCCTGGTCACGCCGTTCGTTCGGTCTTCCCTCTCTGAGATCGTATCAGGAACCAGCTTCTCATTGGTGTACTGCAGCGGCGGTTGGCGAGGAAGAATTCTCGAACTCCCGATATTTCGTACGCTCGACCCAGAGGCCGAGGTCAGACCGAGCGGGAACCAGTCGGGAAGGCAGATAATGTTCGTGAAGGAATGTCCGCAACTCGGGAAAAGGAGCGTAGCCGACGAAGATCAGGGCAGGGGGCCGGGCGCGCAAGGACTGCATGATCTCGGCGATTCGAGGCTTGATCAGCGGGTGGTTCCGTTCGGCCTGGTCGCGAAGCAGGTTGTCGACGAAGAAATGCCTGGTCACGCCGTCGAGCTTGGCGTAGAAATGGAGCGGGCTTTGCCAGCCCCAGATATAGAGATGCGGGTCTGGCCAGACCGAGGCGCGTCTGGCGAGTTCGTGGCCCAGGGACCGCAAGGCGACCCACTGGCCGCCTCCCTTGTAGCGGACCGTCAATTCCTGGGGGGGAACCAAACAGATAGGAGCGGACCTGGATGGCTGCCATGTCCGCGATTGCTAACAAGCAAAATCAGCGACCCGGCAATGGCCAGCGGCAATCGGCGAAGTCGCCGGCGTGCCTCCAGGTCGGTCTTCGGGCGCGTCACATCGAGCGCCGTCAAACAGTCAGCGAACACCACGCCGATGACAATGGCAATGCCCGGCGTCGGCAGCAGGTAGTAGTGTTGCCAGTACAGGCCGGGAAGGACAACTTGAAGGAAGGCCGCGATCGTCCAGGCCGCGACCAGGCGGCGACTCGCGGTGGTGTGTCGGTCCGGCGAGCAAGATACAGCCAGCGAGGGAATCGCCGCCAGCCAGAGGGGCCAGCTTCCCGTCCCCCACCAGACGAGGTAATTCGTGGTGCCGAACGGCCAGGGGAGCTTGCCCGTGGGATCGGCGTTGCCGGTCAGCCAGCGGACCAAGACCGAGCGGAGCACCAGGCTCGGGCAAGGTGTCGGTCGCGAGCGCCCTGCCGTACTGCATGATGTCTTCGTAGGCTGCCGCTCCCGCACCCTGCCAGATCAGAACCACAGCCGCGAGACCGATGGCCAGAATGAGCCCCGAGGAAAAGGCCAACACGTCCAGCGACCGCTGACTTCCAGCCGCGAGGGTTCAAGTCGGTGCTCCGATCTCGCCGCCAGGATCAAGGCGACCGCGTAGACCAAGCCCGGCAAGATGGCCACCTGCTTCACGAGTGCCGCCGCCGCCAGGCAGGCGCCGGCCGCGAAGAAAGGCCAGCGGCGATCGCGGTTCCATCCGAAAATCACGAATGCCAGCGACGCCACCGAAAACAGGTTCATGAAGTGTTCCATGTTCGACCCGTTGCCGAACAGGTAGGGATCGGTGCTCAAAAGGACGTAGAGCACGCCGGCCAGACAGGCGGCCAGAGGCCCGGCGAGGGTCATTCCCAACCACCACACAAGCGCAATCGTGACCAGGATGGCCGGCAGAGGCAGGAGACGGATCGCCAGCTCGTTGTAGCCTCCCAGCTTCACCCCGAGTGCATAGAGCCAGTAGCCGAGCGGGGGCTTGTTCTCGGTGAGGTCGCGGTACATCACGTCGCCGTGAAGCAAGCCGATGGCCGATGTAGGCATACGCGGCCTCGTCGCAATCCAGTGGCTCCGCCGGTCCCGTGGCCCGCGGCCAGAGATTCACGCCGGTCGCCTGGGCCACGGTTGGAGCAAATGTGTGGGCGCGATACCAGACATCGAAGCAGAGGATCGCGACCAGAACGACGATCGACCAGCGCATCGGGTTTCCCCTTGCTCGAGCACGCGACGGCCGCCCGGCTGCCGTCATGCCTACGTGACTCACGGCAGGCGATAGAGGCGGACCGGGTAGAGCAATCCTCTTGGTGAACGATACAGCTCTCGCGCCGAGGTCAGTCCCAGAGCCGTGCGAACCTGATCGAGATAAGGTCCCCACGATTCCGGATCAACGTGCTCGGGCGGCTCGAAGGAACCCCACAGCACGTGCGTGACCTTGTATTGCTGGATGACCTCTTCGATTCTGCGCGCGCTGTAGTTGCGCGGCAGCAGGATCGTGGTGCGGTTGCTGCTGATCCGCAGCTCCCACGGAAACCAGGTCATGACGCGGGCGTCCGGGGGAACGCGGTCGGGATGGCTCTTGATCCAGTCACCGGCCTCTCGCAGGGCGGGCCAGTGAAGCTGATAAGGCTTCGTCAGCCACGAGGCGTCATACGCCCAGGTTGGGTCTGCCCAGACCAGGGCGACGAACGACGCGGCCAGCCAGGCGAAAGCTCGGCGGTTGATCTGGCTGGCCGTCGAACCAGTCCTTGACGCCGGCCACCGCCGTGGGAATCGCCAGCGCGAAGACCGGCAGGTAGTATCGGCCAAGCTGGGCGACCTGCGTCACGTCGGGAATGCTCTTGAGGGTGGCCAGCACGAAAACGATGAAGACCGTGGCGACCAGCAGATCCACGTCTCGACCCGGCGTGCCGGCATCCTTGCGACGCAGCCTCGCGACGAATCCCGCGACCAGGGGCAACCCCATGATCATCGTCGTATAGACTGCGATGATCAGCAGCGACTTGAACTTGACTCTGACGATCTCCGGCGCATTGGCCAGCGTGTAGAACTGCTCGGGCCGGGTGTTCCCCTGATCGAAGTGATGAACCGTCCACGAAAAGTTGTACTCGAAGTAACTTGTATAAGAATAAAAGGGTGTACCATACTCACGCATCGTGGCAATCGCCCAGGGTAGAATCACGGCCAGCACAGTCGCGACCCAGAGCAAGAGCGGCCCCGGCCGTCTTCGCCCCAATCGCGCCAGGGCGTGCAAGCCGGCGGCCGCAATGAGGGCCAGCCCGGTATTGCGGGCGAGGATTGCCAGGCCGCCGCAAAGCCCGGCCAGAATGGCCCAGTCCCAGCATCGCCAACTGGCCGCGGGGGCATGCCACACTTCCGTCAAAGTCCAGACGGCCAGGATTGCCGTCAGCGCGACCAGGCTTTCGCGGAGGACGAATCCCGCGTAGATCGCGTGAACCGGAAGCACGGCCAGCACACCCATGGCGTAAAGCCCGATCTCGGGATTGAACCGCCGCCGGGCGAAACCGTAGAGGGCCGGCAGGGCCAGCAGGTTGATCACGAAGCTGCATGCCTTGGCGGCGCCGACGGTGGTCTCGAGCGACTGTCCGGGTTCGATGCCGGCCAGGCGGAACCAGAGGGCTCGAACGTAGGCGTCCAGCGGCGTCGCCCAGTCGTCAAGCACTCCCTGACCCTGGCGGATGCGCGGGTAGTCCTTGAAGAAGCTCTCGACGTAATGCTTCACCGGGCCCTCTCCCCGGAACACGGATGTGGCCACTTCCAGGTAGTGGCAACTGTCTCCGGGCACGAGAGGAAGGTTGCCGCCGCAGATCCAGACGGTCGCCCGGATGGCATAGCCAACCCAGAAGATCAAGAGCCAGAGCCGCCCGTGCCGGCCCAGCCAGGGAAAAAGAAGCAGGCCGGAAACCACGAGTGCCGCGCCGATCGCCAGGTGCTCGCGCACGAGCACGAGCTGCGACGGCCGACGAATCCTGGCCAGGAGCGGGACCTCATAGAACTGGTGCGCAACGAAGTCGAACGCGGGCGTGATCCATCCGGTCTTCCAATCCGCCCACGCGGCCACGACCGCCAGCGCGGTCAGGAACACGGCCAGCACGACAGGACGGCTCTCTGTTCGAGACATCACGCGCCGGCCTCCGCGTGGCCCGCGAGCCGGGAGACGCAGTGCAAACGCACGTCGATCATGGCTTGGCGGCTTTCAGCATGGCTTCGCGGCGGGCGCGAAACTCGCTGTCGGGTTTCCAGTGAGGGATCGTATCCGCGTCGGCCACGCGATCGCCAACTTCTAGAAGCAAGTCTGGCGTCTTCCACGGCGCCGGAAAGGTCCCAATCTTGCTTGATCTCGTCGCTGACCTTGTGATAGTTCTTCTCGGTGTACTCGTCCCTCTTCTTCTGAGCGTAATCGGCCGGTTTGCCGATCGCCTTCTGCCCCGCGTCGGGATCGAGGGCGGGAACTCCCTGCTTGGCGAATTCGAAATGGTCGGAGCGATAATAGTAGCCTTTCTCGGGCTCGGCGTCGGGTCCAACGGTCCGGCCATGGGAACGGGCCACATCGACCAGCAGGTCGTCAAGCGATGACTGGCCCATGCCAATACTGATCACGTCGCTGGTCTTGCCCCAGAAGTTGACTCCATCGATGTTGATATTTGCCACGGTGCGTTGCAGCGGGTAGAGCGGGTGGGTCGCGTAGTACTTCGACCCGAGCAAGCCTTTCTCCTCGGCGGTCACCGCCAGAAAGAGAATGGAGCGCTTGGGGGCCGGTTGAATGCGAGTGAAGGCTCTCGCGATCTCAAGGACGGTGGCCACGCCGGAGGCATTGTCGATGGCTCCGTTAAAAATCTGATCGCCGCTCCAGCTTGGGGTCGCGTCCCAGATGGTCCCAGTGGGCCGTATAAACGAGGTACTGGTCCTTGAGCGCCGGGTCAGAGCCCTCGAGCCTCGCAAGGACGTTCTGGGATTGCACCACGCGAAGCCGGTTGGCGACCGTGAAGCTGGCTCTTGCCTGGAGCGAGACAGGGCGGAAATCGCGCCGGACCGCGGACTTCTTGAGAGCAGCGAGGTCCTGGCCGGCGGCCTCGCAGAGGGCTTTAGCGGTGGGGAAATCCATCCAGCCTTCAACGGCAACGCGGTAGGGCGATTTGCCGGAGGGCGGCTCGGCGATGTCAAAGTTCTCGCGGCCCCAGCTTCCCTGGACAACCTCGAACGGATAGCCCGCCGGTCCGGTCTCGTGAACCAGGACCACGGCCGCGGCCCCTTTCTCCGAGGCGATCTCGTACTTGTAGGTCCACCGACCATAATACGTCATGGCCCGGCCCCTGAAGACGGCTGGGTCGAGTTTGGTTGGGTCATTGGGATCGGGCACGGGCGGGTCGTTCACCAGCATGATGAGCGTCTTGCCGCGCACGTCCATCCCCTTGTAATCGTCCCAGCCATACTCCGGCGCGACGACGCCGTAGCCGACGAAGACGACGTCGGAATTCGTAACTTCCACCTTGGGTTCGTTACCGCGCGAGACGGCGACGAAGTTCCTGGGGAAATTCAGAGCGATCGACTTGCCGCCGGCCTGGAATGAACCCTGAACCGAAGTGGCCTGAAATCCCGCGAGCGGTACCTTCTGAACGTAGCTTCCATCGGGGTTGCCCGGTTTCAGCCCCATCGCGCGGAACTGGTCAATGAGGTACTTGACGGTGCGGTCCTCGCCTGCCGTCCCCGGCCCGCGGCCCTCGAATTCATCGGCCGAGAGCACCTTGATGTGCTCGAGGATCCGATCGGCCGTGATCGATTGCAGGGCATCGTCGATGCCCCGAGGGCGCTCAGGCGCGGCACCGACCAGCGCGAATGCAAGAAGGATGAAGCGTGTATACGGTCCAGAGCTTGATCGCATGAATTCCTCGAAGGGCTGACCGCGATGATTCCAGAGATGTTTCCCCGTCTCGTGACGGCATTCATGATAAGTGGTGCCGGGCCGAAGTGCGACAGGCTTTCATCCCCTTGACACACGGTTTGAAAGCCGAGGCCCCTGGCGGCCCACGCTGATCGCGGTCTACGAAAGAACGGGATCAGGCGCCTATAATGGTTAAGAGCGGCGTTTCTCGCAACGAGCGTGGCAAGGTTGCAGTCACGGTTCGCGTTGGTGGCTGCCGGCACGGAGTGAAGTGAGCGCGATGAGTGAAGTGATTGCTGAACGACCTCAGTGGGACCTTGCCGCCGAATCGATCGTGGTCAAGATCCGCTGGTTCGGCGTCATCATGGGCTACATTCTGGTCCAGACGCGCACCGGGCTGCACGACCCCTCGGCCGTGCGTGCTTTCCTCGCGCTGGGAGCCGGATATGCCGCGCTCGACCTGGCGTTCTGGAGAATGAACGAAGTCTTCCTGAGGCGATGGCCGCTCTTCATCTCGTTCATGGAATCCATCTTCATCGCCCTTTTGTGCTACCACGACACGGGGCTGAACAGCCCTTTCCGCTGGTATTACTTGCTCTCATTGATCTGTTGCGCGATCCGATACCAGCCGGCTGTCGCCTGGTGGACATTCGGTTTTCACAGCATCAGCCTGCTGAACCTGGCCTGGGTGCTTGGCTTCTCCGCGGAGGCCAACTCCGCCTGGCCACTGACCCTGGTGATCATGGCCTGGGTCACATGGGCCAGTTCTTCGCTCACCGGTCTGCTCAAGGCGGCTGGAGAACAGCTTCAGTCTCTGAATTCCGAGCTGGTTGAAACGCGTGCCAGGCTGGAAGAGCGGGTGGCGGAGCGCACCGACGCCCTTCGAACATCGCAGGCCCGTGAGATTCAGCAGGAGAAGATGGCCGCGTTTGGCATGCTGGCCGCGGGCATCGCCCACGAGGTGGGCAACCCCCTGGCGGCGCTCAGCTCGCTGGTGCAGATGCTCAAGAGACGCGGTCCGGACCCGTACACCTCGGAGAAGCTAGACCTGGCCGGCCGACAGTTACACAGGATCGAACGCACGATCCGAGAGCTGATCGACTTCTCGCGCCCGGCATCTCGGGCCGTTACCCGGACGCGCCTGGGCGACGTTGTTGATGAAGCGCTGGGCATAGCCAAGTACTACCAACGGACCAAAGAGCGCGTGATCTCGACCGAGATTCCGGCCACTTTGCCGGCTGTGACCGTCGTGCGCGACTATCTGACCCAGGTGGTCTTGAACCTCGTCTTGAACGCGATCGACGCGACCGATGACCAGGGCCGGATCCACCTTCGGGCCGAGGCGCGCGACGAGTGCCTGGAGCTGAGTGTCGAAGACGACGGCCGCGGCATCTCGATCGCCGATCGCTGCCGGCTCTTTCAGCCATTCTTCACCACCAAGCCGCATGGGACTGGCCTGGGCTTGTTCGTGAGCCGGCAGATCCTCGAGGAGTTCTCCGGAACCTTGACGTTTCGCTCGGAGCCGGGCAACGGCTCGACGTTCACGATCCGACTTCCCTGGCACGCCGTGGGTTGCGCGGCTCCCGAATGGTCGCGCCCACAGCTTGAGACTCAGCTCGTGGCAGGGCAAACATGACACGGCACTGTCCGCGATCCGATCCAAACCAAGGAAATGAAACCGCCTCATGTCTCCGGCCTCCCAACTCTTGAAGCAAGATAATCCAATCTCTCACCGCCGGGAGTCCCGCGGCCGCGTGCTGATCGTCGATGACGAAGACGTGATTGCCTCCACGCTCAAGGAGTTTCTCCAGAGCGAGTCTTACGACGTCGCCACCGCACCCAACATGCCCATCGCGCTGGCCTTGATCGAGTCATTCGAGCCTGACGTGGTGCTCTGCGATGTGCAGCTTCCCGGCGGTGACGGGCTGACGCTCCTCAATCGCTCGCTTCAAGTGCGTCCCGAGACCCTGTTCATCATGATCACGGCTTACGCCACCGTGGAGAACGCCGTGGCCGCCTTCCAGCGCGGCGCCCATGATTATCTGATGAAGCCGGTGATGTTCGACGAGCTCCTGGCCAAGATTGACAGGCTCATGAAATATCGCCGGCTCCTGCTCGAGAACCAGGCGCTGCGGCGTCAGTTCCACGCCCACGAAGATCTCGAGACGCTGGTTGGCCGCAGCAATGCCTTGCAGGCGGTCAAGACGCTGATCCGTAAGGTCGGGCCGACTCGGAGCACGGTGCTGATCACTGGCGAATCGGGAACCGGGAAGGAGTTGGTAGCCCGGGCGCTGCATCGACTTGGTGCTGAGCCCGATACCGTATTCTTGCCCTTCAATTGTGCGGCGATCCCGCACGATCTGCTTGAAAGCCAGCTTTTCGGTCACGTGCGCGGCTCCTTCACCGGCGCTCTTCGCGATCAGGCGGGTCTCTTCGTCGCCGCCGGGCAGGGAACTCTCTTCCTCGACGAGATTGGCGACCTGAGCACATCGACCCAGGCCAAGCTGCTTCGGGCTATCGAGAACAAGGAAGTTTTGCCTGTAGGGGCGACTCAACCGGTCTCCTTTCGTGCCAGGCTGGTGGCCGCTACCAACAAGGACCTTCTCGCCGAGGTCGCGGCCGGACGGTTCCGGGAAGACCTGTACTATCGTCTCAACGTCGTCTCGATTCACCTGCCGCCCCTGCGCGATCGCCGGGATGACATCCCAGAGCTCGTCTCTGTGCTGCTGGCCAGGCACGCCGCCCGCCTTGGCAAACATGCGCGCGGGGTCGACAACGCAACCGTTCGGAGCCTCATGGCAGCGCCCTGGAAAGGTAATATCCGAGAGCTGGATAACGCCCTGGAACGCGCCGTGATTTTGAGCGACGGACCCATCCTGAGCCCGGACGATTTCCCTCCCGGCCTGTTGATCGAGACAGAGATGGAAGGTGGGTCTTCCGTTCAACAACTTGCGCACTGCCGTGCGTGAATACGAACGCCACCACATCAGGAGAGTCCTGTTCGATTGCGGCGACGATAAGCGTGAAGCCGCTCGCCGTCTGGGCCTGGGCCTCTCGTCGCTTTACCGCAAACTTGAGGAGCTCGATCTGTGATTCCTTGTCGTGCGGACGTTTCTGTGGGCGATCTCTTCCGCCGATCGGAAATCCGTTAACGAGATGGCACGGGAGCCGGGTCAATAGTCGTGTCAGGTCCGATTGACGAAGGCTGACCTGCGATTCCATGATGAGATAAGGGCTGGTCGGAAATCTGATAATCTTCCAGATTTCTTGACCATGCACGGGCTGGGGAAATGGGCGAAATCTGATGCGTTGCACGCGTTGCGATGGCCTTGCTGTTCCGCAGGCCGTCGGGATCGCACCCGACGGCACAGTGGTGTTCGGCTGGTGCCGCCAGTGCCTGGCCGACACGGATTGCGATCTCGTGGAGGTCGCAGCGGTGGGCCTGGGGGACCTACGCCTGTCGTTTACCGCAGCACGGCCAACCCGCCAGCCCCAGCGAGTGGCAGTCCCTACTTCTAGCGGCATCGACGAATCGCAATGGATCATCTCGACCGTGGCGTTTTTGATGGTCGCCGGTGGCCTGATTCTGCTTACCGCCGGTGTTTTCACGGCAGCACAAACGCCTGCCGATTCGAGCTCGCTGGGCAACGGCTCCCCCGCGCTCCTGGGTGTGGGAGGGGGTGTCATGGCCGTGCTCGGCCTTGCCCTCCTGCTCGTCGCCTCTTTCCGCGACTGTCTGCCAGGCACTTTCATGCTGGTTCTCTTGAGCTGGCTATCATTTGTGATCGGCCTGGGTATCCTGGCGCAAGGCGTCTTCGACTATCAGCCCCGGCGCAACGTTTCGATCGTCCTGGGCTCGGGGGTCGCTCTGGTCATCTCCGCGACGGCACTTATGCTGGCGCGATCGCAGAAGCGTAAAGTCAGATCCGGCCACTTTTCCCCCCCATGGAAGGTTGCGCCCAAGTCCGGCTGGTCGAACGCCGGGGGACCTAGCCGCCTGCATTAAAGAGCGGCTGGCACAGTTTCTACGAGATCGTTGCTTTTGCAAGCAAGCTGGCCGTTGCCCTTCGTGAGTCACAGCGAGGCTGGTATCCCCCGGGTTGCTTCGACTTGGCTGTGTGTCGGCATCGTCGCCAGGTCGTTTTTGAGATGGTTCTGCGCCCTATCGTAAACTTACTACATCGCCGCGCAGTTCGACCCTTATTGTCCGAAGGTTCGTGAACCGCTCTTCTGCTCTCCTTGACCTTCACGTGCGCGAGGCCGCTCGGCTGACTCGGTCAATCGAAACATCGTGGATCGATACCGCCGTTTAGCCTTCGAGCCCCGCCTGGACAAAGCCTGAAGCGAACAACTTATGGAGCCGACCGCAACGCCTGCCCGTATCGCTCGAGTAGGCCATACTTGGCTTGCCATGTCTTGTACATGAAGCCGAAGATGCCATCGACACCCTGTGCGGCGGACTTCCAGGCTGCGAGCCAGAGAGATCGTACGCGTCGAAATAGCCGGCGATGACTTGGCGGTGGCCGCAGCCTTCACGCGCTCGGCGTTCCGGAAGTGCCGCTCGTCCACGCGATCCAGTATCTGGTACTTGTAGTCGGCCAGCATCATCGCGGTGTAGCCGCTCTTGGCGGCGCGCTCGAGCAGGTCGATGACGCGGTCGACGTTCTGGTCAACCAGCAAGTTCTGGCTACAGTAGACCCAGCGCTCCTGGAACCTGGCGTCGGTAGGGTCGGAAGCACGACAGGCATCACCGAAGAAGCCGGTCATCATCTGTGTGGTGAGTGAGCCGATGATCAGACGCCGAACGTTGGCTCGGACCATCAATTGAACCTCAGCCGATGCGCCCGGTGATGTAGGCCTCGGTGCGCTTGTCCTTGGGGTTGGTGAAGAGCACGTCGGTGGGGCTGAACTCAGCGAGGATGCCGGTGCGATGACCATCCGTCGAGCCTTCATCGAGCATCAGGCAGGCAGTCATGTCGCTGACTCGGCGGGCTTGCTGCATGTTGTGGGTGACGATGACGATCGTGTAATCGTCCTTGAGGTCGTCCATCAGGTCTTCGACGCGGGCCGTCGAGATCGGGTCCAGGGCCGAGCAGGGCTCGTCCATGAGGATCACCTCGGGTTCGACAGCCAGAGTGCGGGCGATGCACAGCCGTTGCTGCTGACCGCCGGAAAGATCCAGCCCCGAACGGTTCAGCTTGTTCTTCACCTCGTCCCAGAGCGCGGCCCGGCGGAGCGAACGCTCGACGAGCTCGTCCATCTCACCTCGGTAGCCGTTGATCCTCGCGCCCCAGGCGATGTTGTTGTAGATGCTCTTGGGAAACGGGTTGGGCTTCTGGAATACCATGCCGATTCGGCGGCGGAGCGAGACCGCGTCGGTGTTCGGCGTCGAGATCAGCTCGCCATCGAACCGAACCTCTCCTTCCATGCGAGCGCCTGGGATCAGGTCGTTCATGCGGTTGTAACAACGCAGGAGCGTGCTCTTGCCGCAACCCGACGGCCCGATCAGGGCCGTGATCCGGTTGCGAGGGATGTCGATCGAGATGTCCTTGAGGGCAAGAGCGGTGCCATACCACACCTGGAGATGACTGGCGGAGAGCACCACGGGGTCGGTAGGCTTGGCGGCCGAGGCCGATCCTGACGAAACGGAAACGGGTTCGGCTCTCGATTCGGAGACGCTCATAGTTGAAATACGGGTGAGAGTAGGGTGGGCACCTCCCACCATGATGCCTGAGGTGGGCCGGGCCCACCCTACTGGTAACGTCGGAACCGGTTGCGAATCATGATGGCCGCGGCGTTCATGGAGAGCAAGAGCACGAGCAAGATCAGGATACCACCAGCGGCGATCGTCTGGAACTCGCGGTTGGGCTCCTTGGCGTAGTTGTAAATCTCCACCGGTAAGGCCGTGTAGCGATCGAGCGGACCCTTCGGAAGTCTCAGGATCGAACCTGCCGCTCCCACCATCAGCAAGGGCGCCGTTTCGCCGATGGCGCGGGAAAGGCCCAGGATCGTGCCGGTCATGATGCCGGGAAGCGCCGCGGGCAGCACATGCCCGCTCACCACCTGCCAGCGCGTGGCCCCCAGCGCCAGCGCCGCCTGTCGGAGTGAAGTCGGAACGGTGCGCAGTGCCTCCTGGGTTGTGATCACGATGATCGGCAGGATCAGTAAGCTGAGCGTCAAGACACCGGCCATGAGCGAAGGACCAAGCGCCAGTCCCTTGACGCCGAAGGCCCGCACGAAGAGGGCCAGGCCAAGGATGCCGTAAACGATGGAGGGAACACCCGCCAGGTTGGCGATATTCGTCTGAATGATTCGTCGCAGCCGACCCGGCGGAGCATATTCCTCGAGGTAAACCCCGGCGCCGATGCCTACGGGTATGCCCAGCAGGGCGACCAGCGCCAGCAGCCAGAGGCTCCCCACGATGCCAATGCGAAAGCCGGCGATTCGAGGATCGCTTGACTGACGCTGCATGACGAGCTTCTTCAGAAGCGAGAAAAGCTCAGAAGCGTTCGCCCCGACATCGTACCAGGGGTTGTCGGGCTTTCCCTGTAGCGCCGCGAAAAGAATGGAGCCAAGCAGGACGAACAGGATGACCACGCCGGTGAACGTGGCCAGGAAACAGATCGTGCCGAACAGGGGACCCAGGAGGCCGCGAATCAAGCGGTGGGGACGGAACCGCGGCTCACTGGCGTCACTCATTGATAAACCTCTCGGTAACGGCGCAGCACCAGGCTTGACACGATGTTGAGGGAAAGAGTGATCACGAACAGCGCGAGCCCCACTGCGAAGAGCGAAAGGTATTTGGCTGATCCGAATGCAGCCTCGCCGCCGATCACTTGCACGATGTAGGTGGTCATCGTTTCCAGCGACGTGAGCGGATTGAGCGTGATCTGCGGGAGCATGCCGGCGGCCAGTACGACGGCCATCGTTTCACCCACGGCACGGCTGATCGCCAGAATGAAGGAGGCGACGACTCCCGAGAGCCCCGCCGGCAACACCACGCGGGTCGATACTTCAAACTTTGTCGCTCCCAACCCGTAAGCCGCCTCGCGCAGGCCTCGCGGCACCGCCGAGAGCACATCCTCACTCAGCGAGGAAACAAGCGGGATGATCATCACGCCAACCACCACGCAGGCCGACAAGGCGTTGAACTGCTCGACTCGAATCCCCAGCGGCTCGAATATCGCCTTGAAAACCGGAGTCACCAGCAGCAACGCGAGGTACCCATAGACGATCGTTGGAATGCCGGCCAGCAGCTCGAGCGCGGGTTTGAGTACCCCGCGCAGCTTTCGCGGTGCGTATTCGCTCAGGTAGATCGCGCTGGCCAGCCCGATCGGCAAGGCAATGCACGACGAGCCGAAGGCGATGGCGAACGTCCCCCAGATCAACGGCAGAACGCCAAACCGGGGTGGGTTCGCATCGGGATTCAACTCCGCTGCCCAGCAGAAAGTCCATCAGACCAATCTTCGAGGTGATGAAGAACTGGATGGTTTGAACACTCAGAACCAGGACGATTCCCACCGTGGTCAGCACGGTGAGCAGCGCGCAGAGAGCCAGCAGCAGGGAGATGGCCGCTTCCCAGAGCGCGCCTAGCCGAGAATGCCCGGACCATAGGGTTGCTTCTGCCGCGAACGTGTCGTCCTGCGAGGCAGCGGGGGGGACCGTAAATGTGCCGGAAGCAGACAAAGGCAAGGCCCTCGAAGGCACTTCCCGGGCGAACAGGAAGAGGCGCTACTTGCTGGATGGCGTTGACGCCGGGGCAGCCGGCGGGGCGCTCGTACCCGAGTCGGGAAAGAGCTTGGCAAGCGACTCGATGTTGGCCTTCCGATCTTCCGCTGTCGGAGGATCGTAGCCTCCCTTGACCGAGAGTTCGTCAACATGATCGAGATAATACCGGACGAACTGCTTTACCTCGGGTCGCCTCGAGGCCGAGTTCTTGACGAAGATGAACAGCGGACGGGACAGAGGCTTGTACGACTTGTCAGCGATGGTCTCAGGGCTGGGAAGCACGGGCTTGGCGTCTGGGCCGTTCTGGACCGGGACCGGGCGAAGGCGTTCCTTGTTTGCCGCGTAATAAGCATAGCCGAAATAGCCAAGCCCATCCGCGTCGTTGGCGACGCCGCTCACCAGGGTGTTGTCATCCGAGCTTTGCTGCACGCCGTCGCGCTGGCTCTTCGAATCGCGGATGATGGCCTCGATAAAGAACTCGTACGTTCCTGAATTGTTGTCGGGCGAATACAGAATGATCTTGTGGTCGGGCCATGTGGGATCGAGGTCCTTCCAGGCCTTCACGGTTGAACCTGGCTGCCAGAGCTTCTTGAGCTGCTCGACAGTCATCGATTTGACGAACGTGTTCTTGGGATTGACCACCAGGGTAATACCGTCGTTGCCGACCGTGAACCGGGTCCACTCGATTCCCTGGGCCTTCGCCTTCGACTCCTCTGAGTCCTTGGCCGTGCGAGAAGCGTCGACGATGTCGACCTCCCCTTCAAGATACCGACTGAACCCGCCCCCGGTCCCGTGGTTGTCAACCACTACCGTGACACCAGGGTTGATCGCCTCGAAAGCCTCCTGAGCCGCCTTACTGATGCGAAAGACCGTGCTCGACCCGTCGATGATGACCGTGCCGGAGGGTTGCTGCCCGGGGGTCCCCGCAACGGTCGCCGTCTCATCCGAGCCGCAGCCCACGATTCCCACGCCGAGCACCGCCAAGGCGCTGAGCCGGAAGGTCCTTCGGTGCCGATTCATGAGTCTCGATCCCAGAGCGGGACCCCCGAGCCAGTCACGCCGAGCGTGAGATTCTGAGATTGACATTGATCACGACGCAATTGCACAAGTGATAGTCTAACGACGCACGATGAAGATTCTGTGAAGGAACCATGAGGTTGTGCCATGCTTCGCGCCGCGTGCGCCAGTCAGGGCACGGCCGCTTTCCTCGATCGTTATACTACTCTTGAGAGTTCCGCCCAAGCTTTGCCCGGCCCGATGCCTCGTGTTTCAGACTGAGTGCAACCCATGATTCCCATTTCTGACCGAGTTGCCCTGGACGAGAACGAGCTTCAGTTCGATTTCATCCGCGCCTCGGGGCCGGGCGGTCAGAATGTGAACAAGGTATCGACGGCGGTCCGACTGCAATTCGATGTGAGAAGCTCGCCATCGTTGCCGGAAGACGTTCGCCAGCGTTTGATCAAACTGGCCGGGCGGAGGATTGGTGCCGATGGCGTTCTGGCCTTACTGGCCCGATCCAAGCGGACCCAGGAATCCAACCGTGCCGAGGCCATCGAACGGCTGGTGGAACTGGTGCGAAGAGCCTCTGAGCGACCCAAACCGCGACGCGAAACCCGGCCCACGCTCGGCTCCAAACAGCGCCGGCTGGAATCGAAGCGGCGGCATGGTGCAACCAAGGCAAGACGTCGATCGCTCGGTTCGACGGAGGAATGATTCCTGCTTCTCGATCAGGCCTGTCGGCCACCGGTGGTGGGAGTGCGCCCGAGTCGCATCCAAAGGGAGACGCCCATGACGAAAAGGCCGACACTGATGTTTTGCGACAGGGTCATGCCCCCGAAGAGTGCCTGTTCGTCTCCACGAAGGCTTTCAATCGGCCACCGCGTGAGTGAGTAGAGAATCATCACGAGCGCCATGATTTCGCCGTCGCGGCGGCGAAACGAAAAAGCCACGGAGAGCACGATCAAGATGAGAACTCCTGCTCCGGCCGCGTAAAGCTGGGTGGGATGCACGGGAAGTGACCACGTGGCGGCAGGCGGCAAAAGTCCGGCCTCGACCTGCGCGATCCAGGCATGGCTCTCCGCGGGGAAGCGAACGGCCCAGGCATGGTCGCAAGGGGCGCCATAACAACACCCGTTCAGGAAGCAGCCGAGCCGGCCCAGCGCCACCCCCACGGCCAAACCTGGGGCAACGGCATCCGCCATCGGCCAGAACGGGAAAGGATGCCTCCACCAATAGATCAGCGAGCCGGCCAATCCTCCCATGATGCATCCATAAAAGACGTTTCCCCCTTGCCAGCTCTGAATCAGGTCGAGCGGCCCATGAATCGAGCCGGGGTAGCGGAGCACAAACAACGCCCGCGCCCCAATGACCCCACCCAGAAACAGCCAAGTGGCCAGCTCATAAACCGCGTTGACGCGTAGTCCCAGCCGCTTGACTCGCCAGGCCGTGATCCAGAGCGCCCCGCCGCAAGCCAGGAAAATCATCACGCCGTAAGCATGAATTTTGAGATTCCAGACCGGGATCTCGAAGAGAACTGGATGCATCCGTGCCTCCTTCCTGCCCCATGCCGGTTCTTGACTGTCCTGACTAAACAAAGCCGGACCAGGAGCGTGGAATGGATATTGAACCTCCGTGCGAAGGAAGATGACAGTAGCGCCGAAAACCATCAAGCCCAGAAGCCCTTTTCCAAGATCGATCCCCAGACGACGGCGACACGGCGGTCAGTGGGTTTGTTTTTTTGCCCGTAGCCGCCGAATCCTGGACCCAAGTCCATTGTCTTCAAGACATTAAAGCGACCTGTAGTTTGGCTTTGATTTTCGCTTTTTTTACCCGTCGTCTCGCTCAAATCGCCTTCGATGCGAGAAGCAGTCGCGAACTCCGACGAGGGGCCCGCCGAGATCATGTGCGCATTCGGCAAATTCAAACACGTGGCCACAATCATCTCATGCGCTACGGCGGGGCAATCACTCGCAATCGATGCGATCGATTCCCTCGTTGACTCTGGGCGCGATCACCCCGCCGCCACGGCGGCCACACGAACCGCCCAGCGTTACCGAATCCGAATTGCCAAGAGCCGGAGGCGACACTCCTCCAACCTTAGTATGCGCCAGGCTGGCCGGATCTTGCCCTTTGATCGCGTTTCTGTTTCGATTTTGCCGGAGAGGCCGCTGTGGACATTCCTTCCTCTTATTAACGGTCGTTACGGAAGCCCGGGGGATGTTCCAGCCTCCTTTGATTACGTGCCTCTCGATCTTTGGCGACCGGGAGACAGACAATGAGAATATCCCACTTTCATTGGCTCGCGTTTTTCCTCGTCACGGCCGTCCTTGCTTGCGAATGTACGCCCGGCGCGGAGCCCGAGCCCGGGTCACCGCGCGAGAATCGAGAGATTGCCACGGGCTGGCGATTCCAGATTGATGCTCATGATGTGGGGGAGAAAGAGCACTGGTTCGACCCCAGCCTCGACCGCTCACATTGGTCTGCCGTCGAGGTGCCAAGGGCCTGGGATACGTTTGACGAATCGCTCCGGGGCTTCGAGGGGGTTGGCTGGTATGCGGTGAATCTCGATGGCTCGTGGGCTCGGCCGGAGAAGCTCCAGCGTCTGATCTTCGGGCGGGTCATGTATCACACCCGGGCCTGGCTCAATGGCGAATTCCTGGGCGAGCATATTGACGGCTATCTGCCCTTCACGTTCGATGTGACCGGAAAACTCAAAGCCTCGAATAACGTCCTGGTGCTGCGAGTTGACAACCGCCCCAGGATCGAGTGGATGCCGGCGGCCAAGCAGATCGAATGGGTTCAATACGGGGGCATCCTTCAGCCGGTTCGGATCGAAACCCGCGGCAAGATCGCGATTGCGAATGTTGCTGTCCACGCGGTGCCGCACGGCGAAGGCGCCTCGCTAACGTGCACGATCGAAATCGAGGCTCACGAGAACGCCGATGACGTCCAGCTTCGCGTGGGCGTCGCTGGAGAGGAAGCAAGGGCGCGAACACTGAAGATCGCGGCCCGGACCGGTGCACGCGGCTCGCCACGAGATCGCTTTGACGATGGAGCGCGCCGACTTCTGGTCTCCCGAGTCGCCCAAACTCTACACGCTGGCGGCGACGCTTGAGCGCGGAGGCGCGGTGATCGACCGCGTGAGCACCGAATTTGGAGTCCGGACGATCGAGGCGCGGGGCCGACAGTTGTTACTCAATGGCAAGCCGCTGAAGGTCCGTGGCGTCAACCGCTACGACGAGTACGGCCGGTTCGGTCCCAACCCACCCTGGCCGCTCGTCGAGGCCGAGCTCCGGCTGATGAAGCGCGTGGGCATCAATCTGATCCGTACGCATTACCCGCAATCGCCAGAGTTCCTCTCGCTTTGCGACCGGTTGGGGATCCTCTTCCTTGAGGAACTGCCCATCAACTGGTGGGGTGTCGAGTGGTTCGGCAAGGAGGGCGTGGTACAGAAAGAGAGCATCCTCGATCAGGCGCTGCCGATGCTCGAGACCATGGTCCGCCGCGACCGGAACCATCCTTGTATCATCATCTGGAGCATGGCGAATGAATCGAAGACCGACAGCGAAGTTGGCATCAAGGTCATGCGGACGTTGATCAAGCGCACGAAGGAGCTCGATCGGTCGCGCCTGGTCACATTCGTGACGGACCAGGCCTCCGTCAAGGACCACCGCGCCTTTGCGGACGCCGATCTCGTGGCAATTAACATGTACCCCGGATCTCTCGGCCGGCCGCTGGCGGATCACATTGACCAGCTTGACGAGCTCGCCCGCAAGCCCGCGGAGGCGAACATCCGGAACCGGCTCGCCGCCTTCCCCGACAAGCCGATGCTCGTCACCGAGTGGGGCGCGATGGGCTTTCGCACGATCCGGGGAGACGTTGCCTCAAGCGAGGACTTCCAGGCCGCTTACATCACCAAGATCTGGGAGGCCATCGCAGGCAACCCGGAAGTTTCAGGTGGTGTCCTCTGGTCATGGGCCGATTACTACCACCGCAGGCAATTCCAGTCGCTGGGCGCCTTCGGCCCCTTCGGCGTGGTTTCGGTCGATCGCCAGCCAAAGGCCGCACTCAAATCCCTGGCCAAGGCCTACGGAGGCAACCTGGAGCCGTAACTTCCAGTGACTGACTATTCCAGACTTTGCTCATGAAGTAGATTGTGTTCGCTGACGGGAGCTGTCCACACACGTGTGCTACGAGGACAAAATCCATGAGACTCAACGCGATGCGGACTTGCGCAATCTTGCTCGCCATGACAGCTCAACGTCGCCGCCTTCGCCGGCGAGCGGGTCGAGACGAAGAACGGCGCCGTCGAGGGGACCACGGAGCAGGATGGCGTTCGCGTCTTCAGGGGAATTCCCTTCGCTGAACCGCCCGTCGGAGACTTGCGGTGGAAGCCGCCGCAACCCGTCAAGAACTGGCAGGGCGTGCGTCAGGCCGTCAAGTTCGGCCCGCGCGCCATGCAGCGCGCCATCTTCGGCGACATGAACTTTCGGTCGAACGGGATGAGCGAGGACTGCCTCTACCTGAATGTCTGGACGCCAGCCAAGGTGGGCGACCGGCGTCTTCCGGTGCTCGTCTATTTCTACGGCGGCGGCTTCATGGCTGGCGACGGCTCGGAGCCGCGCTATGAGGGCGCTAGCATGGCCCGCAAGGGCCTCGTGGCCTTGACCGTGAACTATCGCCTCGGCGTCTTCGGGTTCCTTGCCCATCCCGAGTTGACGGCCGAATCGCCCCACCACGCTTCCGGCAACTATGGTCTGCTCGACCAGAGCGAAGCCCTGCGGTGGGTACGGCAAAACATTGCGGCTTTCGGAGGAGATCCCGACAAGGTCACGATCGCCGGGGAGTCGGCAGGGTCGGTTTCCGTCAGCGCCCAGATGGCGTCACCCGCTGTCAAAGAACCTCATCGCCGGTGCCATTGGCGAGAGCGGCTCGTTGATGGGGACGCTCCCGCCGGTCCCTCTCGCCAAGGCGGAGGAGGGAGGGGTCCGGTTCGCGACCAAGCTGGGGGCGAAGACCCTGGCCGACCTCCGCAAGATCCCGGCCGAATCGATCCTCGAGTCCACGGCCAGTGAGCCCTTCGGACGCTTTCCGATCGCCATCGACGGTTATTTCCTTCCCAAGGATCCCGTGGAAATCTTCGCCGCTGGCGAGCAGGCTCACGTGCCGCTGTTGGTCGGATGGAACTCCGAGGAGATGAACTATCGGATGGTCGTGGGGCGCGAGAAGCCAACGCGGGAGAATTATGAGAAGTCCGTTCAGAAACTGTACAACGACCGCGCCGGCGAGGTCTTGAAGGAGTACGCGGCGGCCTCCGATGACGACGTCGAGCCAGTGGCCACAGACCTGGCGGGCGATCGCTTCATCGGCTACAGCACATGGAAGTGGTCCGACCTGCACGGCAAGACCGGCGGCAAACCGGTTTACCGCTACCTCTACGCCCGCCCGCGGCCGGCCATGCGCCCCGAGATGGGCAATGCAGTCCCCGGCCTGGCCGGCGGCGTGGTGAAAGGCGCACAGGCGAAGACCGCCGATCGACCGCCGCCCCCACGAGGCGCGGTGCATTCCGCCGAGATCGAGTACGCCATGGGCAACCTCGCCACCAACAAGGTCTACGAGTGGACGCCCGACGACTACAAGGTCTCCGAGGTCATGCAGCAGTACTTCGCGAACTTCGTGAAGTCCGGTGACCCGAACGGGTCGGGCCTGCCAACCTGGCGGCCGGCCACTCCTGGCACCGAAGCCCAGGTCATGCACATCGACGTCGAGACCCGCCTTGAGCGAGAGAAGCATCGGGGACGCTATTTACTCCTGGACCAGATCCGCAAGAAGTAGGAGCGGAAAGGCGATTCTCTGAGGTGCAACGTGCATGCCCGACACCCGGACACATCGAGGGCCCGACCCACGCGATGACGAAGCCTTCGGTGCGGAGGCTTTGCCGGCGATCCGCCAAGGTGTACACGACCTGTCCTGGCTCTTGAGCCGAGGTTACGCGATCGTTTCCGCTTTGAAGCTGGTCGGCGATCGTTGGTCGCTTACCGAGCGCCAGCGGCTGGCCATGCGCCGGGCGGCATGCTCGGACGAGGCACGCATCGGTCGAGCGGCCAACTGCGCGAGCACGAGCCGGATCAATGGCCGCAAACTTGTGATTGACGGGTTCAACGTCGTGACGACCGTGGAGGCCGCTCTCGGTGGGGGCGTCGTCCTGCACTGCCGTGACCAGACATATCGCGACATTGCCGGGGTTCACGGCACATACCGCCAGGTTGCCGAAACCATTCCCGCGCTCAGACTGGTAGGCCAGACGGTTTTCGGCCTGAACGCCGCCGAGGTTCGCTGGCTGTTCGACCGGCCGGTGTCCAACAGCGGACGAATTCGGGGAATGCTGCTTGAAACCGCCGAGGAGAACAACTGGAACTGGACCGTGGAGTTGCTGGACAACCCCGACGCGGAGCTCGAAAGCATCTCCGGAAATTGTCGCCACCGCTGACAGCGCGATTCTGGACCGATGCGCATGCTGGTTAAACCTGGCTCAACTTGTCATTGACGCTCATTGCCCCGCCGCGCTGATCATCGACCTGGCGAGTTGACAAGTTGATGGCAGAGTGGGCCACGAGGCAGGATGAGAACTCGCTGCACTTCGAAGCCAGGCGCATCCCACTCGCTCCCACGGTCCCCGTGGGAGTGTCATTCGGAACGCTCTGCGTTCCTCGTATGCCCCTGGGGGTGACGCGGAGCGTCGAAGACGGCATTCCCACGCAGGAGCGTGGGAACGAGTTCCCAGAAAAGGAAGCCCAAGGCCGACAACGAGCTCAAGTAGGTCGCCGGCGATTGAAAAAATCGGTGATGGCCTGTCGCGTGGATTCCCGGAAGGCCAGTAGCGCGCACTGCGTGACGGCTGCATCGTCGGCGGCCGCCTCGCCCCGCTCGAGATCGATCTCGATGATGTCCATGATCATGCCCTGGACCTCGGGAAAGTCGGCCGGCTGGTCATCCGCCTGGGCCTGGGCGAACTCGATCGCTTGCCGCCAGGTTTCTCTATCGCGTTCGCGCTCGGGATTCGCCGCGCGCGCGAGTGTCTCGGTGATCCGAGTCGCCTCGTCTTGAGAGACCAGGCGATCGACGAGACCTTGCGACTTGGCCTGAAGGAACCCGATGGGGTTGCCGGAGAGCAACAGGTTAAGGGCATCTCGGGGCGCCAGCAGCCGGGGCAAGACGCGTGATCGCACCCCACGCGGGAAGCAGGCCAAGCTGGATCTCGGGGCTGCCAATCTGAAGCGGCACGTTCGACGCCAGTGCTACCCGGAACCGGCAGGCCAGGGCCAATTCGAGCCCCCCGCCCAGGCAAATTCCATGCACCACCGCGACGGTGGGAACCTTCAGCCCGGCCAGGCGATCGAGCACCTCACGACCGCGGCCCAGGAACGTTTCCAGCTCCGTGACTGACGTGGCCGACAAGAACGCCTTCAAATCGGCCCCGGCGCAAAACCCTGCCGGCTTGGCGCTCCGCACGAGAACGCCGGTGGCGGACGGGTCGCTCTCGATTTCGGCCAGGCAGTCGTCAAGCTCGTCGAACGCAACTCGATCGAGCACGTTGTGCGACCGCTGGGCGCAGTCGAACCAGAGGGTCGATACGCCTTCTGTGCCGCGGTCCCAGCGCCATGAGCAACGGCGAACTCCTTCGGTCATGGTCTTTACCTCCGGCCCGGATTATGATTTCTGAAGGGAGTCGACACTCGGAACCGCCAAGGAGCGCGTCAGATGAGCATGATGCGGCAAGTCGCCAGTTGTTTCCTCGGGCTCATCGGCGCCGTGATCGGCGGAGCCCTGGGATATTACATCTTCATGTGGATCGTAGACCAGGGGTTTTACGGACTGATGATTCCCGGCGCCCTCCTCGGCCTGGGATGCAGCCTCTTGAGCCAGCACCGTTCGCACTTTCGCGGCGTCATCTGCGCGGCGGCTGGCCTTGCTGCTGGGGCTTTATTCGGAATGGAAGTTTGCGCCGTTTAGGGCCGACGACAGCTTTGGTTACTTCATGAGCCATGTCGCGGATCTGAAGCCGATCACCCAGGGCATGATCGTGCTGGGTGCATTCTTCGCTTACTGGATGGGACGGGATGCCGGTTTCGGATTGTTGCCCATCGCGGTGAGGCAAGGCGCGACTCCGGAAAAACGAGACCCCTCCGCTGGCGAGGGAAAGTGAACAGCGAGAGAACGGGAGGCCGTACGATGTCAACCTTGACGCCCAACCGGGCCGCACCCGAGTCCGACGATGAGGCTCTGACCGCCCAGCAGATGCAGCAGGCCGAGGAGCTGCTCTTTTCCGGGCCTGCAAAAGAGGGATTCGCCAAAGCCCTGTTTCGCGGCGAGTTCCGCAAGGACATTCTTTTCCCTTATCCCGAGCTGCCCGCCTCGCAACGAGAAACCGTCGAGAACGCCGTGGCGGCCGTGCGCGTGTTTGCCCGGTCGCACATCGACCCCGCGGCCATTGACCGCGAGGCCGACATTCCCCGCTCGGTGATCGACGGTTTGGCGGAGCTCGGCGTGCTGGGCATGACCGCGCCGGTCGAGAATGGAGGACGCGGCTTCAGCCAGCTTGGCTACTGCCGGATCATGGAGATCCTCGGCGGCCACTGCTCGTCCACCGCCGTATTCGTCAATGCCCATCACTCGATCGGAATCCGTGCCCTGGTCCTCTTCGGCACCCCCGAACAGAAAGCCAGGTGGCTTCCAGCGCTCACGAGCGGCCAGAAGCTGGCGGCCTTCGCACTGACCGAGGAGCAGGCCGGCTCGGACGCCTCGAACGTGCAGACCACCGCCACGCCCAGTGCCGACGGCCAGACCTACGTCCTGAACGGCACCAAGCGCTACATCACCAACGGGGCGATCGCCGACGTCCTGACTGTGATGGCGCACGCCCGATCCCAAAGGCGGCGAAGCGAAGATCACGGCATTCCTGGTCACGCCCGATATGCCCGGCTTTAAGGTCGTCGAAGCGCGGATGCCCAAGTGCGGAATCCGTGGCACGGCGACGGCGAAGCTGGCCTTTCACGATATGGCGGTGCCGCGCGCAACGTTCTGGGGCCCGTCGGCAAGGGACTCAAGGTCGCGCTCACTGTCCTCGACTTCGGCCGGACCACGTTCGGAGCAAGCTGCACCGGAATGGCCAAGTTCTGTCTGGCCGCCGCCACGCGACATGCCATCGAGCGAAAGCAGTTCGGCCGGCCCCTGGCCGATCTGGAGCTGGTCAAGAAGAAGCTGGCATTCCTCGCCGCCACGGCCTACGCGATGGAAGCCACCACCTATGAGACCGCCGCGCTCATCGATCGCGGGGCCGAGGACTACATGCTGGAGACGGCCATTCTGAAGGTCTTCTCGACCGAGGCACTCTGGCAGGGTGTGTACGAGACGCTTCAGGTCTACGGCGGCCAGGGGTACTTCACCGACGAGCCGTACGAGCGGATCATGCGCGACGCCCGCATCAACACGATCGGCGAGGGGGCCAACGAAGTCTTGCTCGCGTTCATCGCCGTGGTGGGCATGCGCGACGTGGGCCTGGGGCTGAAATCGACCCTCGAGGGTCTCAAGCAGCCCAGGTCGTTTTTGAGCACGCTCTGGTCGTTCAGCCGCGAGCACATGGGCCGGATGGTCCAGCCCCCTGTGGTGGCGGTGAGCACGCCAGTCCTTCGACCGTTCGCCACGTCGCTGGCGCGGCGGGTCGCGCGGTTTGCCTGGGCGGTGGAACGCGTTCTGATGGCTCACCGCGAGGCCGTGCTTCGCCGGCAGCTCCTCTTGGAGCGGATCGCCGTGGCGACGATTGCCCTTGTGACCGCGGCCTGCACGCTGGCCCGCCTTGACGCGCAGCTCTCCGCCAAGAGCGACGGCCCCGGCGATCGCGAGGCCGCCGAGCTTTACCTGCGCATGGCATTCCGCCGCTTCGATGAGTCGCTCCGCGCCCTCAAGCAGAACGATGACCCACTCACTCTCGAAGCCGCGGATGCGGCGCTACGGAAGTTCTCGTAGCGTGGGCATGGCACGGATTACCGTCGGTGCATACTAACCCGAAGCGTCAGCGAGGGAATTGCCAAGTGAGCCCTCGCTCAGGCACCATACCAACCCGAAGCGTTAGCGAGGCGATCGCTGGTTATCCCTCGCTGACGCTTCGGGTTGGTATAATGAAAGTCGACATGCGATGGCGCTTTGCGCAACTCGTAGGTAAGACACTCTAGCCCACTCGAGGCTGGTCCTGACAGTCGCGGACATAGAGAATTGCGGCTTCCAAACTCTGCGAATCGTTGATAAACCGTTGGCTACCACGTTCGGCCCACCAGTTTTCGCGTATGGAGCCCTGCTCGCGAATGCAGCCCTCGCACACGCCTGGGGATGGTGCCGAAGCGTCCTCCGCCAGGCGCCGTTTGACTTCCAATTCTTTCAGACGTCGCGTACACCATGCTTTCAATTGGTTACGAACGATCTTGGGTGCTTGGTTCGCCGAGACAACGACGTGCGCGTGATTCGACCGGCAGTTGACGGCGTGCAAAACCCAGCCGCGAAGGTTGCACGTTTCGGCAATTTGCCGCTCCACAACGTCGCGCTGTTCGCCATCAAATCGGCAGGCACCCTCTGTCATTCTCGCTTCGGTCTCTAGCCTTCGGACCGCGTCTGGGAGTTGCCAGCCATGTCCGTATTGGATCCAACCGCGTTCGTCTCCCGGAAGCCACGTGCCGTACGTGGACCAAGTCAAGAAGTACGCCAACGGTTCGGGCATCGACGGCTCGTTCTCTCGTCCATGCGCCATGACACCTCCTCCACGCGAAACTCACTCGGAGCGTATTCAAGGACCGCGATCCGGTATTCCATGCCAGAATACCTCACTTACGCTTCCGGTTCGTGGTCCGGCTCCGATTCTGCATTTCGCCGTTTCAGGCTCGTTTCAAGAATCATACCAATACGCTCGGGCGTTGTTGTGCGGCACTCTCCGCCGGCACTTAAGAGCGGAGTTTTCCCCGCATCGCGGACGGGTCATACCAAAGCGTAAGCGAGGGAATCGCCAAGGCGATCGCCAATGGGACCCTCGCTGACGCTTCGGGTTAGTATGAGTGGATGCTGCTGCCCTGAGCGCAATCCGCCCCGCGATCAATGTTTTGAAACAATGATGCTGGGTGGCTTGGAACTGGCGCGGCCACTGCCTAAACTGTTCTTTGCGGTCGGGGCTGAGTCCGCTCGATGACCGCGGTCGCAGTCCGGACTGGAAAGGACGAGATTGGATCATGATCATCAAGCGATTATGGGTGACCGTCGTGGCCTTTAAGTTGACCCTGGCTCTGGGCCAGTCCCAAGCGCAGGAGCCAGGCTCCGCGTTTCGCTATCCCCAGGCGCCTCGATCTGACACGACCGACGATTACCACGGCACCCGGGTCGCCGACCCTTATCGTCCCCTGGAAGATCCTGACGCGCCGGCAACCCGCGCCTGGGTCGAAGCGGAGAACAAGGTCACGTTTTCCTACCTCGAAACGATCCCGCGAGCGCCCGGCCATCCGCGCCGCCTGACAGCGCTGTGGGATTATGAGAAGTTCACACCTCCCAAGAACGAAGGCGGGCGGTATTTCTACACGTACAACACGGGCCTTCAGAACCAGAGCGTGCTCTACGTGAGCGAATCACTCGAGGGCCCGAGCAGGCCGCTTCTTGACCCCAATTCACTGTCGAAAGATGGGACGGTCGCACTGGTGGGCACCGAGCCCAGCCAGGATGGCAAGCTACTGGCCTACGGCACGGCCGCGGCCGGCTCGGACTGGAATGAGTGGAGGGTGCGCGACGTCGCCACGGGCCGCGACCTGGGCGACCACCTGAGGTGGATCAAGTTCTCGGCGGCCAAGTGGACGCCCGACGGCAAGGGCTTTTTCTACGGTCGTTTTCCCGAGCCGAGACCTGGCGATGACCTCAAGGGGGCCAATTATCATCAGAAGGTCTATTATCACAAAGTGGGTACGCCCTCAGACGGAGGACGCTCTCGTGTGGCAAGACGCCGAGCACAAAGAATGGCGCGCCGATGCGACCGTCACCGATGACGGCAAGTACCTGGTTTTCACCCTGGAGAAAGGGCACCGACGCCAAGTTCCGCGTGCTGTACAGGCCGCTGGCCGAGCGCGATTCCACCCCGGTTCACCTGGTGGGCGAGTTCGACGCCGAGTACTCGTTCATCGACAACGACGGCCCGATCTTCTGGTTCAAGACCAACAAGAACGCGGCCCGAGGCAAGGTGGTGGCCATCGACACGCGTTCGCCCCAGCCCGAGCACTGGCGCGAGATCGTGCCCGAAGCGGCGGAAACGCTCGGACACGTCGATGTCATCGCCGATCATTTCCTGGCCGTCCTACCTGAAAGACGCCGCCACCGTCGTTCGAGTCTTCGACCTGCAAGGCAAGCATGTTCGCGACGTGTCTCTGCCGGGCCTGGGAACCGTCGCGGGTTTTGAGGGCAAAAGGAAGGATCAAGGAAACCACCTACAGTTTCACCTCGTTCACGACGCCTCCGACCATCTACCGTTATGACGTCGCCAGCGGAGCAAGCAAGCTGTGGCGGCAGCCCAGGCTGAAATTCAATCCCGGCGGATTACTTGACCAGCACAGGTCTTCTACACCAGCAAGGACGGCACCCGGATTCCGATGTTCGTGAGCCACAAGAAGGGGTTCAAGCGGGACGGAACAACCCCACCTTGCTCTTTGGCTACGGCGGCTTCAACATCCCGCTCACACCCGAGCTTCAAGCCGGCCGAGTTCGCCTGGATGGAGATGGGCGGCATCTATGCGGTGGCCAACCTGCGCGGGGGCGGCGAATACGGTGAATCCTGGCACCAGTCCGGCACGAAATCAAAAAAACAGCAAGTGTTCGACGACTTCATCTCCGCCGCCGAGTGGCTGATTGCCGAGAAACACACTTCCCCGAACAAGCTGGCGATCATGGGCCGATCCAACGGCGGCTTGCTTGTCGGCGCCTGCATGACCCAGCGGCCCGACCTCTACGGCGCCTGCTTGCCCGCCGTGGGCGTCATGGACATGCTACGGTTCCACAAGTTCACGATCGGCTGGGCCTGGGTTGATGACTATGGATCTTCGGAGAGCCCGGAACACTTCAAGTCGCTCTTCGCCTACAGTCCGCTCCACAACATCAAGCCGGGAACATGCTATCCCCCGACAATGATCACCACCGCCGATCACGATGATCGGGTTGTCCCCGGCCACAGCTTCAAGTTCGCCGCGGCCCTTCAGGCCGCCCAGTCGTGCGACAACCCGGTCTTGATCCGCATCGAGACCAGGGCCGGCCATGGCGCAGGCAAACCGACCCAGAAGCAAATCGAGGAGGCGGCCGACGAATGGGCGTTTCTGGTCAAGGCGCTGAAGATGGATGGGGTCGCGCCGGCGGGCAAGCGGTGATTAGTTGCCAGCAAAGCAAGCAAAGGCGGCAAGTAGTCGCTTGCGTCCCAACTGGCAACTAGCAACTGGCAACTCGCAACTACTCGACCCCAATCACTTCGGATCCAGGTTCTCCTTGAGCTCTTCCGCAGAGACCTGGCTCTCGACGCCCGTCGAGGGGACGTCCAGTCCGGCCGTCCAGAGGATGGCGTTGAGGACCAGTTTCCGGAAGTTAGGGTCGCCCCAGTTCTTGTGGTCGTGGCCGCCGGTGAACCCGAAGCCGCGGCCGCCGTCGGGGCGTTCCACGGCCCAGGCGAGAACTTCATCGCGTCCCTTGGCCTCGACAATGTGCTTGTACGGACCGCGAGGCGCGGCGGAAATACCCTGTCGCGTCCTGTTGTCGGGCTTGGCCACGACGATCGGCGTCACGCCCTTCATCTCGGGTCGGAAGCGAATATTGAAGTACCACTCGTCCCCGATCGAAAACGGCTTTACTCCATACGTGATCGGGTGCCTGGGCAGAGAATCGACCTCGGCCTTCCAGTGCGGGTTGGTCGAGTAACCGGTCTCATAGTAGCCGCCGATCCAATCTTCGAACCTCGCCGCCAGGCTCACCCTTGGGGACCTCGACGGCATAGTGCAGGCAGGCGATGCCGACACCCCTGTCAACCAGCCTCTGGATCTTGGCCAGGTGGTCGCCCTTGATCATCGGGTGTCCGCTGCCGCCGTCCATGAAGAAGATCAGGGCCCTGGCGCCATCGAAAACAGACTCGTCCTTGGGCCAGCCGTCGGTGACGACCACCGGTTGGGCTCCTGGGACCTGCGAAAGGCACTTGGCCAGCAACTTGCAACCGGCGTTGAATTCATGGGCGCCGGGGCCGTGGCTGGGTCGGCCGGCGATCAGGACAATCTTGGCGGGGCCGGTGGACTCCGGCGCGGCGGCGAACACCGACGTCCCCAGGCCCAGGGCGATCAGCCCCGCGAACAGTCTCTTGAACACGGCAACACCTCACTTGATAGTTCACATGTTCTTTTAACGAATGGCGACGACGGATGAAAAATGGCAAATGGCAGACGACGAGGAACAGACAGAGATTGCTGATCCACCATCTGTCATCCGCCATCTGCCATCCGTCATTTGCCACGGATTCCCGCGAATCAGATCAGCTCGGTGACGCCCGGCCGGGGAACCGGGGGCTCTTCCATGGGGCCGTGAATATCCAGATGAGCGGGGAACGTGTCGAGCCTGGAATTGAGCGCCTGTTCCCAGGTGACGGCCTTGCCGGTGTAGGCCGACATCCGGCCCATGATCGCCACGAGTGTGCTCTCGGCCACTTGCTTGAGCTCATTGAGCGGCTTGCCCGAGACGATGCTTTCGAGCAGATCAACGTGTTCCTGAACGTACGGGTTGATGCCGCGCGCCCTGATGCGTGAGTTGGACTTACCGGTGAACTGGAAGCCGTTACTGTGGAACGAGCCGGCCGTGCCGGTGATGGTCTCGGATACGTTGTTCTCGCAGCCCGGGATCTGGCGGCACATGCTCATGACGTGGACGTCTTCCGGGAACTCGTAGTCGATCGCGAAGTGATCGTAGCTCTGGCCGTATTCGGGATCGTGGATCACCTGGCGACCTCCCATGCCGACTGCTTTGACGGGATGGGCGCCGATGGCCCAGCAGGCCACGTCAAGGTTGTGCACGTGCTGCTCGACGATATGGTCGCCGCAGAGCCAGACGAAATGGTACCAGTTGCGAAGCTGGTACTCGGTGTCGCTCCAGCCCGGCTTCCGCTTGTGGGCCCAGATCGCCCCCTGGTTCCAGTAGACGCGGCCCGAGGTGACGTCTCCGATGGCCCCCTCGTGGATGCGCTTCATGCTCGCCAGGTAGCCGGCCTCATGCCTGCGCTGGGTGCCCGCGACGACGGCCAGCTTCTTCTCCTTGGCCTCCTCGTAAGCGGCCAGGACCTTGCGGATGCCGGTGGGGTCCACACCAACGGGCTTCTCGGTGAAGAGATTCTTGCCAGCCTTGATCGTTGCCTCGATGTGCTGGGGCCGAAAGCCCGGCGGAGTGGCGAGCATCACCAGGTCGCAGCAATCGATCACTTTTTTGTACGCGTCGAAGCCGACGAAGCAGCGCTCGTCGGACACATCGAACTTCTCCCTGGAGTGTTCGGAATTGCGGATGGCGTCGCGGCAATTCCTGAGGTGATCCTCGAAAACGTCGGCCAGGGCATGAATCTTGATGTTGTACGTCGTGCCGGCCGCCTCGCAAATATTGTCGGCCGCGCCCGTGCCCCGGCCGCCGCAGCCAATCAGGCCTACCTTGATGGTGTCGTTGCCCTTGGCGTGGGCGTTGGGCAAAAAGCCAAGTCCACCAGCCGCGGCTGCCGCGGCCGTCGTGGTGGTCTTGAGAAAATCACGGCGATTGGGCGAGGACTGGGAACCGGTCATGAGGTCAGTCTCCTGGAAAGGGGTTTGAACTTTGACGTTTCCAATCAAGATCACATCAACGTGTCGTCTTGCCTTTGACAACCAGGGACTTGAGTCCCTTGAGGTCTTGCTGCTCGTTCAGCGGGCTGACGAGCCGGAAACCCACGAAAGTAGCGTCGGTGTGCCACCAGATGCTCTGGGGCCGCTGCGGGTCTTGAACGCTCCATTCCGGATTCGATGCCCTTCGCGCGGCACTTCGAAGCTTGTCGGCGTCATCGTCCCACGAGCCGCCGCGCACCACGTAGGGATACTCCTTGGCCGTGGGCAGCAAAACCGGGCCGACCACAGGCTTGGCGGTGGGAAATTGCTTGTAGACACCCGGCACATACAGGTCAAGGCACCACTCGGCGACGTTGCCGTGCATGTCGTAAAGGCCCCAGGGATTGGGCTTCTTCTTGCCGATCGGCTGCGGTTTCTCGGCGTTTTCCACGTACCAGGCGTAATCGCCGATCTTGGTGGGATCGTCGCCGAAGGAATACGGCGTTTTCGTCCCCGCCCGACAGGCGTATTCCCACTCCGCTTCCGTGGGCAGCCGATAGAGCTTGCCGGTCTTTTCGGAAAGCCAGCGGCAGTACTCCATCGCGGCGTGGTGGGTGATGCAGATCACGGGCTGCCCTTTGCGACCGAATCCGAAGGTCTCATCGGCATAGGGTGGCGTCGGGCGAGTCAGGGCGTCGGCCTTTTTTTCGCCTTCGGACTCGCGGGCCGTGTCGACACCTTCGCGCTTCTTTTTCTTGAGGTCCAGCGAGAATGCGAACTGGTCGTATTCATCCCAGGTCACCTCGTGCTTGCCCATCCAGAACGGGGCGATCTTGACGGGATGTTGCGGGCCTTCGTCTTCGCCTCGTTTCTCCTTCTCCTCGGTGGCAGGAGATCCCATCACGAACTCGCCGGCCGGGATCGGCACCATCTCGAATTTCAGGTCGGTTCCTGGAATCGCCTGCACGTAGGGCTTCATCTGCTGGGCCGACACGCTGCCGGCGGGAGGCGGCTCTTGAGCCGCGGATCGTGCAGGGGCGGCCATGCCCGGGGCCAGCAGCAAGACGCTGGCAAAACGAATCGCGTGCGAGAATCGCCTCACGTTTGGTATGCTCCACGTGGATCGGCATCGGTACAAGACCGTGCGTGTAACTGGACCACGGGCCCCCATACGAGCGCGGAGGATTCATGCTGGGATTGCTCCTGGGCACGGGGCTGGGGCTTGCGAGCCTGGCCTGGCCCCTTTCGGATAAGGATGCGGCGGGAGTACTTTCGCGGTTCGAGTTTGTCGAAACGCACATGGGGAGCTCATTCAAGGTTCTTTTATACTGCGCCGACGAGCCCACCGCCAGACGCGCCTCCCGCGCGGCCTTTGATCGCATAGCCGCCCTGGACTCCGATTCTGAGCGATTACCAGCCGGAGAGCGAGCTTTCCCGGCTCTCGTTGAGGGCAGGGGGCCCTCCGACCGCCGTCAGTGCCGACCTGTTCGACGTGCTCGAACGATCGAAGAAACTCCACGAGCGGACCGGCGGAGTCTTCGACGTGACCATCGCGCCCGTGGGCCGACTCTGGCGGCGGGCCAGGCGCGAGCACAAGCTGCCTGATCCGGAAAAAATCGCCCAGGCCCGTGCCTTGGTGGGGTTCGACAAGCTCGTGCTCGATCCCACGCATCATACCGTCGAGCTCCAGAAACCCGGCATGAAGCTGGACGTCGGCGGCATCGCCAAAGGCTACGCCGCGCAGGCGGCCGTGGATGCATTGCGCAAGCTGGGAATCACGCGTGCCCTGGTTGGCGGAGCCGGCGACATCGTCGTGGGGGACCCGCCGCCTGACGCGCAGGGATGGACGGTCGCTGTGGCATCCCTGAATCCCAGAGAGTCAGAACCAGAGACTTACTTGCTGCTCAAGAACGCCGCGATCTCCACCGCCGGCGACGCCGAACGGTTCGTGATCATCGATGGCCGACGGTACTCGCACATCATCAATCCCGTGACTGGAGCGGCTGTGGAAGACCGTGCCAGCGTGACCGTGGTCGCGCCCGATGGAGCGACAGCCGACGCGCTGGAGACCTCGGTCTACCTGCTCGGGCCCGAGCGCGGACTCAAGCTGATCGAGGAGACCCCGGGAGCCGCTGCCCTTTATGTGCGCGCCACGCCCTCTGGGGTGCACACCTTCGAGTCATCACGGTTCAAGACGCTTCCCCGGGCAAGGCCCAAGCAGGCAAAGACGACCTTGCCCGAAGCCCCGGCCCGGGAGCTTGGCTTTGATCCCAGCCGATTGAGCAAACTGGACGCGGCCGTCGATCGCGCGATCTCGGAAGGAAAGATCCCCGGCGCCGTGGTGATCGTGGGACGACGTGGCAAGATCGCGTACGCTCGCGCGGCCGGCCTGCGCGGTCGAACCGGCCGCCGAACTCATGACGCGCGACACGGTGTTCGACATGGCCTCGCTGACCAAGCCGGTCGCCACGGCCACCGCCGCCATGCTCTTGATCGAGGAGGGCAAGCTGCGCCTGGGCGACCGCGTCGTCAAGTTCTTGCCCGAGCTCGATAACCACGGTAAGTCCGAGATCACGATCGAGCACCTCTTGCGCCATCGTGCGGGCCTGGTTCCGGACAATCCTTTGAAGGATTTCCTGGATGGTCCCGAATCCGCCTGGAAGCGGATCGCCGAGCTGGAGCCAAGCTCGCCGCCCGGCGCGAAGTTCGTCTACTCCGACGTCGGTTTCATGATCCTGGGCAAGCTGATCGAGCGGGTTTCCGGGCAGAGCCTCGACGCATTCTCACGGCAGCGAATCTTCCAGACCGTGGGGATGGCCGACGCTCATTTCCGGCCGCTGAATACGTCGCGCAACACGAGCTGGATCGCGACAGATCGGATCGCGCCCACCGAGCGAGAGTCGCCGGGGGGGCCGATGCTCAGGGGGGTGGTGCACGACCCGAGGTCACGCGCGCTGGGAGGCGTGGCCGGGCATGCCGGTCTGTTCGCGACCGCCGACGACCTGGCGGTCTTCGCCCAGACGCTTCTGGCCGGCGGTATCGCTCCGAATGGCAACCGGCTCCTGAGCCCGCTTTCGGTACGCGCCATGTTCGATGCCGGACCCACTCCCCATGGCCAGCGTCGCGGCCTGGGCTGGGACGTGGAAACCAGCTACAGCAGCCCCCGTGGGGCCTTGTTCGGGCCCGACAGCCTGGGACACACCGGCTTCACGGGCACCAGCCTCTGGATCGATCCCGAGACCGGGACTTACGTCATCCTGCTGACCAGCCGTCTTCATCCCAGGGGCGATCGGCCGGCCCCCACCGCTTTGCGCTTTGAGCTCGCGACGCTGGCGGCGGCGGCCATCGTCGATGTTTCCCCTCGACACCTGGCTCAGACAGCTTCTCCCTCGATGCCGAAGCACCCGGTGCGGTCCCGTGTCCTTTGTGGAATCGATGTGCTGGCTGAGCAGGGCTTCAAGCCCCTGCTTGGGCAGCGCGTGGGACTGGTAACGAACCACACCGGTCAGACCCGTGACGGCCGCTCGACGATCGATGTCTTGTTCAGGGCAAACGGCGTCAAGCTCGTGAAGCTCTTCAGCCCCGAGCACGGAATCCGCGGCGAAGTGGACAAGGCCGTGCCCGACGGCGGTCGATCAGGCCACAGGTCTGCCGATCGTTAGCCTGTACGGATCCAGAAAGAAACCGTCGCCCAAAGATCTCGAAGGGCTCGACATACTGGTCTTCGACATCCAGGACATCGGCGTGCGGTACTACACGTACAGCACCACGCTGGGCCTGGTGCTCGAGGCGGTCAAGGAGAGCGGCAAAAAGCTGGTGGTTCTCGACCGGCCCAACCCGATCGGGGGAATCGAGGTTGCGGGGCCGGTTCGCGACCCTGACCTCGGCTCGTTCATCGCCTATCATGCGTTGCCGGTCCGCCACGGCATGACACTGGGTGAGCTCGCCCTGCTTTATAACCACGAGCGCGGCATCGAGGCCCAGCTCGATGTCATCGCGTGCAAGGGATGGTCACGAGAGCAAACGTTCGACCAGACCGACCTGTTATGGATCAATCCTTCACCCAACATGCGCAGCCTCACGGAAGCCATGCTCTATCCCGGAGTCGGCTGGCTCGAGGCCACCAATCTCGCCACCGGCCGCGGCACCGACACCCCGTTCGAGCGGGTGGGAGCACCCTGGATTGATCCCCGCAGTTTTGCCGATGCGCTCAGCTCTTGCGACGTTCCTGGTGCACGCTTCACTCCGATCTGGTTTGTGCCCAGAGAGCGGCAGTACGCGGGAGAGCGCTGCGGAGGAGTTCAGATCTTGATCACCGACTGGAGCAAGTTTGAGCCCCTCAAGCTTGGCGTGGCCCTGGCGGTGACACTCCGCAAGCTGTACCCGGACAAGTGGAACCCGGAGCCGATCCTGCGGATGCTCTGCCACCGGCAGGCCTACGAGGCGATACGGAGCGGCCAGAGTGCCGAGATCATCGAGAACAGTTGGTGGGTTGGACTCGAGGAATTTCGCAAGATCCGCGCCCGTTATCTCCTCTACAAGTGACGTTCCGTTTCGGCCGATCGGGATGTGGGAGACTGCTCCTGACGCGTTCGGGATGTAGGAGCGGCGACAACCTGCGGTCAATGGTGACCGAGCGCGGAAACCGCTCGGCCACGTAGACACCCACCAAGCCGGGCCTTATCCGACAAATTGCATAATGGCCTGGTCGACCAAGGCGGTGTAGTCGGACCCGCTGGGATCGACACCGACGAATGCGATGGTGTGGTTGCCGGCCGTCACGTTGAACGTGGCGGTCGTGTAGGTGGCGTAGCTGGTGCCCGAGGGAGTGATGGTGTCTACCGCCGGGCCGTCCGCCAGCACCTGGACGCTCGTCGCTGGTGCCGAAGTTGCCCCGCTGGGCGCGCTGCCACTGATCGCGTACGAGCGGCCGCCGCGAAATTCACCGTCTGGCTGATCGATGCCGTTCTTTGGAGGAAGGCGATCTGGACCCTGCGGATCGTTGGGGTTGCCCGAGGTGAAGCGCTGCCGTTGCCCGACTGGCCGGCCGATGCTGAAGCTCCCGCTGAGCGGTGGCGCGATAGCCGGTAGGCCAACGGGCCCGTCCGTTTCTCGGGTACCCAAGCTGGGGTAGTAGGCCCCACGGCGAGTCGTAGATATTGACTGCGTCGAGAACGCTCGTAGTCGTGCCGCTGGTGTACGGTGACGGTGAAGGTCTGGTTCGGCTGTGCACCATTGACACCGGTCGCCAGCAGCTTCAGCACCGCGTCGTTGCCCGTCGGCAGGGTGATGGTCTGGCCGGCGGCGCTGACGACGTCGGGGGGCGCCGGCCGGGCCGAAGCCGAAGATGGCGCCGCCGGCGGTCAGGCTAGTCCCGAGCAGGCTGGAGGAGAAGGCGTAGCCGTAGCCGTCGAGCCCACCCCCGCCGAATGGCGTCCCGGTCGGCCTCGATCCCCGTTCGGTTGAAGGCGGAGGAGAGGTTAACTTGCGTCGTGCCCGCGGGGACGAGCGCGGCGGCGAACACCTCGACGTGCGAGTCCACGGGCAGGGTGAGGCTCTGGACCGTCTTGGTGGGGTCCAGCGGCGAACGTGTACTCGTAGACGCGGAACCGCCCGGCCTGTCAACCCCCGCTGGCAGGTGTCGCGATAGGCGGTCGTCAGCGCCGTCGTCTCCCCGGCGAACCCCTGCGGGATGGCCCAGTCGCTGATCGACTGCGTGAACCTCGCCGTCGTCCCGTCGGTGTAGGTCGACGGTGAAGGTCTGGTTCGGCTGTGCACCATTGACACCGGTCGCCAGCAGCTTCAGCGCCGTGTCGTTGCCCGGCGACAATGGGATGATCTGCCCGGCGGCGCTGACGACGTCCTGGCCCCGGCGGGCCCGAGATGGAAGGCGGCGTCGCCGGTGGTCACGGTCGTCCCTACCAGGCCGGAGGAGAGGGCATAGCCGATAGCGGTCGAGCCCGCTCCCATCGAACGGCGACACCGTCGGCCGCGATCCCCGTCCGGTTGAAGGCGGAGGACGAGGTCAACGAAATTGGGGTCAGGAACGCCGGCGGCGACAGGTTGTCGATGCTGACCTGGTCGAGGAAGGCGGTGTAGTCGGCCCCGCTGGGATCGACGCCGACGAAGGTGATGGTGTGGCTGCCGGCGGTCACGTGGAACGAGGCGGTCGTGTAGGTGGCGTAGCTGGTGCCGGCGGGGGTGATGGTGCCCACCACCGTGCCGTCCACCAGCACCTGGACCGTCTCGTTGCTGGTGCCGAAGTTGCCGCGCTGGGCGGCGCTGAAACTGATCAGGTAGGAGCCGGCCGCCGCGAAATTCACCGCCTGGCTGATCGAGCCGGTCTTCTGGATGAAGGCGACCTGGCTGCCCTGCGGTGCGTTGGGGTTGCCCGCAGGTGAAGCCGCTGCCGTTGCCCGCCAGGCCGGCCGAGCCGCTGAAGCTCCACGCCGAGCCCGTGGGACGATACTGGTAGGCCGATGGGCCCGTCCCCTGGGTCGGGTACTCGAACCCGGGGTCGAGGAGGTTGGTGGGGGTGCCGTAGAGCGTGCTCATGAAGTAGGAGCGATACTCAGTGCCGGTCATCTGTTGCACATAAGTCTTGGTGCCATCGGGCAGCACCTCGATCGACTGCCCGGACGTGGGGCTGACCCGGGAACCCGGACGTGAAGACAAGATTCCCGTTGGGGAGCCTCTGCGCGCCCCCCAGGGCGGAGGAGTAGTTGCCCAGGTCGGCATTGACCACCAGCGTCGCCGTCATCGTCTGCTCGTTGAGGACCATTCCTGACCGCGGCTATCCGCATTCGGGTCTGTCGCGTGGCGGGCGTTCCCGTCATCGAAGAGCACGATCGTCGAGTCGTTGATATAGCGCGCGTCGTGCTGGTGGGAGAACCACGGGGAGGGGTCCGAGGAGGAATTGATGGTGAAATCGCCGCCCTGGCCCAACCGCCAGACGACGTGGCCGTCGCCGGTCCCGTTGGCGTAATCGATCTTGATCACCCAGTCCTGGTAGCGCAGGGAGACGATCAGGTCCCCGTCTTCGGGCGACCAGGCGATGGCGTTGGCGTGCAGCCAGTCGCCCGGGCCCTCGCCCAGCGTGGGGAGGCGGTTGGTGTCGAGCCACTGGAAGGGGTCCCAGACCCACGCCACCTGGAAGTTCCGGTCCAGGACGAGGACCATGTCGCCGTTGTACGTGGTGGGGGTGCCGTTGACGTTGATGGTCCTCGACGTCGTGGCCAGGACGGCCGTGTCCCCGTTGGGCAGGAGCTGGACGTCGTGGTTGAAGTCGGTGATCGAGTGCTGCCCCAGCGCGGCCAGCTCGGCGTTGACGGCATCGACGTTCGTCTCGCGCAGGGTGTCGCCGGCCAGGTCGATCTCCCGCAGCGTGTCCGCTCCCCCGGCTCGCTGAGGCCTTGCCGCCCAGCAAGAGCACCGTGCCGCCCGGCACGAGGGTCGTGGCATAGCTGGGGAAGTTGTTGGCCACCGGGTCATAGTACCATTCGACGTTGCCCGACAGGTCCGTCGCCACGGTATTGACTGTGCCTGGCCGGGGCCCGATCCCGATGTGGAAAATCATGTCCTGAGTCGGGTCAGTGCCGGGGGAAGGCGCCTGCGGTACGGTGAAGGTGGGGAAGGTCAAGTTCGTCGGCAGGCTCCCGGTCGTGAACGCCAGAGGGGCGGAGATCGTCCCATCGTTCAGGACGTGCCTCATGAGGTACGTCGTGTTGGGCAGCATGCCCGCGACGATGAAGTTGGTGCTCTGCCCCGGCACGATGGGCAGCGGGGCGGTACTGTGCCAGGACAGGTTGGGGCCCTGCTGGCTGAACTGGACGTACATCGAACTGCCGGCGGAGGGCGGCGCGCTGTACAGGGCGACCAGGGGGTTGGACGTGGGGCTGATCACCGCGCTGGTCCCGACGACCCGCGACTCCGCCGTATAGGACGCGTCCGCGGACTCGCCGGTCGAGGCGCCGAAGCTGTCCTTGACGGTCACCTGGATGTCATAGCTGCCCTCCTGCATGGGGTCCCATGTGAAGCTGTTGCTGGGGCTGAAGTCACGAACGATCTGGGACGCACCGCCGCTCGGTTCGACGCTGAACTGGTAGACGGGTGTTGTCCCGTGGCCGCTGGCGGTCGCCGTCCAGACGACTGGCGATCCGACCAGGGGGACAGGTGGTGCGCTGTCCGTCAGGGAGACGGACAGGAGGCAGCGATCCTCAGGGACCTGCAGTGCGGCCGATACCACCGGGGACGACGAGCCGGGGTGTGTCTGGTCTCAACCCGCTTGCGAAAAGGCGTCAGGAGTTGCCACATCGAAGGTATTCCTCTCAAGGGATGGCAGCCGGATGGGCACGGAAATAAGCCGATGTTTGCCGGAAGCCCCGCCTCGGGGCCCTGGCAACCGAATCGGGGATCAGACCTATGCTAGCGCGGTTCACAAACGGATGGCTGATGACGCGTACAATCAGCACGCGGGAAATCTCACTGGGCGGGCTCGGCCGCCTCTTACACGCGAAGCCGCGCTGGTATGCAGGGCGACCGTGGACCGCGCTAACACACCGAGATGGTAGACTCGATGCGTGTAGGCTGGTCAGTCTGATTGAACTGCGCTGGTCGGATACCTCAACTGGGGATCTCGGGTAAGCCGAATAGATCTGTCCTTTGGACAATTGACCCTGCCATAGGGCTTACCTTGAACCTTATGGTCGTTAGCCTGTCGGTTTTGGCCTCGTCATGATGTCGTCGCTCTCGGAGTCTTCCTCACGAAGGGTCGTTTCTCTTCCACGAACGGAACGGGAAAGCCCTTCCCTCGATTGCCTGGAGCAGTCGAGTAACCTACGTAGTTTAGCACGCATCCGTCCTGATAGGACAAGACTCGGTGTGTCAACGAGTATCATCGGTGACAATGCCAGTCAAGAACCACGAGGAGAACATTAACAAGGATTCACAATGCCACTCGCATCAACCTGTGTCTGTTCCATTCACTTCCGGGGATCTCGAGATGCCCAACGATTACGATAGTGAGGTCGTTCCCTTTGCGCCCGGTAGGGGACATCGACAGAGGACAGAGCGGCCGCTCGCGGCATGCGGCCCAGGTGGCGCAAGAGCCGAACCAGCGGATGGGTGCCGAAGCTCATCGTGGCCACGGCCACCAGCGGCGATGCGATGGCCGCCGTCCGGGGCGGACTGGCTGTGTGATGGGCTCAACTCAAGCGACGTTTGCGGTGCATGCTTCACTTCGAACTGGTTTGTCCCGAAAGAGGCGCAGTTACGCGGGACAGCGCTGCGGAGGAGTTCAGATTCCGATCACCGACTGGAGCAAGTTTGAGGCCCTCAACCTCGGCGTGGCTCTGGCACTGACTCTCCGCAAGCTGTACCCGGAAAGGTGGAACCCGGCGGCAATCCTGCGGATACGCGGCCACCGCCCCGCCTACGAGGCGATTCGCAAAGGCCGCAGGGCCGAGGCCGTTGAGAACTGTTGGTGGGTGGGACTCCAGCAGTTACACAAGGTCCGTGCCCGTCATCTCCTCTACAAGTGACCATCCCGTCGGCCGATCGGGATCTGGAAAACGGCTCCTGACCCGTTCGGGAGGCAGGAGCAGCGACAACCTGCGGCCTCTGATGACTACGCGCGGAAAGTAATCCACGGCATAGACGCCCAAAGAGCCGGGCCTTATCCGACAAATTGCATAATGGCCTGGTCAACCAAGGCGGTGTAGTCCGACCCGCTGGGATCGACACCGACGACGTGCGATGGTGTGGTTGCCGGCCGTCACGTTAAACGTGGCGGTCGTGTAGGTGGCGTAGCTGGTGCCCGAGGGAGTGATGGTGTCTACCGCCGGGCCGTTCGCCGATCAGGTCGTCACGGCAGGACGTCGATCGCCAGCACCTCGACGTTCGCGTCCACGGGCAGGGTGAGGCTCTTGACCGTCTTCGTGGGGTCCAGCGCGAACGTGTACTCATAGATCCGGAACTTGCCGGCTTGCTGCCCCCCGCTGGCGGTGTCGCGATAGCTGGTCGTCAGCGCCGTCGTCTCGCCGGCGATACCCCTGCGGTATGGCCCAGTCGCTGATCGACTGCGTGAACGTCGCCGTCGTCCCGTCGGTGTAGGTCACGGTGAAGGTCTGGTTCGGCTGGGCGCCGTTGACGCCGGTCGCCAGCAGCTTCAGCCGCGTCGTTGCCCGTCGGCAGGGCGATGGTCTGCCCGGCGGCGCTGACGACGTCGGCGGCGCCGGCGGGGCCGAAGCCGAAGATGGCGCCGCCGGCGGTCAGGCTCGTCCCGAGCAGGCTGGAGGAGAAGGCGTAGCCGTAGCCGTCGAGCCCGCCCCCGCTGAACGGCGTCCCGTCGGCCACGATCCCCGTCCGGTTGAAGGCGGAGAGAGGTTAACTTGCGTCGTGCCTGCGGGGATGAGCGTGGCGGCGAGCACCTCGACGTTGGCGTCCACGGGCAGGGTGAGGCTCTGGACCGTCTTGGTGGGGTCGAGCGCGAACGTGTACTCGTAGACGTTGAACTGCCCGGCCTGCTGCGCTCCCGTCGGCGGTGTCGCGATAGGCTGGTCGTCAGCGCCGTCGCCTCCCCGGCGTACCCTGTGGTATGGCCCAGTCGCTGATCGACTGCGTGAACGTCGCCGTCGTCCCGTCGGTGTAGGTCACGGTGAAGGTCTGGTTCGGCTGGCTACCGTTGACGCCGGTCGCCAGCAGCTTCAGCACGCGTCGTTGCCCGTCGGCAGGGCGATGGTCTGCCCGGCGGCGCTGACGACGTCGGGGCGCCGGCGGGGCCGAAGCCGAAGATGGCGCCGCCGGCGGTCAGGCTAGTCCCGAGCAGGCTGGAGGAGAAGGCGTAGCCGTAGCCGTCGAGCCCGCCCCCGCTGAATGGCGTCCCGTCGGCCACGATCCCCGTCCGGTTGAAGGCGGAGGAGAGGTTGACTGCGTCGTGCCCGCGGGGACGAGCGTGGCGGCGAGCACCTCGACGTGGGAGTCATCGGGCAGGGTGAGGCTCTTGACCGTCTTGGTGGGGTCGAGCGCGAACGTGTACTCGTAGAGGCGGAACGTGCCCGGCCTGCTGCGCCCCGCCGGAGGTGTCGCGATAGGCGGTCGTCAGCGCCGTCGACTCCCCGGCGTAGCCCTGCGGTATGGCCCAGTCACTGATCGACTGCGTGAACCTCGCCGTCGTCCCGTCGGTGTAGGTCACGGTGAAGGTCTGGTTCGGCTGGTGCACCATTGACGCCGGTCGCCAGCAGCTTCAGCGCCGCGTCGTTGCCCGGCGACAGGGGATGGTCTGCCCGGCGGCGCTGACGACGTCCTGGCCCCGGCGGGCCCGAGGTGGAAGATGGCGCCGCCGGTGGTCACGGTCGTCCCGACCAGGCCGGAGGAGAGGGCATAGCCGTAGCTGTCGAGCCCGCTCCCGACGAACGACGCACCGTCGGCCACGATCCCCGTCCGGTTGAAGGCGGAGGACAGGTTGACGAAATTCGGGGTCGGAGGGCGCCGGCGGCGACAGGCTGTCGATGCTGACTCCATCGAGAAAGGCGGTGTAATCGGCCCCGCTGGGATCGACGCCGACGAAGCTGATGGTGTGGCCGCCGGCGGCCACATGGAACGCGGCGGTGGTGTAGGTGGCATAGCCGGTGCCGGCTGGGGTGAAGGTGTCCACCACCGTGCCGTCCACCAGCACCTGGACCGTCTCTTTGCTGGTGCCGAAGTTGGCCCGCTGGGCGGCGCTGAAACTGATCACGTAGGAGCCGGCCGCCGCGAAATTCACCGCCTGGCTGATCCTGCCGGTCTTCTGGACGAAGGCGACCTGGCTGCCCTGTGGGGCGTTGGGATTGCCGCTGGTGAAGCCGCTGCTGTTGCCCGCCAAGCCGGCCGAGCCGCTGAAGCTCCACGCCGAGCCCGTGGGGCGATAGTGGTAGGCCGACGGGCCCGTCCCCTGGGGCGGGTACTCGAACCCGGGGTCGTAGAGGTCGGCGGGGGTAGCCGTAGAGGGTGCTCATGAAGTAGGAGCGATACTCGAGGCCGGTCATCTGTTGCACATAAGTCTTGGTGCCGTCGGGGAGCACCTCGATCGACTGCCCGTGACGACGTCCCGGACGTGAAGTCGAGGTTCCCGTTGGGGAGCCTCTGCGCGCCCCCCAGGGCGGCGGAGTAGTTGCCCAGGTCGGCATTGACCACCAGCGTCGCCGTGCATCGTCTGTCTCGTCGAGGACCAGCTCCTGCCCGCGGCTATCCTTGTACGGGGTCGTATCGTGGCGGGTGTTCCCGTCATCGAAGAGCACGATCGTCGTGTCGTTGATATAGCGCGCGTCGTGCTGGTGGGAGAACCACGGGTAGGGGTCCGAGGGAATTGATGGTGAAATCGCCGCCCTGCCCCAGCCGCCAGACGACGTGGCCGTCGCCGGTCCCGTTGGCGTAATCGATCTTGATCACCCAGTCCTGGGAGCGCAGGGAGACCAACAGGTCCCCGTCTGCGGGCGACCAGGCGATGGCGTTGGCGTGCAGCCAGTCGCTCGGGCCCTCGCCATCGCGTGGCGAGGCGGTTGGTGTCGAGCCAGTCGAAGGCGTCCCAGACCCACGCCACCTGGAAGTTCTGGTCCAGGACGAGGACCATGTCGCCGTTGTACGTGGTGGGGGTGCCGTTGACGTTGATGGTCCTCGGAGTCGTCGGCCAGGACGGCCGTGTCCCCGTTGGGCAGGCGCTGGGCGTCGTGGTTGAAGTTGGTGATCGAGTGCTGCCCCATCGCGGCCAGTTCGGCGTTGACGGCATCGATGTTCGTCTCGCGCAGGGTGTCGCCGGCCAGGTCGATCTCCCGCAGCGTGTCGAAGCCCCCGGCGCCGTCGACTGTGGCCGCCCAGCAAGAGCACCGTGCCGCCCGGCACAAGGGTCGTGGCATAGTTGGGGAAGTTGTTGGCCACCGAGTCATAGTACCATACGACGTTGCCCTGCAGGTCCGTCGCCAGGGTATTGACGGTGCCGGCCGGGTCGCGAGCCCGACGTGGAAAACCATGTCCTGAGTCAGGTCAGTACCGGGGGCAGGCGCCTGCAGCACGGTGAAGGTGGGGAAAGTCAAGTTCGTCGGCAGGCTCCCGGTCGTGAACGTCAGAGGGGCGGAGGTCGTCCCATCATCCAGGACGTGCCTCATGAGGTACGTCGTGTTGGGCAGCATGCCGGCCACGATGAAGTTGGTGCTCTCCCCCGGCACGATGGGCAGCGGGGCGGTACTGTGCCAGGACAGGTTGGGGCCCTGCTGGGCTGAACTGGACGTACATCGAACTGCCGGCGGAGGGCGGCGCACTGTACAGGGCGACCAGGGGGTTGGACATGGGGCTGATCACCGCGCTGGTCCCGACGACCCGCGACTTCGCCGTATAGGTCGCGCTCGCGGACTCGCCGGTCGAGGCGCTGAAGCTGTCCTTGACGGTCACCTGGATGTCATAGCTACCCTCCTGCATGGGGTTCCAGGTGAAGCTGTTGCTGGGGCTGAAGTCGCGAACCATCTGGGACGCACCGCCGGTCGGTCCGACGCTGAACTGGTAGACGGGTGTTGTCCCGTGGCCGCTGGCCGTCGCCGTCCAGACGACCGGCGATCCGACCAGGGGGACAGGTGGTCCGCTGTCCGTCAGGGAGACGGACAGGAGGCAGCGATCCTCAAGGGGCTTGCAATGCGGCCGATACCGCCGGGGACGACGAGCCGGGGTGTGTCTGGCCTCAACCCGCTTGCGAAAAGGCGTCAGGAGTTGCCACATCGATGGTATTCCTCTCTAGGGATGGCAGCCGGATCGACACATAAATAAGACAGTCTTCGCCGGAGACCCCGCCTCGGGACCCAGGCAACGAAGCAGGGATCGGACGCGTGGGCGGTTTACAAGCGGATGGCTATGACGATGCGATCAGGCGCGGGGAAACCCATGGGTGGACTCGGCCGCCTCTTACAGCGAAGCATCGCTGGTACGGACTGCGACCGTGGACTGTGCTAACACACCGCGATGGTGGGCTCGCTGCGTGTAGGCATGGTCAATCTGTTGAACGCGCTGTCGAATACCTCGATTGGGGATTTCGGGCAACCCGGATAGCTCTGTCTTGGGACAGTCACCCTGACATAAGGCTGAGTTGAACCGTATGGTTGTTACCATGCCTGTCTTGAGCCTCGTCATGAAGCCGTTGCTCTCGAATTCGTCTTCAGGGTTGATCTCTTCCGTTTCAGGAACGGAACAGGAAAGCCCTACCGTCATCGCTAAAGGAGGTCGATCACAAATGTAGTTAAGCACGTATTCGTCCCGATACGACAAGGCTCGGGTGTCAACGTGTATCATCGGTGACAATGCCAGTCAAGAACCACGAGGCTTAGATTAAGAAGGTTTCACGGTGCCACACCGTACATCCCCGCGTGTTCTATTTCCTTGCTGAAGTTCAAGTTGGCGAAAGGCTCCGATCGCGACGTCAAACCGTTGCAGCGGTTGGTGAGCGCAATTGATCGCACGGCGTCTGCCCACAGCACGCGACGCAAGTTCGCGATGTGCGGAACACGCGAATAAGAGCAGATTTGCCCGGCTGACTTCGACGCGTACAATAAGTCCGCCAGCGGGTTGGCAAGGCGCGACTGGTCGGCCAGGGAGGTGGGCCGCTCGCTTCGAGCCCGTGGCTTGATGACAGTTGAGTGAGGGAGAAAACATGGCCTCGATGCGAGTCGCACAGGTCTCTGAGCCGAAAGGGCCGCTGGAACTTGTGGAGCGGCCCGTGCCGGAGCCGGGCCCGGGGACGGTGCGGATCAGGGTGCTGGCTTGCGGCATCTGCCACAGCGATTCGGTGACGAAAGACGGGCTGATGCCGGGGATCCAGTACCCGCGCGTCCCCGGGCACGAGGTGGCCGGCGTGATCGACGCGGTCGGCCCCGGCGTTCTCGGCTGGGAGCCGGGCCAGAGGGTTGGCGTCGGCTGGAACGGCGGTTATTGCGGGTATTGCGACCACTGCCGGCGGGGCGAGTTCTTCGCCTGCGTGCGCGGCCAGGTGACCGGCGTCACCTATGACGGCGGCTACGGGGAGTATATGGTCGCCCCCGCCAGCGCGGTCGCGCTCATGCCCGCCGATCTGCCCGCCGGTCGAGGCGGCCCCGCTCATGTGCGCCGGGCTCACCACGTTCAATGCACTTCGGAATAGCGGGGCGCGGGCCGGCGACGTCGTCGCCGTGCTTGGCCTGGGCGGCCTTGGCCATCTCGGCGTCCAGTACGCCGCGAAGATGGGCTTTCACACAGTCGGCATCGCCCGCGGGAACGACAAGGAGCCGCTCGCCCGCCAGCTCGGGCGCGGCGGCTCTACATCGATAGCCAGGCTCAGGACCCCGCGGCCGAGCTCAACAAGCTGGGTGGCGCCAAGGTGATCCTGGCGACGGCCATCAGCGGCGAGGCGATGGCCGCCGTCCAGGGCGGCCTGGCCGTGAATGGCACGCTGATGGTGCTCGGCGCGGCCGAGTCGATGCAGGTCTCGCCGCTGTTTCTGCTCACGGGATCCCGCTCGGTCAAGGGCTGGTACTCCGGCACGTCGATCGACTCGCAGGATACGCTCGCCTTCAGTGCGCGTTCCGGCGTTCGCTCGATGAACGAGACCTTCCCCCTGGATCGCGTCTCTGAAGCCTACGACCGCATGATGAGCGGTAAGGCACGCTTCCGCGTCGTGCTGACCATCGGGGAAGAGTAGGTGGGTCACAGGTGACGCGGCAGCATGGTGGGCCTCGCATTCTGTTCGACCCACCCCAGGAACTCGGATGTGAGTCGCACTTTGACGGATCTCAGATCGGCTTTCGCGGGCCGGGCTCGACTGGGGGAGCATCAACGCCGGGGTCTTCGGCCTGGTATTCGTTCTTGACCCACGCTCGGAATCGTTCGGGAGTGTGTTCCAGTCCCTTGGCGTCGAGCCAGGCTGCATATTCATCGATCGGTTCGTGCAGATGCTCGGTGCCGAAGAGCGGGACGTGGCTGTGATAGATCGTGAAAGCTCGAAGCGCCTGACTCGGAGGCTCGTTGCAGTGCATCATGAGATACACGGCCGTGGCCAGTCCGGTCCGGTCGGCACCCGCCTTGCAATGAATCAAGAGCGGGTACTCGCAGCGATCGAGGGTAGCGATCAGTCTCAGCAGATCCCGGCGCGACGGCCGCTTGGTGGCGCTCAAGGGAAGATCGAAGAACGCGACCTGGCTCTTCCTCGCCGTCTCCACTTCATCGGTGTACCACCAGTCTCGAATCGATCCTCCTCGCAGGTTCAAGATCGACGCGAGGTGGTAATCATGAATCAAAGCGGGAAGGCCCGAGGTCGGTTGGGCGGCGCGGATCACACGGCCCCCGTGCACGATGCCGAGATTGCTGCCGGTCCAGGGACGGAGCAAGAGCGAGCCGGGAACCGCGGCACACGCCAGGATCGCGAGCAGTGCCGCCCTGAGCAGGAGGAGGCGGCCGCCCTTCCGTGACGACGATTGCACAATGCCATCATCCTCTGACCTGATCCACGACATCATCAAGCACTACCTGGAAGGATTCTCGGCCAGTTCGCCGCGGCCCGTGACCGGACCGGATCACCCCGCGCGAAGTCGTTGTCTGCTCCCCGATGGTCGCTCTCCTCAAAATTTAACGAGGTTGCCAGCAAGGTCAACACGTCTTGGCGAACGGCTCCGCCACACGCGTTTCGGTGCGGGCCTCACAACAACCGAGCCGGTCCACTTGCCGCGGGCGGAAAGGGGACCGGCTCAGCTTCTTCGCGGTGTGTTCGGAACAAATTGTCACGCGAGACCGCTCGAAGGGAAAAACCTACCGAGCTCCCGGCTGGTTAGGCAAGGTGGGGGTAGTCCTGGTCGCCGTTCCCGCGGCACCACCCACGCCTCGGGCACCAAGTCTGAGGAACTCGACGGACCTGGCAGTGAACGAGTACTGGAGGATCGAGTTGAGCACGGTCTGGAAAGGTGCCGCCAGGCGATCAATGAAGACCGTGGTGCGAACGATCGGGTCGCGATAGACGACAATCCGGTCTCCCGGCATGATCTGGTAATTGGTCGTGGAATCGCCGCCGCTGATGATCGCTGCCAGGTTTACCGGCAGAAGCTGCTCGCAGCACGCCCCGGGAGGCGCTGGACGAACCAGGCGGATGTTTTGCGGAGCGGCCGTCGGGATCAAGCCACCGGCGAAGTGAATCGCATCGAGCACGGTTTCGTTGCCCGTGATCGGCAAACGACCGGGAGATCCCACATCACCTTCTACGTAGTAATTCTTGCTGTTATAGGCGGTGACGTCGACGAACACGCGGTCACAATCCCTGGGATCGATGATCTTCGGTTTGTTATCTTCGCCCATGATCGGACCATTCGTGTCGGGATCGATCTCAATCAGGCCGAGGACTTCATCGGTCAGGAACTTACGCAGATGGAAGATGATCTTTTCCTTGATTTCGGGGATCGTGAGCCCGGCGACGTACACATCGCCGTAGAACCCCAATGATATTTTGCCGTCGGGCCGGACCAGCCGCTCGCCCGAGATGGGCCGGCCGGGCAAGGCTTCGAGAACCTCGACCAGCATGAGGTCTGGTGGCTCGACGACATAGTCGGGCATCGATACTTTCTTGAACTCAGTGGGGATACCACTACTGGCAATCTTTTCTTCCGGAGTCTTGACGGTCTGGCAACCACATGCGGCGCAGACGGCCACGATGAGCAACCAGCCGGTCCGGCGGATTCTTCTTGTGCGATCCATGCACCACTCCCTCCCGGCACTCCCAGGCCGGCTGAACAGCACCCCGAAGTTTCGGACGGGAGCAAACGCCGCGATCCCTCGCAGCCGGTCCAGCTCGCGCCGATCCGATCCTGTTCTCCGACCGATTCGCTCCGCGTCGCGGAGCCGGCCCGTGTCGTGCCAGATCGGTCTTGACACGACTTACAATCGGCACAATCGCACGCTCGCTCAAATCGAATCGAGCTAGTTTCCCTTTATTGCCCGGTCTGGGGGAAATAACGAGTCGTACGCTGGAAAGACGGCTGATTGCGAACCGGCGGCGCTCCGCCCCGATTGAAATAGCGCGCGGCCTGGCCACCCGGAATGTTCATGTTTCTGGTGTGCGCGGCAATGGCACGCGAAGTTGCCGCGCCACCGCCGTCCCGCGGTGCCAGCCCGTCGGCCCGGGCCCCGGCTCCGCCCACGGCCCCGCCCCGCACACCACTGAGCTGGCCATTGCCGATGCCTAACATGCGTTGCTGCATCATCAGCATCGAAAGTCCAGCCTGAGTTCCGGTCATCGGCACCGCTGATCCGTACGCGGGGCCATAGACGTAGTTGAGCCCGAGCGGGTCGAGCGCCGGATTCGGAGTGACCAGGCTTTGGTTCGCAGCCGCAGCTTGCGCGGCTGCCGCGGCTTGCGCGGCCGTCGCGGCTTGCGCGGCCATAGCGGCGCCATAGGCCCCGGGCGCGGCGGGTGCTGCACCGAAAGCGTAGGGATCGATCCTGGTCCCAGTGCCCGCGGCTGTCAATCCGTTCGCAGCGGTCTGGGCCTCGGCGGCACCGCAGGCCGCAAGTGCGGCGATCATTTGGAACGCGAAACTCGATAACCAGCGATCTCGTCCGTGCATTGGCTCCGACTCCCTCCTGAAACTCGTTCGGCGCGGGCTATCCGGCCCGACCGGTGGCGAGGCCGTCGCGTCTCGTTAGACATCGGCTCGGATCAGGCTCCCTCTCTGATATTTCCGGGTGCGCGACAGCGGCTCGGCTCAAAAACGGCATCAAGTGCAAGACCCCTCCAATCGATAATTGCGTAAAATGCGGAATCTTCCCAATTTCACCAATTTCACTGGAGACATCCAATTCACCCGCCCGATCGAACCAGCGAGAGGTTGTGCCAGTCTGGGTGGGCCTCCGCCCAGGGACTTCGGGGGCGAACCAAGTCACCGCGACAGGACGAGGCAAGGAATGCTGATGATATCATGGAGGAGGAAACACGGGCTGGTTCTGGGTGTGCTGACGGTTCTCGTGAGCCTTTCAGGACTGGCGGAGGCCCAGCAGAGCGGCCTCTTTCCGTTGCACCCGATCCGGCGGCAAAGGGTTCCGTGTCCCGAAGAAGATCCGGTCTACAGACTGAATCGAACGCAGTATTTCGGCTATCATCCGACGGTCTGGAGGCGGTTTCCAGACGGTTGGGGGTTCCGCAGTCCCGAGGCGGCCAATCGCGAGAAAGAACTCGAAAAGTTGCCGATCAAGCCTCCTGAAGCGGCTCCTCCCGAGGAGGGTGACGAGCGAGACATGGAGGCAGCCCCCGACCGGGGACGCCCGGCGATTCCCAATCCGCCGGCTGAAAACGAACGATCGCCATTCGACATGGATCGACCCAATCAAGACGCGCCGGCTCGGCGCGCCGGCACGCCGCCCGGCCGCACCGAGACCTACCCAGCCAGCCCGGCCATCCGAACCCACAATCCCGGATTTAGCCCCGCCTGGCGATCCCGGCAACGCGCCGCCGCCCCCTCGAGCGTCAAGGAACGAAGATCAGAGCGATCGTGCCTCCCTCGCCGACCGCGGCCCGCTGCTAGCCATGCCCGACGCTGGCTTGCCGGCCGTGGAGGAAGCGGCGCCAGTGGGCGATCCAAACTCGAGAGTCATGACGCAGACTGCCGACGGTGCCATTCTCGGCGGCGACGCCGCGACCGCCCCGGTGGCCGTCTCCGGCCCCCGCCAGACGCAGCCGGCTCAGCTCGCTGTTCGGCGGAATGGGTTTGAACTGGCTGAGACGTTGAGGCGTTCGGTCGCAATTTGTCAGTACGCGGCCAGGCGGGCAGAGGACCAACAATGCCGCCGGGGAAAGGGAACAACGTCCCGCCCCGGCGGTTTCACTTCCCAGAAGGCGAGCATCTCTTTACTATCATTCCATCACCGTGGCTGTTCGGACCTCGCACGGGAATGGATTTATGGCCGTTTTGAAGTCCTCACGTTTACTTTTGCTTATCGCGCTGGCATCGACAGCATTCCTCACGGCTGGGTCATCCGCTGCGCGCAGGAGCCGACGGCGACCAGTCGCGGCGCCGCGGCCGAACCGGCACCAAGCCCGGCGCCTCCGGCGCCTGGCTCGGCCGACGACGGTGTGCGACCGGGCGTGAACCGGGCGACCCTGCTTCAGCTCTTGTTCCAGGCCAATCCCATGCTCTGGCCTCTGGCGGTCTGCTCGATCTTCACGGTGGGAATCGCGCTCGAAAGGCTGCTTGCTCTGCGGCGGAAGCGAGTTGTTCCCGCCGAATTCGTCGATCGCTTTCTGGAACGTCTCTCCGCCGGCAAGCTCGAACGCGATCGTGCCCTGGAGCTTTGCAAGGCCAATGAAAGTCCCGCGGCGCGCATCTTTGCGCTGGCCGTCAAAGCCTGGGGTCAGCCAGGAGCGACAATCCGCCAGAACCTCAGCTTTGACGCGGCCGGCGAGCTGATCGAGCTCAAGCGCAACCTGCGCCTCCTGAGCGGCCTGGCGACCCTCGGGCCATTGCTCGGCCTGCTGGGAACCGTGGTGGGAATCATCCAATCGTTCGACGCATTGGGCGGCAAGATCGGGCCCGCGCGGGGTGAGGCCCTGGCGCAGGGAATCAGCCTGGCGCTCGTGGCCACCGCACTGGGGCTGGTGATCGCGATCTTCGCCGTCACGGCATATTACTATCTGATGAACCGGGTCGATCTTCTGGTACGCGAGCTCGACGAGAAGACGCGCCAGGTGATCGAGTTGGTCAGCGCCGAAGCGGTTCGTCCCGGCGGCCTGGAACGACGGCACGCGGTGCCGGCGCCGGCAGATGCATTGCGTCAGGAGACCCGCGTTTATTGAGCCCGAGCCCGCCCTGGAGGCGCTGTTCGCGCTGCCCGACGAGTCACCGGCAATGTTATCAAATTATCAACATCAAGACGATTTGCCTGTCATTAACATGACACCCATGGTTGACGTGATTCTCTGCCTGCTAGTATTCTTCATGGCGGCCACGCGGCTGTACGATTGGGACCAGAGCGAATTCAAGGTGACCGTTCCCGAGGTGGCCGCCGCCGCTCCCTTGACCGCCGCCCCGGACGACATGGTTCTCACCATACTCCGTCCCGGCGCGGTCGCCGTGAACGAGACGACCTACGACCTGAAGGGCCTTGCGACGTTTTTGCAAGAGGCTCGCGCCAGGTACGCCAATCAGGGGGTCATGATCCGGGGCGAGGCTACACTTGCGTATCAAGACCTTGCCGACGTTCTCTCGGTGTGCGACACGGCGGGAATTCGCAACGTGCCGCTTGCCCGTGCGGTCTCGAGACGAGACAGCCGCGATCCGAACTCAGCCGGCGTCGCCATGAGTAGTGAGCGCTCTGACGACCCTCGCGCTTGGTCCCGACCGGGCAACTGACGCCAATTGCCCCAACTGATGGAGCCGATGATGGAGTTTCTCAGCCAGATTCTTAATACGTTTCTTCACCTCAGTCCAGACTCCGTAAATGCGCTTGCGCATCAGGTGGGACCGTGGCTGTACCTGATCCTCTTCGGGATCATCTTCGCCGAGACGGGTCTGGTCGCGACGCCTTTTCTTCCCGGCGACTCGTTGCTATTCGCCGTTGGAGCAGTAGCCGCGCACCCGGATTCGCCGATCAATCTCGCACTCACCTGCGTGCTGCTGATTGTCGCGGCCGTCGCGGGAGATGCGGTGAATTACGCCATCGGCTTTTACGTGGGCCCCAAGGTCTTCTCGCGCGAGGAGTCTCGGCTCCTGAACAAGAAGCACCTGATGCAGGCGCACGAGTTCTACGAAACCTATGGCGGCGTGACGATCATCCTGGCCCGCTTCATTCCCATCATTCGGACCTTTGCTCCGTTCGTGGCAGGCATCGGCAAGATGACCTACCATCGCTTCGCGCTCTACAACGTGACGGGAGGCATCGCCTGGGTCTTGCTCTTCCTGCTGGGCGGATGGTGGTTCGGCGGACGAGAAATCGTTCAGAAGAACTTCAAGCTGGTGATCCTGGCCATCATCGTGATCTCGATACTGCCCGCCGTCGTGGAGTTCTTACGAAACCGGCTGGCTCGCAAAGTTACTGTCGTGCCCACGAAGTCGGCCGCGCTCGGGGACGATAGCTTGGCCGGGTGATGCTGTCGCTCGTTGGCACCCGGAGAATTCAAGGGGCGTGGCTGCGATTCCCCTGCGGTTCGGGCTTTCAGTACCGTTTCAGTCGATGCTCGGATCGAGTGCTCGCTCGAGGTCGTCAAGCGAGTGGGAGTCGAGGTTTCCACCGAGGAGGGCGGTCAATTGCAGACCAACGAGCGCCTCGCTTGGTCGCTTGCCGTCGAGGATCATGCTCAGGTAAGGCTCAGCCCCGATGAGGACCGCACGCGGCTTGCCGTGTACGGTGAGGACGTATCGAACTTTGCCGTTTTCAAGCTCTCGGAGAATGGTTGGTAGGTGCTGGTGCAGCTCTCGGCTGCCGATGATCCGAACCGGAGACTCAGTCGCCTTTTCCGCCATGAACACTGGCCTCCGTCCAAGAATCGACTCTCGCTGTCACCAGGATCAGTTCCCGGTTGGTGGGCCGGTGCTGGAAAGCGATCGATCCCGCGCAATCACGGACCAACGATGAGTTCACGAAGCCCTCATGGAGACGAAACTTGCCGCAAGCCTGATGCGTTCAACTTCCGATCGAGCCGCTCTCCCGCGGCCGCCAAGAATCACGTGGCCGAAAAGCCGTCGCTACCGAGAATACGGTCACATGGACGTGCTTACCGTGGACCGGCCGCATTATTCTACACAACACGAGCGCGCACGCAAGTGTCCCAGCAGGGATTACCAATTTTTCACACGTTGGCCACATCTTGAGCTTGGCGGTCAGTCGTGTACATCGAATGGCCGAGGACTCCATGCAAACGCCATCAATTCCCAGGTCCATGATCGGCTGCCTCCAGCGATGGATCAGGTTCTTCTTGATCGCCTTGATCCCATGGTCAAGCAGTCAGGCGTCATACAGTGATGGTGCTGCTCAAGCCCGGCCCAGTGAGACTGGCGGACCGGAAAAGCAAACGTCTACGTTCATGGTGGGCGCAGCCCGCCGCGACATCACACCTGTCCGGCCGGTGCCGATGTGGGGTTATGGCGGCAGGCACGACCAACTATCCCAGGGCGTCATCGACCGGCTGGAGGCCAAGGCAGTGGTGATCCAGGCCGGCCCAGCCAAAGTGGCGATCGTCGGCATGGACCTGGGCCGGGGACCGACACCGGCCATGATGGCCCAGATACGTCAGTCCGTCGCCGCCCAGGGCATCGGCCATGTCTTGATCTGCGGCAGCCACACGCACCACGGGCCGGTGATCGAGCTGACGGCGGAAGAAGGATTCGGCAAGGGGAAATTCGATGATGCCGTGGCCTACGCGCGGGAACTGCCCAGCCTGATCGTCGCGGCGATCATCGAGGCCGACAAGAACCGCCAGCCAGCAAAGATGGGCGTCGCCTCGCGTGACGTCGGTTTGAACCGCAACAGGCACAGCAAGCGCCTCGACAAAGCGACCGATCCCCGGCTCACGCTCATGCGCTTCGATCACCTGGACGGCTCGCCCATAGCCGTGCTGGTACATTACACGGCGCATCCCGTACTTACTTCCGAGAAGGTGCTCTCCTTCTCCGCCGACTATCCAGGCTACTTGAAGGCCCGAGTCGAAGCATCGCTGAAAGCGCCGTGCGTGTTTATCCAGGGAGCGGCCGGAGACCAGAGCGCCAGCCCCCCCGATGGCAAGCGCGATCCTCGGTCGTATGGCGAGCTGCTGGCCGACGAAGCAATTAGCCTGGCCCGCGCAGTCAGCACGGCGAGCCCAAAGAGGCCCTCTCTGGCCGCCTCGATCGACCGGTTCTCCTTCACCACGCGGGTAAATTTCAAGAGCTCGATCACTTTCGTGCTCTACGCCCGATCATTCTTTCCCGAGCTGCGTGCGCAATTTCTTTCGCGAGTTCGAGCACGGGATGAACCCCGAGCTCACGACAGTCGTGCTCAATGGCGAGCTGGCCATCGTCGGTGTTCCCGGTGAGCCGTTCGCTCAGCACGCACTTCGCCTGCGCCAGCGGTCCTACCTGCCCTGGACGCTCGTTTTCGGTTACTGCAACGGCCATCTGCTTTACTTCCCGACGATTGAAGCCGCGTCCGAGGGAGGCTACGGCGCTGATCCACGCGTTTCTCCCATCGAGCTTGGCGCCGGCGAGTCGATGATGAATCGAGCGCTCATCGCGATTTATCGCCTGGTGGGCAAGTTTCCCGACGAGCCGTCGCAGAACGATCAGCCTCGATGAGCCGCGAGCACGAGCGAGCGCGTTACCCAAGCGTGTTCATCACTTTGCCGAATTACCGGCTCGCGGCCCGCTTCGTCTCATCGGATCCTTCGATCAGGGTTTTTGGATAGGTGCCGGCCCAGGCATACCACTTGACCATCAGGCCGGGTAGCCAGCGGAGGGTCTGTCCTTTGCGAGGTCCCGAGACGGCGCGTCCGGCAACGGACCAGCGAGAACCCGTTTCGCGGTCGATCCACGGGGCCTGGGGATCGCCATTATCAACCGCGAGGGTGACTGGCTCGGTGCTCGTGCCATCGGTAACGGGTTCATACGCCGCAGCGGTCCTTGTGCGGGCGTCCCAGAGAACCACGGCCTTTTCACCTCCCAGAACGACCGCTCGCAGCTCGGGCCGGTCGGCGAACACCTTGAGTGGCCATGCGCTGCTGGCTTCGCCCAGGGTCAGCCCGAAGACTCGCTCTTCGGCCCCCAGTCGGGGGTCGGGTTGGGGGCGGGTCTTTTTCGATTCCGGGAGAACCGACGCGGGTGAGCTCTGGGGCTGGAACTTCGGGATCATCGCATAAGCCACCGTACCTGGGTTGGCCTTGAGCCACGGCCCCCAGTCCGACTCAATGGTGGCGATCGGAGTCAGCCGCTCGCCCTTCCGTGGTCCGTCGAACGCCAGTCCGGTCAGGCAGTCGAACAGAGTGCCGTCGTTGTGCTTCATCACCATGACGCCGTTTCGCCAGCCGTGAAAACGATAGTCGAGCGACGCCGGATAGCCTCGCACGAAGCCGGCATCGGGATCGTAAACGAACACCCCGTAGGTGTCGCTGATCACCCGGTAAGGCACCAGGAACCAGCGATAGGGGATGGCCCCGCCATCGTACTTTCCGCGAATCCAGCAGAGTACCCGATCATCGTCGTGCAGCTCGCCGGCCTTGCGCCGCGATTCATCAATGCAGTGCGAGCATGCTGGATTGATCAGCGTCTGGAACATCTCCGGCCGGAAGACAGCCTTCGGCTCGCTCGTGTCACTCTCCGCGAAGCCCAGAACCGCGAGTAAAAAGCTGATCGTGACCACTTGTAATGGGCTCCTCTTACAGCGTGTTCCAGTATGGAGTCAGTGAATCGATGTGACTGGGATATTACTCTCGCGCAGGTTTTGAACCAAGGGGCGACAAGCAAGGACAGTCGAATTCTCCACTTCAGGAGCATAGTCCGACGGTCGTCTCTACCTCGCGGTGCCGCGTCTCGCGGATCGGCCGACGCAGAAGATCCGGAGATCGGGGTTTATGCGCCCGCGCCCTGAGCGACCGTGAGGCGCATTGCCCCGATGTCACGGGGGCGTTAATATCGAACCTCAATATCGGAGTTTGAAACGCGTGAGCGAGCTGCTGACCAGAATGTTTTTCGGTGGGTTCGTGCGGCTGCACGTACTTTACCACGCCGTCAAAGAGCCGGTCTTCGGGGTCGAGATGATGGAGGAGCTGGGCCGCCACGGCTACGATGTCGGGGCGGGGACACTCTACCCCATGCTTCACCAACTCGAGGAGGCTAAATACCTGACCTCGTACACCGAAGTGGTGGCCGGCAAGCAGCGAAAGTATTACCGGGCTACATCGGCGGGAGCGGCCGCCCTGGATGAGGCCAGGGCAAAACTGCGCGAACTGGTCTCCGAGGTGCTTGATGATCAACCACCCAAGCCCTTGAGCCCGTCCAACCACAAGGCAAAACGGTACCCGTCAAGAAGGTGAGCTTGAGGAACGAGAGGTGGGATGATGATGAGGGGTCGAGTGATCGTCGCTGTACTGTCCTGGCTCTTGCTCGCGGGATCGAGCGGCTGTGAGCATTCTTCGCCGGCCGCGCCGGCAGATCCAGCTTCGGAGGCTCTGGCCGCCCGGATCAAGGCGCTCGAGGATCTTCTCCCATCCCAGTCTCACATGATGGCGGACGTCGGCGATCATTTCTCAAACCTGTGGTTCGCCGGGCGGGCCGAGAACTGGCCGCTTGCCGACTTCTACCTCAGCGAGACCAAGTCGCACCTCCACTGGGCCGTCCGCCGCATTCCCGTTCGTAAGGACAATCGGGGGCAAGACGTCAACCTCGTGAACATCCTCGAGGCCTTCGAGAACAGCCAGCTCACCCGGCTCAAGCAGTCGATCGACCGCAAGGACCGTTCCGGGTTCGAGACTCTCTACAAGGAGAGTCTGACAGCCTGCTATTCCTGCCATAAAGCGGCGGACAAACCTTACCTGCGGCCTCAAGTACCAACCCAACCCGCTTCACGCATCATGAATTTCGACCCCAGGGCCGACTGGCCGCTCTGAACGTAGATACCAGCACTGACTGGTTGGAATCGGATAGCGTCCCGCTGTTCTGCCCGAACGGACCGAGCCCATGAACCCGATCATCTTCGCTCTGAGACGGCCCTACACCGTGATGGTGCTGGTGGTCGCACTGGCGCTTGGCAGTGGACTCGCCCTCACCCGCATGCCGGTCAACATTTTCCCCAACCTGAATCTGCCCGTCGTCTACGTGGCCCAGCCGTACGGTGGCATGGACCCGGCGCAGATGGAGGGGCTTCTTACCAACTATTACGAATATCACTTCCTTTACATCAACGGAATCCACCACGTCGAGAGCCGCAACATCCAGGGCATGGCGCTGATGAAGCTCTACTTCCACCCCGGCACCAACATGGCCCAGGCCATGGCCGAGGTGATCGGCTATGTGACGCGTTCTCGCGCGTTCATGCCGCCGGGAACCGTGTCGCCGTTCATCACCAGGTTCGACGCCGGCAGCGTGCCCGTGGGCTATCTCGTGCTCTCGAGCGAGACGAAGTCGATCGGCGAGATCCAGGACCAGGCCTTGTTCAAGGTGCGGCCGATGTTCGCCAGCCTGCCAGGCGTGTCGGCCCCACCTCCGTTCGGTGGCAGTCAGCGGACGGTCGTCGTCCGGCTCGACCCCGAGCGGCTTCGAGCCTACCAGATGTCGCCCGACGAGGTGACAGAGGCGCTCTCCGCCGGCAACACGATCAGTCCCTCGGGCACGGTTCGCATCGGCAAGATGATGCCGATTGTGCCGATCAACTCGCTGGCCAGGCACGTTCAAGAGCTCGAAACGATCCCGATCAGGCCCGGTCAGGACCCCACCGTTTACCTCAGAGACGTCGCGACCGTCCAGGACGCCAGCGACATCCCCTCGGGCTCTGCGCTCGTCAATGGCCGCCGGGCCGTTTACATCCTGGTCACGAAGCGGGCTGACGCCTCGACGGTCTCGGTGGTGAACAATGTCAAGAGCGCCTTGCCCAGCATGCAGGCGGTTCTGCCGGATGACATCAAGGTCAGCTTCGAGTTTGACCAGTCGCCGACGGTCACCAATGCCGTCCGCAGCCTGGCCACCGAGGGCGCCTGGGCGCCGTGCTGACCGGGCTGATGGTGTTGCTTTTTCTTCGCGACTGGCGGAGCGTCATCGTCGTCGTGCTCAACATCCCATTCGCCATCTGCGGTGCTCTTGTGGCATTGTGGCTCACCGGTCAGACGATCAACCTGATGACCCTGGGCGGCCTGGCGCTAGCCATCGGCATCCTGGTCGATGAGTCAACCGTCGAGGTCGAGAACATTCACCACCAGATGGAAGGGACTTCATCGGTCGCCCGCGCGGTCCGGCGAGGCAACCAGCAGACGGCGATCCCCCGGCTGCTGGCGATGCTCTGCGTGCTGGCGGTCTTCATTCCGTCGTTCTTCATGCAGGGCGCGGCGCAGGCGCTGTTCGTCCCGCTCTCGCTGGCCGTCGGCTTCGCCATGGTGACTTCTTACCTGCTCTCCAGCACCTTCGTCCCCGTCCTCTCAACCTGGTTGTTGCGCCACCATCATCATCGGCCTGTGGAGGGCGGGCACGAGCGAACGCTGCTCGAGCGCGGTCGCGACGCTTACGGCCGCGCTGTGGGCGTCGTCGTCCGCTGGCGCTGGGCCGTGGTGCCGGCGTACCTCATCGTGACAATCGGGGTCATCGTGCTCGTCGGCCGCTCGCTCGGGCTGGAGATCTTTCCCACGGCCGATGCCGGGCGGTTTCAGCTCCGCATGAGGGCGCCGGACGGCACGAGGTATGAGGAGACCGAGCGGCTGGCGATTGCCGCGCTCGAGACAATCGCCGGGGAAGTGGGCCGCGACCAGGTGGCGATCTCGATTGGCTATGTGGGACTGATCCCGTCGAGCTACCCGATCAACGCCATCTACCAGTGGACCGGCGGCCCGGAGGAGGCGATCCTTCGCGTGGCCATGAAGCCTGGCGCGAACGTCGACATCGAGCGGCTCAAGGAGCGGCTGCGGGGGAGCTCGCGACCAAGCTGCCCGGCGTCAGACTCTCTTTCGAGCCGGCCGACATCGTCAGCGAGGTGATGAGCTTCGGCTCGCCTACGCCCGTCGACGTGGCGGTCACCGGTCCGAGCCTCGCCGACGACAGGGCCTTCGCCGAGAAGCTCCGCGTGGAGCTGGCCGCCATACCCTCGCTCCGCGACCTCCAGTACGGCCTGTCGCTCGACTACCCGACTGTCAGCATCGAGATCGATCGCGAGCGCGCTGGCCTTTCCGGAGTCACCGCCGCGGAGATCGCCCGCTCGGTCGTCGCGGCCACCTCTTCCAGCCGTTTCGTGGTCCCCAACTACTGGCCCGACCCCAAGACGGGCATTGGCTACCAGGTGCAGGTCGAGATCCCCTACCAGATGATGGACTCGCTGGAGAGCATCGAGACGGTGCCGATCCAGAAGCCCGGTCTGGACCGGCAGGTGTTGCTCCGCGACGTGGCGCAAGTGAGCCCGGGCACGATGCCGGGCGAGTTCGACCGCTACAACATGAAGCGATCGGTAAGCCTGACGGCCAATATTGCCGGCGACGACCTCGGAATGGTCGCCGGCCAGCTCAGGCGAGCGATCGATCGGGCAGGGGCCCCGCCCAAGGGGGCGATCGTTGACGTCCGCGGGCAGATCAAGCCGCTCGAGGAGATCCTGCGCGGCCTGGGAATCGGGCTGGCGATGTCAATCGTTGTCATCCTGCTCTTGCTAACGGCGAATTTTCAGTCGGTCAAGCTCGCGATCGTCGTCGTCTCGACGGCCCCCGCGGTGGTCGCTGGCGTGGTCCTGATGCTTTGGTTCACCGGCACGACGCTCAACCTCCAGTCGTTCATGGGCTCGATCATGGCGATCGGCGTGGCCGTGGCCAACGCGATCCTGCTGGTCACCTTCGCCGAAGAGCATCGCCGCGATGAGAGAACCGGGGCGGACACGGCCGCCGCCCTGGGCGCGATGGGACGCCTGCGGCCGATTCTCATGACGAGCTGCGCCATGACTGCCGGCATGGTGCCGATGGCCTTGGGCCTGACCGAAGGCGGCGAGCAGTCGGCTCCGCTAGGCCGGGCGGTCATCGGTGGTCTTGTCGCCGCGACCATCGCCACCCTGACGGTTCTCCCGACCGTATTCGCGCTCGCCATGGGCTGGTCAGGCCGGGAGTCGGCTTCGCTCGATCCCGATGACCCTGCCAGTCCGCACTATCATGAAGAAGAAAACGATTCGGAACAGCCAGAGGTGCCGTCCGAGAATGGTGAACCCGTCGAACACGAACCCGAGGTTCTCTCTGCAACGAAGGAATCCAAGGCGTCGCCAGCCAGCGACCCAAGGCGCTGACATCCCAGAAAGCGAACGCCATGCCCCGAAATCACGCTCTTGCCGCGCTGACGTCTACTGTTGCGAGCAGCCTTGTCCTCGCGGGCCTTACTGCCGGCTGCGAGCGCCCCTCGGCCCGCGAGAGCAGCCCGGCTGCCGCCGCTCCAACCAGCGTGGAGCTCGTCCGCGCCGGGCGGCAGACTGTGCGCCACAGCGTCGGTGAGCCGGGACAGATCCAGGCGTTTGAGTCGACGGCGATCCATGCCAGGATCCCCGGATATGTGAAGAGCTGGAATGTGAACATTGGCGATACCGTGAAGAAAGGTCAGGTGCTCGCTGAACTGTCGGTTCCCGAGCTGGAAGCGGAGGCCAGGCAAAAGCATGCCGCCGTCGAGCAGTCGATTGCCAGGCAAAAGCAGGCCGGGGCGTCGGTGAAGGTGGCCGAGGCCAATGTCGCCGGCGCCCGGGCCAAGCTTGCCGAGGTTCGCGCCGGCATTGCGCGCGCCACGGCCGATCTGGCGCACTGGCAATTCGAATACAAGCGCGTCGAGCAACTGTTTCGCGAGCGGGCACAGACCGGGAGCCTGGTCGACGAGACCCGGAGCAAACTCCATTCTTCCGAGGCGACGCTCGCGGAAGTGCAAGCTCAGGTCAATACGGCCCAGGTTGCACTCGACCAAGTTCAGGCCGCGCTCGTGCAGTCGCACTCCGACTTCGAGGCCGCGTCGGCCGCGATCGAAGTCACCCGCCAAGACGCCCGCCGCGCGGACGCTCTTCTGGGGTTTGCCAGGATCGAGGCCCCTTATGACGGCGTCGTCATCAAACGGAACGTCGAGACAGGCCAGTTGACCCAACCTGGCCCGACGGGCGAACCCCTCTTCGTCGTGGCCCTTGCAAAGACCCTGACCATCAAGGTCAACGTCCCCGAGAAGTTCGCCCCGGAGGTCAATCCGGGCGACCGCGCCGAGGTGAAGCTGCAGGCGATGCCGGGCCATACCGTCGCCGGCACGGTCTCGCGAATCTCCTGGCGCTCGATCCCAAGACGCGAACCATCCGCGTCGAGATCGACATTCCGAACCCGGGCGAGCGGATTCGTCCCGGCCTTTATGCTTATGCGACGGTGGTGACCGAAGAGCATCGGAACGTGCTGACCATACCGGCAACGGCTGTCTTCACTGAAAAAGAAAAAAAATTCTGCGTTGTCGAGACCGGCGGCAAAGCGACTCGGCGTCCGATCGAACTCGGCCTGACCGACGGAGCATGGGCCGAAGTGGTTTCTGGACTGCAGGAAGACGAAGCCGTCGTCAAGGCCAACGCCGCATCGCTGGCTGAGGGCCAACCTGTCAAAGCGATCGAGCCGGCAGGTAACGCGGCGTCGAAGGTTAAGCCCTAACGATTCTTCCGGATGGACCGAATGAGTGCACCGGCGACAGGATGACTCATTGAAGGATCGAGACGGCTGCGCTCGAAAAACCGTGAAGGGCGGCCGTATCGGCAGGGCGGAATTCCTGCACGACACGTAGGCCCGGATCAATCAGGCATGGCCACGGAGGGCCTCGTCGATGGTGGCGGATGTCCGCGCGAGGACCATCAGAGGGCTGCTGCTAACGCTGATCGCCGCCTGGATCGTGGCTCCGGCTCTTGCCGGCCCCTCACCGGCGCAGGCTCCGAGCGCCGGTGCCCCTGCGGTCGAGAAGCCGCCCGCCAGCGAGTCCAGTACTTCGCTCAGCACGATTCCAAGGGGGCAAGAGTTCCGGCTACTACCTTTGCCGGAGCACGATGTTCTATCTCACGATGCCGGCCCCGGAGCCTCCGATCCGGCACCATCCCCACATTGTGCTCCTCTGATCGCGGGGCAAGTGATCCAGCCGATCGACCTGGCCAGCGCACTGCGCCTGGCGGGTGCCCGCGACCTCGACATCGCAACCGCCCGGCAGCAGGTTTTGCAGGCGCTCGGCGACCTGGATGAGGCCAGGGGACTCTGGCTTCCCAGCCTGTTCACCGGACCGACCTATTACCGCCTGGACGGCAAGGTTCAGTCGATCACCGGCCAGGTGATCACCACCAGCCGCAACTCGCTGTTCCTGGGCACAACGGCCAGTCTGGCTAATAGCTTTCCCGCCGCGCCTCCCGGGAGCGGTTTCCCGCCGCTGAACAGCCTGACAGGAGTGCTGCGAATCTCCGACGCGATCTACGGCACTCGAGCCGCGCGGCGGTTCATCGCCGCGAATGAGGCCGGGGTGAAGGTCGCGACCAATAACGCGCTCCTGGCGGCGTCCGAGGCGTACTTTGATCTCCAACTCGCCGCCGGAACGCTGGCGATCCGGCGCGAGGCCGCCGGCAACGCCGAAGTCCTGGCGGGCATCACGGGCACGTACGCCCGGTCCGGGGCCGGGCTCGAAGCCGACCACCGCCGCATCCTCACCGAGCTGCGCAGCCGGCAGCGATCCATCCGGCTTGCCGTCGGAGATCTGGAAATCGCGTCGGCCAACCTGGTCCGGCCCCTGTTGCTTGATCCACACGTCGTGGTCGCCCCTGTCGAGCCTGCCGAGACTGTCATCCGGCTGGTCGACGACGACGTCTCGCTTGACGACCTCATTTGCCAGGGCTGGATGAACCGGCCGGAGCTCGGGCGGGCACGTGAGCTGATGCAGGTGGCGGTGCTGCGGCTCAAGCAGGCAAAGCTCCGTCCCTTCGTGCCGTCAGTGGCGATGAGCTACTCGGGCGGCGGCTTCGGGGGCGGCCAGAACGCGTTTTTCGGCAACTTCAACACCAGGGGCGACGCGGCCGTGAGCCTGTTCTGGGAGCTGAGGGGGCTCGGCCTCGCCGACCGCGGCCACATCCGTCGGCGCAGGCCGACCGCAACACCGCCGACATTAATGTATGCCGGGTCCAGGCCCAGGTTGCAAACGACGTGGTCGCGTCATACAAAGGCCGGCTGGCGGCGGCCGACGCAATGGACGATGCGCGCGGTGCCGTTGCCGAGGCAATCGAGTCGCTACAACTGAACCTGACCAGCATCCGCCGCGGCGCCGGTCTGCCTGGCGCTACCCGGCCGATCGAAGTCTTGCAGCCGGTGCAAGCCCTCGCCCAGGCGCGTACCGATTACCTCGGGGCCGTGCTGGCGCACAACCGAGCCCAGTTCCGCCTTTACCGGGCGATCGGCCAACCGCCGCATACGACCGCATTTACACCACCTCAACCGGCTCAAACGGCCGCTGCGCCCAGATCAGGCGACTCCGCCCATCCCCTTCCATGAAGTCCATTCAGAAACATGTAATCGAATCATCCTTTTTACCGAGTTGTGGAAACCAGGCGTGGTTCCCACGACTGGTCGATCGGGTCGAGAGCCAGCACCCAGCCCAGAGCCGAGCCGTGAGTCCGCTTGAAAAGAGCGTGGACGTCGGCGTCGGGCGTGTTCCAGGCCTGGACGACGGCGATGGTTCTTGCCGGCGGTAGCGGATTGCTGTCGCCGGGTGGGTTTTGAAAGAGGGCGACGTCGGCGTCGGGCCAGCGCGCGGCATCGCGGCGAAAGGTCTCGGCCCAGACCGCCAGCGCGATGGGTCCCTCGGTGGCCTTGAGAAGCGGGTTCCAGGCGCGGGTGTAACGCGGCCAGCAGTCACCTTTGGCGCAGCGAACCCCGCCGCAGAGACCCGTTCCGCCTGGAGCGTCCGGCAGATCCACCGGCTCACATTCGGTCACCCAAACAGGGACGACCGCCTTGCCGGGATGCCGAGCGGATCAGCTCGGCGACGATCCTCGCCGCGGCATCATCACCGGGCGTCTTCGGTGCCGTCGCGGGCGAGCCGTAGTCAAGCGCCCAACGGCACTGGTCGTTGCCGCAGCCGCACGAAGACGGGCCGGCCTGTAGGTCGTTCAAGAAAACTCCTGCCCACGGGCCGGGCAGGCCATCAAGCAGTGCTCTGAGGCGCTCACGATGCGCCTCAAACGCGGGCGCATAACCGATGGGCACCCAGGGCCATGTCTTGATGACCGCGCCGGGATTCGCCTTCGGGGCGCTGGGAAACCGCCGCCGCCAGTCGTCATGGTGGCCGCCTGGCGAAGCCATCCACTCGGGGTGGTCTCGGGCCATCGCCGGGTTCCGCGCCACTTCGATCCAGGGCCAGAGCGTCATGCCCGCCTGCTCGACGACTCTCGCCAATTCGCCCCAGCGCGGTCGAGTCGTCTCGTCGAGGGGTACCACGACAGACGTCACCCCCCTCGATTTCCAGTCACGAAGTAAATCGGGCGTGGCACGCTCGAGCTTCAGCAAGATGCCGCGCACCGGGCCGGTGGTCGCAGCCGCGGCCAGCTCGCCACTGGCACAGAGTGCGGCCACAGCGGCGCAGAAAATCCCCACCTTGATCGCGAGTCGATGCATTGCGCGGTCTCCACGCTGAGAAGACAATGAACAGCAGTTAGTTCGATGACGTCGAAGTCGCGCTTCAGGCCTGCGGGTGCCAGCCGGCGTCGGCCCAGAGCTCGCCGCTGACGGCCGAGTTGCAGATCATGAAGTAGATCGCATCGGCGATCTCGGCCGGATCGATCAGACGCTTCAGCTGGGTGTACGGTAAAATATGCTTCTCGATGTACTCCTGACCCATGGCCCGAACCATCGGAGTGTCGGTGAATCCAGGATGGATCGTGGCGAACCGGACACCGTGGAAGATCGCCTCCTTGCTCAGCGTGGCCGCTGCTCCCTCAAGGGCGGCCTTGCTCGACGAGTAGCTGACCTGGCCGGGAATACCCGACGACGAGATCGACCCGATGAAGATCACGGTTCCCTGGATCCCCTCGGAGGTGTCCCATTTGCCCTTGCCATGAGTCCGGCGGTTCTCGGCGATCCGGGCGACCATCTCGAGCGCCCAGTAAACCGGCGCCACCAGGTTGACTTCCAGCACCAGCCGGAAATTCTCGATGGGATAGATCGTCGCCTTGCCAGTCTGCTTGTCAACCTTGACTCCGAACTGGTCGCGGTTGATGCCCGCAGCCGGCACGCAGACTGCCGGCGGCCCATACTTGGCGCACATCAGGTCGAATGTCTTGCGTCTGAACTCGGCGTCGGTCACATCGCCGATCATGGCCTCAGCCAGCGGGGCCTCCATCCGGTCGTTGATCATCCGCGCCACCTTGAGCACGTTTTCGGACCGGTCTACCAGCGCGACCGCCTTGATCCCGCGCTCGGCGAGCTCGACGGCGACTGCCTGACCGATACCGCTGCCAGCGCCCGTCACGACTGCACACCTACCCTGAATGTTCATCTGAACCTCCATTGTCCGGATAAAGGCGCGGACTGCCAGTTTCTCCGGACGAACGTCGTTTGCATTGTTACATCTTCGTTTTTGTCACGATGCTAGACATCCTTCATGATGTACGGTGAAACGTCAGCCCCGGGTCTCCCGCTCCACCACCCAGGGCATGGAAAGTGAACGTATTGGCGTCCTGCCAGGTGACCTGGCCGACGAGTGGTGGGCCTCCCTGAGCTTGCACCAGGGTCAAGAGTCCGTTCCCCGAGGTCAACTGGCCCGACAGTTGGTGCGATTGGCCCTTGTTTGTAACCTCCCAGGTGTAGTTGCTACTCGTGATCTTGAGCGTGATCGTCGTGTCCGGCTCTGGACTGGCGGTCCAAGTGCCTTCGAGCGATCCCTGATTGGTGGGGGCCGCGGGTTGACCGGGTTGAACCTGGGCCTGGTCGGCTTGTGGAGTCTCCCCTCTTGCGACCGCGCCGGGATCGGTCGCCGGAGGGGTGCTCTTGGTGAGCGAGTCCAGGAGCAGGCGCGGCCACCCGGTCTTTGGGCTCTTGCGAGGTCACGATCTTGAGCTCGCCGAGGGCCGCGTCGTTCTGGCCCGCGGTCAGGTAAAGGTAGGCCAGCACGAACCGGGCGGGTGCGGAATTCGCATGCGTACCGACATATTGCTCCAGCGCTCGAAGCTGAGCCGTGTAGACGTCAATGTTGGCATACAGGCCGATCAAGGTCGTCCAGTCCCACCCTGGGCTGACCGCGAGCACCCCATAGAGGCTCAGCCGCCGCTTCTTCGTACCGCTGCATCGCGATGAGGACCTGGGCACGGAATTCGTGGATCGACGGATCATTGGGCATGGCCTTCAAGGCCTGATCGGTCAGGTTGAGAGCGGTCGTATAATCTCCCGCCTTGAATGCGTCTCGCGACTGGTCGAACGCCGCCACGGCCGGGTCGCTCACCGAGTCGTCCGGCGGTGCAGCCGTGGTATCGATCGGCTGTGAATAATCATAGACGGGCTGAGCGCCGCCTGCCGGCGCCATGGCGTAAGCGTAGTAGGGGTTCGAATACGGCATGTAGCCCCACCCGGAATAAAGCGAGGAGCCTAGCCCCCAGGCCATGAGGCCCGTCCCCAGGCCCAGTCCGTAGCCGCCCCAGCCCCAGCCGGGATAATGTCCATTCCAGTAGCCGTGGACCCAGCCAGCGTGATAACCGGCATAAGGCGAATTGTGCCAGCCCCAATTGCCGGCACCTCCATACGGCCTGCCAGCCGCGATTCCGGCCGCCCCCGGCGTGAACCCGGCGCGCGGTCCAAGCGTCGCTCCTCTTGCACCCGGGACGAAATTCGACCGGCCCTCGAATGCATTACCTCTCAGGCCGGCGGCCCCGTACGGATTCATGCCGCCCATCTCGCGCGTCGAGCCGTATCCGCCGGGCGCGCGATAGGCACCGGCGGAGGGGGTGCGATTGAACGACTGCATTCCGCCGCGGTATCCCCCCATTCCGCCGCCACCACGGAAGCCTTCGAACCCGCCGCCGCGAAAGCCTCCCATGCCGCCGCCGCGAAAGCCGCCACCACCGCCGCGACCGCCGCCTCTGCCCGCAAATGCCGGCGTGACTTCACACAACATCGTCAGGATCGCAATCAGCACGATTCGGTCATGTTTAAGATTCATCATCTCCTCGTAGCGAAAAACACTTTTCCTGACCCGGCCATGAAGAGAATCGATAAGGACTGACCGGCCGCCGGGCCAGGACGGCCCGGGTGGTCCGCTCAGCGCGGTCTGGCAGGCCGCGGTCCCGGCCTGGGCGGCGTACGAACCAGAACAACTTCCGGAAGATCGGGCCACGCCTCGCCCGCGACGGCTCGATCGACCGACCGCCAGCGCATCATGGCCTTGTTCACGAGCGTCAGCAGATGCGTTACCGAAAACGTGCGACCATCGGCAAGGACGCCGCTGATCTTGATCGTCCACTGATCATCGCCGCTACGGGTCCAGTGGCCCTCGCTGTAGCCTCCATCAGAGTCGAACACCCACGACTTGAACTGGCTGGTCAAGGGATCCCAGCCGATCCTTTGCGAACCGCCCATGGCGGGCTGGCCGGCGACGTGTAGCTTGTAATCGCGAAGCAGGTAATTGTGGTCGTCGCTCCAGCGGCAGCTCGTATGGACCACGCCCTGCTCACTCTCGTCAACCCATTCGCCCAATAGCCATTCAAGCTCCTTGAGCCGCTCGTGGGGCGAGAGACCCGGCTCGGCCTGGGGAGGCGATTCCTGGACGCTCGCTTGAAGCCACCGGCCGTTGCGGCGGACGAGCAAGACGCTGTACCGCGCAATCTCGGGCGGACTGTCACCCTTGGGAATGGTCCTGCTGTGACCGGTCTCGCGGGCCAGGTCGGGCCCCAAAAACACGACCGATTCGGGTAGCAGCTCAATCTTCTCCCCGGCGCTGTCCGAGAACACCTTGGCAAAGTGGGCTCGGATCGCCTCCCGGCCCCGGACCACGGTGCCTGCCTCCTGGGCGGACTCGGCATCCTCTGTGAAGAGCGCGGCGACGGCCTGCGCATCGCCCTTGTCGTAAGCGCGGCTGAAAGCCAGGGCAAGCTCCCTGATCGCGTCGCCGTCGGCGATCCGTTCCGCCTTCAATACCGCAGGGGGATACCACGACTCGTCGAGCACAGGCTCCTGCGGCCAGTACATCCGCAGCATCAGGATGAACTCTCCCCGCGGCGCCGGTAGCCAGTTCGACTCTTTGTCCTTGCCGGGCGACTCATTCTGGATGTAAATATCCACTGAACCGTCCGCGTTGGCTCGAGGCGAGGTGCGAGGACTGATCGAGAAACGATCGATCGGGTTGGGGACGAAGAAGAACGCGGGATCGTACATTGTCAGCGACCAGAAACCGTTCACTGGCGGCAGCTCTCCCTTGGGGAATCTTAGAACATATTTGTTGCCCCCCGAGAGCCGCTTGCCTTCGCCGTCGACCTGCGTGTAGGGATAAATGGCATCTTCAGGCCGGTTGGCGCCCAGGCCAATGGCCGCAACTACTGCGCGCTGGAGGTAATCGGTACCGTAGACACCGGTTTCCAGCGAGAAATGCCAGCCGTTGACCGTGGTCCCCATGTGCTGTGCTGCGGCCATGATGCTTTTCCAGGCTGCCTGGGGGGTGCCCTCGACTGCTGCCGCGGTCGCGGGTTCGAGCTTTTTGATGTCGAAATCCTGCCCCGCGATGATGCCGAGCTTCGCCATCGCGGCGACCACGGGGCCGTCTTCTTCGCTCGGTGGATTGTCTTTCATCAGCGCCGCCAGCAGCTTGAAATAGGCCGTCGCGCTCATCCGGTTCACCTGGTCTCGGACCGGCGTCTTCATGTCGACGGTGGGATCGATCTTGCCGGGTGGCGGAGTGTAAGGCTTGCCATACGTGCTCAAAGGCACGAGGGCCATCTGGTCCTGGAACCGGTGCACGGCCTGATAATCCTCGGGAGTGCCGGTGCAATAGGTTCGGCCCACGATCCAGACCATGCTGGTGGGCGACGCCAGCTCCACGGCGCCGCCGGGAACGGTGCCCTTCCAGCCCGGCCCGGTGATGAGGTAGGTCTGGGGCCCGGTACCAGTCGTGCGCTTGCCCGGAACCTCGAAGACATCGGTCCACCCGCTCAGCAGGGGCATCAGGTAATACCGGTCCGCCGAGTCGGGCACGCTGAGCACGTAAGGCTCCGCGGCCAGGTCAAGCCAGGCCAGGGAATAGAGCGTGTCGGCGTTGGGCGCGGTCACTTCTTTGTCGGTGGGCGATGGGTACGACCTGAGGTGGACGAATCGGCCCATGGGCGCGAGCTTTCCCGTGGGCGCGGCGACGTTGGTCATCACTCTCCTGGTCATCTCCATCGTGACCAGCGGATAGCCGTAGATATAAGCCTCCATGGCGTCTGCCGCGGCCTCCTCGGCGGTCTCGCGCGTGACCGGCGCAGCCGGCTGGGCCCACACAGCTCCATGAAGCACCATAACGACTCCGAGAAGAGCACACGATGAAACCGGGAACACGAAGGTGGATTTCATGAGAAACACTCCTCGATCCTGATTTTTTTTCCGTCGCCCCGCGTCGGACCTTTGGCCAATAGCCGTCAGTATACCACTGCCGAACCGCCAATGCTGCGGGTCGGATTTGTGGAGCAGAAGATGCGTATCGTGCACTCCGGCCAAGAGACACCATCGTCTCCCACGAGTCCTCATGGACGCAAGTTCCAGGTAACAGGTGCATGAAGCATGATGCGGCACAGCATTATTCAATGTTCATTAATTGTTGTACGCAGAAGATTCGCTGGCTGAATCTGGTCGAATCCGGTCCGGAATCATACTCTTCGAGACCGGAAAGTACGGCTTCGCGATGAGTGGAATCATTCGGGTCCTGTCCCATCGTGAATCTCGGTTCCAGACTTGGCGGTCTGATCTCGCCGTTTGAAGCGCTAAGGGCCCCATTTCCCGCTGGATTTGGCCAACAAGAATTTTCAATTTTTCTTTTGACATCTCTGAATCGTACGGCTAGCTTGGTCCGACACGGCCATTTTCTTTGCAAAATGCGACCGTTTTTTGTTTGAAGGATCAACATCCGTTGAGTTCGCCACGCCTTTGTGCCAGACGCACGCGTGGTGTGAATTTGTTAAGTTCAAGATCCGGTCTATTCATGGACAATCACTACTTTCTGCATGGCGTCGTGGGCGCTCGGGCAATAGCGGTTCATGCAAGGTAGTGTGCTTCTGGGATCTTCAGCGTGCTGTCCGAGGACCGACAGCAACGTTATCCCGCGTGAGGGGGATGCATCCAGTCTTCTTGAGTGGATTGAGACGGCCGAACAGGCCCGGTGTTCGTTTTTGCGCACTTTTGATCTGACCGGGATATTCCCGGTTCAGTTTGCGTCTCCCGCTCTTTTGACGCATTGACTGCACGTAATTTTCGAGACTTGTGGGGGCAACTCGATGAAGTCCGCGAAGGCAACCAAGAGGCAGGCTCACCATCAGAATTCGAGGCCGTTGACTCAGCGAGTCCGGCATGTTCGCCGGGCTGCCGAGTTCAAGCTGGAATCGCTCGAGGAGCGAACGCTACTGTTGACAACCAAGGTGATCCCTCCCCCCAGCGTGCCGCACGGCCTGGGCACGTCGTACACCACCCTCTCCGAGCAGGCGCATGGGGTCGGGTTGAACACCGGTTCGCCCACGCAGTACACCGGGTCCACCACGGGGTCTCCGGTCACAATGGCGGACTTGACCGCGTACCTGAAGAAACTTACCGCCTCTCTCCCGATGACTACGGGAGAGGATCAAGTGAGGAGTCCGAACTCCAGCTCCGTCCCAGAACAGAACGAAAACCCCTTCGAGGGAGAACAGGATAATCCACAAGAGGAATTGTTCGGTAGGTTTGCGCCAAACATCGTGACCGACCCGGGCAACTACCTCTACCTCCTGGCACAGCATCCCGAGATCACGGGGATCACCCATCCTCCACTTCTCCCCAGAGTCATCACCGGCTTCGATGGGATGAACTTCCTGGACTCCGTCGACGGGTTCGTGCCACCGAGTACCGACATTGCCGTCGGCCCCGACTTCGTCGTCGAGACTGTGAACTCACAGATCCAGTTCTATGATAAGGCGACAGGGGCGGCGTTGCTTCCGAACACGCCCCTCACAACCTTCTTCACCCAGGCCGGTGGCGACATACCGGTTGAGGCGGTGGTCACTTACGACGACATCGCAGATCGATTCATCGTGGCCGCCATCGCCTTGAGTCCCGATTTCAGCACGGTCACGACCGATCTCCTCCTCGCCGTTTCGAATGACAGCAACCCTCTCGATGGATTCTCCCAGGCGAATTACAAGCTCGACATCGGCGAAGGCGGCTTCGTGCCCGACATCCCCAAGATCGGCTGGAACGCCGACGAGGTGGTGATCACGTCGAACATGTACACCGAGACGGGGGCATTCGACCACGTCCAGGTGCTCTCCTTCGCGGCCAGCTCGATCTTTTCTGCGACCCCACCGCCCACGCTCACCCTCGGGACGGATTACTTCTCCGCCGACCGATTCAGCGGCGATTTCGCGATGGCCGCCGCGTCGATGCACGGCGCCAATCCCGGCGACCCCATGTACTTCGTCGAGGAAAATACTTTCGCCGACGGCGGTAACTTGCGGGTGGTGTCGGCCACCGATCTGCTGAGCGGCTCGCCGAGCTTCACCGACACCGTCGTGCCCGTTTCGCCTTACACTTTCCCGCCCGCCGCGGCGCAGCCCGGGGGCACCATCGAGACCGATGACACCCGGATCTTAAACGCCGAGTACTGGAACGGGCGTCTCGTCGCCGGCCAGAACGTCGGTTCGCTCCTCGATAGTGACGCGCACGCTCGGTGGTACGAATTCGACGTGACGGGCTCGCCGACCCTGGTCCAGGATGGGACGATCGCGCCGGCGCCGGGCACCAGCACCTACTTCCCGGCAATCTCGATCGCGCCCGGTGGCGTCATCGGCATGGTCTACAACGAATCGTCGGAGACCGAGTTCGCCTCGGTCTATGTCACCGGACGCAGTCCGGGTGATCCGGCCGGTTTGATGGAAACGCCCACGCTGGCGAAGGCCGGGACGGCGACCTATTCCGATTTCGCCGGTGCCTTCTGGGGCGATTACAACGGCATCGCCGTGGATCCCACAGCTCCCGGCACGTTCTGGGGCGGGGCCGAGTATGCCACCGCCGACCTCGCCGGCATGCCGGCCAACTGGGCGACCTGGATCTCCCACTTCGAGATTGTACCCACGGTGGTCTCCAGCGTCCCGGCGCCCGGAGCGGTCGTCACCGGCGCCCCACCGACCACCTTCTCCCTGACATTCGATGAGCCGATCGACCCGGCCTCAATCAATGCCGGCGACTTCACGGTCGACGGCATCCCGGCCGACTCGGCATCGCTCAGCGGCGACGGCCTGACCATCACATACACCTACAATACCTCGCCGGTCACGTCGGAAGGTCCCCAGTCGATGGCCCTCCCCGCCGAATCGGTGAAGGCGGCCGGGGACGAGATCGGCAACGTGGGCTTCTCCGCCAATTTCTTCTATGTCCAGGTGCAGCTCCAGGTCACGGCCACCAGCCCGCCGGTCGGGTCGGTTGTCACGGCCCCGTTCACCGACCTGGTCATCCAGTTCAACAAGTCCTTCGACATCTCCTCGATCAACACCAGCGACTTCCAGCTCAGTCAGGGTTCGGTCGTCGGCGCAGTGCCGCTCACCCCCCAGGCGATCGAGCTGACGCTTTCGGGAGTTGACCATGACGGTACGCTGACGCTCACGATTCCGGCCGGCGCACTCCTCGACATGGCCGGGGTGCCGAACCTCGCGTTCACCGGCACCTATACCGTCGACATCGCCTCGACCGCTTATCCCACCCCGCTGGGACCCGAGCCCCCCGCGGGCAGCCTGATCTACGATCCTTCGACCAGCGGCTCGGTCGCCTTCTCCGGCGACACCGACAGCTATACGCTGCCACTGGCCGCCAACCAGACACTCACGCTCGTCCTGACGGTAGACCCCGGCCTGATCGGGACGCTCGTGGTCGTCGACCCTGCTGGGAATACGGTCGCCAGCGTGACTGGTGCGTCGGCCGGCCAGACCGTTGTGCTTCAGACCGCGCCGGTGACGACGGCGGGTACCTATTCGCTGGTCGTGGGGGGTGACGGAGGGACGACAGGTGGTTACACCCTCCAGGCCGTCCTCAACGCCGCCTACAAGCAGGCGAGCGACACCAACAACTCCATCGCCTCGGCCTACGACCTGAGCGGAGCCTTCGCCAGCCTGGGCACGACGCCGGCTGCTGACCGCGCCGGCGTGCTGGGGACCATCGACCCCGCGGCCGATCCCGACTTCTACAAGTTCCATCTCGACGCCGGCCAGTCCGCGACCCTGGCCGCCGCTGGGAGGAATAACGGTCAGGTATCCCTGGCCCTCTTCGATTCGGCGGGCAACCTGCTCGCGCTCGGGAAGGATGCCTCCCTGGCCGGTCCCCTCAATTTCGTGGGAGGTTTCAGCGGTGCGAGCAGCCTGCTGGCGCTGAATGGATTCGCCAATCTCAGCGGCTCGAACCTGGACTTGAGCGATGGCGGTTTCAGCGAGGCAGGCAGCGTCTTCTCGAAGAACGCGCTCGATGTCGCTTCCTTCCAGACGAGCTTCCATTTTCAGGTCCAGCCGAGCTCGACCTCACCGCTGGCTGACGGGTTCACGTTCACCATCCAGGGGATGGGCTCCAACGCACTCGGCTTCGGTGGGGGTGACCTGGGCTACGGCGGGATCGGGCAGAGCGTCGCCATCAAATTCGATTATTTTGATAATGCCGGAGAAGGGACCGACTCGACCGGCCTGTACACCAACGGCCAGGATCCATTCGTGCCCGCGATCGACCTCTCCGGGACTGGCGTCAACATCAGCAGCGGCGACGTGATGAACGTCGCGATGAGCTATGACGGATCGACCTTGAATGTCATGATCACCGATACCGTGACGGGCGCCTCGGCCTCGCAGTCCTACAGCGTGGACATCCCCTCGATCGTCGGTGGTCGAGCCGCTTACGTCGGCTTCACCGGAGGCACGGGCGGCCTCACCTCGATCCCCGCCATCCTCGACTGGAACTATACGCCGGGGCAGAACCTGATCAGCACGGCCAAGTTCGAGTCGATCAACAATTTCGTCGCCACCACCGCGGGCTGGTACTACGCCGAGGTGGGCGGCGATCCCGGGACCGATTACAGCCTGGTGGCAACTCGGGGCGCTGACTTTACGCTCCACGGTAAAAACTTCAGCCAAGCCCAGCAACTCGATGGCGTCGACGTCGTCCTTGGCGCGATCGTGAAGGGGTCTGCTACTCTCTATACACTTGATGACGATATCTACGGGACGCCACCATTTCCGATCTGGCCGACGGACCCGACGACGGGTGCGTTCATCCCGCCCTCGATCCCCGCGCCGGTTGACACCGGGGCTAACAACCCGTTCGGCCTGAACATGGCCTACGACGGGACCTATCTCTACTACAACTCCGGCGCGAATTTCGGTTCGGGCACCATCTACAAGGTGGATGCGGCGGACGGGTCGATCGTCGCCCAGACGACCCCGTCCAACGGATTCACCTTCTCGGGGCTGGCGTATCTCAACGGTAAGCTCTACGCCGCCGCCGGCTTCGACCCCAACATCTACGTCTTCGATAGCAACACTCTGGACTTCCTTGGCACCATCACGGACGGGATCACAGACTCCGTGGTCACCGGTTTGGCTGGCGACCCGGATCGCGGCGTCCTGTGGGCAGTAGGCCAGGTGGGCACGGGTATACCGGGCAAACTCTACGAGATCGATCCGTCCACCGGCAATGTATTGAAGGAGGGCGACGATAGCAACCAGGGGTTGAACGAGCAGGACCTGGCCTACGCCAACGGCACCCTGATCGTGTCTGATACGAACGGCGTAGGCGAGTCCGGCGGGACCAATGTTCTGGACGTGTACGATCCCGATACGTTTGCGTTCATCGCGCGGCTCCCCGTGAACGTGACGGGGTTCGTCTCGGGCCTGGGTGGTGATGGTGTGGGCGGTCAATCCAGCGACTGGTACCAGTTCAACGTCAACGCCGGCGACAACCTGGTCTTGACCACGACCACGCCCGGCGGCACCAGCGCCGACGGATCGCAGTTCATCAACGATTTGATGCCGACGATCAACCTCTACGACGAGAGCGGCAACCTGGTCGCTACCGCGACCGGGAACGCGTCCGACGGCCGCAACGACGTGATCGACTGGACGGCGCTGACATCAGGCAGCTACCGGGTGCAAATCCTCGGCGCCGACAAGACCAATCTCGGTGAATACACGATAAGCGTCCAGGGCGCCACGGGAGGGACCTATCCCTTCTTGGTGACCTCGACCGACCCGGCCGCGGGAAGCGACATCAACTTCCAGCCCGCGACGATGACCGTCACGTTCAATGACAGCGTCTTGCTCACCAGCGCCGACCCTGGTGACCTCCAGGTCGACGGTCAGGACGCCACCGGCGTGACTGTCATCGACGATCACACGCTGGCATTCAGTCTCCCCGCGCTCACTGACGGCGTCCATAGCGTGACGATCTCCGGCTTGGTCGACCTCCAGGGCACGCCGCTCACGCCCGACTCGTTCAGTTTCAAGACCGACACGGTTGCCCCGTTCGTGGTCTCCAGCTCGATCACCGAGGGCGATGTCCTCCCTGTCGGTGACCTTACCGAGGTCGTGACCTTCAGCGAGCCGATGGACACGTCACTCACCGATCAGTCGAGCTTCGACCTCTTCGGGATTCTGCGCAATGTCCAATACGCGGCGGCCTCGTTTAGCTGGGATTCGACAGGGACCCAGCTCACAATTAACTGGGATAACTTGCCCTCCGATGCCTACACCCTGACCCTCTTCGCCACCGGCTTCGCCGACCTGGCCGGCAATCACCTGGCCAGCGACTTCATCGTTGATTTCAGCTTGCAGTTCGGCACGGGCAGCTTCCCGACCTTCAAGGCCGTGGCCCCGCCGGGAAGCCTGGTCTACCAGGGGACATCGGACCAGATCCTTCTTTCGGCGGACGCGGTCGATACGTTCAATCTGGCGATCGATCCCCGCCAGACCCTGGCGGTCCTGGTGACGCCAGTGTCATCCGACATGACGGCGACCGTCACGCTCATCTCACCGAGCGGTAACGTGATCGGCGTGGCGACCTCTCCGTCGCCGGGAGCCCCGGCGCTCCTACCCGGAGTCCAGAGCACGAAGGGAGGCAATTATCAGATCCAGGTCAGCGGCGGCCCGGGCGAATACAAAGTCCAGGCCACACTCAATGCGCTCGTCGACCCGGCCAGCTACGGCGGCCCGCCTCACAGCTCGATCGCCACGGCCCAGCCGATCGATCCCTATGCGAACAAGTTCATCGGCAACGCCGATCGCACCGCTGTGCTGGGCACGATCCCCGGGAGCCCCTCGGTGGGCCCCAATGCTTTCGGATATAGCGCACTCGTGGTGGATCCGAGCTTCATCGACATCACGGGCACCGGAACAGCCGTGCTCCAGGGCACGGACGACGACACCTACTTCCTCGACACCGGGGCGCTCGGATTCTCGTTCGACTTTTACGGTCAAAACTACACCGGCCTGAACATCGGCACGAACGGCCTGATCACCCTGAGCGGCGCTGAAGGCTTCTACCAGAATTCAGACCTCTCTTCGTTCCCGACTTTCTCAACGATCGCGCCGTACTGGGACGATCTTGAAACCTTCGACGGTGGTGGTGCGGTCTACTATCAGGTTGAGGGCTCCCAGCTCGTCATCGAGTGGAGCAACGTCGAGTATTTCTTCACCTCGGGGCCAATCACTTTCGAGGCAGTCCTCAACTCGGCCGACAACACGATCCAGTTCAATTACGGGAACCTGGCCGGGGGAGTGCCCAATGACAACGGCGCCTCGGCGACCGTCGGTATTAAGAATGACAACGGTGCCAGCGAGGGCGCCGACCCGCTACTCGTCTCGTTCAACTCCGGACCAAACGCGTTTGTGAACTCGTTCCAGAGCATCATAATCGGCGCGAACCTCGTCAATCCCGTCCCCCCTGTCTCCGTTTACTCTTTCCATCTCGACCAGGGCCAGAGCGCCTCGGTTGTCCTTCAAAGTCTGAGCGGACAGAATGAGCAGTTCTCGCTGTTCGACGAAAACGGCAACCTGCTGGCGCTCAGCAGCCCGGGTGCCAAGAACTACACGGCCGGACTGAACAACTTCGTGGCCCGCGACGACGGGACGTACTACGTCGCGGTCACGGGCAAGCCCACTTCCCGGTTCAACCTGGTGGTCACCCGCGACGCGGACTTCGACACGGAGAAGAATGATAGTCTCGCGACCGCCCAGTCCCTCAGCGGCACGACCGCGGTTCTTGGTGCGATTACCAAGGGCATCCCGCCGTTCTTCGTCCTGGATGATAACTTGTACTTCCCCCCATTCCCGATCTGGCCGAGCGACCCGACGACTGGCGTGTTCATCCCGCCCTCGATCCCGGCCCCCTCGACCGAGCCAAATAATCCGTTCGGCTTGAACATGGCTTTCGACGGGACCTACCTCTACTACAACGACGGTGTGCAATTCGGTACCGGCGAGCTGGACAAGATCGATCCCACCACGGGAGCCGTTCTGCTGCAGACCTTCCCGTCAGACGGCATCAACTACGCCGGTATCGCGTACTTGAACGGCAAGATTTACGCCACAGACTTCTTCAATGGCTCGATCGACATCTTCGACAACTCCACCCTGACCTTCGAGAGCACCATCTCTTCCGTGGGAGGACTAACCGGCCTGGCCGGCGACCCGGATCGGGGCGTTCTCTGGGGCGTGGCTCAAGGATTGCCAGGCTCATCAGGCACCCTCTATGAGATCGATCCCTCCAGCGGCGCGGTGCTCGCCTCAGCCGCAGACAACAACCAGGGGCTCAACGAGCAGGACCTGGCCTACGCGAACGGGATGTTGATCGTTTCCGACACGGATGGGCTGGCGTCCCAGGGTGGCACGAACGTGCTGGATGAGTATGACCCCGATACGTTCGCATTCCTTCAGCGCCTGCCCGTGGACGTGCAGGGATTCGTCTCCGGCCTGGGCGGCGACGGGCTGGGCAGCGCGGCCGACGACACCGATTACTACTCCGTGAACGTTCAGGCGGGCGACAACCTGAGCATCAGCACAAGCACGCCGGCAGGCGGGCCCAACGAGTTCGTCAACAACCTCTTCCCCGAACTCTTGCTCTACGACCAGAACGGCAACCTGGTGGCCATTGCCAACGGCAACGCGTCCGACGGCCGCAACTCGGTCATCGACTTCACGATCCCCGACGGGGCCAGCGGTACCTGGTACGTTCAGGTTGCCCAATCTCCTAGTACCCCGACGCCGACCGTGGGCGAATATGGTCTCCAGGTCACGGGTGCCACCGGTGCGCCTGGCCTCGTTCACCGTGACGAGCACGATCCCGGCCGATGGGGCACTCGTGCAGCCGCCCACGGATTACATTGTTAATTTCAGTCAGCCAGTCTACGGACCGTCCTTGAGCCCCGGCGAGCTGACTGTCAACGGCGTGCCCGCCATCGCGGTCACCCTGGTCGATGCCAACACCGTGGACTGGACGCTCGACCCTTCGTACCTTGTCCCCGGCAATCGCGTGCTCAACACGGTGGTCATCTCGGCCGACCCTGCGACCGGTCAGCGGGTCGAGGATGTCAGCGGCGCCAGCTCGCCGACTTCACCTCGACCTTCACGACCGACACCGTGGCGCCAGAGGTCATCGATTCGTCTGTCCACGAGGGCGACGTCTTCTCGCCGGCCCCGTACGACCTGACCGAGGTCGTCACCTTCAGCGAGCCGATGGATACCTCGTTCACCACCGCGTCCAGCTTCGACTTGTTCGGCATCTATCGCAATCAGCACATCGCGGCCACGTCGTTCAGCTGGAGTGCCGATGGGACCCAGCTCACCATCACCTATGATAAACTGCCCGACGACGCCTACACCCTGACGCTGTTCGCTTCGGGGTTCCAGGATCTGGTCGGCCATCCGCTGTCCCCCGGCGATTTCACGGTCAACTTCGCGGTGGCTCTGGGCACGGCCGCATTCCCCGTCCCCTTCAAGTCGATGCCGCCGCTCGGTGACCTGATCTACACTGGGTCCGACAGCCACGTCCTGGTGACGACCGACGGACGTGGACACCCTGACGGTGAACCTCGACCCGGGCCAGACGCTCACGGTGATCGGCACGCCCAGCACGTCCGGCCTCCAGTTGGTCATCACGGTGCTCGATCCAGGCGGCAACGCGGTCGGCACCGCGACCGCCCCGGGCCCGGACCAGGCCGCGGTGATGGAGACGGCCCCGGTCTGCGACCGGCGGCGTGTACAAGATCCAGATCAGCGACGCGGGGGGGAACCTCGGGCTGTACTCGGTCCAGGCGTACCTCAACGCCTACGTCAAGACCGGCACGTCGAACATCTCGATCGGCACAGCACAGGACATTAGCGGGAGTTCGTACCTTCTGGGCCCGGGTGACGCAGACCGACTGGGGGTGGTGGGCAGCCTGCCGACAATCCGCTCCTAACCGGGTCAAGCGTTTGTCTCGGCTCGCTACGAGATTCTCTATGACGGCGTCGCTGAGATCCTTCGGGTCGACTCCGCGGGGAACGTGGTTCAAAAGATTCCGGTCGACGACCCGCTTCAATCGCTATCGGGGGTCGAGCTCAGCCCGTTCAACAACATGCTGTACGCGGCGGTGACGACAAGCTTCAACGACAGCAGCGTCTCCGGCGAGCTGCTGGAGTTCGATCCCGCCACTGGCAAGCTGGTGGCGACGATCACGTTGCCCGACGACCCGGCCAACAACTTCTTCTTCTATCCCTACGGGTTCGCGGCGGCTGCCGACGGCACCTTCTGGGTCCCGCAGCCCAACAGCGATAACATCGTCCACGTCGATGCCTCAGGCAACGTGTTGGCCAGCTTCTCCACGGGGACGACGACACCGGAGAGCGCCTCGCTCAGGGCCGATGGCAACGTCTATTTCTCCGGATACGATCCCAGCGGCAACGGCATCTACCTGCTGGACACGACCAGCGGAACAACCTCGCTGTTCGCGAGCACGACCAATCCCGACATGACCAAGATTGCCGCCACGGGAGGCGTCTGGGAAGGCGACTATGTCGATACGGCGCCTCCGGTTCGATGATTCAGGAAACTTACTGCAGCAGATCGGTTACTTCGGCTCGAATCCAGGCCCAGACAGACTCAGACCAGTCCTCGGCCAACGTCTGGGTTTCGAACTTCGATAACTGGGATCTGTTCAGGTTCGACCAGGCCGGCAACCAGCAGCTCGCGACCTTTGCACCCGGCGCCCTGGGTCTATCGGTCTGGGGTGTTGACAATCCCAATACGCCGCCGCCGGACACCCAGGACTTCTACAAGTTCCAGCTTACGGCGGGCCAGTCCGCGACCATTGTTGTTGACAGCCTTAACAGCAAGGCGGTCCAGATCGCGCTGCTGGACGGCGATGGCAACGTCCTTGCCGCCGGCGTGGGCGGGTCAACCAACGTCAGCCAGTCAATCGAGAACTTCGTCGCTGCGTCGACCGGAACCTACTACGTCGAGGTCACCGGCGACGCTGGCGTCAAGTACAGCCTGACAGTGACCCGGAGCGCCAACTTCGACATCGAACCCAACGATACTTTCGACACCGCCCAGTCCCTGACCGGGACGAATGGCGTGCTGGGGGCCATTAATCCGGGCGGCAACCTCACGGTCGGGACCAGCTTCGAGGGCGTTGACTTCAACGGCTCGAACTGCGGCTGCTTGCCGCCGGATACGAACGCGGCCGTGGGCGGCAACTACGTCGTCGAGACCGTCAACGTGGAGATCCGGGTCTTCGACAAGACGACTGGCAACATCCTGATGGATGAACCTCTGTTCGACCTTCTTCGGCGCGTCGAGCGGCGGCGACGTCTACGTCCTGTACGACGACATCGCCAATCACTGGTATGTTTCCGCGTTCGATAGCTCCGACACCGGGCTGTTCCTGGCGGTGTCGAAGGACGCGAACCCGCTCGACGGGTTCCTGCCAACGTACGACATCACCAATCTTGCCGATACAATCGCCGACTATCAGAAGCCGGGCTTCAACAAGGACGCGATCTTCATCTCGTTCAACAACGATTTCGGCGGCGGGGCAGGCCGCCACAATCGTCACGATCGACAAGGCCGCGGCCCTGAGTGGCACGTTGAATGACTTCGTCTCGACGCCGAAATTCCAGTTCCAGGCGATGCCCCCGGCGCAGATGCACGGGGATACGACAGGCGGGGTCGAGTGGTTCGTGTCGACCGACGGCACTAACGCGGGCGGCAACACCATCCGCGTCACCGAGATGACCAATTACCTGAGCAGCAGCCCAACGTTCACATACACGTCGCTGCCGGTCACGCCTTACCAGAATGCCCCCCAAGCCGATCAGCCCGGCGGTTCCTGGACCACATTCCCGAACACGACTACGACCCAGGTCCTGTACCGCAACGGGCACCTTGTAACGGCAATGGCCTCCGCCATTGGCACTGACGGGTTCACTTATCCGAAGGGCCTGTATTACCAAGTTGACGTGTCCAGCGGCACGCCGGTCCTGCTCCAGCAGGGCGTGATCGATCCCGGTCCGGGCGTGGCCGTGCAGATGCCCACTGTCGCGGAAGACGACAAGGGCAACCTCGGCTTCACGTGGATGGAGGGGTCGAGCACCGAGTTCGTGTCGATGTGGGTGGGGACACTGGATGCCATCACCTCGACCTTCTCGTCCTTTGACGCGGCTCCGGGCTGGAGGCTTCTTTGCACAAAACTTCCGGATCGGCGACTACAGCACGCGTCGTGGTCGACCCGACCGACGGCAAGACCTTCTGGGCCGCCAACGAGTACATCGGGCCTGACGGCGACACCGACATCTGGAGAACGCACCTCACGTCGTTCTCGCTGCCCCCGGCGGTGAACAGCGACTGGTACACGATCAATGTCGCGGCCGGCAACTCGCTTGAGCCTGCAAACCTACACGCCGTCGGACTGGGCCGGCGAGTTCGTGAACACGGCGTCGCTCGAGCTCGAGCTCTACGACACCTTCGGCAACCTGGTCGCGATCGGAACCAAGCTCGCCGATGGCCGCAATGTGTCACTCTTCTACAACGCTCCACTGACCGGCGCAGTACCATGTCCGGATCTTCAACGATGAGGGCACATCGGGCGAGTACTTCCTTCGGTTCAGACCGCGCAATTCCCGTCGGGCGGCGTCGCTGGCCAGGTCTTCAACGACCTCGAACGGCAACGGCAACCTCGATCCGGGCGAGCCGGGCCTGGCCAACTGGGAGGTCGATGTCTTTGACTCCAGTGGCCTCTTCGTCGCCTCGCAGATGACCGATCGCCGATGGCGACTTCAACATCCAGGGACTGGCCCCCGGCACTTACACCGTGGAAGAAGTCTTGCAGGCGGGCTGGACCCAGACGACTCCGGTTTCGCCGGACTTCTTCACAGTCACAGTCACCGCGGGCAATACGGTCTCCGGGCTCCGTCTTCGGCAACTTCCAGAACATCACCATCAGCGGTGAGAAGTTCAACGACCTTACCGGCAACGGCGTTCTGGATGCGGGTGAGCCGGGCCTGCCGGGATGGACCATCGACCTGCTCGACGCCTCCGGCGCGATCGTCGCCACGACGGTGACCGACGCCGACGGCAACTACAGCTTCACCGACGTCGGCCCAGGCACCTACACGGTCCAGGAGGAGCTGCAGCCCGGCTGGATCCAGACCTTCCCGGCCGCTCCAGGCACCTACACGGTCGCGGCCGTCCAGCGGCGGACGTCGGCCGGCCTGCTCTTCGGCAACTTCCAGCTCGTGACCTTCTCCGGCACGGTCTACAACGACCTGAATGGCAACGGCGTGCTCGATCCGGGTGACCCTGGCCTCCAGGGCTGGACGGTGAACCTGCTCGACTCGATGCGGCAACCTGGTGGCCACCACCACCAGCGACCCCGACGGCACGTACAGCTTCGCCAACCTGGGTCCAGGGCTGTACACGATCGACGAGGTGAACCAGGCCGGCTGGTATCAGACCGAGCCGGTCAATCCGCCGGGGACCTATACCGAGCAGGCCACCAGCAGCAGCAATGTCAGCGGGCTCGACTTCGGCAACTTCCAGCTCGTGAACGTGACGGGCGAGGTTTACAACGACCTCAACGGCAACGGCAACCTCGATCCGGGCGATCCGGGCCTGCCAAGGCTGGACGGTCAACCTGCTCGATGCCTCGGGCAACATGGTGGCCACCACCACCAGCGAGCCAACGGCAACTACGAGTTTGACAACCTGTTCCCCGGCACGTTCACCATCGAGGAGATCTTGCAGAGCGGCTGGGTCCAGACCCAGCCGGTCAACCCTAACTCTACACGATCACGACCCAGAGCGGCATGGACGAGACCGGGCTCAACTTCGGCAACTTCTCCCAAGGGAAGCTCTCAGGCGAAGTCTACAACGACCTCAACGGCAACGGCGTGAACGACCCCGGCGAGCCGGGTCTTTCCGGTTGGACGGTCAGCCTCAAAACCGTGGCCGGAGACACGGTGGCCACGACTACGAGCGATAGCAAGGGCGACTACTCGTTCACAGTCAACAATCCCGGCACCTACCTCATCGTCGAGACCACTCAACCTGGCTGGATTCTCACCGAGCCGACCAGCATCGTCTACACCGAGACGGTCACCAACGGCACCAATCTGACTGGCCTGGACTTCGGCAACTACAAGACGACTGAGCGTCTCCGGCAACGTGTACAACGACATGAACGGTGACGGCCTGCGCAATGCGGGCGAGCCGGGCCTCCGGGGCTGGACGGTCAACCTGTCGATTCCAGCGGCAACGTGCTCGCCACCCAGACGACCGACGCCAACGGCAACTACACCTTCACGGGAGTCGGGCCCGGCGCGTTGTCGGTGGCCGAGGTCGTGCAGACCAACTGGGTGCAGACCCAGCCGCTGTACCCGACGGTGTACACGTTCACCGGCAAGAGCGGCCATAACCTGACGGCTCTGAACTTTGGCGACCACTCCTCGCCGGCGCTCAGTCCGGTGACGGTGATCGACAACGGCCAGCCCGGCTACTCGGAGACGGGAAGCTGGAGCACGGCGGTGGGCGGCTTCAACGGCACCAACCGCGTGGCCAGGACGGTCACGGCGCGGAGCGCGACGGCCACCGCGACGTGGGACTTCACCGGCGTGGCAGCACGCCTGGTACGAGTGTAGGTCACCTTCGCCGGCAAGAGCGGTTACTCCAAGGCTGCGCCGTTCACCGTCTATGACGGCAGCACCGAGTCTGGGCACGCAGTCCATCGACGAGTCGATCCTGGTGACCCAGGCTCAGGGCGGTCGCTCAACGAGGGCTCCTACGGCGGCGTCGGCTGGCTGGAGCTGGGCACCTTCTCGATCTCCAGCGGCGAGCTCAAGGTCGTACTCGGCAACAATGCCAGCGGCAACTTCGTGGACGCCGACGGCGTGCTGATCGTCGCCCACGCGGCCGGTGGCCCACGCTGCACTCCTCCCATGTATCCACCGACGGCGCCGCGGGTGGCTCCCATCGGCACGCTGGACCCGACGCAGCCGGTGTCCGGCCCGAGCACCAAGAAGGGCTCGGCAACTGGCACCACCACCGCTGCCGACGATCGCGATCAGCGGCGTGACCCAGAGCCAGCCCGGTGACCGTGGTTTACAGCCAGGCCCCGGCGCAGAGCAACCAAAGCACTTCGCCGAGCATGGTCGACCTGGCGCTGAGCCAGAACGGCAACGGCAACGGATCCAGCCAGAACGGCAATGCGGACGTGATCACCTCGCTGGCCGTGGGCTTGCTTTCGGGCAAGAAGGTCATCGCCTGATCGCCCTGATTGATCGCCGGATCTTCGGATCCGTCGAAACTCACGCCACCCGGCCCATCGTCGCAAGATGGGCCGGGTGGTTTCGTTTTGACCGCCCTTTCCCTGCGCAACGAGCTGGTTGACCTTGCCTGAAAGCCGCTTGCGGCTAGAATTCGGCCCGTTTCATCCTTGCGCTGGTTCTCCAGCAGCATGGTTTGCCACTTCGTTCTTTTGAGAGGGATCTCCGCGCGTGAGTCGCCAGCGTCGCTGCAAACTGATTGCTGGGTTATGTTTGGGGGTTGGTGTCGGTTTGCTCGCGTACGCTGGGTTGTGTCGCGACGACTGGATTGAGAAGCGCGTGAGCGTGGTGTCGGCGGGACGTCTGGTGCGAGGGGCGTGGCAGCGCCCTGGGCCGTTGCGGAAGATCATCGCCCGCGAGGGAATCAGGACGATCGTCACGCTGACGGCGATCAACTCGAGTGACCCGAAGTTCGTTGACCAGGAACGGGTGGTACGGGAGACGGGGATTTGCTGGTTGATCATTCCGATGAGGGGCTCACGAGCGACAGCCGAACAGATGGCGCTTGCAGCCGACCTCCTGGCCGACCCGGCGCGACAACCGGTTTTTTTTCATTGCGTCGCGGGGCATCACCGCACGAGCCTGGCCCACGCGGCCTATCTGATCCGGCATGAAGGCTTCACGGCCGAGCAAGCGTGGCGGGCAATCGCCAGCCTCTCGTGGGCTCGTCCGGATTCGCCGGTCGATCGCAACGATCGTTTTCTGATCGAGGAGTTCGCCAGGATTCAGCGATCGCTATCGCCGGCGTACGGGCAAGGTGTCTGGGAGGTTCGGAATGGATCGTGGTCGCGTGAGGCGGGTCAGATGGGTCGTGAAGGTGGCGGCCCTGGGAATGGCCCTGCCGCTGGCGTACATTGGGTGGAACCAGTTGACGTTCAATTTCGCGATTCCGCAGCCGGGTCGGCTCTACCGGTCGGGTCAGATGCACCCAGGGATTCTGCGCGCACACTCTTCGTAAGCATGACATCAGGACCGTGGTCAACCTGAGGGGTCCGAACCACCGGGAGGCCTGGTACCGTGACGAATTGGTGGCCACACTGGCCGCCGGAGCGACACAGGTAGATATCCCGCTGTCGTCTTGCGTGTGGATGTCGCGAATCCAGTTGAAAACAGTGATCGAGGTTCTCGATACGTGCGAGTATCCTGCGCTTCTCCACTGCTCGTGGGGTTCGGAGCGGACCGGGCTGGTCTCGGCCGTGTCCGAGCTGCTGCGTCCGGGACGTAGTCTCGCCGATGCCCGCGCTCAGCTTTCGGCCTGGTACTTGTATGTCGGGTTGGGAGACGGCAAGATCATGGCGGAGTTTCTCGATGAGTACGAGGATTGGCTGCGGTCCCAAGGCCTCGATCATCAGCCGCAACTGTTTCGCTACTGGGCCCAGCGAGCCTACGCTCCGAGAAGCCCCAACCGGGAAACGTGGCCTTACGATCCGCTTCCGCTGTGCCTTGTAACCCGGCCAAGAGCGGCGCCCGAAAACATCGCATCGGGCGGGCCCGCGAGCCCGCGCCGCGTGACCAGGTAAGCCAAGCGACAGGTGCCGCCAAGCTCGAACTTGAAACCGGAGCCAGTTTGGCATGAGCGATAGTTCCGAAACAACCATCCGGGTTCGCTATGCCGAGACGGACCGCATGGGCTTGCTTCATCACGCCAATTACTTTGTCTATTTCGAGATCGGGCGGACGGAGTTGCTCCGCCAGCGTGGGTCTGACCTATCGCGAGGTCGAGGATGCCGGTCATTATCTGGTGATCATCGATATCGGCTGCAAATTCAAACGCCCGGCGCACTATGATGACCTCCTGCTCCTCCGGACAAGCGTGGTGAGGGTGACACACGTCAAGATCGTGCACAATTATCAGTTGTTCCGTGATGGATCCCTGCTGGCCGAGGGGCATTCCACGCTGGCGTGCGTCAACCGCGAGGGCAAGCCCCAGCCGTTGCCCGTTCAACTGAGGTAACCGGTTGCGGCTGCCGGCGACGGGAACCTCCGACGGCCTGCTCAGCGCCCGCCGGGCAGACCGCTCAGCCCGACCGGGGCCTGACCGTCTCGCTCCCCGAGGTCTGGGCCTGGGTAGGTGAATTCCGTTTGTCGATTGGCTGCTGGAAGTGTGAGAAGACCTCGCGGGCGATCCGGCGCAGAGCAGGTTGCCGGCGTTGTCGGGCACCCATCGCTGGTCCTGGTTCTCGCTCGAAAGAACGCAGAGGGCGACGGGCCCGCCGGCGCACTCGATGATGCCCGCGGCGGTACGCGTGTCGGCGAGGCTGCCGGTCTTGAACGCGATCTTCGTGCCCGGCGGCAGGAACCGGGGAAACTTGTCCTTGTCATCGCAGGCTCGCATATGTTCAAGCATTGCCTGGCTGGCCGTCGAGTTCACAAGCCGCCGGTAATAAAGTGCCTCACAGAGCCAGACCATCTCGAACGCCGTGGTGCTGCCCAGGCCAAACTGCTCGCTGCGCTTGGGGAAGATGGAGGTCTCGCGGTGAAAGACCTTGGAATGGATCTTGGTGTGGGGATAGCCCATCGATTCCATCGTGGCGGCCGTCGCGCCGAGACCGATCGCGTCGAGGACCATGTTTGTGGCCGTATTGTCGGAGTAGGCGATCATGAGCCGAATCGCGTCGCGCAGCGGGAAGCTCGAGCCGGCGGAGAAGTGGTACGTCAGCACTCCCGATCCCGGGACCTTGATTTCGTTTTTCAGGGTGAGCATTCGCGTCGAGGTTGACCTGGCCGGCCGCGGCCTGGCGGTAGGCTTCGATCATGACGGGAAACTTGATCAGGCTGGCCGTCGGCATCACATGATCAGCCTGGTACTGAAACGATTCCCCGGTGCGTAGATTCTTGACGGCGACGGCAAACTTTCCCCTTGTGCGCCTGGATCAGCGGCTCGATCCGACCGGCCAGGGTGGACGGCCCGCCCTGGTCGACTTGCAGGCTCATCCCAGGCTGCGGCCGGGTAACAAAGGAAGTAAACTACCACGGCGAGCAGGAACAGCACGCGACCTGTCGCCGTGTCCGGCAGAGTCATCGTTCGCACGGGATCGAGTGGCCGGCTGCGAACCTCTGAAGGGTGCATGTCCGCGGTTCCCGAATAGGTGTTCTGTCAACGACGGGCATCGACAACAATCGATCTTCGCACGTTCAGTCGCTTCAACCAATCATTTTTCCCCAGCTTATTCGTGGTGGATTCGCGCGCGATCTGGTAAAGCGGAACGAGACCGGCCAAGGGATTCAAACGAGGGCAACGCGGCTTGACCTGAGGGTATCGCTCATGCAACCGATTGCGTTATATGGCGCCGTTCATGGACTCAACGGCGAGCAAAGTTGTCACGGCTGTCGTGATGGCGGCGATTCTGGGCCTTCACAACGAGACAATGGGACAGCAGCCGGGAATCGGCCAGAGGGTGGAGCGCCAGGGAGACGAGATCATCGTCTGCGGCGAGCGTTATCATACCACGGCGCCGGTCGTCCTCTGGACCGACCCGGGCGGCTATGACGCCTATCGGCTGGAGCGCAGGTTCGTGCCCCTGGATCAGGCCAACACACCGCCCGCTCAAAAGAAGGGGCAGCCTCGCGGCAGTCGTTTCAGCTTGCGCAGGAATGGGATTGACCGACGGCCGAGCTCGAACGTGTTCGGGGAGGCGGCTGGGATTTGCCACTCCTGCAAAGAGTGGTCGATCAGTTTGTCATCCATTTTGACGCCAGGGGAACCAGCAGGCGCTGTTTCGAGGTGCTGCACGACCTTCGGGGGCTCAGCGTCCATTTCATGCTCGACCTGGACGGAACCATCTACCAAACCCTGGATCTGAAAGAAGGTGCCTGGCACGCCACGGTGGCCAACGGCCGCTCGATCGGCATCGAGATCGCCAACATCGGCGCTTACCCGCCAGACGAGAGCAAACCGTTGGAGAGCTGGTATCGCCCGAACGCGGCGGGGAGAGTCAAGATCGAGATCCCCGATCCGCCCGAAAAAAGTGGCATCCGTGACCAAACCGTCGCGCTTCGCCCGGCTCGCAATGAACCTGTCGTGGGCGTCATCCAGGGGCAGAGCCTGCGGCAATTCGATTTCACCGAGCGACAGTACGACTCGCTGATTCGGTTGACCGCAACCCTGTGCATGCTCTTTCCCAAGATCCGTTGCGACTACCCCCGCGACGCTACGGGGAATCTCATTCTCGCGAAGCTGCCCGACGCTGACCTCGCCCGTTATCAGGGCATTCTGGGCCACTACCACGTTCAGACGAACAAGGTTGATCCCGGGCCAGCCTTCCAGTGGGACCGGGTTATCGTCGGTACTCGTGAGCGGATCGCTCGGTGAGTGGTCCTGCCGCGGACGGAACCTTGTTGGATTCAGCCGCGGAGGGCGGCTCGAGGATCAGCGTGATTCGCCGGGTAACGTTCTGAGCCCACAGCAGAGCTCCGATTGGAGAGAAATGATCGTCGTCGATCTCGCGATTATATAGCTTGCTGCGCTGGTATGGCTGGCCACTCCGGCGGGCCACGGCAGCCAGCCGCAGATGCTCGTCAACAAACGCGTCGAGTGGATCGCAGTAGCGGGACGAATGGGTCCGGAAAATCTCGCAGATCTTGCCAGGATAAAAATCATCGCGACGCATATTCTCGATCTGGATATGCGTGGGAACGGCCACGAGCAGGCAGAGCACGCTCCGCGACCGGCACCAGCCGTGAATCTGGTCAAGCCAGTAGCCGGCCTCGCCATACCAGTCCCCCTCGCCGCGCAGCACGGCCCAGCCGTCGCCAAAGTCGTTGGGACAAACGCTGATGACGACAAACTGCGGGCGAAAACGATCTCCGTACTCCTTGAGTGAGTAGTAATATTGCTCGGGAGAGTAACCGATGTGACCGGTGTTCAGAACAGACACCGGCATCTTCCATTCTTCGCTCAGGCAGCGTTCGAGGTAGAGCGGGGGCGTGTCGTTGTCGCCATTGAACATGCCCTGCATGAAGGAATCCCCGAGCACGATGCCGCGAGCTCGGGCGGTGGGGTCCGGCTCGGGTCCGCGCAGGCCCCACGAGTTCGTGTTCTGGATCGATCGCTCGTCTACAATCGCGTCGGCGGCGGCCGCTGCCGCTCGGTGCTGCGGAGTGTCGAGAACCTGAAACAGTCCAAAAGGGCCATCGTGCAGGGTGACCTGGCGCAGCCAGACGGACCTGGTCTTCGGTCGAAAACGGTACGATCGGCCGTGGTTGTCGATCTCGAATACCTGTGAGGAGATGAGGAATGCCTGGTCGGCCCGGCCATAACGGATCAAACCGTGCTCTGGGTCCATGCCCGCGACGAGGAAGAGCTGCGCATTTGCGGCGTGGTTTTGTTGTAAAATCTCGCGAGGACCTTCTCTGTCTGTTCGATGCCTCGCTGGCGCTTGAGGGCCCACTCTGCTTCGACGAGAGCGCGATCGGGCTCGAGACCGAAGAGACGCCGTAACGACGTATCTCGCATCTGGCTCGCCGAGTTGAGCACGTAGAATCGTCCGGAGGTTGTTGCCGCGATCAGGGCGCAGATCGAGAGGAAGGTCAGAAGCAGGATCGCCGACTTGAAGAACCGCACGCGACGACGGCTGCGATCGAGGAAAGGAAGCAGGCGCTGTCGCACAGGCTGATGTCGGGTTAGCCTGTCGAGTCCAAGGGTTACTGGCATGTTGTGGTCAACTCGTGGGAGTCTGTGATTCGCGGGCTCGATGCAACGTGAGACTGGTGAGAAGAGCTGGCACGTGGCTTGCCGCCGATCCTGATCAACATCAAAATACAGCGATTGCAGCCGCCTTCGCAAGCCGGGGCCGGTCGCTTGAGCGGCCTTTGATGAACCCGGTGTGACGGCGACAAACAAGGAGAGCCAGCCGATGAAGATCGCCGTGACCGGGGCAACGGGTTTTCTGGGGCGATACCTGGTGGCTCATCTCGCTGCGCGCGGGGCACCAGCTCCTCTGCTGGTACCGCCCGACCAGCGACCTCGGTCACTTTCCTGCGACCTTGCCAAAGGGCTCGATCACCTGGATTGAAGGCTGCCTCGGTGATGAGTATGGCACGCGGAACCTGGTTGAGGGAACTCACGCGGTGGTTCATGCCGCTCTCGATCGTCCGGAGGGCGGATTCCGGGGTCGCGAGGGCGACGTGGTAAAGTTCGTCGAAACGAACGTGGTGGGAACAGTGAGGCTCATCGAGGCGGCGCGCGAGGCCGGCGTCGGCCGTTTCGTGTTTATCTCGAGCCTGCGCCGTGCATGAGCAGATCATGCCCGACCGGCCCCTCGATGAGGCGCATCCGCTCTGGATGACGAGCCATTATGGTGCTTACAAGGCCGCGATCGAGGCATTCGTTCACAGCTACGGACTTGGCCAGGGGTGGCCAATCTGTGCGCTGCGGCCAACGGGCATTTACGGGCTCGCACACCCGGCGAGAAGCAGCAAGTGGTATTCGCTGGTCGCCCGTGTGATCGAGGAAAAAACGGTCGAATGCCGCCACGGAGGCAAGGAAGTTCACGCCGCCGACGTGGCCAAGGCCGTCGAGATTCTGCTCCTTGGCGATGCCGGAAAAGTCGCGGGTGAGGCGTTCAATTGCTACGATCGCTACATATCGGACTTCGAGGTAGCCTCGATCGCCCGCCGACTGACGGGCAGCCAGGTTGCGATCACAGGGCAACAAACCTCGCCAAAGAACCAGATCGTCACGGCGAAGCTAGGCGCACTCGGAATGACTTATGGCGGCGTGCCGCTGCTGGAGAGAACGATTGAGGAATTGATTCGAGTGGTGGCCCAGCCCGACTCGCAGGAAACCGTATGATCAGGGCCGTCACTCGCGCTGGCTACAGTCGAATCGCCGGCGGTTTCTTGCGGCGCTCATCGGGCGCGGGCAAGAGGCGCGCGTCGGCGACGACCATGTCCCCCCGCTTGACACCGGAGATCACCTCGACGTAGTCCGGATCGCTGAGACCGACCTCTACGGGTATCCAGCGCCAGGGGTTCTCTACGGTCTTGCCAGATCTGGGCTGGTGGAGCGCGACGTAAGACTTGCCGTTCATCACTTTGATGGCTTGGACGGGCACGCGAGTGATGCCGCGATGGAAATTGGTTGCGAAATAGACCTCCGCGGTCAGCCCGGGCGCAAGTCTTCGATTTCATCCTCGATTTCGACGTTGGCGTAGTAGACGCGGACGTCGGAGAAGGGGCCGTTGACGGGGGTGGAGATGGCCGTGACCTCGGCAACTTGTCCGCGCATGGGCCGACCGGGGAAGGCGTCGATCTTGACCCGTACCCCCTGGCCTCGCCTCAAGTGAGCGACCTTCGTTTCATTGATCCGGGTCTTGACGCGCATGTTCTTGGGATCGGGAAGCTGAAAGATCTGCTGGCCCTCTCGAACCGTAACACCTTGCTCGATTTGCGATTCCACGCGTCCCCAGCCATTGGTCTGGTTGACGTAGACAACGAGTCCGTCACCCGGAGGCGCGGAGAGTGCAATTCTTGATGTTCTTTTGGAGCCGGGCGAGGCGCTCGGATTCGAGCGCGAACGACTTCTCCTGCGAACTCTTGTCGGAACGAATGGCCTGAAGCTTGGCTTCGAGCGATTTGATATGCTTGGGGCCCGTGAAGTTTTCCAGGCGGACGAGCATGCCTTTGGCTTCGCTGAGGGCGATCCCGGTCTGCTCATCGGCGAGCCGATCCGCGGTAAGCTGAGCTTGCGTGCGAAAGCCCTTTTTCGCCATATCGCGCGACCATTCCAGGTTCCGCGTAGCCCGGTCTTTTTCAATCTGACAGGTTTGGATGTATTGCCGGATGAGCTGGAGATCTTGAGGGTAGATCCCGTCTCGATATTCACGCAGGGTGATCTCGTTGACCTCGAAGATGGCCTGGGCCTGCTGCACCCACGCCTGGGACTGGGCAAAGCGAATGAGTTGGGCCTTGAGCTCGTCCTCGAAGGCGGAGGAATCAAGCTGGCAAACGACGTCTCCCTTGTGAACCAAGGTTCCCTCGGGCAGGATGGTCACGATCCGGGTTGACCCAGGTTTTTCCTCGTCCATCATGCCGCCGCCGCCGCCGCGTCCGCCTCGTCCGCCGCCACGACCACCCCGTCCACCGCCGCGGTTTCCACCGCCGCCGCCGGCCTGATCGGTCGCTCCAGACTTGGCCGTGGTGGTTGTTGAGCTCTTGGTGACGGGACGAAGCGGCACGTGGGGAGTGACCATGTAGCTGAAGCTGCGTATCACGGGCTTGCTGCCCGCGGTTGTACCGCCGCCCGATGTGCCGCCGGACGACGATGATCCGCTCGACGAGCCCGAAGCACCGCTACCGCTGCTGCCACTGCCGGAACCGCCACTGGAACCGCTGCTTGAGCTGCTGCTCGACGAGGTCGACCCGCTTCCCGCCGATGATCCGCTCGAAGTCCCCTTGGAGGCCGATCCGGATTTCGAGCTGCCGCTCTTCGACTTGCTGCTGGTCTTGCTTTTCGTTGAGGTGGTCGACTGAGCGTTGTTGCTCCCCGAACCGCCGGCGCCCCCACTGCCGCCCTGGCCGTTGGCCGAGGAGCCCGACCCGCTCGTTCCCTGACCTGAACCCGATCCGCTGGTGCCGCTTTGTCCCGTGCCTCCCGTGGCTGAAGTGCCGCCCACGGTGCCGATCAGTGCTTCGACCTCACATCGCACGATGGTATTCGAACCGCTCTCCAGAGTCCCATTCTCGACGACGTACTCAACGACGTCTCCCTCGTCAACTTCCACGAGCTGAAGATCGAAAAGAGGCTTGCTTTCCAGGAAAGCGGGCCGAAAACCCGTGCTCCAGCCCCAGACTCCGCCTCCAAGGCAAAGCAGGGCCGCCAGGATGGTGGCGTATCGTGCCAGCGACCGGCGCCTGGGGGGAATATCAAGGACGATCGGGCCGCCGACACTGAGTTCCCTGGACATCTTGATTCCCGGAGTTCTGGAGGAGTTAAGATCGCATGAGGCCCGGCTTCTCGACCGGCAGGCCGTGAATCACCGGGGATGAGCACAAGCGGTAGGCCAGCGAAGCCCGAGCGAACCAGCTCTGGAAGCCTGACCTGGCGATCATTCCATTATCGTCAGGGTCTGCACTTGGTCAACGGCTCGTTTTGCAGAACCCTATTCATCAGAGCGTCAAACGCGGTCGGTTTGAACCAAGAATCATGCTCGAATCGGCCGTTCTCCAGACCCCATCATCGGCTGCGGATGTGACCGGACCGTCTGGGCATGAGTGCAGACGAAGCGGCAGAATCCAATTGACCGCCACGACCGGCCAACGGCTTGTCGAGTGGAACGGTCGTACGCACTCCATTCCGATTTCTTGAGTTTTTTTGTGGAAAGTGGACCTAGTTTTATAGTATCTAATGTAATGTCTGTTTTTTTCGCTGCATCGCGGACAGGCGCTTCGTCGGCGCCAGTCGGCATCCTTGACCAAACCCAAGTCCCAGACGAAACGCGAACAGTGATCAGGCGGACCCCGAAGCTCGGAAGCCTATGCTTCGGACCTGCCCGGCACGGCATGGCTTGATCGGGTGCGGCTTCATGGGTGCAGTGCGAGCGGAAATCAATCACCTGGGAGTCAGGGAGAGATTTTTCTAATCGGCGATCGAGGATGAGGGCGCCGCCGGCTCTTGCCGGGGTGCTGTCAAGGAGGGTTGCTCGCAGATGTGCGATGCGCAGCTTGGAAGACCGCTGGCCGGCGGTCTCTCCGACTCGCGTCGAGCATGCCCTGAAACCTTGACGCGCCCCAATGAAGGCGAGAGTACATCATGGTTCGGTTCGTGGCCAAGGCGACTCGCTGAGCGCCTCGCGGCGGCCTGCGGCGGGGTTGGGAAAACCAGGTCCTCCGCATCCTGGAAGTCGGCACCAGACCGTTCGACTCGACGAAGACACCGGCCAAGCTGCGATCGTCTCGAAGAGCGCTCGCTCATGACGGGGGGACCTGGATATGACTACGTCCTCACCGGATATAGCTGGCAGAACCCGGCTCGGATCACCTACAGCATCGCTCCCGATGGAGTTTTTTGGGACCACGGCACAAATGCCTTGAACGCCGCGTTCAACGCCAAATTCGGCGCATCGGGCACCTGGGAGCGACAGATTGCACTTGCGCTCGCGACCTGGGAATCGGTCGCGAACATCAACCTCGTGCCGGTTCAGGATGGCCCTTTTGACTTCAACACCCTGGGGAACTCCCAGGGTGACCCCCGGTTCGGCGACATCCGCTTCGGTGGATACGCGTTCGCCAACAACACCACGACGCTGGCCGAGACCTATTTCCCACCCCCGAACGGCTCGACGGCGGCGGGCGACGTCGAGATTAACACGGCGCTTGGCTTCAACATCGGCTCCGCCTACGACCTGTACAGCGTGCTCCTCCACGAAACGGGGCACTCGCTGGGGCTGAATCACCCCACCAACCCCGTGGAGGTCATGTCGCCTGTCTACGGTGGAGTTCGGACGGGCTTGCAAGCCGGTGACATTGCTGGGATTCAGGCAATCTATGGAGCGCGAACCCCAGACGCTTATCAGGCTACGGGGGCTCGGCGTGAGCCTGGCGTCGCCGATCGACCTGACGGCGGGCTTGGCCGGTTCCAGCCAAGTTGTCGTGTCGTCGGCTTCGCTCGCCTCGATCGGCGACGTGGAGTACTACTCGTTCGTGGCGCCCGCCGGTTCTGGCGAGTCACTTCAGGTCACGGCCGCTGCCGGCAATGTGAGCATGCTAAGCCCGCAAGTAACTCTTTACGACGATGCCGGGAATTTGCTGGCCCAGGCGAGTGACCCAGCGGCCTGGAGTAATAACGTGACAGCCAGTCTGCCGGCTCTCGTGCCAGGGCAACGCTATGAGATCGCCGTAACGGGAGCAACGCACGGTTATTTTGACGTGGGAGCTTACCAGCTTTCGGTTTCACTGCCGAGGAACCACTCGCCACTGCCGACCCCACCTCCGTCCGCTCCGGTGACGACTGCGTTGCCGCCCGCACCGATCGTCCTACCGAACCCACCCGCGACAAATACCAGCCCCCAGACGGCATCACGGCTGGGTCGAGTCGTCCAGACAACGATCCCTGGCCTCGTCTTCAGCTCGTCGTTCAGCGCACTTTACTTCAATTTCCAGAGCGGCTGGACAGGGGCCTACCGGGTCAGCGCGCCCGGCGTGCTGATTCAGGTGTTGAACGGTCGCGGCCGACTTGTTGCACAAGGTGCAAACCAGGTGAATCTGCCGTTCGCTCGAGTGGGAGCGTCCTATCAGGTCAAGGTACTGGCAGCAGGGAAAGCGGAAGCAAGCGGTACGGTCCTCTCGATCGGCCTCAAGCCGGCGACCGCGGCCATTCGCAAGATGGTGAAACCGAGACATCTTGACGCGGAATATCGAGGTCCCGAGACGACTGGCCGCGCTCACGCAGACATGCAGAAACTGCTCACGGGGAATCGGCTTTCGGTTGTCGCGTCCACAAGCACAGTCGGTTCTGGCATGGTCCCGGTTGCAAGTGCGGATCGCCTCATGAGCTTGGCTTGGCCAACTTTCAAGTTTCCCAGCACCTGCGGCGCACCCCTCACCCCCGGTTTCCTTGGCCGGGCGAAACTAAAAATTTAAGGCGTGGCACGAGATGTGTTGGGTTGGAAGAGATTGAAACCTCCGTCCTGGCGGATTCTTGACCTGAACCATCCCTGCCGGGACAATTCCGGTGTCCGTCGACTAGACGCCCGGGAACCCAACAGGAGTCAAGCCATGGCAGAATACACCGTACCTCCGTTGCCGTATGACTTTGGAGCGCTGGAGCCTCACATCGACGCCAAGACGATGGAGATTCACCACGACAAGCATCACGCGGCGTATGTGAACAACCTGAACGCCGCGCTCAAGGATCACCCCGACCACCAAGGCAAGACGATCGAGGCCTTGATCGGCAACCTGAACGCCTTGCCCGAGGCCATCCGAACCGCCGTTCGCAACAACGGGGGCGGCCATGCCAATCACTCGATGTTCTGGCAGATCATGAAGCCCGGCGGCGGCGGCGAGCCCACGGGTGCGGTCGGACAGGCGATCGCCTCAGAGCTCGGCGGATTCGCCGCCTTCAGGGAAGCCTTCGCCAAGGCAGCCACCACCCGATTCGGGTCCGGCTGGGCGTGGCTGGTCGTTGGAAAGGATGGCAAGCTCAGTGTCACGTCAACTCCCAACCAGGATAGTCCCATCATGGACGGGTTGAATCCCATTCTTGGCCTTGATGTATGGGAACATGCTTATTATTTGAAGTACCAGAATCGCCGGCCCGACTACATCACTGCCTGGTGGAACACCGTGAACTGGGACGAGGTAAATCGCCGCTACGCAGCCGCGAAGGGCTGATCGGCGATCCGATCTCGATCGCCACTCGCGTGGGCCTGGCGGGCACAAAAAGCCAAGCTTACCACTTGACCGATCGATGAGGATGACTATGATCCGGGCGTCTCGGCAGGTTCGTCCACCCGCGGCGTCCGGTACACATTTCAAGTCTCCTCGCCGAGGTGGTCCCGCAGACCATGTCAGGAGGTCAAGCCGATGGATCGGCGCAAGTATGCCACCGCGGTACGGATACTGTCGCTCTCGCTAGCACTTCTCTCGCTGATCCCGGCGGGCTGCAAGAGCACCAAGAGTGAAGTGCCTCCCGGAAGACCTTACCAGACGACCGGTGCACCTCCTACGGTCGGGTTCAGCAGTGACGCACACCCCAGCACAGCCGGCGGCATGGCCGGCCTGTATGGCAACAAGGGACCAAGCTCCTTCGCGCAGGACGTGCAGAACTCGGTCGGCGCCGTCACGTGACATCACCTACGGCATGCCGGCGCCCGGGGCGACGAACCTAGCGCGCCCCGACCGACAATCTCTACGGACATCCCGGGACGGCGGGAACCTCCGCTTCTTCACCGTCGGGCTCGGCGTCGCTCGCTGATTCGCTGCTCAAATCCGTACCGCCAGCCTCGAAGCTGCTCCAGAAAGATCCTGAGGCCGCCCCGGCGTCTGGCGCCTCCCCGGCAGGCGCATTCCCCTGATCGCCGGCTGTCTCTGGGCTTTTCCTTGAAACAGAAGCGGAAAGAGCGCGATGAGTCCTGCACTGGACGTGCTCTACGAGGATGAACATTGCCTCGCGCTGGTGAAGCCGGCGGGACAGTTTACCCAGGGCTCATGGGCTCCGCCGGGCGAGCAAACGCTGGAACAAGCGGTTCGCGACTATCTGGCCCCGGCCGATCCCGGGTCGGCCTATGTGGGGATCGTGCACCGACTCGACCGCGCCGTTTCCGGCGTGCTCCTCTGGGCCAAGAACCCCAGATCGGCCCGACGCCTTTCCAGGCAATTCGAGCAGCGAAGCGTTCGCAAAGAGTACTGGGGCATCGTCGAGCCATCCAACCTGGCGGCATTGGAGGCCGTCGCCCCCTTGCAGTTTCTCGAATCACGCGGGCCAGGCGGAACAGACCTGGACCGACTGGTTAACGTCACCCGGAAACTCGGGTGTAGCAAGCGCCGCCAAGGAAGGCGAGCCGGGTGCACGGCTTGGCGTGACGAGAATTCGGCCTGACCGAGCGCTCAGGCTTCCCGAGGGTTGCGCATGGCTGCGCCTCTGGCCGCAGACCGGGCGGACGCACCAGTTGCGCGTGCAATCCGCCTTGCGGGGCATGCCGATTCTGGGCGACGCGGCATACGGCGCATCAAGGCCGTTTGCGCCGGGCATCGCGCTGCACGCGAGATCGCTTGAGGTGCGGCACCCCATACTTCAAACGCCCCTGCTGCTTGTCGCGCCGCTACCGGGCGCATGGGCCGAGCAGGGAATCACCCTTCCCGAAAGCGGTGTTTCAGGACACCGAGCACCTTGATGAGAAACGCCGAGTCTCTCGAGCTCGGACGTCCAAATCCGTGGGGCCGCGCTACTCGAAACTGAGTCCGACCACCTTGAGCTTGAGTTTCCCGCTCGGAATGGGTACTTCGACCTCGTCGCCAATTTTCTTGTTGACGAGTCCCTGGCCAATCGGGCTGGTGATGAGGATCTTGTTCTGATCGTAGTCTTCCTCACCGGGGCCGACCAGGACGAAATCTTCTTCCTCGTTGAGATCGAGATCGAGCACGCGGACCTTGGAGCCGAATACGACCCGGTCGGTGGGCATGTTAGTCTTATCGACGATGAACGCCCGGCCAAGCTTGTCCTGGAGGTCGTTGATCCTGGCCTGAAGCATTCCTTGGGCTTCGACGGCCGCATCGAACTCCGCGTTCTCGGAGAGGTCTCCATAGCCCCGGGCCTGGGCGATCTGCTCGGCAATCCGGGGCATGTCCTCGTGCTTCATCTTGTCGAGGCGGGCTTTCTCTTTCTCGTAGCCTTCCTTCGACATCGGAATTCGGTCAATGGACATGCCGATCTACTCCCTATCCCAACTCACAGTCACCGCATCGACCGTCGCACCCGCGCGGGGTGAGACTGAATCGTGATCCGTTCGCCGACTTCAATCAGAGCTCGCGGCCTGGAATCGACCAGAATTGGCGTCGCGTTCGTCGGATCGATCGGGTGCGCGACTTGTGGCCTGTTGCTGGTTCATGCCTTGGCGTTTCGGGACTCGAATAAGAAAGTTCGTTCGACCATCGTCGTCCCGATCCGCAGCAACGAACCGGGGCACCGAAGCAAAAAACGCGACTTCGGGAGGCCCGATGTCGCGCTCAGCCTTTTCTTTCGGTGGTTCAAGACTAGTCTCCCCGGTGCCCGGATGCAAGCCCAACCGGGCTGCGGGGATGGGTTACAAGATTGGATGGCGGCGTCCAGCGGCGCCGCCGGCAGGCATCAAGGACGCGGACAGCACTGGAAACCTTTTGATTCTGGATGCCCCTGATCCGATCATTCGTGCCGCAGCGCTTCGATCGGGTCCATCAAGGCGGCGCGGCGGGCCGGGTACAGGCCGAACAGAATACCGATGGCCACGGAAATGCTGAAGGCCAGCATCACCGACGCCCCGGTCACGAACGCCTTCTGATCGGGAATGAAGTATACGATGATCTGAGGGATCGCGATGCCCAGCGACACTCCGAGCAAGCCGCCGACGCCCGAGAGCACCACGGTCTCGATGAGAAACTGTTGTGTGATGTCGCGCCGCTTGGCGCCCAGGGCGCGGCGAATGCCGATTTCTCGCGTGCGTTCGGTCACGGTGGCCAGCATGATGTTCATGATGCCGATGCCGCCAACCAGGAGTGAGATCGCCGCGATCGTGCCCAGGATGATGCTGAACTGGCGGGCCGCGCGCTGAGCTTCCAGCAGCAGGTCGTACGGCACGGTCATCTCCACGTCTTTCTTGGGGTGGGCAAACTCATAGGCTGCCTTGATCACCGGAACCGAGGGCTGAACCTGCTCGATCGAGCCAACCTGGAGCGTCACCTGCGAGAGCTGGGTTTCCTCGGCCTCCATCGAGCCTGACCGGCTGTTGACGATCTTCTCGCCGAACCGTACACGGCAGGTATTGAGCGGAATATACACGTCCTTGTTGAAATCTTGAGCGGCCAGGCTGTTGCCGATGCCGGCCGAGCTTTGCCGCTCCTTGGTGACGCCGACGACCGTGTAATAGTCGGAGCCCAGCTTGACCGATTGGCCGATGGGGTCTTCGTAGGGGAACAGCCGCTTGGCGGTCTCGGAGGCGAGCACGGCGTAGTTCTGGTACTTGTCGTTGTCGGCGGCGAGAGGAACCGCCCGCGGTCGATCTCCAGCAGGTTGAACTCGGCGTAATCGCTCGTGGTACCAACCACCCGGCCGTCGAGAAAGTATTGCAGACGCCTGATCTGCTTGCGGATCTCTCGGATCGGCAACGACTTGCGGATCGTGGGCACCGTCGCCATGATGCGGTCGTAGTCGTCGTACTTGAGCCCGTAATTCAAGATCCGCGCCGGCCGGCCGCCGGTTGCCTGGGCCTCGTCGCTGGGCTTGACCGACCGGACGATGATGTTGGTCGCGCCCAGGGCGCGAATGCGTTCCTGCGCATCGCGGCTCGATCCTTCGGCGATGGCCAGCATCGAGATGACGGCGGCCACGCCAAAGACGATGCCCAGCACGGTCAGGCCCGACCGCAGCTTGTGCAGAAGCAAACTCTTCATGCCGAGTTTCAAGGCCCGCCAGATGCGTCCCATGGAAGTGCTTTCCTCAAAAGATCAAGAAGTGTTTCTCGTAAATCTTACTCTTCCGGGCTGCCGACGAGCGCGGCCTGGGCTTCGAGCGTGCGGGGGCTGGGCTTGTCTTCGATGATGAGTCCGTCTCGCATGCGGATGATCCGCTTGGCGTGCGAGGCGATGTCGTCTTCGTGGGTGACCAGGATGATGGTCTTGCCGGCGTCGTTGAGCTTGCCCAGCATTTCCATGATTTCGTGGCTGGTCGCGGTGTCGAGGTTGCCCGTGGCTTCATCGGCCAGGATGATGTAGGGGTCGTTGATCAAGGACCGGGCGATGGCCACGCGCTGCTGTTGACCGCCCGAGAGCTGGGTCGGCCGGTGATCAATGCGATCGCCCAGGCCGACCAGGTTTGCCACTTGCACCGATCGCTCGTGCGCCTCGGCCGAGATCTCTCCATTGCCCTGGTAGGTCAGCGGAAGCTGGATGTTCTCGAGCACGGTGTACTGAGCGATCAGGTTGTACGACTGGAAGATGAACCCGAGATAACGGCTGCGAACTTCGGAGAGTTCGTCGTCATCGAGTCGCGAGACGTCGCGTCCGCCCAGCAGGTACTGGCCGCTGGTCGGCCGGTCGAGGCAGCCCAGCAGGTTGAGCATGGTGCTCTTGCCGGAGCCGGAGGCTCCCATGATGGCGATGTATTCACCCGGGTAGAACTCCACGGTCACGCCCCGCAGGGCGTGCACCGTGACGGTCTCGAGATGACCGCGGCGGCCGAGGAGACCCCCGGCGCCGCCCTTGGTGTGGCCCATCACGTACGTCTTGCGCACGTCGACCAGGTGGACAATCGGCTTCCGCGTACCACCGGAGCCGTTATTCAAGCTGAAATCCACGATTAATTTCCTCCCCCTGGCGGTCCGCCGGCACCGCGTCCGCCGCCGCCGCCACCCCGCCACCACCGCCGCCACCGCCACCGCCACGGAACTGCTTCATCTGCTCCAGTTCCTCGTCGGTGAAGCCGGCCTTCTTCATGATGCTCGGCGCGCTCTTCGGGGCTAGCGGTCTTGAGCCTCGCCCGATCTTCCTCGGGAATGTTCTTGAATTTGGCCATGAAAGCACCACCGCCTCCGGCTCCCTTGGCCCGAGCCTTGGCCTTGGCCTTGCCCTTGGCGGCGGGATCGCCCGGCTTGCCCGGCGCGGCCGCCGGGCCCTTGCCCGCGACCGCGCCCGCGATCGGGGATGCCTTGGCCCCTTCCGCGCCCGGTGCTCCGGCTTCATCCTTGCCTTTGGCCAGGCCGCCCCAGTCTTTCTTGTTGGCGCCCTTGCTCCCCTGGAACTCGCGCCGCTCCTCGTCGGTCATGAGCGACACCGGGTTCAGCGCCACCACCGTTCCCGCGGTCACTCCCTTGGTGACTTCCACGAACCGCTCATTGTTGACTCCTACTTCCACAACCCGGCGCTCGTATCCATTGGGCGTCCTGGCCGCAACATGGTCCTTGCCCTGGTATTCGAGAATCGCCTGGATGGGAACCGCCAGTATCTTGTCCTTGCGATCGACCAGGATCTCCACCTCGGCGTTCATGCCGGGCCGCAGGCCGGGCAGCGGGTCGTCGATCCGGATGCGGGTGGTGTAGACCTTGATGTCGGAGCTGAAGAAGTTGGTGGCATCCGGCAGAGGTGCCACGTCCATGACCGTGCCGGAGAGCTCACGATCAGCGAAGGCGTCGACCCTGATCTTCGCCTTGAGGCCCCTCTGGATCTTGTCGATCTGTGATTCGTGCACCTTGGCGTTGACCTGCATCTTGGTGATGTCTGGCAGGCTGAAGATCTTCTGCCGTTCCCGCACGGTCGCCCCTTCCTCGATCTGGGGCTGGTTGCTGCCGAACGACTTCATCGGATCATTGGCGTAGACGACGATGCCGTCGCCGGGGGCCAGCAGCTTGCAGTTGGCAATCTGCTTCTCGAGCTTGGCTTCCTTGTCGCGCTCAAGCTGGTAGGTCTGTTTCTTGGCCAGCTCGTCGGACAATGACTTTTCGACTTCGCTCTCGAGCTCCTTGATCGTCTTGGCCTTGGTGTACTTTTCGAGCACCTCGAGCTTGCTCTGCGACTGCTCGAATGTGAACTTGGCCTTCTGCAAATTCAGCTCCTCGGAGACCTTCTGGGCCTTCGAGACGTAGCCCTTCTCGTACATCCGGGTGGCCCAATCAACGCGGTCGGCGGCTCGGACCAAGTCAGAGTCGGCCAGCTTGATCTCGCCCTGGATGGTCGCCTTGTCTTGCAGGTAGATCCCTTCCTTGTATTCCTTGACGGCAATCTGGGCAACCTCGCGGGTGAGCCTGGCGTTCTGGTAGGAGGCCTCGGCCCCCTGGGTGGCGATCTTTTGGTTGGTAAGCTGGTCTTTGAGCGAGGCCGAATCGAGCTCGCAAACCACGTCTCCCTTCTTGACCGGCGTGCCTTCAGGCAGGATCGTGATGATGGTTGTCGACCCCTCGACCAGGCACTGAACGTCCTGGTTCTTGGAGCTCTCCAGCGCTCCCTTCTCGTTGACCGTGATCGGCAGCGTCACCGGCTTGACCTCGAACGGAATGATGTCGAGATCGGCTGACTTGAACAGGCCCCGGATCGGCTTGCTCAGGCCAGGCACGCTGACCACGGCGATTCCGCCCAGGGCAAGCAGCGCTGCCAGGCCCAAAGCCAGGATCTTACCGACCGACGCCCGCCGGCGCTTGGGCGCTGGAGCGCTGGCAGGTCTCGGGATGCTTGTGCCGGGGCCAAGGCTGGGTCCTCGGTACTGTGTAGGGAAAAGTTCACTGAAGGCCTCCCATTCATCATAAGGCAAGGTGCCGATGTCGCGATAGACGGTCAAACGGGCCAATTGGTACGCTGCATAGGTGTTAGTTAAACCGATTTCGCTGGTAATTAACGTGCTCTGGAAGTTGATCAGGTTCGAGGTTTGCGTCGCCGCATTGGCAGATTGGGCCAGGCTCTGGGTACCGGCACCGGCCTGGGGAGGAGCGACGATCTGCTCAAACGCCTGGTCCTTGAGCCGGATGTTCAAGATCAGGTTGCGCCTGTTGATCTGATACTGAATGTAGGTGACCATCATCGAGCGGAGGTCGCCACGCAACTGATTCTTGATGAAGTCTTCCTGGTTCTGGAGCTGACGCCTTGCTTGCTGGTACTGGATGATGGCCTGGCGGAAGTTGTTTCGCTCGTTAACGCGGATCAAGGGGAGCTCGGTCTGGAGGGCCAGGTTAAACTGCTTGGCCTGACTGAAGAAAGCAAAGGGGTTATTTGTCGTGGGGGGGGTGAATATCTGGTTGTTAACGGCGATATTGAAGATTCCCTTCAAGGCATTGGCCCTGAAGCGGATCTGACGCCAGGCGTCGTACAGGTTGGCCCTCACGTTCATCAGGTCGAGCCGGTATTCCAGCGCGATTCGCACAGCGGCCTGCAAAGTTTCCTCGAGACGGTCTTCCTCGTCATACGAATCACTATCTCGATACATTCCCAGCAGCGAGTGTCCATCGAGGACGATATCTTCGAGCTCGGGAATCTGGTTGACGATCTTATCGATATCTTCGAGCTTTCGGTTTTGAAGCCCTGCCAATTATCAATCTTCTTGAACACGTCAAGATAGGGCTGCATCAGGCTGATGTCGACCATCATGGGCGTGTCGGGCGGCAGGCCGAGCTGTTGTTTCAACTGGTCGTTCGAGTTTCGCAGACTCAGAACATCGGTGACCAGATTCGACCTGGCGCGGATTAATTGAGAACGAACCTGATCAACCTGGAGCCGCGATAGGCCCGACGATTCTCCTTCGATGAGCTGTTCGTAGAGGTTCGCAAGCTGCTCGAAATAGGCGACGTTCCTGCGATCGATGTCCACCTGGACCATGTTCTGCACGACCGGAATGAAACCGACGGTGGGGTCGTTGTTGCCTCCCGTAGAGAAACCGGCAAGATTAAATCCGGACCCGAAGTTCTGGATTGTCCCCCCCGTCAACATGGTGACGATGAATTCCTGGCGGAACTTGGCGAAGATACGGGTCTGATACAGGAGCGTGCGCTCGGCCTGCGTGAGGAGCTCCAGGATCACGGCTCGCCCGCCGCCACGCAGGAACGGCTGCACAAAGCTTAATGGCAGCGAGGATTGCACCGTCGGCTGGATGGGGTTCTTGCCAACGAAATTGAAAACAATCTGGTTGGCGAACCCCATCAGTAGCTGCCCGCCCGAATTCAACAGTTTACCATAGCCTGCAATCTCGCCCATTTGCAATGTCGAAACCTGGCCGCCCGGCGCCACTCGGGTCTGGTATGTGAACCGGTTCAGCGGACTCAGCCCCGGAAAACCAGCCCCTAGCGGCGATGTCAACGGCGACATGCCCGCGTAGAACTGAGGCTGGAAGGCGAAGCGCTGGAGCGTGACCTGAAGAGCTGCGCTATAGAGGTTCTCAAGTTGCAACTGATAAACACGGGCGTTGAGCAGAGCCAGGGTAAAAGCCTGCTGCATGGTGACCACATAGGGTCGGCTGCGGCGCGGCAGTCCGACGGCCCACGCATGGTCCATGGGAGCGATCGCGGGAACCAACACCGATGCCAGCTCGGCGGCCTGTTCCTGGTTGAACACGCCTCCTGGGCCTGCTGGTACCATCTGGTTCACGCGCTGACGCATCGGATCTGCCATTCCAGGTTGTGCCTGGCCTGGATCAAGGGGAATGATCGGCCGTCTTGATCGCTCGTCCGCACCGCCGGGCGCCTGGCCCGGAAGCGGCCCAGTCGGAATCGCATTGGGTTGTGGTTGCTGCTGGGAGGTCCGCTGGACCGCCCCATCCGTAAGTCCCTTGGCACGACTGTTTTCCTGAGGCGAAAAACTTGACGCCGGACGTGGAGGGGGGATGGCGGCTTCGGTTTTCCCAGCACGTTCATCCGCTACCAGAATCGGCGTCGAACTTGCCGCGTTCGTCCCGGAATTCGCACCCGGATTTCGCGTGGCGCCTGCTCCGGGGCCAGACGGGGTAGCCGGGACCGGTGCCGCGTTTTGGGGTGGCGATGCATTGCCAGGTCCATTGGAACCTGCTGGAGTCGGCCCAGTACCAGCAGCCGGCGGGCGCGGCGCGCCTACCCCTGGCGCAAACGGAGACGGAGTTGAGGATGGTGAAGGAGGTGCCGCTAACGTGCGGGGCGGAGCGCTTGTTTCTGATGCGCCGGGAACGTTGCCGGCGGGTTGAGCCTTGGCCTCGCCTTCCAGACGCTCCTCTCTCCAGCGTTCGAGCATCGTCAGGTATCCGTTTGCCTCGACCGGCACGATCAGACGATTGTCTGGCCACTGGGGAACCGGCGAGAGCGCTTCGGCCGCGGGGTCGTCAGGCGGGGCGGGCGGAAAATCCTGGTCGTAAGGGTCCGCGAACCGGGAGAGGGCTGGAGGTTCAATCGAAAAGGCGTCGAGCCGCCAGCGCGGATCGCGGCTTTTCTCGAACACGGCTTCCGACACATCCTGGTTGGCCCATTCACGATAGAATTCCCGAGTGCATCCAAGCTGCGAGCCCAGGGCCAACAACATGAGGACCGCGCTTCGGGAAAGCCGTCCTGTCTGAACGCCAGGTTTTCGTCTTCCGGCTGTTACCATGGATTTTGCCTCGACACCACGTTCTTCCGAGCCTGCGGACTGGGAAAGCCATCCGCGAACGCTCGGCGGGGATCGGCGTCCCCTGCTCATTTATGGGTTGTCATCCGTCCGCGAATCGCACCGGGAAGGGTGCGGTCAAGCCTGGCGCCGCGCACCGGGACACCTGTCTTGGACCCGTTTCACCGAATGTATCGGGTTTGTGGGTTAGCCCAGTTGAGCCGAAAAGGACGTGCGATCGACTCTTACGCTGGCTCGCAAAGTCGCTTTGCGTGGAGTTTGGATCAATCGCGGGCCGAAATTGCTGAGGTAAATGGCTACCCTTGGCGGCGGAGTCGCGCCGAGCCGGCTCGACCTGGGATCATTGTGAGTTCTCGATCCCTGGAACCGGTCTTCCGAGGGACGCCCGCCACGATCGGACTCCATCCCGAGTCCAAAGTGGCGGTCGCGCGAAATCAAGGCTTGGGAGAAGGGAGTCTCCGATGCTGTTTGGCAAACGCGGTCGTCGGTCGCCGAGCGCTCGCCAGCGTAAGAATGAGGCGTTTGCGCCCATCGCCGAGGCACTCGAACAGAAGGTCTTGATGGCGCAGGTCCTTCTCGGGGGTGGTATTCCCAAGAATCTCGCGGGGGTCACAACGATAGCCCCGAATGGACCGCAGACTCAGGGCGCGATCCTGCCCTTCATCGCCGATTCAATCGGTCTGCCTCCCGGTCAGACGCAGGGAACCCAGACGACTGATCCAGGTCTGGGCATCCTCGAGACCGGTGCAAACCAGGCCCAGGGGGTGGGTTGGAATGTCGCGGCTCTGGGCGATATGAATGGCGACGGCAGCAACGACTATTTGGTCGGTGCCCCAACGGTCGCCACAAGCGGATCGACCATCAACCCGTCCACCGGAACCAATTCCCGCGCCTTTCTCGTCTTCGCCAACCGCTCAGTCACTGTTCCCGTGACTCAAAGCTGGGCATCGGCGACCCCTGAGCAGAGAGTCGGCGACATCACGACGCTGGGCAATGCCACTCAGACCGACCCCTTTACCGCCCGCGGTCAACCGTTCAATTACAACTTCGACGGCGTCACGTTTTTCACCAGCCAGGCTCCGAGCTCGCAACTCGGGCGCCTGGGTGGCCGCCGCTGGCCCTAACGCCTTCTTCATCGGAGCCCCAGGGTACCCTGGCGGCGGCCGGGTTTACTACATCACGGCCACTACCGGATTCAGCTCGCTCGCCAACAAGCAAGTAGACCTGGACACTCCTGCCCAATTTCCGACACTGAACATCGACACGCTTGTCGAAAACACCAATGCAAATGCCGGCCTTGGCGTTGGCTCGTCGTTTGCCATTATTCCGAACCTCTTCGGTGACGGGACTACCGCGGTCGCCATCGGGGAGCCGACGGCAACTGTGGCCGTCCCAGGCGCCGCCGCCAGGGTGGGGAACGGCGGGGTTTATATCCTCCCGCTAACGGCTTTTCCAACTACGCCTGGGGTGGTGAACCCGCCGATCAATGTCAGCACGAGCGCCCAGCTTATCTTCGCCGGCGCAACCGCTGGCGAGGAAGCCGGTTTTTCCGTGGCCAATGCGGGTGACGTGAACGGCGACGGGGGTACGAGCGCAGCCACTCAATGACATTATCATCGGAGCTCCGAACGCGAATAACGGAACCGGGGCGGCCTATCTTGTCTATGGAGGCACCTCGCTGACCTCGTCGCCAGTGACCGGAGTGGTCGACCTCAACCGAATTGATACAGCAACCCCGAGTAGCCTCCAAGCCGGCCAGACGCCTCCGCCCCAGGGCGCAGTGTTCGTTGGATCTGGCTCGGGCGATCAGGCCGGCTTCACAGTCGGTTCGACAGACTTCAACGGGGACGGTTTCTCCGATATCTTGATCGGCTCGCCTGGTTTCAGCGGTTCATCAGGACGTGTGAGTCTGATCTACGGTTTTGGCCCGCAGGTTGTCTCGGCGCAAACCACGCAGATCGGCACAGTCAATTACTTCAACGGACCTAGCCCCTCTGCGTTCTTTAATGGATTCAATCCCTATTCTCTGAACTCCATACCCGCCACGGTGCCAAGCTGGTCCTTCTTAGGGCAGGGCGGCGATCGTGCCGGCTTTTCGATCTCTTCGCTGCCAACCACGCAGGGACTGAACGCGATGCTCATCGGTGCGCCGGGCTGGAACGGAGGACAGGGCTCTGTGTATGAGGTCGGGCGAACCTCCGGGGCTCGCACTATCAACTCTGTGTCCCTGAACTCGACAACCGCGCGACAATTCACCTTGACCACCCCCCAAAACGCGGCTGTGGTTAACTACGGTATCTCCGTCTCTGGGTTTTCGGGCAGCGGTGGAGACTTCATCGCGGGGGCTCCAGGGTACACCGGAACCCTGCCTACTCAGATCACAAGTCCACCGCTTCCACTGGTCGGTGCCGCCGCGGTCGTCATTGAATCGCTCCAGGTCTCGCCCATTCCGTCGCTGACCGGTGGCGGTGGCGGTGGAGGCGGCGGTGGTGGCGGTGGCGGAACGATCGGCACTGGCGGGGTGGCCGGAGCGATCCTGCCGGGACTGTTCACACCCACCACTTTCATTCCCCCATTCGGGTCGAGCTTCGTTCCGACGGTTACAAATCTGTCGGCCTTGGGCAGTTATGCCCCGATCCCCCTGGCCGTGGCTCTGAAGCAGTATCAAGTGCCGCAAGGATTCGTCCAGCGGCAGTACGCCTTCAACCACCCGGGGGCGAAGCTCTTCGGGCAGCTCGTGGGCCGCAGTCAGGATCGTAGCCGGAACAATAATTCCGGCTCGGGAGTCTGGACTCTGGGCCGCAAGGTCTTCACCCGCGGCCGGTTCCATCCTGGCAAGAGCCTGGAGTGGACGCACTCGCAGGTGATCAACGGCACGAGGGTGAAGCGATACGTGCCCGTGAGCAATCACATCCAGCGCTTCACCGACGCGGGCAGCACGCTGGTCTGATCGCGAGTGTCGAGGTCGAGAGACCTCGACAGAATCATGCGGATGACGGCTGGTTCGTCCTGCCCCGCCCACCCCACCTGACCCCCCCTTCGCAAGGGGGGGAGAGAACCAGGATGGAATTCGTACCTGCTCGGCCCCGCCAAAATCGAACGCCGTAGCAGGAGACCGGCTGGGTCGAGACCCGCGCAGAACCTGGACCTTTCCCCCCCTTGCGAAGGGGGGGCCAGGGGGGGTGGGGACGGCACCGACCGGTCACCCGGGCCTGCCGACTGTCTCCTATCTTGAATCTCCCTGGCAATCATCTCCAGCACCCCATCGAGGTTCTCATAGACGTCCGAATTCAAGATCCGGACGATGCTGATCCCGAACGACTCAATGAATTCCTTGCGCCTCTGGTCTTACTCGGCGCTCCCGGTCGATAGTGGCTGTCCCCATCCACTTCGATGGCGAGCTTGATCTCGACTGAGAAAAAATCGACGACGTATGCCCCGACGCTGTATTGACGTCGAAACTTGCAGCCGAGTAATTGACGCCCCTTGAGCCGCGACCAGAGGATGACTTCGGCATCTGGCATCGAGCCGCGGAGCAACTGTCGCTTTTCTGTTTCATTTCCGCGATTAAAGAATTCGTTCATTAAGCCTCACTCACTCTCGATTGAATCTCTCGGAGAAGCAGGTTGTCTCGGACGCACGAGGCTCCCGCCCCACCCCCCCCTGACCCCCCTTCGCAAGGGGGGGAAAATATGTGCTTGCGTTTGCAAAAGGGCAATCAAGCGCTCGACTATTTCCCCTCCCGCCGATCGACCAGTTTCGACAGTCGGTTCGCCAGCCGCTCGAGCGGGGCTGCGATCATAGGGGTCGAGATGGACATTCAAGAGGCTGAAGCTCGCGGTGTTGTTGAAGGCCTTGGAAAGCGCGATATCGAGCTCCTTGATGGTCCGGATCTCCAGGCCCAGACCGGTACCCAGAACCTCCGGAATTCGATGATAGGCCCAGTCGTGTATGTCGTTGAATGGGCCCTCGAGCAGGAACCGCTCGGTCGTGTAGCCGTGGTTGTTCAGGATCACGACGATCGGGTTCAGACCGTGGCGGGCGATCGTGGAAAGTTCCAGTCCGGTCATCTGGAACGCTCCGTCACCAACGACGACCAGGATCCGGGCCGCTGGGTTGCCCATGCTGGCACCCACCGCCGCGGGCACGCCAAAGCCCATGGACGTGTAATAGGCGGGGCTGAGAAACTCGGTCCGGCGATGCATCTCCAGATCGGCGGCGCCGAAGAGTGAATCGCCAATGTCGGCGATCACCGTCATCTCCGGATGATCGGAGAGCAAACGGTTGAGCCGGCCGAACAGGTGCGCCGAGCGAACCGGCCCGCGCGGATCGTCGGTCATGACGCCGGCGAAGGGATTGGACCGATGCGGAATCGGGGTGCGGTTGAGCAAAAGCTTTCGCGCAATCAGTCCGTTCAGAAAATCGTCGAGCCGAACGTCCTGATAATGATGGTGGCGAATCCTCAAGTTTTCACTGGTTGCGTCAATACATCGCGACGGGTCGAGCTTGGCCGTGAAGATACCGAGATTGATGTCCGTCAAGAAGCAACCGAGCATCAGCAGGCAGTCGGCAGATTCAACCAGCTCGGTCACCTCGGGACGCCCCATCGCCCCTTCATAGACCCCGGCGAAGAGCGGGTGTGCCTCGGAGATCACGCTCTTGCCCAGGATCGTCGTCGCGATCGGCATCCCGGTCGATTCGGCGAGGGCCAGAAGCTCATCTTGAAGGTGAAATCGGTGGATCTCGACATCGGCCAGAATCACCGGGCGCCTGGCCGATTGCAGCAAGAGACAGGCCTCCTCGAGCGCTTCGCGGAGGGCATCGGAATCGCTTGGGGGCAAGCCATCCGGCGGGCGGTGCGGCGCGGTCTGTCGTGCGTGGGTCTGGTCGCGCGGCAGCTCGAGGTAGACCGGCCGTTTGTATCGGCAGGCGGCATCGAGCACACGGTCGATCTCGCTGAATGCCGTTTCGGGACGGTCCAGCACCGCCGAGGCCACGGTAAGTTTCTGAAAAACCTCGTACTGGGTGTCGAAATCCTTGATCTTGTGGTGCAAGAGCGGATTCCGCGCCCGTTCGGAAACACCGGGTGATCCGCTGATCAAGATGACCGGAGACTTCTCTGCATAAGCCCCCGCGATGCTGTTGCAGGTGCTAAGTCCCCCGACGCAATATGTGGTGCAAACGCAACCCAGCCCGTGAATTCGCGCGTAGGCGTCGGCGGCGAAACCCGCGTTGTCTTCGCGAGTCATTCCCACCAGCCTGATCGGGCTGTCCTGGAGCATCTTGTACAGGCCGAGAATGTAGTCGCCCGGGATCCCGAAAACGTGCTCGACGCCGAGCGCACCCAGGCGGTTGATCAGGTACTGCCCGACCGTCATCACGGGTCCAGACGATTCCGGGCCGGCGTGCGCCGTGCCGTCTCGAGTGGGTTTCAACGCCGCGGTACCGCTCATGAGAGGCCTCCCTGGATGTGCTTGTTTGGGTTGATCGCGGATTACCCATCGTCATTGTACGCTATGGCCACTGCGGATGGCGGCTCTAAGACGGCCGATCAACCAAGGATCATAATCCCAGTAGACGGGCGCACACACGTTCGCTTAGCAACTCACGCCGGGACTCGGGGATTGATCTCTTTGGCAAGGTCGTGAAAGAGCGACTCCAAGACCACAGGCATGTACAGGTTACGCGCGAGGTGATAGTCGGCTTGCATACAGCGGTCGGCGATCACGAACACGTCTTCCGGCTCGAGCCTGGCCGCAAGTGCCTGGGCAGCCAGTCGATCGGCGGGGTCGGGGCAGGGGGCCTCGAGCGCGGCAGTTTGCCAGAGCACGCCGCGAAAGAGTCGGGCCAGCTCGCCAATCAGGAGGCTGGCCCGGCGCCTTTGGGGACCCGCTTCCTTGCCTGCCTGCTTCATGAAGCCTTGCATCCGCTGAACGAGCTGAGCGGGATCGAAGCCATGCTCACCGGCCAACTCGTCGATCAGCTCGCGGCGAAAACGTTCCAGCTCGGGGTCCGCCAGGCCGATTGCCCGTGCCATTGAACCCTCGCCCAGCGCGGCCAGGCGGGCCGCGTCGGCCGGGTTGGCGGCAACACCTCTTTCCTGTAGCAACTCGGTCAGCACGGGCTCGGAGAGCGGCTCGAATCGAACGACCTGGCAACGCGAAACTATTGTCTCGAGCTGGAGCTCGGCGGAGGTTCCGATCAAGATCAGCACGGCGCACGGCGGCGGCTCTTCGAGTGTCTTGAGAAAGGCATTGGCCGCTTCATCGTTCATATCGTCAACATCATCGATAATCGCCACTTTTCGCACGCCACGGGCCGGCTTCAGGCCGAAATTGGCGCACAGGTCGCGAATGACCTGGATCGGCAGCTCCGACTTCTCTTCGGGCCGGCCGACTTCCAGCAGGTCGGGGTGGGTGCCCGCCCACACCTGCACACAGCCGGGGCACTCGTCACACGGGTCCAGAAGCACTTCGGGGTTCCGCTCGCAAAGGAGTGCCTGGGCGAGGGTTCTGGCGAACGTGCGCTTGCCGACTCCCTCGGGCCCGACAAACAAAAAGGCGTGCGGGAACCGCCCGTTGCGCACGCTCACACGAAGCATGTCAACAATCCGGTCATGTCCGCGGACTGAGAGCCAGGACACGCTCCACCTCGCTTCGGATCTGGGCGAAGACCGTATCAGGATCGCCCTCAGCATCGATCAGGACCACGGGAGCGGGATAGAAGGCACGACCAGCACCCGGTTCCGAGCTGGATCCGGCCGCGGCCAGAAAACCGTCGCGCAGGCGCTGCCTGTACGCTTCCGAGCGATCTTCGATGCGATCGCGGCCAGGGCCGACGCGGGCGCGAGCCGCCGCCGGCGGCACGTCGAGCACGAGGGTCAGGTCGGGTAGAAGTCCGTTCGTCGCCGTCTGGCCGACTTGCCAGACTTCTTCCACCGGCAAGCCGCCTGCCCACCCCTGATACACGATATTCGACAGCAAGTACCGATCCGACACCACCACGCGGCCCGACGCCAGAGACGGCCCGATGATCTCGTCGAACCAGTTGCGCCCGGCTAGCCATGTAGATGAGCATCTCGGCACGAACCGTCAGGTGGACCGAGCCTCGGTCGAGGACGATCTCTCGTAGTCGGTTTCCCACGAGCGTACTGCCCGGGTCTCGGCATGCCACGACGTCCAATCCCTGGCCGCGCAGCCAGTCGGCGAGGCGGGCCGCTTGCGTCGTCTTGCCGCCCCCGTCCGGCCCCTCAAGCGCGAGGAAAAGCCCAGGATGCGGATGAGGTCTCGGCGTGACTTCGGGGTTATCGGCTGCCATGGCGATGGTTTTCCTCGATCTGTATCATACCGAGGAAGTCGGTACAGGAAAACTCGATGACGCGACGATCGAGGTGGTTGCGGTGCGCAAGTCCTTTGAAGCACACGCTCCATGGCTAGGCCTCTTGGGGCGTTCCCCCAATTGCCTACGTTTTTTCCGCCACTTTGCATCGCCAAGTCAAGTTTTTCACGATTTTTCGACCACCGGCCCAACGGTTCGGGGATTAGTTGCGTAGTAGTTGGCATGGGTTCCCTTCGGCACTACCGGCTTGTTCGGATCGACCTGCCATGATGATCATCTACGCCGCCAAACCGCTCTTCGCCTGGGATTGCCTGGAAGACAGTCCCTCACTGCAAACCATCAGGGATCTCCTGGCCGCCTTGCCCGACGCCAAACTGCTGGCCTCGCTGCGCAACGCCAGGGGCAAGGGACGCAACGATTACCCCGTGAGCGTGCTCTGGGGCGTCCTCGTCTTACGCATCGCCCTGCGACACCTCACCACCGAGGCCATGCTCGCCGAACTGCTCCGCAACGAGGGCTTGCGCCGCGTCATCGGCATCGAATCGGAGAGCGGCGTGCCCAAGAAATGGAACATGTCGCGGTTCGAGGAAACTCTCGGCCAAGAGCCGCACCGCACGCTCCTGAAGGAGGTCTTCAATGTGTTGATCAAACGCCTGGGCCTTGCGGTGACCGACCTGGGCCGTGACACCGCCGGTGACGCCACCGCTCTCTCGGCGCGGCGCAAGCCCGCGGAGGCTGCGCAAGAGGAGATCGACGAGGGGCTGCCCCAAGCCAGCGGGGGTCGCAAGGAGTACAAGGACGACCAAGGCAACGTGACCAAGGTCGTCGAGTGGTTCGGGTTCAAACTGCACCTGGTGGTGGACGTGAAGCACGAAGTGGTGCTGGCCTACCAGATCACCGATACCAAGGCCGGCGATGGCGAGACACTGCCGGTGGTGCTGGGACAGGCCCAGGCGAACCTGCCGGCGAAGCGGATTGCGAGTCTGGCTTACGACAAGGCCGCCGATAGTGAAGACGTGCACAAGCTTCTCTCTGACGAAGGCATCACGCCACTGATCCAGATGCGGGGACTGTGGCAGTCCGAGCCGGAGCGGATGCTGCCGGGGCACGATGGCACCTCAAACGTGGTCTACAATGAATCCGGCACAGTATATTGTTATAATAAAGTGAGTGAACCTCCTGTGCGACACCAGATGGCCTACATCGGCTACGAGCCCCAGCGGCAGACGCTGAAGTACCGTTGCCCGGCGATGCACGAGGGCTGGGACTGCCCGATGTCGCCGGTGTGCAACGCGGGCAAGTCGTACGGCAAGACGGTGCGGGTGGATCACGAACTGGACCCACGGCGGTTCCCATCCTTACCACGCGCGACCAAGAAGTTCGAGCGGATGTACAAGGGTCGGACGTCGGTGGAACGGGTCAACGCGCGACTGAAAATCTTCTGGGGTGTGGACGACGGCAATGTGACGGGCACGCGGCGGTTCGTCGCGCAGGTCGGTGTGGTGCTGGCGGTGCATGCGGCGTTCGCGACCTTGCTGGCTTCGGCGCCGCGGCGGGAGGGGACGTTGGGTAAAGTGCGTCTGAGCCCGATCGCTGAGGCCCTGGCGCCCACGCGAAGGCCGCCGAGCTGGAGGTCGCGGTCTGAGCCGTCACGCCCATCATCGGGGCAGCCCCAGTCGCGATCGCGGTGCGCCGGGGGGACGCAAAGACGGCCCAAATACGGCCGAGATACCAATCCGCCCCGGAGAAACTGCGATAATGACCGCCGCCAGCCCAGTGCAACGATGAATGCTCCTCAGAATGGCAAACGACATCGCAACCGGTTCGCGACGATCGCGAAAACCCAGAGCACATAGGTGATCGGCCGGCGTCGGGTGTTGCCCGTGCCACCTCAGGGGCGCCGACTATCCCTGGCGAATCCAGGTTTCGGCCTCGGTGAACACCTGGCGAATCTTGGTGTGGTAGAGCAACTGGCTGATCTCCGCGAACGTGCCCCAGTGGAACCAGTGGCCATGGGGATCTTCGACGTGCTCTTCCGAGCGGGTGGGGAGTGAAGGTTCGTTCACTTCCACGAGGTAATAGACCACGGTCTTGATGACCTTACGGCCGCGGCGGATGTAGGTGTAGGAGAGACTGCGTTCGAAACCGTCAATGAATGTCCAGTTAATCAGCCCGGTCTCTTCCTGGAATTCGCGCGCCGCGGTCTGGCGGGTTGATTCGCCCTGCTCCACGCCGCCCTTGGGGAATTCCCACTTGCGCGCGGATTGCGAACGGTCGCCGAATGCAGGACCAGGTAGCGAACACCTTGGTCGCCATCGCGGCGGAAGGGAATCACTCCGGCGGATCGCTCGTGGAACGTGGTCATGTCTCGGGCGATGAGCTGACATGACGGCCGGAATTGATCTCGAGAGTCGTGGACTTGGTCGCTGCCGCCCGAATCGAGGTCCGTCTAAAGAACGGTGCCGTCGTCTTCATTCTCGTCGAGTGCCGCCACGTAGCCCAGCAGAGCACCGGGGAAATCACGTCGTCTTCCCGTGCGCGAATCTCGACAAGGCGACCGGTCGCCGGCGCGGAAACATCGAAAGTCGATGGGCCGACCAGTACTTCGACCAGCCGATCCCCCTCCCAGACGGTTTTCCCACGCGCGGCAAACCAGTAGCTGATAACGATCGGTGTGTCCGGACCGGTCCCCAGGTCGGGCAGGATCACTGCCACTAAACGCATGGCCAATCCCGTCACGTCTGATTACTGACCGTCTGTCTTGAAACGGGAGGGCCCCAGAATGGAACCATGCCCGCTCACTTCATCTCCCAGCTTATCTTGGCCCATGATCCTTGGCCAGAGCGAATTGACCGGTTCAGAGCCGACGAGGATTCCGCTCATGCGTGCCGCCGGCTGTGGTGGCACTCGACTCGCTTCGAGGCACGAACTCCAAAACGGTGTAGGCGTCGCCCAGCCAGTCTTCCTGGGCCGAACCCGCCTGAACGACATACGCCTCGGTTCGCCGCAGATCGAATGACCGCCCCAGGCTGGCGTGGAACATGCCAAGCTTCTCGCGACCGAGGGGAGTGTAGTCAAACACGACGAGGCGAAGCGGCCGGTCCTCGCCGTACTTCCCTGGGTCGAGCTCGATCGTCTCGCGCCGGCGATGACGGTCGGAATAGAGCCGCTGGTGAAACAGGTAGACCGCCGACATTCCGACTCTCCAGAGGCGCTCGTTAAACGAGAAGCCCAGGTCGGTCTTCACGCACGCGAGCCCCGCGTCGCGTGATTTTTCCTGCCAGAACCAGCGCGCGAAGTCACGCGTGGCCGCGTCTTGCTTCACCCGGTATGGCTCCGCAACGTCGCGAGCGACGATGCCGCATCCCAACAGGCCCAGGGCGACGAGGAACGATGCCATCACCGCTCGCCGAGTTTTGTCCCGGGGAATGAAAGCCACAAGCTCAGCCATCCCCACGCCCATCAGCAGGCAGATCGACGGCGCCACGTATTGCATCGTCCGCGCCGGGCCACCATAAGGATACTTGCCCAGTACGGCGGCGAGCAGACCCAGGGCGAAGGGTGTCAGCAGCATGGCCAGGATCGCTTTGCTGTGCTGGCGATAAAGCGTCCAAGCGCCCGCCACCACAAGAAGAAACGTCACCAGGCTGCCGCCGTGCTTGTCACCGACAGGATACGCCATCATGGTGCCGGTGTGCATGTCCAGCAGCCAGATCGGCAGCGTCCAGGGCCGATCGAAGGGTGGGAACGATTCCGACCAGCATCCCTCTCGATAATGAGCCCCGATCACGGCTTCCTGGAAGACCGCGAAGGAAAAATAGACGGCAATGAACGACGCCACCAGAGTGAGGTTGAATGCGAGAAAGGCCAGCCGCACCGCCTGCCTTCTGGTCTGCAAAACCTGACGTGCCAGTGCCAGGCTCACACCGCCCGCCACGAAGACGACGGGATAAGAGAGAGCCACCAGGAACGGTGCGGCCCCGGTCATGAGCCACCACCACCGGCTTGACTCCCTGTCCCTGAGCCACTCGATGGCGAGGGCCAGCAAGAAAAGCGCGGCCAGCAGATCGCTAGCGTACGGCTTGATCTCTGCCCCATGGCGGATCGGATAGAACGAAACCGCGAAGACAGCGACCGCCAGCAACCGCGCCCGCCCGTGCAAGAGCCGGCCGGAGATATGGTGAAAGACCAGGACGCTGAGCATGCCGCAGACCGCGGGGATCAAGCGGAGTACCATCTCCGAATAGCCCAGCCAGATCACGGCCGTTCGCTCCACGACGAGGAATAGCCAAGGCGCGACCTGGCCGTAGTCGAGCGGACGGAGCAGGTCGGCGTAGTCTCGATCCCAGAAATTCACCGCCAGGAATGCCTCGTCGTGCCAGATCGGGTAATCGACCAGGTACCGCACCAGCCGCGTCAGGATTCCCAGGGCGACGAATGCCAGGGTAGCCGGCACGATCCAGGTGGGCGATGATTGCCTCTGACTTCCTCTGGATTCGACGTCGCTTGCCATTCCCGGTCCTCTCGCTTGCCTTCGCGAGCCGCCGTTCCCACGGCGACCATGGCCGTATCGACCTTACTTTCATCGCTCGACCGAACGTGCGAACTTCTCATTTCTGCCGGCGACCAGTGCCCTGGCACGGCCCGACCGGGGTACGAACTCAAAGACTCTCCACTGCTCGGTTGCGGGTATACCGTCGCCGACAGTGACCAGGGGATGAATGGTCTTCGTGTCGCGTAGACTCAAGCTGCGCTGCATCAGGGTCAGCCACTCGCGCACGGCGGGGCTTGCGTCGGAGGCGTCAAAAACCACGCAGCGTAGCGGGTGAACCGTGGAGATCGCATTGCCGCTTGAGGATTTCCGTGCACGTCGCGCTGGCGAGTAGATCATCTGGTTGCACAGATACCAGGCGCGATGTCCTTGCCAGCTTCCCGGCTGATCGAGGCCATAATCGAGATCGCGCAGGCAAGCTCGGCCCCCATAGCTTCCTGAGCCCAGAAAGAGCGCGCGAACTCGCGCTCTTGATGATCGTAGAGCATGCGATACGGGTGCAAGAAACTAGACACCTGGGGCGCGATCCCGCACGCGACCAGGCCTGAAAGGACCAGCCGGATCACGCCGCGCCGAATGCGTGGGCTGGCGACCAAGTCCACGGCGGCCGCTGCTCCCTGTCCTGCCAGAAGACAGATGCCGGGGGCCGCGAACTGCATCAAGCGCGCCTCGCCGCCATAGGGATAACGCCCCAACGCGGCGGCCAGGAGAGCCAGACCAAAGGGGCCGATCACGCATCCGACGATCGCTACCTGGCCCCGCCGAGCCAAAACGATCGCGCCAGCCACGAAAGCCACGAATGTTGCCGCGCTGGCTCCTTGGGCACCGCCGCCTGGGTATGCGAACGTGCTTCCGTGTGCGCCCAGACCAGCCAGCCAGGCAATCGCCACGGCTGTGCCAGAGGCGGAAATGACGTTGCCCAGTACTGCCGCAACCCGTCCATCGCGCTCGCGCTTTGCACGCGGCCGATCGTCAGATATTGCGAGAAGAACACCGTGATACAGGCCAGCCCAAAACTGACGAAGGCCAACCCGCTCGGCCATTGACGCGTTTTCCACACTGGAAGAAGAAGACCAAGCCCAACGCCCCCCGCCACGAAAATGGCCGGATTCGACATGAGCAGCGCAAGGGGTGTCACCGTTAGAAGCACCCAGAGCCAGCCGCTCGCCTCCCGGCTCGCGCAGCCACCTGGCCGCGGGAACGAGCAACGCGAGAGCCATCAAGAGGTCGGATGCATAAGGCTTCGCCTCGGCGGCATGTCGAATGGGATGCACGCTGACCGTGAAGATGCCCACCGCCAGCAATGCTGATAAGCTGCGAGACCCGAGCACGTCGACGGCGAATCGCCAGAAGAAGAACACGCTGGCCAGGCCGCACAGCAGAGCAAACAGCCGGAGGCCGCTCTCCGAAAAGCCGACGAGATCGATTACCAGGCGCTCGGCCCAGAGGAAAAGCAAGGGGGCGATCTGGCCATTGTCAAGCGGCCGGAGGAGATCCGCATAGCCGCGGCGAATGAAATTCACTGCCAGGAAGCATTCATCCGACCAGAGCGGCAGGTTCTGGGCGTATCGCACGATGCGGAGCAAGCAGCCGAGGATCAGAAAGAAGGCGATCCCGATGGCCAGCCTGCGCGGATCGAGATAATCGGGTGCAAGCCCCGGCTCGAGAAGCCCGGTGCCAGCCGCGGAGCATCTGTCAGAACGCCACGATCGACCCCGTTCCACGATCCGCCCGATCATCAAGCCCCTCCATGGGCTTTCCCAATCTCAGACAACGCCCACTTCCTCGCTCAATTTGCCCGGCCCGTCAAGATCTTTCGCGTTTTTCTCCACCGAGACGTGAAACCTTTGATGGCAAGTCCGGGTTCAAGGAGAGAAGCCATGATTCGAACGCCCTGGAGCCCGGAAAGAATGACGACAAGCGTGCAATTATCTCGAGCCTTGTGCATAATGCCTTGAGCTGGATGGACACAGGAAAGTCGATTCGAGGAGATCGGATGAGCCACCTGAACTTGCAACCTCGCCGCTCGTGTCGATCATTGGTGTGCGGCCTGGTGGGATTCGCCCTCTATGCGGCACTTCTGGCCTCGGGAGCCTCCGCGGCGGATGAGGCAAACGCACGGTCAGGTATCACGTTGCCCGCTGGATCGCGGCATGGGGCAGCGGTTAAGCAACTTCACCCTCCCCGACGTGACTTCGCACCGGCCGGTCTCGCTCTATGGATTCGCCGGCAAGAAGGCAGCCGTGCTCGTGTTCCTGGGCGCGGAATGCCCCCTTGCCGAACTTTATGCGCAAGACTCGCCGAGCTCGATCGCGCGTTTCGCGCCCGGGGCGTGGCCTTCGTCGGTATCAATTCCAATGCCCACGACTCCGAAGCGCAGATCGCCGAGCAGGTTCGCAAGCACGGCATCGGCTTCCCGGTGCTCAAGGACGCCGGCAACGTCGTCGCCGACTCGGCCCTGGTGGAGCGTTCGCCCGAGGTGATCGTGCTCGACGGGCGAGCCCGGATCTGCTACCGGGGCGCCATTGACGACCAGTATGGCGCAGGGGACGAGGAAACCTACGGCCACTCATCACTATCTGAAAGACGCACTCGAGGCCGTCGTGGCCGGCCGGCCCATCGCGGTGAAGGCGACGGCCGTCGCCGGCTGCCTGCTCGATCGCGTTGAGCCCAAGACGATCAAGGTCAACACGAAAGCCAGGATCAGACCGGCCCCGCCAGAAATTCAGGCGGCGCACGAGGCCGCCGAAGGCAAGGCGCCCGACGGATCTCGGCGACGTGAGCTACGCCTCGGCCGCCGCCGCGATCATTCAGAACAAATGCCAGTCGTGCCACAGGCCCGGCCAGGTCGCCCCGTTTTCGCTCCTGAGCTACGACGACGCGCGTAAGCACGCGGCCATGATCGGCGAGGTGGTCGCCGACCGCCGGATGCCCCCCTGGCACGCCGACCCGCGGTACGGCCACTTCGCCAATGACCGCGGGCTGAGCCCTCGCCAGCGAGCCACCCTGCTGGCCTGGGTTGAGCAGGGCGCGGCCCTGGGCAATCCCGCGGATCTGCCGCCTGCCAAGAAGTTTGCCGAGGGATGGACCATCGGCGAGCCCGACAAAGTCATCGAGATTCCCGAGCCCTACACGGTACCCGCGCAGGGCGTGGTCGAGTATGTTCGCTTCCGCGTTCCGACCGGATTCAACGAAGACCGTTGGGTGCAGGCCGCGGAAGCCCGGCCGGGCGATCGCTCGGTGGTCCACCATATCATCGTTTACGTTGATGACCACAAAGGCGGCGATCGGCCGGGACGGAGACTCGCCCACCTGTGCGGCTACGCGCCGGGCGATATGCCCTCGGTCTATCCTGACGGGACCGCCAAGAAAGTGCCCGCCGGCGCTGATTTCATCTTCGAGATCCATTACACGCCGATCGGCCGAGTTCACACGGACCGGTCGCAGGTGGGCATGGTTTTCGCCAAGGCGCCCGTCACCAGGCAGGCCTTCACCGTGGGCATCGCCGAGGACAAGTTCCTGATTCCGGCCCACCAGGACAACGTCGCCGTGGCGTCGTCAATGACCGTCGCCCAGGAGACACGCCTGCTCAGCTTCATGCCCCACATGCATCTGCGCGGCAAGGATTTTCGATACACCTTGAACCTTCCGGGCAAGCCTCCCGAGACTCTCCTCTCGGTGCCCGCCTACGACTTCGGCTGGCAGAGCTATTACGTGCTGTCCAAGCCGATCATGCTGCCCAAGGGGGCGCGCATCGACTGCCTGGCGCACTTCGATAACTCGGAGAAGAACCCGTACAACCCAGACCCGTCCAAGACCGTTCGATGGGGCGACCAGACCTTCGAAGAGATGATGATTGGTTATATCGACGTTGACTTGCCCGTCGGCCAGGCGTTTCGTAGAGAGCCGGACCAGGGCACCAGCCCTGGAGCGAAAGGTGCTGTCGCTCGCGTGCTGGGAACGCTCCTTGGACGGCGAAGAGATCCAGCGCTGGCCCCAGCATCGACTGCAGCATCGTCTCCAGCCTCGGCAAACGCGCCGCGCTAGAGGATCAGAACCGTGCGCACCAGGAATTCTCCAACAACTGGCGCCGCGCTGCTCGTCATGGCTTGCCTGGCGGGGATGGTCCGCGCCGATCAACCCGGAGAGACGGAAAGGCGCGACATTCCCGCCGCGCTGGCTCCGCTCGAGTTCCTGGTTGGCTCGTGGAAAGGGCGTGGCGTTCTCAAGAACAACCCCGCCGAGCGGTTCCGGGGCTGGGATGAGATCCACACGTGGGCATGGGTCTTCGCCAAGGGCAAACCCGTCGCGCTTGTTGTCTCTCTCCGGGGCGGCAAGCTGTTCGAGCGCGCGACGCTGACTCACGACGACAGCCGGAACAGATACCGCCTCGACGGTAAGGCGGCGGGCCAAAGCATCGCATTCGAGGGGAATCTCGACTCCTCAGGCAAGCTGCTGACGCTCCAGCGCAACGGCAAATCGGGCCTGGAACGCCTCACGATTCGTGCCAACAGCAACTACGTTCGATACACGATCGTGCTTGAAGACAAGGAGGAAGGCGCGGTCCTGTTCAAGCCCAGGATCGAGGTCGGGCTGACCAAAGAGGGCGAATCATTCGCGGCCGGATCGACCGTCGCCGCCCGTGCAGTCTGCATCGTGACCGGCAGCGCCGCGTCGATGACCGTCTCTTACCAGGGCCAGACCTATCCCATCTGCTGCACCGGCTGCCGCGACGAGTTCAACGACAACCCTGAAAAGTACCTCAAGAAGCTGAGCCTGAAGGCGGCAGAAAACTCGGCGACCGGCCAAGCCCGGCCCGCGCGGGTGAGTCGGTTCGAGGACGCATTCGCGGGCGATGTGCCTGAAACCGGGCCCAAGCCGGCCGCGAAGATGACGGAAAAGCGAGCAGCCGAGGCGTCCAGCACGACGGCCGATGCCGCCCCGGAGAAAACCGCCAAGGACGAAAAAGCGAAAGCCAAGGTACCGACCGCCGCTCAACTTGCCACTCGGGCCGCGACCTGGCTGAGCATGGCTCGCAATCTGGAGAAGAGCGGCAAGACAGCGGCCGCTCTCGGTTACTATCGCCGGATCGTCAAGGAGTGTCCCGGCACGCCCTCGGTCAAGGCGGCCAACGATCGGATCAAGGCGCTGTCGAAGCCGTGAGCCGCGGTCAAACCATCGATGCCGTAGCAACTCCCTGCAGCACAAGCCTTTATGGCTCCCTCTCCCCTTGCGGGGGAGGGCCGGGGAGAGGGGGACAGGGCACGACCGAGCGCCTCGTTTGAGGCGGAGTATTCAACCTACGGCTGGTTCGTTTGGCTGAGTGCCTCGGTCGCGGCCTGACAGGGTCGCCTCCGCGACTGGCTCTTGAGCCTCCTCCTTCTCTTCCGCCTTGGGCGCGATCCGGATGTCGAGGCCGATGCTCGTGGTCCAGATGTCCCAGTCGTGGCGATTCCAGCCCACGATGATGCCCGATGCCTCGAGCCGGTCGAATGTCTGCTCGACGTAAGCCGGCACGCGATCTTCGTACTCGGCGACCAGGTCGAGCTTGCGGCCGATCAGGTTGAGGATGCCCCTGATCGTGCTCGGCCCTTTCTCGGCGATACGCTTTTGCCCTTCCGGCGATGCGGGATCTGGCCCTTCCAGCGTCAATTCGAGCGAGCGCACCAGTCGCCCGAATTGGCCGAACCAGGTATCGCCGAATCCGAAGTACTCCTTGTGAACGATGATCACCTCACCCCTCTTGACGATTGCCGCCTGGTAGACCGACTCGAGATAATTCTCGCCGAAGTCGGTTTGAAACGCGATGTTCACCGCCTTGGCCAGGTGCTGAAGCGCCGCCTTGACTCCGACCTTCCGCGGGTCCACTTCGAGCCCCATGTCGCGCAGGCCGCCGGCCTTCCGCGCCGTGACCGTGCCTGCCTTGCCGGGCTCGGAAGAAACAGCCACGCCCAGGGGAATGTCGTTCGCTGCTGGTCTGGCTGGCGCGCTTGGGCTGGAACTGCTCTCCGCCACTCGAGGGGCTTCGTCCTGGGTAGACCCCGAAGAGGATGAGGGAACGGTCATCGGCCGGCTCCGGACGTGATTCATGACTCAAGAATGACACGAGTCATCATAACCGAAGCCAGATCTCTGGCCGAGACGCTATTAGCAAATCATGGGCGGCTTCTCTGGCCTGCTTGTCGGGGACGATGTGTGCCCCAGCCTCGGACATCAGGGCAGGATGTCATTCACGGCGATGGTCTCGGGCCGGCAACCCTCAATGGCGAGCGCGATGGATTCGCCGGCATGATAGTCTTGTCGTGCCTGATAACCGGCCGGGCTGGGATCGGTATAGACTTCCACCTGGCGATCGACCAGGTTGACGATCCAGTAGACGGGAATGCCGGCGCGAGCGTAGAGAAGGGCCTGTTTACGATCCTCGCCCAGGCTGGAATCCGAAACCTCGGCCACAAGCGCGATGTCGGCGGGCTCGGGGCTGCGGCGAGCGTAATCGCGGATGCTGCCCCGGACCACGCACCGGTCGGGCTCCGGCTTGCTTGCCTGGCTGGGGATGCGGATCGGCTTGGCCGCGCGGACGTGCCAGCCGGCGGGGATGATGCGGCCGAGTGCATCGCCGCATAGCTCATCGGCGGTCGCGTGGGGGTCGTTCTGGGTCATCTTGGCCACCAGATACCCGTTGATGAGATGAAACCGCTCGCGCCCGCGAAATACGCCCGAGGTGACCATCGCCTCGTATTCATCGAGCGTCATCCGATAGAGTGGCGATGGGATCCATCCCGGGTCCGCCTCAGTCGTGAGTTCGCTCGGTGTGGTAGTGGACATGGCGGCTGCTCCTGCTCGGGCTACGCGAGCGTCGAACTTTTCGTTGGGATCGCTCCGCTCACGATGAGTTTACCACATCCGGCACTTTTGCTAGATCCGCTCCTCGATCAGAACGGGCATGCGGGTCGAGCGGGTCATGACCTGGTAATAATGGCTGGCGGGCTCACAGATCATGTAAACAACAGCGATGCCTTCCTCGTCGGGGACGAGGATTCCCCGGATTCCCTGGCGAATGCGATACCAGACGCCGTGGTCGAATCCGAGCGAGGCGGGTATTTCGACGAAGACGGCCTCCAGGTTGCGCCAGTATCCGTCCTCGATTGTTGCCTGCCAGGTCCAGCCGGTCGCGGGCAGGAACCGGCTCTGCCCCCGGCCATTCCCCCAGCGCACGATCTGGAGCCGGCCGTCACGCCAGACAGGCAGCCGCGGTCGGCGGTCGCGATAGAAAAAGCGAACCTCCCGCTCGCCCCCACGCCCGTAAGCGCGGCGCTGTCAGCGCATGTCGCCCGATCAGCTCCGTGGGCAGCTCGCTCCATGCCAGGGCGATTCCGACGCACATGTATTGGGTAGTTGCCAGTTGCCAGTTGTCAGGCAGGACAGGCAGGCTTCGTCAGGCGGGGACACCGGCGCCGAACAGAGGTCTTTACTGGCATGCAACTGGCAACGCAACTATTCAAAAACATATCTTCCCGCGAATGTCACAGATATCGTAACCATTGGCGGTGTCATGATAGATGGCGGGCAGGTGGAGTGTGGCGGCGCTGCGGAGGGAGAACCGGCCATGGCGGTTGTTCACTTGCTCTTTGAGCTGGGCGACGGCTTCGGCCCGCTCTCGCCTCTGGGGCGGGTCGAAGAGGGCCAGCGCGATACTGGCCGCGCGGGGCAAGGTCTTCGGCGATCAGGTGCATGTGGCTGGCCTGGACGCCAGGCATCCAGGCCTTGCGCAGGCAGGGACGGGCCGCGTCGAGCAAGAGGTCGAACCGGTCGCTGGGAACCGGCAGGTTCCGCTGGCCCACGCCGGCATGGCCGGTCTTGTACTGAACCGCGACCGTCAGCTTGCCCACGGTCACGCCGTGGAACCGCAATTCCTCGATCAGCCGCTCGAGGTTCCGCACCAGCCAGGCGTAAAGCACCACCGGCCTGGCGGTCAACTCTCCAAAAGACCCGCCGCGCGACAAGACCTTGTGCGCGGGACGCTGCGTGTGGATCGCCTGCACGGGGTCTCCATTGAGCTCCCACCAGAGACCCTCTCCCGTGGCGGTCAAAAGTGACCGGACCAGCCGCCGGTCGGCCCGTGCCAGGTCGAGGCACGTCTTGATGCCCCAGACAGAAAGCCGCGCCGCGCGCCGGCCCGCGATGCCGGTGATCTCGGTCACCGGCCGGTCGGCCAGCAGCTTTTCCTCGGCGTCCTGGTCGAGCACCGCCAGGGCCCCGAACGGCTTGGCCGCGTCGGAGATCAGCTTGGCCAGGGTGCGCGTGCGGGCGATGCCCACCGTCACCGGCACCCCCACTCGCTCGCTGATCCGGTCGCGTACCGCATCGGCCAGCTCTTGGAATGTCTGTTTGCCATCGGTCACCGCTTGAAAGAAAAACTCGTCGATCGAGTAATACTCGACCCGGGGCGACAGCTCGCGCGCCACGTCCAGCATCAAGCGGCTCAAAACCTCGTACCACCGAAAGTCGCGCTTGACGTAGATGCCTTCCGGACATTTGACCAGCGCCTCCCAGATCGGCTCGCCCGTCTTGACCCCGACCGCCTTCATCTCGTAGCTCTTGGCGATGACGCACGCCCCCTGGTTGCCCAGCACCCCCACCGGCTTCTCGAGCAAGAACTCGTCCCGCACCCGTTCGGCCGACACGTAAAAACAGTCGGCGTCGAGGTGCCCAATCGCCACCGAGCGCAACCGGGTCGCCATGAACAGAAACATAGCATGAACTTTTAGACAGTTCAAGCCAGATGTCCGGGAGAAAAAGAAACAAATCGAGAGGTAGCTGGACGGTTCTGGCCAGGCGGAAGTGAGCCTGGGGAGGCGAATTTGGCTTCATCTAGCCTCGATCAAGGCTTCGAAGGGGAGCCGATGTCGCGCCCTTTGGATCCTCGAGCCGGAAGCCCAAGTCCTGGTTGTACCAGTAAGGATTGCCACGTGGCCAGACGCCGCCATCATCCTTGCCGTTGAGACCGACGGAGTAGATAATCAAACTGTGTTCATCGCGCTTCCAATTCAGGGGACCACCCGAATAGGGGTCGTACGGAACGGACGAGAGGTAGGCCGGAACCAGCTCGGCGGGCGCATCAGGCCAGCGGCCGTGGTCGAGGCGAAAGCGCTCGCTGGCCAGCGCCAGGATCGCCAGGTTGAGGTTCACGCGATGTCGCGACTGCCAGGTGCCGGAATTGAGAGGGCCAAGGAAAAGCTCATGGAACGGTAAGATATAGATCCGGCTCAGTAGGTCGTCCTGCTCCCATTCCTGATAGTGAATGTCCTGGTACCGGCGGAATGCCGGGCCTTGCTGTTCGGCGGGAATTCTGGTGATTTCGATCAACCGGGAGTTCTCTTCCAGCAGGCGAGCCTGGTTCTCACGCAGGGTCCGCCAGGAATACAGAAAGGCGGGCGGAGATCCGCCTTCGAAGAGAGCCGAGATTCCCACTTCGCCCGCTCGCACTTGCTCGTTGAGCTTCTCCACCGCGGCCCGATCACCGCGAAGCGAAATGAGACGCTAGTGGATGTGTTGCCTCATCTTCGAGCAGCTTCTGGAGGCCCGCGAGCACCGGCCCGGGAAGCTGGCCATGCGCCAGCAGGCGCTCGAGCGTCGCGACCGCCGGCACCACCGCGTTCACCCGACCCGCCTGCGCGGCCAGCGAAGGCTCACCGATCGAGCGATCGGCCCGCGCAGATCATCGCCCGGATGTCGGTCGCGGCGCCATCGAAATCCTTCTCTTCAATCCGAATGAGCGCATCGAGGTAAAGCAAGCCGGACACTGTTTCCACCATCTGCCGCGATCGAGGCACAGCGCGGGGAACCTCCACATTCCATCCGGGAAACCTGCCGCGAGGATGATCGGACAGGGCCCGCGCCTCGGGGAGCGCTCCCTTGGCATCGTCACGGCGGAGCCGCAACTCGGCCAGAAGCTCGGCCGGCAGCGGTTTCGCAGGGTCAAGCTGTAGCGGCGGCCACTGGCCCTTCAGGGCCGACCAGCCGGGTGGGATCTTCTCCGCCGCGGCTTCGATCGAGAGTGCAGAGTTTTCTTCGTCGGGGATCGGATCCAACGACGCTGAGATTCCGTCCCGCCAGGTCGGATCGAGGTGATCGACCTCCTGAACCACGGCCTGATAACGCCTCTCGGTCCCAGACCGGCCCAGCCAGTCTGAAACGACCCAGGCCAGCAGTACCGCCAGGGCCAGCGACACCATGATGACGAGGCGGCGATGCCTGCGAGACAAATACGTGGCCCATAAGTGCTCAGGTCTCATCACTCAGAGCGGGTAAGAAGTCAATGTGTCCCTACGAGTCTACCGGGCTCGCCGACCAATCGCTCGAAACTCTCGCAGCGTCTCGAGGGTTCGCTCCATGTCAGCCGGCAGCGGGGCGGTGAGCCGAATTTCCTCGCCGGTAATCGGATGATTGAACCGCAACGCATGCGCATGCAGGGCCTGGCGATCGATCAAGACGGATTCGGCGTTGACATTTCTCGCCGATGGCGGCTCTCCAGCGACCCCATCCAGCAGGTCTCGCAGGATTAGCCTATCCCTCCCTGAATAGGCCTTGTCGGCCACGATGGGATGGCCTATGTGGTTCAGGTGGACACGGATCTGATGTGTACGTCCGGTACGTGGCTTGCAACGAACTAGCGCATAACCTCGGAACCGCTCGATGACTTCATAGAACGTCACCGCGGGCTTGCCGCCGTCTTCGACCGCGCGAATCGCCATCTTCTCACGCGACAGCGGATGGAACCCGATCGCGCGCTCAATGTAGTCGCTATCCCGCTCGGGTACGCCATAGACGATGGCGAGGTACTCTTTCTCGATTTCTCGAAGCTCGAATTGAAGCGCCAGTCGACGATGCGCCAGCTCATCCTTCACGACGACGAGCAAGCCCGTCGTGTCGCGGTCGAGCCGGTGGACGATGCCCGGCCGATCCGCGCCGGCGACGGTCGAGAGCGTGTCATAGTGAAACTGGAGTGCGTTAACCAAGGTCCCCTTCCAGTTCCCCTTGGCCGGATGCGTCACCATTCCTGGCGGCTTGTTGATGACAGTGAGAAACTCGTCCTCGTAGACAACATCGATGGGGATGTCTTCGGGGACGGGCGTCGTGTCGGGTAATTCGGGAAGCCAGACTCTTACCTGGTCCCCCGCGCGGACCTTGTACGACGCCTTCACGGCACGGCCATTGACCAGCACCGCCTCGGCATCGATGATCCGCTGGATCACACTGCGCGAATAGTCGGTGAACCGGCTTGCCAGGTACGCGTCGATCCGCTTGCCATCGGTGCGCGGCTTGACCTCGAATTCCTGGGGCGTCTCTGAAAGAGAAGGAGGCCACATGAGAGATTCAGCAAACGCCGTTGCTCACGACTTGGTTTTCTCTGGCTGGGCCGGTGCGGGCTTGGGCTGGGCTTTCGGAGCTTCTGCTTTCGGAGTCTCAGCCTTCGGCGTGGGAGCCGGCGTATTCGTCTTGGCCGGCGTGCCCGACGCCGACGGCACGAAAGGGCTCTCCGGCAAAATGGCAGACGACTTCCCGGGGGCCGGCGTGGCAGGCTTGCTCGCGGCTGCGGGCGCTTCCTCCTTGGTTACCGGCCGGGGCGGAGGCGGCGGCAAGAGCGGCCTGGTCAGAAGCGATCCACCGGCGCCGGCCTCGGGGTTCAATAGACCCGCGCCGGGATGCAAACCGGGGGGAAAACTGAAGTCTTGCGTGCCGCCGGGTGGCAGTGTGACCGGTGGCAGTGTGACCTTGGTCGGCGAGTAGGCGTAGAGTTCCTTGTAGAAGGCCGCCGCCCCCGGCTTCTCGAGCTCGGCCGCCATCTGATTGGCGAGGCTCGCTTCTGCCGAGTCGGGCCATGTCTTCTCCACCAAGCGGTACTGTTCAATCGCCTTGCTCAGCTCGTTCCGGGCTTCCAGTGTTCGTGCCTTCCCGAGCGCCGCGGCACTGCGCCTGGGGTGAATCACTGGGCGATTGCCTGACTACATCATCAAACAGGTCGAGTGCTTTCTTCAAGTTGGGCAAGGCCACGTCGCGGTTGTTGGGCAGATCGCCGAATCCCTGGTTGTAAAAATCAGTGGCGGCTTGCAGCTTGGCCCACGTCGCGACCGGCGAGCTCGGGTTGTCTTCGGCCACCTGCACGCGATCGGCGGGCGATTTGGCCGTCTCGAGCTTGGACCAGAGATCGGCCCGTCCGGAGTTGCGGTTCATCAACAGGTTGCTCACGACCACAATTGCCAGAACGCCGGCAACCAAACCGATGATCGTCCCCCAGAACCGCGTCTGGTTCTTCATCGCCCGGTGCGTCCAGCGCGCCAGGAGCATCATGTTTTCTTCAGGGTCATGAATGACCGTCGGAACCTGATGGTCGAACTGATGCCGGGCGGGCAGGGGCCTGACTTGCGACGGCACACGCGGTTGCTCTTTTTTCATCTCTGTTACCTCACGCCGGCCAGCCCCGCATCGAGCGGCCGGGCAACTTCTCGAAGCTTAAGTCTCTGGGCATCATAGTGTTTCGCGTGGGAAACGGTCAAGCGAAGCCGGCATGGTTCAAAGCCGGTTAACAATCCTTACCGATAGGAACGGAAGCAACGACCCGCGCCGCGGTTTCAAGGCTTCCGCTCGGTGTTCTCGGCGGGGAACTCGCGCAAGCTTCGCTCGCCAGTCCGCCGCCTCCTTGGGTTTGCCCCAGGCTTCGTAGAATGGCGCGATCCGCGCGGCGGCCTCGGCCAGTCGTTTTTTAGATGGCGCCGGGATCTTGGCCTCGCGGACCTTCATGCCCTCGTAACCTTTGAGCAGCATCGGCTCGGCCTCGATACACTTCTTCTGTCCGGCCAAGGCGGCGCCGAGCTGGCTCATCGTGTGGAAGCGACGCCAGTCGTCGGGCTGTCCCCTCTCACGACGCATCAAGGCGTCGCGCGCAGCGCCTCGGCCTCGGTCCACTGTGTCGCAGCGACATAGGCCCCGGCCAGGTGGTTCATGACGGTCAGGGTATAGGGATGGTCGGGCCCAATCTTTGGCTTGCACAGCCTAAGTGTTTCCTCGAACAGTGGGAGCGCCTCGGCCAGCCGGCCGACATCTTGGAAAGCTCCCGCCAGGTTTGCCAAACTCTTGAGCGTGTCTGGGTGGTCGGGCCCAAGCGTCATCTTGCGCCGCTTCAGCGTTTCCGCGAACAGCGGGAGCGCCTCGGCCAGCCGGCCGGCATCTTCATAGGCACACGCCAGGTTATTCATGGTGTGGAGCGTCTCGTGGTTGTCGGGCCCCACCTTTGCCCTGAGCCTCTTGAGCACGTCCTCGTGCAGCGCGATCGCCCCATCGGTCCGGCCGGCGTCCCGGAGAGCCGCGGCCACGAACTCCCTGCTCTGGAGCGTGGCGAAGTGGTCGGGCCCGAGCTTCGCCTCCTGAAGTCTCAGCGCCTCTTCACCGAGAGAAATTGCCTCGCCCAGTCGGCCGGCGTCCTGATAGCCCAATGCCAGGAGGGACATGGTGCGCAGCGTGTCGGGGTGATCGGGCCCCGCCTTCGACCTGAGCCTTTGGATCGCCTCCTGATAAAGGGTGATGGCCTCGTCGGTGCGGCCGGCGGCCCGATACGCCTCCGCTAGGTATCTCATCGTATTGAGCGTGCGGAGGTGGTCGCGCCCAGATTCGCGTCCTTGAGTCTCAGGGTCTCCTCGGCCAGCGGAATGGCCTCGGCGATCCGGCCGGCGTAGTAATAGGCCACGGCCAGGTCGCCCATCGAGTCCAGCGTGTCGCGATGATCGGGCCCCAGCTTCACCTTCCGAAGCCTGAGCGCCTCCTCGTACCTCGGGATCGACTCGGCGATGCGGCCGGCTAGCAAGTACGCGTCGGCCAGCTCATTGAGGCTCTTGATCGTGTCGGGGTGGTCGGGCCCCAGCGCGGCGCCGAGGAGCACCCACGCGCGATCTTGCTGACGGATCGCCATCGCCGGCTCGCCCAGGTAGAAGTAGCTGGTCCCAAGAGTGCTGCGGATGGCGGCCTCGACCGCCGGCTGGTCGGCGAAGCCCTCGGCGATCGACCGCTCGGCCGCGTCCACCGCTGCGCGGAGGGTCACGTCCGTTCCCAGGCCGCCCTCCTGGCCGGCCGGCCGCGTCGCCGCGAGCACCCTATCCCGAAAGAATTGCAGCACCGCCCGGGCCTCGGACTCCTTCTGTTTGGCCTTCGATTCCTCGCGAGTGGCGCGGACTGCCTGCCAGACGCTAATCGCGGTGGCAGCCACGAGCACGACTGCGAAAGCGCTGGCCATGACCAGCGCCCCGCGGTGCTTGCGGACCAACTTGCTGAGCCGATACGCCGCTGATGGTGGGCCGGCCTCCACTGGCTCGTCGGCCAAGTAGTGCTCGATGTCGCGAGCAAGGGCGTTGGCGGTGTCGTACCGTCGCGTGCGGTCCTTCTCCAGCGCCTTCATCACGATCCAATCCAACTCCCCGCGTACAAGCTTGGCCAGACGCCCCGGCTCGGTTTTCCGCTGAGCCGAGATCGTCGCCGAGGCGTCGGTCGTCTCACACAGACGCGTGCTGGGCTTGGTGGGCTCTTCCTCGCGGATGCGGCGTAAGATCTCGACATACCCCGCCTCGCGAAGTTTAGCACGCTCCAGCGGCGTGCTTCCGGTCAGCAACTCGTAAAGCACCACCCCCAGCGAATAGATGTCACTCCTGGTATCGATGTCCAGAGCCCCCATCTCGGCCTGCTCAGGGCTCATATATTCAAGAGTGCCGATAATCTGGCCAACCTGCGTGAACATTGTCCGCTCGGTGAGCCGGTGGTCGGTCGCCTTGGCCACGCCAAAGTCGATCACCTTTGCCATTGGCTTACCATCATACAGTGTCACCAGGACATTCGAGGGCTTGATGTCACGGTGAATGATTCCCTTCTGATGGGCATGCTGGATCGCTTGGCAGACCGACACGAACAGCTCCAGGCGCACCCGGAGCGTGAGGTGGTTGCAGTCGCAGTAGTCGGTAATAGGGACGCCCTTGACCAGCTCCATGACGAAGTAAGGCCGTCCGGTGTCGGTGGCACCGGCGTCGAGCACCTTCGCTATGTGCTGGTGGTCCATGAGTGCAAGGGCCTGGCGCTCGGCCTCGAAGCGCGCGATCACCTGGCTGGTATCCATGCCCGGTTTGATGATCTTCAACGCCACGCGGCGTCGGACTGGCCGTTCCTGCTCGGCTAGGTAGACGACGCCCATACCTCCCTCGCCCATAAGCTGCAACAGCTTGTAGGGGCCGATCCGTGTCCCCGGCCCCTCGGTGATGCGGTGGGGCGCGGGGATGTCCTCGGTCGGCCCGGCATCGGGAGGAGGCGAGGTCGCGGCGGCATCGCCCGGAGCGCGGGCGGGGCATTCGAGGTCGAGGGGGTCGGGATTCATCGCCAAGTCTCCTGACGATGTCTTCGAGGTCGTCGGGTCTCCTCTGGCGAGAGGCGGACCCTTCGAAGATACCGAATCCTCGCGGTCTGGTCGAACTGTGACCCGCCAATCCTCCGTTTGAACCATGCCGCCCAGCCTCTCGTCGAGCCGCCGCGCGGGGACTGGCGAAGTCGGCCGCGCCATCAGGCTGGCGCCTGGAAAAGCGTTTGCTCGGCAGTGCGAAAGAGCAGCCAGTCGCGGTCGTCCTTGCTCAGGAAGTCAAGCCGCTCGCGAACCAGGTTGATGCTGTCAAGATACCGATGACTCACGACCTGAAACGGGCAGTCGCTCTCCCACATGCACCGCCTGGCGCCAAAAGCTTGCACCACGCGGCGGATGAGCGGCGCCAGGTCAAGATAAGGCGGCCTCTTCTTGCCCAGCGCATAGAAAGCACCCACCTTGACGTAAATCTTGGGATTTCTTGCCAGGGCACAGAGTGCATCGACCTCGGCGTCGCGAATCGCGCCATCCGGTCCGCCGCCGACCCGGCCCAGATGGTCGATGATCACCTTTGTGGAAGGAAAACGCCGGCACATCCGGTCGATCTCGGCGAAGCCCTCAGGATCGATCAGGCAACTGATTGCCTGGCCGGTCCGCGCGGCGGTGGCGAACATGGACCTGTAGCCCTCGGGCTCGAGCCACCTCGCCGGCGGCAGCTTGCTGTATCGGGGATGAATCCGGAACGCCCGTACGCGGCTGGGCAGCAAGTCTTCCATCGCCTTGCCCGGATCCACGCCCAGGGGGTCAACGATCGCCGTGCCGACGAACCGGTCAGGATAGAGCTTGATCATGTCAATCATATAACGGTTGTCGAACCCGTAAAACACCATCTGGATCAGGTTGACCCTCCCGACCCCCGCCGGCCGGCACTGTGCCAGCAGCTCCTCCGCCGTGAACGATGGGGGCTTCATGTCCGCTTTCGCGAATCCCTCCGCGAGCGGATAATGAGCCAAGTCGGGCGTCCAGATGTGCGAGTGCGCGTCAATATAAGGCTCCATGGCGGTCTCCCTTCGTTGGGAGAGACTACCACGAGCACGATCCAGAGCCAAGCAGCGGCCAGCAAGACCTCGGCTCCGTTCAGTGTCCGCCAGCGCCGCGTCGATCGTTACGGGTTCCCTCTAAGAGACTGTCCCATAAGTGGGATTATGCTGCATTGCGATAGTGGAATTCGGGCTCGGTATGGGAGGGCCGCAGCCGGTGGAACATCAACTGAATCATGGCCAGCTTGATGAACGATTCCGACGACAGGACGCTCTTCTCCCGGTCCTTGCTCAGGCGACGGCAGTTGACCAGCCAGGCGAAGGTCCGCTCGACCGTCCAGCGGATCGGCAGCTTCACCCAGCCCCGCTTCCCTTCGGGCCGGCGCACGATCGACAGGTCCCAAGCAGCGTTCTCCTCGACCCACTCGTAGAGCTTGAAGTTGTGATACTTCGAATCGGCGAACATCCGCTCCACCTTGCCCATCGGCTGGCCCTCCAGCCGGGCGAACAGCGCCGGGGCCGCGGCCGCGTCGTCAACCGAGGCGGCCGTCACCAGGACGGCCAGCAGCAACCCCATGCTGTCCACGACGATATGACGCTTTCGGCCATCGACATTCTTGGCGTTGTCGCGGCCCCGTTGCTCGCCGCCGGAGGTGGTGTCGATCGACTGACTGTCGACGCTCGCCGAGGTGCGGGGGTGGTAGGGCTTCTCCATGGAGCGGACCTTGCGGCGAAGCCGGTCGTGGATCCGGTCCAAGGTCCCATCTCGTCGCCACTGGTCGAAGTAACGCCAGACGGTGCTCTTGGGCGGGAAATCCACAGGCAGGTATCGCCATTGGCAGCCGGTGCGGACGATATAGAGGACGGCGTCGAGGACGTCCCGCATGTCCGTCTTGCGGGGCCGACCGCCGCCGGGCTCTGGGGGGATGTGGGGCTCGATAAGGGCCCACTGGGCGTCGGTGACCTCACTGGGGTAATGATTCATTCTCATACCATGACTACGCTTGTCACGCCCCGTTTGTTCCCCTTATGGGACAGACTCTAAGAAGGGCTTACCATGGGCACATTCTTCGGACCTGGGCCGGTCTTGCTCTATGAGGCACTGACCGCTTCGCGCCGCTGGCAGGGTTACGCACTTCGTGCGTTTCTGCTCCTGGCTTTGCTGGTTGCGCTCTGGGTTGCCTGGTTCACCCTGCGACAGCGATACCAGAATTGGCAGAATCCGCCAGACATGAACCGGTACATGGTCGAGCTGGGCGAGCATTCCTATTACAGTGTCGCGGGGGTGCTGCTGACGTTGGTCTTGCTCGCTGCTCCGGCTGCCACAGCGGGCGCCGTTTGCCTCGACCGCGAGCGCGGGTGGCTCGCCCACATGTTTGTCACCGAGCTCACCGACGCCGAGATCGTGCTCGGCAAGCTGGTGGCAAGACTTGCCTCGGTCGTGGCCCTCGTGATCGCGGTGGTGCCGCTGCTGGCGATCTCCACGCTTCTGGGTGGGATCATTCCCGAGGCGCTGGTGTATCTGACGGTGACGACGCTGGCGATCGCGCTTCTAGGCTGCTCGCTGGCCCTCGCGCTCTCGGTTCGCGCTGCCAGGACGCACGAAGTGCTGATGCTCGTCTTTGCGCTCTGGGCCATCTGGCTGCTCGCTTGCCCGGTCTGGCTCGGAGCGGCGAGATCGGGAGTCGTGGCTGCCGCGCCCGACTGGTTTATTAAGCTCAATCCGTTCGTGCTTGTTTACGTTCCTTATGCGAAGCCGGGCTACGTCGGCGTGATCGATGTCGCGGTGTTTGTTGCAGTCGCCCTGGTGATTTCGATCGGCGCGGTGAACTTCGCCGTCCGTGCGCTGCGCAGGGACGTGAAGCCACCGGCGCGCGATCCGAGAGCGTGGAGGCCGCCCGCCGATGGATCAAGTCACGACTCTTCTCCTGGTGGCCAACCCCGACGCTCGACGGCAACCCTGTACTCTGGCGTGAGTGGCACCGCAATCGTCCGTCGCGCATGGCCCGGCTGGTGTCGACGCTGTTCATCGGGTGCACGGGACTTGGCACGGCCGTCGGCATCATCGACTCCATTCAGCACGGAACCGGCAATGGGAATAACCTCCTGGTCGTGACCAGCTTCACCGCCGTCACCTTTGGTTTCTTGCTCCTGAGTGCGACCGCGCCTACGACATTGACTGAAGAGCGGGTTCGAGGCAGCCTGGACATTCTGATGAGTACACCTCTTTCGACTCACCAGATCGTCCTGGGCAAGTGGTGGGCCACATATCGCCGCGCACTTCCTTTGCTCGTGCTGCCGGCATTGGCGGGGCTTTTCGTCGCTGCAACCTGCCTCGATTATCCCGCATGGCTGCCGGCCCGAATGATGTCGATGGCCAAGCCCGTAACAACTGTGGACCGTGTCATGGCGGGAATCTTGCCGTCGGCGTTCTTCCTGGCCCATTCCGCGGCAGTGACAAGCTTCGGACTGGCTCTGGCCACCTGGCTCAAGCGCACCGGGTTGGCCGTGGCCGTGAGCGTGTCGGCCTTCGTTGTGATATCCATAGGCTGGCTTTTTGTGGTCGAGTCGGTGGTGCGTCCGCTCTTGAACTCGTGGCAGTCGCAACGAGGCTGGCACAACAGCGACGAGATCAACGCACTGATTCCATCGCTAATCGCACTCAGCCCCATGGGTGGACAGGTGGCTCCTTTGGAGATGGTCTCCAACAGGTGGAACGAGGAGCGGGAGCTGCGGTGGAAGTTCATGCTGATCGAGGTGGCTATCGTCGCCACAGTGGCCCTTGTGTTCGTTGGCCTGACGCTGTTGAGCTTCAACCGCTGCATGGGCCGTATGAACGAATCGCCCGAACCTGCGCCGCCATCTGCGTGCGGCGGCGCGCGCGGCAGCGACGGCGTATGGCGGTTCACCGCGCCGAGGCGGCGCGCCCCGCCTGAGGTGCACCCTACATTGTTATCCGCGACTTGCTTGTTGGCCTGCGCGGATTTTACGCCGCACCGACGAGTTGTTTTAAGGGCGCATTGTTCGCACCAAGCAAGGCAGGGATGACGGCCGTACCGTGAGTCGTCAGGAGATAGCGATGGGTTCGGGGAATCTTCTTGATCAGGCCGTGCGCCCGCAGCAAACCCAAGCGTCGCGTGACGGCCGCGGCCTGGCGACGTTGCGTCGCTGGGTCAGGTGCAGCGCCGTAGAGGGCCTGGCGAATGTCTCGGTTGCGGAAACCCATCACCAGCCACTCGCCGCGGCTCACCGCCGCCAGCAAGCGGTGATCTTCTGGCCCCAGCGGATTCAACGCACGATAGCGCCGCCCGTTGCTCTCCACCGGCTGGCACAGCGGCGCCGATACGCGGCACAGCGGCGTGTCCGTCGGCAGTGTTCCCAAGGCCTCCAGATAGCGGTCGTTGGAGGCCTGCGACAATTCCCCACGCCGCCCCATCTCCACCACGCTTTTTCGCATCGGTCGCCACTGCCGGGGGCCTTCAGGGTCTTGGGCCGTCGTCCGATAGCTTTTCAGACCCGTCGCGTCGTTGAGCGTCGTCTCGACCCGCAGTACCGACCCCTGCTTGTCGTAGAGCTTCACCGTGTTGCGCCCGGCGCGGTGCTTGATGCGTACGCCCTCGGGGCGGTGCTTCAAGTCACTGGTAAGCTCCGTCTTCAGGCTCGCAGGGACATGGCCGGTGGCCGAGACACGATGCCCCAAGAACCGCAACACGTCCTCGCTGCCAAAGCTTTCGATCCCGCGACGGATCAATTGCGGGTAGAGTTCTGCGAGGGTGTCGGCATCGCGGAACGCCAGGTCGGTGGCCCATTCCGTCTGCTCGGCCGTCCAGTAGTACCAATCGTCGGGGAGCCAAAGCTGTCGAGGCGGGAGCACGCGCCGGACCAACCGATCCAGTTCCGTGTCCCAGGGGATCGCGGTCTGGCGGTCGGCCAGCTTCTGGGCCTGCGCGAAGTCCTCGATCCAGGTGAAGCAGTTGTCCCGGCGCTGGTAACCGATGCCCTGCTTGTCGAGTTCGCGTGCGAGCCACTCGCGGCCGTTGAGCACGACGTGGGTGTTGTAGGGGAACCAGGTCTGGAGCCGCACCTGAGCCAGACCGAAGCGGGTGTCGATGAAGTAGAAGTAATAATGCAGGCATTTCCTGGGCCGCCGCCGCAAGTCGAGCCTGTGTGTCTTGGGGTTCTTGAAGACGTCGTAGGAGGAGCAGTTCTCCAGGGTACTGAAGGCGCAAACCAAGCCGTCGGCGGCGGCGCCGTCGTGCTGCAGGCGCTGCTGCACCAGTTTTTCCTTGTTGTTGTACCCGGCGAGGTACTCCACCGGTCGCCCGGCCTCGGTCGCCTTCGCTTCCAGAGCCTCACGGAGTTGCGCGGTCTGACTCTGCGCGTGAGAGGAAAAATCCGTGAGGCGGATTTTCGAGGCTTCGAGCCAGCGGTAAAAGCTACCGGTGTTGGAAAGCCGCGGCAATGTGCCCCGCAGGCGGATCCGATCGAAACCACTGAGGACACCTAGAACCATCGCACCGAGTCGTTGTACAAAGGAACTCATGGCGTTGTACTCCTGGGTGGGGTGTTGGCCGCAACACCGTCACCGTACCCAGGGGCAACGCCTGCTTCAAAGAAAAGTTTGGATGCGGTTATGCCGCGCTACGTTGAGACGGAGTGGCGAGTTACCCTGAGAAGAAGGGTCTCGAGGCAGTCTCTGGATCCGCTCCCACCTCGATGTCGAGTGTTCCCAGCGTTTGGGTTTCTCCATTGGAGTCTCGATCATGAACTCACCAGAACCTCAGTCTCACGATGAATCATCGCGGCGGAGCTTTCTCACGCAGACATCTCTCGGGCTAGCCGGCGCGGCCGTTGCAGCGACTTCCCAGCTTCCGCTCGTGCACGCGGCGGGGGGGCGGACTGTCACCGAGATCAAGATTGGACTGATCGGCTGCGGTGGGTGAGGGACGGGGGCCGTGCTCGACGCCCTCGGCGCCGCCACCAAGGTCATCTATCCGTCAGAGGGTTACCACACCGAGGACGTGGCGGAAGGGGCCAAGATCGAAAGGTCGAACATCAAGGTCGTCGCGCTTGCCGAGCCCACGAGAAGCTGCTGGCGATCCCGGAGATCAACTACGTGATCCTGGCGACCCCGCCGGGAACTCGATCAACGAGGCTCGTACGATTGCCGAATCGACCATGACCGGGATCATCGGCCGCGAAGCCGTTTACAGTGGGCGGGCCGTGACCTGGGACCAAGCCATGAAATCGAAAACACACCTGGGACCTGAGGAATACAAGCTTGGTCCTTATGCGATGCCTCAGGTGGCCATACCCGGGCAATACCGATTCAGCTAACGGGCTGCTCTCACGCCAGCGCGTCAGCCAGGATTTCACCCTCGGGTACGATGGCTCGGGGCTGGCCCTGGCGGTCTCTGATGGTCGAGGTTGGGTCGATGCCCAGCAGGTGGTAAATCGTGGCCAGGATGTCCTTGGGCGAGACCCGGCGGTTGACGGGGTCACTGGCGATCTTGTCGGATCGGCCGATGACGCGGCCGCGGGCGACGCCGCCCCCGGCCATCACCACCGAGTAGCACCTCGACCAGTGGTCTCTGCCCGCGCCTGGCACGTTGCTGGCGATCCTCGGAGTGCGCCCGTGCTCGCTCAAGAGGACGACCAGGGTTTCGTCCAGCAAGCCGCGGCGGTCGAGGTCCATGAGCAGTCCGGAGAATGTGCGGTCGAGACCGGGCAGCAGCTCGTCCTTCATGCGAGGGAAATGGTCCCAGTGCGTGTCCCACCCGGTGCCGGCCAGACCGTATTCGTCCCAGAACACCGTGACGAAGCGTCCGCCGGCCTCGACTAGCCGGCGTGCGGTCAGCGAAGCCTGGCCGAACAATGTCATGCCATAGAGGTCGCGCGTCTCCGCCGCTTCGCGATCAAGGTCGAAGGCGCCGCGCAGTTTCTCCGAGCTTAACAGACGATAGGCCATCTCGCGGTGACGCTCGAGCCCGCTCGTGCGTGCTGGGACGTGATCTTCCTGCCGTCGAGCCTGGTCGATCTGGTCGAGTAAAGACCTGCGCCGGTCCAGCCGGTCCAGCGTGATCACAGGCCCAAGGTTTGCCGCCGAGCCAAGTTGAAACCGGCTTTCTGGAGTGATGCCTCGATAGGGCTCGAGGTCGTTCCACTTCATCTCCAGCAGCGTTTTGGTGGCCTTTCGCGTGGCCTGCCCCACGAATTCCGTGCAGACCGGGTCATACGCCGGCCCCAGGAACCCCCCGTACGGACCAGCGCGCGGCACCTCGCCCACCCGCCGGCTGCTGAAAGCCCACGGCAAGAGCAGGTTGCGCGGCAGCTCCGGCTGGCCCGAACCGGAGCTGAGCACGTGATCGCCCCTCCTTGCCCCATCAACAAAATCAACAACCGAGCCAATGAACGGCCAGTGGCCCGGATCACGCGGCTCGATTTCCATGCGCAGCGGAACCACCGGGTTCGACGTCGTCGCGTAGGCCACGCCATGAATTGGATACGCGTGCGAGACCGACCGGATAAGAGTGACCTTGTCCATGACCTGGGCCAGGTTGGGCAATAGCTCGCAGACGTTCAGGCCCGGAACACTCGAAGCAATGCATCCCAGCTCGCCCCGGATTTCCACCGGCGCATCCGGCTTGGGATCGAACGTCTCGATCTGGCTGGGCGACCCGTACATGAACAGGAGGATGCACGACTTCGCCTGGCCGAAGCCTTGCAGCCCTGAGGTTGAAGCCCGTGCTGCCCCTTGGAACAGTCCGGCTTGCCCGGCACCTCCGAGCCCCAGGCCGAGCAGGCCGAGGGAGCCGACATGGAGGAGATCCCGACGAGTCAGCCCATCACAGAGCCGTTTCCGACCACCCAGAACACGAATCATCGGCCACCTCGGTCGAACGAGGATCCTTTGCGCCACACCGTGACACGTATGCTATTCTGCTCTGATGCCAGATTATCCGATATTCAAGGTTTGTTCAACGCGCCACAGGGTGGCGGCAACGCTCCGCGCGTGAGAGTCTGAAGGCGGTCATCTCGCTGGTCTTGCCTGGGTCCGATCAAGAATCGACCACTCCCTTGCAAACCGATCGCTGGCGCGGCCAGAATCCAGGTATGGCAAGGGCCGCGTTCGACGCAACTCGCCCACTCCAAGAGAGGAGCACCGCGATGAAAGCGACATTCATGTGCGTCCTGGCTTCCTCGGCGCTTATTTTGGCCTTCGTGGCGGTACGGGCGGCGCAGCCGCCGAGCGAACAGCCCAATCCGCTCCTTGAAGCCCAGAAAAAGCATAAGACAATTGCGCCGATCATGGAGAAGAAGCTCAATTACACCCACCGGTTGATCACGTCGCTGGCCACCGAGGACTTCGCTCGAATGGCCGACGACGCCCGGGAACTGCGTCTGATTGGGAATTCCACGCTCCTGAAGATCTCACCCAATCTCGAATATGCCAAGTACTCTATCGAGTTCAGCTCGATCGTCGACGAGCTCGGCCGGCGAGCCAAGGATCACGACCTCAACGGCGCAACGCTGTCCTACATCCGGCTCACCGTGAATTGCGTAGAGTGCCACAAGTACGTACGCGACAAAAACATTTTCGGCCGAAACCGGTGACGTTCGCGGCGGTTGTGGAACAGCGGCGATCGGTTTTCGTCGCTGTGACCCCGCGGCGATGTTATTGTGCGATCGGGCCTGCCCGAGAGCGCCCTATCGATGGGCGAGGGACGACGTTCGATGTCCCATCCGATGACCGCCAGGCAACCGGCAGATTATCAGCCGGCGCACGCGAATCGCATCAATAGCCTCATCGCGGTTCTAGCTCTGGGGGCGATCGGGCTCCATCTGCTGCTTCGCCTCGGCTTGACCGCCCAGGCCGCGATGGGACCACTCGCGGTGCGCGACATCCCCTTGATTTTCTGCCTGGCATCCGGGGGATCAGTCCTGGTTGTTGATCTGGTGAAAAAGCTGTTCCGCGCGGAGTTTGGGTCCGACCTGCTGGCCGGGATCTCGATTGTCACTTCAGCGTTGCTGGGAGAGTACCTGGCAGGTTGCCTGGTGGTTCTCATGCTCTCGGGCGGGGAGGCCCTGGAAGCGTACGCCGTCCGCAGCGCCTCGTCGGTACTCGAGGCGCTTGCCAGGCGGATACCTTCCCAGGCTCACCGCAAAGACAACGGACGCGTACTTGACGTTCGTCTCGACGACGTCGAGATCGGTGATGTGCTTGTCATCTTCCCCCACGAGATTTGCCCGGTCAACGGGACGGTCGTTGCGGGAACCGGCGTAATGGACGAATCGTACCTCACGGGCGAGCCCTACATGATGTCGAAGACGCCGGGTTCGGCAGTCTTGTCGGGGGCCATCAACGGCGAATCGGCACTCACGATCCGAGCGGAGAAGCTCGTCATCGATTCCCGCTACGCCAAGATCATGCAGGTGATGCGGGCCTCCGAGCAGCACCGGCCGAGGCTGCGAAGACTCGGCGACCAGCTCGGCGCGTTCTACACGCCACTGGCCGTGGCAATCGCCGTGGCCGCATGGGCCGCCAGTGGCGAGATGCTTCGCTTTCTTGCCGTGCTGGTTGTCGCGACGCCCTGTCCGCTCCTGATCGCCATTCCCGTGGCAATCATCGGCTCGATTTCGCTGTCGGCGCGGCGGGGGATCATTATCAAGAATCCGGCGATCCTGGAGACGATCGACACCTGCCGGACTGCGATCTTCGACAAGACAGGCACGCTCACCTATGGCCGGCCCAAGCTGACCGAGGTGATCCCGGCCGAGGGCTTCACTGCCGCCGAGGTGCTAGCTCTGGCCGCAAGCATTGAGCGGTACTCGAAGCATCCACTGGCGAGCGCCCTGGTTGAGGCCGCGGAAGAGGCGGGGCAGGCCCTCAAAGAGGCAAGCACGATCACCGAGAGGCCGGGCCAGGGGCTGCGGGGAACCGTGGCGGATCGTGCGATCCAGATCACAAGCCGCAAGAAGCTGGTCGCGCAGCAGCCAGGACTCGAAGCTGCACTTCCCTCCACGGCCGGCGGGCTGGAATGCGTCGTCATCGTCGACGACCGCTACGCGGCGACGATCCGGTTCCGCGACCAGCCCCGGGCGGAGGGTGCCTCGTTCATCAATCACCTGGGGCCCAAGCATCATTTCGATCGGGTGATGCTGGTTTCCGGCGATCGCGAGTCGGAAGTGCGTTACCTGGCCGAGCAGGTCGGCATTGACGTCGTCTTCGCCGGGCAGGCTCCCGAGCAGAAACTGAACCTTGTCCGCGAGGAGACCAGGCGAGCCAGGACAGTCTTCCTCGGCGACGGCATCAACGACGCTCCCGCGCTTACCGCCGCGACCGCCGGGATCGCCTTCGGCCAGAACAGCGACATCACCGCCGAGGCCGCTGGCGCGGTGATCCTGGACAGCTCGCTCCTGAAGGTCGATGAGTTCTTGCACATCAGCCACCGGATGAGATCGATCGCACTGCAAAGCGCACTCGGCGGGATGGCCCTGAGCCTGGTGGGCATGACGATCGCGGCGGCCGGTTATCTCCCGCCCGTCGCGGGCGCCATCCTTCAAGAAGTCATCGACGTGTTTGCCGTTCTCAACGCACTGCGGGCCGCGATTCCACCGAGGAAGCTGTCTGACTATTGAGCGAGCGCGACATTGGGAATTGGGATCGGGCACTCTCGAAGTTGTCCCTTGCAATCCGATCAGGGATCGGCCTCGATCTTCGTGAAGAGGGGTGCAAGCAACCGCTCGTAATTCTTCCAGCGCGCTATCGAGCTGCTATACAGCGGCTGGCGGACCTGGGCAACACTCGTTGTTCGCACAGGGCGCCGGGTCTTGTAAAACTCCAGGCAGGCCGGGTTCCATTCGAGGCCGCACCACGCCACGAGGTCTCGCGCTGTCCGCTCAGGATCAGCGACCATGGCCTCGTAATGCACCTCGAAAACGGGAACCGGAAGCACGCGACGCCAGTGTTTCATGACGCGCTGGTATTCCTGGATACGCGAGGCAATGTGCTCCGGGTCACACGCCCAGCGGACCTGGGCGAAGTGAGTCATCCAGCACGACAGCGCCACATCCCGCGCATCGCGGCGACAGTGAATCAGCCTGGCGCGCGGGAAGAGCGCCGCAATCAGGCCGAGGTACAGTGTGTTTTCCGGCATCTTGTCAACCACGCGGTCCGCGGAGTTGTCAATCGCCGACAGTCGGCGCAAGTGCTGGCTGGCCAGGTTGTTGAGGGCATGCCCGTCGATATAGGTGACGCAATCGAGCGGAGCCTCCGAACGGCCAACCACCTGAGGCACCGCTGCGAACGTCTGCCGTACCAGTTGCAGCTCGCCGGCCCCGAACACCCGCGGATGGCTCGCCAGGATCTGTTCGATCAGCGTCGTGCCCGACCGCGGCATGCCCACGACGAAGACTGGCCGCTCCGTATCGACACCAAATCCGCTCAGCCGCGCGAAGAAGTCGGGATTGAACTCCTCGATCATACGATCGACAAACCTGCGATGCGCAAGCGGTTCATATCCCCGCCCTCGTTGCTGGAAATCGGCGAGCTGCAGCGCGTTGGCCTGAAGCGTAAGCGCAGCGGCTTGGTCAAAATCTCCCATGGCGTCAAGCGCGTGTGCCAGTCCAAACTGGAGCGGCCATCGCTGCTCTCGGGGCAGGTCAGACTCCGTCAGGAGCCCCTGGATCGCGGCCAGGTCGGCCGGGGGAAGATTCGCCCGCAAGCGGGTGGCCAGTCGAGCCAGGGCGCCGGCGTGACGGGGGTCTTGTCGTAGGGCGTCGCGGAGCGATGCTTGCGACCCGTCGAGGTCACCGAGCTCTTCGAGAACCGCTCCGAGTCCAGCATGCGCGGAGGCCAGACGCGGCTCGAGCCGGATCGCCTCGCGGAAACAGCCCTCAGCCGCGTCGAGCTTTCCCAGAAGATAGTAAACGTTTCCGAGGCTGTTCTGGGCCTCGGCGGAGCCGGGACGAAGCTCAGCAACCAGGCGACAATGGCCGAGCGCCTCCTCCGCCTCGCCTTGCTCCAGAAGGATCCTTCCCAGATTCGCGAGAGCCTCGCAGTTCGCTGAGTCGAGCCGCACTGCTTCACGAAACTGATCGATCGCGGCGGCCTTGTCTCCCTTCAGCCGGAGCGCGTTTCCCAGGTTGTTGTGGGCCAGACCGAACCCGGGCTTGAGCCGGATGGCCTCGCGGAAGTGGCCGATCGCGGTGTCAAGGTCTCCAAGGTCAACGAGAGTCGCTCCGAGGTTGCACAGGACCTCGGGGTTCCCAGGGTTGAGCCGGAGAGCTGTACGGCAAGACTCGGCGGCGCGGTCGAGCTGTCCGAGCGACCAGCAGGCTTCAGCGAAGCTGGCATGATACGTCGGCTCGTCGGGTCGAATGGCGATCGCACGACTCAACAGGAAGGCGGCTTGCCTTGAATCTCCAAGCTGAAGTTTCACCAGGCCGAGAAGATGAAGAGCCTCGTCTCGGTCCGGGTCTTCCGCCAAGGCCGCCTCGTAATCGGTGGCGGCCCGATCAAGCAAGCCGAGCCTGTGGCACTCCAGGGCCTGGTTCAGGTCCATGGGCATCGATTCGTCTTGCGCTCAGGTCTTCGCTCGGCGGTATCTGACGAGAAAGAGCTTTGTGTCCGCCTTGGTGGCAAACTCGGTTGGCCGCGACTTACCGCTGAGGTCGTAACAAACCCGCAGCTCTTCTCCCTTCAACTCGTAGATGACCAGGAATGTCTTCCCCTTGTTGGGGCCATTCGTCCCTGTGATGTCCATGGTCTTGGGCGACTTGCTCGGGTCGCGCTTGACCGTCCCTTCGTCTTTGTTGTCGCCGACCTCGACGGTGTATTGATCATCCTTCAAGATGAGTTTCATGCTGTCGAGAATTTGCTGAGGCCACGGCTTGCCAGCAAGCTCGGCCGAAATCGGCTTCCAGGTACCATCCATTTCTTTGACCTCCGGCGCGGCGCCCACTTTAGCGACAGTTCCGATCGACAAGAAGAAGAGCAGGCAGGCGGTCGTTTGACACGTCATGTTCGTGCTCCAAAGAGAAAAGTCTACGTAAGAGTGAATGAATCAAGCTCGACCAACAACCCGAGTTCGAGGTCTAGCGACGAGATGACGGCTTCGCAGGGTCGGGGAAACTTCCGAAATGGTAACCTGCGTTGGCCAGGAGGTCTTGTCGAATCTTGCGATCTTGGGGAAAGCGATCGTGCGGTTGCTGACGTGGAATGAGCGAAAGGTCAGGTAAAAGTGGAACGGAGAGAAGTGGGCCAACCGGACGAGAGTCTCCAGGTCCAGTGGTTCGGCAAGATGATCGCTGATAGGGTCGATCACTTGGTTCATACGACGCAGGTAGATTTGTTTCGAATCATTCGCTTTCATGCCTGAACCGACACTTCCCGCATGACCACCGAGACCGGACGTACCGGTTACTTTTCTGACAAGGCAAGGCGGAATTCCATGAGTCTGGATCGGCCGAGTCAGGTAGCAACCGGGTCTGACCGCAGGGTCGAACGTCGAGCTTCCGCCGTACCCGGAATGGATTTGCTCGGGGGTCCTCAGCAGGATAATGCCCTACGATCCGCAAAATCAGACACGAATCGAGTCTCTACCAGCCGCCCTTGATTGTCACTTTTCAAATTACGTCCCGATAGCCGGGATCGGAAGGTGTTTTTCGTACTATGATGATGATAACGATCTGGGCGTTGACACAGAATCCAAATGGCGGGGGCCAAGAATCTTTTCCTTGTATGGCTTTACTCCTGCCTTTTTAAGGCAAGGATTAACCATCGGAAGAACAGTCGAGACCCGACGTCAACCTTTTCCCTGGAAAGGAACCACCATGATGAACCTGGGACTAGCGAATCTTCGCGTCGAGAGGGAGTCACGCTCAACGAGCGGACAGAAGGTCGTGCTTGAGCACAGCGGCTTTTCCGAGATTCGAGCGGAGGGAAGTTCGATTCACGAGGCGTGCAAGCGGCTCCACCAAGACCTCGATGTGTCTCTGGACTGGGCATCCGATGAGTGGCACACTCATGACGTCAATCAGGCCATCGAGGATCTCGAGGCGTTTACCAAGCTTTCGACCTCCGAGGGAACGGCAACTGCCGCATTCGACGATAGAGTCTTCCTGAAAATCAAAGACATCGTCTATGAGGTTCCTGTCGACCTCTACTATGGAGGTTCCGAGGGAGCGTCGGACGTACCCAAGGAAGACGCACCTCCGGACCTCGGTCAGAAAGAGGTGATAGACATCTACGTGGTGGGAAGACGACTCTGTGACCGTCGAGAGAGCGAACCTGATGCGGGATCAGAACCTGAGCGAGCCGAGCGACGAGCGTCCGATCGGCGAGAGGACAGCACGTCGCGACTACGGCCGCTTCCGGCCGGTTGAGTATCTGCCGATACCTGAGGGCGATGGTGCCGCGAAGTCGCGGTAAGGGGATCAACCCGGCCACGATTGCCAGGGAGCGATCCTGATATGCCCGGATTCTGGAAAAAGGACCGGCGGTCAAGATCGGGCCGCCGAAGGCGAGCTGATTCTGAGTCGAAATCACGGTCGCCGGTGTACATCCTGCATAAGTACGCCGGCGATTCGTTCCGAGACACCGGACAGAGCTTTGAGTTTCCTGGTTCTCTGGCGAGTATTCGCTCGAATTCTTGCATGAGTGTGTATCTTCATTTGGAACCAGCCTGAGGCGATCCTCCCGTCGGCTGTCGACAGGAGGCCGGCTCCCGATCGACATTGGGCCGATCAAATTTCAGCGGAACAGGCGAGCTTGTCTCTGTACTTGAGCTTTCGCGGTCCTGCATATCGCGATCGCGCGGAATGTGGCCAGATTCTTCGGGGTCAAGCACGTCCTCCGAGACCCCCGAGAGCGAGTAAGAATCACAGAAGCTGACGCTACGGTCCGATGCGACTTCTTGTGGCAAATCCCTTCCCGAGGTGGGAATCATGAATGCTGAGCTTAAGCCGACCAATGGCTCCTCAGTTGAACGATCAGACGGTGGCCTTCGAGTACCAGACCGTCGCACACCGATCTCGGTGCTTCTCATCAAGGACAACGAGGCCGACGCCTATCTCGTCCGCGACTCTCTGACGAATGCCACGGGGAGCAGGTTCAAGATCACACATCGTGATCGACTCGCCAGCGGTCTGACATGTCTGTCCAACCAGAACTTCGACCTGGTCTTGCTTGACCTGGCACTGCCCGACAGCAATGGAGTCGAGACATTTCGCCGGGTACAAGCATCCACTCCCTCCACACCGATCGTCGTCCTCACCGGCCGGGACGATCAGGATCTGGCTCTCGCGACGACCCGCGAAGGGGCGCAGGACTACCTGCTCAAGCAGTTGACCGGAGGTGAATTGCTGATCCGCCTGATGCGCCAGGCCATCGAGCGCAAGCACGTCGAGGAAGCTCTGCGCGAGTCGGAGGAGCGCTATCGATTGCTCTTTCAGCGGAGCCCTCATCCGATGTGTCTGCTGGACACCGAGGATTTCAGGTTCCTTGGGGTCAACCCGGCAGCGACCCAACTTTACGGCTATTCGGAAGCAGAGTTCCTGAGTTTGACCATACTCGATCTGGTCTCTACCGAGCTGATTCCGACGATCCGGGATTGGCTGGCTGTCGCACAGCAGCCCGCACCACTATGCATCCAGAATCGTAAGAAAGACGGAGGCATCCTCCACGTAGAGATGACCGCAGTTTCACTCCAGCTCTCAGGCCGATGGACCAGGCTCGTCATTGTTACCGACGTCACCGCTCGGCGGCTTGCCGAACAGGACCTGGAATACCATGCCTCTCACAACGCGCTGACCGGTTTATACAATCGCGTGATCATAGAAATGCGCATGAATCAGCTTATCACAGAGGATAAGAACGGGAACGCGAAATTTGCGTTCCTGATTCTCGATCTGGATAAATTCAAGGCCGTTAATGATTCACTGGGCCACCACTCTGGAGACACGCTCCTGCAACGATTTAGCCCAAAACTGCGGGCGGCAGTGCGCAGGACGGACACTGTCGCACGCCTGGGTGGAGACGAATTCGCCATTCTTTTGCCGGGCGCGAGTGCCGAGGAAGCTACTCTGGTCTCGAAGAAGATTCTGGAGAGCCTGAGAAATCCCATCCTCATCAGCGAGCATTGGCTGGACATCGGCGCGAGCATGGGCGTCGCGCTTTATCCCGAGCACGGCCGGTCCTGGGAACTCCTCTTCGAGCGTGCGGATTCCGCAATGTACGAGGCCAAGCGGACCCACGTCGGCCAGCTCGTCCACGCCGACGAAGGTAACAACTCTTCGGAACGTCTTGACTTGATGTTCGACCTCCGCGAGGCGATCGAGACCGATCAGTTGATACTCCACTTTCAGCCGAAGGTCAACCTCCGGACCCTCCATGTCGATGGTGTCGAGGCGCTTGTTCGATGGCAGCATCCTCGAAGAGGACTCATCACTCCCGCCGAGGATCATACCCGCGGCGGAGAAGTCGGGACTGATGAAGGCACTCACCCGCTGGGTCCTCGATGCCGCCGTCCACCAGTCCTGCGAGTGGCATCGGTCAGGCATCGAACTCGACATGGCAATCAACGTGCCTCCACAGAGCTTGGTCGAGCCAGATTTCATCCCGGCGCTTCTGGCCCTTAAGGATGCCGCCGACTTCGTGCCAGCGAGATTCATCTTGGAAATTACCGAGGCCGCCTTGGTGACCGACCCCGAACGATCGAAAGTCGCACTGGATCAGATTCACCAGCTAGGGGTCCGGATCTCCATCGACGACTTCGGAACCGGATACTCCTCGCTCGCCCAGCTCAACGTGCTCCCGGTCGATGAAATGAAGATCGATCAAAGCCTGGTGCGAGGCATGATCGCCAATGAACGTGGTGAGTGCATAGTTGGAACGATCGTTGCGCTCGGTCATAATCTGGGTGTTCAAGTTGTCGCCGAGGGGCTCGAGGACCGGGAGAACCTGGAGTCCCTTGTACACCTGGGATGCGACCACGCCCAAGGTTTCTTTTTCAGTCAGCCTCTGCCACGCCGGGAATTTGAAACCTGGTACCACACAAGTGAGGAATTGTGGATTGATGGGCAAAGCGAAAGCCGACGACTGGTCAACGCTCCGGCCAACTTTCTGCCTCGCCTGAGGATGAATCATGGAGTTTGAAAACCCGGATCGCTTTGGGCTGGCGGGGATGAATACGAAAACATTAAAACATGTTAATTAGCCAGAGTTATCCGAGGTGTTTGCTCGCCGCTCGAAGCGAATGTGTGAGATCCCAGCTCCTTGCTCATCAGCAGATTTCGGCTTCGTCCTTCGATCCGTTTCGCTCTGCTGAATCGTCGTGGCTCGGGCGAGCCGTTGGGAGGGTGGCAACCCTGCCCCAAAAATCCTCTATCGCTCTCACTTCATCGATAAACTGATCGAACACGAATGGTTTAACGACATAACAGTTGGCCCCGAACTTGTATGAATTCATGATATCGTCCGGGTTCAAGGAGGACGTCAGGATAACAACGGGGATGCTCGTCAAATCGTTGTCGGCCTTGATCTCGGCGAGCACCTCGCCGCCGCGCTTGCGGGGCAGGTTCAGGTCCATGAGGATGAGATCCGGCCGAACCGCGCGGGTGAAAATCCTCTGGCGGCGCAAGAAGGCAATGGCGTCTTCGCCGTCGCCGACGACGTGAAGCCTGCCGGATGCCGTGGCTTCGACGAGGGATTCGCGGACCAATTCCACGTCCGCGTCGTTATCTTCCACGAGGAGTATCTCGAGCGGACGGCTTATCTCGATGGAACCGCTCCTCAGCTGAGGAGGTTATCTACGATGGCAGGCTTCGGAGCGTCGATCTCCCAGGCGGGACGACTCGGCGTTGGCTCTGAGGTGCATCAGTCGTTAAACGCGAACGTTAGTGAACGGTGGTTTGCAGACCGGGGTGAGTAAACCACTCGTTGGCGTAATTGTTCAGTCAGAGCCCTCGGCTCACGGGCCTCGTCGGGATCGTGAAGAAGAACGTGCTCCCCTGGCCGGGTTGTGATTCCACCCAGATCCGCCCTCCATGAGACTCCACAATCTTCTTGCAAATCGCCAGACCCATGCCCGTGCCCGGGAATTCCTGCCTTCCGTGCAATCGTTGGAAGATCACGAAGATCTGGTCGGCGTGCTTGGGGTCGATTCCGATCCCGTTGTCCCGGATGGAGAAGAGGCAGTTTTCACCTTCGCGTTTGGCACCCACGTGGACCCGGGGTGGCTTCTCGCGCGACAGAACTTGATTGCGTTGCCGATCAGGTTCTGGAACACCAGCGAGAGACTGAGCTTGGTCCCCCCAAACATTGTATAGCGTGTCGAGCGTGACCAGGGCGCCGGTTTCTCGAATGGTGCGGTCGAGATTCTGAATTGCTTCCGCCAGGGCGGCGGAAGTATCAACCACCTGTGCCGACATATGACTCGAGCCAAGGCGGGAGTAGGCCAGGAGGTCGCCAATCTGAGACTTCATTCTCGTAGCTGCCTCGACGACGAAGTCGATATATTTATCGGCCTTCTCGTCAAGCTTGCCCCGATAACGCTCGGCCAGAAGACCAACGTAGCTCCCTACAGTGGCCGCAACGGCTCCTGAAGGTCATGGCTGGCGACATATGCAAACTGCTCCAGATCCCGGTTCGAGCGTGCGGACTTCTCTCGGCCCACCGGGCCTTCACTTCTTCCGCTAGCTTGCGATCGGTGATGTCGTGATTGATTTCGAGAGTCGTCTGGGTCTGACGAGGCTCGTCACGATCGAGAACCCACCGGCTAGCAACACTAATCGGCTTCCCGTCCCACTCGTCTGCGCGAGTTCTCCTTCCCATGATCCGTCGCGCTTCAGGTCAGCAAGGAACTCGGGTACAGGTTTGGGAAACTGAGTCTGCATGAGTTGGTGGGCGTCTTGAGCCAGAGCCTCGTCATCGTTCCAACCATACAGCCCAGCGGCTCCCTCATTCCAGTACGTGATTTTGCCATCGGCGTCGTACATCAAGATGGCATCGTGGGCCTTGTTCAGGAGGGTCGCTTGTCGGCGCAGCCTGTGAGTCATTGGCCACGCGTTCAGTAATATCGCGAATATTGCACTGTACGACCTTTCGATCGCCTTCATCATAGATGTTGCTGACGAACTCCACATCAATGTGTTTTCCATTCCTTGGTGCGAGGGGAAGGTTTTCATAGCGAATGTAGCCTTTGTACTGCAACTCTTGAACGGCGAGCTTGCTGGCAGCCGCGTCGCCCAGCAGGCCGATCTCCCAGAGTTCCTTGCCGACAAGTTCCTCATGGGAGTAGCCCAGCCGCTCCGACATGAAGGGGTTCGCATCCAGGATTCGCCCTGTCACCGCATCAAGAATGAGAATGCCATCTCTGGCGGCCTCGAAGAGCCGCCGATACCGGGTCTCGGTGACACGCATGACGGCTTCAGCCGCTTTGAGTCTGGTCTGATCCTCAATCGCGAGGAGCACCAGACCCGGGCGGCCGTCCACCGAATGCATGAGGCAGGCGTTGAACAACAGGTCCCGGCACCGACCGACGATAGGACCAGTTTCAAACCAAGGTTTTCGACGGGGTGTTCCTGGGTGACAAGGTCCTCCATCATCGCCCGCAAACCAGGATTGTTCCACTGACCTTCATCAAGCTCGAACAAGAGGCGGCCTTCTATTTCTTTCATCGAGGCGCGAAAGGTTGTTAAGAAAGCGGCGTTCCCGATACGACCCGCAGGTTGCTGTCGAGAACCAGAAATGGCTCGCGCAGAGCTGAGATGATGCCCTCAGCGTAGGCGAGTGCATTCTCAACTCCCTGCTGTTTCTCTCGACGTCCGGTGATATCGCGAAAGAAGACGACGACTCCCGTGACGTCGCCGTCATGGCTGTGGATCGGTACGGCAATATCATCCAGCACTCGGCTCGAACCATCCGCTACCGAATGCAACCGGTGCTCCGCGAGGCCGAAAATGATCCCTTCGTGTATGATTCTGTCAGTGGGGATCGTAACCGGCAGGAGGCTGTTCTCATCGAGAATCGTTAGCACGCTCGACAGGGGCAGTCCAGTGGCTTTCTCCTGTATCCAGCCGGTCAGGGCCTGAGCGACCGGATTGAGGAAGGTGACGCGTCCCTGATCGTCGGTCGTGATCACCCCGTGTTCCGAGGTGGATAGTGCGTCCAGCAGCCACTCTTGCTTCATGTTCAATGCCCTCCGACTCCCGCGTTCGCCCTTTTTCGCGGCGAATCATTTGCCACTCGTTCGAATCGCGTGACTATTCCATGAGCTACCTACTGGGATCACGAGTAGCGACCTCGATTCACTTCCAGCTTTTTCGCACCCCCGATCTTTCTCCCGCTAAGACTTAGTGTACCGTATTTCGTGACAGAGTCAACCTGGCGGTCTCTCCCATTGGGCTGTTTTTTTTGGCTTTCATCGGGGGCGAAAGAAAGCATGTGTCACGCATCCTTGATGCGATGACCGTCATCGGATACTTACTGCTGCAGGCCCGAACCTGCTCGCAACGGTCAGCCAGGCAGCTTCTTGCCGGCCTTGAAACCGTTGATCGAAACCGCGGGTGGTGAAACGGCGGCCTAGGTAGTACGATCGCATAGCCGGTCTTCGCGTCGCGATCAGCGTAAGGCTGGTGGAGAGGATGGGTGCGGCGAGAACTACCGCATGTGAACCACTGGCGTGATTCAACAAACCGCTTTCACGCGCCGTCGTTACGTCCCACCGCACGCAGAAGGGAGCTTTCGTGGAAGGCCGACGTGAACTTCGAGACCGATGCACATCATGACGCTACGCACTCTGGCACGGGAAATCCGAGACTTTCCGGCGACGGTCGTTTTCAGCCTGATCTGGATCGTGGTTTTCGTCGCAATGGTAGCCGAGAGGATGCAGGATGTCCCTGCCCCGACCTGGTGGCGTCTCCTGGTGCTGGGCATCGGCGATGGGCACCGCTTTGGCGACCTGACCCTTCTTGATCTGGCCAGAGGCCAATGGTGGCGGCTGATTACATGCACTTTCGTGCATTACAGCTTGATTCACATCGCCTTCAACCTGGCGGCGTTTTACCTGCTGGGAACGCTCCTCGAGTCCTGGTATGGGTCGCCCCTGTCTGTGCTGATCTACGGGATCACCGGTGCGGGTGGCAACCTGATTTCGGCCTTCATCAAGTATGAGCTGGGCACAAGCACTCTTCTCCATGCCGGGGGCGGGTCGGTGGTTGTCATGGGGCAGGTTGGGCTGTGCGCCGTGATCGGCTGGCGGACGCGGCGTTCGACGGGAGGAGACCTGGGCTGGCAGATGGTTAAAGCGATGGTTCTCACGGGTCTGCTAGGAATTGCTTTCCCGCGCTACATTGACAACTGGGGGCATGCTGGCGGAGCACTGGCTGGGTTTCCGCTAGGGCTCTTGCATCGCTGGTTCCTCCGTCATCGACAGGCACCCTCGGCCTGGGGCTTGGGCGTGATCACGAGCCTGGCGATCGCGGGTTGCGTCATCGCGCAGGTGGCCGCCGATCGCCGCGAGAGCCATACTCTGAAAGAGATCAGAGGCATGGTGGAACGCAAGGTCTACGATGCCGCTAATCGTGGCCTGGCAGTTGTGGCGCTGCTGGGTGAGTCTACGGTGGCGTCGAGCGTGGTGACGCGGTCGCTCGAAAACGTGGCCGACGTCTTGGATCCGTTACAGCAGCGCGCCTTGAAGTTGGCCATCCAGGAGCGAGTTCGACGACTCTCACCAACCGAACAGTCCGAGCTCGAATACTACCGCCAGCGCCCTCGTACCTGGCCAGCCAGGCGCGAGTCCGGTCGCTAACCGCGGCAGAGCAAGCCGAGCTCGATCATCGGCTCGCCATGCAGCTTCTCGGGCAGGTGTACCTCCGCCCGCTCTCGCAGGAAGAGCAGGACGATTTTGACCGGCTTCTGGGCAGGCTCTCGTGCAGTCTACTGGCGGAGATGCGATGGGTGCTTGATCGTGGGCCGACAAGGCCGGCGTACCAGCAGGTCAAACGCCTGGCCGAAACTGCCCAGACCAGGGAGCTCACGGAACAAGAGCGAAACGAGCTCAAGCGGGAACTGGGTCCGCTTCGCGAATTCGTCCAACACGAGCAGGCGATTCGAGTCCGGCAATTATGGCAGCAGAGAAAAGCGCCGGACCCTCGACGCGCACGACCATGAACACAATCATCGAGCCGAGAAGTGAGTCAGTGAATCGCGCCTTCGCTGGCAATTGAGCAGAAGAACCGTTTTACTTTCCCTGGACAGCGGCTACAATCTTTGGTGGTCCTTTCCTTTACGTTCCGTGAGGAGAACATCGATGCCGGAAACTGTCGTTCACTTCCAGATCAGGATGCCTCCAGACTTGCACGAGAGGTTGGCGACTTGGGCCAAGGAAGACAAGGCCTCGCTCAACATGCTGGTAGTCGGAATCCTCGAAAAGGCGGTTGAACAGCACGCCGGGTCCGCGACTGCCTCGAACGGTCCCGCCGGTCATCCTCGCTAGACCGGCTTTCGGCACATCCTTCGCGCCCGGCGGACCGAGCGCAAGCGCTCAGACGACCGGGCCGCTAGCCAAGTGCACGCCAGCACGATGGCGAGGGCTGCCTGTTCGGCTGCGCAGGACGGCCACGAAGTCGGCGATGGTCTCGATGGGTTGATCGAATTCGGTGAAATAACAGCCGAGCGTTGCGAGTTCGTGGCGCATCGCTGGAGCCCGTCGCTCCCATGGCGTATTGATCGAGAATCGCTTGGGTTCTGGCCCTGGTTGTTCTGGTGACATTGTTGCTGACGAGCTCGAGGGCGTCGAACACAGGTCCGTGCCTCTCGACGATATCTCCGAAAGGCTGGTCCCATCGGAACGGATGAGCCGCCACGATCGCCGCTTCATGCCGGCGAACGACCGTAAGCAACTCGGCAAGGCTGATACCCGGGGCGACTTCCTCAAGCGACGGCAGGCCGTAAACCAGGAAGTGGCCTTCAAGGGCCGAGACTTCCACACCCGAAAAAACGCGCAGGGGCAAGGCCCGGGAGGCCAGGTCCGCGAGCTCGTCGGGCATCCACTGGTAGTCATGCTCGGTGATGACCAGGCCGTCGAGGCCCAGATGTCGAGCATGTTCGATCAGCTTGGTGGGGTCGATAATGCTGTCGGGGGAGTGGCGTTTGGTGTGCAGGTGGTGATCGATTTTCATGAGGTTGGGCATTTCAGTCGGGAAACAGGCGAAAGCGAAGGTGGGTGCGCCTCGCTAGTGATAAGGCTCTCACCAGCGGCAATTGTGACGAACGGTTGACAACCCTCATCCGGCAGGACATGAAACGAAGCTCCAGAGGCATCGAGTCTCAGGTAGCTTGACCCATGCTGCCAGCCCCCCAGGACGATCATCCGCGGGCCGGAGGCCGCCAGGCCGGGCTCGTCAACGGCCCGATGTACATGGCCGATGACAACCAGGTCGGCAAGACCGCCCTTGCTCGCCGCGTATCGTCGGAATACGGCCAGATGCCGCTGCTCGTCTTCGTCCAGGCCGTGCTGGTTTTTGCTTTCCAGAAGTTCGTCGAGTCGCGTGGCCAGCGGGGATGGTAGTTTTCCAAAGGCCCGGAAGAACGACAGGCTCTCCATCGCGGCCTTCCATTTCCGCCTGGCGCCCAGCAGGTGGCCGTGAACCAGGTGGAGCCGGATGCCATGCACGGTGGCGTCATATGGCTCGGTCACGATGCTCGCCCCCAGCGCCCGCTCGTAGAAGGTGCACAGCCATCGGTCGTGGTTTCCGGCCATGATGCGGAGCGACCCTCCGCGGTCGCTGAAATCGACAAGGGCCCGCAGCCCAGTCGCAGTTCATCAGCTCGGACTCCGACGAGCGAGCGCCCATCCAGAAGTCGCAGAGGTCGCCAGCGATCAGCACGGAATCGGCTTCGCTCAGCCCGCTCACCCAGCTCGAAAGTCTTCTGCCGCGGTCGGGGCGATCCATTCGCAAGTGCACGTCGCTGGCCAGGTAAAAGCTCACGATCCGCGGGTCCTTGGAGGGAATTCGAACAGGGAATGCCTGTCAGGGGAGGTCCAGATTCAGGCCGGGTAGCAGCGAACCCGCGGCGGCCGCGGCGCGGAGGGATTCGGCGGCGCGCGAGGCAGTGGTTCTTGAAGCTCCCATGGCGGAGATAGGTCGATGTACGCCTATCTGCAAATTCGGGTGGGCGGGCGTCTGCCGCGCAGCGTGAATCGAGACCCGACGGCCGCTCGCCTGAACGGCCGTGCGGGCCTCATGAATCGCCAGCTCCGGTCGGTTGCATTGCTCGCTGAGATGCAGCAAGACGAGATGACTAATCTTATCGCGCCGCGATCGCTCCAGCACCGAACGCACCAACTCCGCTCCCTGATAGTTCGACAGATGCCCCCGGTCTCCCAGGTTCCGGGCGATGAGGGCCGCCGAGCGTCCCGACGATTTTTGCATGGCCACGTCGTGGTTGAACTCGACGCTCAGGATGTCAACGTCGGCGAGGCTGTCAGCCATACTTTCCGACCAGCTTCCGGTATCGGCAAGGTAGCCGACCGCGGCCGCCCGGGTCCTGCCTTGTTGACGCATTCAACCCGAAATCCGAAGGTAGGACCATCGTGACGGGCCGGGATGGGCTCCACGCGAAAGCCGCAAGGAGAGAGGAACGGCCGGTCGTCGTAGTGCCGCACGAGGTCCAGCCGGTCAAGCTGCTGGAACCCGGCGTCAGAGTCGAGGATGCCGCGATGAGACTCGTGGCAATAAAAGGCGATGCCGTGCTTCACGAGCGTTTGCAGCGTGCAGGAATCGATGTGGTCGCCGTGCGTGTGTGTGAGCGCGACCGCGCTGATCCGCGACCACTCACAGCCAACGCTACGCAGCCGCTGGTCGAGAGCTCGGGGCCCCAGCCCGATATCGATCATGAGCCCTGATCCACCCTCGTGGCAGACGACCGTGGAATTTCCTCGCGATCCGCTGCCCAGCACGGCGAATTGAAATGTCATTTCAGGTTCCACCTCGATCCCACGGACCTAGACCTCGTTCGCTCCCTCACGAGTCTATCCAAGAGTACGACAACACAAGCCTTTCGAGCAAGACGAGCACTGCGAGACAGACCGGCGGCTTGAAAAAAAAGAAAAAAAACAGCCCGACGGACACCGCTTGTGTACGATGGCATCGCGTCGCGAAATCCAGTACCCAAAGGAGTCTGAATCATCACACCCACGCGATCGGCTCGGGGCAGAGCCAGTTGCCAACGACGCCGTGCTGGGGGGAGGGGAGCGTGCAGCCGGTTGTCGTGTCATCGCATCCCGTTGTGCACCACAAGATTGCGGCCGTCCGTGACAGCCGAACGGGACCCGCCGAGTTTCGTCACCTCGTCCGGACTCTGGCAACATTGATCGCCGTCGAGGCAACGGCCGACCTGCCTGCCCGGGAGGGGCAGGTCTCCACCCCGCTGGGCCCCGCGAGCACCCGCGTTCTGGCAGATATCGTGGGAATCGTGCCGGTGCTCCGCGCGGGGCTGGGGATGGCTGAAGGGATTCTAGAACTGATACCCGAGGCCGAAGTCTGGCATATCGGCCTTTTCCGCGACGAGACGACGTTGCGGCCCACCGAGTACTACAACAAGTTCCCGGCACGCCCCCGGATCACCGTGGCCCTGGTTGTCGACCCAATGCTGGCCACGGGCGGCTCGGCGGTTCGCACTTGCGAGATCCTCAAGACCGCGGGCGTTCCGCGACTGAAGCTGCTTTCCCTGATCGCCGCTCCAGAGGGAATCGCCCGCATGCGGCAGGCAATGCCCGACGTGGAGCTTTTTGTGGGGGCTGTTGATGAGAAGCTGAATGACGTAGGTTTCATCTACCCGGGCCTGGGCGATGCGGGCGATCGCCAGTTCGCCACGGGGTTCGACACCGCCGGAGGCTGAGGCGCCCGCCAGTCATTCCTTTCTCAAGACCATGAAAACGGATTGCCAGTCATGATGCGCGCGGTCGATATCATTCGAAAGAAGCGAGACGCGGAAGAGTTGAGCGCCGGAGAAATTGATTGGATGGTTGCCGGGATCGCTCGTGGAGAAGTACCCGAATACCAGTGGTCGGCTCTGCTGATGGCCATCTACATGATGGGCATGAACGATCAAGAGACCTCGGCGCTGTGCGAGGCCATGATGCGTTCCGGCTCGGTCGTCGACCTGGGGCCGATCCCAGGCCCGAAGATCGACAAACATAGCACTGGCGGCGTCGGCGACAAGACGTCATTGATCCTGGCACCTATCGCGGCGGCGGTGGGAGTCATGGTACCGATGGTATCTGGCCGCGGCCTGGGTCATACCGGGGGAACTCTCGACAAGCTCGAGTCGATACCCGGCTTTCGCGTCGATCTCGGTCTCCAGCGGTACAAGGAGGTGCTCGGGCAGCTGCGGGCTGGTGATGATCGGCCAGACGGCAGAAATCGCGCCGGCCGACAAGTTCCTGTACGCGCTTCGTGATGCTACCGCCACCGTGGAATCGATTCCGCTGATCGCCGCGTCCATCATGTCGAAGAAGCTGGCCGAGGGCATCGACGGTCTGGTGCTCGACGTCAAGACCGGCGATGGGGCGTTCATGGAAGAGCGGGAAGACGCCGTTCACCTGGCGACGACCATGTGCGAGATTGGCCGGTCCATGGGCAAGAACGTGGTAGCCTTGATCACGCGGATGGATGAGCCTCTGGGCCGCTCGGTGGGCAATGCGGTCGAGGTGGCCGAGAGCGTCGAGTGCCTGCGGGGTGAGGGCCCACCCGACCTGATGGATCTTTCCATCGAGCTCGCCGCTGAGATGGTTGTGCTCGCCGGGCATACCCAGACTCTTGCAGCGGCCCGGATGCTCTGCCGCCAGGCCGTGGCCGAGGGCCGGGCGCTCGAACGGTTTCGCGGCATGGTGATCGCCCAGGGCGGCACTCCTGACTTCATTGATGACCCGACGCTCTTGCCCGCACCCGCGCGGCGCGTGGATCTGCCTTCACCCTCAAGCGGAATCGTGCAACGTCTATCCGCCCGGCCGATCGGGCACGCCATCATGTTACTGGGGGCCGGCCGCGCCCGCGTCGATTCCTCGATCGATCCCGCGGTGGGGGTCATCCTGCACAAGAAGGTGGGCGACCCGGTTGCCCTTGGCGAGCCGCTGTGCACGCTTCTGGTGAATGACGAATCGCGCCTGAATGATGCCTCGAAGTTGATCGCGGGCGCCTACGAGATTGCCGATGAGCCGGCGAGCCTCAAATCGCTGATCGTCATGCGGTTGGGAGGCTGACATTTCGAAAGGTTCTGGAATGCTCACGGTTTCGCCACGATTCTTCCTGCTTCTAGCGCTTTTTGCCTTCGCCGGCGGTGCTCGTTCGGCCTGGGCGGAAGACGACGCCCGGCCACGCCCGGAGGCGGCGGCATCGGATCCCGCCGCGGGGCAGCAGGTTTATCAGATCTCGATGGGCCCATGGTCCACCAGGATCTCGGTGCCGGAGTCGGTCGACCTTTTCGACCTGGCCGATCGGGCCAGAGGTTTCGTGGGCATGGTTGCCATACTGGGGGTTGCGCTGTTCCTTTCTGAGAACCGCCGGGCGATTTCGGGGCGGGTTGTTTTTTGGGGGTTGGTGCTCCAGTGGGGATTCGCGCTTCTGGTCCTGCGGGTACCGGCGGGCGTACGGGTCCTGAGCCAAGCGGGGAAAGGCGTCGAGGCCATGCTGGCCTGCGCGCTGGCCGGCGCCGAGTTCGTTTTCGGGGCGGCCCTGGTTGATCCCAAGGGCCCGGCGCAGTTCGTCTTCGCGTTTCGCGTGTTGCCCACCGTGATCTTCGTGGCGGCCCTCTTCGCCGTTCTCTATCACCTGGGCGTGATGCAGTGGATCGTGCGGCTCTTTGCCGTTGTCATGGCCTGGTTGATGGGCACCAGCGGGGCCGAGTCGCTGAACGTTGCCGCCTCGCTTTTTCTGGGTCAGACCGAGGCCCCGCTGACGATCCGACCTTATTTACCCAGGCTGACGAACTCCGAGCTACTGACCGTGATGACCGCCGGCATGGCACACGTTTCGGGCGGTGTCATGGCGGCATATTTCGCCTATGGGGTCGAGCCCAGGCACATCCTGACGGCCGTGATAATGACGGCCCCCGGCGCGATCTTGCTCTCCAAGATGTTGGTTCCTGAGACGGGCGTTCCCGAGACCCTGGGCCACGTGCGCCCGGCCGACGACCGGCCCGACACCAACGTGCTTGACGCCGCCGCCCGGGGGACCCGCGACGGGCTGCACCTGGCCCTCAATATCGCCGCCATGCTGATTGCATTTCTGGGCCTGATCGCGCTTGTAAACCTCGGCTTGGGCAAGTTCGGCACGTCGCTCCAGGGCATTTTCGGCTGGATCCTCGCCCCGGTTGCCTACCTGATGGGTGTGCCCTGGCAAGATTGTCGCGGCGTGGGCGGACTGCTGGGCACGCGCACTGTGCTCAACGAGTTGATCGCTTTTCAAGAGCTGGGCAAGCTCAGCGCGGACGGGCTGTTGCTGGCTCGCTCGTTCACGATCGCCAGCTTCGCCCTCTGCGGTTTTGCCAATTTCAGCTCGATCGGTATCCAGCTCGGCGGCATCGGCGCCCTGGCGCCTGAACGCCGGCACGACCTGGCACGACTGGGCTTTCGTGCTCTTTTGGCCGGAACACTGGCGAATTTTCTCTCCGCATGTATTGCCGGAATATTGTTATGAGAGTAACTTCAATCGATATTGGTTTACGTGCGGCTGAGACGGCAACGGTCATCCGGTCCGCCGTTCCGGATGTTGCTTCGATCGCCTTGGTGCTGGGCTCGGGCCTGGGCACATTGGTTGAGGGGCTGAGTGGTCGAGTCACGATCCCATATGCAAACCTGCCTCATTTTCCGGTGCCAACGGTGATCGGCCACGAAGGGAACCTGGTCGCCGGAAATCTTGATGGAGCCTCGCTCATCGCTTTGCAAGGCCGGTTCCATTATTACGAGGGCCACTCGCTGCGCGACGTCACCTTTCCTATCCGAGTCCTCCAGACGCTGGGCGTTCGCACTCTGATTCTCACGTCGGCCACCGGCGGCATCCGGGCCGATCTTCGGCCGGGCAACCTGGTTTGCCTATCGGATCATCTTAACCTCATCGGATCCAATCCCCTGCGCGGCCCCCACGATGAGCGCCTGGGCACGCGCTTTCCCGACATGACCGAGGTGTATTCCAAGAAGCTGCGGAGCCTGGCCCGGGAGGAGGGGAGGCGGCTGGGGATCAATGTGATTCCCGGCGTTTACGCCTGCCTGCCTGGCCCGAGTTACGAGACGCCCGCCGAGATCAAGATGCTGCAAACGCTGGGTGCTGACGTGGTGGGCATGTCAACGGTGCCCGAGGCCATTGTGGCTCGGCACGCCGGCATGGACGTACTGGCCTTGGCCCTGGTGACGAACGCCGCGGCCGGCGTGTCCGCCGCGGCCATCAGCCACCAAGAGGTTCTCGAAGCCGGCAAGAAAGCCACGCCGATGCTGGGCAAACTGATCCGCCGCGTCGTCCTCCGAATCGCGGGAATCGAGCCAGGTAAGACAGGCCTCACGGGCGATTTTCCCGTCATGGGTGGGGGTATTTGAGCCGGCACGGCGGACGACGTCGCTCGCACCTACCTGGCGGCGTCCGACGCCCCGGTACGTTTTCTTGCCTCTTCGACTCATGGACGTGACTCATTCCATGGACGTCGATCACCTATGCGCGTCAGTAATACCTGTTGTCGTTGCATATTTGAAGATTGAACATTTTTGCATTCCGCTGATTGGCGTCTTGACGAACAAGGATAGAAGCTGATATAAATAATTTGAATCATTTTAGGGGAACGATTCTCCGCCGTGCAGGCGGAGGGCCACGACGACGGGAGATCGACATGAGTGACCAAGATCAGTCTGGAATGGCACACCCCGATGCGCAATCACAACAGAATCCCCCGGTCCAGCAAACGACGGAAGTTGTCGTCAACGACACGGGCACCTTGCCAACTTACTCCAACTTCTGCCGGGTAACCGCCACGCCCGAGGAGATCATCCTCGACTTCGGGCTTAACACGCAACCCTTCGCGACCGGCCGCCAGGACGTCAAGGCCAGCCAGAGGATCGTCATGAACGCGTACACGACCAAGCGCCTCTTGACGGCCATCAGCATGACGATCCAGCGACACGAACAAACCTTCGGCTCGATCGAGCTCGACGTCCGCCGCCGTGTCTCGTCGCCACAGTCTCAGGTGCCCGTCGCCGACGTCCGCGCTCCGGCCGGCCAGCCGCAAGTCATCCGGCTGGACCCTTGACGATATTTGTTGCTAGTTTGCAGGCGGGCAAGAAACCAAGGGCCTCGGCCGGCGAGACCGGTCATCAGAAAGCTAGAGCAACCCGATGGGCACCAGCACGAATCCCTCGAAATCACAATCGACCAGGCAGACCGACGTAGACCCTGTCGTTCAACCGTGATAGGAATGAGGCGCTGAACCAGATCGTCGCGACGAATCTGGTCCTATCCCTGGGATCGCCGGCGGACCTGCTCAAAGTGCAGGTCCGTCCGCTCGGGCGCAATCGATACCGCGTGAATGTCCTGGTGGGCAAGGATGCGTCTTCAGCCCGGATCACCGACAGTTTCTTCCTGACTACCGATGACCGAGGCAAAATTCTCACATCCTCGCCAGAGATCGTCAAACTCTATTAACGAGTCGCACTCGGTTGCGCGATCTTGAGATCGACGAACATGATCCCCGAGCCGTCGTAAGGCGAAGGGAGGCTTTTCTCTTCTCCTTGTCGGGAATGCTCAGGCCAGACGCCTGTACGCGAATGGAGCGGACCCGAGCGCGGCTCCAATCGCAATGAGCGGAATCAGCGACGTGAAAAAGTAGCTGTACGTCATCAGGGCAAGGCCACAGACGACCAAGGACATGTCGGACTGTGAGCGACCCCAACTGAAGTAGACGTAGCCGACCGCTGATCCAAGGACCATGACTACGACGTGGGGCAGGCTCAGGTTCAAGTCCATCGGGGTCAGTTTCCAGGGCCTTGTGCGGCCTTTTGTTTGAATAGGGACGGCCGCCTTGCTTTGGCTGCCTATCAGAAACATAGACCGCGATTCGTCAGTCGACGTACCTTGATCAGGGGCGTAAGGACGATGCTCTGTCCCGACAGGAGCTACCTGGGCAGCCCAACGAGACAAAACAGAACGTAAGGCGCGTGGCAGGCGGACTTGAACGAGGCACAATTCGCGGCATTCTCAAGCCGGCGCAGTTCCCCGCCGAACGAGCTGACGGCTTGATCCGCCATCTTTCTCTTGTTTTCTTGTCATCTTACTGGCTTCCTTGCGTTATTTCTGCTTGGAACGCGCCAACAGCCGCCTTACTTTGATCCGAGGCCGCCTCGACAAGCCTTTCATGAAAGGTACGCTCACCAATGCCCATGATCACGCAAACCAAGCCCATGGTTCACCAGGCCATGTCCACGATCACTCAGGCCAACATCACGAGCACCACTGCCCTGGGCGCGAACCTGACGAGCGGAGGGGCAACCTTTCGTGCGTGGGCGCCCAACGCCGCTCAGGTGCACCTGAAACTCAACATGCCAAGTTCCGCGTTTCAGGCCGGACCGAGCACCTTGCTCAAGAAAGACCAAAGCACAGGAATCTGGAGCGGCTTTGTGCCGGGTGTCAAGGACGGGGATAAGTATCTGTTCTACGTCGTGGGCGCCAGCGGAAAGGCGTTCAAACGTGATCCGCGGGCCAGGGAGCTTGGGCTCGACCCCGAATGGCCCGACTGCGACTGCATCGTGCGCGACCCGGGTTCGTACCCGTGGCACGACAAGGGATTCCGGACTCCCAATTTCAGCGATCTGGCCGTCTACCAGTTCCATTTCGGTACGTTCTACGCAACCGACGCTGGCGGCAACGACCGCCGCACGAATCCCGGCGGGACCTTTCTCGATGCGCTCTTTCGACTCGAACACTGGGTGGCACTTGGAATCAACACCGTCGAGCCGTTGCCCATCGTCGAGTTCGAGACGCAGACCAGCATGGGCTACAACGGGGCCGACCTGTTCTCGCCCGAAATGCGTTACGCCGTGCCGAGTGCCGAGCTTGGGCGATACCTCAAGCGGGTGAACGACCTGCTCACGGCGAAGGGGCGCGCTCCGCTCACGCAACCGCAGCTCGAAGGGCAGGTCAACCAGCTCAAGGCGTTCGTGGACGTCTGCCATGTGTACGGCATCGCTGTCCTGTTCGACGTGGTCTACAATCACGCCGGTGGCGGGTTCCCGGGGAGTTTTGGTTTCGATGATCGCAGCCTGTATTTCTTCGACCTCGAGGCACCGACCACAAACAACAACAACAGCCTCTACTTCACCGACCAGCAAGAGTCGGGAGGGCTGATCTTTGCCTACTCGAAGCCGGAGGTTGTCCAGTTCCTCATCGACAACGCGCATTCCTTCTATGACGAGTATCACGTTGACGGCTTCCGCTACGACCAGGTCACCATCATCGACGCCCACGGCGGATGGGAGTTCTGCAAGAAGCTCACCGGCTCGCTAAGAGGCGAGCATCCCGAGAGATTCCAGGTTGCCGAGTACTGGAAGGATGACCCTTCGTGGGTGATCAAGCCGGCCTCGCAAGGCGGCGCGGGATTCGACGCGGTCTGGTCGGACAAGCTGCGTGGCGCGGTGCGTACGGCCGTCAACCGCGCGGCAACGGCCTTCGGCGGGGATGTTGATATGTCGGACATCGCCGCGAGCCTTTGGCCGCGCTTTGGACCGGCTGATGCCTGGAGAGCCGTAAATAGCATCGAAGATCATGACATCACGTATGAGACCCATGACAACGCGGCACGTATCGCCCATCTGGCCGATGGTGCGGACGCACGATCCAAGTATGCCGCGGCCCGCTGCCGTGTCGCCATGGGTCTCGTCATGACATCCCCGGGAATCCCCATGATGTTCATGGGTCAAGAGCTCCTCGAATACCGGAACTGGAACGACTCCCCCAAATTTCACCCGAACACCCTCATCAACTGGGACGACCTCGGCAACGTGAAGGCGGTGGGTGATTACCTGCGCTTCTGCCAGGAATTGATCGCTCTCCGCAATCGCCTCAAGGGCCTGCGCGGCGGATCGTCAAACCCGTATCACGCGCCGAGGGGCAATCGCGTGGTCGCCTTTCATCGCTGGGTCGAATGGGAAGGATACGACGTGGTGGTGGTCGCCAGCCTGAACGAGATGACCTACCACAACTATGTTCTCGGCTTCCCCAAGCCCGGGCGCTGGACTGAGGCGTTCAATAGCGCGATCTATGAAAACTGGTTCAACCCGCCCTATGACGGCAATGGCGGCTCGATCACGGCCGACGGTCCGGCGTGGGAATCGATGCCGCATTCGGCCAGCATCGTCATTCCGGCGAATAGCATTCTGGTATTCGTTCCGGGTTGATGGCCGGGCTGAGCTGTTTCCCGGCCGGCATCTCGCCTGAGCGTGCCTTGATCTCGGCATCCAGCGGCAAGGGCTTGCCAAATTTGGGCGTGCCGTCGGGGTTCCAGGTGAACCGCTGCGCCCGCGCCAGTCGATCGGCAAAGGTTCGGCTGATCTCTTCTTCGCCTAGCGTCAGCCGCGCAGCAACTCCATCGGCTCGAAGGCCGCGCCCAGGATGTCGCGGTGGGGGACGCCCAGCCACCGGTCGAGCAGGGTCGCGTAGACGCGACGGAAGTCGACGGCGTGGATCGGGTCGCCGTCCTCGAGGCGGGTCAGGTCGGGGTAGGGGCCGTGCAGGCCGGCCTTGACGGGCTGGCCCAGCAGGAAGACCGGGGCCGCGGTGCCGTGGTCGGTCCCGCCGCTGCCGTTCTCGCCCAGCCGGCGGCCGAACTCGGAGAAGACCAGCACCAGCACCCGCTCCGATTCGCCCGACTTCTCCAGGTCGTCGAGGAACGCCTTGAGCGACGCGCCCAGCTCGCGCAGCAGGCTCGCGTGCTGCTGGAGCTGGCCGCTGTGCGTGTCGAAGCCGTCGAGGTGGGTGTAGTAGATCGGCGTCGACAGGCCGGCCTTGATCAACTGGGCGATCAGCCGGAGCCGCCGGGCCAGGCCGTAGAACTCGGGGTAGTCGGCCTTGGCGGCCGAGCCGTCCTGCTGCAGCCGCTCGAGCCGCGCGCTGCTGGCATACGTGATCAGGCTGCATCGCTCGACGAACTGGAGCAGCGAGCCGGGCTCGCCGCGGTCCTGGCGCGCCAGGCGATCGAGGGCCTCGATCTGCGCGGCGGCCTCGGCGCCCTCGGGCATGCCCAGCCGGCGGCGGAACTGCTCGAGCCGGGCCAGCGACGGGACCACCTGCCGGCCGCCCGCCAGCGCACCGGGCAGGGGGAACGCCTCGTGGATGTGCAGGCCCGGCGCGTCGCCGTCCGGGCCCGGCGCGGCGGTCGATCGCGCGGGCCAGCCAGCCGGGCGCGGCCTTGTCCACCGTCGGTCCTGGCCGTCTGCCAGATCGCCATGCTGTCGAAGTGCGACCGGTTCGGGTTGGGGTAGCCCACGCTCTGCACGATCGCCAGCCGCTGCTGCTCCAGCAGCTTCGAGAACGGCTCGAGCGACGGGTGCAGGCCGACGCGGTCGTCGATCTTCTTCACCTCGCCGGCCGGGATCGCGAGCTTCGGCCGGCGCTTGCGGTACTCGTCGTCGCGATAGGGCACCACGGTATTCAGCCCGTCGTTGCCGCCGTCGAGCTGGACGACGACCAGGATGCGGCCCTTCGCCGACGGCCTCGTCGTCGGCCAGGGCGCTCGCGGAACGGGCCAGGAACAGCGGGACCGTCGGGCCGCAGGCCAGCAAGGCGGACGAGCCCAGGCCCAGGCGGAGCATCTCGCGGCGAGTCGGGTGCATGGGGATCTCCTTCTATGGTTCTACATGAGCGGATCGACTCAAGCCAGTTGGAACTCGGGGCAGTTGGCGAGGCGCTGGAGCGCCTTGCGAAGGCCGTCGGGGCTGCCGTCGCGGCCGGCGTCGAGCGCGAGCCGGCGGGCCTCGTCGCCGAGGTCGTCCTGGAGCAGCAGATCGAGGAACGCTCCGCCGGCGCGGTCGGCGGGCAGCTTGTAGTGCGCGGCCCAGGCGAGCGGGATCGAACGGGCGCGAGGCCGTTCTCGGCGCGGCCCCAGACGACGTCGGCGGCCCAGTTGGTGCGCTCGAGCAGCGTGCCGCTGTTGATCCAGATCGAGCCGCCGACCCAGCCCTCGACGTTGGGCGGGGCGAACAGCTCCTGGCCCTGCGCGTCGCAGGCGGCCGAGAGCGCCAGCGGGTTGAGCGCCGGACGCGGGACCTCGAGCATCCGGACCAGGCCCGCGCTGAACTCCACCGGCGACTTGATCCGCTGGCGATAGGCCGCGCGGGAGTAGAAGTGCTGCGAGCGGAGGATGATCTCGCACGATCGGCCCGATGGCGAACTCGTGTCGCTTGACCTCCTCGGCCAGCGGCTCGATCAGCTCGGGGCCGGGCGTGCCGGCCTCGCTGACGAAAAACCGGTAGAGCTTCTGCGCCAGGAAGGTCGCGGCCTCGGGGCGCTCGAGCATGATCCGCACGATGTCCGACGGCCCCCAGGGCCCGTTCAGGCCGAGGAACGTCTTGGGCCCGTCGTCGACCTGCGCGGCGTCGTGGGTGAAGGCGGGCGTCTCCTGGAAGCCGCCGCGCGAATCCTGCCGCACCCAGCCGGTGAAGGCCCGCGCGGCCTCGCGGATGTCGCGCTCGGTGTAGTGCCCGGCGCCCAGGGTGAACAGCTCGAGGAACTCGCGGGCGAAGTTCTCGTTGGGCTTGTCCTTCTTGCTGGTGCCGCCGTCGAGCCAGACGAGCATGGCCGGGTCGGCGATGATCGCCTCGAGGAGCGCGGCGAACCCGCCCAGGGCGTGGGTTCGCAGCGTCTCGTTCTGCCGGTCCATGAGCGCGACCGACTCGACCTTCTTGTTGCTGGTGGCGAAGTGGCCGTGCCAGAACAGGGTCAGCTTCTCGCGGAGCGGGTCGGGCCCGTGGAGGATGCGGTTGAGCCAGCAGACCTTGAGCAGGTCGAGGTTCGACGACGTCCGCGCCGTCTGGCGCAGGCCGTCGATCGCCTCGGCGTCCTCGGGCGGGAGCGGGGCGGGTGGAACAGCCGATCGACGCTGGCCTCCGGCCCGGCCGCCAGGTCGCGGAGCAGCTCCGCACGCGTCGCGCCGAAGCCGGCGCGGCGGTGCAGGTGGGCGACCTTGCGGAGGTCCCAGGGGTCGTCGGGCGTGGCTCGTAGCGGGCCCAGGGGGAAGTCGGTTGTTGATCTCGGCATGGCGTGCTCGCCTCATCGGACTCTCCGACACCGACTGGCTCAATCTATGCATCTGCGGCTTCTCGATCAGGATATCGCCCAGGTCGAGCGTCTCGCCGGGCTTGACGGTGAAGTCCTTGCGGACCTGGACCCCCTTGGTCTCGTCGTTGACCGTCGAGAAGTCGATGATCCGGTACAGGGCGCCGGGGATCAGCGAGATCAGGGTGATGCGGCCCTCGGCGTCGGTGCGCAGGCACGTTCCAGTAGTGCTTGCGATCGACGTTGGCGACGTAGTCCGCGTCGGCCGCCAGCTCGGCCTGGTCTTGCTTGTTCCGGCTCATACCGGCTCGGGCCGGGCGTGGCGACGAACTCGAAGTGGGGCTGGTGCTTGGCGATCGGCTTGCCGTCGGGCCCGACGAACCGCGCCTTGGCCTGGCCGCAGGGCTGCGAGCGGACCGTCAGGTCCTCGCCGGCCTGCTTGCCGGAGACCTCGACCGACGCGCCCCACTCGTGCTCGGCGTCGAGGACGATGAATCCGCGTGGACGCCTCCGGGTCGAGGCCGTGCAGCTCGAAGCGGCCGTCGCGGATCGGGACCTGGTAATCGCCGCGCCAGAAGGGGTTGAACGCCTCGATGCGGAGCGTCGTGAGGACGAAGCCGTCGGTGACCGTCTGGCCGTCGGGCCCCTCGACGCGCCCCTTGATCGTCACGCCCGGCCGCAGCGCCGCGGCGACCTCGTGCGGCGGGTCGCCGGCCTTGACCTCGTAGGGGATGATGGCGTGGGCGTAGTAGCGCGTCCCGCCGGGCCGATCCGCTGTAGAGCCTGTTGGAGCCGATCTCGCCGAGGACGTAGTCGGCGGTCGGGCCGAAGACGAGCAGGTGTCCCTTGCCGGGCGGGACGGCGATCTGGAACGAGCCGTCGTCCTGGCTGGCCACGATGGCCTGCCAGCCCGAGAGCACGTCGTCGCCGCCCCGGACCGGGATGAACTGGATGCTCGACGCGGGCAGGGGCCGACCGGTCCCCTCCTCGGTCACCTTGCCGCGGATCAGCACGCCGCGGCGGACCTTGATGTCGTGGGTCGCCTTGACCGCCCCCTTGGTCCACTTGAACTCGTCCTGCTGGATCAGGTAGGGCTCGCCGCCGGTCGGGAAGGCGCCGACGGTGTAGCTCTCGCCGGCGATCGGGTTCATGACGAACCGTCCCTGGTCGTCGGCGCGGAACTTGGCGGTGAAGATGCCGTGGGCGTGCTCGTTCTTGACCAGGGCCGCGGCCGAGACGACGGCGTTGGGGATGGGCTGGCCGGTGTCGGCGGCCAGGACGCGGCCCTCGATGATCCGGGCCGGCTCGAGCGCGAGGGTGGTCTCCTTGCGGCCGCCGCCTCGGCCGGATCGACGTGCAGGTCTTGCCGGGCGTAGCGGAGGTCGCGGACGCTGCAGGCTGACGCTCAGCGCCGCGGCCGATGCCGGGCAAGGTGAACCGGCCCTGGTCGTCGGTCGTGACCGGCCGCGGCCAGGCGCGGATGCCCTCGGGCGGGTTGGCCCAGAGGCAGACGCCCGTCGTAGGTCGCCCTTGTCGTTCAGCCGCCCGACGCCCAGGACGCGGACCTCGACGCCCGCGGCCGGCGGGCCGGTCACGTCGACCAGCCGGACGCGGACGGTCTGCTCGGGCTGGAGCCGGATCTCGGCCGCGGGCTGCTCGGCGTCGGGGTTCAGCTCGGCCCAGCCCAGGCCGAAGCCGGGCGCGGCGGCCAGCGCGATGCACCTCGAAGACGCGGATCGACGCGGTGCGGGGCGCGTCGAGGCGGAACCGGCCGTCGGCGTCGGACTCGCCCTGGCCGAGCAGGTGTACTGGTCGGTCTCGTCGCTGGCGCCGACCCAGGGCGAGCGGGGCCTGCGCGACCAGGTCCACGACCGCGCCCTCGACCGGCTTGCCGTCGGGGTCGAGCACGCGGCCGGCGACGGTCATCCGGCCGGTCGTCGCGGCATCGGGTTTCGCCGCCGGGCGTGGTCGTTCGGCGGCGCGCGGCGCGGGCTCTGCCACGGGTGCCGTCGGGTTCAGCATGAGCTCCTCCTTCATCGCCAGCGAGCGGGTCGAGAACGCCGGCGCCGGTGGCGACGACGGCCAGGAGCAACAGCGAGAGCGCGGTGAGCCTGAGCTTGTGGATCAGCATGGTCCGCAGGACCTCCTGGGCCAGTGCCGCGGCGGGCGCGGAGAGCGCCCCGCCGGCGGCGGCGTGACGGGCCGCGAAGGCGATCGCGGCCCGGGTGGTGGAATCGCACAGGAGGGGATGAGACGGACGCCGAGGCGGACCGGGGCGCCAGGACCGCGCCGAGCGCGGCGGCGGGCAAGGCGACGCCGCGGCGCGTCAGGCCGACGGCGGAGCTTCTCGCGCGCCCGGGCCAGCCGGCTGCGGAGCGTGCCGGCCGGGCAGCGGAGCCGCCGGGCGGCCTCGTCGAGCGTGAGGCCCTCGAAGTAGCAGAGCACGACCGGCAGGCGGAAGGCCCGCGGCAGGCGGTCGATCTCGCCGTGGAGGGCCTCGGCCTGCTCGCGGTCGATCGCCGGCCGGTCGGCCGGCGGGGCCGTCGGCTCGGCCGGTGCCACGAGCCGGGACCAGGGCCGTTCATGGCGTTGCCCTCCTCCCGCTTGCGCCGGCGGGCGAGCTGCTGCTTCGCGCACCGCGCCGTCCGGATCGCGACGCCGTAGAGCCAGTTGCCCAGCAGGTCGGGGTCGCGGATCGACCGGGCCTTCTGGGCCAGGACGAGGAAGACGGCCTGGAAGGCGTCCTCGGCATGCTGGACGTCGCCCAGGAGCTGCCGGCAGACGCCCAGCACCATCGGCCCGTGCCGGGCCACCAGCGCGGCGAAGGCGGCCTCGCCGGCCGGATCGCGCCGGCGACGAACCGCTCGAGGAGCTGGCGGTCGGAGAGCCCGGCGACCGAGCCGCCCTCGAAGAGCGACTCCGAGCTGCCGGACCACGGACCCCGTTGCTAACACGCGCCATAGCCGCTCGCTCGTTCTTGAATTCATGAAGGCCGGTGCGCTCCGCACCGAACGTCCACTCATCCCCACGCAAGGTACTGTGGCGCCGGCGGCCGAGTTATCCCGAGTTTACGCCAGAATGTCCCCAATTTGTGGTTGACCAAGAGGTTGCGTCTAACGTTTTTTCGAATGGGCATGCGATGATCTGCTTTCATGACTTGGGATTCCCTCTCATTCAGAGGAAATCTTGACACGAAAGACGGCCTGGGAGCACGATGCGCCCGGCGTCTTCTCATCCCTTCGATCGTGTGCTGCCCGGCCAGCCCCTATGTTATCCCAGGTTGTGTCTGAAAATCCGTGCGAATCGTTGAACTCTCGACGTAGCACCGGATGCATGGGCTTGACCTGGGGGACAAGCCGCAGAACGCAGGAAACGCAAGCCAATGTCGGTGCGCGCTAGCCGCCGCCGGTTCCGGCGCGGAGGACTTTCACCGCGCGTTGCATCCATGCCATCCCGGCGTTAGGCTGGTGTCGGTTGCATCAAAAAGTCCAGGTTTGAAGGAGTGAAGGTCATGAGCATCGAGACTCGCGCAGCTTCTTCCTGTGGTGCTCGGTGATCAACTACGCCGTGCTTCTGCTCTGGGTGGCGCTTGCCCTTTTCGGACGCGATGGACTGCTCCGTCTCTGGGGCCGGTGGTTCCGCATCTCGCCGGAGCAGTTCGACATGCTGAACATCGGCGGGATCACTCTCTACAAGACCGGCATCATCCTCTTCAACCTCGTGCCGTGTATTGCCCTCTACCTCGTCAAGTAAGGTGGTCTAGCCTCGTCGCCCGCTCGGGTTCAAGGATTCTGGCAAAGACGCACAACGTAGGGGAACCAGATGCCTGATCCATCGATGGGCAAGTCGGAAATCGGAGATTGAGCGATTCGGGCACCGAGAGGGCTCGTCGGCCGGACGAAGAGCGAACAGAATGGATCCTCGTAGGCGACCTTCCAGCCGGGCTCTTCTCGCATCCGCTGCTCACACGGCGAGCCTCGCCGCAGCAGGGCGAAACTGGGATTGCCGATCTGGAGCAGGGTTCGCCAGCCTGGCCGCGCTTCGCCAAAATTCAGGTTGCGCGCGAGCGCCTGGCTCGAATACACCGTTTCCCGGCGGCCGTCCATCGAGACTCTGACCCGCGGACCGAGATGCCAGATGACATACTCGCCCCAGTCGAAATCCACGAGCAGATTCCCGTCCGCTCCAGCACCGTCCATGAGGGCCACGGCGCGGGCGGGGAACGCGAATTGTCCCGGATCGATGCGGATTCCTTGCAGTCCGCGGAAGCTGAGGACCACCATGACCAACGTTACTCCGGTCATCGCAACAAGCAGCCAGGTGGCTGGTCGTTTACCTTGTGAGATCCATGCCAGTCTCGGGTTGATGGCATCGGCGAGGTGTTCACCGGACAGGACCATGGTCGCGAGCGCGAACAGCGGCAAGTGTCGAACGGCGAGCAGTGGGGCGGCGGCCGTGGCAAGGTGAATCACCAGCAGCGAGCCATGACGCGGCAGACGGCTGGCGGCCCAGGCCCAGATCGAGGCCGACAGTAAAGCCAGGTAGGCAAGACCCGACAGGCTGACTAGCGATAGCGGAGCCCATTCCGAGATCTCCGGGCGCGGGACAGTCGCCGTGCTCCAGAGGAAGCGGATCAGCCCGACACCGTGGGGATTACACGTCAGGGCAAGGAAACACGCAACAATCGGAGCCGTCACCTTGCCGGCCAGGAAGGCTGGGCGAGAATCACTGGAATCCCGTCGCAGCACGAGCATGCCGGTCTGGACGGTGAACCAGGCCAAAACGACAGCCAGGCCCGCCAGGACGCCGCCGTGCAGGTTGACCCAGGCGGCGAAGATTGGCACGAGCCACCAGAGCCAGGCGGACCGGCCATTCGAGGCAGCGCGCAGGATGATGAGCACCAGGAGAAACATCACGTAAGTGAACACCTGCGGCCGAATGGTGCCCAGACCGGGACGTAAGGCCAAGGCGGCCGTCAGCAGCAGCAAAGAGCTGGCGATCGGATCCAGCGTTGCCCGCCGCAGGTGAATGTAGCCTAACCCGAGAATCAGTAAGCCCAGAGCCGCCTTGAGAGCGACCAGACCTGGCGGTCCAATCGCCTGGTAGATCGCCGCGAAGACCAGCTCTGCCAGCCATTCGTGGTTCATCCAGGTGCGGTCGCTGGTGTAAGAATAGCAATCCTGCGCCACCATCGTCCCCGACCGCAGCATATCGAGGCCGAACCTCAGATGGCCCCAGAGGTCGGGATCAGCGATCGTGTCGGAAACGGCGAAGAGGCATGTTGATGCGACCAGAAGCTCGAGCGGCAAGAGCCACGAAGGCGGTCTCGCGGGCGGTGGACGTGTCGAAGACTCCGCCACGGTCTGAGACATTCGGCGGGTTCCCGGGTTCAGAGCGTGATGGGCAGGATCTCGTCCAGGTATCTGGGCTGGACGGACCTGAGGGTTTTCTGCACCACCCTCGTGAGGAATCTAGGTCACCGCGGGACACTGGGCAAATCGGCCGTCCGGCACGCAGGCGGGTGAGTTCAGAGGTTGGGACACACCGTTGCCTCAAAAGCCGCGTGGCGCGGGTGCTTCAAGAACGGGGGCTGGCTCGGCGACAACCGCGGGCTTCGTCTCGGTGGGGAGATTGGGTTTGTCGTAGAGCCGCAGATAGCGGTAATAGACTTCGAGCGAGAGCGTGGCCAGGGCGGTGCAATAGATGCGTCCGCCCTTGGCGCCGTACTGGCTGTCATCGGGGTCCCAGCTTCCGGCCTGGTGGCCCGTGGCGCGCTGAAGGCCGATGATGCGGTCGCGGAGGCGGTCGTTCCACTGCGTCCAGGGCTGGCCGCCGTGCTGGTACAGGGCCAGCGTGCCGTAATACCAGTAGTAGAAGTTCGAGTCACCGCGGTCCGAGTCGTGGTCGAGCAGGTAGGCTGCGGCCTCGGTGCTGGCCGGGCCGGGGCCGCCGATGCCCAGGAACTGGCGGCAGACCCAGGCTTCGGCTGTCATCGTGGCCGTGACCGGCTCGGACGGGCTGATAGCGGGCGAGGCCCTTGTCCCTGCCGGTCGATACCTTGTCAAGCCAGAGCAGCGTGCCGCGCTGCACGGATGAATAGCTGGGCACTGCGCAGGCCGGTCTCTCGGGCCGACTTCAGCGCCATGACCACCCAGCCGAGGATGCTCGTGTCACCGACCGGGGCGCCGGGGCGTACCGCCAGGCCTGGCCGTCACGAGCGCGGGCATGAACCAGGAAGGCCACGGCCCGCTCGGCCGGATCTCGCAGGCGATCGTCAAGGCTCAGGGCGTAGGCTTCACACAGGGCCAGCGTGGCCATTGCGTGGCAATACATGCCGACGGCCCTGCTGGGCCCTCGCAGATCGCCGTCTGACTTTTGCTGGGCACGCAAGAAATCGAGCCCGTTTTCGACGGTGGTCGCGTACTTGCCGTCCTTGTGCGTATAGCCTGCCCCCAGGAAGCTGAGGAGTGCCAGGGCCGGTAAGCGCGGTGTCCGCTTCCCAGTAGGCACATTCGCCGAAGCAGGTCTGGCCCGCAGGGCAATGAACGGTGAAGTCGTCATCGCCCGCGGCAGCCGAGCCGTCGTCGTAGCGCGCGATGCCGCCGTCCCAGCGGCCATCAGCGTCTTGGTGGCGGGCGAGCCAGTCGAGGGCACGTTCCACGGCTTGCTCGCTGGCGGTGCTGGCACCGCCGCGACGGGCCAGCGAGGAACGGTTGGCGTCGAGCCGCGGCCCGATAGAACGAGGGCACCTCGGTCAGACGGCTGCCACTGGTCGAGCCGGTCAGGTCGGCGAGCGGTTGCGCGTCGGCCTGGGCTGGCCGTCTTTCCCCCGGGAGAGCACGTTCGACGGGAAGCGCCGCGGCCGGCGCAGAGGCCGCCGGAGGACGAGCGATCGACATGACGAGGCGCTCGCGGCTGGTTCCGAGGCGGAGATCAGCCGGCGGCAGGGATGTCGCACCAGTCGTCGCCCCGGAGGAGCCCGCGCGAGACGCGGCTTCTCGCCGCTTCTGCACCTCCGGAACGGCCCGGGCAACCTCCTCGGCCGACGGACGAGCGATGGCCACAGCCGGCAATGGCGCCGAGGCAGGCGTGGACACGTCGTTCCGCCGATTCACGACCGGCATTTCCCGACGCGGCAGCGCGACAGCGGGAGTTGCCGCCGGCATTGGCAGCGGCGCCTGCACCAGCGGGCTTGCCGCGGGGCGCGAGGCAACACGCCTTGCCGGGCGAGATCGGCGCGAGGGGGTCTCTGGACCAGATCAGCAAGCTGCACGGCTGGGCTGCGATATCGGGCGATGGCGCGCGCTCCGGCGGTCGAATCAGGGCCATCTTTCGTGCCCTGCTTGTCGGCTCGGCCAGCGCCCGGCGGTTTCGGCGGCTCGTCGGCCAGAACGGGAGACACGCGAATTTGCCGGATGTGCCGATCGGGGGCGCGATCTCTGGAAGCAGCCCGAAGCACCCGTAGTACCGACGGAACCGTGCTGCCATAAAGCGCCAGCCCCGCATGCGCGATGACCGACAGCGCCAGGCACTTTCGCAGCGCCCTGCGCGAGCCCCAGCTCAGCCACGCCAGGAGACACAGGACCAGCGTCCCCAGGCCAAGGAGAGTCCAGGCGCCCAGGTCGGCTCGCAAGAGCAACAGGAAAGACTCGAGGTCCAGACCGGTCATTGCCTCATTGCCTCGGCTCGGTCCTTATCTCCGGGGCCTTCAGCCGACGTTGAACCGCCGGCTCTCGCGCGATTTCCACGGATCGCACACGAACGCCATCTTAGCGGACTAACCGCTTCCACGCACGAGGTGAACCGAACTTGGCGCTGTGGAAACCACCTGGCTTGAAACCAGCGGCCGATCAAATGGATGGAGCGATGGCGTGCAGCAATGCCGGGGGCCTGGGAGACGTGGTCATGGCGATGGCGTCGATGGTCTCGGCCCCCAGGCGATCGAGTGTGCCGCTGAGCTGCTCGATCCGGCTGAAGAGAGCGTCGTAAGCCACCAGGGCAAGCGTGGCCAGGGCGATGCCCGTGGTAAGCGGATACAGGGTTTCCGCGAGCGCGGGCCCCCATGGCAGGGTTGCGACGGCAACTCCCGCCTTTGTTGTTGCCGATCCATCTCCAGGCAACATCGCAAGCACCCGGCTGATGCCCGTAAGTGTGCCCATGAGACCCAACAGCGGAGCCAGGGCGGCGATCCGGCGCAGGGTTCCCACGTTACGCCGCAAGAGTTCTGACTCGACTTTGTGGGCCATCGCGACGGCTCGCTCGAGATCGACTGCCGCCCGCCCCCACCGCCGGACTGCGGCCAGGGCAATGCGTGCCGCGGGGCTGGGGTTCATCTCGCAGTAGTCGAGCGCCTTGCCGCCATCGAGCTTGCCTTCATGGAGCCGGTCCAGGAACCGCGCGGTGAAGTGTGCCGGGATGATCCTCCGCCGTCTCAGCCGGACCATTCGCTCCAGAAACACCCCCAGACCCAAGCCGGAGCAAGCGATCATGCCCCCCCAGCAAACGCGGTCAGCGGGCGGAGTTTGTTGGTACCACGCCAGACCTGACCGCACCGAGCGCCACACTTGCCGCTGGAGCTGGCGCCAGTCAAACGCCTGCTCCGCCACTGGCCGCATCGCGTGGCGGGCTGGCGCTGTCGCTTTGGCGAGCACTTCGGCGCTGGCGGTCGCGTCAAGGACGGCCAAGAGTGCCACGACCCAGCATGCGGTGAGGCGGCCAGCGATCCGTCGAGCGCGATTTTCGCTCGGCTTTTGTCTACGCGATGGCCTCTGCCAAAGCACACCCCCCCTACCCCCCCTTCGCGAGGGGGGGAAAAAGGGTCGATTGCCTTTTCCTTTCCCCACCTTGCGAAGGGGGGAAAAATGGGCCGCTTGCCTTTTCCTTTCCCCCCTTGCGAAGGGGGGGTCAGGGGGGGGTGGCGGGCGCATGCGATGCGGCTCAAAACCGCGCCAGGGCTGAAGGTGTGGTCTTGATTCATGTGCAGGGTCCTTCCATGGGAGCGCTCATCGCCTGGTCCCTACAATCTCCTCCTTCGGGTGCCCCTGCGTAGCGCTATCCTCGGGCGGAGATCCGCTTGCGCGCGGCCTCGAGACGAGCATTGGCCTCGGCGAAGTGTTTAGCCTTGGCATCGGCGAGGTCCTGTCGAAACCGAGAGCACAGGCTTTCATAGGTTTCGACCGCATCGCTCCACTGCAACAGTCGTTCCTGAACTTTTCCCGCCTCCAGCAGCGCGGCGGCCTGCCAGCGAGGCGCGTCGTATTCGACGTCAACCCTGAGAAACTCGCGGAGCGCTTCGTGGAACCGGTCCTGGTGAAAGAAGGTTTCGCCCCGCATGAGCTGGGCCTGGGCGGCAAGATCGCCGCCTTTGCGAGCGTCAATCACCGCCTGGAAAGCGGTTCGAGCCTCTTCCGGCCGTGCCAGCCCCAGGAGCGCCCGACCGCGAGCGAATTCCAGCTCGGCTGCCGCGGGGTCGCCACTCGGGACGGCTGATTTTAACGCCTCGGCCTTGGACAGGGCCTCCGCCCAGCGCTTCAGAGCAAGCAGGCTCTGGACGTGCTTGCTGCCCACGAGAACCCGAAAGCCCTGCGGGTCGGCGGGGCTGGAAGGTTCGGCCAGCAGGGCCTTGAACATGCTTTCGGCAGTCGCGGGGTCGTTCTGGAAAAGGGCGGCTTCCGCCCGCAGGAACCGGGCCTCGCGGTCCCGGGCGCTGCGGGGGTATTCGGCGAGCAAGCGATCGAGCGTGGCCGATCCCGCGCTCGAGTCTCCGAGCTCGATTTGGGTGCGGCCCAGGCGATAGAGGATCAGCGGCATGAGTGGCCGCGGGTTGGCCTGGACAGGTTTCGCGGCCGGGCCTGCGCCTGCCTTCGCAGGATCGCTTCCTTGCTTGACTCGCCCGCGCTCGGTGGGAGCCGAGACCAGTGGAGACAACAGCCGGATGACCGCCGCGAAGTCGCGGGCCTGATTGGCCGACTCTGCAAGGTTGAAGCGAGCGTCGATGGCGCGCGGGCTCTGGGGATCGTCTTCGAGCAAGGCAGAGAAGATGCGATCGGCTTCCTCGGTCTCCTGCGAGTCGACCAGAGCCCATCCCAGCTCCGCGAACAGAGCGGTGGGCGTCTCGCCCAGAGAGGCCAGACGGGTCCGCCGGCCTCGGTCGAAGAGCACTCGCATGTAGGCGCTCGCGGCATCGCTTGAGCGGCCTGTCCGGGCAAGGAGTCGAGCTCGGCCAAGCTCGGCCTGGAGTGACTGGTTGGTCCCCGGGTATCGGACCCGCGACACGCAGGTAGGCCGCCAGGGCAAGGTCGGTCTGGCCTGCGGCCTCCAGTGCGCCGGCCTGGTCCAGAGCCGCCCGCGGCGCGCCTGGATCGTCGGGGAATGCCTCGACGATCTGGCCGTACAGTTCGGCCGCCTCGCCCGGTTTGCCCAGCTTCCAGAGAGCCCGGGCGAGTCCAGCTTTGGCGCGAAGCCTGATGGGCGGATCGGTCGTGGCCTCGGGCAGCCTGGGGGCACCGCCGGAACCAGTGCGGTGGCCTGGCTGCTGGCCAAGTAAAATGCGAAACTGATCCGCGGCGCGGTCAGCCTGGCCGGCATTCAGCGCGGCTTCGCCGAGCCGCAGGCGAGTGGAAGGGAGGGCCTTGCTGCGGGGAAAGCGCTCCGCAAGCTGGGCAAGCGTTTTCCAGGCGTCCTCGGTTTGCCCGAGCCCAAGCTCGGCGGTCGCGCGGTGGGCCAGGGCGTAGTCCGCGACGCCTCCAGTGGCGTTCTTGCCCAGGTACTGGTTGAGCGGAGCGATGGCCTGCGCGAATCGGCCTTTCTCGACGTGTTCCTGACCGATCAAGAATTGGGCCTCGGAACCGGCCGGACTCGTTGTCGATTTAGCCAGGCTGGCGAGCATCGCATCGGCCCGGTCGGCCTGTCCCGCGCTGCGATAGGCGAGCGCAAGATCGTAACGAGCCGCGGCGCGGGCGGCCTCGGAAAGCTCGTTTGCTCCGGTCCTTGGCTGAGGGCGTCCCGCGCCGGCGATACCAAGAACCGACTCGAGAATCGCGATGGCGTCGCGCGGCTGCCCACCGGCCAGCAGCGATCGGGCTTCGATCAGCCGGATGTCGGCCTGAAGCGGACTGTCGGGAAACCGGCGGCAAACGACTGTGCCAGGCTGCGTGCCGCGGCGTGGTCGCCTGCTTCCAGAGCGAGCTGTGCCGCGCGCATCACGGCCTGGTCGGCGGCGGGATCAGGCGGGTTGGCCTTGGCGACTTCGAGAAACCTCTCTCTGGCTTCACGAGGCCGGTTCAGCTTCTGAAGTGCCTCGGCCGATCGGAACAGGAGGGCTGGCGCCAGGGCCGACTGGGGAAATCGTTCCAGCGCTCGATCGAGCGTGGCGAGGGCCGCGTCGGGCCTGGCGTGTTCGAGCTGGATAGTGGCCAGCGCCAGGGCCGCCTGCTGCGCAATTGGCTGGGCCGCCTGGGCGGCCAGCGGCTCCAGCAGCGTCACGGCCTCGGCGGCTCGCCCGATGCGCCAGAGACTCGGCGCGCGCCAGCCTTGCCTCGTCCCGCATCGGACTCCGCGGGACCGCGCGCTCCAGGGCCTCGAGCGACCTGACCGCCTCGGCATGGCGGCCGGCGCCGCCCTGGATCTTGCCGATCTGGAACCACGCCCGGTCAATCCAATCCGACCCGCCTCCACCGGCCAGCTCGGTCAGGATCGCGAGCGCCTTGTCGGTCTCGCCCAACCCCGCCAGAGTACGACCGAGACCGTAGCGCGCGCGGTCGGCCAGTTGACCTTTCGGGAAGTCATGGATGGCCTTCTCGTAAGCCATTCGAGCCGCCACCAGGTCGTCGAGACCGAGGCAGACATCGCCCAGATAGGTCCAGGCTGTTTCGAGGTTGGGGTGGTTCGACGAGCCGCGCACGAAGGTCTCCAGCGCCTTCCGCGCGGCGGGCAAGTCTCCCAGCATGTAAGAGAGCTCGCCCACGCGATACCACGCCGCGGCGCTCGGGGATGCCCAGCGCCCTGGCCAGAAACTCTTCAAAGACCTGGCGAGATTCCTTGTACCGGCCCTGATACAGCCGGGCGGCGGCGAGGCCGAACCGTGCACTGTCGGCATCAGCGCCGGAGGCGTTCTTGTCGAGAAAACGCTGATACTCCTCGGCGGCCAGGTCGAACTTACGCTGGCGGAAAAGGCCATGGGCGAAGTTCAGATCGTCGGCCACGGGACGCGAAGAAGCAGACGGGGCAGGGGAGGAGCCGCGTTGATTCTGGCCTCTGGCCAGGCTGGGCGGAAGAGCCAGGACGGCGATCGCGCAAAACACGAATCGCAGCGGTGGGCAGGGCCGCAGGCGAGACTCGATCGCGGTGGCGACTTGGGCCCGAGTGATCCAGGAGACACAACGCACCAGTCAACTCCCTTGCCCAGGCGCCTTGGCAGGGCGACATCCGTGCCCCTCTTCACTCCACCTTTATACACTTTGCTGCGAATGGGGCTCAAGGGTGCGCAGGCCCGCACCCTAATACCCCGTGGCCTTGGGAGTGGGCCGAGGTTTCCTCGTTCGCCAGGCATGTGGCCCGCGCAGGACCGACTCGGTCTCGGCCGGTTGGGCGGGGGTTGGCAAGGCCTTCGCGTCGCCCTCCCAGTGGTGAGCCGCCATGCTCCGAAGGACCTGGTCGGCCAGACGCATCGCCCGCAATGCATCATCGCCGCTCACGCATGGTTGAGACTGGCCCTTCACTGCCTTGACGAAATCTTCGAGCTCGAGCGCCAGCGGCTCGCGACCGGCAGCCTGCACCTGGTCAACTCGCAGGACCTTGCCGAAGAGATGAGACTTCACGGCCGACGGCTGATTCAGATCGACCGCGTCGAGGTCGAGCTCGCCCCGGAGAAACTCGTCGGACGGCTGGACCAGGGTGGCCTGCTTGGCGGCGAAGTCGAGCGAGGCATAACCCTCGGTTCCCCAGATCCGCATCTTGCGCATGGAGGCGTAACTGGCCCGGCTAGCCGTGAGGTTCGCCACCGCGCCGTCGTCGAACTCGATGCGCGCATTGGCCACGTCTTCGTGCTCGCCGAACAGGCACACACCCACGGCAGACACCGATCGGACCGGGGCGGCGATCAGCGACTGTACGAGGTCGATATCGTGAATCATCAGGTCGAGCACCGCGCCGATGTCGGTCGAGCGAAACGTGTAAGTGGATAGCCGTTCGGCCGTGATGTACTTGGGGCGGATGGCAAGTTGACCGAGCGCCGACAGGGCGGGGTTGAAGCGTTCGATATGGCCCACCTGGAGGACCGCCCCGCTGTCGCGGGCGATCGAGACCAACGCCTCGGCCTCCGCGAGCGAGCCGGCCAGCGGCTTCTCGACCATCGACGGAATGCCCCGGGACAAGAACGCCCCAGCGACTTCGCGGTGAAGAAACGTGGGCACGGCGATCGAGACCGCGTTGACCTTGCCGAACAGATCCCGATAATCTGCCGCCGCCGCGCAGCCACACCGCTTCGCGACCGCCTCGGCCTGGTCCAGCCGTGAATCGGCGACAGCGACCAGCTCTACGTCCGGCATCGAGGCCAGAATTCGCGCATGATGTTGCCCAAGATGACCCACTCCCACAACGCCGACGCGCAGCCGATTCACCATTTACGATCTCCCGCGCTCTCTCGCCCTGCCGTGTTTGCCCTGCTGCTGGACCTCGATGAAGTCAAGCAGGCGACGCACTTCCGGGCAGAGATGATCGTGCGATTCGAGAACCTCCGCGGCCTGCTGAGCGGTCATCCGGCGCGGTAAAGCAGCCGGTGCGCCTCGTGCAGCGAGGTGATTGCCTGGGAGGTCACGTTCTGCCGCTTCAGCCCAACCACGTTGATGCAGCGAACCTTCGACGGGTTGCCTTCCACGAGCATGTAACGGAGGCACGTCGTGCACGATGCGCGACAGGCCGCCGATATAGCTATGAGCACCCACCGATACGAACTGGTGCAGCCCGACTCCACCCGAGATCGTGGCGAACGACTCGACGTGGATGTGCCCGGCGAACATCGTGTTATTCGCCACCAGAATGCGGTCGCCCAGCACGCAGTCGTGCCCGACATGAGTACTGGCCATGAGGAAGTTATTCGAGCCGATGCGGGTGACGCCCTCTTCCTTGGCGCTGGCTCGATGGATCGTCACCGCCTCGCGAATCATGTTGCGGTCGCCGATCTCGACCCGCGTTGGCTCCCCTTTGTACGAGTAATCCTGCGGATCGCCCCCGATGACCGCGAAGGGATGGACGACGTTCTCTTCGCCCAAGCTGGTGTGCCCCAGGATGCAAACGTGGGCGATCAGCCGGGTGCCTCGGCCGATACGCACGTCAGGGCCGATCACGCAATAGGGCCCGATCTCCACGTCGTCGGCGATGTCGGCGCGGGGGTCTATGCATGCCGTGTCGGCTACCATCGTGGCCATGAGAATCATCCTTGAGAGCCAGAGTCTATCGGTTCCCGCATCCCCGGTCCGCACCAGGCTCGGGCCGTCACGGGGGGAAGCAAGCTCAGGGCTTCCACGGCGAATCTTCGCTAGGCGGCAACGTGAGCGTCGGCCATGACGAAGCGAATCTTGGCCGCGGCGGCCACGGCGTCGCCCACCCGGGCGACTCCGGTGACGCAGGCCGACGTCTGCTTGATGCGCTGCGCCTGGATTTCGAGGCGGAGCTGATCGCCGGGCACCACCGGCCTGCGGAGCTTGACGTCATCAACCGACGCCAGCATGGCGACCCGCCCGTCGAGTCGAACACTGGCGGCGATCAGGATGCCAGCGGCCTGGGCCATCGACTCGATGATCAGTACGCCTGGCATGATCGGACGCGACGGCCAGTGTCCCTGGAAGTAGGGCTCGTTGGCGCTCACGTTCTTGATAGCGACGAGCGACCGCCCGGGCTCAACTTCGAGCACCCGATCGACCAGCAACACGGGATACCGGTGAGGCAGTATCTGGATGATGCCCTGGATATCCAGCGTGCCGTCATCCTGAAGTGGAATCCCCGGCGGCACGAGGGCTGTGCTCCTTTTCTTTCTCGAGGCCCTGGAGCAGTCTGCGTACGAGGGAGGCGTTGGTGTGATGACCGGAACGATGCGCGACCACGAAGCCGTGCAGGTCCATGCCCAGAAGCGCCAGGTCGCCCACCATGTCGAGGATCTTGTGCCGTGCGCACTCGTCGTGGAACCGAAGTGAATTGCCGAGGACTCCCTCGCGTCCGAAAATCAGGACGTCGGCTTCGGTGGTCCGAGTGCCAATACCCGCCGCCTGAAGGGCGCGGGCCTCGGCCTCGAGCAGGAACGTGCGGCATCTCGCCAGCTCGCTCCGAAAGGAGCCCGGCGCCAGGTCGATCAAGAAACTCTGATTCCCAATGGCCGAATCGCGGCCGTAATCGAGATGGTAAGACAGGGTCAGCTTGTCGGCCGACCCGGGATGGGCTGCAAGAGTCGCGTCTCCCTCACGAACCGTGAACGACCGCTCGATGACCAGGGCCGGCCGGGGCTGGCCTTGGTCAACCGCGCCGGCTTCGTCGAACGCTTCAACGAAGACCCGGCTCGATCCGTCGCATCCCGGACATTCCACGGCATCGATCTCGACGAGGCAATTATCGATCTGTGATCCCGCCAGCGCGGCCATCACGTGCTCGATCATTTCGACCTGCGCAGCGCCGCGCTGGATTGAGGTGCGGCGTTGCGACGGCACGACATTTTCAATTTGCGCAGGTACGGACGGCCGATCGGGCAGATCGCGGCGAACGAAGACAACCCCGCTGCCGGGCTCGGCCGGAGAGAACCGCACCGTGACGTCCTGACCGTGAAAGAATCCGACCCCGCGCACTTCGGTCGCGCGGGCAAGCGTGCGCTGAGGACGCTTGGAAGTAAGCATTCCTTGACCTTTCGTGATCGCGCCCGGCCGAGCCGCCTCACTCCCAGGCCGCCCCTGCCAGGGACGTGGGACGGCCAGTATGGACTGTGATTTCCACCGCGTCTCCGCGAGCCGGGAGCGCGGCCGGGCCACATTACAGGAATGTGGAACGGCCGTCCGCGGTCATTTGTTCGCTCTGCCGAGCAACGGAGGTACGATGCTCGAGGCCGTCGTGACCGGCCGATCGTCAGTTGCCGTCGGGGCTGGCTGCGCCGCCTGTCGCCGCGCCGGCCGGCGTGCTGGATCCGGATCCGGCTGCGCCGGCGGCGGAGCCTCTTGAGGCCGGGGCGCTCGTGTTCTTGTACATCACGTTGAGATTGTGCACCACATGGTTCGTGATGTCATTGCGAGGATCGGCGTAGACCATCGTGTTGGCCATCGCGGCCATCACCGAATTGGGATTGCCGCCGGAAATCGGCTGGTTCGAGACCTTGACGACGTAGGTCATATTGCGCCACTTGGCGACCCGACCGACCATCGTCTGGATTTCCTTGTAGAGGGTAGCCATCGCCTCGGCCTCACGCGCGGCGAACTCGCGTTCGGCCTGCTCGCGGCCCGCCTCGTACCTGGCCTTGAGCTCGGTCACCTTGTTCTCATGCTTCTTGAAATCCTCGGTCCCCGGCGTCAGCTTGGCCAGCATCTCTCCCACTTGCTGGGCCTCGTTCTGGATCTTGATCAGCTCGTTCTTCTTTGACATGGCCGCGGCGCGAAATTCCTCGCTCGACACCTTGACCTTCTCATAGTTCTTGAACACGGCGTCGAGATCGACCGTGCCGATCACGGGAGGGATCGGAGTGGGGGGAGCACCGTGCCGTCGGGCTGGCCGTCCGACGAACTCCTGTGTCGGCCTGCTGGCCCAGCAAAGGACCTACCAGGAACGCGGTCCCCAGCGAACAAAGTCCAATCGTCGCGATCGCACGCGCGGAAATGACCATCGGTACAACTCCTTTTCTACCGTTGGCGGCCGTCGGCTCAAACGTCTTCTCTGGGCCGAGACTGTGAACGCCCCCTGGCTCGGTGAGAGGAACCTGCGCCTCTCCAGCGATCACGAAGCATAGGGGCGAGGCTTGCGGAAGAGCCGAATTCAAACGGGAGACTCTCGCTCCCGCGACTCGGCGTGGTTCTCTCAAGGCCGCATTCTGCGCGGAACCGCTCCGATGGTCAAGAGGAACCAAGGACCGGCCGCGATGACCACCGCGCTCGTGCGCGGAACATGAAAGCCCGGGCGGCTCGGCTCACTTTGAGGGCCAGATCGCGGCCAGTTCGATCAACACGTCAGCCGCGAGCACAATCGATCCCTGCGAGCCGGGGGCGGCCTGCGCGCGCCAGACGGCAAGCCAGGCCGGCAGCCGTAACCTCTGGAAGGCCTGCCGCGGCGATCGCTCGCTCGACCTTCAGTCCGGTCTTCCTTTGAGCGACATTTCGCAGGGTGACTCGGAGCGGGGGTGGACCACCGGCCAGCACCACGGTCAGGCCATGATCTCCGCGCACGATCAGGCTCGCGCCGGCGAGAAGCTCAGGGGCGTCGCCGCGCCAGGCGCGGGCCAGTTGCCGCCGCTTCGATCGCAATGAGAGATCACCTTCCATCACGCGGTGATCTTCGCGCTGCTCTTGCGGGGTAGTGCGCAGCATCGCCTCGAACCTCACGTATCGCAGGCCGATAATCGGCCATGCCCAGGACCAGCATAACAATTCCCATAAATAATGCGAATTTGAACATGAGATCGGCCGCGGCCCCGGCCAGGGCCGAGGTCTCGACCCCGCTCAGAAGTTCGATCTCGTGCCATTCGGCCCGTAAGGCCCAGATCGAAACAGCCACGAGCACGACCCCCTTGATCACTGCCCAGGCCATTCTCTCGAAGCCAGCCGCGGCGCTGCCCACGCGCCCGAAGGTCCACAGCCGCGCGGGATCGGGCGCGATCAGCGCCGTGGCCCAGAGGCCGCGCACCTGCAACTGATGCGCCGCGGTGGCCCCAGCGCCAAACCCTGCCACGATGATCGCCAGCGGCAGGGCCAAGGCCAATGCCTGCCCTCGAATACTCGCCACAACTTCGGCCGGTCCTGCCGATACCATCGGAGCACGGTAGAGAGGCTCGCGCACGATCCCGACGAGACCACGAGCCAGGTCTTGTCCCCAAAGCCCGAGCAACGCCAGCGCCACCAGCCACCCAGCCGCGGCGGTCGAGCTCGGGGCTGTGCGCGACCTGTCCTTGCTCACGGGCGAGTAGCCTGCGACGTTTCGACGGCGGTTGGGTGCGGTCTTCGGACATGATGGTCTCTGGCTTATGGCGAGTAGCTCGTCACTGGCCACCCAGCCCAATGGGTCCACGACTGTGAGAACGTTGCGGCCAGCGCGACGAGGCTCAGGGAGACGAGAACAATTCCCAGAATCGCACGAACGGGCAGCGAGTGGGCCAGGATGGGAACGGCGGGAGCTAACCGTCCGATCCAGTTCATCACGATGCCCGCCAGGCAGAGCGCGATCGCTGGAGGGGCCGCGGCACGAAGCGACAAGGCAAGGGCTTCGCCGACCTGGGCGAAAACCTGGGTAACGGTTTCTGTCGTGATCATGAAGCCGCCCGCCGGCACTTTCTGGTAGCTTTCGATCATCGCGCCGACCAGCATGATCGGGCCATCCAGCGTGAGAAACACGGCCAGCGCGATCAGGCCGTAGAGATACCCGAGCGGTGTCAACTCATCGCCCGTCGCGGGATCAAAGAGCGCGGCCGCCGAAAGCCCGGCCTGAGCCGAGACGAGCTCACCCGCCTGCCGCGCGCCCGCCACGATCAGCGCGGCCGACCAGCCTAGAAGTCCTCCCACGATCACTTCCGTCACCGCCATCCAGGCCAGGTGCGGGCCAAGCGCCACGGGAACGATCCGCGGCTCGACGGCAGGGGCAATCAAGGCACTCAGCATCAAGGCCAGGGCCAGCCGAAAACGCCATTCCAGCCCTGGTACCACGATCGCTGGAGCGGTCATGCACACCCCGACAGACCCGCGCCACCACCAAGGCCCAGACCGCGGCATGGCAGGTGACCCACGACCAGTCAAGTTGTGTGATGTCCGTGTTCATAACCTCATCGAGCCGGTGGTGACGTCTTCCGATCTCCCTTCCTATCCTGAAGTCTACAACAAGTCGGGAATCGACCCGATCAGATCGACCGTGAAGCTCATCCACCGACCGATCAGCCAGGGTAGAATCGCCAGCAGAACCAGGATGACCGCGACCAACCGAGGGACAAGGCCAACAACCGGTTCATGCAATTGAGTCAGAGTCTGGACAATGTTGACCATAAGTCCCACCAGGAGCGCCGCGGCAAGCAGCGGCCCACCCAGAACGAGAGTCATCCTGAGCGCTTCGGTGGACCAGTCGATCACATGGGTCGGTTCCACGTTTGCCCTCGTCTTCTTGCTAGGGCCCACCCGCCGCGAAGCTCGAAAGGAGCATGAGCGACACGAGCATCCAGCCATCGGCCATGACGAATACGATCAGCTTGATGGGCATCGACACCAGTGTGGGCGGAAGCATATAAAGACCCATCGCCGCCAGCACCGCCGAGACCGCCAGATCGATCACCAGGAACGGCAAGTAGAGGTAAAAGCCCATCACCAGCGCCGTAGTCAGCTCGCTCAAGACGTATGCCGGCGCCACCACGCGAAAAGGGAACTCGTGTTCATACTCGGGCTCAGCCTGGTTGCGGCTCGTAGGTTCCGCATAGCGGTAGAGCGACCACAAGTAGTCCTGATGCTTGGCTTTGATGATCTGATGAACCATCCATATCTTGATCGGCTTCGACCCCGCCGCCCAGGCTTGCGTTTCACTGGCCTGGCCCAACTGATACGGGACAATTGCCTGGTTGTAAACACGCTCGCCGACTGGCCGCATGACAAGCGCCGTGAGCAGGAGCGCGAGTGCCATCAGCACCTGGTTGCCGGGAATCTGCGGGCTGCCGAGCGCCTGTCGAAGCAAGGCGAGCACGATGTTGATTCTCACGAACGCCGTGAGCATGAGCACGCCCACGGGTGCCAGCGATACCAGGCCAAAAAGCGCAACGGTCTGCACCGTACGCATGGCATCTCGCGAGTCGAGCATCCGTAACCGTTTTCCCGGGATCTGACCTTCACTGTCGAAAGGGCTGGACCGGAACAGACTAGCACCCGAGCCGGCGCCGGAACCGAAAACGACTCCGGCAGGTGTGTCCAGGCCCACGGGTTGTTTGGCGGGCTCTTCGAGTGGTGCGGCACCCGCCGAGAACAATGTCAGCACCGTGACCGCCATGGCCACGGTCCAGCGATCATGCGCACGTCCAGGTCGGCTCATGGCATGTCTCCCAGGCGACGATCAGGCCGGTTGCCCGTGCGCCTGCCCGCTTGCGGAGCCGGCAATCCGGAAAGCCCGGGAAACGCTGATGGCTCAGGATCGGTGGTTTCGTATTGATCATCGGTCTGCTCGGACTCACTCAGCTCACCAAGGAGTGTTGGAGCTCCCTGCCCACCGGCGCCGATCAGGATCACTCGGCGGCCAGCCCGAACCAGAAAGATCGACTGCCTGGGCGAGAGGCTAACTCGGCCGATAACACGCACCATGCCGGTCGAGTTCTGAGGCCAGTACCTACGTGCCGCGGCGTAGGTCGCCCCGCAGATCGCCAGGGCCAGGGCGATCGCCGTCGATCCCATCCACCAGCCGGCCACTGGCGACCTGGCCGGTACGTCCGTCGGGTGCAGCCCGTGAGAAAGGAGCGACCGTTCGTTCAATGCCTTCGGCACGCGAATGGAACCCGGCTCGGTGGCCGTCCCTGTCGGCTCGCTCTTCTCGAGAGTGGGGCTGGCGGCCGGCTCGATGTCGGGGTCTCCGGAACCGACTTGCTGGGCACGAGTGACCGTTGTCCCGATCGAGATCAGCGACATCATTATCGCCGCCAACCACAAGGCGATACGACCTGGCCCCGGTCCTGGACGTTGACTGGCTGCGGTCATCGCTGCCTCCTTTTCGTCGTCGGCCGCTCGCCGGCGGTTCGCTCTGGCCCTGGTGGGGTCAGACCAAGACTTCTTCGCGTCCGCTGGGATCGGGGAAACTGATCGCACCCTGGTCATACAGGTGGCGCAGCCGCTCGGCGATCTCGCCCTGCGCGGCTTCCGCGTCCGAGAGCCGGAACGGACCGAGCGCTTCCAGCGAGCCGCGGAGGGCCAGTGCTGAGGGCTGATCAAGTGCGCGGAACACCTTGGCACGAATCGCGGGCGATGCGCCCGCCAGTGCCAGCGCCCACGTGGAGGCGTCCTCCTCGTGATAAGCGCCGCGGACGTCGTCGTCGCTCATCCTATGCAAATCCTCGAACACGAAGCAAAGCCGGCGCAGGCCGAGTGCCAGAAACTCGTCTAGGACCGCGGCCTGCTCTGCGGGATCGACTCGTTCCAGCCGGGCGATTTCCCATGTCACTGCCTCCACCGACGAGCGGTCGAGGTGAGCCAGCAATTGCGAGGCGAGCGACTGCTCCAGACTCACCAGCACGATCGCCGCCTTTCGAACCGGAGGCATCGCGGCCAGTGAGGGCTCCAGGCTCCGACTCGAGCCATCGTCCATTGGTGCAGGAGCGTCACCGGCATGAGCCGCGCCATCGGCTCGCAGGTGGCTCGACCTCGTGACTCGCATCTCATCGGCTGAAGAGGTGGTGGCTGTCATGACGGGTCAACTCCCTGGCTCGTCCAGCGCTCGAGGACGCTCCGTGCCGACTCCGGGTTGCGGCGAACAAATTCCCGCACTCGTTCCGAGGGAGCGATCGTCGCGGCGGACCCGCGATGATAGCGCAGTCCGACCCCGCCTGAAGCAGGCTCGATCCGGGCGGAGGGTCGTCGGGCACTGACAAGCCAGACTCCCAGCGAGACCAGCCCCGCGGCGATGGCTCCCATCGCTCCGGCGATTCCCCAATCGAGCGCTAGCCGGCGCGAGTCTGGAGACGGCGATACGATCGAAGGACGAATCGAGGGAACTTCATCGGGGATCAGGTCGATCGTGGGCTTCCACGCCAGTGGGCCAGACAGAGGTACAACCAGCGCGAGCCCTGTCCTGATCTGCTCCTCGGTCCTGGAGACCAACTTTTGCAAGTCTTCCTGCGAGGGTTCCTTGTGGCCCGGAAGGCTGCTGGCGGTGAAGTAATAGCTTCTCGGCACCTTGACCCAAATGCGTCCCGGGGCAACCGTGCTCTCACGCGAGGCCAGATCTCCGGCGACGGAGTCGCCCGAGCGGGCGACTGCCTCAGAAGGACTGCTCGAGCCTGATCCCACCACGCTCGGGGCGGCCGGCGCTGGGGCGGCCAGCGGAAGTGGCAGCGGATCGAGAGTCAGGGGGTGGTTGATCGCAACCGAGGGTGTCTTGAGCGAAGGCGACTGAGGGGGGCTTGGCGAGACCGTGGATCGGGGCTTGGCCACTTCCTCGCTAGTATCGGCGTTTCCGGCGCCCGTGGGCTTTGACGGCTCTCGTTTCTGAGAAGAATCGCCGACCACAACCGCCGAGAGCGCCGAAGCGTCCTGCGCCGGGAAGCTGCACCGAGACGCGCACGCCCTTGATCCAGTCGAGCTGTTCGAGAATCTCCTGGCTCAACTCTTCCTCGCGTGCTCGACTGTGAGACAGTGCACTCAAGGCCGGGTTGCCGGCATCGAGATACTTGTGTCCCCGGCGATCCATCACGGTGATCGCCTCGGCCGAGAGTCCCGGAACGGCACCGGTGAGGTTCGTCGTGATCGACTGGACCGTGCGGAAGGGAAGCTGGCGATCCTCTTCGGTTTCCAGACTCACGAACACGGTGGGCTTGGCGGCGGGCCGCAGGCCCAACCGTTCACTGGGCCGATTGATCAGCACCAACGAACCCGCGATCCCGGGAAGCTCGTTGATCAGGGACTCGAGAATCCTTTCCTGCCTTTGCTGCTGGCGGAGCTCCCTATCGTGGGGAGATTCAAACGGGCTGGATCCCGCCGACAGATCTCGCAGATCGTCCAGCGATCTGGGTCCTAGCTCGAGCTTGGCGATCGCCGCCGACGCCCGCTCGATCTCGTCGGCCGACACCGCGACTCGCCGGTCTGCGTCGGTTCGGTAATCGATTTGCTGGCGTTCGAGTGCGCGGCGGACCTTGAGCAGGTCGTCCGGAGAGAACCGCCGGCCGGAAGCAAGGTAAGAGCTACCGGCGGGTGCGAGCGACGCTGTTCCCAGATAGCCTGCAAGAATCAGGATCGAAACGACGGCGACGGCGAAGCTCCAGCGGACCAGGGGACTGCGGGCCAGGAGCGACTGCCGCGCGCGCTCGAACCAGCGGCCGATGCGTGCCAGACCATCAGGGACAGGCAGCCAATCGAAGCTCCGCATCAACCCTCCTCCGTGGGATCGCCGCCGTTCCGCGCTCGTGGGCAGAGCAAAATCGATTCGGAAACGAGGCCGATGGCGAAAGACTGGACCCATGGTCTCGCCCCGTCCGGCATCGATGCCCGTCCATGGGCTGTCCGATGCCGACGCAACTTGCGGCGCGTGTGTTATCCACAAATGGAGGCGTTTGTCAATCGCACCAGGGCCGGTTCGTCGAGTGCGTGCATGGGGGCGACGTCGCTCCTGGAAGCGATCTCCCTCTCCCTACCGATCCGTCTCATGCGCCGGCTCCTTCTTCAAGTGCCCTGCCTCGGGATCCCTCATCTAACCCCCACGTGAACCGCAGCCGCCTACGCGTATGCCGCCTGTCTGTGAAGAAACCGTGAGGATTGGGTTTGATTTTCGGGCGAATTTCCCCCTCTGGTGACGCAAACCATTGTGAAGTAGGCGGTTGTGTTTATACCCGTCGGCTTCGTTCTAGCCGTTTCGCACCTTCTGCTGTTTTCGCTAGCCGCATCTCAGTCCAAGATATTTCGTGTAGCTTTCCGGTAAAGGACCACGAATTGCCGACAGCGACCTACGGCTCAGTTTGGGTTTGTTTTACAACAACATTAATCCCTTATTTAAACCTAACTCTCTGGAGAAAAAGGTTTTATATCAGTCCTGCGTTGGCTTCGTTCAGCGACATTTGGCCTTTTTTGGCATGCGCCGAGCGTTGGTTCAGCATCGTGGCCAGCCGCGACGAGCCGGAGAACCGTCAAGTCCGATCCAAGCGGTAGTTCCCGCATCCGGTACCCGACGATGGAGTTTTATCGACTGGCCTATCGCGTTTGACCACTAGATTGCATGCAACGGCATTATCAAAGAGGGCGCGGACCTTCCCCGCGAACGAGGAATCCCACAATTCAAGGATGGTGGAAGTTGAGCCCGATCGAGCCGAGTTCCTGGAAGAATCTTGGGCCGGTTGGATCGTTTGCGCGGGAGATACACCGGGCAGGGTACCGGTAGCGGTGCGTCGAGCTTGCGACGACGCACCGCCCGTCCGCCTGTGATCATGGCGCGGGTTACGATGTACCCGACTCGCTACTCGTTATCCGCTCATTCTTGAGACGAGCTTATTCGCCGGCATCGGCCGCACTTCACCCGAGAACCACTTCGCAAGCGCCGCGTCGAGCACCATGATGCGCTCGTTCGCGCTCGGCTGAGGTGACACGACGGCGGGTGGACCAACCGGCCGGCGTGCTCTGGCGCACTGTGGGTCGGCCCCTTCAGGCGGATCGGGGATGTTCAGGTCCTGCGTGGTTATAATCCGGTTCGCCACACCCGGCGTCAACGACTCATACATCGGCGAGCTGAGATTCGTCGAGTGTCCGAGGCCCAGGGCGTGGCCGAATTCGTGCGTCACGGTGGTCTCGAGATCGAACTGGCCCGAGCCGATCTGGGTCGGATCAACCCCCGCGTACCAGTTCCAGCTCTGGATGACAGTGACTTCGCTGTTCAACTGGTTATAGCAGCCCAGCACACCGCGTTCGGCGCCTCCGCAGGCGCTGGTGGTGCCGATGTCGATCACGAGATTGGCAAGGCTGGGATCGCTCACCTCATTGATCGTCACGTTGTACGGAACAAGCAGGGCGTGCCGCGCCCCCTCCTTGATGGGTTAACTACGTCGGGGCGAACACGATCTCGGGTGGATCTGCCAGGCCGAGCCTTGCTTTCCATGCGGCCGCCTCCTCAAGGTATGGCACGGCCTCGAGACAAACTGGGCCATTGGTCATCTCCTCGGCGTCACAAAGGTGAAGACGAGTTCGCACTCCAGATGGGAACGCGAACTCGATAATGAACGGGACGGCATGTAGTGGTCCCCTGCGTCTGTCACAACGCCGAAGTTTTCAGCGCCATCTGGTGGTCTCCGGTATCGCACCTGGGTTCACGGAAAACGAATCGAGTTCGGGGATTGTTACCCGATTGCGAACAGCCGAAGGGGCATTGCGACTCGAATTGCCACTCCGGTGGTGCTTTGGATTCAGGATGGAGTCAAGGTAGCCCGATTCCTCGAAGGCCAGGGGCGCGATGGCCGGGTAGATTCCCAATATGGGTGTTCTCTCGCTTAGGCTTGCGACGGCGGTACCGGGGCTCGAAGTCGGATCGCCCAGAAAGCGGGCGATGGCGAAGGAGTCTCTGGCTACCCACGGTTGCCATCCCAGCCGTGACGATCTTCCCGTCCGACTGGAGGGCCATGCCCTTCACCGTCGCCCCTCCCGTCATGGATCTCACAACCAGACCGTTGGTCCCGAAGGTGGAGTCAAGGCTTCCGTCCGCGGGGTTGAGGCGCGCCAACGCTAGTTGACTGCCCCCTTGTGCAAAGCCGCCGATGACGATCTTGCCATCCGCCTGAAGGGCCACGCGGTTGGGGGATCGGTTATCAGAGCCCGGGATGACGGCAACGCCCGGAGTTGATCCGCCCGGGTTGAATGTCGTGTCGAGACTACCGTTGACATTCAGGCGCGCGGCCGCGACGTTCCAAACTCCTTGTGCGTCAACGACTCGGCCGGCGTCAACGATCTTCCCGTCTGGCTGGACCGCCAGGAGGCCGGCCGTGAATCCCAGGATCACGCTACCCCCGGTGCCAAACGACGTGTCGAGGCTCCCATTGAGCCCATAGCGCGCGATCACACTTGTCGTGCTGCCGCTGACTGGTCCCGCGGCAATGATCTCCGTGTTACCGTTCACGGATTCGAGAGCCACGTCGATGAACATCTGGGACGCCCCGGGGACGAAGGCCTGGGTGATTATCCCTCCCTGGCCGAACGAGGTGTCCAGAGTGCCACTGGCGTTGTACCGAACCAGAGCATCGGAGTTGGAGGAACCGGCCCGTGCGGCACTTCCGGCAACAAGGATCTTTCCGTCGGACTGAATGACCACGGCCTTTGCGGTGTCGCTGCCCAGGATTCTGGTGGTGACCAGACCGTTGTGGCTTGAGCCGAAACTCGTGTCGAGCGTTCCATTCGTGTTGTAGCGTGCAACCGCGAAGATGCCGTATGAACTCCCCGAGCTGACCAGAGTGTTCCCCACAACGACAATCTTCCCATCCTGCTGGATCGCGAGATCGAATGCGGATGCGTTGAGTTGCTGAACGAAGGTGGTCACCACCTTCCCCCCCGAGCCGAATGTCGAATCGAGGCTGCCATTGGCGTTGTAGCGGGAGACAGCGAAGTTTCCGTTTCCCCACCCCGCCGCGACGATTTTCCCATCGGCCTGGGTCTGGACGGCGAAAGCATTTCCACTCGTGCCTTTGACCTTGTTCGACGACGAGGGGAAGCTGGTCAGAACAACCCCACCGCTGCCGAACGTCGTGTCGAGATCGCCCGCGGTCAGGAGGAACCGGTCCTCCAGCCAGTCGAGCTTCGGGCGGAGTCGATGGCGTTTGCGATCGATGCGTTCAGGGCGATTCAGGGAGAAGAGGCGCATTGAAGTCTCCTTTCGGGGTGATGTTGCTCAGGGTCGGTCTGCGAACAGAGTCATGTGCTCCCGTCGGTGGCGCAGACCGAGCGCACGGGGATGCCACGTCGGAGGGCCGACCGCTGCGCGGAGCGATCCCTCCGGTCGTTTTCGCCCCTCGCCGGCAATTGCCTCATCCCCCGGCGGCGGGGCTTGTCGTGTTCATCGATCGGTCACGAGAGCCTTCTCGGCTTACGGCCCGGCGAAGACGTCCACGGGCAGTTCGGGCACGCCCAACAGGGCTACTACCTCTGCTCGGAACCGTAAAAGTTTCTCATCCTGGGATCCGTTCGTCTCGATCCAATCGACAGCCCGGTCGTACCCCTTGCGGGCTTGATCCTTGTCTCGTAGTTGCCAGTGGGCCATGGCCACGAAGAACCAGGCCTTGCTGTCACCCCCGGGGCTGAGCTCCAGGGTCTTGTCCATCGCCTTGATCGTGCCCTTCCAGTCGCCCGCGCGATATCGCGCCAGGCCCAGACTCGCCCAGGCGTCTGGCACCCGCGGCGCCAGGCGCGCGGCCTCTTCGGCCAGTGTGATCGCCCGAGCAGTGTCGCGGAGCCGTGCGTCGGGGAAATCCGCCAGATACCCGGCCAGTTTGTATCTCGGCTCGGCCAGGGTCGGCCGGTCGGTGATCAGCTTCTGGAAAAGAACCACGCCTTGTCGGAAGGCTGGAACGACTTCTGATCCCCTCCCCGCTCGATGCAGCAGGTCGGCGAGCTCCATCTGGACCGTGGCCTGATAAAGGCGATATTGAGTGTTCGCCGGGGCATCGCGCACTAATCCCTCATAGACAGCGAAGGCGCGGCGATAAGTTTGCTCCGCTTCGGGGAATCGGCCGGTACGCCGCAGCAGGTCGCCGAGGCCGCCGAGGTTGGCCGCCAGGCCAAGCCGGCGTTCCGGGTCCACCGGCGTCGCAGACATGGATTGCTCGAGAAGATTGATACCTCGACGATAAAGCCGCGCCGCCTCGCCGAAAGGGCCCTTTTTCGAACAGGCATTCCCAAGATTGTTACAGGCAATCGCCAACAGGTGCTTGCTTCCAGGGTCCGCGGGGAAATCGGCCACCAGTTTCTCGCCAAGCTCCACGGCGCGGCGTAGTATCTTATCCCCCTCCAGACCTCCGACGCGCAAGGCCATGTTGACGAGTTCCCCAACAAACCTATTTCGATAGTCGAGTTCGCTGGGATACCCAGCCGCCAGTTTTTCGAGCAGGGCCAGGGATCGGCACCAGGCCGCTTTAGCCTCCTCGTTACGATGCAACGACTTCAGGACTTCAGCCCACTTTCCGAGGCAAGAGGACAATAACAGTTTGTTGAATGGAACTTCTGGGTGCTCAGCCACTATCCCCTTTGCGTAGTCGAGACTCAGTCTGAAGTAGGGTTCCGCCTCTTGGTGCCGCCCGTCCTCCATCAGCAAGTCGCCCAGATCACCGCGGTTATGGGCCAGCAGCCTCTTGAAGTCTTGCTCGGAGGGGTATCTGGCGACCAACTCCTCGTCTCGTATCAAAGCTCGGCGGTAGGCCGCCTCCGCCTCCCGAGGACGACCGGTTGCTTTCAAGACAAGACCCCAAATGGTGAGGAGGTCCCTCGAATTCTCGCGGTATGCGCGGTTGTCGGGGTCGTCGTTGACCAGCTTCTCGGCGAGGGCCAGATACCGGCGACAGAGAGGCTCCGCCTCCTCCGCACCCAGATCATTGTCCCTTAACACGTCCAGTAGCTGGATACTTATGACAACCTGGTGGTACCGGTATTTGCGTTCGCCAGGGTGTCCTTTCGCCAAGGTCTCCTCGATCAGCAGGACTCGGCGGTATGGTTGCTCTGCCTCCCGACGGCGGCCGGTATCCTTCAGCAGATCGCCCAAATTCGCGAGGCACTCGGCCAAACCCCACTGGTAACTGAGATTACCGGGGTAATCGGCCGCCAGCCCCTCCGCCAAGACTACGGCCCGGCGGAGCTCTGCCTCAGCCTCCTTGCGTCGATCTGTCAATGCCAAGAGCCGGTTCAGTACGAAATGGCCGATGGACTCCATTTGACGACTGTATGGTTCGTTCAGGAATTCGGACTCCCGCTTCGACCCCTTGAATTCGGCCAGTGCCTTGCGGATGACGTCCTCCGCCTCCTTGTATCGTTTCATCTGTACGAGCAATTGGCCCAAGAGCAGGCGAACATCGGCGGGGCTTGACGGTTTGTTCTGTGAAGCTTCGGGATGCTCGGAAAACTTGGAATTCATCTCGTCAACAAGGGCGAGGCACTGGCGGAACGCTTGCTCCGCTTCAGACAACCGCCCGGCCGCCTGCAGCAGACTTCCGAGGTTGTAAGGATAGCGGAGCAACTCCCGAAGGTAGCGCCTCTCGCGGGGGTACTCGGCCACCAGCGCCCGGTGGATGTCCTGAGCCCGGAGGAAAGCCTGTTTTGCCTCACGTGGTCGATCAAGCCGTGTCAACAAGACACCCCAGTTATTGCAGGCGATGGCCAGTTGATGACGATACTCGGGCACGGCGGGGGCCTCGGCGACGAGCGCCTCGAGTAGCTCGAAGGACCGGCGGAAGGCCGGCTCCGCCTGCCCGAGCTGCCCCAGATCCCTGAGGATTCCGCCGACCTTACGATACGCCTCGGCCTGCTTCAGCCGGACTTCGGGGTCGGAGCCCTGCTCCCGGGCGAATTCCTCGTAATACCGCAGCGCCTTCTCCAGGAAGCCCCGCCGCACCTGCTCCATCTGTGGCACATTGGCCAGCATCACGTCGGCCACTTGCACGTACATCTCGTTGACGGCCTGGCGGGCCAGTCTGTTCTGCTCCCTAGCCAGACGCTCGGCCCGCGTCGCACGGATCGCCTGGCAGGTGCTCACCACCGAGCCCGCGGTGAGGGCCAGCCCGACGAGGCCCGCTGTGATCAATGCCGCCCGGTTGCGCCGGGCGATCTTGCTGAAACGGTACCACGCCGAGGGCGGGCAGGCCTGCACCGGCTCGTCCACCAGGTAGCGCTGGACATCCGCCGCGAAGGTCGCTGGCCGTCTCATACCGCCGGTTGCGATCCTTGTCGAGCGCCTTCATCACGATCCAGTCCAGCTCCCCGCGCATCAACTTGCCGAGCGAACGCGGGATCCGACTGTCGGTTGGTTGAGACCGTCGTTGCCGTCGCTTCCAGTGTGCTGATCCGTGTGCTCGGCTTGGGCGGCTCGACCTCGCGGATGATGCGGCGGATCTCCTCGTAGGCCGCTGTGCGGAAGGTCTCCGCGTTGAACGGCGTCGAGCCGGTCAAGAGCTCGTACAGCAGCACGCCCAGCGCGTAGATATCACTGCGGGTATCCACGTCCACGCCGGAGAACTCGGCCTGCTCGGGGCTCATGTACAGCGGCGTGCCGATGAGCTGGGCGAAGCCCGTGAACAGCGTTTTCTCCGTGAGTTGCTGCCCCATCGCCTTGGCCACGCCGAAGTCTATCACCTTGGGCACGGCGGCACCGTCGATCATCGTCACCAGGACGTTCGTGGGCTTCAGGTCGCGGTGGATGACCCCTTTCTGATGTGCGTGCTGCACCGCCTGGCAGACCTGCATGAACAACTCCAGCCGGTCCTCGATGGCGAGACGGTTGCGGTCGCAGTAGTCCGTGATGGGGATGCCCTTTACCAATTCCATGACGAAGTAGGGCCGGCCCGATTCGGCGGCCGCGGCGTCGAGGACTCGGGCAATATTGGGGTGGTCCATCAGCGCCAGGGCCTGGCGCTCGGCCTCGAACCGGGCGATGACCTGCTTGGTATCCATCCCGGGCTTGATGATCTTCAGCGCCACCTTGCGGCGGACGGGCTGAGTCTGCTCGGCCATGTAGACGACGCCCATGCCGCCTTCGCCGATCTGCTCCCTCAGCTTGTAGGGACCAATAACGGTGCCAGGCCGCTCGGCCGGGACGGCCAGGTTGACCGTCGCATTGCAGGCCGGGACCTCGAGGAAGTTCGCCTCGCGCTCGCAGGCTCTGAGCAGCCGATCCACCTGGCGGCGTACAGCCGCGTCGCTGCCGATCACCTGATCGAGGTAGGCGGCCCGCACCTCGGGATCTTCGATTCTCCGGGCCACGTGAAAGATCGCCTCTTCGCTGAGCTGCATGATGTTCATCGGCTGGCCTCTGCAGGCTTCTGCTTCGCCCTCTACAGAACAATGCGAAATCGGAGCGCGAGCGACCCAATGCGGTTGAAAAGATTCCCCAAGAATCAGTCTTCGGGCCCGTCTGCCTCGTCGCCGAGAATGGCGACCTTGAGCCAGCTTTTCGCATAGACCCAGTCATTGTCGGCCGTCGATGGGGAGATGCCGAGCGCGTAGGCGGCCTGATCGACAGTCAGCCCGGCGAAATAGCGCAGACGTACCAGGTCAGCCTTCCGCTTATCTTTGGCCTCGAGCGTCGTGAGGGCCTCGTCCAGGGCAAGGAGGTCCAGGCGAGGGCCCTCGATGACGAGCTCAACGTCGACCTCTTCCAGGCCAACTCGCTCGTGGCCTCCTCCGGCCTTGATGGCTGCCTTGCGGCGGGCGTTGTTGACGAGGATACGACGCATGGCCTCCGCCGCCGCAGCAAAGAAGTGACCGCGGCTGTCCCAGCCCACGTCGTCCGCCCCCACGAGCCGCAGGTAGGCCTCGTGGACCAAGGCCGTGGCCTGGAGAGTCTGGCCCGGCTTCTCCTGCGCCAGACGTCGGGCGGCAAGCTTGCGGAGCTCGTCGTAGACCAGCGGCAGGAGTTTGTCGGCCGCCTGGGAGTCGCCGTGCTCGATCGCCGAGAGGATGTGTGTGACGTCGTTCATTGCCAAGAACCGCTGGTGACGGGCAATCGCGCAGCCTCGGGCCGTACCCGAGCCCCGTCACTCGGATCGCCTCGCAGCCGGGCCCGGGTGGATTGGTGATCGCTTGAGAGTAACCACCATGCATGCGAAAAGATAGTCCGATCGTCACCGCGCATGCTCGAGAACGATGATCGTCCGCTCTTCCGGAAGGGAATCGCGGGTGATTTCCAAGGAACTCGAGCCTGCTCGTACAACCCGGTCTTTGGGCAGCACTTCGAGGAAACGTTCCAGCGGTTGGATTTTCAGGTTGATCTTGGGCGTCTTGTAATGCATCGGCAGGACGAGCCGGGGGCCGATGGCGTCGAGGAGGGCCGGAATCTCGGCGAAATCGATGGTCGGTGGTCCACCTGCCGCGGCCAGAACAATGTCTGCGCCTCGAAGGGGAGCAAGCTCGGCTTCGGAGAGGGAGTGGCCGAGGTCGCCCAGGAAAACCAGGCGCAGGCCCTCGGACTCGAAGTACACGATCGTGACCTCGTCTTCGGGTAATCGCTCGGGGGTCTCGAAGACGTGGATCGCCTGGACGTGAAGCCCTTGGAATTCCTGGCCGCCCGCCGGCAACTCGAGGGCACGCACGACCTCGAACGGCGGCACGATCTGCCCAAGGTGGCTGTGATAGCGGTCGTTTTCATGGCTGAGGATCACAAGGTCGGCCGGCTCGTGGATTGGCAAGTAACCGCCTGAATCGGGTGAGCGATACGGGTCAAGGATGATCCGCAGGCCCTGGGTCTCGATCAAGAACGCAGCGTGTCCGTACCAGGTGATGCGCATGGGTGGTTTGACCTCTGAGACCAGCGGGATTCAGGCGTGCCGGTTTTCCATTTTATCTGCGCCATCGCCGCGCTGCTGCGAGTCGCTCGGGATCGATTGATTGACAGCAAGCGGTTCAGTGTCGACGATATTTTCCTGGTGAACCTTGCCATTGATTGGTCGTGAGCTGCTGCGAGGAGAGCTTTTTGGAATCGGAATCGAAAGCGGGACCACGCGGAATCCTCTCCCGCGAGATCGACCTTGCCCCTCTCTGGAGAGCCCTGCGCGCATGCGCGACAACCCCGACTGGGTCCTGGTCGGGTTCGGCGTGTTCCTGCGAATCTGGGTGTACCTCAACAACCGGCCGTACTGGATGGACGAAGCGAGTTTACTGGGCAACCTGTACGAAAGTCGGATCTTCGATTTCTCGGGACCGCTGAACGGCGACCAGCTTGCCCCGATCGGGTTCATGATCATTCAAAGAGTGATCATAGGCCTCCTGGGGCTGTCGGGCTACGTGACGAGGTTCCTGCCGCTCGTGTGCGGAATCGCCAGCCTCTGGCTGGTTCGAAAGCTGGCGTTACGCTGGCTGTCCGAGCCTGCGGCCATGGCGGCTCTGTTCATGTTCGCACTCTCGGATGACCTGGTCTATTACTCGAGCGAGGTCAAGCCCTATTCCAGCGACCTCCTTTACGGACTGGCCATCCTGCTTATTTCCTCGGATCTGTTGGACCATCCTCTGTGCAAGCGAAGAATCGCGATTCTGGGTGTGCTGGCCGCGGCCGCTCCCTGGTTGTCGTTTCCGTCCGTCTTCATGATCGCCGGCAGCGGTGCCGTGCTGATCGCCGTGAAGATGCGGCAACGCAACTGGCGAGAGGTCGTGTGGCTAGCCATGATCGCCCTGGTCTGGGCGGCGAGCTTTTTCCTGTCTTATCAAGCATCTCGCGCGCTCCTGCACCCGGCGACGACGATGTACGTCTTCTGGAATTTTGCGTTTGTTCCGTTTCCTCCCCGGAGCACGGCCGACCTGCTCACGGCGGGCGGGCTGGTGCTGGAAATCTTCGTGAACCCGCTCTATCTCGTTCCATGGTCGCTTCCGGTTTACGTGGTTGTCTTGCCGGTTGTGCTATGGCTTCTGGGAGCATTCAGTCTGGGACGCCGGCATCCGGAGCTCTTTTTGTTTCTGGTCATGCCCATCGGCCTGGCCTTCTGCGCCGCCGCCGTGAGGAAGTACCCTTTTCACGGCCGACTTTTGATCGAGCTGGTGCCGGCGTTTTATCTGATGATCGCTGAAGGGGCGGATTGGTTGCGCGTGCGATTTGGCCGGCCGGTCTTCCTGGCCGTGCTGATCCTGATGCTCACCTATCCGAGCCTGTCAACGATCTGGGAGTCAACCGGCATACGCTATCGTGACTTCAACATCCATGGAGATCTGCACCGGAATCGATTCATGGAATAGCGGCGTCATCGCAGGGCACAAGCTGCGCCGGCGTTAAAACGTCGGAATGGCCACTCGCTCGCCTCCCTTCATGGCCGATTCGTGGGCGCACAGGCCGACCATGGTCCAGTTGGCGGAGGTCTCGGCGTCGGGCAGGGGGGGACGCTCGCCGCGGAGTGCGCTCAGGAAGGCATGGACGAGATGCGGGTGCGAGCCGCCGTGACCGCCTCCTTGCAGGAACGAAAGGTGATCGGCGTCCTGGATGGCCGCGGGCTGAGTGAACCGCCTGATTCCCTCGGGCAGCAGCCGAGCGTAGTCGGGCACCTTGACCTGCTTGGGAATCTCGGGCTCGGCCAGCGGCTGCTCGGGCGTGCTCTTGGTGTGTATCACCGGGTCTTCATTTTCAACCTGCTGCCACTCGAACGATTTCTTGCTGCCGGTGGCGTCGAAGCTCTCGCGATACTGCCGAGCCACGTCGAAGAGGCTGCGGGTCACTTCGGCGACGACATCGGAATCTTTAATCTTGAAGGTCGCGGTCTCGATGGCGAAGGGGCTGCCGTACTTGGGGATCAGCTCCTCGCGAATGCGGCCCGAGCCGTGGCAGACCACGCTCTCCGCGTGCTTGCCCAGGAGCGCCAGGCAGGGGCTCACGCAGTGCGTGGCATACCACATGGGAGGAAGACCTGGCCAGTAGTCGGGCCAGCCGTCCATGTCTTGCTGATGGCTGCCGCGTAGGAACTGAAGCCGGCCAAGCTCGCCCTTGTCGTAAAGCTCCTTGACGAACAGGTATTCCCGGCTGTAGACGACCGTCTCCATCATCATGTAGGTCTTGCCGCTTTTGCGCCTGGGCGGCGACGATCTGGCGGCACTCGTCAATCGAGGTGGCCATGGGCACCGTGCAGGCCACGTGCTTGCCGGCGTTCAACGCCTCGATCGACATCCAGGCGTGGTCGGGGATCGGCGAGTTGATGTGAACCGCATCAATCCTGGGGTCCTTGAGCAATTCGCGATACTCGGTGTACCGGGCCTTGACGCCGTAGCGCTCGCCACACTCGTCGAGCCCTTTGCGGTCGCGGCGGCAAATGGCGTACATCTCGGCGCCGGGATAGTTTTGATAAATGGGGATGAACTCGGCCCCGAATCCCAGGCCGATGATCCCTACGCGGATTGGTTTGTCGCTTGCCATGGTGCGAAGTCCTGTAACGGCCCGCGCCTTTCTCAAGGAGCAGGGGAGGAGAGGGGTTCGACGTGCTGTGGCGGCCGGCTCGCCGCGCGTGCCGCTCGACACTTGCGAAGTTTTGTGCAGGATAGTAGGACGGGAAGTCGAAGGCAAGCACCAGGGCAGGACAACCATCCATGGCGAACACTACTGGCTCTGAACCGATCCGGGTGGCATTCATCGGCGTGGGCGCGGTGACGGCCTATCATCACTTGCCGGGACTGGCTCTCGACGGCCGCGCCCGCCTGGCGGCGATTTGCGACGCTGATCCCGTGCTGCTGGAGCGGCGCAAGGCCGAGTGGAACGTCGACGAAGCGACGACCGACGCAGAGGCTCTCTGCCGATCGGAGGGGATCGACGCTGTGGTGATCGCCACTCCTAACGACACGCACCGACCCATCGCGGTGGCCGCGGCCCGTGCCGGCAAGCACATCATGTGTGAAAAGCCCCTGGGCCTGAGCGCGCATGACGTGCGTGAAATGTTCGAGGCCGCGCGCGATGCGGGGGTCGTGCACATGACGGCCTTCACGTATCGTTTCGCGCCGTCGATGCGGTACCTCCGGCACCTTCTGAAATCCGGGTCACTTGGCACACCCAGGCATTTTCGATCGCAGCGGTTCCTTGACTGGCCCGAGACTAGCTGGGGCTGGCGGCAATACAAGAATCGCGCCGGGGCCGGCGACCTTTTCGACATGACCATCCACCGCATCGATTTCGCCCTCGACCTGCTGGGCCCGCTCACGCGCGTTTGCGGCGCGGTCGCCCGGTTCGCACCGCGCGACAGGACGGCTGACGGAACGCCTTGCCGACCCTCGGAAGTTGACGACTGGTCGTGCCTGATCGGCGAGTTCGCCTCGGGCGCGACGGGCGTCTGGGAAGGCACGACGCTCGCCAAGGGCTATCATCGCGATGGCTTCGGCCACGAGTGGGCCGAGGTCAACGGGTCGGAAGGATCGGCCGTGTACCGACTGCACGAGCCGAATACGATCCTCCTGGGCAAGACCGGCCAGGACCTTGCTCCCGTTGACGTTCCCACGGAATATCTCAAGCCCGTGGGCAGCCCCCGCGACCCCGCGCAAGGCGCTCCGGCCACCGTCTTCCGTTATGACTTGATGTGGGAATTCATCTCGGCCATCGTCGAGCGCCGGCAAGCCGTCCCCAGTTTTTATGACGGGCTGAAAGCTCAGCAAGTCGCCGATGCCGTCCTCGAGTCGCACGCGCGGCGTACGTGGATCGATACGCCGATGGCGGAGGGGTGAACGAGGCTGAATCCAGGCCGGCTTTGAGCATGCGTTTTCCAATCCTCCATCAGATCTTGGTGCCGATCATCGCCATTCAGGTCGTGACGATCGCGGCCATCACGGTGGCTTCGGTCGCACTGGCGGCGCGGCGGACCGAGCGCCAGATCGTCGGTCGGCTCGACGGGGTAATCCTGGCCCTGGGACGATCGAACTTCCCGCTCACCGAAGGCGTCCTGACGCGGATGCACGAGCTTTCCGGGGCCCATTTTGTGGCCTATGGCCCGGAAGGTCGCCCGAGCGCGGCGAGCGAGCCCTCGTTCATGAACGAAGCGCCGGCCCTTGGCGGCATTCCCGTCCTGAGTAAAGATGCGCTCGAATCGCTGAGCGAGGCACCGACTTTGGATATCGGTGGCCGGAGGCATCTGGCAGTCTTGCTCGGAACGCAATCCTCGTCTTCGAGTTCGGGCCTGCTGGTGTTGTATCCGGAGTCAAGCTGGCGGGAAGCACGGTGGGAGTCTGCCCAGGCGCCCTTGATTCTCGGGGCGGTGGCTCTGGTGCTGGCGGCGGCGGCAACCACGTGGACAGCCCATCGGTTAAGCGGTCGCATCCACCGCCTGGAGCACCAGGTGGCCCGGATCGCCCAGGGTGATTTCCGCGCGCTGGAACCGGGCCGGCACGATGACGAGATTCAAGACCTGGAGCGGTCGATCAACCTCATGTGCGCCCAGCTTAACCAGATGCGAGAGACGATCAGCCAGTCCGAGCGAATAGGCCTGCTGGCCCAGCTAGCCGCGGGGATGGCTCACCAGTTGCGCAATGCCGTCACCGGCGCGCGTCTGAGTCTTCAGCTCCATCGCACACGGTGTGGCGCAGCGGGCACTGAACCGAGCTTGAGCGTGGCCCTCCGCCAGCTCACACTCATCGAGGAGCAAGTGCGCGGCTTGCTCACGCTGGGCCGGCATGAAGAGCGGCTTCACGTCCAATGCGACCTGGTCCGTTTGATCAACGACGTTGCCGCGCTCATCGAGCCGGCCGCACAGCACGGCCGTGTCGAGCTCGTCGTTTCCCCAGGCATGTCGGAGATCACCGCGGCCGTCGATGAGCCGGGTCTCCGGGGGGCGGTTCTCAACCTGGGACTCAATGCCATCGAGGCCGCGGGGCCTGGCGGTTCAGTCCGACTGGACCTGGCGGAGGAGCAATGTCAGCTCATCATCGAGGTCAGCGATACAGGTCCCGGTCCACCGAGCCTCCTGCAAGAGAGTCTGTTCGACCCGTTCGTCACAAGCAAGCCCGAGGGAGCGGGCCTGGGTCTTGCCCTGGCAAGGCATGTCGCCCATGCGCATCATGGAAGATTGTCATGGACGCGCGACGGCACGTGGACGAGATTCCGGCTCTGTTTGCCGAGGATCGACGGTGATCACGCAGTGGGATGAGTCATGAGCCGAGTCTTGATAGTCGATGACGAGGAGAGCATCTGCTGGGCGTTTCGCGAGTTCCTGGGCGACCAGGGCCACGACGTCGAGATCGCCTCGTCGGCCGAGGATGGCCTGAAGATCGCCGGCGCTTCGCCGCTGGACACCGTCGTACTGGACGTCAGGCTGCCAGGCATGGACGGCCTGGCGGCGCTCTCGCGCTTTAAAGACCTGGTCGGTCCGGCGCCGATCATCGTGATCACCGCCTTCGGCAATCTGGACACCGCGGTCCGTGCCATGGAGGGAGGAGCGTTCGATTACCTGGTCAAGCCGTTCGATCTCGACCAGGCCGTCGCGGTTGTGGGTCGCGCGCTGGAGAGTAAGCGAAGCCGTCCGGCGATCGACGAAGACCAGGACGACCCGAACGACAAGCACGCACCTGGCGGGCGGCTCGCGGCGGACGATCCACCGGCCTTGATCGGCCATTCTGCCATCATGCAAGAGCTTTACAAACAAATCGCCCTGGTGGCCCCGAGCGACGTGCCCGTGCTCATTACCGGCGAAAGCGGCACCGGTAAGGAGCTGGTCGCCCGGGCGATCCATCGCCACAGCACCCGCAGCCGCCGGCCGTTCTTGCCCGTCTGTCTGGCGGCACTCAGCCCCGGCCTGATCGAGGGCGAGCTCTTCGGCCACCAGCGCGGCGCATTCACGGGCGCGACCGTCGATCGCAAGGGGCTGCTCGAGCTCGCCGACGGAGGAACCGTGCTCCTTGATGAGCTGGGCGACGTTCCCGCGGCCGCCCAGGTCAAGCTGCTGCGCGCCATCGAGCACCGTGAGATCACTCCCGTGGGTGATGCCCGGCCCAGGCCGGTCAACGTTCGCTTCCTGGCCGCCACCAACCGGCCGCTCGATGCCCTGATGTCATCCGGAGCGTTTCGGGAAGACCTGTTCTTTCGGCTGAGTGTCTTTCCAATCCACGTGCCTGCCCTACGCGATCGGCGCGAAGATATTCCTGTGCTCGCGGTCCGCTTTCTGGCCCAGTTCGTCAAGAGAACCTACGAGCACATGTCGATTCGAGACGACGTCGTTCGTGAGCTGGTGTCGCGTCCGTGGTCAGGAAACGTGCGAGAGCTGAAAAATGCCATCGAGCGGGCGGCGATCGTCGCCCGCGGGCGCGATATTCGCGTCGAGCACCTGCCGCCTCCAGCCCGTGCGGATTCGTTGCCTGCACGCTCCGCGCAAGATCAACTCCGCGGCCAGATCGTCACGTGGATCGAAGCCGAGATGCGCAACCCGTCCCTGTCTTCCTCGACCGAACCGACCCTCTACGATCGCGTTCTCGCACTGGTCGAGCCGCCGCTGCTGGAATCGGTCCTGCGCCAGAATCAAGGCAACCGCGCCCTGGCCGCGCGGCAGATCGGCATTCACCGGGCGACGCTACGGCAGAAGCTCCGGAGGTACGGGTTGGAGTGAGAGCGCAAGCTCGGTCGGATTGCTTCAGTAACCGGTGGTTCGTCAGGCTAAGTCTCGTTGATCTTGTCAGTTGAAAGGTACTGACCATGGCAATTGCTCGTTCACCATGAAGCCGACTCGGCGGCGACGCGGGCAACCTCGTCGTCGGAGTCCAAGAAGGCGTAGACGTCAGCCGTAGCGAAAGCGAACCCGTTTCGGCCTCGTTATACTAGAGGTAGTGGTCAACCTTCCACTAGGGGCGAAACCAGACACCATCCGTGAAGTAACGAGCACGTGCAGCGGATGGGCTACCCGGGGTGAGAGGGGACGGCGGGCGTCGAAAGATCCGCGAGGAACCTGAGAGGCCCGCCCGCGTGCGAAAGACCCATGGCATGGGTCCGAGCAACTGGGGACGGAAATCAATAACCGGCGCCGGACGCGGGCGGGAGTCGGAGGGGGCCATAGTAGCGACGAAGCGGGGTAACTCCCGTGGAGCGAAGGACCCCTGCCGTCTGAATTGTTTTCATCAGACGTAAGGAGATCCGCTTGGACCAAAATCCCACTACGGAAGAACACGGTGGCTTGAACTGGGACGAGCAACTGGCTCAGCCAGAAACGAAGTCCGGGATCTTGCTGCCGCAGAAAGTCTCTGAACTGAGATGGAAACTGGCCCGCAAGGCCAAGCAGGAGCCCGGATTCCGGTTTTATGCTCTGCATGACCGAATTTACCGGGACGACGTGTTGCGTGCTGCGTGGTGGTTGGTGCTGAAGAACAACGGCGCTCCCGGTGTGGATGGCGTAACCTGCCAGGACATATACAATTGTCCTGATCTGGATGCCTTCCTTCGGGAGTTGCAGGAGGAACTCCGCACCGGGACCTATCGGCCGCAACCGGTGAAGCGCGTCTACATCCCCAAGCCGGACGGACGGCTGCGACCGCTTGGTATACCAACGGTCAGAGACCGCATCGTTCAAGCCGCAGTGTTGCTGGTGCTGGAGCCGATCTTTGAGGCAGACTTCCTGGACAGCTCGTATGGGTTTCGTCCGGGTCGAAATGCCCATCAAGCGATCGACGCCATTCGTCAGTACCTGTCGGCCGGTTTCACGGAGGTGTATGACGCCGACCTGAAGTCGTACTTCGATACCATCCCTCATGATGCCTTGATCAAATGCCTGGAGCGACGCATTGCCGATGGCAAGGTTCTGAAGTTGATCCGCATGTGGTTGGAGAGTCCCGTGATCGAGACCGACGAAAACGGTCGCACGAAAGCCTCTCGGCCAAAGCAGGGGACGCCGCAGGGCGGTGTGATCACGCCCCCAACAATGTTGCGAACCACGTTGTTGGGGGCCTCTCTCAAAAGGGGACGGACTGACCCGATACACGATGCGGATCTCCGTTTCGTCGACCTCGACCTTCTTCACCAGGGCCCGAACCACCTCCTGTCGCGTGGCCCAGTCCGGCTCTTGCAACCCTTGCGAGACGCGACGTGCGAACTCCTCCAACTGACCGATCACCAGTCGCAATTCCGCCTCCTGGGCGGCCTCGCCGATTCGTTGTCGATGCTCCTCCGCCAATCTCGAGAGCGGCGTCCTTGCCGCCGAGATCCGGGGCTCGAACTCCGATTTGTCGAGCAACCCGTCGCCGTAAGCATCGATTAATCGAGAAATCATCTTTTTCACATTATTTATCAATTTGCCGAGATGCTCCACCTCCTGATTCGGCCCGCCCTGGGCACCCTGCAGTCGCCGCTCGTACTCCTCCCGGACCCGCTCCGGCTCGGACAGGAGACCTCGTACATCCTCCCAGACGGCAGCATCAAGGATATCGGTGCGGATCTGCTTGTTCCAGCAGAGGCGCTGCCCGCCGAAACGATAGGCGTCAGAGCCCGTGCAACGGTAGTACGCGTAGGGGACCCTACCCTTACCCTCGGACGCGGCTCGGCTCGTCGGCTTGCCGTAGCAGCCGTAGCCGCAGCGCTTGCAGACGACCAGGCCCTGGAGCAGATATCGGCCACCGCCGGGCCGGTCGCGACGGCGTTGCCGGTTCTCTTCAAGCTGGGCCTGGACAGCCAGGAAGAGGTCTTCGCTCACCAGCCCGGGGACTTCAATGAAGATTTGATCTTTCGAGGATGTATCAACCCGTGAGACCGGTCGCCGGGGGTGTTCGGGACGGCCTCGCTGCGGGCGGAGGCGTTGAGGCTTGAACTCGCCTGAGCGCGTCTTGCCGAAGGCCGCGGTCCCCTTGTAGGCAGGGTTCTTGAGGATCAACCAGACCGTCGCGCGATCCCAGGCCGATTTCCCGGTCCGCGTCGGGATACTGTCGCGCCGGAGGCGTCGGCACACCTCGCCGATCGAGCACCGTTCCTGACCCACCCATTCGAAGATCTTCCGCACGACCCGGGACTCTTCAGCGAGGACCTGATAACGCGCCTCGCCACCTCCCTCGTGTTTGCCGATGTAACGGTAGCCGTACGGCGCGCCGCTGAGGACGTTGACCGAACCGCGGCGGGCGGCGTGTTGCTTGCCCCTGCGGCAACGCTCCATGATCTTGGCGCGCTCGTATTCCGCGATCATCCCTTGGACCTGAAGCAGCAAGTCGGCTTCCGGACTGCGGCCGACGGGGTTGCGCAAGAAGACGACCTCGACGCCGCACCGGATAAGTTCCTCGAGGATCAAGACCTGATAGGCATACTTGCGTGAGAGTCGATCCGGATCGAGCATATAGAGGCGGTCGATGGCTCCGGCGGCGGCTTGGTCCCGAAGTCGCTCGAGTGCCGGTCGGGCCAGGATGTAGCCGCTGACGCCGTCGTCCACGAAGTGCAGTTCGGGCTCGCAATCCAAGCCATCAGCGGCGATCCGCTCAGTGACCACCTCGAGCTGGCTGGCGATTGTGTCCTCCTTCTCCTGCTGTTCCCCCGAAACCCGGGCGTAGAGCGCCACGCGGAGATTGTCTGTGATCATGGTTCGTCAACCCCCCCCGACCTTGGACTGGATAGTTTGGACCACGGTCGCGTGGTTGCGGCTGGATCGCGGCCGATCCAGGCGGTGCGAAACGACCGGGATCAAGACTTGATATGCACGCGCGATCAATTGTTCCTGAAGCCGAGTGAACTCGAAGTGGCGGGTGACAGGAGGACTGAGCGTGGGCCTCCGTGGGGACGTGATCATGTTGACTCCTCCTCTCCGAGAGCGCGGCCGCCAGCCTGCCTTGGATCGGGATCGAGTCGGGGCTGCCATCCGTGCCCGTACTTCGGTCGAAGCCGCGATCTGGAAATGACAGAGTCAGGAATCAGGAACGATTTTGCAACATTGTTGGGGGCGTGATTTCGCCGCTCCTCGCGAACATCTACCTGCATTGGTCGAGAAGCAGCACGGCCGTCATGACGGACCCGGGAGATGGGCGAACTCCAAGCTCGTGCGCTACGCTGATGACTTTGTGGTGCTGGCACGCTATCAATCGAGCCAGTTGGTCAATTGGATTGAGAGGATGCTCGAAGGGCGCTTCCGGTTGACGATCAATCGTGAAAAGACCCGCATCGTCAAGATGCGCGAACCGGGTGAGAGCCTGACGTTCTTGGGGTTCACGTTACGCTACGACCGCGATCTTCATGGTCGCGATCACCGTTATCTCAACGTGATACCTTCTGCGAAAGCGATGGCTCGAGCTCGGGAGAAGATCCGGGACCTGACCGGACCCCAGCGATGCTCTCTGCCCATCCCTCAGGTGATCCGCGAGATCAACCGGTGGACGATGAGCTGGAGTCGGTATTACCGCTACGGTTATCCCCGATCGGTATTCCGGCGGCTGAACTGGTATATCGGCTCACGCTTGAGTCGTCATCTGCGACGTCGGAGTCAACGACCCTTCCGACCTCCGGAAGGCACGACAATCTATGCCCAACTGCAGCGCTTCGGCCTGCGGCCATTGTGATTGTCTGAGGATGACTCCCTGTGCATGTCTTGGAGCGAGATCGGTCGGTAAAGCCGGATACGGGAAAACCGTCCGTCCGGTTTGAAGAGGGCGGAGGCGGCGTCGATCGCATGGCCAGCGGATATTGAGCCACGAACGGGGAAACCCTGACACGGACGTAAGCCGAAGCCTAACCGATCCCGCCCCTCCGCTACTCTACTTACCTCCTGGACTTCGACGCGTCCGGGTATCGGGCGGCGGGCGGTATGGTTCGAGCCTCACGGGGTGTGAACGTTCACCAAGAGCGAAATGTGGGCTGGGCACGGCTCGATCACGTTCCGGCATCGTGCTCGGCGCGGTCTCGATCGGGACCGGCTTTTCCAGGTGGTCAATCTGCTTCCGCGCGGTGATGAGCCACACAAGATTGACACTGCCAACTGCCAGGGAACCGCACAGGAACCAGGTCTTGTGAACGCCGAAGCCGAGTTCAGCGAGCGGGAATTGCCCGGTCCGGAACGTGAGGGACAAGAATTCGAGAATCAGCCCCACCAGCAGACCGGTCGTCGTCACGACGAATCGGCCGGGGTGTTTCGCAACCCATTCGAGTGAATTACAGGTTGCAAACCAGAGCGCCGCGACCGCCAGCGCGACGGGAAACCCTGTCGCGACGTTTTGCCAGGCACCCTGAAGGCTCCAGCAACTTAGCCACACACAGCCGCTCGAGATCAGGCGAAGCACAGCGGGCATCCCGGCGAGGATAGTGATCGGTGATATCAAGATCACGGCGGCGGATCGCCAGAAGAAGAGGAGATCGCGCTCAAGGCCTTCTTCCATGGCTTCCCTCGCCGGGGCCGCGGCCTCGATCGCGGGTGGCGAGCCCACGCTCATAGTGCCGGGTGAACATCCTATTCCGGAGAGAACGAATTCCTTCAAGCCCGCACGATAGACGATTCTTCGGTTCTGGGAATACGGGTTGGACACGCTCGCACCCGGGAGCTCCAGGCTGCCCCGAGCGCTTCGAACTGGATCGCGGTTTCACGCTTTTTTCTGGCCCGCCCCCAAGGCGTAGGGTAAGATTCTGCAAGCGGAGACGCACAGACTCTTGATTCACGCCGAGCAGCCCGTGAATCGGGCACGATTTGAACGTGCAAATGGGGCGACGTTCGGATCGCCAGACCGCCGTGAAGCGCAGTCTATGACGGCACCTGAAGCAAGATGCTCGCGTTTCGCGCTGCGCTCTCGGATTTGACCTTGCAACGGATGGCATAGCACACTTGAGAGGGTCATTATGCGCAACCGCCGTCGCGGCCTTCGCCTCCGGCCGCTCGTCGATCAGCTTGACGACCGCTGCTTGCTTTCCGGCCTCACGCCTGCCCTGTTAACAGGCGCGTATGGCCTCAGCGGCATTCAGTTCACCACATCCTCGGGAGCCACGGTAAAGGGCAACGGCTCGGGGGAAACCATCGCCCTCATCGAGGCGTACCACGACCCGACGCTTGCATCCGACCTCAAGACGTTCGATCAGATGTACAAGCTGCCTGATCCCTCGCTGAGCGTGATCAACCAGGCGGGCGGTCAGACGAACAGCGGCTGGGCGGGCGAAGAGTCGCTCGACGTCGAGTGGGCTCACGCGGTCGCGCCAGGCGCCAGCATCCTCGTGGTTGAAGCCAAATCGCAGTCTCTCCAGGACCTGCTCTCAGCAGTCAATACCGCGCGGTACACACCGGGGGTTGTGGTCGTGTCCATGAGCTGGGGGTTTGGCGAGATGTCAAACGAGGCGTCGTACGACTCGTATTTCACGACGCCGCCCGGCCACGTGGCGATCACTTTCGTCGCGTCCAGTGGAGACAGCGGTTCCTACGCGGGAGCGTCTTACCCGGCGACCTCGCCCAACGTGCTTTCGGTCGGTGGCACCACGCTTAATCTGGGCGCTTCGGGAGCCTATCAATCCGAAACGGCCTGGAGTTCCAGCGGCGGAGGATACAGCCGGTATGAGCCGGAGCCGAGTTACCAGGCGTCCGTCCAGTCCACCGGTGCCCGGAGCACGCCGGACGTCGCGTTCGACGCCGACCCGAACTCGGGTGTTCCGGTTTACCAGACGCAGCCCTACGGCGGTGCACCGACGGTTCAATATGTGGGCGGGACAAGCCTCGGCGCGCCCGCGTGGGCGGCCTTGATCGCGATCGTCAACCAGGGACGTGCCATCGCCGGCAAGGGCAGTCTGGACGGCCCCACGCAAACACTTCCCACGCTTTACGCAATGCCTGCGACAAATTTTCACTCGATCACAGCCGCCCCGACGTATCCCGGCATTTTCGGCCCATTCGGCGGCTCGTGGAGCTTCGGCGGCTTCCCGTTCCGCTCGCCCTCAAGCGGTTTGGGCTCCGGCGCGAGCCTGGCGGCGACGACCACGCCCGGCAGCAGCCCATCGAGCGGATCCAACACGGTCACCGGGCTCGGCTCACCGATCGGCTCGTCGCTGGTTTCGGGGCTGGTGACCAGCAACCTGACGGTCCCGCTCACGACCACATCCGGAAGCAACCTGCAGGGCACGAACGGGCCTCCGAGCCCCCTCCATCCCAAGGGCGGCAAGCAGCATCGCCCGATCCGCCATGGCCACAACAAGCCGGCCAAGAAGACGCATGCCGCTGTGCAGGCGGGACACAAGCTGGTCAACCAAGGCGCGGCTGCACACGGGCTGGCGGGCATTCGACACGGATTGCTTTGAATCTTTGGCGGCGCGACCCGCCAACTTCGCGTAGCGTCTGGGACGATCGCAGACGGCCCGAGCAACCAACTCGGGCCGTCTTCATTCTGCCTTTGCGCAGCTTGCCTGGCCGGCCGCGACACTCGGTCCTTGCGATGACTCTCCGGCAGGGATACATTGAGTTCGTTGAAGGTCCTCTGTCGCTTTGGTGAAGATTCATGCGAGTGATCCCGGCGATCGACCTGCGGGGCGGGTTATGCGTGCGCCTCCGTCAGGGGGATTACGGTCAAGAGACGGTCTTCGGTGATGATCCCGCCGAGATGGCGGCGCGCTTTGAGTCCGAAGGGGCGGGCTTGATTCATCTGGTCGACCTCGACGGGGCCAAGACCGGCAGACCTGTAAACATCACGTCGGTCCAGCGGATCATGGCGCGAATCAAGATACCCTGCCAGCTTGGCGGCGGCGTGCGCGACCAGGGCACGATCGCTGCCTGGCTGCTCGCCGGTGTCGACCGCGTGATTGTCGGCACCCAGGCCCTCCGCGATCCGGATTGGTTCCGTGCCATGATTGATGGATACCCGCACCGGCTGATCCTCGGCCTTGACGCGCGAGCGGGCAAAGTGGCCGCAGAGGGTTGGCTCGAAACGTCAACGGTCGACGCCGTCGCGCTGGCCCGCCGGTTCGATGATTCGCCGCTGGCGGCGATCGTTTATACCGACATCACGCGCGATGGCACCCTAGAGGGTCCGAACCTTGATGCCACGCGAGAACTGGCCGAGTCTGTCAAGGCGCCCGTGATCGCCTCGGGGGGCGTCGGAAGCCTCGAGGACCTGGATCTCCTGCGTGCATTGCCCATCGCCGGCTGCATCCTCGGGCGTGCTCTCTACGAGGGAAGGTTTACACTGGCCGAGGCGATCAAGCGAGTGAATGCCACTTCCTGTCGTGCGTAACCGATTTCACCTCCGTTCCGGAGATACGATCATGACCACAGCGTATCACATCGCAGATATCCGCAACGTCGCCCTCGCGGGACATGGGGCGTCTGGCAAGACCAGCCTTGCCGACGCCCTGCTTTTCACCGCCGGTGCGACCAGCCGGAAGGGATCGGTCAACGACGGCACCAGCACGCTCGACTACGACGATGAGGAGAAGCGAAGGCACTATACGATCGATTGTCATCTCGGCCATCTGGCCTGGTCCGGCAAGCAGATCCACTTAGTCGATTCGCCGGGTTATCCCGACTTCATCGGCAATGCCTTGAGTGCACTTGCGGCGGTCGAAAACGTAGTGCTCGCCGTGTCGGGTCCATCGGGCATCGAGGTCAACACGCGGCGGCTCTTTCAGGAGGCCAGGCGCCTCGATCTCGGACGCTTCATCGCCATCACCAAGATGGACGCCGAAAATGTCAACTACCGGGCCGACCTGGAAGCGATCCGGGAGACGTTTGGCAACCAGTGCGTGCCGTTCAACGTGCCGATCGGCCAAGGCACGTCGTTTTCCGGCGTCGTCAACGTGCTCCAGACCCACGACGAGAACCCGCCCGGCTGCCCGCTACCGCCGACCGAAGCTTACCAGATGCTTGTCGAGCAGATCGTCGAAACCGACGAAGAAATGATGATGCGTTATCTCGAAGGCGAGGCAATCGAGGTCGACGAGTTGCGCAGGGCCGCCCACGACGCCATCGCCGCCGGCAAGCTCGTGCCGGTGCTCTGCGTCTGCACGCGCAAAGACCTGGGTGTCAAGGAACTGCTCGACTTGATCTCCGCCTGCGGCTTGAGCCCGGCCGACGTGCACCGGTTCGGCACCCGCGGTGACGGCGATTCCGCACCCGAGGAAGAGATCCTTCCCGCCGAGGACGGCACCCTCGTCGCCCAGGTGTTCAAGACCACATACGACCAGTTCATGGGCAAGATGAGCTATCTGCGGATCGTCTCCGGTCGGATCGCCTCCGATACCACGATTGTCAATTTGAGGAGCGGCAAGTCCACGAAGGCCGGGCATCTTTACGTGCTCCAGGGCAAAGCGCAGGAAGAGGTGCCCGAGGCCATCGCCGGTGACATCATCGCCATCGCCAAGTTTGACGACCTGCACGTCTCGGACACGGTCAGCAACGTGGGCGGCAATACCGCGGTTTCCAGCCTCAAGGTCCGTCCCATCAGCTTTCCCACGCCGATGGTCCCCCGCGCCGTCGTTCCCAAGGCCCGTGAAGACGAGGCCAAGATCTCGGCTGGTCTGGCCAAGATCGCCGATGAAGACCCGACATTCTCGATCCGCCGCGACACGCAGACGCACGAGCTGGTGATCTCGGGAATGAGCGATTTGCACCTGGACGTGATCCAGCAGCGGCTCAAGAACCGCTACAAGCTGGAGATGACAACCCACATCCCCCACGTGCCCTACCTGGAAACCATCACGGGCAATGCCGAGGCCGACCACCGGCACAAGAAGCAGAGCGGCGGCAGAGGGCAGTTTGGTGAGGTTCACCTGCGAGTGCGGCCGGTCGAGCGGGGCAAGGGGTTCAACTTCGTCGATGCCGTGAAGGGTGGGACCATCCCCAACCAGTACATCCCGGCCGTTGAAAAAGGCGTGCGCGAGCAGATGGACAAGGGGGTGATCTCTGGCAACCAGGTGGTTGACATTGAAGTGGAAGTCTATTTCGGCAAGGATCACCCGGTCGATAGCTCGGAGCAGGCGTTCAAGACGGCCGCGGCCACGGCGTTTCGCAAGGCGTTCGACAAGGCCCACCCCGCTCTCCTGGAGCCGATCGTCTCGGTCGAGGTGACCGTTCCCGCCGCCAAGTTCGGCGACATCTCGGCCGACATGTCAACCCGCCGTGGCCACATCACGGGCATGGATTCCCTGCCCGGCGGACTCCAGGTGATCCAGGCGATCGTGCCCTTGGCCGAGATGCTCTCGTACGCCACCAATCTCAAGAGCATGACCGCCGGCCAGGGATCGTTCACCATGGAGCTGCGTGGTTACGAGCCCGTTCCCCCAACGTCCAGCAGCAGATCGTCGAGAAGTACCAGAAATCGCGCGCGGGGATTGAGGAGGAATGAGGTCCTCATCCACACCCGGCCTTCTCTGTCTGTCGAACGCGACGGCGGCTCACCAGAAGCCGCCGAAGCCGCCCATTCCGAAACCGTAGCCGTAGTGCGGCATCGCGTAGTTGTCGATGTGCTGCTGGAGCGAATTGTTGCGTGAGATTCCGAGCTGCTGCGCGGCTCTTTGGTCCGCCTGGCTGGGGTAGCCGCCCACGCCGAACTGGGCCACTCGCACGGGATCTCCCTCAACCTGAAAGCGGTCGCCGGGCGGATAATACTCGGCGTACCTGCCGACGCCGCCCGGGTTGCGAAAGCCGGCGGTCTCATCGGCGTAGTAGGCTCCTGGATAGGGATACGGGTAGTGGTGGATGATACTCCGCCTGCGCTGGGTCTGGTGCGCCTGGGGCCGGATGTAATCGGGAACCGAGCCCACAGTCCGGTTGGGTTGATTGGTTGTGTTGGCGGTCGAGTTCGCCGCGGGGGCTGTGTTGGACGGAGCCGGGTCCTGGCCGCGCGACGGCGGCGGAAACCACGAGAAAAATGCGAGACCCACGAAGGCGACCGAGATGGCTCCCACGTTCGCATGCTTTTTGACCATGATTTGAGATTCCCCAGCGAGGTGCGCGATCAATTGTGTGCTGCTTGGGCGGAGCGTCCTTCGTTATTCTATCCCGGGCGTCGAGTCGACAGCGATCTCAAAATGGCACGATCCCCTGCGGGCTGGGAAGGGAATACAAGTCGAGTTGCCGCTCAGACCGGATCGTACGCCAGGTTGGGCGCCAGCCAACGCTCCACGGTCGGGATGGGCACCTTCTTACGTGCCGCGTAGTTCTCCACCTGGTCTCTGGTGATCATGTCAACGGCGAAGTAGCGTGCCTTGGGGTGGGCGAAGTAGAGTCCGCTGACGGCAGCGGCGGGGTGCATGGCGTAGCTTTCGGTCAGGCGAATGCCGGTCGCGTGCTCGACGTCCATCAACTGCCACAGGGTTGCCTTCTCGGTGTGGTCGGGACAGGCTGGGTAGCCGGCGGCCGGACGTATGCCTCGGTATTTTTCGGCGATCAGGTCTTCGTGAGAGAGTCCTTCGTCGCGCCCGTAGCCCCAGTCGCGACGCGCCCGCTGGTGCAGACACTCGGCGAACGCCTCGGCCAGACGGTCGGCGAGAGCCTCGATCATGATGGCGCTGTAGTCGTCGTGATCGGCCTTGAAATCGGTGATGAGGTGTTCGATGCCGATGCCCGTGGTCACCGCGAAGGCCCCCACGTAGTCGGCCCGGCCCGATGCTGCGGGCGCCACATAATCAGCCAGGCTGCGGAACTCGGTCTGCCCCTGTCGCTCCCATTGCTGGCGCAAGAAGTGGAAGCGGCACCGTTCGGTTGTGCGCGTGTCGTCCGTGTAGACGATCACGTCATCGCCGTCGGAATTGGCCGGAAAGAAGCCATAAAGGCCATTGGCTTTCAAAGATCCCTCGCGCACCACTCTGTCGAGCATGGCCGTCGCCTTCGCAAAGAGGTCGCGCGCTACAGGCCCGGCAGCCGGATCGTTCAGGATCGCGGGGTATTTGCCTTTCATTTCCCAGGTCATGAAGAACGGAGACCAGTCGATATAAGGGACCAGGTCGGACAGTCGGAAAGCTGTCGAGCGCCTTCGGGCCCAGGAAAGACGGCACGTCGATCTCGGTGGCGGTCCAATCAATGACGAATCGCCTGCGGCAGGCTTCCTCGTAGCTGACGAGCTTGCGCTCGCGGCGGTTGCTGAACGCCTCACGCTCCTTTGCTTGCACGGCCCTGTTCTGGCGGTCGAGCTCGGCTCGCGCCTCGGGCCGGCTAAGCCGGTCGACCACCCCGACGCTCTTGGACGCGTCCTTGACGTGAACGACAGGCCCATGATACTGCGGCGCGATCTTGACCGCCGTGTGCTTGGCGCTTGTGGTCGCGCCGCCGATCAGGAGAGGCAACGTGAACCCCTCTCGCTGCATCTCGCGGGCGACGTGCACCATCTCGTCGAGCGAGGGCGTGATCAGGCCCGAGAGGCCAATGATGTCAACCTTGTGCTCCCGCGCCTTGTTCAAGATGTCGTCGCAAGGGATCATCACCCCCAGGTCGATCACCTCGTAGTCGTTGCAAGCAAGAACGACGCCGACGATGTTCTTGCCGATATCGTGCACGTCTCCCTTGACGGTTGCCATGAGCAGTTTGCCGCGCGACCTGTGCTCCGACGCGCTCCCTCCGGCGGCGATGGCCTTGGCCTTCTCGGCCTCCATGAAGGGCGTCAAATAGGCGACGGCCTTTTTCATCACCCGGGCGCTCTTGACCACCTGGGGCAGAAACATCTTTCCCGCGCCGAAGAGGTCCCCCACGACGTTCATGCCGTCCATGAGCGGCCCTTCGATGATCGACAAGGGACGATCGTAAAGCTGGCGCGCCTCCTCGACATCGTCTTCTACGTAATCGACCGTGCCGGTGATCAGCGCATGCTTGAGCCGCTCGGCCACGGGCCCATCGCGCCAGGCCAATTCTTTCGCCTTGTCTTTCTTGCCCGCTGACTTGACCGTCTCGGCGAACTCGGTCAGCCGGTCAGCGGCGTCGGGACGGCGATTGAGCAGCACATCCTCGACACGCTCGAGCAGGTCCTTGGGAATCTCTTCGTAGACCTCGAGCTGGCCGGCGTTGACAATCCCCATGTCAAGCCCCGCGGCGATCGCGTGATAGAGAAACGCGGCGTTCATGGCCTCGCGCACGACGTCGTTGCCGCGATAGGAGAACGACACGTTGCTCACGCCGCCAGACGTTTTCACGTCGGGCAGCAGCCGTTTCAGCTCGCGGACGGCCTCGATGAACTCGACGGCGTAGTTATTGTGTTCCTCGATTCCGGTCCCCACAGTCAGGATGTTGACGTCGAAGATGATGTCCTCCGGCGGGAACCCAACTTCTTCGGTCGAGCAGCTTGAACGCGCGCTGGCAGATAGCGACCTTGTTTTCTCGCGTGACCGCCTGGCCCTTCTCGTCGAACGCCATTACCACCACCGCCGCTCCGTAGCGGCGGACGAGCCGGGCCTGCTCGAGAAACTTCGCCTCACCTTCCTTGAGGCTGATCGAGTTGACGATCGATTTTCCTTGCACGCATTTGAGCCCGGCCTCGATGACGCTCCACTTCGAGCTGTCGATCATGATCGGGACCTTGGCGATGTTGGGGTCGGCCGAGACCAGGTTGAGGAACCGGGTCATGGCCTTCTCGCCGTCGATCAGGCCTTCGTCCATGTTCACGTCGACGATATTGGCCCCAGCCTCGACCTGCTCGCGCACGACGGCCAGGGCCGACTCATAATCGCCGCTCTTGATCAAGCGGGCGAACCGCTTCGAACCGGTAATATTGGTCCGCTCGCCGATCATGAGAAAGTTGGCTTCCGGCCGGACGACCAGCGGCTCCATGCCGCTGTAGGTTGACCGGTGCGGCAAGCTGGGAATCCGGCGCGGGGGAACACCCTCTACAGCTCGCGCGATGGCCGAGATCCACTCGGGCGTGGTGCCGCAGCAGCCGCCCACGATGTTCAGCCAACCGCTGTGAGCAAACTCGGCGAGAACCTCCGCGGTGTGTTCCTTATCGCCCAGGAACCCCCGAACCCATCAGGCATTCCGGCGTTCGGATAACAGGAGATCCTGGTCCGGCAAATCGACGAGAGGCTCTCGATCGAGTCGCGCATCTGCTCGACCCCCACCGCGCAGTTCAGCCCCACGGAAAGCGCTGGGAAGTGGGAGACCGAGTAATAAAACGCCTCGACGGGCTGCGCCGACAGGGTGCGGTGGTTGTCGAAGATCGTCCCCGAGATCATCACGGGAAGCTTCGAACCGGTCTCCTCGAAGACCGAGTCGATGGCGAACAGGCAGGCTTTCAGCACCAGGGTGTCGAACGAGGTTTCCGGCAAGAGTAGGTCAACGCCGCCGGCCATGAGAGCCTTGACCTGGGTCTTGTAGTTTTCGACCATCTCGTCGAACGTCACGTCGCGACGGCCGGGATCTTCGACGTGAATGCCCATCGAGAGCTGCTTCTTGGTCGGGCCAATACTGCCGGCGACGAAGCGGGGCCTGGAGGGTTCTTTGCGGGAGAACTCGTCGGCGGCGTCGCGGGCCAGCTCCGCGGCGGCTCGATTCAGCTCAAAAACGTGGTCCTGAAGCCCGAACTCTTCAAGCGAGACGGCGGTGCCGTTGAACGTGTCGGTCTCGATGATGTCCGCACCGGCTTCAAGATACGCGCGGTGGATGTCTTCGATCAGTTTGGGCCGGGTCAGCACGAGCACTTCCGTGCAATTCTTCAGGTCGCTGCCGTGCTGGGCGAACCGCTGCCCGCGAAAGTCTTCCTCGGTGAGGTTGTACGAGTAAAGAAGCGCACCCATTGACCCATCGAGGACCATGATCCGTCGATCGAGTATCTCGAGAAGCCGATCGTCTGTCGCGTTTCTGCCGTTCGTCGCCATCATGGTTCCCGGAGAAAAGACACGGGGCAGGGGCCTGGCTGATCGCCGTAAAGCCAAGCGGGGTTTGATTATCGCGTGGATTTCCTTGATCTGTCAAGCGACGCTGGACGGAGACGGCTCGACCAGACCTGCTGGGATGCTACTATTCTAGTAGGACAGGAAACGCCACATCTCTTTGTCAATGGCCAGGAAACAGGTTCCGCGTGCAAACCGAACCGTCGCCGACCCTCTTCGACTCAGATCACGACACTCCGCGCGGTCTGCCGCGAGGCCTCAGCAGTAACGCGAACTCGGCCTACCAGCGCGTGATCGTCAATCCCCTGCTGGCAATCCTGGGCTGGTTGCTCGCGATCGTTCTGATCCGCTACTCGACGCGCTCGCGACAACCTGGCCCTCTACCTCACGGCGATCCTCTGGCTATTCGTCCCCTTCGTCCTGATCCAGTTCCACTGCCTGGATTGCCGGGTCACGGGCTGGCTTCTGCGGGTCCGCCGTCACGCATGCCCTTCCGTGGTCGCCCGCTGGGTCAGCAAGGAAAGCCTTCGCGGCCGGTGGCCATCAATCACGGTCCAGATTCACTGCTGGATCTACACGCTTGTCGCCCTGGCAATCCTGGGCTTCGTCGTGTTCAAGCGGAGCTGAAGGGCGCGATGCGAGAACGGAATGAACTGGAACGCCGCCTCCAATGGACAACCCGCGTGGGCCTGGCTCGGCGATGCCATAGGATTCCGGCGGCGGCGAAATCTGGGCAGCCTGTTTCCGCTTGAGATAGTGAACATGGGGCGGGAATCGGTGTGGCAGTTTCGGTGCACCTATACTCACGAGGGATCCTTAGCGCCCAGGAGAACTCGTGACAGGTCCGATAAGCTTCGCACATAACGATTTGCGGATCGAGCCTTGGCGCACTGGCTGTCGCGCTGAGCGTGCCGGAAATGGCAGAAATGGCAGTTTTGGGAGTCTTTTTCGAGCGCATGTCCACTCGTGTACGCCGCCTCGGCTGGAACCTCCACATGAATGATTCGTCGCGGACTCCTGCGTCCGTGAGCGGTCCAGAGACAACCAACATCCTGAGCACGCACTCGCCCCATTGACTTTCCTCGCTACGTTCAATATGCGCCATAGAAAGACCTGCCGATCGGGGCCTATAGTGGGGCGTCAACTGATGCCTTAGCAAGCGGCGGACCTACGATCAAAATAGTTTCTGATCTAGCGCACTCGAACGGGCGTTCGTGACGCTCACGGTCAGAAAAGCACTGTGTTGCATGCCCCTTCAAGACTCTTCGCGATTCATTGGGCGGCTCTATGGGTTCATTATGCTCCGAGTCGGGTAGAATGTTGGAGTGCGACAAATGCGGCACAACCGACTTCGCGGTCGTAGGGCGGCCGTTTGATATGGCCTTCATCTGCCCGGATTGCGTGCTCGTCATGTGCTCGGCGTGTGCCGGTCGGGACCGCTCCCAGAAGATCCCTCTTCTCTGCTGCTACAACTGCGGATCTACACGAATCCAGATCGCGGAGAGCTGGGCGGACCGCCTGGACTGGAGCAGGGGGAGATCGAACCTTTCGGGCTCGCCGTGAATGCCTTGCCCGCAATACGTGAACCATAGGTGAACTCGATGTCTACCCCGGAAGAAGATCTGCTGTCCGCATTCGATGGACAAGACGTCGAAAGCGTACGTGTGGCCTTGCTGGCGGGAGCCGATCCGTGCTCACCGATCCGAGGCAAGACGCCTATTTACTGGCTGCTCGGGGAGCACACGCGATCTGAACGCCTTGGCGACTGCCTTCGCTTGCTTCTCGAGCGAGGGGCGAAACTTGACGATCCGGTCGTCGCGCTGTGCTCCTGGACGATGCTGACGCGGTCCGGTCTACCGTTACCGCAATGCCTTCGTTACTCAAACATCGGACGACTTTGACCTCCGCGTTTACGTCCCTCGTCGGTGTCTCTTTGCTCCACGTCGCCGCGGAGTACGGAAACCTGAGAGCGGCACGCCGCCCTGGTTGAAGCCGGAGCGGACGTGAACGCAACGGCGGCTCTCGATGAGTTCGGCCTTAATGGTCACACGCCCATCTTCCACACCGTGAACTCGATCGGGAACCGGTCGGAGCCGATCATGCGCCTGCTCCTGTCCACAGGCGCGAGGACCGACGTCCGTCTCAGCGGACTTACATGGGGCAAGGGATACCAGTGGGAGACGACATTCTTCGATGTGACACCCATCGCCTTCGCCCAGATGGGACTGCTTCCCCAAGTCCACCGGAGCGAGCGTGATATCTACTCCAACCTCAAATTGTTGCTCGAAGCCGCGGGCCGACAGGTCCCGCCGCTGGACAATGTGCCCAACCGCTATCTTGCGTAGAAAAGAGATAATCAGAAGATATTATCAATATTAGTTCATCTTACGATCCGAAAAGAGAAATGACACCGATTTCCCTCTATTAGCCGGGAGCGGTACCAAGCAACTGGGTCACAGAAAACAAGAGACGGATTCCAAGAAGTGAACCTGGGAAAGTAAAATGGTAGGTGGCTCTTCGAGTATCTGGAGGAGACGGCAATGAATGACCTGACCTTGGAATCCCTTGCCAAACGAGTCGAGGCCTTGGAGAAGGTCATTGCGACGAAGGGGCCCGACCAGTCTCGCAAGGATTGGCGCAAAGTCGTCGGCATGTTCCGCGACAGCGAATTCATGCGCAAAGTCGACGAGGAATGCCTGCGGATCCGTGAGGCCGAACGGGAGGCGGCGCGGCGCGGAGAGTTGGCCGAATGATCCTCCTTGACACGGACCACACGACGTTCCTGAAATACCCCGACAGTGAACGTGGCCGTCGCATGATTGATCGACTCAATGCGGTGTCGGCATCCGAAGTCATCGGTGTGGCCATTGTCACGGTCGAGGAACGGATGCGCGGCTGGCTGGCCGTGATCGCCAAGGAGAAGTCGGCGCTGCGGCAAGTCGTCGGTTATCGCGAGTTGGCCTTGCTGTTCGAGTTCTACGAGGAGTTCGAAATCGTGCCGTTCGATGAGGCTGCGGCCCGGCAATTTGATGATCTCCGCCGGCAGAAGCTTCGCATCGGCTCAAGGGATCTGAAAATCGCGGCGACGGCGCTGGTCAACCACGCACTTCTCTTGTCCGCCAATCGAACCGATTTCGAACGAGTGCCAGGCTTGCGAGTCGAGAACTGGCTGGACTGACGGAACGCCGGAGTGTAATGGCGTAGGGGAACGAATCGTAGCGTTGAGTGCAGAACTTGTGACCTCTCCGCTGTCGCGAGACCCTGGCTTATCGCTCAAGGCCATGGCCCGCGCCAGCTCGACCAGGCGGACCGTACGCAGACTTTGCAATCGGCGGATCTTATGTGATTCCCCGCTTCCCTCCCATTCACGACCTACACTACTCACGGTACTTCTACCGTTTTGCACCATATCCGCGATCCTCGTCTCCCCGGGCAGCGCTGATGAGCACCGGGGCAAAGCCGGCTGACTGCGGAGATGACTCTCACTGATGACTTGCCCATGTCCGTAACCGGATCAGCCCCATCAAATACTCTGCTTGCCGCATTGATCAATGAGGAGATCTATCAACCGGGATCCCCGCTCAGCCTGGTTGACGCGGGTCTGAACGAGTCGCTGGTTGACTCGCTGATCTGCAAGCTTTTGCTCGCCAGGGGGCGATCGAGCGGCCGATCGCTCGCGGACGGTCTGTGCTTGCCATTCGGAGTCATGGAAGCACGCTTGCAAGCCCTCCGTACTCGTTCGCTGCTGGCTCATGCGTCCAACGCAACGCTGAACGATTATATGTACGCGCTGACTGAGAAAGGATCGGAACGAGCCCAGAGCTTGTATGACGCCTGCGCTTACGTGGGTCCGGCGCCGGTTCCGCTGGCGGAGTATGTAACCTCGGTGGAAGCTCAGAGCATACGGGCCGAGTCGCCACAGCGAGAGCAACTGGAGCGTTCGTTTGCCGGAATCTCGGTACATCCTCGGATGCTCGACAAGCTGGGTCCGGCGGTGAATTCGGGGGCAGGCCTTTTTCTCTATGGAGAGCCGGGCAATGGCAAGACCACCTTGGCGGAACGCATCGCGTCATGTTTCGGGCAGGCGATCTGGGTGCCCCACGCGCTGATCGTTGACGGGCAAATCATCAAGCTGTTCGATCCCGTCTGTCACCGGATCATCGAACGTGCCGAGACCAGCGTTCTGAAAGGAAACGATTACGATCGACGATGGGTCCGGATCCGCCGCCCAACCGTGGTCGCCGGTGGTGAACTGACCATGGAACTGCTCGAAATCCGGCACCAGGCCGCCAAGAACTTCGGCGAGGCGCCACTTCAGATGAAAAGCAACTGCGGCGTCCTCTTGATCGACGATTTCGGCCGTCAGCGCATGGACGCGACGGAACTGCTGAACCGCTGGATCGTTCCTCTGGAGAAGGGATACGACTTTCTCACGCTCTCATCCGGGCAGACCATTCAGGTGCCGTTTGATCAGATGATCATTTTCTCCACGAACCTGAATCCCCGGGACCTGGTCGATGAGGCCTTCCTGCGTCGCCTGGCCTACAAGGTCCACGTGAAGGACCCCGATCTCGACGAGTTTCGCCATCTCTTCAAGCTCGCCGCCCTTTCGATGGAAATCGAGTACCGCGAGTCCGCCGTTGAGCATCTTATTCAAGAACATTACATCAAGAGCCAAGCGCAGTTTCCGTCGCTGCCATGGGCGCGATCTGCTCCGGCACCTGAGAAGCTATTGTTCGTACTTTGGCTTGCCCATCGAGATGAAACCGGAGTATTTCGACATTGTCGTCGACACGTATTTCACCGACGTCAATTGAAGCTTCCCATAGGGTGATCAGACACATGAAAGTCTATCTGGAACACTTCCCGGAGCAAGGCGGTCCCGCCAAGCGAGTCGAGATCACCAAGAGTCCGTTCCTCATTGGCCGATCCCGATCAGCCGACCTCACGATTTACTCACACAAAGTCTCCAAGGATCACTCCGTCATCGTACAGGATTCCGATCAGTATCTGATTCGCGATCTCAACAGCACAAATGGCACATTCGTCAATGGCAGGCACATCGACGAGTCCCGTCTCGTCGACGGCGACATCATCCACCTGGCGCACTGGGAATTCTGCTTCTGCACGGGACCCCCAATCGGCCCGCGAGCGTATCATACGGCTTCGATGACGCAGGAAACCGATATGCGCGAAAAGGTAAGTCTGATTCGACTTATCAGCTTCCTGCGACAACTCGTTTCGGAGGAATTGGTTGCCATCCACTTCCAGCCCATCGTCGAGCTTCGTAACAACGCGATCCTCGGCTTCGAGGCCCTGGGCCGGGGAAATCATCATCAGTTGCATCAGAGCCCCGCCAAGCTTTTTCAGCTCGCCGAGAAATGTGATATGGAAGGCGACTTGTGTCGTCTCTTCCGGACCCAGGCCCTGAAGATCGGGGCCATGCTGCCCGCTCGCTTTCGGCTCTTCATCAATCTTCATCCGTCGCAATTATCCGAGTCCGATTATCTTGATTCGCTGAACCAACTCGCTGGCCTCAACGGGGGGCGACACCAGCTCGTTGTCGAATTATCCGAACAATCGAAGATCAGCGTCGCCGAGCTGCGGACGATCAAGCGAATTCTCCAAAGGCTGGGGATCGAGCTCGCGTATGATGACTTCGGGGTTGGTCAGGCAAGGATGCTGGAAATTGCCGAATGCCCGCCCGACTTTCTCAAGCTGGACCGGGATCTGGTTCGAGCGATGGAGAGCTCGGAGACGACCAGGGAAATGGTACGAACGTTCTTGAGTTCGATGTCGGGAGAAGGCATCCGGGTCATCGCTGAGGGAATCGAGACCGAACGAGAGGCTGAGGTCTGCATTCAGGTCGGTTGCGACCTGGGACAAGGATTCCTCTACGGACACCCAACCTCCTTCCTAGAGGTCGTCACCTCCCTCGGTGAGACTCCCAGTCACAAGTTTTCGCGTTAGATCGGGCCAGGCGACGTCTTGCCGGGAGACCAGCTTGGGAGCCAGCTCGGTCAGCCAGGGCTGCCCTGACGCCAGTCCAGCCAGCACTGAGGAAAAGCTCAGGTTCTCGATCTCCAGACACAAGACGACGTCATCCGGAATCGACACCGAGTCGGAGATGGAAAGCTCACTCGCAGACTTGGCCAGGCCTTCCCGCAAACTTCTGCCCGATGGACTTCCCGGCAGACCGACGATGAGCCTCCGGTCCGTATTCTTGGGCTGGGTCAAGATGGTCGCTTTACCGGTCTGGATCAACTTCTCCACCACACCTTCGATTGATCCATACCACTGATACAAGATCGAAGCCGCGTCACTGTTTTTCAGCCATTCGTCGACACTACAAGCCACGCGCTGGAAGAGTGTATTCTGAAACACCTCGTTGAGGAAACTGGGCTCGCGCCCCATGACCACGCTGAGCCCGCCGTGGGGCTCCAGTACCTCGTCGTGAAATCTTTTCTCCAGAGCAGCAAGGCGGCGATCGTTACAGAACGAGTCGGCAAGAGTCTCCCTGAGCTCGGTCATGCTGGCGGACTGCACGGGGAGAACATCGTCCGAGCTGCCGAGCGATGTGCGCTGGCTGCTCCGGAAGCGAGGAGCCTTGGCTGCAAAAGCGCGCTCCACGGATTCCACGCCCTGCTGAAGCCGGTTCAATTCCTCGCCTACCTGCGATGACTTGGCAAGTAAGGTGCCAAGGATCTCGGCACGGGCGTGCAGCGACGCTTCCTCAATCAAGCATTGGCTGTACGCGCAGAGATCATCGCCTGGAGGCAAGACTTCGCGCGGCTGGCCTCGGAGCAGGGATGAGATGCCTCGCCTGTTTCCACCCCCGGGTGCATTGCCACTGCCCGCATAGCGCTCACGGATCTGGTCCCTCCGCTGCCGCACGGAAGCGACCTGCGCAGGAGTGGCGTCGATATGTCCGACCAGCTTTTCGATAAGCTTGTTCAGCCCATCAAGGGCGGGTTTCAGCCGGTGGGCGGGATTCTCGACAATCTGCGTGACCCAGGCTTGCAACCGGTGGTCGAGCTCGTGTCTGTCATGTGTGAACGCATTCTGAAGCTTCTGTACAAAAGCCGGTGACGCGTGACCATCCTCGTTCTTGATCGATCCGACACCCAATCTCGCGTCCAGCTCGTCGAACAAGCTGACGAGATCTCGGCATGCTCCTACGCTTCCCCGAACCTGAAGCAGCTCGCAAGCCTGGCGCTGGAGCGACTTCAGCGGATCGGAGCCGCTGACTTGCTCCATCCGTTCCAGAAAGACCTCCCGAAACCTCACATCATCGAGTTCTAGTTGCGCGAAGAAATGATCGGCATCGAGTTCAGGCGGTGGACTGCGCGTGGCGGTCGGCTCTTCGCTTCGCTCGGGTCCCGGCATTGTCTCTGTGTCGGCCTGGCGGGGAATTCCGTGCAGCCACCGGCTCATGATTCGTCGGCATGCCTCTCGAACGACAATCTGTCTGAGCTCCGCCCGTGGGAACCCTAGCCGAGCGAGGCGGAAGCTCCTCATCTGAAGACGATTACCAGCTCCCTCGGATCCAAGCCGAGGACTGTCAACTGTCTGCCCATAGGGCGTACCACGTCTCAGGTAGACGTGTTCGGCAAGCAAGTGAGAGCTGGTCTCGATATCCTCCTCGCTGACGATATCACCGAAGTCGGCCAGGTAAACCTGATCGAAGAACGAGAGCCCCTCTTCGGCCCGACTCAGTCCCAGGGGCTTCACGCCCGGAAACCGACAATTGGGATCAAGGTAGTAGCGGAGCTCCGAGAGCGTGACATAAGAGTTAGCCTGGGCCAGTTCCCTCTGCTCTTTTCGCATCCCCAGGGCCACAATCATGAGACCCTCGACAGCGGCTTGTTCCACTCGCTCCTCCCTGAGGATTTGACGAATCGTCAGCCCGAGGTCCGCGAAACACCCGCCTCCCGTCCCCCCGCTGATGCTGGCGATGACCACGACCCGGAACTTTTCCCGCCCCTCTGAATCCCGGGTTCTTGCAGCCATTTGCCTGATCGCTTGTCGCAGGCGCTCCACGACACGGTCGGCATTGTCGATCAAAGCAAGGCGGCCAAGCGGACGAATACCCTCGGTACAGTGCGATCGCGGTATCCGGAAAACCCAGTGTCTGGCCAGCCAGCCGAGCAGTTGTTTCAACTGGGGACGGTAATACTCGGGCCCGTGGAGCGGCATCAGCATGGTCTGGTCGACCGCGAGCTTGCCCGCCAAGTTCTGGCAACGTGCCTCTTGCAGTGTGGCCCGGTCAGTGTCCAGCAGCAGCCAATCGAGCTGCCGCATCGCTCCCCGAGCCTCACTACGATCCTCAAATAGATGCTTGATCTGAGAGAGTACGCTTCCCGCGATCCCGCCGATGCCGACAAACAAGGTGGGCGAGGGCAAGGCTGCGCCAAGATCACGCGATGCGGTCCTGCTCGGCTCCAACCATTCCCTATCGTCCATGACCAGAGAAGCGCAAGTGTCCAGAGTCGGCATGCTTGGGGTGCCCGGAAGCGCATCAGCCGCGTTGAGCGAACGAAGCGCTGACTGGAGCGGCTCTGGTACCGGAATTCGTCCCGGCTCCACCTCGTTCGACTCACTTTGCTCCGGTGGCTGCGAGTCGAGGACAGTGACACCGAGCAACGCCCGGACCATTTCACCGCAGGCCGGGAACCGATCGTTGGGATTTTTGGAAAGAGCCCTGCCGATGACGGCTTGCTCTGCCGAGGAGAGCGATGAGAGGTTCGGGCGGCCACGGAGATGCTGGTCGGAAAGCTGGAGAACGGTCTTTCCCCGGAACGGTCGGGTGCCGGTCAGCATCTCCTGGTAAACGATTGCCAGGCTATACTGGTCCGAGTAGAAACTGACCTCGCCGGTGAAAGACTCTGGCGGGGCATAAGCCGGGCTCAATCCTCCCGCGCTCGCCCCGGTGTGATGGCAAACCTCGCGGCACCAGCCCGAAGTCGCCCACTTTCAGGCGATCACCCATGAGGAACAGGTTGCTTGGTTTGACATCCAGGTGCTGAAGTCGAAACCGGGTCGTGATGAAGTCGAGGGCTTCTGCCGCGTCGAGTAAATAACGCAGCAATTCCGGGCGGGGAATCCCGATTCCATTCTCGGCTCGGCACTCTTCAAAACGGTCTAGCAAAGTATTATCCGCCAGCTCACTCACCATGATGAGCTGGCCGTCGAAGACCTCTACCCGCTCGAGCGACAGAACGAACGGGTGCCGCACCTGCTTGATCTGCTCGAATGCGCTAAGTTCTTGGCTGGCCTGGCGATCGGTGAGCTTTCCGTAGACGAATTTGATCGCCTTGAGCAATCCGCCGGGCGCCTCGGCCTTCCAGACCTCGCCGAAACCGCCCGCGCCCAAGAGCTCGATCAGCCGATAGCCGAGAACATGTTCGTTGTTCTTCGAACGTTGTGGGGGCATGGTAGGACCGTTGGGAAGCGAGGAATACCTGTCCCAGGTGAAGCATAGCTTGCATTTTCGCAATAGCCCGGAGGTTGCGGTCAGCCCGTGCATGACTTCCGCGAGAAGCTGCGTGATCTCAGCCCGCATTCACTACGTGACCAGCCGTCGCGAGCACGGGTAGGGTATGATGTCGAGCAATTCACCGGCGCGGTGGCGTTCCTGCATACGATGCCAGTACTGGGCGGTGAGGATCTCGGCATGGGCTTTCAAGAACGAGTCACGCAGCTCACCGCCCAGGCCCATGAAGTTGATGAACTCCTCGGGGAAAACGTCGCTCGGGCCAACGTAGAACCAGGGTTCGCCGGAGAATTCTTCGGTGTCTTCGGTAGCCGCGGGCAATTCACGGAAGTGGCAATCCGTGACCAGGCAAAGCTCGTCGTAATCGTAGAAGACGACGCGTCCGTGACGGGTAACCCCGAAGTTCTTCAGGAGCATGTCGCCAGGGAAGATATTGGTTGCGGCCAGGTCCCTGACCGCCTGGCCATAATCGACAATCGCGTTGCAAGCATCTGTGAGCTTGGCCTGCCGAATGTACATATTCAGCGGGGTCATTCGGCGCTCGACGTAGACGTGTTTGATCTCGACGATCCGTGGACCGATGGCCACAGTCTCGGCCGCCTCGGTGGCTAGCTCGGTGAGTAGCTCCGCCGAGAATCGCTCACGAGCAAAGGTGAGGTGCTCGAACTCCTGGACGTCCGCCAGGCGCCCGGCGCGGTCGTGCTTGAAGACGAGCTGGTAGCGCTCGATCACATCCCGGCGCGAGGAGGTTTTTGGGTAGGCAAAACGGTCGCGGATGATTTTGAAGACGACGTCGAATGAAGGAAGCGTGAAGACACTCATCACCATACCCCGGTCGCCGGGGGCGATCTCGAAGGTATCCGTGGACTGGCCGATGTGCCGCATAAGGTCGCGGTAGAGTTCGGTCTTGCCATGCTTGTTGTAGCCGATCGCGATGTAAAGTTCGGCTATCGGCTTACGCGGCATGATCGATTTGAGAAACATCACAAGATCGCGCGAGCGATGCACCTCGACATGGAAATACGATCGGGTGAAGCTGAAGATGATGCTCACCTCGTCGGCCGACAGCAACACCGCGTCAACGACGATACCATCGGAAATGTGCTGCAGCGCCAGGGTCAATGGCATGACTTGCTCGCCGCTCTTGATCCTCCCGACCAGGTAAGCGCCCTGGTTGCGATAGAAGACGGTTGGAATCATATAGATGGCATCGATCGGCCCGTCGTAGCCGGCGCGTTGGTGCTCGCGCTCGATGGCTAGTGCGACCAGGTGAGCATCGCGATCAAGGTTTTCGAAAGGCGCTCCGAATTCGCAGTCCGTGAGTATCTGCCTGATAGGCGCAGTCAGCGGCCCGGAGGCGGAATAGGTTTTGAGAAATGGCGACTCACACGTTCCGTCGGGCGGATCGAAGTCGGAGAAGAGGAACTCGATCCGGGGATTCACACCGATTGTGGTGAAGATCCGCCGACTGACCGAGTTGAAAAAGGTTTCGGCAAGCTCGATATCCTGGCACTGTTTGATCAGCTCGGTGTAGGCTAACTTCATCGCGGCCCACAGCTTCTTGTCCTTCTCAGAACTCGCCAGGAGCGCGCGAACCTGGGCCACGCCGCGGGCGATGACTCGCGGATACAGCTCAAGCCTCTCCAGGGAGTCCGTCTGCATGCCGTGCCACTCGCGTTGCTCGAAGCGAACCTTGGCGCGGCGGGTGATGGCCTGGAACTCGCGCTCGTAGTCCTCGAACGCCACGAAGATCGCCGCGGCGGCCTGCCTGGCCAGAGAGAGGTGCTGCTTGGGGATCCACACGTGGTCTTTCCCCGGAATAAGGTCAGCAACGGGACCGTTCAGACTGACCCGGTGAGTGCAGGTTGTCGCGTTTGCTCAATCCGAGACCGGCCATGGGGGTGGCGGATCGCGGAATGACGACGGGGCGGAGTCGGCGCACGGCGGGGACGCTCGGGCACACGGCCGAAGCAACGGTCGAAAGACAGCAGGGCAAGGGCGAGCATCACCAGCGCCAGCAAGAGTGTCGCCAACGCCAGTACGATGATCCCGACGTAAAAGGCCGCACGGCTTTCATCGGCCGGCAATTCCAACAGCATGGACGGCAGGAACTGGCCACCGAGTGGGCAGGCGCTCGCAAGAATTATAGTGAAAAATCCCTCGGCCCCAGGGTCGTTCGGGAACAGGCCGAAGATGGCGATGAGACTCGGCTCCGATTTCCAGTACGATAATCCAGCCGATTGCCATGACCGTGTAGATCGTGACGCTCGCAGCCACGGCGCAGGCCGAGACGGTGAACCCAGGTCGCCAGCAACAGGCCAAGGCTGGTCACGGCCGCCCCCTGAACCAGAAAGATCAGTACGGGTAGAATCGCCATAGCCAGTCGATCGATGGTCTCGAGCGGAGCAGGGGGCTGAGAGACCGGTCCCAGGCGAAAAGTATGTTCCGAGCCAGATGCCGCGTTGAAGATCGCGCCGATGGCGGGTAAAACGGCGAGTGCCGGCACGACCCGAAACGCGCCCCACCACTTGGCCAGGACGATCCGATCTGTGGAAATGGGTGTGGTCATCAGGACGTCCAGGCCCCCGCGCATCCGCTCCTCGGCCAGAACTGTGGGAACAGCCATACTGAGGAGCATCAGCCCGAACGTCACCTCCAATCCGCTCACCAGCCCGAGGAACTGATGATTCGCTTGGGAGCCTTGCCCGAGAGTCGCCGTGATCAGGAAAACGCCACAGCCTGTTCCGGCGAGCGCGAGCACGATGTAGACGCCCCAGACAATCCTGGCCAGCCGCGACGGCCGACCGCGCCGCCATTCGCGCCAGAGGACCGGATCCGCATCCAGCGACGGCCCCGGCCGCCAGGCGAAGAGTTGTGCGACGTGCATGCTCAACCGTGACCACACTGTGGCGAGCCCTCGGTTTGATCCGCCTTGTTTCTCGCCGCGAACCAGGAGCACGGCATACACCACCAGCAATGCTGAAAGGACCATCGTCCCGCCGACCACAGCGGCCAGGAGCCCGACGCTCACCTGATCAGGCCACATATACGGCGCCCAGGCCAGAGTAAACGGATTGATCATCGCGACCCAGTACGGGAGGCGAACGATGGGCCCAGTAGACGCCAGGACCATCCAGACCGCGGGCCCCAGCACCCAGACGGCCTCGATCCCATAAACAGCCATCAACACCTCATGCGTCTTCGTGGCCCAAGATGAGAACGCCAGCGCCAGCGAACAGCCAAGAACGGCGAGACTGACGGTCAGCACGGTGAGCGTGACGATCGCCTCGATGACAACACCCCCGAGCAGGCCGGCGAGAGCCAGCACCGGCATGGTCAACGCCACCAGCGCGAAGACCGGAAGCAGCCGCGCGGCAAGCTTGCCCAGCACGATCTCGGAGCTGGCCAGGTCGGTGACCAGCATGTGCGTCAGGGTTCCTCGAGCCCGGTCCATGCAAATCGCACCCGCGGTCGCCGCCGGCGCGATGAGAAGCACCAGGGCAAGCTGAACCGTGGCGATCGCCAGGTAGAAGTTCTGTCCGAGTGAGGCGAGCTCCTTGATCGACATCGATTGCCCGTTGTCGAGCCTTTCATGCCGCTGTTCACGCATCAACCAGGCCAGGGATAGACTGGCAAGCAGCCCGAAAACGAAGAGGGCACGCACAAGGTAAAGCTGCCATCGCCGGCTGGCGGCGATCGACTCGTGCACGAAGACCGGACCTGGTCCCAGGCGTAGCGTCATTGGCTTCCCTCCTTGCAGCCCTGCGCAATTGTGTCGATCGATGAGACAGATCGAGCCGGCGGGGAAAGTACCAGATTACTGCGCGGAAGTGAAGCCGGGAGCTCTCATCGACGCCCCTGTCTGGCTCTCCGCCGTTTCGCCAGTGTGCTTCCCAGACGTCAGTACGAGCTGCGTCCTCGGTTCCATCCGGTCGTACCATGTCGATGCAACGGCACAAGAGAGGACGCTAGTTGTAGCTGGAAACGGTGCATTCTGGAACCATGCGAGGTTTTCCCGCATCGGCGCTTCGTCGCTCTTGAGGATTGACATAGAGTATCTATATCAAATCTGAGCGCAGGGATGAGCCATTGCCGTGCCGAAACGGGAGCCCAGCCAATGGAGCGAGAACCTGAGTGCTACAATGTGTTCCAAGTGTTCATTGCAGTGATGGGCGTTCTGTCGTCGGGCATCATCCTGATAGGCTTCGTCGGCATTCTCGCCTACTGCGTCGAACCGATCACTAGCATCTCCCCGACCATATGCATCTTCATGATGGTCAGCGGTTTGGGATTGCTGATGGCCGCTGTGGTTGGAGGCTTGTTCTTGAACTTGACCAAGAACGTTTTTTCGACGACGCAGCAGAATCAGTTGATGCTGCGGCATCTGGCCGAAATGAACCCCAAGGAGCAAGCGCGACAGGATGCGAAGTTCCAGCCGCGCACGGTCCAGTTGCCCGCCTCCCTCCGCCTCCGGTCCACCTCAGCCAACCGACGCTGAGACGGGGTAATTGGTCTCAGAGTCTGTCCCATAAGGGGAACAATCTGGGTGTGACAGGCGTATTAATGGTATGAGAATGAACCATTATCCCAGTGACGTCACTGACGCCCAGTGGGCCCTAATCGAGCCCCACATCCCTGTCGAACCCGGCGGCGGGCGGCCCCGCAAGACGGACATGCGGGACGTGCTCGACGCCGTCCTCTATATCGTCCGCACCGGCTGCCAATGGCGATACCTACCTGTAGATTTCCCACCCAAGAGCACCGTCTGGCGTTACTTCGACCAGTGGCGACGAGACGGGACCTTGGACCGGATCCACGATCGGCTGCGCCGCAAGGTCCGCACCACGGAGAAGCCCTACCACCCCCGCACCTCGGCGAGCGTCGATAGTCAGTCGATCGACACGACCTCCGGGGGCGAGCAACGGGGCCGCGACAACGCCAAGAACGTCAACGGTCGGAAGCGCCATATCGTCGTGGACAGCATGGGGTTGCTACTGGCCGTCCTGGTGACGGCCGCCTCGGTTAACGACGCGGCCGCGGCCCCGGCGCTGTTCGCCCGGCTCGACGGCCAGCCGATGGGCAAAGTCGTACGGATGTACGCCGATGCGAAGTACCACAACTTCAAGCTCTATGAGTGGGTCGAGGAGAACGCCGCCTGGGACTTGTCGATCGTGCGCCGGCCCGAGGGGAAGCGGGGCTGGGTGAAGCTGCCGATCCGCTGGACGGTTGAGCGGACCTTCGCTTGGCTGGGCAACTGTCGTCGTTTGAGCAAGGACCGGGAGAAGAGCGTCCTGTCATCAGAATCGTTCATCAAGCTGGCCATGATCCAATTGATGTTTCACCGGCTGCGCCCTTCCGATGCGGACCCCGAATTCCACTATCGCCATGCAGCTTGAACCGACCTTATGGGACAGTCACTCAGTGTGATCACGGATGCCGGATCGTTTTTCGCGTTTTTATCTAGGAGGCGGGCGGCGGGCGGCGGGCGGTTCAGCGGTTCACCGCGCTCATGTCCTCGTAGCGATCCCCGCTGGCCGCGCCTTTCGGTGCTGCCTCGTCGATCCGTTGCAGGTCCTCAGACGTAAGGGTGATCCCGAGCGCGGCCACGTTCTCCTCCAGGTTCTTGCGGCGCTTGGTGCCGGGGATCGGGATGACACCCTCTTGGGCCAGGAGCCACGCGAGGGCCAACTGGGCCGGCGTAACGTTCTTCGTGGCGGCGATCTGCTTCACCCGGTCCACGAGTTCCAGGTTCTTCTGGAAATTCTCCCCCTGGAACCTTGGTCTGTGGCGACGCCAGTCGTCTTGTGGCAGATCCTCGAAACGTCGCAACTGGCCGGTGAGGAAACCGCGGCCGAGCGGGCTGTACGCGACGAAGCCGATGCCCAATTCCCGGACGGTGGGGATGAGCTCGTCCTCAGGATCGCGGCTCCACAGCGAATACTCGGTCTGCAGGGCGGAGATCGGGTGTACGGCATGCGCCCGGCGGAGGGTCGCGGGCGCCGCCTCGCACAGGCCGAGATAAAGCACCTTCCCCTGCCGCACCAGCTCCGCCATCGCGCCGACGGTCTCTTCGATGGGGACCTTCGGATCGACGCGGTGCTGGTAATAGAGGTCGATGTGGTCAACACCCAACCGCCGGAGCGAGCCGTCGCAGGCCTCGCACACGTACTCCGGCCGACCGTCGATACCCCCCCCACCCCTACCGTCCGTGCCGCCCACGAAGCCGAACTTCGTGGCCACCCTCACCTCGTCACGCCGGCCGCGGATCGCCTTGCCGACCAGTTCCTCGTTGGTAAACGGGCCGTAGGCGTCCGACGTGTCGAACAGGTTAATCCCCAGTTCCAGGGCCCGATGAATGGTCGCGATGGACTCGGCTTCGTCGGCGGGCCCGTAGGCATCGCTCATACCCATGCAGCCGAGTCCCAGCCTGGAGACGATCAAACCCTGCTTGCCCAGTCGCTGCGGCTCCATGTGCTGCCTCCTCGCGAAGAGTGACCTCTTTCGCCGGGATTTCCCGGCTGAGCGTCGCCCACGTTGTCCGGGACCTATCCTCGTCATCCTGGAAATGCATTAAACATTGTCCGAATCCTCAAGTGCAAGAAAAATCGGCGAGACCGGAGTGGTCGGCAAGCCACATGTCGCCAACTCCCGGCCTTCGACATCAGCAAGAAGTCGAAACCGCGGCAATGCGGGATGCGGTTGGCTGCGTTGACCGGCATCAGCATACCTACATGGCGGGCATCTTCGTTCGCGGGGCCGTCCACGCGGTTCATGTCAATCTGGTTGCATGCAATTCTTTCCAGGTGAACATCATCGCGATGGCTTCGACTCGAACCGCCAAATCTCTATGAAAACCATTCTGGAAGAGAACCTGGTCTTTTGTGTAAGATACACCTATAGAATAGAAATCGGTCTCCAGCGCACCTGCAACCCGAACGCGACATGGCCCTGGCGGGTTCGGGCCGCGCGGACCGTGAGCCTGGCCCACCCAGTTAACCTGCCTTTGCGTCAGGGAGTTATTCATTCCCCATCCTCCCAGACCGGCTCATGGAAGGTTGCGCTGGCCGACCTTCTGGAAGAGCGACTTCAAACAGCCGCATGTTGCCGTATTCACTCAGGAGACAGGTTGAAATGGCCCAAGTTCAGACGGAAGCGAAGCCGATCGTGAACCGCACCCAGGCCCTGGTCTGGCTGCGCCAGATGATGCTGATCCGCCGGTTCGAGGAACGGGCGGAGATGCTGTACCAGAAGGGCAACAAGATCGGCGGCTTCTTTCATCAATACAGCGGCCAGGAACCGGTCGCGGTCGGCTCGATCGGCGTTCTGAGGGAAAACGATTACATCATCACCGCCTATCGCGACCACGGTCACGCCCTGGCCAGGGGAATGAGCGCCAAGGCGGGTATGGCCGAGCTGCTGGGCAAAGTGACGGGCTGCTCCCGCGGCAAGGGCGGCTCGATGCACTTCTTCGACGCCGAGAAGGGCTTTCTGGGCGGCCACGCCATCGTCGGTAGCCATGTCCCGCTGGCCGCGGGCGTGGCATTCGCGATGAAGTACCGCGGCGAGGATCGCGTCTGCGCTTGCTACTTTGGCGACGGCGCCATCAACCAGGGCTCGGTGCACGAAGCGCTCAACATGGCGGCCCTCTGGAAGCTGCCGGTGATCTACATCGTCGAGAATAACCTCTACGCCATGGGCACGTCGCTGGAACGGTCAACGGCCGTGCTTGACCTGCGGCTTCGCGGCGCCACGGCCTATGGCATTCCCGGCTTCACCATCAACGGCAACGACATCGAGCTGATGGCCAAAACCACGCGTGAAGCCGCCAATCGGGCCCGAGCCGGCGAGGGACCGACTTTTATCGAAGCCCAGACGTATCGCTACAAGGGCCACTCGATCAGCGATCCCGGCAAGTACCGCCTGCGCGACGAGCTGGATAGTGCCATCAAGAATGACCCGATCGTCGTTTACCAGAATATTCTCAAACAGCGCGGCTGGATTGACGACGAGGCCCTCGACAAGCTGCGCCAGGACATCAAGACCGAAATCGAGGAAGCCATCGAGTTCGCGGAGCACAGCCCCGCCCCGTCGCCCGACCAGCTTTATGAAGATATCACCGTGGCACCATTTATTCCGCAGGAGTGATCATGCCCGTGCTTTCGTTTCGGGAAGCCCTGAACCAGGCGATGACCGAGGAGATGGAACGCGACGACCGCGTCTTCCTCATGGGTGAGGAAGTGGCGCAGTATGACGGCGCCTACAAGGTCAGCCAGGGGATGCTCAAGAAGTTCGGCCCGCGCCGGATCGTCGATACGCCTATCTCCGAGGAAGGCTTCGCCGGCATCGGCATCGGCGCGGCCATGGTGGGCCTGCGGCCGGTGATCGAGTTCATGACTTTCAGTTTCAGCCTGGTTGCGATCGACCAGATCGTCAACAACGCCGCCAACATGCGGTACATGAGCGGCGGCCAGTTCGCCGTGCCAATCGTCTTTCGCGGCAGCTCGGGCATGGCGGGATCTCTGGGGGCGACTCACTCACACCGCCTCGAAGCGTGGTACTCGCACGTTCCAGGCCTGACGGTCATGCTGCCAGCCACACCGGCTGACGCCAAGGGAATGCTCAAGAGCGCCATCCGCTCGGATGATCCGGTCATCTTCATGGAACATGAAGTGCTTTACCACGAACGCGGCGAGGTGCCCGAGGGAGAGCACCTGGTGCCCATCGGCAAGGCCGAAATCAAGCGGCCCGGCGACGACGTGACCCTCATCACGTATTCGCGATCGCTCAAGGCAACCCTGGCCGCCGCGGAACAGCTAGCCACCGAAGATATCAGTGCCGAGGTGATCGACCTGCGCACGATCCGTCCGCTTGACCTCGATACACTCCTGCAATCGGTGTCGCGAACACATCGCGCGGTGATCGTCGAGGAAGACTGGCCTTACTGTGGCGTGGGAGCCGGCATCGCCGACCGGATCACGCAGCGCATTTTCGACGAGCTTGACGCGCCGATTCGCCGGGTGGCCGCGAAGGACGCTCCCATCCCGTATAATAAGGAACTGGAAGCCTCCATGCTGCCCTCGGTTCCCCGAGTCGTCGCCACGGTCCACGAAGTGCTTTACCGTTAAGCCAAGGGGAAAGACGCAGCGAGACCTCGGCCACAGTTGCCAGCCGAGTGCGGATTTGATCTGATCGCCCAGGGAGAACTCACGTGCCGATCGAAGTGACGATGCCCAAGCTTAGCCCGACCATGGAAACCGGGGTGATCACTCAGTGGCTGGTCAAGGTTGGTGATCAGGTGAAGGAAGGAGACCTGCTCGCCGACATCGAGACCGACAAGGCGACGATGCAGATGAAGTCATACGACGACGGCATCATCGCTCACATCGACCACCAGGCCGGCGACGAAGTGGCGCTGGGCCAGCGCGTGCTGGTTCTGGCCAAGAAGGGCGAAGACCCCAAGCAGGTGGCCGCTCAACTGGGCGCGGGGGCCGGGGCCGCGGCCGCGGCCGAGAAAAAGCCGGCACTGTCGGCGGCTGGTCGAGGCGGAGCGACCACGGGCGCCAGAAAACGGGCAAAAGACCGATCAAGCCGCGACCACGACGGCTGAATCGCCGGGCGGCCGGCTCAGAGCCAGCCCGCTGGCGCGCAAGATGGCGTCTTCGTCTCAGATCAATCTGAGCCAGGTGCGCGGCAGTGGACCCGGCGGCAGGATCATTCGCCGCGACGTCGAGGCCTATCTTGCCGGCGCTCAAGCTCCGGCAGAGGGGCAGTCTCAGGCCCCGGCCGCGCCCGATGCCGCGCCCGCGCCCGCCGTCACCGCCAAACCTGCGCCTCCGCCGGCCGAGCGGCCGGCCGCCCCGCAGCCGGCTCGCCCGTCGTTCACGCCCCCGCCTCTGGCGGCGCAGCGCATTCCTCACAGCCGGATGCGCAAGACGATCGCCCAGCGCATGACTCAGGCCAAGCAATCGGCCCCCGAAATCCATGTGACCATTGAGGCCCGCGTCGACAAGCTCGTAACCGTCCGCGAGGAGCTGAACCGGCAGCTCGCCCCCGAGAAGATCAAGCTCTCGCTGGGCGACTTCGTGACCAAAGCCGTGGCCAGCGCCCTGCGCAGGCACCCCGGCCTGAATGCCAGCTTCGAGCCGGATGCAATCGTCCGCCATGGCGAGATCAACCTCGGCATCGCCGTGGCCCTCGATGAGGGTCTGATTGTGCCCGTCTTGCATCGTGCCGATACGCTGGGATTGGCCGAGATCCGCCGCCAGAGCGAGGCGCTGGCCGCGGCGGCGCGCGCGGGCAACCTGTTCGAACTGAGCAGCTTACCGGCAGCACGTTCACCATCAGCAACCTCGGCATGTACGGAGTGCGTCAATTCGACGCCATCTTGAACATGCCCGAAGTTGGCATCCTGGCCGTCGGGGCAGCCGAGAGGCGACCGGTGGTAGAGGGAGACAAGCTTGTTCCCGGAACGGTGCTCACCGCCACGTTGACGGCCGATCACCGCGCCGTCGACGGTGCGATGGCCGCCGACTTCCTCCGCACGCTCAAGCGCTTGCTCGAGGAACCAGCGACGATGCTGCTCTGAGATCGGCTTTTTTGACGGTTTGGAATCGAAGGAAAACATGGCGAACGACTATGACATCGTGGTGATTGGCGGCGGTCCGGCCGGCTACGCCGGGGCGATTCGCGGAGCGCAGCTCGGGAAGCGGGTTCTCTGCGTTGAGCGTGACAAGCTCGGCGGCATTTGCCTGAACTGGGGATGCATTCCGACCAAGGCGCTTCTCTCTAATGCCCACCTCGTCGAGATGGTGAGTAAGCACGGCAAGCGTTTCGGCTATAGCGGCCAGGGAGAATGGGATTTCGGCCAGATCATCGGCCGCAGCCGCAATGTCGCCGGGCAGTTGAACAAGGGCATCGAGGGCCTCTTTCGCAAGTACAAGGTCGCGTCCAAGCTCGGCGTGGCCAAGGTGATTTCACCCAACGAAGTTCAGATCGGCGGGGAAAAAGTCTCGGCCGGGTCGATCGTGATCGCCACGGGAGCTCGGCCTCGCCCTCTCCCCGGCGTCGAGTTCGACGGCAAGACGATCATCACCTACAAGGAGGCGATGTCGCTTGCCAGCCAGCCGAAATCGATGCTCATCATCGGCGCGGGGCCGATCGGGCTGGAGTTTGGCTACTTTTATAACGCCATCGGCACCAAGATCACCGTGGTTGAGATGCTCGATCGCGTACTCCCCGGTGAGGACGAGGAGGTATCGGCCGCCTTGCGCAAGAGCCTCTCCGAGAAAGGCTTGAACATTCAAACCAGCTCGAAGACCACCAAAATCGAAAAGACAGCCAAGGGCGTGCGGGCCGAGGTTGAGGGCCCCGGCGGCAAGACCACGCTCGAGGCCGAGGTGATGCTGGTGGCCATCGGCGTGGTCGGCAACGTCGAGGGTCTCTTCGCGGACTCCGTCAAGGTCGAGATCGTCAAGAATCACATCCAGGTCGATCCCAAGAACGGCTACGTGACCAGCGTGCCGGGCATCTATGCCGTGGGCGACGTGATTGGACCGCCCTGGCTGGCGCACGTGGCCCATCACGAGGCCGTTTGCTGCGTCGAAAAGATCTGTGGATTCTCTGATCGTACAATCGACTACACCAACATTCCCGGCTGCACCTACACCGAGCCGGGTGTGGCCAGCGTCGGTTTGACTGAGAAGGCCGCGCGGGAAGCCGGTCACAAGCTCAGGATCGGCAAGTTCCCATTCCAGTTCAGCGGCCGCGCCCTGGCTGCCGGCGAGCCCGACGGCTTCGTCAAGTTGATCTTCGACGCCCAGTACGGTGAGCTCCTGGGCGCACACCTGATCGGCGCCATGGCCACCGAGATGATCAGCGAGCTGGTGATGGCCAAGAAGCTGGAAGCGACCGAGGAAGAGATTCTCCACGCCATGCACCCGCACCCGACGTTTTCCGAGTCGATCATGGAAGCGGCGGGGCAGGGGCTGGGCGAGTCGATTCACATCTGACGCGGCCTCTGCAGACCGGAGGTATCCCGTGGCTGACTCGGATTCCAGGAGACCGAGAGAGCGATGGACTTCGCCGGATATCCCCGAGCAAAGTGAAGATTTCCCTTCGACGATCTGGCTGCGCGTCGAGAGCGCCAAGGACCCCGAGACACCCGAAGCTCGGGAAGCTCTGGGCGAGTTATGCGAAGCATACTGGCAGCCCGTTTATACGTTCATTCGCCGTAAGGGCCACGACCCGGATCAGGTCGCTGGACCTGACGCAAGGCTTTTTCGCTCTGCTGATCGAGCCCGGCGCCCTGGGCGCCGTGACGCCGGCGAAAGGAAAGTTCCGGTCCTTCCTGATGGCAGCGTGCACCCACTTCCTCTCGAATCAAAGGGTTTATGAACGTGCACTGAAACGTGGCGGTGGGCGGGGGCGGGTCTCGATCGACCAGTCCGAGGCCGAGAGTTGCATGAGGCACGAGCCATTCCATGAGCTAACCCCCGAGCGGGCATTCGTCCGCCAGTGGGCGCTGACGATGCTGGATCGGACCATGGCCCAGCTTGAGGCCGAGGCCTCTTCGAAGAGCAGATCCAGCCTCTTTGATCTGGTGAAGCCCGCAATCCTCGAAACCGGTAAGCACGCCTCGTACGCCGAGATCGCCACGGAACTGGGTACGACGGAGGCGGTCGTGAAGGTTGCTGTTCACCGCTACCGGAACCGCTTTCGGGTGCTGCTGCGACAGGAAATTTCCCGGACCGTGGATGATCCAGCCGACATCGAGGAAGAGATCACCACCTTGATTCAAGCACTGGCCAACTGAGCACACGTGGAAGCTCGGTCTGGTCGTCCGATCCCATTCGCCAATTTTTTTCTGGCATCGCTAGTCGGTGCGTCGGTTCGACAATCAAGCGGCCTTGCGAGACTGGTTTTGGCAATGCTCGCTCCGGCAGCGCACCGATCCTGACGCCAGCCGTCGAGTTCACCGTTGCGTCGCGCGGCTTCCAATGCGGCCAAGGCCAACACGCCCGCTGGCGACCAACTCATCCCTTGATGCTTGCAGCGGCCTGAAACCGCCCAGTCGTTGAACTTCTCCACGCGCGTGCTGGCGATCCACAATCCCGCACGTTGTCGTTCTTGGTAGTCGGGGATGTACTCGCGCCGCTTCTCCAGGTATCCGATCAATTCGTTCACCGCCGCGGGGTTTCTCACCCATTCCAATGCCCCGTTCAGAAGTTCGATCGCGGCATCCACCTTTCCTTCCCACAACTGCCCCAGCAATTCCTTCTTCGAACGCACGGCGACGATCCTTTGGACCCCCCGCGGAACTCATCTGTTCATAACAGCGTTTCCGAAGATGCCACCAACACACGATCATCGCCTTGGGCGAAATCCCCAGGCTCTTCGAACCAAGTACGGATCCACGCGGTGCCATCGCCCAGAACCAGTAACCGACGCTCGCCGCTGAGGACCCCCAACTCCAGCAGTAGCGCCGAGACTTGGAGCCACAGACCCTCCGTCGTCGCTTCCGCCAGCGCGTACCGCAACCCGGCTACCAGCACCACCGCCGTGTACGTCCACACCTCCTTGCGGCCCGTTGACCGTTGGGCCTTGGTTTTGACCTCGTCGGGCTCAACGATCACGAATCCCTCGTCTCCCATGCGGGGTTTGTCCTGGGCCACCGGGAACGCTGGATCACACCCGGGAAAGCCCGTCGCCACCCATTCGGCCTGGGTCTGTTCCCACTCAGCCTGGGCTTCTTCTGACTGGTCGAATGGCGGGTCGTCATCGACTAACCCTGTCACGGCGTCGGGGTCGGCCGCGGCAGGGCCAAGCAAGGCCTGCTGCGCCTCGGACGCGCCGTTCAGGATCGCTTGGCGCGCTGGCGTTGCGCGGCGATCAGTTGTCCGCCCTCCTGATGCACGATGTCGATAATCGTGCTGCGCCCCGAGCAGATTCTCGTCCCCAGCACCCTGGCAGACGTCGGCGCGGCTCTTCCCCGCGGATTGATCACTCATCTGATCACAGACCGCATCGCGGAGATTCTGGGTGATGTGGAGTTGGTGGGACGTGTTCCAGGCGAGCGCTGAGGGTAGCTCCATCGTGCCGTCGTGATTGTGGCTGACTCGCAACCGCTGAACAGTGACCTCGCCGAAAATCGTTTTGAAGGTGAAAGGGCGTGTTCCCCGGAGCTGGATGCCGGCGTCACCGTCGCCGTGCCGGTGCAAAAGGACCAGTTCGTGGTCGGCCTTCTCCATGAGAACTTGGAAGAGCCGGCGCTGGATTTCGAGACCGGCCTGATGAACGAACGCTTCGATCTGGTCGGGGAGGTGCTCGTCTTGATTGGGCATGGGCAAGGCCATCTCCAACCCCAGTTCGAGCGAGAGCATCTGATCGACGCAGTTGACGGGGCCGACGGCGATGGTAGTCTTGAGGTCGTTGGTGTGACGCACGGTGTCTCTCCATACTGGTACTATGGGGGGGTCCATCGTGCGTTTTTTACATTTTTTTCTCTTCTGGTTGGGTAGTCGAGACGAGCAGCCGCCAGATTAAAACGAGGCCCTTCTCTCGGCTCCACGCGGCGATCAATCAACGAGCACACCGACCAGGGGATGAACCGATGTTGAGCCGAAAAAACGCATTCGCTGGATTTTCTTCGCGCAGCGATCATCAGCCGGCGCAGTCTCGTGCGACGACCAAGGTCGCCGTCAATTTGGAGGTCCTGGAAAGTCGCGAGCTCGCTGAACGCGGCCCATCCCAGGTTCGAGCAGCCCCGGCAAGCCAACGTCGAAGTTCGCCTGAGCAATCTCAATGCCGATCACACACGGCTGCTCTCAAAAACCGAGTTCCGCGTCATGCACCTGGCTCCAGGTCAGCTCAATGCCGGTCGGTTCGCTCAGTTTCGAGCGGGCGGCTCATTGTCACCGGCACCGCAAATCACGTCGCCCAAGCTCACTTTGTTGCCGCCGAGTGTGCCGTCGCCGACCGTCACTTTGCCCACGGATGTGAGCAATCCCCTGGCGCCCGTTCTCTATACGCTCAAGACTGCTCCCGCCACGACACTCATCCGGCCGCCGGTCTCCACACTGCCCGCGCAGCCCGGTTCCCCAGGATTACAGCCGATCAGCCCCTTGGGCAGTGGCGCACCCTCATCATCAGCACCTTCGACACCTGGTCCGGCTCCGCTGGTACACATCGACATTATCCCGCCGGGGCCGCCGTCGGGGCCGATCCTCTTTTGAAGCACGGCAACGAGACGCCGGTGCCACAGTCAGTTGGATTCATCCGGATCGTTGTCAGACGGGCTCTGAGATTCGTCCTGATCGGACTCGGAGGGGTAGTCCGCCGCGCGACCTGGGATCGCGTAGACGCCGTCGATCCAGCGGCCCAGGTCGATCAGCCGGCAGCGGTCAGCGCAGAAAGGAAATGACGGCAGATCGTCCAGCCTGTCAATGGTGTATGTCTTCGAACAGGTTGGACACCGGCCTTGAATCATCAGACAGTCCCGTTGGTCGATCCTGATGAAGACGTGGACGAAGGGGATGGCGAGGACGGCGGAGCGGACGTCCCGGTGCTCGCCTTGCCGGAATCTCCCTTGGTGCCGCTGTCTGTCTTCGAGGCTCCCGCGCCTTCGGTGAACGTTTTCTCGGCCTTGGCGGCTTTCTTGTAAGAATCGCTGCGGTAGTCGGTTTGATAGAACCCCGAACCTTTGAAGAGAATCGCCGCGCCGGGGCCGATCTTGCGGCGCAGCCTGGGTTCCTTGCAGACGGGGCATTCTGTTTGGGGCTGTGACGTGATCGGCTCGAACGCCTCGAATTCATGCGCGCAGGCGTCACAAATATAATCGTAGGTTGGCATCACGAATTCCTATTAAAAAACAAATCTCAATACCTTGACCTGGGCAATCAGATCCCGCGGAGGCGACGTGCTCGACCGGACACTGCCGCGTCCAGATCAGCCCTGTGGCTTCACTGAAACGGCCACCTTGCTGGGCCGGAGCACCCGATCGTGAATCTTGTATCCCTTCGAGAGCTCGCCGACGACCGTCCCTTCGGGGTATTCGGCGCTGGGCTGCTGGAGCATTGCGTCATGGTAGTTGGGGTCGAATGGTTTGCCCAGCGATGCGAGGGGCTCGACGCCGTACTTGGAGAGGATGGCCAGCAGTTGCTTTTGAACCATCTCTAGCCCCGAGCTTATGCCTTCGGCAGCCGAAGAGCGCAGCGCGTCAGTGGCGCGCTCCAGATTATCGATGGCCTCGAGCAGGTCGTGCGCCAGGTTGCCAATGGCGTAGGCGCGATCGGCGTCGGCTTGTTGCTTGGCGCGCTTCTGATAGTTGGCGAACTCGGCACGGCTGCGCAGCAGTTGATCGCGCAGGTCATCTCGCTCTTTGCGCAATTGCTCGATATCCGCCTCGGCCGGAGGCGAGGTGCCGGCCGCTCGCGGTGACTTGCCGCCATCAAGGTTCTGGTCCGATGTGGCCATGGATTCATCGCGCTGGTTCGAAGGTTGGTCTGCTTGAATCATGGTTAGCGTCTCCTGGCTGGCGGCGGCTCGGCGGCGCGCCGCGTCTCAATCCCGAGCTCAGGTCTCGCCCGTCTCGGTGGTCTGATCCTCCTCCGTGAAGTAATCTCGGAGCTTCTCGAAAAAACTCTTTCGTCTGGGGCTTACCTGGGTGTGTTCGATCTCGGCGAATTCCCTCAGGAGCTCTTCTTGTCGGGGTGTCAGGTTCCTGGGAGTTTCGACCACCACCTCGACGAGTTCATCCCCGCGGCCCCTGCCGCTGATATCCGGCATGCCCCGTCCCTTGATCCGCAAGATTTCGCCACTCTGAGTGCCCCGGGGAACCGCGAGCCGGTCGGGCCCTTCGAGGGTAGGCACTTGCACCTCGGCTCCAAGAGTGGCCTGCGCGAAGCTGATGGGAACCTGGCAAATCAGGTCGTTTCGCCGCCGTTCGAAAAACGGGTGCTTCTTGACAACCACTTGGATGCGCAGATTGCCGCGCGGAGCACCTAAGTCGCCGAGCTCTCCCTGGTTGCGCAACTGCAGCCACATGCCGCTTTCAACACCAGGAGGAACATCGACCTGAAGCTTGGCGGTGCTCGGAGTACGACCCGCGCCGCGGCAATTGGGGCACGGGTCGGTGATCCTGACGCCTTCGCCGCCACAGGCTGGACAGGTGGTTGCCACCTGGAAGAAGCCGCGCGCCTGAACGATCTGGCCGCGCCCACCGCAGTAATTGCATGGAGTGGCAATGGTCCCCTTGCGCGAGCCGGACCCGCGACATTCGCCGCAGAACTCCTGCCGGCTGACCTCGATCCCGCGCGAGGTCCCCCGCGCGGCTTCGAGCAGCTCGATCTCCAGCTTCATGAGCAGATCAGGACCAGGTCGCGGCCCGCGCCTGCGATCATTGAACAGATCGCCAAAGACTCCGCCGCCGAAGATGTCGCTGAACGCCGACATGATATCGTCGGTCGAGCGGAAGTCGTGGAAGGCCGCGCCTTCGAGGCCGGCATGGCCGTAACGGTCGTAACGCTGGCGCTTCTCGGAATCGGAGAGAACGTCGTAAGCTTCCGCAGCTTCCCGAAATTTCTTCTCCGCGTCTTTATCACCCGGATTCCGATCCGGATGATACTTGAGCGCCATCTGTCGGTAGGCTTTTTTGACATCCTCGGCCGCGGCCTCACGGCTGATTCCGAGTATTTCGTACAAATCACGCTTGGCTGTGGCCATCGGCATGGCGTCTCTTCAGTCCCTTATCTTCGGGGTTCAAGGGAAGTCGTCCATCGGCCTCCCCAACCTCATTGACATTATTAGGATAACATACGACGCCGATTCCTGACATACGAGCCATTCGAGGATTGGATGCAACATTCGGGCCAAGGTGTACCTGAACGCTTCGGTGGGGTGGTGAGACCCGCAGCTAATGCTACCATGCCTTGCGATCGGGCCTCGGCTCTCGGTTCGCGCCGAACAATCTCGATCGGAAGAAATCGGGCCGGAGGGCTCGCCCCGTAGGGTTATCCTCCGGCCCATGAACTACGTTCGAATCGAGCCTTAGCGCACCGAGCCTTCGGCTCGAGGGCCGCCCTCCTTCTCGTCGTCCTTGATGCTCGTGACCATGGCTTCGGTCGTGAGCATCAGGCCGGCGATCGACGCGGCGTTTTGCAAAGCCGTGCGGGTAACCTTGGTCGGGTCGATGATGCCGGCCTCGAACATATCAACGAAGTCGCCCGAGTTGGCGTCGAAGCCGACGGCGCCGCTCTTCGACTTGACTTCCTCGGCGATCACGCCGCCGTCATATCCGGAGTTGGACGCGATGTACCGGACCGGCTCCTCGAGCGCTCGCAGCACAATCGCCACGCCGAGCTTCTCGTCGCCGTGGACCGTAGTGAGCAGCTTCTCGACCGCCGGGATCACCCGGATGAGGGCCACGCCGCCGCCAGGGACAATCCCTTCCTCGGCCGCGGCCCGCGTGGCGTGCAGAGCATCTTCAATCCGGGCCTTGGTTTGCTTCATGTCGGCCTCGGTCGGCGCCGCCACACGGATCAGGGCCACGCCGCCAGACAGCTTGGCCAGCCGCTCCTGGAACTTCTCCTTGTCGTATTCGCTTTCCGTTTCCTCGATCTGGCGGCGAAGTTGATCAATACGACGCTGGATGTCGGCCCGCTTGCCGGCACCCTGGATGATCGTCGTGCTGTCTTTATCGATCTTGACCTGCTTGGCCTTGCCAAGCTGGTTGAGCTGAAGGTTCTCCAGCTTGAGTCCCAGGTCTTCGCTGATCACAGTGCCGCCTGTCAGAGACCGCCATGTCACCGAGCATGGCCTTGCGGCGGTCGCCGAAGCCGGGGGCCTTGACGGCCGCGATGTTGAGAACGCCACGAAGCTTGTTGACCACCAAAGTGGCCAGGGCCTCTCCCTCGACGTCCTCGGCGACGATGACAAGGGGTTTGCCCGACTGCGCCGCTTTCTCGAGCAGCGGAATCATGTCGCGCAGGTTGCTGATCTTCTTCTCATGGAGCAAGATCAGGGCGTCCTCGAACAGGACTTCCATGGTGGTCGGCGAGGTGACGAAGTAGGGGCTTAAATACCCCTTGTCGAACTGCATCCCCTCGACGAACTCGAGCGTGGTCGTGGCGGTTTTTCCCTCCTCGACGGTGATCACGCCGTCGCGGCCCACCTTCTCAACGGCATCGGCCAGCATCTTGCCGATCGTGGGATCGTTGTTGGCCGAGATGGTGCCCACCTGGGCGATTTCTTCCTTCTTGGAGACGGGCCGAGACTGCTTCTCGTGCAGCTCACCGACAGCCGTTTCAACGGCCTTTTCGATCCCCCGGCGCACGGCCGTGGGATTGGCGCCCGAAGTCACGTTGCGCAGGCCTTCGCGGTAGATGGCCCGGGCCAGGATGGTGGCCGTCGTGGTTCCGTCTCCGGCCACGTCGGACGTCTTGGACGCGACCACGTTAACGAGCTTGGCCCCCATGTTCTCGAACGGGTCGGCAAGCTCGATCTCCTTCGAGACCGTGACACCGTCCTTGGTCACGAGCGGACCACCGAACGACTTGCTAAGAATCACGTTGCGCCCGGTTGGCCCGAGCGTTGAGCCCACGGCCTGGGCCAGGATATCGACGCCTCCCAGCATCTTGCGGCGAGCGGCGTCGGAGAAGAGCAGTTGCTTTGCCACGGAGTTTTGCTCCTCGAACAGGTTTGGAAAAGGTTACCGACTACGCCGCCTTGTCACTTGACGATCTTGGCCAGGATGTCAGACTCGCGAAGGATCTTGATCTCCTCGCCGTCAACCTTGATCTCGGTGCCCGAGTACTTGCCGAAGAGAACCTCGTCTCCCTCTCCGACGCCGATCGGGCTCCGCTCACCCGAGTCGAGCAGCTTGCCCGGGCCCACGGCGAGCACCTTGCCCCGCTGGGGCTTTTCCTTCGCCGTGTCAGGAAGCACAATCCCGCCGGCCGTCTTCTCTTCCGCCTCGATCTGCTGAATCACCACCCGGTCTTCCAGGGGTCGAATCGCCAGCTTTGCCATCGCTCATTTCCCTCGTGAAGTAGGTTTCCTTGTGATCGAACCGTCATCAACAGTGATATCTCAAAACCGGCCTGAGCCGATCACATCATTCCCATGCCACCCATGTCTCCCATGCCACCCATACCACCCATTCCTCCCATGCCACCGCCGTGGTGAGGATCACCGTGACCGGCTGGCTCTTTCTTCTTGGGAGGCTCGGCGACGAGGGCCTCGGTGGTCAGCAGCAGGCCCGCGACCGAGGCGGCATTCTGGAGTGCCATGCGGGTGACCTTGGCGGGGTCAACGATTCCGGCCTCGAGCAGGTCGCCCCATTCGCCGGACTCGGCATTGTAGCCGTACTTGGGATCGTTGCTCTTCTTGATCCGACTGACGACGACGAAGCCATCGACTCCGGCATTCTCGGCAATGTAGCGGGCGGGCTGCTCGATGGCGCGGCGGATGATGTCGACGCCGAGCTTCTCGTCGCCGGTGAGCTTCAGGCTGTCGAGGGCCTTGGACGCCCGGATCAGCGCGGTGCCGCCGCCGGGAACAACGCCTTCCTCGATGGCCGCCCGGGTGGCATGAAGCGCGTCTTCCACGAGCGCCTTCCGCTCTTTCATCTCGGTCTCGGTGGCGGCGCCGACGTTGATCTGGGCGATTCCGCCGGCGAGCTTGGCCAGCCGCTCCTGTAGCTTCTCACGGTCGTATTCGCTGTCGGTGGTTTTGACCTCGCGGCGGATCATCTCGGCCCGGCCCTTGATCTCCTCGGGTGAGCCGGCCCCTTCGATGATCGTCGTGTTCTCGCTGTCGATCGTCACCTTGCGTACGCGGCCCAGGTCGCTGAGCTGAATATTCTCGAGGTCGACTCCCAGGTCCTTGAAGATGGCCTTGCCGCCAGTGAGGACGGCGATATCGCCGAGCATGGCCTTGCGGCGATCACCGTAGCCAGGCGCCTTCACGGCGGCCACCTTCAGGATGCCCCGCAGCTTGTTGACCACCAGGGTGGCCAGCGCCTCTCCTTCGAGATCTTCGGCAATGATCAGGAGCGGCTTGTTCGCCTTGGCGATCTTCTCGAGCAGCGGGATCAGCTTGGTAGGCGAGCCGATCTTCTCTTCGTGGATGAGGATATAAGGATCTTCCAGGACGACTTCCATCCGATCCTGGTCGGTCACGAAGTGGGGGCTCAGGAAGCCGCGATCGAACTGCATGCCCTCGACCACATCGACGGTGGTCTCGAATCCCTTCGCCTCCTCGACCGTGATCACTCCGTCGGTGCCAACCTTTTCGAAGGCGTCGGCCAGCTTCTCGCCGATGGACTTGTCGTTGTTGGCGGCGATGGAGGCAACTTCGGCGATCTCTTTCTTGCCGGAGACGTTCTTCGCCTGCGATTTGACGTTTTCGACGACGGCCTCAACGGCCTTATCGATGCCGCGCTTGAGCGCCATGGCATCGCCCCCGGCGGCCAGCGCCTTGAGGCCTTCCTTGAAGATGGCCTCGGCCAGGACCGTCGCGGTGGTAGTGCCGTCGCCGGCCGCGTCGGACGTCTTGGAGGCCGCTTCCTTGACGAGCTGGGCCCCCATGTTCTCGTAGGGATCAACGAGTTCGATTTCCTCGGCGACGGTCACGCCGTCCTTGGTGATCGTGGGCGCCCCCCACCCCTTGTCAATCACCGCGTTCCGCCCGCGCGGACCCAACGTGCTTCTGACGGCCCGGGCCAGCTTGCCAACACCGCTGGCCAGCTTTTGGCGAGCCTCGTCTTCATAGGCCAGAATCTTCGCCACGGTCTTTTTCTCCTCAATCGTTGTCGAACGGTACCGGCCGAGATGATTACGCCCAGTACGATGCGGGAGACGCCCCTCTCGACGGCTCCCCAACGAGTCATTACCGTGGGACCAGAAGCAACTCGTATGCCGCTGTCTAATTCCTTGCGTAAGTCGTTATTAAATAGGAGTTTATGGGATCGCTCAGATAGGATCGCGCTTTCGTGCACTGCCATTTTGACAGCGAATCCTATTTTACCCGCCATTCTTTCCGCCCCTACCACGTGGCGTCGTGGAGGCGGAAGCGGCTCATCCTCGGGTTCGCATGACTCAAAAGGGACGATTCGCCGGCGCGGGACATTTCTGCGCAGATGTCGTCCCTGTCTAGAGAACAGCGAGGCAGCGATTCGATCCACTGTGTTCCTCCGGCAACCCCGACGGCCGTTGACGAGAGCCCGGCTTCCACCTCAGGCTATCGACGAGCCGTTCCCTCCGTTATCCTTGATCCAGCAACGAATTCGAGTTTCGACCTCTGGTCTGCGGGTAAGATTGGCGGCGTCACAGAGGCATGTGTACGTCTTTTTGTAGGGTGGGTGCAACCCACCTATTTGCAAAGGCTTACGACCGGTGGGTTGCACCCACCCAACGAAAAAGGAACGAATCCGGGAGGCTTGATTGATGTCGCCGGCTCCTTCAAGAATCCAGAAGTGCTTGTCGACCGCGGCCGTTGTGACGGGCCTCCTGTTCGCAGGCGGTCTGGTCACGCTCTCGAAAGCGGCCGAGGTGGGACAGGCCAAGGAAGTTGTTCCGCTCTGGCCCAAAGGCGTTCCAGGGGCCAAAGGAGACGATCCCAAGCTCGATATCCCCACGCTGACCGTCTGGCTGCCCGGGCCAGATGTCGCCACTGGTGCGGCCGTGGTGGTTTGCCCAGGAGGGGGATATGGGATGCTGGCCGTTGATCACGAAGGGGCTCAGGTCGCCGAGTGGCTCAACTCGCTGGGAGTGGCCGCCTTCGTGCTCAAGTACCGGCTGGGGCCGAGGTATCACCATCCCGCCATGCTCGACGATGCCGCGCGGGCCATCCGCACGGTCCGTGCTGGCGGCAAGAAATGGGGGGTTGATCCGCACAGGATCGCCATCCTTGGTTTCTCGGCGGGAGGACACCTGGCATCCACCGCGGCCACTCACTTCGATGCCGGTAAGTCTGATGCGGAAGACCCGATCGAACGTGTCAGCTCCCGACCCGATCGAGCGATCCTGGTCTACCCCGTGATCGCCCTGGCCACGCCTTATGGTCATACTGGATCGAAGAAGAACCTGCTGGGCGAGAAACCCTCCGAGGATCTCGTCAGGTCGTTGTCGAATGAGACCCAGGTCACGCCCCACACACCGCCAACCTTCCTCGCGCACACGAATGAAGACTCGGGCGTTCCCGCCGAGAACAGTCTGCTTTTCGTGCTGGCCCTGCGCAAGGCGAAAGTCCCGGTCGAGTTTCATCTCTTCGAGAAAGGGCGGCACGGCCTGGGGCTGGGCAGCGGTTCCAAGCAGTTCGGCATCGCCCCCGACATCGCGTTCCAGGAATGGCCCAGGCTATGCGCGACCTGGCTGAAGGGGCAAGGGTTCCTGGACCGAGGCCAGTCACAGAAGGGGCCGTGAAAGAATCACCAACCACGGCCAGAGGCCGTGGTATGAGGAAGGCCCCCCGAGGGGGCCGACTACGTGAGGTAGCCCCCGTTGGGGGCGTTGGTTTTATGCAGAGCGAGGCTAACTCCATCGATCGGCAGCGGTAGCTCCCGGAAGCGAGGCAGAGGCGATTCATGAATCAGTGTCATACCGTCCAGCCCCACGCCAGTGTCCCGGAAAATGCACGCCGGATCGCTCGAGGCTCTTCGGGTCACACGGCCAGAGGCCGTGGGTTTAGCGGTTACTTACCCTCGGAACGACGCCGGCGTGGGGCCCAACCAAGACTCGGGACCAAAACTCAGCTATTTCGGCAATATTGGCGACAACCACAACGACGACCAGACGTACTGGCCCTTCCAGAGCCTGCCAATTTTCCGGGATAACGGCTTTGGCGAGGCGGCCACGCTGAGCGGGATCATGAACCGGGACGGTCGTGGACGGGTTGTCTCGCTCCGCGATATCACCGACGGGACGAGTAACACGTTCCTCGTCGGCGAATCACTGTTCGAGTCGTGCAACTGGTTCACCTGGCCGAACCCGAACGGCACCATGGCGAGCACTGTCGTTCCGATCAACTGGAAGATCACAAACCACGCCACGGGCGATGCCGTGTGGGGCGCCACGACCGGCGTCAACGACCGGAATGATGCCTGGAACTGGCGGTCCGGCTTCGGCTTCCGCAGCCAGCACCCTGGGATCGTCCAGTTCCTGTTCTGCGACGGTCGAGTTGGCGTGATCAAGGAATCCATTAACCGAAATATCTATCGCTGGCTGAGCACGTCGCGCCGAAGGCGAGGTCATCAGCGCCGATGCTTATTGAGGATCTAGGCAATGACTGGCCTGGGGGGAGACCACCCGTGAAGCGAATCATCTCGCGTCTCAACACGCGGAACTCGTCTCCCCCCTCGGCTGGCCGACTCACACGGCTCATCTCGTGTGGACTGATAGGCGTGCCACTTGTGTCCCTTGCCCTGAGTTGCGGCGAGAAGAACGATTCACAACCAAGCTCGAAAAGCTCCCCAAGCGGTGCTTTTCTCTCGAATGGGCCCGCGCCGGTGGATACCGGGCCCAAGACCCCAGACGACGATATTACCGTGGAACTTAGCAAGATCATCACGGAGGCGGGAAGTCGCTACGCATCGCTCGAACACGAGTATGACGAGCATCTGCTGACGATCGTCGATCAAGCGGAGGACCATCTTTCGGGGCGACTGAAAGGGCCGGCCCCCCGCGCGATGCCGAAGCTGTCTGAACAGGAGGAGTACGACCATCTCCGCGAGACTATTCGTAGGTGGCGTGTCAAGACTGGCAAGGATCTACGGGCCGAGATCGACAAGCACAAGGCCGAGGTCGCCGCACGCAAGCCAGGTGGGCCTGTATACCACCCAGAGTTTCACAAGAGATTTGCCGCAGTTTTTGACGATTTCATCCCGATCGAGGTCGAAGAGATCCGAGAGCGGAGGAATCGGGTGAACCATGAGAAGGCCAACCCCATCCTCAAAGAATACCGTGAAACGGCTCCTGCTTCCGTGAAGCAGTACGAGACCACACTGAACACGGCACCTTATTAGCTGCCGGAGTCGTCAGCCGCCCCTACCGAAGCACCTCCCATCGCGCCCCCCACGGAACCCAGGGGCAAATGGCCCGGGCGTGCGCCGGCAACATATCGGCCGGTCAATCGTTCGCCCGTTTCTGGCGGCCTCGCTCTCGCCTGACCTCGCGAATGAGGCTGGTCGTCGTCGGGGCATCCATGGCGGCGTCTGGATCGGCCGGCTCGAAAGTCGGGCCATCGGCGGCCCGCTTTCTTTCAGGGCGGATCGCTCCAATTCCTGTCCACCAGAGCACCAGCGAGAGGCAGCCGACCACCAGCAGTGTCACTCCGCGCCAGAACATGTTCAATTCCGGGGCAAAGATCAAAAGAATGCCACCCAGAATCCCACCGATCCCGCACCTGAGAAACAACCGAGACGTTGAAATGGACGAGTCTCCCTCGAAGCGTCTAGACGAGCCATCAGCCGAAGAGCATGCGATCGGACACCACGTGCTTCAGTGCTGAGTTTCAAGCAACCGCGTCAAACCCTCTTCGATCCGGGTGGAGATCGCGGGGTCGATGGAACCGGTTGCCGCGGCCAGCAGCGGGCCCAGGTCCGGCGGGGCATCAAGGTCGGTTCCAGGCGGCAAGTCCGTGACGGCGAATGACCAGGTGACCGGGATCGTACCCAGAAGGCGCCTGGCCTTGATGTCGATGGGGCAATCGAAAACTGACGCGGAAAGCAGCCGCAGCTTGGTCGGCTGGACCGGTTCACTCGCTGCGTCAGGATCGTGCATCCAGGCGAACGTACGAACCGCTGCCGAACAGGGATCGGCGATCACGGCATAACAGACGCTTACCTTCCGATGCGATCCCGAGACCAGAAATGTCACGGGCATGCGGATGATTGCGAGATTCGCGGTGGCGGCATCAAGAGTGACCCGGGCGAGGTCGAGCGAGGTTGCGGCCAGCACAAGCCGTTGCTTGGTTGTCCACGGGCCCTTAGAGCCCTCGACGGAAGTCGGGGTCACCACCACATCGCCGAGCCCGTTTGCCGCGGGGGCACACAATCCCACACCCACCCTGTGAAGGTACGACCGGACATCACCGGTGGTCGCGTTCTGGACGTCAGCCACAATCACCAGCCGCACGCGCCCGGCGGTTTCAAAGGCCTGGCTCGAAACAGTGTCGAGGTCGCCCGTCGCCAGCCTTGGCAACGACTTGATCACAAGGTGGGTCCAGCCGGCCGGCGGTCCTTCGGGCTCGATCCGGCTGCCCGGGGCCAGGTGGACCAGCTTGGCCGCGGGGAGTGAGACCGGCGGCTCCGATATTTTCGATCGGTCGTTCGTCGCTTTCGGGCCCAGGAGGTTTCCGTTGTTCGTTCCCGACAAAAGCAGAGCCACGATGGCCAGCAGCATGAGCGGCCGCCAGCGTAGGAGAAGCCGGTTTGCTCGCACGTGCACCTCGCCAGCCAACGTTTGTCTGCCCGTGAACCCCGTTCCTTCGATCGCTGCTAACGATCAAAGGCAGTGGGAATTTGTTGCCACCCTATTCTTCTCTGTCGCAGCTCAAGCTGCAACCGGACAAAAATTCCGGATTGCCGAGGCATGGTCGTCGGCAATCCGGAATCAGTAGTCCTGTTTTCTGCGGCCCACGGTCCCCGGAGATGCAAATTTACTGCCGAGCCGGGTTCTTATCGCCACGGAGCTGACTGAATTGGTCTGGTCGGGAAGGCTGTCACCCAGCCGGACCTGGGGCTCCTGCGCCAAGCCCTCTTCCTGCAAGAGCAGGATCAGCGAGTGTTCCAATTCAGCCGGCTTGAAGCCGTAAGGGCCACGGCCGTTCTTGAAGGCGATCTTGCCGGTTCTGTCGATCAGGTAGAACCGGCCCGGCATACCGCTGTAGCGGGCTCCCACGGCGTCGTCGATCGTGTCGACAAGCATGGGAAATCCGAGGCCCAGCAGGCGGCCGCACCTTTGCGCCACTTCCACGCGCTTACCGTAGGTGTCAGGTTGGGCCGTCGATACGCCCTTCAGCTCGTTGCTTTCCATCCGCCAGCCATCGGTCGGGTGAGCCTCTCGAACGTACACCATGACGAAATTGGCACGGTCCTTGTAACGCTGGTAGAGCTTCTCGAAGTTGCCGGCATGGCTTCGGAACGGCCCGCAAGTGAAATTGCCGAAGATCAGCACGACAGGTTTCCGGCCCACCACCTTCGACAGCGTGATCTCGGATTTGCCGTCGCTGGTGCGGAGCGTGAAATCAGGCGCCGTCTCGTCGAGCCTGGGCCCGGGTTGGAGCGAGCCGATCTCTTGCTTGAACAGTCCGCGCACGAGCATGGCCTTGGTGGGCCGGTCGCCGCCGGAGAGGCTGCCGCGGGACGGCATGGGAAACGCTTCCTGAAGGTCGGCGAGCGAGAGGAATCCCTGGCTGCCGCTATCCGCGGCGCGGAAAACGGCCTCGAGCTCCTCGCGCGTGATCTTGCCATTGCCGTCGCGATCCGCCACCGAGAAAAGCATCGCGCCGGGGGATGGCTGCGTGGCGCGAGAAGTTGAAATCGGCGGCCGTGAGCGCCGCGTCGTGGTTGCGATCAAGCCGCGCGAAATCGGCATCGCCACCGGGATATTCCTTGCGGGAGATCTTGCCGTCGCCGTCTCGATCGAACCTCTTGCGCGTGGCGTCCCAGCCGAACCGGGTCTGGGTCACGGCCGTCCGGAACCAGCCGTAATTCGGTCCCATCGACTCGTCCTGAAGGATGGCCGTGTACATGTCGAGCCACTCAGGCCGGTCGGGCCACGATTCCCGCACGGCTTTGGCGACGTCCGCGGCGTCGTCTGCCTGTTGGGATGAGGGCGGTTGGCCGGTTGGCGGCTTGGGGTCGTCGGCCGCCGCCAGCGAGCCCGATGAGACCAGAATCGCGAGCGCGGTCAGGATTCGTTGGATCAAGATGGGTCTTCGCATGAGTTGAAAGCTCCTTCGAAACGAATGAGATCAGTCCCGAAATGGGGCCGGCGCTCAATTCAAGCGAGTGCCGGCCCGATCGTGAAATCAGCGCCTTAGCATATCACGAAACACGGTGACCGAGGGGCTTGTCGTGACCAGGTAGCTCACTGTTTTTTCGGAGTTCTTGCTGCCGGCTTTGGTGCCGATGGTCGTGAGCTTGACCTTGACCCGAAGGTTGGCGTCGGCCGGCTGCCCGTCATCCACGATCTGATAGTCGATCAGCTTCGCTCCGCCCTCCCATTCGAGGTCCTGGACGGTCATCGGCGTCGCCGACGACGACAGCGATCTCGGATTTTCTCCTTGCTTCCAGTGGTCCAGCGCGGTCTTGAGCGCCTCCCGGGCTCGCGGCGGGTTCGACGGCGTGCGCCGGCTGCTGCTCGAGCATCCCGATAGCGTCAGGATCAAGATCGCGCCAGAGCAAGCGGCGATGACGCCCAGAGTGCCGTAGTGGCTGAGCGGTCGTGGATCGTGACAACTCTTGCCGACAGTGCCGGGCATGGACTTGATGGTTCCGATCATTCTTATGCTCCCTGTTTCTGGCGATTTCAGTAACTGTCCGCGCTGACGACCTCGCCGCCAGCCCGCGTGCCCAGCGCTCGCCAGATCTGGAGAGTTGATCGAGTCCTTGATGAACTTGACCGAGCCGTCGCCTGCCAGCATGTTGACTCCGCCGGGATGACGGCTTGACGGCGGCATGACCGCGCGCAGCGACAGGAAGAAACCGCACGACCGCGTATCGGGCCCCGAGACATGCGTGAAGATGTGCTGGCCGCACAGCCACGGAGCGCCCATGAAGAGGGGAAACTGGTTGTGCAGGTCGGAGATGTCGACGGCCTGGCATTGCTGGTAGGCGTCGTCGGGAGTCGTGGGAGCGCCGGGAGAGAAGAAGACGTCGGAGACCGGGCTGACGATCGCGTTGTTGCCGTCGGCCATGACGCGCTCGCTGTAAAAGCCGTGTTGGACAGGCCGTCGGTGATCGCGGCGAAGCGCGTGGCACTGTCGCCGTGAAAGACCCCGTTGGGCGCGGGCATGTTCGCGTTCGGACCCGACCGGCGCCTGCCAGACGATGCCGCTGCCCATGTCGGCCATGTAGTTCGTCTGCGCGCCCAGAGCGGGGAGAGGATCGCTCAGGTCTGACGGGCAGACGAAGCCGTTGACCACCGTGTTCATCACCGTGGTGTTGTTGGGATCGGAGTAGTTGAACGCGAAGTTGATCGAGTTGTAAACGATCGCTCTGCTCGAGCATCGGCAAGAGCTGGCTGAGGGCCGACAGCTCGGTGACGTTGAACACCATGTCGGCCCCCGGAAGGCCCCGCGCGACTCATGATAGTTGTGCAAGGCCAGGCCGATCTGCTTGAGATTGTTCACGCACTGGATGCGCCTGGCGGCCTCGCGGGCCGACTGAACCGCCGGCAACAGAAGCGAGATCAAGACCGCGATGATCGCGATGACGACCAGCAATTCGATCAGCGTGAACCCGGCACGAGGACGATGGCGGAATGGTCTCATGGTCATGCTCTCCTAACGTCGGAATCGAATGATGAGAAAATGGAAACGGCGGTCACGGACCACGAGGGATCGATGAAGGAATATCCTCGTGAACCGAGACCCGAAGAATTGGCGCACGCGGTCGCTCGGTATGACAGCCGTAGCACAGAGCCGCCGGCGCCGAGTTCCGCGCTCGGGATCACGGTCTCGCCAAGAGGTCCCGACGATGTTTTGTCGCGCGATTGCGAGACCGGCCGATCAGCCGCGCGGGGGACGCTCGATCGATGGAGTGAAATGCGTGGCAGCGAGGTGAGAATCGGCGGCGGGACGGCATGCCGCAGCAGTCGCCAGCGGCGTGGCTGCTCCCACTGGAAGGCACCATTCCTGGCTTTGAACCGGGGATGTGCTCGACGGCGTCTGGGCGGGAATGGGCCGACTCGAGCAAAGAGGCCCCGAGCATGGCTTGCCCGGCGTGGGCGCCCAGGGTGACTCTTGCTGGCCTGCCCGGGGGCCTTGGCTGCCGATCTTGAGAATGCCAAGCGAATCAGCCAAACGGGCCTGCTCGATGAGGCCTGCCGGATGTCCACATCCTGCCTGAGCCTGCGACGACAGCGCGAAGCACCACGCGGCCGATGTCAATGACAACAGCGCCAGGCGAATCGCTGTCTTTGTCGGTGGCCGCAGGCTCATGAGTTCGTTGCCGTGGGGTTCGCTTCGGAAGGGAAGCGATCAAGAGATAGAACTGCGATTGTCTTACTCTAGCGGCGCCACGGAGGTTGTCAACAACCTACCGGCACTTGCGCATGGAATTCACGTGCCGATTGCAGGGTTGGGAGAGGCAAACTCAGTATAGCTCTATGATGTGTTCCCCTCCGTGCGCGGGATTGCCGATCAGCCTCTGACCCGAGGGGTCAACGACAAAGTCGAGCAGCTCGAGCGGCACCTGGCCGACCAGAACCGGGCAATCGTCGGGCACCTCGGTCACATCGCTCGGGCACTCGCGACCCTGAATCGTCAAGCGCACGGTGCCATGGACTCGGACCGATACGATGCCGGCGCTGGTCCGCGCCTGCCGGACGCGCAGCGGCTTGAGCCCGAGCTGCCTGATCAGCCGCGCCGGCATCGAAAGCATCGTCGCGCCGGTGTCTACGAGCGCGTCATCGACTTCCACGTGCCGAACCTCCTCTGGCCGGATGGCTCCCTGATCGACCTTGTAAAGGTCTTCGAGGTTCTCGACCCGAACCGTGACGAGAGCCTTACCCATCGTGCCAATCTCCATGGTCCGCCCTCATCATGCTAACGCACTCAGCGATCGACATTGTGCCCGAACACCGAGCGAAGTGTTATCGTTCGAGCCTACTGCCAACGTACAGCCCGGTCAATCAGCCGACTTCCACCGCGTGGTCAGCAGACAGGTGACTGGTGTCGGAGAATCAGGAGTCACCGCCATTCAGACCAGGGCATGGAGCGGCCGAAGAACCTGGGCTATGATTGAACGCATGAGAACCGACGACGCCCTCATGTCACGACTGAAGTCCTGCGTGAACCGCGACCGGCTGGTCGAGACGGCCGTGCGCTTGATCGAGGTGCCCAGCCCCACCGGCGAAGCGGGCGCGGTCTGCGACCGGTTGGCCGAGATCCTCACGGCCGACGGGTTCCAGGTCGACCGGCCGACGGGAGGATATGCGCACAGCCCGGCTGTTGCCGTTCGTTTCCAGGGCGATCGACCCGGCCGAACCCTCCAGTTCAACGGCCATCTGGACGTCGTCCACCTGCCGTTCGTTCCGCCCAAGGTGGAGAACGGTCAGATCACCGGCAGCGGTGCCTCTGACATGAAAGGGGGCACGGCCGCCGCGGTTGAAGCTTTGCGTGCCTTGCGAGATTCGGGTCTGTTCAACGCCGGGTCAATACTCTTGACCGCGCACGATCTGCACGAAGCGCCCTGGGGTAACGGCCGTCAGCTCGATCAGATGATGCGCGAGGGATATGTGGGAGATGCCGTGCTGCTCCCGGAACCTCTGTGTAACGTCTTGCCTGTCAGGGGACGCGGCTCGTCCACGTGGAAAGTCCACATCCGACGCGCCGGTCCGCCAGTTCACGAGGTTATGCGGCCCTTGGACGAGCCCAGCGTGATCGCCGCCGGAGCGGAACTCGTTTCCAGGCTGGGCCGACTGGGACAGGAACTCGCCGGCAACGTCGATCCGATCTGCGGCTCGGCCAGTGTCTTCATCGGCCAGATGCACAGCGGCGAGATCTTCAACCAGTATCCCCAGGAATGCTGGCTCGAGGGGACGCGGCGATGGCTGCCCGGAACGGATTTCCGCCTGGTCGAGCGCGAGTTCCGCGGCCTGCTCGCCAGCCTGGCCGAGGAAACGGGAACGGACGTCACCTGCGACTGGTTCTTCATCCGCGACGCGTTTCATCTTGATCCGACCGACCCGTTCGTCGGGGCGTTTCAGGAATGTTACCAGGGTATCTCCGGCAAGGCTCTGGAGACCGGTCCTAAACCGTTCGTCGACGATGGCAACAGTTTTTGCTCGCTGGGCAAGGTGCCCGCGATCACGCATGGGCCCAGGGCCGGCGGTCAGCACACGGTCGCCGAGTGGGTCGATATCGACGACCTGGTTCGCGTCGCGCTCTTGTACGCGGCGACCGCGCTGGCCTACTGCCCGACGGCAGCCTGAACACACGAAGGAGCAACCACGATGGCGGCAGCCACACTGCCCGACCTGATCACCGACGCCCAATCCACCGAAGAGTCCTTTCTCCGCCAGATCTTCGTTCGCGACCAGATGGCCGAATGGTCCAAGCACCCGCTGGTAATGGCCAAGGCCGAGGGCGTCTATTACTGGGACGTCGCTGGCAAGCGCTATCTCGACGGCATCTCGGGAATCTACGTCGCCTCGGTGGGCCACAATAACCGGCGCGTGATTGACGCGATTACCGCCCAGTACGAGCGTGCTCGCGTTCTCGCCGCCAATGCACGGCACCAACCCGCTGGCGGTGCGACTGGCCAACCTGCTGGCGGAGCTCGCCCCGAAGATCTGTCGACGGTGAAGTTCCAGACCGGCGGCTCGGAGGTGACCGAGGCCGCGATCAAGCTGGCAAGGCAGTATCACAAACTGACCGGCTCGCCGGGCAAGTACAAGATCATCAGCCGCTACCAGTCTTGGCACGGGTCGACCCTGGGGGCCCTGTCGGCCTCGGGACTGAAATCGCGCAGGACGGTCAACGAGCCGCTCGCGCCCGGGTTCCTGCACGTCTTCCCGCCCACGTGCTACCGCTGCCCGTTCGGCAAGAGCTACCCCGAGTGCGGGATCACGTGCGCCACGATCGTCGAGTCGGTGGTCGAGATGGAAGACCCGAGCACCGTGGCCGCCATCATGGTCGAGCCGATCGGCCACACAGGCGGGGTGATCGACCCGCCCGACGAGTATCTGCCGATTCTGCGCGAGATCTGCGATCGCCACAATATCCTCTTGATTTTTGATGAGATCATCACCGGGATCGGTCGAACGGGACGGATGTTCGCCGCCGAGACGTTTGGCGTGACGCCCGACGTCCTGTGCATCGCCAAGGGGATGAGCGGCGGTTACGCGCCAATCTCGGCGATGATTTGCCGCGAACGGATCTCCCGCGCGTTCTGGGGACCGATCGCCGAGAACCCGGGCTTCGTCGAGGGGCATACCTTCGAGGGCAACCCAATCTCGTGCGCCGCGGGACTGGCGGTGCTGGGCGAGATCATCGAGCGCGACCTCTGCGGCAACGCCCGCGCACAGGGGGCACGGCTGCGCCAGCGATTCGAGGGACTGGCGCAGAAGTACCCCGAGATCGGTGACATCCGCGGCAAAGGGCTCTTCCAGGCCATCGAGCTGGTCAAGGACCGCGCCACCAAGGCCAGGTTCCCGGATTCGCTTGCCGTGGGAGTAAAAGTTGGCCGCCGTGCTCTCGAGCACGGCCTGCTCTGCCGGTTCGACCCGCACTGGATTGCGTTCGGCCCGCCGCTTGTCGTCAGGGCCGAAGAGATCGACGACATGGTGGCAATCCTGGATCTCAGCCTGGGAGAGATCTTGAGCGAGGTCGGGAACGCCGGAAACGGAGACCAGCCGGAAGCTATGATTGCGAGGCGAATATGAGCACGATCCTTTCAAATCGGCCTGTCCCGGCTCAGGTTTCCGCTTCTGCGGTCCCCTGTCTCTATCGCCTGAGCGTCGAGCAGTATGAGGCGATGGCCGAGGCCGGAATCTTCTCCGAGACTGACCGTGTCGAACTTATCCAAGGCTTGCTGGTGATCAAGATGACGAAGAATCCTCCCCATTCCGTGGCGGCCCGCGCTGTGGCCAGGTCTCTCGGCAGGCTTGTCCCCCAGGGATTCTTCGTCACTCGTGAAGATCCGATTCGCATCCCGGGCTACAGCGAGCCGGAACCTGACGTGGCCATGATTCGAGGTGAGTCGCGTGACTACACCAGCCGCCACCCAGAGCCCCCGGATGTAGCACTTCTTGTCGAAGTCTCAGACTCGACGCTCGAATTTGACCGAACCGAAAAACTGGCGATGTACGCAGCAGCCGGAATAACCGTCTACTGGATCGTTAACCTGATCGATCGCTGCGTCGAAGTCTATTCGCAGCCAAAGAAGGGCAGGTATCGAAAGGCCCAGGTATTCGAACCTGATGATCAGGTCCCAGTGATGATTAACGGTGCTCAGATCGGGACGATTCCAGTTTCAGAGCTACTCCCTTGAAAAAGGCTCGGGGTCGAGCTGATTCACCGCCACATGATTCCTCATCTACCCATCCCGGCCCGCTTCTGGATTTATCTCCGGTTCGTCCGGTACTTGCTCTGGGAATTTCGCTGGCCGCTCATGGTGTTCGCGGCCCTGGTACTTGGCGGCGGCGGCGTGCTCTGGAAATTCTACGAGAAGGAAGAACTGACGTTCGCACGCGCCTGTCACGCCGTCTTCCTGCTGATTTTCCTCGAGTCTTCGCTCGACTTTCCGAACGAGTGGTATCTACAGCCGCTCTTTTTCTTGTTTCCGATCATCGGGCTGGGCGCGATCGCCGACTCGGTGATCCGGCTGGCCTTCTTGATGTTCAGCCGCAAGCAGAATCAACCGGAGTGGAATCGAATGCTCGCCTCGCTCTGCCGCAATCACGTGGTGGTCGCTGGCGCCGGCCGCGTCGGCTTTCAGATCGTTCACGAGCTGCTCGAGCTGCGGGAGCAGGTTGTCGTGATCGAGAAGGACGACCAGGCTCCGCTCCTGTTTGATCTGTTCAAGGACGGCATCCCGGTGATCTCGGGCAATGCGCGCAATACCGCGACACTGGAGGAGGCGGGGGTCAAGAATGCCAAGGCTGTGATCGCCGCGACCAGCGACGACCTGAGCAACCTGGACATCGGCCTGACCGCGCGTGAAGTGAACGCCACGGCCCGGATCGTCCTCAGGTTGTTCGACGAGACGCTGGCGTGCAAGGTGGCCGGGGCATTCGCCATGCCGACTATCTCCACGTCTCAGGTCGCCGCGCCCGCCTTCATCGCCGCGGCTACCGGACGCAAGGTGTACCAGGGATTTCACCTCGCCGGCCAGTACGTTCACTTGACCGACGTGATCGTTTCTCCCTCTGGTTGTCTGACTGGCAAGACCGTGGGCGAGATCCAGGCTGACAAGCGGCTGAACATCGTGATGCACCAGGGGCCCGACGGCGTGAACGTGAATCCCGACGCGAGCACCACGCTGAACCCGGGCGACACCATCCTCGTGATCGCGCCCATGGAGTCACTACTGGACCTCGAGGCCTTGAATAACACCGAGAAAGCGGGAAGGCCGGGAGCGGTCGCGAGAGCCGTCTTGGGGAAGGGACTCCCGGAACGATGAGGATGCCCAGTGCGCGCCTAGTTCTGCTCGGCGATGAGCTTGCCCCCACGGCAAGGGCATGGTGGGCGGCCGTCGGTGCAGGTCACGCCTGGGGTCCTTGGGGCGGTCTTTGAACCAGCTTACCAGGCGAACGAGCTGCTTGACGGCCTCTTCATAGGCCTCGCGGCCCTTTTCGGGCGTGGCCAGCTCGGCGTCGCCCAGAACGCCGGTCTCGGAGTAGCTGCTCGTCCAGGAGATCAGTGCAGCGGGCCCAGCGCCGAAGAGGTCAACCCAGTTGAAGGGGCTGTTCTCTTCGTTGAAGCTGATGGTGCCGCTCTTGATCTGGTCTTTGCGGACGTTGTCGCCATCGAGGTAAAGGTAAAGCGAAGTCTCGAGCTCGCAGGCGTGGGAGCAGCCGCCGGGGAACTTGCTCTGTCGCCACCGGGGCAGGAATTGCTTGTCGACGGTCAAGAGGTTCCACCAGCAAACGGGAATGCACTCGGCATCGGTCTCCAGGTTCGTCCGCCGCGCGGCGAGGTCGAGGTTGGGCCAGTTGGACCCGTGGCCGTTGAGCAAGATGATCTTCTTGAATCCGTGATAGGCCAGGCTCTTGGTGATATCGAGTACCTGGTTGATGAAATGCTCATAATGCGTGTTGATGGTTCCGGGAAAGTCCATGACATGCCCGGTGTAGCCGTAGGCGACCACGGGCAGCACCAGCATCGAGGCGGGAACTTGCCGCCCGGCCCCATTGGCGATACCCACCGGACAGACGAGGTTAACGTCGAGCGGAAGGTGGTGCCCGTGCTGCTCGACCGCGCCACAGGGCACGAGGCACACCTTCCCCAGGTCGACCGCGTCGTTGATCTCGGGCCAGGTTAGCTTCTCGTAACGGTATTCTTCCTTGGCTCGATTGTTCATGATGGCTTCTTGCTGGAAAACGGGAAGTTGTGTGCGGTGATTCTTCTGCTCACGATCAGCTTGGAAAGCCAGTGCTGGTTGTGTCAAGTCTCTTGATTCATAAGGCTGGAACCATGAAATACGTCTCGCCGGTCCTCTGCCTCATGATACTCGCCGGTTCTCGGCTCAGCCTGGGACAGGACACGGCTCGACAGCCGGAGACCTGGGACGTTTTGATCCGGGGCGGCCGGATCGTGGACGGCACGGGCAATCCCTGGTTCGAGGGCGACGTGGCGATCCGGGGCAATCGAATCTCGGCCGTAGGTTGGCTGGGGCCGGCAGCCAGCGCGCGGCGGGTGATCGACGCGCGGGGACTTATCGTGGCGCCGGGATTCGTCGACATCCATTCGCATTCCGATATCCCCCTACTGGAAGATGGAAACGCGGCCAGCAAGATCCGCCAGGGAGTCACGACCGAGGTCCTGGGCGAAGACTCATCGGGCGGACCAGCCAAGGGGCTGAAACCGCCAGGCAGCTTTTCCGCTGGGGGCCGGACCCAGTCGTGGACGACCCTCGGCGGTTATTTTGATGCCCTGGAGAGCCGGGGAATCGCGCTCAACGTCGCCAGCTATGTGGGCCTGGGCACACTGCTCGAATGCGTGCTCGGGAAGTCGCTGGCGCGGCCCGATGCCAGCCAGATCGAGATGCTGAAAACCCTGCTCGACGAGGCGATGAACGATGGCGCGCTCGGGCTCTCGACGATGCTCGCCTCCCCTCGCGAGCTGGCGGTAACCACCGACGACATCGTCGCGCTCTGCGCAGTGGTGAAACAGCACGGGGGCCTCTACTCGTCGCACATCCGCAACGAAGGAACCGGCGTCTTCGAAGCGGTGAACGAGGCGATCACCATCGGCGAGCGATCGGGCGTTCCCGTTGACATCATCCATCTGAAAATCGCCGACCAGTCGCTCTGGGGACGAATGCGTGAGATCGTGGCCTTGATCGATCAGGCCCGAGCCAGGGGCGTCAACGTGCAGGCCAATGTTTATCCGTACACGCGTGGTAATAACGACCTGGTGAGCATCATCCCGCCCTGGGCTCACGAGGGAGGCAAAAGCGCCCTCATCGACCGGCTCAAGGACCGGTCGATTCGTGATCGCCTCAAGGCCGAGATCCATCAGGGCATCCCCGGCTGGTACAACCATTACACGGCCGTTGGCGGAGACTGGAGCAAGATGCTCATCAGCGCCCAACTGGGCGGAGACAACAAGCGTTTTCAGGGCCAGACGATGGACCGAATCATCGCCGCCCGATCGGAGGGCAAGAACCCCGCGCCAGATCCTCTCGACGTCATGTTTGACTTCTTGATCGAGGAACAAGGGTCGATCGGCACGATCTACGCGCATCATACCGAGGAGGACATGAACCTGGCCCTTGTTCAACCCTGGTGCTCGATCGGCTCTGACGGTTCTGCCCTTGCGGTCGATGGACCCTTACGGAGAGGGCATCCGCACCCTCGCAGTTTCGGGACCTTCCCACGCCTGCTGGGCGTTTACGTTCGCGAGCGCGGCTTGCTGCGGCTGGAGGACGCCGTGCGGAAGATGACTTCGCTGTCAGCGGCCAAGGTCGGGCTCTTCGATCGAGGCTTGATCCGTGAGGGCTGCTTCGCCGACATCACGGTCTTCGACCCCGCGACTGTGATCGATCGCGCCACGTACCTGGAGCCATTTCAATACAGCCAGGGCATCAAAACGGTGCTTGTCAATGGCCAGGTTGTGCTCCAGCGAGGCGAGCCAACCGGCGCGATGCCAGGCCGAGTTTTGAGGAAAGCCGGCCGGAAGTAAGGCTGAGCCTCCCTGGCATGGAAGCGGCAAAAAGAAAAAACCGGCCAGAAGATCGGCTCCGAACGACTACCTCTCCCTTAGTCGTTCAAATCCAAATCACCTGGCCGGTTGGCTCGATCGCAAAGCGGTTCAAGAGAGACCTCTAGAACCAGAAGCGTGTGCGGGAGAAAGGGCGAGCGGGGGGTCGTGCGAGGCGTCCCGCTCGCCCTTTGGCGGGGGAGCCGATTCATGTGAGTGAAGCGACTGTCGCCAATGGGGTGGTTTCTTGCAAAGTGTATCATCAGGCTCAGTTGGCCTTTGTCCTCTCGATGTTCGTTCTTCACGTCAACGGGATGAGTAGAAAGCAAACCTAGTGCCAGAAGACTTCAGTCGTCTCAAACGGCGTGCTCCCAGTGCCCAGAGCGACGCGGCTCTGAACTCGCCGATTGTTTCAAGGCTGACGCGAGTTACGTCGAGCACCCCGGCGACGCGAAAAAGTTAGCCGGAGGTTTGTGCGACGCCCCGAGCCCGAACGGCCCGTCGTTTAAGTGTGCATGCCCGCCCAAGAAATCGGCATGCGGCCCTGAACACATTGGCCTGGGGAGGCAAATCCGCAATTCCCCAGTGCGAAAGTCGCTGGTTGCGCCGTGCGGCACTGCCTCGAATCCGCGCTAAGGTGGCCTGATCGGGTCTTCGTCAGCCAGGTCGCCGGACAAGGCAGAGGTTTGTGGATTCTCGGTTCATGGCATAAGCTGCTTCTGGTCCGGAAAACGTAAAGTGCGTGGTTGGGTTCCTTAGCGTCCGGATTTCGGGGTCGTCTCTAATCATGAACCGCCTGAACGAATCGGATCGGCGATGCCTGGAGCGGCTGAGGCAGGCGATCGATCAATGGGTGCGCGACGGTGAGGCGACGAGGCTGGAACGATGGCTCGAACGCGAACTCGACGACACGGGAGCGCCGCGGCGATTGGGGCTCGCGCACTGGCCGGACAGCTTGTCGGATCTGACGAAAGCCAAGCGGGCACGCGGCGGCTGGTCCAGTGGCGTGGACGAGCGAGTGCGGACCTGGCTGCGCGGGCTACTCGAGGTTTTCACGACCCGATGGAACGCTCGCGACGCGATTTGACGGCGACGAGGGCCGGGTCAGGAACCGGTTGACTCTGGCCGAACTTGCACAGGCTTATCCCAAAACCGGCGAGGCCCGCGTGATCGCCTGGTTGTTGTCGCGGCCTGAAACCCATCACCTGGCACCTCCGCTTCCCGCCTGCTCGTGCTCGGATCATCCGCTTGCCGTGCTGCGCGCGAGTTGGGGAAGACAGGGTGACTCGTGCTTCCTCGACCATAGGCAGGCGGTGCCCGAGACGTCGTTCGAGCTCATCGGCCATGGTTGCTCCTGGCTGGGTCCGGACTGGCACCTCGAGTGTTCACCCGGGAAGGTCTCGCCGCCCAGGCCGAGGCTCTGGCACTCGAACTCGGTCGTCGACCTGGCCGAATGGTCGTTCCGCTTGAGCGGGTTCCGAGTCACCCGAACAGCCATGCTTTTTCGTGGTCGCGCCCTGGCACTTCTGAGCGACCAGGTGGAAGGTAAAACGGTTCCCACGAGCGCGGTCGAAGCCAGGTGGACCATGGCCCCAGGGATCACTTCCGAGCCGATCCAGCGTTGCCGCGGACTGCTCTTGCGAGGACAAAGAAAGGGACCGAACGCCCAGGTCTTGCCCATCACCCTCCCTGCGCTGCCTTATGAGACAGAGAAGGGACGGTTCCACGCGAGCGGCGTCGAGCAGAGGCAAAGCCTGAGCTTGGGCCTTGCCGCGCCGGGGCGTAGGTGCTGGCTTCCACTCCTGGTGTCGTGGGATCCGGTGCGCCACCGCAAACGCTTGTCCTGGAGGGTGCTCACGGTCGTCGAGAAAACGAAGATCTGTCCAGCCGACGTGGCCGTTGCCGTCCGGGTGAGCTGGGGACGCTCCGAGACCTATGTCATCTACCGCAGCCTCGCCCGCCCCGCCAGTCGCTCATTCCTGGGCTTCCAGACGAAAGCCAGGCTGGTCTTCGGTCAGTTCGACCAGGAGGGAATCGTCAAGCCACTCGTGAGCATTGATTGAGTCCCGTGCCGGCAGGCGCTCTTGACTCGTTGATTTCAATGCCCCTGCGATCGCCCGGGCCTGCTGGCGATGATGGCAAGCGACAGCGCGATGTAGGCCAGCGAGACCAGAACCATCAGGCTTCCCGAGTGGAAGTGGGCCGTTCGCAGCGCCGTGTTGGCTTGACCATTTCGCATGAGTACGCCCATGACCATCTGGATCACGATCAGGAGTGCCGACAGAAAACCGAGTACAATGAGCAGGACCTTCATGAGATGAGCTGACCTTTCGTTGATCGAGGCCGGGTCGGATCGGCTTGCGAATGAGCGGGGTTTCCATCAAGGAGCAAGCCGGGAAAGAGCACGCCGGGGTTGGCGCTGGATTGCTTGCTGATCAAGACATCATGGAGAATAGTCGATCGATCGGCGCCCGTCATCCTGGTGCCGCCTCGCCGCCACGGCGAGAATCACTTTGCGGCACGGGCTTGAAGTCGTTCTGTTCGTAACATAAGAATCTCGAGCATGGATACCAACACCGACGTGATCCACCGGAATCTCGCCCTCGTCCTGGCCCGGATCGCCAGGGCAGCCGAGCGCTCGGGGCGAGCTGCTGAGGCGATCACGCTGGTCGCCGTCACGAAAAAGATGCCGGTGGCGATCGCGCGACTGCTGGCCGGCGCGGGAGCCAGAGACCTGGGGGAGAACTATCCCCAGGAGCTCTGGACCAAGGCGGCCGCCCTGGCCGATCTTCCCGAGCGCCGCGCTGGCATTTGATCGGACATCTCCAGAGCAACAAGGCGAAGCGCACTCTGCCCCTTGTAAGCCTGATCCACGCGATCGACTCGCTCAAACTCTTGCAGGCCCTCGACGCCCTGGCCTTGGATCTGCCGACCGCTCCAGCCGTATGCCTCCAGGTCAATACGTCGGGTGAGGAAGCCAAGCACGGCTGGCCGCCGGAGGGGATCTTGAGCGATGCGGACGCCATCGCCGCCTGCCGCGGAATTCCAGTCGTTGGCCTGATGACCATGGCGGCATGGGGAACCGACGCCGAGACCGCCAGGCCGTCGTTCCGGCGGCTGCGCCAGATTCGCGACGAGCTGCGGCGGCGGACGGGACTGCCGCTTGACCGAGCTGTCCATGGGGATGTCGGCCGATTTCGAGTCGGCCATCGAGGAAGGTGCTACCCTGGTCCGGATCGGCTCCGCACTGTTTGAGGGAGTGACGCCTTGATCGAGCTTTCGGTTCACGAGAATGGAACGATCGTCCCGGTTCTGGCCCAGCCCGGAGCCCGGCGAAGCGCGATCCTCGGCGAGCGAGCCGGCTTGTTGCGGGTCGCGGTGACGGCGGCTCCGGAAAAAGGCAAAGCCAACGCCGCGATCGCCGCCGTGCTGGCCGAAGGACTGGGCTGTCGCTCGTCGCGAATTGCTTTGATCTCCGGCGAGACCTCGCGCCAGAAGCGGTTCTTGGTCGAGGGCCTGACAACCGACGAACTGAAGCGAAAACTGGAAGCGGTGCTTACAGGACTTGCATGAATGAGCGTCGAGCGAGCCTTGCGCCCAGATGAGCGATCCATGTCCCGCGACCCGACGACGATCTCGATCGAGCCCTGGAGCGGCCCGCCTCCCTCGGCGACCGTTCATGTTCCCGGTTCCAAGAGCCTGACGAACCGGGCCCTCATCATCGCCGCCATGGCCGACGGCCCCAGCGTCCTTGAAGGTGCGCTGCAAAGCGAGGACACCGAGGTCATGGTCAAGGCCCTCCAGGACCTGGGGATTCGCGTCCATTTCGACGTCGACTCGGCGAGGATCGCGATCGAGGGGTGCGGCGGCGACTTCCCTGCCCGGGAAGCCAGCCTCTACGTGGCCAACTCCGGAACGAGCCTGCGATTCCTCACGGCCATGCTGGCCACCGGCAATGGCACCTACCACCTCGACGGCACTCCGCGAATGCGCCAGCGCCCTGTTTCCGACCTGCTCATGGCTTTGAGCGGCCTGGGTGCAACAGCCAGGAGCGACCTGGGGACAGGCTGCCCACCGGTCACCATCGAGGCCAGCGGAATGGACGGCGGCTATGCTTTCGTCCGCGGCGACGTCTCCAGCCAGTTCTTGAGCGGGCTGCTCATGGCGCTTCCGTACGCCAGGGATACCACCACGGTCGAGGTCCAAGGTCCGCTGGTCTCTCAGCCGTATGTGACGATGACCCTCAACGTGATGGAAGAATTTGGAGTCAGCGTCGAGAACCGCAAGTACCGCCGGTTCGACGTCCGCGCCGGTCACTATCGCGGCCGCAGGTACTTGATCGAGCCAGACGCCTCGGCCGCCAGCTATTTTTTCGCCCTGGCGGCCATCACGGGCGGCACGATCACCGTCGAGGGGCTTGGCACCACAACCTTGCAAGGCGACCTTGCCTTCGTGGATATCCTCGAATTCATGGGCTGTAGCGTCACCCGCCAGCGCGAGCGAACCACCGTGCAGGGTGGACCGCTGCGGGCTGTGGACGTCGACATGAACGCCGTGAGCGACACCGTGATGACCCTGGCGGTTCTCTCCGTGTTCGCAGACGGTGTCTCGCGAATTCGCAATGTCGCCCATATTCGCCACAAGGAAACGGATCGGCTGGCCGCCCTGGCGACCGAGCTCCGCAAGCTGGGAGCGAAAATCGACGAGCTAGCCGACGGCCTGATCATCGACCCGCCCGCTCCGAGGAAGCTGCATGGCGCCCGGATCGACACTTACGACGATCACCGCATGGCCATGTCGTTCGCCCTGGCGGGTCTCAAGGTGCCCGGGAATCACCATCGTCGATCCGGGCTGCGTCGCCAAGACTTATCCCGGCTTCTGGAAAGACCTGGAGTCGGTTCGCTCGTCCGCCGGCTGATGGGCCTCGGTCGCGCCACTCTGCCGCTTGCCCCAGCGAAGCACGACCTCCTCGACGAGCTGTGCCGCTCGTGCCAGGGCCTCCAGGTCAACCTCCTGCGGTCCATCGTGACTTGCCGACCCACCGAGCCATACCTCCGACTCGGCCCCTCGCACGGGAAGTAGCGACACGCGCCGAGATTCGCGAAGTGTCGGCACTCGATGTGGTACCCACAGGCTTTCAGCGGCATCCAACACGAGCCGTCCGTCGCCGTGGATGAGCAGCTCCTTGCCGATCCCAGGAGCATCCAGTGTCAGCAGGAGTGTCGGCTTGCCGGACGGTTCTTTCGTCAAAAGCTTCGCCAAGGCCCGGTCACCAGCCCGATCCAGATCTTGGCCGCCGACAAAGGCGAGAACCGTCTCCACCCGCGCTGGGGGATGGCGGGCCCAGCCTCGTGCCAGTTCCACGAGCAGCGCGATCCCCGCACCATCGGGCTGGCCCGAGTCGGGTCGGCTTGAGATGAGCCGCCTGAAGCGGTAGGACGTGGCCTTGGACTGGCGGCCGACCGGCCCAAGTGAGACCCGAATGACAACACGAGGTAAACCTCGGCTGGTCAAAGGTTTCCTTGCAATCAAGAGCCTGGCGGGTCGCAAGGGAGGCAGCAACCAGGGACGCCTGGGCGAGTGCCTCAAAAGCAGCAACCAGCCCGCGACAGCGAGCCCGCAGTTGAGAAGACTCCAGAAGGTCGAGAATCCGCGCCGCGTGAGCAAGAGAGCGCCTGCGGCTGTCAGTCCGTAAGTGAGGTAAGCGAGCCACCTCCGGACGCCAGCCGCCGAGGCCGAACCAAGGACTTCGCGGCGCTCGACATCCCAGCCGCTCAGGTCAAGCCAGGCCATGATGAGCTGGCCCAGTTCGAGCTCGGCGCCGTCGTCCTTACTATTGATCCTCGCGATCGTCTCGACGGTCTCTGTCGCCCGCGCACGGTCGATCCTCATGAGCTTGTGACGCCCCGCTCCCATGGACAAGACGACTGACCGGTTCAGGATTTGTCCTGCACAACATCATAACCGCAATCAACCGGCGCTGGACCTGCAAGCTCGAACCAGGCGTCTGTCGCTCGTGTCTGAAACGTCGTCGCCTTGACGGTTTCCGGCTTCGAGGGGTATCGTGATCGTCCGGTACCTGACTCTGACGCGAAGCGGCGAATCCTCTTTCCTGTCGATCGAACCAACCATGCTTCTGAAACGGACTCATACCTGCGGCGAACTGACCAAGGATCATGTCGGGCAAGCTGTTGCGCTCAACGGCTGGGTCAACGCCTGGCGCGATTTCGGCGGCCTCGTCTTCATCGACCTGCGCGACCGCTACGGCCTCACTCAGGTCGTCTTCGAGCCGGACGCCGGAGCGGATCTTCAGTCGCGCGCCCGTGAGCTTCGCAACGAGTATGTGGTGGGGATCAAGGGGACCGTCGCCCCCCGGCTGACGGGCAAGGAAAACCCGAAGCTCAAGACGGGCGCGATCGAGGTGCGGGCCACCGACCTGGTCGTTTACAACGCCTCTCCCACGCCGCCCTTCGAGATGCACGGACCGGAGCCCAACGAAGAGCTGCGGCTGACGTACCGTTTCCTCGACCTGCGCCGGCCCGACCTGCAACGCGTTTTCATTCTCCGGCACGGGCTCTGCCAGCTCATGCGCAACGTCATGAGCGAGCACGGTTTCCTGGAGATCGAGACACCCATCCTGGGCCGGAGTACGCCCGAGGGAGCACGTGACTTCCTGGTGCCCAGCCGCGTGCACTCGGGGCATTTCTACGCCTTGCCCCAATCTCCCCAGCTCTACAAACAGCTCCTCATGGTTTCCGGGTTCGACCGCTATTTCCAGATCGCCCGCTGTTTCCGCGACGAAGACCTGCGAGCCAACCGCCAACCCGAGTTTACCCAGCTTGACGTCGAGATGTCGTTCGTCGAAGACCAGGACGTGATGACTTCCATGGAGCCCCTGGTCGCCGCCATGGCCCGCGAGTTCGGCGGCGAGGAGATCACACTGCCGCTGCCCAGGATCGAGTACCACGACTCGATGGAGCGCTTCGGCAACGACCGCCCCGACCTACGCTACGGCATGGAACTGAAAGACCTCGCCGACATCGCCGGGACGACCGAGTTCAAGGTCTTCCAGCAAGCCAAGGAATTCGGCCACCGGATCAGGGGTCTGTGTGCGCACCGGCGGCGGCCAGAAGTACAGCCGCAAGGACCTCGACGGGCTGACCGAGTATGCAGGCTCGTTCGGGGCCAAGGGCTTGGTCTGGCTCAAGGTCGAGGCCGAGACCATGACCGGTCCCACCGCCAAGTTCTTCTCGCCCGAGGCCCAGGCAAAACTGCGCGAGCGTTTTGATGCCGGGGCGGGTGACCTGATACTGATCGTTGCCGACACCCAGGCCGTGACCAGCCAGGCCCTGTCGAACCTGCGCGCCCGGCTGGCCGCGGAGCTCAAGCTTTACGACCCCAAGGCGTTTCATTATTCGTGGATCATCCGTTTTCCGCTCCTGGCCTGGGACGCGGAAGCGGGGCGATACGCCGCCGAACATCATCCGTTCACGATGCCGATGTCCGAAGATCTGCACCTGCTTGACAGCGATCCCGCCAAGGTCCGCGCCCAGGCTTACGACCTGGTGATCAACGGCGAGGAAGCCGCCGGCGGCACCATCCGCTGCCACGACCCGGTCATCCAGTCCAAGATCTTCGCTCTGCTTGGCCTCTCGCCCGAAGAGGCTGACGAGAAATTCGGCTTCCTCCTGAGCGCCCTCCGCAACGGCGCTCCGCCGCACGGCGGCATTGCGCTGGGAGTTGACCGCCTGACCATGCTGTACTCAGCACTGACCAACATCCGAGACTGCATCGCCTTCCCCAAGACCGCCAAAGGCACCGACCTTATGACCGGCGCCCCCGGCATCGTCGATGCCAGACAGCTCAAAGAGCTACACATCCGCCCGGTATGACGACTTGGGATAGTGAGCTTGCGCCCGTTGGGGGCGTGGTGCCGGAAAAGTCCAGGCTATTCCGATGGCACAGCCGGGCCAGCCATTGAAAGCAATAACGGTCGTAAGCAGTTCATTGCTTGTGGTCGCGAAACGATGCGTGATTGGAATCAACACCATTGCTTTATAGAATTCTTCGATAGAATCTTGACATCACCGTTTACGGCTCTCATATTAGCTCACGCTACTGTGCATAGCCGCTCCTTGCGACCGCAAATACCACCAGCCTGATTTCGGGCCTCGTATGAATTCCGTCGGCGGTAACGCGCGCCTCGGTCATTGAAGGCTCGGCAGTCAAGCTTCGCGGCGCTAGCCTGCTATCGAAGTTCTCCAATCAATATTACATCATAATTAGCTAACGGCAGACGTTCCACGGGACGGTGATACGTCGTGCTGCGCGCGGGGGGTCCAGCGGCCATGACGAGCCGGTCAAGGCTCCTGAATTCCACGTGAAAGGCGCAACATGAGATTATTTCGGCGACGACGCTCGTCCTCTTCGTCCGCGCGAACGAGGAAGTCCCGTTTTCGAGTCCGGGTTGAGCTGCTCGAGAGTCGAGCCCTCCTATCCTTGACCCCCATCGATTTTGGCGCCACCATCACCTCATCCCCCGTGGCGATGAACGGAGCGCTCTACTTTGCCGCAACCGACTTGACCAACGGCACCGAGCTCTGGAAGAGCGATGGTACCGCCGCTGGAACCGTCATGGTCAACGACATCAGTCCCGGCGTTCTGGGCTCCAACCCCACCAGTTTAACCGTCATGGGCAACACCCTCTTCTTCGCCGCCAGCGACGGAGTGCACGGTCCCGAGCTGTGGGAAAGCGACGGCACGACCGCCGGAACCTTCATGGTCAAGGACGTGTACACCGGCGCGATCGGTTCCTACCCCAAGAACCTCACGGACGTTAACGGCACGCTCTTCTACCAGGCGTTTGATCCGCACGGGGGATACGAGCTGTTCCGCAGCGACGGCACCACGGCCGGCACTTACATCGTCAAGGACGCACGTCCCGGCTTTCCCGGCTCGTTCCCCAGCAACTTGACGGCGGTGGGATCCACGCTCTTTTTTTCGGCCAATGATGGGACGAATGGCACCGAGCTGTGGGAAAGTGACGGCACCACGGCCGGCACGGTCATGGTTAGCGACATCAACCCCGGCGGAGCTGGTTCCTTTCCTGGCGACTTGACCAATGTCAACGGCACCCTTTTCTTCACGGCCAACGACGGCGTGCACGGATTCGAGCTCTGGAAGAGCGACGGCACAGCCGCCGGCACGGTCATGGTGAGCGACATCAATCCCGGCGCCACCGGCTCGATTCCGTCGTACTTGACGAACTTGAATGGCACGCTCCTCTTCACGGCCAAAGACGCCACGCACGGTTACGAGCTCTGGAAGAGCGATGGAACGAGCGCTGGTACCGTGATGGTTAGCGACATCGACCCCGGCTCGGCCAGTTCCCTACCCAATCACCTGACGACCATGGGGTCAACACTCTGCTTTTCCGCCAATGATGGGACGAATGGAACCCAGCTCTGGAAGAGTGATGGCACGGCCGCTGGGACCGTCATGGTCTGCGATATTAACCCTGGCGGCGGCTCAACACCCACGAATTTGATGGTGGTAAATGGGACGCTTTATTTCGCGGCCACGACGTCAACTTACGGCAACGAGTTCTGGCAGAGCGACGGGACGTCCGGCGGCACGGTTCAGGTTCAAGACATTTATGCAGGCTCTCCGAGCTCCAATCCGACGAACCTCGCGGATGATGGTTCATCTCTCTTCCTCACCGCAACTGATGCGACGCATTCATCGCGCCTGTGGACCTTGAGCGGCTCAAGTTCCGCCAGCGTCAGAGTCGGCTCAAGCCTGCCAAACTCGACCTATGGCCAGTCGGTCAGCTTCACGGTCGCCGTCAGCGGCGCCGGGCCGATGCCCACGGGAACCGTCCAGTTCCTGGTGGATGGGACTGATTTCGGCTCGGCCGTGACCCTGGTGAGCGGCAGCGCAACAAGCGCCAGCACCACCCTGCTGGGGGCGGGCAATCACACCGTCGAGGCCGATTACTCGGGTGACGCGAACTATCCCGCCGGCAGCGGCACGTACACCCAGGTCGTCAACCAGGCGCCCCTCAGCATCATTCCCGACAACCTCACCCGAGCCGTCGGGGAAGCCAATCCTCCGCTCACTTATACCTTCACGGGATTTGTCAACGGCGACGACGCGACGACAGCGGGCATCACAGGCTCTGCACACCTGGCCACAACGGCCACAACAAGCAGCCCGCCCGGCGACTATCCCATCACCGTCATCGACATCGGCACGCTGGCCGCGGCCAACTATAACTTCCCGTCCTCCGACTTCGGTACGGGGACGTTGACTGTCACTCCCTCGGGTAGTACCATCTCGATCGGTGACCCTGGTTTCGAACAGGTGGTGGTGGGGTCCGGCCAGTTCCAGTACTGCCCGACTGGCTCACCCTGGACCTTCGCCGGCGGCTCGGGCATCTCCGGCAACAACAGCGGCTTCACCGCTGGCAATCCCCCCGCACCCGAGGGGGTGCAGGTCGCCTTTCTTCAGACAACCGGCTCCTTCAGCCAGAGTGTCGCCGATTGGGCAGCCGGCAGCTACGTGCTCTCCTTCGAGGCCGCCCAGCGTGGCAACTACCAGGCGTCCCGGCAGGACTTTAACGTGCTGATCGACGGCAGCGTGGTGGGCACCTTCACACCATCGGGTACGTCGTACCAGAGCTACTCCACTGCCGCGTTCACCGTCACCGCTGGGTCTCATACGATCGCATTCCAAGGTTTGGATAGCGCCGGTGGAGACAACACCGCCTTCGTTCAACGAAGTCGCCGCGGAACCGGCTAGTACCATCTCGATCGGTGACCCTGGTTTCGAACAGGTGGTGGTGGGGTCCGGCCAGTTCCAGTACCGCCCGACTGGCTCACCCTGGGCCTTCTCCGGCAACTCGGGCGTCTCCGGCAACAACAGCGGCTTCACCGCTGGCAATCCCCCCGCACCCGAGGGGGTGCAGGTCGCCTTTCTTCAGACAACCGGCTCCTTCAGCCAGAGTGTCGCCGATTGGGCAGCCGGCAGCTACGTGCTCTCCTTCGAGGCCGCCCAGCGTGGCAACTACCAGGCGTCCCGGCAGGACTTTAACGTGCTGATCGACGGCAGCGTGGTGGGCACCTTCACACCATCGGGTACGTCGTACCAGAGCTACTCCACTGCCGCGTTCACCGTCACCGCTGGGTCTCATACAATCGCATTCCAAGGTTTGGACAGCGCCGGGGGAGACAACACCGCCTTCGTCGACCAGGTCACTCTCACATAGTGGCAGGGGGATCATTCGTATTGGAGATCATACGTACCGGTTCATTTTGACGACAGTTCGTCGGGGAACCTGGGTCGGACACGATGTCGGGGTGGAGTTTAGAACGTGAGCCGCTGAAGGCAAGCTCATCCCCCTTGTTCTCTCGTCAGCCGACCAGTGCGATCTCGTGCCAACGGTTGTCGAAGTCGATGGCGCCGCCACGAGCGGAGGTGAATGCGTCTCCGGCCATGGTTCGCCGCGAGTTGCGCCAGTGGGTGGGCGGGCTCGTGTCTCGACCTGGGCGTGTCGATCCGCTAAAGTCACGGATGGTTTTCAGCGATCTGGCCGCCGATTCGCGCCTGCCTCGTACTCGGCACACACCGTTTCCCCCGCGAGATTCAGAGATCGATGTTGCTGCTTTCTCCCAGCCGGAGCGCACGAACCGTTCACGTGGCCCTGCTCTGGCTTTCTTTACTATCGCTCGGGCCGCTGGTTCACGCTTCCGATCCACCCCTGTCGCTCGAGCTCAAGGATAGCGACCGCGTCGTGCTGATCGGCGATACGTTGATCGAACGCGACCAGCACTACGGTTATCTCGAGACAGCCATCACGCTAGCCCATCCCGACAAGAACATCACCTTTCGCAACCTGGGCTGGAGCGGAGACACCGTCCGTGGACTGTCTCGGGCGGGGTTTGATCCACCGGAAGCAGGCTTTCGCGAGTTCGCAAAGCAACTCACCGCGGCGCGACCCAGCGTGGTGATCGTCGGCTACGGCATGGCCGATTCGTTTGACGGCAAGGCAGGCTTGCCGCGCTTTACCAAGGGCCTCGATTCATTGCTGGACCTGATCTCGACCATGAAGGCGCGGGTCGTGCTGCTCTCGCCCATCGCTCACGAAGACCTGGGCCGGCCCTTGCCCAACCCGGCGAGCCATAATCGCGACCTTCGGCTCTATCGAGACGCCATCCGAGACGCGGCCCGTCGGCGCGGGGCCGGCTTTGTCGATCTCTTCGACTTCTTCGAGTACCAGATGAGCCATCCGCCCAAGATTCGCACCGGCGGCGTTGCCCGTTTCACGGATGACGGCATTCACCTGACCCGCGACGGCTACGCCTCCGCAGCGTTCTTCATCTCCCAGTCGTTCGGTCTGGGGACGGGGTGGGAATTGCGCGCGGCGGTGCTCGACTGGAACGGAAACATTGCGTCCACAGAACGCGCGCGGGTCAGCGAAATCAAGCGTGAGCCAGCCCTGTTGCGTTTCATCATGTGCGACGAGCACTTGCCGCCTCCACCATCCTTCCTGGACGGATCGGTCAACTTCGCCCCGCGCAAGCTCGAGATCCAGGGACTTGATCCAGGCCGCTACACACTCAAGATCGATGGCCAGGACGTAACCCGCTTCGACGCCGAGGATGGAAGAACCGCGAGTGTGGTGCTCAAGACGGGGCCGGAACGAAACCAGGCCGACCTGCTCCGCAAGACGATCAACGACAAGAACCGCCTGTTTTTCCACCGTTGGCGGCCCGAGAACATCACCTATCTCTTCGGCTTCCGCAGCCACGAGCAGGGCAACAACGCCATCGAGGTTCCCCGGTTCGATCCCCTGGTGGAAGCCAAGGAACGAGACATCGCCCGCCTCCGCAAGCCGGTGCCGCATACTTATGAGCTGATTCGAGTGAGCGAGGTGCCGAAGTGACGAGTAATGACCAATTCAGCTATCGCATCGCGGTAGCCCTCGCCTCAATCGTTCTTCTGTCCTTATCACCCAGCCTTCACGCTCAGCGTGCTCCCTTCGCCATCCCCGACCCTGACCCGGAGATCGAGCGGCGGTCGTTCCTGGTGGCGGACGGGTTCGAGGTGAACCTGTTCGCCGCCGACCCGCTGATCGCCAAGCCGATCCAGATGAATTTCGACGATGCGGGCCGGCTCTGGATCGCCAGCTCGGAGGTTTATCCCCAGATCAAACCGGGGCAGGTGGCCGATGACAAGGTGCTCATCCTGGAAGATCGCGACGGCGACGGCAGGGCGGACAAAACGACGGTCTTCGCCGACGGGCTCCTGATTCCAACCGGCGTCGAGCCGGGCGACGGCGGCGCCTACGTGGCCAACAGCACCGAGCTGTTGCATCTGAAAGACACCAACGGCGACGGCAAGGCCGATCACAGGCGAGTTGTGCTTTCGGGCTTCGGCACCGAAGATACCCACCACATCTTGCATACGCTGCGGTGGGGTCACGATGGCATGCTTTATTTCAACCAGTCCATTTATATCCACAGCCACATCGAGACGCCGCACGGCGTGCGCAGGCTCGCGGGTGGGGGAATCTGGCGGTTCCGGCCCGAGACGATGGAGCTCGACGTCTTCATCCGCGGCCTTTGGAACCCATGGGGCCACCAGGTCGAACAAGTGGGGCCAGTCGTTCGCGACCGACGGGGCAGGGGGTGAGGGGATCAACTACTGCCTGCCGGGAGCATATTACGACGCCGCGCCAGATGCCGTGCGCGTGCTCAAGGGGCTGAACCCGGGCAGCCCCAAGTACTGTGGTCTCGAAGTGGCAAGCGGCCGGCACATCCCCGAGTCGTGGCGCGGCAATTTGCTCACCAACGACTTCCGGGGCAACCGGGTTTGCCGGTTCACCCTCCAGGACGATGGCGCTGGTTTCGCCGCGCGAGAGCAGGCCGAGCTGATCAAGACGCCCCACGTGGCCTTCCGGCCGATCGATATCAAGATGGGGCCCGACGGAGCGATCTACATTGCCGACTGGTACAACCCGATCATCCAGCATGGCGAGGTCGATTTTCGCGACCCCAGGCGTGACCACACACGAGGCCGGATCTGGCGCGTCACAGCCAGAGGCAGGGCGCTCGTGCCGCGTCCCAAACTCGTCGGGTCATCGGTTGCGGAACTGCTCGAGGCACTCAAGGCTCCCGAAGACTGGACCCGGCATCACGCCAAGCGCGTGCTCAAGGAACGAGGTGCGAGCGCGGTCGTTCCGGTGCTCGCCGCTTGGGTCAAGGCGCTGGATGCCAGCGACCCCGAAGTGGAACACCATCGGCTGGAAGCTCTCTGGACGTACCAGGCTCTTGATGTGGCCGAGCCTGGCTTGCTCGCTGAACTGCTTGGGTCACGCGATCCGCGGGTTCGCGCCGCGGCGACTCGCGTGGTCCAGTTCTGGCATCGCCGGTTGTCCGAGCCCCTGGCGCTCCTGGCTCCGCGAGTGGAGGATGAAAATCCTCGTGTCCGGCTCGAAGCCGCGCGTGTGCTGGCGAGCATTCCCGCCCTCCACGCGGCAAGCCTGGCGATGCGGGCGCTCGATCGCCCAGTCGATTCGTTTCTCGATTACGCACTCTGGCTCACGGCGCGCCAGCTCCAGCCCATCTGGTTACCCGAGGTGCGGGCCGGCCGTTTCGACTTTGAGGGATCGTCGAAGCGTCTGTTGTTTGCACTTCAGGCGGTCGGCACTCCCGACGTCCTAGGGCCACTGCTTGCGCTCTTTCAGGCCGGACGCATTCCCGCCGAGCGCGACGAGAGCGCTCGGCGCTGATCGCCGGCCTCGGTGGACCGGCCGAGCTGGCGCTGGTGCTGGATGTGGCCACCAACGAGGCCACGCTGCCGGCCGCTCGCCGCGCCGCACTCCTCGGCGCCTTGATCGGCGCCACCCGGGACCGCAAGGTCAAACCGGCCGGCGACCTGACCCGGCTGCGCCGCCTGCTCGACGTTGACGACGGCGCCGCTCGTGCGCTGGCCGCCCAGGCTGCCGGTGCCTGGAAAGTGGCTGCCTTACAACCTGAAATCGCAAAGCTAGCGACAGCAAAGGATTCGTCGCAGGACGCTCGGAAGGCGGCCATAGGCGCACTGATCGAACTGGGCGACCCGGCGAGTCGGAGGGTGGTTGACGACCTGGCCGAGCACGCGGCGACGCCGGAGATCCAGGGCTTGGCCCTGGCCGCGCTGGCGTCGAGCGATCCCAAGGCGGCCGCGCGCCGGGCTTCCCTTTGGTTCGGCCGGCTGCGTCCGGATCAGAGCGTCTGGGCCCAGACTCTTGTGGCGTCGTTCATCGAGCGCAAGGAAGGCCCCGCTGCGCTGGCCCGATCGCTCGAACGGGCGACGCTCGCGCCCGACGTGGCCAAGCTGTGCATTCGGTCCGTCCGCGCCTCGGGGAGACCCGAGCCGGCGCTGATCGCGGCATTCTCGAAAGCCGGCCGGCTCTCGTCGATCACGCGCAGCCTGGACGCGAGCGAGATGGGCCGCTTCCTGGCCGAGGTCGCAAGCACGGGCGACGCCGTGCGTGGCGAAGCGATCTTTCGCCACCAGGAGCTGACTTGCCTCAAGTGTCACGCCATCGCCGGGGCAGGGGGCCTGGTCGGCCCTGGTCTGGAGAGCATCGGCGCGAGCGCTCCCGGCGATTACATCGTCGACTCGCTGCTCGAACCCGGCAAGGCCATCAAGGAGAACTATCATTCCACCATCGTGGCCACGAGCGACGGCAAGCTGACCGCGGGCATTCGTGTCCGCCAGACCGATCAAGAGCTCATCCTGCGTGACGCGGAAGACCGCGAAATCGTCATTCCCACACATTCCATCGAAGACCAGAAGCCGGGGGGATCGCTGATGCCCGCGGGCCTGACCGATGCGCTGACGCGGGCCGAGCTTGTCGACTTGGTCCGCTTCCTCACCGAACTGGGGAAGATCGGCCCCTATGACATCAGCAAAGACCGCGTACTGCGCCGCTGGCAAGCGCTCACGCCGACCCCCGAGGCGCGGCGCCTGCTCAACCGCACCAGTGTCGATAACGCCGTCAACGGGGACAGTTCACTCGTCTGGAGCCCCGTCTACACCACGGTCGCCGGGCTGCTGCCGCTGGGTGACTTGCCCGAAATCGGCCGCGGCGCGGGTCGGCCGCCCATCGCCCTGGCACGGTCGGAGCTCGAGGTCTCACACCCTGGCCGCGTGAAGCTCAACTTCAATTCAACGCTCGGGCTCACGTGCTGGATTGACGGCAGGCGCATCGAGCCACCGGCCGATCGGCCCGACGAATTGATCTGCGATCTCGGTACCGGTCGGCACACCTTGACGATCGCCGCCCTGCCGGCTCGACGCGGACAGCCAATTCGGTGTACACTTGATGACGTCGCGGGTTCCGAAGCCCAGGCCAGGGTGGTGCTGGGCAAATGAAATCGGTGACTCGCCTCCACCAATCCGACGAGGGTCTCGCCGATGTCTTCGCAGCAATCGACCACTGAGACTCGACCATCCCAGACAGCAGACAACCGCGACTCTTGCCCGCCGGCGTGTCCCGCTTGTGGTGGCCGCCTGATCGAGCAGCGCGGTAAGCTTGTCTGCTCACGGTGCCGGACGGTGTGCGAGACCTGCTGCGAGGGCGGACGGGGTTGAGACCAATATAGTTGAAATCGCTGTAATAAAGCAGGCGGAGGGTTATTAATTGACCCTCTCCCCTTGCGGGAGAGGGTAGGGTGATGGGTGATCAGGCCTGGTCTCCCCCGCAGACAAGGCGATCGGTCAAGCCCTGCCCCCCTCTCCCCAGCCCTCTCCCGCAAGGGGAGAGGGAGCCAGATATGACCGCGATGCAGCCAATTACTACGATTTCAACGGTATTGGTGTTAACACCCACGGGCTTGCGACCCGCCATGATCGTGACCGAGAGGACCTCTGCGCGATGCCCGACGAGCGCCTTGTCGACACTCTGGCGCGGCTTGACCCCGGCAACCCGCGATACGCCACGGAGGTGGTCGATGTACTGCTCTTGCAGGCCCGAGCCGTCGGCGCCAGCGACGTGCATTTGCATCCCCGGGGTGAAGGTCTTGACCTGCGGTGGCGAATTGATGGAGTGCTTCAGCCCGTAGCCGTCTTGCCGGCTAAGTTGGCCCCAAACATCGTAGCCAGACTGAAGGTTCTGGCCGAGCTACTCACCTATCGCACCGACGTCCCGCAAGAGGGACGGATCCGCGACCTGCCCGGCGAGGTCGAGATGCGGCTTTCTACCTTTCCCACGCTTCACGGTGAGAAGGCCGTCGTTCGCCTGTTTGCCGGTCCGGGGCGTTTTCTCAGGCTTGAAGATCTTGGCTTACCGGCCGAAGCGCGGGAGGCACTTTCGAACTTCCTGAACGAAACCTCCGGCGCGGTCATCCTGGCGGGCCCGGCCGGCAGCGGCAAAACCACGACAATGTATGCCTGCCTGCGCGAGCTGGCGGCGCGGTCGCGCGGCGAGCGCAGTCTGGCCACCCTGGAAGACCCGATCGAATCGGCCGTGGCGGGCGTGGCGCAAGCCCAGGTCAATGCCGCGGCCGGCCTGACCCTCGAGACCGGCCTGCGCGCCTGCTGCGCCAGGACCCCGAAGTGATCGCCATCGGCGAGATCAGAGACCGAGGAACCGCCGAGATCGCACTTCAGGGCGCGCTGACCGGCCACCTGATCATGACCACATTCCACGCCGGCAGCGCCTGCGAAGTGATCGGCCGGCTGCTCGATCTGGGAATCGAGCCTTATGCGATCCGGAGCGGCTTGCGTCTGGTGCTGGCCCAGCGCCTGCGCGCAAGCTGTGCGGCTCATGTGCGATTCCCGCCGAGCGGCCCGAAGACCTGCTCGGGCTTCCTGTCGCGCAGGCAAGGCTGGCGCAGGGCTGCGACGCTTGCGGAGGAACAGGCTACCTGGGCCGGATCCTCCTCGTCGAGTTGCTGCCGCCGGAACAGGAACACCTGGGCAAGGCCATCCTCGCCCGCGCCGACGTCCACCACCTGGAGCGCCTGGCTCTGGAGGCCGGCATGATCAGCCACTGGCAACACGCGTGCCAGGTTGTGGCAGCCGGTCTGACTTCTCCAGCAGAGATCCGGCGCGTGCTGGGGATCAGCCGCGGATGACGGCAAGCTCCGCCTCTCGTCACCGGTTCATCCGCCCCATAAGTCCGTGGCCGCGTCGCCCGGGAACTCCATCGGAGAGGGGTTGACTCTCTCGGACATTTGTGGTGAGATGGTGTCTGTCACAAATGTCATAGGCAAGGGCGGGCTGGCTTGGATCATTGCGGGCCGGGAGAGGGTTGATGTCGCAGGCTGGGCTGGGGGCAGGCAAAGCCGGGCCGATCTCGATAGACGAGCTAGGCGCGCTCAACGATGAGATCGCCGCGCTGGCGCGTGCCGGGGTGCCGCTGGAGCGGGGTTTACTGCGGGCCGGGAACGATCTCTCGGGAAGCCTGAAGAAGATCACACAGGCGCTGGGATCGCGACTGAGCCGGGGTGAAAGCTTGACCAGGGCGCTCGAGGCGGAGAAAGCTGCGATACCTCCTTTGTATCGCGCGGTGGTCGAGGCGGCGCGCGGTCGGGCCGGCTGCCCGCGGCTCTGGAGGGCCTGGCGCGGTATGTGAGAAGTTATTCCGAGGCCCGCGCGGCCATCGGGGTGGCCCTCTGGTATCCGATTCTCGTCCTGTCGCTGGCTTACGGCTTGTTTCTGGGCCTGGTGATCGAGATCGTGCCGCGATTCATCGGCGCGTTCGAGGTGCTGGGGCTGCGCGTGATCAGGCCGCTGCACTGGCTGGCGGACCTGGGTGAGCTGGCTCCTTACTGGTGGCCGGTGGGTCCGGTCTTGCTGGCGGCCCTGGGGTTCGCCTGGTGGCGGTCGGGCAGGGCCGCCAGTTTTCAGACATCGTCGTGGTCGCTGATGCGCGTTTTCCCGTGGATGCGGTCGCTGCTCTCGGATTACGAGTCGGCCGGCTTCGCCGACCTGCTGGCACTTCTGCTCGAGCACGGCGTGGCCTTTCCCCAGGCGGTGGTCCTGGCCGCGGAGGCGACCGGCAACGGCGCGATGATCGCCGGCGCCCGGCAGCTTGCCGCGGCGGCGGAGCGAGGCGAGGCGCCCGGGCAAGCGCTCGACGGCGTGCCCGACCGCGCCTTTCGTCCCTTGCTGCGGTGGGCCCTGGCGGCCGGGGAAGAGCAAGGCTCCCTGGTCGTGTCGCTGCGCAATCTGGCGCCCATGTATCGCAAGCGCGGAGCTTACCAGGCCGAAAAGCTTCAGCTCTTCTTGCCGACCGTGCTCATGATCACGATTGGTGCCTCGGCCACGCTGCTTTACGCCGTTTCCCTGTTCATGCCCCTTTCGAGCATGCTGGCCGAGCTGTCCACGCCCTGACTTGACCGTTCGGCTCGAAATTCGCGAACCTGGAAGAGAACCTGGCGATGTCGGATCCGGCTCAGAATCGTGAAGCGAAAGGGCGTCTCACCGCCCACGAGACCGCGCGCTTGACCGAGCAGATCGCCGGCCTGACCCGGGCCGGCCGGCCGCTGGGGCCGGGCCTGGTGGCGCTGGCGAGGGAGCTGCCGCACGGCCGTTTTCGATCCTCGCTCATGGCGCTTGCCGCCGCCCTCGAGAAAGGCAAATCGCTGGACGAGGCCATGACCGAACAGAACGATCGCATTCCGCCTCACCTTCGCGGTCTGGTCCTGGGCGGAATCAGGTCAGGGCGGCTGGGGGACGTACTGGGCCGGTTCTCCGGTTATGTGAGCATCGGCACCGAGCTGGGCGCAAGCTCTGGCTCAGCCTGGCTTACCCGATCATGTCGATCTTCGCCGCCGTGGCGCTCTTCGTCTTCGTGAACGCGGTCGTGGTCGCTCAGTTCGAAAAGATCTTTCGAGACTTCGGCGTGCCCCTGCCCAAGGTGACGATCGCCATGCTCATGTTCTCGCACGCCCTCCGCGACGGCTGGGAAGGATTCGTCTTCCTGGCCGGTCTGGCGGTGGTGGCCTGGCTGGTGTTCCGGCTCTTTCTCAGCGCCTCCACGAGGCGCAGCATTGCGTGCAAGGTTCCCGTGGTGGGAACCGTCTGGAAATACACCTCGTGGGCCGAGTTCTGCCATCTGCTCGCCCTGCTGCTGGAAACCGATCTGCCGCTGCCCGAGGCGCTGCGGTTGACGGGCGAGGGGGTTCGAAACAGCGATCTGGACCTCGCCTGCAAGCTGATGGCCCGCGACGTCGAGCAAGGTCAGACCCTGGCCGAGTCGATGCAGCTTCATTCCCACCTGCCGGCCGGTCTGCCGCGGCTGCTCAAGTGGTCGGCCGAACAAGGGGCGGTCGCCGAGATCCTGCACATGGCCGGAGAGATGTTCGAGGCCCGGGCGCGCGGCCAGGCCACGTTCGCCGGCACGGTGATGGCCGTGCTGGCGGTCGTTCTCGTGCTGTGGGGTATCTTCACCGTCATCGGCGGCCTGATGCTGCCGATGATTACCTTGATCAGCAAGCTGTCGGGATGATTTTCAGTACGGTCGAACCTCTCGTTATCGTTGCAAAGGATTCCATCATGAAATCAATCGTTCAATTCATGGGCGCTCGGATCAGCACTGATCGCATCGATCTTCGGATAGCCCAGGGTCTCTCGTTCGCGGCTGGGCCAGCAATCATGATCGTGGCGATCACGGGCCTGGCGCGGATGGCGCGCACTCCGGCGGAAGTCTTGATCGGCGTGCTGGCCGCCACCGGCACGGGGATGACATTCATCCTCATGGGACTGGTTCTGGGCCTGATGGCCGAGAAGCGGCAATAAGAGCACAAGCGGTCGACCCTTGTTATTGTTGTGAATCCGGAGACCCTCGTGAGCGTGAAGCGGGAAACACCTGGCTGGGGCGACGAGCAGGATCTTCCAAAAGGCGACGCTTTACCGCCGACACTCCCTGGGGAAGACTGGGACCCGGCCCAGTACGCCACCGCCGCCAAGCCGCAGCCGTGGCGGATCAGCCACATGATGTGGCTGGTCTGTGCGATCGCCTTCCTGACGTGGCTGTTCGTGACCGTGGGGCTATTCGTCGTCATCGTGGGCGTGGTGGTGTTGATCGCGCTCCTCGCCGGCACGGGGATGATCCTGGCTCGCCAGCGGAGCACCCAGCAAGATTCGCTGCTCTGGATCCTGGCGATCGCCGTCGAGCGGAACATGCCGCTGGCCCCCACGCTGGCGTCGTTCGCCGATCAGTTCCGTGGGGCGTATCGCCGCCGGATCATGAACCTGGCGGCCCACCTGAACTGGGGAACGCCGCTTCCCGAAGCGCTCGAGAAGGTGCACCGCGTGGTCTCGCGCGACGCAATCCTCATGGCGTACGTCGGCCAGGAGACCGGCCGATTGCCGCAAGCGCTGCGCACCACCGCCTCGGTTCGAACGAGCCAACTCCCGATCTGGGCGGCCATCGCCAGCCGATTCTCTTATCTGCTCGGGCTGTTGCTGGCCATTCAGACGATTTGCGGGTTCATGCTTTACTTCATCGTTCCCAAGTTCGAAGCGATCTTCAAAGACTTTGGCGTGTCGCTTCCCCCGATCACGATCATGCTCATCGAGGGCAGTCATTTTCTGATCAAGTACGGCATCTTCAGCGTATGGGGGCCGCCGCTGGAGATCATGCTCCTGCTGTTCATGCCTTTTTCCTTCGCTGGCTGGATCAACTATGACGTGCCGTTTTTCGATCGGCTGCTGAAACGAAGGCACCTTGCCCTCATCCTGCGAGCGCTTGCGCTGGTGATTGAGGCGGGCAAGCCGATCGAAACGGGCCTGTCGATCCTGGCCAGCCACTACCCCACGTGGTGGGTCAGGCGAAAGCTGATCAAGGCCAACGCGGCCGTGCGGCGCGGGGAGCCGTGGATCGACGCCCTCTGGCGGCAGGGACTGATCCGGGCGACCGACGCCGAGGTGCTCGGCACCTCGGCCGAGGTCGGCAATCTTGCGTGGGCGATGCGCGAGCTGTCGGAGACCAGCGAGCGTCGGCTTGTGTTTCGGTTCCAGGCTGTCTTGCAAACGATCTTTCCCCTGGTGGTCGTCAGCATCGGGCTGGGCGTTTTCTTCCTGGCGGTTGCTTTCTTCGCACCCTTGACGGAGCTCATTCGGAGGCTGGCGGAATGATGGTTTGCCGGCGTGGAAATCGAGAGAAGAGCGGCCCATGGGCCCGCCGAGGTTCATTGCTGGCAGAGGTGGCGATGTCGGGCGCGATGCTGATGATCGCCATGGCGCTGACGGTCAAGGTCCTCGGCTGGGTGGGCGTCGAACGCAAGGTCTGGGACCGCCGCCAGTGGGCCGCTCAAGAGGCAGCCAACTTGATGGAGCAGATCACGAGCAGGGCCTTTGGAGATGTCACGGCCGAGACGGCCAAGAAACTATCGCTTTCGCCCGAGGCACGGCGATTGCTTCCAGACGCCGGAGCTCAAGGTTGTGATCGGCGAGAACGATCAAGCCGGCGGAGCGGGGTCGAAGCGGATCGCACTCGAGCTTCGCTGGCACAACCGCTCGGGTGAATGGGACGCCCCGGTGCGCCTGGTTTCCTGGATCTATCGCGGGAGGCCTGGGCGATGACCATTCGTTTCCATAGGGCCCGCCGGCGCCGCGGAATCACGATCATCGAGACGATCGTCCTGATGACGGCTGTGGCCGCCATGCTCGGCCTCTGTGTGCTCATGCTCCAACTGCTGATGAGGCTGAGCGCCGACAGCAGGACGCGGCTCGACGGGGCCACGTCGCTTGATCGGCTGGCCCGCCAGTTTCGGCGCGACGTTCATGAGGCCGCCACGGCACGCCAGCTAGAGCGGCCGGCTGCCAAACTCGCCGGGCTGCGTCTTGAGCCCGCTCCCAGGCGCGCGGTGGAATACCAGCTCATGGAAAATGGCAAGATCGCACGCGTTGAGACCCGGGACGAGAATCTGGTGCGTCGAGAAATCTATGATATACCCCGCAGCGGCAGCGCCAGCGGCCGGTCGCGGCTCGCGATTACCGAACACGACGGCAAGCAGTTCGCGGAGCTGCGGGTTGATCGGCAGGCTTCCAGGAATCCTTCAGATCCCGAGCGACCTTACGAGATTCTCGCGCTCGTCGGTAAGAACGCGAGCCAGCTCTCCGACCCGGCGCAGCAAAAGGGAGCCAAACCATGAGAGCCTGCCGCGCTCGACCGGCACGCCGGGGACTGACCGCCGTGGCCGTGCTCGTCTGCCTGCTGATCATCACGATGATCAGTGGTGCGCTGCTCAAGATCGGCGTTGCCCATCGCGACTTCGTGCGCAGCCAGGAGCGCAAGCTCCAGGCCGAGTGGCTGGCCCAGTCGGGCATCGACCGCGCACTGGCCCGGCTGGCGGCGCAGCCTGATTACACGGGCGAGACCTGGAAGCTCGCCCCGCGCGACCTGAATCTGAACGAGCCGGACTCCGCCACGAGCGGTCCCGCGGCCCTGGTGCGGATCGCGGTGGAGCGGCCCCAGGACGCCGGCTCGGCGCCGCGGCGACTGATCAAGGTCCAGGCCGATTATCCCCCCGATGCCCCGCACAGGGCGCGGCATTCCACGCAAATTCTGGTCGAGCTCAATTCGCTTAATCGAGGAGTTTCCCGATGATAAGAAGTATTCCCTCCCTGTTAACTCGAGCCGGCCGGATCGCTCGGCGTAGTCGCTGGCCTCACCGTGGGTTCACCTTGATCGAGCTGCTGGTGGTGATCGCCATCATCTCGGTTTTGATCGCGCTTCTCTTGCCGGCAGTTCAATCAGCGCGCGAGGCAGCGCGGCGGGCCCAGTGCTGCAACAACCTGATGCAGATGGGCATCGCCGTGCAGAGCTATGAATCGAGCCACGAGATGCTGCCCCCCGGCGTGGTCAACGAGACCGGCCCGGTGCTCGACGTGGCCAAAGGCTACGGTTTCGGCTGGATGACGCAAATTTTGCCCTATTTTGAGATGAAAAATGTGTACAACCATTTCAATCTCAAGGTCGGACTCTACGAGGCGCCGAACTTGACGACCCGTACCAACCTGGTCCGGAGCTTCCTGTGTCCCTCGGATAACGGCCCGACACGAGACTCCCAGCGGATTGCGATGACCAGCTACGTGGGAGTGCATCACGACGTCGAGGCGCCCATCGCCGCCGACAACCACGGGGTGCTCTTCCTGAATAGCCACGTGCGCTATGAAGACGTCACCGACGGCACTTCTTCGACCCTGTTCGTGGGCGAGAAGCTCAACGACGGTCTCGACCTCGGTTGGGCCTCAGGGACGCGCGCCAGCCTCAGGAACACGGGATCGGCCGTGAACTTCTCCCGGCCCGGCCCGCGTCCCGCCGGACCCGCGCCTGCCAAGGCTTCGGCTGCGGGAGCGGCACTCGGCGATAACAATGAGGAGAGAACAAATCCTGCGTATGTCGGCGGCTTTGCCAGCCGGCATCCCGGCGGGTCCAACTTTGCTTTTGGTGACGGCTCTGTCAAGTTCATCAAGAGTTCGATTGGCATCGCGGTGTATCAGCACCTGGCCAACCGGGCTGATGGCGAAGTGATTGATGCTGACCAGTACTGACGATTCGGGCTTCACGCGACCGTTGTCGTGCCAGCGACAAGGTTCTTCCATGAGACTCCACCAAGCCTTCACCCTCATCGAGCTTCTTGTCGTGATGGCGATCATCGCCGTGCTGATCGGCCTGCTATTGCCGGCGCTTGTGGGGGGCAGGGAAGGCGCGCGCCGCATCCAGTGTGTCAACAACCTCAAGCAGATCACCCTGGCGCTCCAGAGCTACGCGTTCTCGCGCGAGGTGTTTCCTTCCGGCAGCTACAATGAGACCGGCCCCGTGCTCAGTACTCCCGAAGGCTACGAGTTAAGCTGGATCTCCTCGGTGCTTCCGTACATGGAAGCAAGTCCCATGGCTCGGTTGCTGGATCAGCGGTATGGGGCCTATGATCCGGTCAATAGCACGGTGCGCATGTCGAACCTCAGCATCCTTACCTGCTCAACAAGCCGGCCCGTGCCTTCGATCATAGGGGGGTGGAATCCCATGCTCAACACACGCGAGCCTGCCAGGACCAGCTACGCGGCCTGCCAGAACGACGTCGAGGCGCCGATCGACGTGGACAATCACGGCGGCTTCTACTTGAACAGCCGCGTACGCGTGGTGGACGTCGTTGACGGCCTCTCGCATACGATTTTCGTCGGCGAGGTCGCCGTTCCCTCCCCACTGGGCTGGCTGTCGGGCACGCGGGCCACCCTTCGCAACACCGGCCATCCCATCAACGGTGTCGACCTCTCGACGCTCGAACTGACCAAGCCCGCGAATCCGCCGCTGCCCGAAGATCTGACGGCCGGAGATCTGGAAACGCGGATTGAACATGGAAGCCTTGCCGTGTCGCCAGGGTTTGTGGGCGGATTCAGCAGCGTCCATCTGGGAAAGGGAGCCAACTTTGCCTTCGGCGACGGCTCGGTGCGGTTCCTCAAGCAGACCATCGACCGCATGGTCTACGGGCGGCTGGGCCATCGCGCCGATGGTGAAATGATTGATTCAGATCAATTTTGATGAGCAGGCCTCCATGTGTCCGTTGTCTTGCAGCGACAGGGTTTTTCCATGCGACGCCACACAGCCTTCACACTGATCGAGCTTCTTGTCGTGATGGCGATCATCGCCGTGCTGATCGGCATGCTCTTGCCCGGGCTGGTGGGTGGCAGGGAAATGCACCGCCGGGTGCAGTGTGTCAACAACATCAAGCAGATCGCCCTGGCTCTTCAGGGTTACGCATTCTCACGCGACGTATTTCCCAGCGGCAGCTACAGTGAGACCGGTCCAGTGCTCAGCACTCCTGAGGCCAGCCAGTTGAGCTGGATCTCCTGCTTGCTTCCCTTCATGGAACAAAACGGCCTCGCTAAATCGCTCGATCCCCGCTATGGGAGCAATGATCCGGTCAATAACATGGTTCGCATGTCGGGGCTGCGCACGCTGACGTGCTGGGACGGCCAGCCGCTGGCCTGGACAGCGACGGCCGGGAGCCCGTGGACTGCACCACCCAGTCCCGGTGGACCTGCCAGGAGCAGTTACGCGGCCTGCCAGAACGACGTCGAGGCTACGATCGACGTTGACAATCATGGTTCGTTCTACCTGAACAGCCGGGTGCGCGTGGTGGATGTGAGTGACGGCCTCTCCCAGACAATTTTTGTCGGCGAGGTTGCCTTTCCTCACGCGCTGGGCTGGCTATCAGGCACGCGGGCGACGCTGCGCAACACCGGCCATCCGATCAACGGCGTCGATCTTTCGACCCTCGAGCTAGCCGAGCCCGCCAACCCGCCCCTTCCTGAAGACCTGACGGCCCGAGATCTGGAAACGCGGATTGAGCTCGGCACTCTCGCCGTATCGCCGAGGTTCGTGGGCGGATTCAGCAGCGCCCATCCGGGAAACGGGGCCAACTTCGCCTTTGGTGACGGCTCGGTGCGGTTCCTCAAGCAGACCATCGACCGCGCGGTCTACAGGCGGCTGGGCCATCGCGCCGACGGAGAGCCGATCGATGACGACGCGTATTGAACCCTCACGGGGCACGGAAAGCGAGCACGGCCGACCACGGCGGTTCGCCGCGTTCACGCTGATCGAGGTGATGGTGGTGCTGGCGATCCTCGGGGTCCTGGCGGGCTTGCTCTTGCCCGCCATCTCGGCTGCTCGAGAGGCGGCGCGGCGGCACTCGTGCTGCAACAACCTGATGCAGTTCGGGATCGCCCTGCACAGCTACGACTCTGTCCACGAGACGCTTCCTCCCGGCGTGGTGAGCGACAGCAATCCCGTGCTCGATCTGCCACGGGGCTATGGTTTCGGCTGGATGACCCAGATCCTGCCTTACTTCGAGATGAGAAACGTCTACAATCACTTCAATCTGAATGTCGGACTGTATGAAGCGCCCAACTTCACGACCCGAACCCACCTGATCCCGAGCTTTCTCTGTCCGTCCGATTTTGGTCCGACTCGCGACTCGAATCGAATTGCGATGAATAGCTACGTGGGCGTGCATCACGACCTCGAGGCACCTATTGCCGCCGACAACCACGGGGTGCTCTTCCTCAACAGCCACGTGCGCGATGAAGACGTTACCGACGGCATTTCATTGACACTGTTCGTGGGAGAAACGATTCACGACGGCCTTGGCCTGGGCTGGGCTTCCGGCACGCGTGCCAGCCTGAGGAACACAGGCCTTACGACCGGCGGGGGGCCCTCGCTGTTCGCCGGCACAGCGGACGCTCCTGCTGCGAATGGCGGGGGACAGCAGGGGCCGGCATCGCCGTTATTCGTCGGTGGATTCAGCAGTGCGCATCCTGGCGTCTTCAATTTCGCCATGGGCGACGGCTCGGTGCGAGTTCTGTCGAAGTCGATCAATACCACGATCCTCAAGCAACTGGCCCATCGGGCCGACGGGGAGTTGATCGATGAATCAGTTTTTGGCTACTAGCGTTCGTGATCAACAGTCGCGAGGCCGGTCCTTCTCGACCCCGGCGTTCACGCTGATCGAGCTCATGATGGTGCTGATGATCATCGGTGTTCTGGTCGGCTTGCTCCTGCCCGCTCTCCAAAATGCCCGTGAATCCGCACGCCGGGTGCAGTGCTCCAACAACCTGATGCAAATCGTCCTGGCCTTGCATCACTACGCGGCCGAGCACAATGTTCTGCCGCCAGGGGTGGTGAACGACACGGGCCCGATCACCAGCCAGCCGATCGGATATCACTTTAGCTGGATCGTGCAGATCCTTCCCTGCATGGATCACCAGGACCTCTTTCGCAAGGTCAACTTCCAAGCCGGGGTTTATGACCCCAGCAACCAGACCGTGCTATCAACCTCGGTTGGTGTGCTTTACTGTCCCGACGATACCTCCGGCCGGCGGAACCCCACAACCGGCGTGACGTCATCAAGCTACGCGGGCTGCCATCACGAGGTCGAAGGTCCGATCGATGTGGATAATCACGGCGTCTTGTTCTTGAACAGCCGGGTGTCCCTGGGCGACGTTTCCGACGGACTCTCGCACACCTTCTTCGTGGGCGAGCTGGCCAAGACCCATCCCCTGGGCTGGTTCTCGGGGACCCGCGCCAGCTTGCGCAACACGGGGCACCCGATCAATCGGGTTGACCCTTCACTTCTGGGTGTCAAGCTCGCCAACCCGTCGCTCTTCTTTGGCGGAGACCAGGACCCAGGCGCGATTGAAGACCTGATCAATGCCGGCACGATCGGGGTTGCTCCCACTTTTGTCGGCGGCTTCGGTAGCCAGCACAGTTTCGACGGAGCCAATTTCGCATTTGGCGATGGCTCGGTCCGGTTCATAAAAGCAGCCATCGATTGGAATATTTATCGCAGGCTCGGCCATCGCGCCGACGGTGAGCCAATCGATGACGAGACGTATTAGACGAGTGGAATTCATGCAAGCGCCTACACAAAAGTCAAGACGCCCAAGGGCCTTCACACTGATCGAGCTGATCCTGGTGATCGCCATCATTGCGGTCCTGATCTCTCTTCTGCTGCCTTCCATCCAGTCGGCCCGCGAGAACGCTCGACGAACTCAGTGCTGCAACAACCTGATGCAGATCGGCGCGGCGCTGGGGAATTACGCCTCGGTACACAAGGTATTCCCGCCGGGCGTGGTGAACGAGAAAGGGCCGATCGATAACTTGCCCGTGGGTTATCATTTCGGCTGGGCCGCGCAGATCCTGCCGTTTCTCGGGCACAATAATATCTACAAGCAATTCAATTTCTCGAACAGCGTTTACGCGGCCAGCAATGAGACAGCGCGGAATCACCTGATTCAAACGTATCTCTGCCCCTCAAACCCTTCCTCCGGCCCCACCAGCTACGCCGCGTGCCACCATGACGTGGAGGCCCCGATCGCGGCCGACAATCATGGGGTTTTCTACCTCAACAGCCGGACCAGCTACCACGATCTGGTTGACGGTCCGGCGTACACGATCTTCGCGGGCGACATCCAACGGCCGCCAAACGCCGGGCTGGGCCGTTGGCACCATGTCCACTCTTCGGAACACGGGCAGCCCGATCAATTCTGACGACCCCCTCGGCGGGATCCTGACCAATACCATGTGGTCTGCTTCCAACGCGATCGATCCGGCGGCGATGAAGAAGCTGATCGTTGACGGGACCATACCCGCCGCATTCGTGGGAGGGTTTCGCAGCCATCATCCAGGCGGGGCAAACTTCCTCTTCGGCGACGGCGCGGTCCGGTTCCTCAAGGATCGAGATCAACGACCAAGTCTATCGCTCGCTGGGCCATCGCGCCGACGGCAACCTCATCAGCGATGATGAGTTCTGAGCCGGAATCGAAATTCCATGCAGAGTTGAAGTGGAAAAGCGCTCCGGCCCAGTCCCACTCGCGCTTGCGATCACGCCAGGTCCTGGAGCGGATGGATAGCGATGTCACCACTGGGGAACCTGATGACGGCCCCCCAGTTCCGGGAGGCCTGGCCAGAGGTCAGCAGATTCGCACCGGTCTCATCGATGTTATAGCGTCCAGGTCGGCCGTTCCTCACGACCTCGACCACGCCCTGAACGGTCTCGGAAAGGGCCAGATGAACCCCATCGGGGCTAATGATCCTGAACATGTGAACGCCCCCCGCGGAAGGTGCCTCGATCCATGTCGCGGCCCCAAGACGTGTGCCGCATTCACTGACTTAACGCTGAGACTGCGTCCGGGTGACCCGACGTGACGGAAATCAACATCAAGGCTGCCCCATCACCACACCAAACTCAGTCCACGATCATCACGCCGTTCATCACCATCCAGTGGCCGGGGAACGTGCAGAGGTAGGGATACCGGCCCTTCTGTGTGGGAGCCCGGAAGAAGATCGTGAAATCGCGGCCGGGGTCGACGATGTTGACGTAGGCGAGGACATCATCGGTTCGAGGAATGTAATGCCTGAGCGCGGCATCCGGCTCGGCGATGATCTTGTTGACGAGGTCGCCAACCTTGGCCAGCGTGCCAGGCCGGATGAGGGCCCAGTTGTGCGGGACCACGTCGGGGTTGGAAAATGTCAGCTTGATCGGTTCGCCGGCCCGGACGGTGAACGAAGTGGGCGAATAGGTCAGGTTCTTGCCCGCCTCGATCGTCACTTCGCGAGCAAGCGGAATCTTGCGGGTCCAGCGGTTGGAAACCTTTCGGGCAGAAAGCGCGGCCATGTCGGCCAGGATCGGGTGGGCGGCTATCAGCTTTGAGGTTGGTTGATAGCCGGGGAATCCCGTGAACGGAGCTCCCAGCGCGTGCACCGTGGCGAAGACATCGATCGCGCGACCCGCGTCAACTCGAAGATGCAGATGAAGCTGATTGACCGGTTGAAGATCAGGAAGCTCCAGGAAAAGCGTGCGCTCATCAGCCAGAACGTGAGCCGAGCGGATCACGACCGGGTCGTGACCGGGAATTCCCGCATGGCGGGGCGAAAGCTCGGGCGAGCCATAGCTGGCACTGTAGCGATAGTTCCAGGCCTGGGCGAACTGGTTGCCGGGCTGCTCGGCCACGGTTCGATCGATCGGTCTGGTGAACGAGACGGAAACGCCGTTCTCGTGCGCGTGCAAGGCCAATGGAAGCTGGACCCGGTCGCCCGTGTACCGCACGCGCTGGAAGCAGCCGTCTTGCGACGTATAGGTTCCCCAGCCTCCCATTCCGGTCACGTAAAGCTGGCCATCCTTGGGGCTGAACCGGCCTCGATGAACGCCGGACAGAAAGTCGCCCTCCAACGGCACGACGGCACCTTGTGGCTGGCCGCCCACATTGTCGCGAAGCAGCAAGAAGTACGTCCCCGCTCCATACGAAAAGTGAAGCATCCGGCCCTTCAGAGGCCCCCAGCGGTCGCTCGTGATTTCCACCTGTGCCCCGCTCGAATTGTCCAGGCCGCGCGGCAGGTAGACGAGAGGCAAGTCGGGCGGCCGGCCGTTCCTGGGCCCTGGATAGCCGTAGTGGCCGCCCGGCTTCACCTCGCAGACCATCGACGCCGGCACCGAGTCTCCTTCCGAGTTGGGGACGGTGATCACTCCACCAGATGTAAGACCCAGCCCGTCGGCGTTGCGAAAACCAGTGGCCAGCGACGTCAACCGTCTTGCCGTCGGCCGAGATCCGGATCAGTCCTTGCTTGCCCGAGACCGTGTAGAACCGGCCCTCGCCGTCGCGCTGGAGTCCCGAAATGAAATCGTGGCCGGAGGGCGACGTCTGGTAGGCATTGCTCACGCACTCATAAAAGTCGGCTTCACCATCGCCGTTGAGGTCGTGCAGTCGCGTGATCTGGTCGCGACCCAGGACGTGAACCATGCCGCCGGCGACCACCAGGCCGAGCGCCTGGTGCAGCCCCGAGGCGAACCGACGCCAGCGCACCTGGTGCAGCGGCTCGTCCAGGCCATCCACTCGCCAGACGTCTCCCTGCATGGTGCAAAGCATCGCCGTACCGTCGGGCAGGAAGTCATGATCGCCGAAGAAGAGCGGGGTCTTCCAGGGATTCTGAAAGGGCGGCTCGATCGTGTCGATCGCGTAGGGACGTTGCTGGCCGAGCTGGCCCTCGTGTCGTGAGCACCTGAGGCCACTGCGGCGGACCTCCTCGGACGAGGCTGGACAGGGGGTGGGTTCGCGCCGGGGCGACCACCCGCTGGAATTTTCCGCCTTCGACCCACGGCGCATCAAAGAATTCCTCGTCGCCAATCCGATACGCGAAAACCACGCGCTTGCCGTGCCGGTAAAAGCCATGGTACGAAAACGGCTTCTCGGGCTTCGTGCCCGCGGGACGGGGCAAAGGGATTCCGTTCATGATCAGACCGTCCAGAAAGCCATGCCGCACCGCCGAGAACCTGACAAAGCCTCCCAGCCACAGGGCCTCGTAAGACAGCGTCTCGGGGTTGAAGACCGCACTCATTTCTCCGTGTTCACCGAGCCTCACGCAGACACCCTTGGGAACGGTCAGCCCGTTGCCTCGGAAAACGCCGCACAGGACCGTGCCGAGATCGGCCTGGTTCCAGCGGGCGTCGGCCCATGTCTCCTCGCTCTGGTTGCCCCAGTGGCCGTGGCTGCCGCCGTCGAGGCCGGGAAACTGGGGCAGCAGCATGGGCACGCTTGACTGGGAGCGAAAGTATTCGGCCTCCTTGGCGTAGAAGTCGTACACTCGCTCGCGATTCACGGGCTCTTGCCAGTGGGGCCAGAGGTCCGGCTGGAGCGGCTTGCGGTCGAATGGAAACGTCGCCGGCCTATGCGGCGTGAGATGAGCCAGAGACGTGGCCGGGTGGCCGGATTTTCCCAGATCCATCAGGAACCTCATCAGATCCCGGCGCTCCTGGAGCGACATCGTGGCCGCCAACCCCTCTGGCATCAACGAGCCCAGGGCACGAACCTCTTCAATCGCTGACCTGGGAATCCGCACTCGCGAGCCGGTCGTCGCTTCGCGCAAGACGAGCGTCTGCGTCGTGTCCTCTTCCTTGTACCCCTGGAGAACCTTGCCGTCGTCGGTGGAAACCGCGATCGCCTCGTATCCTTGCTTGATGGTTCGTCTCGGCCAGAGCACCGACTCGGCAATCGCCTCGGACGAAAGGCACTGGCCAGTCGTCGTCAGGTCGGGGCCCACGGCGCCTCCTTCGGTGCCCACCTTGTGGCACGAGCCGCACGCGAACCGGGGGTTGAGAAACACCTGGGCGCCACGCCCCGCGTCGCCTTCCCGGCGTGCTCCATCGACCAGTTCGGCGAGCTCTCGCGACTGCTCGGGAGAAAGCCCGGCGGTGATCGTGCGCACGTCGGCCTTGGTGCTCGCCGAGCTCTTCTGGGATGGTCTCGGCGGCACCGGGGTCCTCGGCTCAGGCGGCGGACCCGATGCTTTCCCCTCGAGCTGAGGCAGCAGCCAGTCGAGTCCATCGAGGTTGTCGCGCAGCCGGGCCTCGGCGTCGTCCATGGTGTGCCCGAGGATGCCGATGGGCCCATGGTAGCCGCTGGCAAGGATGGTCTTCAGCAAGTCGAGATCATGTTCACCCTGACCCAGGGGAAGGATCTTGCGCCCGACCTTGTCGCCGCCGGTGTCCATCCCATTCAGGTTGATGGCCACCAGGTACGGCTTCATGAGAGTGAGCAGGGCAGGGAACCGAGCCAGATGATCGTGCCCGTGGTGCAAGTTGTACACCATGCCCACGTTATCAATTCCCAGAGTTTTCAGTCGCCTGATGATCGCGACCTGGTTTTCCGGCTCGCCGAACCAGCCCCCGTGGTTGTAGAGCGCCAGCGAGCAGCCAATCTTCTTCGCTTCATCGGCCAGCGGCCGCATCTTGGCGACCGCCGCGCTGATCCGCCGCTCCTGCTCGGGTCCGCTGGCGTGATCTGCACCCAGGTCGAGAATCACCCAGAGCTGCGCCTTGATCTTGTGACGTTTGAGCACATCCAAGATCAGCCGCGACTCGTGGTTCAGCTCGCCGGGCGCGACCCAGAAGGCGTCGAGTGAGACGCCGTGTCGCTTGAGCGCTTCGATCTCGGCGTCGAACGTGGGAATATGCTCGGTGCGCCAGTCGTAAGCGAAATGTTTGAACCCGAGCCGCTGGAGCATCGCCGCCCGCTCTTCCGGTCCGCGCTTCTTCGAGTCAAACGGGACGATACACCAGGCGATCAGGTTGTCCCGGCCGAAGAGCTGCCTCACCGAGGGACGTCCGGTCGGCACATCGGGGTCGTTTGCCTGCTCCGGGCTTTCCGCTCTCACCCATCGGGACGAGAAGCTCAGCCAGAGCAAAAGGACCGGGAGCAGTCGTCTCCATACGTAGCACGAGCAGCCACGACTGCGGGGGAATTCTCTCATCAGCGACCTTTCCAGAAATAAACGACTCATGAAGATTGTTCGCCGCCGGTGCCGGCGGCCGGCACGGCGAGGTCGCGCAGGAAACGCCACTGGTCAGGAACCTCGATCAGGCTGGGTCCGCCTCTTGCCAGCGATTCGCGCACGGCCGCGCGGAGGGTTTCGGGCGAGCTTACTCGGTGGCCGGGAACTCCGAAAGCGGCGGCGAGGGCGAGAAAGTCAGGGTTGTTCAGATCCGTGTCGAGATAGCGGCCGCCGTGAGCTCGATCCTGGATGTTCTTGATGGCTCCGTAAGCCGAATCGTTATGCACCAGGGCGATGACGCGCAGCCGGTAGCGCACGGCGGTGGCCAGTTCCTGGGCAGTCATCAAGAAGCCGCCGTCGCCGCTTACCGAGACAACGGGCTGACCGGCGAGCGCGACCGCCGCGCCAATCGCCGCGGGGAAGGCCCAGCCCAGGGTGATGTAGTTCGAGGGGTAAAAGAACCGGCGAGGCCCATAGGACGGCCAGTCCGCCTGCATGCGATAGCCCATCTCGCAGGCGTCGGTGAACACGGGCGTCTCGTCAGGCAAGCTCTTCGCGCAACGTTTCGATCAACCACTCGGGCTTCGCGATGCCTGGCTGCTCGAGCCTGATCCAGGATCGGTCCCCAGTTGCCGGCTCGCGGCAGACCTGCGAGCTCCTGCCGAAGCATGGCGAGCGCCGCGCGAGCATCGGCGACGATTCCGACCGCGACAGGATAGTTGACGCCGATCTGCTCCGGATCCAGGTCGATCTGGACCAGCGCCTCGGGGACCGACATTCGCCGCCAGTCGGTGAAGACCTCGGTGAAACGGCAGCCGACGGCGAGCATGGCATCGGCCCGGGACAGGGCGGTTTTCGCCCGAGCCGAGCGGCCATGGCCCAGCGACCAGGGCTCGCGCTCATCGATCAGCCCTTTGGCGTTGAGAGTGGTGATCACCGGGGCATGGAGCAATTCAGCCAGGCGCCTGATCTCGTCCGCGGCATCGGCCCACAAGGCGCCTCCGCCGGCCAGAATCATCGGCCGCTGGGCGCGTGAAAGGATGGCAGCCGATTGCTCGATGGTTTTTCGATCGACACGGGGCTGGTCCGGCGGTGCGAAAGCAAGCACCTGCGCGGCCAGACCGCTCGGTTCCCGCATCAAGTCTTGCGGCAAGAAAAGCGCCGTGGGACGGGGACGGCCGTTGGTCATCGCGTGAAACGCCTGGCCCACCATGGCTTGAATCTGCTCACCATGCCGGATCGTACCGCACCACTTGGTGACGGGCCGGAAGATGGCCTCGAGATCGACTTCGTGGTAATTGCCACGCTCGCAGTCGAGGTCGGCCGCGTTCACTTGCCCGGCGAGCAAGAGCAGGGGGATGGAATCGGCCCAGGCCTCGGCCACCCCCGAAAGTGCATTGGTCGCCCCGGGGCCGGCCGTGGTGCAAACGACGCCCGGCCGCGCGGAAACGCGCGCGTATCCATCGGCCATGAATGCCCCGGCTTGCTCGTTGCGGGCCAGGATCGTGCCCATCGAGCCGGCTCGCGCCAGGGCGTCGTAGATTGCCGTGGAATGCGATCCGGGCATGCCAAAGACGTGTTCGACGCCGTGCAGTCTGAGCCTCTCCACGAGTCGATCCGCGCCCGTCTTGGTGCCGGCTGATTGCATGGAATGATCGTTCAGACCTGCGGATAGGTGCAATGCCATCGTGTGGCCGCCTTGAGCCGAGTCGAGGTTTCATGCCGCCATACACGAGGGCGCCGCGTGAAACACTCGCGTCCCGACCATTCTAGCCGGCGCCAGCCTGGAGCGATTCACCGTAGCGTCCCGGAAGTCCATGAAATCCGGCCCCGCGTTCCCTGGCCCGTCGTGAACTGACCTGTTTTAAAAACTTCATCTTTCCGTTTTGTTCCCGCAAATCATCACTCTCCTGGGGCCAATAGTTGACTTCAGACGTCGTGGTGTTGTCTTAAATCGGCTTTCTCTGGGAAACGTCCGCCTCGGCGTGGCCTTTCACAACTTTTATGCACCTACTTGACATAACATTTCTCATGGGTGATAACCATGTTGTGTCCCCGACAGGAGGCTAGCAGCGTATCATGTATGGGTGACCCGATAGAGAAGCTTAGGTCTCGGTTCAAAGAGTCGGAAGCACGTTTGGCGGCACTTACCTGGGCAAAGCGACCTGGTTCAGTAACTTGTAATCGTTAGGACTTCTCAATGACCGTGGCAACACATGAAGTTCGTGGTTACAGCCTTGCGTTTGAGGCTCTGGAATACTCTAGTGCTACTCGCTACGACGCAATGAAGTCTTTGTTTGATGTTCCGACGGCGGTCGTTCTGCTGGTCATTTCGGCCCCCGTGGTTCTGCTGGCCATGCTCCTCGTCAGACTGACTTCCAGAGGACCGGCGGTTTATACCCAGAAGCGATTGGGATTCAACGGCCGGGTCTTCACGATGTTCAAGATTCGCACAATGTACCTTGGAAGCGAGCCTAACGGTGCACGATGGTCGCTGCCGGGCGATTCTCGAGTCACTCCCGTGGGCCGTTTCCTGCGCTGGAGCCATCTCGACGAGCTTCCACAGCTTGTGAATGTGCTTCGCGGCGAAATGAGCTTGATCGGGCCGCGACCAGAGCGACCCGAGATCGTGGCTCAACTGGTGAAGAGCCTGCCGGAGTATCGTCTTCGCCTGCTGGTTCGCCCCGGGGTTACGGGCCTGGTGCAGGTGCTTCAACCTCCCGATACCGACCTGAACAGCGTGCGCAAGAAGCTGAACTTCGATTTGTACTACATCAGACGCATGAATCCTTGGCTGGACTTACGTATCGTCGTTGGAACCGCCCTCCACCTGTTGTCGGTCTCCCATCGATACATCGGCCGCGTTTTGCGGTTTCCCGATGAGCGCCTTCATCGCGGTGACTTGATCTGAATCAAGCGCGGTGCGCTCATCTTGCCGTCACGTCCTTTACTTCAGCTTGCATGATTGCCTGTAATTCCAGACCGGGCTTGGAATCAAATCCGAGCCACGTGTAATGGGGCGTATCGCCCACGCTGATCACCTCGCCCAGGCCTCCTTCAAATGATTCGCTGGTCTATGTAGGGTGGGCACCCATCTTCGATGAGGATAGACGTTGTCGTCTCAACGAAGACGGTGGGCGGTGCGCCCCTCGACCAGAGCCTCACTGGCTTCTGCCTCGGGCCGTGGAACGTTCCCGTTTTCGTGTGGGATCGGTTATCATGGAAGGAGTGCCAGTCGGAAAGGAAACGAGAGTCGTGACGGCGCGCTGACGGGAAAATGATCCAGGAGCCGCCTATGAAGTCGAAGAAACCAACCCGGCCCCGACCCAACCGGGGCCCTGGCGCAAGCCCGGCCGGGCCCGCCGACAAGGAACGGGCGGTTGTCCTCGATTTCATTCAGTGCCGGATCGAAGCCTTCAACCAGGAACAGGGAGGCGGGGTCGCCGTGCGTAAAGATGCTCACGGTTACACGCTCGTCGATGAGGTATCGGGCGCCCCAATCGCTCGCCTGCGGCCCAGGGAAAACGGCAACCGCTTCGAGGTCCTCTACTGGAGCCCCTTCCGCGATCGCTGGCGGCAGGTCGGCCCCTTCGGTGGCATGATCCTCTCGCTGGATGACGCTCTCGAATTCATCGCCAACGACCCCATGGACTGCTTCTGGGATTGAATGGAACAGAGGCCAGGGGAGCCCCCTTTGATGCGACCGAATATTTGCGTCCTGAAGATCCTGCTTCTGGGCTGGTTTTTCGCCAGCTTGCCGCTCGTCGCTACGGCTCAGTACGAGAGGCCGCGCCGCAAAACCCAGCTCGAGAACCAGGTCGTGACCGGGAAACGAGGCCTGAGCATCGCCGGCGCGGTCGCGTGTCGGACGATCGACGGTTACGAGCAGTACAAGCTGCTACGCGGCCCACAGCTCACCAGCGAAGAGAAACTGCTGGTGTACTACCGTCCGCTCAATTTCAAGGTTGTCAGCCGGGGCGACGAATACATCGCCCATTTCACTCAGGACGGCCAGATCCGCCGCAAGGGGGAGAAAGAAGTGCTCCTGCGTAAGAAGAACATGATGGACTACGAGGCGAAGAAGACCATGCCTCCCGACCAGGTCTTCATCAAGAACAGCTTCTCGCTCAAGGGCCTTGCACCCGGCGAATACGAATACGACATCATCCTCAGAGACGAAAACGACCCGGGAAGCACCGTCACGCAGTCCGTCAAATTCCGCGTGGTCGCGCCGGTGATGCCGAAGGCGGCAAAAGAAAAAAAACAGGCTTCCTGAGCGGGTGCGCCAGCCGAAGCAATCAGTCCGAGACAGGAGTGACAGGATTTCCCTTTCCATGGAGATCTCTTGACGTAGTCGAGAATTTCTCGCGTTGCCGAAGCCGCTGAGTATCCTGCCAACCGTTACCACCTCCCAACCACGCAGACCAGTCAAAATCCGACGGGCTCATTAAAGCGCCGAATTGAGCGCAACCGACAGAATGAAGGAGCATTAACGTCAACACAGCGGCAATCGCCGGAAACCTCCTGCGGTCTCCGAGCCTTCGCGTTCATTTGACCTGATCGTTCTCCTTTTCAAGGGCCCCGTCATGGTGACACTGAGAGTTCGAATCCTCTCGTGCTTGGTGGTAGCCCTGCTCATGGGGACGGTCATTGCCGAAGCTCAGGAAACTCCTCAGCCCTCACGGGAAATGCAACAGCCTGTCGCGACTGCTCCCCCGCCACCGAGAAGAACGGACAGCTCCGGCCTGGAACCGGAGTCACGCCCCGCCGAGATTTCGGAAGCTATTGACGAGCCTCACGAGTTCAGACTGGGGCCAACTCCCGTCTCTGACGTGAATTTCCTGATGGACTACCTTCGGTTGAGGGACTTCTTCGGCGACAGCGGCATTCGCACATTTGGCTGGGTCGAGGGCGGTTACACCGGCGCGTCGTCGGGCAGGGGATTACTCTCCGTCGAGCCCCGTCTCAATCGCTTCGGCAACGAATTCTTGCTCAACGAAATTGGCTGGGTCATTGAGAAGCCGCTCAGGCAGGATGAGTTCAATGTCGGGTTCATGATGAGGTATTTCGCCGGCGCCAACGCGGCGCTGGGAGCGGCCAAGGGGGGAATCGGCTCCCCAGCCAGCAACGCACACTTCGGTCAAGATTTCCGCGACTTGTTTCTCGACTTTCACCTTCCAATAATTAATGAGCGCGGGATGGACGTGAGGATTGGCCGCATGAACACGATCATCGGCTACAATGGCTTTCTTGCCCCTTACCGGCCGTTCTATTCCAGCGACTACCAGTTCTTCTACTCGCAGGACGGGGCATTCACCGGTGCTCTCGCAAACTTCCACGCCACCGACCGCCTGGAACTTTGGAGCGGGATAACCTTCGGCGCCAACACCTTCTTCACGCTCCGCGCCAATGACTCCTACTGCTACATCGGACAGGTGAACTACTGGCTGACCGAGGAGCGCAGGACGCGGTTCACCGGCTCAGTCTACGCTGGTCCTCACGCCCTCTTTGCCGCCCCCGGGCTTGCGGGAACCTTCGACACGATGGTGGAATTGCGGCTCCAGCAGAATTGGAACGATTACTTCACTCAGGTTCTCCAGTCCAACATGGGCTGGGACGGAAACACTCCGGTTGGCACGGGTTCCTGGTATGGAATCTATCTCATCAACATTCTGCACTTGACCGAACACCTGGACGCTAACTCTCGCGCCGAATGGTTTGACGACGTCAAGGGTACGCGAACCGGGATCGACACGAATTATGAAGAAGTCACATTGGGACTCAACTGGCACCCGGAGAAACACCTCGAAATTCGTCCCGAGATTCGCGGCGACTTTGCCAGCGCGCCCGCCTTTGGAGTCAACGGCGCCCATGACCACTTCAGCCAGTTGACCGGTGGGGTTAGTTTCCTGGTCAAGTTCTGAAACTGGCTCGGTCATGACTGCGCTGAGGCGCGGAGACGGCATCCTCGGCATCGGTCGCCTCCATCAAAACGACCCAAAGACCGAACCCAGCACGATTACTGCTAGAGATGCGATGATGGTGCTGACGACCACAGTCATCACCATATCGAAATAACTTTCGCGGTGGCTCAGCCGGCTCACTTGAAGCACCGTCAGCACGGTGCCATTGTGAGGCAGGGCGTCGAGCGTGCCTGCACTGATCGTGGCCACCCGATGGAGCAAGGCGGGATCAATGCCGTGCTCAAGGGCGAGGCGCAGATAAGTGCCACCGAGCGCATCAAGCGCGATTGTCATACCACCGGAGGCTGAACCGGTCAGCCCCGCGAGCAGGTTCATGGCGACGGTGAGTGAAACCAGCGGCCCTCCCCGAATCGACAACACGGCTTCGCGGACCAGCTCGAACGCGGGCAGTGCCGCCACCACGGCACCGAAGCCGACGACGCTGCCAACTGTCAGGAGCGGCAAGACCGAGGAATTGCGCCGGCATCCATGCTTTCGCGCAAGGCGGGCAAACGCCTGTAGTTGACGATGACGAGGGCTAGCGTCCCGGTCGCGAGCGCCACCGCGACTGACCAGACGCCGGCCACTGCCCCTATCGTGGTCCCCCCCCAGGCTGGCTCCGCCAGGAACGAAAAATTCAGCCGCGGGAATACAACCAGCGACAATAGAAAGTTCATGCACATGACCACGACAATCGGCAGCAAGGCGAGAACGAACGAGGGCTCGCTGCTACCGTGCATGCCGTGGGTAATCTCGGCCGGATCGAACTCGCCCGCCGCCGTCGCACGCTCGCGAACCTTCTCGTCGACGGCTGGAGCGTTGTCCGGCCCACCGCCATAGCCCTCGCCAGCCTTGCGTGCGGCAGCTTCGGCGTGGCCGAGCCACCACATGCCGAACGCCATGGTGATGATTGACGCGATGATTCCGAGGCCGGGAGCCGCGAACGGCGTGGTGCCGAAATAAGGCATCGGAATGGCGTTATTGACTGAGGGCGATCCTGGGAGCGCCGACATGGTGAACGTGAACGCTCCGAGGCAAATCGTAGCCGGCATCAGGCGGCGCGGGATATCCGCGGCTCGAAACATGTCTTGCGCCATGGGTACCAGCACGAAAAAGGCAACGAAGACGCTTACGCCACCGTAAGTGACCACGGCTGAGGCAAGCACGACCGAAAGCATCGCGCGTGGGTCCCAGCCGCTCCGTCAAGTACCGAGCAATCGAGGTGATCGAACCACTGTCATCCATCAGCTTTCCGAACAAGCCGCCAAGCAGGAACAGGGGAAGCCATTTCGCAACGAAACGGGAAGCACCGCCCATGAACGTCTGCGTCCAATGGGCGAGCAGCGGCTCACCTGACATCGCAGCGGCCACCAGCGCAGCCGCCGGGGCCACCAGCAGCACGCTCCAACCTCGAAAGGCCAGCCACATCAACAGGGCAAGCGCGAGCAAGATCCCAAGGAGTCCCATGCTTCAGCCCTCAATCACCAGATCGGCCGATCTTTTGTACATTGCTCATCGGGATCCGGAAGGACCAATGCGTTCATCGCTTGAGCCTCTACATGCACGGCGAATTATCGAATTTCGGTTGAGAACCAGTGATTGGGGGCCAGGCCACCGGAGGCGAGAAGCCATGGTGGGGCGTCTGGTCCGTCCGTCCAGCGGGCCGCGAGCAGCAACGCTGCGTGCACAAGGTCGGCCGTTACAGCCGCCGGCTCGCCGCACCATCGCAGACAGGCGATACCTTCGTCGAGGACGAAAAGTGACCGTGCAAGCTCCCTCCTCGGCTGAGGCAACACCTGGAGATCCGGAATCGGCCCGGCCAAGAACAGGCTGGCGACTGCCAGCTTCTCGCCGAAGTGCCAATGCGCTTCTTCGGGTGTCCACGGACCGTCCCACCGAAATCGATCGCGGTAAATCAGGCGGCCTGCCTGACGCACCTCGAAATCCTGAATAATCCGCTCGAACTGAAATCGCTCCGACAGCTCGCCTCGCTCGTACCGACCGGGCAGCCAGATGTCGCCCCAGATCAGTTGGGCGTATGGGGCAAGCTCAACGCGCCCGCGCTGATAGTAACGGCAACCTCGAAACGGGATCGCCGGACCAGGAAGAACGACCATGCAGGCGTCATTCTCGACCCGCACCACCCATTGCTGGGTGGCATGACTCTGAAGGGCAGGATGAATTCGGGTCGCCGACTGCCCGGTCACAACGGCTCTGGCTCCCTCACGCGCCGTGATCGCGATCAAGTGAGCATCACCGTCCATCAGTCCCGCCGTCAGGTTGATGAGGTAAAGCAGCGAAGCGGGCTCGCGGTCCAAGATAAATGGGGGAAAGACCCGGGTGGGTATCTGCTGGTAACAAGCTCCCAGGCGGGTCTCTCCATCCACGCAAATCAACTCAATCCGGGTTCCTCCCACTCGGGCCGCAGGGTTCTGAGTCGGCAAGAAGCCGGCGAATTCGGGGGGCGTCAAGAACTCGTCACGTGTGATGCGAGTTGCTCGCGCACCCACTGGATCACCTCCTCGACGCCATCCTTCTGTCGGAGGCTGACCATCAGGAACGGCCGCTCGCCGCGCATCCTCAGGCTGTCTCGCCGCATCACGTCCAGATCGGCCCCAACGTGTGGTGCCAGGTCGGTCTTGTTGATGACCAGTAGATCGCTGTTGCAAATGCCCGGTCCCCCTTTGCGAGGAATCTTGTCACCCTCGGCCACGTCGATGACGAAAATGAAGCGATCGGCCAGCTCGCGGGAGAAGACGGCCGTGAGGTTGTCTCCCCCGGATTCCACGATGACCAGCTTGAGACCGGGAAATTGGCGTTGAAAATTGGCCACCGCGCTGAGATTGGCGCTGGCGTCGTCGCGAATGGCAGTGTGCGGGCATCCGCCGGTCTGGACGCCCACGATCCGCTCCACGGGCAGCGCTTCGCGACGTGAGAGGAACTCGGCGTCTTCGTGGGTGTAGATATCGTTGGTGATGACCGCGAGATTGATCTCCGGCCAGAGAGATCGGCAGAGCGCTCGACCAGGGCCGTCTTACCCGAGCCGACCGGCCCAGCAACGCCCAGCGTGAAGACCCGGCGAGAGGGCCCAGCATATCGCGCCGGGCCGGGCCTTCCCATGTGGTCGTGGGGATGATCATGGTCTTTGTGCAGGGCGATTCCCACCCGGAAATTCCGGCGCGTCGGACGAGGTTGTCCGCTCGGGTGGGAATCATGAGCGGAACATCCTGGCGTAAAGTCGAGTTTGCTCATCACACAAGATCTCGTAAAAGGGGCAACCGCTGCCAGCGGTGTCAGGGGCCCGTTCCACCAGGTCCGCGGACAGCCGGCGAATGTCGTCGCGCAGGTAGGCCAGAATCTGCTGGCCGTGGGTATGACCGACCGGTATGGCGCGGACGCCTGCGGCAATCATCCCCAGGGCGGCCTGGTGCAAATAAGCTGTCAGGGTTTCCTCCGGCTCGCTGCCGGCCAGCGCGCCGAGCATCCCGAAAACCACTGAATGGTGCCAGCGGTGGGCATTCAGGTTGCGGCCGCAGAAGGTCCGCCAGCGCTTCGCTGCTCCATTGCCAGGTTGCGGCGAGCGCTGCCAGTTGCTCGCCCATCTCTCGGCTGGCGCGGCGGATCGAGGGCGGAATGATGGAAACATCCGCCATTTCATTGAGTTCTGCCAGCCCCGCCGGCCGTCTCGCCAGGGCTGCCCGACATGCTGAAGCCACGAGTACGCCTTCGAGCGGACCGAGCACATGGCGAAGCCAGTTCAAAGTCCAGCCTCCAGGGCTTCAGCGTCTTGAACCAGTCCACGGCCGATCGCGCCTTCCAGTCCCCACGAGTGGGTGTAACCGCTGATCGGCAGCGCCGAGTCGGAAATCTGAAGCAGGCAGAGGTTCACGAATCTCCGCCCCTTTTCAGAACAGGAAGTAGCGCTGCGTCATCGGCAACTTGTCGAGCGGGTCGCTGGCCACTTTCTCGCCGTCGACCCACACCTGGTACGTTTCAGCATCAACCCGGATCTTGGGCGTGGCCTCGTTGCGCTTCATGTCTTTCTTGCCGATATCACGGCAGTGCTCGACGGCCGCTACCTGGCGCTCCAATCCATAGCGCTCAACGATGCCAGCCTCGAGAGAGGCTTTCGAGACGAAGGTCATGCAAGACTTCGAGAGCGCGCGTCCGTAGGCAGCAAATTGGGGCCGCATGTAAACCGGCTGCGGTGTCGCGATGCTGGCGTTCGGATCGCCCATCTGGGCGTTGACGATCAACCCTCCCTTGAGGACGAGAAATGGCTTGACCCCGAAGTACGCCGGTTCGTACAGCACGAGGTCGGCAAGCTTGCCCGGCTCGATGCTACCGACGTGCTCGGCAATGCCGTGTGTGATCGCCGGGTTGATTGTGTACTTGGCAACATCGCGCTTGACCCGTTCGTTATCATTGCGGGCACTGTCACCCGAGAGTGCGCCCAGTTGCACCTTCATCTTGTGTGCGGTCTGCCAGGTGCGGACGATCGCCTCGCCAATTCGCCCCATGGCCTGCGAGTCGGAGCTCATCATACTGATGATGCCCCGATCATGGAAAACGTCCTCGGCGCCAATCGTTTCAGCCCTGATGCGGCTCTCGGCAAAGGCCACGTCTTCGGGGATGCTCCTCGAAAGATGGTGGCAGACCATGAGCATATCGAGGTGCTCATCGATGGTGTTCACAGTGAACGGCCGGGTTGGGTTTGTGCTCGACGGCAGAACGTTGGCTTCGCCCGAAATCTTGATGATGTCCGGCGCATGGCCGCCACCGGCGCCCTCAGTGTGGAAGCTGTGAATCGCACGCCCTTTGATGGCCGCGATCGTGTCGTCGAGAAATCCACACTCGTTAAGCGTATCGGTGTGGATGGCGATCTGAATATCGTACTTGTCGGCAACCGACAGGCTCGTGTCGATGACCGCCAGAGTGGTGCCCCAGTCTTCGTGGAGTTTCAGCCCGCAAGCGCCGGCTTCGATCATGTCCACCAGCGGCTTGGCGAGGCAGCCATTTCCTTTGCCGAGAATGCCGACGTTGATCGGCAGGCCCTCAAACGCCTGGAGCATCCGCATGATATTCCATGCACCGGGCGTACAGGTCGTCGCCCAGGTTCCCGTGGCTGACCCGGTACCACCGCCGATGAGCGTGGTGACGCCGCTGGCAATTGCCACCTCGATTTGTTGCGGGCAGATGAAGTGGATGTGGGTGTCGACGCCACCCGCCGTGACAATCTTGCCCTCGCCGGCGATGATCTCAGTTCCGGGGCCGATCACGATGCGTGGGTCGACGCCGCTCTGTGTAAGCGGGTTGCCTGACTTGCCGACGGCGACGATCCGGCCGTCCTTGATGCCGATATCACCCTTGACGATCCCCCAGTAGTCGATGATGACTGCGTTCGTGATGACCAGGTCGCAGTGCTTCGGGCTCATCGGTTCCTCGACCGGGCATTGGTGCTGCCCGTCTCGAATCGACTTACCGCCGCCGAAGATCGACTCCTCGCCCAGGTCGCCGTAGTGCTCTTCGATCTCGATGAGCAGTTCGGAGTCGGCAAGCCGGATTCGGTCGCCCTTGGTGGGGCCGTATTTCTTGGCGTACGCTTGACGCGAGAGTTTAACGCTCATGGCTGTAATCCACTGGCCAGTTCGGGTAGAGACGTTTGGGATGCCGCTTCATTTTGATGGCTTGTGGCCATACCCTTGCTCGGTGCACCGCTTCAGGCTGGTCTCCCGAGTGTAGGGCTCGTCCAGTCGTCCGCTGACCAGGGCGTTGAATCCGTAGACCATCCGGCGTCCACCATAAGGGACCAACTTGACCTCCTTGGTGTCGCCGGGCTCAAACCGGACGGACGTACCGCTGGGCAGGTCCAGCCTCATGCCATACGCCTTCACGCGATCGAAGACAAGCGACTTGTTGACCTCGAAGAAGTGATAGTGAGCGCCAATCTGCACCGGGCGGTCCCCGGTGTTGTTCACAGTGAGGGTCGTCACGGGAGAACCCGCATTGAGCTCAACATCGGGACCGTCAAAGAGATACTCGCCGGGAATCATGCTCTGCCTCCAGGTATTCGCGAGGTAGGAAAACCTTGCCGAAGGTCAATGGATCGGCTCATGAATCGTGACCAGCTTGCTGCCATCGGGAAAGGTGGGCTCGACCTGGATCATGGAGATCATCTCCGCGACGCCTTCCATGACATCGTTCCGCTTGAGAATCTCGCGGCCGGCGCTCGATGATCTCGGCGACTGTCTTGCCGTCGCGCGCCATCTCCATGAGTTCAGCCGTGATCAGCGCGGTGGCCTCGGGGACGTTCAGTTTCAGGCCGCGCTTCTTGCGATCCTTGGCCACCAGCGCGGCCGTGTAAATAAGCAGCTTGTCGCGTTCCTGGGGTGATAGATTCATGAGGGAGACTCCACCAAAAGAAGAGAGACCCGAAGCAAGTCATGTGTTCTCCGACTCAGCCGCTCGACATCAACTCGATGGGACCGCCTTCTCTCGAAACCACCTTTCATCGAGCCATCCCAGCGCGAGCACGATCCAGGTCGCCAGGACGAACGGGGCCGTGAGGGCGGGCAATCCGAGCATCGGCACGAGTTCCGTGAGCGGCACGGAAAGCAGGATTCCCAAAAGTGCAGGTAGCAGGGACCGCTTCCACAGGAAAAGTGCCACGGCGGCAAGTGTCGCATTGTAACCATAGAGCCCCAGCGCGGTATTTTGAAACACCGTGCGTTCGACGAGGCTCTCAGGATCGAGTCCTTGCGTTCCGGCTGTAGCGAGGCAATTCGCCAGCAGCATGCCCACGATCGAGCCCACAGCGACCCACGCCGCATGTTGCCAGTCGTTGATCGCGATCCCGAACAGGAACAGGAGCGCGGTCCAGATGCTGGCCTGGAACATCACCTGGCTGACGCCGTGAGCCGCGGCCCCAAGGATGCTGATCGAGCTCAGCGGCGCCCCGGCTCCACGCGGGCGGCGCCCAGGGCCAGACCCAGAAAGTAAAAGGCCCATGTCGTGACGATGAACGGCGTCGTATAGGTGGGGAACGGCAGATACCGCCGCATCAGCCACGTAACGAGAGCCGCCACCACACAACCGCCGATCAGCAATGCGACGCTTGCCACGCTCGGGCGGAAGAAGAAGAACGTGGCTATACCCACCAAGGCTGAGTTAAATCCGTAGATGCCCGCAGCAAATTCGCCCTCATCGAATTTCAGCACCCGCGCGGTGGCGGCACCGATCGCTGAGCCCACGACAGCGCCCAAAGCCATCAGTGGCGAACTGAGCGCGATCCCCAGCGCGAAGCAAGCTCCCGTGAGGGCGTTTTCTTGAAAGAAGACCTGCCCGATCCCTCGAAAAACAGCCAGGACCGGGACGGGTAGATCGTGCGCAAGCAGTGACAACCGTTGATTCAATTGGCCGACGCTCGACATGGCTTACGACCTCCCCGCCAGGCTGCTAATGGAAACGGGCGAGTCACACGCACATCCGTCGAAGTAGGAAAGATTATCAATATTGTCACTTGCCGGTAGCTGGCCGGCCTGGTGCCAGCGGCTTCTTTTCCTGGATCTCGTTGAGATCCATGCCTGCGAAGAAATCCCGCGCCACTCTGGATGCGAGTGGACCGGAGCACCAATCGCCAGGGGAGCGTCGTCCTTGGGAAAGAGCTGGTCGCGAACGGCGCGGAGCTTCGTGAACAGTTCGTCGTAGGCAGTGCGCTGGCTTGGCGTTGAGGCGACACCAAATCGAAGGTTGAAAGCGAACATGAACCCAAGCAACGAGGCAATTGTCGTTGTCTCGACCTTGTCCAGCTCTCTGAGAAATGCACTGATCTCGGGAGTTTCCATCATCCGGGCCAGCCCGTACGCCGCTTTCAGAAAATTGTCGGCCTCGTTCCGGTTGCGGCCGGCTGGGACGTCGGACTTGATTCTGTCTTGAAGCTGCTTGATGGCTGCCCGCACGCTCCTCAGGGTTTCGATCGAGATCGGTTCGTCCGACTCCGACTCCGACCTTGCTCTGGCGGCGACCGCTTTAAGAGCGAGCCGTTCCTTGTCGAACGACGGATCCTTGATCACGGCCGGAACGCGGTTCGCGAGTTCGTCGAGGCTGATAGTGATGGCCTGAGGGGCGTAGCGAAATGGCAAGCCCTTGACCAGAGTTGTCGAAACTGGCGTCTGGGCCGCGCTGATCGACCGACTGTAGATACCCGGGGCACTCAGCTCGTCAAGGATGACGTTAAGGGCATCGCCCCGATGCACGTCGGCTCTCTCGGGGTTGTCGCGCAGTCGGGCATAAGTCGTTGCGACTCCTTCATTGACGCGTTGCCTCCGCTCCGCCCGTCTTCTCATCTGAATGCGATTCGCGGTCTGCTGCGACTCCCAGATATATTCATTGAATCGCATGATAGTGTCGATATTGATCGAATCGGCTTTCGCCGTGTGCAGGTTATACTGGCCAAGCCCGGCGGCGAACATACCCAATCCGTGAGCTTCATCGCCCAGGGGAGTGGAAGCACCCCAGCCGCCCCAGCCAAATCCACCAAAGCCTCCGGGGTAGCCCCACTGGGCCCGAGCCGGCGAGCCGACGCAGACCAACACGAAGCCCGCGAGTGTAGCCAGCTCCAAGACGCCTGATCATTTTCGACTCCTTTTCCCCGCGCGGAAAAAACATGGATTCGGTTCTTTATCGGCCTGCCTGTTTCGATCACACCACGACTGAAGAAGGGCCGAACCTCCGGCTCCTTCATTTGTCACAGGTCATGAGCATCGAGCGACAGCAGGCGAAAGTCAATCCGGGAGACGCAATCATCTGACGACCTTCGTGAACCAACCGATCAAGCGAGCACCTGGACGAGGCCGGTCTTCAATTCATAGGTCGCGCCGACCACTTTCAATTCCCCCGTCTTCGCGACCTTTGAGAGGATGGGGTCGAGGTCTCTGAGCCGTTGTACGCCCAGCTTGACGTTGGCCCTGATGGCGTTCGTAAGCTTATCGCCGGGTTTGCCCCTGACCTCGGCTGCGGCCGGCCTGATAAGGTCCACGAGTTCGCGTATCGATCCAGGCAAGACGTCGTTGGCGTCGATGTGTTCGATGGCTGCTTTTACCGCGCCACATTGACTGTGGCCCAGCACCATGATGAGCCTGGCACCGAGTTCGGCGACCGCGAACTCGATGCTTCCCTTCACGATCGGCCCCGCGCCACTGACGGCATTGCCCGCCACGCGGACGACGAACAGGTCTCCGATCCCCTGGTCGAAGACCAGCTCGGGAGCCACACGAGAGTCTGCACAGGCGACGATGATGGCCATCGGTGCTTGGCCTTCGGCCAGCGCGGCGAAGTCTTCCGGCCTCCGCCCTGGGTGGAGAAGCTGTCCTTTCACGAACCGCTGGTTTCCCTCGAGGAGACGGGCAAGCACGGCGTCTGGAGCTCGGTCGGAGGCGGGCTGTGCCATTGCCCCGACGTTCGATGAACTCGCCAGCGCGGCCACGCCGGCTGAGAGCCCGGTGTGCAGCAGGAACGCGCGGCGGGACGGTGGGTCAGGAGGTCGCATGCAGGGTGTCTCCAGGAATCCGGCTCTGGGCTCAGCCGATTCGTGTTGCCGATCCGCGGGTGAATCTGGATCAGCAACTCAAGGTTTATAATACCTCATGAATGGTCTGGTCAACCTCCTGCCGCCAGACCATCGATTTTCACCAGTTTCCCCTGCTTCCGTTTCCGCGCTAGGCTTGGAATCAATCGGCGCCCTCTCGTGGGGAGCATCCCCTCGGGATACGCTGGGCCTCAGAAATAAAGCTGGAACCTGAGCCAAAACATGTCGGCGGACCGCTGGAGATCGCCCGGTCGGTACTGGACAGGATCGGCGAAGTTACCGTGCAGCCAGAACATGTAAACTTTGATATATTCATTCCAGTACCAGTTCAGCCCCAATTCCGTCGTGACTGCCTGGTTCGACCAGAGGCTCGGGTCGGCAAATCCGGAGTTGAAGACCTGCTCACCGAGGCGCAGCTCGCTGACGCGGCCCACGACCTCCCAGGCGCCGGGACCGCGATGTTCTCCTTTCTTGATCGGAACCAATGGCCGCAGGGGATACAGCCTTGCTCGCCGTTCGACTTGCTCGCCGGTGAGGAAATATGCTGCCGTGACATAGAAGCCCGAAAAAGGAACCTGCACTTGCGCCGGCCGGCCGGCTGCCGCGTAGTTGCCGTAGCCATATTGCCACTCGCCGATCACCGACAGGCTCCTGTGGAAGTAGGCCATATGGACCGAACCGAGCAAACGGTTTCCCCGTTCGACCACGTCGCGGTTGAGGATCAAGAAAGGCGTTGTGCCGGCCCCGGGGCTGTCGGCATTGGGAGAGGCTCCGCCGATGCGGAACGAAACCGGCACTGGCGCCTGGTCCTGACGGCCAAACGCGACCGACGTACCCATGTTGAGGAACCTGGCGAACGGCAATGCTTCCGACTCCTGGAACGGCCTGGCATTGAGATAGGCCACGAAATCCACAGCGTTGTTGAGATTCTCGAAGGAGTTTCGCGAGCCGTTGAAGACACCGGCCGCGTAGTCCAGCCGCTTGTCGAAGAGGTAACCCCAGCCCATCAGACCGAATTGGCGATTGAGACCAACGTTGGTCGTGAAGAGAGAGCGCTCGGGTGTCGGTAGCCAGTAATTCGAGATCGCGTACTGGTCGTAGGGCAGGGGGGTGAAGAATCGTCCGAACCTGGAGCTCGAAGCGGTCGCCGAAATGCAAGTTGATATAAGCGTTCAGCAGATTGAGAGATCCCCCGGAACTCCGATTGATCGAAAGTTCGTACTCGATCGGCTTGGTGATGTTACCCGTGAAGAAGATTCGCTGACGAGGAAGGAAGAAACCGCTGTTGGCCGGAATCTGGTCACCCTGAGCCCAGATACGGCCCTCTATCTGGGATTCGTAGTGAATCAGCAGTCGAAGCTCTTCGTCCTCGGTCTCGAACTGAAAGCCGGGGCCAAAGGTACCCGTCAGCGGAGACCGCCCTGATGGCCTGTCCTTGTCAAGTGGATATCCGGGTGCGGGCGTATTCGGAGCGAGCTGCCCCTCAGTGTAGTCTGGTACGGGCGTATGATTGTCGATCAACCGAGCGACGTCTCCTGACGGACCTAGTCCACCGACCGCGTTGGTGTTCGGACTTGAACTCTCGTTCGGCTCGGCAGGACGCCCTGACAGCTCTCCAAATCTGTCGAGGAGCTGTCTCATCTGCTCGTTGTGCTCCCTCCTGGTCCTCGCTAGCTCTTCGGCGAGCTTTCGGTTCATCTCCTCCATGGCTCGAAGTCGCTCGGCGAGCTGCTCCACGGAGATCTTGGCTGGTGAAGGCGCGGAGGACGGCGTCTCCGCCGCTGGTAAGGGAACCAGCGCTGGTGGAAGTTCCTGCGACCAGGGCGCGGACTGATCGCGGTCAAGACACCCCAACAACAGAGCGTCAACTTCCACGAGCTAATCCGGACTGTGCGTGATCGCACTCCTGCACGACTCCCCGCCCGGCGCACACGCTCGATGACGGCGATTGGCAACGATTTCGGGATGGCGCCGTAAAGTTAAGACATGGACCTTCCATACCGCTGGGGCCTTCGCTCGATTCATCCCGGACACAGTACCCATGGGACGAGCCTTCAACCCATGGTTCCCCGACGATGATCCGGCGAACCTACGAATGCCTTCACGGTATGCCGGAAGATATCCGGAATCGTTTATTGTCGCAATTGCATTCGACTTGCGCTCAACCGCCGCGGGCTGTACTCCGCTCCAGGCTCGGCTCAACCTCTGGAGCCGTTTCATCTTCCGAAAGGTCTTGTGCGAAAGGGTGGTCGCCGCTACAGTACGTCCGTTCTGCAACACGAGTTGCGCACCAGGGGATTTGCTGATGGTCATGACGCGGAAGTTGAAAAGGCTCGCGATATGCAGCGTTTCGGGGCTCATTGCCTCGATGGCATGCGGCGGGGCGCAGGCCCAGTGGGGGATGGATTACGGCATGTTCGGTATGGGGTTCGGCCTGGGCCACCAGACGCCGGCCTCGGTAAGCTTTCTCAATGACCACGCGCTCGCAAGAGGTGCTGCCGCTGCCGCCTCCCGGCCGCAAAATCTGCGAGCGCCAATCCCGGTCTCGAAAGATGTGGATTTCTTCAACAGGTACGATGTCGAGACAAGAATAGCCATGGAGGAGGGAGTCGCGCGGCGCAGGATTGCACATCGAGCGCCGACAACGACCCAAAGCCAGGCCCCTCCGGCGGCCAGTAGTCCGCTCCCGCGTCCCGCCCGCCCTCTCGTTCCTCTGGCCTCTTTCTTTGACTCGGCGAGGCGCCTCGTCTGGCCTGCGGACGCGCCCACCCACGAGGAGTTCGCGGCCAAGAAGTCCGCTTCAGACGCCAAGACGCTCGAATTGTTAGAGGAGCTAGAAAGAAAGGGCTACGCGCGCATCTCAACGGCAGCAGACGCCCGGACCATGCTGCTGAACTATGGCCAGCCAGCGCTTCAGTTCCTGAGAGACACGACCACTCCGCGCCTTTCTGATGCCTTCCACATTTTCCTCATGTCGCTCTACGACTCGATTGGCCAGGCGACAACCGACCCGGCGGGAAACTGAACCCGAGGGCGAGACGTCCCCGTGTGGTCCTCGCGTTCAGCGTCCCGCGGCGCTCGCGACGACCTTTTCCAGGTTGGAGCGAGTGAGGTCAATGTGGACGACGGTCCCGTCGCGACCGATGAGTACATTGGCCGGGATCTCCGTGACGGCATAAGACCGAGCATAGTCCTGGTCGCCCGACCCGTTGATCAGGTTCGGCCAGGAAATATTGTGTTCGAGCAAGAACCTGCGTACGGCCGGACGAACGGAATCAGGAGACTTGCCGCCTTCCTGGAGAGCATCGAGGTTGACGCCGAGGATGCGCAAGCCGCGGCCCTTATAGGCGGTGTAGACCGACTGGAGCTGCGACACCTCCTCGGCGTTCGGCAGGCACCAACTCGCCCAGAACACGATGAGCACCACATCGCCGTGGAATTCGGCCAACCGGACATTTCGGCCATCGACATCAAGACCCGCGATCGGGGCGCGGGCTTCCCGACCAGGTCGATTCGAGCCAGTCGTGAGCCCGCGAAGGCCTTGACCTCCGGATCGCTCGCTCGGTCGCGCACCAGAGCGAAGGCTTTCCGCGCGATGGCGAACTGGCCAGCCTGCTCCAGCCGCTGAAAGTAGGCTTCGAGAAGCGTGATTCGGCCCGTCAGAGGCAAAGCATGATGAGCCGCGGCACCAGCGCCGGTCCGCGTTGTTTCCTCGAGAGCGGCGGTGAGGCTTGCGAGCGACTGCTCGTAGGCTCCTCGACCGACCTCCGCCATGATCTTGACCACGTCGGCTAGCAGCGTCACCGTTGAGGAGGTCTCCTTCGACCGCAGCACGCGCTCGGAGACAGGCTCGGATTCGGCGAACAAGTTGGCGGCGATCGCCGCTCGGAAATACAACTCGTACGTATGGTTCGCATCGTTTCCGGATTGCCTGCCAGCCAGGGCAGCAAGACGTTCCATCCGCCGCCGCTCGATGTCGTTCAGCTCCTGGCGATACAAGCCGTCGATCGCCGCGACCGAATCGGGCTCGGTCGAGGCCTTTCCCGAATCGACACGGGCACCCTGCTGCGTCCAGGCAGGCCGTGGAAAAGCCGTGGCAACTGCAACAATGGCGAATGTCAGGGTCAGCGTTCGAAGCCTGCTGTGATCTATCATCGTCGATGTACTCATCATGGTGGAAGAATCAGGGCGTGGCTTATTAGGGCTACACAAACACCAGAATGTCAAGAGATTGCGGCCACAGACCCAGCAATCCGAGGTCATGGCTCTCGTAGGGTGTTTCTGGCGATGCCTCCGCGACAACATCTGCCTGCTGTCGCCGGACACCATCGAGCGGCTCAACCACCTGATCGTCTCCGAGGGACATCGGCTCGCTCCCGAGGCGGCCGAGACGGTCCGGGGCGACTCGTTCGTGGTGAAAACCGACGTCCACTACCCCACCGATTCGAGCCTCATCGGCGACGGCCTTCGCACGATCATCGCGACGGCTCGACGCCTGGCCGGCCTGCTGGGCCAGAGCGGCTGGAGGCAGTACAAGCACCTGCTCCGCTCGCTGAAGCAGCAACTCCGCACCATCAACCGGACCGCCGCGAGCAAGGGGCGTGACTACCGTAAGCGGCTCCGGGACGCCTACCGGGCCGTGCTCGAGACGGCCGACCGGATCCTGCGCGGGCGGCGCAGTTGCTCGACCCGGCGTGCCTGCCGATCAGCCCGGGCCCGGCGACCCGGACGATCGAGCGGCTCAGGGCGAAGCTGCTCGACTTCGTGAATATGACGATTCAGGCCTGCGACCAGGCTCGTCGCCGCGTGCTCGCCGAGGAGTCGGTACCCAACGCCGAGAAGCTCTTCAGCGTGTTCGAGCCACAGACTCAGTTGATCAAGCGTGGCAAGGTGCCCCAACCCGTCGAGTTCGGCCACCGCGTGCTGGTCATCGAGGATGGTGCCGGCTTCGTGTGCCAATACGCGATCCTTCCGCACGGGGCCGAGGACAGCGAGGTCGTGGTCGAACAGATGCGTCAGGTGCAAGGCCGACTCGGCGGTCGCATCCGCAGCGCGTTGTTCGATCGCGGGTTTCACTCCCCTGAGAATCAACGCGGCTTGGCCGAGTTGGTGTCGCAGCCGTGTCTGGCGACGAAGGGCCATGTCCAGGCCGAGCGTCAGGAGCGTGCGGCGACGGTGGCATTCCGGCGTGCGCGGCGGCGTCATCCGGGGGTGGAGTCGGCGATCGGCGCTTTGCAGTCGGGCAACGGCTTGGAGCGGTGCCGGGACCGGAGCTTCGGGGGCTACTGCCGCTACAGGTCACGCTAGAAGTCGATCTTTGCCCTCAGACCAAAAAGGAACGCCGACCGGGCCTCGAATTGAGCCGGGTCGATGGCCTGGATGTCGGCCGTCACGATGAACCAGTTTGTGATGGATGCACTATAGTAGAGCTCGCAGCCCTGCTCGTTGCTGATCGGCGCGACCGGCCGGAGTGCCTGCCGAAGGACGTCGCTGGTTGCGAGGTAGTAGTACCCCGCGCCCCACGAGTCTGCTGTGCGGCCTGGCAGCGGGCTGGTGCCACCGGCTCCGAGGTTCAGGAACCAATGCACCGGATTGGTGGCCTGATCAGCGAGGCTGATGTTCCCGAAGATTCCCCAGCCCCTGGTAGAGGTCTCGTCGTCAACCACGAGGAATTGATCGAAGCCGTACGTGACCACCCATGAGTTTGACCGGCGGATTCCGTGAATCACCGGCTGGCCGAGGATGATGTAGTCGTCTTCGGAGAACGGACTGAACTTGCCGCTCGTGTAAGCCCCTTCCAGCGATTGGTGCCCGGGCAAGCCCAGGGGCGTCACCGGCACGCGAAGGTGGCCGAATAGAGTTGCCCCATTACTGAACATGTGATCCAAACCGCTCGTGTCGGGCCTGCCGTTTGAATCCAGGACGAGGAAGGTGAAGACGGGATCAAGATCCCGCAGGAAGCTGAAGCCGGCGCCCGGAGTCGAGTACGGGATCGTGCGGCCGTAGATCGGGCTCAGGACAAATGCTTCATTCATGAAGCGATTGATGCCGTTACCGCCCAGGAACGGGTGGATATTGACGCCGTCGGCCGCGTTAAGCTTGCCGAACGTGACGACGAGATCGGGCCCGAGGAACTGCTCGATCTGCATGTTGGTCAGGGCCGAGGCGCTTCCCACCGGCTTGGGAAACTCGAGGGCGAAATTGGCGGGAACGAGGGAGCCGGTGTCACGGTTGACGCTCCCCCCGAATCGGCTCTCCCCGTGGAGATTGAGGAACAGGCCCTCCCAGCCCACGAGTTTCTCGGCCTCGAGGGTAGCGAAGTAGTCGAACTTGAGTCCGTAGGGGAAGGTCTGGCGGAGGCCACCGCTGGTTACTCCCTGGTAGAACTGCGAGACGTTCGTTCGCAGATCGATCCCTTTGTCGAACAGGAGGTCGTGCGCGCCGAACCAGCCCCCCGTGAGACCATAAGGTGGGGCAGCCGGAGGCAGGCTCTCGGTCGTCTCGAGCGGTCCCTTCGTCGTGTCGGACGGCGCTGCGGATCGTCCGCCGGGCAGGTCTATGTAAGGCCATGCCGCCGGCGCCGGCCTCGCACCGGCCGGGAGTCCGGCGCCGGGCAGCCCAGGGATGATGACGGGGTCCTGCGCCTCCGCGCGGGTCGGTGACAGGGCGAGAAGGACAAGTGCGCCGACTGCGAGAACGACCCATCCCCGCACGTGGCTTCCAACCCTGATCATGAAATCCTCGTCGTTTCCGGCGGACCCTTGATCTGTGATTGGTCCTCTCACGAAGTCCTTGACACGGGTTTATGACAATCTCGGCGACTGAGGAGGCGGTTCAAGTGCAGTTCTATCCGTATTATCGGCAGAAGCGGCCTGAATTCGAAAATCTTATTTGTCTTGTCGGCCGGTCCTTGAGTCGGCCCAAATCGCCTTCTATATTGTCCCCTTATGCGTATATGGGAAAGCTAAATCCAATTTCCCCATGCAGGCATCACACTCACCGACAACATTGCAACCAGCGAGTGTTGATTCTGAGCATGTGTTCCGACCACGGAACGATCGACTTCACTCCAGGAGAGGTACAGGACCATGAGTGGATCGGATTCGTCTGGCGAGATGAAGCGGCGTGAGTTCCTGGGAGCGGCCGCTGCGGCGGCGGCATTGGGGGGCCTGGATGCGACGTCCGCCTCAGGCTCAGGAAACGAAGGCCGGCGCTGACCTGAAGGTCAATGCGGCCCAACTCTACAAGCGGCACGCACCGAATCGCCGGCAGCATGACCGCGCGCTTCCTGATCTGAGCCAGTACGCCGGCATGCAGGACCAGAAAGCCGAGGGTACATTGCCCTCAGCCTACCACGACAAGGAGATCCGTCGAATCAAGGAACTGGGGCTGGAGCCAGCCGATTCAGTCCAGGACAAGTCTGACATCAGTTGCTTCCAGCGTGGAAGCACGCCGCACTGGTCGGGTATCAACACCTTCCTGAAGTTGCCTTACGTCGAGGACGTCCGCAAGGTCGGCGAATATGACGTCGCTTTCGTAGGGGCGCCGTTCGACGTCGGCTGTACCTTCCGCAGCGGAACGAGGTTTGGGCCCCAAGGGATGCGGCGCATCTCGGCGCTCTACCAGAAATACAGCTTCGAGCACGGGATCGACCTGGGCGAGACGCTCGCCATGTGCGACGTCGGCGACATCTTCTGCCCGGCCAACATCACCAAGAGCCACGACCAGATCACCAAGGGCGTCGCGCACATCCTGTCGCAGGGCACGCTGCCGATGATCATGGGCGGCGACCACTCCATCGGCTATCCCATCGCCCGCGCGGTCGCGCAGTGCGTGGAAGGAAAGGTGGGAATCATCCATGTCGACCGCCACGTGGACACGCAGGAAAAGGACATGGATGAGATTATGCATACTTGTCCATGGTTTCATGCCACCAACATCCCGAATTGCCCACCGTCAAACCTGGTGCAGTTGGGGATCGGCGGCTGGCAGGTGCCCCGTGCCGGAGTGAAGGTGGGGCGGGAGCGCGGCACGACGATCCTGACGGTGAACGACATCGAGAAGATTGGCATCGAGAAGACGATCGAGATCGCGCTCGAAGTCGCGTGGAAGGGGGCAAGCGCCGTCTACATGTCGTTCGATATTGACTCGCTCGACGCGGGATTTGTGCCCGGGACGGGCTGGCCCGAGCCGGGCGGACTGCTGCCGCGCGAGGCGCTCAAGCTCGTCAACGGCATCGCCAAGGAAGGGATCGCCGCGATGGAGGTCTGCGAGGTGTCGCCGCCGTACGATATCTCGGATATCACATCACTGATGGCCGTCCGACTCATGATGGACGTGCTGGGCACGATGGCCAAGAACGGCCGTATCGGCGGCCGGCTGAAGGTCTGACCGAGAAGGCCGTGGCGAGACCAGTCTTCATCCTGGGGTCCGATCTTCGAGCGGGGGAGGCTGCCTGGGCGTCGATGGAAGCCCAGGCGGCGGCCCTTCAGACGTTCGCGGAGCGCGCGCTCGGGATGCCGACCTGGGTTCGTATCGCCTGCCTTCCAACCCGATCAATGGAAGAGCCGGGGGAATACCATCTTGGCCGGGTGATCGATCGATGTGTTGTCGATGGCGCCTCGATCCTCTTCGTGCTTCCGGCTGTATTCGACCTGGATATCTGGCAACGGACGATGCTCGGCGAGGAGCTGGGCGCGGCGCGCCGCCGGCACACGGGAATCTCGATCCACCATGACTCCGTCGATCCCACGCACGCCCTGCTCGTCGATTGCTTTGCCGGCCAGATCCTGCGGGCGTCAACCGAGCGGGGCATCGCTCCGCGAAACGTCGGGCTTATCCTCTTCGCCGATGGGCAGGGCGAGCCTGCCACCCGCGCCGACTCGTACCGGTTGATGCGGTTGATCTGGGAGCAAGCCGGCCTGGGCCGAGGCGAGGTCGGCTTCGTCCGACACCCACAGCCGTTCCTCCCGGAGACCCTGAAGCGATGTCTGGGGGAACCTCTCGACTGGTTCCTTCTGCCGCAGTGCCAGTGGGACGGAGAGCTGTGCGACTTCGCACGGGTCATGTTCGACGATCACCGGCGGGCCCACCCGGAAGCGGCGGGCTGGCGGCTGCTCGACCCGCTGGGGGAACATCCGGCGATCCTGGCCTGGCTCGAACAGCGGATGCTCCGACTCTGGCAAGAGAAGCGAGCCCGTGACGTGGCGCGTACGCCCTCCGCCAGAAACGCAGCTCCCGCCAACCCAGGCCGGGGTGTGGTCTGGAGCGGCATGGGTGCCAGCGGGCGAAGCGCAGATCTGGCCACCGGCCGGATGTGTCGCGCGGGCGCGGGATTCCGCCGCGCTTGCCGAGATCCTCTCGCGGGTGCTCCCCCGCGCCGATCGCTACATGGTGAAAGTCACCTGGCACGGCTATGCGCCAGGGACCTACACGGGGCCTCTGGCGCTCGACCTCCTGCTCGGCGCGCTGCCAGGCCGGGCCGTCCTGCTCGAAGGCCACACGAGCAGCCGGAATCTGGGCGGGCCAGAGATCGACTGGGACTCCGACGCCAAGCGGCACCGCACCTGGGTCCGGCAGCAGGAGCTCGAGTTCCTCCGACGGACCGGGTTAGCGGAGGTGATCGCGCGGCACGGGGCCCAGTACCTGAACGTGACCGAAGCGTGGTGGGACGGCGCATGCTCGCCGGCCGAGGACGTCCAGACCGCGCTCGGGGACGTCGCGCTGCGGAAACCGGAGCTGGCTGGTTTCGTGCCTTCGGCTTTGATGGAGCTTCGCGGGACACCGCTGATCAGCTTCGCCCGCTTCAAGGGGCCGACGCGGCTAGGCATTTCAAACCTCTTTGGCTTGATCCCGCATCCGTTGCGAACCGCGTGGCACGGCGACGACATCACCGATTTCGCGTCGGTCTGCTGCGACCTGGCCCGGCTCTACGGCGCTTGTTTCCCCTGTTCGGACTCGTGGAGGCGTTCGAGTCGGCCGTGCGCTGGGATCGCAAGGGTCTGTACCGCAGCCGATGGGGGAACTACGACCTGGTCCTTACGGACGGGCTATTCACGGTGAGCGAAGGGCTGGTGGGGGCCGACCTCCCGGCAAGCCGTCTGCAAGGCCAGGATGTCCTGCGTAGCGGGTTCTACGACGTGGTCCGGGAGCAACTCGGCTGGTCCGAGTCAGAAGAGGAAATGGCCCTCCCTGTCGATCTCCAGGCGAGACTCGTCTGACGGCAACCTCTACGAATTGGCTCGTTGTTCATCGCGGCACCACGGTATTTGGCGCGCGGCTCTTGGACACTTGCTCCAGCTTGGCAACGGCCGGCTCGACCGCCGGGGGCTTCGTTTCCGCGAGGTAACCACCGGGCTGGTCCACGGCCAGGAAGACATCCATCTGCTGCCCCACGTAAACCTTGGCGGGTGGATTGTTGGGCAGGGCGTACAGAACTTGGAGGGCCCGCGTATCGACGCGCTCGGAGGTGTCACCGGTGAGGCTCTTCTTGGGGATGACGTAGGGCTCGACGCGGAAGTATTCGAGGTTGAACTTGGGCTCCTTGCGGCCTCGCAGAGTGGCCACGGCTCGCATTCCTTCGCGAAAACGGTTGAGGTCGATCTCGTCGATGTTGACCCGGACGTGTAGACGGTTCACCTCGCCGAGCACGATCATCGGCTCTTTCCAGGTCATGGCCGCGAACTGGCCCGGCCGGACGTTGACCTGGAGGATCTCGCCGTCAACCGGAGGCGCGGACGACCAGCCGGGCGAGCATGATATTCATACTCTCGATCTGGCTGCGCGCCTGCTCGCAGGCCGAGCGCTGGACGGCGATGTCTTCTTTCCAGGCGCCCGCCTTGAGCTTGGCCAGGTCGGCCTCGGCCCTTGCCAGGGCGGCCTTCGCGGCCAGCATCGTGTACCTGTCTTTATCGAAGTCGCTGGCGGCGATCATCTTTTTCTGGTAGAGGGGCAAGTCGCGATTGTAGGTGGCCTGGGCGTCCATCAAGCGCGCATGAGCCTCCTCGACGGCCGCGATCGCGGGGGGCAGGTCCTCGGCGCGCGGCATGTTCACCAGCCGTTGCAACTGTGCCTCCGCGGCCTCCAGCGTCGCCTTCCTCACTTTCAGCTCGGCGAGCAGGTCGCGATCATCGATCCGGAACAGCGGCTCGCCCTTCTTGACCCGGTCGCCCACCTTCTTGTGAGGTGGGTCGTAGTCGGGCCGGCCGTCAACGTAGACCTCCATGACCACGCCCGGCACCGGCGTGCCGATCGGGATGTTCTCGCGCTGGGCTTCCACCAGCCCTGCGCCATAGATCGTGCCCGCCAGCTCCGAGGGCTGCCGCGGTGGCGGCGGGTCTGGTTCCGAGATCGTCTCGACTTTCTTTTCGAGGCCGATCTTGCCCGGAGACACCGCAAGCTTCCATTGCGAAACGCCATAAACTCCCACGATGATCCCCATCACGGCGACGACCGGCAAAACATATCTTATAAACATTTCATTAAATCCACTGGTAAAGATCATGAATCGGCTGCGCCCGTATGATTCTGGGCGGTTAACGACGTCTATCCTCAGGCAGCGGCGGGCGCGCGTACCTCGATTTCGATGACATGGCCGTCGTCCATGTGGGCGATCCGGTCGCCGAACTGGAAGACGCGGTTATCATGAGTGACAACGGCCACAGCCCGGTCAGGCCGGACGGCGGCCTCGCGGAGCAGTTCCATCACGGTGATCCCAGTCTCGTGGTCGAGGGCCGCCGTCGGCTCGTCGCAGACCAGGAGCTTGGGGTCATGAACGAGGGCCCGCGCGATGGCGACGCGCTGCATCTGGCCGCCGGAAAGCTGCGCGGGCAGACTGGCCACTTTCTTGCCCATGCCGATTGAGGCCAGCACCTCGCTCGCCCGGCGGACCGCCGTCGCCCTGCTCCAGCCGGCAATGACGAGGGGAATGGCCGCGTTCTCGGCGGCCGTCAGGGCAGGCAGCAGGTTGTACTGCTGGAACACGAAGCCGATGCTTTCGGCCCGAAACTTCGTCTTGCGCCGGTCGCTCATCGCAGTGATGTCACTGCCGAAAATGATCACCTCGCCGTCATCCGCGTCAAGAATCCCAGCGACCACCGACAGCAGCGTGGTCTTGCCGCAGCCCGAGGGCCCCACGATCAGTGTCATCTGCCCCGCGAAGATGTCCAGATCGATGCCGGCGAGTGCCTGAACTCGCTGGTCGCCGGTGCCGAAATGCTTGGTCAGCCCGCGAATCCGCACCGCGACGTCGCTGTGGGCCGCCGAGGGCTGCATCAGGTTTCATCGATAATGCCGCGGTCATAAGTCGCTATCCCGTTCGAGCCTTGGAGCCGAGAACGCCGAGTCGTATCGAGAACCCGTTCCGTCAACCGCGAAAAACGATTGCCGGTTCCAGGCGAATCACGCGCTGGACACTGAGCAGACTGGCCAGCACGCAGATGAGCACGATTGCCACGGCCGTGGTGGGCAGCAGTTGCCAGGGCGTGAAGAAGGCCAGCTCGCTAGGTTGACCGCGCCAGCCCAGCGTTTTCCAGCCGAAGACGGTTGAGAGCCCCACACCGATCCCGTAGCCCAGCACGCCCGCCACCGCGGCCTGGAGCAAGATCATGCCGCACGATCCGAAGGTTGGAAGTCGCCCATGGCCTTGAGCGCGCCGAATTGCTTCAGGTTTTCAATCGTGAAGTTGTAAAAGGTCTGGCCGGCGATCGCGGTGCCGACCAGGAAACCAAGGAACACCGTGATGCCGAAATTGATCGGAATGCCCGTGTAAAGTAAGTAATACTTGATGGTCTTGTAGGTGAATTTCTCGCTGGTTCTGGCCCCCAGCCCGGTTTGCCGCTGGATACGATCGGCTACCTCTTCGGGCGAAATCTTCGCCAGGCGTCCATCCGGTCCGATCTCGTCGTCGGTCTGGGCAAGGACGAATGAGAGGATCTTGCGCTCCATGGGGACGAACTGCTTGGCTCTGCTGTACAGGGTGTAGACCACCGGGTTCGACTGGAATGTTCGTGTCGCCTCGCAAACGCCAACGATCACGGCACGGTGGTCGTTCATCTCGATCTCGGGAGCCGACTCGACAAGCTTGCGCAGGCGCGTCAGGTAAGCTTCGTCCGACTCGCGAGGTCTTTCAAACGGCTCATCGAGATGGCACTCGGGAAAGAGCTTGCGCAGGCCAACGCGGTCAACGATGACGGAGTCGGGCCGGCGCAGGTCTTTGAGGCTTCCCACGAGCATGCGTTGCGGGGGCGGAGCGCCGACCATCGAGGTGTCATCGACGCCGATCAGGATTACTTGCTCGATGACGTTGATGATCCTCGAATCGTACCACCGCGCCGGGGGTGTGGGCGGGTTGTCGATACCCGGCACCAAGGCGTCGAGCACTCTGGTGAATGGGTTCGACGGAGGGCCCGCGAGCGCGAGCCGTTCCGACTCGAGCTGTTGCGGCGTGTAGGTTTTCTCCTTCAGGTCGGCGGGAACGAACGTGAGCTTGGCCCGGCCGTTCCCTTTATAGAGAGGAACGGCCCATTTCACACCCTTCACCCCACGAACGCGCTGGAGGTTGGCCTCGAGCATGGGTTTGGTGTCGTCAATAAACCGGACGCTCGGGTCCATGACCCAGAGGTCGGCCCCGCTGATGTCGGTGATCTGGGCGCAGGTGCGAAGCATCAAGCCACAAAAGATCGAGCCTTGCTGGGTGATGAGCGCGGCCGCGAACGTGAGACCCAGCACGATGCCCAGAAACTTGGCCCTGTCGCCGACCAGCATTTTCAGAGCAATCCAGTACATGCGCGGTTCCTCACGGCTTTGTTGAGGAGTGGTCGTTGTTTCCGTCGCCGCTTGAAGGTGTGCCAGCACAATTCAGCGTGGGGCCGAGGCCCAGGGCGGCCAGGCAGAACGAGGTGATATGATCGGTCAAGTACTCAAGGTCGAGCTCGCGGTAAGCCTCTTCGCCGATCAACCGCTCTGTGATACGCCGGGCCATTTTGTAGTGGAGGCACTGGCCGATCACGCTGAAGACCAGGACATCGAGCCGCCGTTCGTCGGCCTCGGGGCAAATCAGCCGCATGAGGCTTTTCATTCGCTCGAACCTGGGGCGGATCGTTTCCCGCACCAGCACCTCGGAAAACCGAGTGGGAGAGAGCATTTCCCGGATCATGAGCCGGTTCTGCCAGCCTTCCGGATGGCAGACCGCGAGCACCCGACCCAGGAAATGATGGATAAACATGCGCAACTGCTGGGCCGGCGGCAGCGCCAGCACCGCGTCGGGAACAACCCCGCCGGACGGCTCCATGCCACACCGGTGCGCCTTGCGCAGAACTTCCAGGTACAACTGCTCCTTGTCACCGAAATGATAGTTGACCGCCGCCAGGTTCGCTCCAGCCCGCTCGCAGATCGCTCGCACGCGCACCAGTTCATAACCTTTCTCAGCAAACTCTTCCCCAGCCGCCTCCAGCAGCCGAACCTTCGTCGGATCGTGTGCCACCATGTCACCTTGATATCGTTCCAAACAACCGTTTCAAACATCTGTTTCAATCAAGTGTATGACGGCCGCAGGATTCGTCAAGACCAGCGAAAGGAAAATGATCGCTTCATCCCGAGTGAGGCTCCGTGCACGTGGGTATGCCAGCGTGATGTGGCAATCGTGAGCGACGCCAGGGTGGTGACGTCCAGTCCGCTGAAAGGCTAAGCTAATGATTGAGTTTCGTGCCTCGTTACTAGGGAGTTCATCATGCGCACATTTGAATGGTTGCGTGATACGTCAGTGCAACCACTCAAGGCGGTCTACATCATCTTTGGTGACGACATTTATCTCCGGCGAGAGGCGGTCCACGGGATCACTGGCATTGCGCTCGGTGAGCAGGCCGACGAGATGGCGGTGAGTCGCTTCGAGGGGAAGACATCGTCGCTTGCTGATGTTCTGGACGAGCTGCGCACGCTGTCTTTTTTTGCACGGCGGCGGGTTGTCGTTGTCGAAGAGGCCGACCCGTTCGTCACAAAGTACCGTGCCGAGCTGGAAACCTACGTTCAATCGCCTGCCGCGAACGGCGTGCTGGTGCTCATGGTCAAGTCGTTCCCTTCAAATACCAGGCTCGCGAAGCTGGTGGATGCGGGCGGGCTGGCCCTGGACTGTGGTAACCCCGGCGAGAAAGATCTGGTTCCCTGGCTGATTCAACTGGCAACGACCAAGCACGGTGTTGAACTGGACGCGGCAGCCGCCCGGCTTCTGGTCGAGCTGGTTGGCGCCGAGGTCGGCATCCTGGCGGCGGAGGTTGAAAAGCTCTCGGTCTACGTGGCTTCGACCGGGCGGATCGAGCAAGAACACGTCTCGCGGATGGTGGAGGCCGGACGAATCGAGACCGTCTGGAAGGTTCTCGATGCCGCCACGGTCGGTAAAGGCGCCGAGGCCACTCGCCATCTCGATGAGCTGCTCGCTGCCGGCGAGCCCCCGATCCGCCTGCTCGCGGCGATGGCGTCGTCGTTGATCAAGCTTCATCACGCAGGCCGGCTGCGGGTAGCAAGATTGAGTCTTGAAGAAGCGTGTCGAATGGCCGGCGTCTTCTCCCCCAGCCAGGCTCGCCGCCAGCACGCCCACCTCGGACCAACCCGCGTTGACCGCCTTCCCGACATGCTCTTGAAGGCCGACCTCGACCTCAAAGGAAATTCCATCCTGGACCCGCGCGTCATCCTTGAACAATTCCTGATTGCATTGGCCCTGCCCCGTACGGACTGAGGATCGGCAACGGTCGGGTAAGGAGGTGAGGTCGCCCTCACCCCCTCCCCTCAGAACCGGACGTGCACCTTTCAGTGCATCCGGCTCAAGCATCGGACAACGCCCCTGCGTGGCACGATCGGGCGCGGTTCCACCGGCCCACGACACCCCTTACGGAGCGCGGTCGCCCCATTGGCCTTGGGGTCAACCTGGACGGTACTTCGACAGAGCCGACGACCGAAGATCGGCGGGGGCCGCACCACGGGCGTTGCCGCCCGCGTCCTATCTGCTTTGCCTCCCGAGTCGGTTGGCTGTCGGTTCCCATCCGCCAACACCCGGGGGAATTCAGACTCGCTTTCGCGCGGGGTGATCTCGCAACCCCTATCCGACCCATTACGGGCTGGCGTTCGCTTCCTCCCCCGTCCTTTACCCGCCGCCCCGTTGGCTCGCCTTGCGGCTGGCCTACCCTCGCGGGAGGACGACGGGCTTACCACGTTGCATCGCAAGAATCCTCGTGGGTTAGGCCCCGCCTCGACGCCGGTGGCACTTCATCCGCGCCGGATGAGCTTGAAGCATCCGGACCTGGCCACTTACCGTTTTGGTCCAAGCCTATCAGCACCTTTGGCTTGTCTTTGTTGACGACGTTTGCAGCGGTTCACCTGGGTTGGCCATACCACGCGCCCCTGGTCCCCGACCGCCGCGGTGCTGGCAGTCGCGATCTCGGCTCGCGCCTCCGGTCGCCATCCTGAGGGATGAGGATACGTTGTCCCGAGGGCTTCGCACCCCGCCGTTGCCGGCGGCGCACGCCTCGGTAGGGGACTGCTGGCAGAACAGCAGGTGTCGTCACCTCCTTTAATGGAAGAGCGTCACAGTTCCTGCGATACCATCGTGTCGCACTCTAGCAAGCAAACGCCATGTTTGGCGCAAGAGACGGGACTCAGGTGCCCTCCGGTCAACGCCTAACCCTGCTTCAACTGCCCAGACGAGACCAGTAAATCAATTGAATTCCGGCTCTGCTCTTTTTTTGTTGATTTTTTTCCACGGTGGTTTAGCATAGCTTATACGATGTACTAGATTTCGGTTAGCGGCTCCCCCCTCCTCGAAGTTGCCTATAAATTCTATTCACCAGGGAGGTCAGGAACGTGAGCTATTCACGCTCAGCCCCTATCAGCTCACTCGCGGAACAAGTGGAAACGAGAGTTCGGCAATCGACGCACGGGCGGATCCGCAATCTGGTCGTGGAAGAATCGATGGGCCAAGTCGTCGTCACCGGGCAAGTGCCCACGCGGCACGCCAAGCAGCTTGCTATGCAAGGTGCGCTCGAGCTGCTTTCGAGCGAGTGCTTTCGCGAGAATATCACTGTCCTCTAACGGCATCCTTGCGGCCTGTTCGAACTCACACCGCCCCGTTCGCGTCTCCAATTCGACCAACGACTGAGCGCGAAACCACATCTTGTGACGGCTCGATCGCGACCGTGGCATGGGCGATAAACTTGCGCATGGCTTGTGGTTGAGCTTGAGGCAGTCTCGCCTTTCGAGCATAGTGAACTCTTCAGACCCCGGCGCCGCGCCGTCCGGTGGTCGCACTGTTTGCGGACCAGAACCTTGGGTGATGGAAGGGCCCTGGAATGTCTTTCAAACTGTCTTTCAATCGAGCCTCGACGTTTGTCATCGTGGGGGCTGTGCTGGGACTTCCTGCCGCCGCGCCGGCCCGGGCTCAAGAATCCTGGGACGCCGTCTTCCTCAAGGGAGACAAGATCGGCTACGTCCATACTTATATCGAGAAGGTACGCGAGAAGAGTCGCGAGCTGTACCGAGTCAGGCAGGACCAGGTGTTCAAGATCCGCCGGCTCGACGACACCCTGGTCATGAAGCTTTACTATGGAACCATCGAGACGCCCGATGGCGAGGTCCTCAGGCTCGACACCCGAACGCTTGTCAGCGACAACGAGCTGCGGGTCCATGGTGATGTGGTGGGCGGCAAGATGAAGCTGATCCTGGACGGAACGAACCAGCGCCAGGAGCAGACGATCCCGTGGACCAGGGACATCCGTGGGCCCTACGCGGCCGAGCAGAGCATGGCCAGGAAGCCCATGGAAGAGGGCGAGGCACGACATATCAAGATGTATATCCCCGACATCAATCGCGTTGTGGACTTCAATTTCACGGCCGGTCCCATCTCGGATGTTGCCCTGGGCGACGGATCTACGCGGCCGCTCCGCAAGGTCGCGCAGACGGCGATGCTCGACGGCAAGGCCCGGTCAGAGCTGGCGGCCACGTTGTGGGCTGATTCCAGCGGGCAGGTCCTGAAGCTCGATTCCGACTTGATGGGCGGCATCGTGATGTACCGCACCACCAAGGAAGGCGCGATGTCCCCGGTCGCACGAGGAGTCGCCCGGTTCGACCAGATTCGCAGCTCGATCATCGCCGTTGACAAGGTCATCCCCAGCCCCCGCCAGACCCGCTATGTCCAGTACCGGATGACTCTCAAGGATGAAGACCCGGAGAAGGTATTTCCCACCGACAGGCGCCAGAGCACCAAGCCAGGATCCGATAAGAACACGGTGATCCTAAACGTTCAGACCAGCGGCCCGACCGACGGCGAGGCCGGCCCCGCCCAGGTTGATGCCGCTTATCTCCGGCCCAATGGCATGGTCACGAGCGACGACGAGGAAGTGAGACGGCTGGCGAAAAGGGCCGTCAGCAACGTGGCAGATCCCTGGGAGCAGGCGGTTCGAATCGAGCAGTGGGTCGCCCGGAACATGAAGAACAATTTCGCGACTGCTTTCGCGCCGGCGAGCGAAGTCGCACGGACCTTGACCGGAGACTGCACCGAGCATGCCGTGCTGGTGACGGCAATGTGCCGCGCCGTCGGGATTCCGTCCCGGGCCGCGATCGGCATGATCTACATGAACGACGACCGGCGGCGTCTCAAAGGCTTCGGCTTTCACATGTGGCCTGAGGTCTACGTGAATCAGCGATGGGTGGCTGTTGACTCCTCGTGGGACCAGACAGAAGTTGACGCGACTCACATCAAGCTCATTGATACCAGCCTCGAGGGTGTCTCGCCATTCGAGGCCTTTTTGCCCATCACCCGCGTGCATGGAAAACTGGAAATCGATCCGATCGAAACGCGGTAAGCCGACTCTATTCTTTTATCACTTGCCGCTCGGGATCGCGCTCCGTAGACTCAAAAGGAGATCACCAATTCCTTAGGGGCAGCACTCGAGCGCGAAGGACGGATTCTCATGAATCGGCTTGCTCATGTGGGTCTCACGTGCGTGGTCGTCCTCTCCCAGTCTTTGTTTGACGGGTCTCATGCGGGGGATCAGTGGGATGCGCGGAGGCCAGGCCCGGTTTCGCAACAGCAGCTTGTCAATCGCCCTGACCTCGTCGTGACTCGCGTGCTCCGGGCCAATCCGCTGACCGGCCCCTATCCGATCAGGGTTGATTGGCGGGGCGGATCCGTGATTCTCTCGGGGGCGGTGGGCACGAGCCAGATTCACGACATGGCGGTCCGCGCGGTCATCGATCTTGGATATCCCGTGAAGGATCACCTGGTGATCGACACGGCCGAGGCCCACCGTGCCGCCCTGATTCAGGCCGCCGCGATCCCGGGCATCTCAAGCTCTTGGGGCATGCTGGCTGGCTCGGCGCCGTACTTCGTGTATCCTCCGCCGCTGTTTGGCCGGGTTGACGATCCGTTCTTCGGGTTCGAGCCGCCACTCGTGAGTTTTCCCCCCTGGACAAGATCTCCGAATCTGGATCAATCAGGCCGTGGGCCGACAAATGCGGCGGCCGGTGGGCTTGCATCCCCGGGCAATGATGAAGCAGCTAACGCGATGCGACGTGGGCAAGCTTCTCGGGTCAATGGCCCCGCCCCTGTGAAGGGAAGGCTCCAGCTCAGCGTCGACATGTCGGGGCAGGTTTTCTTGAGCGGGGTTGTGGCCACCGAGGCAGACAAGCGAATCATCGAAGAGGAGGCCCGCAACACTCCCGGCGTGAGTCAGGTTCATAGCGATATTCGCGTCCAGCAAGGCGGTTCCGACACACCCCCTCCGCCCCCTCAGCCCGTTCTTCGCATCGAGCCCGAGGCCAGGCCCGCCGCTCCTACTCCCGCTCCTTCGCCAGCAGCGCCGCCAGCGGCGCCGGCTGGCGAGGTGAAGCCCGTTCCGGCGCCGCAGCCTCTCGCGGCCAAGCCGCGTGGCTCTGCCGCTGACACTGGCCTCGCACTGGCGCGCGATGCTCAGCCGATATCGCGCAGGGTTATAGACGCGCTGGCGAAACGGCCGGCCCTGGCCGGTCTGCCGATCGGCGTTCAATCTCGTTCCGGTGTTGTGACCATTTCGGGTAAGGTGCCGTCGGCTTATGAAGCCATGCTCGTCTATCGCACGATCGAGCAAACTCCCGGGGTCAGGGACGTTATCGATCGGCTGGAATTCCAGCTTCCCGACGAGAACCATCCCAACCCGCTCAGGAGAAAGGGCCGCCCCGACGACGTCGAGCCTTACCTCACCTCCCAGATCCGCCGTCACCTGGGCGATCTTGCTCATGTCGATCGTGTGCGGATTCGAGGAGACAGCATCGAGATTCGCGGCTCGCTGCTGAATGCCGAGGATCAGAACCGCGTGCAAGCGATCTTGCGGTCGATTCCATTATTGCGCGATTTCCGGCTCGAGCCGGCATTCAACGTCGATTGAACCCCTGTCTTCCCCGCCCGGCGAGAACTTGGGGACGCGTCGTCTGACTCACGTTCTGGGAGTCAGACCGAGTCGAGAATTTCCAGGGTGCTGGAAATCTCCCGCAGGCGGGCCGTCAAGTAAGAGCGAATCTCCTCGCTAGTCGACAGTTGCAGCACGTGGTGGGCAAACCGTTCGGCCTGAGCCGTGGTCACGCCCGCGAGCAGATTCTTGACGGTCGGCACAAACGCTGGGCTCATGCTAAACCTGCGCAGGCCCATACCGAACAGGACGAGCGCCGAGCGCGGCTGGCCCGCCATCTCTCCGCACAGGGTCACGGGTGTTCCGGTGCGCTGGCAGGCCTCGAGCACCATCTGCAAGACACGAAAGATTGACGGGCTGAGCGGCTCGCATAGATGCGCGACCTTGGGGTTGTCCCTGTCGGCGGCGACCAGGTACTGGATCAAGTCGTTCGATCCGATCGAGATAAAGTCGGTTTCACGCAAAAGCGCATCGATGCAGAAAGCCGCCGCGGGTACTTCGACCATGACCCCCGTCTTGACGTCGTCGGCGAATGGCACCGCCTCGCGCCTCAGATTGTCGCGGGTGTCCTTGACCAGCTTGTTCACCTTCCGCAGCTCTTCAAGCGTGGTGATCATGGGAAAGAGCATCGAGACCTTGCCATGACGTCCCGCGCGGAGGATGGCCCTGATCTGGGTGATCAGGAGCTTGGGATTCTCGAAGAAGATGCGGATCGACCGCCAGCCCATGAAAGGGTTGGGCTCGCTCCTTCGTCCCAGGTAGGGCACGGTCTTATCGCCGCCGAGGTCGAGCGTGCGGATGGTCGCTGTCTGGCCCGGCGAGTTCTCGACGATCTGGCGATAGTATTCGTATTGTTCCTCCTCGCCGGGAACGTCGTGGTGCGTCAAGAACAGGTATTCGGTTCGGAACAGCCCAACGCCCGTGGCACCTACCGTCTGTGCCGCGTGCGCGTCGGCCAGGTTGTTGATGTTGGCCAGAAGCTCGACGCGCGTTCCGTCCAGGCTGCATGCCGGCTCATCCCGGTTGGCAATCAGGCTGTCCTTGAAGTTGAAGAACTCGCGCTGAACTTTCCGGTAGGCCATGGTGGCTTCCCGGTCGGGACGTACGATCACATGCCCTTCGCGGCCGTTGACGACCATGAGATCGCCGCTGGCGGCATCATTCATGATGCCTTCGACCCCGGAGACCGCGGGAATTCCGCGGCTCCGCGCCAGGATCGCGGCGTGACTTGTCGAGCCGCCCACTTCCGTCACGATGCCGGCGATGGGCAGGTCGCCCAGGCTCATAGCCTGGCTGGGTAAGATTTCGTGGGCCACCAGGATGACTGGATCTTCACTGTCGTGGGATTCGGTCGCTCCGTTGGGGGCGGCATCCTTCTTGCGCGTGAGGTGGGAGCCCACGCGGAGGATGACGTCGCGCACGTCGCTCAGGCGTTCACGGAAATAATCTTGCTCGATGCGGGCGAACCTTGTGGCGTAACCATGCATCACCATGTGCAGGGCCGATAGGGCTGTGAGGTTCTGCTGCTCTATCAATGCATGCACATTGGAGATGAGGCCCGGGTCATTCACGATCTGCAAATGGGACTGGAAAATCTCGGCCGCGGACGGCCCCAGCTCTTGGCCCACACGCCGTACCAGGCTCTCGAGCTCAGTGGCCGCCTCTTCCACCGCCCGGTCGAAATGAGCAATTTCGGCAGGCGCCTGGAGCGGGTTGTCGAGCGTTTCCGGTTCACTGGAGCCCAAAACCGGTTCAATTCGGTAGACGACGCCAACGACGACACCAGGACTGACGCCGATACCTTTATGCATGACACGTCCATCGATCAGATGTCTGGCCCAACAACTCTCGCCATGAGAACGACACGTTTTCGATCACCACGCGGGCCGGTTTCTGCCTATTATAACATGAGGTCGGGCAAGGAAACGATCTCGTGATCATCCACAGAGGAGACGTGCCCGAAAAAACGGTCAGGGAACACTCGGAGTCGCCAAGAAACAGCATGTCATTAGCGAACGATGTAGATGAGCCAATGGGGTGGGTGCCATGTCGCAATTCCGTCTCATTCAATAGCCTAGAGTCTCGCCGTCCCGGCGTCTACATGGGATCGGTCGGGCTGCGGGCTAAAGAGGTGGCGCGGCGGCATGATCATTCGAGTGGCGAGGTCTTCGGTGTCGTCGCTGCCTGGCCGCTGGCCGAATCGCGAGAGTGCCAGGACGACCATCGCCATGGCGACGTAAGCGGCTGCCCAGTGGTAGGGAGTCTGCCGCGCCCCCGCTCGAGCACGGCCCTCGGTTTCGAGCTGGGCCAGCACGGTGGCAGGGGAGGCGATGGGACCGGATGGCAAGGGTGAATGAATCACGCCGAACCAGGCACAGACACCCGCCAGAAGCAAGGTGGCGGCTGCCGGCTTGACTCGTCCATCGATCAGGTGGGTCAGCGTGGTTCCCCACAACAAGCTCGTGACGATGAATCCTCCCGATCCGGAGAGCACCGTGATCGTCAAGACGAAATGCTGCAATCGCGGACTCAGCTCGGCGAAGGGCTTGCCGAGCTCGGGCAGAACCTGGTTGAGCGCGAAGAGTGCCAGATAGGCCAGGGCAGGCACGCAGGCCAGGGCCACGGCCGCGTAATGCCGCGGCTTGGTCGCATGAAACGATTGGGCCGTGATTTCCAGACCGATGAAGATCAGGATCGGGAACACAACGGCCTTGGGAATCAGATAGAAAATCCAATCAAAATAACCGCAGATTCCCGCGGCACCCACGAAGACGGCGGTCGCCAGAGTATAACCGGCGCGGGCGCCCATGGCCTTGTAGGCGGGATGACCGATGTACGGCGTCGTCTGGATCACACCGCCAAAGAGGCCGCCGATCAAGGTTGCGACCCCCTCGGTGGCGATGACCTGGCCCGTGGGAAAATCGTCTCCCGCCGCCGCTGCGCTTTCGGTACAGTCGATACCACCGACCACAGTCGCCAGGGCCAGGGGGATAGCCACTGGAAGGTAAGTCATCGCCTCGCGCCAGTTCTGGTTGAACCACGTCCACCACAGTTCGACCGGCGCCGGCAAGGCCAGTCGTAGGAAGGCCGCCGGTTGACCGCCCTCAGCGCCGGAACCGGCCTCGAGCCCCAGAAAGCTCATTCCGTAGTAGACGAGGCAGCCAAGTACAACGGCACCGAGAGCGCCGGGAACCTGAAAGGGCAAACGCCAGCGGGCGGTCAGCGTGGCCAGGATCACGATCAGTGAAACGAATCCGGCCACGGGATGCGCGGCGATATCCAGGAGCGGCAAAACACTGATGATCACAAGTGCGATCGCCGCCAGTGACCCGAGCAGCCCGGCCCGCGGAACCAGGTGGCGCACCCAGCCGCACAGAGGTGCGCAGAAGAGCTTGAAGACCCCCGAGGCCAGCAGCATCGTGATGCCGAGGAACCAGGCGTGCTGGGCGGCCGAATGCGGCTCCAGCCCGCGTCCCCGCGCCATCGTGAACGCGGGGCCCATGATGAAGATGACCGAGCCGAACGTGCTGGGAGTATCGAGACCCAGCGGCATCGCCGTCACGCTTGTACTACCCGTCTTTCGGGCCAGGCGAAAGGCCATGATCGTGAAGATCAGGTCTCCCACCAGAACACCGACCGCCGTGCCCGGTATCATCCGGCTGAGCACGAAATCGCGCGGCACGCCGTAACCGACCAGCAGCCCGGTCATGAGAATCATGCCGCTGATGTTGTCGATCATGAGCCCGAAAAAAGCGTTGACGTCTCCGCTCTTGAGCCATGGATAACGAGGCGAGGATCGCTGGGTCGTGGGCGTAGCGGCGCTCACCGGGCGTGCCCTCAAAGGTACGGAACGATAATGTCAGTAAGCGACGGCAGGCGGCCGGCGCCAGGGAACCAGTGTAATGAACGAGGTCTGAACCGGCGAGTGCGGGACGAAGAATCAGCGCACGTGCGCAGGGCAGGGCAGGGAGAGGTGAACCGCACAGTGCCGCGGATTGCCTTGTCAACGGCTGGGCGGTGGTGTTGCCGACAACGACTTCAAGAGATCATTGGCGTCCTCACGGTGAGCGAAAGCGCCGGTCATGCCCGTGGCCGATTGCAAGAGCTTGCGAGCGTCATCGATCTGTCCCTTGTCGTTCAAGACACGCGCCAGGAAATAGGCGATATCCGGAGTGGTGCGGACGCCCTGGACGGCGGCGCGGAGCAGTCTATCGGCTTGATCAAGATGACCGGCTCGGTAGTGAGCCCAGCCCAACGTTGCGATGGCCTCGGGCGATCGAGGAGATTGTCGAGCGTCGGACTCGGCCACTTGCAGGCCGCGCGATCGCTTGGCGGCGTCGTCTTGGTCGACGAGACAAAGAGCCAGCAGATCGGCGGCAGCGAAGTCGGCAGGCGCCTCCCGGTGCAGCGTTTCGAGGATCTTCTCGGCGGCAGGCAGGTCTCGAAGATGCCAGGCAACCAAGGCTTGCAGGCGCCGCGCGTCGTGCGAGGTGGGGTCAAGCTTCACTGCCTGCTCGGACTCGGTCCTGGCGTCGGCGGCACGCCCTCGCTCCAACAGCCACCCCGCCCGGGCAATGCGCACCCGAACGCTTGTCGGCTCCTGCTTCAAGGCGAAGTCCAGCCACTCCTCGGCTCTCTTGGCGTTTCCTTTCTGGCCGAGCAACCGGCTCATCGTGACGGCGGCAGGCTCCAAGGTTGGTGTGTCGTGAACCGCTTGCTTGAGCGCTGCGAACGCCTCGTCCTGCTTGTCCAGCCGGAATAAGATCCCGCCCAGCCGTTGCCGAGCCTGTCCGTTTTTCGGCTGGAGCTCGAGCCAGGCATTCAGGTAGCCCTGCGCGGCGGCCCAATTCTCACGGCCCTCGGCCACCGAGGCTAGCCCGGCCAGCGTCTCGATATGAAAGATCTTAGCCTGTTCGGCGTCCCACTTGCCGGCCTTGATCTCCGCGGATGCTGCCTCGAAATTGAGCCGGGCGTCATGATACCGGCCTTCGGCCAGCCCGAGTGCACCGAAGGCGAGATAGATCGCGGGATGATGAGGCGTCTCGGCTGCCGCTCGTTCGAGGGCACGCCGTCCCGACACGGTCTGGCCCGACACTAGCAGCAATCGCGCCATGATGAGCGGAGCGGGCGGCCAGTCGGGGTGCTTGGCGGCAATCTCTCTGAGCAACCCAAGCGCCTCGTCATTGCGGCCTTGGCGAAGCTTCTGTACCACCGGTGCCAGGTCTTTGTCGGTCAGGTCGCTCCCCTTGGACATCACCTGGCCCACGGCAATGTCATCGCCCAACGCGGCGCGCGGTGGAGTCACCACCATCGCAAGCAAAACAAAGCAAGACGCCACGCGTCCTGATACTCGGCATGATATCATCGCCATGCTCCCCGACGACTACCCGCACAGCGGCCACAAGCTCCGCCTTCGAAACAACTGTATCACCGGCGGCCCGAGAGAGGACAGACCACTGATGCCTGGATACTATCTGGAGATTTAGCGTGCACCGTAGGATTACCGGCCAGCGCGGCAGTTGCGCCACCGCATGCCGATCGCCAGGCCCACGCACGCGATGCTTGCTATTGTCAGCGAGGACGCTTCGGGAACCGCGGTCACGCTCGCCCCAATATAGGTATATCCGTTCAAGTCGAAGACCGAATAACTGCCACCCATGGGCAGGCTGATATCGATCTGGCCGGCGGCGATCATGGCATCGAGCGTGCTAACCCAGTTGCCACCGCTTGACGGATCTTGCCAGCGAAAGTCCCAACCAGACGAATTGAAGATCAGCTCCATCGAACTTGAGTCGATCGACAGGGCTCCGTTGAATGCTCCGTTCAGCGTCAGACCGGTTCCTCCGGTTTCGACGACGTTCAGAATCGAGCCGCCGCCGAGGTTAATCGAGCTACTGACCGTTCCACCGTCGATGGTCATCGAACTGCCGTGGCCCATGAACAGGGAGAAAAGATTCGCCGTTCCCACGTCAGACACGGTCGCCGTTCCCGGGCCGAAGAAACCTACCGTCAACTGGTGCAGATTGAGGTTAAAACCATGCCCCTTCAAAATCGAGCCAGCACCGTTCACGTCCAGATCACCGGTAAGATTCAGGTTGGCGCCGAGGTTCATTGTGCTGCCATCGTGGACGTTCACGAGGCCTGTCACGTTACCGGCGGTCGTCGTCGTCGCGGTCGAGGCGTTGATCAGATCCAGAAACGAGACGGCTACGCCGCTGTTCAGCGTGGTGGTGGAGTGGTTCAGGTGGAAGTTGGTTACGTTATCTGAAGGGAGCAGGTTCAGCGTAATCTGCGCGATGTAGAGATCGGTCGCGGACAGAGACCCCGGCGTTGCGCCTCGATCCAGCGTCACGGCTTGATTGCCGAACTGGCCCAAAAGAATCGTCGGGGCGTTGATGTTGAAACCGTTCATGTGCACGACCGAGCCGGTGTTCTCCACGTCCAGGCTACCGGTCAGGCTGAGATTCGCTCCCAGGTTGAGTGTGCTGCCGGAAAGCACGTTGAGGTTGCCCGTCACGTTTCCGCCTGCCGTGGTCGCCGCCGTCGAGCCGGAAAACACGTTCAAGGCGCTCACCGCGTCGTTCGTGCCAAACGTGAAGGTACTGGCGCTTTCGAGATTCAGCGTTCCCGCGGTGAACGAGCCGCCCCCCTCGTTGAGAGTGCCGATGCCTCCATTCTGGCCGATGGTGAAGGTATCGACGATGGTCAGGGTGTGACCCGCCAGGTTGAGCGTTCCGTGTGTATTGTTCCCACTCCCCAGAAACAGGTTCGCGGCCGATTCATTCGCTGTCAGCGTGACGGTCGCTATCGATGCGGCGCCAGAGGGAAACGTACTTCCAATGTAAACGTTGTTGGCTGAGCCAGGCACGGTTCCGGCCGTCCAGATCGTGGGGTCTTCCCAGTTGCCGCTGATGACTGCTCCCGTGTCCTGGCCATGGGCTGAGATCCCGAATAGACACGCGGCGATGAAGAGAACGAATATTTTATTCCAGATGCTCACCGGCGTACATCTCCCGAAAGCTACCGTCCAGCCATGCGTTCACGGCGAATGGTGTCAATCAACCATCCGCATCGTTAGAAATCGCACAATATCGAAGCCGAACGAGGCGAGTCAAGAGTGTTGCAAGAATGCCCCGAACTTAACTAAGGTCAATAAACTCTAGGCAAGCTAGGGCAAAAGTCTCAGGGCCTTGCCGTCGTGACCGCGTCTGCCAGGTGTGCGGCGGCAAGGGCAAGAAGTCCCACGAGAAGGTACACGGCTGCCGTCGAGGCGATGGCAACGCTCAGACCGAAATGCTCCGAGGCCAGGCCCACGGCCGTGGGCGCCACAAAACCCCCAGTCCAGCCGACCGTGTTCATGAGCCCCGCCGCGGTTCCTCGATCCTCGGGCCGGACAACGTCGAACAGCGACGCGAAGATGTTGGCATCGTAAATGCCCTTGCACACTCCCGCGCCCACAAGAGAACCGATCAACACCGGCACGGTTCCCGCCCAGCCGGCCAGAAACACAAAAGGCGCTCCTAAAACCAGGCCCAAGCTCTGAATCCTGATCCGGCCCCCCTTGCTCGTCCGCGCCCGCCAGTCGGCCAGCACACCGCCGCAGACCGCACCTACCAGGCTAGCCAGCGACCAGGCCGTTGAGATCGTCGACGAGCCCGACAGGCTCATCGAAAACTTCTCATAAATGAATTGCGTCAGCCAGGTCAGGAATGTCGCCGCTACGAAGTTCGCCCCGACGAAGACGCAAAGAAGCAGCACCGCGGCGCGATTGCTCAAGATACGGAAGACCTTGTCCCAAAGGCTTCCCTTTTCGGGCATCGCGTGTGCCAGACCATCGTCAAGGAGCAGGTCGTGCAAGGCCGGTTTAACCGGTTCCGATTGACCGCGGACTGGCTCGACCAGGCCCACGCCGAGGAGAAGCGCATAGGCCGTCCCGGCCAGGCCCAGGACGAAAAAAGGCCAGCGCCAGCCGTAGCGCTCGCCCAGAAAACCAGCCAGCACCGCGCCTCCGGCGGTGCCCACGTAAACGCTCGTCTGATGGATCCCGAGGGCCAGCGACCGCGTGCGCGGGCCCGTGGTAATCGGCCAGGAATGACATCGAGGCGGGAAAGTAGAATGATTCGCCCAGCCCCTCTGCGGCCCGGAAGACGAGCAGTTGGCCAAAGGTTCTTGACCCTCCGGTCGCTGCGCAAACGAGGCTCCAGAACGTAAGTCCCAATGGGATGAGGAATCTTCGTGAGAGTCGATCGACCAGGTAGCCCGCGAAAGGCGCGGTGAGCGCGTAGACGACCATGAAGGCCGACCCAAGCATGCCGAGCTGGGTATTCGAGAGCCCGAACTCCCGGCTGAGCAAGGGAAAGACCGAGTTCACCGCCTGGCGATCGGCGTAGTTAAAGAATCCGCAGAACCAGAGGAGCCCGACCACGAGCCAGGGATAAGACTTCCCGCCGACCATTCGCTGTGACAGGGCCGGGTTCTCCACGTCTTCGTGTTCCTCCCTCGTGTCGCAAGCCAAAGCGTGGCAGCCTCCGGCGAATGATCCCGAGACCTGCCGGAGCGGCCTCACGGCTTGGCGTCACCCTGGCGAACCCAGTCTTCGTTGAACCGGACGTACATGATCGTCGAGCCCTGGCCGGGAACGCTGTGGGTGTAGGTCGCGTGAATCATCTCATCATCCCAACCCTGGGTGACAGATGGGTAATGAAATGATCCCTGTCCAGGTTCGCGCCGTTCGATGTGGCGGGTCCATTTCCAGGTTTCACCTTCATCGTCCGAAAGAGAGATGGCCAGGGAATGCCGGCCTTTCACCGTGTCGTTGTAGACCAGGCCCAGGTTACCCCTGCGCAGCCTCACCACCTCGATGCCGGCTCCGGGGTTGGGCAACTCCGTGTCGACCACTGCTGCCCACGTCATCCCGTCGTCAGACGACGTGCTCCGGCGTATCTTGTGGTGCGGGCCATTGTCGCGCATCAAGGCGAGCAAGCTCTTGTCTTTTCTCCGCACCAGGCTGGGCTGGATGTTGCCGAAGCCGACCATCGGCTTGCCCGTCGACCAGGTTTTCCCCTCGTCGTCGGTGAAAGCCATGATCGAGGTCGAGAACGTGTCCGAATAGAGCGGCAAGATCCACCGGCCCGGGTGCTTTTCTTCGAGGTTGTAGGTGAGATGGATGGGATGAACGCGCGGCATCCAGCCCAGCCGCTGGTAGAGCAAGTCGCGGGATCGCGCTTTGAAGTTTTCGAGGTCATCCTTGTGTCTCGCCTTTTCTTCCGGAGTCAGCGTTGCCAGAGATTGCTCCATCGCATCGGCGAACCCTGCGCTTTCGGGCGTCACGTGAATCACACCGCTCCGCGCCCAGGATATGGGACGAAGCGGCGCGACCTGCCCAAGGGTTACCTGGTACTTGAGCAACGCTCCTTCCCAGCGATGATCGAGGATCGTCGGCCAGAACAGCCAGATGGAGCCCCCCATGCTAAAAAGCGCCGGATTGCAGTCGGGATAACCAGGCGTGTCGGCCAGCAGGAACCGCGGCCCCCAACTCGTCCTGTTCGGCACCAGCCACGCCCCTTCGATCACCACATCGTCAGACCTTCGCTCTCCACTGCCGGAATACCAGGCCGCCAGGAAATAGCCCCGGCCGGTCGCGAGCAGGCATGACGCATGGTTGTGCTTGGGCTCGGGCGGGAAGATGGCCTGGCGGTGGAACTCGGGTTCGGCGGCGGGCGCAGTGCTCAACGCGTTCAGGCCGCAGAGCGAGGCCACGAGGACGTACGCAAAATGTCTCAAAGCAGGGCGGTTCATTCGGTGCGGCTCGCGGCTCGGACCTATGTCGACTCATCTGGATCGCGATCGAGTCTAGCGCGCCATTCCGGGTGGAACAAGATCCGCGCCGATCAGGTGAGCGGCGCGGTCGAGAGCAGGAGAATTCAGCGACCGGTGACGATTGAGGGGATCAATGAATAGGAGTCTCCCATGCCGTCACTCGCGCCGTGAAGTCCTGGGACTGGAGCCGGCCGATCGCGACTTGTTGCCGTCACGGGTATGAGGCTCGGTGGAAAGACTCAGTTTGCGGTTGACCACGCGTTGCGAATTGAACATGGCGGCATGAATCAAGACAACACCTTCCCTTCTTGCTCCTGCGGGCGCCTCGAACCGATTTCCCGCCGCGGTGACCACGAACTCTCCAGGGTCGTGCGAGGGGGCGTAGCCCAGCGTCAGGGGGGGCGGCAGCGGTTTGTCAGGCTGCTGTGCGTGCCGGCTCAGGAAAGCCTCCGACCAGCGCATGACGTTGCGGTTGAGCGCGATCGTCATGTAGGTTCGCCCCTTGTTGGTCTTGTTGTGCGGGGAATGCTCCACTCCCAGCAAACCTCCCGTCTCATGATCCTCCAGGATGTTGTCCTCGATGACGCCGCCCAGAAAAGGAGCGTGCGACCAGCCCCAGGCGACGGGGGTCTCGGTCGGACAGGCGGTGAGCTTGAAGGAGGCGGCCCCGCCTAGGAGGTGGTTCTTGATCACGCGCGTTCCGAAGTGGTTGCCGACGAAGACCATACCGGTCGACAGCTTCCCTCCTCGAATATCGATGCGATTGCGCTCGAACGTCTCGCCGACGAATCCCCGGGAGATCGACACGGCCTCGGTCCCCTTGGGAATCGACTCGTCCACCAGGTACGTGCTGGGGTCGACAACCTGGGCAATGCGCCGGTAATGGCCCGCCGCGGGTCCTGAGAGAAGTGAGATCACGTCGCCGGTGGCGGCGGGCTGGCCTTGCGGGTTGTAGATCCGGATCAACCGGCCGTCGGCCGAAAGCGCGCTCACGGCCCCTTCATAAGTCAGGTGATAGGCCTCGGTCAGCATGATCTCGGGCTCGTTCGACCAGGGGATCGTGTCTCCGTCGCGCAGCCGATGTCTTCGATGACATTGTCTTCGATCCGATCGCCTGCGCTGCGGTGTGTGAGAACCAGGAACCTCCAGATCTTGCCGCTGGGCTCGACCGGCTTGGCGCGATTGCCCTTGATGGTGACGTCGTGGGTGGCATGGCCCGTGAAGACTCCGTGCGAGTACGTTCCCGCCGGTGTTCCACGCAGATCGTTGTTGACGAACTGCCAGGGTCCGTCGAAGAACTCGATCGGACCGCCAAAGAGGATGTTGCCGGCGATCATGCCCCCCTTGGCGTTCGTCAGCCTCATCAGGCGCACGGCTTCGGTCCATTTCGAAGGGTCCGCCGGGGCAGGGCTCTCTAGGTCGAGCCGGGTCATGACCAGGCCGGCCTTGTAGTTGTTTTTCCCCTGGTCGCGATTATCGGTCGTGCCGATGACCGCCGGCCCGTAGCTGACTTCCTGGTCCCACCGGATCGATCCCTCGAACCGAACGGCGAATCCGTTCAAGGTCGTATGACCCGAGTGGATCTTGATCGCCGTCGTCCAGGGAGCATCCGCGGGCGCTTGCGAGAAGAGCAGGGTTGCCTTGCCTTCCGCAGTGAGCGTCACCGGCTTTTCGAGCACCAGCGGGCGAGTCAGCCTGTACGTTCCGGGGGCAAGCGACACCGTTCCGTACTTGTTAGCAAGCGCCCCGATGTCGTCGCCAGGCTTGGCGTCAACCCTGCCTGCGGCCGGCAGCGGAGCCCGACGTGCGGGGTCGCTCGCGCCTCCCGCGAACCGCGCGACAGTCATCTTGCCGTCCTGACCGATCAGGCGCAGCGTGAGCGTCGCCCCGGTCTCGTCGCGATAAGGGGCGAAGAACAAGTCGAGAGCCGACCGATCCGAGCTGGGGCGCAGGGCCATCGGTCCGGTCACATCGCCTGAGGGCTCGTCCCGATCATGGCCGGGTCCGTGATAGACCCAGGTTCCGCGTACCGAATCCGTCAGAACAGCAGCGGCGATCCCCTGTGTCCGCCCTAGCCCGGTCAGGCTGACATGAACGTCACCCATCCCGGTGGCATCCTGACCATCCTGACCCAGCCACCGAGCCTTGACGGTCGCGAGGGTGAGCCTCGGCAACGGCGTTTGGGACGCTTTCAGCTTCGGGTCAAACCTACCGGCGCTCACCGCCGCGACGTCCAGAGTTTCATTGGCGTACAGCACCACAACCTTGAGCTTCTGCCCCTTGAGGTCGCGATCGGGTTGGAAGAACAGGCTCACCGTCGCCTGGTTTCTTGGGATCAGCCCAGAACTCGGCGGTTGGCAGAAGCTGGGGGTTCGGCCCGGATTCCCACTTCGCCGCGCCGGGTCCTTCGATTCGAATCGCCTTCACGGCAACCCTGGTGGAAACGCCCGAGAGGTGGATCCGGGCGTCCTGCACGCCATCGGGACCGACCGACGGACCCGCCGCCACACGGTCTTGCCGGTCCTGGCCGATCCACCGCGCCTGCATCGCCGCGCCTGGCATCCGCAGACCTCGGCTGAACTTGCGGCTCCGCAGGTCGTATTCCTGCGTGGCACCGCCTTCATAACGCACCACGATGTGGTATCTGTGCGGTGCCTCGATCGGTCCCGGCTCGATGAAGAGGTCAGCCTGGGGCGAGCCCTTGGCGCGCTTCAACTCGGCCTTCCAGGAGAAGGACTGGGCGTTGAATTGCCACTGCGTCTTGTCGCCGTCGTTGGTCACATCGACGAATACGACCTCCCGCGCCGGGTCGAGTCCACCCAGGATAATGTGCACATCTTGAACGTCGCTGGGTTCAGGGCGATTGTTCGGACCGACGAAGTCGTGTCCGTCCTGTCCCACCCAACGAGCCCCGCGCTGGGAGGCAGACTGGCCGATTTTCAGAGTCGGATTTCCGGACGGTGCGGCCTGGCGGACTTGTGCCCGAAGAGCCATCGGACTGGCAGCCGCCATGATGACGCTCGTCGCGATCGCCGCGAAGAGCCGGGTCCGAGACTTCAGCCGTGAATCGATGCGCATCATAACCTCCGTGCTTGATCGATCCGTACATGGGGAATATCCAAGGGGACGTCTTGCGGATGTATTGGTCAAGGAGGAAAAATGCCCTCCTCGATCAGGTCTTGACGAAGGTCAACGCGGTAATCAAGGTTGATCTCCAGGACGGTAACAGTCACCCTTCCTGTCGGTGTGAGACCGAGCAAAACAGGTCCATCCCATCGGAAGTGCCGGTGCCATCTGTGGCGACGCGGATGATAAAGCGGGACGATCTTCTTCGTGTTGATATCAAATCCCGATAGATTACTTCCCTTGTGGTTATTACACGCGAAGCACGCGAGGCAAAGGTTCGAGGCAACGGTCTGGCCGCGGTGCTTGACTGCGATGATGTGGTCAACTGCGAAGGGTAGCTCGAGATCTTCCTGGGAAAGCCGACAGTATTCGCAACGGCCGCCAGCACGCTTCCACACCAATTCTTGAAGCGCGCGTCGCATTGATAACTAGCGTGTTCTCGCCTTGATCTTCGTGGCTCCACGGCTCTTGAGTGACCGGCGTGCCTTCGACTTCATGAGTGACAGGATGTGTCCTACACGTTCGTAATTGTCGATCTCCGTCTGGTCGTCCGGATCGAGAGTACCCTGTTGAGCTTTGGCCGAAAGTTCACGGATTCGCTCGGCATCGGCCGAGGAAAAATTGAGAGCGAGAATCGCACGCGCAGCCGCGGCAGAAAGAGTTGCCTTACCGGGTTCCAGTATCCGGCTGAAAATGGCTACCTCACTTGTACCGGCATGGCTGAACTGCATGACTCTTCCTTCTTTCCCTGAGCGAACGATCCATGGCCCATTCTAACATCCCTCTGAGCCCGATCGGCAACGATAATAGCAACCCGCAACCCTCGCAAGAGCCAAATCGCCGTCGTATATGGAATTCGGATCGCCGGCCATGCTATAATCTGTACGAACAGTCACCAAGTCTGCCGATCAACCCCGGTGGAGGACGCTGCATGGCCAGGGATGAGACAATGAGCCTCTTCGGCCTTGCCGACGAGGAGCCGCAGGCCGTGGAACCTGACGCGCCCCTTGCCGAGCGGATGCGTCCGCGCACGCTCGATGAATTCGTGGGCCAGCAGCACCTGGTCGGCGAGGGGCGTCTGGTGAGGCGGTTGATCGACGCAGGTGGACCGCTTCCCTCCTTGATTCTGTGGGGCGGGCCGGGAACCGGCAAAACCACGCTGGCCAGGGTGCTCGCCCGCCTGGCGGGCGCGCGCTTCACGTCGTTGTCCGCCGTTCTTTCCGGTGTCAAAGAGCTGCGCGAGGCGATCGCCCTGGCCCGCAAGGAGCGAAAACGGGGATCGCGCACCGTGCTGTTCATCGATGAGATTCACCGCTACAACAAGGCCCAGCAAGACGCCCTCTTGCAGGCCGTCGAGGATGGAACGGTCACCCTGATCGGGGCCACGACCGAGAACCCCTCATTCGAGGTCATTTCCGCGCTGCTCTCCAGGACCAAGGTCCTCACGCTCCAGCCTCTCTCGGAAGGGGAGATCGCGACGATTCTCCGCCGAGCCCTGGCTGACGAGGAGCGCGGACTCGCCTCGTTGCGGCCCGAAATCGACCAATCAGAGCTCAACCGACTGGCAATGGCCTCGGCGGGCGACTCGCGAGTCGCGCTCACCGCGCTGGAATCGGCCGTCCGGGCTACGACCCCCGGCCCCGATGGGATACGCAACATCGACGGCGAGATGCTGGTCGAGTCCTTTGGACGCGCCCGCTTCGGGTACGACAAGCGAGGCGAAGACCATTTCAACCTGATCTCGGCGCTGATCAAGAGCGTGCGGAACTCGGACGCGAGTGCCTCGCTCTACTGGCTGGCCCGCCTGATTGAAGGAGGTGCCGACCCCTTGTTCATCGCCCGCCGCCTCTGCATCCTCGCCTCCGAAGACATCGGCCTTGCCGATCCTGGGGCCATGGTTCAGGCCGCCGCCGCAGCCCAGATCGTGCATCTGATTGGAATGCCCGAGGGCCTGTTCCCGCTCTCGCAAGCGACGATCTATCTGGCGAACGCACCCAAATCGAACGCCGTGAAAAGCGCCTACTCCGCCGCCGCGGCGGACGCCGCCGCGACAGCCCGTGAACCGGTGCCGCTCCACCTGCGCAACGCCGTCACTCCTCTCATGAAGTCGGTCGGTTACGGGCAGGGCTACCGCTATGCCCACGATGATCCCCAAGCGCGTGAGGAAATGCCTTGTTTGCCCGAGTCGCTTCGCGGTCGGGTCTACTTCGAGAAAACCGAGCCTCGAAGGGAAACATTCCTGAGCAGAAAAAAGACGGACTCTTGGGAAAACGGATTGGGCAGTGGGTCGCCGTGCTGGCCATCGCTTTGGTCATCAGCATCGTCGCTCTATACGGCTGGTGGGGGCAAATCGTCAACTGGTTCGGGCTGCTCCATGTTCAGATCAACATGGCCGGATATCTCTTCCTCTCGACCTGGCTGTTCGCCGTGTGGGCGGTGACGTTCATCTACTTCGACCGGCTCACCTACCTGATCTTCTCGACGGGCCAGGTACGTGTCCGGCAGGCCATCGGCGAGGGGGAGAAGGTCTACGACGTGACCAACATGAACCTTGAGCTCCAGCCCAACGTTTTCTTCCGTCACCGAGTGCTCGGGTTCTATGATGCGGGAGACCTGATCGTCCGAACGGGCGGCGCCCGCCCCGAAGCCTTGCACTGGCCGAACGTGCTTCTCGTCAGGTCGCGGCTGCGGAAGATCGAGCGGCTGGTCCAGACGCGTGAGGTTGAATGAGGCATGGAAGTGACCGATAACGTGTCGACGTGCGGGCGTGTCGCGTCTCATGATGGCGCTTGCCGACCGCCCCGCCACATCGACTGGCTCGATGATATCGATATTCACGAGCTTAAAGAAATGATGAATTTTCCTTGACATCAAGGGGTAGCATCGAGATCATGAAGTTGGAGGATGCTCATGATCGGGTATCCCAACCATCAGGCAACGGTGGCCTGCCATGTAAGTCTGTGCGGTCGGTCTTTTTTAGCCCACTTGTCTGACGACCGGACAGCGAGAATCATCCATGGCGGATGAATCCGACATCGCGGTTACGACGGCCGCACGTAAGGGTCTTGGCTGGGTTTTATCCCCTCGGGCCCACGGAGATTGCGGCATGTTTCCGTTAAACATCACTAACGATCCGGCGAGAGGTCTTCGCAATCCCCCAAAAGGGATCCGACCCTCGATGGAACACTGTGCCCGTCTGGGCGGACGCACCTGCAAGTCTGATAGCCGATTCGCGAACAGATGGTACAGGGCGACGTCAGCCTTCGTGCGGACACACACATTCGTAGCCACATAGGTCAAGATTTGATTGCGATTCCTCAATGACGAAGGAGAAAGCCATGACAGAGATCAAAGACGCACCAAAGACGAAGACAGGCAACGGGCAGGGACAGGTCAAGGATGTCGCGCCCGGCACGCCGGCCGCACCAATGAAGTCCATCGGCAGCCCGTTCACGTTCATGCGCCGGTTCGCCGAGGATATGGACCACCTCTTCGAGGAGTTCGGGCTCGACTCAGGGTGGCACATTCCAAGCTTCGTCACCCGGAGCCGAGAGTTGCTCCGCCGCGGGTCTGGTCTGGTCCCGGCGGAGTGGTCGCCGAAAATCGACGTCCTGCAGCGCGAGGGACAGTTCGTGGTCCGCGCCGATCTTCCGGGGCTGAGCAAGGAGGACGTCAAGGTCGAGGTGACCGACGACGTGATCACGATCCAGGGTGAACGGAAGCAGGAGAAGAAGGAGGAGCGCAAGGGATACTGCTATAGCGAGTGCAGCTATGGCAGCTTCTACCGCGCCATCCCGCTTCCCGAAGGTGCAGAGGCTTCGAAGGCGACCGCGGAGTTTCGCAAGGGTGTCCTCGAAGTGACTGTGCCCGCGGCCACGGCGCCGGTGCAAAAGGCCAAGCGACTGGAGGTGCGGGAGGCATAACAGCGCCCTGACCTTCCGCGGCGTGGGCGGCATGCGACCCGAAAGGGCCATGCCGCCCGGCCGAGATCCGCAAGACCGCTCCCGATGCTGGAGATGGTCGCTGGTTGTGACCGCTTTTTCAGTCAGCCGACCTCTTCCGGGGACTTCCCCGATTGTTCGAGAAAACGAGGACACGATGAAAATCGACACGGATTTACGGCGCGATGTGCTCGACGAGCTCGAGTGGGAGCCGAGTATCGATGCGGCCGAGATCGGCGTCGCCAGCCACAACGGCATCGTGACGCTCACCGGGGACGTGAAAAGCTACGCGGAGAAATTGACAGCCGAGCGGGTCACCAAGCGAATCCAGGGCGTCAAGGCGATCGCCAACGATATCAACGTCCGATTGCCCGGCACTGCCGAGCGCACTGACTCCGATATCGCGGGGGTGGCCGTCGACGCGCTCGAACTGGATCACGTTCGATCCCCGAGGGGCGGATCAAGGTTGCTGTCAGCAAGGGCTGGATCACCCTCGATGGCGAGGTCGACTGGCGGTTCCAGAAGGACGCAGCCTTCAACGCGGTACACCACCTCGTCGGCGTGAAGGGGGTAACGAACCTGATCACCTTGAAGCCGCGCCTCTCGGCGACCGAGGTCAAGTCTCGGATCGAAGCGGCTTTCCGCCGCAGCGCCGAGCTGGATGCGAAGATCGGTCCGAGTGGAGACCCACAATGGCAAGGTAACGCTGCGCGGCGATGTGCATTCCTGGTCCGAGCGTCAGGAGGCCGAACGGACGGCCTGGGCAGCGCCAGGCGTTACACAGGTGGAGAACCTGATCGCGATCGCGACTTGAATCGAAGCTCAGCCATGATCGAGACCGCGCGAACGGAGAGGACACGAACCGATGAACCGGGATTTTTGCCTCTTCTCTGGGACGGCCAACCCGACCCTGGCGACGGCTGTCGCCGCCGAGCTCGGTGTCCGGCTCGGCCAGTGCGCCGCGACCCGGTTCCCGGACGGCGAGACGGCGGTGCAGATTGGCGAGCCGGTGCGCGGTCGCGAAGTGTTTCTCGTCCAGCCGACCGCGTCCACCGGTCAATGACCATCTGGTGGAGCTACTGGCTTTCGCCGACGCCTGCCGCCGTTCCGCCGCCGCTCGGATCACGGCCGTCGTGCCGTATTTCGGCTACGCCCGCGCCGACAAGCGGCACGGCCGGCGCGAGCCGATCACGGCCAGCCTCGTCGCCCGGCTGATGCAGGCAGGCGGGAGTTGACCATATCGTCACTCTCGACCTGCACGCGGAGCAGATCGAGGGCTTCTTCCACATTCCCGTCGACAGCCTGACGGCGGTGCCAACGCTCTGTCAGGCGCTGCGCGGCCGGCTACCCGACGGGGTGGTGGTCGTCTCGCCGGATGCTGGACGGGTCGCCATGGCCACCGAGTACGCGGCACCGGCTCGGCTGCCCGGTCGCCATCCTGCACAAGAGGCGGACCAGCGGCACCGAGACCGTCGTCACTCAGGTCGTCGGCGATGTGCGTGACCGGCCCTGCCTGATCATCGATGACATGATCTCGACCGGGGGGACGATCGCCCGGGCGGTCGAGGCATTGCTCGCTGCCGGCGCCCGCCGCGAGATCGTCATCGCCGCCAGCCACGGACTCTTCGTGGGTGAGGCGCGGGCCAGACTGGGCCATGAGGTGATCCAGGGGGTGTTCGTCACCGATTCGGTGGCCGCCGATCGATCCTGGCCTCGGCTTCGCGTCGTCCCGATCGCTCCCCTGATTGCCGAGGCGATCCGCCGGCTCCATGCCGGCGGGTCGCTCGGCGATCTCTTCCAGGATGCTCCGGCTCCGGGTGGGCCGGCTCCGCAATCCAGATGAGAGAGCGAGGACGCCATGCTAAAACGATTCCGAGATCGTGCCGAGGCCGGCCGACGACTCGCCGCGAGGCTGGTCGAGTACGCCGGCCGCCCGGACGTGCTGGTGCTGGCCCTGCCGCGTGGCGGCGTGCCGGTGGCCTTTGAAGTGGCCCGGGCACTCGAGGCGCCGCTCGATATCTTCGTCGTCCGCAAGCTGGGAGTGCCCGGGCCACGAAGAGCTGGCGATGGGAGCCATCGCCTCGGGCGGTGCCTGGGTCCTCAACAACGATGTCATCGAGGTCGCTGAATCCGCCATTCCGCGTGATCCAGGCCGTCGCCGCGCGGGAGCGTCTTGAACTTGAGCGGCGCGAGCGGGCCTATCGCGGCGATCGCCCAGCCACTGGAGGTGCACGGCCGCACCGTGATCCTGGTGGACGACGGGCTGGCGACCGGCTCGACGATGCGGGCCGCCGTGGCCGCCTTGCGGCGGCTCGGGCCAGGTCGCCTCATCGTGGCTGTTCCGACCGCGGCGCCTTCGACCTGCGCGCGAGATCGGCCAGGAGGTCGACGAATGCATCTGCGTGATGACACCAGAGCCGTTCCACGCCGTCGGGGTCTGGTACGAGGACTTCTCCCAGACGACTGACGACCAGGTCCACGACCTCCTCGAACGGGCCTCACGGCCCGCGATGGCCGTCACGGCAGATCGATAAGGAGCAGCAGAGATGAGTGCGGTAACACTCCAGGAGACCTCTGGCCTGGAGCCGGGCCTCACCGCCGCCCCACGTGAACAAGCGAGGAAGATGAAGCCAGGACCGATTCGGGTCCTGAGAATCACCACCGCACGATCAAGTAATCTGCTTACGAGGAGGTTGCCATGGTCAACTACATTTCCGGCCTTGTCTTCGTGGTCCTACTCCTGATCGGTGCGGCGATCGTCGCTCCGTTCGCGGAAGCCTATCCCATCGCCGCCACGATTGTCGGAACAGTCTGGCTTGTCGCCGACCTGATCGTTGCCTCGGCGATCAAGCTCGCAGCCCAGTGGCAGAGGGCGGTCGTGTTCCGGCTGGGCAAATACAAGGAGATCAAGGGCCCTGGCCTGTTCCTGATCATCCCCCTGATCGACCAGATCAGGATGGTCGACACTCGTGTCCTGGCTGTCAACATCCCCAAGCAGCAGGTGATCACTCGGGATAACGTGCCGGTCGTCATCGACGGCGTTCTCTTCTTCCGTGTGGTCAATGCGGCCGAGGCGATCATCATGGTGCAGGATTATCGCTACATGATCGCCCAGTATGCGCAGACCTCGCTCCGCGATGTCATCGGCCAGATGACCCTCGACCAGCTTCTGGTCGAGCGGGAGCAGATCGCCAAGGCGATCGAGGTCCACGTGGAGAAGGACACCAAGGGCTGGGGCCTGGAGGTAACGGGCCTGCGAATCCAGGACGTGTCGATGCCCGAGGATCTCAAGAAGATGATGTCGCGCCAGGCGTCCGCCGAGCGTGAGAAGCGGGCGACGATCACCAAGGCCGAGGGAGACCGGGAGGCGGCCATCAACCTGGCGGCCGCGGCGCAAACGATGGGCGAGAGCCCCGGCGCCATGCAGCTACGGACCTTGCAGACCATCGACGGGCTGGGGCCCGCGGCCTCGAACACGGTCGTGATCGCTGTCCCTGTCGAGCTGATGGAGGTCATCAGGGGTTATAACGACTCACTGAGAAACGGCTACTCGAGTCACGCGGGATCCGCGGTCTGAACTCAAGCACGCCGCTGGAACGGTAGAACCCCTCGGCGGCGATAAAAAAGGCGGAGGTGGGCGATGGATATGCAGAACCCAAAGACCGCAGCGCGCGAGCGGTTCGTCGAGATCTCGGCCGGTCGGCGGAAGGTGAATGGTGTCCTGAGGCTGCCATCGGAAGCCGTGGGGGTCGTGGCCTTCGCGCATGGCAGCGGCAGCGGCCGGTTCAGCCCGCGCAATCAATTCGTGGCCCAGGTGCTCCAAGACGCTGGGCTGGCCACGCTACTGATCGACCTGCTGGAGGAAGACGAGGCCCAGGATCGTCGCATGGTCTTTGACATCGAGCTTCTGGCGTCCCGTCTCGGTGCCGCCAGTCATTGGCTGAGCCGGGACCCCGACACTCACAGCCTTAAGCTGGGCTACTTCGGCGCCAGCACCGGCGCGGCGGCGGCCCTGGTGGCCGCGGCTCGGTGGACGGGACCCGTCGATGCGGTTGTCTCGCGTGGAGGCCGGCCCGACCTGGCCGAGGACGACTTGCCAGATGTCGTCGCCCCCACCTTGCTCATTGTCGGCGGCCGCGACGAGCAAGTCCTCCGAGTTGAACCGCCAGGCGCTGGACCTGCTGCGCTGCCCGAAGCAACTTGTTGTCGTGCCCGGGGCGACCCACCTCTTCGAGGAGCCGGGCGCTCTGGTGCAGGTCGCCCGCATCGCGGAGCAGTGGTTCCTGCGGTATCTGGGCACCGAGCCCCGGGTCGGCTGCCTTCAGTCGACAACGAGCGCTATGGGCCCGATTCCAACCAAGCGTGAGCCGCGATAATCCAGAAGGGAGGTGTTCCATGGCCAGCAAAGACGCTCTGTTACGCTTAGCGTCGCGGCTGATCAGGCGACGTAACGCCCTGCGCAAATCGCTCCAAGGTGACATCGACTGTCTCCGCACGGCTTCGGCAGTGAGCGGGGTTGGCGATTTCCTCGATGCGGCGGTTGATGCAGCGAACGGCGAGATCTGCTCTCAGCTTGTCGAGCTCGAGAGTCGAGAGCTCGGCCGGATCGAGCATGCCCTGCACGAGATCGCCCTCGGAACCTACGGTCGTTGCGAGGTCTGCGGGGGTAAGATTTCCGCAGCTCGTCTCGATGCGCTGCCTTACGCCAATAGCTGTATTGACTGCCAACGAAAGGAGGAAGGGCGAGGTCACTCGGGGAGGCCTGATCCCGACGCGAAGCGGTGGGCGAGAATCGACGACAGACCGATCGAGGAGGGCGATCGCGATGTGCAGATCGATCTCGCTACGCTCGAGTCGAATCTCAGTGGATAAGGCCGCCCCCAACCTTGCCAGGAAGCCCTCCCATCCCAGTCAAGGGAGGGCGCAACATTCAGTAGAGCCGGCCCTCGCGCGTGACAGTCACCCCCGACCCGACCAGCCGGAAGCTTTACGGCGGGGGACGGCCGGAAACCAGTTGATCCTGTTGATGCGCACTTACACAAGGAGAGACTCCGATGACGACTCAAGCCGAGCATGTCGAGGGTCCGGCGGTGGTCCGAGTAGCTGAGATGGTGGGTATCTCGACCGAGGGGTGGGAGGATGCTGCCCGGCAGATTGTGGCCCGCGCCTCGCGGACGATCCGTCACATTACCGGGCTGGACCTGACCCGCGCCTCCGCTGTCGTCCGCGACGGCAAGATCACCGAGTACCACGTTACCGCCAAGGTGGCTTTCATCGTCGAACCGGCGGACGTCCGATCAACCAAAGGCGCGAAGGGCGCCGCGAGACAAAGCGATTTCCCCCACGCTTCGAGCACATTGCTGGAGGACCTGACTTGAGACAGGCTTCAACCGTCACCTTCTCTATCAACGGTCTCTTGAATATGGAGCCATGTCATGAGATTACGACTTGCAACGCTCTCGATCCTGGTTCTCGGTTTTCCCTTCCTCCCACCCGCCGACCGCCCGGCCCAGGCGCAGCGGCCCGCCAACCTCGCGGAGAGGCCGGTACGCGGGCCCCGGGAACAAAGCATCTGGATGAGGCAGAAGATCACAGCCTCACAGCAGATCCTTGAAGGATTGACCCGGGAGGACTTCGAGATGATCAGAGTAAACGCCCAGGCCATGCAATTCATGGGCTATCTGGAGTCGTGGGCTCGGTCTGACACGCCCGGCTACAGAGAGCAGATGCAGAGCTTCGGCTTCGCAAACGGCGGCGCTGGTCCGCGCCGCGAAAGATAAGAACCTGGATGGCGCGACGCTGGCCTACACGCAATTGGCGGTCAGTTGCGTGCAGTGCCACAAGATCGTCCGCGGCAAGTCGGTGCATTAGGCGCCGCGACTGCTGCTTCCATGAGGCTCTACGACTGGCTTGGGGTGCGGTGGCGGCAGGAGGTCTCGCCGCCGAGGTGACGGGACAACATCACCCGGCTTCGCACCGATCGAGGAGAGTTCCCATGCAACCATTCCGAATGATTCTCTTCGCCGCGGACTTTTCGGAGAACTCCATCGCGGCTTTCCGTGTGGCATGCGGGCTGGCGACCGACAACACAACCAGGCTGGTCGTCCTCCACGTCATCGAGCCCGATTGGGTCGCGAGGGAACCGGACTACCTGGGAAAGGGAGCGGTCGCTCCCTCCGAGACCGAGAGCCTTGGCCGATTCCTGAAGCGACGAATGGCCGAGGTTTATGTCCCGAGTGACCCGCTCAACATGGAGTTTTGCGCGAGCGACGGATCGGCCGCCGCTGAGATCATCCGCATTGCCGACGAGATCAAGGCCGACCTGATCGTGATGGGGACGCACGGCCGCACGGGGCTGCGTCAACTCCTGGCGGGAAGCGTGGCCTCGACGGTTCTGGCCGAGGCCCATTGCTCGGTTCTGGCCCTCCGCTCTGTCCAGGGCCAGCACAACGCCGGCGAGATGCGGGTCATTCTCCACCCTACCGACTTCTCGAAGGCCTCGGTGCCTGCCCGGAGGGTGGCCCGGTCTCTCGCGCGGGATCATGGGGCCCGCCTCGTCGTTCTCCATGTTGCCCCGGTCAACGTCTACCTGGAAGGGCGGCTGGCGGCCGAATTCGACCCGGTGCACTACCAGCATTCCCTGGACGCGATCCGCAAACGACTCGATGGCCCGGATCTCTGCTACCCCGTGGAGACCTTGCTTACCCGAGGATTCGAGACCGAAGAGATCCTCCGGGTGGCCCAGCAAGTCGATTGCGACCTGATCGTGATGGGGACCCACGGGCGAACGGGACTGGGACGCCTCTTGATGGGCAACACGGCCGAATCTGTCCTGGCCAAGGCTGATTGTCCAGTACTGGTCGTGAAGAACTCCTGCGGAGTACCGCCATGTGACTCGGGTCGGCCGGCAGAAGAGGCAGTAACCGAATCGTCGGATTCTCGCCTCTGACTGGAGCGAAGCGATCGCCCCGCTCTTGGGCAACTTCACCGCGTACCGCGATTTCGCTTTCTCTTCGGACGATCTCGGCGTTTGAGTCGGGAATTGTGTCCGCAGTCCAGAAGGCACTACTTTACAGGAATTGAGGTGAGCTATGGCTGCTCCCAATTGGATCAAGAACATGCTGGAGAAGCGATGGGTGGCCTACGAGGAGCGACACCACCGAGTCGCCTTCACGGCCCAGGAGGTGGCCCAGAGTGAACACGTCAGCGGCGACTGCCTGGCCAAGGTGGTGGTCGTCATAGCCGATGGCCGGCCCGTGGAATTGATCGTGCCCGCCAGCCGGCGTGTCATGCTCGGCCGAGTTCGAGAGCTGCTTGGCGCCGAGAATGTCCGCCTGGCATCAGAAGCCGAGATGGACAAGATTTTCACCGATTGCGAGACGGGGGCGATTCCCCCACTGCGTCATTGGCAAGACGTTGCCGTGCTCATGGACGCATCGATGTCGAAGGCGACGGACCTGGTATTTCAGGCCGGCACACACGAGGACTCCATCCGGTTGAAGTTTCAGAATTGGTTCCAACTGGTGAAGCCACGCGTGGAATTCTTCGCCGAGCTGGATCATGCCGCGTCACGGGCCGGCTTCGCCGATCGGGAAGACGTGGGAAAGGCGGCTCCGGGACGAACGCCAAAGTCGCGGGCCGAAGACCCGAATCGCGAGACCGGCCAGCCCGGGGGCGGGCAGGGACGGATCGACGTCGTTGGACACTCGGGCGTCTATCCTGGTTCCGGCCCTTATCCCGAGGGGGACGTTCCGGTGCGCACCCCAGCCGAGTTTGTCCATGGCCAGCGGGACGAAGACGGACGCGAGGTGGAGGGCGGGTCGGAATTGGTTTATCTCAAGGAAGAGGGCATCCTCCTCGGCGGTTGGACCCCGCCCCCCAGCGGCCCACCGCAAGCCTCCAAGCCTGTGATCCAGGGCCACACTTGAGTGAAAGCAGAGACCATCACGATGGTTCGGTCGAAGCAAAAGAGGCATGAGCCATGGCGGACGAGACGAGCCTGGCCAGGCCCAGGCTGGTCGCGGCCTGGCCCGGGATGGGGCACGTGGCGGCGAGCGCCGGCTATTACATGATGGCGAAGCTCGGCATGCATCTGCAGGCCGAGCTTCCTGCGCGGGAATTGTTCGATGTCGACCACGTCGACGTTAAGCACGGGATCATCCGCACCGGACGCCTGCCGCGCAGTCGGTTCTTCGCGTGGCACGACCCGGGCGGCCGTCACGACCTGGTCGTCTTCATCGGCGAAGCGCAGCCTCCCCTGGGCAAGTACACCTTCTGCCGTGGGCTCATCGAGTAGCGCGCGGGCTCGGCGTGGTGCGTGTCTTCACATTCGCGGCCATGGCCACCCAGATGCACCCCGGACACGACGCTCGCGTTTTCGGCGGGGCCACCGATGAAGAGACGCTCGTCTAACTGAAGCGGGCCGGGCTGGAGGTCCTCGAGGGAGGCCACATCGGAGGACTCAACCGCGTGCTCCTCGGGGCGGCCGCAGGGGCCGGTTTGCGCGGGGCGATGGGACAACGAGCCGAATGCGTGATGCTCAACAAGGGACTCATGGAAGCCGTCGGGGTGCTCGACGATATCCTGCGGCGGTGCAGATGCATCAGACCAAGAAACAATCTCTGCTGCGTAAGTTACGACTCGCGGACTCCTTCTTGTGAAGCGAAGCCAGCGGCTTGGAACTAATCCATGCGCCGCTGGGGGGAGGGTTCTCCGCACTGGAGAACAGAGGCGGGACGCCTCTCCCACCTCCGTAAATCCGTGATCGCAGCCGCTGACTCTTCATGAGCCGCCTTGGCGGAACTTCTCGATCAATTGGTGCAGCAGCGTCTCCCGCTTCAGGAGCTGTTCGCGATAATCGGGCGAGTGCGTACGATGGACTTCAACGCGCAGATCCTGAAGCGCTACCTCCAAGAGCTGGAGCAGCTCACTCCTCTCCTGTTCGTCGAGTGAAAGAGACAGGCTCACTTTTGAAGACGCATCGGTCGGCATCTCAGGATCCTCCGAGTTACAGGTTCCGAGTCGCTCATGAACGGCGAGCGGCCGGTGGCAACTGTTCGCCAGATCCTATCCCGCGTCTCCCCGCTCGCGCAGGGACACAACACCTCCATTGTCTGCTCCATTCGAGATCAAAGCAAGGAATTCGTGTACCGCGAGGCGAATCGTCCACCCGACCACCTGTCTCTTGGGTATATTGAACTCGCGACTTAACGAGGAGGAGGCTTTCATGGGTTCGTCGTGGCGAATCGGCCGTCTCGCGGGCATTGACGTCTACGTTCACCCCACATTTCTTCTCCTGCTCTTGTGGGTAGCCCTGTCTCACTTCCTGGCGCACGGTGATGTGGCCGAGGCACTCTACGGCCTGGGTTTCATCGTGGCTCTGTTCGGGATCGTGATCCTGCACGAGTTGGGGCACGCTCTGACCGCCCGACATTACGGCATCCGCACTCGCGACATCACGCTTCTGCCGATCGGCGGGGTGGCCCGGCTGGAGCGGATTCCTGAGGTGCCGTCACAAGAGCTGGCCGTGGCACTCGCCGGGCCGGCCGTCAATGTGGTGATGGCTATCGGAATCTTTCTGGGCCTGGCGCTGGGCCAGGGAGTTGCTCCGATGAGCAACGCGCTTCGCGTGGGAGGCGGGTTCCTCCAGCAAATCTTCTGGATAAACGTGTCGCTGGTGCTCTTCAACATGGTGCCGGCGTTTCCGATGGATGGCGGTCGGGTGCTGCGCGCGCTGCTGGCAATGCGGCTCGATTATGTCCAGGCCACTCAGATGGCCGCCTCGATCGGTCAGGCGATTGCCCTGGTGTTCGGGCTTCTGGGCCTCTTTTACAATCCATTCCTGATCTTCATCGCGCTGTTCGTCTGGCTCGCCGGGACGCAGGAGGCGGGCCTTGTTCAGATGCGTTCGGCCCTGGGCAGCATCCCCGTGATGCGTGCCATGATCACCGACTTTCGCGCCTTGCACCCCGACGATCCCTTGGAGCGGGCCGTGGAGCATGTGCTGGCCGGGTTCCAGCAGGATTTCCCGGTTGTCGAAGACGGCCGGCTGGTAGGCGTACTCACGCGAAACGACCTCGCCGCTGCACTTGGGAGGCACGGTCCGGAGACTCGTGTCGCCGATGTCATGCAGCGCGATTTCGCAACCACAGATCCGCGAGAGATGCTCCAGACCGCCTTCGCCCGGCTCCAGGACGGCCATTGCCGCACGCTGCCCGTGGTGAAAGAAGGCCGCCTTCACGGACTGTTGACCGCGGATAACCTGGCCGAGGTATTGATGATCCAGGAAGCCCTGCGGGAGGCACATCGCCCAGCTCTTTTCGGCGGGTCTCGGCGGGCTGACGAGCCGTTGGTTCGCGCCGGCGATGGTACCGACAGCCCACTGAGTCGTTAGACCACTTGGCCTGGTCCTTGGGTGTCCGATCGACCCGGATGGAGATGATAGTGAAGCGATAACCCAGGCCAGGAACCGACCGCTGATATGGCATTCCGGCAGCCGCGCCGTTTCACGACGGGAATGCCGTAACCGTGGAGTTCACTCGGGCGGTGCTCGATTCTTCGGAAAGGCAACTGCGGAGTGTTGACTTCCCACGATTCCCCTGCCTGATCGCCAGAGAGTTCTGCGTTCCGCTGTTGGTGTAGTCGTTGTGCAGTTTGAGAATCGCAGAAAGACTCTCATCTCACTGCGCAGAGTCTTGGCTTGTGTGTGACAGAGCAATCACAGCATGCTCGGCGTCGGGTTGTGGTTGACTGTCGTGGGATCATCGTCCGTAAGAGGTTCGCTCGAGTAGCTGTGTGCGTGGTAACCAGCCAGCGAGCTTCCCTTCTCAAACTGGCGTACGCCGCCGTGCTCGGACAGAGTCGCCCAGCGCACGTAGGCCAGGAGCTGCGCCTCGCTGTCGAAGGTCGCCACGAGCCTTTTCGACGTTCCAGGTCGAGAACCGTAAAGATAGTACATGTGTTATGCCCCTATGCGACGTGCACAAGTGGTGCCCTGAGATCATGGCCAGTGATGGAAGGCTCCTCGTCCATCTTCGGAACAGTTCGGCGTTTAGCCGGCCCCCGGGGCAGGTGTGGGCTCGCTTGACGAAGGACTGATGATCCTCGTTGTGACCTCATTTCCATTCGCGAAATGAGTCGCGTCACCTTTGAATCCCCGGGCATGTTGGATGCATCCGGGTCCATTAGACTCTCGCTCGAGCCGGCGGACAACCCGATCGCCGCAAATCCTCTGTCGCTCTGGTCATGAGTCCGGAAGAATGGCGAACGCACGTCCCGAGCCGCGCAGAGATGTCACGTCCCGGAGGGCCTGTATCGTCGTAAAGTAAGGAGGAAGGAGCACCGGACGCGATACCGTCTCATCTGATCTGGCAAGGAGACACTCATGCTGAAATGGCTGTTCAAGAGGCAGCTCGACGCATTCGATCGAGAATACGGTTATGATTCGGGTTACGTGCGGGAGATCCTTTCCGCCGACCTGGACGCCGCGATCAAATTCTCGAAGGTGATGGGCCTGACCAAGTACCGCAAGGGGGTCCCGGCAGATGCCCGTTGCGCCGCGGGACTGGTGGGGACCATGGCCGAGGATTGCGGCCCGTGCACGCAGCTTGGAGTAACGATGGCCGAGCGCGAGGGCGTTGCGCCGGAGGTCATAAGGGCAATCTTGACAGGGAACACGCAGGCAATGTCCGATGACGTACTCCTGGCTTACCGATTCGCCCACGCGGTCCTGGCCCACGACCCGGAGGCCAACCCTCTGCGCGAGCGCATCGTGGCGAAGTGGGGTGAGAAGGGGCTCATCTCGCTGGGGTTCGCGCTCACAATGGCACGCTTCTTCCCGACCCTGAAGTATGCGTTGGGTCATGGACAGGCCTGTAGCCGGATCAAGGTCGGCGGGACGCCCGTGGCCGTGAACCGGCAAGAACCCCAGGTGGCGTGATGACGAGCGACGACACGAGAGCCGCCCTTGACTTTGAGCGGCACCGCGGGCATCTTACCGGCCTGGGTTACCGCATGCTGGGTTCGCTGGCCGAGGCCGAAGACCTCGTGCAGGAAGCCTATCTCCGCTGGCACGCGGTCAACCGTTCGGCCGTTGAGGACGCCCGGGCATTCCTCTCCAGGATCATGACCCGGCTCTGCCTCGACCACCTCAAATCGGCGCGCGTGCGGAGGGAGAAGTACGTCGGCCCCTGGCTACCCGAGCCCGTGCTCGACGACGAGGCCCTGGCGGCCGACGCCGAGAGCGAGCTGGCGGATGACCTCTCCGTGGCCCTCCTCCTGGCGCTCGAGCGGCTCTCGCCGCTGGAGCGGGCGGCCTTCCTGCTCCATGACGTCTTCGACATGGAGTTCGCCCGGGTTGCGGAGGTCCTGGAGCGGAGCGAGGCGGCCTGCCGCCAGCTCGCGGCCCGGGCCCGGGCACACGTCCAGGAGTCTCGGCCTCGGTTCACCGTCTCGCGAGAAGACAGCACGCGGCTCGCCGAGGCGTTCCTGACGGCGACGCGGACCGGCGACGCCCAGGCGCTGACCCGACTCCTCGCCAAGGACGCCATGCTCCACTCCGACGGCGGCGGCAAGCGCCCCGCCGCGCTTCGACCCATCGCCGGCAGCGAAAAGATCATCCGCTTCTTCGTCGGCGTGGCCGGCAAGGCCGACTTCACCGGTGCGTTCGTTTACACCCCCGCGCGGATCAACGGTCAGCCGGGATACGTCGTCGCCGAGCCGGACGGGTCGGTGACAAGTGTGGCGCTCGAGGTGCGAGATGGCCTCATCGCGTCGATCTATATCGTGCGGAATCCGGAGAAGCTGCGGCACCTTTTGAAGACGTCCGAGTCATGAGCGTGACTGCGATGCTCGTTTCACTGTCGAAACTCGGCAGAGTGCGGTCAATGCGGCTGATGGAGTTCACTACGCTATCCATATCGGCCGGCCGGGGAGCCTTCAGCCGATTTGACCTGGCGAAACTCTTCTTCCCCGCGAAGCTGTCCCTCGGTCGCGGCAATGGCTACCTTCCCCCGACTGCTCGACGGGCGGTATCGGCATTGAAATTGTTCTGCATGGTGCCGGCGGCGGTGGCCTGTGAGACGGCCATGCCGAATAGCCTATCGAGCATCATCCTATTGGCCGTGGCGTTAACCCGTCGAGCTAACAGCTTGGTTTCGGCTCGGTTCCGATCGAACATTTTGAGTAGCGCAATTCGATCCTCGGGTTGCTCGGTGGGCCACTTCTGCTCCAAGCCCTCATTGATGAGTTGGGCCAGTTCTTCCGCTGATATCTGATAATCCGTCTGGAGCTGAACCGCGTGCTGGTCGAGGGGCTCCCAGTACTTCTTGCGACGGGCTTTGAGTGCGTTGTACTGTAACTTGTTCGTCTCCTCTTCCGTTCGGGCGACGAATGCCGCGAAGTCTGCATAGGCCTTCTTGCGTGTCATCATTCGATCGGTTATTCGATCGGTCCGCGTGTATTGTGTTACTGGGGCAGTCTTTCCGCGTGTCCTGGGTGCTCTCGTCTTCATCGCCAACGCAGGCGGCTGCGTGCTGGCTGGCGGTGTGGGTTTCTTCACACTCGGAGCTCGGTCCACGACTGGGGCGTCGCAAGGGACTGGATCCTGAGGGCTTCTGCCACCTTGCGGCAGCAATGCGGCCGCGGCTTTCGTCGGGGTCGGCGTACTGGTGGGTAGCGGGGCATTGCTAACCGTCTGAACGGGACGCGGAATCACGGGCTGCGTCGAGGCCAACGGGCCCCGCTGGGTGGCCGTTCTAGCGGTCTGGGACGGGGCTGCGGGTGCGATCCGAGGGCACTTCCGGGCGAATTTCCGTCAGCGGCTGGGAGTTGTGAGAATGGTGGGCTAGTAGAAAAGTGTCGGTTGGTCAGCCTTGCGAAGAGGGGGTCGCCAGTGGAAACCGCATTAGCGCGGTGTCAGTGCTGGTCCTCTCCCAAGCCTATCCCGATGACAGCGGCCGGAACAGGAAAGGTGCATGGGACCAGGACCAGAAATCCTTCGCATGGTTGGCGGCCGAGTTCCATGACGCCGCGCCCAGGTAGACGCAAGGGAAATGAGCGAGAGCTCCGACCAACCCCAGCGTGAGGATGAGAGCCCGTGTTCGGGGTGATTTCCAGAGGGTGATGGTGGCCGGAATGGCCAGCAGGGCCAGGAGCGGGATGATGTCGGTAAGCATCCGCGATCCCCAGCAATCGCCGCCCGTCCAATCGTGCCAGGCCGAGATCATGAAGCAGTGGGCCGCGGTGAGGATGAGACAGAACCCGATCCAGCCGTCGGGACCCGCCCGGTAGCCAGACTCCCGCGCAAGGGCGCGGATGCGGGGAAACAAGGAGATGATCGCCAGGATTGCCCATGGCTGGTAAACGAACAAGCCTCGGCCCGGACAGACGAGCACTCCCAGCATGGTCTCGAGCCGGCCGAAGTGCCAGAAGACTCCGCTCGTGTTCCCGCTGACGGTGGAGGGCCCGAGGGCATTTCCATAAACCAGTTCGTACATCACCAAGCATGGAAGATATGCGGCCGCCGCGACCGCCGCGGTCAAGAAGGCACGCCGCGGGCTCCGCAGCAGGATCCAGGTGCCGATACTCACGACGCAGAGCGCGGCCGTGGGACGGCACATCAGCATCGCCGCGAGCGCGATGCCCTGGGCCGCCGTGCCCCATAGTGACGGCCGACCCGAGCTTCGAAACTCGACGAGCAGCGCCGCCAGCATCCAGAAAACGATGCCGCCGTGCTGCCAGAGTCCCAGGCCAACTGTGGTGTACAGCCCCGATCCAACGGCCATCAAGACAGTGAGCACCGCGGCTGCCTGGGCCGATCCGAAGGTACAGGCCGAGAGGAAAAACAAGCCCAGAGTGAGGGACGCGACCAGCGCGGCCGTGATCTTTTCCAGCCGGAGATGAACCCAGCGCAGGTCCAGCTCGGCACCGCAGAGTCGGGCCATGCTCACAACCGGTACCGCGAAGACGACCATCCCGGAAGGAAACGCCGAATAGAGTCCCTGGCCTTCCCTCTCATAGCACTGCAGGATGTGGCCAGCACGGTCATGAAGAACGTCAAACCGATCGGCAGGGCTGAACTCATCGACGTCCCAATCTCCTTCCCGCACCAAGCTCACCGCTGTCGGGATGACTGGACGAGTGTCAATGGCCCCCAGGATTTGCCCATTCGTGACGTAGAAGAGCAAGACGGGAAGCACAACGAAAACCGAGACGGCCAACCAAGGCACAGGTCCCAACCCGGCGGAGAACTTCGTAACCTCGCTCCAGCGGGTCCGGGTGGCATCGCGGACACGCATCCGGAACGACGTGGAGAATCGCCATCGAATCGCGGGCAGCAGCAACCCCAAGAGCGGCCAAAGTGTGTAGTCTGCGCGGGCCCGCAGTGTCATTGCCAGGCTCAGGATCGCCAGTATCACGGTAATGCGGTCAACGACCCGCGCTCCTGCTCGAGGCGCCGGAAGGACGATATGTCCCTCGAATTCGACGCTGCGGCAGCTCCCATCCAGCCTCCGCCACAATCACTGAGCTCTGACGATTCTAACGGTCTTACTGCCGTGTCCATGGCTCGGGACCCTCAACTTTACGCTCATCATCGAACGGTTGAGGTACTGTCCGTCAATAATTTTCGGATCACCGGATGAGATGGATTCTCGGAGTCGTGCGGCTTGCCTTGGTCATGGCGGGTAATCGGCCATCTCGCGGCGGTCGGTGACGGGCCAGTAGGATGCTCGCACCGAGCGTCGCCGCGCATGATGGCGTGCGGTAACGACCGGCAAACTCCGGACGCAACCCAGGCGAAAATCGCGCCTTCTCGGCGCAGTTGGCCTGCTCAAGGCTGGAAGCGACTGGATCAAGGCACCTACGTCAACCGTGTTCCACGCACAATCGAGTTGCCGACGGGGGTCACGGGGGAGATACTTCTCCCCGGCGTGAGCCCCCGGTCCGTTGCGGGGAGCGTTCTGTTTCCGCATCTCCTGAAGCGCCTGAAGCTCCTCGTCAGTGAAGCCGGCCTTCTTGAGGATCGCCTTGCGTCTCGAATCGCTAGCGGACTTGAGTTTCACACGGTCCTCGGGAGTGATATCTCGGAATTTCTGCAAGATCTGGATGCTCGGTCTCGGATTGCGTGCCGGCAACGGCTTTACCCGTTTTCACTGCCGCGGGTGATGCTTTGCTGAGCTTCACCTCCTTCGACACGGCGAATGCCTCGCGAAGCTCCGCTTGGGACATGACCGAGATCGGGTTTAGAGCGACTTGATCACCCTCGTGGAGGCCTTCCTTGACCTCGATCATCGTGTCGTTAGAGAAACCCAGCTTGACCTCCCGCTTCGCGGGGCCGCTGGGCGTGATCAGGTAAACGTAGTCCTTGCCCTTGAGCTCGAGGACGGATTGCAAGGGGACGCTCAGGACCTCGTCGAGATCTGCCAGGGACATCTCGACCTGGGCCGACATGCCCGGGAGGAGGCCCGGTAGACTTTTCTCGAGCGTGACCCTTGTCGTGTACACCTTGGCATCGGGGGTAAGGAAAGAGGTTGGGTCAGGCAGAGGAACCACATCGCTGACCACGCCGGGCAAAGCCTCCGCAGGCAACGCGTGGACCCGGACACGGACCCGCTGTCCGCGAGTGATCCCAGCAACCATCGTCTCGCGCACCTTGGTGTTCACCACGAGCGGGGCGCTGAGGTCGGGCAGGCTGAAGATCTTCTGCCGCTCGCGGACCGTGGCCCCCTCTTCGATCTGGGGCTGGTTGCTGCCGAAAGTCCGCATCGGGTCATTGGCGTAGACCACGATCCCGTCGCTCCGGGCCAGGAGTTTGCAGTTGGCAATCTGTCTTTCGAGCTTCGCCTCCTTGTCCCGCTCAACCTGGTAGGTCTGCTTCTTGGCGAGCTCGTCGGAGAGGGCCTTTTCGACCTCGGTCCTGAGTTCATTGAACCTCTTGGGCTTCTCGTATTTTTCGAGCATGTCTCCTTCGAATGTGCCTGTTCGATCCTGAGTTTTTCCAGTTGGAGGGCCATCCGTTCGCGTTCGAGGCGATCATCAAGGTCGATATCGGCGAGGATCTCAAAGGCCGTACTGTTCTCCCCTTTCGCGGCCATGATGGCGTCCAACCGCTTGCGGGCTTTCATCAGGCGGTCTAACCGATCCTCGGCATGGGCTCGGTTGGATTCGGCGAGTTTGAGCTCTCCCTGGATTGTGGCCTTGTTCTGGAGGTAGATGCCCTCGACGTATTCCTTGACGGCGATCTCGGCAACCTCGCGGGTCAGCTTGGCGTTCAGGTAGGAGACCTCGGCCCCCTGGGTTGCGATCTTCTGGTTGGTAAGCTGGTCGCGGAGCGACGACGAGTCAAGCTCGCAGACCAGGTCGCCCCTCTTGACTCTGGTTCCCTCGGGAACGATGGAGATGATGGTTGTCGACCCCTCGACCAGACACTGGACGTCCTGACTCCAGGATGCCTCCAATGTGCCAGGCTCGATCACGACGACCCTCAGCATGCCGCGTTTGACGTCGTAGACGGGCGTGTCGTTGAGCAGGCCGGCCTTGGAACTCGCCCCCGCTTGTGGCGCGACGGCCGCAGTTTTTTCCTGAGCGAACAGCACGACGCTCCCCACTGTCACCCCGGCGGCGAGGAGGGTCGGTGCGGCTTTCCACCATCGAGTCATGGCGAGTCTCCTGTGCCAGAGGGTTCTCACGCGGCGAAATTGAGGATGACGGCGACATGAATCCTATCAGAGCGGAGTGACGCGGTTTGGATTGATCGCGGCTTCGCCGCCTCTCCCGCACTGACATCTTTGGTCGAACCGCACGGCTCCTCTTCATTAGAAGCGACTGTTCGCCGAGATGTTGGCCCTCGAATCTGCCCTGGTGAGGTGATTGTCGTCAGTCTCTGCGGGGTCGGGCCCGGTGTGCGCCGTGGAGGGCGTCGGTCTTTTGTGGGCGCGATTCCTATGCGGCGCATCGCCCGCGACGCGTTTCTGCGCGATGAAGCTCGTCGGGTCTGTTACCGAGAAGGCTTGACTTACCGGCGCCGACCGGGGAATCGAAACCGTGCTGTCTGCCGCCAAGGTCTCTTCAAGTGGCGGCTGGCTCGTGCGATGATCGTGTATTATCTCCTTCCATGGAGGTTGCGCGCCCAACCTGTGCCGTCCGGGGACGGCCCTGGTTGCGGCCAGACTGGTTCTGCCTTCGCCGAGAAAGGAATCCCATGAGAAGCCGTTGCCTCCTCGTGGTTGCCTCGCTGAGTCTCTGTGCTCAGGTCAAAGCTGACGAGCCGACGAAGAAGTACGCGGTGGTCACGCCCAAGACCAATGGCATTGTGGCGACTGGTATCAATGGACGAGGCGAGATCGTTGGCTTCGAATGGGTTCAAGACAAGAAGATCGCCGACATACTCAACGAGGCGCCTATCTTTGCCCAGGGGAAGAAGATCACGTATCTACCGCTGCTGGAGGGCTACACGGCGACCTTTCCCGCGGCCGTGAGCGACGACGGCGTGGTTGTGGGGCGCGCGGCAAACCCGCGCCGCCGAATGTCCGCGTGCCGCTGCGGAATCAGGGGTTTGTCTGGGATGTAAAGACGGGGATGCAGGCGCTGGGAGTCCTGGAAGGTGATCTGGCCTCGGCCGCCTGCGGGATTACCCGCGATGGACGGCGAATTTGCGGCTGGTCGCTGGGCGATAATCGCATTCGAGCCTGCGTCTGGGACCGAACGAACACTGGCTGGAAGGCCGTTGCCATGCCGATGCATGATCAGCTCACCTCGCAAACGGTCGCAATTAGCGGCAGCGGGAAGCAAGTCGCCTCGATCGATGGCACCGTCGCTTGCCTGTGGACGCAGAATGCCGACGGTAAGTGGTCGCGACGGGTGATCTCGCGGCCGGGCGTCTAGCACCGCGGTCAGTCAACAACGCGGGCATGGTGGTGGGAGTTCGATCTGACCTGAACGGCCAGACTCATGCCATCATTCATTCGCATGAGACCGGCTACAAGCAGCTCCAAGAGCCCGAGGGTTATGTAAACTCTCAGGCAAACGGCGTGAACAATGAAGGCGTTGTCGTAGGCCAGATGGATAGTCCCGGCGGCTCTCACATTGGCCCGAGGGCTTTTGTGTATGAGAACGGCCGGCTGCGCGTGCTCGACGAAGGAGGTGGCCACCTCACTGCCGCCACCGCCATCAACGACCATGGGCAAGTTGCCGGTGTCTTCGAAGAGGAGGAGGAAGAGGCACCCGCCAACGCCGGCAAGCCGCAGTCAAAGAAGACGAGGTAAGCTGAAACTGCACGAGGCTCACGCCGGCGACTATTCGTCTTCAGCCCCCTTGAGCTCGACCTCCTCCAGGCCCATCTGTTTGGCGATCTTGCCGAGCTGCTCACGAACCTCGAACATGCCGGCGGGCCGCTTGTCGGGAACAGTCTGAATGCAGGCGACGATCAGGCTCGTTGAGCGGGCCAGGGATGCGCGGGTTGACCTTATTGGGAACCGTTACTCGGCGCTCATCGCCTGGTTTGGGCATGCCCTGCTGGACGAAACGCCCCGTGAACATGCGGTACATGGTCGCGCCCAGGTTATAAATATCGGTCTTATCGTTGACCTCCTTTTCAGTCACCTGCTCGGGCGCCATGAATTGCGGTGTGCCCTGGACCCGGCTCTTGTCCTGACCTCGAAGCCAGGCCGTGCCGAAGTCGATTAACTTGATCTGGCCGCTCTTCGACAGCATGATGTTGTGAGGTTTCAGGTCGCCGTGGTAGACGCCGCGGCGGTGCATGTGCGCGAGTGCCGAGGCCACCTGAGCAAAAGATCAAGACGAGCTGGCCGAGCTCCGGGGCTTCGACTTCGTCGAGGCTCTTGCCATCGACGAATTCCATCAAGAGCTCGCAACCAGTAACCTTGAACCAGGACTTTTTCTGACGGAAGTCGTAGATCTTGGCGATAGCCGGATGGTTCAGCTTCTGGGCGGCTTCATACTCGGTCTTGGCCTGCTGGATGTAGATATCTTCCTCGGGCTCATTCTTGCGCATGATCTTGAGCGCATACCGCTTGCCGCCGGCCGTCTTGTCGCTGATCAAGAAGATCTTGCTGCCTGCGCCGGCGCCAAGCTCATTGACGACGCGATACTTCATTCCGGAAAACTTGGGCGTGCTCGACACGTTCGCCATTCGGGTCCTCGTTCAGTCGGATGTTCGTGAAGGGCGCGGAATTCCAAGCTCTCAGTTCAGGCCCAGCAGCTCGACCTCGAAGATCAGCGTGGCATTGGGAGGGATCTTCCCTTGCTTCGAGCCGTTGACCCCATAGCCCAAGGCCGGCGGGATGATTAGCTTGCGAGTCTCACCCACTCGCATTCCAGGAAGGCCCTCCTCCCAGCCCTTGATCAATTGCCCGGTGCCGATGGTCATCGACCTCGGTTTTTTGTTGGTGGAATCGAACACCGTACCGTCCTCGAGCTTGCCCTCGTAATTGAGCTTCGCCACCGTCCCCGGCTTGAGCTCGTCACCCGTCCCCGCCTTCAAAGTTTCGTACTTGACGCCGTTCTTGGTCGTCTTGGTCTCACCCTTGGCCGTGGGCTCGGCCGGCGTATATGCCGGCGCTTTCCGGTTGGCGTCGCCCGCGGATTTGGGGGCGAGAGCCACTGATTCACCCTGGGCCTCAGCAGGGTTATCCTTGTCTGGCGCTTTGCGCGGAATCACGGCGCCGGGGGGCGTCGTTGGCACGATCAGTTCCGGCTCCTCGCAACCCGCCAGGGTCAATCCCACGCATCCCCAGAAACCAAGCTGCCATCGCTTCATCGAATTCCCCCATACCGTGGTCATTTGCCTTGGATAATAGATGATAGGCAATAAGCAAGACGCGACGATCGGAGTCGCTGCTTCGGGCAATGCCGCCGGCGCGTTGTCCTTGCGAATAGACATTATGGCATGGGCGGGCAGGAATCGGCCAGACCTCAGGGGCCCATCTTGTCGGACGCAGCTCGCGCTCCGGCTTCCTTCTGTCCGGGAGATACGAGCGCGGCCGACTCGAAAGCTCGGACCGGCGTTACGGAAATGTCGCCGCCAAAGCAAACCGCGACGTCGGCCCCGGGCCGGCGCAGCCGCGCCTGATAGTTCCCCGTGTAAAGGGCTTGATTGTCCTTAATGCAGAAATCGGCCGGCAGCGGCGAGGGATCGAGATCGCAAAAAACCATGCTGGGCTCGGGCCCGCCGGGTGCAGGGTGAGGCAGATTCACGTTCCAGAACGTGCACGGTTCCATGCGGAGCACTATCAACTGTTTCAGAACCTGGCCAGCCCACCGAGCAGCGCGGGTCCAATCGATCGGTCGTCCGCGGGCGATGTAGTGAGACAGCGCCATGCCAGGAAGGCCGCGGATTGCGGCCTCGCGCACAGCCGCCACGGTTCCGGAGTGATAGACGTCCGTTCCCAGATTGCCGCCGGCGTTGATGCCCGAAAGCACCCAGCACGCGTCAGGTACAAGTGAGTGGAGCGCCAGGCGAACGCAATCGACGGGAGTGCCCGCCACGGCGAAGCAATCGGAGCTTCGTCGCTCGATCTCGATTGGCAAATGAGTAGTCACTTGATGGCCGCAGCCAGACATGGGCCCGCGAGGAGCGATCACGACGCACCGGCCCAACGCCTCGGCGGCTTGACGCAATGATTGCATGCCAGGGGCATCAACGCCGTCATCGTTGGTCAAGACGATTACTGGTGGTTGAAGATCGGGCATGGGACAGGTCCACCCGGCGAGACTCGGGCAATGCAGGTCGGTTGGGATGAAATTCGCTGATCGCTGGGATCATTGTGCCAGAGCGGCGTATGCGCGTCAGCCCGGAGGGCACGCAGATCCGTACGGCAGGCCGATGCCCGATCGAGCGCATATTCTGGATGTCACGGAGGGACCGGTTCTTGCGCTCACAAGGGCGCCTTGCGTCTCCGCTACGAACGGAGCGACTGGCGCAGGTCTCGCGAGGTGCACCGGGATAAGGATTTCGGGCCAGGCCGATTGAGCAAAAGCGTGGTGGCTCGACGATATAACGCTCGGTCAAACCTGGCTCGGACCGCTTTGGGATTCGGTGGCGCGAGGCAGGTTGAAGTTGACTTCGCGGGATGTGTCGTGGCCGCGTTACGCGGACTCGATCGAGTCGGGAACAGCTCCGGTAAGAGTGATTCTTGCATGGCGTGGTTCCTCGCCGGATCGGCGAGGAGCCCGGGCCATTCGTTTCTCTGAACGGGACGGGACGGGATCTGTCGCGATCGAGGTCGCCCGCAGCCGAGGGGGGCCCTGGCCTGCTCATCCAGGTGGGAGCCCAGCCCGGCGTTCAAGGAGGTAACCAGGAAGTGAACATTGTCACGACCCGCTTTGGCTTGATCCAGGCCTCCGAATCGGACTTGGTCCTGATTCCGGAAGGACTGCTCGGGTTCCGTTCCTACACGCAGTATCTTCATCTTCCCGACACCGAGGTTGCCGGCCTTTCGTGGTTACAGAGCGTGACCGCGCCTGACCTGGCCTTTGGTCTGGTCGCCCCTCCGCTGGCGGTCAGCGATTACCGGATCGAGATTCGACCCGGCGACCGGGCGGCCCTGGAGCTCGAGGATGAACGAACGGCCTTGATCTATGTCATCCTGAATCGCGGCATGGGCGGTGGACTGACCGTCAACCTCCAGGGACCGCTTGTTTTCAACCCAGTGCGGCGCCTGGGCAGGCAGCTTGTGCTCACTTCCAGTCGATATCCGGTGCGGTATCCGCTGGAGACGTACGCGACGGCCTCTGCGCCTGTGCCCACGCCCACCCTGCTGCCCGGGCTGACCGCGCTGCGTGCGACGGCCTGATCCGTGTGGCTAATCACCATGTAACTTGGTTGCGAACCATCCCCAGCTCCGTCGTGGTCACCGCGAGCCCGGGCAACGTGATCGGGGATGGTCACGGGCCAGGTTGGCAGGAGGAAGGAGCCGAGAACGATGCTGGTCCTGTCCCGACACCGCGACGAAAGTATCATCATCGGAGATGACATCGTCATCACCGTGGTGGATATTCGGGGCGATAAGGTTCGACTGGGGATCGCGGCCCCGATCGAGATCTCCGTACACCGCCAAGAGGTGTACGAAGCCATCCAACGCGAGAACCGACAGGCAAGCCGCCTGGAACCCCAGGAAGCACGCCAGATCGAACGCCTGAACCCTCCTGTCCGGCGCGAAGTTCGCCGTCCTCGGTCTGATGAGACCTGAGGTTCCGAGCCTCGTTCGATATGTCAGGATCGCGTACCAGGTTGGATGGGCGGCGGCCGACGCCACGGCGGCCGCCCCTCGCCCCGTCATCCAGAAGTTGGCATCCTGAGCCGGACGGCGCTGTTCGGACACCTCCGAAAGCGCCCGTCCGGTTTTCGCATCTCCCGCTATCCCCATCATCTCTCGCAACCGCCGGGCCTTACTGCGCTCGACCCCACCCAACAATTCACCCCACCAGCTTGCTGTAGTGCCGACCTTTTCCCGGCTCCGCGGCCGAAATGCGTTCTAAACTTCTCGAAGATGCAGCAGGAATCGTTGGGCCCGGGCGCTCGGGAAGGCGCCCACGCCTCATGCCGGCCAGGAAACGGGAGGAGCAGTCGTTCCGATGAGAATCTTGATCGCCGAGGACAGTCTTACCCAGGCTGTCGATCTGCGCAGGCGTCTGGAGGCGATGGGGCACGAAGTCGTGGTCACAGCGACGGGGGCCCAGGCCTGGAGCCACCTTCAGAGCAAGGCCGAGAGGCTTGTGATTTCTGACTGGGTAATGCCCGAGATGAGTGGGCTTGAACTTTGCCGCAAGATCAGGGCGGAGATCACTTCTCGGTACGTCTACGTGATTCTGCTGACCGCGAAAACGCATCGCCATGAGCGAATCCAGGGGCTGAATGCGGGCGCTGATGATTTTCTGGCCAAACCCATCGATTCGGCCGAACTGGAGGTCGCACTCAAGACCGCCCAGCGGATCATTGCCGCGCAGGATGTTCTGGATTCGCGCGCCCGGGAACTGGAACGAAGCAACCAGGCGCTGATGGACCTCGCGTCGCGTGATGAACTTACGGGATTGAAGAATCACCGCGGATTTCTGGACGCACTGGAGGTTTCCGCGCCAGGCGGAGGCAGATGGACTCCCTCTCTCGCTCATTCGACTCGAGTTGGATCATCCGGATCGAGTTCTTGCAGCGCTTGACCGTGGCGGCTGGGAACGAATTCTGGTCGATCTGGCCCGCTTGCTGGAGAGCGAAACTCGATCGTGCGACACTGTCGCGCGAGTGAGCGGACATGGTTTCGCGATCATTCTGCCGAGCGTGACCGTGGACGGCGCCCTCGCGGCGTCCGGGATCCTGAGGGACTGCATCGCGGCACTGTCGACGGCCTCGACCGACCTCAGCTCCAGCGTCGGCGTCTCCACCCGGTGTGCCGACGATCCATTCGCCGGCACATCGCTGCTTCTGGAGGCGGCCGGTCGCGCGCTCACGCTGGCCCAGACCCAGGGAGGCAACCGCGTGATTCACCTTCTACCTTGCGACTCGCGCCAGGAAGAGGTCCACTCGCTCTGACTCGTCCGCTACTCCAGCTCGATGATGTCGTCATCGTCGTCGAGCACAATGGAGAGCAGGGGGTCCGGATGGCCCGGGCTCCTGGCGGGCAGGACGGGAAGGTCCGGCTCGTAGGCGGAGACGTCGAAACCGGGGGCCGAGGGCTCCGCGAACTGCGCTGGACCTCGGGCGGCCGTGGCCGGCATCCCCGCCAGACCGGCGCCGCCGGTATGCTCCATGTGGGCCGGCAACGCGTTCTTCCCGCGAGACTCCGATGCCCGATCCGACCCACGAGCGCCGCGGGCTTTCGTTCGGTAGAGCTCCGATGGGCCGGGAGTGTCGTCGGGGCCAAGATAGACCCTCAGTTTATAGGATCCCAGCGTGATCCGATCATCGGGAAGCAAGGCGGCCCAGCGAATCTTCTGGCCTTTAACCTTGGTACCGTTTGTGCTGATCAGGTCTCGGATCACCAGCAGGCCATCGGTCTTGATCAGCACGCAATGCCGCTTCGACAAGCTCGAATGGTCGATGACGATGTCGCAATAGTCGCGCCTGCCGACGACCATGAGGTCGCGGTTGACGGGAATCGGCGGGTCTCCATTCTCGGGAACCAGTTCAGCCTTCATGAGCAGGTCGCCAGGCTCAGATGTGTGCGGCGTCAGAATCGCGTCGCTTCATAAATCAGTCTACAACATTTCAGGCTCGGTCTCAAGCTCGACATGCCTGCATGTGCCTGGAACGAACGCGTATCTCTCTGTGGGGTTGGCAAACCCGATTCGCGCGCTCCCTGCTTCAGTCATTATCCCGCCGATACGGATCTTACCGAGGTTGCCGAGAGTTCCAGGGGTAGCGAATTGAGGTGTCTGATGCCAGGTTTCGCTTCAGTGTCGCCGCGAATCGTGGCGGACCTTACTGCTTGAGTCCGACCCACTTGGTAATCGGGCCGAGTTGCGCCTGCCACCAGGGTTGGATTGGCGCGTATAAACCGATCCCATGTGAAGTACAGGAACGAACCATTTGAAAAGCCCACGGCCTTGTGCGATAGAATAAAGGGTGCCAGATCGTTCGAAGATCTGATGAGGTAGACTGGTCCTTTCCATCGCTGCGTGCGTACCTAGTTACTGGAAGCGCCTTTCCCGAAACCGACCGACGTCGCCGCCGTGGCGGAGTGCCAATCATGAACCGTGGTCATGCCTTGGGGTTAGCCTCGCTGTTGATGATGGGGAGTGCGCAAGTCCTGGCCGCGACCCCTCAAGATCCTGTTCAGGCGGCCAATGGGGAACGACAGGGCGCGGGTGTGGCGGCATCGGCCGGGACGCAAGGTGCCGTTCCGCTCCCCCTTGATGCGCCGGCTCCACCTGATCCTGGATCAACAGGTGAAGCCGGCGGCAATGCCTCACTTGAAGTGGCGCAGCTTCTGAGGCAGGACGTCAAGCCGCTGACCGAGGGCCCGTTGCACGAGGCGTTTCTCTCACCCCGCAAGGACACGAGTCCGGTCCACGTGGGCAAAACTCCTCCGTCTCCGATCACCGAACGCCCCGCTGTCGATCCCCCGAGCGCGAATGCGCAGTGGATCGAGGGGTACTGGGAATGGGAACCGGGGCGAAAGGACTATCTCTGGGTCACGGGCTCCTGGCGCGTTCCTCCTCCCGGGCGGTTCTGGGTCAACGGATACTGGAAGCGCGATCAAGAAGGGTGGTATCGCGTGCCCGGCTTCTGGAGCGACCGCAAGACCGACCGCCTGGATTATCACAAGAACGGGCCGCCGACCGATCGCCCCGAGGAAGATGCGGGGGAGCCCCCGGCCGCGGACTGCTTTTACATTCCGGGCCAGTACTACCCTGATGGAAACGGCGTGGTCTGGAAGAAAGGATTCTGGGCCAAGGTTCAGCCCGGCTGGTCGTGGGTACCGGCCCAGTGGATCAGGCAGCCGGAAGGCTGGACGTTCCAGGACGGTTACTGGGACCGAACGCTCGAAGACCGGGGCACCCTTTTCGCGCCAGCCGCCGTCGATAACGCAGCCAAGAACAAGGACGATCTGACCTATCAACCGTATTCCCAGATCGCTCCCGAGATGTATGGCCAACTTTACGGCGGCTTCGGACGGCCAAACTCTTACTACGACGGCTATCCCGGCGTCTATTACGACGATTCCGGCCGCTATTACGGGTACGCGAATTACGGCAACCTCGGCGGTTATTACGGCTATCTGGATTATCCCTACTATGGCGGCTACGGCTATCCCTACTATGCTCAGCCCATCGGCTATGGCGGGTATGGCGGCTATGGTGGGTACGGCGGCTACGGGGGACTTGGGTACGGTCTCTGTGGCGGCATGCTGGGCGGGATGTTCGGTTACGGCTATCCGTACTACGGAGGCTTTGGTTACGGCGGGCTCGGCTACGGAGGCTTTGGTTACGGCGGACTCGGCTACGGAGGCTTTGGTTACGGCGGGCTGGGTTTTGGTGGGTTCGGTTTGGGGCTGGGATTCGGCTATCCCTTCTTTGGCCTGGGGTTCGGCAATCCGTTCTTCGGCTTTGGCGGTCTCGGGTTCGGCGGCTTCGGCTTTGGCGGATTTGGTTTTGGCGGATTTGGTTTTGGCGGCTTCAATCGCTTCGGGCGTCATTTCCCCTTCGGCGGCGGCAACCGTACGATCGTGAACATTCATGGAAACAACAACGTCGTCAACATCTCCAATAACCGGAACGTGAATGTGAACTCGGGGAATCAGCGGACCCTTGTCAGGAATCAGGGGCAAGCTCTGAACCGGAGTTCCCTCGGGTCGCGGAGCGGCGTGCATGGGCCCCCGTCGTCGCATGCTTATGGCAATCCATTTAACCGGACCGCAGGCGTGAATCGGGCCGTGAATCGAACAGGCGCCGGTCAAGGGCAGGTCCAGCGCGCGTCGAGCCTGGCTTCGCACAATGGGTCATTCCGATCCTCTTTCAATGGCGCCAACTCGGCCGCACGGCTCCAGCACACCTCGGCCCGGCCCAGTTTCTCGGGCAACACGGCGGGGCTGGCGGGCAGGCAAGGTCAGGTTTCCCGCGGCAACTTCGGCCAAGCTGGCGCCGGCGCCATGGGCCGCGGCGGTAATTTCGCGGGTAATGGCATGAACATGGGCCGGGGCAACATCGGCGGAGCGGCTGGCTCAGGTCTGCAATCGAATCGAGCCATGGGCGGGATGGCGGGCGCCGGAATGCCAGGCGGGGCTGGTGGCCGTGGAATGGCCATGCCCGGCGGCGGAATGAATGGTGCTTCCGTTTATCGCGGTTCCGGCATCGCTCCCGGTGGGGCGATGGGCGGGCTCGGACACATGGGCGCGGGTCCAGCAATGGGCAGCATGGGCGGTGGTATGGGCGGAGGGTTCAGAGGAGCGCCAATGGGCGGCATGGGTGGATACTCTGCCGGAGGTCTTGGTGGCGGATTCCGCGGCGCACCCATGGGTGGCTTTAGCGGCGGCGGGTTCCGCGGCGGCGGCTTTGGCGGGGGCGGCTTCAGTGGCGGACATATGGGCGGCGGCGGACACATGGGCGGCGGTGGAGGCGGACACCGTTAAACTGGACGCGCCCAGGACCGCTCCTGCCGTCAATGCCGGAAGTGGCGCCGGCCGGTGAGGATCATGGCGATGCCATGTTCGTCGCAGGCGACGATCGTGTCCTCGTCGCGTTTCGAGCCGCCGGGCTGGATGATCGCGGTAATGCCCGCTGCCGCCGCGGCATCTGGGCCGTCGCGAAACGGGAAGAAGGCGTCGGAGGCCAGCGCCGCGCCCTGTGCTCGTGTTCCGGCTTTCTGCACGGCGATCCGCACCGAGTCCAGCCGACTCATCTGTCCGGCTCCTACCCCCAGGAGCTGCCGATTCCTGGCAACCACGATCGCGTTCGACTTGACCATCGCGCAGACCTTCCAGGCGAACTCCAGGTCTTGTCGCTCTTCCTCGGTCGGCGATCGCCGCGTGACGACCTGGCCGTCGGCCGGGTTCGGTTCAACTCGGTCCCAGCTCTGCGCGAGCAGTCCTCCTTCGATCCTGCGCAGGTCAAGTCCAGCGGGATCGGGGTCGGATGGGCCGATCGGCCGGCCCAGGTCGATCAGCCTCACGCTTTTTTTCCACGAGGGCTTCGTGGTGAGCAAGGCGAGCGCGTCCGGCTCGAATCCGGGAGCGAGAATCGCTTCCAGGAACCGGCCTGGCGTGCTCATCTGCTCGGCCGTCGCAACATCAACCCGGCGGTTGAAGGCCACGATCCCGCCGAACGCGCTGACCGGGTCTCCCTCGTAAGCGCGCTCGAATGCCGTCGCCGAGTCTGCCGCCACCGCCGCACCACAGGGATTGTTGTGCTTGAGGATGCAAGCGGCGGGTTCATCGAACATCCGGATCAGCCGCAGGGCGCTGTCCAGATCGAGCAAGTTGTTGTACGAGAGTTCCTTGCCGTGCAAGACGGAGGCCGTGGCGAGGCTCGTTCCCCTGGCGGCTGGGTCGATGTAGAAAGCCGCCTGCTGGTGGGGATTCTCTCCGTACCGCAAGGCTTGCCGAAGACTGAAACTCAACTTTAGCTCCGAGGGGAACGGAGTTTGCTTCTCGTCGTCGCCTCGGTCCAGACGTTCCATATACTCGGCGATGACGACGTCGTAGCGGCCGGTAAGCTTGAAGGCTGCTCGGGCCAGCCGCCCGCGGGTTTCCCTGGTCGTTCCTCCCGTCTTCCGGAACTCGCCCAGAAACGATTCGTACTGGCTGGGATCGGTCAGGACGGCAACATGCTCATGGTTCTTGGCCGCCGCGCGAATGAGCGAAGGGCCGCCGATGTCAATGTTTTCGATCGCGTCTTCCAACGTCGCTGATGGATCGGCGATCGTCGCTTCAAAGGGGTACAGGTTCACCACAACGAGGTCGATCATGTCGATTCCGTGGGCGGCCAGTGCTTCCATGTCCGCCGAGAGATCTCGCCTGGCAAGAATGCCGCCGTGGATCTTGGGGTGTAGTGTCTTGACGCGCCCACCCAGGATCTCGGCCTGACCCGTGTACTCGGCGACTTCAGTCACATTCAAGCCAGCGGCGGCCAGGGCCGCACGCGTTCCCCCGCTGGCGAGCAGGTGCACGCCTGCCGCGGCGAGCGCCTGCGCCAGTTCGATCAGATTGCGCTTGTCAGAGACGCTCAAGAGGGCGCGGCGAACGGGAGATGCGCCTGCCGCGGTGCTGCTTCTCGGCATCGGTTATTCGCTTCCGGACGGCTTGGCCCGGCAAGGAAGGAGGTCAGGCTTTTCAGCCTGACGGGGCCGGAGTCAGGCTGGAAGGCCTGACCTACGTGTGTTTCTTTCGTGCCGGGGAAACGCCAGGGGTTATTGGGGCTCAGGTGCCGGCTTGTCCTTGTCGTCGGCGGGCTTGGCCTCCTCCTTGGTAGCGTCGTCCTTGCGCTCGGCGTCGGGTTCTGCTGGCGCAGCGGTGTCGGCGGCCGGCGCCCCGGTGCGCGGGGGTTTGATACCCTCGGGGGGAATGTACCCAAACGGAAGCGCCTTGGGATCGCGCAGCAGATGTGGCTGGTTCGATCCCATCTCCCGCAGAGAGACGACCATTCCTGAATCGGTGCCGAAATACATCCGGTCGTCGTACCGATTGAGCATGGACAGGTTGTATTCTCTGAGGTTCAGACCGGCACGCCGGAAGGTGCTGGCGGGATCTGCCAGGACTCTGCCGGAGGCGCGATCGATCACGTAAAGGTCGTTGTGAAACGACCGCAGGTAAATCTTTGAGCCGCTGACAGCCGTGAGCTGTCCGCCTTGCGTGGGGGTCGTCCACCTGAGTGAGCCCGTGGTCGGGTCAAGCAGGCTGAGCGATCCAGCCTGGTTGATGACGAAGACGTCTTCGCCGGCGATGATCGGCTCCTGAGCGATCGGGGCGCCCGAGGGGAACGTCCAGAGCACGTCCGAAGTCAGCAAATCAACGGCGTAGAGGTTTTGGTCTGCGGAGGGGATGAGCAATGTGCGAGTGCCGTATGTGCCGAGCCCGCTGCCGATGGGCCCGCCCGTTCTGATCCGGTAAAGCGCGGTCCGCTCGTCGTTGATGCATACGTAGACACGGCCGTCGCTGCTTCCGAAGGCGACGACGTGCATGGCAGGCAGTGGATGGGTCAAGATCGAACCGCCTGTTTGCCAGTTCCAAACTTCGACCGGCTTGCCCCTGACCACCGGCGGGCCCTTGGGCCGGGTCTCTCTCAGGCTGTAGCCGGCGAGCCGTCCGTTGGCCAGCCCGACCATCACACGATCTTCATCACAAGCCGTTCCGCAGGAAGGCATCGCATGCAAATCGACCTTCCAGATCGTTCTTCCGGTTCTCCGATCCAGCGCCGACAAGATGTTGGCCGCTGTGCCGAAGACCATGTACGAATTGGATGAGACCGGCAGTGCGCGGGGCGTGAGCTCACCCAGTCGGGCCGACCACATAAGCTGACCTGTTTCCGCGCTGTAGGTATGAACGCCGCCGTGATCCGTCTGCGCGAAGAACAGGTCGCTACTGCGGCTGATCCGAAGCAGACGCTCGGTTCCCTGCACGGGAATCACGGCCGTCCACTGCCGCTCCAGCCCGAGCCGGGCGAGCGTGCTTCGCTTGGGTACCAGATCAGTCGCAAATGGGACCTGCGCCCGGGCCGCTGGTCCGGCCAGGGTCAATATCGCAAGTGCCCAGACGGGAGCTATTCGACGGGACATCGCCTGTTCCTTTCGGGTGCCAATGATTCCATCCCGATCCCAACAAGAGTCAACAGTTATCCCTAGCCGACAGTGGCAAGCTCGTCAAGCTGGGGAAAGAAGGGAGCATGTCGAACTCGTGTGGTAATCGGAGCGTTCGTTTTATTCTACGGAAAGGGACCAAGCATTGCGCCCTCTTTTGGAGCCGAACCGAAGGCACGGTGTCTCAGAGCCAGAGCGTGGAAGTATCTTAGTCGATGCTAAAGTTCACCATCCTCGGCTCGTCACCCCCTTCATAAAATGCGGTCAGGCGGTACTTGCGAATCAGGCCGCGCCACACGTAGACCTCCTTTTCGTGCATTCCGTCCTTTTCTCCAGGCGCGATGGGCGCACGGCCCACCAGCGCTTGCATACGTTCCTTGGTAATGGTTGACTGGCTCTTGTTCTTTCGATCCTCCTCCTGCGCGCTCTCCAGCCGCTTCACTGCCCGGTCCGCCGCGAAGAAAGCTCTGAATTCGATAACGGCCACTACGGTGGCCGCAATCAGCACGATCGGGCCGATCCACTTTCGGAACGTTGAGATCTTCTTCGGCGCCTCCATCGCAACACCTCTTTCTTGCTCGGGCTGCCACTTTCCCCCGTCGTACCGACGACGGTTCTCAGCATACACCGCGAACGCTTGGGAGCAAGAGATCGGCAGACGGCCTCAAACGGCGGGCGAGCCAGGAGTCTGGGCTGGTGGGCTGGGAGCGGCCAGGCACTGCGGACAGGCGTTTGCAAGTCCGGTATAGGGTTGAGCGCAGCGGGGGCAGAGCCCGGCGCTGCGCCTGAGTGTGGGCAGAGAGGCACGAAGACTCGGCGCCCTCGACCGTGTGGCAGAAGACATCGGCGATGCGCCCGGCCAGGATGGCGACATCGGCCTGGATCTTGCCTGTTCGCAGCCGGTTGTGAATCAGCTTGAGGAACCATCTCGAGAGATCGGCCTCGAGCGATGCGCGGGCTTCGTGGTCAAGCAGCGGCATCATGCCTTGGTGGAGCTCGAGCACCCGCTCCGGATCATTGACCTTGCGCGCCGCGTCAAGCTGGGCCGCATGGCTCTCGATCGCCTCGGAGCGGGCTGATCGCAGCTCTTCCTCCAGCGAGAACAGGCGCGTGTCGTCTGGCAGCTCATCAGCGAAATCGTCAAGCAGTAATCTGGCCTCACTCCACTGGCCGGCACGGATCGACCGCCGGATCTCAGCCACGGTGTCTTCCCTGCTCGCCACGAGGCTCTTCGACGACGGCTCCGGTTCCACGGCCGCGGAATCACGCCCGGCCTTGGGCAAGGGTAGTGGAGAGGGCCGGACGTCGGGCGTGAGCCGTGCGGCAAGAACCTGGAGGAAGACTGCAAAGCCGATCCCCGCAATCGCATGCGCCAGGAACAGGTAAAGCGCGCTCAGCAGGCCCATGGCCCAGACCGTCGCGCTCGAATCCGCCTGGCTGATCGTCGCCAGAAAGACCCGCGCTGCGCTGATCAGACCGAGGACCGATAGCCCGCAAACGAGGAGAAGTGCGACACGATCGGGCTCTTTCAGCATCGTACGCCACCCCGACGGTGCGCTCGCGATGTTTGTCCGATCCGGCCCATCCTTTTCGGCCTGCAAATCTGGGACAGTCTCGTTCGGTGTTGCGAGCTCGTTCATGGGCTGACTTACTGCGATTGACGTAGCGGGTGAAGCAATGACGAGAGACCCGGGCCATGCGTCGTGAAGTTCAACCTCGAGATCGCGCCTCGGGAATAACCTGCTCTGTTTCCATTATTACGGCGGTTGGCCTCGCTTTGTACCGGGTGCCGGCTCTGAAAGACGAAGGGGACCAGCGCGGGGAGGATGAGAGAATCCTCGCGCTGGTCCCCGGTCAGGAACCGTCGTTTGGCAACATGTTCAGGAACCAAGCTGCTTGGCGATTCGATTGGACGGCACGCGTTCGTCGAAGATTGACTCGTCGAGATGGTAGAGCATGCCGTAGCCGTCTTCGCCGGTGTCTTGAAAGTGCTCGCGGATGACTTCCATGGCACGAAAGCCGACGACGCGGAAGAACAACTGGGCGGGGAGATTGGTCTCGCGGACGCACAAGACGATCCGGTTTCTGCGCTGGGTGGAAAGCTTGCCGACCAGCTTCGTGACCATCTGGCGTCCCACACCGTGGCGGCGGAATTCGGGGTGGGTGGCGAAGTCGAGAACGTGAATGCGATTGCGATGCAGCTCGTAGATCATGAATCCGACGATCCGCTCGCCGCACTCGGCGACCATGCCGATGCAATTTCGCTGACGGAGAACCCGCAGGAACTCTTCCTCGCACCAGGGAAACTCAAAGCTGGCGTGCTCGATGGCCAGAACCTCGGGCATGTCGCGCCGGATCATCCAGCGAATATGCACACGGGTCTGCGCTTGTGAGATGGATACCGTGCTCATCGAGCCTCCTTCCATGGAACGATCCGGAACGACCAATCCGAGCTCCTATCCTGGAGCTTCCTGGTCGGGCAATATTAAACCGCAGACATCGGCGTTGTCTCAGGCTGCGGGATGGGTTCGCCTGTGCCCAGACGATTCGAGATGAGTGAGCGGCCCGACAGATCGCGAGGCCACTCGAGCGGGTCGGATTCTAGCGAAGGCTCATCCGCCTGCCAAGATCGCTTCTCCACCAAAGCAAAGAAAACATGTGGTCCGGCCCGCAGCAGGAAAGGATCTCAATGTAAGATGGCCTCTCCCGAACGATCCCGGCAGGCAAGCGGAAACCGCCTCCTTACAGGCTTTCTCTATCGGCTACAGAGACGTCGATCGTGAGGATTATAGAGGCCCATTGCTGCGCTGCGCGAAGTGTCCCGCATTGCCGTGCAATGTTTATTAAGGCGTGTCAAGAGAACGTTGCCGGGGCGACCCAGGGTGTTCAAAACCGGCCGAAGGAGTACTGGCGGTTGGCCGTGTCAAAGTCGATCTCGCGCAGGCCGACGTTGAGCCTGAGGTTGATGTACGAGTATTCCTCGACAAGCTCCGCGGGCGACTCAAGATCCTTGGGCCAGTCGTAAGCTTCAAACCGGATGGGCAGGTTGAGCTCCGTGTCGATGAACAGGCGCACCTTGTGGAACAAGAACCCATGCTGACGGCGGGGATGAACGGACTCGATCATCAGGCAGGGGCGGGGACCGATCATCATGTCGGGGTCGAATGTAACGAGTGATCCGTCGCGATAAAGCTCGGCAGCCCACCTGCGTGCGACGGTATTGATCAAGGCTCCGATGCCGGCATCGGTGATGGGATGCCTGTTCTCTTCCATGGCTCGCGCAGAGGCGGGATCGAGCTCCATCGTGCCGGCCAGAAGCTTGGTCACGCCGACGTCGTGGGCCAGGATGCGTCCGCTGTTCCGACCTTCGACGTAGATCGCCTCGCGGCCTCTGTACGGGTTCACGAACTTGAAATAAATGCTCTTCGGAGTCGTTCTGGCTTTCATCGACATGACGAATTGCGGAGTCAACTCGCCGTCAATTCGTTCACGCTTATAGAAGGTGCAGGTGTAGTCACTCACTTCTTGATAGCGTGCCTGGCACTCGCTGATCACGCGGAGCGCTCGGGCGATCGGGGTCGCTTCAGCCGCCAGAGAGGGCTGCGCGGCGGTCTTGGCTTTCTCGGGCACCTCTAGTTTGGAAGCGACGTGCGAGCCGGTCCGCCCAGGCGTCATCGCGACTCGCTTTGTGGGGGCCGATCCGGCGCCAGCTCCGGAGGGCTTGGCCGGGGCTTCGGCCTTGGTGCTTTCCCCGGATGCCGGCTTGCTCTCAGGGTGGCCACTGGGAGCATCGGCCAGCACGGCGGCCGCTTTTATGACAAAACCGGCAGTCGCCAGCAAGGCGATGAAGGCCCGGGTTGTCGACCATGCCAGGATGGTTTGCCTCACCCGCCTCCAACCGTTCGTCGGCATGACTTCTGGGCTCCCCGCCATGGGTTGCGGCTGCTAGAAATGCTAGAAAAACGACCTGTCACGAGTTGGAGCGAGGCACGACAATCTGCTCTCTGCGATCGGCGTGAACCGGCTATCGCGGAGGCGCCGAGCGGCAGGGCACTCCAATGTGCGAGAGCCCCGTTTCGAAGGACCTGACGGCTACGGATCGATCCTTTACCACCTGATCAACAATTATTCTATCACGCAATTCAGAAGCCAAGCCGAAGTCTCGCGTTTTTTTTGCCGCCCGGCTATGCTCGGTCTTCTCATGACTGAAACTGAAGGCGAAACGGAAACACCCTTCAATCGACCTATCGCTCAAGCCAGCCGCCATGCAGCGTTGTTCAGGAGAATGCTCTGTGAGCGTCGCCCGCCCCACAATCGAGGTCATCGAATCGGCTCCCTTCGGACAGAATTGTTACGTCCTGTGGCAAGACGGGCGGGACGATGCGCTCGTGATCGACCCGGGATTCGATGTGCCCGCAGTGCTTCGATTGCTCGAATCTCACCATCGCCGGCCGGCGTTCATTCTCAACACGCATGGGCATGTAGATCACATTGCCGGCAACAGCGCACTCAAAGAGGCCTATCCCGACGCGCCCCTGCTGATCGGCCGCAATGATGCCGGTGCACTCAGCGATGCCGATCTCAACATGAGCAGCTCGTTCGGCGTTCCGCTCACGAGCCCTGCCGCGGACCGGCTCGTTGACGACGGAGAGAGGCTCGAGCTGGCGGGTCTCGCGTTCGAGGTTCGCGAGATACCGGGGCATAGCCCGGGCTCGGTGGTATTCCTCTGCCAGGCCCAGACTCCGTTCTTCGCGTTCGGCGGCGATGTGCTGTTTCAAGGCTCGATCGGTCGAACCGACCTAGGTGGCAGTTACGAGCAGCTCATGGCCGGCATCTTCGCCAAGCTGCTCGATCTGCCTGATAACACGATCATCTATCCGGGACACGGGCCGGCCACGACGATCGGCCAGGAACGGCGGTCGAATCCGTTTGTACTCGAGCACGCCCGGCGTGCGGCCCGGAACCGCTAAGATCGGCATTCGATCGGTGAACAAGCAAATGATTCCATCAGGCGCCGAGGACGGGCGCCGCAGAGGGCCATCGACAAGACTCATGAATGTCTGGGCGATCGCCGACCTTCATCTGTCGTTCGCGCGGCCCGACCGCCGCGAGCGTTTCGCCGGACGCTGGCGCGACCACGCCGCCAAGGTCGAGGCCAACTGGACCCACGTGGTGAAGCGCGAGGACCTCGTCCTCCTACCCGGCGATCTGTCGATGGCTCGAAACCATCGAGACCTTCAGCCCGACCTGCTCTGGCTCGACAGGCTTCCCGGCACGAAGGTGTTCGCTCCGGGAAACCACGACGCCTGGTGGAACGGCTCGGAAAACATCCGGCCCATGCTTCGAGGCACGCTCCAGGCCGTTGGAGGCGACGCCGTCGCGGTGGACAATGTCATTGTCTGCGGCAGCAAGGGGGTGCCGCCGCTTTCAGGCGACTTGTCACCTGAGCAGAAAGCCGAGGCCGACCGCGAGCAATCTGCGCTTGAACGAGCCCTGGCACAGGCAAGCGAGCTCAGGGGCAGCAGCCGGCAACCTGTCTACTTGCTCTGGCACTATCCCCCATTCGACTCTTTCGGCAGGGCGGCACCGTGGGTCTCGGACTTCGAGGACGCGAAAATCACGGCTTGCCTCTATGGCCACCTCCACACCGAGGGCCAGTGGTCTCGAGCCACGCAAGGCAACATCCGCGGTGTTCGCTACTACTGTGTGGCGGCCGACGCCGTGGGCTTCCGCCCGCTGCGGATCGACTCGTGGTAGGCTGACCGGCCGCGGTCAGAACCATTCCCGGGTCCAGGCGCAGGGCGCCGCCAGCATTGGCATCGCATGGGAAGGAAAGTACCAGGTGCCCGACGGGCCCGGGATCGTCGCCAATGAGACCCTGTTCGGGCTTCATGCCCGCATCGACGACTTAGTGCCGCTTGACTGGGAAGTCGCACCAAACCCAACCACCCAAGATGGCCTCCAGTGTTACTTGGGGTTCCCATTCTTACAACGAATACCTTAGTAAGAGTGGGCATGTTGACAAACCTATGTTCAGTTTAGCCAGGGACAAGCGGCCGTGCCGATTTCGTAACTTTTTGTTTGCCTAGCACTTAAGGATGATAAGCGGCGACCGGCGAGTGCTCTCGGCACGGCAAGTGCTTTCAATGGTAGGTTATGTTCCCAGATCGGTGACTTGGATCATACGATCGAAACCATTTTTTCACGACAACCGGGAGAGTACCATGCTGGTCTTGAGCAGGAAGCTTGGTGAGAAGATTGTCATCGGAGACAACATTGTCATCACGGTGGTCAAGATCGACCGCAACCAGATTCGGATTGGCATCGAAGCTCCTCAGAAAGTGCCGGTTTACCGCGAGGAGATTGCTCCTATGCGGATCGTAACGAAGCCGGTTTTGGAGGAAGTAACGGTCTAACGGTCGCCGGACTGATGATCGGGGGCCAAACGATCGGCCTGTAGAGGATCGCGATTCGCCCCCGCGCTCGGGCCTGGCCAGACTGACTGCATTGCCGCGCGCGTACGCCTCGCCGCGGCCAACGGCTCGAGCCCCACGAGTGACGCACACATCCCAAGCGGTTCCGCGCTAACCGGGCCTTTATATCCCCTCCGCGCCAGGTGTTCAAGCAGCGCCCGAGTATCGCCCAGTCCCGTTTCACCCGGCAAAGCTCGTTCGTGGTCGTTCACGATGGTCGGATCTGACTGGGCCGAATCCGCCACGTGTACCCATACGATCGAATCGACGCCCCAGATCAGGGCTGCCTCAGGGCCTTCACCCGCTGCGAAGAGGTGAAATGCGTCGATCAGAACGCCCACATTTGCGTGTTCTTGCCTGAGCTGGCCAAGGCGACCGGGGAGATCGACATACGCGCTGAACGAACGCTGTGCGAGCGCCGGTTCGCGCCGTGGCCGGTCCCATGATCTCCAGCCCAAGACAGATTCCATGGCTGGCCAGCACGCGAGCAATTTTGCCCAGTCGTTCGAGGTGGAACGAGGTGGTCCGCGCGGATGTCGTCGTCTTCTCCGGTCCTGGGTGGCAGACACTCGGGAAACACCCAGGTGCCGGTGCGGAACAGGTCCAGGCGGAAGGCGGCATCGGCATAGACGTGAAGCCGCTCCAGATCGTCGCGAAACCGGGCGGCATCGCCGCGCCAGTTTACAGGCAACGGCCAAGCGCCGCCGCGTAGGCCAAGATCGTCCATCCGCCCACGAAGCTTGCCGACATCGCCACCCGAATCGACAAGGTCGCGCACCAAGAGGTCAACGCCTTCGAAGCCGGCCTCGGCGGCGACCTCGATGGCGCCCTCCGCCTTCAAGTCCAGGCCGACGGCACGAGCGTTCCATGATGGATAAATGGCGAATTCTCCACCCTTGCCCGCGGTCGCGGGCTGGCGTTTCTGACTTCGATCTAACCCCTCTATCTTGATCGAACACTTCGTGCCGCGCCCAGCCTTCCGCAAACGCATGGGGGAATTGACGGTCAAGGTGACCCGGGTGAATCCATCAGAATTGCGGATTTGGTGTTGGGGGATCGCATGTGGGTCAGAGGCGTTCCCCTTGCGCATGCCGCCGAAAACCACAGAATCGGTTCTCTCCCTCCGCGAAGAAAGAGCATCTGTCGATGGAACGTCAAGAGACGCGGGCTCTTCAATCGCTTAGAAAGGGAGACGAAGCGAGGCGGCCTGGCGATGGTGGCAACCTGGATCGAGTCGGCGGCGAAGGGCCGGGGTGGCGGACCGATCCGCGCCGGAATGTGGTCAGCCGCAGTCATTGGCACGCATCCGGTGCAGAACCATCAGCGCGTCTGGCTGGAGATCCTCGCCGACGACCTCGACCTGGGCCGGATTCCTGCTTACTGGATCGACAACAAGGGGGGCAACAGCTTCTGGCACGCGGCAATTCCCCCGCAGGCCGTCGGAGTTCGGCTCCACTACCGATCGGTGGCGGAGCAGGACGGCAGCACCGATGTCGGTCTGAGCGCGTTTCAAGACTCGATCGTCAGGCCCAACCTGCCCGACCGCACGGAATCGCCCGATATGCTGGGCATGGTCGCCGAAGGGCTAGTGGGAAACCGTATGATGACGGCACGCATCGACGGCCGCGGGTCAACGTACGATATCTACTTTCCCACGGTCGGTTTGCATTCGAACGTGCGGCCCAAAGAAGGAGACCTGTCGCAGAGCCGCTCGCACTTTCGCGGCATCGTGGGCGGCCTGGCCATCGGCCGGCGTCTCGACTGGTTCACCGAGCGAGCGGCCTGGGAGCCCTTTCAGAACTACTCGGGTGTCACCAACCTGCTCACCACCGAGCTGACCTGGCGGCACGGGCCGATCCGTGTTCTGGTTTCTGACTTCGTGGCGATGGGTGACAATCTGCCACTGAACGAAGGGAACGAGAAATCGCCTGGACAGTACATCAAGCGATTCCGCATCACGAATGACGGGCCCGAGCTCAGACAGGCCATGATCGCGGTGTATGTCCAGGCCGAGATCAACGGCGGAGTGGGAGACCTGGGACTTTCCTGGCACGACCAGGATCGGGCACTGCTGGCGATCAACCGGGGCCATGGGCACGCCAACCGCAAGCTCGCTCGCGATTCGACGATCGAATTCGCCCTGGCCCTGGATCCGCGCGGCGATGTCGATTGCGAGCCCACGGGACCCAACGAGGCGATTCTTTATCGCTGGATTGAGCTCCCTGCCGGTGAAGCCGTGAGCGTCGACCTTTTGGTCAGCGGGGCGTTTACCGGCTGGAGCGGAGACCGGGGCACGTTCGAGCACTGGCTGCGGCCCGCCCTGACCTGGTTTCGCTCCAGCAGCACCGACCTGAACCAGGTCGAGCAGTCCACGGCCCGGGCGTGGGACCTGTTCGTCGAACCGATACCCAGCCTTCATTTCCCACGGGCGTCTTACGCTGTCAGCCTGCGCCGCTCAGCACTGGCCGCTGCGCTTCACGCCGACAGAGAGCACGGCGGCGTGGCCTCGGGCCTCGATCGGGGGCTGAGCGCCTATTGCTGGCCGCGAGACGCCCTGTGGGTCAGCGGCGCCCTCGAGCGCCTGGGCCATCCCGAGATCGCCCGGGGCGTGTTCTTGTGGCTGAACAAGGTTCGCAACGCACACCACCCGTTTCTCTACTGGTTTCAGAAATACTCGATCGACGGAGTTCCCGAGTGGGAGACGCCAGCCGTCGATCAGACCGCCATGATCCCCTGGCGGTTGGAGCAGTATTATCGCCGAACCGGTGATCTCGATTTCGTGTCGAACGTATGGCCGATGGTGGAGCAGGCCGCGCGCGTATGCAGCGGAGATTCGGGCGGGCATCCCGGTCTGGCGTTTGACGAGAACCTTCACCTGATCAGCTCTGCCAGCATGGGCGACCAGATCTTCGGGGCCTTTCTCTATTCCAACGCGTGCGTGGTGGCTGGCCTGCGTGCGGCTGCCAGACTGGCTACGCTCGTGGGCCGCGAATCAATGTCAAAGCGCTGTCAGAGCCTCGCGGACCAGATCTGGAACGTGGGCATCCTGCAAGAACCCGCCAGCGGGCACCCCGACTCTCCTGGCCTCATCGATCCCGAGACGGGGCGATTGCTGAACGGCCGGCGGATCTCGACGCTACGCGATCTGTGGACGAATCATCCCGACTTTCTGCTCGATAAGTCGAACAAGGTGAACGTGAGTATGCTCGCCCTGGCGGTGCCCTTCGGCTTGCTTCCTGCCTCCGATCCGCGGTTGCTCAAGACGGCCCAAACGATCCTGCGGGCCAACAACAAGATCAGCAGCGATCCCGACGTTCTGGCCAGGCAGGTCTATGACGCCAACCCGCCTAACCGAACGGCGACGAATCACCTCCAGCAAGAAGTCTCCAGCCTCGCCACTTTCTGGATGGTTCGCTATCTCATCCAGCTAGGCCGAGAGACTGGCCAGGGCCGGCACTGGAACCGCGCTGTCTCCTTGATCGAGGCCGTCCTGGGCCGGCTGTCTCCCTTGGGCCTGTCGTTGCGCGCCGCCGGCCGCGGCCCCGAGTCCGCCAGACAAGCGGCTAACCCCGGCGGCAACGCATGGAGGTTGCACGCGATGTTGATTGATACTATGCTTGACCTGGTGGGCATGGAATACGACGCCGTCGATCACAAACTATCGTTGCGGCCGATCCTCCCCGGGAGCTGGCCCCAGACGGGTATCTCACGGTCGCTGCCCTGCGGCAATGTAACTTATCGTCTCGAGCGGCCTATCGGCGGCCGAGTGTACCGGCTCAGAGTTGAAGCCGAGCTCAAAATGCCCGTGATGCTTCATGTTGACATCACATGTCCTGGGCTTTCCGAGCTTGGGCCATGGCACTCCTCTCCGGCCTCCAGCGAACCGGCGTTTGAGCCGGGGGTCGGCCGCTTGAGCTGGAACGTTCGGCTGCCGTTTGGCGGATCGGACTGGAACTGGACCTGGGGATGAAACGAAGGGCCGCGCCAGATCGTCGCGGGTCTCTGACCCCGCCGTCCGAGTTGGCAATGTCGGGAGACCTTGCCACAACCGGGGTTCGGGAGTCGTTGCCACTCCCTCTTGCTCTCAACTGCCTAACGGCAGGGGCATGGCCTGGAACTGTTGCAGGAGATCGCGACAGATCTCGGCCGTTGTTCCGCCGGGAAGCCACAATCCCCGCAGGCGGCCACGCAGGATGACCCCTTTTTCGATGTCGTGGCCAAACAGACCGTATCGGACGCCTTGACTGAAGCCGGGGGAGGGAGGCAATTCCCCTTTGCCCAGGGTGACTCTTCGGGCCACATCTTGCGGATGCGCCATTTCTAGATAAGAGCCGGGCGCCTCTCGCCAGGGAGAGAATGTCAGTGTCGCCTCTGGCACCGGCTTCTCGGGTACCGGCAGCACGGTCAATCGGCCTAGCTCGCTTGCCGGCTCGCGCCCGTCAAAGCACAGCGCGGCCGACCGGCGATCTCGGGCCTGAACCCACAATGCAGCCGTTTCACTGGCGGGATCACTGGATTTCAGGAATCGGCTGGCGACGATCACTTCGACCGCCCTGAGCTCGCCCACGGAAGTTGCCGAGACCTGGATTTCCAGGTCAACGCCCTGCCCCTCGGGTGTTGGGCTCCAGCTTGCGCGGAGGCTGAGCCCGCTCCAATCAGCGGGCGTGTAAGTGGCCTCGATCCGGGACCGAACCATCTCGACCTTCGAAAGCGTTTCGCCCGACAGGGCACGGGGATCGGTTCGGCCGGGCACGGCGACCCCCTCGAGCGCCAGCATCGACCCGTGCAGCAGGTTGGTTGGTCGCAGACCAGGCCGTTCCGCATCCACGTTCAGAGTCCAATCATGGCCACCCCAGGGAATCGTGAATCCCGAGGCGGTTTTCCGCCACATCCGCTGCGACACGCTGATGGCTCGATTTCCGGGGTGGAACGACAAAAACCCCGCCGGCCCGCATTACTGCGGGACGACGGGGCCGGAACAGAGAAGAGGCCATATGAACGAAGCAGACGCTTCGGCCAGCCGGAGAGGCGTGAACGGGTATTGCATCACGGCTGACAGCACTAAATTACCCAGCGAAATTGGGATGTCAAGGGTTGACTATCAATCCTTCCCACTTTTTATGATCGGTTTTTTCACGGCTGACGAACGGGCGAGATCGGCCAGGCGAAATCGATGCGGACCGGGCGCAGTGACACCCGGAAACTGGTAATAGCGAGCCTCGCGCGTATGGGCGTCGATCTCGAATCCTGGCTCTTCGCGGACGTGAAGTCGCGACCCGCCCGGCGACGACTCGATCGCCTCGAGCGTCCAGGACCGGCGGCTTCCGTCGCCATGCTGGACGATCAGGGTACGACCCGCGAGCGCGGGATCATCGGGCAGCCGTTCCGGGGTTTCGAACCAGCCCCGGGCACGCCCATTGGGGCGGCGAACGCTGGCTGTCAGAGTTCCTGCGATGTTCGCCCGCGAGACCAGCTTGCCCGATCCTTCAGCAAACGTCCCACCTGCCAGAACCAGGTCGTCAGCGCGCACCCGAAGCGCCAGGCCGTCAAAGGAGGCGTAGCGCGAACCGGGAAGAGGGACGTTCTGAGTCGTTCCCGGCTCAAGGTTCACCAGCAGATACTCGGGCCCTGTCTCGTCTTCCACCATGACGACGACGACGTCCGGCTTCGAGCTGACGCGTCCAACCCTGCGCAGGGGATGAAGCGCGGAGTTTCCGGGCTCGAAGAGGGTCACGAATGTGGAGCGCAGAGGCTGGCCCTGGGCCGAGGCTCGTCGAAGGATCAAGCTGGATCGCCAGGCGTCCGCCTGCTGTGGCCCTGCCGCCGGAGCGGAACGGGTGGGATCAGGGCTCCGGGCCGTATACGCGATCGCGGGCATATCGCCCAGAATGTGCAGGCGGAGATCGGGCGATTTGCCAGTTCTTCGCGCCTGGGCAGGATTCGGCGAGGACGCCGGGAGGCTCGTGTCGGAGTCAGCGGGCGCGACGAGCCCGGCAATCGAAGGCCCCGTGAGACTTGCCTGGGCCAGAGGTTGAAACTCCCCGAGCGACTGGACGAACCACCGGCCGTCGCCTGGCCGGGCACCTCCCAGGTACGGAATTGACCGGGGCAGCAAGCTTCCGGGAGGTTGCTGCGCAGCGGCGGCAAGCAGCCAGCGGTCCATTCGGCCTGTCGCCGCGTGGAAGATCTGATCGTGCTGCGAGCCGCCGTGGACCTCGAACACGGACAAGGCGTAGCCGCCGCGGGCTCTGCCCACAACAATCAGGGTCTGGCGATAACGACTCGTCGATTTCGGGTAAGCTCGCCTGTCTTCGACGCTCACTACCTGAAAGTCCGGATCGGCGGCAAAGAACAAGAAATCGCCCCCGGCCACCGGATTGCCCGCGGCGGTCGGCGTCTCGCGCTGATTCAGTCCGTCTACCATGACCGTGTTATGGCTTGCTGTCGCCAGTTCCCAACCCGAGGTCCAGTGCCCTCGGTCGTCCAGATCGTCCAGAACCGGCTGACCCCCCGCCCATAGTCTGAGGGCCAGCCGCTGGAAATGAGGTGCACCGAAACTGTCGGGCGCCCGGATTTCCAGATCGAGCGCGCTGTCACCCTCGCCTACCGCCAGGCGAGCCAGTCCCGCCCCGCCCAGGAGCGCGGGACGTCTCTGGATCGCCGGGACCGGTGTACTGGGCCATGACGCCTGCTGGACGCCAGCATCAGCGATCCTGGGCCCGATCGCCGCCGTCGCCTGCCGGGCCAGGCTGAGGATTGGCATCCTACCTTCTTCAGGACCCGCCGTGTTCAGGCCCTCGAGCAGGCCCAGCACGCGCAGGTGCGACTGAACGTCGGCCGCTTTCCAGAAACCGTCGTGATAGAAACCGCGTTGCGTGAACGCCTCGAGCCGCGCCGCGCACTCGCCACGAGGCTTGGATCATCCAGCAGGCGGCCGACCGCCATCATGCCGCGGTAAACGTAGAGGGATTCCTCGGAACACTCCTCGGGCTGCGCCGCCGCGAATTCGGCTGCGGCGTGGAAGAGATCGGTCGCGACGGTTTGCTCCGGCCTCGCGGCGCCCATCATGCGTCCGGCTTCCACCCAGGCGGGGTCACCGCGAAGGAGGGAATACGCTGCGAGTAAGTTCATGGGAACTTCCACGGAACCGCTGCTCTCCCACTTGCCACTCTGGTAACCCCGCCGCAATGGAGGCAACGGTCGGGCGGGCTGAAAGTACTTGGGGCGGCCAGGCTGGTCGTAGTGAATGGCATAAGCAGGATAAACTTGCGCAAACCGAAGCATGATTACACACGCCAGAACGGCGAGCTTGCGATCGCGAGCTTTGTCGTCCTGAGCGCGATATTCCGCCGCGGCGTAAAAGGCTGCCTTGGCCAGGTATTTCCTGGCCTCATGATCGATCTTGGCCTGAAGGTAGATGCGCTCCTCTGGAAACCGAGCCTTGCGATCCTCGACCGCGTGGTAAGGATAGTGGTGCAACGCCCCGGGAAGTACCTGCACGGTTTCCTCGGGGATTTCCTTGTTCACTTTGGCGGGGAACTTGTCGTTAGGTAACGACACACCGCACCGCCGGCATCTGAGGACCTTCGGCTGGTCGATAGTCCATACCAGGGGATCGTCTCGGTCGTCGGCACCGCAGGCGGGACAAGAGCAGAACCGGATTCCCGACTGCTCGGGCACGAGCTCGGCCACTTGTTTGAAGCTCATGCGATAGAGTGCTTGAGCCCCCGAACTCTTCCAGAACTGGATCCGCCAGGCTGCGGGCAGTTCGGCCATACCCATGAGCTTGCCAGCCGCCTCATCGGTCGGCCGGCTCGCGACTGACGTTTGCCCGAGGCAAGTCTGCACCGGGGCGAGGAGGAGCAAGGTGAAAACCCTCCACCTCGAGGAACGCTTGCCCGCAAGTCCGCCGGCGCCCTCACCCAAATCTCGCTTGGCTGCCATGCCTGGGCTCCCACTCCGTTTCGACTGCCGGACAGCACGGGCTCCGGATTCGTCCTTGTGCGGAATCCTATCCCAGACGCAGATAGCACGCAACGCGAGCATACCCACGGCGGCGAGGGTACCCATTCGAGTCTAGTTTTGTGTCACGCGGTCGCGCTCAAGCTCCGCCGAGCCTGCGCCGCGGCCTCCCAGGGTGAGGAAGGCAAGGATCAGGATCGCGCTGCCGATCGCCACGCTGGCCTTGGTCCAGTAAGGCAAATCGGATGCGGAGATGAATCCTTCAACGAAGGCGGCCATGACAAACAGCACCACCGAGACGCAGAGAGCCGGCAGGGCCGAGGCGGCCTCGCGGCGCAGCGAATTGATCCGGGTCTGGCCCTTGGTCTCGATCAGTCCCCAGCCCATCCGCAGGCCCGCCGCACCGGCAACCACGACGGCCGTGAGCTCGAAGCTCGTATGAGCGGTCACGAAAGTGTAAAAATTGGCGGCATGAGGACTGACGGCCATGTGACCGAACACCGTCCCCAGCACGATGCCGTTGCTGAGCAACTGGTAAAGGCTGCCCAGGCCGAACACGATGCCCCAGGCGAAGCACTGCAAGCCGATGGTGGTATTGTGCTGGATGTAAAAACCCGCCATGACGACATCATCACGCCCGGGACCGTGCTCGCGCTCTTTGCCGATGGGCTGCGCGTACATCTGGTTAATCTGCTCGAGGAACGCATCGCCGACGACCTCGCGCGCGAAGTCTCCCCGCGCCGCGGCCACCAGCGCGCAAAGAAGGAATGAGACGACGAAGACGGCCGCCGACAAACGGAGGGCCGGGTCGGCGCAAAGCGCCTGGGCGCGTGATCGAAGACGACGGCACCCAGATCGCGAAGCTGAAACCCGCGAGTCCGGTAAAGGGTGTTGTGGCCTCGCGCCACCAGAGCGTGAAGGTACGCCACTGTATCGCGGGGCAAATCGAATGATTCGGCCAGCATCAAGTCGGAGCAGACGCCGCGGTAAAGCTGGCCCAGGCGGAGAACGTCGTCGGCCGAGGGGCGGCGGAAACGAGAACGCGACAGCTTCTCGATGAGCTGGTCAAGCTCCCGCCAGGAAGCTTCTCGCAATGTCAGCCGATCCACCACGCGCATCGGAATTTCACTTTATCTGCCGCAGTCTCTTCGCGGCTCGAGCTTTTCATTCGCCCAGAAAGACTCGATGGTAAACGGCGCACAGGACCGCGTCGGCCGGCTCATCGTCGTGCAGACCAAAGCGGGCTCGGAGCCGCTTGGCCATCGGCTTGGCTAGCTCTTCACGTAGATCGCGGCCAAACCGCTGTCTGCGACGGACGTAATCGGAAAGGGCCCGAGCCAGGATTGAGCCGGCTGCGACCCGTACCGGCAGACGGTCGAGAATTTCTCGAACCCGCGGCTCCCTCACGGAGATCCGGATCAGCCCCAGTCGAGACCGGCGCTCCTCGATCACCACCATCGTCCCGGCGGCCAGGTCTCCCAGCCGCTGGAACTTGCGGGTCAGCAGCATGCTCGTAAGCCCGGTCAGGAAGAAAAAGGGCATCAGGCCGTCGACGGTCCCTACCAGGTTGCGGAGCACGGCTTGCACCGCGGTGATCGGCACCCCGCGCTGAGTGACGACGCGTATTCCCAGGGCCCTCTTGCCGGGCGTCTGGCCATTGAACAGGCCCTCCCAGAAGGCGCCGTATCCCCAGGTGAGCAGAAAGAATGCCACGAACGCCGGCCCGAGGCTCGACTGCGAGCCAGCGGCAAGCACCATGGAAATCAGCAGAGCCGCCAGCATCAGAACCACCAGCAGCGCGAGGTCGATCAAGTAAGCGGTGAATCGACGAAAGGGCCCCGCGAGCGGATGGTCGAAGACGATTCGCTCTGGAGTGTCCAGACGAACCACCGCGTCAAGCGGCTGTTCAGGAAATGAAATGGCCAATGCGACTCCAACCACCCAGGTTGCCCCCAAATCCTGCCCGCCCGAGCGTGCCATTTGATTGATGAGCCTTGCCGCCCGAGCGTGCTTGCTCCCCTGGCAAGCATCCTAGCGTCCAGCCAGTCCGCGGGGCAATTGAAGCGTCACGAATCGTCGCACCAAGGTTTGTCGTGTTGAAGGCGGGGCGGGTAGGTAGAATTGGGGTAGGGCGGTCGAATCTTGAAACACGCGGGACAATTCGCATTGACCGAGAAGCTGCCGGCAACACAGGTGTGATCCGCATGCAGCGGCGATCGTGCCGGGCAGGAGGCTAGAATCCATCTCATGGCGCGGGGGGTGCGGCTGCGTCGCTCTCGGTGTCGTCAAAGATGGTCGAGATCAGCGTCTGACGTTTCAGCTTGGCAAGATAATCGGAACGGGCCTTGACGATCTTTTCCGTCATGAGCTTGCGCCTGATCTCGTCCTGAATCTCCTCGAACGAGGCAGGGCCGGCTGCTCGGCGGTGTTCGACTCGTACGATGTGCAGGCTGGTGGGCCCTTCCAGAACCGGGCTGATCTGCTTCAGCGGCAAGGTTCCCAGCGCTTGGTTCACTGATTCGACAGCGACGCTTCCCGGTGAGGTTTGCATCAGGCCCCCTTGCTCGCGCACGCGGCTGGGCCCCTCACTCTCGGCCCGCGCAGCTTGGCGAAGTCGTCGCCATGCTGAAGTCGCGCCAGCAGAATGTCGGCCTTGTTCCTGGCATGCGCCGGGCTGGGATGGCGGCCTTTTTCAATCTCGATCTCCCGCCACGTCAGGAGCGCGGGCCTGTCAAACTGTTTATCATGCAGATGCTCATTATAGTATTTTAGCATCTCGGGAAGCTCAACCTTCTGCTTATCGGCCACCTTCTGCTGAAGGAAGACATGAGCGATGAAACTTTGACGCCAGCGCTGACGACTCGCATCGAGCGATCGGCCCGAGTCGGCGTAGGTTCGTTTCAACTGGGCCTCGGTTTCAACCATGTGACGCCGCAAGAGCGGGGGCAGCTCCTCGTCGCGCCAGAACTTATCCGCAACCTCGTTGAGATGATTCAACTGCTTGGGGTTCTTGATCTCGCGCTTGGCCTCCTGAACGAGCAGAGATTCCTCGATCATGTTGGCCAGGACAATCTTGGCGAGATAGACCTTCGCGTTTTGCTGTTCGCTGGGCGGAAGGCCTTGCCCCGCGCCTCGCCTTTGCCACTCCTCCTTGAGCACGAGCACCAGGTCATGCTGGGTGATGACGTCGTTGCCAACCCTGGCCGCGGCGCGGCCGGCTTCTTTCCAGTTGCGGCTGATCGCGAGTTCTGGCTCGGAACCGGCACGATGTGACGCCAGACGAACGGCCGGGTCCGACCGTGGCGCTGGTTGCAGCGCCACGGTGGAGGGGGAAACCGACTTCAATGACGATACGGGGCTAGCCGGCTCTGATTTGGCCTGCTCTTTTGCCTTTTCCTGAGCCGGGCCTGCCGGCATCGGGGCCGAGAGCGCGCAGGGGCCGGTTGCGGATCGAGCGCGGGCAGGGGAGCGGCCTCCAAGGGTACGTCGCGGGTTTCCGCGGGACCGGCCGGATTCTGGTTGGGTGAGCTTTGGTTAGGCACGCCGGTTGCCGTCGCGCGTTTCCGCTTGACCGACGCCGCAGGCGCCAGGTCCATGGGCGGCATCAGGTCGGGGTTGGGACCTAGCAGCGAGTCGGCCACGTTCGTTCGCGGGGGCGGACCCGTACCGGTTGAGCCAGTGACAGGAGCCCGGCTGGCTGGATTACCCGCTTCTGACGGCGCGGCCGGCGGACCCGGCACGGTTGGCAAGGCCTTCGGCTCCTCGATTGCCGGCAGCCCGGCGGGGGGCACCGGAGCATCGGCCGGCGGGGCCACCGGTGGAAGCACAGCGCCGGGCTGGCTCATCACTTCGGTTGACGGAGCCTGTGCGACACCGGCGGAGCCGGTGGAAAGGCTGATCGCAGGGTCACTTGCGGGTGTGCGTCTTGCGCGTGGTCGGCGGCATGAGACACCGGAGAGGCAGCGGGCATGGTGGCAGGCGTGTCAGCGGCGGGTGTGGCGGCTGCTGCCGCAGTCCCCGCCACCGGCAAGTTAGCCGGCAGTGCAGCGGGAGCCGGCGCCATGGAAGGGCTTGGTGCTCGACCGTCGGGCTGATCGGCCGGGGCCTGGGTCGAGTCTCGCCGCGCCACCAGCGGCCCACCAGGCGCCGCCGCTGGCTGCCCGCCACGGGGACCTTGCCACACACCCGCCCAACGTGGATCCTTGGCATCGGGAAGCGTCGCTTGCTGAACGGCCGGACCACCGGTTCCCCGGTTGATAGTTTCTTCGATCGGCGGCACGGGTTCCATGCCGACGGGCCGCCGGCTCGACATCGAGGATCGCGACTGCGCGCACCCCGCGAGTGCCAGGCCGAGCATTCCTAAGACGATTGATTGTTTCATGAGTCAATACGTCTCCATCCTTGGAGAATTCGAAAGGGACACGGACCGAGCCTCGCGGCTTGCGGGCCCACATCCCCGGCAACGGGAGTCACCGGCAGTGCCGGCCGGCGTGCCCAGGAAAACCGTTTGCGAACCCCGCGGTTGCGCCGCCCTTGCTTTGAGAGATGGACCGGGCAGTCGGGGAATTCGACCTGTCCAGGTTCGAACGATCACGCGCAAACGAAATGACCGCAGTCTGTCGCGCTCCAGAGCATAACGCAATCGCCCCAGGTCACAAGGGCGGTTTCCATCCAAGCACAATCAATCAAGCTTGCCGATACGCCGGAGTGGCTTCGGCCGGCCCAACCGTCCCTGAAATTCTTCGTTGACCGAGCGTTTGATGCCGCATTACCTTGGGATGAGCATTCCTCGTGCCTGCCCCAAAGTGACAGGAACACAAGCATGCGAACGAATCCTGGTTTCTTCCGACCCTGTCCGATTGTGTGCCTTTTCTTTCCAGTCACCTTAATCCTGGTCGTGATAAGCACGGGTGGTTGCGGCAAGGTCGCCACGATCGAGGACACAAAGCCCGACTCATCGCGGCCGGCCGGCGAGACGGTCGTGGTCTACTCTGCACTCGACCAGGAGTTTGCCGAGCCGGTCCTGCGTGACCTGGGCCAACAGGCCGGCATCCGGGTCCTCTCGAAGTTCGACATCGAGAGCACCAAGACGGTTGGCTTGACCACCGCGATCATCGCCGAGGCCGGCCGGCCCCGGTGCGACCTTTTCTGGAACAATGAAATCCTCAATACGCTGCGGCTCAAGGACAAAGGCCTGCTCCAACCGTTCCGGCCGCAACATGCCGGCGATCTGCCGCAGGTTTTCAAGGACGCCGATGGCATGTGGTATGGGTTCGCGGCCCGGGGCCGGATCTTGCTGATCAACACCCGTTTGGTCGCCGAGGCCGATCGGCCCACGGGTCTGACCGACCTGGTAAGTGCGGCGCTGGAAAGGCAAGATCGGCATTGCCAAGCCTCTCTTCGGCACTACCGCCACGCACGCAGCTTGTCTGTTCGCCGCCTGGGGAGACGACAAGGGCAGGAGATTCTTCAAGGATCTGAAAGCCAACGAGGTTCAGGTTCTCTCGGGCAACAAGCAGGTCGCCACGGCCGTGGGCGCCGGTCAGATTGCCATCGGGCTGACCGATACCGATGACGCCATGGGCGAGATCGATGCCGGCAGCCCGGTTGCCATCGTCTACCCCGATCGCCAGGCCGGCCAGCTTGGCACGCTCTTCATCCCCAACACACTCGCCATGATCAAGGATGCGCCTCATCCCCAGGCCGCTGCTCGGCTGGCCGACCTGATTCTCAGTCCCGAGGTCGAGGCCAGACTGGCCGATGGCCCCAGCGCACAGATTCCGCTCCTCCAGTCGACGCGGAAACCAGCTCGTGTGGAAACGCCCACATCGGTCCATCCCATGGAGGTCGATTTCCAGAAAGCGGCTCCGCTCTGGGACCGTGTCGCCGCGTTCCTCACTGCGGAGTTCGAGGGCTGAGCAAGGCTGTCGGGCATAGTGGAGCCACGAAGCTCGACACCGCGAAGCGACGCAGACCGAGAGATCAATGGGCCGGAGATTTGCGCGGTCGGCCGCGAGGGCGGATTGCCAGGTCGAGGCCGAGGCGGTGGCCGAGTCGCTCGACCCAGGCGAGATTGCCGTAGGGCAAGCCGGTCTGAGTGCTGCGCCGTACGGCGGCCAGTTCCTCGTCCGGGGCGCTTGGTGGACGAAGGCCGACCAGCGACGTCGTCGAGCAGCCGGGGTCCTGGAGAGCGACTCGTAGACGGTGATCGGGTCCAGGAGCGGGTCGGGGCGCCCGAGCCCGTGGGCGGGGAAGCTGCTCCAGCGATAGTCGCCCGCGGCCTCGACCATGCCGGCGCGGAGGGGGTTGGCCTCGATGTAGCGGAGAACCGTCAGGAGGTGGTCGTCGTCCTGGATAACGGGGCTCTTGAATCGACCCTGCCAGACGTGGCCGCCGCTGTGGTGGCAGCGATGATAGCGCTGGGTATGAGAGACGAGCAGGCTCTGCATGATCCGGCTGATCGGAGTCTCGAGCGGGCGGATCAGCAGGTGGACGTGGTTGGGCATGAGGCAGTAGCCATAGCACTCGAACGGCCGCCTCTGCTTCAGGTCGCTTATGGCCTTGAGGAACGCGGCGTAGTCCTCGTCGTCGAAGAACACCGGTGCGCGGTTGTTACCTCGGTTGATGACGTGGTATACGAGCCGGTCATCGATGGGGCGGAGTGGTCTTGGCATGGCTAGAGAGTCCGGGACGCTCGGAGGCGGACGAGGTTCGACGCCACGCGTGTCTCCACGAGCGGATGCCGTGGCTATCGAAGTGGCAGATAGGTGACTCGATCTCGAATTTCTTCCGGCTCGCAGCATGTCAGCAGACTCCAGGTCGTCGGCCAGACGGCCGAGGCTGACTCCTTGCTGGGCGGCGAAGACGACGCCGAGGAACGAACGGCCCTCGCGCTGCCAATCCGACGCGATTCGCAGAAAGTCCTGATCCTGTGTGAAAAGGATGCGCCCGAGCTGGGTCGCCCGTGCGAGCAGGAGCTCGTCGACCAGCTTGGCCGTTCGGTCGTCCTGGCTGGTGAGGACATCGAGTCCCCTCCGCCGGAGAGCCTCGGTCACGACGATCGGCACGTGCACGTCCATGTAGAGAGGCAGCGGCATGCTCACGACTCCCGGGCGGCCCGACGTCGCAGCAGTTCGGACCGGGAGATCGGTTGCGCCGCGGCTTCTCGTTCCGCGGCGGTCGCCGTGTCTTGCAACTCTCGGACGAGGCGGTCGCGGTGGTCATAGAAATACGTCAGTGCCGCATAAACCTGCTCCGGACGCAGGTCGGGGTGCTGTCGGAGGATCTCCTCGGCGGACCAGCCGTAGTGGTAATGCTCGCCCGCGAGATGGATCACCTTGTACCGTGTCCCGTCGATGCGGGCATTCCCGTCATCTTCGAGCATCAGATGGGGATACTGAAGGAGCGTGCTCATGCGGATCATCCCTCCCTCTGCCGGAATCCGAGGCCTGGAGACCTTTCGTTAGCCCCATTCAGCATACACCGAGAGAGGCTCCGGGGTCAAAAATAGTTCTGACCCCTTTTCTGCCAGCCTGGATCTACATTAAAGCCGATCCATCCGGCTTCCAAGCCATACCGCCGCGAGCCACTTCACCGAACTCCACCGATTTCGGTCCGGTACACCTCTCGCCGAAAAAGTTCGCCCTCCCGGACCGTTACTGACAGAATACCGAAGTTCGACAAATGTAAGCCATGGCCGGTCCTTGCACTGCCGCCGAGCGTTCTCTGAAATCGAGAATTCTTGGAGGATGACCGGCCATGGCGAAGGACTGACCGACCATGCTCCTTCGCCAGGAAGGAAATCATTTTTTCAACGGCGAACGTCTCCAACGCCAAATTGATTGCGCTTTAAGAGAATGAGAATTGGTCGTAAGTCGTTCGTGGGTTGAGACATCGGCGACACGCGGCCAAAGACCCGCGCTCAAGAGCCGCGATCATGGCGCATATTGATCTAGCCGAAGGTGCAGGTAAGCTGCGCCCTCCGCTCCGGGATGGGTCGGCGTACCTGACCATCCAGCACACCGCGCACTCCTTCGCCCTGAGCACGCAACGCGACTGCCGCTCCAATGAAGGATGAAGGCCGAAGGATGAAGGCGGAAGACTCACAACAGAGAATGTCTCGCGATCTCCACTCCAAGAAAGTGGGCCGTCAACCGTGGACCGTGAGCCGTGGACCGTGCTCACAACGGACAATGTCTCGCACGCTCCAATCCAACCCCAAAACCGCCAGGACTGACTAGTGTACAGATGCTGGAATTTCGCTGTAAAAGTCTCATTTAGTCTCACTTTTGGGGACCCTCGGCGTGCCTTCCAGGCGGCCATGCTCACGCGGCATGTCGTTGCAGCAGCAGGAGATAGGGCCTAAGGCTCGCCCGCCCAGGCGGCCCAGGAACCGCGTGGGACTGGGCGACCGAAAAGTCCCACTTCGATTGACTCCCGATTTTCACTCTCTACAAGCCGAGTTCTTATCCGAGATCACCTGCTGCGCGAGGGTGTGACGACGATGCCGCGTAGATCGATCGCTCCCGTGCAGACAGGCAAGACCAGAAAACCTCGTTCCAGCGGAACGATAAGGCGTTGCCGTGGACGACATGAACGGGTTGACCGCTGGAGAGGCTCGATTTGACCGTCCCGCCCGACCCTGTAGTTGCGCGGGTCTCGACCCGCGAGCGTGTAGTTCCATGCTCGAGAGATCGCCTTCCAGGATTGAGGATCGTTGTGGCAAAACAAGTTGAGCGCTGGCTGATCGCCCAGGCGCCCACGCCGTGCAGTGCTGTTGAGTTCAGAAGACGATCCCCCTCGCGCAAGTAGCGCGAGAGCGAACGCGGGGTGCCGGCCGCGAAACCGCTATTCAAAAAGACGTGACTCGACATGATGTCGAACGCCCGACGGCGGGCGGCCGGGTCTCGGATGTAGTCGCTCCAGGTCTTGATGACCGGGTTCTCGGGGTAACTCAACGGCTCGGCCGCAACCAGGAGGCGTTCAGGGTCGGCGCGCACCTGCCGCCATAGAGGTTCGAGGCGGCCCTGGAATAGAACATCCCCCGCATCGTAATAGGCGACGGGCGTATCATCGGGCCAGCTATTTAAGATGTCATCGAAGTCGCTCAGCCGCCGCAGCGCGGGGCACACACCATTGCCGGCAATGGCGACCACTTCCACCCAGGGCTCGGCCGCCAGCAGAGTCATTTCACTGCGGCTAAGTCCATAAGCGACGGCCGTAACCATTTCGCGATTACCCGCGGAGCGAAGCGTTTTCAGGAACAGAGAGCGAAACCTCTGGTAATCGCGCCGGTCGAAGGCCGCCAGAATGCGGCCCGGCCGGCCTGATGTCAGGGCAGGGGACTGCTCACCGGGCTCGAATTCGGCATTCTCGCATGACGATGGCGTTTTCCGCCGTGCCAGGGGCCGGTGCCATGCCAGGGCGCCGGGTAAGTAACCGATGCCAAAACTGCCGCGACGGAGGTCGTCGCAACAGCACTGACACTCGCACTTGCCGGGTTCCCAGCGGAAAGTCAGCTCGAGAAGTTGTTCGCGTCGGAAGAGCGTCGCGGCCATGCCGACATGCAACGGGTAATCCCAGTTCTCCCATCCCGGGCGCATTTCGCCGGCACAGTCGGCGCCAAGGGCAGCGAAGGCGGGACGGTCGCGAAGCGCCTGGACAAGCCGCGCGCGCAATCAGGCGCCAGAACCACGTCGTCGTCGAGGTACATGACCCAGTAAGAGGAACCGAGTTTCCGGCCCTCATTTCGTGCCCGCGCGATCGTATCAAGGCGGCATCGATCATCCGGGCGCGGAGCACCGATCACGCGGTGGATTTTGAGTTCGACTTGTTCTTGCCGTTCGATCCCCCACCAGACATCTTGTCGCAGCGGTGAAGCGTCGCGAGTGAGCACAATCAGGTCGACTTCCATGGGTGAGTCATTCTTGATCGGGTTCGGCCTGGAATGGCGCGTGGTCTACCTCGTGGCGGTCTGGCTCAAAGCCGGCTCCCTCGACAGCTTTGATCGTGCGGGCGGAACTGGAGACCGGAGGGATGGGGCCCTCCGCTGCCCCGGCAGGCGTCTTCCCTGGGATGAAAGGGAAGGGCGTCCTTTGACCAGTCGCGTGCTTCCTGGTCGGTCAGCCCCTGGGGTATCGTATAGAGGGCGTTTTCGACGCTGAGAGCAGCCGGCAGGCCGAACTCGAGACGAACCAGCACCTGCACCGACTCGGGCACGTAAAGAACCGCAGCCGTGTACAATTCCAGCTCATGGGAACCATGTTCCTCCTTGGCCGCGTTGCCCCAATCAATCTTCAGAAGCTCAGCCCTCAGCTCGGCGCCATCGATGAGCTGCCAGGAATTCGGGTCGGCGGTATTCGCCGCACCTGCGACCACCCGAACCGAGCGCACATCGTCCGGGCTGACGAACCTGGTCACCAGCAGCTTTTCACTCACTGTTTGAACCAGCTTGAGGATGTAGGACGCATTGTCTTCAGGCTTCTTTCCCTGCGCTGGCTTCTGGCTGGTCACTGTTTTCGGCCGGGCGACTCTGACGACCAGAAGCCGGCCGAACGCGGGGAACGGGCTGGGCAACGCGATCGTCCCTGCAAGGTCGAACGCCCGCTGCTGATCTGCACCGAAATCGGACGTCGGCACGGACTCGGTGGCCAAGAGTGATGTCCTTTCAAGAGAATGCAGTGCGACCCGGTCTGCGTCGGGTCTCTCGGTCACGACACGTTAATGGGCCAGGAGTTATCGGTCGTGGACCGATGAACCAGCCGGACTGAAATCATCGAAGAGCCCGGAGTTGGTGTCAAACCTTTTTTGAGACCATCGCAGACCGTTTAACCGGCACCCACGGAACGACCGGATTACTTCGACGGAGTCGGGATCGTTCTCACGACGCGGAAGCCGATCGTTCCTTCTCTGTACCCGACCGTCGCCGAGTAACGATGCGCCAGCGCACCTGGGCCGGAGAATAATCGAACGCCCCGCCGCGAAGGATTCGCCAGGTCTGCTTGGCGATGATGGTCGAACGATCCATCGACGTCAAGCGCGGGATTATCTTTGGTGCTTGCGGGATAAGGGGGATAATCATCCTTGCCGCTCATGACGGGATTGTAATGGCACCATTCCCATAAATTTCCCAGCATGTCGAAGAGCCCAAGCGCATTGGGCAGGAGGCTGCCGACCGGCCTGCTCCTGTCTTCCGAATTCAGCCACGTCCAGGCATGGTGTGGAAAGACCTCACCGCCGGGATCGAAGGGTCGAGTCGTTTCACTCCCCGCGCGGCAAAGGTATTCCCATTCCGCCTCGGTTGGCAATCTGTATCCCGAGCGCGAGGCGGCCCGCTCCGACACCTCCATACCCGATTCCACCTTGGCGGGATAGCACCACTCGCCTTCCTCGATACCATCTTGCCTGCTGAGCCAGTTGCAGTACGCGGCCGCCTCGATCCAGTTGACCAGGTTGGCGGGACAGTTCGCTTCGCGTGAATAGCGATACTCCTGGGGGAACGCGGGTTTGAACCGGCGGTATTGCTCGATAGTCACCTCCTTCGTAGCGACGGCCAGCGAGCGTTCGATCCGGCGGAAGTGTCGGGTTTCGTGAGAAAATCGGTCTTCCTCGTGATCGGGCGAGCCCATCCAGAACTCGAATGGTCCGGCGACTATGGCGAACGTATGCCCGCTCGGGCCCAGCTCCCATCGCCGGCCAGGCGGACGCCTCGGCTGCTGGCGAAGCTGCTGGTCGGCTAGCTCGATGAGGTCGGCATGTTTCCACCTGCGAAGGAGCAGCTCCGCGGCGGAGTGGACACCCGAGTCTGGATCGTCAAGGTACAGCCGCTGCGCCAGTTTGACGACATCGTTCACGGCGGAGGCCGCCACGCCGCCCCGGGCCGTCTCGGCCCAGATCAGAAGGAGTGCCTGACGCTCGAGGGGATCGAGGTCTGGGGCGGCGAGCCGTTGATGCATGTTTTCCCTGAGCAGGCTCGAGCCGGCCAACCTCTGGATGAGCAAGGTGCGTATGCGAGGATCAGCACGGTGCCGCAGCATCGACCAGAGGGTATCGGGGTGACCGAGGGCCATCAGCGCCATTGCGGCGTGGACCTCGTGGCCGACGGTTATTTCATCCACGGGAAGTGAGGCCTGATTGACTCTCGATGCGTCCTCTTGAAGCAACGTGTCGAGATACGCAATCGCCCAGCCTCGGTTGGCCATGGCACCCAGCTCGCGGAGCAAGAGCTGCGAAGCGTCTGGCTGCGCTTCCACGATCGCGCACGCCAGCGTCTCGGAGTCGCCTCGTCTCTTGAGAGCCTCCGCCAGGGCCTCGGCGGCGATGAGCCGCACATCCGGGTCGGTCTGGCGATCGCGGCAGTATTTACCCAGCGGCGGGAGCAGGCGCGAGACAAAAGGGCCGAGCAGATCGAGCCAGCGCGGAACGTCGCGCCGATCCTCGGCGAGCAGCGCCTGGGCCAGCAGCGCGTCCATCTGGGGTGAACCTGCCAGCACGCCCCTATCAAGCTTCGCCAGCGCACACGCGGCCCGCAGGTAGATACCGAGATTGCCTGTCTGTTCGGACAGAACGACCCGCAACTCGTCCACATCGGCATATTCTGGCCGCGCCGCCAGGGCACTCCGAATCAGTTCCACTCTCTCGGGCCCAGGCGCTCCCAGGAGAAGCATTCGCATGTGCTGGCCGCGCTCTCGCGTGGGAGAGAATCGGTAGAGCAGCACGCTGGCGACTTCACGAGCATGGTCGCTTGTGCGCTCGTCGGCCGCCCTCGCCTCCAGCTCATTCATGATCAACTCGTGATGGGGCTCTAGCTTCGAGATGATCGCGGGCAGCTCTCGATCGTTGGCGGCGAGAGCCAGGCTAAGGGCCGAGCGCGCTTGTTCCTTGTCAATCACGAACTTGCCGCCGATCCCGATCGCTCCCAGCAGTGCGACGACAAGCATGGTTCTACCGACGAGATGACGGCCGGCCGCGCGCATCAGCCGGCGCTGATCGCTCGACCATTCTCCGGGCTGGGTATGCCAGATGATGCCCAGGTACTCGAGCAGCGACGGCAGTTGATGGCTTCCCGGGCGAGCCACCCAGGTCGAGGTGACCGCGTCGAGCCGTAATCGTGCCCGGCCCGCACGGGTCGATCGCTCATTGCGCTCGAGCCACTGGCGAATCGGCCGGATCAAGTAGTCGTGGGCAAGCTGATAAGACAGGTCTGCCTGCCCGACCTGGTGGTTTCGACTCGGCTCTGGCACTGGCTCCGCCGACGTGAACTCCCGGGGATCGGTGGCCGAAATGAGGCGCAGGTCGTGATCCAGCAATTGCATCAGATCGGCGAAGTCGTCGGGCCGGTCGGCATAGCCCGACGCCTCGCGCAGAGCCTGGACCGGCTGCGGCGCCCCGCGAATCATGGACGAGGGGGGCGGCAGCAGGAGCCTGAGCACTGACTCGGCCGCCTTGCGATGCAACCGGCGCGACGGCAATGCCCCGACCGCGTCGAACGATTCTTCCAGGAACTTGACGCCGATCCCTTCCATGCCGCCGAGCTCGGCAAGCGTCGCGGTTGTCCAGGCACGGCGGCGCACCACTTCCACGAACAGGTTGAGGCGGACTGGCGTCATCCGGCCATCGTCGCTGACCAGTCCGCTGACCGCCTCATCGAGGAAGGCGGCCGCCTTGGCGGCGGCGGCTGGCGCAGGAGGGATTTGCCCCAGCGCCTGACCGAACTTCTCAAGAACTTGCCGTGTGTGCCGCGCGTCGAAGAGCTCGACTGCGGCGGCGTTTGTCCCCTCCACAAGCGGCGCTTCCACGGCCCTGAGCAGCCGCGTTGTGGCCGTCCAGAAGTCGTCGCGCACCAGGAGCAAGGCCGCCACGCGCCGGCCGTCGCATTGACGCAGAGCGCGGACAAGCTCAGCGTCAGGCTCCATCGGCCGGGCCTGAAGCCACTGCTCGAACTGGTCAAACACCAGGAGCAGCTTCTCGCGCGGCCTGATGTGAGGATCATCCCGAAGCATCGCAATGGCGTCGGCCAGGTCTCCCTCGCGGGGCAGGGGGGGTAACTGCCGGCGCAGCTCCGCCAGCAGCCGGGCCTCGGTTCCAGCCGGGCTCGCCTGAATCTGGATCACCCGCACCCGCTCGCGGTCAAGCCGAGGCATCAGCCCGGCTTTCACAAACGAAGATTTGCCGCCCCCCGAGGGACCGTAAATCAAGCCCACGCCAAAAGCAGCGTCGCCATCAGACGCCTCGATGCGCGTCTTCCAGAAGAGGATCGAATCCGGCGTCCCATCGCTCCCTCTTGGGCCGGGAAGCAGCGACAGGAAAAACGCCGCGTCTTCCGGTCCGAAAGCGCGCAGCCCCTTGGGCACTACCGGCGCAACCTGTGCGGGGCTCTCTGGCTCGGCGCTTGCTCGAGACAGCCATAGGCGCAGATCGTCAGCGAGGTCTTTCGCCGTGAGGTAACGATCGCTCATCGTCCGCGACAGGCAGCGCAGGCAGATGCGCTCGAGCTCGCGCGGGATGCCATCGTCGCACTGGCGAGGAGGCCTCGGCTCACGATGAAGAATCTCGTCGAAGCACTCGGCCGTGGTCCGGCCTCGAAACGGGAACCGGCCGGTCAGACCGCGGTAGAGAATGACGCCCAGCGCCAGAGATCGGTCCGGCCGTCCAGCCGGTTGGATTCGCCGCGCACTTGCTCGGGTGCCATGTACGGCAAGGTGCCGGCAACCTCGCCTCGCCTCATCCGCTGGATTTCCTCATCGACCGCGAGTCCAAAATCGCAGACACGCGGGTCTCCCTTGGCGTCGAGCAAGATGTTCGACGGCTTGAGGTCGCGATGAACCAGGCCGACGACATGTGCGTAATGCACGGCGTCGGCCACCTTCACCATCAGCTCGGCCAATTGTTCCGGAGTCGGCCGCCCGGCGCGGAAGAATTGCTCGAGTGTCTGGCCGTCGATTAACTCCAGGACGATGAAGCCGCCGTCGACCTCGTCATCGGAATCAAGCGTTGTGACCGGTGGCACGAACTCGAAGATCTTGACGATGCCGGGATGGTCGAGCGTGCTCAGGCGGTGCGCTTCCTCGGCCAGCGACATCAGGCGCTTGCGGCTGAATGGGTCTTCAGGGCGGGCGATCTTGATGGCGACGTCGCGGCCGTTCTCTTCGTCATGAGCAAGGAAGACCAGAAAGTTCCCCTTCCCGAGCAGCCGGCTGGGACGAAACCTGCCGATTCGTTCGGGAACGACCACCTTCGACGACCTGCCCGCGACGTCGGGATCCCAGGTCCGTTCGCGCATGGCCGTAATGTCGGGAATGGTCGGCGCGTGGGAATCGGCGAGCTCGGCCCAGGAACCCGCCTCGGTTCGGGTGATCGGCAAAAGCAGAGTATCGCCCCCGGTGCCGTGATTGTTAATCACGGTTCCGAGCAGGTCGCCGTAGAAGCCGAAGCGGGCCAGATATTCGGCCAGGTCGGGTGATTCGCCGGCCTTCTTGCGTAGCTCGATCTCCCGGGCCAGCAATTCCCGGAATAGCTCGGTCCGTTCCTGGATGGTGCTGGCGTCGAGATAATCCTCGATGCGCGGCCTGACCCCGGCGTGCCAGGCGGCCTCGAACGAGTCGCAGACCTGGTCGATCTGTTGCAGCACAGACAGTGGCAGCGATCGGGATGGCATGGCTCGGGCTCACGCGAATCGATCCTCTGGGTCGGCCTAGCATCGATACGCAGAAAAGGGAGAATGCTTACCGGCCTATTGGATACGCAGCCATCATCCGATGCAACCTTTTGGTCCTGGAAGTTCTTCTTGCTCTGCGAACGGAATCGAACAAGAGTAGGTGTCAACGGCTAGAAATCAGCGGGTTGCGACTACCGATTGTGTATGATCCAGTCGAGTTTGCGGTCGATTTCGTCGAGACGTCTCTCCAGGATCCCCGTTCGAGAATCGATCATCAAAAAGCCATCGTGGACCACGTAGGACAAGCCAGTGGAGTTCAACACGTAACGAAGCGTCTCTCCCAGGGATTGTCCCTTGGTGAAAGAGATTCGGGAAGTCAGCGTGATCTGAGCGTCCTGTATTCCCCGGGGATTCACATAGATCGGGATCCCTGGATCGTCCTTCGACGTGGTTGCTCTCTTGATCTCCTTCAGATACTCCTGGAGCGAGATTCCATTGGGAAAATCGAGATCGAGCTTTCGAGAGAGCAATGATCGAATGTGAGCGTTTTTCTGGTCGATGAGCTGTTGCTGGGTTGGCTTTGACACTTGGGCCAAGGCCGGAGAGGCCGCGTTGTCAGGTGGATGGGCGGGCGTCTGCTGTGCAGGGGCCCCGCTCCCGCTTCGCCCTTGTTGCGCCAGAACCGCCGTGCCAAGCACTGCCGCGGTGACAACAGCGGAACACGTCGCGATTTTGAAGGTACTCCAAAACATGGCGTGAATGACCCCTTGCACGAGAGAAAGAACTGACGGCGTGATGGCCACATTGACCAGTCCGCCAACCGCTGAAAATCGCCGAGCGAGCAGAACCGTCGAATCGACGAGTGCAATGGGAAGAGCCGGCAATGCTTTTGGCCCCACCAGAACCAACGCGTCGGCCGTGGAGAAACCGCGTGCCCGCAACCGTGTTTCCAGCGTCTGTCGGCCGCGATGGAGCCGGCCGCGAAGCGTCGGCTCGCTGGTGCCGAGCTGGCGGGCGGCCTGCTCGTAGGTCAGTTGTTCCAGGCAGCAAAGAATGACAGGCTCGCGATACTTCGCCGGCAGCCGGTCAATTTCCTGATGAACAACCCCGACCAACTCGGAGACGCCGTGGTCGAGACTTGCTTCGATAACCGGTACCGCGCCGTCCAGGGTTCGTTCCAGCGCCATGCGGCGAGCCGCTCGCTGTCGCGCCGGCGCGCCACTCGAATCGCCACGCCGTGCAGCCAGGAACCGATCGAGTCGCGCTTGCGGATCGAGCCAACTCTACGCACGAGAACCAGGAAGGTGGCCTGGAACGCGTCGTCAACGTCGTTCGAGTCTCTCAGAAGCCTCCTGCAAATGGCATGAATCATCGGGCCGTGCCGCTGGACCAGAACGCGAAATGCCTCGGCCGAAACATCCGCCCGGTCAGCCCGGAAAAGCTCCAAGAGTTCACCATCCTCCTTGCCGGCCAGCGTGCCCGCCTCGAGAAGCACCATGAGAGATTGCGGCTTGAACGACCCCATGGAATTCACCGCGACGCCTCCTGATACCAGGGACGGACGAGACCACGTCTTCCTCTATAGTGCGGCGCCGGGCTCGTTCCTCACACTTTACTGTGAACTGATATCCGGCCTGGTTATATCTTACTTCCGGTACGAGCATGGTTGAGGAAGGCCCAGCCAGCGGTTACGCTGCTTGAACGACGGCAAGAATGGACCACCTGATTCTCGAGGAAAGTACGCCATGATACGCTTCACGATGTCGCTACGATTGAGCCGGCTGGCTGGCATGCTGGCTCTCCTCGGTCTTTTCACTGGCCACGCCCGCGCCCAGACCGAATCGAAGACCGGCGCGAAGCCGACGGCGATTGCCAAGAAGCCGTCCATCTACGACGCGAAAGCCGACGCCAAGAATCAAGTCGCGGCGGCGACAGCAAAGGCCGCCCGGGAAAACAAACGAGTGCTCCTCATGTTCGGCGGCGACTGGTGCGGCTGGTGCCACAAGCTCCACGGGCTGTTCGCCACCGATGCCGAGATCCGTCGACTTCTCTCCTACGAGTACGAGCTCGTGATGATCGACACCAAGGCGCTCCACGCACCTGAACTGCTCGAGGAATGCTCGCAAGGCCAAACGGGCGTGGGGTTTCCGTTCCTGGCCGTGCTCGACCAGAGCGGCAAGCTGTTGGTCGGCCAGAAGACCGATCCTCTGGAGGAAGGCGATCACCACGATCCCAAGAAGGTAAAGGACTTCTTGTCGCGGTGGACAGCCGATCCCAAGGACGCGGACGCTTTGCTACGCGACGCCCTTGCCCGCGCCTCATCTGACGACAAGAAGGTTTTCCTGCACTTCGGTGCACCCTGGTGTGGCTGGTGCCACAAGCTAGACGACTTTCTGGCTCGCCCTGAGATCTCCGCGATCCTCGAGCGCGATTACGTCATTCTCAAGATCGACATTGACCGTATGAAGGGCGGCAAGGACGTGCTGAACCGCTTTCGCCCCCAAGAATCTGGCATCCCCTGGTTCGTGATCCTCGACGCCAAGGGCGAGAAACTTGCCAAGTCCGAGGCCTCTGACGGGTCGAACATAGGCTACCCGGTCGAGCCCAAGGAAATCGAGACCTTCATGGCAATGATTACGGAAACGGGACGCAGGCTGGAGCCCGAGCAGCTTGCTCAGATTCGCAAGTCTTTGGAAAAAGTGGCCGACGAGATCAGGCCAGGCCAGCGTTCCAGGCCCGTGGTCCAGAAGGCAGACAAACCATGAACAAAGGGTGGCAAGGTCTGGAGACCTTGGCACGCGCGCGACCGCCGCGGTCAGGACTCTGTTTTCAATAACGACCGTAAGAGATCGACGATCTCGGGCGTCTTGATCGGGTCCTCGCCCAGCGGAACGTAGGCGTGTCTGGCATCGACGATCCTGATCCGGCCGCGGCGACGGCGTGAGAGGGTCTCCACCGCTTTGGCGTCGCGATAGGTAAAGACGACGTACTCGGCCTCGACGTGGATGCGCTCGATCTTCCAGTTCCCCGCCAGAATGCGCAGCTCCGCTTCGGCCAGCAGGTTCTCGGCTGGCCGGGGCGGAGCACCGAAACGGTCGCTTAGCTCCTGGCGAAAATCGGCCAGGTGAGCGAGGGTGCGCAGTCGGGCCAGCCGGCGGTAGAGCTCGATCTTCACGCGCGCACCGGTAACATAGTCGCGGGGCAGGTAGGCGCGCCAGGAGAGCTCGACCGAGCAGTCGAAGAGCGGTTTTTCCGGCTGATGGGTCAGGCCGCGAACCGCCGACTCAAGCAGCGAGCAATATAGCTCGTACCCCACGCTCTCGATGTGGCCGGACTGCTCGGGACCCAGAATGTTACCCGCGCCGCGGATTTCCAGGTCGCGGAGCGCGATCTTGAAGCCGGCCCCCAGCGAGGTGAACTCTTCGATCGCCTTGAGCCGCTTGACGGCGTTGGGAGTGACTGGCCGGTCCGACTCGAGCAAGAGGTACGCATAAGCCCTGTGCTTGAACCGGCCCACCCGGCCGCGAAGCTGGTGCAGGTCGGCCAGGCCGTACTTGTCGGCTTCGTTGATGAAGATCGTGTTCACGTTGGGAATATCCAGGCCGCTCTCGATAATCGTCGTGGCGACCAGGATGTCAAACTTGCGGCGGATGAAGGCCATCATCGTGCGCTCGAGGGCCTCGCCCCCCATCTGCCCGTGAGCGACGGCAATCTTGGCTTCCGGCACGATCGACTGGATTTTGTCGGCAACGCTTTCGATGTCATAAATCCGGTTGTGCACGAAATAGATCTGGCCGTCGCGATTCAGCTCCCGGTGGATGGCTGCGCTTGATTGTCTCGGCATCGAACCGGGTAATTCGCGTTTCGATGGCTTTGCGGTCCGGCGGAGGGGTCTCCAGGTTCGAGATGTCGCGAATGCCCAGCAGGCTCATGTGCAGGGTTCGCGGAATCGGCGTGGCCGAAAGCGTGAGCACGTCCACGGTCGAGCCGGAACGTCTTGAGCCATTCCTTGTCCTCGACGCCGAACCGCTGCTCCTCGTCGATGATCACCAGGCCCAGGTCCTTGAAGGCGACGTCTTTTTGCAAGATCCGGTGCGTGCCGATCAGGATGTCGACGCCGCCGGTGCTCGCCCGCTTCAAGACCTCGCGGATCTCAGCCCTGGGGCGGAAGCGGTTGACGACCTCGATCACGAAGGGAAACTCACCCATCCGCGCCGAGAAGCTGCGGTGATGTTGTTCGGCGAGAATCGTGGTGGGTACAAGGACGCCAACCTGCTTCCCCGCATCGACGGCCTTGAACGCGGCCCGGATGGCGATCTCGGTCTTGCCGTAGCCAACGTCGCCGCAGATCAGGCGGTCCATGGGCTTATGCTGGGCCATGTCGCGCTTGGTCGCCTCGATGGCCGTCAACTGGTCGGGCGTCTCCTCGAACGGAAACGCCGCTTCGAACTCGGCCATCCAGTGGCTATCCTCGACAGGGTAGGCAAAGCCGGGCTGGCTGGCTCGCTGGGCGTTAATGTCCAGCAGTTCCTGGGCCAGGTCGACCACCGCCTCGGCCACCCGTTTCTTCCGCTTTTCCCAGGTCGAAGAACCGATCTTCGACAGCACCGGCGCCGCCTTGCCGCCGCCGACGTATTTCTGCACCAGGTCAATCTTGGCGATCGGGACATAGAGCTTGGTTCCTTCGGCGAACTCGAGCAGGAGAGTCTCCTCGGCGTGCTCGTCCGACTTGTCCACGAACTGCAAGCCCCGGTAGCGCGCGATGCCATGGTTGACATGCACGACCAGGTCGCCCTCGTTGAGGTCGAGGAAACTGTCGATTGCCCGGCTCTCGTACCGCCGCCTCGTGACGGTCCGGCGGACGTCGGCACGGGCGAAGAGCTCGTGATCGCGCGATGACGAGCGTCCGCGCGTCGATCAGGTGGAAACCGGCCCTGATCCGTCCGATTGTGCGATGCAGCCGCCCTTGCTGTGACAGGGCTGTATCGCTGAAGACCTCGCCCAACCGCTCGACCTCAGCGGCGTTGTGACAGGCGATCAGCACCTCATCGCCCGCGGCAGCACTGTCAAGTTCGGCCTTGACCCGCGTCAGATCGCCGGAGAAGCGCTCGACACTTTCAATTCTCAGGTGACATGTCGCTTCCAGCGAATCCGCCGCCAGGGCGGAAAGAGCGATCGACGGGAATCGTATAAGACGCTCGAAGGTCGTCTCCACCGAGTAAAGCCCGCGCATGTCATCGAGTCGGGCCAGGTAGTGCCGGCCCTCCTCGCGCAAGTCTGCCGGCTCAACAAGCACGACCCAGGTTCCGCTCGGAAAGTATTCGGTAGCCGGTCCGAAACTGGCCTGGTTCTTGTCGTCGAAGCTGGGAGGGATGGTCAGCGTGACGTTGTCCCACCGGTCAAGGGAGCGCTGAGATTCGACATCGAAGGGGCGGATGGATTCGACCTCGTCGCCGAAGAACTCAATCCGCACGGGATCGGTGGCGTCGGTCGGGAAGACGTCGAAAATCCCGCCGCGCAGACTGAATTCGCCGGGTACCTCGACCACTTCGGCGCGCATCATGCCTTGTTCCAGCAGCCAGCCCGCTATATCCTCGATGGCGACTTGATCGCCGACGCTGATCCGCCGCGACATCCTGACAAGCACCTCGCGCCTGGGCACGGGTTGAAGCAGGGCCTGAATCGAAGTAACCACCAGCCGTGGCGGTTGCGAGCCCGCCAGGCGACCCACGACGCGGAGCCGCTTGCCAGAGACCTCGTCGGTCGCGTCTTGCTCGCGGGGCAGCTTCTCCCACGCGGGAAAAACCTCGGGTGTGATGCCGGCAAAGACAGCGACGTCATCACGAAAGTCATCGACGTCTCCAATATGAGCCAGCACGATCACGAGCGTGGTGGGCGCATGCAACCCGAGCGCCGCGGAGACCAGGCCCGCCGCCGAGCCCCAGGCGCCGTCGATGGTTGCGGCACGCCCGTTCTTGAGAGCCGCCAGTGCTTCGGGAAACCCAGGCGCTCGCTGGATCTGGCGGGTCAGATCCTTGAGCTCGGGGCCCGAGGCAACGGCGGCCGTGGCGGCCGATTTGAATGAAACCCTGGGCATGAGAAGTTGCTGGTCGCTGGTAGGGTGGGACAGCAGATCGCAGCCCACGGGTTCCTTACAGTCCCGGCCCTTGCGGCGGATCACATGTTGCCTTGCCGCCCTGCAAAGGCACTCCGCTAAATCATCCTGCATTCATTCTAGACGTCGTTTCGTCCTCTGGCCACTGCGGCCGGTCCGGTCCATGCCTCTGGATCGGCTGGCTGTTGTGCTTTGCAAGCGCCGGGGTCACCAGACTGGGCGCGTGCGCCCGATCCCGCGGTGCCTGCCATGTAGCTTGCCCGACCGGCTCACATGCGGCGGGGGCACGGCATGAGGGGATTCAGGACGGGCGGGTGCGGGTGCTCTCGCTCGTCCATCAGCGGGCGGCTAACTCGATCGAGCACGTCGATCAGGTCTACGGCATTGAACGGCAGATCCAGGCAAGCCGCCGCGCCTCTGGCCCTGGCCAGACCGACCGTGGCTCGATCGGCGAAGCCTAACAGGGCAATCACCGGTCCGAGCCGGCTGCGATGCTCGATCAGCTCCGGCCAGCTCGCGTCCAGCACGGGAACGTCCCAAAGGGTGACAACGGGATAAGGCCAATCGTTTCCACTCAACACGGCGCCGACCCTCGCCCGACACGAGTGCAAAGAATGGGGAGTGAAAGCCTCATCAGAACTGTCCAGCGCCCCGAACCCCGCGCCCAGGCAAATCTCCAGCAAAGTGGCCCGTAGCGACTGGTTGGCGCTGATAACCTCAACCTGGATCGATTTCCGATGCGAGAGAGCCAGTGTCGCCGCTGAACGATCGAGATCACGGCCCAGGTGCAAGGGCAGAATGTCAACGGCGCTGGCTTCGGGAATGAGCAGGTTGACTGCTTGCGAGCATCGCTCCAGCTCGGCGTAGCGGACGTACGGGCTATAACATAAGATGATTTCCTGACCGAGTTTGGATCGATTCTCCCGGCGATATCCCTCGATGCGTGAGAGATCAATCTGCGAGAGCCGCGAGCGGTGGATGATCACGGTGCGAAGACGCTCATCGTCGCCGGAGAGCCGGGCAGGGATCGAACTTTTGACATCGACCGTACGCACTGCGGCCACGTTCGAGAGGGACGCCACGATCAAAGCGACCCAGGGGTCATCCAGCTCGCCGGCGAACAAAATGGCCTGATCGGCGGCTTCCACGTCCATGCGTCCCTCTTTTTTCTGGCCTGATCCCGAGTTTCTGTATCAGAAAGGGAGGATACGGGCAATCGAGATCGGACATGTTCTTGCCGCCAATCCTTTTCACCCATTCACCCATTCCGAACGTGAGAGCGCTCTTGACGCTCAATTCGCCGGCGGTACGATGGTATTTTCCTCAAAAAATTAGCGGAGTGCTCCGCTCGTTCAGCAAGCTAGGTTGATCCCTCCATGAAATGTTACCAAGCCAAGGCCGGGGAGCTGTCGAAGCAGTGGTTTGTGCTCGACGCATCGGAACAGGTCGTCGGCCGGCTGGCCGCCCAGATTGCTCCCATCTTGATGGGTAAGCATCGGCCCACTTATACCCCACACATTGACACTGGCGACTATGTGATCGTCACCAACGTGAACAAAGTGGTCTTCACCGGCAACAAGTGGCGGCAGAAAAGCTACCAGCGGTACTCGGGCTATCCCGGCGGCCAGCGTGACGAAGCGGCGTGGAAGCTGTTCGAGTGCCGGCCCGAGCGGATTCTCGAGCTGGCGATCCAGCGGATGATGCCCAAGAGCAAGCTGGGCCGGCACATGATGGACAAGCTCAAACTATACGTCGGCGGCGATCACCCCCACCAGGCCCAGTGCCCGATCCCGCTTGAACCCCTTTCGGGCCGTCCCGCATCGGCGGGTGCGCTGTTCAAGCAAGAAGCCACTGCAAAGGCGACCTCGTCAGGGCCCCGGACCGAGGCGGCCTCGTCAGAACTCCAGCCAGCCGCCGCGGTTGCTCCGCGGGCGAGCGTGCCGGCCGTTCAATCTGACCACGCCGAGTCTTCCGAGACGCAGCCTCACGCGACGACCGGTGAGGAAACCACGTCGGCCGGCGAAGCGACCGAGTCCTGATCGATCAAGAACTCCCGATCCCAAGAGAGCGACGCGAACATGCCAGCGACCGAGAAGACAGTTTTCACCTGGGGCACCGGCCGGCGCAAGACGGCCGTCGCCCGGGTACGCATTTCTGAGGGCACCGGCCAGTTTCAAGTCAACGGCCACGACGCCAACGTCTACTTTCCACTTGAGGTCCAGCAAACGGATATCCGGGCCCCGCTGAAGGCCACCGAGATGGGCGGTCGGGTTGACGTCATCGTCAATGTCGCCGGCAGCAGTAAGCCAAGCCAGTCTGGCGCAGTGATGCAGGGGTTGGCCCGTGCGCTGAAGGTATTTCGACCCGACCTGGACTCGGCGCTTCGCGACGGTGGATTCCTCACGCGAGACGCCCGCATGGTCGAGCGTAAGAAGTTCGGCCACAAGAAGGCCCGCAAGAGCTTCCAGTTCTCGAAGCGTTGAGATGGATTCACCACCGGACGCGTGTCCACGAGCGTGGAGCATGAGGCTCGAACGTCGCGGAATGCTGGTCCTCGCCCTGCTGGCGTTTCTGGCCTACGTGGTTTACCGAGGCGCCAGCCGGAAGAGCGACTTCAAATACGTCTACGGCCCCGCTCGCTTCCTCGCCACCACTGGCGAGCTCAACGTTGGCGAGCATGCCAGGTATCCGATCACGTTTCATGTCATTCTCGCACCGCTGGCGGCGCTGCCGTATGGTGTCGCCGTAGCAATCTGGGCCGGGTTATCGGTCACGGCCGTCGGGGCTCTGCCAGCGATCCTGTATGGTCTTACGGGAATCGCACCGCGGCGTCAACTCGTCGCCTGGGCTCTCGCATCGCCCTTCTTCGCCGATGCGCTCGTCCTGGGGCAAAGTGATCCTATCAATGTCTTTTTGGTGACTTGCGGACTGCTCGCGGCCAGGAAAGAACGCGGCATCACTGCCGCGGGACTCATCGGGCTGGCTGGATTGATCAAGTTGTTGCCGCTCTTCCACTGGGCTACGCTCTTGTCCCGTCGGCGGTCGTGGGACGTTTGGCTGGGTATAGCGCTGCTCTGCGCTCTGGGAATCGGGGGTCTCGTCGCTGCTGTCGGCTGGACGCCGGCGCTCGATGGCATGCGCACTCAGGCCGGTAAGTTCCATGAGCACCAGGGCGTCTGGGCTATCGTAGAGCGTGGCTCCGATCTACGTCCCAATAACGAGAGCATCCCCATCACGCTCGTACGCGCTTTCGCAGCCCACCCGAATGTGCCGGCCAACGCATTTCCTCTGGCGCTGCCGCGCTTGCCAATCGGCTGGCTGTTCAAGATCTGGTACGCCATTCTCGCCGCCCTGGCCGTCGGCTGGCTATGTGCAGTACAGCGCGCGGCCTACGCGCCACCCGAGCGCGGCTATCTGGGGATCTTCGCTTTGACGTCCATATTCATGCTCGCCGTGACGCCGGTCTGCTGGAATCATTACTTCCTCTGGACGCTACCGGCCGCGCTCTTCCTGACCCACCGTCGTCGGCTCTTGCTGTCTGTGGCCGTGCTCTCGCTGGCGTTCACGCTCTGGCCGCCGGCACGAGCTGCAGGCGGGCACATGGTCATGGCGCTTGGCCTTTACTGGCTCATCGTTCACGACCTCGGCGCAGACCGGAGGGCCCTTTCCCCAAGAAGAAATATCCCCGCGCGGCCCCGTGTGACGCCATCAGACCAGGAACTGCCGCCGGAACTGATCGAGATTGGCCCGGCGGCCTAGGAGGACGATGCAGTCTCCCGGCTCGAACGGTTGATCACCGCTGGGCGGGAACTCGACGCGGCCGTCGGCGCGCTTGACTGCGACGACAATCACCCCGGTCAGCCGGCCGATATCGGCGTCGCGCAACGTCTGGCCGGCAAGTCGGCTCTCGGCCCGGATCGGCACGTCGTCCATCTCGATGGCCAGACTTGATTTCTGCGTGACAAGCTCGACAAATTCCACGGCGGTCGGGTTGGTCAGGAGCGAGACGATCCGGTGGGCGCCGATCACCGCCGGCATGATCACGTGATTCGCTCCTGCTTGCTTGAGCTTCTTCTGCGTATTCGGCTGCTCGGCGCGTGCAATGATCATCAGCTCGGGAGCAAGCTCGCGCGCCGTCAGGGTGAGGAACACGTTCGCAGCATCATTTGCCAGGGCAGTGACCAGGACGGTCGCTCGTGTGATGCCGGCCTCCTGCAGCACCGATTCCTCGGTCGCGTCGCCAACGAGATGAAGGAAGCCATGAGTCTCGATCTCGAGAATCCGTTGGGGATTCTGCTCGATGATCACAAACGGCCGGTCTGTGCCAGCAAGGCCTTCGCAGACAAGAGCCCCGACGCGGCCGTAACCGGCGACGATCGTATGCTCTTTGAGAGTTTCGATCTGTTTCATCATTCGTTGTTGGCCCAGGAACTTTCGGAGCTCGCCCTCGGTAAGGAAGGAGATAAAGCCGGCGACAGTGAACGCTAAAGAGAAAAGACCAAGCGCGATGATCGTCATGGTATGCACGCGAAGCGGAGTCGTGACCAAGGGGTGCACTTCGGTCAGCCCCACGGCGGAGATGGTAATGAAAACCTGGTAGAATGCGTCCATGAACGCCCAGCCCATCATCATGTATCCGGCCACGCCGTAGATGATCACAACGCCCAGAGCGGCGAATCCGATGGCGATCCTGCCGCGGGGCCGCTTTGCCAGAAGACCTCGCGAGCGGAGCCTGCGGGCTGTCGCCTGGCTGACCCGACGCGGAACATCGCGCCGGACCACTTCGCTGCGGGCTCGAAAATCCGAATGAGCGCTCCTTTCTGTCCAAGGTCCGCATGGCAGCGGCACGAACTAGAGCCTGAGATGCTGCGCGATGATATTGCGCTGGATATCGTTGGTGCCAGAGAAAAGCACGCCGCCGACGCTGTCGCGCAAGTCTCTTTCGGCGCCTCCCTCCACCGAGTAACCTGCGGCGCCCAGGAGCCGCACGGCGTCGAGGCTGTTCTGCACGAAGCACTCCGAGACATGAAGCTTGGCCATCGACGCGGCAATGGTGGCGTCCTTGCCTTGCTGTTTCAGCCAGGCGTAGCGGTGGATAAGCAGACGGCTTGTCTCGAGCCGCGTCATCATATCAACAATCCGGTTCGAGACTGATTGAAACTTGCCGATTGCCTGGCCAAATTGTTTGCGAGTGCGGGCATGGTGAATGCAGCGGTCGAGCTGGCGCCTCATGGTGCCGACGACGCTCGCGAGAATCGCTCCGCGTTCCCAGTCGAGCGCGGCGTTGAAGATGCGAGACCCGCGTCCCTCTCGGCCCAACAGGTTTTCGGCGGGCAGCTCGCAGTCTTCGAAGACGAGCTCTCCCATGGGCGCCGTGCGCATCCCCAGCTTGGGGATCTCACGCACGACATGGAAGCCAGGGCGTCTCTCGCTCGATGAGGAATGCCGTGATGCCCAGAACCCCCTTGGCGGGGTCGGTGGTCGCGAAGCAGAGGAAGAGATCGGCGATCGGCCCGCCGGTGATCCAGACTTTGCGCCCGTTCAAGACCCAGCCCTCGCCTTTGCGCTCGGCTCGCGTGGTCATGCTGAAGATGTCGGAACCGGCCTGCGGCTCGCTGGCACCGTTGGCCCCGAAGCTTCGGCCATCGCAAAGTGACGGCAAGTACCGGGTCTTTTGTGCTTCGGTGCCAAAGTTCAGGATCGGCATCGTGATGGTCCAGAGCGAGGCGCTCAGGGCGAAAATCAGGCCGCTATCGGGGCAGCCGTAGCCTAGGCCCTCCATCGCGGCGATCGTGGTCGGGATGTCGGACCCTTGCCCGCCGTAAGTAGCCGGAATCGGCAAGCCGAGGATTCCGAACCGACCGCACCTTTGGTACCCCTCCCGCCAGAACTCCCCGTGCTGGTCTCGTGTCAAGCCATCAGGATCGGCCAGCTCATCTTGCGCGAACCGGACCGCCGCGTCATGCCACTTCTCTTGCTCGTGCGACAGCCCGAAATCCATGATACCGACCTCCTTGTCTACGTTGCCGGGTTCGGTTGTACACGTGTCGATCGCTCATTTCCCCTGCCGGCCCGATGATCGCTCAAGAAGCTAGTTCGGGCAAGAGCGCAAATGGCCTGTTCCCTCCTGCACGCGCGCTTCACCCCGAGAAAAACGTCTCAACCGGCCGACATTCCGGCTAAGATGAACGAACAGGCCGGCGCCATCGCGCGGGCGAACAGGAGGTGCGACCGATGGCAAAACCCATTCCAGGTGCACGATCGTTGGCGGAGCAAGCGGCAGACACGCGCTTGGCCATGCAGCTTCGACGTGAACAAAGTTCGGGCCGACTTTCCCGCCTTGAGTCAGGAGCTCAGCCACGGCGTGCCGCTGGTTTACTTTGACTCGCCGGCAACCACACTCAAGCCGGCCTCGGTCGTGCAAGCCGTGCAAGACTACATGGCCATTTATCCGGCGAACGTTCATCGCGGACTTCACAGCCTGAGCGAGCGGGCGACCGCGGCTTACGAGGGTGCCAGAGAAACCGTCGCGCGGTTCCTGGGCACCCATGATTGCGGCCAGGTGATCTTCACCCGCGGCACCACCGACGCGATCAATCTCGTGGCTCAGAGCTGGGGTCGCCATGCACTTCAGCCTGGCGATGTGATCCTCGTGAGCGAGCTCGAGCATCACTCGAACCTTGTCCCGTGGCAAATGCTAGCTCGGAATCATGGGGTTGTCCTGCGGTTTATTGAACTTACCAACGACGCCCAGCTCGACCCAGACTCACTCGAAGATCTGATGTCACCGCGGGTGCGGCTGGTCGCCGTGACCGGGATGTCGAATGTCACGGGGACTATTCCCCCTGTGAGCCGCATCATCTCGATGGCCCATGCTCAGGGAGCGCGCGTGCTGATCGACGCCGCCCAAAGCTTGGCCCATCACCGCCTTGATGTGACCCGGCTGGATGCCGACTTCGTCGCGTTCTCGGGCCACAAGATGTATGGGCCGACGGGCATCGGCGTTCTCTACGGCAAACGCGAGCTGCTCGAAGAAATGCCGCCGGTCGTGGGAGGAGGGAGCATGGTCGTCCGCGTCGATCGGCAGGGCGCGGAATGGAACGAGATCCCCTGGAAATTCGAGGCGGGCACGCCACCGATCGCCGAGGCCATCGGATTAGGTGCCGCAATCGATTACCTGGCCCAGTTCCCGCACGAGGAGGTCGAGGCGCACGAGCGCGCCTTGCTCCGGTACGCCCACGACGTTCTGGGTCGGATCGACGGCCTGCGCATCCTGGGCCCGACGTCACTCGACCACAAGGGCACGATCGTCGGCTTCACCCTGGAGAACACTCATCCCCACGACCTTGCTCAACTGCTCGACCGCCATGGCATCGCGATTCGTGCCGGGCATCACTGCGCCATGCCGCTGCACACCAGGCTCGGGATACCGGCCTCTGCGCGCGCCAGCTTTTCTTTGTACAATACCAGGAGCGAGGTGGAACACCTGGCACAGGCCATTGATTCGGTCAAGAAGCTGCTCCGGCGCCGCTGATCGCTGACCTCTAGGAGGGCGCCGCTGGCCATGAGCCAGCCGTGACGGAGACCACGAATGGACGACCCGCTCTACCGCGAGGAGATTCTCGACCATTACTATTCGTCTCCGCACCGGGGCCGGCTCGAGTGCCCGAGCCGGACCTGCGACGTTGACAATCCGCTTTGCGGAGACCAGGTTCACCTCGAACTTGAGATCGGCGCCGACGGACGCATCAACCGTGTCCGATTTGAAGGGCAGGGCTGCGTGATCAGCCAGGCGTCGACATCAATGCTGGCAGGCCGGGTTGAGGGGGCGACTCTCGACGAAGCTCGCCAGATCGCGCCCGCCGACGTGGTCAAGCTTCTGGGCGTGACGCTCTCACCCACGCGAATGAAGTGCGGCCTGCTGGGTTGGAAGGCGCTTCAGAAGGCCGTCGCCGAGCAGGAATCGCAACCGGAATAAACAATGACCTGACAGTGGGAGAAAGGTTTTTTCCTATCCTCTCCGCACTTCCAACCGATGATCACAACATAGTTCCAAGATGCCCTAAAATCCTTAGACATTCTCTCTGAACTCACTTATTTTATAGCTTCGGAAGATGCCATCGCCAAGTACATTCGGCGTTACCAGGTGATGCTCGCCGCACGTCAGCAAGACCCTGAAGCCTTGCGTCGCCAATACGAATCGGTCGATGAGATCGTGCTTTCGATCGACGGACTGCAACCCGAGAAGGGACACGAGACACTCTATGTCGTGAGGGAACTCACCCAGAAGCGAGTGTGGTTTGCCGAGGCTCTGATCTCGGCAACCAATGATGAGGTCCAACGGCTGATCGCCCAGGCCAAGGCCTGGGCCTCGTCCTTGAACAAGACGGTTGCCCTCTGGATCTCGGATAAGCAGGACGCGTTCGTGACAGGGATCGCGACAGAGTTCCCCGGCGTGCCCCATCGCTATTGCGACAACCATTTCCTCCGCGATCTGGCCAAGCCCGTATTGGAGGCGGATAGCCACGCCAAGGTTCAGATGCGGCACGAAGGTACGCAGCCTGCGCAAGATCGAACAAGCCGTGCTCAAGCGTCAGAAGGCGGAGGAGTCGCAGGAGTCGCAGGGCCTTGCAGGAGATGATCCGACAACAACGATGACAGTGCATCGTGGGGCCGGCGAATCTACCCGCTCCCACAACCGACCCGGCCAGCGCCGTGGTACTCGAATATTGCGCGGCCATACGCGGAATTCTCAATGACGATCAGGGGGGTCCACTCCATCCACCCGGCCTGCGAATGGCGGAGGCTTTGGAGGAGGTCCGCGAGTCGATCCAACGGAACTTGGACGCGAAAAAAGGGGGTTCGCAGAGAAGCAACTGGGCCGACTTGCCGGCTGCATCGACCGGGGATTGGAGCATGTCCAAGCCGAGCAAGAGCCAATCCGCGAGTACGTCAAGGACATCAAGGAGGTAGCCTCGACCCTCGAACCTGGAGAGGGAAGTTGCGCGGACCGCCAGAAGAAGTTTGAGGCGTTGATCGATCGATTCAAGCGGAATGACGATCCGATTCGCCAGCACATGACCACGTTGATGATCAGCTTCCTGGGCTGGCCTTTTCGTCGGCGAGGGAAAGTTCGAGGAGATCAAGGACAATCTCGCTGACGCTTGGGGTTAGTCTGTTGCCGATCGCCCCGTCGATCACGGTGCGGCGATCTTCGAAGGCGCGAAGTGATAGCAGTAGAAGAGGCCGATGGCGAGCAGGATCGCCCCCCACCAGAAGTCGGCGTGCAGGTTCGAGAGCACCACGGCCGGCGGCACAAACCGGCCGTAGATTCCCGCTCCCACGATGATCAGGCCGTAGAAGGTGAGCAGGATGCCCACGAAGAACCAGATCGAAAGATGAGAATCTTTGGTCACGGGGTTTGCTTCCTCACCAGAAGATCACGTTCAAGGCAACAAAGACCGCGCCGACGACACCGGCCCAGAAGATCGGCCGCTGCCACAGGGGCATGTGCTGCTCGGAAGGGATCGGCGTGCAGCCGTAGACCAGGCCCACCAGCTCGGCGTCTGGCTTGGGCGTGGTCACGAGGCTGACGGCCACGGTCACAACAACGCAGATGATCCACGACCAGAGCCCGCGGTACATGTTCTCGGCCATCGGCTTGGCGTGAGGCGAGAGCGCCACATAGGCCAGGGCTTCCGGGTCTCATATAGACCCAGAACCACATGGCGATCGAAGAGACCGTTCCGGCCAGCAGGCCCCAGAAGCCGCCGGCCGGCGTCGCTCGCTTCCAGAGCATGCCCAGAAGCACCGTGCCGAAGAGCGGCGCGATGAAGAAGCTGAAGAGGGCCTGGACGTAGTCCATGATGCTCGAGAACTGCATCACCAGGTAGGCCGTGCCGATGCTCACGAAGATGCCGATGATCGTGCACCACCGGCCCATGCTCACGTAATGGGCGTCGGAGGCGTTCTTGTTCATGAAGGCCCGGTAGATGTCGTAAGTCCACACGGTGGCGAATGCGCTCACATTGCCGGCCATGCCCGCCATGAAGCCGGCGATCAGGGCCGTGATACCCAGTCCCAGAAGGCCGGGGCCAAAGTACCGAGCCATCATCAGGGGAAGCACGTCGTTGTAGCTGTATCCGCTGCCTCTGGCTGCGACCTCGCTCTCCGGCAAGATCTTCTCATCGAGCAGCCCGAGTGCCAGCAGGCCAGGCAGGATGACGATGAAAGGCACCATCATCTTGAACGCCGCGCCGATGATCGGGCGCCATCTTCGCCGAGCGCAGGTCCTTGGCCGCCAGCACGCGCTGAACGACCAGGAAGTCGGTCGTCCAGTAGCCGAACGAGATCACGAACCCGAGACCGAAGACGATCCCCGTCCAGTGGATACCCATCGGGTTATCTTGAAATGAGCCGAGCGTGCTCCAGGCGTGCGTGTAATCGCCTCCCCCCATGCGCTCGGCGATCTTCGCCTGCAAGTTGCTCCACCCCCCGGCCTCGATCAGTCCCAGGATCGGTATGAGCATGGCCCCGGCCCAGATCAGGACGAACTGGAGCACCTCGTTGAAGATCGCCGACTTGAGACCGCCAAGCGCCACATACGCGGCTACCGTCAGCGAGGAGACCCAGATGCTGAAATTGATGTCCCAGCCCAGCACCACCTTCATCACGCTGGCCATGGCGAACATGTTCACGCCGCTCATGAGCACGGTCATGAAGGCAAACGAGATCGCCGCGAATGCCCGGCTGTCCTCACCAAACCGAAGCTGGAGGTAACCGGGCACGGAATGCGTCTTGGAGATGTAATAGAAGGGCATCATCACGATGCCCAGGAAGAGCATGGCCGGGATCGCGCCGATCCAGTACCAGTGGGTCGCCAGGATGCCATACTGGTACGCCGCTCCCGCCCAGCCCATGAGCTCGAGCGAGCCCAGGTTGGCCGACAGGAACGAGAGACCCGCGATCCAGGCCGTCATCTCGCGGCCGGCCAGGAAGAAGTCCTCGCCCGTCTGGGTTTGCCTCTTCAGGTACCAGCCGATGCCCAGCACCATGGCGAAGTAGGCGACCACGATCACCAGGTCAGCGATCCCCAGCGACAGCAGCTTCGCCGGAGGTGCGTCTCGGCGGCGAGCAGAAGCGGCGTGCCCGGCATCATGCGGTTCCTTTGCTCGATGGTGTTTCCGACGATCGTGTGGTAAGCCCGGCGCGGCCCAGCGCGATCATGAGCACCCCGAAGGCGAGCATCACCAGGCCCCACCAGAGATTGACGTTGATGCCCAGCGAGCGCTCGTACATCGCCGGAGTCGCTGAACACGTGACCAGGCCGTAAGACCGCCAGCAGCGCGCCCAGCGTGGCGAACAGGAGGCCGATCGGCAGGCGGATATCCAGGGAGATTCACTTGTCGAGGCTCAGCCACGCTGACTCAGTAGGAAGACGAGGTTCAGGGCCGAGCGTCATCAGCAGCACCACGACGCCCAGCGCCACCGGCTTCTTGTACCAGGTCAGGTGGTCTTCCACGGTGTGCGGCGTCAGCGAGTAGACCAGGCCGACCAGCTCTTTGTCGTCGCGCGGCATGGGTGAACAGGCTGACGACGATCGTCACCACGAAGCAGGTCGTCCAGGCGAAGATGGCCGTCCAGAAGTTCTGGGCCATCTCGCTGGGATAGAAAGTGACAGGCTCGGTGAGCCAGCCCCCCTTGATCCCGCGGTCGGCCCCCGCGGGCAAGGTCAGGCCGTGGTGGATCGCCGCGGCGATGGTTCCCGACCAGCAAGCCGAGAGAACGCGCCGTGGCCGGTGGCTCGCTTCCAGAACATGCCCAGCATGAACGTCGCGAACAGCGGCGCGTTGACGAACGCGAAGACGAGCTGGAGCAGGTCCATGATGTTGTTGAACCGGGTCGCCACGTACGCCGCCCCGATCGAGATCGCGGTCCCGAAGAAGGTGGCGAAATGCCCCATCCACAGGTAATGCTTGTCGCTCGCCTGGGGCTTGAGATAGGCCTGGTAGATATCGAAGGTCCAGACCGTGTTGAACGCCGTGACGTTGCCCGCCATGCCCGACATGAAGCTCGCCAGGAGCGCCGTGAGGCCCAGGCCCAGCATGCCGGTGGGGAAGTAATGCAAGCAGCATGTTGGGGATGGCCAGGTCGTAGTCGAGCTCCGGCTTACCGTTGCTGTCGACCATCGACCTTGCCGGTATCGGGGTCGACCTTGGCCGGGATGATCCCCTGGCCGAGGGCCTGGGCGTCGCCGCGCACTTCGGGCTGGCCCGTCGGCGGCTCTGCGGCTTGGGAGTGGGCAGCGCGATGGCGATCAGGCCGGGCAGGATGACCAGGAACGGGAAGAACATCTTGGGCACCGCGGCGATCAGCGGCGTCCGCCGCGCGGCGCGTCATCGAGTCGGCCGCCATCGCCCGCTGGATCACCAGGAAGTCGGTGCACCAGTAGCCGAACGAGAGGACGAAACCCAGGCCCATCATCAGCCCGAACCACTCGACGCCCAGCGGGTTGGTGTGGGCGCATGCTCCATGCCGACCCAGGTGTGCGTGAACGCCGCCGGCACCTTGCTGGCGTCAGCCCCTGCCAGCCGCCCAGGTTCCGGAGCCCCAGCCAGACCAGGGGCAGGAAGCCCGGCGACGATCAGGAAGAACTGGAGCACCTCGTTGTAGATCGCGCTCGTCAGCCCGCCCAGGTAGACGTAACCCAGCACGATGAGGGCCGAGACCAGGATGCTGAGGTGGAAGATCCAGTGCATCGGCAGGCCCATAGCCTGAGAACGGCGCGTCGAAGATATGCAGGCATCTCGATCAGCTTGGCCATGGCGTACATCGAGATGCCCGACGACATCACCGTCATCACCGCGAACGAGATCGCGTTCAGACCCCGCGTCTTCTCGTCGAACCGTAGCCGCAGGTATTCGGGCACCGAGCGCGGCCCGCGAGCCATAGTAAAACGGCATCATGAAGATGCCGACGAAGACCATCGCCGGGATCGCGCCCAGCCAGTAGAAATGGACTGGTGGCGATCCCGTACTTGGCCCCCGAGGCCGCCATGCCGATCACTTCCTGGGCTCCCAGGTTGGCCGAGATGAACGCCAGACCAGCGACCCAGGCCGGGATCGACCGGCCCGACAGGAAGAAGTCGGTGCTCGTCTTCATGAACCGCTTGAGCGCAAAGCCGATCCCCAGCACGAAGGCGAGGTAGATCAGCATGATCAGATAGTCGATCCACGCCAGTGTGGTCTGCATGCTCGGTTCCTGTCGTCATCGGCAAGGCGGATCGCCGGCGCGAGGCTTTCTTGTCATGTTTCACATCGGTGCGCACGAGTTGCTGGGATGGGGCGACATTATGACACCAATCTCGGTCAACCTCAACAGACGAGAGCCAGGCACCGCCGATTGACGATCGGCCTCCCATTCCGCTCTGAGCCGTTCAGCCGACTGCCTATCTGGCCGAGAACTTGTAAATCGTCGTCTGCGTATACGTCTTCCCCGGCTCCAGGACCGCCGCAGGGAAATTGGGGTGGTGGATCGAGTCGGGAAAGTGCTGGGCCTCGAGGCAGAAGCCGTGATGCTTGCGGTAGACGATCCCGTCTTTGCCCTTGTTGGAGCCGTCCAGGAAGTTGCCGCTGTAGAACTGCACGCCGGGCTCGGTCGTGAACATCTCCATCAGCCGCCCGGTCTTGGGCTCGTAGACTCGGGCGGCGAGCGCGAGGGTCTTGCCGCCGCTGTTGAGCACGAAATTGTGGTCGTAGCCTTTGGGCTCGCCCTTGAGCTGCATCGATGCGCTTGCCGATGTCGGTGGGCTGGGTGAAGTCAAGCGGCGTGCCCGAGACGGGGGCGATCTCGCCGGTGGGGATAAGCGTCTCGTCAACCGGGGTGTAATGGTCGGCGGCGAGCATCAGCTGGTGGCCCAGGATCGATTCGGTGGTCCGGCCGGCCAGGTTGAAATAGCTGTGGTTGGAAAGGTTGATCGGCGTGGGCTTGTCGGTGGTTGCCGCGTACTCGATCTTGAGCTCGTCTTTGTCGGTCACGGTGAAGGTAACGCTCACCGACAGGTTCCCCGGATAGCCTTCCTCGCCGTCGGGGCTGCGGTAGGTCATCTTGACCGATATCGCGTTGTCGGTCCCGAATGGTTGTTCGGCCTTCCAGACGACCTTGTCAAACCCCTTGATCCCGCCGTGCAGCGAGTTGGGGCCGTCGTTGGTGGCCAGCGAATACTCGTGCCCGCCCAGGGTGAATTTCCCCTTGGCGATCCGGTTGGCCACCCGTCCCACCGTGGCGCCGAAGTAGGGCTCCTTGGTGAGGTATCCTTCCAGGTTATCGAATCCGAGGACGACGTCGCCGAGTTTGCCGTTGCGGTCGGGGGCATCGATCTCGGTGATCGATCGCTCCGTAGGTCATGACCTTGACGGTGAGCTTGCCGGCTTCAGCACGTAAAGCTCGACCGGCAGTGCCGTCCGGGGTCTTGCCAAAATTCATCTGCGTCACGCTCCTCACGTTACTGGGTTCGCGGCCGGCGGCCGGCGGCCCCAGATTTTCAAGAAGACCCAAGGCTCCCAGAAAGGGGACGACCCACCCCGCCGCAGACTTGTATCTGGACATCAACGATCTCCTCTATGACTGCCGTTCATACTGCATGAATCGAACATCTCGCGAGACGCGGTTTGAAAGGAAGCACGGCCCGACCCAGACCGCTTCTTATTCGGATGGCTATCGTCACCTGCCCGGCAAGCAAAATCAACCGAGCAGATGCCGGTAATCCATGTCCCGAGACCGTGCGCACCCGGCCCGTCTTGCAAAACGCGACATGGCGTATGATTATGAAAGAAGGCCAGGCGCTGGCGGCGGCGGCCGGCGGCGTCAGGGGAGATCGGGCTCAATGCGTTGGAAAGACAGAGTTTATGGGGATGCCGAGATCACCGACGCGGGTGTTCTGGGCCTGATCGGCGTGCCTACCTTCCAGCGCTTGCGAGGGGTTTACCAGGCCGGCCCCTCGGCGATCGCCTTCTCGTTCAAGGATGTGACCCGATTCGAGCACAGCCTGGGTGTCTATCTCCTGCTGGAGCGGCTGGGAGCCCCTCGCAAGGAGCAAATCGCCGGGCTCTTGCACGATATTTCGCACACGGCGTTCTCACACGCAGTCGATTTCGTGGTGACATCCGACGAGCAGGATCACCACGAGAGTTTGAAGCCCGTCATGCTCGACCGTCCCGACATCGCCGCGGCCGTGTCTCGTCTCGGCTTTCACTCGGCCGACTTTTATGACGACTCGGTCTATCCGCTCCTGGAGCGACCCCTGCCCTTGCTCTGCGCCGATCGGCTCGATTACTTCCTGCGCGACGGCCTGGCCTGCCGCGTGGTCACCCCCCGCGAGGTCGGCCGAATCCTGAGCCATTTGACGACCGTCGAATCGACGATCGTGCTGACCGACCTGGCGGTAGCCAGAGAGGCAGCCGCCCTCTTCGACGTGATGAATCGCGACTGGTGGGCCAGCCCCACCGAGGCTTTCATTTACAACGAGTTCGCCGACGCTCTCCGCGAGGGATTCCGGCTCGGCGTGCTTCACGAAGACGACCTGTTGACCGACGACGCCAAGGTTCTGGCCAAGCTCGACGCCGCCTCCAGCCCTCTGATCGATCGAAAGCTCGCTGTGATCCGGGATTTCCATCCCAGCCGGATCGAGGGATACGTCCCCCGCGTGGTCCCCAAGGAGCGCTGGCTGGACCCACCGGTGCAAACCGGGGCTACGTACCGGCGGATGTCGGAGTTTGGCTCGTGACCGGGCCTGTTTTCCTCGTCCGACCATGATCGTCGCTAACGGGATTCGAGGCCGGGAGATTGAGTTCTTGCGCTGCGAGGTAGAAATCGCTCCCGAGCTTCCGAGAAACCGAACAAGTCCCCCACGAAGATCTCGCCCGCTTGGGGATTTGTGGTAAATTGGTGACAACGGCTATTGCTTCACGCTCAACGGAGAGTCTCGCCATGCAGACCGAGAAGATCATTACTTACACGGCGATCGGAATCGCCGGCCTGATCTGCTTGATCTTCCTCCTTGACCTCGTCGCTGGAATATTCGGTCGAAACCTCGCGATGGATATCCTGTTCATCCTCGGCGGCGCGTTCCTGCTCTGGCAGGGCGTGGAGACGATCCTCGAGCTCCGATGAATGTCAGAGCGTGCCGCTCATGCATTGACCGTGCGTGCAGGTGCGTGGGATCGCTCGGCGGCGACGTGCTGCACGAGAGCCTGGACCAAGCCTTCCCAGGTGTAAGTACTGGCCTCGACGGCTACGGTCCAGCCAAGCTGGCCGATCGTAGCAGAAGTCACCGGACTGAGGCTGGCCAGCCTCGTTTCTCGCCCGACCCGAGCACTCGCGCGGCTCCGGCAAGAGTGCGTGCAACCGCGCTGCGATGGCCGAGCTGGTCAGCATGATCCAGTCGACCGTTCCGCTGGCGATGCGCTCGACCACGGCTTCGGGCAGCGATTCCGAGTCGGCATTGCGGTAGACGGCCACTTGATCGACCTGGGCCACCTTGGCCAGCTCTTCCTTGAGCACCGCACGGCCGCGATCGGCGCGAGCCAGCAAGATCCGGCACCCGGACGCTCGTGCCGCCAGTGCTTCGGCCAGGGCTTCCGATCGAAAAGTGTCGGGAACCAGGTCGGCCAGCAAGTGATATCGCTCGAGCGCCTGGGCGGTGCCCGGGCCGATCGCCGCGATTTTCAGGTGGCCCAGGGCCCTCACGTCCAGACCTCGCTCGAACATACGTTCGAACAAGAAACGCGCACGCCGTTGCCCGACGTGAAGACCAGCCAGTCGAAGTTCCGCAGGTCCTGGATGGCGCGGTCGAGCTGGGCCGGGATCGGCGAACGGGCAGGATTTCAACGGTCGGAGCGACCAACACCTCGGCCCCCAGCGATTCCAGCACTGCCGCCGAGCGTTCCGCCTCGTCGATAGGACGGGTGATCAGAATCCGCTGGCCGAACAGGGGAAGTGATTCAAACCAGGACAGCTCGGACCTGCGTTCGACCACGCTTCCGATCACCAGCAGAGCAGGGGGCCGAACCACTGCGCGGCTGGCCTCGCCGGCGATCGTTTCCAGGGTTCCCTTGACAACGCGCTGGGACGCGCAGTGTGCCAGATTCAATTACGGCGGCCGGAGTGTCGGCGGGCTTGCCATGTTTGATCAGCGTCCGACAGATTGCCGCCAGGTGAGTGACGCCCATGTACACCACCAGCGTGCCCGGAAACCGCGCCAGGGCCGCCCAGTCAATCCGTGGCTGGCCGGCCTGCTCCGGCGGCTCAGCTTCTGGATCGGCGTGGCCGGTCACGAAGGCCACGGCCGAGGCCGCGCCTCGGTGAGTGACAGGGATGCCGGCAAATGCAGTGGCGCCGACGCCCGCGGTAACGCCAGGCACGATCTCGAAAGCGATGCCATGACGAACGAGGAACTCGGCCTCTTCGGCACCTCGTCCAAAGACCAGCGGATCGCCCCCCTTGAGCCGGACAACCACCCGCCCAGCGGTTGCATGCTCGAGCAAGATCTGGTTGATCTGGTCCTGGTTGAGCGTGCAATGCCCGCTTGACTTGCCCGCGCAGATCCGCAGCGCGTCCGCACTGGCAAGGTCGAGCAATCGCGAGCTGGCGAGATGGTCGTAAACCACGACGTCGGCGCGCGCCAGGACATCAGCCCCGCGTCGGGTCGAGAAGGCCCGGATCGCCAGGCCCCGATCCCACCAGATAGACGACGCCGCGGCCTGGGTTCATGGAGATGTCGGGAGAAGGTGAAATAGGGCCAGGGATGATCGAAGCAGATTGGAGGATTCGAATCGCCCCGAAAACGATCTAAAGAACTGCCAACGCTCCTCGCGTCACACCGTACTGGCTTGAGGCCTTGAGCTCGCGCCAGAGGGTCTTGGCATCGCACGAGCCCGCGAGCAGCTCGCGATAGAGGCCAAGGGTCCTCTCAACACTCGTCGCAGAATCGTCCAGGAACTCGATTCTGAGATGCCGGGCACCGTGACCCAGAAGCCGGGGCAGGAATTCCGCCGCGGTCTGGGGCACCGCGTTGTAGAGCGTGTTGCGGCAGCCGACGTCGGCCTTCAGCGGATGCTCCGTGCCCACGCGATCGCGCAGCTTGACATCGTGGTGGTCGCACGGACGGCCGCAATTCGTGCTGTCGGTACCTGGCGACAGAAAGGCGCAGTAGACGCAGTGCTCCATGTGAAACATGGGGATTTGCTGATGGATTACCACTTCCAGCCAGTCTGAAGGAACCGCGTCCAGAAGATCGGCAAGCTGGCCAATGTTGAGGTCGTACGAAGCCGTCACTCGCGTGGCGCCTCGGTTCTTGAACAGCTCCACGGTCAGCGGGTTGGCTGCGTTGAGCGAGAAGTCGGCCACGAACGGAACTCCTCGCTCGGCGCAGAAGTAAAGTCCCCCCGCGTTGCGGACGAGGATGCCATCGGCACCGAGCTTGGCAAGGTATCGAAACAGGTTGGCCTCACCGGGCTTCTCGATGCGAGGCGTGGCCAGGTAGATCGACGCACCGCCGCGCCGGGCGGCGGCGACGGCGCCGGCGTACTCTTTGATGTCCTGATAATCGGCGTAGATGGTTCCGATGCCGATCGCAACGGCTGCCTCGACCTGTGAAGTCAGGCGGCAAAGAACCGAGAGCTCGGGAGACGAGTGCCGTGGCAGTCGCTCGCTCCGCTGGCGATCGCGCTCCGCGGCGACGGGGCCCAGCAGCGCCGGCAGCACGCTTCCGGCGGCCAAGCTCCGGATGGGGGGCGTCGCGGCAGCCTCATCCAGCGTGGCGACGAGCTCGCGGCGAAGCTGATTGAGCACGCTTTTGGGCACCATAGGGCTGCCATCCACGACAGCCCGAAGGTGCCTCAGCCTGATAGATCGTGCCACCCAGGCGGCCGAGCTGGTCTCGAAAGAGAGCCGCGTCGGCCCCCCGCGATCGGGCGGGCTCGAGTGGAAACGAAGTCCGGACGGAAGCGTGATATCCGGTCGCCGTCCTGGCCTCGATCCGTAGCGGTAGGCCGAGCTCGGCCTGAACCTCGAAATCGAGATCGACGAGTCGCGAGGGCGGTCCTTGATAAGACTGACGCAGTCGGGCCGTGAGCTCGGGATCATCGGTCTTCCACAACCGCTGGCCGACACGTAGCCGCCCCAGGTCGATTGCGTCGCGGCCGAATCGCAGCTCGATCCGGTCCGGCGGGAGCGTCATCACTTCGTAGATCCGGCCGCCCTGTTCGGCAACGGTCTCGCTGCCGGCGCCGTCTCCATCGAAGACAACCCCATCGCCCGGCTTGACAGGCGCGGCGGACGCCAGCCTGACTCCAGTCCGCGTGATCGCCTCGACTCGACCGAGGAAAATCCCCCTCTTCTTGGCATAGTCTCCCCTCACCAGGATCTTATGGTTGGTGCCGTCGAGAAACCCGTGACTGAACCCACGCGAAAACGAGAGCTCCATCTCCCGCACGTCGCTGGGCGTGAACTCGGCCGGCCGGCCGGCCCACGCGCCGTCGATCGCCTGACGGTAATGGCGAGTGATGTTGGCCACATATTCCGCCGATTTGAGGCGTCCTTCGATCTTCAAGCTGGCGACGCCAAGCTCGATCAGGCGGGGGATCAGGTCGAAGGCCGCCAGGTCTCGCGGGCTAAGCAAGTACTGCGTTTCACCGAGGTCAACCGCCTCGCCATCGCAGATGATCTGGTAGGGCATGCGGCAGGCCTGCGCACACTGACCGCGATTGGCCGAGCGACCTCCGAGCGCTTCGCTGGTCAGGCACTGGCCCGAATACGCGACGCAGAGCGCCCCGTGAACGAACACTTCGAGCGGCATGTCTGTCTGGCTATGAATCTTGCCGATTTCTGCGAGTGACAGCTCGCGAGCCAGGATCACCCGAGAACAGCCAAGCTCGGCCGCCAGCCTGACACCTTCTTCGCTCGTGATCGACATCTGGGTCGAACGCATGAATCTCCAGGTCCCGAGTGATCGCCCGGATCAACCGCGCCAGACCCAGGTCTTGAATGATCACCGCGTCAACACCCGCCAGGGCCAGCTCGCGTATCGAGGCTTCCACATCGGCCAGCTCATGGGAAAAGACGAGCGTATTGAGGGTGACATAGCCTCTGACTCCCCTCCCATGCAGCAAGGTCATGACGTCGGCCAGGTCATCCCCCTCAAAGTTCGTCGCCCTGATCCGCGCGTTATGCCTTTGCAGCCCGAAGTAAACCGCGTCGGCCCCGTTCTCGACGGCCGCAAGCAGGCAGGACCGGTCTCCTGCGGGAGACAGAAGCTCCGGCTTACGAGCTGTGATTGGACCACGCGGCTCATGAGCCAGCCCCGCGTTCGATTCGAGGTCGGCTGCGATTGCGATCTTGGCTGTCATGAATGCTTTCTCGATGGACTCTGGCTCTTTGCTGCATTCCACTGTAAGAAACATCTACGCGGTGCGCAAAGGGTGCGCGATCCGGGTCTGTCGCTACGTATGCCGAGCTTCGGGAAGGGCCTCATGCGAACGATCAAGAGAAAGAGCGGGCCGAGTTTCAGGCTCTGGCCGAAATCTGATCTCGCGACGGCCGCGAACGGGCATCTCATGCTGAACTGGCCGGAGGCGGATGATGGCTTTTTCACGCTTTTTCGTTTTTGGATCCGGCTCAAGTACAAATTCAGAAGCGTCGGGGAGACCGTATATTCGCCTGACGTCATCATTCTGCCCGACCTCGTCAGCCCTCATTTAAGACTGAGGGCAGGTTGGGACATCTGGTGCGGATACCACCTGCTCTCGCATGACCAAGCCAGTGATGAGTTTTTGAGACGCGTGCACGGTGAACTGGCCGATCCGCCGCGAGCCTGTTAACTCGCCAGGCTATGGAGTATGAAAAACCATTGAAGTTCCGTTCGATTTGGCGAGCCAATTGCATGGTGGTTTGTCCGATGACGCGTACGACCCTACGATGCTGTACCGAAAGGTTTCTCCGTGGCCGAGCAACGCAAGGTTTCCACGCTGGCTGATCCGTTCAAGATCACGATCCTGATCTTCTCCATCATTGCTTTCATGTATTTCGCGGGTGAAGTGCTCAAGCCTCTGGCTTTGTCAGTGCTGCTGAGTTTCGCCCTGGCGCCGGTGGCTCGACTTCTTGAGCGAGCCCGCGTTCCTCGCGCCGCTGCCGTAGTCCTGACAGTCCTTCTAAGCTTGGGACTTCTGGCGGGGATCGGCTACGTCGTCGGACAACAACTCACCTCGCTTGCCAATCGTCTGCCCAACTATCAGGAGAATATCGAGGCCAAGTTGAGCGGACTGATGAAGCCTGGGCAGGAATCGACGACAGACCGCCTGAAGCATATGGCCGAACATGTGACTGCCAAGATCGAGGAGTCGCCCACCAGCGAGCCTCAGGGTGGCGTGCCGATCCAGAAGGTAGAGGTTGTCACGCAGCCGTGGTTCCAGGATCGGCTCCGCTCGTCGCTGGGTCCCTACCTGGAGTTCTTGGGTGTTAGCAGCTTTGTGCTCATCCTGGTCTTGTTCATGCTCATGGGCCGAGACGAGCTCAACGACCGGATCGTCAGCCTTTTCGGCCACCGCCAGGTCACCGTCACAACCCGGACGATGCAAGAAATCGGGCAGCGGATCAGCCGATACCTGGCCATGTTCGCCATGGTCAACACGGGCTTCGGACTGGTCATCGGGTTGGGTCTCTGGCTAATCGGGGTTGACTACGCAGTCCTCTGGGGGTGCCTCGCGGCGATGCTGCGGTTCATCCCCTATGTCGGACCCGCAGTGGCGTTTGCGCTGCCGTTGGTCTTTTCGTTCGCCCGCTTCCCTGGATGGGCTGCTCCGCTCGAGGTCGTCGCTCTTTTCGCCGTCGTTGAAGTCGGGCTCAACAGCTTCCTGGAGCCGGTCATCTATGGCAGGACCACGGGAATCTCGGCCCTGGGCCTTCTGGTTGCCGCGATGTTCTGGACCTGGCTTTGGGGTACCCTGGGCCTGCTGCTCTCAACTCCCCTGACGGTCTGCATGGCCGTGCTCGGGAAGTATGTGCCCAACCTATGGTTCTTCGCGACGCTCTTGGGTGAGGAGGCAGAGCTCGAGCCAGATGTAAGGCTCTATCAGCGGCTCGTTGCGCTGGATCGCGAGAGAGCCTTCGACGTGGTTGACAAGGAGATTCAGGACAAACCGCGCGCCGAGGTCTTCGATCAGGTTCTGATACCGGTCCTCGCGAGGGCGGAACGCGACATGGCGCGGGGCGAGCTGGGAGACGCGGAACGAGACTTTGTGTGGTCGGCCGTTGACGAGATCCTCGATAAACTGGAAGGCATGCCGGATGCCAGCGTGTCGTCCCCGGTAGCCGGGAATGATGGGAAGCACGAGCTGAACGGTATCGTGCCGGCCACGTCGCCCGTACCGCTGGTGGGATTGGCTGTGCAGGATACATCCGACACCTTGATGCTGCGGATGCTAGGGCAACTTGTTTCCTCGTTGGGCTGCACCCTGGAGATCATCACGGACACGGATTCGTCATTGCAGGTAACCGAGCGAGTGTCCGAGCATTCCCCTAAGCTCATCGTCATGTCGGTGCTGCCGCGCGAAGGATTAAGCCTCGGCCGCTACTTGCTGCGGCAACTACGAATTCGCTTCGCCGACACGCCCATGATCGTGGTCAGCCGCTGGAGCCGTCCGGACGATCTCGCTCGAGACTCGGCAAAGCTGGTTGAGCTCGGTGCCACAGATGTGGTTGGCACCCTGGCGGAAGCGAGCGATCGAATCCAGAAGCTCGTCTTCTCCGAACAAAAGACAGCGCCCACGGTTCCGGCTGTGGGCGTCTAAAGGATAAGGCCAGGTAAGCGACGCTGGCATCGAGATCGACAGGCGAAAGATTTTGCGAAGCTTACCTCGCCAGGGTGGCCGCGGGTCAAGGTTGTTCGAGCGTCTCAGTCACAACGTGACCAATGCTTTTTTCGGGAACGTGAGGGGCGAGGTCAGCCCAGGCAATGATCCCTTGAAGTTGGTCGTCGGCATCAACCACCAACAGGCGGTGCAGCGCATGCTCAGCAAACTTCGCCGCAACGTCGGGCAGCGAGGCGTCCGGCGCGACCGTGACGACGTCCTTGCTCATGATCTCGGAGACCGATCGACGGTCCAGATCAGGAAACGTGGACACAGCCATCGCCACATCGCGATCTGTCACAATGCCGATCGGCCGGCCGCCGTCAACAACTGGCACAGCGCCGCACTTGACATCCCGGAAAATCATGGTCGCTTCGAGAATGGTACTGAATGCAGAGCAGGTGCGCGGACTGGGCGTCATCACGTCGGCGGCCGTCAGCGGCCGCGGGGTTTCATCGGTCATCGTCGAAGTCTCCGAACGGTCGTGTGTCGAACTTTACGAACCTTAATCCAATGGTGCAAATTCTGGGCCAGAACAGGCTGGATGGTATCGTTTTTGCCGCTGTCATACTCCGTTATGGTCCTTCCGTTCCAGCTCATCGCGACGCAGCAACCGCAGAGAACACGTCGGACCCAGGAAAGGCGATCGGGCGCAAAGGCTTATGAACATTAATACCTCGGAATGGCTCGCCAGACTGGAGCAGGCGCGGACTTCACATCTGCTTCTCGGCATACTTGCCGGGGCCGTGGTGGCAGGCGCCGTGCTGTGGAAGATTGGCTTGATTGGCTGGGTGCTGCGGGTCTTTGGCATGGTGGTGAGAGGCTGCATAAGGGGCGGCTTCCGTCTCTGGGAGCTTCTGCTCGGCTGGGCCTCGTGGTCGGAGTTCCTGGCGGTCACCCTCCTTCTTCTATTGACGGGCGGGCTGGCGGGTGGGTTATTCCCGGTCCTGAGGATTATTTGTAGCGCGGCGCTGATGCTCATGGGCACTACTGCGTGCCTGGCCTACATGTTCATCGACCTGGAGCGGAACGAGGTGGAAAGGGGCTACAAGGCTCTCCATAACCCGCTCAAGGGCCAATTACCGGCCATGCATTTGAAGCAGTACGGCAGGCAAGTCCGCATTCCCTTGTTGATCTCCGCGACCGTGGCACTCATTGGTGGGTTCGCGTTGCTCAACCAAGGGCTCTATGAAACCGTCGGCCGAAGCTGGTACGAGGTAGCGGACGAGCGCGGGGGACCGCACTATGCGGATTTCCTGGCGAATTCCCTCACCCGGGTCATGGGGCTCGTGGACATTCTTAACATGGCCAAGTCGCACCATATCCTGGGAGCCGAGTTCGTTCGTCAAACCGCCTGGCCCGCGAAAACACTACTTGCCGGCTTCAAGCTCTTCTTTACGATGGTATTGCTGCATCAGATCTTCGCCTCTCTACGACAAGGGAAGCTACTGGCCGAGACGATCGCCGATTTCTGGAGCCCACACGAGCCCATTCACGAGCGCGCAAGGAACTGCGCTCCCCGTTTTCGGGGTCGTGGCCATCACTCCACTGCTACGTTCTCTGAATACCGTGTCGGCGCTGACCAAGGAGCAGCGGGATCAGCTTCCGTTGATCCTGGAGACGATCGGCCCGTCAATCATTCCCGCATTGATCCGTCATCTGGATGATCCTCATGAGCATGTTCGGGCAGTCGTCGCGGCCGCGCTGGGCCGGCTCCATTCCATCGAAACCACGCCGGCATTAGCCACGCTTATCCAGGATCCCAGCCCCTTCGTGCGGCAGAGCGTAGCCGAAGCGCTCGGCATCCTGGGCAAGCAACGTGCTACCGAAACACGAAAGAGGCGGTTCTTCCGTCGGCGGCAGAATTCGACGAGAAGAGGAATCGGGTGGTTAAGCCTGTGGAAAAGGCGCGGCGCACCCTCGGCGCGATTGAACCCCGTCGAGCTCGCTGTGAAGACCCTGGAACTGGCCCTGGACGATGAGACTACGGTGGTGCGTACCCAGGCCATCGAGGCGCTGGGGATGATCGGACCGCCCGCGGCAGCAGTTGTTCCCAAGCTGATCGCCCTGTCAAAAGAGGGCGACGAGACACTTCGCTGCCAGGCAGCTCAGTCCCTGGGCGAGATCGGAGGGGAAGTCGAAGTCACAGCCGCCGCGCTGGTTGACCTTCTGCAAGACGCAAGCGCCTTGGTAAAAGCTGCTGCCGCCCGGCGCTTGGCGGCTTGAAGAACGCGGCCGCGCCGGCGGTCTCCGCTCTCGTTCCACTCTTGCAAGACAGGGATGAGTCGGTGCGTACGGCGGCGGCCGAGGCCATCGCGCAGGTCGGGCCGCTCGACCAAGCGGCAACTGAAATCCTTGTCGAGGGCCTGACGAGCCCGGACAACGTCGTGAGAGCACAGACCGCCCAGGCCTTGGGGACCATCGGCGTGGCGGCCGAGGATGCTGCGCCGGCCCTGGTCGAGGCGATGGCTGACAACAACGATCTTGTAAGGGCCGAGGCTGTGGAAGCTCTGGGCAAGATCGGTGAACCCGCAGCCGATGCCGCCGTGCCGGGCCTGGTGCAGGCACTTCAAGATCAAGACAACCGCGTTAGCGCCCTGGCGGCTGAAGCGCTAGGGCAGATGGGGGAGTCGGCGGACGAGGCGATCCCCGCCCTGGTGGAATCCCTCAGCCATCTCAACCCGCAGGTGCGCCGCAATGCCGCCGAAGCGCTGGGCAATCTGGGTGGGGGGGCGGTCTCCGCTCAACCGGCGCTCGAGAAAGCGGCTCGGGATGAAGACGGCGGCGTCCGCAGTCAGGCCATCCTCGCCCTGGGCGAGATCGGCCCTCCATCCTCGACTGTGATTCAGTTGGTTCTGTCGGGGCTCCAGGATGACGACCCTCTGGTGCGCGCCGCCGCCGTGGTCTCCATGGGACGGTGGGGAGAGACGAGCAAGGCAAACCTTGGCATCCTGGCACCCCTGCTTGAAGATGCAAATGACCAGGTCAAGATCGAGGCGATGAAGGCACTGCCCAAGCTTGCCGGCGCAACTCCAGCGGTGATCGACGGCTTATGCGGACGGCTCCTCGAGGATGACAGTACGGAGGTCCAGGCGAATGCCGCTTTGGCCCTGGCCAAGATCGGGCCCGACGCTGTGGCCGCGGGTGGCGCTCTACTCCACGCCGCCCAGACAGGAGAGGTGAGTGTGCGCGAGCAGGCCATGAGGGCCATTGCCGTCATCCAGCCGCCGGAAACGACGCAGGCTTTCATCGCCGGTCTGAAAGATGCCTCTGACGACATCCGCATCATGGCATCCGCGGGTTGGATGAAGGCGGCGGCAATTCCCGATGAGGCCATCCCCTCCTTGATCGATGCCCTGCGCGATCCCGAACTCCAGGTCCGAGCGAACGCAGCCAACGCGCTGGGCCGGCTCGAGGTGCTTCCAGATGCCGCGATTCCTCTTCTCATCGAGTGCACGGCCGATGCCGACGACGGCCTGCGGTTGAACGCGACGATGGCGCTCAAACTGGCCCGTTCCGATGAGATCACCGAGCTCATGCACCACCTGGTCTCGGACCCGAACTCGCGCGTGCGGCTGATCGCCGCGGGTTACCTGCTTTCCGCCTCTGAGGAGTCGTTCGACGTCAAAGCTGGCGCCGTCGTGCTCGCGGCCCTGGGAGATTCAATTCCCCGGGTCCGTGAAGAGGCGCACCAGGTTTTCGAATCTCTCGGACCGCGGGGCGCGGCAATTCTTGACGAGCTTCAGAAAAACGACGGATCGGGTGAGCCTGAAAAGAGTGACGAATCGAACGAGGATCCGGAATCGGTAGAAATACTTGATTCTCTGGCCGAACACTCCTGATCAACCGGCCTGGCGTTCGTCCAGGCCGTCGCCTGGTCAAACTTGCAAGAAGCAACGGAGAGACCGGCGCATTTCGCACCCCGCTCCATGTGCGGCGGTTTCGTCGGCGTCTACCATGGATCTCATATACCGAGAGAATCCGTGTAAGGGTTTCGCCCTGGCTGTGTATAGCTGAAGGAGAGGAGGTGCGATGGACGAGCCACCCGCCACGCGGTGCTCGCTGATCGTCAAGCTTCGTAACCCGGCCGATACGACGGCCTGGAGCGAGTTCGTGGCGATTTACGAGCCATTGATCTACAGGTTGGCCCGACGCAAGGGGCTTCAGGACGCTGACGCGCAGGACCTCTGTCAGGAGGTCTTTCGGTCGGTAGGCGCAGCCGTCGAACGCTGGGATCCGGCCCTCGGCAGCTTTCGCGGTTGGCTGTCGCGAATTGCCCGCAACCTGTTGATCAATTTTGTCACACGACGGCGGTTCCAGCTCCGCGGCAGCGGGGCTTCCAGCGTTCAGGATCTCCTGGAGGCCCAGCCATCCGCCGACCCGTCCGCAACGGCCCTCTTCGACGCCGAGTACCGCAGACAGGTGTTCCACTGGGCCGCGGAAGAGGTTCGCGGCGAGTTCGCGCCGACCACCTGGCAAGCATTCTGGCAGACGGCAGTCGACGACCGTCCGCCGGTCGAGGTCGCAACCGAGTTACGGCTGTCGGTCGGGGCCGTCTACGTCGCCAGGAGCCGAGTTCTGGCCCGCCTGAAGCGACGAATCGAGCACCTTGGCGAAGACGCGGCAATCACCAACGAGGCTAATCATGAAGATCAAACGGGACCGCTGTGAGTTCGACCGGCTGCGACTGCTAGCCGAGGACCGGTTGCCGATGGCTCAGATCGCCGGGCTCGAGGAACACCTCGAACAGTGCGCGGACTGCCGGGACGTGCTCGACCGACTGGTCGGCCATGACGAGTGCCTGGAGCCGATTCGCCGCTATCTCGCGGCAGACCAGACCGGCCCTAGTATTCCGGGTGGGGCTGCCGAGGAATCGCTCGACTTCCTCGCATCTTCTGATTGGCCCGATTCGCTGGGGAGGATTGGCACCTATGAGGTGAAGGGCGTACTTGGCCGCGGGGGGATGGGTGTGGTGCTCAAGGCGTTCGACCCGGCCCTGAGCCGAAACGTCGCTGTCAAGGTCATGTCCGCCCCGCTGGCCTCCTGCGGGGCGGCGAGACAGCGATTCCTTCGCGAGGTGCGGGCCGCGGCCGCGGTTGTCCACGAGCACGTCGTCGCCGTGTTCGCTGTTGTCGAGGCGGCGGGGCTGCCTTTCCTGGTCATGGAATACGTGCCCGGCCGCTCGCTCCAGGACCGGTTGGATAGAGTCGGACCCCTGTCTCTTCCGGAGATCCTGAGAATCGGCATGCAAACAGCAGCCGGGCTGGCGGCCGCCCACGCCCAGGGATTGGTCCATCGAGACGTCAAGCCGGCGAATATCCTGCTCGAGGACGGTGTGGAGCGGGTGCGCCTGACCGATTTCGGCCTGGCCCGCGCAGCGGCGGAGGCGGCGATGACCCATAGCGGCGTGGTTGCCGGGACGCCGCACTACATGTCCCCCGAACAGGCGCGCGGCGAGACGACCGATCATCGAGCCGACCTCTTCAGCCTGGGGAGCACTCTGTACGCGGCGTGCGCCGGCCATCCACCGTTCCGGGCCGACTCCCCCCTGGCCGTTCTGCGGCGCGTCTGTGACGACGACCCGCGCCCGCTCCGCGAGGTCAACCCCGAAGTTCCCGCCTGGCTTGAGTCGATCGTCGCTCGCCTGATGGCCAGGGACCCGGACAAGCGTTTCCAGACCGCGACCGAGGTCGCCGACCTGCTGGGGCGCTGCCTGGCCCACGTGCAACAACCTCTCGCAGTTCCGCTGCCAGACGAGGCCATCCCGGAAGAGGCCCGGCCCAATTCGGTCCGGACGCGTCGCAGGCGATGGGCGGTTGGCGGGCTGGCTCTTCTCGCATTCAGCGGCGGTATGCTCGCACTCATGGGGCCCTGGAAGGCTCAACACGAACCCGGAGGCACGGCGCGACACGCTGCGTCGGACGATTGGCTGCCGGCTCGTGCGGATCAGATCACCCAGCAGATCCAGCAGGCGAGGGACCGTACCCTGGCGTAGAGGCGAACTTGCACGGCGGCGGTTGACCGGAGCGCGATCATGTGACAGAGCTGTCCGAACCACTTGCTGCGAGAGTGCAAGCGCTGAACAGCGAGCTGGGAGCCAGCGACGCAAAGTCCGAGCCTCGTGAACGTTAACCCTTATCCGAAACCCAGACCAAGGAGTTCAATCATGTTCAAAAAGTCCTTGCTGAGCCTCACCACCGCAGTGGGCCTGACTGCCCTTGTTGCAACGTCTTACGCGCAAGTCGGCGCCGATCAAAAACCGGCCAGTGCCACTTCGGATCCACGCTTCGACTCCTACAAAGGGCCTTCGACCGATATGGCCCCCGGCAACTTCAACTTCTCTGGCCAGGTCCCACAAGGATTCACGGTCGGTGAGTTTCGTGTGTCCAATGATGTCGAGCGCCTGCGCGCGACCTGGCCCAGGCGAAAACGGATAGCAAGAAGGACAAGCTCAAGGCCAAACTGGCCGAGCTGCTCGACAAACAATTCGACGAGCGCCAGCGCCGGCACGAGTCGGAGATCGAGTCGCTCGAGGCACAGATCAAAAAGCTCAAAGACCTGGTGAGACTGCGCACCGAGATGCGGCGGGAGATCGTTGCCAAGCGGCTGGAGCAAGTGATCAGGGACGCTGAGGGGCTGGGATGGTAGACCGTCACGGGGCCTCGGCCAGTGGCACGTCGAGGCCCACCACTCAGGCCGCCACACGGGAAACACCTGGAGACCACGATGTCCAATCGCTTTATACCTTCAATCCTGTTTCCGCTCTGTTGTATCGCTCCGCTCCTCGCCCACGCCGACGACGTGGACGACTACATCTCAGCCAGCATGGTGAGGCAGCATATCCCCGGCCTGTCCCTAGTCGTTCTTCGCGATGGCAAGGTCATCAAGTCCAAGGGGTACGGACTCGCTTGCGTCGAGCTCAAGGTTCCGGCCAAGCCCGAGACCGTATACGAGCTGGCCTCGGCGACCAAGCCATTCGTGGCGACTGCCATAATGCTACTGGTTCAGGACGGCAAGCTCGGCCTGGACGATCCTGTCAGCAAGTTCTTGAAGGACGTGCCCGATACCTGGAAGCGCGTCACCGTTCGACACCTGCTGACGCACACGTCGGGCATCAAGGACTACCTCGCCGACTTGCGCCGCGACTTCCCCCATGACACGCCGCCGGAGAAGATCGTGCATGCCGCGAGCGAGACACCGCTAAAATTCGCGCCCGGCAAGCAATGGTCGTACAGTAACACGGGCTACGTGCTGCTCGGCATGATCGTTCACGAGTTGAGCGACAAGTCGTACGACACGTTCCTCGACGAGCGTGTGTTCAAGCCGTTGGGGATGGTCGATACTCGCCGCGACACCCCTGACGAGATAGTCCCCAACCGAGCGTCCGGCTATCTGTGGTATGGCCCAGGCGGTTTGCATAACGGTGAGTTTCTCAAGTACCAGATGACGAACCACGGAGACCGCGGCATCCTTTCGAGCGCCCGATGTGGCGAAGTGGGTCACTGCCCTGTCATCAGACAGAATTCTCACGCCGTCGACGAAGCAATCGATGTGGTCGAGAGTGACGCTCAACGACGGCTCGACCTTCGGCTATGGGCTAGGTTGGTTCCTCGAAAACGTGAATGGGCACCGGCACGTTTATCATCCGGGCGGAGCCCCGGGCACGACGACGATCATCTCGTTCTACCCAGACGATCGGATCGCGGTGATCGTGCTGGCCAATGGCGGTGCCGCGTACGTCCAAGGGCTGGAATTCGGAGTTGCACAGCGAATTCTTCCCGGCCTCGTCTCACGCGTCGTTGTAAAGCTAAGCCCCACACTGCTGGATTCCTACACGGGGTACTACAACGTCTTCGGGTCCCAGCTCCTCAAGGTGAAGCGCGAAGGCAACTACCTGCTGCTCGATGACGGCGGCCGACTCGTCAATCTGTTCCTCCCCCTGTCGGACAGCCGTTTCGTGGCCGAAGATGCCGATCGCGGATTCACATTGACCAGGAACGACAAGGGCGCGGTCTCGGGAATGAGGTTGCGCCTGGTCGCGGACGAGATGCCCGTACAACGAATCGGCCCGCTATTCCAGTCCGTCGAGCGCGGGCCCGATCCCGATCGCGCGTTGACGCGGAAGATTGAGGCGGTCCTGAAAAGCTTCTCTGTGGGCGGCCGCCAAGTCGAAGAGGTCGGCAACATCGCGCCTCAGACTCGGAGGGACTACGCGCACGGCCCTTCGCCAGAGCTCGCCGGAATCAGGGCCATCTCCTTCATGGGTTCGCGAGACGTCTCCAACCTCGGCATCGAGCGTCATGGCAGCAAAGTGTTCCGCGTCCTGTACTATCGGCTCCTCACTGATCGCGCACCTCGCTACGTCCTCGTCTACCTGAGCCCGGACGGCCTGGTCACTGATCAGGATACGATAGACGAGTAGACCCGCCGCATTGCCAGCGCACGCTACGAGTTGGAATCGCCGGCAGACCGTTAACGATGGCCTCATCAGCGTCTGTATGACTCAATTCCCGCACGTCATCTGAGCGGTTTATTGCCAGCCAGCCACCGAGTACGCCGGCGAGGATTCGTCCACCGTTTGATAGGAACTTTTCACTTCGATTCCGATGACCGTCGAACCGTCTCCACCTTGGACAGGAGTTTGGTGGTGACGGCGTTGGCTAACATTTCAACGTCGGAGGCTGCTCGCAACACCGAGTCGCCTGCTGCCCCCCGAGTGTAGAGCGCGGCCAGGTTGCTGATCACGCCGATCATCTGCGTGCAGAAGAGCAGGTAGGTGTAGTCGAAAGCCCACGCATTTTGGGAATTCGAGTCGTCGGGGTGGTACAGCTCGGGAGTGTAATAAAGCTGCGTCAAGTCAATGACATGTATGAACTCGCGCAACTCCTCGATGGACCCGAGGGCTCTCTTGCGTTTCAGCCGGGCCTCGAGCGTGATCAAGAACCAGAGAGCCCCGGCGAGAATGACCAGGAGATTGAAGCCCGCGTCGGTGGCTTCGAAGAGGCTCGGTGATAGTGCCGAACTCCCAGCGTGCGTGGATATGGTCCACGAGATACCAGAGACCCAGGAGACTCAACCCGATCGCCGTGACGGAAGCAAACCTGATGGCAAGAATCGGTCTTCGTGCCTCCTGTGCGCGCTGATCTGTGGCACGCGCGATCCCAGCTAGCTCCACGGCAAGGCTGGACAGACTGCTTCCCGGCATACTCTGGCCGATGCGCTTGGCCAGGTTTTCCGCGGTTTCGATAATCCTCGCGGGATCGAGCCGATGTGTCACGGTCGGCCTGGCATTCGCCGGAAAGGCAACTTTCATCGTTCAACCACTTTCGGTCCCCGCGCATCAGCACGGTGGAGTTCAGCCCCTCGCATTGACAATGGCGTCAATCCTCGATCGGTCTGTCTCCTCAGATCTCTCGGCGCGTTATCATAACGGACGCGGAAGGATGGACAGCAGAGAAATCAGGATCTACAGGATGAGAGTCGTCCATGAGCCAGTCTGTTACCGAGCATCGTCGAGACGCCCCCCCGTCCTTGAGTCTTGCGGTGATGACTGTCTCAGACACCCGAACACTGGAGACTGACAGCTCCGGGGCGCTCATTGTCAGCCTGGCCGAGGCGGCCGGTCATCGCATTACCGAGCGCGTGATCGTTCCCGACGAGCCAGATAGGATGCGTCCGGTGCTGCTCGAGTGGTCCTCCGAAGGCAAAGTTAACGCGGCATTGATCACGGGCGGAACCGGGATCAGCCCGCGAGATCAGACCTACGAAACGGTCTCTTCCATCCTTACGAAGCCCCTGCCCGGATATGGTGAGCTGTTCCGGATGTTAAGCTACGCTGAGATCGGTTCGGCCGCAATCCTGAGCGGGGCGCTGGGGGACTCCTGGGAGAGCTGGTTGTTTTGGTGATGCCCGGCTCGCGCGGCGGTCGAGCTGGCCATGACGAGGATCATCCTGCCCGAACTGCCGCACCTCGCTCGAGAGGCGAGGAAGAACTCGTGAAACCGCTCGCGGCATTTCCATTTAGGCGCGGGTCTGAGGCCGGTCTCATCGGGGTCCTGGATGATGAACCGCTTGTCCGGGAAGCGGCCGTCATCTAAGTTAGGGTATTAAACCCGAGGCGGGCACGCCCAGCGAGCTTGCCCACCGCGGAAAGGAGGATCCACCGTGGCTGGCACCAGGATCGCCAGTATTTCCGGACTTCGCGGCCTGGTGGGAGACGGGCTCGATCCGGTGGTCGTCGTCGAGTTTGCCGCTGCCTACGCAAGTCAGTGCGAAGTGGGACCGATCGTGGTGAGCCACGATGCGCGGACGTCTTCTTCGGTGCTTTTCCCTGCCGTGGTTGCCGGGGTCACCGCGACCGGCCGCGATGCTCTTGTGGCCGAGGCAACTTCCACGCCCACGGTCGGCGTCCTTGTGACCGAACGCGGGGCGGTCGGAGGCATCCAGCTTTCGGCGTCTCATAACCCTCCCCAATATAACGGTTTGAAATTCTTCCAACCGCGAGGCATGGTGCTGAGCCAAGGGGAAGGCCAAGCCGTGCTCGATCGATGGAATCTTAAGGATTTTCGCTGGGCAAGCTGGGATCGGCTGGGCAAGGCCCACAAAATTGAATATCCGGATGAAACCCATCTCCAGCGCGTGCTCGAGATCGTCGACATCGAGGCGATCCGTCGCCGCGGGTTTGTCGTGGCGATTGACGCCTGCCATGGAGCAGGCGGCCGGTTGGCGGGCAAACTCCTGCTCGAACTCGGTTGTCAGCAGATCGTGCTAGGTGGCCAGCCGGATGGTCTTTACGAGCACCCGCCCGAGCCGACGGAAAAGAACCTTCGATCGTTCGCGGCGATAGTCCCCGTGGTGGGCGCGGCGGTCGGCTTCGCGCAAGACCCCGACGCCGACCGGCTGGCCATTGTTGACGAGACCGGGCGTTATATCGGCGAGGAGCTGACGCTTGCCCTGGCGGCCCTGCGCAGGCTCGACCAGGCGAAAGGCCCGGTGGTGCTCAATCTCTCGACCTCGAAAGTGACCGAGGAACTGGCCCGCCGATTCGGCTGCCCAGTGATTCGAACTCCGGTCGGCGAGATCAACGTCGTTGAAGCCATGCTGGCGGAAAACGCGGTTCTCGGTGGCGAAGGTAACGGTGGCGTCATTGATCCCCGGGTCGGTTTCGTACGCGATAGCTTTGTCGGAATGGCGCTCGTGCTCGATCTGCTTGCCAGCTCGAGCTCGGATCGCACCCTGTCTCGCTGGGTCGAAACACTGCCACGTTTCGCCATGGTCAAGAACCAATATCCAATGCACGCGGGAATCATCCACTCCCGAGGAAATCTCGGGGCTCTGGAAGCGAATTGCACAGACGTACCCTGATGCTCGGGCCGATGATCGCGACGGCTTGCGGCTTGATTGGGTTGACCGCTGGGTGCATATTCGGTCCAGCAACACCGAACCGCTCGTAAGGGTGATCGCCGAGGCGCCGCGAGGCCGACATGGCTCGATCGTTGGCCGACCAGGTTGGCCAATGGGTCAGCGGACAGGAGTAGGGACTTACCGCGATGAGCCAGAACGCTTGGCCTTCGTTTTCACAGCCTCCGAAGGCGGCTTTTGTTGATGTGGACGGTACGCTCCTGGCCGAAACCACAACGTTTCTCTTCGCACGCATCCTCTACCGGCGAGGCCTCATTCGCCGCTCATTCCTCCTCCGTGCCCTCTACCATGGATTACAGCATCGATTGGGAAGACTCGATTATGGTCGCCTCATTGCGTATGGGTTGAAAAACATCGCTCGTATCCCGGTGGTTGAGCTTGAGCGCATCGCCTACGAGAACTTCGTCGAACACGTGCGTCCCAGGCTATACGACGGCGTGGTCGAGCATATCAACGGCCTGCGTCGGGCCGGCACGAAGATTGTTCTGGTGTCATCCTCCCCAGGGCTGGTCATCGAGCCCCTGAGCCTTTATCTGGGCTGCACAGCCACCCTGACCACGCCCGTGATCATCGAACGGAACAGGCTGATAGGCATCGGCGCTGGGCCCGCTTGTTACGGCGAGGGCAAGCTTTACTGGGCCCAGCGCTGGGCCGATGAGCAGGGAATCGCCATGTCGGAGGCGGCCGGCTACGCCGATAACTGGAGCGATCGCGCACTTCTCGAGCACGTCGGCCACGCGGTTGTCGTCCATCCCAAGGGCCGGCTGCTTCGCCTTGCTCGGTACAGAGGCTGGGAAGTTGTTCGACCTCGGCAACCGGGACAGCCCCCCGGCCGGCGCCGTGGGCTATTGAAACGCCGGCGCTAGTGCTATAATGAGAACGACTCAGTAAAAAGCGGCCGAATCCGTAATCGGCCCAGTTGATTTTTGGCGAAGAATCGCTAGACAACTGTCCGGTCGAATTACAAGGAACTCCAGGAACCACGGAGCACGAAGCAGTCGTGCAATGGGATCATGAAGGACGAATCCTCTCTCCAACCTGAACTCAACCCCGAGGACTCGCCGCCGAGTCCCCAGCCGCGGCTCTCACGAGCCCGAAAAGCGGCTCCTGCGGCCATGGCCCTCGTCATCGGCCTGGCGGCACTCTCGGCGCAGGCGTCGGAATCCGAGCTGGTTCGCGACATCCAGCGCGTATTGCACCGTCTGCTGGCGCAATGCACGCTTGGATCCAACAGTATGGGATGATTGCACTCAGGAAGTTTGTTGTCGTCTTCTCGGCAAAGCCCGGGAAGGACAGCTCGACCTGACTCAGGTCCTGGCTGATGATACTCCCGAGCGCCGCGAGCTGGTTCGAGCGATCGACATGGTTCGCAAGCGGGTGCAGCGTGCCAAGCGGCATCAGCCCATTGATGGACTGCCCATCCCCGCGCCCGGTCACGATGAGCGAGAGCGCGATCGACTCGAGCTCGGTGAAATCCTGGAGACGGCCCGGACCGCTGTGCTTTCTCGCCGGCAAGACCGGATTCTCGAACTCTGGATGCGAGGCTGGCCGGTTCCCGACATCAGCGCCGAACTGAACATCCCCGTCAACCGCGTCAGCGACGAGAAATACAAAGCCCTGCGCAAGCTCGAGCACCACCTACGCAATCATCGCGAAGACCTGGGAATGAGCATCGCCCCCAGCCAGAGCCCGGCCCAGCGCGAAACGGCTTGATCTCGGATCGCACTGCCTCCTGCCGCGACAATCTTGGTCAGCTTGCTCACCTCGCCCGTGCCTTAGCGGCTGGCTTGCACGGCTCTCGAGGACGGCCGAGGCATGGCCCTCGACTTTCACTTTGGAAAAGATCTGGCGCACGATTCCCTTGCCGTCGATCACGAAGGTCGTCCGCTCGACACCCATGTACTTCTTACCGTACATGCTTTTCTCTTTCCAGACGCCGAACAACTCGCAAACCGAGTGATCCGTATCGGCCAATAGCGGAAACGGCAGCTCGTACTTTTTAACAAACCTGGCGTGCGAAGCAACCGCGTCGGGGCTGACCCCGAGGATCTTCGCCCCAGCCGCCTGATAGTCTGAAATTGCGTCTCGGAATGCGCAGGCTTCTTTGGTGCAGCCCGGTGTGTCGTCCTTGGGGTAGAAGTAGAGCACGATCGGTGAGCCTTTGAGCTTTGAGAGGGTCACGCTGTTGCCCTGCTGGTCCACGAGCGTGAAATCGGGGGCCGGTTTGCCGTTTTCGACCATAAGACCACTCCGTTTGGTAAAATTGGATGCGAGAATTCTAGGGGCGCTGACTTTATTCTTCTACCCGCACGTACCGCCCGCGGAAAGATCAGCGAGGGGCGTTATGCGGGGCAATTCGTTTCTTTTCCTCGGTCGCGGGGGTCTTGCCTCACTCATGGGACACACGGAAACCTTCGACCACACGGCCGACCTGGGATTGAGGATTCGCGCGGCCGATCTTGCCGATCTGTTCCAGACGGCGGCGGAAGGCCTTTTCGACGTGATCGTGGCCAACCGAGACGCGGTGCGGAGCGTGCAACATGAGCAAGTCTCCTTGGCGGCCGAGTCGACGGAAGACCTATTGATCGAATGGCTCAACGAGCTGATTTTCCGGTCCGAGACCGAACATCGGCTGTACGGTCTGTTCGACGTGACAATCGATGCGGATGGCCGCGCGCTTGAAGCGATGATTCACGGGGAGCCCACCGACCCCACCCGGCATGTGCTTGACCATGAAGTCAAGGCGGTGACTCGCCACGCTGTCAGCATCGTGCGCGACGAAGAGGGGTGTCTGGCTGAAGTCATCCTCGACATCTGATGGCAGCCATCGCGATTTCGATCACCCGCGCGGATTATGGGGTGGCGTCGGGGCACAGCCGGGCATGCTAGGCATCGGTACCCGGCTCCTCGGGATGGGCGGGTTCCGGCCGTAGGGCGAAGAGGACCAGGCTGATGGCACCCGCGATCAGAAGGTTATCCGCAAAATTGAAGATCGCGCAATCGAAGCCGATCGAATCAACATGAAAATGAACGAAATCCCTGACATGGCCGAAGACCAGACGGTCGTAACAGTTGCCCATGGCACCGGCCATGATCAGGCCCAGGGCGATGGTCAGCACAAGGCTTGCCGCGGCGCGACGGATGAACAGCCAGTAACAGATCGCCAGTCCGGCGAGAATGGAAAGGCCGGCGAAAATCATGCTGCTGTGCGGAAGTGAGCGGCCGAATCCCCAGAGCGCGCCAGGGTTATGGCTTGTTTGCAGCTCGAGAACGCCGGCAACGAGCGGGACAGGTGCTGCCGGCGGTGCGCCAATCCTTTTGAAGACGATTGCCTTGGCGCCCAGGTCGAACGCTGCCCCGCCCAGCGCGATCAGCCAGAAGAGCAGCCAGCGGCGAGCCCAGACTCCTCTCGTCATCCACCGTTCTCCATGATCCGGGCGCAGTTGATGCAGTGCCGCGTGTAAGGGATCGCTTGTAGCCGCGACTTGGAAATCACATCACCGCATTCCACGCACGAGCCGAATTTGCCCTGTTCGAGACGATCCAAGGCCTCGTTGACCAGCTCGAGTGTACCCTGCTCGTTCTGGATCAGGCCCAACGTGAATTCTTGATCGTAGTTTTCCGTTCCCACATCGGCCATGTGGAGTGGAACGTTGGACAGGTTGCCTGAGCCGCTTTGCATGTTCCGCCGCAGTGCTTCGTCGGTCATCTGGTCGAGATCGCCCCGCAATCGGGCCCGCAGATTCTCCAGTGTGTGGCGGAATGAATCGATCTCATCGTTCTTGAAGACAGTGCCCATGTCGACCCAACCCTTCTCGTACCTCAATCGCATCGGCCGGGAGCCGGGGACAAGAGGCGGAATCCTAGAGTCTTGCCCTGAATCCGTCAATCCGAGCAACTCGGCGTTCGGGAAGCGCCATCAGCACGCTCTCCCGTCGGCTCTTGAGAATATCCCTCGCTAAATCCACATTACACCGAGCGACAAGCCGAAAACCACCCCTCTCTGCCGTTATTCACCGGGCGAACCCTCACCGTTGCCAGGAATGACTTCCATTCCCTCATCCTCGACTCTTCGAGTAGGATTTGCGAGGTGTTCTTGATCAACCTTCGCCCCGAGACCCGTCTGTCATGGATTCAACCACCGCGAAGACCATTTTCATTACGGGGGCGACAGGACTCGTCGGTGGCCACGCTGCCGAGGAAGCGTTGCGTCGCGGCCACCGCGTGCGAGCCCTCGTCCGGCGGACCAGCGACACGCGCTGGCTCGACCAGTGGGGTGTCGAGAAAATCGAGGGCGACCTGGAAGATGAGGCAGCCCTCAGGCGGGGCCTTGCGGGAGCCGATTGGGTATTCAACTGCGCGGCCAAGGTCGGGGACTGGGGAACGCTCGAAGAGTTTCGCCGGCTGAATGTCGAGGCCCTCCGGCTGCTGCTCGAGGCAGCCTGTCGGCGCCAAGATCGAACGATTCGTTCACGTCAGCTCGCTTGGAGTTTATGAGGGCGCGACCACTACGGAACCGATGAGACGGTTCCACCCGCGGCGAACTCGCTCGACGCCTACACGCGATCCAAGTCCGAGGCTGAGGCCCTGGCGATCGACTACCACAAGAAGCGCGGACTGCCGGTGGCCGTGATTCGCCCCGGCTTCATCTACGGCGAACGCGATCGGACCGTGCTCCCCAAACTGCTTGTCAACTTGCGCCGGGGAAGTTTCGCCTATTTCGGGTCTGGTGAACAGGCACTGAATTGCATCTACGTCAAGAACCTGGTTCACGGCCTCTTCCTGGCCGCTGAGAATCCGGCGGCTGTCGGCGAGATCTTCAACATGACCGACGGTGAAACCGTCAGCAAAACGCGGTTCGTCAGCCGCGTGGCCGAGCTGGCGGGATTGAAACCCCCTTCGCGGCACATCCCGCTCTGGCTTGCCAGGGTTCTGGCCACGGTAGTCGAGAAAGGGGCAAAGCTTCGGGGCGCCAAGAACCCACCGATCATCAACAAGGCAAGGTTCAAGTTCCTGGGCTTGAATCTTGACTATTCCATCGAGAAGGGCGCAGAATGCTGGCTTTCGACCCTCCGTACAGTTTCGAGCAAGGCATCGAGCGGGCGATGGCCGAGCACCGCCCCCGCGCCGAGCGCGAGCAGCTTTCGCCTGCTGGTTCCCACGCATGATCGCGGTCGCGATATGATCACCTTCCCCCATCCACGATCCAAGAGCCCAGAGGAGCAACACGATGACCGGAGTAAAAGGCAAGCGCGTGGCAGTGCTGGTTGAGAAATTCTACGAGGATCTCGAGCTCTGGTATCCGGTGCTGAGACTTCGCGAAGCGGGATGCGACGTCAAGATCGTGGGTCCAAAGGCAGGTGAAAGCTACGCCTCCAAGCACGGTTATCCCGCGCGTGCCGACGTGTCGGCCAGCGACGTGAAAGCCACCGACTTCGACGCGATCATCGTTCCCGGCGGCTATTCCCCCGATCACATGAGACGCCATCCCGCGATGGTGGAGCTGGTGACCCAGGCCGGTCGGATGGGCAAGGTTCTGGCCGCCATTTGCCACGGCCCCTGGATGCTCTGCTCGGCCCAATGCTTGAAAGGTCGCAAAGTCACCGGATTCATGTCGATCCGCGACGACGTCGAGAACGCAGGCGGCATCTGGGAAGACGCGCCTTGCGTTCGCGACCGCAACCTTGTCACCAGCCGCACGCCCGACGACCTGCCCGCCTTCATGCAGGGAATCTTCGCAGCCCTGACCGAGCCGAGATGATTCGTCATTTTTACGGAAAAAAAGACGGGGGGAGTTTCACGCAAAGACGCAAAGAGGACGCCAAGACGCAAAAAAGAGAAGAGATTCGCGAGTGGCGAATTACAAGTGGCGAGTGCCGCGAAAAACCGTTCCGAGATTCTTATCTTTCTCTGAATTCCTGGCGTCTTTGCGTCTTTGCGTGAAACTCTTCGAGTGCCGCGTCTTTGTGTGAAACTCCGCTATCATCATATGAACTCATTAATCAGATTCTCGAGCATCTCTTGCCGGCCGCTCTGGTTCTTGGCGGCGTCGCCCTTGGGGAGGATGTACGTTTCCAGGTCACCAAAGCTGCATTGAGCCGACTCGACGCGGCGGCCGGGTTCGCAGTCCCAGCTCTGGTAGCGGGTCTTGACGAAGTCGGCCAGGCGGCCGTCGGTGATGATCGCGTGGGCGATTTTCAGTCCTCGCGCGAAAGCGTCCATGCCGCCGATATGGGCATAAAACAGGTCGATTGGCTCGAAGCTCTCCCGTCGCACTTTGGCATCAAAGTTGACCCCGCCTGTGGCAAATCCGCCCATGCCCAGGATGCAGAACATGCACTGAGTGGTCAGGTAGATGTTGGTGGGGAACTGGTCGGTGTCCCAGCCCACGAGGGGGTCACCGGTATTGGCGTCGATCGAGCCCAGTGCGCCGGCACCGATGGCCACTTCGAGCTCGTGCATCATCTCGTGGCCAGCCAGCGTGGCGTGATTGGTTTCGAGATTGAGCTTGAAATGAGGCAGCAGGTTATAAGTCCGCAGGAAATTGAGGCAGGCGGCGGCGTCGGAATCGTACTGGTGTTTGGTCGGTTCCTTGGGCTTGGGCTCGATGTAGAACGTTCCCTGGAAGCCGATCTGCTTCTTGTAGTTGACCGCCATCTGCAGGAACTGGCCGAGGTGGTCGAGCTCTCGCCTCATGTCGGTATTGAGAAGCGTCGAATACCCCTCTCGACCTCCCCAGAACGTGTAGCCGGCTCCTCCCAGTTCATGAGTGACCTCCATGGCCTTCTTGACCTGGGCCGCAGCGAAGGCAAAGACGTCGAAGTTCGGGCTGGTGGCCGCGCCGTGCATGTATCTTGGGTTAGTGAACAGGTTGGCCGTGCCCCAGAGCAGCTTCACTCCGGTGCGGGCCTGCTCGTCTTTCAAAACCTTGACCACCTCGTCGAGGTTGGCATGGCTTTCCTTGAGCGTTTTGCCCTCGGGAGCAACGTCACGATCGTGAAACGCATAAAACGGCACGCCCAGCTTCTCGAAGAACTCGAATGCGACCTGGGCCTTGCGCTGGGCGTTCGCGACCGAATTCGACCCGTCGTCCCAGGGCCGCTGGGCCGTGCCCGCGCCGAAAGGGTCAGAGAGCGGGTTGCAGAACGTGTGCCAGTAAACGACCGAGAACCGCAGATGCTCCTTCATCGGTTTTATCGCCGACGACCTCGTCGGGATTGTAGTGCTTGAACTCCAAGGGGTTCCGCGACTTGGGTCCACCGTAAGAGATCTTGGGAACATCGGCGAAAAACGCGGTCATCGGCTCGTCCTACCTTCGCACAGACTGAGAATTTGCACACCCGTCACGTAACCAATCTAGAGGCCGATTCAATCGCGGGCAAGCCCCCAGTCCGACAACGTGTTATCACTTCTGCCAGAGGTCGATCAAAGGCATGGTCCAGGAAGCATCATGGGGGCCAACGACGTGCGCGTTCTGCACTTTCCCCCGGGAATCCTCGGTCGAAGGGCGGTCAATGGTGCGACTTCCGGGGAGCCAGCGATCGGCTGGCCCCGCGATGCGGATAGTGAACAATCGGCGGACGTTGACATGGCAGCTTCGGTGCACCTATACCCACTCGGTTCTGGCATGGCCTGCCCGGCAAGCCCCATGTCCGATCTCGTGATGCTGTAACGTGTTGCCGAGCCAGGCTCGCCGCCTGCGAGCCGCGCCGGGGTCCCCAAAGTGGCGGAAATGGCAGTTCTGGGAGTGTTTTTCGAGCGTCTGTCCACAGATGTACGCGAGCATTTTCGGTGAGCGCGACCTGTGTTGTTCCTCGGCCGACATGCGCCATCTTATGAGCCTTGGTCCTTTCGGTAGCCAGCGGGACGGTTTCAGAATGTCCCTTCTCCCTCTCTAATCATTATGCGCGATCGGCCCGACTGCCGGTGGCATTGAATTTAGCTTTTGATGCGAAAAGATGCCGGGGAGGCGGTCGGAAGACTCGGGGGTGGAGTGGCGCTCGCACCAGCGGGCACACCTTCCGCGTCGGCGAATTCTGGCCCGGCCGACAGCAGCCTTGCACTGTAGAGCATTTACCCAGATCCGAGCCGCGCCCTAGAAAACCAGCCCGAACGGCCAACTCCAACGGAGCGGGATCAAAACCCTGTGCGCAGTCTGATCGAGCTGCGAACCCTTTGCTGACAGCCTCCGCCGCAAGTGAAACTCCTGATGGCTTGCCCCTAGTCTCGGAAATCGCTAGATTCAATGAACCGAGAGCCACTCATCACTAGCTCTCCAGCCGGGCGGCTAACTCAGCGGTTAGAGTGCCATCCTCACACGGTGGAAGTCGCTGGTTCGAATCCAGCGCCGCCCATTGGACTTACGGCGAGTGCTTGCGCTTTCGCTGCACGCTACTCGGCGTAACTCATTCTATATCAGGCAGTCGGGATTGTGCGGCTAGCCATCCGCCATTCTACGCACGATGGCACTCTTTCGCTAAACCCGGCCTGAGCCCGTGTCTCAACTGGCCCGATCAGTTCGCCGCAACGGACCTCACAGACCTCCTCAACGCCGTGTCTGCCGACGACCGCCAGGCGGCGGCCGACTTGCTCCCGCTCGTCTACGCTGAATTGCGAAGGCTCGCGGTTGCGCGGATGGCCGCGGAGAGGCCGGGGCACAGCCTCGATCCCACGGCCCTGGTGCATGAGGCTTATCTGCGGCTGATCGGGGACCAGCACTTCGACGGTCGTAGGCACTTCTTCGCCGCCGCGGCGGAAGCGATGCGGCGGGTGCTGGTCAACCATGCCCGCGACCGCACCCGGCTGAAACGAAGCGGCGGGTAATCCGAAAGAAATTTCGGATTCCGTGGCGCACTGGCGGTCCCGAACGGGGCATTGTGGAAGGAGAACCCGACCCGGAGGTGAACCGATGCCCGACGCCGACCCGAAATTGATGACCATCTTCGCCGAAGCCCTGGAACGGACCGACCCGGCCGGCGGGCCGCCTACCTGGACCGAGCCTGTGGGGGCGACGCCGCCCTCCGCCGGCGGGTCGAGGTGCTGCTCGCCGCCCACGACGGGGCCGGCCGGTTCCTGGAAGGCGAGCCCACCGCGGATGTCCCAAGGCGACCTCACCCGAAACCGCGGAAGCGACCGCGGCATCCGGCGCGGAGACGCGACTGCCGTCGGAAGTGGCGACAGCGGAAGACCGACGGGACGGCCACGCTCGCGGGCCCCGAGCCGGCCGACCACGGCCCGGCGGATCAGGTCGCGGGCCAGGTCATCGCCGGCCGGTACACGCTGCTCGAAGTCCTCGGCGAGGGGGGGATGGGCACCGTCTACCGGGCCGAGCAGACCGCACCGGTCAAGCGGCAGGTGGCGCTGAAGCTGATCAAGATCGGCATGGACTCGCGCACGGTGCTGGCCCGGTTCGACGCCGAGCGCCAGGCGCTGGCCCTGATGGACCACCCGAACATCGCCCGCGTCTACGACGGCGGCACCACCGCAGGCCGGCCAGCCGTTCTTCGTGATGGAGCTGGTGAGCGGGGTGCCGATCACCGAGTACTGCGACCGCAAGCGGCTGCCGGTCCGGGCCCGGCTGGAGTTGTTCGTGTCCGTCTGCCAGGCGGTGCAGCACGCCCACCAGAAGGGGATCATCCACCGCGACCTCAAGCCCGGCAACGTGCTGGTCACCGAGGTGGACGGCCGGCCCACGCCCAAGGTCATCGACTTCGGCGTCGCCAAGGCGACGGAATTCAAGCTCACCGACCAGAGCCTCGCCGACACCGGGGCGATCGTCGGCACGCCGACGTACATGTCGCCCGAGCAGGCCGACCCGTCGTCGATGGACATCGACACCCGGACCGACGTCTATGCGCTGGGAGTGATCCTCTACGAGCTGCTGGCCGGCTCGCCGCCGCTCGACGCGAAGCAGTTCAAGCGGGGGGCGATCCTGGAGATGCTGCGGATGGTGCGGGAGGTCGACCCGCCCCGGCCGAGCACCAGGGTGAGCACGGCGGAGGCCCTGCCGAGCATCGCGGCCAGCCGCGACATCGAGCCGGCGCAATTGAAGCGGGCGTTGCGGGGGGACCTCGACTGGATCGTGATGAAGGCGCTGGAGAAGGACCGCACCCGGCGTTACGAGACGGCCAACGGGTTCGCGGCCGACGTCCTGCGGCACCTGTGCATACGAGCCGGTGCTGGCCGCCCCGCCGAGCCGGGCCTACCGGATGCGGAAGTTCGTGCGGAAGCACCGCGGGGCGGTGATCGCGGCCAGCCTGTTGTCATGCTGGCGCTGCTGGGCGGCATCGCGGGGACGACCTGGGGAATGATTCGGGCCGATAAGTCTCGAGCCGCGAGGCTCGAGCGGGGCAAGGAACGCGCATGAGGCCGAGCGGTCAAGGCCAATGACGGCCAGATCAAGTCGCCGATGACCGTGCCGACGACCTCAAGTACCGGCTGGGCGTCAGCGACATGGTCCTGGCCAGTGCCGCCTACGACAATCGCGACGTGGTCCTGGCTGCCGAACGGCTGGACAATGTGCCCCCGGACCAGCGCGGCTGGGAATGGCACTACCTGAAGCGGCAGACGCGCGGCGGCTTGTTCACACTCTATGGCCACCGGGCCCGGTGCAGAGCGTGGCGTTCAGCCCGGACGGCACGCGGATCGTCACCGGCAGCGAATGACCAGACGGCGAAGGTCTGGGATGCGCGAACCGGGCACGCCGCTGCTCGAGCTAAGGGCACACGGGCTGGTGTGAAAGCGTGGCGTTCAGCCCGGACGGCACGCGGATCGTCACCGGCGGTGGGCTGAGGAACCACCCGCAGACGGCGAAGGTGTGGGACGCGCGGACCGGCACGCCACTGCTCGAGCTGAAAGGGCACACGGGCGCGGTGAATAGCGTGGCGTTCAGCCCGGACGGCACGCGGATCGTCACCGGCAGTCGAGACCAGACGGCGAAGGTGTGGGACGCGCGGACGGGTACGCCACTGCTCGAGCTGACGGGGCACACGAGCGCGGTGAGGAGCGTGGCGTTCAGCCCCGACGGCACGCGGATCGTCACCGGGGGCGGAGTGTTAACTGTGACCTGTCGACGGCGAAGGTGTGGGACGCGCCGACCGGCGGCGCCGCTCATCGACCTGAGAGGGCACACAGGAGCGAGGTGCAGAGCGTGGCGTTCAGCCCGGACGGCACGCGCATCCTCACCGGCAGCGAGGACGGTACGGCGAAGGTGTGGGACGCGCGGACCGGGACCCTCTGCTCGACCTCAAAGGGCACACGGGCTCGGTGTGGAGCGTGGCGTTCAGCCCGGACGGCACGCGGATCCTCACCGGGAGCTGGGACAAGACGGCGAAGGTGTGGGACGCGCGGACCGGCACGCTCCTGCTCGAGCTCAAGGGCACACAAGCCGGTGCGTACAGCGTGTCGTTCAGCCCGGACGGCACACGGATCGTCACCGGCAGTGAGGACCAGACGGCGAAGGTCTGGGACGCCCAGACTGGGTACGCCCCTGCTCGACCTGAAGGGCACACGAGGCTCGTATAAGCAGCGTGTCGTTCAGCCCGGACGGCACGCGGATCGTCACCGGCAGCTGGGACACGACGGCGAAGGTGTGGGACGCGCGGACCGGCACGCCTCCTGCTCGAACTGAAGGGCACACGAGCCGGGTGGATGCGCGTCGTTCAGCCCGGACGGCGCGCGGATCGTCACCGGCAGTGCTGACAGGACGGCGAAGGTGTGGGACGCGCGGACCGGCACGCCCCTGCTCGAGCTGAACGGCGCACACGGGACCGTGTGACGAGCGTGTCGTTCAGCCCGGACGGCACGCGGATCGTCACCGGCAGCGAGGACAGGACGGCGAAGGTGTGGGACGCGCGGACGGGGACGCCCCTGCTCGAACTGAACGGGCACACGGACGTCGGTGACGAGCGTGTCGTTCAGCCCGGACGGCACGCGGATCGTCACCGGCAGTGAGGACCGGACGGCGAAGGTGTGGGACGCGCGGACGGGTGGCGCCCCTGCTCGAACTCAAAGGGCACACTGGGGCGTGGTGACGAGCGTGTCGTTCAGCCCGGACGGCACGCGGATCGTCACCGGCAGTGAGGACCGGACGGCGAAGGTGTGGGACGCGCAGACGCGGCACGCCCCTGCTCGAGCTGAAAGGGCACACGTGCCTGCGTGACGAGCGTGTCGTTCAGCCCGGACGGCACGCGGATCGTCACCGGCAGCGGGATTTGACCAGGACGGCGAAGGTGTGGGACTGCGCGGACCGGCGCGCCCCTGCTCGAACTGAAGGGGCACACGGGCGACCGGTGTTGAGCGTGGCGTTCAGCCCGGACGGCACGCGGATCGTCACCGGCAGCCGTTGACGGAGGTGAAGGTGTGGGACGCGCGGACCGGTCGTGCCCTGCTCGAGCTGAAGGGGCACACGGGCAGAGTGTGAGTGCGTGGCGTTCAGCCCGGACGGACGCGGATCGTCACCGGCAGTGGGGACGGGACGGCGAAGGTGTGGGACGCGCGGACCGGCACGCCCCTGCTCGAACTGAAAGGGCACACGGACGAGGTGACGAGCGTGGCGTTCAGCCCCGACGGCACGCGGATCGTCACCGGCAGTCAGGTGCGGGAAGGCGAGGGTGTGGGACGCGCATAGCGGGCACGCCCCTGCTCGAACTGAGGGGACACACAGGCGCCGTGTATAGCGTGGCCGTCAGCCCTGACGGCACGCGGATCATCACCTTCGACGCCAACGGAACGAAGGTGTGGGACGCGGCGACGGGTCAGGAATTGAAGGGGGAGCCGATCCCACCGGCACCCTGGCCGGGCCACATCAGCCCGGACGGCCGGTGGATCGCCCACCCGGCGGCGACCGCGTCGAACTGATCCCGTTGCAACCGGATGCGGAGGAACTGGCCTATCGCAGCTTCTGCACGCAGCCGGACTTCCGGCGCTATCGGGAAAGCTACGAGGCGGCGCGGCGAGCCAACGACGACTTCGCGGCCCTGTTCTACCTCAACCTCTTCCCGGCCGCCGATTGGCCGCGACATCCAAGCCGAGGCGATCGTCAGACCCCTGTTTACCCGGTTGCTCCTCCGCGACGACGTGCTCGCCGCCCTCAAGGCCCAACCGGCGGCCGATCCGGAGTCCAGGCGGCCTGCCTGAAGCTGGCCGAGACTTGGCCAGAATCCCCCGCTCCGATTGCAACAACGTCGCCTGGTCTCTGGTCCGTGACCCCGGGCAGCCGGATGCGGCTTACCGGCGTGGCCTGCGCTGGCCAAGGTCGCCTGCCGGCTCGAGCCTGAGAATCTTTGGCTCCTCAATACCCTGGGCGTGGCCCAGTACCGCTGCGGTCTGATGGCCGAGGCGCTCGCAACCCTGACGCAGTCGAATGACCTGAACAAGGAGCAACAACCCGGCCGACCTGGCGTTCCTGGCCCTGGCCCAGCACCGCCTGGGCCAGTCCGAACAGGCCCGCGCCACTCTCGGACGGCTGCGCGAGGTGATGAAGAGTCAGTGGTTGGCAGGGGATCAGGAGTCGCAGGCCTTCCTCCGCGAGGCCGAGACGATCGAGCTCGACCGGGCCTTCCCGGCTGATCCGTTCGCACGTTGATAGAGAGAAGGCCTCGAGCCGCAACGATCCCTCGAGGACGCGAATGACACGCGTCCAGCCCCAGGCCGGTTCCTACGCAGTGCGCATCGTGCTTCCCTGGTTCCGACGGGCACTGGAAGTCACGACCACGCGGTTCTTCGCATGGTGGAAAAGGGCAGGCCGGCCACGGAGTTCTGTGCTCGATGTGACAGGGAGGAGTTGGCCCCCGGAAACGATCCTCGATCGGCTATAATAGGGTCATTCGGAAATCGGAGAAAACCACCCTGTCGGAACCGACCTTGGAAAGCCTGGCCCGCCGCCTCGAGGATGTCGAGCACCGCCTCAACGAGAAGCAAGCGAGCAGCGCGAAAGATTGGCGCCTGGCCGCGGGTATGTTCACCGATCGAGAATTCTCGAAGATCGTCGATGAAGAGGGCCGGAAAATCCGCGAAGCGGATCGGGAAGAGGCACGCCAGGAATTCGGAGAGTGATCCTTCTCGACACCGATCATCGGTTCCATGGATCTGAAGATGGCCTCAATTGCACCGGCGATAAATGCACTTTTCCTCACGGCAAATCGGCGAGACTTCGTGAAGGTGCCGGGGCTCAGATTCGAAAATTGGCTCGAATAGCAAACCGGTCTGCACGCTTCGCTGCACGCTAACCTTGAGGTTCGTGCGATTCCTGTTATTCTTGAGAGTCGTAAGTCATTATTTCCCCGAGTTCTCGGCTTTTCGGCCCTCGTCACACGGTGGAAGTCGCTGGTTCAAATCCAGCGCCGCCCATTTGAGTTGGCTCAAGTCTCCGCCGGATCGTCGCTTCTTGTCGGGCCGCGGTAATGCGTTCTCGACGTTGACTTTGCACGGCGGAAGTCTCACCCAACTGCCAGGTGTCGGGTCCCGACTCGTTCTCACCGTCCCAGACAGGCTTCCTGGCATTCCCTCCAGGCTCCGATCACGCTCGGTTCCTCGTCTGGGACCGCTCCCAGTTGATTGGAGACTCAGCGCGGGGTGGTTCTTGGAGCTGGTCGGTAGCATACACTGTCATGACCCGTCACTCGGCACGCGCAGAGAGGATTTCATCGGCAAAGACGGGGGATTTTCAAGTATCCTGCCAGATGCATAGGTGGGTTTGATAGGCCTTTCTGGGCTGTCGTCGAGTTTCCAGCGAGCGAATTTATGTCCACGCCCGCATACGTCTCGAGTAGGCCCTGACACCCGAGATTCAGCGATGCCAGACAAGCCCGCAGCCGTTTTCATGCCCCGAAACTCGAGGATCGCAACCAGGAAAGTTTGGCTTACGTTTGACGACGGCCCCCACCCGCGGCACACCAAGACAATCCTGGACGTCCTCAAGGATAAAGGGATCACTGCCACGTTTTTCGTGCTTGGGACGAAGGTGAAACGAATGGGGAAAACTCTGTTGCAACGCATCCGAAAGGAGGGACATCGCATCGGGAACCACTCCTTCTCTCACGTTGACCTGAGAAAACTCACTGTTGAGGAGGTCCGGAGGGAAATTCTGAGCACCGAGACTTTGCTCGCCGAACAACTCGGCTCTGAGAAGTTGTTCCGTCCGCCCTACGGCATGTCCAACGAGACTGTCGATCAGGTTATCACGCAGCTCGGCTATCGCATGAGCCTTTGGAACGTCAACACACTCGATTGGAGCCCGACCTACCAGCCGGACCGGTGGGTCGAACACGGCGTTGATCAGATCCGCCAGTGCGAAAGCTCAGTTGTCTTGGCCCATGATATTCACAAGACAACTGCCGACCACGTCGCCGAGTTCATCCAACGCATCGAGCAGATCGAAAACGTGACCTTCGAAACATGCGAGACCTTATGACACTCGGGACGTAAACGATTTGCAGTAGGTCTCCGACCGGCGCTACTTGTTCGCGGCCGCCGCGAAGGCGACACGCCAGGCTTCACTCGACCACGCTCCCGGCCGTGATGCCTGTAAATTTGGTGGTAATTGCAAGCGTGTTCCCTGGGACGATATCCTGGAAGCCACCGAGTCCCAGGGAGTCGAACGCCATCGCCTTGAACGAGTCGCCTGACCGGTTGTCGGAGTTGGACGAGCGGCAGGGGATGGTCATCGCACTCCACGTCTTCGCCGGGATTCCTTCCGCCGAAATCGTTGACGTATTGGTCGTGTCGCAAGGCACCGTGAAACGAGACTTTCGCCTGGCTCGGTCCTTCCTGAGAAGCCAGCTCGGAGAGGTGTCTGAATGACCCCGGATCGTTGGCAGAAGGTTTGCGCCGTCTTCGACGAGGTGAACGGGTTGGCGCCCGCCGCCCGCTCGAGGTGCCTCGACGAGGCGTGCGCCGGCGATCCCGAAGTCCGGGCCGAGGTCGAGCGCCTGTTGGCCGCCGAACCGCTAGCCGCGGAAGGATTGTTCCTCGCGGCACTGGGTACGGCGACCGCAACGTCTGCTCCCACTAAACCAGAGGGCGATCCCAGCAAGGATGGTCCACTGGGAAACCGGCAAACCATCGGGCGCTATCGCCTGGTCCGACGCCTTGGCCAGGGCAGCTTCGGCTGGGTGTATCTGGCGCACGACGACAGCCTCAAGCGCCCTGTCGCTATCAAGGTGTCCAGCCCCGAGAGACTTCTGACCCCCGAAGACATCGAGCTCTATCTGGAGGAGGCGCAGATCCTCGCTCAGCTCGAGCACATCAACATCGTTCCGGTCTATGACCTGGGCCGAACGGAAGACGGCCTCTGTTACATCGTCTCCAAGTTCATCGATGGGACCGACCTGGCGAAACGACTTCAGCAGGGCCGACCGTCGTTCCGAGAATCTGCCGAGCTGATCGCGACCATCGCCGAGGCGACCCACTACGCGCATACTCATGGTGTGGTCCACCGGGACATCAAGCCTGCGAATATCCTCCTCGACCAATCGGGCAAAGCCTATGTGGCGGACTTCGGCCTGGCCTTGAAGGACGAAGATTTCGGCAAAGGGCCAAGGACCGCCGGGACGCCGTCCTACATGAGCCCCGAGCAGGCGCGCGGCGAGGGACACCTGGTTAACGGGTGCTCGGACATCTTCAGTCTGGGAATCGTCTTCTATGAAATGTTGACAGGCCGTCGGCCGTTCTGGGGCGAGTCGCACCGCGATATCATGAAACAGATCGTCCGGGCGGAGCCCCAGCCGCCGCGCCAGATCGACGACACGATCCCCAGGGAGCAGGAGCGGATCTGCCTGAAGGCGCTCGCGAAGCGGGCCGCCGATCGGTATACCACGGCCAGGGATCTGGCGGATGACCTCCGGCATTTCCTCCAAGTCGCCAAGCTCACGGACATGTCGATGAGCGCCGCTCCACTGGCGGGAACACCCCCCGCATCGACCCAGGAGGCCAACCCTGCTCGGAACGCCCCGGGAACTCCGGAACCAGATCCCCGGACGGTGAGGATCGTCCCGAAAGGTCTGCGCTCCTTCGACGAGCACGACGCCGATTTTTTCCTGGATCTGCTGCCAGGACCCCGGGACCGCGAGGGTTTACCCGAGGCTCTGCGGTTCTGGAAGACTCGGATCGAGGCCGCCGACCCCGACAAGACCTTCCGGGTTGGGATGATCTACGGGCCGTCCGGTTGCGGCAAGTCCTCGTTGATCAAAGCCGGTCTTCTCCCGTGCCTGACGAAGCCCGTTCTGTCGGTCTACGTCGAGGCGACGGCCTCGGAAACCGAATCCCGGTTGCTCCGGGGCGTCCGCAAGATCTGCCCCAATCTCCCCGAATACCTCGATCTGACCAGCTCTTTCGCGGCCTTGCGGCGGGGACACTTTCTCCGCCCGGCCCAGAAGGTGGTGTTTGTTCTCGACCAGTTCGAGCAGTGGCTTTTCGAGTGGCACGCCGAGGAGGAGACGGATTTGCTCGCCGCGTTGCGGCAGTGTGATGGTGAGCACACGCAAGCGATAATCCTGGTGCGCGACGACTTCTGGATGGCGGCCACCCGGCTCATGAACGAGCTCGAGGTCGATCTGGTGTCTGACCGGAACCTGGCCGCCGTGGACCTCTTCGACCAGGGGCACGCCCGGAAGGTGCTGGCGGACTTCGGTCGGGCTTACAATACCTTGCCCCAGACAGGTAAGCTTCAAAGGGACCAGGAGGCGTTCCTTGACCAAGCGGTCGCCGGGCTGACGCAGGGCGGAAAGGTCGTTCCGGTCTGTCTCGCCCTGTTTGCCGACATGATCAAGGGGAAGCCCTGGACTCCGGCGACCTTGGCCGAGGTGGGTGGCGCTGAGGGCGTCGGTAAGAGGTTCCTCCAGGAGATGTTCGAGTCTAACGTCAACCCAAGGTGCAGAAGGCACCGAGAAGCGGCGCAAGCTGTCCTGAAAGCCCTATTGCCCGAACGCTTCACCGACATTAGAGGCCCAATGCGTTCCGAAGCGGATCTCCGCGAGGCTGCGGGCTATTCCGAACGTCCTCTCCAGTTCGATGACTTGATTTACATCCTCGCCTCGGAACTCCGCCTCGTCACACCAGTCGAGCACGACGGCCTGACCGCCGAGCGTCCATCGGCTGGGTCAGCGGGCGGCCGTTTCTACCAGCTCACCCACGACTACCTGATCCATTCGCTGCGCGACTGGCTGGACGACAAGAAGAAGGAAACCTGGCGAGGCCGGGCCGAGCTGCTCCTGGCGGACCGGGCTGCGCTGTGGAGTGTCCGGCATGAGAGCCGGCACCTGCCGTCCTGGCCGGAGTACCTGTATCTGCTGCTCGGGACCCGCCGGGGGAGCCGCTCGACGGCTCAACAGGCGCTGATGAGGTCCGCCGGCCGGCGCGCATCGGCGCACGTTTCGCCCTGTTGGCCGCATGCCTGCTCGGCGTCGCTGCCTGGACCTGGAACGATATACATGAGCGAGACGCCCGTGGGATCGCCCTTCGGCTCCTGGAGGCACCGACCACCGGGGTCGAGGCCATCATCGACGAGATGGCCCCGCTCCGTCGCTGGATCAATCCGATCTTGCGACGCGAAGCCAGCCGGACATTCCACGCCGGCGATCGCAGACTGCTCAATGTGAGTCTCGCCCTGCTTCCGACAGACCTCTCGCAGGCGATCGCTCTGCGGAAGCACCTCCTGGTGGCGGGCCCGAATCGAGCTCCGCGTGATCCGGTCTGCGCTCAAGAAGAACCAGCGTCGGCTCTCCGGGGCTCACTGGAATGAGTTGATCTCGCAGCTCTGGTTGGGCCTCGACGAACGATCGTTCTCCAGCGAAGAGATGCTTCGTGCCACCTGCGGGCTGGCGGAGCTCGATTTGCACAACCAGGACCGATGGACGCGTGCCGCACCAGCCGTCGTGGCCTGCCTTTTGACCAAACACTCGCTGGCCGCGGGCGATTGGATCGAGCTGCTCGCACCGGTAGGCAAGGCGTTCGGTCCCGAGCTCAAGGCGCGATTCTATGACCAGCGCTGGTCAGACGACCAGCGCCTCGTAGCGGCTACGGCCCTGGCGAAATTCCTGCACGACGACGTCAAGACGATGGTCGAGCTGGCGGTGTCCGCCTCGCCGACGCAACTCGCAGAGATTATCCCCGCGCTCCAGGAGCGATCTGAGGAGGCTGGCGTTCTGCTCGAGGCCGCATTCCAGGCCGAGACGGCGCCCGCCGGTACCGCGGAGCGGGTCCTCGACCGCCACGCGACGCGCCGGGCCGCCGCGGCGCTCGCCCTGCTCGGGATTGGCCGCGGCGCCCGTACGTTCACCGCGCTAAATGGCGGCCCCGATCCGCGCGTCCGCACCTATCTTATCCATCAGTTCGATCGGGTCCGGATCGCCCCGGAACGTCTTCTCCAAGAACTCATGATTCAGAGGGAGCCCTCGATCCAGCAAGCCCTGATACTGGCGCTGGGGCAATATGACCCCATGTCCCTCAGCTCCGCCGTTCAACGCGGCCTTATCGGCCACCTCGAAGAGCTGTATCGGTCTCATCCGCACCGCGGCGTACATTCGGCCGCACTCTGGCTGCTCAACCGTATGGGGGAGAGCGAGCGCGTTCAACTCCCCATGAGCTCGGGGCCTGTGGCCGACCGTGACTGGTACATCAACGGACAGGAACAGACCTTCGCCGTCATTCGGGAGCCAAGACCCTTACCATTCGTGGACCATGCGACAGACATCCCCAGGCAGACCATCGTGCGAGTGGGGCGGTCGTTCGCCGTCTCGACGACGGAAGTGACCCGGCGCCAGTTCGCCAAGGTCCTCGGCCCCGAAGGATTGGCTCTTCTAGCAGCGACGCACCAATCGAACGGAGAGGACCTGTACCGGCCGGTCGGCTCGATATCCTATTATCAGGCGGCGAAATACTGTCGCAGGCTCAGCGAGCTCGAACGGATTGACCCGAATCAGATCTGCTATCCCCCCGTCGAGAGGATCGGTCTGGGAATGGAGCTGCCGCCCGACCATCTGAAACGCACGGGCTACCGGCTCCCTACCGAGGCGGAGTGGGTCTACGCTTGTCTCGCGGACGCCCAGACGATCTACCCGTTCGGCAGCGATGCGGAGATGAGCCGCCACTACGCCTGGTATTTCAAGAACAGCGAGAACCGATCCTGGCCGGTCGGCCTTCTGAAACCGAACGATTTCGGTTTATTCGACGTCCTCGGGAATCTCTATGAGTGGTGTGAGCCCTTCCCCACAGGGACTGCGATCGCCGCGGATGTGGCAGGCGGCCCTCGCGGGTGCGTGCTCTTCTGGGCCCCGCGAGGGGGGGCCTTCAGGACGAGGGCTCATGTCGAGAGCATCGTCGCCTCTTACCGGAAGACTTCGGATCCGAGCCCCACGGCTCCTCCATCCTGGGAGGGTGACAACGAGACAGGGTTCCGGGTCGTGCGGACATGCCCCTAGCGAACTTTTTTTGAATTCATTGGATAAGTCCCGACGGTTCCGGTAGTCTTGGGCCGCTGGCGGGAACGTGTCGGGATTCGCATCGTTTGTTTCCTTTGAACCAGACGATGAGCCGAGACGTTGTGCTGGCATGCCACTGCGTTTCGATGGCGACCAGTGCGACCGCTGAAGGAACCGAACCATGGCAAAGCAAGGCCGCAAGGCCCAACAACCCGCGAGCCGTTCGGACCGTGCGACCAGTGCCCCTGAGGACGAACCATCTTACGTCGCCATTGGCACCCAGGCCATCAGGCTGGACCACGCACGGGGGGTCCCAATTTGTCTTGGCGCCTGGACGAGTTTTGGTGGCGCCGAGGAGGCTCCGACGAGGATTGCCATTCAGGAATGGAGCGCAAAGCAGCGTACCTGGACCGTCGTCGAGGTGATCTGGCCAAAAACGCTGGAAGTGAACCAATTTCCTTCGCTGCGACCTGAGACGTTTTCGGGAAAGTACGACCGTGAGCGCGTCTTGACGGTGTTCAAGGCATCTGAGTATTCGAAGTCGTGAGCGGCCGGCCGGACTTCCCCGAATCCGGCACTGTCGTTCATTGCGGAGTCGACATAGGAGCCCGATCGGGCCCTCGATGGAGTTGCCGCGGAGGCGAGAGTGAAAGGAATGACGCGCGCAGTCGAAGAGTGTCCGCACCGAGAGTTGACCGGCGCCCCGGGCGTGGGGCGCTGCCGGTTGATTGGCGTGATCACGGGCGTAACGCGTACCTCCGCGGCTCCGTGTCGGGGATGATGCATGCCGCGTGTGCTGCACAGGTCCTGTGCCTGGGCCGCGCCACATCAACCCAGTGCTGGCCTCGCTGATTTCGCGCCTGGCCGATGAGGTCGAGCAGGGTGGAGGAGAGCCCGGCTGCGATGCGCGCTGTGCTCGCGAGCTTCGCGATTGGGCACGCCGGCACCTCGCGCTGGCCGGGCCAGACCTTGCACGAGTCTATCGACCTCCTCGGGTCAACCGGAGCTGTCATTATCTTGGCGATCGCGTTGAGCCGGATCCAGCCGAAGGTTCCCCGCAGTCTGGAGAGGGTGCGGTATGGACCTGCCGCCACTCTAACCACGAGACGACCACGCGCGACGGCTGCCTGTTGTGCCGCGACTGGTCGGATCGGCCGCGCCTCGCGCCCCGGCCGCTTGCCGAGCTGCTGCCACCCCTGCCGCGACGCGGCCCGGCGGCCCGAAAATGGGCTGTCGGCGTGCGGTCGGCCCCACGCAATGTTCCTACCCTGGACTGGACGCTTGACAGCCTGTACCGGGCCGGATGGGAGTCCCCAAGGATTTTCGTTGACTTCTCGACGACGATCGCGGCTCGCCACGCGACATGTCCGCTCACCACTCGCGATCCCGCGGTCGGCGCCTTCCCGAATTTCTATCTCGGTCTCAGTCGAGCTCGTCCTCCGACATCCCGACGCCGACGCCTATCTGATGGCAGAGGATGATGTCGTCTTCTACGACCGACAGGACCTTCGCCAGCACCTGGAACAAATCCTTTGGCCGTCGGACCCGCCGGGCGTCATTTCCTTGTATTGCTCCTCGGTGGAGAGCCATTCCGATCCCGGCTGGTATCAGAAGGAAGGCCGTTGGCACTGGGGAGCCCTGGCCTTCATTTTTCCTACCGAGGTCGCGCGGGCATTCGTGGCCGATCCCCTCGTCTTGAGCCACGGGTGGACTCAATCCGCCCCGGTGCTTCATGGAGTAGACGTTCTGGTCGGGGGCTGGGCCGAGCTCCGGAGCATCCCGGTGCACTACCCCTGCCCGAGTCTCGCACAGCATATCGGCGATACGAGCACGATCTGGCCATCGCTGGAGCGCCATGGGGTTCGCCTGGCCGACCGGTTTCTCCTCGATGTCGAGCCGGAGTGAGATCCTGGACGTGCCGACAGGCGGCGCACCCCATGCGAATTCGCTGACTTTTCTCGAAGTCCCGGATCGCGAAAGGTCTCGTCCACGACCCCCCGAATGCCGAAAGGCAGATTTCGTTTCGTGAGGAAGTCACCATGCCAGGTACACCAGTGCTCCACTTCTCCGGACGATTTCGATACGATATGCCGGAGTACAACAACTCACCAGAGTTCACGAAGGTTGACTTCGACCCTACTCTGCCTCGCGATCAGGTAATCAAGACCTGCGGATGCAATCCGGCGCGCTATTTCAGGTTTCGGTTCGAAGAAGTCCGGGTCACGAAGATCACCTACCGCGATGGATCGGCGAGTTGCGAGGACGACCCGATGCTCCGACAGCCGGTGGAGCTGGACGGATTCCTCGTCGACGTGTCGCCGTCTGCCATCAACGCGCGACTGTTCGCGGGACGATTGTCCGTGGGTCCAGCGCTTGAGGGTCGGCTCGACCTGGCCGGCCAGTCGGATCCGCGCCTGAATATCCGGAAGCTCGGGTTCGTGGACGAGTCAATCGCGGCGCACTATGAGACTCGCTACACGCTCGACAACGTCGCGCCGCTTACGGGGTCCCGATATTTATCGGAGCTCGAATGAGCCCACCGAGCTGGAGATCTATTTCCAGCTCAACAGGTGGTGCACACTCGAGACGACGACAGAACCTTTTTCGCAGCGACTCTCCGGCGACGTTTACGGCTACATCCGTCCCAGACCCCCGGTTGCCGACCGAACCGGCTTACGGTTGGTGTCTCGCAAGGTGGTCGCTCACCCCAATCTCGATCCGCACGTCCTTCGCGAATTCATCGAGTCGCCGGACACGGACCCCGGGAAGTTGGTGCTGGTCCTGGATATCGAAGGGAGCTACGACCTGCTGTGTGAAGAGCGGTTGGTGGCATTGCGTTACTTCCACTTCATTCCGTTCCTGGACCGCTGCCGAACGACCCCGGAAATCGATCGGTACCTGGTCTCGCTCCAATCCGACGACGGATCCGTGCGCTTCGACTTGGGTCTGTTCCGCGGCGACATCGCCGAGATGAGGCAGTACGGCGGCTTGTTACATTACGATTGGCCCGCCGGAGCCAATGCGGAGGGACTTCGGCTGGTCGTGGAGGCATTCCTACCGGGAGGGCGACGTCCCTTCCCTCTCATGCGGGAGTCGGAATGGGATGTCGTCCTCGCGACTCCCAACGGCGTCGTCCTGCCGTCGGCTGGTTCGCCGATGCCAAGGTCCAGGTCTTCCAGAGGAATCGCCCTGCGGCCGGTCAGACTGTCCGCTGGAAGCCGGGACGGGCCAGCAAGTCTCCCATCGTCGCGTTACCTGCCCAGTCCACGGTAACGACAGGTCGCGATGGGATCGCGACCGTCCGCCTCCAGGCCCATGACTTTTACAGCGGAACGCCCGTTTGCGACCCCGTGACGAAAAAGAATCTCACGGATTTCCCGCTCGACCGCTATTATGGCAACCCGGTCAACGGCGAAATCGATAACCCCGACCGCTACCTATCGGGGGGTATCGAACAGGCCTGTATCGCCGTTCGCGTTCTCCACGAGTTCCCGCAGGATGAGATGCCAGATGTTCCATCCTTCAATCGGGACATCAAACCATTGTTCGCATACCAAACGCGGTACTTCCCCTGGCTCCACGTGCGAGACAACGGGACCACCTTCGATCGGTTCCTCGACATCGACAACAGAGCGGACGTCAGTCGCATCGTCAACGAAATCATTGATCGACTGGAACTCGATGAAAACGATCCCCATAAAATGCCACGATCTCGCGACTTCCCTTTCGGGGGAGCCGACCTCATCCGCAAATGGAAGGAGACGGGCATGTCACCTTGAAATGTAAAACACTAACGGAAATCCCTGGACCGGTGGCCGAGATCGGGTAGCTGGCTCGTCAGGTCCTCGAAGTCGATCGACGATCAGATGGATGACGCCTTCCTGCTTTTGCAGCAGGCCCGTGGCGATGAGTGCCCTGGCTTGGCGGGCGACGCGGCGAAAGCGCTCCCAAACCTGCGGCCGGACGATCAGGTTCGTCGTGCCGGTCTCATCTTCGAACGTCATGAACGTGATGCCCTTGGCGGTTCCCGGCCGCTGTCTCGAGAGGACCAGGCCCGCGACTCGATAACGACGGTCGGCCTTCAACTCCTTGAGCATCGCGGCTGGCACGACGTTCGAGAGCGCTCAAGGATCTGCGCAGAGATGCGAGAGGATGGCCTCGCAGCGAGAGCCCCTGGGAATGGTAGTCCAGGACGACTTCCTCGGGAGCGGAGAGCGGCGGCAAGGACGGAGGCGGATCGTCGTCGGGAAGGTCTGCGAACAACGGGCAGCGACGGGGCCACGGCCAGCGACTTCCAGAGGGCCGGCCGGCGCGTGAGGCCCAGCGAGCCGAACGCATCGGCGGCTGCCAGTCGAGAGAGGACCGCGGTGGTGAGGCGCGTTCGGACGACGAAGTCGCCGTAGGAGCGGAATGGCCCGACTCTGTCGCGCTCGAACCACTGTCTCGGCCGCAGCAGGCCGACAATCCCTTGATCATCGACAAGCCGAGTCGCACCGCCGGCTTGCTGATCGTCAGCGCAGCGATTCGATCGTGGTCTCCCAATCGCTGTGATTGACGTCGACCGGACGGACCTCGACACCATGAGCTCGCGCGTCGGCCACGAGTTGCGCAGGTCCGTAGAACCCCATCGGCTGGCTGTTCAGCAGGGCCGCCAGGAAGATCGCGGGATGATGGCACTTGATCCAGGCCGAGACGTACACCAGCAGGGCGAACGACGCGGCATGGGATTCCGGGAATCCGTAGGACCCGAAGCCTTCGATCTGCCGGAAGAGGTTGCGGGCGAACTCCTCGGTGTATCCGTTGGCGAGCATGCCCTTGATCAGCTTCTGCTCGAATTGTTCGATGAGCCCGGTCCGCCGCCAGGCGCCCATGGCGCGCCGCAACTGGTCGGCCTCGCCGGGCGTGAAGCCCGCCGCCACGACGACCAGCTTCATCGCTTGCTCCTGGAACAGCGGCACGCCGAGGGTCTTCTCGAGCACCTCGCGGACGGCTTCGCTCGGGTATTCGACCGGCTCCTGGCCGTTGCGCCGCCGCAGGTAAGGATGGACCATGTTCCCCTGGATCGGGCCGGGACGGACGATCGCCACCTCGATGACCAGGTCGTAGAACTCCTTTGGCTTCAGACGTGGCAGCATGCTCATCTGGGCGCGAGATTCGATCTGGAAGACGCCGACCGTGTCGGCCCGCTGGATCATCTCGTAAACCGCGGGGTCCTCGGCGGGAATGGTGGCCAGGTCCAGACGATTGCCCCGTGTGTTGTCTCGATGAGGTCCAGGCTCCGCCTGATGGCCGAGAGCATCCCGAGCGCCAGACAATCCACCTTGAGGATGCCCGAGCGCATCCAGGTCATCCTTGTCCCACTGGACGACGGTGCGGCCGGGCATGCTGGCATTCTCGATCGGCACGATTTCGCAGAGCGGGCAGCTGCGTCAAGACCATGCCGCCGACGTGTTGCGACAGGTGGCGGGGAAAGCCAAGGATCTCGCGGACGAGATGGATCAACTGCCGGGCGAGCCGGCCGGCAGGGTCGAGCCCCGCCTCGCGCAGGCGAACAGGAAACTGCTCTCGCCGCCATCATGGTGACCGATGGCCTTGGCCAGAGAGTCGACGCGGTCGAGCGACAAACCCAGCGCCTTGCCGACATCGCGCATCGCGGAACGCGGCCGATAGGTGATCAACTCGGCCGTCATCCCCGACCGCTCGCGGCCGTACTTCTCGTAGATGTACTGAATCACTTCTTCGCGGCGCTGATGTTCGAAGTCGACGTCGATGTCCGGGGCTTCGTCGCGATCCTTGGAGATGAACCGCTCGAACAGGACGTCGATCCGATCCGGGTCAACCGCGGTGACGCCCAGGCAATAGCAGACCGCCGAGTTGGCCGCCGAGCCGCGCCCCTGGCAAAGGATGCCCTGCTCCCGAGCGAAGCGGACCAGGTCCCAGACCGTCAGGAAATAGGCCGCGTAGTTCAGCTCCTCGATGATCGCGAGCTCGCGCTCGATGAGCTCGCTGACTTTGGCCGGGACCCCCGCGGGGTATCTGTCCTGCGCCCCTGCCAAGGTCAGCCTGGTGAGGTAAGAGAAGGGTGTCTCGCCCGCGGGGCATAATTCTTCCGGATAGCCATATCGCAACTCATCGAGCGAGAACGTGCAGCGGTCGGCAACTTCGCCGGTGCGATGGATGGCGGCGGGACAGTGGGCAAACACCCGCAGGATCTCCTCGAGAGGCCGCAGGCTTCGCTCGCCGTTGGGAAATCGAGCCGTGCCCAGCTCCGCGACCGTCGTTTTGAGTCGGATGGCCGTGAGCACGTCTTGAAGATAGCGGCGACGGGGATGGTGATAATGCACGTCACCCGGCGACGATCATGGGCACTCGCGAATCCTGGGCAGCTCGTTGCCACCGGTTCAATCGCCGGCCATCGTTGTGGCTGCGGTGCAGCTCGGCCACAGCGTAAGTTCGATCAGGAAAGACTTCGCGCCATCGTGACAGTTCGACGGGCGATTCTCCGATCCGGAGGCAACAGCACCCCGATCAGCAGTCCTTGCGCGTGTTCGGCGACATCCGCGAAGGCCAGGCGGCACTCTCCCTTCGGCGCCTGACGACGGCCGCGATGTCAAGAGCTGACAAAGCCGTCCATAACCATCGCGATCCATCGCCCATAACAAGATGGGCCCGGCATCGAGCAAGGTGATTTCGGCTCCGATCACCAGCTTGAGACCGGCCTCCTTGGCGGCGACGTGGGCGCGGACCGCGCCCGCCAGCTAGTTCCGATCGGTGACCGCCATGCCGGCATATCCGAGCCTCGCCGCCTCGGCAACCAGCTCGTCGGGATGGGACGCACCTTCCAGGAAGGAGAAGTTCGTCTTGCAGTGAAGCTCGACATAACGGACCGGCGGCGTGACCACGGGCGACGGTCCCTGCCAGCGGTGCCGGCACGATGAAGTTGGATGAGGTGGTTGTTCGGGCATGATACATCAGTCGAAGAAGCCGTGGAGGAACCAGCGACCGGTGCGCTGGTCGCGATAGATCCAGACGTGCGTGCCATCGTCCCATTCGGCGCGATAATAGTCGCGCTCGACGTCCTGGCCTCGCCACCAGCCCGTCGCGATTCGCTCCGGTCCCCAGGCGCGGACCACGGGGTGGCCTCGTTCTCGCCACACCACATGGATCGGGGGGCCGTCCGGGACGATCGAGGAGACATCAATGGGCTGAGGGTTGACGAGGAGTCGAAGGGGCGGCCCCGCGATAGTTCCGGCGGCAAGAGGAACGGCGTCGGTCTTGCTCGCTTCGATGTTCGTCCACGGGACGAGCCGGACCACGTACTCCGGCTGTGCGTCGGGAACGACTTCCACGCGCAGGACGGCACTCGCGTCCAATCGACTGCTGAGCCGATCGACCAGAGCGTTGAGCGCGCGGGAGGTATCTAACTCGGAATCGTCCCCAAACCAAGAGCCTTGAATCTCCTCGGTCCGGCCGAGGCGAAGTGCCGCAAAGCGTATCGATGATGACCCCGCCGAACCATGCATGTCGCTCCAGTTGCAACTCGACGAGCTGCTCGAGATGTACCATGTCACGCGTGGGCTCCACGAGCCGAATGGCCATCGTGACCGGCCCGTCCTCGGTCTGGAGCTCTCCCTCTAATTCCTGGAGGCCCATGCCGAGGCGATCCGCCATCGACAGAAGCTCGCGCAGCATCTGTCTGCACAGCACGACGAGGCTTCAGGCGGTTGTCAATCGGCACCTCCCACTCGCGAGACGGTGCAGAGCGGCTCATTCAAGCGTTCGCACACGAACGACTCCGGCATCAGGCCGAGCGCCTGGTCCAGCCTTCGTGGTCAAGAGCACGCCGAACCGGCTGGCTAACGATTCTCGCGGGAGTCGGAGTACGTCGCCGATCGTGTCCAGTCCCAAGGTCTTGAGGCGATCGAGGACTGCCCTCGGCAACCGCAGTGCTTCCACCGGTAGACTTGACAATGCCGACGCCTCTTCTCCGGCCGGTACGACCGAGAAGGGCGCGGTGTGAGCGAGCGCCCAGGCCGCTCCCACCGAGTCAGCAAGGGCAAGCTGAATGTTGATAGCCTCGCTCTTGCCAGTAGCCGCGAACATGCTCCAAGAAATTGAGCTTCGCCTCCCCAAAGATGCGTGCAGCCGTCGACTGTTGCAGAGCAGCGACTCGGGTTGCGGACCGTCCTCCAGACCGACCAGGGGCGAGAAGCGTTGACACTCGAGAGCCAGATGGCGAAGGGCACCGAAGTCGGCAGCATCATCGGCGGGAAGGAAGACGGCCCTGGGCAAGAGCGCCTTGGCCTCGGCTAGCGGATGACCAGATCGCGGACGCCTAGACGTTCGGCCCTGGAAGTACACTGCGTGACAAAAGGCCGTGGCGTCTGGGCGGCGAACAGGACAAGCTCGGAACGTCTAAGCTCGGGCCGCTCGTGCCGCAGCCGTTGGATTGGCCACTTCGGGAACCAGACGCACATCACCCGCGGCATGGTCGATCTCCCATACCTGGGCGCTGCCTCCGAGGCCGCCCCGGCGATACAGCACGTCGATTTTTATCCGTCTGGCGTCACCCCGGCCTCCCGATAAAGGTGTGACGCGCAGACGTAAGTCGGCCCATACGGGTTCCCGTCGAGCCTCATCCGGACGAAACAGCAAGCCAACACCGCCGCCGACTTCCGCCGCCATTTTCCAGCGGCGATGAACAGTCGTCGGAAGCTTCTGATCGATGCACGCCCACGTGGCCGATACTCCGGGACATCGCAGGCACTGCTCGATCGCCCAGCAGGTTTCCTGGAGGGTTGCTGGCCGAACCAGCAGCGTTCGGCTCAGATTGATGCCCCATCCCGAGAGAGCGGGGACGTACGCATTCTCGAACAGGGTCCACGATCACCCAGGTTCCTCGACCGTCGAGGCATTGCGAGAGGATCCGCAAGGTCGAGGTCAAAGCGCCCGCACCCGGTCTCGCCACCAACCATTCGACAATCACACCAGGTCGAAGATCGAGCTCAGGCATCGAGCCCTTCCGTACCAGATGCTCATCCCGTCTCTCCTCATGCTGGAACGAAAAAAGCCCGAGTCGTTCTCGAAGCTCCTTGACCGTCGCGCTTGACTCACGGCTCGGGGGCTTGAGGTGGCCGGACATGCGAAGCTCCGAGTGACCAGTGAACGATACGCCAGAACATACTAGCTATATGTACAGTATTGTCAATCGAGTTCGCTGATTCGCCCAAGGCGATGATCGTGTGTTGGTGGCATCTTCGGAAACGCTGTTATGAACAGATGAGTTCCGCGGGGGGTCCAAAGGATCGTCGCCGTGCGTTCGAGAAGGAATTGCTGGGGCAGTTGTGGGAAGGAAAGGTGGATGCCGCGATCGAACTTCTGAACGGGGCATTGGAATGGGTGAGAAACCCCGCGGCGGTGAACGAATTGATCGGATACCTGGAGAAGCGGCGCGAGTACATCCCCGACTACCAAGAACGACAACGTGCGGGATTGTGGATCGCCAGCACGCGCGTGGAGAAGTTCAACGACTGGGCGGTTTCAGGCCGCTGCAAGCATCAAGGGATGAGTTGGTCGCCAGCGGGCGTGTTGGCCTTGGCCGCATTGGAAGCCGCGCGACGCAACGGTGAACTCGACGGCTGGCGTCAGGATCGTGCGCTGCCGGAGCGAGCATTGCCAAAACCAGCTCGCAAGGCCGCTTGATTGTCGAACCGACGCACCGACTAGCGAGCGCCAGGAAAATGTTTCTACTTGGCCATGACCGTCCAGGTGATGCGTTGAACAACCATCGAACCCCCTGGCCGTCACAAAGTGGCAAGGCTCATCGAGAAGAACAGGAAGCGAACTGCTCGATCATTCAACCTCGCTAGCCCAGCCTCGTACCCATCAGAGTTTCCAGGGCATCGCATGCGGACCCTACACCATCCTCTTTTCGGATCTGCTCCCCAATCGAAGTCGCCCGCACAGAATAGCCGGGGTTGTTGAGCAGGGCGTTCAGCTCGTGGGCGGCCCGGTCGGCGCTGTAGCGATGGGGGGAGACGGTACGGGCGATACCCAGCCGAGCGAGGCGTGCGGCGTTGTCGGGCTGGTCGTGGGCGAACGGGACTACCAGCATCGGCTTCCCCGAGCGCATCGCCAGGCCGGAGGTGCCGATCCCGCCATGGTGGATGATCAGGGCAGATCGTGGGAATAGGCCAGAGAACGGGGCGTATTCGACGGCGATCACGCCCTCGGGCAGCGAGGGCGGTCGGTTGCGGGGGTATTTGAGCACGAGCACTGCTCGGCGACCCAGCCGCGCCGCCGCCTCGGCGCTGTGCTGGTAGAAGCGCCCGGCGACGATAGACGCCGAATAGCCAAGGGTGAAGACAAAGGGCGGCGGCCCGTCGTCGAGGAACCGGGCCAGGTCAGGCGGGAGCATGGACTCGGCGTCCCCGTCGAAGAACGGGAACCCGGTGATGACGGTATGTGGGGGCCAGTCCGGCTGCTCGGCCAACAGGCTCTTCGAGAACAGAGCCAGGTGAAGCGAGGGGGAGTGCCCGTTAACCAGCGGGTGGGCCACGGCGGGCGGCAGCCCGAGGTCGGCTCGTAGGCGATCGATCGGCCTGGCCCAGGGGCGGGTCGCCCGCGTGAGCAGCCGACGAAGCGGCCCCCAGAACGCCGGACCGAGGGGCCGCAGCGCCTTGCAGAGGCCGGTGTATCCGGAGAGCGTTGGTGGGTCATAGGCCGAAGACAAGCCCAGCGGCGTGACCATCGTCGAGGCCCAGGGGATGCCCGTCGCCTCGGCGACGAGCGCTGCGCCGAAACAGATCGGGTGGGAGACCAGCATGTCGGCCCCCTCGACCGCCGCCAGAGTGTCCTCGTAAGACTCCCGTACGGCTGGCAGTATCACCCGCCGCAGGACGTGCTCCAGGCCGGTGCGCACGTCCATCACCCGCCGCATCACGGCGGGGTCGTCCACGAAAGTGGAGTCGGGCCGCATGGCCCGGAAGCCGAGACCCATCGCTTCGACCTTCCGGCGATAGCACGGGCTGGTGAGGAGGATTGCTTCGTGCCCTCGTGCTTTTAGAGCGAGGGCGATGGCCAGATAGGGGTGCATGTCGCCCAGCGAGCCGAACGCTGTGATGACGACCCGGCAAGTTGTGCGGACCGTAACAGGGGCAGGATGCTCATTCGAAAGGCTCAACGAATCATCCTCCCCCTATCATCCCGCTCGATCTTAATGTCTCATTGTGGGATCTAAAATCCCTCACCTTCAGGCGACAACTTCCAGTACGTCGGATCCAGCCTGGCATCGAGCAAGCCGTGGTTCGTCGTGGGTCGTAGTCAAAGCCGGGGAAATCAGGGGTTTCGTGATTTCTCTGGTTCAAAAAACAGTCGGGCTTTCAGCCGACTATCGAACCCACCGGCTTCCAGCCGGTGGTGCTTCAGTCGCTATCGGGCGATCTTAACACAGTTCAGGGGTCGGGCGACCTCGCGTTGCGTTTCTGGAATCGCACGGACGCTACAAAACCGCGCTACAGACCACTTTGCGAATCGACGAAAAAACCGGCAATCTCTCCCGAATTGCTGATTCCCGTGCTCTGCGTGATCGATAGGCCGCTCTTCGCGGCATTCGGATCGTCGAGAAAACTGTACGACTTGGTCCCGAGATCGTAAAGAAAACCGTGCAGGCTGGCGTCATTGGTCTGGTAGTAGCCCACGGCTTCGTTGTGGTCGTTGATTCCTGGGTGTTGTCGGGAGGTCCATCGAAGTTGGTGAATGTCAACCCCCCGCCCGGGTGTTCGGTGCCACGATGACCACTATCAACGCCGCAAAGCCTGCTCGTAAGAAGTCGCGCACAATGCTCATGGCCACATCTCCACTGGGTGCTTGAATCGAATCATTAAGCTTGATCCGGGTGCTGACTTCAGTCACGCGCGCGATCAGGATCATTGCGAGGAAGGTGGAGCGCCACACAGCGCCAACCTTTTGTCCCCGGGCGATCGCACTACTCGCTTACTGGTAATTGCCAAATGCCGTGGCCGACAGACACGAGTGCACCGGCCATCGAGGCGGTTCGACCGTTCGCCGCCGCCGGGCAAGCGTCAACCCTCGCGGTCATACGGTCGACGCGTAGGCATCGGTTCGTTATGAGTGAGTGCATTGGATCTCGCGGATGACTCGTTTCAAGGATGCCGCATAGAGTTCTTTTTTGGGACAATCTCAAGCAGCCGGCGTACAGCGAGCCGAACTCGGCTCGGCTCTCGCGTCGAATCGCCCTGTGAGCACCAAAGATCCTTGATTCCGAGGAGTAGCGTTCATGAAGCGGTTTCTTTTCGTGTCGATCTTACCTCTGGTCTTTTGCCTATGTGCCGCAGCCGCGAAGGCCCAGTACGGCTACCCCTCCGGCTACGGCGGTTACGGCTGGGGCGGCTGGGGCGGTAGCACCGTGCAGGGAAGCATCGCAAGAGGCTTGGGGATGTTCAACATGGGCCGCGGTGTTTACAACCTGGACACGGCGCAGGCTCGAGCCATCAACACCGACACGCGAATGCGCTGGAACTCCGCGGTCTGGCAAAGCCAGATGGTGAACAATCGGATCCACCAGGCAAGAGTCATGGCCAGGCAGGAGCGGGCCATCCGGGAACAGAATGTGATCCAGGATCGCCTGCGAAACCATCCCGAGACGAGGGACATTACCGACGGCGATGCCCTCAACGTACTGCTCGATATCCTGCTCAACCCGGCGATAGCCGATCGATCGATCCAATACATCAAAACCCCTCTCCGGCCCGATTTGATCGCCAACATCCCATTCGAGGTTGCGAGCGAGTGCATGACGGTCTGCCTGGACTCGATGACATCGGAGGGAGAGTGGCCACTGGCGCTTCGAGAGCAGGCTCTTCGGCCGCAGCGCGAGGCATTGCGCAAGGCCGTTCAGATTGCGCTCGAGGAAGACGAAAAAGGGAACCTCGAACCGGAGACAATCGACGCTGTGGGGACGGCCGTGAACAATCTTCGGCTCGCGTTCGAGCAGCGAGTGCCCCAGGACCGGCCCGACTTCATCCCGGCTCGAAATGCACTCAAGGCCATGGCCGGCCTCACGAAGATGCTGTACAGCTCCAAGATCGACAAGATCCTGGCCGAACTGGAAGATTACCAGGGCACGACCCTGGGCGATCTCCTTGGATTCATGCAGGCCTTCAACTTACGGTTCGGCCCAGCCAATTCGTACCGCCAGCGGCAGATTTACGTCAAGCTCTATCCCATGCTTGCGGAGCAGGTGAACGGGCCACTCGGGACCTCGGCCGGCGGTGTCCAGGCAGCCGCTAACCAGGCCGTGGGCGCGGCCGAGAGCCTGGGAAACAAAGCGGTCGCCGGAACCGAGAGACTGGGATCCGGCGTGGTCAGCGGATTGAAGTCTGCCGCGACCGACCTCTTCAAAGACATGGGCTGGGAGCACCTGAGCGGTTCTGGCTCGAGACGTGCTCAACCTTAACGGTCACGGAGATGGGCTTCGAGCTGGTCCCAGCTCATCCCTCTGAAGGCGTCCTTGGCGGCAGATCTCAGGCCTTCTCCGGTTCGATCTGGATTGGAAGCGATGACGTTTTCGGGACTGGGCTGAATGTCATTGAGATATCGTAAGCCGCTGCCCCATAATGCCCTATCGCGAGCATGATAAATAGACAAACACCTACATTAGTATAAATTCACGGTGCGGCGCTCCTCCCCGATCCACCATGAGGTCGCACGCATGTGATCATGGCGCCCAAAATGGACACAAAGCGGCTCCCTCTTCCAGCTTTCTCGTGCCCCCGCCGTTCTGTCGTTAGCTCATCTTCAACTCCCTCACGCGACGGCCTTCCCTTCCAGTATCCGCCTGCGCAGTTCCGCCCGCGGTCGGTTCAGCCGATCGTACTCCTTGGGGCGTCGCTTCACCGCTCGCGGTTCCACCCGATCCGGCCGGTCGGGGTTGACCACGATCTTGGGCAACGCTTCGCCCTCGTGGGCCGAGCCCAACCACCGCAAGGCGTCGATGTGACTTAATTGCGCAATCGACATGTGCTGACGTCGCGACGCCGCCTGGAGCACGACCCGCACCAGGTTGTACACCAAGGCGAAAACATGAATCTCTTTGAGCACTCCTTCCACCGTCTTACACTTCAAAACATCCATGTTCATTGTTGTTTTCAGGTCGCGCAGATGGAGCTCCGCCTGCCACCGCTGGCGGTACAGCTCTGCCAACGCCTCCAGCGGATACAACTCCACGTCCAACAACGTCGTGACCAAGGTCACTTCCCGGACCCGAAACCCGGGCTGCCCCACGGGGTAGCGCAGCTCGCGCACCACCAGGAGCTCCGGTAATGTCGCGTACTGGGACGCGGTCATCCACTCCGGGCCTTGCTTGGGCTTGAGCCACTGGACCACGTGGTCTCTGGCCCCCAAGCGGTACAGCCAACGGGGCAGCCGGCGGCTACAGGTAGCCGCCGCGTCCCTGTCGGGGGGCTCCTCAAGCGGGAACTCGACCTTCTTCCTCTGATGGATGCGGAAGACGCCGAAGACCCCCTTGAGGCCCAGCAAGGCCAAGTGAGCGTACGAGCAGAACCCCCGGTCCCCCAAGCCAATGTCGCCGGGCTCCACGCGGGGTGCAGGTGCACGACTTGGGGCATGTCGCTACTCCGCAACGGCGACGTCAGAATCTCACGGAGCAAGCCAGTCCCCGCGTGAAAGAGGACCAGCAGGTGGGCCACTGGGAAACCGCAGCCCGGTTGCTGGTTGCCTGGCTGACCGAAGTGCCGTTGCAACTCGGGGGTGTCGGGCATGGAGCAACTCGAGCCGTCCATGATGAAGGTTCGGTGGCCCCGCCAGCGACCATCGTGGTCGACCTGGTCGGCGCCGTGAGCGGGCAAGAGCGTTTCCGCCAAGCTTCGGAGCAAGTGCTGGAAAACCCGCAGGGGAAGTCGCCGCCGCGCCTTGCAGAAGGCCGAACCGGTGAAGGACGCATGGCTCTTGCGGGGCAGGTCATTGAGTGCGGTGTTGCGGTTGAGCACTTGGAGCAGGAACAGATGGAGTGTATTGGTGGGATTGAGCAGCCGATTCTTCCAGGTGTAATTCTCCGCGCGGCAGGCGGCATTGATGGCGTCTTTGTCCAGGAGCGTGGCCACGTCTTGTCGAATGCGGCCAAGGATGCTAACAAGTCGGTGATGCAGCTGCATCGGAGGGTCCTCCAAGAAGTACGAGGTGGTTCGATCCATCCACCTGTACGAAGGAGGGCCCTCTCACGTTCTACGTGTCGCAACTATCAGCCTCGTTGGACGTTGCGACCACAAGTCAATGACATTCGGGACTGGGCTCGTCTGTGATCGCCGTGAGAGCAGGCACGAGCCGGTTGTAGATTTCGAGCTGGCGATCGGACATGGCCGGTCCGAAGCGGAGATTATGCGCGTTCATGAAGGCGATCAACTCTCCCACGGTCCGTTCCTCGCCGTCGTCAAGCTTCTCAAGGAACGCCTTCATACTCGGATCGTTCAGCAACCTTGTCAGGCTTGCCAATGTCGTGAAGTAATCAAGAGCTTCCTGGTAGCCGGCGACGTAGTCGGCCGAACTTTTCAGGAAGTGCACCCGGAAGCTTGCGACAACGTCATTGACGTGCTTGGTGGTTGCGGGCGAAACGTTGCCCGCGGCGTCTTCCTTGATCGCTTGCTGGACGGTTGCTCGCAAGGCATTGCGATCGTCAACAAATCTCGGGTTCGACAGGGGGCCAGGTAACGAGTCCGTCGCTGTCATCTGGTCGATGCAGAACGTTATGGCCTCAGAGTCCCACTCGAAAGGAATCTCCCGGATGGCACTCGCGCTGATCGGAGTCTTCGTGCGGGCCGTCCTCATGACAGCCGGATCGACGTCGAAGATCTGAAAGAGCAGGTTATTGAGTGTCGTCCCATCTCTCAGGTTCGTTTGCTTCATCCGCGCCTCGAGTTCAGCTTCTCGTTTGATTGCTTTCTTTCGATTTTGTTCGCGGAGGGCAGCCTGCCGCGCCGGAGCGCCTTGTTCCACTTGATCATCGTATCGGCGTTGATCGAATCAGCTCTGGCCTTTTCGAGCTTGTAAACGCCCTGACTGCGGGCGAACGAACCCAGCCCCGCCATGTAGCCGGCGGCGGGATCAGACCCCCATCGGCTCATTCCGTAGCCTCCGTAACCCCTCGGATACATCCACTGGGCATTCGCGCTGCAGGCAAACACGTGAAGGCCGATCACGATGGTCACGAGGCGGGACATGGCCGGTCTCCGATAAGCAATCTTCGCTGCCAGGTCGCTGAGCCCACGCGGCGAATTCACCGACCATGAGCGCGCGTGAAAGCATCATAGACGACGCCTCGCGCCGCTTCTAGCTTCTCCTCGCTGATGGGACAAAAGGATGCCGTCGAGAGTTCATTCGGTCTGGTGATAAGGATCAATGACCAGGAATGTCGTACCCAAACTGCGTTCGCTGACCGTGACATCGTGCTCACGTCCCAGAGTCAGGTAGGCTCCACGACTCGTCCGCAGAGCGATGCCGGAGGGACGGTGCTCGACGGTGAAGATCTCTCGTTCGCCAAGGAACAATGCATCTGCATAAACTTGATATTCCAAATGTACCGAGAGGTATTGCCCGTTCGCCGCCCGCAGGGCCCAATGATCGTCCCCCAGGTCAACGACACCCCAGATCTCGTTCATGCCTGCCCCACCGCGGCGTAGCATGCTGATCTTGCTCGTGCCACGTGGCACCGATAAGTATTCGCCCTCGTGCGAGGCCAGGAGGTACTGGCGTGAAACCTTCATCGCCGAGACGACCTGAGGAACCTCGTCGAGACGAACGAACCGGAAACCAAGCTGCCGCAGCCTGGGCACCAGCCAGCGTGCCAGGCCAAGCGCCTGGTTTTTGGTGCGGATCTCATCGATGTCGGCCGTGCTGTCGTGCATGAGAACGATGCCTCGCCCGGCCGACTGAATCGCCTCCAGATAGGCGAGGCCGCAGTCGGCGGCTGATCGGCCGTCGCGCCAGAAGCCAACGTCACCGGCATCGATGTCCCAGCCTATGGGCCCGATGAAGCTCGACCTCATCGCGGATCGGTTCAGAACCCGTGCCACGTTCGAGAGAGTCTCGCCGCGGAGCCGCCAGTCGCCGTAGGGTGCTCGAAAGAACGTGAGCGGTCCTTGGGCGCAAGGTCCGATGGCCGAGTTCGTTCGCGTGAGCTGATCGATCACGTCGCCCCCTTGCGCCACGAAGGCCGGCAAAGACGGGTGGTCGAACGTGTGATTGGCTACGAGATGTCCGAGCAAGCGTAGTCGGGCCAGAATCGCACCGGCGGTCTCGGCGAATTTGCCGACGGCGAAGAATGTGGCGGGCACGCCCTGCGCGTGCAGATACTCGCCGAGCTCGGCGGTGCGGGGGCCGGGTCCGTCGTGGCCTGGATCGGCCTGGCCGGGTCCGTCGTCGTACGTGAAGCAGAGCGTGCCGGGCGGCAATCGATCGGCAACGATGTCGTTGTTGTGGAACATCAATTGTGCCTTTCCAGCAGTCGCAAGCCGCGCTCCACATCGGGGGGAAGAACGCGACGGTGAGAAAGCGCCCAGGGCAGACCCGGCAAGGCCGCTCCCAGAGCGCGCAATGATCCGGGATCTCCGTTTCGCCTCAAGGCATACCTGAGCGTCCGTCTCAGGACGATCGGCCAGGGCCGGCGCAGCCAGGTAAACCAGAGCGCGTTGCGGGCAGTGGTCAGGCGGCGCCTCGAACCGTCTCGAAGCGGCGAAGGATGATGGTGGACCACCAGCTCCGGCACGTAGCAAAGCCAGTGGCCTCGCGCGGCGAGGTCGGCGGCAAGCAGTTCCTCTTCGCCACCAATGAAGAAACGCGGTTCAAAACCGCCTGCTTCGAGAAAGACATCGCGCCGCACTACCGAGGCGCCAGCGAGAAAGCCCAGGAGCGAGGGGCCGGGCATGCCGGCCTGGCCCGGCAACGGGCTCTTCGCCAGCACCTCGCAAATGGGATCCTCGCGGTTCTCGGGCCCGACCAGTACGCGCGCCGTAACGACCGCAAGGCGCGGCTCCGCGTCGAACAGGTCGGCAGCGCGGTTAAGAGATCCCGATTCCCACCACGTGTCGTCATCACATAAAGCAACGTAAGGCGCTGCGGCTCGCTCTACACCGACCGTGCGCGCGGCGGCCCCGACGTTTTTCTCGGTACGGACGATTTCGACATCCGGAAACCGCGCCGACACGACAGCGGCGGTGCCGTCGGTCGAGCCATTGTTGACGAGGATTGTGGGGGGCCGCTCCGGCAAGCGCGGCAAGCTGCTCGAGTGATTGGAGCACCGAATTGACACGATTGTATGTGATAATGACACACGCTGTTCTTGGGTCATCCGTCCCGATCGCCATGGGCCGAGCCTCCATCGTCGCTCTTTGGGGAACTTTCCTTCCACCAAGCAATCCCGCAACAAAAGCGATGCCACTCCAGAAGAATCGGCGAGGATCCGTATCTTTCGTGCGAATCGTCAACCCGAAATCGGGCCCGAAAGTATCCACTTGGCCGCCGACAGTCAGGTGAGCATCGAGAGAAGCAGGCCTGAGTCGGGTTGCTCGGATCACCTTGTCTGTAACGGTGTGTCTTCTGTCTCGTGAAGGAATAAGAATTGCTGGAGAGACATACCGTCCAAATTGCGGTGGGGCGACAAGCCGTGCTGCATTCAATCAGACTCGAAGCAGGTCAGGGGCGGCATTCCTTCGGCGGAAGCCTGGATGTCCTCTCGAAAAGCGCCAGTCTTATGCGACTGGCTAGCAGGTGAATCGTCGCGCGACGAAACAACGGCCAGTCCCGGTTAACGTCCACAAGCATGAACGCTGTTCAGCGATCTCTTTAATTCAAGTGTTTTGTCGGAACATGGGAGGACCAGGTGGCAGAACGAATCTGGTACCCCTTGCCGAGGCGGATCGTGGTTTTTCGTGCCCTGAAGCTGGGTGACATGCTTTGTGCCGTGCCAGCTTTCAGGTCGCTGCGAGCGGCCTTTCCGGAGGCCAATATCGTTCTGGTTGGCCTGCCCTGGGCTGCCGAGTTTGTCAACCGCTATCGCTGCTATCTTGACGGATTCCGCGAGTTCCCGGGATATCCCGGTCTTCCGGAACAAGAGCCGCGAATGGAGCGGATTAACCCGTTTCTTCAGGCCATGCAGGCGGAAGAATTCGATCTCTGCATTCAGATGCACGGCAGTGGCGGGATTACGAATGGCCTGGCAGCCCAGTTCGGCGCCAGGCAGAATGCCGGGTTCTACGAGCCAGGCAACCTTTGTCTTGATCCGAGCACGTTCCTGCCTTATCCGGATCGGGGGCTGGAGCTGAGAAGGCTCCTGCGCCTGCTTGAGCACCTTGGCATCCCTTCGCGCGGCGAACACCTGGAGTTTCAGCTCCGAGAGGAAGACATCCGGCAGGCACGACTGATATGCGAGTCGTACGGCCTGAAGCCGCACGCGTACGCCTGCATTCACCCCGGTGCCAGCGTCCCCCGCCGGCGCTGGCCGCCGCGACTCTTCGCCGATGTCGCAAGCGTTCTGGCGATTCACGGACTGGAGATCGTGCTTACCGGTTCAGCAGGTGAGCTCGAGCTCACCCGCGCAGTGGCACGGGCCTTGCCTTTCTCGCCGATTGACCTGGCGGGCCGTACGGCACTCGGCCCGCTGGCGGCCCTGCTGTCGAGCGCCCGGATTCTCGTCTGCAACGACACCGGTGTCTCGCATCTGGCCGATGCGTTAGGAGTGCCCAGCGTCGTGATCTCGACCGGCAACAATCCGGAGAGATGGGCGCCGGTTGACCGGCATTTGCACCGAGTACTCTGTCGTGATTCCGGCGTGTCCGTGGAGGAAGTCGTCGCCGCGAGCCTCGACCTGCTGGCTGACGAGTCGTGTCGCGCCGCCTGAAGTTCGGCGGCTTTGGCGAGAGTGCGATACTACCCTGGCGAACCCTCGGAAGAGACGAGCAACCATGAGACCGATACGCGTCTTGACGTGGCACGTTCACGGGAATTACCTGCTCTACCTGTCGCAGGCGAGGGTCGAGTTCTACCTGCCGGTCGCCCCGGGCCGGCCCGGCCACGGCGGTCGCGGGACGACGTTTCCTTTTCCCGACCGGGTTCGCGACATTCCCGTCGAGCAACTGCGCGAGCTCGAATTCGACTGCGTCTTGTTTCAGTCGCGCCAGAACTACCTGATCGATCAACACGAGATCCTCACTCGGGCGCAGCGATCGCTTCCCCGAATTTATCTCGAGCACGACCCGCCCCAGGAACACCCGACCGACACGCGGCATCCCGTGGACGACCCCGACACCCTGCTGGTCCACGTCACCCCATTCAACGACCTGATGTGGGACAGCGGCCGCACGCCGACCCGCGTGATCGAGCACGGCGTGTTCGTGCCCGACGACGCGCGTTACTCGGGCGAGCTGGATCGGGGAATCGTTGTCGTCAATCATCTCAAGCGCCGGGGCCGCCGGCTGGGTGCCGACGTCTTCGAGCGCGTTCGCAACGAGGTTCCGCTCGACCTCGTCGGTATGGACGCCGAGTCGCTGGGCGGTCTGGGGGAGGTCGCTCCCGGTCGAGCTGGCCCGCGTTCGCGTCGCGTTACCGCTTCTTTTTCAATCCCGATTCGCTACACGAGTCTGGGCCTGGCCGTGATCGAGGCCATGATGATCGGCCTGCCGATCGTCGGCCTGGCCACGACCGAGATGCGCGACGGTCGATCGAAGACGGCGTTTCAGGATTCATCGCGACCGACGTCGGCCGGCTCATCGAGCGATGCGCGAGCTTGCTGGCCGATCGCCGGGCGGCCGGTCGTCTGGGCGAGAACGCCGCGGCGAGCCGCCTGGAACGGTTCTCGATCGAGCGGTTCGCTCACGACTGGGAAGACGCATTCCGCTCCGGTTATCGGGACGTCCTCTCCCGCGGACGCACGCTGGTCAGTCACCTGAATGCGGAGTCTGCTTATGAAACGGCGATTGTTATGGATCAGCGAGCATGCCTCGCCGCTGGCCGTGCTCGGGCGGCGTCGATAGCGGCGGCCAGAACGTCTATGTCGCCCAGATCGCCAGAGCAACTTGCGACTCGTCGGGTCACGAGGTCGACGTCCTGACCCGGCGGGATCGCGACGACTCTGCCGGCCGCTGTCGAGCTCGGCCGACGGCGTGCGCGTGATCCACGTCCCGGCCGGCCCCGCGGCCGCGGTTCGCAAGGAAGAGTTGCTCCCCTATCATGGATGAATTCGCCGACTTCGCCCTGCGGATACTTACGCCGGCGGCGGAGATGTTACGATCTCGTCCATGCAAATTTCTTTATGTCGGCCCTGGTCGCCGCCGAGATCAAGCGAGCGACGGGAATTCCATTCGTGGTGACCTTCCACGCCCTGGGACGGGTTCGCCGCATTGCACCAGGGCGGGGCCGACACGCTTCCCGGACGAGCGGCTCGCGATCGAGGACCGGGCCGTCGCCGAGGCCGATCGGATCATTGCCGAGTGTCCGCAGGACGAGCAAGATCTGGTCGAAGCTTTACGACGCCGACCCCTGGAAGATCGCCACGATCCCTTGCGGCTTCGATCCAGTCGGAGTTCTGGCCCATCGATCCAGGTGGAGGCGCAGGGCCACGCTGGGGCTGCCGACCGACGAGCCGATCATCCTTCAACTGGGCCGGATGGTTCCGCGGAAGGGCGTGGACAACGTGATCCGCGGCCTGGCCCGCCTGCGGCGGTCGCACGGGATCTCCGCCCGCCTGCTCGTGGTCGGAGGTGAGTCGCGTGAGCCCGACCCGACGGTCACTCCCGGAAATCGGCCGGCTGCAAGCCATCGCCGCTGCGAGGAGGGTGTGGCGGACGCCGTGACCTTCGTCGGCAGCCGGGGCCGGGCGGAGCTGCGCGACTACTACAGCGCGGCCGACGTCTTCGTCTCGACGCCCTGGTACGAGCCGTTCGGAATCACGCCCGTGGAGGCGATGGCCTGCGGCACGCCGGTCATCGGCTCCGCGGTCGGCGGCATCAAGAGCGACGGTTCTCGACGGCGAGACCGGCTATCTCGTTCCGCCTGACGACCCGGCCGGTCTGGCCGACCGCCTGGCCGACTTGCTCCTCGATCCGTCGTGCACGCGCGTTCGGCCGTCGGGCGGTTCGCCAGGTCAACGCCCTCTACACCTGGCACGGGGTCTCGAAATCGATCTCGAACCTTTATGAGGAAGTGCTCGACGAGTGCAGGGCGGGGCGGGTCGAACCTGGGCGTGGGCCGTTCCGGCACTGCGGCCTCAGCCCGGGTCCTGGCAAATCACTGAACTAGGCGCTGACTTTGGCGGCCGGTGGGGCCGGCAAGGTTCCTGACCTGAGTCGGAGGGTCGAACCTTGGCGGAGCTGGAAGGGAAAGTCGCTCTGGTGACCGGAGGGGGACGCGGGCTGGGCGAGGCGATCTGCCGGGTCCTTGCTCGATGCGGGGGCCGTGGTCGTCGCGGGGGACGTGCGAGACGACCTGACCGAACAGCGTCGTTCGGGTCCATCCGCCAGGCGAACGGTCGTGGCGATGGCCATGCGGCTCGACGTGACCGACGAGGCGGGCGCCGAGCGACGTCATCGAGCAGATCGGCTCGCGAGCTTGGCCCGGCTAGACATCCTCGTCAACAACGCCGGCGTCGACTTGACCGTGCCGGTGGATGAACTTTCGCTGGCCGACTGGGACCGGATCCTGGCGGTCAATCTGCGCGGGCCGTTCCTGATGTCGAAGCTCGCGCTGGGGCCCATGCGATCCGCGAGGGCGACGGGCACATCGTCAACATCGTCTCGACGGCCGCCAAGCGTGCCTGGGCCAATGCCTCGGCCTACCACGCCAGCAAGTGGGGGTTGCTCGGGCTGAGCCATGCCCTGCACGTCGAGGCCCGGCCGCACAACGTCAAGGTCACGGCCGTCGTCGCTGGCGGCATGCGAACGCCATTCCTGCTCGACCGGTTTCCCGACCTCGACCCGGGCGTGCTCCAGGACCCGGCGAACGTCGCCGAGACGGTCCGGTTTGTCCTTACACAGCCGGAGGAGACGGTCATCCCCGAGGTCCTGGTGCTTCCCATGCGTGAAACGTCGTGGCCCTGAGATATGAACCATCGTGCGGTATTCCTCGATAAGGACGGAACCTCGATCGAAGACGTACCCTACAACGTCGACCCCGATCGCGCATTCGCCTCGGGCCAGGGGCCGCGGCGGGGCTGCCTCGGCTTCGCTCCGCCGGTTTCCTGCTGATCGTGATCTCGAATCAGTCGGGAGTCGCGCGGGGACTTTTCGCTGAGGAGGCTCTGACCCCCGTGCACGAGCGTCTTGCAGGATTGCTGGCGGATCTTGGCGTACCCTTGACGGGCTTTTACTATTGCCCGCATCACCCCGAAGGAATTGTGGCTCGGTACGCCGTCGCTTGCGACTGCCGCAAGCCCGAGCCGGGCATGATCCTCGCGGCGGCCCGCGAGCACGGCATCTCGCTCGGCGATTCCTGGTTCATCGGAGACATCCTGGACGACGTCGAGGCCGGCCGCCGCGCCGGTTGCCGGACTGTGCTGCTCGACAATGGCAATGAGACGGTATGGCGTCGTTCGCGCTCAGGCGGCCCGACTTCCTGGCAGCCGACCTGGCCGAGGCCGCGCGGCTCATCACTTCGGAGCGAACTTCGAGTGTGACGAAATGGTGCCTGAGATGAACCTGTGCGACGACTGGCGGCAAGCCGCGCAACGTGCTTTGCGTCCGGCTCGACGCCATGGGCGACGTGCTGATGACCACGCCAGCCCTCCGCGCTCTGCGCGAGGCGAGGAGCGATCGCCGGGTCACGCTCTCTGACCTCGCCCGCCGGCGCGGAGGCCGGCAACGCTCGTCCCCTGGGTGGACGACTGATCGTCTACGAGGCTCCCTGGATGAAGGCGACGAGTCCGCGCAGTCCATCCCGGGCCGGAGTTCGACGGTCATCGACCGGCTGGGCCGCGCAGGGTTCGACGCGGCGGTGATTTTCACCGTGTACAGCCAGAATCCGCTGCCGGCGGCGCTTCTTCTGCTACCTGGCCGGCATCCCGCTGCGACTGGCTCATTGCCGGGAGAATCCCTATCAGCTGCTGACCGATTGGGTCCCCGACCCCGAGCCGCGATCGGTTCATCCGGCACGAGGTGCGCCGGCAGCTCGACCTGGTGGCGGCTATTGGTTTCCGGGCCGATGATGAGCGAATGGCGAATCGCCGTTCCTGATCGGGCGCGGCAACGTGTCGAAACTGCTGCCTGAAATCATACGGAACTGGCTCGAGGCGCGACCCTGGGTTGTGATCCACCCCGGCTGCTCGGCGCCCTCACGTCGTTATCCGGCCGAGTCGTTCTGCGGAAGTTGCGCGGCGACTCGTCCGGGACCACGGTCTGCGGGTGGTCTTCACCGGAGACCAGTCCGAGCGCGAGGTGGTCGATGCGATCCGCCATGGCATGGAGGGCGCGTTCGGCCATCTCGCTGGCAGGTGAGCTTGATCTGGCCGAGCTGGCCGCCCTGCTCGACGCGGGCGCCCCTGCTGGTCTCGAACAATACGGGACCCGTGCACATCGCCGCGGCAGTCGGTACGCCGGTGGTCGATCTCTATGCGCTGACGAACCCGCAGCACACTCCCTGGGGCGTTCCCAACCGAGTGCTGTATCACGACGTTCCCTGCAAGTACTGCTACAAGAGCATCTGCCCCAGGGCCACCACGACTGTCTTCGCCTGGTGCGGCCCGAAGACGTTGTGACGCGCCGTGATCGAGCTGCTGCGGTCAAGTGCAAGACGCGAACTCAGAGCGTTCGCCGCCGACCGCGGCACTCGGAGTCGCTCGCAGGCGCGGTGTGCCAAGAGCACTGCCCTTGAAGTTCATAAGGAGAAAAAGTGATGTACACCCTCGGGAATCAACGCCGCCTATCACGATTCGTCCGCCTGCCTGGTCAGTGACGGCGTCGTCGTCGCGGCCTCGGAGGAAGAGCGGTTCACGCACCGCAAGCACGCCAAGCGGCCGGTGCCGTTCTCGACGTGGGAGCTGCCGTTCCATGCGATCGACGACTGCCTGCGGCAGGCCGGGATCACCCTGGCCGACGTGGATCACGTCGCCTACTCGTATGATCCTTTCCTGCTTCTGGGCCGCCATCAGTCGTGACGCGATGATCACCCTGCCACTGGAGCCCAGCGCCCATCCCCGTGCCCGCGGAGTGGGAGGCGGCCTGGGACCCGCTTTTCCTCTCGTCGATCGTCAATGCTCCCCGGCAGCTCGCCGACGGAGCGCCGCACCACCTTCGCGAGACGGTTCCGCGGCGTGCGTGCCGACGGCCCCTTCCGCTGGCATTTCGTCGCGCATCACCTGGCCCACGCGGCCAGCGCCTTCCACGTCTCGCCGTTCGAGCGGGCGGCCGTCATGACGCTCGACGGCCGGGGGGAGAAGGCCACGACCGGCTACGCCATCGGCCAGCGGGACCGATCTGGAATGGCTCGGCCAGGTCCACATGCCGCACTCGCTCGGCCTGCTCTACGAGGAAGTGACCGACTATCTCGGATTCCTGCGCTCGTCGGACGAATACAAGGTGATGGCTCTGGCCTCGTTCGGCAAGCCGCAGCTACGCTGGCCGAGTTTCGCGAGATCGTCCGGCTTGGCGCGAACGGCCAGTACACGATCGGCCCGCTTCGGCTCGAAGAGCGATTCGGTCCCGCGCGGCAGCGAGGCGGCCCGCTCGACGCCCGGCACTTCGACATCGCGCACTCGCTGCAAGTCGTGCTCGAAGAGACGGTGCTCGAGCTGGCCCGATGGCTGCACGGGGCGTCCGGGTGCGACGATCTTTGCATGGCCGGCGGGGTGGCGCTCAACTGCGTGATGAACGCCCGGCGTGCGCGACCGCGGGCCCGTTCCGCCGGATCTGGGTTCAGCCGGCGGCCGGGGACGCCGGCACGGCACTGGGCGCGGCGCTCTGGATTGACGCCCAGGAACGCGGCGATGGCTCACGGCCTGTACCGATGGACCACGCCTACCTCGGCCCGAGCTTCAGCGACGATGAGATCGAGACCTTTCTCCGCTGGTCGAAGCTGCCTTATCGCCGGCTTGACGATGTGGCCGGCCAGGTCGCCGACATCCTGGCGCAAGACCGGGTGATCGGCTGGTTCCAGGGGCGCATGGAGTTCGGCCCCAGGGCGCTCGGTGCTCGCTCGATTCTGGCCTCGCCGATCCATCCGGAGATGCAGGCGCGGCTCAACGAGATCAAGGACCGCGAAGATTTTCGGCCGGTCGCGCCGGTGGTGCTGGAGGAGGAGGCGGGCAACTGGTTCGTCGGGGCCGACGTCTCGCCGTTCATGCTCTTCATCCACGACGTGCGGCCCGAGAAGGCCGACCGGATCCCCGCCGTGCGGCACACCGACGGCACGGCCCGCATCCAGACGGTGAACCGGGCTCAGAACCCGCTCTACTACGACCTGATCAAGGCGTTCGCGGCGCGGACCGGCGTGCCGGTGCTGGTCAACACGTCGTTCAACACCCGCGGCGAGCCGATCGTCTGCAGCCCGCGCGACGCGGTCGAGTCGTTCTGGACCTCGCCGCTCGATGCGCTCGTCATCGGCTCGTTCCTGCTCGAGAAGTCTGCCCGGGAGGCCTGACGATGCACGCCTCGGTCGTCGTGCCGACCTACCTGCGGCCGGATTTTCTGGACCGGTGCCTGCAAGCGCTGATCGGCGCAGGAGTTCGATCCCGGTCGTTTGAGATCATCGTGGCCGACGACGCCGGCAGCGACACCACGCAGCGGCAGGTCGAGGCGTGGGCCGGCCGCTCGGCGATACCGATCCGCTATGTTTCGCCTGTCGTTGGCCACGGACCCGCCGCCGCTCGGAACGCGGGATGGCGAATCGCCCGTGGCGAGATCATCGCATTCACGGACGACGATTGCATTCCCGACCTCGCGCTGGCTTGCCGAGGGAGTCGCCGCCTTCGCGAGTGGAGCCGCAGCCGTCTCGGGCCGGGTCGATCGTTCCCTTGCCGGCGCGGCCGACCGACTACGAACGAGATGCCGCCGGTCTGGAACACGGCCGAGTTCGTCACCGCGAACTGCTTCGTCAGACGCGACGTGCTCGTGGCCGTCGGCGGTTTCGACGAGCGCTTCTCCGCCGCCTGGCGCGAGGACAGCGACTTGCACTTCGCCCTGCTGCAAGTGGGCCAGCGCGATCGATCGCGCGCCCGGGGCGATCGTGGTTCATCCGGTTCGCCCGGCGCCCTGGGGAGTCTGTTTGCGGCAGCAGCGGAAGAGCCTGTTCAACGCGCTCTTGTTCAAGAAATATCCCGGACTCTACCGCCGGCGTATCAGGTCGTCGCCTCCCTGGGATTACTACGCGATCGTCGCGTCGCTGGCCACGGCCCTCGTCGGGTCGGTCGCGGGCCCGCGTGGGTTGGCCTGGGCGGCGCTGGTCGTGTGGTTGTTGCTCACGGCGCGCTTCTGCGCCCGGCGATTGGCGCGGAATTCGCTCTCGTGTCGACACGTGGCCGAGATGCTCGTGACCTCGGCACTCGTTCCTCCGCTGTCGGTCTTCTGGCGGCTCTACGGCGCCTTGAAGTTTCGCGTCCTCTTCCTTTGATCGCGGTCCACTTCCGCGGGAAGTCGTCACCATGGATCTGCCGAAGTTCCTCCAGGTCGAGCCTGTCGGCCAGTGCAACCTGCGCTGCCAGATGTGCCCCATCCAGTTTCGCCAGGATGGCCCGCCGCACGGTCCGCCGGCGTTCATGGAGTTCGACGTCTTCACTCGTCTGCTCGACCAGTTTCCACAACTGGAGGAACTGCAGCTTCAAGGGCTGGGGGAGCCCATGATGAATCCCCGCTTCTTTGACATGATCGAGCGGGCCGCCGGGCGAGGGATCATGGTCAGCACGAACACCAACGCTACCTTCTTGAATCACCGTCGTGCTCAGCAGTGCGTCACCAGCGGCCTCTCCGAGATCCACATCTCGATCGATGGCGCGACGGCCGAGACTTACGAGGCCATTCGCGTTCGCGCCCATTTCGATCGAGTGATCGCGAATGTCGAGCGGCTGGTTGAAGCGCGGCGCCGTCTCGGGTCGGCTACGCCACGATCCGGATGGTGGTCGTCGCGATGCGCAAGAACTTGCACGAGTTTCCCGACCTCGTCCGGCTCGCGCACCGGCTTCGGATCGATACCGTCTTCGTCCAGCATCTGTGCCACGACTTCGGCGAATCAAGCCTTCCCGCCCAATATCGGCCGATGCGTGACTTTGTTGACGAGGAAACCCTGGTTGACGAAGACCCGGCGCGGGTGGAGCACTACTTCGCCGAGGCCCGACGGGTCGCCATCGAGCTGGGCGTCGATCTCCGTCTGCCGCGAACCAAGCCGCGTCAACATCCGCCTGGCACCCCTGGCCCCAGCCGCTGCTCATGGCCTTGGCGTGGAGCATACGTCAGCTATCAGGGCCTGGCGATGCCCTGCTGCATGGTCGCCACGCCCGACCGGATTCAGTTCGGCAACATGGCGCAGCAGGGTGCCCTCGCGGTCTGGAACGGTCCAGACTACCAGGCGTTTCGTGACGAGCTGTCCTCGGAGAATCCTCCCGAGGTTTGTCGCTCTTGCGCGATCTATTCAGGAACCTTTTGAGGTGACGCCATGACTTTTCGAGAAACGCTGGACCGCCATCTCCGCGCGATCCAGGAGCGCAACCTGTCGGCCTTGATCGACACGCTGCCGCCTGACGAGCTGATCTTGATCATGGCCGACGGCCGGCTCGTCCGCGGCACTGACGAATTCCTGAAATTGCACGCCGCCTGGTTCGCCGAGACGACCTGGTCGCTGCACACGAACATCATCAGCCTGGACGAGTCTCCCACGATCGGGGTCGCCGTGCTCCGCCTGGACTATCGCGACGAGCCGGTCGGCCAACAGCACGTCTACGAATCGAGCTACCTGACGTTGATCTTCACCTTGCGCGAAGGCCGCTGGGTGATGACGCACGACCAGAATACACCGATCAAGGCGAGCCCTGATATCGAAAAATCAGCCTGATTGTCGCCACCGGGCTGCTGCCTGGTGATTCCGGTTCGTTGACCGTCGGTTTGCTTTAGACTCCCACCGGCTGCTTCATGAACTTGGAGATATACTCCTCGAGCTTGACGAGGTCAGCGGCGAAGCGGCGGATGCCGTCGGCGAGCTTCTCGGTGGCCATGGGGTCTTCATTGAGCATCCAGCGGAACGTCTTTTCGTTCATCTGGACCTCGGGGATGTCCTTCTGCTTGGCGGCTTCGGGCGAGAGTTTGCGAACGAGCTTGCCTTCGGTGGTGCTGAGCTTGCTCGAGCAGATCGGGAGAGATCGTCAGCAGGTCGCAGCCGGCCAGTTCGACGATCTCGCCGATATTGCGGAAGCTCGCGCCCATCACCTCGGTCTTGTAGTCATACTTCTTGAAGTAATCGTAGATCTTCTGCACGGACTGAACACCGGGATCTTCGGTCGGGGCAATCTCCTTGACGCCGCGTTCCTTCAGGTACCAGTCGTGAATCCGGCCGACGAATGGCGAGATGAGTGTGACCTTGGCGTGGGCGCAGGCGACGGCCTGGGGAAAGCTGAAAAGCAGGGTCAGGTTGCAGTGGATGCCCTCTTTCTCGAGCTGCTCGGCCGCCCGGATGCCCTCCCACGTCGATGCGATCTTGATCAGGATACGCTGGCGATCGATGCCTTCTTGCTTGTAAAGGTCGATCAGGTGGCGAGCCTTGCGCAGGGTGGCCTCGGTGTCGAAGGAGAGTCGGGCGTCGACCTCGGTGGAGACCCGTCCGGGGATGATCTTGAGGATCTCCTTGCCGAACTCGATCGCCAGCCTGTCGGTACAGACTTGAATCTGCCCGGCGTGGTCGTCGGTGGCGGCCTGCGCGAACTCGATCGCCTCATCCAGCAGCTTCCGATACTGCGGCATCTGGGCGGCCTTGTAGAGCAACGAAGGGTTCGTCGTCGCGTCCCGCGGCTTGTACTGCGCGATCGACTCGATGTCGCCCGTGTCGGCCACGACCACCGTCATCGATTTCAATTGATCCAAGAGATTCATGGCGGGCTCCTTCAAAAAGGTTCGGTCACGGCTTTCCGCTCGCTGAAAACCGGACTGTCCGTCGGCGATCGCGCGTGAGGCTACCGGATTCCACGTCGCAGCATCGTAGCATTTCCCGGTCCAGGGTCGCCACCCAAAACCAAGGTGCCAGGGCCGCCAGACCGGTGGGAAAAACTCCGATCGACATGGTAAACTCTGCTCGGCGTAGGGCTGGGTGCGACCGAGCGGAACACGAACGGAGGCACGGATGGAGGGATCTGGCGCAGGTGGTGAGCGGACCTCGCTGAGCAAGCTGCAAGGGTTTGCCTTTGACCTCGACGGTACTGTGTGGGCGGGTCCAAGCCTGCTTCCCGGTGCGCCGGAGTTGATCGCAGCTTTACGGGGGTCGGGTCTGCCGGTCGTTTTCGCGTCCAACAGTTCGCGGCACGGAGCCAGTCTCCTCGCGCAGCGTCTCTCCACACTGGGAATCCCCGCAGGCTCATCGGACGTGGTCACGGCCTTCGACTTGGTGGGCGAGGAGATCTTGCGCCGCCTCGGTCCGACTCGGGTGCTGCCGCTGGGAACGATGGACCTGACCGAGCTTCTTGAATCGTCGGGCCACGACGTGGTGCCGATCGACCAGTGGGAGAAGGCTGAAGCGGTGGTGGTGGGCAACGACCCGGCATTCGATTTCGGCCGACTGCGGGCGGCCTCGCGCGCGGTCGCGGCAGGGGCGGCCTTCTTCGCGGTGAACATGGATGCCCGCTTTCCAGTCGCCGAGGGCCAATTTGATCCCGGCTGCGGCGCTCTGGCCGAAGCGGTCGCCGTGGCGGCGGACGCCCGGCCAATCGCTTTCGGCAAGCCGCATCGGCCTCTTTTCGAAGTCACCATCGCGCAACTAGGCTGTGAACCGCGGCAAGCAGCCATGGTCGGAGACAATCTTGCCTCGGACATCAAGGGCGGGCGTGCCGCCGGAATGTTTACCATCTGGATCAACGCCCAGCCACATGCGATCATGCCCACCGAGGTCGATCTCGAAGTCAAAAGCCTGAGAGAGTTGCTGGACCTGTGGCGCGCGTCAAGGGCCGCGGTCTCGCTTCCCTCGGGCGTCGGCTGAGCCGATTCCGAACACCGCCGCTCGCAACTTGCTCGTGTCCCGGACTCCTCGTTCCATCGATCACCTGTGTCGAATGCAACCCTGACTCAATTTTCAAGAAAGGAACATTCATGCGCAAATCCCTTCTCGCCCTGAGCTGCTCCATGATCATCGCCACCGCGGGTGCATCACGCTTGGTTCAGGCCGCGGACAATTACCAGATGGATCCGGTGCACACGGCGGTGACGTTCAAGATCTCTCATATGGGTCTGAGCTGGACACACGGCCGGTTCAATGAGGTATCAGGCAGCTTCGCCATTGATTCGGCTGACCCGGGCCGTTCGTCCTTCACGCTCTCCATGAGGCCAGAGAGTGTCAACACGGGCAACCTGAAGCGTGACGAGCACCTGCGCGGGCCGGACTTTTTCAACACCAAGCAATTCCGGCTCATGTCTTTCACAAGCAAGTCGGTCAAGCCAATCGAGGGGGGCTACGAAGTCACCGGCGACATGACGCTGCATGGAGCTACTCGATCCATCACGTTTCCTCTCTCGGGCGGCCGCACGGCCGAGTTTCCCCCAGGCGTGAAGCGCACCGGTTACTCCACCCAGTTCAAGCTGAAGCGGTCCGAGTTCGGCATGGACAAGATGATCGGAGCGATCGGAGACGAGGTTTATGTTGCCATCAGCTTTGAGGGCGTGAAGTCGTAGCCGGAGCGGGTACGGACGGTCATGCCGGACCTGAAGCAGATGATCGAGGCGATGGTTGGCGCGGTCGTGGCGGCAGCCGCGGTTGTCTGCTTGATCGCCTTGCCGCGAGCGCGGGATCGTCCCGCTCGGGTTGCCGCAAGCCGGGTCCTGGGATTGGCAGTCGGGTCCTTCCTCGGATTCGTGGCCCTTGGTTTTCGCCCCCACTGGCCGCCGATCGAGGATCAGGATCGTTTCTTGTTGCTGGTATTGCCGTCGCTCCTTGCCGTCGACCTTCTCGGGCTTGTTTCGGTGCTGCGCCGGCGCTGGGTGTTGCTGTCGCGTGGCATTGTGGCCGCTGGCGCCGCTCCGACGTTGCTGTACGGATCAACCTACCTGGCCGACGTGGCAGGCCCTGGTTCGCGGGAGTGGCCGCCAGCCGTGGCGATGCTCGTGCTGGCCGGGCTTGGCCTGGCATTTGCCACGGAGTGGCTCTTACTGGATCGGGCGATCCGCCGCGTGTCGCCCACGGCAGCGGTTGGGGCTCTTGCCGTCTCCACCGTTGCCGCGAGCATCACGGTCATGCTCTCGGGCTATGCCACGGGCGGCCAGATGGGACTTCCGCTGGCCGCCGCACTCGCCGGCGCCTGGGCCTCGGGGATGATCGTACGCGCTCCCCGCCGCTGCGAAGTTCCCCTCGCTACTGCGCTGGGGGGGCTGTTCAGCTTGCTCGTGGTCGGTAGATTCTTTGCGCACTTAACGTCGGCCCATGCGTTTCTCTTGTTCGTCGCACCGACTTTGTGCGCGGCGTTCGAGCTTCCCTTCCTCCGCCGGTTGGCGCCGTGGCCGCGGACAGCGGTCAGCTTGCTTCTGGTCGGATGTCTCGCGGCCGGCGTTGTTGTCTCCGCATGGATCGGGTTTGTCAGAGACAGCCTCTGAATTCGATTGGCGACCGCGGGGTTTCGAGGTTCAGATCGAAACGTCGAGCATCGCGAAGCTTCCGCGCGATCCTACCAAGCTCAAACCACTTCTCAAGCACATCCCCCTGGGGCGGTCAGGCCAGGCGTGGCGAACTTTGGCCCCGTTGCCTATGATTGGATGAGAACCTCTGTCAGCGCGAGCAGGGCAGGGGGCCGGCATGCTGTCTTGATCGAAGGGAGGGCGTCGCGCCATGCGAATCATCGCCGGGCAGCGCGGGGCCACAAGATCGACGGACCGAAACTTACGATCGACATGAAGCCGACAAGCGACCGGGTTCGCGAATCGCTCTTTAATATCGTCGGCGAGCTCATGGAGGGGCGGGTAGTTGTCAACCTCTTCGCGGGAACGGGGGCCATCGGACTCGAGGCCTTGAGCCGAGGCGCGGAGCGAGCGATCTTCGTCGAGAGAAGCCGCGATCTCGTCGCCCTGATCCATCGCAATATCGCGACTCTGCGGTATGAAGACCGCACGCAGGTTCGACTCGCCGATGCGTATCGCTGGGCCAGGACGTTTCAGGCCGTAGACGCGACTGCCTTGGCTGTGTTTCTGGATCCGCCGTATCGAGATTACGAGGCCCGTCGCCCTCAGATGAAGCAATTACTGCTCTCCCTTGTCGAGAAGCTTCCAGAAGGTTCCTTGATCGCGGCGGAGGCCGGTCGCGGACTGGACGGCGACATGTTGCCCCATCGCGAGCTCTGGGACGTGCGTCACTACGGCGAGACCCGGATCGCCATCAGGCTTCTCTCGGCCCAGGCGCTCGGTTCCCCTGCGAATGATACTGAAACCGAGGATCTTGAAGCTTCCCATCGCCGCATGGAGGATGGCGATGCCTGAGGCTGCGCTGCGCCGCGAGTTCGCACAGGAGGTCGCCACGCGGTTGCGTCGGGCGGGATTCGAGGCGCTTTGGGCCGGCGGCTGTGTGCGAGACCTGATTCTCAATCTGACGCCGGCAGACTATGACGTGGCCACGAGCGCGACGCCCGAGCAGGTCATGATGACATTGCCTTTCCGGGCGATCACCGTGGGCATCTCGTTTGGGGTGGTTCGGGTCCGCCATCCCCGCTCCAGCGGGATCGAGGTGGAAGTGGCCACTTTCCGCAGCGACCTGGCCTATGTCGACGGCCGGCGGCCCACCTCGGTGGTCTTCAGCTCGCCCGAGCTTGACGCCGCCCGCCGTGACTTCACGATCAACGGCATGTTCATGGATCCCGAAACGGGTCAGGTGATCGACCATGTGGGGGGCCTTGAGGACTTGCGGCACAAGGTTTTGCGCGCCATCGGCGATCCCGCGGAGCGATTCCGGGAAGATAAGCTGCGTCTCCTGCGCCGGTCCGCTTCGCGGCCCGGTTCGACCTGAACATCGAGCCCGAAACACGCGCTGCCATCGTGCGAATGGCCCGCGAGACTGCAATCGTCTCACCCGAACGGATCGCGCACGAGCTGAAACGCATGCTCGTGCACGAAAGCCGCGCGCTGGCCATGAGCCTGGCGCTCGACCTCGGCTTGCTAGCCGCCATTCTGCCCCCGCTTGTCGAGATGAAAGGGGTTTTTCAGGGCAAGCCCGTACAGCCTGAAGGCGACCTCTGGGACCACACTTTGCTCGTCCTGCGGCTCTTGCCTGCACACCCGAGCTTTCCGCTAGCTTTCGCGGCTCTGGCGCATGACGTGGGCAAGCCCGTGACCCGCTCACATCATCACGGACGAACCAGCTTCCACAGTCACGACCAAGCTGGCGCGCGGATCGCCGATCGGTTGTGCAGAATTCTCAGGCTCTCGAATTCCGAACGGGAGCGAATCACCTGGCTGGTGGCATTTCATCAGTCCCTGGGAGAGGCCAAGAAGCTGCGAGAATCCACGCTCAAGCACATCCTGACCGAGCCGGGAATCGAGGAGCTACTGGCACTCCATCGCGCCGATGCACTGGCTTCGACGGGGGACGCCGCGCACGTCAACTACTGCGAGTACTACATGAGAAGCCAACCTGCCGGCCCCATCAACCCAGCGCCTCTGCTTAGCGGTCATGACCTCGTCCGCCATGGTCTCGAACCGGGCTCGCAGTTCGCCGTGATTCTTGAAAAGATCAGGGAAGCACAACTGGAAAGGCGTATTCACAGCAAACGAGATGCGATCGAATGGGTCGATCACTATCAGACAACAGGGACCTGGCCTGATCAAAGAGACAGATCTTCGTCCGATGTCCCCCCGAGTTGATGGGGAGGCGGCCCTAGCCTACAATGACATACGAACATTCGGAAGCAGCCCTGGCTCGGGATGATTGCCGTCTCGCGGACGAACCTGATGCCTCCTGATCAGCACACCGAAGTGGCCGTCCTTATCAGCGGGGGTCTCGATCGCGCGGTCCTCTGCGTCGAACTACTGGCGCTCATTCTCGTGTTCATCCGCTATACATCCGCTGTGGACTGAGGTGGGAAGAGGTTGAGCTCGCGGCGGCCCGCGCTTTCCTTGCCGAGGTCCGACATCAGCGACTCGAACCCATCGCGGTGCTCGATGAGCCGATTCGCGATGTTTACGGCCAGCACTGGAGCACTGGGGGACGCGGAGTGCCCGGCTCCGAGACATCAGACGACGCCGTGTATCTACCGGGACGCAATGTCCTCCTGACAGTCAAGGCTTCTGTCTGGTGTCGCCTGCGAAATGTCGGCGCACTGCGCGCTTGGCTGCCTGGGGTCCAACCCGTTTCCAGACAGTACTCCGGCGTTTTTTGACGATCTCCATTCAGTGCTGAGCAGGGCCATGTCGGGCTCACCGCGCCTGATTCGCCCCTTTGACAGATTGCACAAGAATGATGTTGTGCTGCGAGGCAAGCACCTTCCTCTGCATCTGACCTTTTCGTGCATCGCCCCCGTGGACGGCTTGCATTGCGGAGAGTGCAATAAATGCGCAGAGCACAGATGGGGTTTCGGCAAGCCGGAGTTGTGGACAAAACGCCCTATGCTGGCCGCGATCAGCCGATAGCTTGAACTGCAATTGACCAGGAACCACTCCACCATGTTCCGAGTGACTCGCGAGATCGAATTCTGTTATGGACACAGGTTGCTGAATTACGAGGGCAAGTGCCGGCATCTGCATGGACACAATGGACGGGCCGTTATCACGTTGGAGGGAACCAGGCTTGACGACCGAGGCATGCTGATTGATTTCGGCGAGATCAAGCAGAAGATACAACGCTGGATCGACGAAAACCTCGATCACACGATGCTTCTCTCCGCCGCCGACCCTCTCTTACCCGTCCTCCGCGACCGGGGCGAACGTGTTTATGTCATGGACGGCAACCCCACGGCGGAGAACATCGCTCGCCTCATTTTCAACAAGGCGGAACAGTCTGGTTTGCCGGTCGTCGAGGTTGTGCTCTGGGAGACCGGGAACTGTTTCGCTACCTATATGGGTACCGAGCGGCTGAGGCAAGCGTACTGGGTTTGATTTATTTGACGCGAGCGTAGAGCTTGGGATTCGCAAGCGCCTCGCAAGGCTCAATGGGCGTGCCCGTGTCCGTCGTCACCCGGCTTCTCCTGGATGACGGCCGAATTGGGCTGGTACGGATAGCGCACATCGTCGGCCCACCACTCATACCCGTTCTCCGTGGACGTTCCTTTCATGATGACGAGCGCATACTCTTCCTTCTGGGGGAAGTCCTTGGTCTCGGCTCCATGGACCTCGAATACAGCCAGAGCCACAGCCGTCAGGCCTTCGTCCAGCTCTTTTTCGAGTCGCACGAAATGGAAGTCCTGTCCTTTCTGGTCGAGGCGCTGCTTGAGCTTCTTGAGCGGGCCGATCTTCATGTCCAACTGGACCTGTTCCTGCTTCTTGGAGGATTGCATCTTTTGCATGACGTCCTCGGCCGTCGTTCCCTTACGCTGCTGAGGAGGCAAGCCCAGCCACATGGCGTCGGCCAGCGTTCCGTCCTTGAGAACACTGGCGTAGTGCTGACTGAACTGGGCGGCGTTGCGCGAACGAATCATGCCTTGAACGGTGGAGACGGTGGCGATGCCCAGGCCGAAAATCAGCCCCATGGCGGCACCCGCCTGGGCCAGCCGGCGGCCGGTGAGCATGTCGGGAAAGCGTTGAATGTTTCGGTCTGCGGTGAACCCCAGCACCACGGCAAGCACCGCGAAGACGTAGAAAAACGGATGCGCCATGCTGAGCAGGGCCATTACCCCGCAGAGCACGCTCAGCACTGCCCGGCTACTGATCGCCCGGTAGGTGGGTAGCTCGTTCTCGATGACGGAATCCGCCGATGGTTCGGAAAGCAAGCTGCTGGTCTTGTGATCGGTTGCCACAAATCAACTCCTCAGGGGCCCTGGTCCAGCAAAATAAAGATGATGATCCAGGTTCCGCGCGACCAAAGGATGAACCAGGGCACAACGGTGTACCCATTGAAGCTAATCGGTGCGCAGTGAACCGTCAAGGATCAGCGGGACAGGAGCGCCGCCGGGCTTGAGGAAGGGGCGAGAAGCCACGATGCGAGCGCGAGGCCGACCCAGAAGAGGCCTAGTGCCCAGCCCACCACGTTGGTCCAGGTCCAGTCTCGTCCGGCGAGTCCGCACCTCCAGCCGGCCCCCAGCACGGCGAGCATGGCCAGGCCCATCGTGCGGTCGGAAAGGGGCGTTACCCAGCTTATGGCTTTCGCGTGCCCTTCGAGCACGGCCTCGAGGTCGAAGAGCCACACCATGAGGCCGCCAGTCAACCAGAGTAGCTCTCCCAGCCTTCCGCCTGCTCCGCCTGACCGGCCGAGGATGAGCGGCCCAGCCAGAGCGAGGCAGCCGGCCAGAGTCGATAGGCTTGCGAGTAAGGAGACCGGCGGCCAGCTCAGTCGCCCCTTCTGGATCAAGAGGCTGAGCCCCCAGCCCAGCGCCGCGAGCAGCAAAATCGTATTGGTGATCGCATGATCCGGTGAGCCGGATGGTCCGGAAGCATTTGTACTGGATCGTTTGGCGCTCATGGAATTGAGGTCAACGAACCGATGATGGCGGTCTGCATGCCGGCCATGGCTGCGTGTCGCGACGCTGCCGGGTCGTTCGTCGCCGCGCCTTTGTTGATTCGGCCGGCTTACCCGGAAACGATGAATCCAAGGCCCCAAATCGATGGCGGCCAGCCCATTCCATCGTTGCGTTCGTCCTGCTTATTGCAACGCGGTCACTTGCCGGCCTGGCTCGATTGCCGCAAGCCCGGCCTTCGACAGTGTTGTCTCGGCGGCGGACAGTGTTGTCTCGGCAGCCAGCGGCGTCTCCTCGCTGATGTCATCCTGCACATCCGAAAGCGAGGGATTGAGCACGACCTGCTCTCCTTCGTGCAGGCCGTGGCTGATTTCAAGAAAGTCTTCGGTGCCCTCACCCAATTTCACCTCGCGCCGCTCCAGAACGTCGTCGTGAGCGACATAACAGATCCTGTGGCCCTCTTCAAAGGCGACAGCCTGCGCCGGGACGGCCAGCACATGGTCTCTTGGTTTCAGGGCGATCTCGACCTGAGCCGTCATTCCCGGCAGGATTCCCGGGGGGGCGGTGTCGAGCTTGACCTTGCCGTCGAAATAGCGAACGTCGGACCTCCACTCGGCCGTCGGGATGGAGGCGACCTCGGTCACGTGGCCCTCGAGCCTGCGGTTAGGCAAGCCCTCGACCCAAACCTTCGTTCTCATGCCCTTGGAGACTTCCTTGACGATCGACTCGTGGAGCGACGTTACGACCTCCATCTGCTTGAGGTCCGGAAGGTAGAAAAGATCCTGCTTTTGTCGTACGGAGATTCCTTCCTCGATCCGAATATCCCGGCGTGGATTGTTGGCATAGATCACGAAACCATCGTGCGGTGCCCGGATCGTGCACAGCTCAACGAGCTTTTCCAGCTTTGCCTGGCGGCCAAGGTGCCGCGTGAACCTGCTTTGCTGGTAGTTCCGGGTTGCCTCGGCGCCCAGGACGGCGTTCTCCAGCTCCTTGAGCGTCCGGGGCGCAGTCCAACGCATGAACAGCCCATAGGCGGCTCGTTCTTGATTGAGCGCGAAGACGGCCTTGGCATGGCTGAGCGCTTCGTTGCTCACTTGACCGGCAGAGACATACCCTTTCCCCTTCATCCGGCGGGACCACTCAACGCGATCCTTCCATCGCTCCTGATCGGATCGGGCCAGAGACACTCGCCGTTCGAAGTCCTTGACCGTCTCCTGCATCAGGCCTTCCTGAAACTCCTTGACCGCAAGCTTCGCGATATCTAGATCGAGCTGTGCTTGGTTGTGGTCGGCCCGAGCCCGCTCCACGGTCATTCGTTGCTGGCGGAGAAGCTCTTCGTAATCCGAGGAGTCGAGGACAGCCAGAACATCTCCGCGCCGCACGAGCGATCCTTCGGGAATCACGCTCAGCAGGATCGAAGCACCGCCCGCCCAGATGCGCTGGCCCATGACGCCGATCGTGATGTCTTCGAGCTCGCACTCGATCAGCGTGCGTTTCGAGCTCTCGACTCGCCCGCTGGCCGTCAGGGCGGGGTACAGATCCATGCGGCGCACGTTGGCAAGGTCATAGCGCTCCGAGACCGGTCGCGTTGTGTGGCGGCTGGATGAGGCCCAAGCGAGGGCCACGATGCTTAAGCCGCCGACCATCACAGTTAACGCCGAGCTGCGCTTGAGTGCTCGAGAGCCGCTTTGCCGAGCCATCGGTCAATCTCCTTGAATGTGGCGATCACAGGCCGGAAGTGCGGCCGGTGCGTTTTCAAAGTCGTCCCGGGAGGGCCGGGCGGTAACTTTGAAGATTTCTTGTTTCATCCTCTCGGGGAGGCGGGTGCTGTCACCTGACGCGGACCTGTAAGCAGGGAACCTGCCCGTTCGTCGTCCGGCGCTTCGGCTAGCGTTGTGGTGCGGAAGCTTACCGCATGCTTGCAATCGGCAGGCCAATCTCAGTCTCAGACTCGTGTCAAGTCGTGGCGGGAATCAACTCCTATTCCATTATGGATCGCGTCAAAAACAAATCCAAGAGCCACCTGAATGTAAAACAAAAATTCCACAATGTCAAGCGAGGCTCGACCCCTCATCCAATCTTGCGACTCGCTTTTTTCGCACCCGATGAGCGTTCATCCCCGGGATGGCGCTGGCGTTTGAAGCCCTTACCCAGTAGGATCGACGATGAACAGAAAAGCATGCCAGTGAGTCGAAAGCCATGTCTGACTACACGCCCTATCAAAAGAAAATCATCGATCGTTACTACAAGAATTTTGATGCAATCAAGCATCAACAATTATCGGAGCTGGCCACCGAGCTTTACCTGACAGAGGGGAAGAAGAGAATCCGACTCTGGAAGAGGGTTGAGGACACTCTGAAAAAGCTCGAATTTCCGGAGTCCAGAATTGCCCACCTGCTCGAGAAGCAAGACCCCGCGCTCTTGGTTGCAGTACTCAAGGAACTGGAGCAATCGCTCCGTCGATGACGTTCGATCTTGTCGTACTCGCGCGAATCGGGAAGGGCTGGCCTCGTCATGTGCTGTGCCGCCGGTGCGTGCGCACAAGCCTGAATTGACCGGGTTGGGAGCGCATGTGCAACTTTTGCGTGCTCCCTCTCTCTCCGCTCCTTTCGGGTGCCATGAGAGCGGAATATTCACTGGCGCCCTTGACTGAGCACGAATACATACTCGACGACACGTGGCGAGGTCGTCAAACTAGCTCGCGTTCGACCAAAGCGTAGTTGACTTTCGTCCCAAGATGAACCACCTTTAAGGAAGTCCAACGTGCTAAAGACGTCGATTGCGAACTTTTGACTAAAAATTTCTTTTTTGCCCAAGTCGTGAGATCGTCAAGCTTTATATTGACCAGGCAGGTGGCCGCAGGTCTCGCCATATTATTCTTCTTGTGGAAAGACTTGACGAGTTAACAAAGGTTTTGTAAATTTTTGAGTGACGCCAACACGCTTTTTGAGACACGATGAACGAGAGCGTACGGCTGAGTGTAGTCTTTTTGATGTGCTCGCTTGCAGAGGAACTCACCTTTCCAGAACCTCAACGAAGAGGGTTGCGTGATGATGTCACTGGCTCAGCGTGTTCGTGATTTCCGGTACTCCAAGGGTTGGGGTCCCGATGAGCTTGCAAGCCGTGCCGAGATTTCCCGGACGGCACTTTACCAAATCGAGAGTGGAAAAACCGGCCTTCCGAGAGCCGGCACCCTGCGGCGGATCGCCGTGGCACTCGATGTTTCCATGGATGATCTGCTGGGACATGCGGAGACGGCTTCCCATTCATCCTCCAGATCCTCCCATGATCACATGACGGTTGCCACGCGTGGCCGCGACATGTCAGACTGGATACCTGCCGAAGGTGCACCTCTGACGCTGCCTTCGACTGGGTCGCACACCAGGCAGCCTCGTGCCCAGTTCGCGCACATGGACGAGGAACGGAGTGATGACGCCCGGTTCGCGGGTGATCGCGAGCGCCGTACTCCCGCGCTCCGTATTTGATGGACTCCTCATGCGCGAAGGCGAATTGATGTCCAAGCTCCACGACCTGCTCCATTCTCCCATGGGGTCAGGCATTGCGCGGATCATTGATGAGCTTCACCAGATGGGCCCCAAGAGCAAAAATTTGTCCTGAAAGGAAAAGACTGCCCCGCGGGTGATTTTGTCGGGTAGATTTGCTCAAGGAATCACGTCGAATCTGCGACGGACGATTCTGATCGTCTCTCCCTTGATCCGGCATCCTTGAGGTAGTCTTATGTGTTTCCGTGGGCGGCCGCGTCGGTTTTTCGAACGGACTTGCTTTCTGCTGGTTCCGATGGTTCTGACGGCTGCGGCAGCGATCGGCGATGATCGCGTTCAGCCAGCCGTCGGGCGTGGAGTTGTGACCCGCGCCCGGCCGGTCTGCGCCAATCCTATGCCTGAGACGCTGGGAACGTTTCAGCCTACACCCTTCATCGTGGTACGGGGAAATTGGCCGCTCGGAGGCGGCTATTCGCCGCTGGAAGTCTACGGCGATCAGTCGATGGCCGTTTATGGACCACTCTCTCCCATGAGAGAAGTCTCAGCTCCCGTTGCGCACCTACACACGGGGCTATGACGGCACGATTTACCCTCGGGAAGCGACCTCCTTCTCCGCACCCAATCAGCCGCAGCTCTCGCCGGTAATCTATCCCACGCCTGCAAACTACTACTACGGACCCAGGCTGAATCGCACCCCACCTTGGTGGACCACCGGCACACGTTGGATCGACCAGCAGTAGACCTGTTCGCACCCGGTTCCCTGGCCACGATCGAATCTGATACTAACCTCGGGCGAGGTCCGGTTCCCGCGTGTCCCATTCCGAAGCGGTTGAGTGCGGCGTCAGAAAAACCGTAACCACGGCCCTTCTTGCCGTCACTATTACGACGAGAGGCAAAGGCAACACGCGTCGTCACCAAAGCGGATGATGCTTTGCCTCTCCGCCGCTCCCGGCGATCTCACTCCCTCTGGAACAGGGATGTGAGCTTGCAGCCGTGGGCTTGGCAGCCGTGGCTCGCGCCGCGGATCGCTTTGATGGGAATGCGACAGCGCGACGGGTAACTATGGAGTTCGTTCTCCAGCCTGCCGTGCAGGTTCGGCGTGGCGCGCCAGCCCCGTACGCCCGCTTTTGAGGATGCGATCACGATGTTCACCAAGACCCCGGTCTCCGACCCAGTTAACGCCGACGTGCCGATTCCGACCCGGCGTTCCTTCTTGACCCGCGCGGCGGGCGTTTCGGCTCTGGCCGTTCCGACCTTGACCTTGATCACGACCCGGAAGGCCCACGCCGCGTCCAAGCATAAGCTGAACGGACTGGCCGCCGAGCTGATCAACGAGGTCATGAATGACGAAGACGCGCACGTCCCGATCATTCAGAACCTGCTCGACGACGAGGACAACCCGCTGCCCATCCCCATCCGGCAGCCGCCAAACTTCAACATACACCGATTAACACAGCCAAACCTGCAAGCGTTCCTCGAAACGGCGGCGGCGTTCGAGAACACCGGCTCGGGACTCTACCACGGTGCGCTGCTTAACGTCACTCAGACCCAGGAGTACTTTCCCACGGCCGCCGGCCTTGCCGCGGTGGAATCGCGTCACGCCTCGTGGCTCAACTCGCTCCTGGGCGAGTCTCTCGTGCCGGATTTCGCCCCAGTCGAGGCGCCGATCGACCAGAGCATCGTTCTGTCGCGTGTCGCGGAATTCGTCACCGACCACCGTTCAACCTTCCCGTCGTTCGATACGACGGTCTCGACCGACGCGAACAACTTCTTCATCCTCGATTTCGTGCTCTTCCTCGAGTACATCGAGTCGAAGTTCTACGACATCAACGTCCCGCGATTCACCTGATCTGAATCGTCGCACGTGCCGGCGCCAAGCTCGTCAGGCAGGCCCTGGCGCCGGCTTGTTCGCGCTACGGCGATGCAGCCACGACGGGACGGCCGCGAGGAGCACGAGCAAAGCGGCAAGCGCCAGAAAAAGGGGCGACCAGCCCCCGGCGGGAACGACCATACCTGGGATGAAAATGGCCGTCTGGCCGGCCTGGCGGCTGCCGCGGTAAAAGATCTGAACGGGACGAAGGGTGCCGTCGGGAACACGCCGATCGCTCTGATAGACGAGCGTGTAACTAGCACCGATTCGCGCGGCGATCGTCTCGTAGATCGACCGAAGTTGATCAGCGCTGCGGGCCGGATAATACTGGCCGCGGGTGGAGTTCGCCAGCCTGCGCAGATCGGCGCTTTCGATTTCCTCTTCAGTGCCAAGGCCCAGTGTATGAACCGGTAATCCCAGCCTCTGCGCCGACTTGATCGTCGACGCGAGATCGGCCAACCGGCTGAAAGTGTCTTCTCCGTCGGTCAGCGCCAGCACGGCGCGCCGACCCGTCTCGTGATCGAGCAGTTCGAGCGCCTCGGCCACCGCGTCGTAGAACCTGGTGGCGCCGCCGGGCCGCAGCCCGTCCACGGCCGAACGCACTTGCTCGCGGTCGGTTGTGAACGGACAGATCCGCGCCACTTCCGAGCCGAATGCCACCACGGCAATGCGCGAACCTTCTGGCAGCTTCTCGAGGAATGAAGCCACCGCCTGCTTGAGCGATCCGATCCGATCTTCCTCTTCCATGCTCAGGCTGCGGTCTACGACCAGCACGATCGTCGTGGGGATGGCCTCCGTAGTCTGAGGCGCTTGAAAATCGAGCAGGCTCACCTCCTTGCCCTCCTCGGTCACCCGGAAGTCCTGCCGCGTGGCGTCCACCAGGAACGACCCGTCGGGACGGCGGACCTCAAACTGGACCGCGATGCGGGGAAACGCCTGCTGGCTCGCGCCAGTGACGACGACTTTGTTCTCTTCGGATTCTCCACCAACGCCCTCGAGTACTGGGCGGTTCAGAGGGCGGCTCGGCGCGATCCGGTCCCTGCTCGGCCCCGGGTCCTTCTTGCCGAGCCGTGGCGAGCGCGATCGCTGGGCCGGGCAGTCGGAGCACGCGATCCAGCTCGAATGCCAGGTTGGCCTTGCGCAGAGAATAAGAGGGCCAGGCAGGTATTGGGCAAAACGCCCCAGCGGCCGTTTGGCCAACTGCCTTCTGGGTGTTGCTGATCGAGGAGGATTCTTGCACCCCGCGCGTACCAGTCGAACCCGTCGAGGGTGCGGAGCCCGAGCGCCACGCAGACGCGTTCCAGCGACCATAAGTAGTAAATGTCGGAACCACGATTCATCTCTCTCGCGTCATCCGTGACCGCTTGCAGGGCGGCCTGGAAGACGGGGTCGGCCACCAGTGCCGCGCCGCGGGACCGGGCCGTCTGGCGCTCCGCCAGACTGGGGCGTGCCGCGGCGATGGCCAGACCCATCAGCCCCGCGCACGACATCGCCGGTGAACCCTCCCGGCCCATGCGGTAGCCCCACCGGCCGTCGCTCTGCTGGGTCGATCGAAAATGGCTATCGATCGCTTCGAGGGCAAGATCGGCGTCGAATTCGTGTCTGCCGGCCGCCCATAGTCCCAGCAAAGCAAACTGGGTGTTCGAGTTGTCACCGTCTCCTTCTGGCTCCACTCTTCTCCGACCCCTCGCACGGCTCTGGCCGCGGTTTTCCAGGCTAGAGTTCCTTCGCGATCCTTCAACCTCCATCGGCACGGTGTAGTTCCAGATTCCCCCGTGACTGCCACCGGCCACCCGAGTTGCCAGCAGAGAGAGTCGCTCGTCCCGGGTCCCCCTGCGAGGCGAACCTTCGCGACTGAGGAAAAGGATCGCGAGCGCCAGGTCGTACGTCTGATTCGACCGAACGGAGAGGTTCTCGACAGCCTTCCGAGCCCCCGCGATCGCCGGGTCGTCGACCGGCACGCCGTTCTCCAGCAGGGCCAGACCGGCCAGCGCGGTCATACCGAGCTGATGCTCGTGCATGAAGTGGAATTGCCAGGATCCCGTCCTCGCCCTGTGATCGTTTGAGGAAGTCCAACCCGCGCTCGATCGCCCGTGCAACCTCGGCGTCGGTGGGATTCTCTCGGTCATCCGCGTCTTGCGCGTGGCACGCCATGATTGCGAGCGAGAAGCCAGACAGGAACAGGCCGGCGCGCAACAGTGAACCAGTCATGGCGTGGGCTCCGGGGTGCGCCGTGGGCTTCGAGCCGGCAGCACGATCGATGAGAGCAAGGCGATCCCCGCTCCGAGCAGGGGCCACAGAAAGAATGACCGCGACGGGTGATGTGGACCATGATCCCAGGAGCGACTCGACGCTCTTGATCAAGGCCGACAGGAAGGCCGCGACGAAGACGCCCGCCAGCCCACCGGCGAAACCGGCGGGAGCGGCGTCATCCCAGTGGCCTGCTCTGGATGCCCGCATCGCGCCGATCACAAGACCAATACCGGCGCAGACCGGCGCAAGTCGCGCCGAGTCGGGGCTCGATCCGACTGGCGCCTGCCACTCCCACTGGAATGAAGCCTGCAACCAGCACGAGAACCCGAATGGCAAACATCAGCCCGGCCGCAAGCAGCACGCGCCGGGCCAGCGACATCCCCTCCACGCTCGCCGTGAATGCACCGCGCCAGGCCGCCGAGTCGGACCGAGCGATCTCCGCACCAAATTCGGGAACCTGATTCGCCCGCGCGGGCCGTTCAATCTTGACCTCGATCCGCTTCGTTCCTCCGTTGCTCTCGAACGACGACCGCGCCCGGCGAGGTGACCGAGAGATCCTCAGGCAGGTCGATCTCAACGGGTAGGTCGGTCTGATCGACGGTGAGGAACGAGTGATCCTGGAACTCGGCCGGAATTCGGATGCTCGTCTTCTCCTTGCTTTCAACGCGTGCCCTGGATCGCAACAGCCGGTAGCCGACATTGGTGATCCGAAGAGTCTGCCGTACCGTCCCGCCCGCGGTCGCGGCCCGCACGACCAAGCGTCTCGGGGTAGACTTCCAGCTCCGGCGACTCGAGCGGGCCGAGGGCAAGCGCTCGAGCCAGGCATCGAGACGTTCGTCGGCATTGTGCGAGGAATCCGGGCCGTGGCAGGAGGTCGGTCCGCTGGATCTTGCGCAGGTGCTCGGCCAGTCGGCCTGAAGCGAGCTCGTCGCGAACCAAGGCCCAGCGCTGGGCTGCCAGGGTCAGGAAATCATCCCAGGTTCGACAGACGGCTCCGCCCGGCATGGCGTAGGGAATGGCCAGCACGCCGGGCCGGCTGTCGCTCCTCGGAGCAGGCGACGGGCTGGCCGGCTGGGGCGGCGGAGGAGGCTCGACGTGGGCCTTCGGCGCGGCCGCGGTGCTGGAATTCGCCTTGTGCGGGGCAGGGGCCTGGATCTCTCGTTTGACGCGTAGCTGCACGCCGCCAAACTGGATCAGGTCGTCCGGCTCGAGCCGCCGTTCCTGACCGGAAAGGAGCCGCTGGCGATTGACGAACGTGCCTCCCGGGCTCTCCAGATCGCGAATCACAAGCGATTCGCCGGTTGCGACAAATGCCGCCTGCCGCGCCGCCATTCGCCGCGGCGAGTTTTGCTCCTGGTCGGCGAGATCAAAGCCCCGCGCACCGCCCAGGGCGTTCCCAGCCAGGTTCTCGCCGGGATCGACGACGTATTGCTTGCCGACGTCACGGCCCCGGACCACCTCCAGCGAGAAGCGGTATCTTGCGGCTGCGGTTGGCATCGGCTGGGTCGACATCAAGTACCTCAACCTGATCGGGAAACCAATGTGCTCTTTGAGTCTGATGGGAACCAAACTTAACGGTGCCGGAACACAAGGAGGGTTTGCCCTACCTGAAGCCGATCGCCGTCGTGCAATCGCTCCACGCCGCTGACGGGTTTGCCATTGATCTTGGAGCTGCCGCTCGCAGCCAATGGGCGAAAGTCGTAGCCCTGGTCGGTGGCCTCGATCTCGGCGTGCCTGCGATCAACGGCGGGGTCGCCGAAGATGCCGATCTCGGCGCGCTCGTCCAGCCCCAGCCGGCACGTTTTGCGGGCAAGCAGGTAGATCCGCCCTTCCTGCCGTCCCGACAGGATGACAACCCAGGCGCGGCGAAGGGCCTGCTCGACCAGCGCCAGGAAGAGCCCCAGGCCCGCGCCCAGGATCACGATGCCCAGCGCCTGGCTCAGGTCGTATCGATTGCCGAGCCCGATGCGCAGGGCTTCGAAACAATACCCTCCCACGAAGCCCCCGAGGCCGCCGCCGAGCAGGCCGAACACGAGGCGTTGCCGCGATCGGTCAGCAAGGCCCTGGGCCAGACCAATGCCCAGACCGAGCACCGACCACGAGAACGCACGGCCCAGGAGCCCTCCCTGGAAGAGGCCGATCACCACCTCGCCCAGCACCAGCCCGGCCGCGCCGCCGAGCGCGGCGGCCGGCACGCCCCACGTTACCGCGCGGGCCAGCTTGCGCCAGGCGCCGTCGCGAAAGGGGCCCCATGCGTTCAGGAAGTAGCCGATCGAGCCGCCGATGATCGTTCCCGCCAGGGCATCACGCAGGTAATCGGATTCGGTCTGAACCATCTCGACAAAAAGATACAATCCGAAAAGCGCACCCAGCCCTCCGGCCAGTGCCAGGTCATAGGCCTGGCGAAGACTCGCCCAGCCCTGGCCGGCTTTCGACCGAGCCGGCGAACGGTCCGTCGGCAGCGAGGTAGCCTGGCTCATGACATGACCCGCAAGCCGCGGCCTCCCTCGGCGATCATCCGCGCAATGTGGCCAAACGTCTGCACGAGCTCTCCCTGCCGCGCGAAGATCGACCCGTGCTCGCTGCTGGCCAGGCGGCTGAGATAATCTCGATCGGCCGCGCCGGTGCCGATCGCCACGATCTCGATGCCCTGCGCCGCGCGGCGAGTGCCTGCTCCACGGCGCTTTCAGGGGCGTCGGGATAGCCGTCGGTCAGGATCACGACATAGCGCTTCCAGTCGCTGTCCACGAGCTGCCCCCGGGCCATCTCAAGTGCGTCGGTCAGGTTCGTCGATCCCTCGGCCTCGAGCCGATGGACCGCCGCATGCAGCCGGCGGACGTTGCTCGTGGCCGCGGCCTGAAGCGCGACCAGGCTTGAAAACGAGATCAAGCCCACCTCCATCGTCGTGAAGTCGCACCGGTCCAGGAACTCACGCGCGGCGGTCTGGGCCTCGGCCAGCGGCTCGCCGATCATGCTCGACGAAACGTCGATCAGCAGGAACACGCGAATGTGCTCGGGCTCGCCCACCACCGCCACTTCGGGAGGACGTCCCAGCCACGAGAGATCGTCGGGCACCGGCTCGACTTCGAGCGCCAGCCTGTGCCCTGTGTCGCGCTGGACCGCCTGCACCTGCACCACGCCGTTAGCGTCGTACGACAGGCCGACGTCGACCATCACCTCGGCGTCGGTGGCGTGAATTCCCGTGAAGACATACTTGCCCAGAATCGTGCAGTCCAGCGGCCAGGCGCTTTCTCCCTGCGTCAGGAAGACTTCCAATCGCGTGTTGGCGCCTCCATGCGTAGAGTGCAGATAGGATTTGGTGTTGCGCGCGGGATCGGAATGTTGCGGCGGATCAGGACGTCGTTCACGTAACTCGAGCCGTCAGGTGAGACGGCGATCGTGCCCAGGCTGTGCGACATCACGTCGGTCACCTTGCGGGCGGTCGTGCGCGGCTCGGCGATCCTGGGCGCTCCACCGCCTGCCGCCAGGGTGAACCTGGGTAGGGCGTCGCCGATCGGCTCGCCGACAAGGGTGGCCGCCTGCACCGCCGCGCCCAGAGCCACCACCTCATCGACGTTCACTCCCGTTCGCGGCGGCTTGCCGGACATCTCGGTCACGTAGGAACGGACCATCGGCATGCGTGTTGATCCGCCCACCAGCAGCACGCCGTCCAGGCTCCTCCAGCTCAGTCCGGCCTCGCCCAGCGCTTCCTCGGTGAGGCGGCGGGTGCGGTCCATGAGGGGGTACGTCATCGCCTCGAACTCGGCGCGGGAGAGCTCGAAGCTCTTCCGCTGGGTACCCAGTTGCAAGGTGACCCGCGCAGAGCTTCGCTCCGACAGAGTCCACTTCGCCTGTTCGCTGCGCACGAGCACTTCATTGAGCGCGACAGGATCGTCGAGCGGGTCAAACCCCGTGTCGGCCGCGAACTGCTCGGCGAGGAACGTGGCGATTCGATCGTCCCAGTTCTTGCCGCCCAGGTCGTGGTCTCCGGCCGTGGCCAGCACGGCGATGTCATCGGGCGTGATCCGCGCGATCGTGACGTCGAACGTGCCTCCACCCAGGTCGTAGATCAGGACCGTCTCGTCGGCGAGGCCCGTCTTGTTCAGGCCGTAAGCCAGAGTCGCGGCCGTGGGCTCGTTGATGATCCGCAGGACGTCAAATCCGGCCGCGTTGCCGGCTTCGATCGTCGCCTTGCGCTGAGCGTCTCCGAAATAGGCCGGCACGGTGATCACAGCCCGATCGACGGCCTGCCCGAGCGCCGTCTCGGCGTCGCTCTTGAGCCGCGCGAGCACCAGCGCGGAGAGATCGGTCGCCGAGTAGGTCCTGCCGTGAAACTGAAGCTGAAACAGGGCAGACCCCATGTGGGGCTTGAAGAAGCTGGCGATTTCCGAGTCTCCCAGCCGCGCCAGCTCTTTGGCCTCCTGTCCCACCGCGGGCGGCTCGGTGCCGAAGTAGATCACCGAAGGCGTGATGTTCTGCCCGTCGCGATTGGCGATCACCTCCGGCCGGCCGTAAGCGTTGCGATGCGCCACGACCGAGTTGGTGGTGCCCAGATCGATGCCGACGAAGGTGGACATAGGTGATGCTCAGGTTGACTAGGCTGGGGGTATCACTTCTGGCGGCAAGAAAGCGATCGCCTGGTTGACGATGACCGTTGCGTCGTCCAGAGCTTCCTCGAAATCCTCGAGAGTAGGCTCCGCGACTTTGCTGGGGTAGCGAAAGCGAGTGGCAAGTGGCGTCAGCCGAATGGCCGCATCTCTCCAGGTACCGAATGCGGGCTCGAACGGCACTGCTTGGTCGAGCAGCAGCCTCAAATTGTGACTCTTCTCCAGTCTCCTGATCCCAGAATACGAGATAGCCTTTCAAGGCTTTTTCCGCGGCTTGCTGACAGTGATACATCGCCACATCGAGAAGCGGTGGATCGCTGGCGGCGAGCATCTCGCGGCCGCGAGATCATGAGATGCTTTGAGCAGCCAGCTCTGGACCAGTTCGCGTTTCGCTTCGTCCATACAGAACCTTTCCTCGTTTCAGAATCTTGGCCTCAAGCGATGCGGGGGCCGCGGCAAACCAGTCTACGTCCTTCCGTGTCTTGACGAGCAAGTCCATGGACACCGGAATCCCTTGCGTGCACTGATGGGCTCGCACGGCCATGGCGAGTTCCTTTTCCTCTGTGTCACCAACGATGATCAACAGGTCAACGTCACTGTCCTCATGAGGCGTTCCCCACGCGCGTGAGCCGAAGAGGATCACCTGCTCGGGATCGAACTCGGCGACCAGGCGGCGGACGATCTCGTTCATGAGTTCTGGGGCTATGGTGAGCATGATGAGTGATTCCTTGGCCGCGCCGGACCTCATGCCACCGGCGCGACGGCGTTGAGTGTCTCGCTTCATGATACCGTCAGCAGCCGCAGCGCCGTCGATCGTTCCTCGACCTCTTCGGCGCTCAGGACCGCCTCGGTCTGGAACTCGACGTCGACCTGGCTGCCGGCGGTCAGATCGATCGCCGACACGTTCAGCCGGCCATCTTGGTTGATCGCGAACTTGACGCGGATCGGGCTGCGGGCGGGCAGTTTTTCGGGAAGGTTGAGGGTGGCCAGGCCAACCTCCTGGCAGTCGAGCGGATCGACGCTGTCTCGTTCGCCGGACATCACGCGAATATCGACGGCCGCCTGGTTGTCGGCATCGGTGCCGAAATCAGTCATCCGCTCCAGAGGAACCTCGGAGTTTCGCGGCAGCAGGTAGACGACCACGTCCTTGCTGCTCTCGTTGCGCGCGATGACGCCCAGGCTCTTGGACAGCACATTGACAATCCGCGTACCCACCAGCTCGCGCACCGGCCCAGTCAAGGTGAAGCCGAGTTGTTTCTCCAGGTCGTCGAGCGCCTGGGCCACCTGCTCCTCGGGCACCTCGCTGAGGTCGATCGGCCCATCCTCGGACAGGTTGCTCCCGTCTCGACCTGCCAGGATTTCCTTCACTTCCTCATGCAGCGATTCCTTGAGCCCATACAGTGCCGCGCCCTTGGCGACGGCCTCGTCAGGGTCGTACGTTTCGGGCTCCATGTTGAAATCGGCGACCAGCCGGTTGTGCACCTGGGGCATGCGGGTGGCGCCGCCTACCAGGATGATCTTATCGAACTTCGTATGCTCCTTCGCCCGGGCATCGGCCAGCATCTCATGGGTCAGCTCGATGGTCCGGTCGAGCAGGTGCTTGGTGATCTCCTCGAACTTGGGCCGGTCGAGCTCGACGCGGGCCTGCTTGCCGGCGTGAGTGACGCGGAAAGGGCGCCTTGTCGCGCTGGGTGAGCGTCTTCTTGCCGCGCTCGGCCTGGAGAAAGAGGTCGTTGAGAACCTCGGGGTCGTCGAGCGGGTCGGTTTCCTCGTTCGTCTGGAGTCGAAACTGCTCGGCCAGGTACATGACGATCGCCTCATCCCAGAGCGTGCCTCCCAGGTGGTGATCGCCGCCGGTGCAGATGACGCGGATGAGGCGGTCCTTGATCTCGATCATCGTGATGTCGAACGTGCCGCCACCCAGGTCGTACACCAGGACGGTCTGGTCTTCGCCCTGTTCCAGACCGTAGGCGATCGCCGCCGCGGTCGGCTCGTTAAGGATCGCGCGCACGTTGAGGCCGGCCAGCCGGCCGGCGTTCGCGGTCGCCTCACGCTCGGGGGTGCCGAAATAGGCCGGGCAAGTGATCACGACGTCGGTGATCGGCTCTCCCCCCGTGGCCGCCTGCGCGTCGGCCACGATCTTGCGAAGAATGAACGACGAGATGTCTTCCGCGCTGTATGCCTGCCCTTCGTATTCGAAGACGAAGTTCGGGTCGCCCATGTGTCCCTTGATCCGGGAGACGACGCGATGGGGCTCGACCTTGGCCGACTCTTTGGCCGTGTTGCCGACGATGACGTTGTCGCCGTCGAAAAGCACCACCGACGGCGTGATCCGCTCGCTCTCCTGGTTGGGAACGATCACGGGTTTCCCATGCTCGTCCACGTACGCGATCGCCGAATAGGTCGTTCCCAGGTCGATCCCGTACACTCGTTTGAGACCTTCAGACACGTGAGAAGCTCCCGTTGCTGGCGACAAAGGAGTGGTCCGGCCTCTCTGGTGTGACGATGGCGAGTCCAATCAGGCACACAGGGAGACGTATCGCCGGATTCTTCGTCTGCTCCGGACATTTATTATTTAGGATTCTCTCTTCGCGGGGAAGTCACGCCGTCTCAAACGACTTCAGGCGGCGTGACGCCGAAAACCGACCATGGCTGAGCGCGCCTCCTGACGATGACGTCCGCAATTGGCTTCCTTTGTCGGCGTCGGAATCCACCGCGTGGCTCTTATCCCCCTGTCGTCCATCGACTTGCGTCTCAGCGCCATTGGCTTCGATCTGCGATTTTTTCATGCCGAGCTCGCTCGTGTCGCTCTGGTCAGCGCCCCTGGCTGTCACCAGAGGGCGGCCGGGCAGCCGCTTCCGCTCCGCGAGTTTCTGCAAACCCTTGATCACGATCAGCGCGGCAGGCGGGTCTGCGAAGAACTTCTCGAAGCCCTGCTCGTCCAGCCGCCCCGACATCACCATCTCCAGCGCCGCCGTCGAACGGTATTTGTCTCTGGCGGCGCTTCTTGGCCGTTGGCTCCGCCGACCCAGGCCTCGCGCTGATTTTCGCTCGACGCGGGAAGCTTGGCGGCCAGCTTCTCCGCCACAGGCTTCTCGCCGTCTTTCTCGTTACCATCGTTGCCAGCCGCGTGATCGTTATTCTCGCCCTTCTGCATCTTCATCAAGAGCTCCAACGTCTGCCGCAGCTCGCGGCCTTTCGCCGTCTGCTCTCGCCGCAGCCGCTCGCCCGCGGCGCTGGTGTCGCACGACACCCGGTCGGCCAGCTCGGCCGCATCGTCACCGGCGATCTCCTCGTGCAATTCCAGCAGCTCCTCCAGCCGGGCCACTTGCTCGTCCATGAGCGTCTCGAAGAACTTGATGGCCGCGGCCGCGTCGGCCGGCCGATCGGCAATCTCACGCCAGTGGCTAAAGTCGCTGAAGCCCGGATCGTCCGACGGCTTGCACTCCTTGCACTGCTTCCAGAACCGCTCGGCCCGGCCTGGCCCATCACGTCCCAGGCCAGGAAGATGGCGTTCAGCTTGGGGTCGTTGATCGCCTCGACGGGGTACTTGCCCAAGAGCCGGACCAGGCTGAACATGTCGGCGTAAGTCCATGCCGAGCCGCGGTCCAACAGGACGCGCAGCCCGAGCCAGTGATCGAGCAGCCAGCGGCATCCCTCGGCGCTCTGTTCGAGCCCTTTCAAGAACGCGGCCGGGTTGTCTTCCCAGGGCCGCCCGGACTTGGGCAAGGCTCTTGGCCCGACATTGTACAGGAGCCTGCGGCCCAGCTCACCGACCTCTTTCACCTGCCGTTCATTGGCCTTGAGCTGCGCCTTGAGCACGCGGTTCGCCAGCCGAGCGTTCTCGCACCGCTTGGCCCGGTCGAGCGTCCACGCCAGCTCCGCCGCGTGAATGACAAGCTCGCGTTCCGCGTCGTTGCGCGGTTTGAGGTCATTGATCCACTGCCTGATGCGCTCGTCGAGCTCGACGGCGTTTTCCTGCGGCAGGACCCGCCTCACGGTTCTGGCATGGGAGCGATCCTTGAGCGCATTGAGCTTGGCGCGGGCCTTGCCGGCCTCGGTCTTGGGCCCCGTGGAGCGTTGTGAATTTCGTCGGTTGGCGTCGATCTGTGCCTGGCTTGCCATGGTGCGGCCTCGAAGAATGTTGATGCAGGGACGGAGCGCGAATTGCGCGCGAAGGTCCCGTTTCCGTTAGCATCAAACAAGTTGAGGCTCGTTCTGCCGCAATCTTGAGCGATGGACACTCTTTTTTTCGAGAGACAGGTGACTGTGCGGGTTGAGCAGGTCGTAGAGGCCGAACTCCAGCCGTCCGTCCGGTCGCGAACGATGCAGGGTGCGTAGGAGTTCATGGAAAGTGGGCACTGCTCACCAACTCGATTTGCAATCAGTAACGCAGGGCTCGCCCACGGAAAAGCGTTCAAGTTCAAGGCTGGACCGAGTCGGTAGGCGATGGCCACGCAGGGCTTGGCGGTGTCACAGGGCTTGGCGGTGTCAAGCTTTGTGTGGCCGTGGAAAGGTGTTGATCTTCAGTGGGTGCAACTCCCACCCGGCAACTGGGTCGCTCCAGCCGGTAGCTATCGGAGCGGCGGTGGAGGTAACGAAACCGTCGGAGCCTTCGAGACAGACGGGCCGCTTGGCGGCTCGGCGAGCCGACAGGCCGTAACGTGAGTGAACGTCGAGCAGGCCTCGAAACGTCTAATGTGGTCGCCGACCCTGCACAAAGAAGGGGAAGGCCGCCGCCGTTGGGGATGAATGGAAACGGTTGGAATACACCGTCCCACGAGCGATCAGAACCTAGCGGGCCACCGGGGTAATGACGACGGCATGTCGGTACACGGAGATCAACGCAACACGGGAAACCCGATCGGCGAGGGGTGCTCCCCCTCAACCAGACGCCCGCGAGGGACAGGCTGGGCCGCCTCGGGTTACGGAGAGGCCCATAGTACCATCGAAGCCGGGTAACTCCGGTGGAGGGAAGGGGCCTCAGTTCAAGGCCAACGCACGAAGTAACAGACAGCCAGGAGATTGGCATGAGTCTAACACCTCCACTGAAGGTTGGGAAGTTGCAGACGGCGTTGCACACCAAAGCGAAGAACTCGCCGGACTACCGGTTCTACGCCCTGTACGACAAGATCTATCGCCGAGACGTCTTGGCGTTTGCCTACGTCCGCAGCCGGAACAATGGCGGCGTGCCGGGGGTTGACGGCCAGAGTTTCGACGACATCGAGAAGTCGGGACGCGACCAGTGGCTGGACGAACTGGCGGAAGAACTCCGAAGTGGAACGTACTCACCCCAACCAGTCAAACGCGTGTACATACCCAAAGGGGATGGCAAGCAAAGGCCGTTGGGGATTCCTTGCATCAAAGATCGTGTGGTTCAAACGGCGGTCATGCTGGTCTTGGAGCCGATCTTCGAGGCCGACTTGGAGCCGGAGCAACACGCCTATCGCCCCCAGCGCAGCGCCCTGGACGCCGTTCGCCTTGTCGAGCGGCTGGTCAGGTCGGGGCACACCGAGGTGGTTGACGCGGACTTATCTGGATATTTCGATGGCATTCCTCATGCCGAGTTGATGAAGTCGGTGTCCCGGCGGATCAGCGACAGCCGCGTTCTGCGACTGCTCAAGATGTGGCTGGAAGCACCGGCGGAAGAGACCGACGGCAAAGGGAACCGCCATCGGACGACCCGGAATAAGGACCAGGGGATTGGCAGCCCGCAAGGGTCTCCGATCTCCCCGTTGCTCGCGAATATCTACATGCGACGCTTTATCAAGGGATGGAAGACGGGGGGACATGAGAAGCGTCTAAAGGCACGGATCGTCAACTACGCGGACGACTTCGTCATCTGCTGCCGCGGCACGGCCGACGAGGCCATGACCGTGATGCGAACGATGATGTCCAAGCTGAAGTTGACGGTGAACGAGCAGAAGACGCGGCTCTGCCGCCTGCCCGAAGAGACGTTCGACTTTCTGGGTTACACCCTCGGTCGCAACTACGACTGTCGAACGGGCGAGTCCTACCTGGGACCGCGTCCCTCGCGGAAGAAGATCGACCGGTTATGCGGAGCGATTAGTGAGCTGACGGAAAGACGGAAAGCCTGGCGAGACGTCGAGGAGCTGATTGGTCGGATCAACCGCAAACTTCGCGGCTGGTCCAACTACTTCCGCCTCGGGACGGTGAGCAAGGCCTACCGGAACATCGACAGCCACACTGCGCTATCGGGTCCGTCAGTGGTTGTGTGCGAAGTTCAAGGTACCGGGCCAGGGAAGGAATACCTTCCCCGACCAATACCTGCACCAGCAGTTGAGGCTCTACCAGCTTCAACGAACGAAGCGGCAACTGTTCGTGGGCGAACGTGTGTGAACAGCCATTAAACAAGCCTTGTCCGAAAGCCGGGTGCCGGAAATCGGCCCGCCCGGTTTGATGAGCGGGGAGTGAAAACGGAGCATGGCCAGGCTAGTGAGGCACCGGCCAACGAAAGGGCCGGTAACAGATAGGCCTAACCTAAACCACCGCGTCACTCCTCGACTCTACTTTTTGTTTTCGTTCGACCCGATCCGCGTGGGACTTGGTCACGCAGAAAGGTTGAGAAGACCCGCCCTGAAGCTGAAAAAACAAGAAACAAGGTCTGTCACCGCGAAGCCGCTGTCACCGCGAAGCCGCTGAGTCTGTCACCGCGAAGCCGCTCGCACCGAGCGCCAGGGGCAGCACGAGCTCGAAGCGGGCGCGGTCGCGCACCTGTCGCCGCACCGCCCGGGGGATTGCCTCATGCGCCATGCGAACTGCCTTCGCCGCCGATTTCCGCCTTCACGGCCCGCACCGATTTCCCCCGGCGGCGCCAGTTCTGCCGGAGCTTCGGCCCGTGCCGCGCCTGGCCGCTGGACCTCCTGGGCCAGTGCCTGGTACTCGGTCCGCTCGTTGCGTGCCCGCATTCTGCGCTCGCTCCTGGCGATCACCTCTGGCGAGCGACGGAATGCATGTCCTCGAGCAACCTGCTTCCTTGCCCTGGATGGGCGGCTCGCCGCCGGATCACGGCACTGGCCGAGAGGCGGGGCCCTCTGTTAGGATCTAGCTTGGCTGATCCGATCAAAGCAACCGAGCTGAAGACCGGCGAAGCTGAGGTTTCCTGGATCGGGAACCAAAAGGTCGGCCACCAGACCATGGCGATTGAACACCCGGTCGACACGATTCCCGCTTTGACACCGCGTCACTCTCGTTTCCCAGCCGATCGAACTCGACTCCCCCCGTTCCTATCCCGAACAGGTGATCGATGCTCAAGCCCTCGGTGCAGGTTCACAACGAAAACGGAATCGTGATCGCGGAGTTCTGGGATTGCTGGCGGCTTGACCCGGCCCCAGTACAGGAACTACGGGCGCAGTATGAAACCCATCTTCGCAATGGCGGCCGGCCCGAAGTGGTGATCGATCTGAGCGGCGTGGGATTTGCCGGATCGGCGGCGCTGGGCAATTTCGTGGCCTTGCATCGCCAGGCGCGGCAGAAGGGAGGAAGGCTCATCTTCTGCAATGTTGATCCGACTGTCACCGAGGTCTTTCGAGCCAGCAAGCTGGAACCTCTCTTCCACTTCGTGGCCGATCGCGCCGCGGCTCTCGAATTGATCGCCCGCGGCCCAGAAACCCCTGCGGGCGATGGCAAGACCGGCGCGATCGACTCGTCCGAGCACCCACGTCCGGCGCCGTCGCCAGGCGGACTGGCCGGATCGAGCCGGCTACGCCGACGAAAACCCGAGCCCGGTCCTCAGTGAACGGAACGAAGCCCTACCGAATTCTCAAACTGGAAAACTCCCTTTCCTTTCCAGGGTTAAAACATGGCCACTCCCACTCGGATCCAGGTCGATGACGTCAACAACGTCAAAGTGGTTCGCTTCAACGATCGCCAGCTCTTCGATGAGCGAACCGTCCGCGAGGTCGCGGAGCAGATTTCGATCGCGCTGCCCTCCGACGGCACGCCGATTCGCCTGGTACTCGATTTCAGCGATGTCAGCTTGATCTCCAGCACCCTGCTCAGCAAGCTGATCCTCATCCAGCGCCGGGTTGACGCCACGCGCGGCAAGCTGCGCCTCTGTGAGCTCTCACCAGTCCTGTCGCAGGTTTTCCGCACCTCGAACTTAGATCGCCTGTTCACCATCGATCGCGATGAGCGGACGTCGCTCGAGGCGTTCAAGAATTGATCTCAGTCAGACGCGAGCCAAGATCCACCTGCTGCCGAGGAATCGCCAGGAGACGAGAACCGCCCGGACGTGGAGATCGACGAACATCGCGATCCAGGCCCCCTTCAGCTCCAGGCCCCAGCCGCCCCGCGCCACCGGAACGATCAAGAGATAAGTGAGCGGAATGCGGACCAGGAGGTAACCCGTCAGGGTGAACAGCCACGGCCAGCGCGTGTCGCCGGCGCCGTTGAGGCTTCCACTGAGCACGCTGATCGTGGCCAGGGCGGGCATGGCCAGGGCGACGATGCGCAGCACCGGCACGCCCTCTGCCAGGACGTCGTTCTGGCGGCCGGCGAGGAAGAGCTGAAACATCGCCTGTCCCTGGGTGAAGAGGATCAGGCCCATGAAGGTGAGCAACAGCCCTCCGAGCCCCCAGCAGGTTCGGGCCGACCTGGCCGCCAGGTCGGGGCGGCGAGCGCCAGGTACTGGCCGGTGAGCGTGCTGGCGGCCACCGAAAACGCGGTGATCGACAGAAACGCGATCGCCTCGCACCGGATCGCCACCCCGTGAGCCGCAGTCGCCACGGGCCCCAAGCGATTGATCAGACGCAGGAACCAGAGCTGGCATAACACATTCGTCAAGCTTTCGCCCGCCGCGGGCAGGCTGATGCGCAAGAGCGCGCTCATTCGCTCCCAGTTTGGTGTGACGTTTCGGCTGGTCAACCGCAGCCCCGCCCGTCCGCGGATCAAGAGGGCAAGAATCAACGCACCCCCGATCCCCTCTCCGCACGCCGTGCCCATGGCAATTCCGGTCAAGCCGAGGGCGGGAACGGGGCCCCAGCCAAGGGCGAGCAGCCAGGTAAGGCCAATGTTGACTGCGTTCATGAGCACCATGACCTTCATTCCCGTCCGCGTGTCACCGGCGCCTCGGAGGCAGGCGTTGCCGACCGTTGTGCACGCCAGCAGGGGAGTGACCGCGCCCACGATCTGGAGGAATCGAGCCGCGGATCGAGCAGCCAGGCCCGTGAGGTTCATCGCAGCCACGATCGCGGGAGCCAGCACCTGCACGAGTACCAGGGCCAGCAATCCCAGCCCCATGCCCATCGCCATTGCCTGCCCGCAGTAGCGAGCGGCGTCTTCGGTTCGCCCGGCTCCGATCGATCGTGCCACCAGGGCCGTTCCCCCGATCGAGCCGATCGTGAACAGCGTTGCCAGAAACCAGAGCAGGTAGCTGGCGACCGTCACGCCGGCCAGGTGCTCGGCCAGCAGGTAGCGACCGGCGAGAATGGTATCGGACAGGCCGATCAGATAAAGAAGCGACTGCTCGACGAAGACCGGAGCCGCCAGCCAGAGAACCTGGCGCGTGATGGTTGCGCCGGGGATGGCCAGCGCGCGCTTTTCCGAAACGGACGAGGATGGCTCGGTTTCCGAGACTCGAAGGGGCGGCCGGGCGCTCAAGGCAGCCCTCGGGTCAGCTCTGACCACCGCCGCAAAAGTGCTCTCGCCGCACCCGAATCGATCGCCGTGGCCGCGCGGTGGACAGCTTGGGGAAGGGGGCAAGGGGAGATGGTCCAGAGGCCCGCGGCGGCGTTGGCGAGCACGATCTCGCGCACCGGCCCGGGCTCTCCCTCGAACAGTCGCCGCATGAGCCGCGCGCTTTCCTCGGGACCCGAGACGCGAAGCTCCGCCGCATTCACGGTTTGAAGCCCGAAATCGTCCCGCGTCCAGACCTGTTCGCTCACCTCGCCCGCTTCCACGATCCGAACGCGGGTTGGCCCGGCGAGGGTCACCTCGTCAAGCCCGTCAGAGCCGGTCACGACAAGTGCCCTGCGCAGGCGCGGCGTTTGCGCCAGTACTTCCGCCATCCGGCATGCGTGATCTTCGTGGGGAACGCCCACCAGTTGATGAGTGGGACTGGCCGGGTTGCAGAGCGGCCCCACCAGGTTGAAGATCGTCCGGAAAGGAAGCTGGCTCCGTACCCGCGCAAGCCGTCCCAGGCCGGGGTGGAATCTCGGTGCGAACAGGAACGTGATGCCCAGCTCATCGAGGCACCGAGTCAGGATGGCCGGCTCGAGGTCGAAGGCAATTCCCAGTTGACCGAGCACGTCCGAGCTTCCCGATCGTCCCGAAGCCGACCGGTTTCCGTGCTTGACCACGCGCGCTCCACACGCCGCGATCACGATGGCCGCCGCCGTCGAAACATTGACGGTATCAGCGCCGTCGCCCCCGGTTCCGCAAGTATCCAGGCAATCGCCGTCGGCCCGATCGACTTCGAACGCGATCATCCGTTCACGGATGGCTCGAACTGCGCCCAGCAATTCCTGGGCGGTCTCGCCTTTCTGACGGAGGGCGGTCAAGAACGCACCGGCGGCGGCCTCCGCGGCTGTGCCGTCCAGCAGATCCGCCATCGCGTCGTGAGTCTCGAGGCGCTCAGTGAGTTCCCGGCCGCCAGCCGCCGCAAGGCCAGGTAGAGAGGCGTCTCGCTCATCAAGGCACTCGAAACGTGTAGCGCTCGATCCCGCTCCTGGCGCGGCGGTCAAGGCTGAGAACAAGCTGGTCGTGTTCGGTGCGCTCGGTCATCAGCCTGGCCACATCCTCGGCCGTCTGGATCGACTGTTCATTGATCTTGGAAATCACGTCGTTCAGGTGCGCGGCCTGGGACAAGGGGCTCTCCGGGTCAATATTCACGATCAAGGCGCCGTGCATCGTCTCGGGCAAATGATAGCGCAGGGCGAGCTGGGGGTTGAGGGTCACCAGCTCCATCCCCATCGCGAACGACGACGTCGATTCGGGCCGGTTGGGCCGGCGCAACAGTCCGGCGGTGTCGCCTTGCAGATCGGGAAGCTTCGGCTGCAAGGGAACCTCGGGCGCTTCGGCCAGGGTGCGCTCGCGGTCGCCCACCGTGATCTTGAGCCGAACCTCCCGTCGCTCGCGCCAGATGACCACGTCAACGGGCCCACCCACGGCCGTCATCGAAACCGTATTGATCAGGTGGTTCAGGTCGTGAATCTCGACGCCCGCGAATTGGAGAATCACGTCGCCATCCAGCGAGCCCTCCCTTGGCCGCGGGCGAATCGGCATGCACCTTGTCGATCCATGCGCCCTCGGGGCCGGTCCAGGCCAAGGTTCGACGGCGTCTTCCTGGCGGAAGTTTGACTGCAGGTTCACTCCCAGTGCGCCGCGGGTCACGTGCCCGTGAACGATCAGCTCGTTCATGATCCATCGCGCCAGGTTGATCGGGATGCTGAAACCAACCCCCTCGTTGCCGCCGCCGTTGGAGGCGATCGAGTTGTTGATGCCGATCACCTCGCCTTTCATGTTCACGAGCGGCCCGCCCGAGTTCCCCGGATTGATCGCGGCATCGGTCTGGAGGAAATCCTGGTTCTCGACATCCTGAAGCTCCTCCATGTGCCGGCCGCGGGCGCTGATGATCCCCTGGCTGACCGAGTGCATCAGGCCGAACGGGCTGCCCAGGGCAAGCACCCAGGAGCCGACGGCGGCGGTGTCACTGTTGCCCATGCGTGCGGCCGGCAGGTCGTCGCGGTCAAGCTTGAGGACGGCGACGTCGGCCTTGGCGTCGCTCCAGGTCCGCTCCGGCGTCAGCGCACGGCCGTCCTGGAGGAAGATCCGGATCTTGCCGGCCTTGCCCCCTTCCACCACATGATGGTTAGTGAGCACGTAGAGCCCGGAATTCTTGTCGCTGCGGACGATCACCCCGGAGCCCGTCTCTTCGAACTTGCGAGCTCGCTGCGTTTTCGAGGTGACGATGTGCACCACCGTCGGCGAAACGACCTTGGCCACGAGCTCGAACATGCGGTTCACGTGCTGGAACCGCTCGTACTCCCGCGAGAGCTGGTCGTAGATTGCGACGTCATCCTTGCGTACCTGGGCTGTCTTTCCCAGCGTTTGATTGTCCAACCCGGCGAGTTTCTCACCGTGGGCTGGGTTGCCAACCTGGGCCGAGGCGACCGGACCTCCTCGACCGAGCGTAAATCCGGTTGCCAGGCCAACCGCAAGCGCACTTGCCACTAAAATGACCGAGGAGGAACGGGACACCATGAATCGCTCCAGGTCGAAAAAAGCAGCCAGGGATCTGGTTCTCGGTCGGCTCTACCTGCATCGGAGAGGAGCTTGCCGCGGCTCATGACAATATACAATTTATCCCACGATTGTGTCAAAGAATGGCGGATCGCGGAGCTTGGCGAATCCTGCCATGCTTCAATGCGTGGATGACAAGCGGGCTGTTTCCTCACGGGGCGTTGACGCGATTGCGACCCGCCTCCTTGGCGCGATAGAGGCAACGATCCGCCGCAAGCACCAGATCTTCCAGCCCAGCTCGCGATCGAGGAGTCGCCACCCCGACTCCCAGGCTGATCGTCACGAACTCGGAGGTCGGCGACCTGCCGTGTGGAATTCGCGCAATTCAACGGCTCGGCACATCCGGTTCGCAAGTTCTACGGCACCCTGTTGAGACGTATCGGGCAGCAGCACTACGAATTCCTCTCCGCCGTAGCGGGCCACCAGATCGGCCGGCCGGGCAGCCAGTCCGTTCAGGATTGTCGCCACTTGCCTCAGGCAGTTGTCGCCGGCTTGGTGACCACGGAGGTCGTTGTAGCTCTTGAAATGATCGACATCGACCATGATCAACGAGATTTCCTTGCCCTCCCGGGTACATCGCTTCCATTCCCGGACGACGGCTTCCTCGAATGCCCTGCGATTCGCGATACCAGTCAACACGTCCCGACTCGCCAGTCGGTCCAGCTTGCTATTGGCCGCCTCGAGCTCCTGCTTGGCAAGCCTGAGCATGGATTCGGTTTTCTTCCTCTCGGCGATCTCCGCCGCAAGGGACGCATTGGCCTGCTGGAGTTCCTCGTAGAGCCGCCCTTTCTCCACGATCATCGAGACCTGCTCGGCGATCAGGACGTATGCATCGGCGTGGCCTTCCTGATAGGTTTCCGGCTTCCTGCTACTGAAGAAGAGCATTCCGACTGGTCTTCCCATCGCGATCAACGGGCAGGTCAGGCTGGAACGCATTCCTTCCTCAACGATCAACCGAGTCGACTCGGATTGGGGGTGCTCCTTCAGGTAGGCGACCAGATCATTCAGGATTCGAGGACGCCGCGACTCGACGATCGTCTGGAGGCTTGAGCCCTCCATGGATGCGGCAAAGCCGACCTTGAGTCGGACATCGTCGGCATCGGAGCGCCCCATCGTGCTCTCAGGTAGGTACCATTTCGCTCCAGGAGCGCAAGCCCGATGCGGTCATAAGGGACAAGCAATCGGAACGAATCGAAGATGCGTTCGAGGATCTCGTCGAGGATGATGCCGGCATTCGCTTGCTCGGTTACCGTATGGATCAAGCGCTGCTCTTCAAACCGAAGTTCGAGCGAACCCAAGAAATCGCGGAGGTTTCCGAGCATTGTGCCTAGCTCGACCTGAACCTGGCGAGGTACAAAGCTTTGCCCACAATCGTTCGAGAGGCGTTCGGCGATCGCCAAGACGGCATCAAGGTGCAAATCCTTCCAGGTCATGGCATTGCCTGCCGCTCGAAAGTGGATGTCGAGGCTCCGTCTCAAAGTCAGGTGAAGCGCAACTTCCAAAAGATATAAAACTTTGCGACCGGGGGCTTGCACGTGCCGCTGGAGAATCGGGACGACGCCGAAATCGGTCCTGAACCGGCGCCCTTCGTCGAGAACCATAGCACTGCTTGAAGAGTCGCAGCGTGGTATCGCTGTTCTTCTCAAGAAAATGCAGAGTGTCATAGATCACACGAGAAGCTGCACGATGGTTGGCCCGGACCACCAGTCGACCGCCCCCCAGTGAGCGAAACTGCTGGACGCCGATTCGTCGACTGGCAAACCGCACAAGAAAATCCGTCATTCACCATGCCGTCTTCAGTCCATGGTATGATACACTCTCGGGCTAGACTGATGCCTGCGGAGATCACACGGGCTCAACGACGGGAGTTCCGGACCTGGGCAATCACGCGCATGTATATTTCGGGGGCCCTCATGAACACCCACGACAATCTGCTATTTGGCCTGATCGCGTTCCAGTCTGGGGCAGTGGAGGCGGATGAGCTCGCAGAGACGTGCGCCGAGTGGGCCGCTAACAACATCGTGGCATTGGGTGACCGGCTCGTGGATCGCGGATGCTTGACTATTGAGCAAAAGAGCCAGGTCGAGAGCCTGATGGCGGAAGCTGTGTATCAGCATGGAGGCGACGCCGAGGCCGCTTTGGCGGCAACGGTGGATGGTCGTTTTCTGGAAGCGATCAGTGATGTGACTGGCCGCGTGGACGATGAGGTGTCTCAAGTGGCGGAGACCCTTGCCCAGGCCGGGAACTATGAACTCGTGGGATCGCCGAAAGTCTCCGGGGACGAGGCTTGCGACCGCTATACGCGGACTCGCCTGCACGCGAAGGGTGGCATGGGGCAGGTCTGGGTCGCGCGTGACGGGTCGCTCGGAAGGCAAATCGCCCTCAAGGAGCTGCGTCCCGAATCGACGGACAATTCGGCCATCTGCTCGCGGTTCCTCTACGAAGCGAAAATCACGGCCCAGCTTGAGCATCCCGGAATTGTCCCGGTTTACGAACTTGGTGGAGGCGCCGTTCCCTTTTACACCATGAGGTTCGTCCGCGGCCGCACGCTTAGTGAGGCAACGCGTGCCTACCACAAAGAGCGGAAGGCCGGAACGGCCGACTCGATCGGGCTGGTCAAGCTGCTGAGTGCGTTTCTGGGGGTCTGCCATGCCGTCGCCTATGCTCATTCGCGAGGTGTCATCCACCGCGATCTCAAAGGGCAAAATGTCATCCTGGGCGACTTTGGCGAGGTCATCGTGCTCGATTGGGGCATCGCGAAACAGATTGAACCGCTCACGACCGGCCAGCCAACGCCTGGTCGGGGCACGTTGGATTCGTTCGCTCCGGGCGGTCCAGAAGGCGAGTCTCACGATGAACTGGCGCAGGAGAACACCGCGTTAGCCAATGAATCCTTGGCAACGTCAAACAGTGAATCGGATGCGGGCAAGCCTCACCGATTCGAATCCGGAGCTGGGCCCGACGCCACGATGCACGGCCAGTTGCTGGGAACCCCCGGGTTCATGGCTCCGGAGCAGGCCAGCGGTCTGCTTGACCAGATCGATCAACGGACCGATGTCTACGGATTGGGGGCCGTCCTGTACGAAATCCTGACCGGCACGCCTCCGTTCAAGGGCAAGCAGACGATGGAGATCCTCAAGCGGGTGCGTGAGCAGCCGCCGAAGCCTCCCCAGGAGGTCAACTCTTCACTCGACATGGCGTTGCAGGCGGTCTGCCTGAAGGCGCTCTCGAAGCGAAAGGAAGAGCGGTACGCCTCGGCCACTGAACTGGCCCAGGACATCGAGCGCTATCTGGCCGACGAGCCGGTTCACGCCTGTCCCGATCCGATCGCCCGGAAAGCCCTGCGCTGGGCGCGAAAGCATCGCACCGCCGTGGCAACCGCCGCGGGCCTGCTCGTCACGTCGATGATCGCGCTCAGTGTGGGCACGGTGCTGGTGACGCGCGAGCGAAACGAGGCGAAGTTGCAAGGCCAGCAAGCACGTCAGGCCGTGGACGACATGTACACCAAGGTTGCCGAGAACTGGCTTGAAGACCGGCTTGATCCTCTTCAGAAAGAATTCCTCGAGAAGACCCTGGCCCACTATCAGACCTTCACCGGTCAGGCCGCCGGCGATCCGGCCGTGCGGCTTGAGCACGGGCGCGCCTTCCAGCGAATGGGCGAGATCCACCGCAAGCTGGGACGTCTGGAAGCCGCGGACGATGCGTTTCGCCGTGCCCTCAAGCTGCTGGAGCCTTTGCACTCCGCCCGGCCCGCAGATGGCGAGGTGCGCCGTGCCCTTGGGTTGACCAAGACTCGACTGGGAGACCTCCTGGTCCGCCGGGGGCAGAACGATCAGGCCGAACCGCTCTACCGCGAGGCGCTTGTGATCCAGGAGGCCCAGACCGCTTTACCAGATCCAGCCGCGGAAGATCGCTGGCTGCTGGGCCGCACCTACAAGAGCCAGGCAGACCTGCTGCGCCGGAAAGGCGACTTCACGGGTTCGCGGCCAATCTATCAGCGGGCGATCGCCGCCCTCGAAGCGGCGGTCGCGGCCGCCCCGACGCTGAGCGATGTGCGCAACGATCTGGCCCTGGCCGAGGACGCGCTGGGACAGTTGCTGATGGAGCTGGGCGAGAGCAAGCTGGCCGAGGAGGGTTTTCGCCGGGCACTCCAGTCGCTGGAGCGGCTGGTTGCCGAGTTTCCCACCGTTCCCAGGTTCCGCGAAGCGCTTGCCAAGGCGAGTAACAGTCTGGGCATGATCGAGCAAGCGGATGGCCGCTCAGCCGATTCCGAAGCACATTATCGGCGTGAGCTCGCCGAAGCCGAGCGGCTGACCCAGGACTTTCCCGACCGGCCCGAGTTCCGTCGGGAACTGGCGCGCGGCTGCACCAATTTGGGTGGCTTGCTGGCCGAGCAGAGCCGCGCGGGCGAGGCTGAGACCATCCTGCTCAAGGGCATTTCGCTGAACGCCGACCTCACCGCCAAGGAGCCCGCGGACGTTCAGGTTCGCCTGGATCTGGCCAAGTGCCACAATAACCTGGGCTATTTGCTGCTGGAGAAGGGACAGACCGAGAGAGCGATCGCCGAAATGGAGCAAGCGCGCAACCTGAGCTCAGCACTGGTCCAACAGTTTCCCGATGCGCCCCGCTATGCTCACAACCTGGCCGGCGACCTGAGAAACCTCGGTCGCGCGTACGAAGCGGCGGGCCTGGCCACGGCCCAGGCGAGCTTTCAGGAATCGCTCAAGATCAGCCAGAGGCTCGCGAACGCCTTTCCCGCCAACATGGATTACCAGATCGAGCTGGGTCGATGCCTGAATAACCTGGGTGCGTACCTGGCAGCCGCCGATCGGCCCGAGGAGGCCGAATCTTGCTACACGCGCGCTCTCACCGTGCTGGACTTCAAGGATAAGGCGGCCCGCACCACGGTTACCCTTCGAGAGCTGGCCACCGTGCTGAGCAACCTCGGTGAGCTGCGTCGAGCCGCCGGCCGCCCTGGCGCGGAAGACTCGTTACGCCGTTCAATCTCGATCTGCGAGGAACTCGCGGCTCGGAAGTCGGCTGCCAGGGTTGATCGCCAGACCCTGGCCATCGCCCAGAACAATCTTGCGGAAGTGCTCGTCGCCGCGGGCCGTGGGCAAGAAGCCGGCGCTGTTCGCGAAATCCATCACAGGGCTCGATCGGCTCGCCCGCGAGTTCACGAAGGCCGTGGATACTCAGAACTATCTCGGCTACGTTTACGAACAGCAAGCGCAACTCCTGGCCAAGATCGGCGAGCTTCCCAGGGCGCGACAGTCAATCGAAGCCGCGGTGGAGCACCAGCGGCAGGCCGTCAAGCTGACCGACGGTAAAGTGGCTACTTATCGCATGATGCTCGCCGGCCACCTCGGGTTTCTCTCCAAAACATGCCTCAAGCTGCAAGCGTACGACGATGCGGTTCGCGCGGCGATCGAAGTATCAAAGGCCGGTCCGGCTTCCGGAGACGGATTTGTAAGATCAGCCAGGTTGCTCGCACGTTGCGTGGCCGCGTCGAACCAGGACCGTCAGCTCGCCGCATGCCCGGCGCGATGAGATCGGCCGCAAATGCTCAGGCCGCATCGCGATCTTGATTCGAGAGGCGATCGACGCGAATCCCAAGCTTGGAGAGACCATCAAGTCAGACCCGGAACTTCCGGAGTCCTGGCTCGGCCAGAGTTTCAAAGCCTGCTTGGCAGCCTGGACAATGCGGGACCGAGCCGGATTCCATGACGCGGCGAGGCGCTATCCTTCAGGTCGGCAACCGTCACAAGAGGGCCCCTGGCAAGCGATGGATGATGAGTCGGCGACCAGGGAGGGCAACTCAAACTGCGCGACGACTTCTCCGCAAGAGAGCGACTCCCGCGCGCAAGAGCCAACCAGGGTCACAATGACGAACGAGGATGGTTCGGGCACCACCGTGAAAGTGATGGTTCCGTGCCCGGTCGGGTCCGTGCCTTTGGTCTTGAACTCATAAGTGATCGGAAACTGGTAGCCGGACGGCAGCGGAGGAAGCTGGTATTGTTCTTCTCGAAGATCTTGAACTCGGCCAGCAACAGAGGGACATTGGTGTTGTTCTTGATTTTGTCAGGTCCGAGGTAGTCGAATGTCACGTCGTGGCAGGCAACTTTCCGTAGTCGATTCCACCGACTGTCAGATGCGGATGGTTGGCGTTCCGAATAGCACTCCCCACTGCTCATCCTTTAACATCGGGGATGATGTTGTAGTTCGCCCCATTCTTGATTCCGATGAGCTGGTCCAGAGTAAAGTAGTTATTCCTGTAACAGAATCGATCCAGCATCGAGATAGGCGAAGAAGTCATAGTGAGGCTGTCGGGTCGCCGACCCCCTTATACGTACCGCCCTTCGATAGCGTGATCCCGGCCTCGGCCGTCGTCGTGCAGACAAAAATGAGGAGGCCTCCCAATGCAGGGAGGGCGCTCCACCGTCGGCTAGCGGACAACGCGGACAACATCTGGCTCCACCTCTTCCGGCTTAAGAATGCATTGATGATCAGCATGATGGATGACCGCCGACTGCAACAGCATAGCGTAACGGCTGACTTTGTTCAAGAACCTACTGCTGAGAGACACGATTTTGGACAAAGACGATAACGGGGACCCGCGCCACGGCCGAGCTCACGCCAGCCTCAGGACTTTTGCACCGCGAATTTTTTTCGTCTTCAGCTCGACCAGCGCTCGGTTGGCGTCGTCGATCGCGTATTCCTCGATCTCCGGCTTCAGTCGCATTTCGTCCGCCAGGCGAAGGAATCGCGGACGTCGACGCGTGTGACATTGGCCACGCTCTTGATTTCTTTCTCTAGCCAGAGGTGGCGGGGATAGTCGAGCCCGAGCAGGGCCTCCTTGTCGGCATCCTCCTTCCGAATCGCGTTGATGACCAGCCGCCCACCTCGCTCGAGGTTCTCGACGCGCGAGGACGACAGGCGTCCACGCCGGAGTCGTGTCGATGATGGCGTTCAGCCTTTCGGGTGCGCGCTCGGCGGTGTCGCCAGCCCAGCACGCGCCCAATTCCAGCGCAAAGGCCTGCTCTTCCTGTGAACGGGCAAACACGTAGATCGGGGTGTTCGGGAACGTGTTCTGGACCAGTTTCAAGACCAGGTGTCCCGAGGCGCCGAACCCGGTCAAGCCAAGGCTCTGGCCGTCCTTCAGGCCGGTCAAGCTGAGTGACCGATACCCAATGGCCCCCGCGCAGAGCAACGGCGCGGCTTCCGCATCGGAGAAGGAGTCGGGGATGGCGTGCGCGAAAGTCTCCGGAACGGCGATCAACTCGGCATAGCCTCCGTGGACGTCGCGCCCGGTCGCCCGGAACTGGTCGCAGAGGTTCTCTTCACCCCGCTTGCAAAACTCGCAGTGCCCGCACGCCGAGTAGATCCAGGCGATTCCGACACGATCGTTAATACGGAACAGGTGGGCAGCTTCTCCCAGAGCTTCGACCCGTCCCACCACCTGATGACCGGGGATGACCGGCAACCTTGGCGGAGGCGTGCGCCCCTCGATCTCGTCGAGCTCGGTGTGGCAGACGCCGCAGGTGCTCACCCGAACGAGAACCTGGCCGGCGGCGGGTACCGGGTCAGGCCAGTCGGCGGGCACAAGCGCCGGCCGGTCGTCCCGCACAGGACCGAGAGTCTTGAGCAGCATGGCACGCATCGCGGTCTCATATTAATGAAGCCATCGGTGGTAGGTGGCGGACCCACTGGCCATCGCCTCAATCAAGGTGGTGGTCCGCCGGGATTCGGTGCACGAGCGAAAGGGACCCGTAGTAAAACAGGTTCGTAAATAAGTCGATCAGCTTCAGGAGAATCACCGCCGCGACCGCGCAAAGCGACCCGACGACAACGGCGATCGCCGCGATCTTGAGAAGCCGGACGTCCGCCGTGAAATCCCCTCGCTCAGGATTCATGAGAGTATCCTTGTTGAGGACCAGCCGTCATATTCAAGGGACCCAAAGCCTCGCTCCTGGGCCGATTCTCTCGTCTGGTCGGAGGCTTGACCATTGAACACACAGACGCATTGCCTCCGCCAGCGAAGTTATTGATCATAGCATAAGCGAACGTCGGGCACCCTTCGCCTCCCTCATCGAGGCTGGATCCCAGGATTTTCAGCGGAAAGGTGCAAGTCGCTCTGCAATCTGGGCCGTAGTAAAAGGAAGAGCTTTATACGGAGTGGAGGCCGTCCATGGTCGAAGGTTCGAATGAGTGCAAGCCGCTATGCAGCTTAATTGGCTGTGAGACGCCTTTCAGCGTGCCGGCATGTTTTGGCCCTTTTCTTGCCGGTGTAGAAGAGTTCGTCACTGTGTGCCTGACTTGATAACCGGCCGTTGCGAGACGAAATCGGAGGACGATGTTGGGGAACCGCGATCGCTCGCCTCGGGTCCTGCGGAGGTCTTCCAGTACTTGCGGTGGGGTTTGCGCGGCAATTGGGCTCGCGGCACTCGCCGGCTGGGCCTTGAGAAATCAATTCCTGATGGGCGTTCGGGAGAGTTATATCCCGATGGCTCCCAACACGGCTTTGAGTTTTGTTGTTCTGGGACTTTGCCTGATCGCGCTCGCCTCTGAAATGGGCACTCCACGCGAATCTGGAAAGGAGTCAGACGGCCGAGACGTTGCCTTGCCGGTCAAGTTCCCTAAGCACTGGTGGGCGCGCATGCTCGCCGGTCTCGGGGCATGTCTGGTTGCCCTCATCAGTTGCCTGAGGTTGTTCGAGTTCTCCACCGGGAAGAGCTTCGACGTGGATTCCTGGTTCCTGCAAGTTCGCACCGACAGGCTCGGACTGGCACCTCTGGGCAAGATGGCCTCGTTCACGGCCGTAGGCTTCTTCGCAGGGGCGCTTTCGCTGGCGATGCGCATCTGGGCCAGGAAAGGGGCGGTCTTTGATTTTCTGGCCGGACTCGGCGCCGTCATCACGGGAGCGATCGGTCTGGTTTTCGGCATGGGATACATGTTCAGTCCCAACTCGCCCCTATTGTACGGCAGCGAGACGATTCCCATGGCGCTGAACACGGCCCTGGCGTTCGTGGTGCTGGGAGCAGGGTTGGCGGTGGTCGGCGGGCCCGGCTCGTTTCCAGTGCGGCGGCTCTGCGGCCCGTCGATTCGCGCGCGCTTGCTGCGGGTCTTCTCGCCACTGATCGTGGGCACGGTCGTCTTCGTTGCCTGGCTGACTCACGTCGTCTCCACTTCGGCGGGAGCCAGCTCGGCCGCGATCAGCTCCGCGGCGCTGGCCACGGCCGCGATTTTCCTCTTCGGCGTTTTCCTCGAGCAGATGGCAGGTCGGGTCGGCCAGCAGATCGAAAGGGCCGAGGCCGCTCTGCAGCAGGCCCATGACGACCTGGAGATCAAGGTCGAAGAGCGCACCATGGCCTTATCTCAGGCCAATGCCGATCTCGCCAAGCGCGTTCCGAGAGCTCAACCTGGCCCACATTTCTCTCCAAAAGACACACCAGGAATTGACGCAAACCCAGGGACGAATGATCCAGCAGGCGAAGCTGGCCAGCCTGGGCCAGACGGCGGCGGGCGTGGCGCATGAGATCAATAACCCCCTGGCTTTCGTGACCAACAACATCGTCGTCTTGAAGCGCGAGGTTTCAGGGCTACACGACATCGTGCGGCTGTATCAGCAGGCCGAGAACACGCTGGCGGAATACCAGCATGAGCTCCACGAGCGTATCCAAGAGCTGAGCGAGGAGGTCGATCTGCCGTACGTGCTGGCCAACCTGGGCAGTCTACTTGACCGGTCGCGCGACGGCCTGAAACGCATCCAACGGATCATCCAGGACCTGCGCGACTTCGCCCGGCTGGACGAGGCTGAATACAAGGAAATCGACCTCAACGCAGGCATCCGGTCAACAGTGAACATCCTGCGCGGGTTGGCCGAGAAACGTCAGGTCACCCTCGAGACCGACCTGGCGCCGATCCCCAGGCTTGTATGCTACCCAGTCAAGATTAACATGGTCGTGCAGAATCTGGTTCTCAACGCGATTGATGCATGCGATCGCGGGGGCCAGGTCGTGGTCCGAACTCGTACATGCCATGACGATATCGAGGTGGAAGTTTGCGATAATGGCAGTGGGATCGATCCGGCCATCCGGCAGAAGGTCTTCGATCCTTTTTTCACCACCAAACCGATCGGGATGGGCACCGGGCTTGGTCTTTCCATGAGTTACGGAATCATCCGGGATCACGGCGGGACGATTGACTTCACGTCCACGGTGGGTGAAGGCACGCGCTTCTTTTTCCGGCTTCCTCAAACGGCGGAAGACTGTGCGATGGCTGCAAATTCGCCGGTCACCGTCGAGCCCGGCTGACGCGGTTGACCTCCGGTCATCCGTTGCCGATAATTTGGACACCTGTCATTTCACGATGTGACCGACTTGGCAAGAGGACGTCCTCCGAGCTCTCGTCACCCCGGCGAGGGCGACGGGAGGAACACGCCGGAAGAGGTGGTACTTGGATTTCTTGGGCCGAGCACGAGGCTTCTTGAAGGGGCTCGGTACATCCCCCGAGGCCAAGGTCCAGTATTTCAACGTGATCTGCCCATTGGGTCATCGCGTCAGGGGCCAGCGCACCCTTGGCTACCAGGCGTTACGGTGTCCTGCCTGCGGCGAGGGCGTTTTCGTCTTGCCGGCAAGCCCGTTGCCCGACCCGGCCCCGCCCACCCAGCCGCGGCGGTCACGAACGGCGGTAGCGGAGCGTGCGGTGGTCGAGGGCCCCGTCGAGCTCAAGGATCCCGCCCAGGCCACGGTCGATTTTGGCGAGGAGGATGACGGGCTCGATCAAGTCGACATCGTCTGGGACGACGAGCCGGCCGTCGCAGACGCCGGGGCCGCCGCCGCGTCCCCATCACCCGGGCCCCGGGCCGAACCAGCGGCGACCGCCGGGCACGGGGGCGTTCCAGAGGCTCCATCGCCGCCCACGAAGGGCAGAAGCAAATCCGTTCCCGCTGCCGGTGTGCCCGCGGCGCCCGGCTCGCCGCCAGCCGGTAAAGTCGCCAGAGAACCGTCGCGCCGCGACCTCTACGAGTCGGCTCCGAGGAAGGCGCCAGCACGGCAAAACCAAGCCGTCAGGGCGGCGGTGGTCGAAGCACCGTCTGAGCCCCATGGCCGCCAGATCAGCGTGCCCCGCCGCGCCAGTCGCCGGCCGCTTTTTATCTTGCTCACGGTCGGCCTGCTGGTCATGTGCACGATCGCGCTGCGATCATGGCGCAATCGCCGTCAACAGCTTCCCCAAGTTGCGTTGATCGGCAGGACCGAAGGGATTCCCGCGCTGGAGGAGGGCAAGTTTGATAAGGCCTACCAGCTTCTTTCGGCGGCCAAAGAAGCTGTCGAGGCGCTGGGAGGCGCCGTCGAGGACGCCGAGACGATCCGCCATGCCGCCGACGAGGCGTCGATCTTCGTCGACCTCATGCCCGACACGCTGGAGGATCTGCTCGAGGAAGCCGGGAGAACGTCGCCCCAGGCCTGGGCCAGTCGGTTCGAGACGATCTACAAGGGACATGCCATCATCATCAACTCCCAGATTAGCAACACACCAGACTCGAACGGCCCCGAGCCAAGACGATACGAGCTGGATTATCGTGTCTTTCCACCCGGCGAGGCCGCCTCATTCCGAGGACAGAAACCGCGTTACGCTCGGATCGACCTGACCGGTTTCGAGACCGTGACCCAGGCCGGTCACCACGTAGGCGATCAGGTCATCTTCGGCGCTCGCCTGGCCTCGTTCCATTATGACAGCGATGCCGAAGAGTGGGTGATCGGCCTGGAGCCCAAGACCGGTGTCTCGATCTCGCACCTCAAGGCCCTCGAGACTCTGGGCTGGCCCAACACCTTATTGCAGGACGAGAATCGACCCGATGCGGAGAGCCCATGAGAAGCCGCTTGATCGCGATCATTCCATGCCTTTGCGTGTTCCTGGCACCGTCAATCGGCACCCAGGCCGCGACTCAGTCGGAGGCCACATTCGTGGACGCTTCCGAGCTCGACCGGCGGCAAGACCTTGTGGGCAAGCTCGTGAAGACCGACGACCGCGTGCGGTTTTACCAGGCTCATGGTGCCGAGGGATATAACGAGGTTTACCTCAAGCGAACGCACGTGATCTTCCGGCTCCCACCACGGCTGCGGCCCGAGAACTCGCCACGGCCCATGCCGGTGGTCGTGGAAGGGAAACTCATTCGGGAAGGCAATGAGCTCGTCTGCGAGGTCACCTCGCTCGAGGTCAAGCCAAACGACGTGGACCGGCTCGACCAGGCTGTCGCGGCACTGCCCGCCAAGGAGTTCGAGACGCGAAAGGCTTGGGGCGTATGGGCCGAGAACCGGGGGAAGTCTTTCAAACCCGAAGACAAGGTGCTGATCCAGCGAGGCAAGGCGATCCAGGCCGAGGCACTTCGGATTGAAGCTGAGCGGAAGCAGGTGACCGTCGATGCGCCCGCCCAATGGCTGGCCCTGGCCGAGGAGGCGCGCCGCCGCAACATCCCGGAGCCCGATCCGTCGGCTCTGGCCCACAAGGCCTTTCAAGCGAAGATCGCGGCCGCGAAGGGCCGCGAGATCGACGACGTCATTGCCGCGATCAATCGGTTCTTTCCTCAGGCCGCCAAGGACCTCGCCTCGGGGAGGATCGAGCTCAGGCGGCTGGAAGATGCCTACAAGAGCGATCCCGCCACCGCGTATCGCGAAGCGCCGGCCGGCCTGCGCGGAGCGCTCAATCGGCGGCTCTATGCCGACGCGCTGCAGCGGTTGCTGGAAACCGAAGTGGCCCAAGACCCGGCTCGGGGCGTGGCTCTGGCGCAGCAGGCCGAGGCAGAGCTGCCCGAGCGGCCCAGTCTGGCGACCCAGCTTCTTACTCAGGGACTGGATGCGGTCCGCCGCAATCTTGGAGCCTTGCACCTGAGCGAGCTCAAAACCGTGGCTCAAACGTATCGTGAAAAACTTCACAACCCGCAAACTGCACTGGAGTTGTATCGTGACTGGCTGAAGCTGAGGCGAGAAAAGCTAAGCGACACTGACGCCGAGGGCCACCAATCTTTGGCTGTCCTCTACGAGGATTTGCTGCAAGATCGCGGCACCGCCATCGACCTGCTGCAAAAGGCATGGAAGATCGAGCCCGGATCTAAGGAAGTGGCCGAGGCGTTTCGGGCTCGAGGCTATCGCCGCGTCGGCGATCAGTGGATGGCGTCCAATCCGGCGGCCGAGACCGGCGATCCGGCCAGTTCCGAGGCCAGCCAGACAGCCAGGCTCGCACTCGATTCGTCATCAAGTCTGAGAGGCAAGACCCCCGAGGAGGTCACTGAGAAACTGGGTGCGAAGCCGAATCGTAAAGTCTACTCAGGAACCAAGGGGCAGCTCATCGAGCAGTGGATCTACCACGAGCCTACCAAAGATCACTTCATCAGCTTTCTGCTAACGCCCGGTGACCTGAAACCGCGTGTCATCTGCGATTATTTCTTACCACGTCGCCGGACAAAATGACGCTTCCGGCAGGCCTCGCCACGTCGCAGGCACGATGTTTGCTAAATTCTTATAGATTTTCGAGTTTTTCGTTGATTTTTCCAAATGTTATCTCAGAATGTCGTTGACTTCCCACCCCATAGCCTTCCTGAGCGGAACCCCGGGTGTACCTGCCAAACGACTTTTTTTTCTAGTTCCGGTCGCTTGACTTTGAATTCCTTCGGAGTCTCAGAGTCCTAGGTGGCCAACTCGTTCAGCGAAAAACTTAGAGATTTCGCCAAACCTTTGATGTACGGCAGCGTAATACTGCTGTCGATGAGAAAAATGGCGGCCATCACTTGTCGATGGCGCATAATGTGCTTGATGGAGACGGTCGCGAGCGATTATCCCAGGATTTGTTCCAGTCCGGTAGGCTCGTGATCAAAGTCGCTCGTCGAACCTCAGTCGGTCGCACCGTGAGCTATCATCCTATTGATTGAATCCGATTCTTCATCGATTCATCGGATCGACTGGGAAAACTCTGGCGATGCGGGTTTCGTGGTCTAGCACCGACTCCGAGTAATCCGCGTAGACATACACCAGGAGGTGTGAAATGGCCCGCAAAGACGCCTTGCTGAGATTAACCTCGCGTTTGGTCGCCCGCCGTGATGCTCTTCGCAAAGCGATCAACGGAGACCTTGACAGCTTTCGCAAGTTCGCGGCGGTCCGTGGCGTGGGAGACAACGTGGATGCGGCGGTTGACTCGGCGAACGACGAGATCAGCTCGCAATTGGTTGAGATCGAGAGTCGCGAGCTCGGGCAGATCGAGCACGCCCTACAGCGGATCGCCGCCGGGGTTTACGGCCGATGCGAGTTTTGCGGTGGCAAGATCTCCGAAGCTCGCTTGAACGCGCTGCCGTACACCAATAGCTGCATCGATTGCCAGCGCGAAAACGAGCGCGTGGGTCAGAATCGAGGCCTGGACGGAGAGTCACAACGTTGGGCCAAGGTCTTCGACAAGTCGTCGGATGAGGGCGAGGGAGATGCCCACATCAATCTGAGCGACTTCGAGATGGACTATAGCGAGACGGGTCGTTGATACGTCTCGTTTGCATACCAGGTTTTCCCAGCGATCAAAGCCGCCGGACGAATGTCCGGCGGCTTCGTTTTGCCCGGGTACTCGAGAACAACAGGTGCCGTGTTCTCGATGATGGCCGCCGCGCAAGCGAGAGAGCAGCGCACAACCACGCCTGGCGACTTTCATCGCGATGGGCTCGGCACGAGCCTATCGAACCAGTCTGTGCTTTGATCCAGCGTGTCGCCTCGAATGTCAAGGCGACAACGGATCAATAACGGCCGCCACCGCCGCCACCACCATAATCTCCACGACCGCCGCCGCCACCACCGCCATAACCGCCGCGGCCGCCGCCACCACCGCCACTACCCCCGTAACCGCCACGGCCGCCACCACCACCTCCGCCGCCGCCGGGACGCGGCTCACGTGGCCTGGCTTCGTTGACCGTCAATCGGCGGCCATTGTGATCTTGATCGTGCAAGTTACGGATCGCTTCTTGGGCCTCGGCGTCAGTGTCCATCTCGACGAATCCGAAACCCTTGCTACGCCCTGTGTCACGGTCGGTGATGACCTGGGCACTCTGAACCGTGCCGAATTGAGAAAAGAGCTGCTCAAGATCCGAATCATTGACCTTGTAAGTCAAGTTCCCGACATACAGTTTCTTGCCCACCATCAAGCTCCTGAGCGAAAACCCGACGACCCTCTGCTGGCTTTCCGGGTCGAGAGGAAAGGGGCCGCGTCACGGCCCGAAAGGCGGAAGGGCGAGAGAGGTGGCGAGCAGGATTCCGAAACGGATCGGCGTCGCGAACCCGATTCATTCCCAACCAACCAAATATTATATCACGACTCGCCAACGCGGGTAGAGAATTTTTTTGATTTTTCCAGTCGGTTCAAGAATGCTGATATCGGCAACATCAATAAAATACCCGGGCTCATTCGTCGGCTTTCCAAATCCTCAATCAACCATCAACGTCAACGGCCAAGCCGAGCACCAACCGCAAGGGAGGTGAAGTGCCATCTGGAAGCCGTGGTCAACCACCGACGTCCACGGCCAGCAAGAGCAACGAATCACCATGAGCGAGTGGTGTGGACGGGTCGGTGATGAATCGGTCTCCGTTGAGGCTTACGACATAGGCCGGGTTGAGCTTGGCAGTGTCCAGAACCGTCCCCACGAGCGCCGGCGCGGCGCGGCCCAGGGCAAGCAAAGCGTCACCTAGCGTCGCGGCTTCCACGCTCAGGCGGGAGACACCCGCCCGCAGCCGGGGAACGCCGAAGAGCTCGATTGTGATCCGACCAAGCCCCGCGTCGTCCAGGCTCATGGGCGTCCCAGGTTCGGCCAGACCGTCATCACGCAGGGCGGCCGCGTAATCTTCGGGCGTATTGAGATTGCGCAGCGTTCCGAGCTGGGGGTCAATCTCGCGCAGCTCATCCACGAGGACCACTCGGGTGGAAACAGATTCCATCAGGAAGACCGGGCGAAGTCGATCGGCGCCTAGCAAGGTGACAATCGCCGGCAACACGGTCCGGCGGCGGTAGAGTGCCGCCAGCGGATGGTGGTAACCGTCGCACGCGGGGATGGCCAGGTCGTGTTCACCGATCAAAGCGGCCAGGCGGCCGATCCAGTCCGGATGCAAGAACGGTACGTCTGTGGCCGTGGCGTAGGCGAGTTCGACCTCATCGGGCAAGGCCGCCAGCCCGGTGGCCAGCCCTTGGAGCGGTCCTCTGCCAAGCACTGGGTCACGCGCCAGAAGAACCGAGTCCGGCAGCGGGGGCAGCTCTTGCTCGGGCGCCGCCACGACGGCTACGTGCTCCACGGCCGTCGATACCAGCCGCACAACCCGCTGTAGCAGCCGCTCTCCGCCGAAGGGGAGCCACGCCTTGGAACGTCCCATCCGCCGGCTCTGGCCCCCGCACAGGATGACAGCACCCAGGCTCATCGGGTTCTCTCCTCTCGACCGGTACGAAAGCCAAGCCCGGCCAGCCGGCCGCGAGTCTCGGCCTCATTCACGCAGCGCGAAACGCGGCCACGGCCGGACGGTCCCAGCGATCGGCCGGAATGGCGAAATCGTACTGCTCATGACGTGAAGGAGTAAAGCCAAGATGATAGAGCCGCGCCACCGGCTCGATGGCCAATCCGCAGTCGGCACGTCCCTGGGCTATGGCAGCGGCGACCGCGTTGTGCGAGCGGACCTCGACCGCGTAGCCCGCGGGACGACGACCCCGAAGCAGGCCGTCGATCAAGATCCGCGTGCCGCTGCCCCGGTTGCGATTGACGAACAGGCAAGACGTCCCGGCGCAGGCGTTGTCAATGGCCGTCTCAAGACTCTGTCCTTCAAAACGCGGGTCTCCCGGCCGGTAAACCAGCCCCTGCAATCGGCCGTAGCCGGCAAGCAGCCGCACTCCCGCCGGCAGGAAAGGAGCGTTGTACGTGTCCGTCTCGGGGTCAAGCAAGTGAACTCCGGCGACATCGCAGTCCCCGCGGGTTGCCGCGCCGAAGCCTCCTTGCGAGCCGACCCACAGTGTCTTCGAGCGATAGCCGCGCGCGGCCAGGAGGCCCAGCAGCATGTCGAGACCGATACAATGCGAGCCGATCACCACCAGGTCCGCGGGCTCGACACCCGCCCCAGCGGAATCACCTTCACTTTTTCGTCGCGGTCGATGTACTCCTGGTGCCTGGGGATAACGATGAAGCCATCGGCCCGGCTGAACGTGGTGACCGAGCCCGACCCTTTCCCCAGCGGGTAAGCCGTCAGCCCACCGTCCTCCCGTGCCTGGCACGAGGGCAACCAGCAGATACTCGGTACGTCCCCGCTCGCTGTTGCATCGGACGGAGAGGCGGGCCTCGATCTCGCGCGAGAGCGCCTCGCGGCGGCCGGCCAGCACCTGCAAGACCGGGGCGATGAACTCGTGGAACGTGAAGATCGCCGAGGTTGGAAATCCGGGTAGGATCGCGACCGGAGTGCCGCCCACTGCGCCCAGGCAGATCGGCTTGCCCGGCTTGAGGGCGACCCCGTGCACGACAATACCCGGCGACCGCCGGGCCAGCACGCGAAAGGAGACGTCTCCGCTACCCTTGCTTGTTCCTCCGCTCAGGAGAACCATGTCGGCCGATGCTAAACCTCGGTCCAGGGCGGCGGCGAGCGCCTCGGGGTCGTCGCCAATGATCCCCAGCGGCACAGGCTCGCCACCCAGCTCGCGCACGGCATCGGCCAGAAGAGTGGCGTTGGCATCATAGACCGTCGCTGGCCGGCTCGGTTCTCCCGGCGCGATCACTTCATCGCCCGTCGAGATGAATCGCCACGGAAGGCCGGCGGACCACGGAAACGCGCGCCCGACCAATCGCCGCCAGCAGGCCCGTCTCTCGCGCCGTGAGACAGACACCCCCACGCACGACGAGCTCGCCCCTGGCCACGTCCGTGCCGGCGAAGCTGACATGGCTTGCCGGGGCCACGGGGTGGATCACCACCAGCTCGTCTGCCCTCGATGTGCGCATGCTCGACCATGAGAACCGCATCGGCTCCTCGTGGAAGCATGCCGCCGGTGGCGATTGGCACTGCGGCGCCCGCAGCCACCGGATCGGCAGGGACGACACCGGTGGAAATCTCGCAGGCGCTCAGCCGCAGACGACGAGGGGCGTCCTCGGCCGCGCCAAACGTGTCCTCGGCGCGCAGGGCGTAACCGTCAACGTTGGATCTGTCGAACGAGGGCACGTCAACATCGGAAATCACGTCTTCGGCCAACACTCTGCCGAGCGCGGCGGACAGGGGAACGAACTCGGCTCCCAGCCGCACCGGCCGGATGACATCCCGCCACAGGCGTTCGGCGGTGTCGCGGTCGACCACGTTCAGAAACTGTTCCTGCTCTCGTGCCATGCCCCCGGCTCCTCATGGATCATACAGCCATACCCTCACCGCTGCGCCGGCTGAGTATCCTTCCAGATCGGACGGAACCAGCACGAAGCCGTCGGCGCGCGTGGTGCTCGAGAGGATTGATGCTCCGCTCGTGGCGAGCGGTTCGACTGATTCGTCCACCAGCCGCACGCGAGCATAGTCTACACGGCCAACAACCGAGGAGAGTTTGTAACGGAGCGGCCGCTCGACGGCGCGATACGGCCAGTCGAGCGAACGGCCGCCGAGCCGCCTTACAATCCGGCCGGCAAAGAGATCGTAGGCGCACAGGCAGCTTACTGGATTGCCAGGTAGGAGAACGATGGGTACATCTCCCACGAACCCCAGGCCCGTCGGGCTGGCGGGTCGCAAGGCGACTCCGTGCACGTTCAGCGTTCCCAGCTTGGCGACCAGGCCGGGGGCGTGGTCCTCGGGGCCGGTCGAGCTTCCCCCAGAAATCAACACCAGGTTCGAGCACGCCAGGGTGCTCCGGATCGTCTCTTCGAGGGCGTCGCGGTCGTCGTCCAGCGGCCCGAGTACGCGGGGTGAGCCGCCGTCGCGGTTCACCAGGGCGGCCACCATGAGCGAGTTCATATCGGCGAAACGATCGTCTCGCGGCGGGGTGGCCGGAGGCAGCAGTTCATCGCCAGTGATCAAGATCGTGACGTTCGGCCGGCGAACGACCGGGATCGCGACGAGGCCCAGAGCGCTCAGCAGTCCCAGGTCTTGCGGACGCAGGGTCCTGCCGGTCGGAAGCACGTCATCGCCGGCTTGCAGGTCCTCGCCTCGCCGGCCCACATGGCGTCCGGGAGGAGTGGCTTCCACCACTTGAACGATATCTCCTTCAAGCCGTGTGGCCTCCACTGGCACGACGGTATCCGCACCACTAGGAATCGGCGCTCCGGTGGCAATCTCGACCGCCTCGCCGGGTTGGACCTGCCCGCCAAACCGGCGGCCCGGGCGCGACCGCCCGACGACACGAAAGCTGGCCGGGGTATAGGGATCGGCCCCAAAAGTTTCCTCCCCACGCAGGGCGTAGCCGTCCATTGCCGCCCGGTCGAAGGGAGGCACGGCGAATCCGGCGCAGACGTTCATCGCCAGCACGCGTCCCGCGGCTTCTTGCAGAGGAACTTCTTCCGATTCGAGTGCCGTGACGCGGCCATCGATCAGCGCAACCACTTCCTCGACTGGGGTTCGAGACCGGAAACCTCGCAGCCTGGGATCGTGAAAAATCGGGTCGGCGAGTGGCGTTTCTTCACTCATGACTCCAGTGTAACAGTAACCCCGCAATCAGACCTCCGGCCGTGGTTCTTGATCGGGCCGAGACCAGACGGACATAATCGGGTCGTCGTGCCGATTGCCCGCGGTGAACCCGGGTCCTGGAAGGAATCTCCATCGATGTCTTACGCGATGATCATGACCGTTGCGCTCGTGACCCCGTGCCTCGTTCACGCGGTTCCCATCGAGCCGGTGCCGCCCAAGGTGCCGGCGCGGTTGCCCGACAGATTCGAGTTGCTTGCCCCTTCGCAAATCCACGTGGGCGGTTGGCTCGGTGCGCGGATCGACGCCAACGAGAAAAACCGGCTCCTCAAGGTCAACGTCGAGCCGCTCCTGGCCGGCTATCGGAAGCGGCCCGGCAGCCATCCCTGGATCGGCGAGCACATCGGCAAGTGGCTGCACGCGGCTACGCTGGCCTGGGCCTACACCGCCGACCCGGCCTTGAAAGCCAAGCTCGACCAGGTCGTGGCCGACCTGATCGCCTGCCAGGAGCCCGACGGCTACCTGGGCACCTACGTCCCCGAAAAACGCTTCGGCCTGTATCCGGGGGCCGACTGGGATGTCTGGTCGCACAAGTATAATTTGATTGGACTGTTGACTTACTACCAGTACACCGGAAATGAAAAGGCCCTCGCCGCCTGCCGCAAGATCGGTGATCTGTTGATTGCGACCTTTCCTTCCAAGAGGAGCATCCTGGCGGCCGGAACCCACGTCGGCATGGCGGCGACCAGCGTGCTCGAGCCGATCGTTTTACTTTACCGGTTCACGGGTGATGATCGTTATCTCGGCTTTGCGCGCTATCTCGTTAAGGCCTGGGATGAGCCAGGCGGACCGAAGATCATCGCGACCTTGCTCAGCCAGAAGAAAGTCAACAAGACGGCCAACGGCAAGGCCTACGAGATGCTTTCGAACCTGGTCGGGCTTTGCGAGCTGGCTCGTGCCACGGGCAATGCGAAGCTCTTGGAGCCGGTGACCAATGCCTGGAATGACATCGTCGAGAATCGCCTCTACATTACCGGAAGCGCGAGTGCGGGTGAGCATTTTCAGGACGATCATGCCCTGCCCACGCGAGTCGGCGCCAACATCTGCGAGACATGCGTCACGACAACCTGGATCCAGCTCAACTTGCAGCTCCTGCGGCTCATCGGCGATATGAAGTACGGCAATGAGCTCGAGAAGACGTTCTATAACCACCTGTCCGCCGCCCAGCACCCGCGCGGGGACGACTGGTGCTATTACACGGCGCTCGAAGGCAAGAAGCCGTACGATCCGGGCATCAACTGCTGCCACTCCAGCGGTCCGAGGGGGATGGCCCTGGCCGTGCAGGCGGCATACCTTAAGCTTAATGGCCTCGATCGCGAGCACCTGGTGATCAATACGTTCGAAGATTCCCGGGTGGAAACCGAGGTGAACGGTCAGAAGGTTTCGCTCACCCAGAGCAGTCGATTTCCGCGAGCGGGAGAGGGAACTCTGACGCTTCACCTGGCCAAACCAGCGACGTTTGGGCTTCTCGTACGGGTGCCGAAATGGGTTCAGGTGCCGCCATGGAGTAGCAATTTCAAGCTCACGGTGGATGGCGAGACAAAGACTACGATTGGCCTTGGGGGCTTTCTCAGCGTGCGGCCCCGGGAGTGGAAGGACGGCGACCGCGTCCAGCTTTCCTACAAGCTGGGTCCCAGGATCATTCCCGGGCATTTCGGTAACTCAGACCGCGCCGCGCTGGCCTGGGGACCATTCGTCCTGGCGTACGATCAGGCCAGGAATCCCGGCCTGCCCACGCCAGGTGCGATCGGCCTGACTGAAGGTACGCCGGCTCAATTTACCCTCGAGCCCGGTCCCGAGCTGGCGATTCGTGGCCCTGTCGTCGGAGTGGGCAAATCAGAGCCCAGGCCAGCGATCTTCATGCCATTCGCCGATGCGGGGTCGACCGGGGGAGTCTTTCGCGTATGGCTGCGGGCGCCGGGTGTCCACGCGGCAAGCAAGACCTCGCTCCTGGCCGACGGCGAGGAGAGTCGTTCACGCCGGGGTAATCAACCTGGCTCGATCATCGACGACGATCCCTCCAGCTTTGTAGTGACCTTCAATGGACGACTGGCCAAGGAAGACTGGTATGCCGTGGCGCTTGCGCAACCGGCCGAGCTCAAAAGTGTCGTTTTCTTCCACGGCCAGAGTTTTCATGATGGAGGATGGTTCGATACCCGAGGAGGCAAGCCGCGGGTGCAGGTTCAACAGAAGAAAAACGGCTCGTGGGAAACGATTGGCGAGCTGCGCACGTATCCGGCCACGACCGCGACCGAGCGGGGTGGAATCGAATTTGGGCAGCCTTTTGAGCTCCATCTCGACCGCCCGGTGGAAGCCGTGGCTGTCAGGGTGATCGGTGTGCCGTCCCGCGGAGACAATCCCAAACAAGCGTTTTCCTCGTGCGGCGAGCTTCAGGCGTTCGCCGATTGACCCGCGATGAGTCGTGGTAAAGGTGGGCCCGGCATGATGCGCGAAAGGCGGCTGGAGTGGCTGGCGTCATCGGCATTCCTTGCTTTCCTCTGTAGTGGGTTTCCCGGCCTGGCCGCCGAACCTCGTCCCAACATCATCCTCATCGTGGCTGATGATCTCGGTTGGGGCGACGTGGGTTTCAATGGCCGGACCGAGTGGTCAACACCGTACCTCGATCGACTGGCGCGGCAGGGGGCAGTGCTCAAGCGATGCTACGCGGCGGCGACCGTTTGCGCTCCCAGCCGGGCGGCGTTCCTGACCGGGAAATACACGATTCATGATGGCGTGCGCCGCAACGATGAAGATCTGCCGGCCGAAGAGGTGACCATCGCCGAGGCCCTCAAAAAACAGGGTTACGCCACGGGGCTCTTTGGTAAGTGGCACCACGGCAAGCCCAGGGGAGGCAAGGCACACTACGTTCACCCCATGGATCAGGGTTTCGACGAATTCTTCGGTTATACCGACGCGGAGAAGGCGTGGGAGAAATTTCCTCGGGAGGCATGGGACGGCCGGCGCGAGGTCTCGGTTTCCGGTTATTTCGATGACTTGGTGACCGATCGAGCCTTGGCCTTTGTCAACCAGCACCAGGCGGAGCCGTTCTTCTTGTATGTCGCTTACACCGCCAGCCATTTCAACATCGCGGCGCCGGCGGACGAGATCGACCGACACAAGGGCAAGGTGCCCGAAGCCGATCCCACGCGGCCTTTGAACGCCACCTACGCGGCCATGGTCACCCGGCTGGATCGCGACATCGGCAGGCTGGTCGAGATGCTGGACCGGCTTGGCCTCTCGCGAAACTCGCTGATCGTTTTCACCTCCGACCAGGGAGCGACGTTCGAGCGGGGTAACCAGGGGACAAGCGTCGCGCTCGATAGCAACAGACCGTTGCGGGGCCAGAAGCGCACGCTCTGGGAGGGTGGCATCAGGGTTCCGGGCCTGGTTTCATGGCCGGGACGGATTCCCGCCGGCAGCGTCTGCCTCGAGCCCGTGCATCTCATCGACTTGCTTCCGACCATGGTGGCCGCCGCCGGCGGAGCGATCGACCCCGCCTGGCATGTCGATGGAATCAACGTGCTTCCCATCTTGACGGGCCAGGGCAGGGGAACAGAACGCACGATCTTCTGGGAATGGCAAGTCAACGGTTACGACCAGCTCGCCGCCATGCGCGGGAGTGACAAGCTGGTCGTAACGCGAGGTGGCAAGCCAGAGCTCTATGACGTGGTGGCTGACCCTGCCGAAAGGAGGGATCTGTCGGCGATTCGTCCCGAGTTGACTCGTAGATTGCACCAGGAGCTGAAGGCGTGGCTTCGAACCGAGGTTCGGCGCGATTGCCAGTGAGCTTGAGCTCATTCGCCCTGTGATCGGCCCAGCCAGAGTTCTTCGAGCACCGAGTACCCGCCTGGCTTCATGCCCAGCGCTTCGTACGTTTTCTGTGCGCGAAGGTTGCCATTTTCGACATAGAGGCGGATGCCGATGACGTCAGGCTCGGCCCGGGCAGCGTCCCGGATATGTTGATAGAGGGCCCGAAAGATGCCCTGGCCGCGGAAATCGGCGTCGATATAAACGCTCTGCAGCCACCAGACCCATCCGTCGCGCCAGTCGCTCCACTCGCGGGTGATCGCGGTCTGGCCCACGAGACGGACTATCCTCGGAGCATCGGGTTTCGGCGACCCAGTAGCGGAGACGATCGGGATCGGCCAGGGCGCGGGCAACGCCCCGATCGAGAACGGCCGGATCGAGCACCTTGCCCTCCGTCTCGACTGCCAGACGGCGGTTGAACTCGGCGATCATGGGACGATCGGCGGGCACGGCATCTCGAACCAGGAGCCGGAGATTGGCGGCAGGCATCAGTGGTGGTCGCTCCGCTTGTTCCGGGCGCGGCGGCTCGCCTCCTGGAGCACGCGATGGTCGTCGTCGGTCAGGCCGCTGCGCCCGTCGCGGGCGATCTTCGCCAGAACCTCATCGAGCCGGGCGTCAAGCTGCTCTTCTGGCAATACAGAGACCGTTGAAGACTTCGCGCCTGCCCCCTCGCTGCTCGATCGGCTGGAACTCGGTGCTCGCGATCTGGTCTGATCGAACGGAACCGGCGAGAAAATTCGCAGCTTCGGACGGCGCAAGCGGAAGCGGCCGTCAACCAGGCGCGACCAGCGGAGGTCGAACTGCTTGTACAAGAAGCCAAAGGCTGCGCCGATCAGATGCGGCTTCATAAGCAACTTGATGGTTCTGGCCTCTGTTGAACCAGCGGGAACGACAAGGTAGATGAGCAGCAGAGCCCACATCGGCATGGGAATGAAGAAGAAGAGGATTTCACGGCGCGGATAATAGAGGGTATAAAGCGTGACAACCGCCATGACGGCCCCCGATGCTCCGACCATCACGGTGTGACTCTGATGGCCCGCCAACTGCAACAGCGTCCAGCCCAGCGTGCTCACCACGGCGGCCGCCAGGTAAAAGGCCAGAAAGTCGCGGCTGCCGTAGAGCGATTCCATCTCGCGCCGACCAGCCAGAGGAACCACATGTTTCCCAGGATGTGAAAGATGCCGACGTGCAGGAACGTGGCAGTCAGAAGCTGCCAGATGCGCCCGTACTTGAAAATGCCTTCCGGTGATGCCCCAAACCACGCGAAGATCGCCTCCGTGTCATTCCTCAGGACCTGCTGGATCAGGAAGACGACGCAGTTGATCACGATGATGGTCTTGCACCAAGGCGCAACGCCTCCGAACCAACTCGGACCCCCAGGTTCACCACGATAATACTCGCGGTCGTAAATGCCCATGACGACTCCGCTCCGGCGGGAGGCTGACCTGACTCTTCTTGACTGACTGGCACCTCTCCGTGGTACCCCAGTTCATCATGGGTCAGGCGATTCAACGTGTCAACGGGAAGCGCGAGCACGAACAGCCCTCGGACGAGCCGCGCCACCGATCCAGGCGCCAGAAACAGCGAAAAAGGGGATGGACAGGCAGCTCGCCGGAGTTCTTTTCAATCGAGCTCCAAGGCCTCCATCGCCTCGTGGCGGTTCTCGTAAATCGGCCAGACGATATCGAGCGAGGTAATCCGGAGCAGCTCGCGTGTTCGAGCGGTCACTCCCGCCAGAGCCATTGTTCCGCCGTGAGAAAGCGCCATCTTCCAGCATCGGATCAAAAGCGCCAGGAACATCGACCCAAAATAATCGACCTGGCTGAGGTCGAAGAGGATCGATGGATTCTCCTGTCGCTCCAGCGGCTCGAGAATCAGCTCCGCTGCCTGCTCCTCGAGACCAAATTCAAGGCGCTCGAGGGCCGGATTGGCCGTGATGACCGTAACGTCGCCATGGCGCTCGATCGTGAAGGCATCCTCAGAGTTCGAAGTGTTGGTCATCGTGTCAACTCGAGAGTAGGCAGCGCAGGATGGCGCGAGGCGGTAGCCGTCGCCATTGTGTACCTTCACTACAGTAGAGGATCAAGGCCAGCGCGGCAAGCTGTAAGGCCCGGGACATCGTGCAGCTTCGCCCACACTCGGTGCGGCCGCACCTGTCTCGCGATCAACCGCGAATGTCGGCTCCGGTCAATCTTGCTGCATCTAAGCCTGATCTCAGGCGGAGGGGCGACAGTTGGAGAAAGCTCGGATGACCTCGTGGAGGTCGTTGCTGACCATCAGCCGATCATCCTCGAAGTCTCGTAGCCACACGTAGTTGTCTCGATATGCCTGGGCAAGCAACGGATAAAGGTCCGAGAGCCGGATCGGGATGGAAGGGCCACTCGCGTCATCTTGCTCTTCCTCGGGATGAGGGAAAAGACGTAATCGCGCGGTCGCCATTGAGTTCCTCCTCCGTGCAATCCCAGGCAAATGCAAATCAGAACGCAGTCGCGGCTTGCCGCTCCAGCGATTCACTCAGCCGAACCGCTCGTCATCCTGATGCGATCGCACGGTGCTCATTCCACCGAACGCCACGACGCTGGTTCAGTCAGCCTTTGAATCGACCAGCGGCACGTGGAAGCATCAGCCATTTCCCGAATCTGTCGGTATTGCGCTTGCCTGCATACATGGCGCTTTCATTCCGGTCCCGAAAAAGATTGCTGCAGCCTGGCCAGGATGGGGCGACATCCTGCCGGGGATCTGTTATAGTCCCGACCGACTCGGTCCTTCGCGGATCGGCAAAAGTCCTGCGCGAGCCGTCGCGAGATCAACGCTCATGGAGGAGCAAGGTGCATGGAAGCGCACGAAGGTCGATTCTTGTGGCGGTTCGCTGGAGCCGCGATCATCCTTCTGGGCTGGGCCCCGTCTGTCCGCTCTGATTCGTTTCGCACCCCCAACTTCCTGGTCGAGGCACGTACCCCTGAAGTTGCCAGAGCCGTGGGCGAGCGAGCCGAGGAGTGCCGCGTCGACATCGCCAAAGCCTGGCTGGGCCGAGAGCTGCCCAGGTGGCAAGCTCCCTGCCCGATTCGCGTCAAGCTGACCACCGGCGAGGCCGGGGGGCTCACGTCGTTCGGCTTCAATCGCGGCCGCGTGACCGATCAGAGCATGGTCGTGGAAGGCCGGCTCGAACGAATCCTGGCCTCTGCGCTGCCGCACGAGATCACGCATACGATCTTCGCCGCCTATTTCGGCGGCCCCATGCCCCGCTGGGCCGACGAGGGCGCCTCACTACTGAGCGAGGACGAGCGCGAGCGGCACAGGCACGACCAGATCGCCGTCGACCTGCTCGCCAGGCGGGGCGACATCGCCCTGGGACGGCTCTTTCAGATTGATGAATACCCCAGGGACATCATGTCTTTCTATGGTCAGGGCTATTCCATCTCCCGGTTCTTGATCGAGATCGGCGGTCGTCCCAGGTTTCTCCAATTCGTCCGCGACGGCCTGAACTCAGGTTGGGACTCAGCCACGCTGACGCATTACGGCCTGGCTGACGTCCGCGAGCTCGACCTCGCCTGGCGCTCCTGGCATCGAGTCACCTTGACGGCCAGCACACAGGGCCGCGAACGCGAGGACCTGGTCTATCAGGATCAGTGCGAAGAGTCACAGGAGCCTGCCGGACGATGACCTGGAGAGGCAAGGTCGGGAGACGTTGCCGCAACCTCGGTCGTTGTTGGGCACAGGTCTGCGCGTCCCGCCGCAGTTAGTCTGGTTCACTTCGGTTCCACCGGCAAGACCGCCGCGACAGCGATCTGCCCTATCACGGCTCCGTCGATCACCACGGATACTCTGTCCGTTGCATCGTGAACCGTCTTCCGGACATACACCCCGAGCTGCCGGTCCGGCTGCGAATAGACCTCGATCTGGCCCTGCACCAGATTGACGATCCAGTAGAGAGGCACGCCACCGCGAGCATAGGCCACGAGCTTCTCGCCACGGTCTTTCGAGAGGCTCGTGTCGGCGACCTCGATCACAAGGGCAACGTCCTCGGGGCCGGGATGCCTGGCGGTATAGGCGCCTCGCGATCCGCGAGCAACCACAAGATCCGGCTCGGGCTCGTCGTACTCGGGAATCCGCAGGGGGTTCTGCTCGCGAAGGTACCAACCTGCGGGCAGTAAGAAATCGAGGGCCCCCGCCAAAAGCTCACACGCGCTGACGTGTACTGGTTTCTTCGTCATCTTCTTCACCAGGAGTCCGTTGATGAGCTCGATTCGAGGATCATCCAGCAGCCCAGACTCGGCCATGCGCTCGTATGTGTTGAACGGTTATGCGGAAGAGAGCGTCGAGGGTAATGCCGTTCGATGTGTCTGTGGTCGTGGTCGCTGTTGCCATTGGTCCTTTGCCTTACGACAGCACCGGTAGCTGCGAGAAGAACTCGTTGCCCTTATCATCGACCAGGATGAACGCCGGAAAGTCCACAACGTCGATCTTGTAAACGGCTTCCATCCCCAGCTCGGGATACTCGACAAGCTCGACTTTCTTGATGTTCTCGTCGGCCAGGAGTGCGGCGGGACCGCCGATCGAGCCGAGGTAGAATCCGCCGTGCGACTTGCAAGCGTCGGTCACGGCTTGCGACCGATTACCTTTGGCGATCATCACCATCGAGCCGCCTTGAGACTGGAAGAGGTTAACATAACTGTCCATCCGGCCCGCGGTTGTCGGTCCGAACGAGCCCGAGGGCATGCCCTGGGGCGTCTTGGCGGGGCCGGCGTAATAAACAGGATGATTCTTGAGGTAATCGGGCATGCCTTCGCCGCGGTCGAGCCGCGCCTTGATCTTGGCATGGGCAATGTCGCGAGCCACCACGATCGTTCCGGTGAGCTTGAGTGGAGTCGAGATGGGGTACTTCGAAAGCTCTGCTAGGATCTCGGGCATCGGGCGGTCGAGGTCGATCTTTACCCCATGGTCGGCCCCCATCCCCGCGCGGTGCTTGGCCGGGATGAATCGACCTGGGTTTCGCTCGAGTTCCTCGATCCAGAGGCCATCGCGGTCGATCCGCGCCTTGATGTTGCGGTCGGCCGAGCACGAGACGCCTATGCCCACCGGGCACGATGCGCCATGGCGAGGAAGACGGATGACGCGAGCGTCAAGCGCGAAGTATTTGCCGCCGAACTGTGCGCCGATACCGCTCTTGCGCCAGTTCCATCACTTTGGCCTCGAGCTCAGGGTCACGAAACGCCTGGCCGAGCTTGTTACCGTGGGTCGGCAGCGTATCGAGATACCCCGTGCTGGCAAGCTTAACCGTCTTCATCGTCGCCTCCGCCGAAGTGCCGCCGATCACAACCGCCAGGTGATAAGGCGGGCATGCGGCCGTGCCCAGTGAGCGCAGCTTCTGGTCGAGGAATCTCTCCAGGCTTGCCGGATTCAAAAGCGCCTTGGTCTCTTGAAAGAGCATCGATTTGTTGGCCGAACCTCCTCCCTTGGCGACGAACAAGAGCTCGTACTTTGAGCCGGTCGTTGCATACAGGTCAATCTGGGCTGGAAGGTTGGTTCCCGAGTTGGACTCTTCGTACATCGACAGCGGCATCGTCTGCGAATAGCGGAGGTTCTCCTTCAAGTAAGTCTCATAGATCCCCCGGGAGAGCCACTCTTCGTCCTTCACGCCAGTCCAGACGTTCTGGCCTCTCTTGCCGATGATTGTGGCCGTACCTGTGTCCTGACACATCGGCAACTGGAACCCCGAGGCGACGACCGAATTCTTGAGCAGGGCGAGCGCGACGCCGCGGTCGTTGGCCGAAGCTTCAGGATCGTCGAAGATCGCCGCCACCTTGGCCAGGTGAGATGCTCGGTAGAGGAATGAGACGTCCCGAAACGCCTCCCGCGCCAGTGCTTGCAGCGCCTCGGGCTTGATCTTGAAAATCTCCTCGCCTTCGAAGCGTGCCGTGGAGACCCAATTCGAATAGGAGTCGAGGCGTCGGTATTGCGTGGAATCAGGCGTCAGGGGAAAAGGATCCTGGTATGCGAACTCTGGCATGATGGGCTTCTCCCGAGGAACGACCACGGCCAGTGGACTGCCGGCGTGCGGTGAGACTCACGAGCAGCTCATTGTATCACGACCTGAGCTCGAGCGCCGCCCATGGCCCAGAGCTCTGCTTGCCTGCGAGCCCCCTTGCTCTCCAGGATGACAACCCCACTCGCCAACCACGGCTGCATGCTCCGATCTCCATATTGTGAAGAAACCGTGAAGGTTGGCTTTGATTTGGCGGTTATCTCTTTTGGCTTCCGCCGGGTGTTACGGGTCTGGTCCCGTCCGCGATAGTTATGCGTGGCAGCACGGCAGACGCACCGGACCGCGTACTGGAAACCCGATGCGGGACTCCCTTCGAGCTGTCAATTATGCGTAAGCCTTGGCGAGCATGAGTTTACGCCAATTGCACTGATCTGACGGTGGGTTTGTTTTGACATATTCAGCTTTTCGCAGCCTTGATCCTCCATCATCTGGCATCAAGCCCAGCCGCGACGAGCCGGAGAAGCGGCAGGATCGATCGCATCGAAAGATCCCGCATTTGCGAAACGACAAGGGAGTTTCATCCTCTGGCTCGTGATGGCTTACTCTTAGATTGCGTGCATTCAAATTGCCAAAGCGGGCGCGGACCGTCCCCGCGATCGGGCAAGCCCACCATTCCAAGTATGGTGCAAGTTGACCCGCGTCGTCCGCTCATCCGAGGAGGAATCACGGGGTTTCTGAGGTTTGTGAGGGATTGCCGACGAGTATCTGGATCTGTGTTGCATGTCCCTCTGGTCTTTCTCGCCAACGACCCAGAGGAGACACTCCTCGTATTTAACCATACCCAGGTCCGCCCGCCTCTTGTCGATCCTTCGTGAATTTGCCCTAAAGAACGCTGGCCAAGGGTTGTGGTGAGTCGAGGACCCATCGCGGATTCGTCACCACTTGCTTCGATAGCGATTGTAGAAGCGTCTGGTTCGTCACAAAGGCCCGTTGCCGACGACTTGGGCAGCAGCCTCCCCTCCCACGTTGTCAATTGGTCGGTCAGTCGGATGTCCGGAATTTACCTGAACTCTCGGCAATAGAGATAGAGCCCACGCGTGGGCTCGGTTCGAGGCTCCGGGGATTCCATGCTGAACGACGCGGACCCCGCACCGAAACCGCATCCGTCCTCAAAGCCCAAAGAACCGGAACTGGCTGCGCTATTCGAGAGCCACCGCACGCGCTTGGTGGCCTGGGTGACGGCTCAGTTCAGCCCCAGGCTGGCGGCCAGGCTTGGACCCGAGGATGTCGCTCAGAATGCTTTCGTGCGGGCCTACCCGCGCTGGGAGAAAGCTCAGCGCGAGGTCAAGAGCCTCGAGACCTGGCTATCCAGGATGGTGCACGACCAGCTTGTCGAGGAGATGCGTGCAGCTCTCGGCCGATGGCGAAACTGCGATCAGGAAGTCGCTCTTCCAGACAATTCCGTCGAACCAGATCGCCCTTCACCTGTTCGGACGCTCCCAGTCCAGCCCCAGCAAGGGTACCCAGCGCCAAGATCGCCGCGAGCTGGTTCGAAAAGCCCTCACTCAGCTTGATCCTATCGATGCCGAAAATCGCGCGGCCGTGTGGATGACCGGCTCCGTTTCGCAGTTCAACTAGGGTGAACGGAGGGGAGGCTGCGACGGGTCGCGCGGCGGCCCGCGAACACGGTACTGCAGATCGGGAGATCAAGCTTATGAGCACGTACAAGCGGAGGGAGAGGGAGTTTCCAGGTCGAGGCATTGGAGGGCCGCCTGGCACCGGGGGGTATCGGCGGGAGGGGTAATTCCGCATGGGAGCGCGCACAGCATCGGCGAGGAAATCCCCCAGGTCCATGTGGCCCCATTGGCGATGGGGGGAGCCAGCTGGCGGAGTGACTACTCGCGGCGAGCCACATCGGTGAGGAGATCCCCCAGTAGGCCTGGGTCGTGCAAGGCAGCCCCTGAACCTGCTTGGCCCCGTCCCGGTGCCTCGTGTCTCGCTGATGAGGCCGAGGCGCCGGCCTGTTTCTCGGCGGTGCGTACGGCCGCTCCGCGTATCACGCCCCCAGCTCGAGCGTCGCCCACAGGCTGGGGTTCTCGCCCAGCGGGAAATCTCGGCCCACGCCCAGGAACTGGTCCTCGCGCTCGTGGTCGGAAACCTGGTACGCGAAACCCAGGCGGCGGTTGGTCTCGGGATCAAAGCCGTGGAGGGAGGCGGCCGGGAGGAAAAGCTCGAGGGTCCAGGACGATCGGGTCAGCTCGGTGCGGTACGAGAGCAGGTCGGAGGAAGCGATCGGGGCATCGGCAACGGCTCGCGCGATCGGACGCTGGGCGAGCTCGACGTCCAGGCTCTGGCGGTCTCGGCGCAGTGTCAAATGCGCGGCGAACCGATGACAGAATCGCGTGGCCCGGCTCACGTTGCGGGTATCTCGCGTATCGATCCACAGGTTGACGTCGGCGAAACCCTCGGGCCGATCGGCCAGTGGCGTTTTTGTCCCCGGGCGCTGGGCCAGGATGGCGATCCCCAATCCGTCCGCATTCCAGGCGACACGGACCGAGGCCCATGACGCGCGCCCTTCGAGCGAAGACAGGTCCGGCAAGGTGCAAGAGTCGGGGAGGTCGAGCAACGGCCCGCGCCGGCCTGCCGTGGGAATGCCGTCAACTCGGGGGCACGACGCGCTCAGGCGAAACCAGAAGGCCTGGGGTAAGAGCGATTTGGCCATCGTCACGAACTCTCCACGCAGAAACCCGCGCCGGCTCATTCGAACCTGTCATCGAGGATCGGCTCGGGCTTTGAGAACGGGTTCGGCTTGACCAGGGCTCCCACGATCGCGCTGATCCCCAGACCAATAAAGAGGACGGCCAGGTTGAACCGGAGTCAGTGCCCAGACCCCGATGAGTATCGACCAGAACCCGGCCTGCATTCCGTACCAGGGTTGTCGCCTGAGCCATCCCTCGATGATCGCGGTGATCCCGATCACGAACATGATGCCCGGCCACCACGCGCGGGTGGCGAACAAGATGCCAAAGCCGATCAGCCAGATCCCGCCGATGAACGCCCTGTGTTGATTCGGGTCATACCGCATGGGTGACGCCCTTGTAGTTCGATCGACCGCTCACTTTTCGAAACCCAATCAGAGCGATCCTATCGAGGTTTCGTGGAACCTCCCACGATATTGAACCGGGGCAGTGAACATTGCCCCGTCTCAGCCGCTCAGCCGACGCAACAGGTTCACCATCTCGATCGCGGCCAGCGCCGCGTCTGCTCCCTTGTTGCCGGACTTGAGTCCTGACCGATTGAGAGCCTGTTCGACGGTTTCGGTGGTAAGGATGCCGAAGATCACGGGAACGCCGGTGCCAAGCCCTGCCTGCATGACCCCGGCCGCGGCCTGGCCGGCAACGTGGTCGTAATGGCCGGTCTCGCCGCGGATGACGCAGCCCAGGCAAACCACCGCGGCGTACTGGCCGCTCTCGGCGAGCTTTCGGGCCGCCAGGGGGATCTCGAACGAGCCCGGCACCCAGACCAGGTCAAGGCGGTCGGCCGCGACGCCATGGCGCACGAACGCATCGCGGCAGCCGGTCCAGAGCGCCTCGGTGATGAGGGCATTGAACCGGGCCGCGACGATCGCGAACCGCCCCTGGGGCGGAGAAAAATCGCCTTCCAGAATCGCCATCGATCAACTGGGCCGGGACGATAGGCCGCACAGGGGTGATCGAACGGCCTTACACGTCGTTCGATCGGTCCGATCCCCGTCCGATACCCACCGCCTGCCGCCCACTCCCTCCCGCTCACGACAAGCTCATGCTCATGAGGAACTCGGCGTTGGTCTTGGCTTTCTTCATCCGGCCGGTCAAGAGCTCCATGGCCTCGACCGGGTTCATGTCGTTGAGCACCCGGCGCAGGATCCACACCCGCCGCAGCTCTTCGGCGTCCATGAGCAGCTCTTCGCGGCGCGTGCCGGACTTGTTGACGTCGATCGCCGGCCAGACACGCTTATCGACCAGCCGCCGGTCGAGGTGCAGCTCCATGTTGCCGGTGCCTTTGAATTCCTCGAAGATCACGTCGTCCATGCGGCTGCCGGTGTCAACCAGGGCCGTGGCCAGGATGGTCAGCGACCCGGCCTCCTCGATTTTCCGCGCCGCGCCGAAGAACCGCTTGGGCTTCTGCAAGGCCGAGGCGTCGATGCCGCCGGTGAGGATCTTGCCCGAGTGCGGCGCCTCGGTGTTATAAGCCCGCGCCAGCCGGGTGATCGAGTCGAGCAGGATGACCACGTCCTTGCCGTACTCGACCATCCGCTTGGCCTTTTCGATCACCATTTCGGCCACCTGGATGTGCCGCGAGGCCGGCTCGTCAAAGGTTGAGCTGATCACCTCGGCCGTGGGGCCCTTGACCGAGCGCTCCATGTCGGTGACTTCCTCGGGACGCTCATCGATCAAGAGCACCATCACATAGGATTCAGGATGGTTCGTCAGGATGCTGTTGGCGATCTTCTGCAAGAGGATCGTCTTGCCGGTCCGAGGCGGTGCGACGATCACGCCGCGCTGGCCGAAGCCGATGGGAGTGACCAGGTCCACGACCCGCATGTTGATCTCGTCGTTGCTGGTCTCGAGCCTGATCCGCCCCTGGGGATGGAGCGGGGTCAGGTCGTCGAAGCCGACTTTCTCGCTCAGCTTGTCGGGGTCTTCAAAGTTGATCGCCTCGACGCGCAGGAGGGCGAAGTAGCGCTCGTTCTCCTTGGGCGGCCGGATCTGGCCGGAAACGATCGCTCCGGTCTTCAGTCCGAAGCGGCGGATCTGGCTGGGTGAGACATAAATGTCGTCGGGGCAGGGGAGATAGTTGTAGTCGGGGCTGCGCAGGAAGCCGAACCCGTCGGGCAGGACTTCGAGCGTTCCCTCGCCGTACATCAGGCCGTTCTGCTTGACACGCTCCTTGAGGATCTTGAAGATCAGGTCTTGCTTCTTGAGCCCCATGTAATCCGCAATGCCCTCGGTCTTGGCGGTGCGGATGAGCTGGGGCATGGTCATCTTCTGAAGCTCGGTGAGATGAATCTCACCGCGTTTGATATCTTCGTAGCGGTCATGAATCGCGGCGTCGCCGAAGATGTCCTCGTCCTCGACGTCGGGGAACTCCTCGCGCGGGGTTTCGCCGTAGCCGCCTGACGGGCGCAGGGGCACGTTCGATCCGGCCCGGTGCCGGGAACTCTCGTTCGCGGGCGGGGAACGACCCCTCTCGTTCGAAGCGGTCGCGGTGGTTGGTCGGTGCTTCGAACTCTCGGCTCCGATCGCGATCGCGGATCACCGGCGAGGGGGCGCGGTCACGATCTCCATCGCGGTCACGATCACGATTGACGGGAATCCCCTCGTGGTGGACGGTGCCGGCGTCACGCTCGGCTCGATCGCGAGCCAGCCGTTCGCGAATGGAATTGCCTGGCTCACGCTCGGGCCGTTCACGCACGGGCTCGCGCTCGCGGATGTATCGGATCGGCTCGCGATCGGCGGGGCCTTCCTCGCGATATTGCTCACGTGCAGGGCGATCGCGGTAGGCTGGCTCGGCGGCCGCGGGCTCTCCGGCTCCGGTTGCCGCGTAGGGCGGAGCCGGCGCGGTGCCGGGCGTCTCGTCGGTGACGGGCGCGGGGGGCGGGGGGCTTGACTTGCGAATGCGGGAAGTGGAAGGACTCTCCCGGCGGGGACGGATCTCGTTGGCCATGATTCTGGATGCTCCTGTTCAAACAAAGACGGTGATCGGCTCGAGCCGTCGGGCGATGACGGGGCTCGGGGGGCGACGGGATGGGCCTCTGCTCAGATCGTCCAGGGAGGCGCTCTGAATGCGCCCCTCCGCATCGGCAGTTCGCCCCCGCGCGGGACGTGGGATTGGGGTTTGAGTAAGACGCTGGTCGGTCATTTTCCTCGGGCTATCTTCACAAGGTAACATATCGCGTCGAACATACAAGAAACGGCAGCGACATCTGGGTTTGTTCCTGGCGGTTTCACACGGGCCGTCGGCTGGTCGGGTCAAGTCCACGAGGTCGCGCAGGCCAATGACTTTCTTGGTTCCGGCTCGGAAATCACTGTCACCCCTTCAGGCAGGGAAGCGTGCTCGGACTGGCCGGCGGCCAGTAAACGGAAGAGCCAGTCGACTTTCTCGTCCAGCCGCTGGAGATCATCGTTTCGAAGAACGACATGGGCCGCCGCCCTCTTTCTCTCGCACGACCACTGCGCACCCTCGCGGGTACGGAGCACTTCGGCAGACCAGCCGCGACTGCGCGATACGCGAGCCAGGCGGACCGGCCACGACGCCTCCACAAACACGATCAGGTCGCACAATTCGTCCCAGCCCGCCTCCAGCAGGATGGCTGCGTCCAGCACCACTGCCGGCGCCAGACCCCGCCGTCGCTCAGCTCTCGATCACATCGATGAACCGCGACCGCATCACGGGATGGACGATACGCTCGAGATCGAGAAGCGAGTGCCGATCGGCGAATACCAGCGAGCCCAGGCGCGCCGGTCAATCGTCCCATTTTGCGTCGCATCCTGAGCCGCGGAACGCACGACTCCCGGACCGAACCTCGCCACGATCTGGCGTCGGATCTCTGGTTCCTCCAGCACTTCATGACCTACCGCATCGGCATCGATCACGACCGCACCCCGCTCGCTCATCAAACGAGCGACGTAACTCTTGCCGCTGCCAATGCCCCCGATCACCCCGACCACGGGAATGGCACCGCGCTCTTTCGAGCCTGGGCTAGCAGAGATCCGTGAGTCGGTATCACTCGCTGACATGGTAGTCTCGGAGAGGGGCATCAGGCAGATCACTGGCGAGATCGCATGACCTTACTCGAAAAAGCGCGGCATGTCCGGCAGGCTGGGCGGAACCGCGCCACATGTGTGAGAGGTTAAATAGTGTGGAGCCGCCGCGTGTACGACCGCAGTTACAGGTATCGCACGACCCATCCAAATCCGAAGTCAAAAGCGCGAGCCTCACGAGACGGCGGGGCGCTTACTTGGCAATGCAGGTGGGGTCCTGAAGTCTTGGTACCGTTGTGTCCCGTCCCTTGCAGTTCATCGTAGGTGCTGTGCGCGGAAGGGAGATCACAGCGGGTGACGGGTTTTCGCCAGATCAAAGCAGATCGTTTTCAATCGCTCCCTTATCTTATACGCCATGACGAGCCCACAAGCAATGGTTTTTCCTGCCGCTGAGGCAAAAATCATCTCCGAGTATGGAATCTCCTCGCCCCGCGCTATTCGCCACTTGAGAGGGAATATTTCTCCTCCTCTGGCTCGACAACCGCTTCGACATCGAGCCAGTTCGTGCCCACAGCCAGGTCAACTTTCAAAGGAACATCGAGCCGAAGGGCCGTCGTCATCTCGTGGCGTGTGAGGGCCGCGAGACGCGTGATCTCTTCGCGAGGCGCTTCAAACACCAGCTCATCGTGGATCTGTAGAATCATCCGCGCCCGAAGTCGCTCGTCGCGCAACCGCCGATCGATGTTGATCATGGCCCGCTTGATCAGGTCGGCTGCCGAGCCCTGGATCACGGTGTTGACAGCCGTCCTCTCGGCCAGGTTGCGCACCCTTCCGGTGGTGTTCTTGATGCCGGCGATCGGCCGTCTTCGACCCAGGATCGTCTCGACGCGGCCGGCGGCCAGGGCCGATTCGAGCGTCCGCGTGATGAAGCGGTCAACTCCCGCGTATTCCTGGAAATAAGCCTCGATGAATGCCGCGGCCTCGGTCTGGGTGATCCCCAGCCGGCCGGCCAGTCCGAATGCGCTCAAGCCGTAGATCACGCCGAAGTTGACGGTCTTCGCCACCCGCCGCATCGAGTCGCTCACCGCCGACTCGGGAACGCCGAAAATGCGAGCCGCGACCACACTGTGGATGTCGTGATCGAGCTCAAAAGCGAGAGTCAGTGCCGGATCGCCGGAGAAGTGGGCCAGGATCCGGAGCTCGATTTGCGAGTAGTCGGCTGTCAGCAACCGCCAGTCATCACCCGGGGCCACGAACGCCTGGCGAATCTGCTTTCCCGTCCTCGGTTCGAACCGGAATATTTTGCAGGTTGGGATCGCTCGAGCTGAGCCGTCCCGTCGCCGCCACGCTCTGGTTGAACGAAGCGTGAATCCGGCCATCCGCGGGGTTAACCAGCGTCGGCAAAGCATCGAGATACGTACTCTTGAGCTTGGATAGCTGGCGATGTTCCAGCAAAAGCCCTGGCAAAGGGTGCTTGGCGGCCAGCTCTTCCAGAACCTCTTGCGCCGTGCTCTGCTCGCCGCCGGGCGTCTTCTGAACCGTCGGCAGATTCAGCTTCTGGAAGAGCACCTCGCGAAGCTGCGGTCCCGAATTGATGTTGAACGGCCCGCCCGCGAGCTTGTAAATGTTCTCCTCGATGCTGGCCAGCCGGTTGCCGAACTCCGCGGACAGCTCGCCCAGCCGCCGCACGTCCACCTTCACACCCGCGGTTTCCATGCGTGCCAGAACCGAGACCAGGGGCCGCTCGACTTCGGCAAACAGGTTCCAGAGCCCGGACTCTTTGACCTTCGGCGTCAGGATCTGCTCGATCCGCCAGGTGGCGTCCGCGTCTTCCCCCGCGTATTCCGCCACGCGCTCCGTGTCAACCTGGTCCATGCACCCTTGCTTCTTCCCTTTGCCGATGAGGTCGGTGATGGGAATCATCGTGTGGCCCAGGAGCCGCTGCGCAAGCTGATCGAGGCTGTGATTGCGCTCGCCGCTTTCGAGCAGGTAGCTGAGCACCATGGTGTCGGTGATCGGTCCTTCGATGTTGACGCCCGACCGGCCGAGGGCCAGCATGTCGTACTTGATGTTCTGCCCCACCTTCTCCACGCCTGGATCGGCCAGAATGGGACGGAGGGCCTCGAGCACAAGGCCAGGATCAAGAATGCGGCAGTGGATCGGTCCACGAACCGGCAGATAGTAGGCCTCGCCCTCCCGCCAGCTAAACGCCAGCCCTACCAGGGCCGCACGCAGCGGGTCGAGGCCGGTCGTTTCGGTGTCGATGCAGAACCTGGGCTGGCGATTTGAGCTCGCGCCAGGAAACTCTGGAACAGCTCGGGCGTGTCAACCAGATGGTATGTCGCCTTCCACTCAGCCGCCTCGGGTTCCGTTCGTGGCTTCGGCTCCCAGCTCGGTGAGGAAGCTGTGGAAACCGCACTCGACGCAGAGGCCCCGAAGCGCGGTCGAGTCGGGCTGGGACGTACGCAATGCCTCCCAGTCCAGGTGTAGAGGCAGGTCCTCGCGCAGAGCGACCAGCCGCCGCGCGCGGCGAGCGGTCTCGGCATGCTCGCGTAGGCTCTGCTGCTTCTTGGGCCCTTTGACCTGGTCGACATTGGCCAGCAAGTTGTCGAGCGTGCCGAACTGCTTGAGAAACGTCGAGGCAAACCCTCCGCCGATGCCGGGAACGCCGGGAACGTTATCGACCGAGTCGCCGGTGAGCGCGAGATAGTCGACGACCTGATCGGGCCGGATGCCCCATTCCTGCTCGAGGCCGGCCGCGTCGAGGAACGTGTTCTTGCGCAGGTTGAGAATGCGTATATGGTCGGTAAGAAGCTGCCGGGCGTCCTTGTCGGCCGTGCAGATCACCACGTCCAGCCCGCGCTCTTCTCCGCGACGGGCCAACGTGGCGATGATGTCGTCGGCCTCCATGCCGGGCTCGATCAGCACCGGAACGCGAAAGCCTTCGAAGACCCGCCGGATCAGGGGAATCTGGGGAACCAGGTCGGCCGGCATCGCGGCTCGATTGGCCTTGTACTCCGAATAAATCTCCGACCTGAAAACCGGTCCCTCGCCGTCAAACGCCGCCGCGAGGTAGTCTGGCTTGCGTGCCCGCAAGAGATTGAGCATGTCTCGAAAGATCCCGAAGACGGCCTGCGTGGGCTGCCCCGCCGGGCCCGTCATCTCGGGAATCGCATGGAAAACCTGAAAGATCAGCGAGAACGCATCAAGAATATAAAAGCTCGGCCGCTCCATTGTCATCAATGACCCTTCGGAAATGTGGATTTGGAGTACTGGGCAGTGGGCTAGCACGGATGCCCGGGTTCTTCTCCGCATCTCAGACCACTGCCGGCAACTAGCAAATTAATTTCGTTTGATTCTTGTCCCGCCGGTTTTTACAATCAAAGGGGTCACGAGTATTCTCTCGAAGAGACGGCCCCGGAGTCATGGACTGGCGCGTTTTTTCGCCGCTCGTTTCGTCGTTTCCCTTCAGATGTGACATATTATCAGCAAACCGGCGGACCGCATGAGCAGGTCGCCACCGCTCCGCTCGGTGGGAGTATCAATCCATGGCCGCAGCTAACGAATCGCAAGGGCTCAAGATCGCTGTCGCGGCGTTCGTGACGCTCACGGTCATTCTGGCCGTCACGTCCTACTTCCTGTACTCGGCCTATTCGAAGTCCGAGGCTCAACTCGAAGCGGCGCAGGAAAAGCTGAGAACCGCGCAAAAGGCCCAGAACGACGCCGTTAACCAGTACGACGATTTCCGCAAGATTGCGGGTGTTCGGGCTGAAGAAGCCGACCCGGCCAAGGCCGAGGTCACCGCCTACTTCAAGAAGACCGATGACCGGATCGGCAACCTGGCGACAACTGTCAGCGCCGCGATCAAGCAGGCGCAGGATGCCGGGGCAACAGCCGCGGAGCTGGAGGACGCCAAGGCCAAGGTTCAGACGATCGTTACCTCGTATCGCAACGAGCCGAACAAGAACTTCATCTCGACCGAGGACCGGCTGGTCGAGCTGCTGGAAAACCTCACGCTTCTCTCCACCCAGTTGTCTGCCAATTACGTTGGCATCAGGCGCAGGCCTGGAATCGTCCAACACCAACGCCAAACAGCAGATCGACGTTCAGGCCAAGGCGGCGTCAGACAACAAGGCCGATCTCGAGGCCGAGCACAGCAAACACGAGTCCGAACGGCAGTCGCTCCTGACCAAGGTCAACCAGCTTCAGACCGACAACGACAAGAAGGCGACCGAAATTGCCAGTCTTACAACGTCGCTTCGTCAATTGAAGGAAGAGAGCGACCGCAAGCTCGAGACGGCCAACACGATCATCCGGGAATATCGCGACCAGGCCGAGCAAGCAAGAGAATGTGCTGGACAGCCCGGATGGCTATGTGACCTACGTCGATCTCGATCGCCGCGAGGTTCATGTGAGCGTCAACCGGCACCAGGGCGCTCGTCCCCAGATGAAGATGACGATCTTCGCCGCCGGGTTCACCCGGAATCCCCACCGAGAGGCCCAAGGGGAATATCGAGCTGATCCAGGTCGGCGACAGATACAGTATCGCCCGCATCGAAAAAACCAACAGCGCGATCGACCCGATCCGCATCGGTGATATCGTCTACTCGGCCGCCTGGTCGCCCAATGAGCCGATGCGGTTCGCCTTGATCGGCAAGATCGACGTGAATCGTGACGGCAAGGACGATCGCGAAGATCTCAAGCGAATGATCCAGGATGCCGGCGGCGTGATCGACTATGACCTGCCGCCGCCCGAATACGGCAAGGAACAGGGCAAGCTCAGCGCTCGGATCGCCTGGTACGTCATCGACGAGCGGGTCACCGATGCGCGAAGTCGTTCCAGAAGAAGACGGATGTGACGCTGGCGCAGCAGACCGAGTTCCAGAAGAAGTATGGCCAGGCGGTCAAGGACGCGCAGGCTCGAAGGCATTCGGCCCATGCCGGTAGGCCGCTTGCTGGCTTACCTGGGCTACGACATGGGCACCCCGATCGTCGGTCGGGCCGAAGCTGTGAACACTCCGGCGATGAGGCGGTTGATCGAGCCACGAAAGATTGGCCGCCAGGCCGCTCCCGCCCCCGAGTCGGATACCGCCAAGCCCCAGGAAGACGCGACCAAGGCCGCAACTCCCGCACCCGAGCCTGAGCCCAAGGCTGAGCCCAAGGCTGAAGAACCCAAGTGAGTGCCGCGTTTGTCGTGCTCCACCTGAAGCCCCCCTGGACAAAACAACCTCCAGGGGGCGGGGCTTTCGCGTTGCTTGACCCCAATGCCGAAGCAAGCCCCGCGAGCCAGTGGGAGAGCCACATCCCCGCCAGTCGCACGAGTTGACTAGACCGGTCGATGCTTGTGGCCTGCACCAGGCACTCAGCACTCAGCACTCAGCACTCAGCACTCAGCACTCAGCAATGTCGCACGAGCTTGTGGGTCACCGCTCGTCGATCGACGGCACCCGACGGTGGAATGCCCCGAGATATCGGCCGCGGGGGCGCATCAGGCGATTGTGATCGATTTGTTCGATGGCGTGAGCGGCCCATCCGGCCACACGCGCCATGGCGAAGATCGGCGTGTAAAGCCGGACATGCAGCCCCATGTAGTGATAAAGCCGGGCATTTGGCCAGTCGACATTGGGTGGCAACTGCTTCCGCGCGATCATGGCGCGTTCGATCGGCTCGGCGATTTTTTCCCACCTGTCGTCATTCAGCTCCCGGGCGAGCTCCTGGCAATACGACTTGAGGATCACCGCCCTGGGGTCGCCGTGCTTGTAGACCCGGTGGCCGAATCCCATGATTCGCTGATGGGCGGCGAGTGCGGAGTCGATCCATGATCCGGCGTGCTCGGCGGAGCCACGCTCGTTCCAGGACTTTCCAGGCTTCTTCATTGGCGCCGCCGTGCAGCGGCCCTTTGAGAGCGCCGATTGCGGCCACGATCCCTGAATGCAAGTCCGACAACGTCGAGACAGTCACACGCGCCGAGAATGTAGACGCGTTTAGCTCGTGCTCCGAGTAGAGCACTAGCGAGGCATTGAAGGCCTTGCGCATTGATTCGGACGGTGCTTTGCCGGTGGCCATGGTCAGGAAGTTAGCGGCATGGTCCAGCCGCGGGTCGGGTCGAATCATCGGCAGACCAGCCAGAATTCTTTCGCGATACGCAATCGCGGTCGCCATCTCGGCGATCAGCCGCTCGGCTTTACGCACGTTGGCGGCGTGGTCGGTCGGAGGCGTTTGTTGGTCCGGATCAAAATGAGCCAGCACGCTCACCGACGTCCGTAGTACATCCATGGAGCTGACGTGGCCGGGAATCTGCGTGTAGCAGCGTGATCAGGGGCTCAGGCAGCTCGCGCGCGAGCCGCAGACGTGCCTCGAAGTCCTGAAGCTGCGTCCGATTGGGCAGATCGCCGTGCAAGAGCAGAAACGCCGCTTCCTCGAACGACGCGTGTGCCGCCAGGTCCTCGATGCGATAACCACGATACTCCAGGACGCCTGTTCCGTCTCTGCCCTGGATATTCGAGATCGCCGTCTCGCAGGCGATCACGCCCTCCAAACCCGGATGGTACACTTCCGGCTCGATCTCGCTCATGCGGGAATCTTACCATCGCGCAAGGCGCGGATCGACCCAGAAGCCGCCGGGGACCGCAGTCCACCTGGCGGTGAACGCGATCCCCGGCGGGGTTACGCCCTGCACGAGCCCCACCCCCAAGGTGAGTTGTTCACGCCTTCCGCCCGAAAGATGCGCGAACCGCCCGGCAGGCCGTCTTCACGCGGCCTCGGAGACGACCGCTGATGCGACCTTATTCGGTGATGTTTTAGGCGATGAGGACGGGTCGGAAAGGGGGATACTCGGCTCAATGTTCCGGGGTATCCGGATCGACTGCTCCCGAAGCGGCCGGATCCTCGCCCAGCAGCATGCCGAGCTCGGACAGCTCCTGGGTCTCGAGCGAGAGTAGCCGGACGGCAAGGCCGTCGATCAGGCCGAAGAAATGACGAAGCGACTCGACGCGTGTTTTCAGATCGCGAAACTCCGGCTTTGTTTCGGAGAGCCGGGAAATCCGGTCCAGCACCATGAGGGTGGGGTCGAGCTCTCGGCGCTTGCGCTCCTTGAGGATTCGCCGAAAAAGGGTCCAGACCTCCGTCTCCGCGTGAAACAGCTCGCGCCGCTCTCCCGGCCGATGTAGCTTGCGTACCACTCCCCAGGCCAGTAGCTCGCGGAGGTTCATGCTGACGTTACCGCGCGAGACGCGAAGCCACTGCCTGAGCTCCTCTGCGGTCCAATCGGTTCCGGTGATGTACAGAAGGGCGAACAGCTCGCCCATGGTGGGATTGATTCCCCAGGCGCGTGCCATCATCCCCCAATGCTCGACAAACTCCCGAACCAGATTGCCCGATGCCGAGTTGGAGCTGGCATTCCGCAAGTCGGCCACAGCCTCCGAATCATCCATCGACATCGCCCGGATTCCGAAGAACCCGCCTCGCTGAGAGTGGGCTTGACCTGTCAGCACAAATGCGTGCATGGCTGGTGCATTTCTTGGATCGAAAGGACTCCCAGAATAATTGTCGTTCGAATTCCCAGGTTGCGAGTATGTAGACATTACCTTAGTCCAGTTTGGGATGCGGACTCGCGCGCCACCTAGTCCTCATGCGGGCTCCAAGCCCGATTCCAAGACGATTGGCCGTCTTCTCTTATCTCAAAAAGCTCCGTCCTGCGAACGGTTGTGTCTTGCAAGTTAGAACAAATTGAACACAATGGATGAACCGTCAAACCGTATCATTTCGTGGTATAGAATGAAAGTTCACTCGTGACTATGACCGAAATGCTCTGCATGCTGTAATTGGACGGATATCTCATCAGATAATCGTCGTTTGGTATCCGACGTGCGTGGCTTTTGTGTTCGGGTCGTGTTCATGCTGTTGAGGAGTTTCTTCGATGCCTGAAACCGTTGTCCACTTTCAGATCAGAATGCCACCCGTGCTGCACGAGCAGCTCGCAAGTTGGGCCAAGGAAGACAAAGCCTCGCTCAACGCGCTGATCGTCGGCATCCTTGAAAAAGCCATCGAGCAGCACGAGAAAAGCTCGCAGCACTAAGACTGATCGATCATGGCGTTTTCAACCAGCTCTCACCCTTCCGGAGCCGTCCAGCCGCGCCGTGCGGGTTGTCTTTCGCCCTCGCGCTTCTGGCCATTCTGCCGGCAATCCTGGTACCGTTTGGACTTGAGTGCCGTGGAGAGCGCCGGTATGCTTGAGGGCTGATTCCCCGATAGCTCAATCGGTAGAGCGAGCGGCTGTTAACCGCTAGGTTCAAGGTTCGAGTCCTTGTCGGGGAGCTTGTCAAACTCCTCCGAGATATTCTGGGTCTACGTCCTCGAAAACGAGGTAGGCCGATTTTACGTCGGCCAGACAGACGACTTACATCGCAGAGTCGCGGAGCACAACGAGCCAGCACCGGCTTACGGCAAGTACACCCTCAAGAATGGCCCGTGGGAGCTCGTCTGGAGCGAGGGGCACCCCACGCACTCAGCGATGCAGCGCGAACGCCAAATCAAGCGAATGAAATCGGCTCGTTGGATTCACGAGAAACTGCTCAGTCGGTAGAGCGAGTCCCGCGCCGGGATTAACCGCTAGGTTCAAGGTTCGAGTCCTTGTCGGGGAGTCTCCTTTCGAGGTCGCATCAGGTTTCCAGAGCGGCCCTGTCCCCTGCTGAACCACCCAGAAAGACGCAGCAAGCCGGTGGGCCTCGCATTCTGCTCGACCCACCCTACGTGACTCGACCCACCCTACTCAATGCAAGCTCACAGGCTGCGAGGCGTTACTTGTTCCGTAGTTGGCTAGTTTCCCGTCACGACCGGCATCTCGCACACGGGTATCGGGTCGATGGGTGCTCACAGGCGAGCAGACGCTTGCTCATGATCGCGTCGCTGGTTTGCAGCGAGCAGGAGTTGCTCCTCGCATTCTAACTGAGAGACATCAGCAGGATCATGGAATGATCTTGCACGGGGTATTGGTAGAGGACCGGGACGACGCTTCGGGACTCCTCGGGCTGAAAGTCGTCGGGTGGCGACTGCGCCGTATCGACGACCCTGCGCCACGGGCGGCCGGATGGGGACGCGGGAATCTTGAACACTGCTGGGCGTGCTGAGGCGTTCATCGCCACATAGAAGTCGCAGTCGACAAGGCCGGGGCGATCACAGCACCGTCCGTCCAGGCTAAATGCCAGCATCTGGCTCGACGCCGAAAAATCGGGATAGGCGGGCTCTGCGCCATGCCAGAGAATATCGGGCGGCCCCCCACCGTGGCCCCCGGTGAAAAAGGTCCGCCGCCGCAGCGCGGGATGTGCCTTGCGAAAGGCAATCATCTCGCGGACGAACCGCAGAAAGCCGGCGTTCCGCTCTTTCAAGGACCAGTCAACCCAGCTCGTTTTGTTGTCCTGGCACCAGGCGTTGTTGTTTCCCATCTGAGTGCGGAGGAACTCGTCCCCTCCCTGAATCATGGGAACTCCCTGGGAAATAAGCAGCGTCGCCATCAGGTTACGCACCTGGCGCTGGCGCAGTTGGTTGACCTGCGGGTCGGCCGTGGGCCCCTCGAAGCCGCAGTTCCAGCTCCAGTTGGCGTCGTTGCCGTCGCGGTTCCCTTCGCCGTTCGCTTCGTTGTGCTTCTGGTTATACGAGACCTGATCATTGAGCGTGAAACCATCGTGGCAGCTCAGGAAGTTGATCGAATGCAGAGGTCCTCGTCCGGCGTACAGGTCGTCGCTGCCGCAGATTCGGGTCGCTATCGCGGACGCCATGCCGAGTTCCCCGCGCCAGAATTTGCGCACGTCGTCCCGGTACCGCCCATTCCAGTCTGACCAGCGCGCCCCGCCCGGAAATGTTCCCACCTGATAGAGTCCGGCCGCGTCCCAGGGCTCGGCGATAAGCTTGGTGCCGTAGAGCAGCGAGTCTTCCGAAATCCGATTGATGGATGGCGGATTGAGCACGACGTTACCCCGCCGGTCTCGACCCAGCACGGACGCCAGGTCGAAGCGAAACCCATCCACGCCAGCGTCGGACACCCAGTTCCTGAGGCAGGAGATCAGGTAATTGCGCACGACCGGATGGTCGCTGTTGAACGTGTTGCCGCAACCGCTGAAGTTGAGGTAACGGCCGTGTTCGTCGAGCATGTAGTAGAGGCAATTGTCCAGCCCGCGGAAGTTGTACGTCGGCCCGTCCTCGCTCCCCTCGGCCGTATGGTTGAACACAATGTCCAGGATGACCTCGATGCCGCTCCGGTGAAACTCGCCGACCATGCCGCAGAATTCATCCCAGGGCTGCGACCGCTCCGAGTGGAACGCGTAGGCCGCCTTGGGCGCCCCGAATGCGATCGGGCTGTAACCCCAGTAGTTCTTCAGGTTCTCTCCGGTGAGCGGATTGACGAATGGACAGTCATTCTCGTCGAATTCGTCAACCGGCAGGAGTTCGACGGCAGTGATGCCCAGCCATTTGAGGTAATCGATCTTATGAGCCAGCGCGTCGAAGGTTCCCGGGTGGCGCACGCCTGAGGATGGATCGATGGTATATCCTCGTACGTGCAGCTCGTAAATGACCGTATCCTCAAGTGGGATCCTGGGATTGATCGCACCAGTGCGCTGGCCCATCGACTCGTTCATCAGGCTGCGCCTCGGCAAGCTGCCGCTTAGCCCCCACGGCCGGCCGCAGGAGAGGGCCCGCGAATAGGGGTCGAGCAGAATCTTGCCGGCATCGAACCGATGCCCATTGCTACGAGGCCCATGGACCCGGTATCCGTAGCAAAACTCCTCGGGCAGCCCATCCACACGGATATGCCAGTGATCGCCCGTGCGGTTCAAGTGCTCATCGAGCCGGATTTCCGTGTGCACCTCGGGGCTGCAAGGCTCGGATAACACCAGCCAGACCGCCGTCCCGTGCCGGCACACCAGCGAGAAATTGACCCCATCGGGCATCTCCACCGCCCCTAACGGCAGGGGAGATCCCCGGCTGACGATCAGCATCCGCTCACGAAAGGTGTATTCGGGCTCGGTAGCCTGCCTCGTCGCAGTGACTGGATAAGAGGTCATGGTTCTCGAGCGCATCTTGAAAATGAGTGACCGAACCTGCGAGCAAGACGCCGGGCCCACCAGAGCGAGGCTCAGTCTCTATCATCTTAGTCCCTTCGCTCACCACGCGTATCGTCAAAGTGCCGATTCTCTCGGTTTTTGGATTTGCCAGTCCGGTGGTCAAGTAGGGCGGGTCGAGTGCAACGAGGCCCACCAGAGTGCCGTCGCAGCGTGGCAGCCTCAGGCCTGCGGCGTCACTCCCAGCACGATGTCAAACCGGGCAGCCAGCTCGCCGAATGCGCGACTCCTTGATGGGACTGAATTCAATCGTCACGGCACTTCGGGCCTTCGGATCGCGGATGCCCTGATAGATGAAGTCGCGAGTGTTGCCTCGTTCGCCCTTGACGTAGCACTGAGTTGTCAGGAGTTCCTTTTCGGCCTTCTTGATCTTGAAGTGGATGTGCGGGGTGCGGCCAGGATAGGGCACCGGCTTGATGGTGCGGAAGTAGTACTCGCCGCTGGAACCGGTGAGGAAGCGACCGAAGCCCTGGAAGTGGCTATCACGGTTAGACTGGTGGTCGTCACCGGTATGGATGTAACGGCCTGTGCCGTCGACCTGCCAGATCTCGACAAGGGCGTTGCGCAGCGGGTTGCCGCGGGCATCGAGAATCCGGCCGCCCAGATGCGTGACCTCGCCGATGGCGGGGGTGGTGTCGTCATTGATGATCAGCAAGTCGTTGTCGGTATCTAGGGGCAGCCTGTTGGGATAAAAGGGCCCCTCGGTCTGGGGCGGCGTGCGGACAAGTTCATCAGCATACGCGCCCGGCACCGCGTATGCCGCGGCGCCCAGGGCGCAAGTGCTCAGGAATGTGCGACGGCTGGGCCGGGAGAGACTGAGACATGGGTGTGATCCTTGTGACGAGCGGCATCGAATCGCGGGGTCCACCGGGCGTAACAATCGAGATGCGCGGCCCTGGCGCCCCCGCCTCTTGGAGCGTATTCACCTTACCAGATCCGCACGCGGCGGTCGGGGGGAAGCCAGAGCTTGTCGCCCTCCTTGACGCCGAAGGCGGCGTAGAACTCGGGCAGGTTGCGGAGGACGCCGTTGCAGCGGAACTCGGTGGGCGAGTGCGGGTCGGTGGCCAGCCGTCGCGAGCAGCTCGGCGTCGCGATACTTGCTGCGCCAGATCTGGGCCCAGCCGATGAAGAACCGCTGGTCGCCGGTCAGGCCGTCGATCACCGGCGCCTCCTTGCCTTTGAGCGAGCGCTTGTACGCCTTGTAGGCGATCGACAGGCCGCCCAGGTCGCCGATGTTCTCGCCGATCGTCAGCGCTCCGTTGACGTTCTGTCCGGGAAGCTGAGCCGGCTCGAAACCGCTGTACTGGTCGATCAGCATCTTGGTCCGGCTCTCGAACTCCTTGCGATCGGCGTCGGTCCACCAGTTGACCATGTTGCCGTCGCCGTCGGACTTCGAGCCCTGGTCGTCGAAGCCGTGGCCGATCTCGTGGCCGATCACCGCGCCGATGCCGCCGTAGTTCACCGCGTCGTCGGCGTTCATGTCGAAGAACGGCGGCTGCAGGATCGCGGCGGGGAAGACGATCTCGTTCATGCCCGGGTTGTAATAGGCGTTGACCGTCTGCGGCGTCATGCCCCACTCGCCGCGGTCGACCGGCTTGCCGAGCTTGCCGAGGTTGCGAGCGACCTCGAAGCCGTCGGCGCGGCGGGCGTTGCCCGCGAGGTCGTCGCGGCTGGATCTCGAGCTTCGAGTAGTCGCGCCACTTGTCGGGATAGCCGATCTTGGGGTGAACTTGGCGAGCTTCTCGAGGGCCTTGCGACGCGTCTCGGGGCTCATCCAGGGCAGGTCGGTAATGTTCTCGCGATAGGCGGCGGTGAGGTTGGCGACGAGCTCCTGCATCCGCGTCTTGGCCTCGGGCGGGAAGCGCCTGGCGACATATACCTTGCCGACCGCCTCGCCCATGGCCTCGGCCACGAACGCGACTCCGCGCTTCCAGCGCGGGCGATTCACCGGGGCACCGGTCAGCGTCCGTCCGTAGAAGGCGAAATTCTCGTCGACGAACGGCTTGCTGAGAACGGGCGCGGCCTCGTGGAGCAGATGCCACTTCATCCAGGGCTTCCAGTCGTGCAAGCGGATCGTGGTCAGAAGTCCGACCATCGCGGTGAAGTAATCGGGCTGCCGGACGACGACCTCGCTCACGTCCTTGGCGCCGTAGCCCTCAAACCAGGCCGTCCAGTCGAACCCGGGAGAAATCGCTTCGAGCGCCTTGCGGTCTTTCTTGTTGTAGGTGAGCGTCCGGTCGCGGTTCTTGACGCGGTCCCAGTGGTGCTTGGCCAGGCTGGTTTCGACGGCCATCACCCGCGCGGCGGCGTCTTTCGAATTCGGGATGCCGGCCAGCTCGAACAGCGTCGCGATGTGGGCCAGGTACTTCTCGCGGATGGGCTTGAACTTGGGGTCGCGATAGTACGACTCATCGGGCAGGCCGAGGCCGCCCTGGTTGAGGTAAAGGATGTACTGGTCGGACTGCTTGGCGTCGGTGGTGACGAAGGCACCAAAGAGGCCGGTGGCCCCCTCGCGCTGAAGATCCGCGATGACCCGCGTGAGGCCGGCTTTGTCATGGATTGCGTCGATCCGCTGGAGGTCCCCCTCGATCGGCTTCTTGCCCAGCCGGTTGGCGCGGTCCTCGTCCATGAAGCTGGCGAAGAGGTCGCCGATCTTTCGCTGCTTCCGAGCCGGGTGCCGCGTCGGTCCTGGCCGCGGCTTCTTCGATGATGGCACGAAGGTCGGCCTCGCTCTTGTCCAGCAGCTCGACGAACGAACCGTAGAGCGGGCGATCGGCCGGGATCTCGGTACGCGCGATCCAGCCGCCGTTGACGTATCGGAAGAAATCATCCTGAGGCCGTACGGACCTGTCGAACCCGCTGGGATCGACGCCGGAAGGCGCCGTCGTCCTCGGCGCCCGATCGGCTGCCAGGGCCGACGCGCTGCATGAGGCCGCGACCAGGAACGAGGTCGCCAGGTACCGTAGCCACGTTGAATCCATCATGGTTTTTTTCTCAGTGGTTGTATCAGAGTAGTTCAGCCCACCGCGGTGCAACCGCCTCTCTGAAAGTCACGAAATTGCGGACGAGTCGGCGCATATTTGAGGGAAGATACTTTCGTTCATGTTCCCTCTGAGGAACTATAATCACTTGGTCGTCGGTTCGCCAGGAGGGGGCCCGCCACCAGGGGCACCGCCAGGACCCCCAGGAGGGGGCCCGCCAGGCCCGCTTGGGCCGCCGGGAGGAGGCCCACCACGACCAGGGCCTCGGCCTGGCCCGCCCATGCCGCCGCGCCCACCGCCGCCTGGTCCCATGCGATGCTGCCGATGGCAAGACATGCATGAATTGCCAAGCTCATCGACCGCCGAGACGGCCGTGTCTTTCTCCTTGGCCTGGGCGGCCTTGTCGAGTTCGCTCGCTGTATCGGCGAAGGCGAGGGTGAGCTTGCTCCACGAATCCTTGTCGCCCCTGGTGGGCTCGAGCGTGGTGAGCTCGGTGGCCAGCTTCGAGTATTCGGCGGCCTGGGGCTGGATCGTGTCCCAGGTAGGGGCGTCCTGCTTCAAAGAGTTGGTGAGCGATTTCTGCAAGTCTTTGGGACGTTTGCCGATGACCGACATGATGGCCTTGATCTTGGGGTTCGACGGCTGTGCTCCACCCGGAGGCGGTCCCCCCTTTCCGGCTACGTTTGGACCCGGGGTTGTGGTGATCTCGTTCTGGTTATCGTCGCCACATCCGGAGAAAGCGAGCAGGACCGTGAGCGAGGCCGACAACGCCATCGCTCCCCACAGCTTGATGATCATCTGGCAAACCTTTCGCGGTTGAGTAATCACGAGGAAAGCGCAAGCACCCCGCCCGGGGGCAGAGGTGCCGCCTGAACGGACAGAGCGGCAAAGAATCCAGCTACGGCCCTGCGTTTCCCGTGGGAGCGCCACTCTTGACAAATCTTTACGAAGCATCCTCGATGGACGCCCCGGGTCATGCACGCCCCTCGGGCGGGAGGCTACGTTGCGTGCTCGGACAACAAAATGGCCGAACCTGCTGTTCCGATCACGATCGGAGAGACGGTTCGGCCAAGAATTTTGTTCGATTGTTCAGTGAGTCAGGGTGTGATGGGCCAGGGTAATCCTGGTGAACTTTGGGGGCGATGATCGCTCATGGTCCGATCAGCCCTGCGCGGCGCTCAGCGTTCAGAGCCCGTGCGATCGCTGATCCGGCCGCCGCGGGCTCGAGTTGGCGTAGCTGGCAGTCAGCATGCCAAGCAGGGCCGCACGACGGCCGGCTCGGGTTGACTTGCCTCCGCGTCGCACACGGGCGACAGCGCCTGCCCACTCGAAACCGGCATGCACAGGTGCGGACTTCTTAGACTTCGATTCGCTCATCGACAAAACTCCCCACGAGCAGAAACGCGACCCTTGACGCAGGTCTACGCTCCACCACTCCCTTGGCCCGAGTGGAACCCGAATTCCACACGGTATCGCCATCCTGGCCGAGCTTCGATTCGATCACCGGCGTTCACGCGGCACTCACTACCGGGCCGCGTTGTTTTTGCGACCGAGCCCGAAACTTCTGGTCCCTTGCTCGATCAGCCGGCGACGAGGACAACCGTCTGGCCTGCTGCCAGTGATTGCACCCAACATCCGGCCTGAGTCCCATACTCATCGGACGGGACACTACCCACAGTTCACTCGGGTCGAGGAGGATTCTTGCGATTCCTCGTAGTATATTTACGGTTCCACCCGAGTGGCGACGACACACACATCGAGCCGATGCCTCTGGCGACCTCGTTCCCGGCTCGACAACACAAATCTATCAGCCCGCCTCATTGTCGTCTACAAAAAAAGCGAGAGATCGAGGGATTTGTCATCTTTCAAGAGGCAAGCCGGAATCATCGCGTAGTCTCAGCACCGCCCAATGCCTGAATGCTAGCGCATTCCGTCGGCCGCGTGATGCAAGATTTTGCATGGGACAGGGGGCAATGCCTTCGACATTAACTAGACGCACGTCAGGAGATAAAAAAGAAGCCAGCCAACGGCGCGGCCTGCTGAGCGGCCTGATTTGGTCCGACTTGACGGCCCACTGCTTCAAGAAGGAGAAACAAGGTGCTAAATCCATTGAAGGTGCCATGCATGGCGACCGTGGCGAGCAAGCTGCCGGTACGCTGATAGAGAACACCAAGCGCCACGGACAGGACGAAAATCGCAATCGGTGCCGGCCACTGGGCGGCGTGCATCGCCGCGAAGAGAAGCGAGGTGGAGAGGATTGCCACGGATGATCGAGGCTCGAAGCCTGCCGGCTTGAGCAATGATTGCTGATCGATTCGCATCGTTTCGCCTGAACTGGCCAGTTGCACATCAATTTGCGCCGAGAAATCGTCCCCCGCGAGCTCCGCGTAGGCCTGATCCTTGGCGAGCAAAGCCGAGGAACCACGAGGGCCGGCGAACCGGGTCAGCCATCTCTGGACGATCGCTCGAAACAGAAGCTCCTCGATCATGGGGGCAAGGACCATGGTCGACACCACGGCCAGCAAAGCAATCCCGGGAGAGAAACTGTCGAGTACCATCTCCTCGACGGGATGCTTGTTCGATCGCCAGACCTGAACCGCTACAATCTGAATGGCGATCACTGCCGGCGTCATCAGCAGTGCCGCCGCCACGCCGATGGCCAGTTGCCGGCGCCAGTTCGCCAAGCTCAGCCCAAGGTCGGCAAGCGTTGCCCCGGAAGTACAACGAACGAGCAAAGGCACGAGAATCAGCAAGAGTCCGTTAATCGCGGCGAGCTGCAAGAGAAGGTCGATTTGCGTCAGCTCGTTGTTGCCCTCTATCTTCGGCTTGTCGACAGCCTGCCGCGCGTTGTCAACCGGCTGGGGCTTCGCGTGGTCGGCCTGCTTGACCGGGGGAAAATGCCGGCCAGTCGCCGCGGCGTATGCACGACTCACCTCGACGTGGACGAAGCCGTAGAGGACAACCACCCAGAATACCGTAAGCGCTCCCCAAGGAACCCGTCTCATGGGGACGATGGGTGCTTCGGGGAGGATCGGCCCTCCGCGCCAGAACCGTGCCAGCGCCCAGGCCCAGACGAGAACCATGCCCAGCAGCATCAATAGCAGCAGGGCGCTCACGAGCGTATAGAGTATCACATCCGCGGAGAAGCCATTCATCGGATCGTTTCAGCCATGTGTTGGGGAAATCAACAGACCTCAGTTGATCGTACGGTTTGGCCGCCCAGCCGGCCACCTTGTGTCGTTCACCCAGGAATCCTAGAATCGGCATCTGCATACGACTACGCCGGTACCGACGGTTAGGTCGCTCAGAATTCGGCGGAAAGCCATGGGAGGCGAATCGATTGATGGCGAGCCTTGACGAACAACTTCACATCTTGCGCCGCGGAGTTCAACCAAATTGTCCCAGAGGACGAATTTCGCAGGAAGCTGGACCGGTCGCTGCGCGAGAAACGGCCCTTGCGTGTCAAGTATGGCATTGACCCGACCGGGATCGACGTCCATCTTGGTCATACCGTGCCCTTGAGAAAGCTCCGCCAGTTCCAGGATCTGGGCCACACGGCCGTGATCATCATCGGCAACTACACAGCACTTGTTGGCGATCCCTCGGGGCGTGACGAGACGCGCGCCACACTGACGGAACAGCAGGTTGAAACGAACGCGCGAGACTATCTCAAGCAGGTGGGCCGGATCATCGATCTGGATCGGGCCGAGGTTCACCACAATGGCGACTGGTTCTCGAAATGGGCGTTTCTTGATGTTCTGAACCTGATGCGCCGGATGACGCTTGGACAGGTCGCCGCCCGCGAAGACTTCGCCAAGCGAATTGCAGCCGAGAAGCCGGTCTATCTCCACGAATGCCTCTATCCGCTGATGCAAGGCTGGGACTCCGTGGAGATCCGGGCCGAGGTCGAGCTCGGGGGAACCGAGCAGCTCTTTAGCTTGCTGGTCGCCCGCGACCTGCAGCAATCGCGGGGCCAGGAACCGCAGGTGGCAATGACGATGCCCATTCTGGTTGGCACAGACGGCGTGCGCCGGATGGGCAAGAGCCTTGGCAATTACGTCGGTGTGGCCGAATCAGCCGAGAACCAGTTCGGCAAGCTGATGAGTATTCCCGATGAGCCCATGCGCCAGTTCTTTACCTTGCTTACCGATCTGCCGTTGCCCGAGATCGACCGACTGCTAAGCTCGGATGTCAATCCACGCGACGCCAAGGAAGCGCTGGGAAAAGCGATCGCTTCTCAGTATCACGGCAGCGGGGCGGCCGACAGAGCCGCCGACGAGTTTCGCCGCCGGGCCTCGGGAGCGGACCCGGACGAGATACCGGAGGTCATGCTCTCCGGCGACAAGCTCGATCCCGAGGGACGCGTTGCTGCTCCGCTTCTGATCAAGGAGCTGGGCCTCGAGTCAAGCACTTCGAAACGCGCGTTGACTGATCGAACAGGGCGGGTTCAATGTGGGCCCAAACCGTCAGACGATCACCGACGCAAAGGCCCTTATCTATGTCTCTGACGGCTTGATCGTGCGCGGGGAAGCGGAAGATCGCCAGGATACGGTTGGTCTAGTCCAGATTGGACCGACAACGAGACGCGATGGGAGATCGAGCATGGTTGAGTATGGTTTCGGCCTCGTTGGCTGCGGGATGATTGCCGAGTTTCACACCCGGGCAATCAACGAAATACCCGGCTGCCGCGTGGTGGCCGCGTTCAGCCGCGCCCGGACCAACGCCGAGAAGATCGCCGGGATGGCCGGGCACGGCTGCGCGATCCATGACGATCTAGACGCGATGCTTGCGCACCCAGGGCTTGATATCGTCTGTATTTGTACTCCCAGCGGCGCTCATCGAGATCCGGCCGTCAAGTCGGCCCGCGCCGGCAAGCACGTGGTCGTCGAGAAGCCGCTGGAGATCACGCTGGCGAGGTGCGACTCGATCATCGAGGCTTGTGATTCGGCCGGCGTTCGCCTTTGCACGATCTTCCCGTCGCGGTTCACGCCGGCCAACATTCGCCTCAAGGAGGCGATCACAGGAGGACGATTCGGCCGCTCTGACCCTGGGCGACACCTACGTGAAGTGGTGGCGGACCCAGGAGTATTATGACTCGGGCGGCTGGCGGGGCACCTGGAACCTCGACGGCGGCGGGGCACTGATGAACCAGGCGATCCACAACGTCGACCTCCTGTACTGGCTGATGGGCGACGTCGAGTCAATCGTGGCCCAGACGGCCACGCTGGCCCACCATCGCATCGAGGTCGAAGACACCGCCGTGGCCAGCGTGCGTTTCAAGAACGGGGCCCTGGGCGCAATCGAGGCCGCAACGAGCGCCTATCCAGGCCTCTTGAAACGCACCGAGATCCACGGCGATCGGGGCTCGGCCCGCATCGAACAAGACGACATCACCCTGTGGGATTTCCAGGAAAAAGTTCCCAGCGACAACGAGATCTTCGCCGCCATGGCCGGCCAGAGCGGCTTCAAAGCAGGTGCCAGCGACCCGCGCGGCATCACCCACATCGGCCACCGCGACCAGCTCATGGATTTTGTGGAGGCGATCGACGAGGGACGAGAGCCGTTGGTTGACGGCAAGGAGGGTCGGAAATCAGTCGAGATCATCCGGGCGATTTATCGAGCAGCGGAGACTGGTCAGGCCGTGAGCCTTCCGCTGGATGAGGCCTGAAGGAAGATCGGTCCATCCTGGCCTGATCCTCCGCTTGCTCAAACGACTTAAGGATCGCTATAAGTAACGGCGGCTCAGGACAGTTCCTGTGCAATCGCGACGCCGAGCCTCCTTGATCGGTCAACGGAGTGACCCTGATGCCCCGCCACAAAGTCCGCCGGCCCTGGATGGATTACCTGGTCTACGTTGGTGTTCGTCTGGTCGTGGCATTCGCCCAGGTGCTCACGATCGAGCAGTCGTACTCCCTCGCGAGATTCATGGCGTGGGTCATTTACATGGTTGACAGGCGACACCGTGTGGTTGGCATCGAGAACCTCCGCCTGGCGCTCGGCGACCAGTATGACAATGCCGGGCGAGATCGCGTTGTCCGCGGAGTTTATTTGCACTTCTGCATGATGCTCATGGAGATCTTGCACACCCCGAGGAAAATCCATCTCACAAACTGGCGCAAGCATGTGACGCTGGCTGGGCATGAGCCGATCCTGGACCGGCTCATGACGGGCGGACCCATGATCCTGCTGACCGGTCATTACGGCAATTGGGAGATGGCCGGCTATCTCTTTGGCATGTTCGGGTTCCCCACGTACTCGGTGGCCCGGACTCTCGATAACCCTTACCTCGAGAAGTTCCTCCGCTCGTTTCGCGAACGAACCGGCCAGAAGCTGATTCCCAAAGCCGGCGGATACGACCAGATCCTGGAAGTGCTCAAATCGGGCCGGACACTGTCGATGCTGGCCGACCAGGACGCCGGCCAGCGCGGGATGTTCGTCGACTTCTTCGGCCGGCCCGCCTCGACTCACAAGGCCATCGCGCTTCTTGCGATCGAACACCAGGCACCGGTCGTGGTGGGCGTGGCGCGTCGCGTTGGACGGAGATTTCAATACGAAATACGCTGTGCGGACATCATCGAGCCTGGCGAGTTCACCGGCAGCGCCGATGACGCGCGGTTGCTCACTCAGCGCTACACCAGCGCGCTGGAGGAACTGATCAGGCAAGACCCGACGCAGTATCTCTGGCTACACCGAAGGTGGAAGCATCAGCCGGTGCGAAAGAAGATGACGACGGCCAGCCCGTAGAGCAGCAAGCCACCGCATTTGTGCTACTTCGATGCGAACTCCCGCTTCATCCCATCAGGCCCGATCTGGACCGAAAACTTCGAGCCGTCGGGCACCACGGAGACACGAATGAACTGTCCTCCTGCGGGATCAGTGTTGGCGATCAGGGCAGGGTCGGTGTTCTCTTCCAGCTTGGCCTTAGCGTTGCGATGAAGCTGATACGCCGCCTGGATCGAGGGTGTCGATTTCAGCAAGGCCATCGTGGCCGGTGAGCCACCCTTGGTGGGGCCGTTATCCATGACGGCCACGGTGGGCTGAATGGTCCGCACCAGGGTCGGATGGTTCGAGATATCCATCCCATGGTGAGTCACCTGAAAGAGGTCGATCGGGCCCAGAGTATCATGAGGACACACAAGCGCTTTTTCGATATTCCAGGTGAGGTCGCCGCAGTCCAAGAAGTCGAACTTGCCAAGCTGGAACCGGATGGCCAGGCTGCGTGCATTGTCCGAGGGATCGAGAGGCATGTCGGCGGGGGCATCGGCACACCGCGGGTTGGCCGGGGTTTCACTTGCGGTAGCCAATACTCTACCTCCGGAGGCAACGACGATTCCCGTGAAGGCGCCGCGGAATGCGATCGAATCGCCGGCCTTGAGCGGAGTTCGCTTTCCCTTCGACGCCTCTCGATAGGCGATCCCAAGGGGGTCGTCGGCCTTGGGGCCGTCGGGAAAATCGAGCTTGGAATCACCGTCGTCGGGCAGTCCACGGTCCCAGAAACGCCTGACTTCAATGAGCTTCACCAGCCCTCCCACGCCGCCGAAATGATCCATGTGCCAGTGGGTCGTGATCAGATGGTCAAGGTGATCGCAGCCGGCTAGCTCCTTGAGCACGTGAACGATTCGCTTGGGGTCGCGGTCGTTGAAACCCGGCCAGCCGGAATCGATCAGGATCGATTCTCGCTCCGGAGTGATGATCAGTGTCGCCGCTCCCCCGAGAACGTCAACGAAATAGATTTCCAGCGGCCGCGCCGCGGGTTCTGCCGCGAACGCGGGACCTTGTAGCCCCAAGCCGACAATCGCGATCACCATCGGGATCGTGCGCGCACATGCCGCATTCATCGTCGTTTGCTCCAGTCAATCGAGTGTGGAAAAAGACCTTTGAATGCTCTTGCTCCGCAGTCAGCCACACCGCGATTCCCGCCTGCGGCTTGGTGCTGATCGTCGCTCATTCCCAGTTCGTAAGCAAGCGGCCAGAACTCGCCCAATACGCGGGATTCTGATCGCCGCGGTGAACCGAACCGTTGATCGGGCGGCCGTCCGCGTCGCCCCAGCCACGCCCAGAACCGTTGAGTTCAAAAAAAGAAACATTCGGCGTCAACAGCCGCCCACTATCCGCGGCGGCCGGGGATCCAGATTCGTTCGCTCCTGAGCCGCAAGTCCTCTGGTCTTCGACCTTTAGAAAGGGGTTTCTAAGAATTCCGGCCTTCGATAGATCTCATCGACTGCAAGGATCTTTTAGAGTTGATGTTGATGTGCCGGATCATTCGGGATACGGATGACGGCCGGTCCTGCGCCCGCGTGTCGCGGCACGCGGGAATTCTCGGTTGTCCTACGGGAGCCTCGTCGCAATAAACGAGACTTTGGGCGGTGACGCCTGCCGTTGTGATCAATGAAGAGCGGTGCATGATGCAAAAAGGCTGATCCCACACAGGGGGACAATCACGCATGTGCGATTTCACGGTCTTGGCTATGACTGCCGGGGTCGATTGGTTGGAGCCGGTTCGACATGATCTTCACGAGCTGGGCGGTACGAGGGTGATTGTCACCCGGACAATGGAAGAGGCATGCGAGCTCCTTGAAATGGCGAGCGCTCGTCTCATCCTGTTGAACTGGGATTCGGACCGAGCGAACTACGAGCAGATCGACAACTTGTTGTGGACTAACTCCACCCTCGCGTCGCCCGCGATGGTGCTGGTGATCGCGGACGAGTACCGCACTGACCAGGCCGTAACGCTCTTTCGCATGGGTGTCGATGAATACGTTGGCCGATCAGACCACGCCGAAAAGCTCCAGGGCGTGCTTGGCCAATTGTTCACAAACAGAGTGACGGCCGCGAACACGCAGGGCAGGACCTTGCCGCGGCACTGGCCAGTTCGCGAGCCGCTGCCTCGATCGGAGCTGTGGGCCCAGAACGTGTCAGTTGTCTCAGGCTTGTCGTGAATCGGCCAGATTCCAGGATTGCTCAACGGCATTTTTCGTTGGCCGTTTGAGTCGAGTCAGGGCGCGCCTGCGGCGCGATTGGGAATCTGTGCGGGTGCGGGGGCCAGACGTTCCAGCCCGAGCGGAGCCACACCGGCTTTCACCTCCAGAAGACGTCTCTGGTATTTGGCGTAAAGCTGCGTGTGACGGCTCTCGGGCGTGACTGGCTTGCCTTCGATGAAGAGGGCCACCACGGAGGTCGTTGGCTGGAGTATGTGACCGGCGGTCACCACAAGGTTGGCGCACTTGCCCGTTTCCAGAGAGCCGACCCGGTCCGCGAGCCCCAGAACTTGCGCAGGAGTCAGCGTTACGGCTCGCAGGGCCACGTCCTCGGGAAGGCCGAACGCGACGGCGGTGGCGGCCTCGTAGGGCAGGTTTCTGGCGTTGGTAGCGGCCGCGGGTCCACCTGCCTTCGAGCGGATGGCCACCGTCACGCCCGCGGCATGGAGCATGGCCGGGTTGGCGTACGCCGAATCGTAAGGATCGTGATCCTGTCCGGGCGTGTTCAATGTTCCTGCCACGAGCACGGGTACGCCGGCTTCCTTGAGCGCGCCGGCGACCTTCCACGCTTCGGCGCCACCGGAAATCACCGCCTTGAGCTTCAACTCTTTGGCGAGCGCCAGCGCGTCGAGGATCTCGTTCCTGCGCTCGGCATGGAAGATCACGGGCTTCTCACCCCTCGCGTAAGGCACGAGGGCATGTCGTCGCGGATCAAAGGGGGGCGGGGAGACTCCTTTGGCACGCGCCTGGGCTACGACCTCTCCGTAGCGCAAGGCGGTTCGAAATTCTTCACGTATGGATTCGATCTGTTCTTTTCGCCTCGCCTGCGGGTCGGGCCCCATTCCGCCACCCTCTTGACTGGGGCCAGGGCCAGGACCTGGATTCGGGCGAGGGCCGGGCCGACGTTGACCGCCCTCGGGCCGAGGAATGTACGCGGGAATGGTCACGTTCAAAGCGGCTCGATCGGCCATGACGAGCTCCGCGAGGAACCCACCCGCGCAGGTTGATCACGCATCCCTGGCCCGAGATCAAACCTCCCGAGGGCTCGACATACGCGGTTAGCACGCCATTGGCCCTCGTGACCGGGATGTGCTCGCTATCCGGCCGCAGCGCGGTGCTGGTGCGGAGCTCGGGCTGGAACCGACTGGTGTCGGCGAAATCCTGAGTTTCATTGAGGCTGCCGATCTCGATAAGTCCCAGGGCGGAGCCCGCATCGACCAGGCCCGGCCAGATATCCAGGCCACTCAGGTCGATCGTCTGAGCCTCGGGCGGAACAGGCGTGCCTGCCGACCCCAGAGCGGCGATCTTGCCTTCCTTGACGATGATCGTTCCAGCTTTCACGATGAGGCCACTGATCGGATGCAGATTGGCACCGACCAGGGCGAAGACGCCCTTGGGCTGGGCCGTGAAGTCAACCAGGTGATTGCGGGCCGCTTCCGGCACCTGGGGCATCTTGTGATGGTCGCCCGGGCGAACAGCGAACTTGCCGTCCGGCTCGGCCCGCTGGAAGTACACCTCGCCGTCGATCAGAGCCAGCTCGCAGCGGGCGAAGGCATCGAAGGGATGACCGTTGAATAGGGCGATGTCGGCGTCTTTCCCCACCTCGATCGAGCCCAGTCGCCGTTCCAGTCCCAGCTCACGGGCAGGGTTGATGGTGATCATGGCAAGGGCTTGCTCCTCGGTCATGCCGCCGTACTTCACCATCTTGGCCGCTTCGAGATTGAGGTGCCGGATCAGCTCCTCACTGTCGCTCTTGATGCATACGTTCGCTCCGGCCTGCGTCGAGCAAGGCGGCGTTGAATGGGATCGCGTCGAACGCCTCCACCTTGTAGGCCCACCAGTCGGAAAAGGTCGAAGCACTTGCGCCATGAGCGGCGATCTCGGCCGCCACCTTGTATCCTTCGAGCACGTGTTGGAGTGACTGAATCCTGATCCCGTACCGTTCGGCCGTTCGCAAGAGCATCAAGATCTCATCGCTGCGGTAGCAATGACTGTGAATCTTGATCGAACCATCGAGGATGCCGGCCAGGGCCTCGAGTCGAAGATCGGTGCGCGGAGCGGGGCCGGCCTTGGCTGGGTTTTTCTTCTTGGTCTCCTCGTGGGCACGCCACTGGGCGCGGTAAGTCCTGGCATCCTCGAACGCACGCTCGATGACGGCCTCGACGCCCATACGGGTATTCGGGAACCTGCCGCGCGAGCGCGTAACGTTCTCACCCAGGGCGAATTTCACTCCCTGAGGCGCGTTGCGGATGATCAGGTCGCGACCCGGCTTGCCGTATCGCAGCTTGATCACCGCGTCCTGCCCGCCTATCGTGTTGGCCGATCCGTGCAGGAGCCTAGCAGACGTTGTCCCTCCCGCCAGGGCGCGGTAGATCGAAACGTCGTCGCCCGTGACCACGTCCTTGACCCGCACTTCAGGCACGACCGAGAGGCTGAACTCGTTGACGCCTCCTTGGATGGCAATGTGAGAATGCGTGTCTATGATCCCCGGCATCGCGACGAGCCCCGCGGCATCGATCACCGTGACCCCCGGTTTCGCTTTCACGTCGGCGCCAACGGCCTTGATGAACCCCTTCTCAATCAGAATCGACCCGCGCGGGATGGTCCCATGCGTCACGGTCAAGATCGCCGCGTCCTTGATCAGTACGTTGCCCCCGGTCTTGAGTCTGGGAGCACGGTCCTTGTCGAACTCGCCCGCGACATCGACCAGGCGAGCCGGCTTGGTCTCGGGCTTGGGGTCGGGCTTTGTGGCCTTGGGAGCTTCTCCAGCGGGCGGTTGGGGCTTCGCGTCTTTCTTCGGTTCACCTTGCTTGGGAGCATCGGCGCGTTCCGGCTTGGGTGCCGGCTCCTTCTCCTTGGCCGCCGGTACGGTAGAGCCGGAAGCAGGCTTGTTGTCGGGTTGCCTCGGTGATTCCGGCCTGGCGGGCGTCCCCGCGGTATGGCCCGTTCCCGGGCCACTGGCGACCGGCCCGGCGGGTGGCGAGGCCCCACGCGCCGGCGAATTGCCTCGAGAACCTTGACCGCGCCGAGCGCCTGGACGGCCGTCGTCGGAGCCTGGCTCTGGCGGCTTGATCTCGAACTTGAGGCCGTCAACCAGAACATAGCGGGCCCTCGCCTGCTCGTTCTGGAACGCGGCACTGAAGGCAACGACGTGGCCGAGCTTGCCCGGTTCCAATGTTCCCAGCCGACGCTCAAGACCGGCGATGACAGCGGCCTGCTGCGTGAGCGCAACCAGGGCTGAATCGGCGCTCAGACCCGCGGAGATCAACGCGCGCATCTGGGCTGGAAAACGGTCGAGCCGGTCGAGCCCTTCAGTCGCGAAGGCGAACGGCACGCCCGCCTTCGCCAGCGCCGCGGCCGTCGCCACCTGCTCTGTCCAGACTTCCTTGCGATGCGCCAGAAGCCTGAGCGAATCGTCCTGTTCGAGCGCTGGCCGTCGGCGATACTCTTCCTCTGTGGGTACTTTGGGTTCCTCTGGAAAATTGACCCGCAGAACCACGGCGACGTGCTCGGCCTTCAGCCTGTCGGTAACCTTTGCGGCTTCGCGGCCACCCACGATCACGGCCGTGGTGCCGAACTCGGCGGCCAGGTCCAGAGCCCGGTGAATTTCGTCGCGCGTCTCGGCCTCCCACCAGACCGGCACCTTCTTCTGTCTGGCCTGCCAGAGTGCCTGCAAGGCCGGGTCGAAGGGCGCCCGGCGCCGTCACCGGCTTGATCCAGCTCGATAAGCCGGTGATGGTACTCGGCATCGAGCATGGCCTGACGCAGGTGGGCCACCGCTCCCATCAGGGCGCGGGGGTAAGGGTTCTCGGTCCCCCCCTCGCGATCGGCCGAAATTCGTCGCCGCGGGCCTTGCTGGGGCTGGGCGTCGGGCCGGTTCCCGCTGGGCGCGGGGGGATCGGTGGGCGTCCCGAGGTGCAAGTGCAGAGCGATGGGCGCTTTCAGAATCGACTCGCGCCGGGGTAGGCCGCTCAGGCTCAGCAGTGCGCTCTGGCCCGTTGCGATTGCGCCTGCGGGTGCTGAGACGACGTCGGTGAAGCCCAGCCGTCGGCGCGGTTCGACAAGGGCGTCGGTCAGGTCGAGCACTCCCGCGGCCTCGAATTCCGGCGTCAACCCCCTGCGGTTGTCGGCGGGAGTGGCCGCCAGCGGAGACTCGGCCAGGTCGACATGCTTGCCTCTGCCGGTTTGGGATCGGTCGATTCCTTGCCTCTGCCCCAATGTGGTGTAGAGATCGATGAAGCCGGGATACACGGTGAGGCCCTTACCATCGATCACCTCGGCGTCAAACGGTACCGCGGTCTCCTTGCTTGGCCCAACCGCTTCGATGATGCCGCGACGAACGACGATCGTGCCTGGCGAGTAGGTCTTCCCTGGCGGGGCGATGATCTTGGCTTCCTTGATAGCGTACGCCGCCGGATAGCTCTCCAGAGGGTGCGTGGGATCCTCGTCAGCCTTCACCGCCCACGGCGATAAGATCCAGATCGCCACCAGAGACTGGACCACCGCGGAACCCGCCGTGGCCAGGAATCGGCGCGTTCCGAGGGTCCGCGGCCCCCGCGACGTGGTATTCATCGGTTGTCTCATGGGTGGCGACACTCCGGATCAGTGATCGTTGACATGGATCTGGCGAAGAGCGGCGCGGTCTGATTGAATGGCGAGGTCTCCACTGAATCGCCGAGTGACCGGCACCGAACTCTCGACCGCGGCTGCGCGTCCGCTTCTCGATTATTGGAATCCACTCTGAGCCCGCCATCAAGGGCTTGACGGCTCGTACCTGTAGAGATAGGCGTTTTTTCGAGCCGAATCAGCCCAATCGCTTATGCGCAAAGAACGATGAAGAGAAGTACTGTGCAGCGAAAGGGGCAGACGTGAGGGGAAGGAAACCGCGGAACCAGGAGCGCTGGCTGGGAACTTCATCAGAAAACCCGTTCCAGCCAGCTTTAGGAGGGGGGATCATCAGGGTGCTCGAGCCTGGGCAATGCGCCTGAAAACCGAGCTACGTCAGATCTTGGATCTTGCGCACCAGGTCGGTCGTGCTCAGACCCTCCAGGCGCGGGCAGATCGCCAGCCTGCCACCGTACGATTCGACGCAATCGCGGCCCACGACCGTCTCCGGCGTATAATCGCCCCCCTTGACCAGCACGTCGGGCCGGATCGCCTCGATGAGGTTCATGGGAGTGTCCTCATCGAACAGGACGATCAGATCGACGAAGGGGTAGAGTGACAACATGTAGGCGCGTTGGTCTTCGGCCACGAAGGGTCGGGTCGGGCCCTTGAAACGACGAACCGAGGCATCGGTGTTCAGGCCCAGGACCAGGAAATCACCCTGGCTGCGAGCGAACTGCAAGAGGTGGGCATGACCGTAGTGGAGGATGTCGAAGCAGCCATTGGTGAAGACGACCTTGCCGCCGGCCTGCTTGACCTCACGAACATGCCGTCGGGCCGAGGGCACATCCACGACCTTGACCATCCAGTCGGCTGCCTCGCTACGTGCCTCTGCGAGCAGATGCGAGACCGAGATCGTGCCAACGCCGAATTGCTTGACCACAGCGCGGCCCGCAAGGTTCGCCACGGTGCAGGCGTCGACCATCTCGAGCCCTGAGGCCAGCGCGACGGCGAGGCTGGCCGCCACCGCGTCGCCGGCTCCGGTCACGTCGAAGACGGCCACCGGCACGGTCGGCACGTGCGTGTGAGTGATCGGCCCACCGGACTCTTGGCGGCGGAACAGCGAGATCCCTTCGGCCTCGCGAGTGACGGCCAGGGCCGCGCCTGTCTGTTCGACGAGCAGGCTCGCGGCCGCCTCGAGGTCGCCGAGATCGGTGATCGGCCGTTCGGCGGCGACCGCAGCCTCCTTGAGGTTCGGTGTCAGCACCGTCGCACCGGCATAGCGTCGATAATCTCGCCCGGTGGGGTCGACGATCACCGGCACGCCCTTGCGCCTGGCCCCATCCAGTGCGGCGGCGATGACCTCAGGGCAGAGCACTCCCTTGCCGTAGTCCTCCAGGATCACAGCGTCGGCCTCGGAGGCCGCGGCCCGGGCCGCGTTCGCGAGCTGCGTGATCACCTCCGCGGACGGATTCACCCGGCGCTCGCGGTCCACCCGCAAGAGCTGCTGGTTGTGAGCGATGAAGCGTGTCTTGAGTGTGGTCGGGCGGGATGGGTCGGCGATCAGGCCATCGCTGACGTCTGGGTGCGAGACCAAGAGGGCCCGCAGCTCCTCGGCGGCTCGATCGATTCCGATCAGGCCGACCATCCGCACCTTCGACGCCAGGCCGACGACCTTCATCGCCACGTTGGCTGCGCCTCCGGGCATGTGGAACTCGTCAGAGACTTTCAGGACCTGGATCGGTGCCTCGGGGCTGAGACGGTCCGCGTCGCCCTTCACGTATTGGTCGAGCATCACGTCGCCGATGACAGCGACCTGACAGGGCCGCATGGCTTTGATCAATGCCTCGATTCTTGCGTTCACAACGCTCATTCGTGTCTCATGCCTCGTCTGCTTGCCTGGAAAGATCTGAAGAAACCCTCTTTAAGGGTCTTGTTGGAGGGATGCCACCAGCGGCCGCGTAATGCCCGACAGGGTGAAACCGTTGCTTCAGACATGTTCGGGCTCCGCTCGGCCGACTGAACCGGCATCGCAACTTCCGCGGTCTGGTACAACCTGGTTGCTGGGCGCCGATAGCAGATCTCTGCCCAAGGTGTCCACGGCTTGCGCGACTTGTTCGGGCGAGATCCTTCTCAAGCAAGCTCGATCGTAAGGGCAGGGTGTGCGAAGCCAGCAGGGGGAGCAAGGAAGCTCGGTGAACAGGTTGACGTTGTTCGGGTAGCCGAAAGTATCGGGATGGACATACCCTCCAAAAATGACAACTGCCGGTTTACCAGCGGCGGCTGCCACGTGGGCTGGCCCGGAGTCGGGCCCGACATGGATGTCACCTGCAGCAACCACGGCCAGGAAACGCTCGAAGGGAAGCTTCCCGGTCAGGTCCACGTAGTGGGGATGAGGCAGCGGGCCACACGGACCTGCTCCCTCGCCGATTTCGATCACGGTGTACCGATCGAGCAGGCGGACTATCAGTTGTTCCCAATGCTCGGCGGGCCATTCCTTGTTGGGAGTGTGACTGCTGGCCTTCCGATTAACCACCACCCAAGGGCGGGGCAGATCCCGCCATGCCTTGTGATAATTGCGGATGAGATCGTCACTGAAGGCACATGAAGGACGAATATCGCTCACATTCAGACCAAGCTGGTCGCCATGGATACGAGCGATATGTCGCCTGAGGTTCCTGGACCCTGAGTAAACGAGTTCGACACTCCGGTCGCGATAGCCGCGATAAATAAAGCCGTAGTTCACGACCACGCGCCCGGCGCCGACGTTTACGGCGGAGCGCCGAGGGAATTCCCATTGCCCCCTGACCTCATCGAGAAAGGGAAGGCCGCGGAAAGCTTCCGGAAAGAGGGTATAGAAAACGATGCGGATCTGCGGCCGGATCTGCTTTAGCAAGCGGAGCGCAGGCGTGCTCATCAGGGCGTCGCCTATGCCTCCAGGCTCGGAGGACGTGTAGCTCAGACCAGCGGTGGGGTCCGCCCCTCCCCAGGGGCCAGCGGATCTGACGAGCGAGCCAACTCGATCTCGCGTTCAAACGGTCGGCAACCTGATATCGATAGCCGAGGATGTGGTCCCACCCGCTCACCCAGGTTTGCCGGAGTCCTCGCTCAGAGAGACTCTGAAAAAGTCGCATCTCGATGTATCCTCGGCTAATCAGTGCCGTTCGCGGCTGGCATCGCTACACGCCAGATCTGCCACTTGAACCAGGGGCTCGTGTCGGGCTCGCTCGATACCATCGACGCCCAGGGGTTCGCCCGCCTCAGTCCGAGCCACGATCTCGTACGACTCAACCGCGAGACCCTCCCGCGGTCGCCCGAGGAGTCGCTCCGCCGCCTCGATCACATCCTGCGCTGTGATTGATTCCAAGCAAGCCCGCCCAAAATCGCATTGCAAATCCCTCCAGCACGGGGAACATGTGAGAGGAGAATATAAATTTTCGTTGCATAGATATCCGGTTTGGTCCGGTCGCTCCCGTCCGCCGTAGACGATGACCGACGGACAGTCAACCGCCCTCGCCATGTGCATGGGCATGCCCACGAGCCCGATAAACATGCGGCAATGCGCCAGGGTGGCGGCGAGCTCGCGGAGTGAGATCTTGCCGCGCAGGTCGTAAGTGCAGTAGACCGGGGGGTCGGTCGGGCTGCCCACCTGGACCACCCGGTGGTGCCCAAGGAGGTGCCCAGCGACCTCGGCGAACCGCTCGGGGAACCACTGCTTGTTCAACATGAGGACCTTGGCGCCGAGGCCGCTGCTCTGAATGGCTATGCAACCTTGGTAGCGCGCACCACATGCAATTTCCGCCTCCGACAGGGTAATGTAGGGCCGGACGGCGACTCGGCCGGTGACTCCAGCCAGCCGGCACAAGTAGGCCAGGACGGGTTCGGGGGGAGGGTCGCGCGTATCGGCGATGGGGTCATGGTTGATCAAGTAGGTAAAGTCGTGAGGTCCCAGGGTGCGCTCGCTACTGAGCTTCATGAGCCGATTCAGAGTTGTCCCGAAGCTGGTTACGCCGTCAACGTCGGAATTATGAAGGAAAAGCTCGGGATACGGGGTCACGATGAAGACGCGGCGTTGCCCCCTTCGCTTAAGCTCGCGGGCAACGGTTGACATCATCAGGTGATCGCCAATCCCCCCGCTGTAGATCAGGCAAATTGCACCGACAAGGCGGCGCACGGGCCAGAACGCGGGCCAGATGATCTGTCTTATTGCGGATCGCAAATTGTTGGCCACCCCATAGGTCTCCTGTTAATCCACACGTGATACGTGAGGCGAATCCTAACTGCCGACAGAATTTGCGTTCGGGACGCTCCGTTTCCCCTTTTGCGCTGCATCTATTTCATTCAGACGTTCGAGCATCTTTCTTCCGCAATGCCCGGGCGAGAAATAGCGAACCGCCGATTGGCGAGCACATTCTCCCAACGTGCGTGCCGCAGTGGGATTTTCGAAAATCCAGCGCATTGCGCGAGCTGCCTCTGGAATGGACGGATTGGCCCAGCGATGGCCCTTCTTGTAGTGATCAACGTCTGCATCGGTCTCGATAAGATCGTAACCCACCAGGAGCGAATTGCTCTCATCCATGAAGTCGAGGTTCCCTGAGTACGCTGTGGCGATGGTCGGCTTGCCCAGCATCATGGCCTCGGCCAAGGTGAAGCCCAGTCCCTCACTACGATGGAGCGAGACATAACAATCGCACGCCGCGATCAGCCCGTTAAGTTCTTCCGCGGGTAGACTCCGATCGATAATGATGGCGTCGACGTTTTTCGCCCTTCTCTTAAGGCGCTCGAACTCCACAGGATAGTCACTGCCGCGCGAAACCTTGATGATCAGCCTAGACATTCTCGTTGCGAGCGAAACGACTGTTCGAACGCGGAGATTAACCCCAGTGGATTCTTCCGATAAAAGCCATGGTTGATATCGAAAATGAAGAGGAAGACGAATACATCGGCCGGGACACCATAGCTTCCAAGGTCGATCCGGCGGACCGGACCGAGTTCGATTCCCATGGGTATACAATGGACAGGGACATCTAAGGTCCGGCGTAGTGCATCGGCGACGAATCGCGACGCCGCCCACACCTCGTCAACCGATTTGGCGGTCAGCTTCCAGTACTCCGGAACGACCTCGGATTCCCACCACCAGATCGCGATGCGATACACGCCCTGTCTCGGTGCCAATCCCGCCAGTTCGTAGGCGAACGGCAGATGCTCTGGTTGGATATGGACTAGGGTCGTGTCGAATAGCTCAAAGCCTAATAACTCGTCTGGGACCGGATCATCGCGATCCGGGCTCGTGAGCACGTTCCTGCACGAAGTCGCCACACCGGCGACATTCAAAGAGTTCACGTAACTTAAAGCCGACTCTTCGCAGACCTGACGGGTAGGAAAAATAAGCCAGGACGTTCACCCCCGTGGCGGGAAGTCAGCGGCTGTCGATTTCGGCCTCGATACGGGAGAGCCAGTCGATGGTCCGGGGGTCGGAGGCTTCTTCATGCTCCCGTACCCAGGCGAGCAAGTCACGGGCCGAGGCGAGTGTTCTGTAGAGCCTCGGGGAACCGCCGTTTCCACGTTCCCCGGCATCCATAAGCTAAACAAAGCTCTTCGATCGGCCTGAGACCGGAATGACTTGCTATAATCCAAGCTGCTCGCATCAATGCCGTGATCGTAATTTGAGCCACTTGCGAAGCGATCCCAACCCATGGGTGTCAATGCGTCGGGGAAGAAACGCTGCCACGATGGCGAGATCTTGTAGGCCGGATCAACTCGCGTGCAGGGTCCTCGTCACATTCGATCAGGAACCACCAGATCGCCTCGGGTGGGAGAATCCATATGCTCTCCGTCCCTCGGCGATCAGCCAGCGAAAGAAGCGGGCCCGCCCGACACGGAGGTACGCCAGAGGATAAGCAATCTGCAGGTCAACCCTTGAGCTCGTAGATGTGCCGTATCTTCGTCGCCAGTCTCGCCTGAAACGCCTTCCGGATCAAAGCCGGTGCCGATGCGGGCAGGCCGTACCGTGATCAGGCCTTCGCGAACAAAGCCATTGGCAAAAGGCCCCTCGGGCCCTTCGGAAAGGGCTCTGGGGAATGCTTGTCGGAGAGATCGGTCCGTTGCGTGACAGCATGAAGGATGAAGCTCGCGGCCGTCTCCGGATCGGCGCCGACCTTGGCGGGCGACCACGCCCCGAATCGGAGCCCCGTTGACCACCGTCCCGCAACATCCCGGACCGATCCATCATCGTAGAGATCGAGGTCCAGATCGCGCAGGACTCCGGGATTGTCTCTGAAAGCAAGAACGAGAAGTAGTCGGAGGAGCAGGGCACATCTGCCGGGCGGAGAGACGGGACCCCGTCGCGGGGCTGAGTGCCGGGTGGAAGTAGGGGTCTTCGAAGTACGCGAGTCGGACGAGTTCACGAGTGGCCAGGTCCAGGTCGTCACTCGGATCACCGATTCCTCCGCGAGTCGTGCTCTCGTCGTGGATCAGGACAGCATACGGCGAGTAGACGTTGCGAAGCCCCGCCCGGCACGCCTCCAGGCAGATGCCGATATCGCTGCAGACAAGGAGATATCGCTCGTCGTAGCCGTCCCAGCCTCGTATAGGTCGAGCGTGACATCAACTGGCAGGCGCCGAGCAGGCCCGAGGTGTTCCTGTAGGAATCAACGTGCCCGAAAATCCCCCAGCCGATCCCCGGGCTGATCCAGGGACAGGTTCAGGTAGGAATCCAGGCTCACGGCAACTCCGGCATGGTTGACCGTGCCGTTGGGAAAGATCATCTTGGGCCCGACAACCCCCACACCGGGACGCTGGGCCCACCTCACCAGTCTCCTCGAGCCAGTCGGGTGAGACGAACTTCGATGATCGTTGTGCAAGAAGAGGAGATAATCACCACTTGCTGCGGCAGCCCCAGCGTTGCATGCTGCCGAGTAGTTGAATGGTCGGTCGAACGGAACGAGCTTGACCGCTCCCGAGGACATCCACTCGTCGTAGAAAGAGAGCGTCTCCGCGTCGGTGCTCCCGTTGTTGACAAGTACGATCTCCTTGTTCGGGTAGGAAGTGTCGTCGCGGAGACCGCGGACACACCGCAGCGATCGGTCGAGGCCTGTCCACGTTCATGATAATGATGCTGACGAGCGGATATTCGGGGAGGGGCCAGTGAACACGGAAGGTGCCGTTGGGCTGGCTGTGGCATCGCAGCCTTCGACTCCCAGTCGAGCAAGGTGGGCCTTCAGGCGGCCCTTCCGTATTCACCGCAACACCGCGCCTGCCGCGCGTCGTTCTCGCTGCGATTGTGATATAGGCACTTGGGAAGCCGAAGAATTCGATCGGTAAGGCATGTGATACGTAGTTTCAGGTCCCATTCGGCGGCTTCCCCCATCTCCGGGTCGAATCCGTCAGCCTGTTCCATCAACTCACTCCGAACCAAGGTCAACCGGCCCATGTAGTCGTAGCCGAGGATTGTCTCGGGAGACCATGAGGGCTTAAGGATCGGCCGGCTGCGCACCTGTACCTCGCCATCGATGTGATCCTCGTCGCAATAGATCACGTCTGGCGGATGGTCGGGCTCATCCTGCACCGTCCGCGCAAACTGGTAGAAGGCATCTGGTGATAGCGTGTCCCCAGCCTTCATGACCCCCACGTAAGCGTACCCCCGACCGTCTACTGCCTGTTGAGGCAATCCCGCCAACGAGAGCGACTCAACATACATCGGGCTCCACAGATGATATGTCTGCTGCCGCAGGCTGCGTCGAGTTTGCTCGATGTCTCTCTCGGTTGCGCCGGCTGTCGTGACCAACACCACAATGTGAGGTAGACCCGCGGAACGCTTCGTCCAGCGACGTTGGCGCTCGAGTTCGACGAATCGCGGACGGTTTTCTGTGAGCCACTCTTGATAGGGATCCGATGAACGCCAGCCCAGTCGACCGCGCACCCGCCTCATGCCATGGCGTAGTGTCTCGGCCAATCGACTTCGTCCATTCTCTCTGAGCCACATTTGATAGGGAGCGGAAAAATCCAAGCCCAAGCCCTGGCGAAGCTTATACTCGCCTCGGCGTAGTGTCTCGGCCCATCCGATCTGCCGGAGGGTGCTCAGGAACTTCAGGCGGGCATAAGCAATTCGACGGGAGCTACCTGAGAATGGGTTCGATTTCCATGCCACTCGAAAAGTCTCCTTGTTGCTCATGCTCTTTTCCCGCCGCATGCCCCTGTGTCCTTACGATCCCGAGCTCATGGTTATTGGCCCGGGGCGCGGCCGCGAATCGACAAAAAGACATTATATCATGTGTTAGAGTGAGTCGGCGAGGACAGTTCTTCTGCGGGCTCCGGAGCGGCCTCCCCGGGCACGATGGTCGTCAAGTCCGTGATCTCTTGGCCCAAATAACTCCGCGAGGTTGGCGCCCATATGGGACGAGGAGCGGGCGTGGATTCCCCGGGATGGAGGGCTCGGGATGGAAATATGGGTCTTCTTGAAAGTCAAGTTGTTCGAACTGATTCGCGAGCAAAACGTAATCGTCGCCCGAACTGGTGAGTCCCCTAGTGCAGACTCTCGTGATGAATCAATGCTGCGTAAGGAGTATAAATGTTCCGGCAGCCCCGCTTGAGTGCCTCAAGGCAGAGCAAAACGTCGCTGGCGAGGATTTGGAACCGCTCGTTGTATCCACCGATCTGGTCAAACAAAGAGCGTTTGAGCAATTGGCAGGCCCCGGTCAGCATGCTAACGTTACGGTACATGTTCGGCGTGCCGAAAATGACGTCACCAGGCGCGGCATTCAGATCATCTGGTTCATGTGCAAAAATGTGGAATGGGTCTCGGCTCAGAGCCATGCCTGCGTGCTGAATCGTGCCGTTCGCGTAGACCAATTTCGTCCCAACGACACCTATACCCGGTAGCCGGGCCCAGCGTACCAGCTCTTCCAGCCAATCGGGGTAAATCACCTCGATATCATTATTGAGGAATAGGAGATAATCACCACGGGCGGCGGCTGCCCCAAGATTGCAGGCGGTCGAATAGTTGAAGGGTTGGTTGAACGGAATAATAGACACTGCGCCTGACGACGACCATTCGTGATACAGCGAGAGCGTTTCTGGATCGGTACTATCGTTGTCAACGAGGATCACCTCCTTGTTCGAATAATCCGTCCGCTCCATCAGGCCTTCGATGCACGTCCGAATCAGATCCGGTTTATTCCGTGTCGGGATGATCACGCTGACGAGCGGTTGCCTGGCTAGCGGCCAGATTACTCGGAAGGTGCCGTTGGGCTGAGGGATGGCCTGAGCTTGGTCTCGCCCTTTTCTCTTGAGGTGAGACTCCAGAACTTGGCGGCACTGGGGTTGATCTTCGGGATTGTCCTTGGAGGTGGTCGCGGCGTGATGGTACAGGCAACGCGGCACGCGAACGATCCGATCGGTTCGCTCGGAGAGCCGCAGCATCAGATCCCACTCGGCCGCCTGGCCAGCGGACGGGTCAAGGCCCGCTATCTCGCTGAAGAGGGACCATCGTGCCAAGGTCAGGCAGCCCGTGTAGTGGTAACCCAGGAGCATCTCAGGGGACCACGACGGCTTGAAGTTCGGCCTGCAACGCGTGCGACCGTCACTGGCCAGATGATCCTCATCACAGTAAAGCACATCGGGACGAGGGTCTTGATCGACGATCGCACGAGCGAATTCATACAACGCCTCGGGCGAGAGCGTGTCGCCAGCGCGCATGATGCCGACGAAGTTGCAACCCGGGCCACTGACGGAGGAAGAAGCCGTCGCCGGAGTATGGGCATCGTCCTTGAGAATCATGGTTGACCAATAGGGGTACGTTTGGCGCCGTAGGCTCCAGATCGTGCGGGAAAGGCTCATCCGGGAATCGACTGAAGGGCGGATGAGAAGGATGAATTCTGGCCGCAGCTTCGTCGTGCGGGCCCAACGGCGTTGGGAGGCTTGATCAAGGGCCCACTTCGGATGATCTTGGGCCCAATCGTGATACGAATAGTTTGTGTCAAGCTGCCGATCTGGGTCGGTGATGCCCCATCCCAGCCGGTAGCCGAGCTTGGCCCAGGCCAGACGGGCCAGGTAAAGAAAGCCTCTCCGTCGCAGCGCCGATCGAATTCGCACCGCCTGGGCGATCATACGACGGCGGGTTGTCTGGATTTCAGTCATGGTTCGGTCAATATCCTGCCCGGACAATGCGAGGCTTGAAAACCCAGACTCTCCGGAGCCGTATCAGCACGGCAAACCACTTCTGGGTGCCCCTCGCCAATGCATTGTTCACCCTGCGGCCGTTTCCAGCAGTCCCATTCGGCGGGCGAGGTCGGCCAGATCCTCCCACGCGAGCGTCGGCACCGCGATTCTCAGAGCCCTGGGATGCATGCGGGCGGACAGTAACCGCAGTGCCAGTGCCACACCCGGATGAACCTTGTTATGAGGTGGCCGCCGCTCGAAACCGATCCAGGCGTTGAAATCCTCGGTAAGCGCCTGCCGATCGACTCGAAGTCTATCAGGCAGCCCACAACGTTTGATGAACGCCTGCTGCACCATGAACGTTTCACGGGCGGGAACGCCTTCTTTCGATAATCGGCTGCGGACCCCACCTGAAACGCTGCCGGAAAAAACTGGGAGGCGCCGAAATGAAAGCGATGTCGAAGAGCGAAAATATATAAACATATGTAATCCATTTGTCTTTTAGGCGCATGCCTTGCGGCACTGCTCCTCCGCGCTTGAGCGTGCCTCCTACTGTGCGTTGAGGCCGATGTCGAGGACCTCATAAGAGTGGTTTCTCGCCCAGGACCTTTGTCCCTTGCACCATGACAGCAGGTTCGAGAAAGCGCCTTCAGGCTAATTCCACACCGAATCTTCCCACATCAGATTGTTCGCGATTTCCGGTCATTTGGCTAGACTGATGGAGGGCGGTGGATGCGTGAAAGCCACAAGAATCATTCCGGCGAATCAGGCCCGCTGAGGCGATGTGAACTCGACCGGCGTAATACCCGCTCCAGAGCACGTCCGTCATCCTGGTGTTGGCCCGACCGTCGTCCGTTGGGTTCGTGAAGTTGGACATCGAAGGGGTCGAGCTCGAGGATTCCCGGCTCGTCTCCGGGTCGCGGAGACACAGGCCCGCAGAACTTGGCCTTGAAATGAAGTACATAGCCGATCTTGGCCAAGGGTTACTCGCGTAGTGTCTTACCCGACAATGAAGCGCTAACAGAGCACTCGCCGCTGCTCGAAAAACCGCACTGAGGCACGCTCATCCTCACCTGCGAGCCGTGAGTACGATCGAGTCGCTATGTTGCCGGCGGGCGATTGATTGATGAGGGGTTTTGCAAGTTCGACACATCTTCGACGGCTTGAGCGCACATTTGATTGCGCCGCGAGAAAAAATGCGGAATCTTCAATATCCGTGTTCGGGCAAGGACTTACGTCATATATCCCGTGGACTTCGGACACATTGCGAGAACGAAACGTCCAGGGATAGCGCAGATCAAAAGCAGAATCGACCGAGGCCGGGCGGCGGGGTCAGCTCAGGTGTCGAGGGAGGAATTGGTGTCGGTTCATTTTTCGTGGGCCAGAGAAATGAACCGACGCCAATTTGCCCCTCTGGCTCGCTCGCGTGGTCTTCGCGTGCCTTGATCGGCCAAACAGAGACGGCTCCGCTGCACAGGGTTGGGCGTGCGGCGCGACCGGCGGCACCGTCGATGGCTACTTCATTCTTGGTTTCACCAACACCAAGTTGATCTGCGCCGAGGCGTTCGCGACCGCGCAGGATTCGGGCGAGAGGGATACATTATCCCTCCAGCCCATATTTGAAAACGCATAATTCTACGATTGTGCGTTCCTTCGGTGTCAACGTCAAGCCTCACGGCGCATCCGATCTCGGCTGTCGCTAGTTCGGTCCTTCTTTCAAGCCGTTTCGTTGTTGTTCATTGCTACCCTTGCTTTCAGGATAAATGACCAATGCTACTTTCTGCATGGCTTTACAACAGGTCGATCACGGACACTACTGGCGGGTCGCTTTCGGGGGCAGTCTGCACGGTTGCTCTCACATCGGCCAACTTCGATTTCTCGCTGGCGAATAGTGATGGCTCCGACCTGCGCGTCTACGACGAAACGGCAGCCGCCGTGCTTCCCCTCTGGCTAATGGATTACGACAGCGTGGGGCAGACTGCCACGCTGTTCTACAAATCGACGCTGACCAGCCACGCACACAACCTTTACTACGGCAACGCAGGGGCATCAGCCGTCTCGAGCTTTTCCTCGGTCTTCGACCACGGCTCCGGGTTCGACGCCGATTGGGGCGACCTTACAACCAAAACGGCCGGCAATGGCGTGGCGACGAGGTACGCTGGACCGTCTTCAGCCAATGACAGCCGGAATTATCTGTTATGGCGGCTTCAAGAGTCCCCTGCGCTTTCAATCGCCGATCTCGATAGCGCGGGTGTACCCAATCCAGGTGGAATCTACACGGGCTTACGCGAGTTCAACCTGGTTCGAGACAGTCAGAACCGCGTCGTCAAGATCGGCGGCAAGTATTACATGACGTTCTCGCGGCGTCCCAGCGCCAACACCTATACCGTTGACGGGTGGAGAGCCGAATCAACGTCGAAATACGGGCCGTGGTCCAATTTCACGCCGCTCTATACGACCGCCACCGAGCATCTCAACTATCCGTCCAGCGTCATCAATGTTGGATCGACCTATTACTGCTTTATTACATATGGCTGGGCAAATGGCGGAGCCAACACGCCCGGACTCGTGGTACAGCTTCGCACTTCGACTGATCTGACCACATGGGCGGCACCGTCCACGGTGCTCTCCCCGGCGCCTTCAACGATCAAATCAGTGGTGCCTGCACCGACATCGGAAACCCATGGATTTGCCCGCTCGCGGACGGCACTTACATGATGGTGGTGGAGGGGCAAAATGCCGCTAACGGTTACTGGGCTTGCTACGGTGCGACATCTTCGGATCTGACGACATGGACTCCGCTCAATTCGGGTAATGCCCTCATTACCCGCGGTGCCATCGGTTCATGGACACAGAGTGGGGCCGCTAACCCCAAGGTTTTGCAGTTGCCGGATCATAGCTTCGTCATCCAGTTCAACGGGAGCGACGTTACCCGTGGGACAGCGACGTCCTCTAACGCGGACTGGCAACACGGCTTCGCCACGGCGCCAGCCAGTTCACCCGGAGGACCGTATACGTCACTCGCTGGTAACCCTGTGGTCGGCCGGGCAAATACCACTTACGGCTTCGAGACGGCCCATTTTTCGTGGGATGAAGACGGCAAGTCTTATTTCAACATCGGCCAGCGGTTCGACGGCAGTAGCGCAACGGCCCATGCCTATTTTCTTTATCCGGAGCAGAGACAAGGCGGTCTATGCCTGACCAGGACGGAGGATGGCTCTGACGCCGCCTTCGCGGGTGTCGCGCTAGGCTCGGGAACGTTCACCGCGGAAAGTCACGCCTGTCTGACGGCCCATCGGAGCAATAACGGAACACCCGTGCTCCTGGGACTCCTTGATGGTGCGACTGTCCCGAACGCGATGACAAGCTATAGCACCTGCGGACTTGCGATCGAGGTCAACACCCATGACCGGGCTCACCCCGGCGATCTCTATGTATTCTATTGGGATGCTTCGAACGTTCGTTATTCCTGGAACGGCTCATCGTGGACCACGACGGCTGCGGTCATTGCCGCCGATCATGCTCGTGAGATGGTCGCGACGATTGCCGATGACGGCACAAACTACACCCTGAAGGCGACTTATGCCGATGATGGCAGCTCGATTTTCGCTGCATCGATCGCCAAGTCGAGCGTCTATAGCATGCCATCTGGGCGGGTATTGTTCGCGGGCGATAGTCAATCAAACGGCTGGTGCTCCGGCCAGTATTTCAGACGAATCTCGACCAGACCCTACGTCGCGGTGGAGCCGAGCCTAACTCTGGGGTCCCGACAGCAACTGGCCGCGACCAGCTACACCTTCACGGCGCCGACGCCTGCCACGGGGTACGCGAACGACCCGAGTGGAAACTTCACGGTCACGCCGAACGGGTCGTACACGGGATCGGTCACGATTACTCCGTCCGGCGGAGGGCTATCAAGTCCGATCACGCTGAACTGGACGGCATCGTCAGCACCTCAGACGTTCACCATTGCTCCAACGACCAGCGGGACAGTCACGCTCACGGCGACTTGCTCTGGCACCCTGAGTAATCCGTCGCCCGTTACGTACGCGGTCAGCGCCCGCTCGCTTTCGGTCAACCCGTCCACCTTCCGCGCGTCCACCCCAGTCACGGCCACGTTCACCGGCGTCGGCACGAGGTGGACGACGTCCGCGCCAACCCTGACAGTCACCGGGCCGGCCGCCGCGGGTACGACGATAGGATCGGTGGTCGTCCTCAGCGACACGTCGGCGACTGCGCTCGGTCACGCCCGGCACCACGGTTGGCTCGATTACTTTTTGCGACTCCACAACAACCGCAACATCCTCCGCTTCCATCGCGACAACATCGACAACTTGGTCGTACATGAGTTCAGTCACCGGGTTCACGCCGGGCCTCGTCGGTTCCGTGGGATATACGGTTCTGCGCAGCGACGGCAGCACGTATGCCGCCAGGACCACGGCAGGCGTGTTTGCCATAGGGTCGGCCGGATACGCCGCACCCGTTCCGCTTCCCATGTCGGGCTCCTACGCCATCCTCTGGGACGACGGCTCAGGCCATTCTGCATTCGAGGTTGTCAACCCGATTGGGGTCGAGCCTCCCAGCGCGGCATTGCCGGGCGGAATCAATCAGGCTCAGTGCCTCTCCGAAATCCTCGCGGCCGTTTCAGGTCTGGCTTCGGGCTTTGTCGGAACGGGTACCAGCAATCCAGTGTTTCTGGCTCCCGATGGAGTCACTGCTCGGATTACAGGGACCGTCGATCAACTGGGTAACCGCACAGGCTTAACCTTGAGTCCTCCGCTCTGACCCACAAACAAAGCGATGTTTTTTTTCATGCCAATGCATCTCTACACCGACGGGAGAAATTGGTGTCGGTACACGTCTGTTCGGCTCGACGTTTGCAAAGTGCCGACGAATCTCTCGGCGAACTACGGCGTGGCGCGTCCCGCCGAGCCACAAGGCTCGAACTATCGACCCTCGCCCACCTTCGCCTCGGTGGCCCGACAACGACGGCGCAGCCGCGAACGGGCACGGCCGGGCCGGATGCCCGACGTGCGGTCCGCTCGGTCGTCTCGGTCGCGCTTCGGCTCTCAGCGGGTCATGATCTCGGAGGCCGCCCTCAACTCCGGGCGGGCGGGTCCCGCGACTTGGCCTTGAGCTTCTCCACATGCGCGATCAGCTCCTCCAGCGTGGCCCAGCCCTGGAGGTACAGGCAGATCATCTCGAAGGTCCGCAGCGTCGGCTTGCCGCCGGTCCAGAGGTGGATCAGCAGGCAGGCGATGATCGCGCAGTAGGCCTGGACCTGGATGGCCACCGGGTGGGTGCTCAGGAGATGGCGGCATCCCAGGACATGCTTGAAGAAGCGGAAGAAGAGCTCGATCGACCAGCTGATGTTTGTAGATATCTGCAATAATCTCGGCCGGCACGTCGAGCATCTCGGTGGCGATCCGCAGGATGCCATCGCTGGGCGGGCCGGCCGCCTGCCCCTGGCGACCGCCCCGCTTGCGGTGCGGCTCGGCCTGCACCAGGATGACCCGGACCGGGTGGTTCGCCCGCGCGTCGGCCTTGTGCGAGGTCCCCAGCTTGACCACGATGTCGCGGAGCACGCCCGCCTGCCGCGCCGCCTCCGACACCGGGTGCTCCTCGATGACCTCATCGAGGTTGCTGTTGTCGCGGATGCGGCAGACGTAGCTGCTGCCGACGGCGACGATCTCGTTCCAGAGGGCGAACTCGGCGTACCAGCGGTCCATCACGTAGCAGTGATCCGGCTGCAACGAGCGCCTCAGGACGTGCTTCTCGTCGGTCTTGCCGCCGTTGAGCGCCGAGGTGACCTCGATGCGGACGGGCAATTGGCGGTCGATCTCGAAGTGGGTATGGAACCGCCAGCCGCAGTGCGTCTCGCCGTTGCGGTCGCGGAGGTAAGCGGCCTCGGCCAAGGAGGCCAGGGTCTTGACCACGCTGCCATCGACGGCGGTCAGCACCCGGCGGACGTAGTCCTTGCCCACGCCACGGGAGGGCGGGGCCTCGGCCCAGAGTTCGGCGATGATCGCCTCGAGCCGCTGCGGCTCGAGGATCTCGACGGCTTCGGACAAGGAGCCCAAGGAGGTCCGCGAGCAGCCGACCTTGCGGCGGACCTGCTCCAGCAGGCTGGCTTGTTGCAGGGCGCGGAAGGAGCGGAGGACCGGGTTGAGGAGGAACAGGAGGATGAGGGCACAATAGTGGTCGAAGTGGAGCTTGCGGTTGCCGGCCTTGTCACGTCGGCAGCCGACGTCATGGAGCCGGTCGAAGAGTGGCAGTAATCGGTCGAGGTACTTGAGCCCCTGGAGTTTACGTCCGGCCAACGGGCTGTCGTCGGATGGCTCCGCCATGGGATTTCTCCGCCAGGATGGCAGTCACTTTGCCTGGCAGAGCAAATCGCGCAAATGTTGTGCCGAACAGACGTGGTGTCGGTATATTTTTCGTGGGCCAGAAAAAACCGACACCAATTTCCCCCATTCGGTGTGATGCTGAAAACTATCGATTGACAAGAAGGCTTATCTCGTGCCGAATCTTCGGTACTTGAACGCGGTCTGTAAAGTTGGTTAGCACTCGCTGACGGGCCGAGGCGCCGAGCCGTGCCCGCTGGTGCGGATCAGCAGCCAGGTCGGCGATTGCCCGCGCCATGCCCAGAGGATCGAATTCGGGAACAGTGATCCCGGTGTTTCCCACGACCTCCGAAGATCCGCCTCCTCCGGCGAAGCAGATCACCGGAGTCCCCAGTCCCATACTCTCCAGCACGACTAGGGGCAGGGGTCCTCCCACGACGTCATCGCGAGGACATCGAACCGGACGAGGTGCTCCAGTGGTCTCGGCGTAATCGGGACTACCTCCACCAGGTCATCCAGCCCCATCAGGTGGATCTCACGTCGAAACTTGATCCCTTGCGCCACAATGGGTCGGGCCATTCGGGCACGCCAACCCAGACAAACCGGGCGGTCGAGCCGACCAGCCGCCGGACCTCGGCAGCCACCTGAAGCCAGAGGATCGTCCCCTTTCGCCATCCTGGCATTCCGGCCCCGCCGACCACCAGTGTCCCGTCGTGCGGCACCCTGGCATGATTCTGGCTCACGCCGTCGAGGCGCCGCTCCGGTATGAACTCGTGGATCACCGTGATGCGATCCTGATCGATGCCGCACTCCATCACCAGAGGCCCGAAGGACTGTATCCGAGACTGCTAGGTAGCGCGTCGGTCTGCCGACCATCAAGTCCGGAGACTCCCTCATGGCGAGTGCGAGCTCGCTGTGGAGCTCATGCACATGGAGCACCGCGGGTACCTCGGTCAACGCGACGACACGCGCAATGGGCAGGGCCGCAACGCTGTTGATGTAGATCAGATCGGGGGCCCAACTGCGGAGCTCGCGAGCCCATCGTCTCCACTCGAAACGACCATACGTCCTCTGCCAGATCCGTCCATGTGGTCGCTTCTCGGAGAGCAGGTCCAACGGGCCAATCGCGCGACAGTCTTCCTCAAGTGGGCCTCTGGCTGGAGCAATGGTGCGAACCTCGAACTCGTCCCGCATCGCCTCGAACGCATCGAGTGCGACCCGAGGCGCTCCAGTTCGCGATAGCTCGTGGAGCAGCAGGAGGACTTTTTTCTTGCGCATTTTGATTGCAGCCTTGGAAGATGCTTCAAGCCCTGGGAGACGCCCCTCTGCCCCGTCGATATTCCCTGTGAATCTCGTTAGGCTCTACCTGGTTCTAGCAACCGTATCGTCGGGTAAAGCGCACCGATGGCTGTGCCGGCGGATCACCCTCTATCCGGCCATGAGCTCAAGCCCATTGCCCCTCGATTTGTGGGAGCGGACAGTGATTCGGCCCACAACTTTGGAGCTAGTAACCAACTATGGGGAAGGAACCACGATTTTCCACATGATCGCTATCCGAGACCCAGGTGAGAACCGTCGAACATCGCCTTTGCGGACCATGCTGACGTATCTATTGGACTTTGTGCGTTGCGTCAGTCTCTTGCTTACTTGTAAACGCTCCATCAATCGCCCGTCGGACCCGGTTGACACAACGCCACTTCGTGAAACGGTAACGTACCGTAAGAAACTCGATCACGGCCTTCCTGCGGTGACCGGCCAGCCAGTAGCGAGCCGCGGTATGTCCTGGGAGATCGTCTCGGGAAAGGACACGATGTCTCACGAACCAGCGGTCGAGCAAGGTCGGAGTCCGCCAAGGATAAGGCCAGCCGCGTAGTTCCCGGATCACATCTGGCGTCAGGCGACCAATGTCATGGAATCTCGTAATCGCTTCGTCCAACACGGTCTTGGGGGCGTAATCTCCGGCAAGATCATCTCGTGAGGAGTAGAAGTGCCAGACCGCCACCGGCTCGCGGGCAACGCTAGGCCGATGGCAGACTTGCCCGTTGAAGCGATTACCGAGCACTTCGTAGTCGATTCCGCTATCGCCAAGTGCGCTGTTGAGCGATTGTTGGTCCGTGTGTTTTCCGCGCCGGCTCCAGGCCAACCACTTTTCATGCCACAGGCACGCAAAACGTTGGGTAGGCTCGCAATCTCTCAGCAGCAGGACTCCGCCGTTGATGTACGACCGATTCGGCAGGGTCCAGCCCATCTGCGTGAAGATGGCGCGCTCATCCACAGGGATCTCCGAGGAGTGGCCGGTACCGCTATGGTTTGCGACCGCGGCCATGGGTGCCGCACAGGCGAGCATTTCATCGATGCGGTCGACGACCAACGTGTCGGAGTCGAAGTAAACAAAATCCCCCTCCAGGATCTGCCGCATCTGAGTCTTGACAAAGCGATTGCGGTAGCCGGGCGGGCCATCAGGGGTCTCGATGGCCTCGCCGCGATCGACTAGATCGAGCAGCGGATGGCGAGCCACCTCCAACGCCCGATGCGACTGTGTGTCGCAGAGGCAGATGATCTCGGCCTCCGGGTGCGCGTAGCGTAGAAACTCCGCCGAGGCATAGGTCATGTCGGCGAACAGGTCGCGGCCCGTTGTTGTCAACACATAACAAAACTTAGGTTGATTCACGTCCCGCCTTCTGCAAATGGAGACTCGCCGAGGACCTTTGACCTCTGCAACATGACAAGAGATTCGAACAAATTCCCTTCCATCCTGTTCGACATGCAACGAGGTCCACATCAGATTCTGCGCGATCTCCCTTCGTTTTGCCAGAGTGCTCAAGGGCGGTGGTTGCGTGAGAACAACAGGAAACGCGAGGGCGAATCAGACTATTCAGTTGAGTGCCACCCCGAGGTTGTAAAATCGGATCGGCCCGACTATTGTGGAGCCTCGGGCGGTTAAACCGCCACGAATCCCTGGGTTGCTTTCAGATTGTGGAGAAGTCATGGGATGCCGGGTCTAGGAACGATCTACCGCCGATTGGTCGGGAGGCGACAGGCCAACGAACCAACCGAGCAAGAACGCTTAGCAGCGCTGCCGAAGGCCGAATGCGAGACCTCGGAGCTGGGGTATGCGCCGAGCCTTGGTTGGCCGAGACCTTCACCGATCAACAGATTGACGCCGATTGGGCCGAGGACGTGCTTCGGCTCGACCGCTCTCGATCTGCCCGAGATGACCGGGGGTGTGAACCCTGGCGACCGACGGGCGTTGTACTACCTCATTCGCCGCACGAAGCCGCGTTCGGTCCTGGAGATCGGGACCCATATTGCCAGCTCGACCGTGGCGATGGCACTGGCCGCGGCCCGCAACAGGGCCGAGGGCGTCGATACCACGATCATCACGACGGACATCCAGGACGTGAACGACCCCGTACGCCGACCCTGGGAAGCCCACCGCTCTCCCGCGTCGCCCCGCTCACTCGTCGAGGCGGTTGGCTGCGGCCAGTTCGTGGAGTTCGAAATCAGCCCATCGATCGACACTCTGACAAGGCCGGACCGACGCTACGGTCTGATCTTTCTCGACGGCAGCCACGATGCCGACATGGTGTATCAGGAAATCCCCGAGCGCTCCGCCGTCTGGAACAGCCGGGCGTGATTTTGTTACACGACTACCATCCAGGCGAGCGTTCGCTCTGGCCCGGCCAGGAGCCGATCGTTGGGCCGTCCTTGGCCGTCAGACGGCTCATCGCTGAGGGGGCAGCCCTTCGCGCCATTCCTCTCGGAGATCTCCCCTGGCGGACCAAACTCGGCACACATATCACCAGTCTCGCGATTCTCTCACGAGCCTGAGAGCCGCGAAACGTGGCATGCATTTGACGTCCGATTTGGGGACCGTCGGCGTCAGGTTGTCGCGGGTTCCACCAGTTTTCGGCAGAAGTCCTCGAGAATTGCGTCCGCGTGATGCATCGGACCTTCAACCCACCGTAACTGACCAGTTGCCGGCTCGCCGTCGAGTTCCCAATGCCCCGGGCAGCCGTGCACGGCCCAGCCAAGGTAGGTGTAGCTGATCTCACCGACGACTCGCTCCTCACCTCGCCGCGAGCGATCGATGGCAACGGGTTGCGTCTTCCGAGGCTTGGGCGACTGCGAACCGAAGCCGAACGGCCGCTTCATCGATGGCACCTCGGTCGTGGTCGATCAGACCGCTCCCGCTAGCACCTCCAGACCTGCGGAGAGCTAATTCTGGGCGGCCAGATTTCCCGGAAGATCAGACATCATTCTCAGCCTTCGATTCTGAGAGGCTCTTCAAGTCGGAGCCCCGGTGCTGCATCCCGGTGCGACCCCAGATGATCGCTCAGGAGCCGGGATTTCCATGTCGACTCACCCGGTGACCTCGCCCTGTTGATCCGAAGTATTACCGCCGATCACCTTACCATTTTCAACACAATTTTGGATTTCCGGATAACGATGACGCCCGAGCATTGCTGACCGTTCTCGATGAGGAGAATCTCGATGTTCGCGTAGGACTCCTCGAGAATCCGCTTCACATCATGAACGAACGTTTCGATGATCTTCGCATCGTCGGGCAGCAAGGCGATCACAGAGTGAAGATGTCGTTCTGAGCGTCGTCAATTCTTACGCCGGCAGTCAGGCTAGTGTGGTACTCCCCGGGTAAGGCGGCTGCAGCCCACTCCGGGCACCAGCGTCCCCCAGTCAGTGCAATTGAACATCGTCTAGGTTCCAGAACGAGGAGGGACGGCCGCAATAACTGAGGAACTGCGCCGCGTCGTCGTTTAGCATACTCGTAACATAATCATGCGTCTTTCTTGTCCAGACCGGTTTTTCTGCCTTCTTGAACCTCAAGCGATTCGGTAGACGACGGGCGAGGCGTTTGATGCCCGGAATCCTGCTCATCACCTCGTAGAGCCGCCTCGGCTCCCTCTTGACGTCGGATGGATTTAGCCTTCTCGACGATCCGGAAGTCACCAGGTTAGCATCCACACTAAGGAAGCGGAGACAGTCCCGTTGCGTCGTTTCGGCATCGCGGATCAAATCTTCGAAGAAGCAGACATGGATCTGCTCGTCCGGGAAAAAACGCCGGAAGAGGTTGATCTGGCGCCAGTAAAGAGACGAACCGATCACCTCATTCTTCCCAACGTCCGATTCCCGAATGCCGCGGTCGAAGTTGGTCCCGACGGGTTTAATGCCTAATCTTGCGTCTACGCGCAGTATATGGCCGGCATCTCACGTCAATCCACGCTGATTCGATCCGTCTGAGGGGATGGCGAACGCAGTAGATCAGTCTGGCGTTCGGGAGTGTCTCAAAAATCCTCTCAGACGCAACCTGGCCGTAACGTGCGCCGGCGTAGCTCGCCGACGCCTCGCCAATCGCGATCGCGTCGCCGGCTCCCTCGAACAGACTCTCATACCATTGAATGCCCTGCGCGTAGCGTTCTGGCACGGAGAAGTAGTGAGGCTCCTTCGGGTCGCACATGAAGATCTGGGGATGATCGCCGAGCAGGCTCCAGAGGGTCGTCGTGGCGCACTTTGTCTGTCCGATGATGAGGAAGTTCGGTATCATTTAGACCATTCTCCACTTCAGGGTCGTACGTACAGGCATCATCGAAAGAGGTTCGTCCAAGGGCGACCAATGTTGACCCGCTCCCATCGAGGCGTTGCCCAGGTTGGATCGGTCGCTGGTGCCTGAATGACGACCCGAACGCTCGGTCAAATGTCCCGAGCCTCATAGCGAGCAACGACGGCCGGAGACCAGATCAAACGTAATGCAATTGACTCCAGGCTGCAATCGACATCTTCTCATGTCAGATACGGCACGATACAGTCTTGTTCAAGACGCTTGCATCCCGGTATGGCGTCGGTCTTGCGGCGACAATACCGTCGCTCTCAGGCGATTGCATGGTGAAGCAGTTTCCGGGAGAAGTCCTCGAAGATCGCGTCGGCAGGATGCATCGGGCCTTCAACCCACCGCAACTCACCGGTGGCCGGCTCGCCGTCCAGTTCCCAGTGACCCGGGCAGTCGTGTACCGCCCAGGCCAGCGTAGGTGTAGCTGATCTCACCGACGACCCGCTCGTCGCCACGCCGCAAGCCATCGATGGCAACGGACTGGGTCTTCAAGGCCTGGGCAACCGCGAACCCGAGCCGAACGGTTTCCTCATCGATCGCACTCAGGTCGTAGTCGATCAGACCGCTCCCGCTGGCGCGGAAGTCATTGGGGCGGTTGAACCGCCGGAATCCGAAGGCCCGATCGCCGATCACGGTGATTCGTGTATCGAACGGATTGTCGGGCAGGAACTCCTGCACCAGCATGCACTTCTTGTGATAATCGAAACTCGGGCCCGGATCAGGGGTCCTTCCCTTGATCCACCACCGCAAGGCCGGGCGAAGGCGTTTCAGGAGCACGAGCAGGACTAGCCCGGGCGGGTCCTCAGGTCGAAGACCCCGGACCAGAAGAGCAGATCGAGCCATTCCTTGGCCTCCTCGAACGAGGAGAGCAGCCGGACGTTGATCGAGCCGGCACCGGTCGGGAGCTTGAGCACCAGGGGATACGTAGCACCCTGGAGGAAGTCGAAGGCCTCCCCGTAGCTCCAGAAGACCCAGGTCTTGGGGATCGGGATCTGGGCCGCGGTGAGCAGGTAGTACTGGGCGGCTTTGTCGTCGTAATGCCAGATCGTATGCCAGTTCGGGAATACGGGGATGCCGAGACCGTGCTCGATGGCCTGCACGATCCGCATCCCCATCTGCCTGCTCTCGGAGGGGGCACATGGAAGAACCGCCAGAGGAACCCCGCACAGTCACGTACACGCTCGATGAGGTCCTGTTGGACCGACGAGATCGACTCAACCTCGAATCCCGCGTCCCTCGCCCGGCTCTCCCAGACGCGCGAGAACGACTCATCCCGTCCCGCGGAAACATGGGGATCCTGCACGATGGCGAGTTTCATGGGAACACTCCTGGCTGATTCATTGCTGGATCTGGGGTGAGTCAAAAATGGTCAAGCCTTGCCTGTCAGGGTCCTGTAGGCCTTGGAGGTTGCCCGATGTACCAGGCCACCTAGTCCGGCTCGCGGGTCCCGATCGAGCGGAGGGTTAAGGTAACGGTGGACAAATTGAGATGCCTCGTAATGCGTCTTCCACGAGAAGTCCCAGGAAGACGCATACCTCGGTGATTTCCGGAGGATGGCACTGGTCGCGGCGTTCAAGGCGTCGGGTGAGACGGTCAAGTCCACCCTGGGTGACGACTCGCGGTGTCAGTTCGTGGTCAAATCCGAATGGGACGACGCGGTCCAGGCGGAGGGCAGGGCGAGACCCGTCGCCGTCCAGCACAAACGCCACGGCGAGAGACTCACGGTTACGGCGCTCCTGCGCGAATCACCCCGGCTGCGACCGTGCCGTCAGGATGGGTGGCGGAACAAGAACAGGTCGGCAAATAAGTAGTTGCCCAAGCCATAAAAGATCCAACGACCCTTATAGTACTCGAACGACTGGATGACATGCGCGTGGCACCCGACCACCGCGTCCGCCCCCATGTCGATCGCCCGCCTGCCAAGGCGCACCTGGTCGATCACGGGGTAATGTTGCTGCTCATCGCCCCAGTGAAGGTACGCGAGGACGACGTCGGCGGCCCGACGTGCGGATTCGATGGCACGCTGCAGCGTCGGGATCGTTAGTGGGGCGACGCCTGGCGAATAAGGTGTCGCGTAACCTCGGTGAGTTGGTCGTGGGGCAGCAGAGGGCGACGATGCCGAGCTTGTAGCCCTCCAATTCGACGACGGACGGCCGCAAGGCTTCTTCCAGATTCGCTCCGAAGCCGACGGGCTGGATGCCGTGACGTGCCAGACTCGCGACGGTATCGGCGGCACCGTCCTCTCCAAAGTCGCCAACGTGGTTGTTGCCCAGGACGGCGATGTCGAGCCGCCCAAGGCAGAGCAGCATGACGGGGTTCGCCTTCAAGCGGGCGGCCTTCAGAGGCATCGGCTTGTCACGTTCCGTCAGGTCGCACTCCACATTGGCGACGAGTCGGTCCCGCTCGGACATCATGGATTCGAGCGCACCCAGTGGGCGATAAGCGGGGTCGCTCAAGATGCGCCGTTCCACCTCCGCGGCGAGGCAGAGATCCCCCAGCACCCAGAGACGGCCTTCGCTCGACGACGAGCGGACCGGAGGCTCCAGAACTGGAGTGTGCAGCCTGAGAGGGAACGTGGCTCATGAGAGGACCCCACGGATGAAGGACACATACTTGGGAAACGCATCGTTCTCACCACCGAGCCAAGCGGTCGTGGCATCGCTCAATCTCCTCCTCCATGCAGGGTCGGCGCTCGATCCGAGGACTTGCTCCAGGTCGGTCCGGGTCTGGTCATCGATGGTCAACGAATCCGGCAGGAACACACCCGCCTGCTCGACCGGATGAACTCATTGACCACGCCCGCATTGGCGCCGGTCGTGACCACCGGCAGGCCCGCGGCGAGGTATTCGCCGAGCTTCGCGGAGGTCACCACGAGGTTCATGGTGTGTGTGTGACGCAGGAAAAGGGCCGCGTCCGCGGCGGAAAGATAGCCCGCCATCTCTTCTGGTGCCACGTGGAGGATCGTCGATCGTTCCGCCACGTGACACCGTGCCGCGATCTCGCGTGCCAGATCGAGATCGTCCACTCGAACCAAGGCAAGGAAATGCGCGCTGGGCAGCCACTCGGTCAGGCGACCCACGAAGCGGCACATGCTCTCAAAGCGTTGCCACTTGCAGATGACGTTGCCCGCGTAGGCGAAGACGACCGCATCGGTTAAACCGTGCCTCGAACGAATCTGGGATCGCGCCTCGGGCTCGAACCGGATCCTCGAAGGGTCGGGGAGTGTGGGAGGCAACAGGCCCGGATGGATCGGCCCAGGCGATTTTCCCAAACGTCGATATGCTCGCGCGACATCAGCACCATGCCGTCCGACTCACTGGCGTGTGTGAGTCTGTTGAGCAAGCATGATGTCGTAATGCTGCTTCAATTCCGGTGGCGGGACCTCGGGCGGGCGGGGATCCTCCACGAAAGCGGATTCGTAGATGAACTCAGCGGGCTGGTCGCCCTCGTATTCCATGACGAACCGGACTCTCGAGGCCATTCCCGGCAAGCGACGAAGCTTGATCACCGGGGAGGGATCGCAACGGAGCACGTGCACCAGAACCCGACCTCGCCAGAGCGCCTGCCATCCGAGGAAGCGAGCGACCCGGCGATTAAGGGACGCACCGATCGGGACCCGGATGACCTTGGTGAATCCGGTCTTGACGGCCGCCTCGTATCGTGCTCGATGCTCGCTGTAGAGCCCTTCGGGCACGAAGGCCACGCACCAGGCCGGCAACCCTGCGGCTCGCAAGGACTCCAGCTTCCTTCGGTGCAGATGGTGGTGCGCGAAGAAATAGGGCTGAACCATGTGATAAACGCAGGACCGCCCCGTATGGTTGTTCCGCTCAGTACCCACGACGCGACCCTCTCTTGCCCCTTATCACTCTCGAGATCTCCCGCTCTCTCCATCCTGGAGTCTCTCTCTGCGATCAAGCCTTTTGCCAGACCCTGCGGTTCACGTAATCCGTGTAGCCCAGAATGATCTTCGCCACCTTCCACGAGACGCCGTCGGCCCGGTAGTCGTCCGGGGTCCGGCAGGGACCGACCTGCTCGAACTGCTTCCGGGTCAGCTCGACCGCCTGGAGGATCCTCTCCTGGGACAGGCCCGTCATGATGACAGCCCCCTCATCCATCCCTTCAGGCCGCTCGTGAGCTTCCCGCACGGTGACGGCGGGAAAGCCCAGGATCGATGACTCCTCCGTGATCGTGCCGCTGTCGGAGAGCGTGCAGAAGGCCTCCTTCTGCAACGCGACGAAGTCGAAGAAGCCCAGCGGCGGCATGGCCTGAACGAGGTCATGTAGCCGGTGCCCGCCGGCCTCCAGCCGGTTCCTCGTTCGAGGATGAACCGAGAATACCAGGGGGTGGCCGTATCGGTCGGCCAGGGCGTTTAGCGACTCCACCAGGCTGCCCAGCCGAGCCGGGTCGTCCACGTTCTCCTCGCGGTGCAGGCTGACGGTGAAATAGCGTCCCTTGTCGACGCGGAGCCGCCGGTGGACGTCCGAGGCCTCGATTGAGGCCCGGTGGTGGTCCAGCACCTCCTTCATCGGCGAACCGGTCTTCATCACACGGTCCGGCGGGAAACCCTCCGCCAGAAGGTAGCGCCGCGCGTGCTCGGAGTAGCACAGGTTGATATCGCTGACGTGGTCCACGATCCGCCGGTTGATCTCCTCTGGAACCCGCATATCGAAGCAGCGGTTCCCTGCTTCCATGTGGAAGACCGGGACCTTGCGCCGCTTGGCGGGGATCACCGCCAGGCAGCTATTGGTATCACCCAGGACGAGTACGGCGTCGGGCCTCTCCGCCTCGATCGCGACATCCGCTTTCGCAATGGTCAGCCCAATGGTCTCCGCGGCGTTCCGGCCTGCGGCCTCAAGGTAGTGCCTGGGATTGGGAACTCCCAGTTGCTCGAAGAAGATACCGTTCAGCTCGTAATCGTAATTCTGCCCGGTGTGGACCAGCACATGGTCGGTGACCTGCTCCAGCACCGCCATCACGCGGGACAAGCGGATGATCTCCGGCCGTGTCCCGACGATCGTCATCACCTTGATCTTCGCCGGCGCGTCGCTCATGGGCCGCTCGCTCCCACGGCGGGCCGGATCACGGGCTCCGCGAACGTGTCAGGGCGTTCGGGATCAAAGATCTCGTTGGCCCAGAAGAGCGTGATCATGTCTCCACGCCCGACGTTCTCGATGGAGTGAGTGTAACCCGGCGGGATGTCCACGACACGGATATCGTGGCCGTTGACTGGGTACTCCACAGTTTCACCAGTCACCATGTGCCGGAACCGGATGATCGCCTCTCCTTGGACGACACAGAACTTCTCAACCTTGGTGTCGTGGTAATGGTTGCCGCGGGTGATTCCAGGCAGCGTGCGCGACACGAAGACCTGCCCCGCGTGGGGCGACTTGATCCACTCGAACAGCCAGCCGCGATCGTCCGTCCTCGAGCTCCACCGGGTAGGCGAAGTCCCCTGTTTCGAGGAAGGAGAGATAGGTCGAGTAAAGATACTTGACAAGTGGGTCTGAGAGATCGGGCAAAAGACCTTTCCGACGGTTCTCCCTGAACGATGTGATCTCATCGCGAAGGCCGCCGATGGTGATCTCGAGGATAGGGCCGATCTCGGGGCGCGTCACCCTGGCGTCGTGCTCGCTCCGGTCGGCGATGCCGAGGAAGGCCCGGATCACATCGTCGATGTAAATGAACCGGACGACGGCTTCAGGATTGTTGATCTGCACGGGCAAACCGCGGCTGATGTTGTGGCAGAACGTCGCCACGACGGTGTTGTAGTTGGGCCTGCTCCACTTTCCGAACACGTTCGGGAACCGGTAGATGAAAGCGGCCGCACCCGTCCGCTGGTGGTACTCCAGCACGGCGTCCTCAGCCTCCCTCTTGCTCCTGCCCGTAGGGGTTGTCTAGCTCGGCCTGAATGGACGAGCTGAGCACCAGGGGTGTCTTGCGGCCAGCGGCTTCGAGGGCGCGGCAAAGAGACCGGGTAAGGATCCGCGTTGCCCTCCGCGAACTCCCGCTCGTCCTTGGGCCGGTTGACGCCTGCCAGGTGGAAGACCAGATCGGCCTGGGCCGCCAGCCTGCTCAGTCCCGTGCTCGATTGGCCCAGATCGAACTCCAGCACGGCGAATCGCCCCGCGCGCTTCAGCGCCGCGACAAGATTGCGGCCCATGAAACCTTCCGAGCCGGTGACGAGGATCGTTTTCATGGCTCCTCCGTACAGGTCCGCGGCCCGGCACGTCACTTGTTCAATTGTTGCCGGATGAAGTCGAGCCGTAGTAGGAGGCTCCGCAACTCGTCGTCGGTCAGCGTATGGGTATTGGCCGAAGTGTAGTCCTCGTGTTCGGTCACCTGCTTCTCGCCTTCCTCGAAATAGAGCGCGTAATTCAGGTCGCGGCTGTCCGAGCTGATCCGGTAGTACCTGTTCAGGTCGGTGGCGCGCACCATTTCCTCGCGGTTCAGCAGCGTCTCGTGCTTCTTCTCGCCGTGGCGCGTGCCGATGACGCGTAGCTCGTTATCCGCCCGAAACAGTTCTTGCAGGACCCGGGCGAGTTGCCCGATGGTGGCCGCGGGTGCCTTTTGTACGAACATGTCGCCACCCCGGCCTTTCTCGTACGCGAAAAGCACCAGGTCAACCGAGTCATCCAGTGTCATCATGAACCGAGTCATGTCCGGGTCGGTCACCGTGATCGGCCTACCCGTTTTGAGTTGATCGACGAATAGCGGAATGACCGAGCCGCGCGACGCCATCACGTTGCCGTAGCGGGTCACGCAGATGACCGTGCCCCCCTCGCCCTGGATTCGCGACTTGGCGATGGCCACTTTTTCCATGACGGCCTTGGTCATGCCCATGGCATTGATGGGGTAGACCGCCTTGTCCGTGCTCAGGACGATCACGTTCTTGACACCGTTGGCGATCGCGGCGTTCAGTATGTTTTCGGTTCCCAGCACGTTCGTGTAGACCGCCTCGATGGGGTAGAACTCGCATGAGGGAACTTGCTTGAGCGCCGCGGCATGGAAGACGTAGTCCACGCCGTCGCATTGCACTGTTGATGCTGTTGGGATCGCGGACGTCGCCGATGTAGAACTTCAGCCTCGGATCCCGCAGCTCATGCCGCATGTCGTCTTGCTTTTTCTCGTCGCGGCTGAAGATGCGGATCTCAGCGATGTCGGTCTTGAGCAGGCGGTGGACGACGGCGTTTCCAAAGGAGCCCGTTCCCCCCGTAACTAGCAAGGTCTTGCCTTTGAACATGGTGTTCCTCGAAGCCAGATTTACATCAGTCCGAATGCCGGCCCTCGGAATTCTCACTCTCCGGGGAGCCGACATCGCGGGACACTCAGACCTCCATGCCCGACCGAAGCAGACCCTTCAGCCGGACTCTCAGCCACTTTTGGAAATCGACGGGATCGTCCAGGGGAATCTCGCGATAGTGGGTCTTGACGATGGAGTTGGCCTGTTGCAGGCAGGACATTTGCAGTCTCGCGTCATTCCATGCCACTCCCGTGTTCGGGTTAAGGGCCGTGAATCGGAACCGGTGTGCGAACCCGCGTGCCGCGCTACGATAGACCGGGGTGTCAAAGTCGTGGATGACGACGACAGGGTGGTTCACGGAAGTCAGTCTGCGGATGGTGCGACTGCGCTGGCCAGTCGTAAGTGAGTCGTCGACGAAGATCACATCGTAGGCGTCCAGGTCGAGCGATCCCAGCGCCTCGGCCATCGCCCCCGCGACGACCCGCAAGCCCAGCCGATCCTTCTCGCCGACGGTTTCCCGCACCTTCTCTCCCCAGGCCGCGTCGTTCTCAATCGAGTCCAGTTGCTCAAGCTCTGGGAAATACTCCCTGTCGAGAAAAGTCGGCGTGCTGTACATGCCGCAGCCCAGTTCAAGCACCCGCCTCACCTGACAGTGCTCGCCAAGAGCCAGCAGCACCGGGAGGTGAGTTAAGTAGGATATCTGGCGGCGCTGTGGTATCCTGCGGATGAAGTTGTCCACGAACCAGTGGTACCGACTCTCCAACTTATCGCGAAGATCCTCCGCGGGCCGATCATTATTCCGGTAATACCTGATGAGCTCGTGCGGCTCACCGATCAGGGCGTCGTAACTCCTCCGCGCAATCGGCCGGATCCCGACAGGGATCATTCGGTAACCAAAGCGCAGTAGGTTTTTGATCAGCATGACCACACTCTGAGTCGAATCGGATGGTTCAATGAGGTAAGGTCTCGTTGTTCGCTGCATCGCCCGTCAGGTGATTTCCTCCGTTGACCACTGCGTCGCCGCCCGCACCAGGCTTGGCCACTGGACTCCTTTTCGGGCCAGCACCGAGTGGCGGTCGTCGATCGTGACATGGAAGAGTGCGCCGTGGTAGTCGATCGGATTTTGGCCCAGTTGGGCGATGGACGGCCGGACGTGGTAAGTACCCGCCCGGAGGAACCCTGCCGGGACGTCGACCCTGGCGCGGTAACGCCCTGGTTTCCGCTGGCCGAACACCGGCGTTTCCGCATCGTATTGCCACCAGGCGTTGGCCCCCGACAGGTCCGTGAAGCAAAACGTCACGTAGGCGTCCGGGATCGGCCGGATGACCTCGTAGTCGATCTCGACTTCCATGGCTCCGTCGTGCGGCACATCGGTCCGAAGCAAGTGTCCCTCTTCGTCCTTGACTCGTACTTCGAGCAGCCTCATGTCCAAATGTTCACTTGACGGTAGAGTTGCCCGGGCCACGCCGTCCTCCACCCCCAGCTCCTCCGGGCTCAGAAGTTTGAAATAGCCCTGTACTGCATCGGCGGCGGGCCCGTCGAATGCGACCTGCCCGTCTCGCAGCAAGATTCCCCGGCCGCACAGTTGATTGATACTCGCCATGTTGTGGCTCACGAACAGGATTGTGCGACCCTGCCCCTCGGTGATCTCTTCCATCTTGCCCAGACACTTGCGCTGAAACTGCGCGTCGCCGACGGCCAGGACCTCGTCGACGATCAGGATCTCGGGATCTAGATGCGCCGCGACTGCGAACGCCAGCCTCACGTACATGCCGCTGCTGTAACGCTTGACCGGCGTATCCAGGAACTTTTCGACTCCGGAAAACTCGACGATCTCGTCAAACTTGCGCTTGATCTCACGGCGCGACATCCCGAGGATGCTACCGTTGAGGAAGACGTTCTCCCGTCCGGTCAGCTCCGGGTGGAAACCGGTCCCGACTTCCAGCAGGCTGGCAACCCGCCCGTAAATGTCGATCACGCCGCTCGTCGGGGTCGTGATTCGGCACAGCGTCTTTAGCAGTGTGCTTTTGCCGGCTCCGTTTCGGCCGATGATGCCGACGACTTCACCGCGTTGGATGTCAAATTCGACATCCTTGAGTGCCCAGAACGTCTCCGTCCGATCTCGGCCATTCCCCAGTGGGTGCCGCAGGCGGTCAACAATCGCCTCCCTGAAGTTGGTTGGTCGTCCGGAGTTGTGGGCGATAACGTAGGACTTACTCAGTCCTCGAACCGACACGGCGAGGTCGTTAGATGACATCGGCGAAGCTTCCCTCCAGTCGCTTGAACACAGTCAGTCCCAACCAGAAGATGGCGGACGCTGCCAAGATCGCGTAGGCCAGGGCCGAAAGGGATAGCATTCCCTGCCCCAGCAGCGACCATCGGATCGCCTCGAGCGGGCCGGAGAGCGGATTGAGCCAGAGTACCCAGCGATACTTCTCGGGAACGTTTTGCATCGACAAGGCCACGGGGCTGATGTAGAGACCCAGTTGCAGCGCCACGGGGATGATGTGGCTGATATCGCGATAACGCACCATGAGCGATGATGCGATCAAGGCCAAGCCAAGAGCCAGAATCGCGATGATCGCAATCCAGACGGGCAAGAGGAGGGCCCCCCAGCCCGGCCAGACTCTATACCAAGCCATCATCAAAGACATCAGTCCCAGCGAGAATCCCCAGTCGACCAGCGCGGCCGAGGCCGCGGCAAGCGGCAGCACCAGCCTCGGGAAATAGATTCTCGAAATCATACTGGAATTGCTCAGCAGCGAGGCACTGCCCCGTCCCACGATGCTGGAAAAGGTGCTCCAACCCAGCATGCCCGAGAAGGCGACCAGGACGTAGGGCGTGCCTCCGCTCGGAAACCGCGCGATCACGCCGAAGACGAACGCGAAAATCAACGAGGCCATGAGAGGCTGCGCGACCACCCATACGACCCCCAGAACTGTCTGCTTGTAGCGAACTCGAAGATCGCGCTCGGCGAGGGTCAGCAACAGCTCCCCGTACCTGAGTAGTTCCGGGATGTCGATCAGCCTGCCCGTCTCGTTGGCACGTATCCGCGTGTGAACGACATTCCTCTTGGGCTCCAGGCTGAGGTCGGACGTAGACATCGTCATCAATACTGGCCTGCTCTCGTCAGGACGTTGAATTGGGTTTCCGGGGCCGCTTGTGAGCCCTACGTCAGTTGGCCGCTCGGTCCGAGGGACCGAGTTCGATGGCGGAGTGGTATGCCATGCCGATCTGACATTCTCTGGTGATTGACTCACTACATGCTAAATGCAAGGAAGCACATCCGGTGACGTACTATACCAAGATTCCTGGACCATCGACAAGAAGATCTCTGGTCGGTCGGTGATTCTCCGAACCGCGTTGGGAATGATCAACGCCCGCCCAGCCGGCACAACATGGCTCCCGCCTCGTGCGTGGGCCGATGCGGCGATCGAAGGACCATGCGCGAGGTTTGGGCATGGCCCTTGGTCCATGGTCGCCGCGACCGAGCTGGGATGTGCCTCTGGTGAGCCCCCTACCGGCGAATTGACAACACCTGTCGTCCGGCCCAGAATGTGGAACATCGGGCAGGGCAAGCTGGCGGAGTAGCGTACCATGCAAGACGCGGCCAGGCGGAAACGCAGGATCGCGGTCTGGCTGGCGTCTGCGGTCGTTTTCTCTTCGATCGTCATAGCCACCTTCGAGCATCTCTGGTCACGCTTCCATTCCCCTCTCGATCCCCTTGGCGCCGGCCTCGCGGCTTACCAGAGGCACGATTGGCTCGAAGCAGGGCGACTTGCCCGCGTCCGCCTGAAAACGCAACACCATGATGCCGACGCGTCTCGGTTGCTCGCACGCGCGGCTTCGTCTTGACAACGAGGCAAGGGCCCTGGAGATCTACAAGGGTCTGGGCGACGAGGCCTTGGCTGCCGAAGATTTTTATTTGCTGGGCCTCCAGCAAGAGCGAAGAGGGAATCTCGCCGGCGCGGTCGAGTCGTGGCAGCTTGGCGTCCAGAAAGATCCCGGTCATGCCGAGATGCTGGCGAGCCTGGCGCAGGCGATGGCGCGGCTCGACCGATTCAGTGGCGCAACGTTCGTCGTACAGCAACTGCTCCTCCAGCCGGGTTGGAAGGAACGCGCCAACCTCCTGCTGGGCGATATCTACGACATGATGAACGCCCCGGAACAAGCAGTCGTCGCTCTGGGCCGAGGGCTCGAGGGGACTGATCCATCGATCAAGCCCGCCGAGATCGACCGCAGCCGCCTGTTGCTGGCTCGGTGTTTGCTTCGGACTGGTAAGCCTTCCAAGGCACGCGCACTGCTTGCGGCCCTGTCCGCCGCATCGAGAAGCGACGATCACGAGTTCCAATTCATGCTGGCCCGATGTGATCTCCAGGAAGGCAAGAGCCCTTCGTCCCAGGCGGCTGCCGCGAAGCATTACGTAGACGTCCATCCACTGGCGGCCGAGCCCGCCCCTTATGTGGGCGCCGCCCGGTGCGCCGGGTGCCATCCCAGGAATTTTCGTTCCCAGCAGCGTAGCAGGCACGGGCGCACTTTCTTTCGCAGCCGGCAGATCGCTGAACTGCCGTTCTTGCCCAAAGCGCCGCTGGCCGACCCTACCCAGACCGGCGTAGTGCACACTTTCCACAAGAGCGGAGAGCATCTGGAGGTTGAGACCCGGATTGCTGACCGCATCGTTCGCACGGTCATCGATTATGCGTTTGGCTCCGGCGATCGCGGCCTGACACTCGTCGGCCACAACGACAAGAACCATCTCTTCGAAAGTCGTCTTTCTTACTATTCCAGCGCGGGGGGCTGGGACGTCACATCGGGTCAGAGCGCTCGTCCCGACCAGCCAGCGTCCTCTCAGGGCTCGCTGCTCAATCTTGACGTCGTCAGGCGCTGCATTCTGTGCCACCAGACCAATCCCATGGCCGTCTTGACGACCATGGGCCCCGAGGCCGCCGACCCGGCGATCGGCTGCGAGCGGTGCCATGGGCCCGGCGGTCATCACCTGCTGGCGGTTGCCGGTTCCCTCTCGCCCAGCGACCTGGCCATCGCGCGGCCGTCCGCCGCCCGCGGCGAGCCGATCATCCAGCTTTGCGGCCAATGCCACGATCCCACAAAGGTCGGCACCGAGCCAACGCCCTCGCTGCAAACCGCGATTCGCTTCCAGGCCTCTTCGCTGACTTGGAGCCGCTGCTATATCGAGAGCGGCAAGAAGCTCGACTGCGTCACTTGCCACAACCCCCATCGCGACGCCGAAACGAATCCTCGCCACTACGAAGCCAGGTGCCTCGAGTGCCATGCAGCGCCAGCTCCAGGCGCACGGCCTGCAACGGCAGACGCTGGGCCGGGGCACAATGTGCCTTCAGCCCGAACGACCTGTCCGGTTCAATCCGCGTCAGGATGCGTGTCATGCCACATGCCGAAAGGGGAGACGCCAATTCCCCACTCGCGGTTCACGGATCATTTCATCAGAATCCGGCGTGACGATTCGTCGGCGAGCCGCGACCAGAACTCCGCCAGGCGGTGAGAAAGGACACAGTCCCATCTCGCGCGGCCGCCGCCCGGGCCGTTTGACAAGCGCGCAATTCGACAACAAGAATGAGTTGTCATCACCGAAGGTTTTCGGAGTCTGCGGCATGTCAAGACGAGTTGGATCGGCGCGACGAACCCTCACCTTTTGCCTCACGGTGCTGACCCTGGGTGTCGCTGCTCTGTTCCTTCTTGTTTCCCGGCGTCCCTTCCTGGCTGATCCTCTCGCGGAGGCGGCCTCCTCCTACGATCGGGGAGATTGGGACACGGCTGCACGACTGGCCCGCATCAGGCTCAGGACGGCCCCTGACGATAAGGACGCGTTGCGTCTTCTGGCCCGTTCGTCCTTGCACCAGGAAAATGAGACGAGGGCCCTGTCGATCTACAAGCAGCTTGACGAGCAGTCGCTCGCCGCCGAAGACTTTTACCTCCTGGGTCTTGAGCAGCTTCGGAAGGGTCACCTGCGGGTGGCGGTCGAGACATGGAGGCGCGGTTTGACGAAGGACTCGAATCACTTCGCGACCCGAGCGATTCTGGCACGAAACCTGGCCACGCTCGATCGCTTCCACGAGGCGGTCGTGGCGGCCGAACCACTCCTGCGGCAGCCCGGCTGGCGGGTCCGTGGCGGCGTGATACTGGGTGACGTGTACTCCCAGATGAACGATCCGGAACGTGCTGCATCCGCGCTGCAAATCGCGCTGGACGAATCTGACAAGGGGGTTGAAGCCAGCGAGATCGAGCGCACCGCCAGGCTGATGGCGAATTGCCTGCTCCGCACAGGCCGGCCCGCCCAGGCTCGCGAGGCGCTGGCGCTCTGGCCGGCCGAGACTCACGATCGTGAATTGTCCTGGTTGCTCTGCCGGTCCGATCTTCAAGAGCGGAAATCGTCGAGCCCGGCCCTTTTGCGGCGCCCCTGTCGTACCGGGAGAGCCGGCCGCTTATGCCGGAGCCGGCCGCTTACGTCGGCGCGGCGAAGTGTGCCGAGTGCCACGTGTCCAATGCCGACTTGCAGGAGCACAGCCGCCACAACCGGACATTTTTTCGGGTGGGACAGATGGCCGAGCTTCCTTTTCCCAAACAGCCGGTCGCAGACCCGGATGATCCCGCCGTCACACATTCCTATCTGCGTCGGGACGGTCATATCGAGCACGAGACCCGCGCTCACGGCCGTGTCGCGCGCACGATCCTCGACTACGCATTCGGATCGGGAGACCGGGGCCTGACGCCTGTCGGACATGATGAAGAGGATCATTACTTCGAAAGCCGGCTCTCATTCTACGGATCCGAGCTCGGCTGGAAAGCGACCTTCGGTCAAGCCGGGCGCCCCAGCGATGATGAGCACTACCGGGGTGCTCCCCAGACGCGAGACGGTGTTCGCCTCTGCGTTTCTTGCCACCAGACAAACCCGACGGCTGTGCTGAGTGGGAAAGGGCCCGAAGCCGACGACCTCGCGATCGGCTGCGAGAGGTGTCACGGTCCCGGCGGAAACCATCTGCTGGCGCTCGAATCCTCACGGAAACCGGACGACCTAGCCATCGCCCGCCCCACCATGGCCCACGGCGAGCCCATCATTCAGCTTTGCGGTCAGTGCCACGCCCGCAGAAGCGCCGCCGTCGCGCTGGGCCAACCATCGTCCACGGAAGTCCGATTTCAGGGAACCACGCTGCCCCAAAGCCGATGTTATCGCGAGAGCGGCGGCAAGCTCGACTGCGTCACTTGCCACAACCCCCATCGCGACGCCGAAACATCGAGCGAATACTACGAGGCGAAATGCCTCCAGTGTCATGGAAGCACGACCCCGGCCCTCTCACTCCCGCCAGAGCGTGGCTCAGGACAGGCCTTCAAGGCGCGGATCACTTGCCCAGTCAATCCGAAGTCGGGCTGCATCTCGTGTCACATGCCCAAAGACGGAGAATCCGTTCCCAATTCCGTTTTCACCGATCATTTCATCCACGTTCACCGTGAGTGAAAGGATGCCTGATTTGCCTGCCACTCGGTTGCTCCTGGCGAGGCTCCGTGTCAGACTGATGGGTCAAGAGCGGTGCCGTGGGGGAGTCTCCCTCGCACTTTGGACAACCAGATCAGGGAGAAAGTGGTCCATGAAAGCTTCTTCACGCGTTCTGGCCATCGTGGTGCTCGTTCAGACGGTCGGGGCAGGGGCCCGCGCTCAATCGGCTGCCGACTTCGCGCAGACGGCCGCGTTCGCGGCGAGCCTTCAAAAGGAGGACGGAGGGTTCGCGGCGGGCCCGGGCCAACCCTCGACACTGGGTGCGACGAACACGGCGATCCGCGTGCTCGATTATGTGGGCGGATCGATTCCCGACGTCGCGGGGTGCGTCAGTTTCGTGAAGTCGTGCAAGATTCAGGGTAGTGGCTTCGCGCAAACACCAGGGGGCAAGCCCGACGTTGTTACGACGGCAGTCGGTCTGCTGGCCGCTGGTGAGCTCAAGATCGCCGATAAGGGGACGATTGACGACGCGATTGCTTTCTTCAGCACCCATGCCAAGGCCTTTGAAGAGGTCAGGATGTCGATCGCCGGTCTCGAGGCCGTGGAAAGCAAGTCGCCCGACTTCCCCCGCTGGCTCCAGCAGATCGAGGCCATGCGCCAGCCCGACGGATCGTTCGGCACAGGGCCCGGCAAGGCATTCGCAACCGGCGGCGCCGCGGCGGCGGTGATGCGGATGGGGCTGAAGCTCGACCGGCGCGACGGCGTCATCGCGGCCATCAAGGCTGGCCAGCGGCCCGACGGCGCCTGGTCGAAGGATGCCGGGCCCTCGGATCTTTCCAGCACCTATCGCGTGATGCGGGCTCTTTACATGCTGAAGGAAAAGCCCGACGAACCGCGTTTGCTCGATTACATCGCTCGCTGCCGCCAGCCCGACGGCAGCTACGCGATCGCCCCGGGCGGCCCGGCCAGCCTGGGAGCGACGTACTTCGCCGCGATCGTGATGCGCTGGTTGCGTCTTCTCGATGGCGCACCGCCTGTCTTGACAACGGCCGAATTTGCCTCCCTGGTGAACGGCGGCGACCTTACCGGCTGGGAGGGGAACACGGCCTTGTGGTCGGCCGCGGGCGAATCAATCATCGGCAAGTCGCCGGGGATCAAGCACAACGAGTTTCTCTCCAGCAAGCAGAATTATGGTAACTTTATCCTCTCGCTGCGGTTCCGGCTCAAGGACGGACAGGGGAACAGCGGCGTCCAGTTTCGCAGCGTGCGGGTGCCAGGCACGGAGATGTCGGGCTACCAGGCCGATATTGGCGAGAATTACTGGGGCTGCCTGTACGACGAGTCCCGTCGTAATCGCGTGCTGGCCAAGGCCTCGGCGAAGGCCATGGAAACCCTCAAGAAAGATGGCTGGAACCATTATGTCTTGTGCGCAGACGCAGACAAGATCACGTTATACTTGAATGGAGTGGCCTCAGTCATCTACCGCGAGGACGATCTGGCCATCTCCAAAGGTGGCCAGATCGCCGTGCAAATTCATGCCGGCGGACCGATGGAGGTGGAGTTCAAGGACATGCGAATCAGGAAGCTGCCCTGACCAAATATTGCCCGACCTGGGAGAAGCGGTCCAGCCCCGACAGGGGAAGCCGGCGTATGTGTGGCCGACTCGACACGGATCCATCGAAGGAGCACAAAGCATGAAGAGGACAACTGACAGGCAACGCTCATGGTCACAGGGCCGACGTGCTCAATTCGTATTGCTGTCCGTGCTGGCTTTGGGGCTTGGGCCGGCGGCACTCGGGCAGACGCCAGGGACCATTAACTCCCGACCCTCCGAAAGCCAGGTGGACCGCGGTCCACGCTCACCCCTTGACCTGACGCAGGGGCGAAGGCAGAAATCGTTTCTGCCGGAGATGACCCACGTGCCTTCCGACGTACGGGACAACGCCGGCATGTTTTCCACTGAGGCGGTGCGCCGGGCCCACGAAACCCTCGAGACGATGGAAAAGTCCACGGGCGTAGCTGTTCTCATCGAAACGATCATGACGCTTGGCGGAGAGTCGATCGATACGGTCGCAATCCGGCTGGCCAGGCGCTCAGGCCTGCGCGGGGTCTTCATCCTGATCGCCAAGCAGGAATCGAAGATCGAGGTACTGGTGTCGCGGAGTTATTCCGAGGCGATTCCTCAGTCGGCGCGCCACAGGGTGCGCGACGCCTTCGTCGAATACTTCCGCAGGGCGGGCTTCGACGATGGCCTGCGGCAGGGAATCGCTGCTCTCCAGACCGCGCTGACCACCGCCAAGGCCGAGGGGAAGCTGCCCCAGGCTGAACGGCCGGCCCCCGACGTAGCTCCCCGGGTGAAAACTGCTTCTGAAAACGGCCCAGCCCACGGAGTGGCAGACTCTTCCGCCGCGGCCAGGCTGTCGAACGACCTGGGCCTCGGCCGGACCATCGGCGAGAACTTGGTGGTACGCAATCAGGTGCGATTAACGCTGGAAGGGGCGCGCACCATCATCTCCGCCGCGGAGCACAAAGCCGCGTCGATGAACCTGAAGGTCAACATCGCGGTGGTCGACGACGGAGGCCATTTGCTCAGCTTCGATCGGGTTGACGGCGCCCGGCCGGCCAGCGCATACACCTCGCTCACCAAAGCGATCACCGCGGCCACGTTCCGTCAGCCCACGGGGCCTTTACCGGCGGGCACGGCCAATCCCGACCCGCTTCTGAACCTGAGCCTGCAAAACGCCGCGCTCGCCAGTGGCGGCAAGCTCACCACCCTATACGGCGGGGTGCCGGTGGTTGTCGATAGCCAGGTGATCGGCGGCGTCGGGGTAGGCGGCGGCACCGGCGAGCAAGACGCCCAGGTTGCGCGGGCGGGCATCGAAGACTTTGTCAATCGGCTGAAGACCCAGGAGCGCTCGATCACCGGGGAACGGCCCCACGCGGAGAGCGACTTCTAGGACGGCTAGAACGGTGTTCAGAATGGCCGCTCTGCTGGTCCGGTGGGCTTCACGGGTTGATCTCGATGCCCGACCACCGTCCGTGGACGTCGCGCGTGTATCGCCAGCGGTGTTGCGGGTTGCCTTGCAGCTCGAGATGATCGACCTCGCGAACTTCCAGGATCAAGAGTGCAAAATGGGGCAGCGGTTCGCGGGGGTCGGGAGCCTGCGTGGGGAACGGCGCCAGAGGCTCGCGGGGACGGCCGGGGTCTGGCCAGGTGTAGGTCAGCCTCGACTCATCGGACATCTCTCGCCATACGGCCAGGCGCGATTCGCGGAGCCTCGGGTCATGGTCGTCAGGCCCAACCAGGCTCGCGGTTCCCGAGAACCTAAGCTGTTCCCGGGTCAGATGGAAGTACCAGCATGCTTCCACCCAAGGACAGTTTTCGATCTCGGCCGCCTTGACGCTTCTCAGGTCCGTCGTGAAGGTTAATCGATGCGAATCGCCAAGGAAGCCGCGAAAGACGACGGTTCGGACGGCTGGCCGGCCCGTTTCCCGCACGGTCGCAAGCTGCACGAAACGAACCTGGGGCGACTGCCGGTTCCTGTGCAGGGCCAGATCGAGTGAGGGACGCCAAAGTTCTTCCACCATGACGCTATTTTGCCGCATCCAGGGCCGTTGCGGAAGGTGCTGCTGAGGGAAGCCGAAACTCCTTGCGGCCAAAGAAGAGCCACTCGAGCATGTCGCCGACCGCACCGCTGGGCATCACTCGGAGCCGAAGGTTCGACTGATCGGGCGGCAGCGAAAACAGATAATCCGTCGTTGTTGATTCGCCCGCCTTGAGCAGGTGCACGGTCGGCGCCACGCAGCTCCCCGGAGGACGACCGCTCCGCCTGTGGCCTGAGGATCGGGCTTTTTCCGCTGAGATCGACAAACCAGAGGGCATTGCCGTCGTACTTGAAGGGAACTCGAAGGGCCTTGTTCTCAACTTTCAATCGAACCAGGTATTTCACCTTGGCGGGATCTGAATCGCCTTGTGGGGGAGGCTCAATCCCATCAGGAAGAGGCCGGGCGTCTTCGATCGTGAAGAAGAAGTCATCGAGCTGAAGGGGTTGGTGCAGCCCAAGCGTCCGGCTCGTGCGTGTGGCGAGGATCGCCATCACGATCAAGGCCAGCACGATCAGAACAATCGCTCCCGCACCAGGCCTCCATGGTTTTCGCTCGTTCATCGCAATACCTCCTGGGTTCGCGTCACGGGAATGGAGAGTGCCGAACGGCAGTCGAATCCCGTTCGTGCGGCATTCCGATTGCTCGAGCCAATCCAGATAAGGGCCCGATGCACCTCGTCAATGGTCTCGTCAAGGCTTGAGGTGCCGGCCGTGAGGCCCACCGTGGCGAATTCCTTGAACCAGGCAGGATCAAGCTCGGCCGCCGACTCGACATGAAGCACCGGGCACTGGCGCTTCCGGCAGCGGTCAACCAGCTCGCGCGTGTTGTTTGAATTACGTCCACCCACCACCACGACGGCATTGACCTCGCCAAGCATTCGCTCCAGGGCGCGCTGGTGCTCCTTCGTGGGCAGGCAAACCGTATCGACAAACTCGATCTCGGCCTGGGGATTCTGGGCAGTGATTGCTGCCCGGATCGCGGCGACGTTACGCTCGGTCGCCGTGGTCTGGCAAACGATTCCCAGTCTGGAGTGCGGGAAGGCCCGCACATCAGCCTCAGACTCGATCACCTGGCCGTTTTCCAGGTCCTCCATGATTCCGCTCACCTCAACGTGCCCCTTGCGGCCGATCACGAGCACATGATAGCCCCGCTCTTGAAGCCGCTGCGCAGCCTGGTGAACGCGTCTGACCAGTGGGCAAGTGGCGTCGATCAGCTTCTTCCCGGCCGATTCCAGCCGTTGTCTCTCCCGGTCGCTGATCCCGTGCGCCGTGATCAACACCGCCTCGGTTCGCGGAACCGGGCGCGATTCAGTGACGGACTCGCCTCCCATCGCGAACCCGCTCCTGCGCAGGTTGCCAAGCACGATCTCATTGTGCACGAGCTGCCCGTGGATGGTGACGGCCGCGGGATTGTCGATGCGCTCGATGACCTCCAAGGCATCGCGAACGCCGAAACACATGCCCATGACCTCGGCTCGAATCACTCGCATGGCAGGTCTCTCCTTCAGACTCTTGTTCGCTCTTTAACGCCGTCAGCCCCGACTCGACGTTTACTCTAATGTTGCAAGTACTTGGCAATGCAAAGTAAAACGGCCGCAAGAAAAATCGCTCACGCGAAGCTCCGGAATGAAGCGAAGGTTGGTTCTCGAATTTCGGCGATTCAGACTGGCGACCAGCCTTCCGCGAGGTTGGGGCTGGTCGTCGTTTTGGACGCCGCATTGAGGGCATCCTGGACGACGGTTTCCAGTACGTTGATGTACTCGAGAAAGCGGCGTCGGCCATCGTCAGTCAGTTGACAAAGGGTTTGCGGCCGATTTTTGTGGAAGCCTTTCCAGATCTCGACGAAGCCGGCTTCGTTGAGCACCTGGAGGTGGCGGCTGAGATTGCCATCGGTGAGGTGGCACAGTTCTTTGAGGTCGGAGAAGATGACTCCACGAGGGTGCGTCACCAGGGAGGTCATGATGCCCAGCCTGGCCTTCTCATGGAAGATGCGCTCCAGGCCGTCGTACGCGTAGCGGCCGGTGGACTCATCAGCAAGTATTTCAGGCGGGGTCATGGTCACGCTCCAGGGTCCGATAGAGCACGGCGGCGGCGAGCATCTGGCCGATGCCGAAGGGGAGCCCCATCGCCCAGGGGCTCAAGGCACGACCGTCTTGTGCAATCGCTAGCGTGCACAGTCCGGCAAGCAGGTAAAAGGCCGCGACGCCGAAGATTGCCCGGGGCAGAAGCCGGCACGACGCAAAGATGCCCAGACTGTAGAGCACCTGCCAGAGGCCTGGCAGCATCCAGACGCTCTGGGGCGCAGAGCGGGCCAGGACCAGTGTCAGGAGTGCCCCGGCCACCAGGCACGGGATGAACTGCTCCATTGCCAGGAACGTGAGCTCGCGGGTCAGCGGCGAGGTCGCGTTCCGGGCCCGGATAGACATTTCCAGCACCGCTGACAGACCGCTCACCACCGCGGCCCCGATCCACAATGTCAGGTAAAGGCTCAATTGCTGCGATGGGTCCTGAACCATGACCGACTGAAGCAGGGCGGCCACCAGGGCCACCCCTCCCGAGAACGCCGCAGGCAGCGCGCGATAACCCCGGAACATCTCGGTCCGGGCCATCTGAAGCCGGATCTCCGTAATCTGCGTGAGGGCCTCACGAAGTTCCATGAAGATGTCCCCGCACTGAGCAGGAAAGTGTCTCTGGTTAACAAGAATCCACAGCAGTCGCCGCCGATGATCGATCCGCCACGCTTTGCATCGTAAAGCTAGCCGCTCCGGACGTCAAGCCGATTCCCGGGAGATTCGTCGCGGACGGACCGGGACCAATGCGTTCCGCCGGAAACGAGGACGGTGAAACGGACCGGGCGGCTGGCCGTCTGCACTATTTCGCGGACCGCTCGTGGATTATAGTCGTTCTGGCGGATCGCAGCCAAATGCGTCAGGATCAAGGCCACCAGACACCGAGAACCCAATGAGAGCGAAGCAAGCGGCAACTTGGCTGACAGTGTTAACCCTGGCACACTGCGAAGGCGCGGACGCTCGCTGCGGGCGACGAGACGAGGGCCAAGTCCCAGGCGGTGCCCAGACGATTGCTCGTCATCGGCCAGGAGAGAGGATACAGGCACGAAGCTGTGTCGCGCGCCATGGCGACCGTCGAGCGGCTCGGCCGGACGAGCGGTCTCTGGAGCACCCACGTCCGCACCGACACGGAGGCCTTGACCAAGAAGAAGCTCGAATACAACGCCAAGAACCTCAACGATTTTGACGCGGTTCTGTTCTACACCGGCGGCCGACTGGATCTCGATGAACAGGCGAAGAAAGACCTCCTGTCGTTCATTCACGACGACGGCAAGGGCTTCGTAGGGGTCCACAGCGCCAGCATCACCTGCACTGATTGGCCCGAATACGGCGCTATGCTCGGCGGCGTCTTCGACGAGCACCCCTGGGGCACGTTCAACGCACCGCTCGTTGTTGAAGACCCGCGGTTTCCGGGCCTGAAGAACTGGCCCCGGTCACTCACGCTGCGTGATGAGATCTATCAGGTAAAGCGTTATTCACGAGATAACCTGAGAGTACTGATGCGCCTCGACCCCGGTTCGCTCGACCTCAAGAATCGCCACGTCCATCGCACTGACCGCGACTTCGCGGTGACGTGGGCCAAGACCTATGGCAAGGGGCGAGTGTTTTATTCGAGCCTGGGGCACGTGCCGGAAAACTGGGACAGGCCCGATGTACAAGAACTATTCAGCGGGGCGATTCGATGGGCGGTGCGATTGGTTGACGCCGACGTCACGCCGCGTGTGGCCCCGCAAGCCCAGCAGCGTGACTCACACGACTGATATGATAGAAAGGAGTTCTTCATGCTCACGCGAAGACAATTCAACCGCATGCTGACAATGACCGGTGCCCTGGCCGGCGGCCTCACCGATTCTTCGCTCACTGCGTTGTCGGCGGCGATCGACGAAAAACGTCCCGGCACTCCATCCAGCCGTATGAGGCTCGGCATCGGGTTGTACACCTACCACGGCCTCTCGATCGACGCCATGATCGAGCAGCTTCGAATGCTCGACATCACCGAGGTGGAGATGTCTCGCGGCGAGTTCATGCTCTTCAGCAAGCCCAAGGCCGAAATGTTCGAGTCGGTACGAACCAGGTTCGACAAGGCAGGCATTCGCTGCGTCTCATACTACACGGCCACCATCAAGACCGACGCTGATCTGGACAACGCCGTACGGTTCGCCAAGATCCTGGGCGCGCGGAACATCACCGGAGACGCCACCGGCGACATCCTTGACCGCATCGACAAACGCTTGACGGCAGAGGGGCTGACGTTCGGCATTCACAATCATTACTTCAAGCAAAAGTTCGCCTATGAGAGTCCGGAGGACGTGCTCAAGGCGCTTGCCGGCCGTTCCGGGACGATGGGCGCCACGCTCGATATTGGACATATCGCTTCGTGCGGGTATGACACCGTCGATGCAGTGCGGAAGCTGTCGAGCCATCTCAAACTGGTGCATCTGAAGGACGTCAAGGCGTCGGGCGGTGAAGTGAACGTTTTGCTGGGCCAGGGAATCGCAAGGATCGCCGAGGTGATCAACGAGCTCAAGTGCGCCAACTTTCAGGGTCTCGTGGCGATCGAATATGAGCACGACGGTCCTGTGCAAGAAGACGTCAAGCGCGAAGTTGCCTACGCACGAGGGCTCATTTGAGGTTGAGGCCGCGCCGTCCCAGGATTGGCTCCCGGCCCGGACGAGACACGTGGCCAGCTCGCTGGGGTTAGAGTTCCCGGCACGTCGCGTTCGTCCTCGGCAAATCGCTTACGTTACTTCACGATTCGTTTCTGGAGAAACTGCTGCTGATTGTCCTCATTAGTCCTCGGCAATTTTATTGATATGGTATAGATGCTTTTTACCGGATAGTTTGTAGCGGCAGAGGATAGGTCATTGTCCGGAACGCGGCACACGGGAGACGCGGGATGGACGCGACGACCGATACAACTCGCCAGCACTCGATGCGGTGCATGGAGATCAGCGGGGGCAGCCAGGCGATCGAAGAGGCGGTTTCCACGCCCGGACTGGATCTCTGGGTCTTCAGCAAGCCCCACCAGGGATCAACGGCGGGAGGAGACGTGCACTATCTGTCGCTCTGCGGCGGCGGTGTGATCAGCCGGCTCATCATTGCCGACGTGTCCGGGCACGGCGACAGCGTTGCCGAGTTCTCTGCCTTTCTGCGTGGTTTGATGCGCCAGAACATCAACAAGAAAAGTCAGACGGGGCTGGTCCGCACCCTGAATCGAAAATTCACCGAGATGGCCCAATTTCGGCGATTCGCCACGGCCATCGTCGCGACCTATCTCGCCACCAGACAAAGCCTTACGATTTGCAATGCCGGCCATCCCCGGCCTCTGTGGTATCGTGCCGGCGCAGACCAATGGGAACTCCTGGACTACTCGGTCCAGGGAGCGGGAAACCTGCCGCTGGGACTTGACGACGAAACCCTTTACCGGCAGTTCGCCCTCGACCTGGCGCCGGACGACTTGGTCCTCTTCTACACGGACGCCTTGACGGAAGCGGCCGATTCGACCGGCCAGATGCTCGGCGAGTCGGGCCTGCAGGAAATCGCGAGAGCCATCGGCCGAGGCGCCCCGGATGAGTTCGGACGCGCACTCCTCTCGCGAGTGGAGCGACACCGAAACGGCCGGCCCGCCGATGACGACGCCACCATCTTGGTTCTGCACCATAACGCCCGCGGCCCGCGCCGAGCGTCACTGGGCGAAAAGCTGGACGTCTACGCCAAGGTATTCGGGCTGAAAGAAGTTTGAAGGCAGCCGCGGACAAGGCTCCCTTGACGGGCACGATCCAAAAGGGGAAAACTCAGCACGAAGGGTCCCGCGGTAGTCGAATCAAAAGCCAATGGAGGGGAGATTCATGGCGTCAGTGACTCAAGCCGCCCCTGTCTCGAAGAAGATTCTGTGGCCGGGATGGATCGTCAGCGCCCTGCCAATTCTCATGTTTACCTTCAGCAGCATCGCGAAATTCGTCAATCCCCCTGGCATGGCGGAGCAGTTCAACAAGCTCGGAGTCGACCCCAAACTCACCCTTGGCCTGGGTATTCTCGAACTGGGGTGCACGCTGATCTACGCCGTGCCACGCACTGCCGTTCTGGGCGCGATCCTGCTCACCGGCTATCTGGGCGGTGCCATCCTCACGCACCTTCGCGTGGGTGATCAGTTCATTACACACATCGTCCTCGGCGTGCTGGTCTGGCTGGGAATCTACCTTCGAGACGCCCGGCTGCGTGCACTGATTCCTCTCCGCCAACCAGCAGAGTAATTGTTGGCTCGAGGGTCTCGTTTCTTTTGTCCATCACGCTTGCGGATCGGGCGGCGCGGCTGGTACTGGTTCAGACGGGTTCTGGGAAGGGGCCGGAGCGGGATTGGGTTCGGGATGGACGGGAAACGCGCTTGGCGGCGGCTGTGGAATCTTGGGCTCCGGGATCTCAGTCGGTGCAGGTGGGGGTATATCCGACGGTTCGGGCCTGGTCGGATCGTCGATGATTTCAGGGGTGAAGTCCGAGGGTAACATCGATTCTCCCAAGAACGTTGCCGGCTCGTTTTGACCCAAGCCCGCACTGGCCGCTGGTTGATGATCGAACCGAACTTATCAGCAAAAGCGGCGCCCAGCATCGCTTTGACTGCGGTTTCGTCGGCCTGGCGCAGTCAGACGCGCGTTCGGCACGGGTCTCCCCGCCCTTCGGCCGTGAAGGTGGCAAGGTCGCGAGACCTTGCCACAACAGTCTTCGGGCGTGCGTTTTCCAACGCCGCCCGAGCCGCCGTATTAGACCTTGGTCGGCACCACGAACGGAGCCCGGTACTCGCGCGTCAGCATGGCGTCGGCCTCGGGGTCGTTCACGAACGACTCGGTCGAGGGGTTGACGTGCAGCTTGCGGCCCAGGCGGTAGGCGATGTTGCCCAGGTGGCAATAGGCGCTGGAGAGGTGGCCCTCTTCGATGTCGGCGTTCAGGAGCTTGTGGTCGCGAGCCCGGACCGCTTTCACGAAGTTGGCGAAGTGGTCGCCGCCGCCGCCGCCGCCGGGCCCTTTCTCGAGCTGGCGGCCCGAAGTAGACCTGCCAGTCGGTGTAGCTGGTGATGGCGAGGATGCCCTCGGTGCCGTAGAAGATGTCGCCGATCTTGACCTTCAGCTCGTCGTTGGTGTAGCAGGCCGCGGACCTCGAACTGGAGCTCGCAGTCGTCGAACTCGAAGCCGACGTGCAGGGTGTTGGGCGTCTGGCCGTCGTCGGTGTAGCCGAACCGGCCGCCGGAGGCGAGCACGGCCTTGGGGAACTCTTCTTGCCCAGGCCCCAGCGGGCCACGTCCATCTGGTGGATGCCCTGGTTGCCCAGGTCGCCGTTGCCGTAGTCCCAGAACCAGTGCCAGTTGTAGTGGAACCGGTTGGGATTGAACGGCCGCTCGGGCGCGGGGCCGAGCCAGATGTTGTAGTCGACGCCCGGCGGGAACCGGCCCGTCGGGCTTGTGGCCGATCGAGCCGCGCGGCTTGTAGCAGAGGCCCTTGGCCATGTAGACCTTGCCGAGCTTGCCCGAGCTGGACGAACGCCATCGCGTCCTGGATGCCCTTGTGGCTGCGGATCTGGGTGCCGGTCTGGACGATCCGATTGTACTTTCGCGCCGCCTCGACCATCCGCCGGCCTTCGCTGACGTTGTGGCTGACCGGCTTCTCGACGTAGACGTCCTTGCCCGCCTGGCAGGCCCAGATCGTGGCCAGGGCGTGCCAGTGGTTGGGCGTGGCGATCGAGATCGCGTCGATCGACTTGTCGTCGAGCACGCGGCGGATATCCTGAACGTACTTGACCGTGGCTCCGCCGTAGTGGTCCTCGATGTGCCTTCTTGGCCGGGCCGATCACGTTCTCGTCGATGTCGCAGATCGTCGTGATCCGGACGTCTTTCTTGAGGTGGCCAAACCCTCGATGTGGTCCATGCCCCGCCCGTGGACGCCGACCACCGCCACGCGCAAGACTTCATTGGGACTGCCGGGCTTGACGTCTGCGGCCGAGTCGTCTTCGCGGGCCTCGGCCCGCGACGAGAGACTGGAATCGCGGCCATGAGGGCGGCCAGGGCGGCAGTGTCGTGCAGGAAGCGACGGCGATCCATGGGGCGCATGATGAGTGCTCCGGGTGCAAAAAAATGATCCGGGGGTCCCGGTTTAACAATTCTCTATCAGACTGGATGGCAGGGAGCGAGTCAAGCAGGCCAGAGGTGTAATGGCGGGAGTTCAGCGCTGAAGTGCACCGCGCGAGATCGCGGCGGGGTCACGTGAGACCCGCTCAGCGAAGGTTCGGAACGAGGCGAGGATAACCTTGAGCTGACCGAGAGCCTGCGACGCCGAGAGAGCCACGTTGTTGAAGTTGTCGTAGAGGTCGCCCTGAGTGAGCATTTTTTGAACCGAACCGTCGGTGTTCAGGGTTCCGTGCCGGTTGCGCAGGGTGCCAGTGAGGAGTTCCGCGTCGGCGGCGATACGATTGAACCTGCGGAGGGTCTGGCCGAAGTCGGTGGTCGGGGTATGGTTCACGGGCGCGCCCAGGTCTTTGGTAAGGGGGACGAGGTCGGCGATGGCCGCGTCGAAACGGGCAGCGGCGGCCGAGAGGCGGGCGATTCCGGTCTTGAAAGATTCCTGGGTCTCCGGCGTCAGGGTGTTATTGAGCTTGTCAGAGACCTTTTGCAGATTGACCAGCGTCGTCCGGAAATCGGCATCGTTGGACTTGATGAATTTGTCGATTCCCTCGGAAGCGAGCGAGAGATCCTGGCCGGTCTTGGTCCAGGTTTTCAAGAAGTCATCCAGATGCTCGGCGTTCTTGGAGAGCTTCGAGAGGCCGGCCGCCGCCTCGTTGATCGAGCTCAGGGTGTCGCCGGCTTTTTCAAAAGCGATTGTCGCGGCGGCGAGCGCCTTGGATGGATCGGCGGCGACGTCGCCCTCGATGATGGCTGCTTTGTCGGGGGTCTGGCTGGTCTTCAGGTAGCCGGCGCCGGTTCCTGGCAGCAGGTCGATCGTGACATCACCGATCAGGGAACGGCTCAGCCGAGGAACCGAGCCCTCGCGGATCGGGTACTTGCGCTCCAGGGCCAGCGTCACGAGCACGCCGTCGGGCTGGTTGGGGCGATGGTCGAAGGCGATGCCAACGACCTCGCCTACCCGGATGCCGCTTTTCCGCACGGCGACGCCCTCCAGCACTCCCGGCGCCTCGGCATAATGGGCCTTGACATAAACCTGGTCGCGAAGGAGGGCCGGTGATTCGCCGAACCAGACAATCAGCATGGTCAGGACCAATCCCGCCACGATCACGAACATGCCGATCCGAAATTGCATGACGCGTTCGTTCATGGAGACCTCTTTGAGCGATTCAGAGTCGCCCGCCAGCCGGCATCAGGTTCGATCACGTGTTGTTCGTGCGGTTCTGGGCCAATTCCCGCAAGCGCTCGCCGGCCTCGCCGCGCACGAATTGACGGACGCGGGGATCGGAGAACGATTCCAGGCCGTCGGGTGGACCATCGTAAATGATTTGTGATTCGCCAGGAGCCAGGCGAGGCAGTGGGTAAAGCATGACCACGCGGTCGGCCACTTTGGCTACCGTTTTCATGTCGTGGGTGACCACCACTCCGGTGGTTTTCTTGCGACTCTGGGTTTGCAGCATCAGCTCGTTGATCACGTCGCTCATGATCGGGTCTAGCCCGGTTGTCGGCTCGTCATAGAGCATCACCTCTGGGTCGATGCGCCAGCGCCGCGCAAGGCCCACGCGCTTCCGCTGGCCGCCGGATAGCTCGGCCGGCTTCTTTCGCTCGAGGCCCTCGGGTAATCCTACCTCCTGAAGCCGTTCGGCCACGATCTTGCGGATCTGGTCCTCACTGCAGACCTTGTGTTCCCGCAGCCCGAAGGCGACGTTGTCGTACACCGTCAGGCTATCGAAAAGGGCGGCCATCTGGAACAGGAAGCCGAACCGCAGCCGCATCTTCACAAGGTCCTTGCCGCCGAGGTTCGAGACCTCCTGCCCGTCGAACCAGACGCTTCCGACCGTGGGATGAAGCAAGCCGATGATCAGCTTGAGCATGACGGTCTTGCCGCAGCCGCTCTCGCCGATGATGCAGACGGTTTCGCCCCGGTCAACCGTCAGGTTGATGTCCCTGAGCACGCGATGCGCGCGAAAGCGCATTTCCACGCCGCGCATCTCGATCAAGGCCGGACGTTTGACCGTCTCGTCGCGTTGGGCGCCGCTGGCCACGACCGCGCCTGTCATAGCAATCCTTGGGCCTGGGGCCAGAGAGAGCGATACGCGGTGTTCCAGCCCAGTCCGATCGTGAAATCGAGGAACAGGATGGCGATGAATGAGAATACAAAGGCCTCGGTCGCGGCCTTCCCCACCCCTTCGGCCCCGGCGCTGGAGTTGAATCCGCGGTGGCAACTGATCAGCGCAATCGCCGCGCCGAAAAAATAGCTCTTGAACGCGCCGGCGAAGATGTCGAGGCTTTCGACGAAATCACGCGAGTGCTTCCAGTAGGCGAACGAATCGACCCCGAGCACCTGGGTGGCGATCACGGCGCCGCCGATCACGCCCATGAAGTCGGCCATGAGTGTGAGCAGCGGAATCAAGAGCAGACAGGCCAGGAACCGTGGCACCACCAGGTAGTAAATCGGGTTCGTTCCCAGCGCCGAGAGAGCGTCGATCTGCTCGGTGACTCGCATCGTGCCCAGCTCGGCCGCCATGGAGGAGCCGATCCGCCCGGCCAGCATGGTGGCCGCCAGCACGGGGCCAAGCTCTTTGACGATCGAGATATTGATCACCGAACCCAGACGCGTGGCCAGGCCCATCATCTCAAACGAGTGATAGGCCTGAACCGCCAGCACCATCCCAATGAACGTGCCGGTGATCGCCACGACCGAAACGCTCTGCACCCCTGTGGCGTAAAAGATCGGCACCAGCACCGACCACCTGGGCCGGCGCCGGAAGATCCAGACCACGGTCGATATCGAAAACTGGCCGACGTCGCCCACCTCGGCCACGACGTCGAAAACATGCTCACCCAACCGGTGGACGGGCGTGGACGTGTTCCCGGCAACCTCATCAGGGGCATCCAGTTGGGCTACGGCCATCCTGAGACGACTCCATCATGCAAGCAGCCGGAGGATCCCGCCGGAACCAGCCGGCCTGGTGCGGCCGGAGCCTGACCCTCTCGTGGAGACGCAACGACTTCCAGCTCGACTCCCGTCATTCTGGGCGTTATCGGCCGAATTGACAAGGCCGACCGGGCAACTTGAATCGCCTACCTTATGATATGATACACTGTCTAGGCCAGTTAAAGGCCTATCTGATTGAGCCTCTCGTGGAGCATCTTCTCGATCATCGCTGCGGTGTCGCGGTAGGTTTGCTGGTCCGAGCCGAACGGGTCGGGAACATCTCCGCCCTGGGGGTCCAGCAGGAACGCTTGCGATTCGACCTCGGGCACGGCGTCCAGGAGTGCCTCGAGATGGTCGGCCGTCATGGCGAAGATGCAGTCGGCCCGGCGCACCAGGTCGAATGTGACTCTGCGGCTCCGATGCGACTCGAGCGAGCCCCCCATGCCCCGCAAAACCTCGACGGCATGGCCGGCCGCCGGAGCGCCGGCGGCGGCGGCCACCCCGGCGGAAAGAACGACGTAGCCGCGATCTTCGAGCTGGTCGATCGCACAGGTCAGACGACGCGCCATGAGAACCTTGCAGATGGCTTCGGCCATGGGACTGCGGCAGGTATTACCCGTGCAGACGAAGAGAATGATCAGCCCCGACATCTGCTTGAGAGTTCTGGCGTCGATCGCTCCTTCGCGCTCAAGAGTCCAGCTCTCATCGCCAATCCGCACCCAGGTCGAATCGCAGCCCAGATGAGTGGGACCAGAGTCGATCACCATGTCGAGCTCGCGAAGGGCTCGCAGAGGCAACGAAGTGGTGGCAGGGTCTTGATCGGCATGGCTTAGCGCTCCCAGCACCAGGGGCGCCGGGGTGAGCTCCGTCACGCCGCGCACGAACGGGTCGGCCGAGCTGCGCAGAGCCAGAGCGCCCTCGGGTGCGATCAAGTCGCGCACTTCCGGGGATAAACGGCTGAATAAACCACTAGACTGTGAGAGCGAGAATCTCAAGGTGAGGGGTCCTGGCCACAGCCGCCAGGCCAGGCGCCGGCCGATCAGAGGCAGGGTCGGAACCCAGTCGCTGGCCTCCTCGGGGCTTCGCAGCAGGAGGGTCAAGGGCACCGAGCTCGAGGCTTCCCCAAGCGTTCGAAGCCGGGCCACGCCATCGGCCCGCAGCGCACTGGCGGCCAGGCAATAGACCGTCTCTGTCGCCAGGCCGATCACGCCCCCCTGAGCCAGGGCGGCGACTGCCTGGTGGACCACGTCGCGCGCATCGTCGCACTGGAGAAGGTCGATCCATTGAGAGGAGCGAGGAGTATCCGTCATCACAACCCAAACATCGCGGCGGTGGAAGGTTTAAAGAGATTTGCCACCAAAAACTCCGCCTGCGAGCAGCGGCGCTTCCTGCGCGGCACGTGGGCGCATCATAACCACCGCTTGCCCAAGTGCAAACCGGGTCATGGCGCCAAGTAAGCCGGCGACGGGGCCGCTCTGTGCCTTTCCAGCACCGCTCTGGAGCCCGCCGTCATCCGTCAAAACAAGAGCGTAAGGCCCTGAACGTCACGGATTTCCGCGTAGATCGCCCGGACCTGCTCGGCCGTTTGCACGCTGATATCGAGCGTGATTGCGACGTGCCGGCCGCCAGGCGTCGTGCGAACCGAATAGTCGAGGTCGGATGACGCAGCCAGGTGAGAGACGACGACGCTGACCACTCGCTGTTCGAACTCGTCATCCGCCCGGCCGATGGCCTTGATCTGATAAACCCCGGGGAAGAGGTGCGTTGACTCCAGAAGCTCCACGGACGGGCGATGGTCGGGATGAGTTTCCATGGCCGGCTCCAGTTTGCAGCCGCTTTTTCTATTCCATGATCCTTGCCTGAAGGCCATTTTACCAGCCAGGACAAGAGATTGATCGGGCAGATTCTATCAGAGCGACCCAGCCGATTGGAGTCCGCGCACGGGGATGAACAATGGCGAACGGCCCCGACGCTCGACTCTTCTGGCCAGCGGCGGGGCGGTTCCTCGATCGTCGGATGGAGGCCTGAAGCTGGCGAAGGTCGCTCTGGCGCCAAGATGGGATGCAGTATTTCGCGGCGAGCGAGAAGGTCTCGAAGAGCTTCGAAGGCGTGGGTTATTTCTTGCGGTGCCGGATCCTGCTGCGCATCCGGCGTTTCTTGCGGCCGACCTTGCGGCGGCCTTTCCCTCGGCGTTAACTGGCCATACGTTCTCCTCAGGGGCTTCGATAAGTCTCGGGCACGACGTTTCCACGTGGTCTCAACCGGTGTGAACGAAACCCTATTGTATAACTCACGGCCGGTTCGATCTCAAGGGCTTTCCTGATCGGACGGGGGGGAAAAGGGGAGTCCCCAAGAACCAGTTTTATCATGAGCGGGTTGTAAAGACATCGGCAAGCGATGGAAGCCAATGGCTTTACTTACCTGGTCATGCGGTCCATCGTACTCTTGAACGCGCCGCCTTGCATGGCGCCTTGCTTCACGCCAATACCCGGCAGACCAAGTTGGGCCGGGTCGGTACCCTGGGCAATCGCGGACTTCGCCTGCCGATAGCGATTGATCCACGCGAGCCGCTCCGATGGATCGTACCGGACGTGAGCGGTGCGCTCGTAGAACGTTGCCCCCCAGCCGCAGGCGACTTTCCAGGTCTCGGCATCCAGGCAGAAATGTGTTGCGCACGCCGCCAGATCGACGTTCACGGCCGGGGTGTCCTTCGGCCAGCCGAACGCTCTCCTTTGCCTCAACCCTTCGAGCACGGCTTGCGCCAGCAGGGCATGGCCGCGGACGGTCGGATGCATCGCGTCGAGGAAGAGCTCGTTACCGAGGATTCCGCCGGCACTGGCCGCGCCAAGGGCCGCCTGGCCGTCGATCAGGATGGCCTGGGGATGTCGGGCGGCGACCTCACGGTAAACCTCTTGAAAGTCGCCCGGACATCGCATCAGCAAGCCGTCGAGATCTCTGGCCGCGCGGTAATGCGGCTCGGCCTCACGCCGATTTCCCGAACGTTCGAGCAGGCGCGCCAGCCGGAAATGGGCCTCGGCGAAGCCGGGCTGATCGGCCAGAATCGCCCTATACGATTGAGTGGCACGCGTGGGGTCACCCTCCTCGCCGGCGCGCACGGCGAGAAAACGACTCGTAAACGCCTCCCGCTCGGCCCTCGGTGTCGAGGCCGGCAGAGTCGAGCGGTTGGGCTCGAAGCCGGAGTCGTTGCCCGGCGGGATCAACAGCACAGCCAGTGTGCCCGTCCGCTCGCAATGCGCGACGATCGCCTCCAGGCGGCGGCGGAAGTCGTCCTTCCGCCCGGCATACTCGTCAGACGTGCAGGCCGGCACGTCAACCAGTTGCCGCGTGATTTCCGGGGGGGGCGGGTCGCCCAGGCCGTTGGCTTCGATGCCCTCCTGGATCATGCCGCAAAGCGGCGACAAGCGCACGGCCAGCCTCTTGAGGATCCGGCCAGGGCGGATGGGAATCTCATCGGTGTAATACTCAGGCGAACGAGACCACGCATAGCGGTAAGTGAATTCATTATGACCGGAATAAATGATCAGAAGATCGATCCGCCGGCGGTAGTCGGCCAGTTTCTGGTGCATCCGCTCGAGGTGGACCCCCGGCTCGGCCAGGATATCAAGCTGAATCCGGCGCCCGTGAATCGCCTCTCCGAGTTTCCAGGCCACGATGTGACCGGTCGAGAGCCATTTCTCAAACGGCAAGCCATAGGCGGCCGAGCCGCCAATGATCGCGATGTTGATTTCCGCACTGTCCGAGCCGCTGGATCCAGTAGACAATACCGGCAGCGTCGGGTGTCGGTGCGTTCGCGCCCTCCAGGCCGCCGCCGCACCCTCGGCCACAATGATCGCCAGCAGGCCCGAGGCGCAAAGCAGGAGCATCTGGGCCAGCAGCGGCCTGCCTGCGCCGCGCCGCCGCGCCCGGATCACCATCCCGCCCAGCACGACCATTCCCGCGATCACCAGAGCGAGCATCGCCCCATAAGCGGGCTGCGCGACAAGCAGAATTGCCTGTGCCGCGCGCCTGAACTCCCGTTCGGGGATCGTCGCGCGCAACCAGGGCGGCACGACAAGCGCGGCGAGAATGAGACCCGTCAGTCCGATGGCAATCAATACCAGCCGAATCAGGGGGGCTCTCGAGAGCCTTGGGAGCTGTTCCGACGACATTCATCCACTCCAACCGGGACGAGACATGGTCCGAGTGGAAATCTTAAGTCAGACAGCGCGGCCTCGACCAGGGGGCCGTTACTCCCCAATCGCGTGATCTCGCGAACGACCAGTTGATCCGGTGAAGCCCAGAATCGAGCGGAGCCTCTTCGTCACCCATTGTGGGCTTGCCAGTCCACGCGGGACAGGTCGGCCAGCGCGAGCAGGAGGGCGTGGGTTCCCTTGCGGCCATAGCCCTGGGCTTCCACGGCGCGGTAGAGCTGCTCGGCGAGGGCCAGGCCGGGCAGGGCGAGATTCATCCGGCGAGACTCGGCCAGGGCGATGCCCATGTCCTTGAGGAAGTGCTCGACGAAGAAGCCCGGCTCGAAGTTGCCGGCGATCATGCGGGCGCCCAGGTTCGTCAGGCTCCACGACCCCGCCGCGCCGCTGGAGACGCTCTGCATCACGGTGTTCAGGTCGAGCCCGGCCTTGTAGGCGTAGAGCAAGGCCTCGCAGACGCCGATCATGTTGGTGCTGATCAGGATCTGGTTGACCATCTTGGTGTGCTGGCCCGAGCCGGCCGGACCCTGGTAGACGATCGTCTTGCCCATGGTCTCGAAGAGCGGCTGCAGGGCCTCCGCAACGTCTTTCTCGCCGCCGACCATGATCGACAGCCGGGCCTCGCGGGCACCGATGTCGCCGCCGGAGACCGGCGCGTCGATCGCATGCACTTGCCTCGCGCTTGCAGCCTCGAAGATCTCGACGGCCAGGGCCGGCTCGCTCGTGGTCATGTCAACGACCACTGAGCCCGGCTTGGCGCCCGCGAGAACACCGTGCTCTCCGAGGATCACCTCGCGGACGTCGCGGGGGTAGCCGACGATCGTGAAAGTCACGTCAGACGCCTGCGCCAGCTCCTGAGGCGAGGAGGCGACCGCGGCCCCCTTGTCGGCCAGTGGCTTGGTCTTCTCGATGGTCCGGTTGTAAACCGTGGCCTGGTATCCGGCGGCGATCAGGTGGCCGCACATCGACGAGCCCATGACGCCCGTGCCGATCCAGCCGATCCGCGTTTTCCCAGGTGCGATCTCGAGTGCCATGACGCGGCTCCAAAAGCAATGGCTGAAAGCCTTTGCATGTTGCTGAGAATACTGGCTCCGGGCGTTCTCGACTCTGTTCATGATCTTGAGCGAGATCGCCTCGGGCCAGTAGAATCTGGCTTTCGCCCTCAAGGACAAGGGAATCCATGCCAAATACATTGATCCAGACTTATCTTCACCGCAAGACGGCCGCGGACCTCGCCCCCGGGTTTCTGGCCTACCTCGCCAACCTCGAGACCGTGGCCGAGGTCGCGCCCGAGGTCGCCCGGTCGATCGTCCAGGAGCTGGCCGACCAGCGGCGGAACATCAAGCTGATCGCCAGCGAGAACTACTCGTCGCTGGCGACCCAGTGCGCCATGGCCAACCTGCTGACCGACAAGTACGCCGAGGGGATTCCCCACCACCGGTTCTACGCCGGCTGCGACAACGTCGACTCGGTCGAGGACCTGGCCAATACCCGGGCCCGCGAGCTCTTCGGCGCGGCACACGCCTACGCCCAGCCGCACAGCGGGGCCGATGCCAACCTCGTCGCCTTCTGGGCCATCCTGCGGGCACGCGTCGAGCTGCCGGCCATGGTCGACTTGCTGAAGGCCGAGAGTCCGGGCTCGCTCGCCCCCGGCGACTGGTACAAGCTGACCCCCGAACAGTGGAACGAGGTCCGCCGCCGCTCGGGCAACCAGCGTCTGCTGGGGATGGACCTCGCCTCGGGCGGGCACCTCACCCACGGCTACCGGCTCAACTCGTCGGGCAAGATGTTCGAGTCGCACGGCTACACGGTCGACCGCGAGACATTCCTGCTCGACTACGACGCCATCGAGCGGCAGGCCATCGAGGTCAAGCCGCTGATCCTGCTGGCCGGCTTCAGCGCCTATCCGCGGAACATCAACTATCGCCGGATGCGCGAGATCGCCGACCGGGTCGGCGCGGTGCTGATGGTTGACATGGCCCATTTCTCCGGCCTGGTCGCCGGCAAGGTGCTCGCAGGGCGAGGAAAACCCGATCGCCTACGCCGACGTGGTGACGACGACGACCCACAAGACCCTGCGCGGGCCGCGCGGGGGCCTGGTGCTGTGCACCGAGGAGTTCAAGGAGCACGTCGACCGCGGCTGTCCCCTGGTGCTGGGCGGCCCGCTGCCCCACGTGATGGCCGCCAAGGCCGTCGCCTTCACCGAGGCCCTCCGGCCCGAGTTCGCCGACTATGCCCGCAAGATCGTCGACAACGCCCGGGCCCTGGCCGAGGCGTTCGTGCAGACCGGACTCACGGGTGATCTCCGGCGGCACCGACAACCACCTGGTGCTGGTCGATGTCGCCTCGACTCTGGGAATCACCGGCCGGCAGGCCGAGGACGCCGTCCGCCGCTGCGGGATCACGCTGAACCGCAATCCCGATCCCGTTCGATCCCAACGGACCCTGGTACACCAGCGGCCTGCGGTTCGGAACGCCGGCCGTCACGACGCTGGGCATGGGACGCGCCGAGATGAAGGAGATCGCCGCGGTCGTGTCGCTCGTGCTCCAGAACATCGTCCCGGCCACAACGAAGTCGGGGGCGAAGGACAAGACCAAGTACACGCTCGACGAGGCGGTCCGCGGCAAGGCCCACGCGCGGGTTGAAGAGCTTCTCGAAGTCGTTCCCGGTCTATCCCGAGATCGACCTGCCGTTCCTGCTGGAGAGCTTTGGACTCTGACGTAAGTCTTTTCCAGGATCTGCGGCTGCTTTTTTTGCCGTGGATTTCGTTTTTTTTGTGGCGAACGCTGGCCCAGGCGTTAGGCTGATCGAAACGAGCTTCCTCGCCGATCGGCAACCTTCGTCGACCGCGAGCTTCCCTCCTTTGCTCCAGGAGAAAGACCATGCAGCGCACTCAAGCCCAGCCTTCTTCTGGCCTCCGCGGCCGTGGTGGGAACCGCCCTCTGGGCCAGCGCCTATGTCGAGCAGACGGGCAGCCGGATGGCCCTGGCGGCCGATCGGTTCCTGGAATCTCTGCCCAAGGCCCAGGCCGAGAAGGCCGTGTTCGCGTTTGATTCCGCCGGAGCGGCTGAACTGGCACTTCATCCCCAGAGACCGCCTGGGGCTCCCGATCAAGGAGCTGACCTCCGAGCAGCGTGCCCTGGCCTTCGGCCTGATCTCGACGGGCCTGGGCGGCGGCGGATACCTCAAGGCCACCACGATCATGAGCCTGGAGCAGGTGCTCCGCGACCTCGAGCAAGGCAAGGGGCCCGTGCGCGACCCGGAGCGCTATTTCCTGACGATCTTCGGCACGCCATCCGACCAGGGCAAGTGGGGCTGGCGCGTCGAGGGGCACCACCTCTCGCTCAATTTCATGCTCGAGGACGGCAAGATCGTGGCGGCCACGCCCAGCTTCTTCGGCTCCAATCCCGGCCGAGGTTCGGCAGGGCCCGCGCCAGGGCCTGCGCACCCTGGCCGACCGTGAAGACACAGCGCTGCGACTGGTGCAGGCGCTCGACGGTAACCAGAAGAAGACGGCGATCGTCTCGCCAGAGGCCCCCAAGGAGATCCGCGCCGCGGGCACGGCCCAGCCCCCGACCGACGCCGCGCCTGGGATCGCCTACACCGACTTGAACGGCGACCAGCGGTCCTTGCTGCGCGCCTTGGTCGAATCGTACTCCTCCGACATGCCCGACGAGGTCGGCCAAGGCCTGGCTCGATGAGATCCGCCGCGCCGGGGTCGAGGGTATCAAGTTCTCCTGGACCGGCCCGGCCGATCGCACCAGCCGCCACGCCTATCGCGTGCAAGGGCCCAACCTTCCTGATCGAGTTCAACAACACCCAGAACGGCGCCAACCACATTCACTCGGTCTGGCGAAACATGCTGGGAGACTTCGGCATCCCGCTGGCGTCGAAGTGAGCAGCAGTTGCCAGTTGCCAGTTATCAGTTGCCAGCAGGGACCCAGGCAACTGGGCTCGCCTATTATCGATTCTTCTTCCATCTGGCAACTGGCAACTGCCATGCTGGAATCTCGTCCCATGCCTTCCGAGCCGCGGCCACAGGTTCCCGGAACTACCCGGCAGAGTGCTCCGCCAGCGGCTGGCCGCCGGTGAGTCGCTCACACTGCTCGATGTTCGCGAACCGAACGAGACGGCCTATTGCACGATCGACGTCCCGTCGACCGCCCGGTTGCTGATCATCCCCATGCGTGAGGTTCCCGCCCACCTCGATGAGATTGACGAGGCGCTCGGCCGCGGCCCGCTGGTCGTCTACTGTCATCATGGCGTTCGCTCGCTGGCCGTCGCGGAATGGCTCTGCGAGCGGCAGGCCGGCGAGATCTCAATCTGAGCGGGGGGATCGACGCCTGGTCGGTCGAGGTTGACCCTGGTGTACCGAGATATCGATAACGTCGACATCGCCATACCGAGAGATGAGGTTTGCCCATGGAACGTGGACGCGACGAGAGGTGCTGGCGGCTTCGGCCCTGGGAGCGGCGACGCTGGCCGTCGGAAGAAGCGTCGGCGAGCTGCCGCTCACTTGACGACAAGCCCAGGAGAAACCGAAGGCCCAGACCGGCCGCGGCCAGCGAGTCGATCGTGCTGGGCTTCATCGGCGTCGGCGGCATGGGGACCGGCCTGCTCGAAATCTTCAAGGGCTTTCCGGACGTCCGGGTCGCGGCGGTCTGCGACGTGTACGAGCCTCATCTGCGGCGGGCCCAGTCGGCGGCCGACGGCAAGCCGGAGGCCTACCACGATTTCCGCAAGGTGCTCGACCGCAAGGATATCGACGCCGTCGTGATCGCCACGCCCGACCACTGGCACGCGATCCCGACCATCCTGGCCTGCCAGGCCGGCAAGGACGTCTACTGCGAGAAGCCGCTGACGCACCGGATCGCCGAGGGCCGGGCCGTGGTGACCGCGGCCGAGAAGCACAAGCGCGTCACCCAGATGGGCAACCTGATCCACGCCGGCGAGAACTACCACCGCGTGGTCGAGATCGTCCGCTCGGGCGTGCTGGGCACGATCAGCAAGACGCGGGTCTGGATGGCCGCCGACCGCAGCGGCCTGGGCAAGCCGGCCGACTGCGACGCCCCCGCCGGGCTGCGACTACGACTTCTGGCTCGGCCCCGCGCCCGAGCGGCCGTTCAACCCGAACCGGTTCACGTTCAACTGGCGCTAGTTCTGGGACTACGGCGGCGGCCTCCTGACCGACTTCTGCTGCCACATCGTCGACCTCGTCCACTGGGCGATGGACGTCGACGCGCCGCGGACCATCACCGCGACCGGCGGCCGTTACGCCCTGGACGACAACGCCGAGACGCCCGACACGCTCGAGGTGGCCTACGAGTACGAGAAGGACGGCCAGAACTTCCTGCTGGTCTGGAGCCAGACCGACGCCAACACCCACGGCATCGAGAACATGGGCCTGGGCATCATGTTCCAGGGAACCGAGGCGACGCTCGTCGCCAATTACGACACGCACAAGATCATCCCCGAGAAGGGCCAGACGATCGCCGAGCCGCCCAAGACGCTTGCCCCGCTCGGTGGGCCACCACCGCGAGTGGCTCAACGCCATCAAGACCCGCGCCCAGTGCTCGTGCAACTTCGCCTACGGCCACCGCCTCAGCTCGCGTCGGCCACCTGGGCAACATCGCCCTCTGGACCGGCGAGAAGCTGAAGTGGGACGCCGGCAGCCGAGCAGGTTCACCAACCACCCCGAGGCCAACCGGTTCCTCACCAAGGAATACCGCAAGCCCTGGGCGTTGCCCGACCGTCTGAGACTCGATCGCGAATCTCAGGAGACTATCACATGAATCGTTTGTCGAACCATTGTGCGCCGCGGGTGCTTTATTGCTTCTGACCATTGCGACGGCCCATGCCGACGAGCCGAGGTGGAAGCAGCACACGATCAACGGCCAGAGCGAGTTCGAGGCGGCCGGCGTGTTCGACGTCGACAACGACGGCAAGCTCGACATCGTCTGCGGCGACACCTGGTACCAGGCTCCCGACTGGAAGCCGCATCACGTCCGCGACGTGCAGCGACATGGGCACGTATTACAACGACTTCGCGACGCTGCCCCTCGACGTCAACGGCGACGGCCACACCGATTTCGTCACCGTCTCGTACTTCGGCAAGAACGTCGGCTGGGTCGAGAACCCGGGCAAGACCGGCGCACCCTGGACCTATCACGAGGTCGACGTGCCCGGGCACGAGCGAGGCGGCCGCGATCGTCGACCTGACCGGCGACGGCATCCCCGACATCCTGCCCAACACGGTCAACGTCGTCGTCTGGTACGAGGTCGTCAAGAAGGCCGATGGCAAGGGCTTCGAGCTCAAGAAGCACGACTTCGGCACGCAGGCCGCCGGCCACGGCGTGGGCTCGGGCGACGTCAACGGCGACGGCCGGGTCGACCTGCTCACCCCCAAGGGCTGGTTCGAGGCCCCCGCCGATCCCGTCGCACGAGACCTGGACCTGGCACCCCGACTGGAACCTGGGCGCGACCGGCATCCAGATCCTGGCCCGCGACGTCGACGGCGACGGCCTGTCCGACCTGGTCTACGGCATGGGCCACGACTACGGCCTGCTTCTGGATGAAGCAAGGCAAGGGCGCCAGCGGCGAGCGGACCTGGACCAAGGGGACGATCGACAACTCGGTCGCCTCGGTCCACACCCTGCTCTGGGCCGACATCGACGGCGACGGCAAGGCCCACGAGCTGGTCACCGGCAAGCGGGTCTACGCCCACGAGATCGAGCCGGGCGCGACCGACGGCTCGCTGATCGCCTGGTATCACTTCGATCCCGCAGACCAAGGGCTGGGTCAAGCACGTGATCTTCCAGGGCGAGCCGGCCAAGAACGCACCCGCCGAAGGCAGCCGATCGCCTGGCCCTCAAGGACTTTCCCGCCCGGCACCGCCGGCACCGGCCTGCAGCTGACCGCCATCGACATCGACGGCGACGGCGACCTCGACCTGGTCTGCCCGGGCAAGAGCGGGCTGTACCTGTTCGAGAACCTGGGGGCGGCGAAGTGATCGACTGAGCTTGATCCGACGGATCAGGACCTGGTTCGACGCCCAGGGCTCGCAACTGCGCGGCGAGGCGCTCGGCTCGTTCTTTCTCGGTATCGCGCTCATGAGCGAGGCGACCCGCTCCTGGGCGATCCGATCGCGTTCCTGCGATCTGATCGCGCTCTGCACGATCTGATCGCGCTCCGTTCGATCCGCTCCTTGGCCAGGTCGAGCTCCTCGTAGGTGAGGAAGCGGTCTGCCATCGGGCCGAAGAGCCGTAGCTCGCCCTGCGACATGTCGAAACGAACTTCAAGCAGTGGGCTGATCCAGCCGTTCATCTCGGCGATTTGTACCAGCGCGTCGCCGGTCGCGCCGCCAGCCTTCGAGCACGCCATTCGTCGGGGTCGTAGATGTAGTATTCCTCGACGCCGTACCGCTCGTAGAACTCGAACTTCTTGATCATCTTCGGCGGGCCGGTTCCCCGGCGAGAGGACCTCGAAGACGACCTGGGGAGCGATCCTCCTTCCTCCCATTGCATGTAGGAGCCTCGGTATCCCTTGGGCCTCCCGAAGACAACCATGGCATCGGGTGCCTGCCGGATCTCGGGCTCTCCCTCGACCGGGATACCAGAGCAGGTCTCCCGCGACGAACACGTCGGGCCGGTGCCGGAAGACGCTTCTCCAGGCCTTCCTTGATCGTCACGATCCACTGGAACTGAAGCGTGTTTTCCGCCATCGGTTCCCCGTCGCTTCCGGATAGATGATCCGAAGGTGCGGAGGCATCGGGGTCGAAATGCTCATGACGTTCTCTCCGCCCCATCAACGATCAGCCTCAACATACGAGGCGACGCCGGAATTCTTGCTCTCAGGACATCATACCATCCATCGGCATTGCCGTGAATCGATCCTCAGCCTGAAGAGTTCGACAAATCGAGATTCTCACGTCTCGCCCCTTGACAATGATACCTCGCCCCTCTATACATAGAATAGCAATGCATAGGAGGTCGAGGTATGGACTCGACTGCTTGGCAGCGCGCTGGAGATGCTGGTCCTGGAGGTGATCGCCCAGGGGCCGAGCTATGGGTACGAGATCGCGCAGACGGTGGCGGGGCGGTCGGACGGGACCTTCGAGATGAAGGAGGGGTCGCTCTATCCGGCCTTGCACCGGCTGGAGCGGCAGAAGTTCCTGAAGTCCACCTGGCGTGAGGCCGACGGCCGGCGGCGGAAGTATTACGAGCTGACCAAGGCCGGGCGGGCCGAGCTGGCCTCGCGGAAAGCAGTCGTGGCTGCGGTTCGCCGCCGGAATCAACGGCGTGCTGGGGACCAATCCAGCCGGCGCTGGTCGAGAGTGCCTGCTAGTCTCACGTGGTGGATTTCACCCCCAACGAATCAACGCTCATGGATTTTCGCGATGGTCTCTCGGCTGATCTGCCTTCTCCTCGCGATGACGAGCCGGCCAGCCTGCGCGACGACATCCTGGACGAGCTGGCCGACCACCTGGCCTGCATGTATCGCCGGGAGCTGCTGCGCGGGGCGGATGCAAGCACGGCGAAGGCAGCGTGTTCTGGAACGGTTCGGCGATCCGGCGGCCGTGGCGCGCCGGCTCTGGTTCGATGCGATGAAAGGGAAGATCATGGCCCAGCGTATTCTCGTATCATGTTGCGTCTTGTTGACGCTGCTTAGCCTCACGCTCGCTGGGTTTATGATGATGCAGCTTGAGCAGTCGCGACGGATGGCGGCCATGATGCTGGCTCGAGAGAGCGAGCAGGCGCGAGTAGCCCACGCGGCTCAGGAGCAGATGCTCAAGCAACTGGCGGCCATGTCAAAGGCGGTCGAAAATCCACGCTCCCCCGACTGGATACCCGTTTCGTTCAAGCTGACCCAGGAGACACTTGACGGTCCGCCGGGCGTGGGGTTTCAGGCGCGCTGGGTCGTGGCACTGGTGGTTCGAACAAGCCTGAAGCGATCCAGCGAGATTCGGACGCCAATGGAATGATTGACTTCGGCGTGGTGCAGCCTGGAGATTGGGAATTCCGGATATCTCGAAAACTGGTGGATAGAAGCTCCTGGCAAACGGGAGGAAAACTGAATGTTGGTCTGGCAACACGATCGAGAAAACCATCATATGTCCGAAAATCTCCACGACTCAGCCCGCGCTAGCAGTCCAGATCGACTGGCCGGCCGACCTCGCAGGCAAGGATCTGGCCGCACTGGCCGTGTTTCGTCACAAGGGATTCGTCTATCAACCGGGGCTTCACTGGAACCTCCATACCGGACCATTCGGCGATTGGTCGAGCAACCGAGCCTGCTTCGTTGCGGAGAACGAAAAGCGGGCGGCTGAGGTGAATGTGAATGGATATTACTTCTGGCGGCTCGCGAACTCTTCGGAGACGGGAATGGAAGTGGCCAAGAGTCCGGGGGCGAACCTGATCAGGCAGAATCAAGTGTACGTCGACGTAGCCGGCCTTGACCTTTCCCGAGTACCGAAGCCAATGACCTGGCACGAGGGCGCCTATGACATGGTGATGATTGCGGCTGTGAAGCCGACAAAGAGTCCCGCCCCTTCGCTCGATGGCGAACGATGCGCCCTTCTCGCTCTCGCCGGACGTCGATTCCTACAGGAGTCTGCTCACCTCTTTCAGGAGCCTCCAAGGAATGCGGCCGATCTCCGGATCGGGCAGGGCAACTACGGCCAAAAACCTTTTGCCGCCGTACCAGTTGCCGACACTTACTGGAAGGAGACAGAGGCGGGCTTGGCGGTCAAAAGAGGCCAGCTCAATGACTGGAAGATCCACTTACCCGACGAGCTGACGAAAGCGGTTCGAGAGAAGCTGAAATCCGACGCAGAGGCGAAGAGCCAGTGAAGGCCGGCGCCCCTCCTTCTTCCGCCCGAATAGCACCGAGACTTTGTCCTGGTACAGAACCGTCCAACCCGGCTCCTTGAGCATCCGCTTCGCCAGCCCTCGATCGGGCTTGACCCAGACCAGATCGATCCGGTCGCGGTCGCGCACGGTGTCCCAGGCCGGGCCGCCGGTGAGGACGTCAACGTATTCGAGGATCGATTCCTTGCCGTAGAGCTCGAACCGGTCGTCGAGGTAGGAAGGCCGGGTCGGCCGGCACTCGGCCTCGATCAGGCCGCCCCAGTCTTGCTCGTGGAAGAGGCGCGACTGAACTCGGCTGGCGGTTCAGGGTGGCAAGCGCAGCGATTGGCCATTTGCGGGTGTCGAACCCGCCCAGCGGAACGCCCGCGACAACCAGTACGAGCATGCCGGCCACGATCCCCGGAATCCAACGCGGCCGACGAGCCGGCTCGACCCAGTTCGATCGGCACGAGAGCGGCAGGCTATCGAGCAGGCAGGCCAGCGCAGGAGCCGCCGCCAGCGAGAACAAGGGGGCAGTTGCGAATCGACGTCAGTGCCAGATGCAGCCAGACGAGGAGATGGGCCAGTTGATACCGATCGATCTTTCGGCTCGCGACCGCCGGTAGAGCCACCAGGGCCAGCACCGCCATTTCGAGCACCCTCGCCTCGGGCTTGCCGAAGGGAGCCGATTGGTACTCATCGATCAAGCTCGTGACCCCGCTGGAAAGCAGTAAGTGGCCGACGTGCCGGTAGAGACCGAATCCATAAGGATTCGCCAGGGCCGCCACGAGCGAGGCGATCATCGCCAGGCTGAACTTGGTCACGTTGCGACGGCGAGCCTCGTCCCAGGGGCCCGAGATCGCTTCCCCGCAAGCGGCGGTCGCCACGATGACGGGCAGGGCCACGAAGCCTCCGTGCAGGTTGGCCAGGATCATCGTGAAGAGCGGCACCCAGGCGACGACCCAGCCTCCGCTCGTGCTGCTTCTGGCAGACACGTAGCGTCAGGTACACAAGCGCGATCGTGAAAATGTGCGGGCGGATCAGGAAATGGATGCAGCCGATCGCGGCCATGAGCACGGCAACCACGACCGCCACACCGGGTGCGATCCCGTCGCGAACCAGGCCCGACGCCAGCGCCGCGTAAACGCCCGCCAGCAAGATCGACGTGAGTGCCACGGCGGCCGACCAGCCGGCATGATCGACCAGCAAGGCAAGCAAGACATCGAAGGCCCACGACTGGTCAACCCAGGGGGCGCCCGTTCGCGTGAAGGTCAGCGTGTCGGCGTGTGGCACGGAGCCCGACGCGAGGATGTCGCGGCCCAGGCGCAGGTGCCAGAGCGTGCCCGGATCGTTGAACAGCGAGTGCCAGCCGCCGATCAATGTGATGAGCAAGACGATCACGAAGACCAGCTCGCCCGGTCCCGGTAATGAAGAGCGCCAGCGAACCAAGGTCGGAATCCCGTCGTAGCAGTGAACGGTCCGGGTGAGCCGACACCAGCGACACGCTCAAGCTCAAGCCTAGGTCACGGATGCCGAACTCGCCTTTTTCGATGCCGCGACGTGAGATCTCGCCGCGCTAGCCTGTTAGTGCCATGGCACGATCGGATATGATTTTCGTAGATGGAATTCCAGCCCGCTGATCCTACGCTTCGTCCGAGGTCTCACTTGAAACCTCCCCGAGCTGGTGTGAACCGCCGAGACCTGCTGCGGCTGCGGCGGCTCGGCGCCGACATGACTGCTCCAATGCCTTCGCCGGGCACAGGTCTGGCTCAAGGCCCCCCCGCGGGCGGCTGGGCCGACCTGATCCGGGTCCACCGGCCGGCCATGGGCTCGTTTTTCGAGATTCGACTCGGTGCCCGGGTGCCGGGCGTCTGGAGCTTGCGGGCCGGGCGCTCGATCTGGTCGATGAGCTGGAAGCCCAGTTGACCGTCTATCGAGACGATTCCGAAGTCAGCCGGCTGAACGCCGAGGCGCATGGACAACCGATCGCGGTCGAACCTCGATTGTTCGATCTGCTCGAGCGAGCCATCGAGCTCAGCCGGCAGACGGGCGGAGCCTACGACGTAACGTCGGGCGCTCTTTCCGAAGCGTGGGGTTTCGTTCGCGGACCGAAGCGCGTGCCTGATGCGGAGACGCTTGGCCGATGCCCGGGCCCGGACCGGCTGGCATCACCTTCGGCTCGACTCGGAGGCGAAGACCGTCGGCTTCGATCGACCGGGAATCCGGATCAACCTGGGATCAATCGGCAAGGGGTACGCGATCGATCGCGCGATCGAAGTCATTCGCCATCACTGGTTTCCGACTTCCGCCCTGGTTCACGGCGGCCAGTCCAGCCTGTTCGCCCTCGGCTCGCCACCCGGCCGGTTGGGCGGCCGGTGGGAAGTCGCTCTTCGAAATCCCTTTGAGCCAGAGACGCCGCTGGGCGTGCTTCGCTTGCGGAATCGGGGCCTGGGCACGTCGGGAGGCGCGTTTCAGCATTTCGAGGTGGGGGGCCGGGTTTACGGCCATATCATCGATCCACGGACCGGTGAGCCGGCCGACGGACCGGCGAGCGTGACGGTTGTCGCCCCCACGGCGGCCGAGGCCGACGCCCTATCCACGGCCTTTTTCCTGCTCGGGTCTGACGCGGCGGCGGAGTTCGTGGCAAGTCATCCGGACGTCGGCATCGTCATCGTTGAAGAAGGTCAGGCCGATCGGTCGCCTCGCGTGCTCGCGTTCGGCATGGGTCCAGAGGATTTCCTGATCGGCTGAAACCCGTTAAGATCGATGAGGCCTCGATGAAGAATTAGCTGCACAGCGCTCGGATCGCCAGCCCAGCCAGCGTTTTCTCTCCGACTTGCCAGGACCGAACACCATGCCCACCGGCGTCTCGACACCACACCTCGTGAGCTCACGCAACTACCCCGGCTTTCTCGCCGCCTTCTTCATCGTTTTGCTGCGCATCGCCATCGGCTGGCATTTTCTCACCGAGGGGCTCGAGAAGGTGGAATCGACCCGCCATGGCAATCAGCCGTTCTCGGCCGAGGTCTACCTGCGAAACTCGACCGGCCCCCTGGCGCCTTATTTCCGAGGAATGCTGCCCGACGTCAATGGCACTGGCGCTGCTCGACCCCGCCCGGCTCAAGGCAGGCTGGAGCGAGACCGTCGATCGGATCGAAAAGCATTACGGGTTCGACCAGCAGCAGCAAGACAAGGCCAAAAAGCTGCTGGAAGACAGCAACCTCTGGGCCGACTACTGGTTCAATAACATCGAGAACAACGAGTCCCGCGAGAAATACATCACCGAGCTGGCCAAGGTGCAGACGGTGGAATGGAATCCGGATGCCATGTCGTACGAGCGCGAACGTGCCTGGGAGTCACGGCGATCTCTCGATGCCGACCGCAAGAAACTGACCGGCCCGCTCGTGGCCCGTGGCCAGGAGCTGCAAAACGCCGTGGCCGCGCTGGCGACGCCCGAGCAGCAGGCGAAGTCGGGTGCGTATGCGGCACCCATGACTTCGCTGGACGCGGCGAACTTGCTGACAATGTACGGCCTGTGCGCGATCGGCGTTTGCCTCTTGCTCGGTTTCCTCACGCCGTTCTCGGCGATCTGCGCGGCGGCCTTCCTGGCGATGATCTATCTCTCCATGCCACCATGGCCGGGCCTGCCGCCCAATCCCAGGGCCGAGGGGCACTACTGGATCGTCAGCAAGAACCTGGTCGAGCTGATCGCCTGCATGGTCGTCGCAACAACGGCCAACGGTCACTGGTTCGGTCTCGACGCACTCTTCTTCGGCGCTCGCCGCCGCCGGCGCTGGGCGCGTTATGAGCGGAGGCTCGAAGAGAGACAACTCGGTCGGCAAGACGGCAATGGCCAGTCAAATCATCCCCGTCCCACTGTCAAGATCACCACTCGAAACTGATCCACATTATTCATACGCATCAAGGAGCCAGCCATGACCAACCTGACCCCCGAAGAACGTCAACTGGGCCGTGAAAACGCCAAGCGCGCCATCGGGATGACCCGCCGCGACTGGCTGGTCGCCGCCGCCGCCACCCCCACCCTGGCCGGCTTCTACTTCGGTTACAAGGACATGGGCAACAAGCCCGCCGTCAAGGCCGCGATCATCGGCACCGGCGACGAGGGCTGCCAGGCCATGATCCGATCGCACAACCGAGATTATCTCAACTTCATCGGCTTCTGCGACATCCGCCCGACTCAGCAAGAACGCGCGATCAAGGAGTTTACCAACCACAAGCAGTACACCGCGGCCGACGTGCAGAAGATCAAGAAGTACGACGACCAAGAAGCAGATGCTCGACGACCCCGACGTCGAGATGATCGTCATCGCACTGCCCTTGTGGCTGCACGCGCCGGTGGCGATCGAGGCGATGAAGGCCGGCAAGCACGTCTTCACCGAGAAGCTGATGGCCCACAGCGTGGCCGAGTGCAAGGAGATGTGCCGCGTCGCGCGGGAGACGAACAAGCTCCTGGCCGTCGGCCACCAGAGGCATTACTCCGCGCTTTATGACAACGCCAACTTCCTGCTTCAGAATGGTGTGCTGGGCGACGTCCGCCACATCCGTGCCCTCTGGCACCGCAACAACGCCCAGCCGCTCGTGGCCAAGGACAAAGACAACAACACCCGGTACGACGCCAAGACGGGCCTGCCGGAATACGTGCGGGACGACAAGGGCAACATCGTCTATCGCGATAGCTGGAAGCGTACCCATCCCGAGAAGGACGCCAGGATCGACTACGCCAAGTATGGATACAAAAGCCTGGACGAGCTGATCAACTGGCGGCTCTACAAGCGCACCGGCGCGGGGCTGATGGCCGAGCTGGGCTCGCACCAGCTTGACGCCTGTTCGATCTTCCTGGGCAAGAAGCATCCCCTGGTCGTCACCGGCGTGGGAGGCACATTCTTCTACAAGGACGGCCGCGAGGCCGACGATCACGTCTTCACGATCTTCGAATTCCCGTCCGGCCAGGACGACAAGGACAAGGTGGTCGTGACCTATTCGTCGATCAACACCAACTCGTTCGACGGCTATGGTGAGATGGTGATGGGGTCGAAAGGCACGATGATCGTCAGCCAGGAGAAGGAGATCTTGCTCTACAAGGAGGCCGGCAACGCCTACACCTCGCGCCAGACGACCGTCTCGGTGGAGACCGTGGGCAAGAAGCCCTCCCTCGAGACCAGCCCCAGCCTGGCGGGCCCGAGCACGGCCTCGGCACTGGGCACGCTGGCGACGGTCGATCCGTCGCGCGGTTATCGCGAAGAGCTCGAGCACTTCGCCTATTGCATCCGCCACGGCAACGCCTCGAACTACCACGAAGACAAGGAACATCAGCCCCGCTGCCGCGGCGAGGTCGCCCTGGCCGACGCCGTCATCGCGCTGACCACCAACATCGCCATGCACGAGAACCGTCGGATCGAGTTCGACCCCAGGTGGTTCGACTACACCTCGAAAGAAGTCCCCGAAGGCGCAACGGCGATCGCGCGGAGGGTGTGAGTCTCGGATCGTCAGAAGATTCAAGAGATCTCTCGGACTCGTGTTCGTTTAACCTCGGTCGGTCGGAGGGCCGACCGAGTATCGTTCGACGGCTCCATTGCTCATCGGACGTACCGGGCCGTCATGGAAGCAGAGAGTCCACCGCGATCCTGCCTACCTCCCGCCCATCGACGATGACAGGCACCTGCTGACCGGGCAAATAGTCTGTCCGGGTGCCGTACTTGCCAAGCAATGGGTCCGCTTGAGAGTACACTTCCACTTGAGAGTTGATGAGGTTGACAACCCAGTAGTAGGGGATGCCGCTCGCTGAGTAGATGCGCCCCATGTCAATACGATCTTCGGTTAGAGTGGCGGCCGAGATTTCGACAACGAGAGCAATGTCAGCGGCCGTCACATCGCGGTTGGAGTAATCTTCAACGTCACCTCGAACCAGCGCGAGATCGGGCTCGGGCTTGCTCCAATCCGACGCGACGATCGGATCTTCCTTGGCGACGTGCCAGCCCGGAGGAGCGACCCGCGAAAGCGCCTGGAGGCCTTTCTTGCCCGCCTGGACGTGAGGCCGCTTCTTGCCCATCTTCCTCACCAGCAATCCTTCAATCAGCTCGACCTGGTCGCCCTCGGAGATCGTGCCGTCCTCAACCATCTGGTCATACTGCCCGACCGTGAACCGGTAGAGACCCGAGAGCAAGTGCGCACTCGGAGCGATCATGGGTGGGCTCGTCGCGATCGTTGACATTCTATTCGCTCCCCTGGATCGTCCCCCGGCGTGTTAGGGCGAGGCCCCATCCGTTATCGGCAGAGACATCGATGATACCATACCGTTCCTCGCTGAGTCAGAGACGATCATCCGAGCGCACAGACCACGATCACTTCGAGCGTCCTCGGCCCGTGCACGCCCTCGACCCGGTTCAACTCGATGTCGGACGTGGCCGATGGGCCTGAGATGAGCGTGATCGGCCGGCCTGGTGCGGCGGCTGAGCCTCGAAGGTGGGCGACGGCCTCGGGAACGAGGCCAACGATCTGGTCTTCACGAATGACGCAAAGGTGATAGTCGGGCAGGAGGGTGATCGCCCTCCGGCCCTGTCCTGCGCCGCAGTCGAGGACGATCGTGCCCGTCTGGGCGATGCCCAGGGCGCAGGCTGTCAGCACGCCGTCGCTCTGTTCGAGCTGGTCATTGGTCAGGCCAGGCTCGCGGAGAATTGAGACCCCGCTGGGCAGCCAATCCGAGGGCAGATCAGCGGGGACCACGAGCTGCTTCATGCCGCGCAGCGCGCACGCCGCGGCGATGGCGCGCGGTAGATCGGCGGGTGCAACTTCATTCACCGTGGCCTTGTACTCACAAACTCGCTCGATGAATTGATCGACGAGCTCCCTTCGGGATCGAGGGTCTTCCGTACGATACGACCGATCGATCGACGGCGTTGTCCGGCCGTTCCGCGGGCGGCACGTCCGCGAGCGCCTGCGCGAATTCGATCGAGCATGAACTCACGAGAAGCGGTCATGATGGCTTCTCCTCTCCCGCCTTCCTGGATTCTCGCTGCGCGCCACCACTCGCGGAAGGTCTGCCTGGCCACCGGGTAAACATCGCGAACGGACGTCCAGCCGCCGAGAGGGCCGGGAAGGCTCGTCATCACGCCGTCTGCGAACGAAAAACCGCTGACCGAAGCGGCCGAGCCTCTGCATCCGCTCGAAACGTCGACGGGCTGGCGAAGACGCCGGCAAGCATCTGCATGGCCAGGTTTTCCGCATCGGGAATGATGCCGGCCCCAGTCTCCTGCTTGTGCCGTACGACTTCACCGCGCAGGTGGATGAGCACTTCAGGAATATTGATCTTGACCGGGCAGACATCGTAACAGGCGCCGCAGAGCGTCGAGGCGTAAGGCAGTGAGCCGGCATTTTCGACGCCCACGAGCTGGGGCGTGAGGATCGCCCCGATCGGACCGGGATAGACGGAATTGTAGGCGTGCCCGCCGGTGCGCTCGTAGACCGGGCAGATGTTGAGGCAGGCCGAGCAGCGAATGCACTGCAATGTCTGGCGGCCGGTCGCGGCTGGCCAGAACCTTGGTGCGGCCATTGTCAAGAAAGACGAGGTGAAACTCTTGAGGGCCGTCGCCGGGGGCCACGCCCGTCCAGAACGAGGTGTAGGGGTTCATCCGCTCGGCAGTGCTCGATCGCGGCAAGAGTTGCAGGAAGACCTCCATGTCCCGCCAGGTCGGGAACCACCTTCTCGATGCCCATGACCGAGATCAGCACCCTGGGCAGGGTCAGGCACATCCGGCCGTTGCCTTCGGACTCGACGATGCAGATGCTGCCCGTTTCCGCGACGCCGAAATTCGCCCCACTGATGGCGACGGGCACGCTCAAGAATTTCTGCCTCAGGTGTGCGCGAGCCGCGGCGGTCAGAGCGAGGCTCGTCGGTCAGACCCTCGGTGTGCTCGAGCCGGCTGCGGAATAGTTCACGGATCTCGGCGCGGTTCTTGTGGATCGCCGGCACCAGGATGTGCGACGACCGCTCGCCGGCAAGCTGGATGATCAGCTCGGCCAGGTCGGTTTCGAAGGCCGCGACGCCGATCCTTTCGAGTGCCTCGTTCAGGCCGATCTCGTCGGTGGTCAGCGACTTGATCTTGACCACCTCTTTCGCCCGGTGGTCGACTCACGATGCCGCTGATGATCTCGTTGGCTTCGGCCGCGTCGCGTGCCCAGTGAACATGTCCTCCGGCGCGGTTGACAGAGGCTTCCAGTTGCAGCAAGTAAGTATCCAGATGCCGCAGCGTGTGCTCCTTGATGGCGCGACCGGCCTCGCGCAGGCTTTCCCAATCGGGCATCTCCTCGACGACCACCGCGCGCTTGGCCCGGATCGTCTGGGTCGCCTTGCCCATGTTGCGGCGTAGCTGCGTGTCGGCCAGGGCAAGTCTGGCCGCATCTTGAAAAGCGACCGCTGGCGTGGTCGGAAGCGGCTCGTGGTGCCGCGACATCAGCTCGGCACTCGTCATCGGTTTCTTGCGGTTCATCGAGCCGGCGCTCCCGTCATTCTCTGTCGAGGCGAGGATCTCGGCGAGATGAATGGGGTTCACCCCGGCGCGCTTGCGGTGCAGCGCCCCGCCAATGTGCATCAGGCACGAGTTGTCGGCCGAGGCGCAGTACTCGGCTCCTGTATTGAGCACGCAGCGGATCTTGTCGGAAAGCATGGCGATCGACGTATCGGCATTCTTGACCGCGAACGTGCCGCCGAACCCGCAGCATTCCTCGGCATGGGGCAGTTCCACCAGGTCAATCCCACGTACCTTCCGCAAGAGCCGCTCGGGTGCGTCGCCAACCCGGAGCAATCGCAGCGAATGACACGTGGGGTGGTACGTCACCCGATGAGGAAAGTAAGCCCCGACGTCCTCGACCCCAAGCTCACGCACGAGAAACGTCGAAAGCTCGAACACCCGCGGAACCAGCTCGGCAACGCCACGAGCCAGCGCCTCGTCCTCAGCCAGCACCGCAACCTTGGCGTAAAGCTCATGCACCATCCCCACGCAGGAGGCCGAGGGCGACACGATGACATCGCAGTCACGGAACACCTCGACAAAGTGCCGGACCAGCGGAATCGTCTCTCGCTGGTAGCCGGTGTTGTAGTGCATCTGCCCGCAGCAAGTCTGGCCCATGGGGAAGTCAACCGTGTGACCTAACCGTTCGAGCAGGCTGACCATGGCCTTGCCGGTGCTGGGGAAGATCGTGTCGTTGAAGCAGGTGATGAAGAGAGAAATACGCATGGACTGTTCTGTTTCGATAGTGAACATGGGGCGGAAATCGGTGTGGCAGTTTTGGTGCACCTATACCCACTCGGTTCTGGGGACGCCCGGCCCAGCACAGATTATGTCGGATCTCGTCATGCTGCAACACCTTGCTGACCAAGCCGTCCCGCCGGGGAGCCGCGCCGAAGGCCCTGGAAAATGGCGGAAGTGGCAGTTTTTAAGGTCTATTTCGAGCATCTGTACACTCATGTAAACGGCCTCGGGAAGCGCGGCGCGAGGGCCTCGACCGGGAGGGACTCGGCCGCCGAAATCATCACCGGAAATGTGACATTCTGTGACATTGTCTGAGCCTTCCTCTGTTCCAGGTGGCCAATCTGTCAACTCAGCACGCAGGTCTATCCCTGCGTGCCGGGACTGGACCGGCTGTCCTTGTCGCGCGGGCGCGCAGATTCCCCTTACCTGAATTTTACAACATGCCGATCGTCTTGATCCCGAGGGCCGCGGTCGAGGCGTTGTAAGAGGCGACGACCCAGATGGATTTTGGCGGTGGCGACGGTTGGGCGATGGCCCGGGGATCACGCAATGCATGTCCTGCCGCCCCTGTCCTGTCGCAGCCCCAACATGGCAAGTTGCATTGACCCACATTCAGGCGGGATTGCCATGCATGTCTTTTGGGCTCCGCGTCAAGAGCCCAGTCTCCCAGAATCAGCTCGAACTCCTCAAGCGACTGCGCGCAGGTCTTCGACGATCTCGGCGGCGATAACGTCGGGGTCTTCTAGGTTAGTCGAGTCTTCCAGGCTGTCGTCCTTGAGCCAGAAGATATCGAGGCTGAGCTTATCCCGCTGCGAGAGCTGATCATACCCGTGCGGCCGCCATCGGCCCTGGGGGTTCAATTCCGACCAGGTCGGTTTCGCTTATGGTGGCGAGCGGGGCTGTAGCAGGGGTGGAACTTATCGAGGTCAGCACGCTTGAGTGGCAGGGTCGTCACTCCGCAGAGCCGCCAAGCACTTCGCCCGAACGATCTGATTGTGTCCCCGCGAAAACCGTTTACCGGGCCTGACGCTGCGAGGCCCGGTTTCGTTTGAGTACGTTGTGACGCCCTGACCGACCGTGGCGATCCGCGTCCAGCTGGTGCCGCCGTTGCTGAAGCGCTGGATATTGAAACCGGTCTCGTTGCTGGAATTGTCTACCCATGCCAGATTCATCTGCGTCCCGGAAACCAGGGTGGACGCGAGATTCGAGGATGCCGCCGGAATCGTGGCAACCGTGACCGTGACAGTGCCGCTCAGGCCGGAAACGTTGGCTCGCACGGTGGCCGCGCCGGCCCCAGCAACTCGATCGACCTAGGGGGGACGGTGCGCACGGCTTTCCGTAACTCGCCTCTGGCGACGATGATCAGCCAGCCACACACATGCGTCCGATTTGAGCAACATTCGTTGGGAAAAAACCTCGGTCGGCGCTCATCGGTGGGGGTCGTGTCGAGCGGTCTTCCCACAGGAAAACAAGTCTAAGAATTCCGCAACCGCACGGCAGAGAATCACACAACGATTCAAGCATTGATGAGTACCTGAGGGCCCTCAGCCTTGGATTCTCCCAAAAAGCGTCGCAACCAGGGAACCTCGGGGCCAAGGCCGCCATCCTGATTGCGTGTTTACTTAACGAAAATGATCCCACGTTTCCCGTTTTCATCCATTAGCGAAATGATTGACACGGAACGGGACGCACTTGTTGACATTCTTCTCCCGCGAATACAAACTAGAGAATTGATCGAGGATTGTATCCACGGATTGATGGTTTGATCTTAGGACTCGCGATGCTGCGAGAGGAGGAGGCCAAGAATTGCACTAATCTCGTCGATGACCAGGACGTGGGCGAGCCAGAATTCGGGCCGTCTCGCCCAGAATTCGACACCAACTCGCAATCCTCGTGACGCCTCGTGCCATGCCCTGTTGCCCCAGTCGTTTCAAAGGAAAAAGGGGAACCAGGGTTAATGAGGACGACGGTCAGTCCTTCGTTACACGTTTCAATCCCACGCTATTGAATGAGACTGCAAGGAGATCCTTATGCGACGAAAATGCCTCACGTACAGCCTCGCTCTGGCGTCCGCCTTCGGGCTGATGCTGGCTGCTGGCAGTGCCAAGGCCGATCTGATCTATCTCAACACGAGCGACTTCAACGAAAGCCGATCGACTCCGGCTTCATCCGGAGTCAACGGTGAGACCACCTGGAGTCCCACCGATGGGGGGTTCAAGATCGCCTGGCAGATCACCTACAACTCGATCACTCAGATCTACGATTACAAGTACCAGCTCACAAACGCTAACGGTACGAAACTCGATCACAACTTGAGTCACTGGATCCTCCAAGTCAGTGATACTTTCACGAGCCAGGATCTCTTGACGACAAGCAAACAGCCGGCGTCCGGCGATCCCCACAACTACAACTCGACCAGCAACGGGAACTCCAATCCCGACATGCCTGGTACTCTGCGCGGACTGAAGTTCGATTCGACCGCCACGGGTACCTCGGTCGATTCGTACGAATTCACGACGAAGAATGCCCCCGTTTGGGGAAGCTTCTACGCCGTGGACGGACACGGTGGCGGCATCACCGCCGCGTGGAACGAGGGTTTCACGTCGAGCGCGAATCGGCCAACGACGGGTACCACAGATTTCACCAACTGGATCGCAACGCCTGATACCAAACAGGCCCCGCCGCCGCCGGGCGTACCTGAGCCCTCGACCCTGGCCATCGCTGGGTTGGGAGCCTTGGGATTTCTGGGCTACGGTCTTCGCAGGCGCGTTGCGAAGTGACAACGGCTGGTGATTGATCGATACGAACCATCCCCGATCCAGGTCATACCCATCTCGGGTATGACCTGAATGGGAACACTGATGCAAAACTGATCATGGGATGTTCGCCGCCTTCGCGCGGCGGACATCCTTTTTTCTTTGGGCGGCTTCGCGGGGCCAGGCCCGGTAAACGGTTTTCGCGGTCGGCCACCGATGGATCTCACCTTCATCGTCATCCAACATCGCTCCGTCAACCGCGGAAGCGCTTGCGTGCGCTTCGATGAACAGCGCTGGTTCGGCCGGCCCACCGGGCGATCGAGCGCGACGAAGGAAGATAAAGACCGCCATGTGGATTTTGGGACGGGACTTGAAGCGCGCAGTCTCTCCGTGCTCGCACGACGGCGAGCTGATGGGATACATTTGACCAGATGACTGCGGGGCCAAGCGAGCCACTTCTGTCATCAACAATGGATCACATCTCGCCATACTGGTTCATCAGGGGAGTGACCCCACGCCGCCGTATCAGGCGTTGGTGATCCGACAGAGCGCCACGCTTTAGTCAAAGGCTTCGAAAGCCACGGGGACATTAGGCGTTGTTCGGCTCAAAGGCCCTCGCGGTCACGTGAGGTCGTTCTCCCCCTTCGAGCTCAATTCTACAGCAGTCACCCCCAGTTTGGCCAAGACTTCGGGCAGAATCTCACCCAGCCGACGCGGCCCGCATTGCTGTCGGCGGTTACTCGGTTGCATCGCCTCGAAGAGGCTTTTCGCCTCGGGCGCGTGCTCGCTCTTGGGGATGTGGTCGCTGGCCGCTTGCAGATCGGCCATGACTTGGGCCATCGAACTGCCGTGCTCGGCGTGGAAGCAGGACAATTTGCGGAGGATGTAGTCCCGCTGCTGGCAGCTCGGATGGCGAAAGACTTGGCCGCCGGCTACCATCTGGTAGGCAATCCGGCAGAACCGTTTGGCGGCGCGGACGCACATGGCTCGGTGATCGATCCCCGCGACCAGCCACCGTTCTTTGAGGGTCTGGAAGAAGCGATTGCAGGTCAGCAGGTTGTCCGCGATCATCATGATCACGCCGCGCAGCTTGCGGTTGGCGCGGCGCACCAGAGGACCATCGCAACGGTCGACCTTGTCGCTCTGGTACCGCGAGGGATAGATGCCGGCTCGGCCCGTGATCGCTTGGTCGCTGGCGTAGTTGGTGATCGGTCCCATCTCGCCAGCAAATTCCGCGGCCGTCACGATGCTGATGCCGGGGATGCTCAGGAGCACCACGTAAGGAGTGCGCACCAGAAAACCGGCCATTTTCTGCTCCAGCTTGGCGATTTGCTCGAGCCGGGTGCACCGCTCGTCATCAAGCGACAGAAGTACTATATTGTACATCTCTGCATATTCTGTGGAACCCTCGATCCCCTGGGCCCAGCCCAGGATTTTCTCCAGAGTGCGGCGCTGAAAGCGCACCCCCAGCGACTTGAGGAGCTGGGCCATTCCTGTGATTCCCAGCGAGCGAACCTCCGAGGCGGATGTCAGCGCGCGAGCGATCGCATGGGCTGCTGGGTTGTCGAAGACGTCCTGGAAGAGGCCAGTATATCCTGGCATAAGAACATCGAGTAGCGCATGGATCTGATTGCGGAGTGAGGCGTTCTTCCGCACCAGATCGCGGCGATGGCGTGCCAGCAGACGAAGCGGCCCGTGAATCTCGTCGAGTGGCGGCTCGATCAGACCGAAGCCGTTGGTGGTGGCGCGGTGGATGGCGAAAAGATCGGTGTCGTCGGTCTTGTTGCCGGGATCGGCAGGCAAGCGATATTGCTTGGTGGTCAGCGGGTGAACGATCCTCGTTTCAAACTTGTTGGATGTGAATGCGCGTTTAACTGGCAGGTGGTAAATGCCGGTCCGCTCGATGGCGACGATGACGTCGCCCAGGCCGTGACGTTGGATCGCCTGGCGGAGCTCGGCGACGGCGGTGGCGAAGCCATGACCGTTGTGTTCGAGCACGGTGGGAGGAACGAGAATGCGGCCATAGAAGTCGGCGAGCATCCATTTGGACCGGGCCTTGGCACAATCGACAGCCACGATGCCGAAGTGCTCAGGCCCGACCTTCTGGACCCGGGGATGGAGCGATCCGGAAGGTTTGGCGACGTCAAAATGGCGCCGCGATTTCCGTCCGCTCGACTTGACCTTGGTAGCCATGCGAACACCTCCTGGGAAAGGGACGTGGAAAGTCCCAACCACCGCAGGGTAGTCCGGATGGCGCGGAGAGAAGAGTTATTTCCCTCAGAGAAACCACATACCAGGGGGACATAGCGCTTATTGACAGTTAGCCCGTCAGTTGGTACACGCTCTTGATGCCGCGAACAGCCCGGGCTTCGATTGGTGGGATGTGGTATCATGCCTTGAACCGGGGCAACCGGCGCGAGGCCGTCTATCATAAGCCCGCTGATTATGATGCCTTCGTCAAGGCCATGGCCGACGCGCAGCGGCGGCTGGCGGTAGATTTGCTGGGCTATTGCCTGATGCCGAACCACTTCCACCTGGTGCTCCGGCCGCACGCCGATGGTGATCTGGGCCGCTGGATGCAATGGCTGCTTACGGCTCACGCCCGCCGCTATCATCGCCATTACGGCACCTCGGGCCACATCTGGCAAGGCCGCTTCCGAGCCTTCCCCGTGCAAGAAGACGATCACCTGATCGCCGTGCTTCGTTATGTCGAACGTAACGCCCTGCGCGCCGAGCTGGTGGCGCGGGCGGAGGATTGGAAGTGGTCGAGCCTTGCCGGCTGGCTTCGGGGCGACGCGTTGCTCTGGTCGGGCGACCCGCCGGTGCGAGCTCAGAACTGGCTGGCGCGAGTCAACGAGCCGCTCTCCACGGGCGATCTTCAGCGGCTTCGGCACTCCGTGACCAGAGGACGCCCCTTCGGTGATGAGAGCTGGACCGCCAAGACAGCGGAACGGTTGGGCCTGGCGTCTTGCGTTCGCCCCAGAGGACGACCCAGAAAATCAGAGGCCTAAAGCGCTATGTCCCCCTTTGATTTACTCAGGTCCTCCTTAGAATGATTTGCTCGTCGAGAGCGTGTCGACCCGGGCCCGGGGAGATTCACTCGCCTGGGCCCGGGACGCCGATTCGCTCAGGTTCAGACAGCCTGCGGGCCGCCGGGCTGACCGCCCCTCATTCCTCTCGGGCCGTACGACAGTCCCCTACCGGGGAGGCCGAACGACTGGCTCCCCGCGGCGCCGAATGACCGGCCGCCGGGGCCGCCCATCATCGCCTGCGGGCCGCCGAACGACTGGCCGCCGGCATTTACCATGAACCCTTGCGGGCCGCCGGGCTGGCCGCTCAACTTACTCGCCGGCCCTCCAACAAGGCCGCCGGGGCCGCCGTTGCCGAATCCGGTCGGAGGAGTGACCTGCGATCCGAAGCCCAGGCTGCCGAGGAGGGTCTGCGTCAAGGGATCGGTCGAGGTGCCGGCCGGCGAGCTCGGCCCGCCGTCGTCCGCGATCGCCTTCTGGTCAGCCTGGATCGTCGCGACGTCGTCGGAGGTGACGTTCATCGCCTGGGCGACTGCGTTCAGATCGCCCTCCAGCTTCGTTACGGTCGTGTCGTCGCTGGCCCCCGTGCTCTTGATCACCGCCTCCAGGTCGGTCTTGAGCTGTCCCTGCGTGAAGTCCGGCGTCGCGCCGTCGAGGGCCGCGAGGTCCTTGTTCAGCGTGTCAACAGCGGTCTTGTCCGGGGCCGACGTCGAGCTCTTCTGGAGCGCCTGGACGTCGTTCCGTACGGCCGCGAGCATCGCCGGGGTTACCTGCGACTTGTCCTGAATCGCTTTCAAGTCAGTCTGCAGTTTCTCGAAGTCCTTCTGGAGCGTGTCGCTCCTGGTGCCATTCACGCCCGTGGCCGATGGCCCCCAGCCGCCGGCTCCCTGTGGCTGGCCGGGCACTCCCGTCAGACCCCCGAGGAGATCTCCGTACAGAGGGACTCCCGCCGTGGTATCGGGCGCGGTGGGCCCGCCATCATCCGCGATCGCCTTCTGGTCAGCCTGGATCGTCGCGACGTCGTCGGAGGTGACGTTCATCGCCTGGGCGACTGCGTTCAGATCGCCCTCCAGCTTCGTTACGGTCGTGTCGTCGCTGGCCCCCGTGCTCTTGATCACCGCCTCCAGGTCGGTCTTGAGCTGTCCCTGCGTGAAGTCCGGCGTCGCGCCGTCGAGGGCCGCGAGGTCCTTGTTCAGCGTGTCAACAGCGGTCTTGTCCGGGGCCGACGTCGAGCTCTTCTGGAGCGCCTGGACGTCACTCGCGACGGTATCCCGCATCTCCTGGGTCACAGTCGATTTTTTCTGAATCGCCTGGAGATCGCTATCGAGCTTCTGGAAGTCTTTCTGAAGCGCGGAGCTCGGAGCGTCCGTCGAGCCTGCGCCGGCCTGTCCCCAGCCGCCGGATCCTTGTGCTCGATCGAATGAGCCGGGTACGCCGATCCGGCCGAACCCGCCGGCCAGACCCTGACCCTGGACGGGGAACGCGAGTCCTGCTTGCGCCCGCGCGGCAGGCCCGAACTCAAGTCAGTCGTGGGAGCCTGGGCCCCAATTCCAGTCGGTGAGGAAGGGAGTGCATTCGGGGTCATCGCCCCTGCCGAGCTCAGGCTGGCCGGGGGCGCCGTTGGCGTGATCGCGGTGGGTGATGCCGCGCCCGGCACGGGAGCCGTCGAGGAGGCTCCCGGCATCCCGGTCTGTCCCCGCCCGGACATCGTGACGTGGCGGCCATGGCCACGAAGGCCGGACGCACCACCGCGGGCGATCCCGACACTGTTGCCGGCGACGCCTCTCCGACCCCCCAGGGCCGAGAACGTTTGAACATGACCCACGTGCGCCTGCTGGGGGCCGACAATGCCCACGCCCCGCGGCCCGCCGAACATCGACAGGAGCTGCCTCCCTTCGAGAGAGTCGCAACCCGGCTTCGTCACCTTGGAACGCCGGCGGAGCGGCGAGCGGTCCTTCGCATTCTGACCGAGCACCACCAGACGCTTGATCCACTTGGTCATCTTCGTCACCTTGAGTTCGGGTTTGAGGATCGCGGCCGACGGCATCCCGCCGTTTACAGCCAGATCCTCGGAGCTGCCATCCGATGCCCGATCTATTGGTGCGAGGTCGCTGCTCACCTAACGGAACCCGACCCCTTCACCGAACGTAAAGGAATGTAAATTGCAAAGTATACAAATTGACCCGGATGGAAGTGCTGAATGGGTAATTCGGGCGTGGTTATAGGGTTGTAGGAGTGACAATCCCGCATCGAAAAGGAGAAAAGCTCAAGTTCCAGACTGGTGTCGGGAGCAGGAGCTCCCTCCTACCGCGATTCCCAGGCCAGCGAACGCGAGGGCATGGCCGGCCCGAAGACTCGAACCAGCGGCGTGTGACGGACCAAAGCCTCGTGGAGCACCAGGATGCCGCGGAGGCCATCAGGAAGACTACGGCCGTCTGGGCCCACCAGATGAGTTGCAGGGGACGCACGATGCGGAGTTCCGGGGAGAGTTCCGGGGACACCAGAGAGTTCCGGGGAGACCATACGAGTTCCGGGGACACCATACTCAATTCTTGATCCTGAGTTCCGGGGACACCATACTCAATTCTTGATCGGGAGAAGGCGAGGCAGTAGCCTACGGTCATGGCTCTATTGGCGCGTGTCGTCGCTCCTAGCTTGTCTAACCATGTCACCAGTCACGGGAATCGTCGCAGAATCGCCTTTGCATGTTTTCGCGCGTCAATGACTTTGCAATTGGGGTCGTAGGGAATATGGCGACATTGGGCAAAACAATCTCGCGATGATCCTCGCTGGACGCGCTTGCAAAGCGGAGAGGCTGCGGGCGTTTGCTACATGCTCTGCTACTGATGACACTGAGCTCACGTTCCCTCAACCCCTTCCTTCTCCTTGGTCTCCGATCCCGCCTCATCCTTCTTCAGCGGCTCGATCCTGATCCTCCGAATGCGCGTGGGATCGGCGCGGACGACGATCAGGCGATGGCCGCTCACCTCAACACTGTCGCCGGGTTTGGCCAGGCGGCCGAGCAGGTCCAGGATCAGGCCGCCAATGGTTTCGGCGTCGGTCTCGGGCAGCTCCATGTCTGTGGCTTCCGCCAGGACATCGAGCGGGGTCGATGCCTCGGCCTCGAAGACGCCGTCGCCCAGCGCCGTGATCTGGGGGGGCTCGCGGTCAAACTCGTCCTGGATCGGGCCCACCAGCTCTTCGAGCACGTTTTCGAGCGTGACCATGCCCACGACACTGCCGTACTCGTCGAGCAGCATCGCCAGATGCACGCGGTTCTTCTGAAACTCGAGCAGCAGATGGTCCAGCCGCAATGTCACAGGCAGGAAGGGAACCTTGCGGGCGAGCTGGCGAAGGTCGAGACGGCCGTTCTGGATGCCACCGGCGCGAAAGACGTCCTTGACGTGGATGATGCCGATCACGGTCGTGAGGTCGTCTTCGCAAAGAGGAAACCGCGTGTGGCCCGCCTGGCGAGCCAGCCGCAGGTTCTCTTCCAGGGGCCGGGAGAGGCTCAGGTAGACGATGTCAGGGCGAGGAACCATCACCCGCCGCGCGGTCTTCTCCTCGAGGTTCAATACGTTCTCGATCATGATCCGTTCCTGGCGCGAGAGATGCCCGCCCTCTGCGCTTTCGAGCAAGATGTGGCGCAGCTCTTCTTCCGTGTGAGTCAGTTCCTCGGCGCTTGAGCGGCCAAGGCCCAGGATGCGGAGGGTCAGGTTGCTTGCCGTGTTGAGCAGCCAGATCACCGGCCAGAAGATGTGGGCGATCACCACCAACGGGGGCGCGGTAACAGCGCCAGGACTCGCGGCACGCGAATGGCCAGCGTTTTGGGAGCCTGTTCGCCCAGGGCCATGTGCAGGAATGTCACCAGCGAGAGGGCCGCCACCGGCACAATGCCGGTCGACACGCCAGCGATGATCCAATCGAACTCGAGCCCGATCGCCTGGAACAGGCTCCGAAATAGCGGTCTAAGCCAGTCGAACACGTGCTGGATGAGCGGTAATCGGCCCAGCCTGTCAAAGGCGGTGCGAACCAGCGGCTCAACCCAGTCTTCAATGGCTCGGCCGAGCGCCAGGCTGGCGACGGTGATGCCGATCTGGGACGCCGAGAGATAAACGTCAAGCTTATCGAGCGCCTTGCTGGTCAGCCGGGCGGCCCAGCTTCCCTGCTCGACCATCTGGTCAATCTGGCTGGTTCTCACCTTGACGAGCGCGAACTCGGCGGCGACGAAGTACGCGTTGACCAGGATCAGGCCGGCGATGATCAGGAACTGTGAAAAATCCATCGTGGGACGCGGTTTCGTCCTCCGCATGAGTTCGAGGTCGGCCGGGGCCACCGTTCAGGTCGAGCGAGGCCGCAACAAATTGCAACTCGCCGCGGTCCCTCCTCAGCCGCTCGGTTCCTTCCACCCCAAAGACTGCAATCATACCAACTTGTACCGGCATACGGGCCATTCCAGGCGGCCGATCGACCAGATTTATCAAAGCGGCCCGGTAGGCGCTGTTTCCTCGGCCGCTATGCTCCTGGGTCCCAGGACGGCGCAATCGTCCACCCTTCGGTCGATCATGCCGCCGGATCGACCTTGCCATTCCGCTCTGGTGCTGGCTCTGCGTCTCGGTCATCGGCAGCGATCGACTCGACGAAGACACCGATCTTGCGGTACTTGGCGTAGCGGCGGTCGAGGAGGTCGTGGATCGTGGCGTCAGACAGCTCGCGGAGGTGGCGCAGAAGAAACGCCTTGAGGTTTGAGGCGGCTTCGCGGTGATCGCGATGGGCACCTCCCAAGGGTTCGGCGACAATCTCGTCGACGATGCCGAACCGAAGCAGGTCTCGGCTCGTGAACTTGAGGGCAGTGGCGGCCTTGGGGGCGTGTTCGCTCCCCTTCCAGAGGATTGAGGCACAGCCCTCGGGGCTGATCACGGAGTAGTAGGTGTGCTCGAGCATCCCCAGCCGATCGCCGATGCCGATACCAAGTGCCCCGCCCGAACCTCCCTCGCCAATGACGGCGCAAACGATGGGAGTGCGTATCTGGCTCATTTCCATCAGGTTCTCGGCGATGATCGCGGCCTGGCCGCGCTCCTCGGCCGAGATACCCGGATAGGCGCCGGGAGTGTCGATGAAGGAGACGATGGGCAGCCCGAACTTGGCGGCGAATCGCATCTTGAGCAGGGCTTTGCGATAGCCCTCGGGGTGTGCACAGCCAAAGTGGCAGGCGGTTCGCTCGGCCAGATTTTTCCCCTTCTGGTGCCCGATGAACATCACCTTCATATCATCGAGGTGTGCCAGTCCAGTGACGATCGCCTTGTCGTCGCCGATGGCCCGATCACCATGCAGCTCCAAGAATTGTTCGAAAACCAGCTCCAGGTAATCGCGGGTTTGCGGGCGCTGCTGATGCCGTGAGACCTGAACGGTCTGCCAGGGGTCAAGCTGGGAGTAGATCTCGCGCTTCAGTTGCGCCAGCTCGCGCCGCAGGCGGCGGATCTGCTCTCTGATCTTGGAGGTGTCGGCCGAGTCTCGGTTCTTGGAGTACTCGGTTTCCATGTCGCCCAGTCGCGCTTCCATCTCGTAGATGGGCGCCTCGAACGATAATCGCTGCTCGCTGGGACTGGGCATGAAGGCAAGATCCTTGGCCAAGGCGGCGGGGCAAGGTGGGAAATCGTGGCAGGTTCCCCAGCCGGTCGTCCGGTGCGCCAGCCTATGCTCATTGCCGAAGCACTTGCCAGGTGAGTTCCGATCAAAAGAGGCCGTTCCCTGCCATGCCTTCAAGCGCCGGATCATCCTGGAAAATGCGAACTGATCGGAACCGCGTCAGAAACTCGTGCAGGCTGGCAAGCCGGTCTGCCGGTCGTTTCATGATCATCTTCAGAATCAGATCGTTGAATTCCTGGGTAACCTGCTTGTTGTGCATCGTCAAGGGGATAGGCCGCTCCTGAATGTGTTTGTTCAGAAGCTCCTGCAAGGAGTTGGCCCGGAATGGCGGTCGGCCGCAAGCCAATTCATAGCAGGTAATGCCGAAACTGTAAATATCGGCGAGCGGGGTGGGGGATTCGCAGCGAATCTGTTCGGGAGAGATATAACTCGGGGTGCCTTGGCGGGGGGCCCTACCGCCGAACAGTTTCCGCAGCCCCGATATCGGCTTCATCGCCAGCGCGTAGTCGATCACGCGAACCTCGCCCGACTTGTTCACGATGATATTCTCGGGCTTGACGTCGCGATGGGTCCAGCCCCGATCGTGCATGTAGGCCAGCGCGGTGGCCGCTTGCTCCATGATTCGGTGCAACTGGGCCTTGGGCATGGGATAAACCGAGGGCCGGGCGATGGGCAACTTCAAGTGGTAGGACGGAAAAAGCTCCATCACGAAGTACGGCTGGATCGGGTCTTTGACATATTGGTAAACCCGGACGAGATTGGGATGGCGCAGCTCCATGCCGATCTTGGCCTCGTGCTCGAACGACTTGCGCTCCTCGCGCTCCTCGGCTCGAGAGGCCAGTAGCTGCTTGAGGGCGAACCGCTTCTGCGTTCCCTCTTGCACCACCTCCATGACCACCGAAGTGGCGCCAGGATGGATAACCCGGACAAAGCGATAATCGCCGATCCGGTCCTCACCGACGGTACTGGCGTTCATGTCGGTCGCCACGGCACACCCTTCCCAAGCAAAACGAATCCGGCCCTGCGGCCCGAGTTGACCTCATGATCCGTGTAGTCTAAGCGGTTGGCCGAGGATTGGCTTCACTTCGAAGCCGAGCGAATCCCACTCGCTTCCACGGTCCCCGTGGGAGCGTCGTCCGGGACGCTCTGCGTCCCTTGCCCTGACCTTGGGACAACGCGGAGCGTCGCAGACGGCATTCCCACGCGGGAGCGTGGGAACGAGTTTCCGGAAAGCGAACCAAACCCCGGCCACGTGCTCAGTACGAGACGAATCAGCCGTTATGACTCAAGAATCTTACTAAAACCTATGGGTTTAGGCAACTTGGGGAATCGCCCAAGTATCGGTGCTCCCGGATCTTTTTCCCACGCTCAAGAGTTCGGCTTGGAGTCACCGATAGCAGAGAAGAGAACTTTTCTTCCAGACGCACAACGTCGATCGATTGAGGATAAGGAGAGCGACCGCGATGACGGCAAACCGGGATGACGTGCAAATCGAAATGAACCGCGGGACCACGAATGTCCGCCGCGAGCATCTTCTCCCGAGCCGGCGCCAGGCGCTCCATACCTTGCGCAGCGCCCTCTTGGCCAAGGGGAACGGGCCAGTCCTGCTCACGGGAGAGCCTGGAACAGGTAAGTCCTGGCTGTACCGACGTCTGATCGAGGAACTCCCCGCTTCATGGCGAGCGATCAGCGTCGCGATGTCGGAAGCACTCGACACCCTGGATTTCCTTCGACTCGTCGGCCACGGCCTGGGTGTCCAGGTAGCCCAGCGGGTCAGCTCGGCCCGGATGGCGCTGTCTTCGACGCTTCGGGACGAATCGGCGAGCGGTCGCTCCTGGCTGCTGGTCATCGAAAATGCTCAGGACGCTTCATCCCAGGTCTGGAGCGAGGTTCTGGCGCTCGTCCACGAAATGGAGGCGGCCCGCGGTCTTGGCGCCATGCTTCTTGTGGGTCCCACTGAGCTGGCGAGGAAGCTTTCAACCCGCCAGTTCGCGTCTCTCGCCTCTCGCCTCGGAGCGCATGCACACTTGCTTCCTCTCGATCTCGACGAGGCGCATGCTCTGCTTGACTTCCAAGATCGAATGCCTGCGGTGGACCTCCACGAGCTCGAGAAACTGCATCGTGACGAGGGCGGAAACCCCCGCCGGATGATGCGGCTCTGGCGACAGCGGCCCGGATTATCGGCAGACCTGGCCATAGAACCCCGATCAGCCGTTCCGAATCTTCCTTCCACGGGCACCACGCTGAGCGCCACGGACAGCGAACCGGCAGGCGATCAGAGCTTCGCGGCCGCGGATTCTCACGTCGCCAGTGAGGCTTTGACCGCGATTCCTGAGTTCGAGCTCAGCCGGGGAACGCCCGCCTGGACCGAGAGCAGGTCGCTGGTTCCCAGTCGTCCCCCGCTGAGGGTCGAGGACGGGCTGGTGGAGGTCGGCTGGAAAGAGAGTTTCGAAGCGGAAACCGCTGCCATGAAGCCGACCGAGGGTGAACAGTCGCTTTCGCCATTGCCGCCGGTCGTCGAAGGAGACAATCCGCTAGCGAGGAAATCATCGAAGACCACTACGCCGCACTCCAGGCGTGGACGGAATGGGCGCGGAATCGCGGCCGAATGCCCGAGCCGGCTGGGGCCAGCGCCCAGCCCCAGCGGCCGTCGAGCGCCGCCGCGACCGCTGATCTCGACGAGCTGGCAGAAACTCCGGCCGCTGCTCCCCTCTCGAATGCCGCGATCAGGGCTGAGCCCCAGCACGAGCACGCGCCGTACAGCCAACTCTTCTCGCGGCTCCGCCAGTCGAGATGACCGCTCGGCGCCGAAAAGAAGTGCTGAGTGCTGAGCACTCAGCACTCATTCCTGTGTGTGTCGTCGCTTTGCATCGCGGCGATCAAGCGGGTATCATGAGACGCTACTAATATGATCCCGCTGAGTGTTCTCGTGACGGGGCTCGCCATGGCAAGCATGGGCCAAAGATCTGGCGAGCGGAGCGATCATTGCCGGCTGCTCGGCAGGCAGAATCGGTCGTGCTCTTGGTTTCACTGTCTCGGCCCGTCGCGCCCGGTGGGATGCGTCGAGTCCGGAGTCGCGGATGTTGTCTTTGAGGTTTTTGTGCCCGGGCATTCTTCTCGTCTGGCTGATTGCCGGTTGCCAGCCCGCTAATACATACGTCGAGCCGCCGCCACCCGAGGTGACCGTGGCACCGCCGTTGCAAAAGGCGGTGACGAGCTACGTTCATTACACGGGAACGACCCATGCGGTCGCCAAGGTTGACGTCCGCGCCAGGGTCAGGGGGTTTCTCAAAAAGCGGTTCTTCGAGGAGGGCTCGATCGTCAAGGAGGGACAACTCTTGCTGGTAATCGATGAAGAGCCCTTCACGGTGCAGCTTGACCAGGCCAGGGCAAGGCTTGCCGAGGCCGAGGCGACACTTCAGAAGGCCGAGGAATCGCGCAGGCCCGAGAAGTCGCCCGGGCGCAGCTCAGCCTCGACCGGGCCCAGCTTGTACTTTCCCAGATCGACGAGCTGCGCAGTCAGAATCTGTTCAGCCGCAAGGCCGCGTCACGCGAAGACATTGAAAAGGCCGAGGCCACTCGCAAGAAAAATGCGGCCCAGGTTGAGGCCGACCTGGCGAATCTCAAACAACTGGAAGCCGATTACGAGATCAACATTTTATCGGCGCGGGCCGGCATCAAGGCGGCCATGACTGCGGTTCGCAGTGCGGAGATCGACCTGGGCTATTGCCGCGTCACAGCGCCCATCGAGGGACGGATCACCAGGGCCGAAGTCGATGCGGGCAACTACGTGGGCGACGGTCAGGCCACGCTGCTGGCATCGATCCACAAGTTGAATCCGATTTACGCTTATATGTACGTAAGCGAGGATGATATCCTCCGAGCCCGAAAAGCGATCGCCGCCGAAGCAGCGAGCGATCAGCCCAGAACGCCGATCAAGCTGGAGATGGGATTGGCCAACGAGGAGGGTTACCCACACCAGGGCCGGGCCAATTACACCGACCCTGGAGTAGACCCTGGAACCGGCACCATTCGCACGCGGGGCGTATTCGATAACCCCGGCGGCGTGATCTTACCGGGCCTCTTCGTCCGGGTTCGTGCGGCAATCGAAACGCGCGCCGACGCCCTGCTCGTGCCCAGCGGGGCGCTCGGGTTCGATCAGGCAGGTGAATACCTGCTGGTCGTGGGTAAGAATAATGTGGTGGAGCGCCGCAATGTACGCCCCAGGGATACGGTCGACGAACGACGCGTGGTTGAAGGCGATATCCGGCCTGACGACCTGGTGATTATCGAGGGTCTTCAGCGCGCACGAGTGGGCTTGGCGGTCGTTCCCAAGAGGAACGAATCGAATGCCGTGGCTGTGGTTGGCCCGGGTGAAAAACAGACAAAGCGCGATCGGCCCGCCAGGAATCCCGCCGACCAGCCGGCGAGCAACTGACATACCGTGAGCGTGATATGTTTTCGCGTTTCTTCATCGACCGGCCGATCTTCGCCAACGTGATCGCCATCGTCACCATGCTGGTCGGCGGCGTGGCACTGTTCGTGCTACCCATCGAGCAGTATCCCACGATCACGCCTCCGACCGTGCTGGTCACGACGGGTTATCCTGGGGCCAGTGCGCAAGTCCTCTCCGACACGGTGGCTTCACCGATCGAGCAAGAGATCAATGGCGTGCAGGGCATGCTTTACATGTCGTCTACCTGCGCCAGTGATGGCTCGTACAGTTTGACCGTGACCTTTGAAGTCGGGACCGACCTTGATCGGGCGCAGGTGCTTGTCCAGAACCGGGTGGCCATTGCCGTTCCCAGGCTACCGCAGGAGGTGCAGCGGCAAGGCGTCAACACCAAGAAGCAATCGACCAATTTCATCATGGCCGTGGCCCTCACTGCGCCCGATGGCCAGTATGACGACCTCTTCCTGAGCAACTTCGCGACACTTCGGGTCAAGGATGTCTTGAGTCGAATAGCCGGTGTGGGCGAGATCCAGGTCTTCGGCAGCAGCAATTATGGCATGAGGATCTGGATCGATCCCAACAAGCTCAAAGCGCGCGACCTGACCACCGAGGACGTGCTGAATGCGATCCGCGAGCAAAATATCCAGGTTGCCGCGGGGCAGGTTGGACAGTACCCATCGCCCGAGAATCAGGCATTCCAATATAATATCACGACGATGGGGCGCCTGAGCGAGCCCGAGCAATTCGGAGAGATCATCGTCAAGACCGCCGAGGAAGGGCGTGCGGGCACGCGGCTCACGCGAGTCAAGGACGTGTCCCGCGTCGAGCTCGGCGCACAGGTTTACGATCAGTGGTGCCAGGTTTCGGGCAAGCCTGCCGCCGGCGTTGCCGTCTTTCAGCTTCCGGCGCCAACGCCCTGACCGTCGCACGCCGGGTCAAGGAGGCGCTCGAGACGCTCAAGCCCACGTTCCCCCAGGGCCTGGAGTACTCGATCGCCTTCGACACGACGATTTTCGTCAATGAGTCGATCCGCGAAGTCTACAAGACGCTGCTCGAGGCCGGGCTGCTGGTCCTGGTGGTCATTCTTCTGTTTCTCCAGGACTGGCGGGCCGTGCTCATTCCCGCGACGACCGTTCCCGTGACCATCATCGGTGCTTTCGCGGCCATGGCGGCGCTCGGCTTTTCGATCAACATGCTCACCATGTTCGGCCTGATCCTGGCGATCGGCATCGTGGTTGACGACGCGATCGTGATCGTCGAGAACGCCGCGCACCACATCGATCGCGGAGGCCTGGACCCGAAGATCGGCCACGATCCAGGCCATGTCGGAGGTGCTGGGCCCGGTGATCGGTATCACGCTGGTTCTCCTGGCGGTGTTCGTTCCAGCCTCGTTCCTGGGCGGGATCACCGGCCAGCTCTACCGCCAGTTCGCGCTCACCATTGCCGCCACCGCCCTGATCAGCGCCCTCAACGCCGTGACGCTCAAGCCGGCCCAGTGCGCTGTGTACTTGAGGCCTAGCCCGGAGCGGCGGAACGCGTTCTTTCGAGCGTTCAACGCCGTCTACGATCGTTGTGAAGGGCTCTACGCGTCGATCATCCGACGCGCGGTTCGGCACTGCCTGGCGATGATGATTTTGTTCGTCGGCCTGGCCGCACTTACCGCATGGTGGTTCACCAGGCTGCCCACCGGCTTCTTTCCCCAGGAAGATCAGGGTTACGCCATCGTCGGCGTGCAGCTACCGGACGCCGCCTCGCAGGTAAGGACTCGCGCAGTCGTGTCCAAGGTTGACAAGGTTCTCAAGCAGACGCCAGGCGTGAGCGGCTGGTTCATGATCGGGGGCAGTTCGGTGCTCGACGGGGCCGTGGCGTCCAATGCCGCCTCGTACTACCTGACCTTCACCCCCTGGGAAGAGCGGACGGGCCGCCCCGGGCTGAGCCAGGACGAGATTCTCAAGAACTTGACGCGACAGTTCGACGAGATTCGGGAAGCGACGATCTTCGCCTTCGCACCACCGGCCGTTGAAGGCCTGGGAGTGTCGGGGGGCTTTCAGATGCAACTGGAAGACCGTGCGGCCGCCGGCCGAGAAGAACTTCAGAAGGCTGCCGACGAATTGATCGAGGACGGCAATAAGCAGACGAGCGCTGCAGAACCTGAAGTCATCATTTCGCGCCGGCGTACCGATGATTTACGCCGATGTGGATCGCGTGAAAGCCAAGAGCCTGGGCGTGCCCCTGGACATCTTATTCGGCACGTTGCAGGCTTCACTAGGATCGGCTTATGTTAATGATTTCAATAAATTTGGCCGGACGTACCAGGTGCGGGTGCAGGCGGAGCAGCGGTTTCGCCTCGAGCCCGAAGACATCCGCCGGCTCGAGGTTCGCGATCGACAGGGACAGATGGTGCCGCTGGGCACGCTCGTGAAGATTGAAAAAAAGCTCGGTCCCCAGATCATACCACGTTACAATCTGTACCCGATCGCATCGATCACGGGCGAGGCAGCCGCCGGCTTCAGCTCGGGCCAGGCGCTCAAAATCATGGAGCAGATGGCCGCTCGCAAGCTGCCCTCGTCGATGGGCTTCGAGTGGACCGGGATGTCGTACCAGGAGAAGCAGGTCGGGTCGCAAGCACTCTTCGCGTTCCTCCTGGCAGTTCTGATGGTCTATCTCGTGCTTGCCGCTCAGTATGAGAGCTGGACCATGCCGGCGGCTGTGATCCTGGTGGTTCCACTGGCTCTCCTGGGAACCGTGATCGCCGTCTGGGCCCGGGGTATGGACAATAACATCTATACCCAGATCGGAATCGTGCTGATCATCGCCCTTGCCAGCAAGAACGCGATTCTCATCGTCGAGTTCGCGCGTGAGCTGAGGGCACAGGGAGAGCCGATCGATGTCGCGGCCGTCAAAGCGTCGCGGCTTCGCTTCCGTCCCATACTCATGACGTCGTTTGCATTCATTCTGGGCATTCTGCCCCTGGTGGGCGCCGTCGGTGCCGGTGCCGCCAGTCGCAGGGCGCTGGGCACCGCGGTCTTTGGCGGTATGATCGCCGCCACCGCACTGGCAGTCTTTTTCATCCCTGTGTTCTTCGTGGTCATGCAGAGGCTGAGCGAACTGCGCCCGCGGGGCCGAACTTCGCATGCACATTCGACCGCCTTATCGGAGGAACCCGTCGAGATGCTGATTCCGTAAGATCTCGCGAAAAGGCCCCCGTCGAGCAGTGTCTCGAGATTCGTTTAATCTACAGCCGCCTGGGGTTGGTATCTTCGGCATCGTCCCGGCTTTCGGAGGGTCGGTCAGCGTGGCGCAACCCGTCGGTCGCAAAGCTTTTCCATCAGGTGGGTTGCGACTTCGCTGACCCACCCTGCAGAACTACAGAACGCGATCACCAAACAGCATCGGAGCCTCGGTGGGTTCGAAAAGCAAGGGCACCCATCGCGGCCGCTTTCTGTTCACAGCCGGGTGCCGCTACAGTGATGGCTTCACGAGAACCCGTGAAACAAGACGCGGCCTGTCGAGACGGCAGGAACTGCGAATCGGCCAGATCAACGCCACCGGATCACAACTTGAAGAGGGAACAATCGGAGGGGATAGACAGGCGGTCATCCTCATTTGGCTCGAACCGATTTCTCTCCCGGTTCCCGCGTTTCGAGGTCACTTGCATTCCCCTCGGTGGTTTCAAGAGCGAATTCACGACCCTGCACTCGTTCAAGAACACCGACAAGGGCAAGGGCCTTGAGTCGTCTTTTCGGCTTGGCGCGTCCGGCTCAGCGACGATAATCGAGCTTCGTCTTGAAGACGCCCCGCGGCATTCCAAGAAGCTCGGGGTGGTCGTAAACCGCTAACCCGGATGACTCGCCCGTGTCAGATCGAACCGAGGGACCTCGCCAGAACCAGCCAGGGAGTTCTGGTTTCGCTTGCAACTTATAACGAGGCGGGAAATCTCAAGCCCCTGGTTGAATCGATTCGCCAATTCGCGCCGGAGTGCTCGATTCTCGTCATCGATGACAATTCACCCGATGGCACTGGCAAGATCGCCGACGAGCTTGCCGAGACGCTTCCCGCCGTGCATGTCATTCACCGAGCCGGCAAGCTCGGGCTGGGCACGGCGATGCTGGAGGCCATCCACTACGCGGTTCAAAACAACTACGAGTATCTGCTCAACCTCGACGCCGACTTCAGCCATCCCCCCCGGTTCATTCCGGCCCTGATCGCCGGCATGAGCGATCACGACGTCATGATCGGCTCCCGCTATGTGCCGGGCGGAGGGGTCGAGGGAGGATTCAACCTCAAGCGTAAGTTCATGAGCTCGGGCATCAACTGGCTGGCCCGGACGACGCTCGGCCTCGAAGAGCAGAGACAACAGCGGCTCCTTCCGCTGTTACCGCGTGAGCAAACTGGCTGCAGATTGACCTCGGAAATGTTCGATCGCGAGGCTATTCGTTCCAGGAAGAGATCCTCTACTGGTGCAAGCGAGTTGGCTGCCGGATCGGTGAAACGCCGATCCTGTTCGAGAACCGGAGAACGGGCAGCTCCAAGATCAACGCCCGAGAGGCGGTGACCGCCGTCTGGATCATGGTCCGGCTGGGAATGAGCCGCGGCAAAACCTCTTCCAAAGCCGCCCTGGAGAAGGCCAGTGGGCCACTCCGCTAGAACGTCCGGCGTCAGGCGTGCTCGTGCTCGCGGACCGTCACGTAGACTTCCTGGCAGGCTTCGGCGATTTTTTCGCCAAGGCCCTGGTGCTTGCGTTTCGAGCTGGCTGGAATACATGCCGAGAATCTTGCACAGAAAGGCGCTGTGGCAGCGGTCGGTCTCGTGGGCGAGTTGTTCGAGTGATTCGTCAATCTGGTCGGCAAGGTACAGCAAGAACTGAGCCTGGCCCTTGATCTCGGCAAGGAAACGCCGCAGCTCGGGCGAGGTCTCGATAGGCGCAGCGCGCTCGGCGAAGCCGCTATAGTCGCGTTCGGAAGCGTCAAATTCCTGCATCGATGGTCGCGGCCGGCGTGCCGTTGTTCGCGGGTGTCATGCGTGTTCTCCCGGTCGTGCGTCGCGGCGGAGAACGCTTCACAATCGTCTCCAAGCACATCGCAAAGCTCACCGATCATCCGCATGTTCTGGCTCTCCTGCCGCAGGCTCGCGGTGTGCATCTCGACCAGTTGCTTGATGAAGATACGCGTGCCCGGGTCGGTCTCGTCCTGAAAGCGATCGGCGTCCGCGATCGCGGCGCGAACGAGATAATCCATGAACTGGAGCTTGCCGCGAATCGACACCGATAAGCGGGACAGTTGCGTCTGTTCGGAGGCTTCCGGGGCTACGGTGAGTTGCGACATCCTGATCGGGTCTCCGGACCGAGGGGCCGGACACTTGAGCCGAGCTTCAGCGTCCGTGCGGGATGAAGTTCGTCTGGCGTCTCGCCGGTTTCGCACGCCGGGAGGGGACGGAACGGATAAAGGCGCGTATCCCAGCAGCATCTCCGTTCGAGACATCGGTCGAGGGCCAAGAGTAACCGCACAGCCCGGGAGACGCAACCTCAATGCGAGAATCACCTGTGATTTCGTTCACATCCAACCAATCTCTGCGGAATGGACGTCGTGCTGCAGTCGAATCGCTTGTCCGTTTCTTTCGCGCCGCGCTGCGTTAAAAGTAGAGAGGTTGCATTCTCGAACAACCTTGAAACACGCCGAGGAGACTTCCAACATGCCACGAAACCTGAGCCGTCGAGAGATTCTGCTGGCCAGCGGTGCCGCCTGGCTGGGCGCTGGAGCGCTGAGCCGTGGCCTGGCGCAGACCCAGAAGAGTACGAAGAAGGTCCTCTTCTTCACCAAGAGCTCGGGCTTTCCCCATCCGGTCGTCAATGGCAAGAACGGGCCTGGCCTGGCCGAGCGGATCCTCTCCGAGATCGGCAAGGAGCACGGCTTCGAGGTCGTCGTCTCCAAGGACGGCCGGCTCTTCGAGCCCGACCAGATCGGCCAGTGGGACGCCTTTGTGTTCTACACCACGGGCAACCTCACCGTCCCGGGAGGCGACAAGAATCCGCCGATCTCGGCCGACGGCGAGAAGGCGTTTTATGACGCGATCAGCGGGGGCAAGGGCTTCATCGGCATGCACAGCGCCACCGACACGTTCGGCCACCACGCCCCGCGCAACAAAGGGGCCGAAGACCCGTACATCAAGCTGATCGGCGGCGAGTTCTATGGTCACGGTCCGGTGCAAGAAGAGGTCACTATCGACGTGACGGACCCCCATTTCCCAGGGATGGACAAGGGGTTTGGAGAGAGCAAGGAATTCAAGATCAAGGACGAATGGTACGCACTCAAGAATCTGGCCGACGACTTGCACGTCATCATGGTGCAGGAGACCAAAGGGATGACGGGCCGTATGTATCACCGTCCCAACTACCCCATGACCTGGGCCCGGCCGTACGGCAAGGGGCGCGTCTTCTATACGTCGATGGGCCATCGTGAAGATATGTGGGAGAATCCCAAATACCAGGGCTTGCTGCTCGGCGCGCTGGCCTGGACCACCGGACGCGTCGAGGCGAGCATCGAGCCTAACGTGAAAGAGGTCACGCCGCATTACACCCAGCTCCCGGCCTGAAAGCACCGGGCAATGGGCCGGGGCAAACGTTGGGCCGAGGCACGGCACTGCAATCCCTGTGCAAGAGACCGATAAGACCGTATAATCGCAGCTTCAATAAGCACTGCATACGCACGACCACCCTCCCCTGACCCCCCCTTCGCAAGGAGGAAAACGTCTGCTTGCGCCGGCGTTCTCTCTCCCCCCCTTGTGAGGGGGGGTCAGGGGGGATGGTCAGTGCATGAAACCCCGCCGAGGCCCCGCCGCTCCATTTCAATTGTGGGGTTGGCCAGTGCATGAACCGCCGCCAAGAATCGGGGACCGCTCTCGTAGAGGGACTACCGTCTGCGTGTGTGGCGAAGGGATGAAGGTGCGTTTTCTGAGGAGTGCATGGCGATGCACTGAGTACCTCCCCAACCCCACCTTGAGAAGGGGAAGAACGATTGCTTGCGCCCGCATTTCTTTTCCCCCTATTGTGGAGGGGGAGCGGAGGGGCTGGTCGTGGCCCGATCCCCCGACCCGGCAGTCCTCGTTGCAAAGGTGGCCCTCTTTGGCAGAGGCCCTATCGAGCATGCGACGCGAGCGAAAACCGCGCCAGGCTCACTCGGCGACCGGCCTTCCAAAACAGATACCGCCGCGCCCGCGGTCTGTTGGTCGCGGGCTCGGCGGGTTGCTTCGCATTGGTTGATTCTTGTGACATCCTCCCGGGACGACGATTCACTGTCGTCCCGGGAGACGTCGGGCGGCCGCGCCCCGAGCCGGGCTTGCTCAGTGCCCCCGCCTGTTGAACCACTTCTTCATCGTGGCAAAGGCGCTGACGACGATGTTATCCGAATGCGGCAAGACCGCGATCGACTGGCCATTGCCGGCAGCCGACGCCGTCACCGTGGGAGCCGCAGAAGCGATAGCCAGTGACTTGTTGCCAAGCTGCTTGGGGGTCTTTTTGAGGACCACCTTGTTGGAGGTGCTACCCGTGTAGGAGCCCGAGTTGGTGTTGTACACGGATTTGATCGTCTTGCGATACCCGGTCTGTGCCGAGATCGACAACTGTGCCAGGCCGTTGGTCATCGAGACAGTCTTGAACGACTTGTTGTTGATGAAGAACGTGACCGACCCGGTCGGTGTGTCTGCTCCGGGTGCGACGGCGCTTGCCGTCGTACTCAGGATGTAGCCTTTCTTGTTCGACGATGCACGAACGACCAGGGTCGAGGTGGTCGTCGCGGCACTGACCCCCTGGGTGATCGCAGGCGAAGACGAGCTGGCCAGGAACGATCCGTTGGCCGGATAAGCCATCGTGATCTGATGCGTTCCGACCGAGAGGCTACCGGTCGAGAACACGGCGACGTCCTGCCCGAACCCGTTAACTACAAGAGCACCCGAGCCGATGAGCGTCGTGCCGTCGAAGAAGAGCACGGTCCCTGTCGGGTTGAGCCCGGGTACGCCGCTCACGACCTGAGAGACGAAGGTCGTGGCCTGGCCGAAGACCGTCGATGGCACGGTGGAACCGGCGGCGAAAGTGGTCGTCGCAACCGATGCCCCCGTGATCAGCAGCGTTCCCGGGGCCATCGCGAAGGAGTAGTTGCCCGAGGCCAGAGTGCCCGACGCCGCGGTGATCGGATAGGTCCCCTGCGGGCTGATCTGGGTCGCGGTCGTTGTCAGGACGGGACTCCCGGTTACCCCGCTGGTTGCCAATGTCTCGCCGTTGGCGAACCCGGAGTAGCTGGCAGTGAACACGGGATTCGGCTGTCCGAACCCACGAGCGGCATTGTTGGCCGTAACGGTCAGCGACTTGGCCGTGATGCTCGCCGTCGTTGTGATGGTGGACGAGGACAAGACATAATTACCCGCGTCGGCCCCGACGAGGGTAAAGCCGGTCCCGGTCACCACTTTGCCGTTGCCCACGTTCTTGTCGGCGAAGGTCGCTGTCCCGCCCAGCAGGGTCACAACATCGCCCGGAATGACACCGGTCGGGATCGTTCGCGACACGATCGTGGCCGAGGTCCCACCGTCGTACTCCTTGCTCGCTGCTCCGAAATTGCCGCTGAGCGTCACCGGTGTGATGTTCGCTGTCAGTCCCGCCTGTTGCGTGAACGTGTAGTTCCCCGCATCGGTGCCGGAGATACTCAGGCCCGTGACCGTCACACCGAGCCCGCTGCCAACGCCCTTGCCTGCGAATGCGCCGACCGCGGTGCCGCCGAGTGTGACGGCGTCACCAGGAACCAAGCCGCTCAGGGCCGCCGTCCCGGTGAGCGTTGCCACCGTGCCGCCGTCGTACATCTTGTTGCTCGCCGCAAGGCCCGTCACGGTTAGCCCCTTGGCGGAGATGATTGCCGTGATGTTCGTCGGCTGGGTAAGTGTATATTTTCCAGCGTCGGCTCCTCCCAGGGTCAATCCTGTGACGATGATCGTGTGGCTGCCCACACCCTTGCCGTCGAAGGCGAAAGTGGCACCCGTAGTTACGAGGGTCACAGTATCGCCAGGCGCAATCCCGACCAGGTGATACGCCGAGGCGTCGAAAATGGCCGTGGTCGTTCCGTCATAGGGTTTGCTGCTGACGGTGATTCCCGTGACAGTCAACGCCGTCGTCTGCGTGATGTCCGCCGTGGTGGTTGCCGTGGTCAACGCCAGGTTATAGTTCCCCGCGTCGGTCCCCGTGATGCTGATGCCGGAAACCGCCACGCTTATACCGGTGCCCGGGCCGATATTGGCGAAGTCCGCCGTGTAGACATAGGTGAACACATCTCCGCTGACCCGGTCGTCCGAGAAAGTGACCGTGGCGGTCGTGGTCCCGTCGAAGACCTTGTCCACACCTGCCGCGGTGAACGTCAGGGTCGCCGGGGTGATGTCGGCTGTCGTCGTGATGGGGGTAGTCGACAAGACGTAGTTGCCCGCGTCGGTCCCACCCAGGGTGAAGCCCGTCCCGGTTACCGTCTTGCCAACGCCCACGTTCTTGTCGCCGAAGGTCGCAGTCCCGCCCACCAGGGTGACATCTTCGGTTCCGATGACACCGCTGGTGATCGTCCGGTTGTCGGTCTCGGCAGAGGTCTGGCCGTCGTACACCTTGCTGGTGGACGTGAAACTCCCGGTGACGGTCGCCGGTGTGATACTCGCGGTTGTGGTCAGTGTGCCGGGTGCCAGCAGATAGTTGCCGGCATCAAGCCCGCCGAGCGAGAAGCCGGTCCCGGACACGGTCTTGCCAACGCCCACGTTCTTGTTGGCAAAGGTCGCCGTCCCGCCGTCGAGCGTCAGGTCGTCGGTCCCGAACGGAGTGACCGTTCGAGTCGCGATCACGGCGGAGTCGGTCCCGACGTACGGCTTGTCATCGGCCGTGAAGCTGCCGGTGACCGTCGCCGCCGTGATGTTGGCTGTCGTCGTGATAGGTGCTGCGGACAAGACGTAGTTCCCCCCGTCGGCTCCGCCCAGGGTGAAGCCCGTCCCGGTTACGGTCTTGGGGATGCCGCCGGTGTTGACGTTCTTGTCGGCGAAGGTCGCCGTCCCGCCGTCCAGGGTGACAACGTCGGTTCCGATGACACCGCCGACCGCTGGGGTCAAGATCGTGGCCGAGTCGGTGCCGTCATAGGTCTTGTCGGGGGACGTGAAGCTGCCGGTGACCGTCGCCGCCGTGATCTCAGCGCCGGTCGCGGACGGCGGCGTGAGACTGTAATTCGAAGCCTTGGGGCCGTTGAGGCCCAGGCCCGTCACGTTGATCGTGTAGGTGCCCACATTCTTGCTCGGGAAGGTCCCGGTCGCCGAGCCGTCCAGAACGACCTGGCCGGAGTCGGCGGGGATAACCCCGACCAGGACCGCACTCGAGATGTCGAAGGTGGCCGTCGTCGTTCCGTCGTACACCTTGTCATTGGCCGTCACGCCGGTCACCGTCAGGGCTTTCGCCGTGATGTTGGCCGACGCCATGGGTTGCTCCAGGATGTACTTGGCGGCGTCGGCACCAGTGAGGGTCAGCCCGGAGATATCCACATCAATCGACGTGCCCACGTTCGGGTTCGAGAAGGCCCCGGACGCACCGGCGGTGACCAGGGTTACCTGGTCAGGGCTGATCACGCCAACCAGTTGCGCGTTCGTGAAGTCGGGGGTGGCCGTGGTGGTACCGTCATACGTCTTGTTGGTTACCGTGATCCCTGTCACGGTAAGGATCGTCTGCGACACGATCGTCAGGTTCGCCCCGACGTAGGTCTGGCTGTAATTGGTGCCCAGCGTGAGCGACCCGACATTGATCGGGTAGGTTCCCAGCAGCTCACCGGCTGTTCGACTCAAGGCGCCGGTGAAGCTATCGCCCGGAACTACCGTCCCGCTGGTCACGTGGTAGGTCAACAGAGGGTCGGGCTGGCCGACGGTCTTGACCTTGGCATCGGCCGTGACGGTCACCAGCCGAACGGTGATGCTCGCCGTTGCGGTCGCGGTCGAGTTCGGCAGGTAATTCGCGCCGTCGGCCCCTCCGAGTGTGATGCCGGTGACGGTCACCGTCTGGCTGCCTATGTTCTTGGTCGCGAACGTGGCCGTCGCAAAGCTGAAGGTGACCACATCCGACCCGAGTGGAGTGCCATTAAGAACCACCGGGGCGCTGTCCGTGCCGTCGTAGATCTTACCCACGCTGCTGGCGGTAACCGTCAAAGCGGCCGGCGTGATGTCGGCCTGCGCCGTCGTCGGGTTCACGGAATAGTTCCCTGCTTCGGCCCCTTGCAGCGTCGTGCCCGTAATGTTGACCGTCTTGTTCAGACCCACGGTCTTGGTGACAAAGGTGCCCGTCCCCGTACTGAGCACCGATACAGTATCGCCAGAAACGATGCCGATCAACGTTGCCGTTAACGGCCCGCTCAGTGTAGCGCTTGTGGTGCCGTTGTACACCTTGTCGCTTGCCGTGATGCCGACCACTGTCAGAGCTTTCGCCGTGATGTTCGCGGTCGCGTCGGCCGGCTGGACCAGCGTGTAGTTGCCAGCGTCTGTCCCACCAAGCGTGAAGCCCGTCCCGTGCACCGCCTTGCCAGTGCCCACTGCCTTGCTGGCAAACGTCGCCGTCCCGCCGAGGAGCGTCAGGCTGTCGGTCCCGAGCGGTGCCGTGGTGAAGGTCCGCGTCAGGATTGTCGCCGAGGTCCCACCGTCGTACACCTTGTTCGACGCCGTGAAACTGCCGGTTATCGAGGCCGTCGTGATACTTCCGCCTGTCCCGCTTGCCGTCAGCGGCAGCGAGTAGTCGGTCAGAACGGCACCGGCGCCCGAGATCGAGAAGTCACCAGGATTCGCCAGGGTCGTCGTCACCGTCTTGCCTGTTCCAACGTTCTTGTTGTCGAATGTGCCCGTGGTCTTGAGGATCGTTATGACCTCGGCATTACCGGTCTGGATGCTGAAGTTCTCCGTACCGAGCGTCGCGGCCGTGGTAGCATCGTAGGCCTTCGTCGGGCCGGTGATCGTTGCCGTCAGGGCATTCGCCATGATGTGGCCTGTCCCGCTGGCCGTCGTCGGCAACACGTAGTTGGTGAGCAGTGGGGTATTAGGTCCCGTGATCGCTAAGTCACCGGAAACCAGTCCTGTCTTCGTCACCGTCGTTGCAATTTGCACGTGCCTGCTGTCGTAGTTTGCGTTAAGACTGAGATTGTTCACGACAGTGACCGCCTCGCCGGCAATCGTACCGGAAACCTGGTAGTTCGCTGTGGTCAGCGTGGCAGCAGTCGTGGCATCGTAGAACTTTGTCGGGTTGCCGATGATCGACGCAGTTAACGGGAGAGCCGTGATGGTTGCCGTCGCGCTGACCGGCCCCGTCGGCAGCGTGTAGTTGGTCAGGAGTGCTCCAGTCCCGGTGATCGAGAAGTCACCAGAAACGAGAGTTGCGGTTACCGTATTTGCACCCACCACGTTCTTGCTGGCATACGTCCCCACGGGATGAGTCACCGTGATGGCCTCGCCGGTCACAACGTTCGCGACGTTGTAGTTCGCCGAGGTCGAGCGTCGCTGCCGTGCCACCATCGTAGGGCTTGGTCAGGGTGCCCACCAATGACACAACAAGCGTCGTCACCGGCGTGATGGTGCCCGGTCCGCCGGCTGATGGCGGCAGCGTGTAGTTGGTCAGCAGCGGGGCATTAGCCCCAGCGATCGCGAAGTCGCCAGGATTCGCCAGAGTCGCCGTCACCGTCGTCGCGGTGACCACGTCCTTGGAGTTGTACGTCGCCGTGGTCTTGGTCACCGTGATGACGTCGCTTGAAACCGCCCCAACTACTGTGTAGCTCGCAGCCGTCAGCCCGGCCGCGGTCGCGTTGCCATCGTATACCTTCGTCGGGTTGCTTGTGATCGTCGCCGTGATCGTCACCGGCGTGATGGCGCCCGCTCCGGCTGCCGTGGTCGGCAGGGTGTAGTTGGACAGCAGTGCGCCGGTACCCGAAATCGAAAAGTCCGTACCGCTGGCCAGAGTCGACGTCACCGTCGTTGCCGTTGCCACGTCCTTGAAGTTGTACGCAGCCGTGGCGTTGGTAACCGTGATCGTCTCGCCGCTGACGCCGGTGGGGACGCTGAAATTCGCCGAGGTCAAAGTCGCGGTCGTGCCGCCATCGTACGGCTTGGTCGGCGTGCCAACGATGGTCCCGGTCAACGTCTTCGCCGTGATGAGACCCGCCACGGTGAGGCTGGCTGTCGTCGGCAGCGTGTAGTTGGATAGCAGCGTTCCACCAGTCGGGGAGAAGTCGCCCGCCCAAGACTCGCTGTGACTTTGGTCACGCCCGTCACAGCTGTCGCCGTCACGTCTTTGCTGTCGTACGTCCCCGAAGTCTTGGTCACCGTGATCGTCTCGCCGGCAACGACTCCGCCGAGGCTGAAGTTCGCGGAGGTCAGCGTCGCGATCGTGGAACCATCGTAGACCTTCGTCGGGTTACCGACGATCGCCGCCGTCAGTCCGACCGGCGTGATGCTGCGCCGTGACGGCCGGCTGGGTGAGCGTGTAGTTTGCCGACGGGCCGCCGGACATGGTCACGCCTGTCGCGTTGATCGTGTAGGTGCCCACGTTCTTGCCTGAGAAGGAGCCAATGGTGGTTCCGCCCAGGGTCACCGTGTCACCGACCACCACGCCGACGGAGACCAGTTCGAAGAAGCGTTGAACGTGGCCAGGGTGCTGGCGTCGTAGACTTTGTCCGCGAGAATGCCCGTAACCGTCAGCGCTTTCTGGCCCACGGTCACTCTCTGCGTGATCTGTCGTGCTGGGGGCGAAGGAGGCGTCACCCGCGTAGGTCACCGAGGCGGTATGCAGGCCCACGTCCAGGGCGGGGCCGGAGTACGTGAACGTCGCGTTCCCGGAGGCGTCGATCGTCGATGTCAGATCGATCAAAGTTGTGTTAATACCTAAGCTTGACGGCGGTCCCGGGGGTCGGAGTTCCGACCGCGGCGGCGACATGGACCCTGTAAGTGAGCGTGTCTCCATACGTGACCGTGGCCGGTGGGGTGGAAGTGAAAGTGATCGTCGTCGCAGTCAGGCCCTTGAGCACAACATTGTTGTTGGTCCCGCCGTCGCTGTAGGCATAGGAGATGTGGTAGTTGTTAGTGCCGCCATTGTCTGAGACGAGTGCGTTCTCGGCCAGGCCAGCAAAGGTTCCGGTGATGCCCGTGCCCGGGCTGTTCTTGACGATGACCAGCCGGTCGGTGGAGGCCGTGGTGCCTCCGAACGTCATGTTCAGCGTATCACCGACAGATCGATAGCCCCACTGGAAACGATCTGATCGTAACTGCTGGCCGAGGCAATCTCGACGTCGACATCGGTAGACGTGCTGGTGGGAAGGCTGGCCACTCTCAGTGTGCCGATGGCACCGGGGCCGTCGCCGGGAGCGATGGTGCCGTCCGTTGAGGTGACCGCGCCGACCGACCCGGTACCACTCAGAATGGTGCCCGAAGCCAGGGTGACCGCACTCACCGCGCTGGTCCCATCAACCCTCAGTTCCCCGCGGATACAGTCGTTCCGCCGGAGTGGGCGCTCGTGGTCCCAGCGCTGAGCAAGAGCATGCCACCGCCAGCCTTGGTCAAGTCGCCCGCACCGGTGATACCCCCGCTCACGCTGAGCGTCCCCGCCGTGGAATCGACCGTGATGGTCTGGGTTCCGGCGGGGAGCGTGATCTGGCCGAAATCGTCAAAGGGCCGTTCGAGTCGCTGATCGAACTGGTGGTCGCGAAGGTTGTGGGGATGGCGTAGGTCGATGCCCCCGCGCCGGTGTAGGTGAGCCCGCCGGACAGGTTGAGTGGATTCCCCGTGATGTTGTAGTTTGAGTCGTTGATCGTGATCGAGGTAAAAGTGTTCTGTGCGGGCGGGAGGTTGTTCGACCGACGTCTTGCCGGAAGAAAGTGTGGGAAAGACGATCAGATCAGCGGGAAGCGTGGGCACCAGATTGGCCCGGTGTCATGAGACCAGTTACCGGCGTCGCCCCAATTGCCACCGGCCACCGCCCCGAGCCAGGTGAACGTTGCCGGGGCGATCTTGATCTCCAGATGCTCGCACTGCGGCCTCAGCTCCAGCCTGTGCCGCGACCGGGGGCGGGAGGTCCGGGACCGGGAAGACGTCGGGGAGGAAACGCGGTCCAGGAAGTTTGAGACGCGCTACCCATGGACTAGGCTCCTTAAGGTGAGGATTCTCGGGTCAGAGATTGGCGGTGGCCGGGGGCGACCCAGTCTGTGAGCGCACGCTACCATCTGGGTGAAACCCCAATGTTTCACTCATTCGCCATGGCAGCGTGGTGCTGTAAGGTGTCGCCTCTCAGGGTGCTATAACCGGAAAGCTAGGATGTCTCGGCTCGACCTGCAAGCGACGCACAGACGTGGTCTTGGCCTCGATTCACCGAACTTGCTTCTATGACATGTTTTAAAAATTTTAATAATTCTGCGTTCTTGCATCTTTCTGGCTATTATTTAACCAAATATGCATATTAAAATAACATTGATGTGTTCCCCCCTCGTCGAACCGATTTCGAAGAATTATGTATTGTGATCGATATAAGACCAAACCTGATGACCTGACGTGTTATCAAGTCGCTGACGGTCGTAACGGAACGAAGACGACGAGCACCGAAGGAACAAGGTAGCCCGCGACGGCCTCCACCATAAGGTAAGACACCTAGAGGACCCCGGTGAAACCCTGGGTGATACCCTTGGGTTCAGTGCTCTTTTCCTTAGATTGAGCGCGACGGGGGACCCGCGTGGAGATTGGCGGGATAAAGGTGGCCCTCAGGCCGAACCGAGCCAGAGGACAAGAGTGTTAAAGCAGGCAATGCGTGTCGCGCTGGCCATGGAAACCGGGCGGCCGCCAGGATCGCCAGGATCGAAGGCGGAACGGGCCTACTGCCCCTCGCGCTCGAAGGCCACTCGCCCCGCGACGATGGTCGCGAGAGGACGGCCTTGAGTACCGCGGCGGGGGCGGCGCGGAAGAGGTCGGTGTCGATGACGGTCAGGTCCGCCTGCATACCGGGCTTGAGAATCCCCAGCCGATCTTCGGCGAAGGCCGCGTAGGCCGAGCCGGCGGTGAAACCGCGGAGCGCGTCTTCGAGCGAGATGCGCTGATCGAAGCGGCCGAAGGTGCTCACGATCTGTCGCGAGATTGCATCTCGCCAGGCGCTCGCGATGGTGGTAGAATCCGGTATCGGAGGGGAGGTTATGCTATGGAAATCCAACTGTCTGAAGATTTGAGACGGTTCATCGAGAACCAGGTCACTGGAGGGCGCTATCCGTCGCACCGGGATGTTGTCGAGACTGCCCTGCATCGTATGCGAGAGCAGGAACAGACGCCTCCGAGACCGGACACCCAACTGGCCGAAGGAGAGAACGACCAAGCCACACTCGCCGCGAGTACACCCAATGAGTCGGCGCTGACAGTTTTGCAGATCGTCAGAGAACGCCGTGAAGACCGCCGGCACTCGGATTCGACGAAGACTCAGGAGTATCTACGCGAGGCACGCTCGGGAAAGATGTACGGCGATGGCGACGATGCCCGGGAGTCACCCAGCGAGCGTGACCATTGACGCAAATGTCTTGATCGCCCTGTGTGCCAAGGAAGTTGACAAATATGACGTCGCGGACGCCGAACTCACTGCGCCACGCACAGGCCGGATCTGCATTTTATGCCCCAGGGGTTATCGTTGGCGAGTGCCTGTTTGTCTTGTGTAAGAAATGTGAGGACAAAGCTCTCTCGACCGCGGAACATGCCGCGGCAGTATCAGATCTTGCTACCTATATGGGGATGATCCTCCCTCCTCCTCAAGGCGATCGATCACTCATTGCTCGCGCCGAGCAGTTGAGAAACGTCTATGGTTGTAGCCGCTCGGCGGACGGACTTTATCTGGCGCTTACCGAAGAACTGGCAGGTGCGGGCCCGGCTGAACTGCTGACTTTCGACGCCGGAATTGAAAGTCAAGCCAGGACAAATGCTCCGTCAGTCGTGGTCCGACTGCTGGTTCCTACGATTCCTCCCAAGTCAACCTTTTCCGGTGCTCCTCCATCGTCCAAGCCATGACAGGCTCGATTCCATGAAACGGTGAGCCGGGTTGGTTTCTATCTCCTCAAGAAAGTGGGATTCTCCGACAGAGACAATCTCGCGGAAGAATCATAACAATCAAACGTCACTCGTATTACTTTCGCGTTTGCCACCGCTTACTGACTCTCTCGATCAAACGCCACTCGCCCGGCAACGATCGTCGCGAGAGGTCGCGCCCTCAGGATCGAGGCGGGAGTGGCGCGGAAGAGGTCGGTGTCGATGACGGTCAGGTCCGCCTGCATACCGGGCTTGAGAATCCCCAGCCGATCTTCGGCGAAGGCCGCGTAGGCCGAGCCGGCGGTGAAACCGCGGAGCGCGTCCTCGAGCGAGATGCGCTGCTCGGGGTGCCAGCCGCCGGCGGGCTTCTGGCTGGCGTCCTGGCGGGTGATGCCCGCGTAGATTCCCCAGAACGGGTTGACGATCTCGACGGGGAAATCGCTGCCGTAAGCGAGCGTCACCTTTGCGTCCATGAACCAGCGCCAGGCGTAGGCGCCTTGAACCCGCGCCGGGCCCAGCCGGGCGTCGGCCCAGCGCATGTCGTCGCTGGCGTGCGACGGCTGCATCGAGGCGATGACGCCCAGCGCGGCGAACCGGGGCACGTCTTCTTGCGCACGACCTGGGCATGCTCGATCCGCAGCCGAGGGTCGCGCGCCTCGGGAACGGCCTTGAGCGCGGCGGCGTAGGCGTCGAGCACCAGGGCGTTGCCTCGATCGCCGATGGCGTGGGTCGCGACTTGCCAGCCGTTCTTGCAGCGCCGCCGTGGTGGTCGCCTCGAGCACCTTGGGGTCGATCAACAACAGTCCCTTGTTCGCCGGGATCGTCGTGGTAGGGCTCGAACAGAAGCGCGCCTCGGGAACCCATCGCGCCGTCGATGAAGAGCTTGATCGCCCGGAGCTCGAACCGGGCGCCCGAGCTGGCCTTGACCGGCGGCCGGCTGACGAACTCGACCTCGCCGCCGCCTGGCGGCGAGGCCATGGCGTAGACCCGCAGCCTGAGCTCGCCGTCGCGGTCGAGCTCGCGATAGACGTCGGCCTCGGTCTGGGAGATGCCCGCGTCGTGAACGCCGGTCAGCCCCTGCAGCCAGGATCAGCTTCTGGGCGGCCAGGATCCGGCGCTTGATATCGCTCGCGCGATGGGCCGCGGAACCACCTTGCCCGACCAGGCCCATGGCGCCGTCGATGAAGACGCCCGTGGGCTGGCCGTCCTTGTCGCGGATGATCTGGCCGTCGGAGGGGGCCTTGGTGTCCTTGTTGATTCCCGGCCCGCCGCATGGCCTCGGAGTTGGCCCAGCCGGCGTGGCCGTCGACCCGAGTGAGCCAGACCGGCCGGTCAGGCGCGACGGCATCGAGCACGGCCGCGGTCGGGAAAGTCGCCGCCGGGCCAGAGGCTCTGGTCCCAGTTCCGCCCCGTGATCCACGAGTCGCCGGGCAACGCGTCGATCCGCGCCTTGACCCGCCGGGCCACCTCGTCGAGCGGAGCGACGCCCCGCAGGTCGACCTGTTCCAGGCTGGCCCCGAGCGACTCGATGTGGCCGTGGGCGTCGATCAGGCCGGGCATGGCGAATGCGCCGGGCCGGTCGATGACGCGGGTCTTCGGCCCGCTGAAACCGCATCGACATCTCGCCGGCTGCCGACGGCGAGCGATGGCCCCGCCGCGCACGGCGACGGCCTCGGCCCAGGGCTGTGCGCGGTCGCCCGTCCAGATCCGCCCGACCCTGACGATCAGCTCGGCCGGGCCCTCGTCCTGCAGCCGCAGTGCCCGGCCGGGCAGCTTCGCCTTCGTGCCCGGTTTGACGACGGGCTTGCCCGCGGCGATCAGGGCCACGCCGTTGACGAAGAGGTGCTGCACGCCCGGCGCGTACCGGGTCGGCTCGTCGAACGTCGCCGCATCGCGGAACGTCGCGGGGTCGAAGACGACGAGGTCGGCGAAAGGCCCCGGCGCGGATGATGCCCCGCTCGGGCAGGCCCAGGATCTCGGCGGGCAAGCCCGAGCAGGAACGGATCGCCTGCTCGAGCGAGAGGACTTGCTCGTCGAGGGCGTAGCGGATCTTGCGGGGAAACGTGCCGTAGGCGCGCGGGTGGGGCCGGTCGCCGCCGCCGGGCAGGTGGGTCGCGCCGTCGGACGCCGTGGCGACGAAATCGTGGCGCATGATCGTCGCGGACGTCGCTCTCGCTCATGCCGAAGCTGATCGCCTGCGCCCCGCCGTGCCGCTGGATCTCGAGCACGACCTCGAGCGGCGTCGTCCCCTCCTGCGCGCGATGGTCGACCAGGTCGAGCCCGGCCCAGTCGGGCCGGGGCGTGAACCGGGCGATCCGGATCGAGGCGCCGCCGTCGCGGCGTCGAGCTCGCGCTGGATCTCGGCGCGGAGCAGGGGACCGCGATCGGGGCTCGGCGGCGAGCCGGGCGAACTCGTCGCCGCTCCCCTGGACGGCCCAGTGGGGAACCACCATCGCGCGCCAGCCTGGTGCTCGAGGCGATGTAGGGATACTGGTCGGCCGTGACCATCTGCCCGGCCTGCCGCGCGGCGTTGATCCGCTCGAGCGCCGGGCCGGCCTTGCCCCAGTTGGCCTTGCCGCTGGCCTTCAGGTGCGAGATGTGCACCGGCATGCCGGCCGACTTGCCGATCGCGATCGCCTCGTCGATCGCCTCGAGCAGCCCGTCTTCCTCGTTGCGGATGTGCGAGGCGTAGAGCCCGCCCGATGTCGGCCACCACCTTCGCCAGCTCGATCAGCTCGGCCGTGCTGGCGTAACGGCTGGGAACATAGATCAGGCCGCGTGGCCATGCCCCAGGCCCCCGCCGCCATCCCCGCGCCGACGAGTTGCTTCATCCGGTCCAGCTCGGCCGGCTCGGCGGCCGGTCGGCAATGCCCATCACGGCGCTGCGCAGCGACCCCGTGCGGAACCAGGTGGATGACGTTCGTGCCGGCCCCGTGGGCGTCGATCGCCGCGAGGTACTTGGCGACGTCGACCGGCCCCGACCCGCAGTTGCCGGTGACGACCGTGGTCACGCCCTGGGTCAGGTAGTTCAGGTTGAGCCGGGTCCTGGCTTCGGTGATGCCGTCGTCCGAATGGGTGTGCAGGTCGATGAACCCCGGCGCGACGACCAGGGACGAGACGTCGATGACCTTGCGCCTGGGGTCGATCGGAAACGAGCCGACGGCGACGATCCGGTCGCCCCGGACCGCCACGTCGGCCCTTCGCGCCGGCGCGCCGGTGCCGTCGATCAACGTGCCGCCCTTGAGGACGACGTCAGCAGCCACGACCGCGGCCTGCCCCCGACCGGCCTCGTCGGTCGAGCCGGCCGTGATGTTGGTTCCAAGCAGCAGCCAGACTAGCAGCAGGTTGGCGGTAGTGCGTGTTGTCATGTGTGTGTTATCCGCCGGTTCACCAAGCAACACCGTCATGAGGCGCATTGAGTTTCTCCGCGGAACCGCCAGAGCCGGTTCCTTCAAGACGCTGCCGCGACAGGCGGCATTGTAACCCAAGCTTGCACGGCCGGCCACAATCCAGGAGTGGCTCCCAGGTCCGAAGATTATTGTCTTCCGAACCTGGGCCGGGCCACGTTCGGGTCGCGCCTCTCGATCGCTGAAAACAGAAATCATCAACGATCTGGTAAATGCCGACCTTCAGGTCTTTTTCTATATCGGCTTGCTTATCAAAACAGTGTTAAGGCTGTTTACCTTCAAGTCAGGCGTATCGCGCACCGCGAAAAATGAATTCGCCTAAATCTCTCAATGCAATCTCTTGACAATGGAACCTCACTCATAAAGATTGGATCGAATGGCCCGGGTGGATGCGGGGTTGTGCACGGGCCGAGGTTATCGCACCGCGAGAAGGATCGAACGAAACACTCGACTCAATGCCTCTTTCCCCGGCCGCCTCAAGAGTGCTCGGGTCACATTGCGTCAGCTTCACCTCGATGGTCAATACGAATCGGGTCGGACGAGGAGTCGGCTTCACTTGGAGCCACCGGCCTGAGCCCTCTTTGCGAAGGACGCATCATGTGTCTGGGCATACCGGGGAAGGTCGTCGAGACGTATCACGAAGACGACGTCTTCATGGGCAAGGTCGATTTCGGGGGCATTCAGAAACGCGTCTGTCTCGAGCATGTTCCCGAGGCGCGGCCAAGCGACTATGTCCTGGTGCACGTCGGATTCGCCCTGTCGCTGATCGATGAAGACGAGGCGATGCGCGTCTTCGCGTTCCTGGAGCACATGAACCAGCTTGATGAGCTGGAGGCGCAGCCGCCATGAAATATGTTGACGAATATCGCGACGGCGAAGCGGCGGCGAAGCTCACCGAGGCCATCGCCCGAACGGTGACCCGGCCGTGGACGATCATGGAAGTGTGCGGCGGTCAGACGCACACGATCGTGAAGTACGGCATCGACCGGCTCTTGCCGCGCGAGGTCGAGCTGGTGCACGGACCCGGCTGTCCGGTCTGCGTCACCTCGCTGGAGATGATCGATCGGGCTCATGCCATCGCCTCTCGGCCGGAGGTGACATTCTGCTCGTTCGGCGACATGCTGCGCGTGCCCGGCTCGCGCGGCGACTTGCTGGAGCTGAAGTCACGCGGGGCCGACGTGCGGGTCGTTTATTCGCCGCTGGACGCGGTCAAGCTGGCCGCGTCGCGGCCCGACCGCCAGGTGGTCTTCTTCGCCATCGGCTTCGAGACCACGGCCCCGCCCAACGCCATGGCCGTCTGGCTGGCCCGCAAGCGTAAGCTGGATAACTTCAGCGTGCTGGTCTCGCACGTGCTCGTGCCGCCGGCGATCAGCGCCATCCTTGAGGCTGCCGACAATCGCGTGCAAGGATTTCTCGGGCCCGGGCACGTGTGCACCGTGATGGGTACGTCCGAATACGAGCCGATCGCCCGGCGCTACCAGGTGCCCATCGTGATCACCGGGTTCGAGCCCCTCGACCTGCTCGAAGGAGTACTGCGCACGGTCAGGCAGCTCGAGGCTGGCCGGGCGGAGGTTGAAAACCAGTACGCCCGGGCCGTGCGGGCCGAGGGCAATGAGGCGTCGAGGCGGCTGATCGACGAGGTTTTCGAAGTCTGCGACCGCAACTGGCGCGGAGTCGGGCTCATACCCAAGAGCGGGTTCAAGCTTCGTCATGAGTACCGCGCCCACGACGCCCAGCGCCGCTTCGAGGTCGAGGACATCGAGACGCGCGAGTCTCCGTTGTGTATCAGCGGACAGGTGCTCAAAGGGCATCAAGAAGCCGCACGACTGCCCGGCCTTCGGCAAGGAATGCACGCCGCAAACGCCGCTCGGGGCGACCATGGTCTCGGCCGAAGGGGCATGCGCCGCATACTATCAGCATGGCCGCCACCTCGAGGCGGCCCAGACTTATGCGCTGGAGAGCTCATCGGCCTGAAGCCGCGCTACCACGGAATTCGTTGCGAGGAGGACCTCAACCAGCATGACCGAACGCGGCGAAGCTCCCATTGGCGGCTTTCTGAGCACTTGCCCGACGCCCCGGTCGCGGTACGACCAGATCCTGCTGGGCCACGGCAGCGGCGGGCAGTTGACCGCTGAATTGATTGGCCGGCTGTTCCTGCCCGCGTTTGGCAACGACGTGCTCGGAGCGCTCGAAGACCAGGCCACCCTCGATCTGGGTGTCGGCAGCGGCACCAGGACGCCGCGGCTGGCCTTCACCACCGATTCCTTTGTGGTCCAGCCCCTTTTCTTCCCCGGCGGAGACATCGGCCGCCTGGCCGTGCACGGCACAGTGAACGACCTGGCTGTTGGAGGGGCTCGCCCCTTGTTCCTGTCGGCCGCGTTCATTCTCGAAGAAGGACTGCCTCTCGCCGACCTCGAGAGGATCGTTGCCTCGATGAGGCTTGCCTGCGACGAAGCCGGCGTGGCGCTCGTCACGGGCGACACCAAGGTCGTTGACCGGGGCAAAGGGGACGGCGTCTACATCACCACGTCGGGCATCGGCCTGGTTCCGGAGGGCCGCTGCCTGTCGATCCACGCCGCGCGGCCAGGCGACAAGATTCTCGTCTCAGGAACGATCGGGGATCACGGCATCGCGATCATGTCGGTGCGCGAGGGGCTCGAATTCGAGACGGTCCTGGAAAGCGATACGGCGCCGCTCGCCAGCCTGGCCGAGGCGATCCTGGAGGCTTGTCCGGGCACCCGCTCTATGCGCGACCCGACACGTGGCGGGGTGTCCTCTGCGCTCAACGAGCTTGCGGCCGCGTCGAAAGTGGGCGTGAACATCGACGAGGCGAGCATCCCGCTGCGAAACGAAGTGCGGGGCGCGTGCGAGATGCTAGGTCTTGACCCGCTCTACGTCGCCAACGAGGGCAAGCTGATCGCTGTCGTGCCACCGAACGAGGCCCACGCAGTGCTCGAGGCGATGCGGGCTCATCCCTTGGGACGAAACGCCGCCCTGATCGGTGAGGTGGTCGCGGAGCACGCGGGATACGTGACTTCTCGCTCGCTCGTGGGGGGAGAGCGGGTGGTTTTCATGCTTTCGGGAGAGCAGTTGCCGAGGATCTGTTGAGCCCGACACGCGGCTCTTCAGCAGTTCACAGACGGATTGGGCACCGGGCAGCAGCGATCTCCACTCATATTAACCCGAAGCGTCAGCGAGGATCCGGTTGGCGATCCCTCGCTTACGCGTCGGATTAGTGCAGACGTTGGCACGAGAACTGCTCGTAACGGTGGTATTTTGCATTTTCTTTTCTGGACCACGATCGGCAATTCCCTTGGAGGACCGTTTTTCGTCGCGATCATCAAGTACAGTCATGCGATCGGCGGGGAGTCGGGCATCGAACGCGGTGATCAACTCACTTTTGACAAGACCGGCGGCGCGGAGCGCGACATGAGATTTGAAGGGCGCAACTGGTAACAAAAAGGAGCCGCACCATGGCGACAGCGAGCGTGCCATACGGACAGAAAACTCAGCGGGAACCGGCCGTGAAGGAGGTCCACATCCTCTGGATCACGGCCGGCCTGAGCTGCGACGGCGACTCGGTCTCGGTGACCGCGGCCAGCCAGCCCAGCATCGAGGACATCGTCATGGGGGCCATTCCCGGCCTCCCCAAGGTTCATCTCCACAACCCCGTGCTCGCCTACGAGGTGGGCGACGATTTCATGAAGTACTGGTACCTGGCCGACGAAGATCGGCTGGGCGCTCCGTTCGTCCTGGTCATCGAGGGGTCGATCCCCAACGAAGAAATCAAGCAAGAGGGCTACTGGGCGGCCCTGGGCACGGACAAGAAGACCGGCCAGCCGATCACGACCTGCGAGTGGATCGACCGTCTTGCACCCAAGGCGTGGGCCGTGGTGGCGGCCGGCACGTGCGCCACCTACGGCGGCATCCACGCCATGGCGGGCAACCCGACGGGGGCCATGGGGCTGGCCGATTACCTGGGCTGGAACTGGCGGTCGAAGGCCGGCGTGCCGATCGTCAACGTGCCGGGCTGCCCTGTCCAGCCGGACAACATGACCGAGACCTTGCTTTACCTGCTGTACCAGGCGGCGGGGCTGGCCCCGATGATCCCGCTCGATTAGCAACTGCGGCCGACCTGGCTCTTCGGCAAGACGGTGCACGAGGGCTGCGACCGCGCCGGCTACTACGAGCAGGGCGACTTCGCCCGCGAGTACGGCTCGCCCAAGTGCCTGGTGCAAGATCGGCTGCTGGGGACCCGTGGTCAACTGCAACGTCACCAAGCGCGGCTGGATGGCGGGCATCGGCGGCTGCCCCAACGTCGGCGGCATCTGCATCGCCTGCACCATGCCCGGCTTCCCCGACAAGTTCATGCCCTTCATGGACGAGCCGCCCGGCGCGATCATGTCGTCGGCCCTGGTCAACGTGTACGGCCGGGTGATCCGCGAGCTCCGGTCGCTCACCAACGACACGGCCAACAAGGAGCCGAAGTGGCGGCACCGCGGCCACGAGCTGACCACCGGCTACCATCCCACGACCTACAACGGCTCTCGTTAAGCAAAGGAGGGACACCATGGCTACCGTCACCGAACCCAAGCGCGAAGCGCCCGCCCAGAAGAGCCAGAAGCTCGTCGAGATGTCGTGGGACCCGATCACGCGGATCGTGGGCAGCCTGGGCATCTACACCAAGATCGACTTCGCCAACCGCCAGGTCGCCGAGTGCCACAGCACCTCGTCGATCTTCCGCGGCTACAGCATCTTCATGAAGGGCAAGGACCCGCGCGACGCCCACTTCATCACCAGCCGGATCTGCGGCATCTGCGGCGACAACCACGCCACCTGCGCCTGCTACGCCCAGAACATGGCCTTCGGCATCCGCCCGCCCGACATGGGCGAGTGGATCGTCAACCTCGGCGAGGCGGCCGAGTACATGTTCGACCACAACATCTTCCAGGACAACCTGGTCGGCGTCGACTTCTGCGAGCAGATGGTCAAGGAGACCAACCCCGGCGTCTGGGACAAGGCCCAGCAGACGCCCGCGCCGCACGCCGAGATCCACCATTACCGCACGATCGCCGACATCATGCGGTCGCTCAACCCGTTCACGGGCGAGTTCTACCGCGAGGCGCTCGTGATGAGCCGCATGACGCGCGAGATGTTCTGCCTGATGGAAGGGCGGCACGTCCACCCCTCGACCCTCTACCCCGGCGGCGTCGGCACCGTGCCCACGCAGCAGCTCTTCACCGACTACCTCGTCCGGCTGATGAAGTACGTCGAGTTCATGAAGAAGGTCGTGCCGCTGCACGACGACCTCTTCGACTTCTTCTACGAGGCCCTGCCCGGCTACGAGGAGGTCGGCCGGCGGCGCGTGCTGCTGGGCTGCTGGGGCTCGTTCAACGACCCGGACGTCTGCGACTACACCTACCGCAACATGGACGAGTGGGGCAAGGCGATGTACGTCACGCCCGGCGTCATCGTCGACGGCAAGGCGGTCACCCACGACCTGGTCGACATCAACCTCGGCATCCGCATCCTGCTCGGCTCGTCGTACTACGACGACTGGGAGGACGGCGAGATGTTCGTCGATCGACGACCCGCTGGGCAACCCGGTCGACCAGCGTCACCCCTGGAACCAGACGACCACGCCCCGGCCGCAGAAGCGCAACTTCGACGGCAACTACACCTGGGTCATGTCGCCGCGCTGGCTGCACCCGCAGACCGGCGAGCACCTGGCCCTGGACACCGGCGGCGGGCCGATCGCCCGGCTCTGGTCCACGGCGCTGGCGGGCCTGGTGGACATCGGCTACATCAAGGCGACCGGCCAGAGCGTCAAGATCTACCTGCCCAAGACGGCGACTGCTGCCGGAGGTCGAGTTCGAGTGGAAGATCCCCAAGTGGAGCAACGCCATCGAGCGCGACCGGGCCCGCACCTACTTCCAGGCCTACGCCGCGGCCTGCGCCCTCTACTTCGCCGAGCAGGCGATGAAGGAGCTGCACGCCGGCCGGACCCGGACCTGGACCGACTTCAAGGTGCCCGACGAGGCCATCGGCTGCGGCTTCCACGAGGCGGTGCGCGGCGTGCTGTCGCACCACGTCGTCATCCGCGACGGCAAGATCGCCAACTACCACCCCTATCCGCCCACGCCCTGGAACGCCAGCCCGCGCGACGTCTACGGCACGCCCGGCCCCTACGAGGACGCGGTGCAGAACACGCCGATCTTCGAGGAGAACGGGCCGGACAAGTTCAAGGGCATCGACATCATGCGCGCGGTGCGCAGCTTCGACCCGTGCCTGCCCTGCGGCGTCCACATGTACCTGGGCAACGGGCAAGCTGCTCGACGTCCAGCACGTCCCCATGTTCGGCGTGCAGCGGTAACGGCGCAGGCACGCTCGAGTCGACGCCGGCGGCGGCCACGGAGGTCGATGATGTCCGAGACACCTCGACGCGCGCGAGTTCCAGGCGCGGCTGCAGCGGCTCGACGCCCTGCTGCAGGAGGTGGAGCGCTTCGCCGACCCCGCGGCGCAGGCCCAGACGCGGGAGATCGTGCAGGCCGTCCTCGACCTGCACGGCGCCGGGCTGGAGCGCATCCTCGAGCACCTGGAGGCGGCCGGCGAGTCCGGCGCGGCGGTCCTCGACGCCTGCGCGCGACGACGTGGTGGGGGGCCTGCTCCTGCTCCACGGGCTGCACCCCCTGGACCTGGAGACGCGCGTGCGCCAGGCCCTCGACCAGGTGCGGCCCGTACCTCCGTTCGCACGGCGGCAACGTCGAGCTGCTCGGCGTGCGACGACGGCGTCGTGCGGCTGCGGCTGGAGGGAAGCTGCCACGGCTGCCCGTCGTCGGCCGTCGACCATGAAGCAGACCATCGAGGAGGCGATCCTCGCCAAGGCCCCCGACGTGACCGCGGTTGGAGGTCGAGGGATCGCTCGACGCCGAGCGACGGTCACGGCCGACGGCCGAGTGCTCGTCGCGCTACCCGTCCTGCAGATGGATCTTCGAACCTGAACGCCAGCGAAGCCTCGAACGCAAGGAGAGATCGAGCATGGCCAAGTTCGACGCCAAGACCGAGATCTCCGCCCACACGCCGGGCACGCCGAAGGGGGAGGAGCTGGTCCGCGAGAAGGCCGCGAGCCGGGCCGCGAAGACCCGAGGACAGGGCCGCACGGCGCGGGATTCGACGAGCATCTGTCCCGAGGCCCGCGAGCCGATCGACCCGCGGATGCCCCACATGCCGCCGCCCTGAATCGGGCCGGACGTACACGACTCATCGTTCGACCTGGAGCTGACATCCCATGGACCCCGACGCGCCGACGGCGGTGTTCCGGGCTGGCTGCCTTGGCACTCCGCTGCGCCGCTTCATGCGGCCGCGGGCCGCGCCGCGAGCGGTGCGAGCTGTGCGGCGCGGAGCTGGCGGCCGACCACGCCCACCTGGTCGAGCCGTCCACCCGGCGGCTGGCCTGCGCCTGCGAGGCCTGCGCCATCCTCTTCAGCGGCCGGGCATGGCGGTGCGAGGTACCGCCGCGTCCGCGGCGCGTCCAGTTCCTGCCCGACTTCCGCCTGACGGACGAGGCGTGGGAGAGCCTGCAGCTGCCGATCAACCTGGCCTTCTTCCTGCAGAGCACGCCGGCCGGCCGGGTCGTCGCCCTCTATCCCAGCCCCGCGGGCGCCACCGAGTCGCTGGTGCCGCTCGAGGCTGGCAGGCGCTGGTCGAGGACAACCCGGTCCTGCGCGACCTTCGAGCCCGACGTCGAGGCGCTGCTGGTCAACCGCGTCGGCGCGCCCGCCGAGTACTATCGCGTCGGCATCGACGAATGTTACAGGCTGGTCGGCCTGATCCGCATGCACTGGCGAGGGCTGTCCGGCGGGCCGGCGGTCTGGGAGGAGATCGGCCGGTTCTTCGCCGACCTGAAGGAGCGGTCCCAGGGACCGGCGCGGTCCCATGCCTGACCTGAATTTCCGGGTCGAGGGGGCCGAGCCGCAGCGGTTCGCGGCCGCGCCGCTGCTGCTCTTCAAGCTGCGCGTCTCCGAGACGGTCGCGCCCGGGTGCCGAGCCGACGCCGATCCACGCCGTCGTCCTGCGCTGCCAGGTGCGCATCGAGCCGGCCCGGCGCCGCTACTACGGACCGACGAGAAGGAGCGGCTGCTCGACCTGTTCGGCACGCCGGAGCGCTGGGGCCAGACGCTGCGGCCGATGCTCTGGACGCACGTCGGCGCCGTCGTGCCGCCGTTCGACGGGTCAAGCCGTCGTCGACCTGCCCGTGCCGTGCAGCTACGACTTCAACCTGGCGGCCACCAAGTACTTCGCCGCCCTGGACGACGGCGACATCCCGCTCTGCTTCCTCTTCAGCGGCACGATCTTCTACGAGGCGGCCGAGGGCTGCTTGCAGGTCGGCCAGATCTCCTGGGAGAAGGAGGCGGACTTCCGCCTGCCGGCGGCGACCTGGCGGCAGCTGATGGACCAGCACTATCCCAACAGCGCCTGGCTCTGCCTGCGCAAGGATGTCTTCGACCGGCTCGCGCGATACCAGAGCCTGCAGGGCTTGCCCACCTGGGAGCAGGCTCTCGAGCGGCTGCTCGCCGCGGCGGAGGAGCCGGTGACGCCATGAACCTGACGCTCGTCGATCCCATCGCCGACGCCGTCCTGTACGAGGGATACATCCTCTATCCCTACCGGCCGTCGGTCAAGAACCGCCAGCGCTGGACTTCGGCGGGCTCTACCCCGAGGCCTATTGCCAGGCCCAGGGCGGCGGCGAGGCCTCGGCCATCCAGACCGAGTGCCTGGTCCGCGGGAACGCGGCGACGACGGTCGAGGCGGTCGTCCGCTTCCTGCACCTGACCGACCGCCAGGTGGGAGAAGTCGATCGCCCTCGGTCGCGAGTGGCCGGCGGCGGCGAGCCTGCCGTTCCGCCCCGTCGAAATGCTGCGGGTCGGTGAAAGATCTTCCACACCTGGCAGGAGGCCGAGGAGCGCGAGGTGGCTCTCGGCGAGGTGACGCTGGGCGAGCTCACGGCCCGGCCGCGTCAGACGACCATTTCGCTTCCCGGGCGGCCGGTGGGTTGAGCCGTTGCGCGGGCCGGACGGGCAGATCGTCGGCGTCCTGATTCGCGCAGCGGCAGGACGATCGAGGGCCTGATCGAGGCGAGCGCGGTCGAGGTGTCCAGCGGGACTGTTCCGGCTGACGCTCCGCGTTTCGAACCGCACGCCGCTGGCGAGGTTGCGGAACCCGTGAGCCGCGACGAGGCCGCACTCTCGTGCCCTGGTTTCGACGCACGTCGTGCTCGGGGTCGAGGCGGAGCAGTTCGTCTCGCTGCTCGACCCGCCGGAGGACTGTCGCGAGGCCGCCGCGGCGTGCCGCAACGTCGGCGTCTGGCCGGTGCTGGTCGGCGAGGAAGGGCGAGGCGACATGATGCTCTCGTCGCCGATCATCCTCTACGACTATCCCCAGCGTCGCTCCGGAGAGCCCCGGCGACTTCTTCGACGGCACCGAGATCGACGAGATGCTGACGCTGCGGGTCCTGACGCTGACCGACGACGAGAAGCGTGACGATGGCCGCCGTCGACGACCGGCGCCGCGGCGCTGCTGGCGCGGGTCACGGCATGGCGCGCGAGCAGTTGCTCGGGCTGCACGGCACGGTCCGCGAACCCAGGCCCTGATCACGGAGGAAACGGCCTCATGAATAGCTGGGACCCCGAGGCCGACCGACGCCGGCTGGAGTGCGTCCACGTCGGTCCCTTCGAGATCAGGCAGGGCGACCGCGTCCGACTTTGCCCCGCGGCCGGGCCGACATCCTGGACCTGGCCCTGACGGGAATGACCGCGACCGTCGAGGCGATCGAGCAGGACTTCGAGGGCCGCGTCTACCTGGCGGTGACCGTGGACGACGACCCCGGCAAGGACCTGGGGCTCGACTGCGCCAGCCCGGCCACCGCTTCTTCTTCCAGCCGGAGGAAGTGGAACCCTTACCCTGTAGCGATCATGATGAGCCGCTATCGACTCGACAACAAATCCAGCCGATTCACGGTCCAGGCGTTCGCCACCGGGCTGCTGTCGTTCGCGGCCCACAGCCCGACATTCGCTGGTTCGCCGATGTCAGGGGTGGCATCGATGTCGACGCAAACGATCTCAATCGGATGACGGTGGAAGCTGACCGTGAATGCCGACTCGCTGGAAATCGTCGACCACGTCAGCGCCGCCGACCGGCAGGAGATCGAGGGCCGGATGCGGCGAGAGGTGCTCGAGACCGGCCGATATCCGGAGATCGCGTTCCGGTCGACCGAGGTCTCGCTCAGCCCCATCGCGCGGGGCCGGCATCACATTCGCATGACGGTCCCTTATCGCTGCACGGCGCGACGCACGCTTTCAGGTCGAAGGCGAGCTTGTCGTCTATGATGATGCCCTGAGAATCCGCGGCGAGTGCCCGCTGCGCGATGTCTGACTATGGGATCAAGCCCGTGACCGCCCTGGGCGGCACGATCCGGCTGAAGGACGAAGTGAAGCTCTCGTTCGATCTCGCGTTTCTGCGGGAGGCGACATGATGGCTCATCGCATTCTGATCGCCGGCATCGGCAATATCTTCCTGGGCGACGACGCCTTCGGCGTCGAGGTTGCCAGGCGGCTGCTCGGGCGCGAATTGCCGGAGGAGGTTCGGGTGGTCGATTTCGGCATCCGGGGGCTCGACCTGGCCTACGCCCTGCTCGACGGCTACGAGGCCGTGGTGATGGTCGACGCGGCGCCGCGCGGCGGCCGGCCCGGCACGCTCTACCTGATCGAGCCAGACACGAGCCAGCCCCAGGATGCCGGAGATGCAAGCCTCGTCGAGGGGCATAGCCTGAACCCGGAGAAGGTTCTTCGACTGGCCGCGGCGATGGGCGGATGCTCCGGCCGATTGCTCCTGGTCGGCTGCGAGCCCACACGGGCCGACGACGGCGACGTACCGTGGGGCGGATTCGCGCTCAGTGATCCGGTTCGAGTGGCCGTGGATCAGGCCGTGGGCCTGATCGAAACACTCATCCCGCGTCTGCTCCGTGGCGAGGACATCGGGGCGAGCGATGACGACCTATTCTTGAAACGCTTTCTGGAGGTTTGATCATGGAGTTATTCACATCCGAGAGGCCGGGGCTGCTTTCAAACTTTGGCCATGGCGATTGGAGCGGGCGCTCCCACCTGGCAAGGCGCGAGGATTACCTCGGGCCGAATACACGTCTCATCGTCGCTGGAGTTGTCATTCTCGGCCTGGGCCTGGCGGCATGGCATTTCCTTGGCCCCGACGTCAGGCGGTATCTCAAGATCCGCAGCATGTAGCCCGATCTCGGGGCTCCCTCCATCACCAATCGTTATGAGAGGGATCGGAGCGGGCCTACGGGCGGCTGCCAGGTCGGGCCCTTTACGAATCGCCGCGGTGGAGGGTCTCTGTAAGCCGCCGCGTCTGCTCCATCCGCCGGTCGAGCTCGGCTCGAAGAAAGTCGGGCTCGGGTGCGCGCATCCGACGCGCCAGCAGCGTGAATTCATCCGAGCCCGGGGGTGGCAAGGTCACGTCCTTGGCATTGCCGCGAACAACGCGCATGGCGTCAATGAGCATGCGAAAGAACCGATAGCTTGACCTCAACCCGTGGGCTTGCTCTTGTGCCAGCAGGCCAGCGGCGCCCAGGGCCGCGAGGGCTCCCAGCGTGTTGGGCGTCCGGAGTGAAGCGTCCTGGCCGCCGTGGCGGATCTGCAAGACTTGCACAAAATACTCAACATCAACGAGTGCGCCGGGACTGAACTTCGCGTTCACCGTGCCTGGCTGAACGAGCTGTTCGATCTGCAGCCGGCGCATGCGCTGAAAACCTCCAAGATCAAACGGCTCCGGACCATAGACGAATCGGTCGCGATGCGCCTCGACCTCGCACCCCAGCGCGTGGTCGTCGGTCAGCACGCGGAGCTTTATCAAGGCCTGCCGCTCATACCCCCAGGCCGAGCCCCCGGCGCGATAGTAGTCCAGGAACGAGGAAAGCGATGTGGCCGGAGCGCCGGCGCGGCCGTACGGGCGCAATCGAAAATCGAGATTGAAGGCACGGCCCTCCTTGCTCTTGAGCACATCTCCAAGCGTGGCAACCACGTGGTCGAAGAAAGCCCCGACGCGGCGATCATGGGTTGCCGGCGAGCCTCCTCGGTCATCGTAGATGATCATGACCTCAAGGTCCGAGGCGAACCCGAGCTCTCGTCCGCCGAACTTGCCCAGAGCGCAGAGCACCGAACCAGGCACCAGCCCGATTGTTCGTCCCTGGCGGGAGGCCATCGTCTCCCGCAGCGCCAGGAGATAAGCAGACCGCAGCACGACCTCAGCCAGGTCAGAAAGCTCGGCGGAGAACTGGTCGAGCCCTTGGCTGAGTCCCAAAATCGTCCGCAGATCGGCACGGAAGATCTCGCGATCTCGATACTGCCTTATCGCGCGCGACCACTGCTCCGGGCCAGCCGCCGCGGCGAGTGACGACTCGAGTTCGGCGGCAAGCCGCTCCCGGCCGGGCGGCCGCTTCCATTCCGCGGGATCATTGATCATGGGCAATACGATCTCGGGCTGAGCGTGCAGGTACTCTTCCCAAAGGAAGTGGCTCTCACCCAGCACACGGACCAGTGCTTCCAGCACTTCCGGCCGCTCGAGCGCCTCGAACTCCTGCGCCCAGTCGGGGCGGGCCATCGTCTCCCTGGCGAACCGGCTAAAGTGGACCAGGGCCGCCTCCGGATCAGTGGCGCGGGGAAGCCGGCTGCTGAAGTGCTCGATCAGGATAAGCGACAGACGAAGCTCTCGCAGCTTGGGCTCCGAGACGATCTTCTGACCCCATCGGTCGGTCACCCACAGGATGTCGTCAACCCGGTCCTGGTCAGTACGGACCAAGGCCTGAATGATTCGAATGCCGCAAAGTGCAAGTGCGCTGGCCGTCAGCGACAGGAAGCCAAAGCTGTCTTGAGCCCGGATTCGCACCGCCGTGGCCGCTTCACTGTCGTCGACGTCAAGCGTCAAATCGATCGGCTCGAGCCCGTCGAGAGCGGTTTTGTAAGGACCCAGTGCCGCAACGAACGGGCGGATCAGGCGGTGGTGCACTTGCTCATATTGATCGTTATGCAGCAGGAGTGCGAGGGTGGAGAGCTCAGCCTCGAAATCGTTCCAGTCGGGTGAACCATTCTCGACGCCGACGGGTCGAACACGAAAGACATCGACGATCCTGGGCCGCCGGTCCGGCCCCGCGCAGGCTTCCCGGCGGTGCAGTCGCCTGGGTTGCGGCCCTCGCCGAGCTGCCGAGCTTTCGATCTCGGGACTAACGCACTGGGACGTGAAAACCTGGCCTTCCAGAATGGCCAGCCCACGCACCGCCAGCAGAGTACAGAGCGTGGAGAGGAACTGAAATGCGTCATAGCCAACGACATCGATCCGCCAGACACCTTCTCCCTGAGCCTCGGCGAGAACGCGGACGGAGCGCGTGTCAGTCAGTTCCATCATCGCACCGACGTGGCGGCCAATGGCGGTTTCGTCGAACCGTTCAAAGTAAGCTTCGGGAAATGTCGCCAGATGATGGCGTACCCATTGCGCTGGGTAGCAAACGACCAGCTCACTCTCGAGCTTCGCCAGATCAGACATAGCCACAAGCCAGCAACCTGGTGACAATGAGACGGGCTACCGAAGCCGAACCGCTTCGATCGACGCGTGGTCGGTCGCCCGAGTGCAACCTGAAGTCAGCTTACCATCGACTCGAGCCCGGCTCAATTCCATGAATCTCGGACTGATCGCGGATATTCATGCCGACATACGGTCGCTCGAGGCCGCGCTCAATCGCCTCGACGAACTGGCCGTTAGCCGGATCTACTGCGCGGGGGATCTTGTCGGATACGGTAGCGAGCCCGACGCCGTGGCGGCCCTGCTCAGGGACCGCGGCATCCCCTGCATCAGCGGCAACCACGATCGCTGGGCCCTCGAGCGACGGCAGGTGCTCAGCGTGCGCGGCTGGAAGCCAGCCGATCTCCACGACGATACCTGGGAGATCTTGCACCATCTTCCCGCCAGCAGACGCGTCGAGCTCGACGGCGTGACCATCGAGATTCACCACGGCTCGCCCGCCAGCGACACCGAATACGTTACCGCGTACAAGCCCTTACCCCCCTCCGTCGAGGAGTTCTGGAACCAGAGCCATGCCGATTATCTGATCTTGGGTCACACGCATATCCCCATGATCGAGCGCCAGTCCCTTGGCACAGTGGTCAACCCTGGCTCGGTCCTCGGCGTTCCGGGAGTCCCAACCTCCTACACCTTCGCCGTTCTCGACACGGCCGAGCTTTGCGTTCGAATGTTCGACATCCGCACCGGCCGCGAGATTCGGCGCGATCCTGGCAACCCGGACAAAGCCTGACTCCCGCTTCCCGGGTGTGATAGGCCTGCTTGATTGATTCTTGAACATGTCGCTGCAATATGCCTGCCCTGACTCTGGCTCCTTGTCAGCCAGCCTCAATCCGTTGCGACAGCCACCGGCTCAGGTCGTCGAAGACCTGCTCCCGGCCCAGCTCGTTGAATGGTTCGTGGAGCATCTTGGGATAGATCAAGAGGGTCTTGTCGTCCGATCCTACCCGCTCATGGAATTCGCGGGCTGCCTGTGGGCTCACCACCGGGTCTTGGCCGCCGATAAGCACGAGAATGGGCAGCCGGAATTCGCCTGCGCGGGCCAGGAGCATCTCACCCCCTGCCACCATGCCGAAGTAGAACGGGGGACTTATCCGATTGTGTCTCAGGCTGTCGCTGCGATACCACTCCTGCATGGCAGAGTCGCGTGTCAACCAGGCGGACGGGGTGTCGGCCCTCAGGGTGATCCAGGGAGCCAGTGACAAGAGCAGTTTGCCTAGCCGGATCTTGCTGGCCGGAACTGGCATCGCCAACCGGATCGACGGGTTCGAAACGATGACCCCGGCCACTCCGTCGGGGGGGTCGAGGGCCAGCCGCAGCGCCACCTGACCGCCATTCGAGTGGCCCAGCACGAAAACCGGCAAATCGGGCCGCCGCCTTCGCGCCCAGACGACCGATGCACGCAGGTCTTGGACCAGCTCTTCATACTTGCGAACAACGCCTCGACGGCCGGGACTTCGGCCGTGACCACGGAAATCGGTCGCCAGGAAGTCGGCCTCCACGGCCTGCCCAACCGCATGAGCCACGTGAGCGTAAGTTCCTCCGTGCTCTCCAAACCCATGTCCCACGACCACGATCGCACGCGGATTGGTGACTGGCCACCAGCGAGCCTTGAGATGAAGGCCGTCCGCGGCCGGAACGGAGATGTCGCGCGCGTCCATGTGTGTCGTCAGCATCCCTTTCCCCTGTGTACTTGACTTCCCGCGACGGCGTCGTGCTATCACGACCCTCAATCTAACAAGCAGCGCGGGCAGACAGGAGACCAACTTCTCGATACGGCCGACCGAATTCGAGCCTGTTGCCTCCGGAGCGAAAGCGCGCGATCCTGCTCACCAACTCACAGGAGCCATGGAAACAGCCACACCCGAAAATAATCCGGCAGGGAGATCTCAGTCGTCCCGAAAAGCGGTACATTGCCAATGGGCGGGTAAGGCGGTTCGAATTCGTGCAGCGCCTGGGACATCCAAAGGTTAATTTTTCTTAATAATTGGGTTGAAGGTCGCGTTAACCGGGCCCGGCTTATTGCATTCTGGTGGTATTCATGACATTTTCAGACGATCTCCATGAAAAATGTGCCAAGAAATGCTGGACAACCCATCGGAGATATGCCATATTCATTTTAAATCGGGGTAGGAACGCCTTGTTAACGCCATTAATGGCGTGACGTCAAGCGCACTCGACCCGAACGGATCATTCGGGTCATCAGGAGATGTCTTCGTGATGGATTCGCTGGCGGGATTGCTGTTGGCGGGATTACTGGGCGGCATGATGCTTCGCCTGCTGTTCAAGAGCCGAAGTGAAAGGGTCCTTCGTGATGGGCTTTCGCGGTTGCAAGCAGCCATGGCAAGTCTGTGTGATGGTGTCATCATCACCGACCCGGAGGGCAAGGTGATCTTCGTGAATCCGGTTGCCGAGAGGCTGTGCGGCGCATCGGGGCAAGAGGCGTCCAGAAAGCCGCTTTCAGGAGTCTATCCCGCGGTCGGCCCGGGCACGTTTGATGCCTGGCGCGACCTGGCCACGTTGGTGCTTCGTGCCGATGTTGGCTGCAATGAGACCCAGATGCTCGTGACCGGCGGCGATGGTGTCGATCGCCCATTCCAGGTGAAGGCCTCAACCATCAAAAACGTGGAAGGTCAGACGACGGGCGTGGTCGTGGTTGTTCGGGATGACTCCGAACGACGCGACCGTGAACGTGCTCTTGTCGAGGATAACTGCCGCAAGGACGAATTTCTGGCCATGCTCTCACACGAGCTGCGAAATCCGCTTGCCTCGATTCTGACTGCATCGGAGGTTTCTCGCCTGGCACCGGCAAAGAACGATCGCGAGTCGGCTCAAGAAATCATCGGGCGCGAGGTCAAAAACTTGGCCCGATTGCTTGACAATCTGATGGATGTCTCAAGGTTGATTCGCGGCAAGGTCGAGATCCGCAAGCAACGCGTCGACGCGATGAAGGTCGCCCATCGCGCCGTCGAAAGGGTTCGGCCCTTGATCAGCTCACGACGCCTTGAGCTTGGGCTTCCCACGCCAGCCACTTCACTTGACCTTGACGCCGACCCAGTTCGGCTTGAGCAGATCCTGATGAATCTTCTTTCCAATGCCGCCAAGTACACCTCGCCGGGCGGCCGGATCCTGATCACCGCGGAAAAGATCGATTCGCAGATTGTGCTCAGGATCATCGACAATGGAATCGGAATTGCAAGTAACCGTCTTCCTGGCGTCTTTGACCTGTTTGAACAGGGTGAGCGCACGCTGGCACGTACCAAGGGGGGACTGGGAGTCGGCTTGACGATCGTCAAGAAACTGGTTGAATTGCACGCAGGGAGTGTTTCAGCCAGTAGCTCCGGCCCCGGCATGGGCAGCACGTTCACCGTTCGACTTCCCTCCGCGAAGGAGAATTCCGTGACGCCCTCAATTCCCGGTGCAGGGGTGGTACCGCTTGAACAGGCGGCGCAGGCCGAGAAAACCCGCATTCTCATCGTCGATGACAACAAAGACCTGGCAGGCAGTCTCGCCCGGCTCCTCCGTATTTTGGGTCATGATGTCGAGGTTGTTTTCGATCGGCGCAAGGGTATCGAGACCGCCCGTACCTATCGCCCCCGAGTGGTCTTGCTGGACATCGGGCTTCCGAACCTCGACGGTTATCATGTCGCTCGCACCCTCCGCCAGGAGGGCTTCAACGACACCATGATCATCGCCCTATCGGGATACGGGCTGGAGGAAGACCGCAAGCGGTCGCGCGAGGCCGGAATGGACCACCACCTGACGAAACCCGTTGAACGTCAAAACGATCTCGCAATTGATCAGCCAGCCGACTTGACGGCTCGGAAGATGCCGTTCAACGCGTCCCTTATTTTCCCGTCTTGGCCGGATCGGCGGGCTTCTTCAGAAACGGGTTTGGCTTGAGCTCGATCTTCTTGATCGACTGAAGATAATCGAGAACGTTCTCCGAGTCTTTGCCTCCGACCTGGGCGTGGAAATGGAGCGTGAAGCCGTGGGGGCCCTTGGCGTCGATCAGCTTTGGCTCCAGGGCCAACAGTGATTTGATCGCATCAAGCCGGCCCATCATGGCGGCGCAGAAGATGTCGATGCGGGCGCCGCGGTCGAGCAAGAACTCGACGATGTCGCGGCGTCCCATGTGCGACGCTCCACCCAGGCCGGTTTCCCAGTCGCCGCCACCCCAGTCCATCGTGGCATTGAGTAGCGCAGGCTCCTTGTCGAGGAGCGACTTCACCATGCTGAGCTCCGAGTGTGCATAAATGACGAAGTCTTGCACGAACAGGCGGTTGATCTGCGGCTTCTTCCATGACGGCTTGAAACCAGGCGCGGCGTAGTCGCGCTCGAAGGCGGATTCCACGGGACGAGGAACCTGGCTGACGTCGGGCTTGTCGCCGCCCATGGCTGGACTGGCCGCCGAAGCGAGCACCAGTCCCGTGCCCAGGTTGGTGAACGATCGGCGAGAGATCGGGTCTGACATGGGACGATCCTCGGTTCGATGAAAAACGTGATCCTCAGTAAAGCGTAGCCAAACCTCTCGCTCCGAGACTGGGCGAGCCCACCCAGTATACGGGGGAATCACTTGAATGCCACGTGGGTCGGCGTCGCCAGCAGAAGATGCCTTGTCTTCAACCCGGTGCCAAGCCGATGCTTGTCGCGCGTGATTGAATTCGCCGCTGGTTGCTTCCTTTGCTCCGGATGATTTGATCTCATGGGCTAGCGAGTTTCGTTTCCCGCGCCAGCGAGGTTTCCAGCGCATGAGTGATCTACAAACCGGCGGAGTCCATTCGGGAGATGCCGGTGCCGACCCCTCGCAGCCGCCTCCGACCGAGCCGGTCACGGACGATGTCGGCCTGGGCTCTGTTTCCGCCTGGGCGGCGCGGGTGCTGGCCGAGATCAACAAGGTGTACATCGGCCAGGATAGTCTGGTACGAGGCGTGCTCACGGCGCTCTTGGCCGAGGGGCACGTCCTGATCGAGAGCGTTCCGGGTCTCGGAAAGACGCTGTTGGTTCGCGCCCTGGGACGAGTGCTGGGCTGCGGTTTCAACAGGATCCAGTTCACGCCTGACCTGATGCCTTCCGATGTGACCGGGTCTCCACTGTACGATGAACGGATTCACGATTTCCGGTTCCGTCCCGGGCCTGTCTTCACCCAGTTGCTGCTGGCGGATGAGATCAACCGAGCCCCGGCCAAGACACACTCCGCACTCCTGGAAATCATGCAGGAGAACCGGGTGACCATCGACGGTGTGAATTATCCGATCGAGCCCCCGTTCCTGGTGTTAGCCACGCAGAACCCGATCGAGTCAGAGGGGACCTACAACCTGCCCGAGGCTCAGCTTGACCGTTTCTTGTTCAAGGTGGTGGTGGATTATCCGACCGACCTCGAGGAAATCGAGATTCTCAGGCTGCACACGAGAGGATTGCCACCTGACCGGAAGCTGGCCGAGCAGCTTGAATCGGTCACCGATCCTGCCGAAGTGCTGGCCATGCAGCGGAACTGCGCGGAGGTTCTCGTCGATGAGCACGTACTGAGCTATATCACGGCACTGGTGCGAGCGACGCGGCGCTGGCCGGCGTTTTCGCTCGGTGTCTCGCCGCGGGCCGGCGTGGCCGTGCTGCGGGGCGCGCGGGTCGTGGCGGCGCTTGAGGGCCGAGATTACACGGTGCCAGACGACGTGCAAGAAGTGATTTTGCCGGCGCTGCGGCACCGGGTGATGCTGACGCCCGAGGCCGAGGTCGAGGGGCGTTCGGCCGACGAGCTGCTGAACGAGCTCATCCGCTCGGTCGAGGTACCCTTGAGATGAGGATCCCAAGGATCTGGCCCGGTCGCGCTCTGGCCATGCTCTTCCTGCGCCCGGTCTGCTGTCGCTCGCCGTATTTGTATCCGAGACGGTCAAGCCGGCCGTACTCGCGCTCGACCTTGTCGCCGCCGCCATCGCACTGGCCGACCTGGCGAGTCTGCGCGGTGCCTCGCGGTTCCGGGTGAGCCGCGAATGTGGCTCGGTATGCTCGCTGGGCGAGCCCCAGAAAGTCGTGCTCGCCATCGAGAACCTGGGCAGACGCGGCCGGCGGCTGCGCGTGCGCGAAGATGTTCCCGACGTGTTCACGGCCGATCCCGCCGAGTTTCAGCTCGATAGTCCCGGCATGAGCCGTGTGGAGCTGGAGTATCGCTTCGTGCCGGGTAAACGCGGAACGTATACGCTGGGGCAGGTAGACGCACTCGTTTCCAGCCGCCTGGGGTGCTGGCGGCGGGCGTGCTCGTGGCCAGTGCAGACCGTTGTTCGGGTCTATCCCGATGTGCGCCAGATCGCGCGGTACACGATGCTTGCCCGCCGCGACCGGCTTAGCGTGCTTGGCCTGCGCCTCGCGCAGGCTGGGAACCGACAACGAGTTCGAGCGCCTCCGCGATTACTCCGAAGGCGATGATCCGCGCCATCTTGACTGGCGCGCCACGGCCCGCCGGCGCAAGCTGACCGTTCGCGCGTTCCAGCACAACCAGAGCCAGCGAATCATGTTTCTCGTCGATTGCGGCAGGATGACGGCGGGCGACACCGGCGGCGGACTTTCGCCCCTGGATCATGCGCTCAACGCCATGCTGCTACTATCGCATGTCGCTCTCATTCGAGGCGACCAGGTGGGTCTCCTGGCTTTCTCCGACCGCACCCGCGCCTTCGTTCCTCCCGCGGGCGGCCCGCGCCGCATCAGGCGGCTCGTGCATGCCGTCCACAATGTCTTTCCGGAGTACGTCGAATCTCGTTATGATCGGGCTTTCCTGGAGCTCGAGGAGCGCTGTCGCAAGCGGTCGCTGGTCGTCGTGCTCACAAACGTTTTTGACGACGTCAATGCTCAGATCATCACCGAGTATCTGGGGAACCTGACCGGGCGGCACTTGCCTCTGGGCGTCTTTCTGCGCGACCACGATCTCTTCGCCCTGGCCGACAACGCACCCGAACGAGGGCCCGAGCTGTTTTCCGGGGCCGCCGCCGCCGAGTTGCTCAATTGGCGCGAGCGCGTGCTCGCGGGTCTGCGGCGCCGAGGTGTCTTGACCCTGGACGTGTTTCCCGATGAGCTGACAGGTCAGCTTGTCAGCCGCTACATGGAAATCAAGGCCAGGCACTTGCTCTGAGCGGAGAGCCGCCGCCTGGAACTCGCCGACTTTCTCGAGGCCAACAACGTGGTGGTACCTGAAACGCCCCCCGAGTTTCCCGGCGATGACTCGAACCCCTATGCGCCACCCACGACGAAGGCTGATCTGACCTTGAGGCCGGCAGCACGCGGCCTGGTGCCCTTCGATCTGGGCTGCATCCTGAGCGCAACCTGGAAGGTGTTCAAAGAGCAGCCACGAACATGCCTGGGCCTGTGCTGGACGGTACTCGGTCTGGTCTGGAGCAGCCAGTTCATCCAGAACCGGGTCATGAACGAGGCCGCCCGGCAAGCCGGCCAGTTTGAAGTCTTTGTCGTGCAGTTCTCGATCTTCTTCGCCGTCTATGTGTTCAACGTATGGTTGAGTATCGGCCAGAATCTCGCGCTGCTGCGGCTGGCTCGTCACGAAGCCGGACCGTTCGAGGCGGTTTTTCACGGCGGCAAGTTCCTCCTGACGACCATCCTGGCCTACGTGGTCTTCGGGCTGCTTCTCGGTCTCATCGCGCTCTTGAGCCTGATCTGGGTTCCCATTCTTTTGGCTGCCCTGGGACAAGGTGGACCGTTGATGATCGTGGTCTTTGCCGTCGGAATTGCGACGGCCATGCTCATGATCGCGTATGTGGGTGCCAGGTTCTCCCAATTCCACTTCATGATCCTCGACCAAAACGCGGGAGTGATCGATTCCCTGCGCCTATCCTGGGAGGCCACGCGCGGTAGCGTGGCTACCTTGCTCCTGGTCTTCATGCTGTCTTTCGCGCTCATTCTGGGCGGCCTCCTGGCCTGCCTGGTCGGTTTCCTGGTCACTGGCCCATTCACGAGCCTGATGCTTGCCGTGGCGTATCTTTCGCTCACCGGCCAGCCGATCGGCCGGGCGAGTGATGGGGAAGAAGTCTGGGACGAGGAGATGACCGAGGAAACCTGACCGGGTGGTCTGACGATCCAGCGCCTGGCGACGCGAGATTGCGGCCGCTTATTTCTTCGTCTTTCAGCCGGCCGCGGCGGTCTTCTCGAGCAATTGCGCCACCTCGGGCTCGTCCCAGTCGGACGATCCAACCTGTGCCGCGACAATGCGTCCGTCGGGCGCGATGATGAACGTTGCCGGGATGCCGTCGGTTCTGAAGACACGGGGAAGAGATCGCGCATGGAGAATCGTCATGGGCCACTTCTTGTCTTCTACGAACCTTCTCACGGAATCGAGGTCCTCGTCAACTGAGACGCATACGAACTGGATATTCTTGCCCTTGATACCTGGGTTCTCGGCGAGCCGGGCGATCGACGGCATCTCGGTCACGCAGGGCCCGCACCAGGTCGCCCAGATGTTCAGGAAGACCGTCTTCCCTTTGAAATCCGAGAAAGGCGCGGGCTGCCCTCTCAGGTCTTCCGGAGACCAGTCGTATTCCGCCGGCCGGTCGAGCCCCGTACCCTCCAGCGAACCGCGTTGCCTCGGACCGAAGAACGCGAGGTAGACGACCCAGAAGAGAATGAAGACCAGGGCGATGATCAGCCAGCTTCGATCAGCTCCTGGGCTTGGAGTTGTCCATCAGGGGATTCCATTTCAGTCGTCACCGCGCGTCTCGGCCACCGGGGCGAGGAGGTTTTCCACGGGGGCGAAATCGTCGGTCAAGGTGATGCCGCGGGAGAGATTCTCGAAGACGGTCTTCTCATCCTCGGGGCCGTAAGGAACGGGTTCGGTGCGGCGTTCATTGTGATAGAAAACGGGGTCGTCCTCGCGCTTTGCCAGGTCCTTGAGGTCAAGCTCTTGCTTCGACGCCACCACCACGAACGTCTCGCGCAGGCCAGAGCCGGGGTTGCGATCGGTGCCGAAGATATAGATATAGGGGAAGGTCAGTTTCGCCGTCCTGGCCCAGGCGCCGAGGAAGCCGCCGTATTTGTGAGCTCGAGCAAGCTCCTTGGCAATGATCCGATCCTTTTCGGCCGGGTCGGTGATCTTCTGCTTGTCGATGATCTTTTCGGCCTTCCTCCTCGCGACCGCGTCGGATTCGTAGACGTCGATGATATTGATCATGTAAACCCCTGACGGGTTCATCATCTTGGCGATCTTCTCGTTGAACTCCCTGGTCGTCAGGTGCCAGGGCACCGAGAAGTCGTTGAAAGCGTCGCCGAAGATGATGTCGTATTTCTTGGTATCCTGGTTGCGCTCGACGAACTGGCGGGCGTCGCCCCAGTGGGTCTGGATGGGCGTGTCGCGAGGCAGCCCGGTCGCCTGGTAGTTGGCGTTGGTCACCGCGGGATCGATCTCGGCGACGTCCACCTCGTGCCCGGATAGGCATATTGCATGTGCCGCTGAAACGCATAGGCGCCTCCGCCCAGGAACAACGTGCTCAGCGACGATCTTTCCACTTTGGGGAGGACCGGCCTGGTTTTTTCGTCGTCGTCTTCATCATCTGCGTCGCTGGCTTTGTTTTTGTCCTTGCCGGGTATGGATTTCTCATCTTTGACATCGGGTTTCACGGCACCTTTGTCCTGGGTGGCGAAGACCTGGTCGGGCAAGGCGGGGGTTGACCCGGTGGACCGCGCCGGCCTGTCCATTTTCTGGCCGGGCACGACGGTGATCTTGCCGGCAGCCTTGGCGGCGCGAAAGGCCACGAGGGAGTAAATATGCTCGTAATCATAATCGAGCCGTTCGGGGTGGCCCAGGATAAAATAACCGTGAATCAGGTTGTCGAGTACCAGAGTCCGGCGCTGCACGTCCTGCCCCGGCTCGGGCTCGTTGCTCACCTTGATGAAGTAATAATTGCTCTCGTCGACCCAGGCATAGTCGTCGTCCGTCGTTGTCGGATTGCCCGACCGCTCGCGGATTTCCCAGTTTTCTCCCATCTTCTGAAACGTGTCGAACGGCATGAACGCCACCACGCAAAGTCCCAGCGGAATACCGGCCCAGACAGCGTGCCAGACCGATCCCAGGATGGTGGCGGCGAAAGCCATGCTGGTGCCCAGGAGCAGGAGCACCCCCTTGGTGCCCATCAGGTCGATGAGGAAAAACCCGGTGAGAAACGTGCCCAGGATGCTACCCACCATTCCCCAGGCATAAACTTCGCCGATGGCCGTGCCCGTGCGCTTGAACCGGCTCAGCCGGTCGACGGCCAGCTTGGCGACCACCGGGCTGACTGTCCCCATCGAGACGGCGGGCAAGAAGAAGACAAGCGCGACGACCAGAAGCACGCGATAGGGCCAGGTCAGGGTGATTGCCTCGACGACCGGCAGCTTCAGCTCGGTCCAGCTTATCGCCGTGCTGAGCACGCTCTTCGATGCACCCAGGTCGAACGTGTCACGCAGAAATTTTGGCTGCCCTTCGAGTGGCAAGATCAGAAGCGTGAGAACCGACGCGGCCAGAAAGAGCCAGCTCGCCTGCTTTTCGTTCCTGATGAAATTGGCGATTCGCCCACCCAGGTAGTTGCCCAGGCTCAGTCCCGCAAGCAACACGGCGATGACGCTGGTCCAGCCGTAGATGCTCGATCCCAGGTGTCGTGTCACCAGCCGGCCGGCGACCATCTCCAGGGCCATGAAGGCGAGGCTGGCCAGGAAGGCCAGCGCGGCGAGATCGGACAGGCTGGGCCGGGGCAAGAGCGAATCGGGTGCCCCGACCACGCCGGCCTTGCCCTCGGGAGCAAGGTCGTCACGCCGGGCGGCGAGCAATCGGCCGATCGCCGCGGCTGCCATCAAGAGTGCCGTCAAGCTGCCGGCGAGGGTCAGGTAGTTCAAGCGGTAAGCACCGAGATCAAGGCCGCCCGAGCCCAGCGACCGCGCCACGGGCCCGATCGAGCCGGTTGTGAGCAAGATTGCCGTGAGCAAGGCGAGTACCTGCACAGCGCCGCGACCGCTGAGGCAAGCCGCCAGGAGCGCCAGCGCGGCTGCGACCAGGATGACCATGGTCGAGGTGAACGCCAGAGGCATGAGCACGAACCCGGCCACGAATGTGCCCACGATCGAGCCGATCGCGCCCCAGAAATAGACGTCGCCGATCGCGCTGCCGGTCCGCCTGGACTGCTCGACGGCTATTTTCGCCACCACAGGGCCGACCATCCCCAGCACGGTGGCCGGAACCAGGAAGTCAAGGATGACGACGATGACCGTCCTCAGCTCCCAGTTGAGAGATTCCGGCGAGGGCATGATCCGACCGATCTCGGCGTTGACCCACAGGCAACCGAGCGTCAAGAAAGAGCCAAGAGCGAACAGCGGCCCCACAACCCGCCGCGGCTGCGTGCGATCGGCCAGTCGCCCGCCCAGCACGTTGCCCAGGCAAATCCCGCCCAGGATGATGCCGATCACGCTGGTCCAGACCGTGAGCGAAGCGCCCACATGTTGAGCCACCAACCGGCTGGAGACCAGCTCCAGAATCATGATGCAAAAACTGCTCGAAAACGCCAGGGCGTAAGGCAGCAATCGGGAGACAAGGCCGACCATAGCGGAGACACTCCTCGTAGCCGCCAATCCTGGTTCGGCGGTATTCCATCCGTGCTTGAAAAAATCAGGAATCAACGCGGGAGAGTTCACCATATCCCATGTAACCCCATGCCGGCAATCGGCTAGTGCCTCAAGCGCTGGAGACGGAGAGGAGCCTTCTCGGGACTGGGAAGGACGCATTCAGAACATGAGGCACGATGCTCGGGCACCGTGGCGCAGCCGGGCAGTTGCAGAGCCTACTCGCTCTGGCCCTCACCAAATAGCATGGCGAGGTCAACTCCGGACAGCACCGGCTCGCCTTTCAACGGGTCGCTGCCTTGCAGCCGGCCGATGAACGAGGGATTGCCGGCATCAAGGACATGGACCGAGAGCGCAGACGGATTGATGATCCAGACCAGCCGCACCCGGGCCATCGGCCTGCCGGTATTCGCAAAGCTCTGTTGAGCCACTAGGCCGCGTCGTTGCCACCTCGTTTTCCAACCTATCAGAAGTTATCTTATCGTGGTAAACGATCCCTGGGATTGACGCCGCATGACCCTAGATTCCAAACAAAACGCGCGCGTCGCGATTCTCGCGATGGAGCCGCCATACTGGCCCGACGTGCGCACCATCTATGAGGATGGCATCGCCACGGGGAACGCCACCTTCGAGACCTCGGTCCCTGACTGGGAAAGCTGGAACGCCAAGCACCTGGAGGCGGGCCGGCTGGTTGCTCGGCGTGATGGTCAGATCTTGGGCTGGGCCGCCCTCAGCCCCGTGTCGAGCCGTTGCGTCTATTCCGGAGTGGCCGAAGTCAGCATCTATGTCGCCGCCAGCGCTCGAGGGCAGGGGGTTGGCAAGATTCTCTTGCAAGCCACCGTCGCGGCTTCCGAAGGAGCGGGAATCTGGACGCTTCAGGCCGGCATTTTTCCTGAAAATCTGAGCAGCATCGCCCTGCACAAGTCATGCGGGTTTCGCGAGGTCGGCGTGAGGATGCGCCTCGGGAAGTTAGCAGGCGTCTGGCGCGACGTCACGCTGCTTGAAAGGAGAAGCTCCATCGTCGGGCCCTGACGCGGCCGGTACACTCCATGCTCGTCTCGGGGCAACTGAACCGAGAAAAGTCAATTTGTTGTCCAGAAACGCCTGCCGGCGCCAGTCATAAGGCATGGGCAGGATCGTGAACGAGCCAGCGAGCGACACCGACCACGCCAGGTGGCGTGGGGGGACCATGAGCTATGTCTACCTCTGATTCGGACCAGTTTGGGCGGCTCGATCGACTGGCAGAAGAGTTCGCGACCCGGTTCCGGCGCGGCGAACGGCCGTCGCTCAAGGAATACACGGACCGTCACCCAGACCTGGCCGACGAGATCCGCGAACTCTTTCCGGCCCTGGTCAAGGTCGAGCAGGCCGAGGCCCGACAACACGGCGACGATGATAAGACCGGGGATTCGACGGCCTCGCACTTACCTCTTTGGCAGATTGGGGACTACCGGGTCTTGGGTGAGATTGGTCGGGGCGGCATGGGCGTCGTCTACGAAGCCGAGCAGGTTTCACTTGGCCGCCGCGTGGCCTTGAAGGTCCTGCCGCGGCAGGTGGCGAGCGACCGCACCACCCTCGAGCGGTTCCGCCGTGAGGCTCGTGCCGCGGCAAGACTGCACCACACCAACATCGTGCCCGTTTTCGATGTCGGCCAGGACGGAGACGTCCGCTACTACGCGATGCAGTTCATCCAGGGTCAGAGCCTCGACGCGGTGATTACCGAGCTGCGCCACTTGCGCGGGCGGTCCGGGATGAAGGGCCGCTCGCGTTTGTCCCCCGGTCAAGAGCAGGGCGAGCCTGGAGGCCAGTCGGACACTGACGGCCAGGCCGCGACCCAGTGCCTGGCGCAATCGCTCTTGTCCGGCCGATTGCGCCCGCGGGACCGGGCGTGCCTCCGGCGGCGGCTGTAGAAACGATGACCGAGGCCAGGCCCGGGCCCCTCCACGGATCACCGGCAGGCGCGACGGAAAACGGGGGCGGCGCCAGGCCGGTCCCTGCCACGAGCCAGAGTTCCTCGGCCATGATGCCAGGCGGGACGCAGCTTTCGGCCACGGGGATGAGCCAGCGAGCATTCCACCGGACCGTCGCCCACATCGGCCGGCAGGCGGCCTCGGCGCTGGCCCACGCACACGCCCGCGGCGTCGTCCATCGCGACATCAAGCCGAGTAACCTGATCCTGGATACCGATGGCGTCGTCTGGGTGACCGATTTTGGTCTTGCCAAGGGAGAGGACGATCGCCTGACCCAGACAGGTGACATCCTGGGCACGCTCCGCTACATGGCGCCGGAGAGGTTCGACGGCCAGGGCGGTTCGCCGGCCGATGTCTATGCCCTGGGCTTGACGCTTTACGAGCTTCTTTTGCTGCGGCCGGCATTCGACTCACCCAATCGGCTGGCGCTGATCGACCAGGTCAAGAACTCCGAGCCATTGCGGCCGCGCGTCATCGACCCTCGGATCCCTCGCGATCTCGAGACGATCGTCCTCAAGGCAATCGAAAAGGACCCGAGAGGCCGTTATCCATCGGCCGACGCCATGGGCGAGGATCTGCGGCGGTTTCTCGCTGACGAGCCGATCGTGGCTCGTCCGCTTCGTCCGTGGGAGCGGGCCATGAAATGGGCCAAGCGCCGGCCGATCATCGCGGCGCTCGCCGCGGCGGTGACCTTACTGTTGGCGTCTCTCTTCGGCCTCGGCATCTATTCCTACGCGGAAATCGATCGGTCGCTCGCCATCGCGAAATTCGAGGGCAGTCGGGCCCTGGAGCAGACGAAGATCGCGCAGGAGCAATACAAGGCGGCCACGGCACGGGCCGAGGACCTGGCCTGGGAAGACTACATCAACCGTGTCAGCCGGGCCGCTCGCGAGATCCAGGACGACAACATTGCGCTGGCCGAGGATCTGCTCCACGGCTGTCCGCCGGAACGGCGCGGCTGGGAGTGGCACTACGTCAAGCGACTCGCCAGTCTCGAACGTCTCAAGCTGGAGGCGGCCGGCAGTGTCAACACCGTTGCCCTCAGTCGTGACGGGACCGCGATCGTCTCGGGGTCGGGCGTGGCCTCTGTCAACCCGAGTTCGACAGCGTCCGACGAATCGTTCGCCATCCTGTGGGACGCGGCGGCGGGGCAGCGTAGGAAGTCATTTCCCGGGATCAAGGGGTGCATCTATAGCGTGGCCGTCAGCCCCGACGGGCGCCGGGTCGCCGTCGGCACTGGGTACTCGAGGCCGCGGAGAGAGGGGCACCTTTCGATCTGGAACGCGATGACCGGGCAACTCCTCTGGTCCACGACCGTGTCCGATCTCGTGACAATGGGAGTCGCATTCAGCCCGGATGGGCATTCTCTCGCCGCGGGGTACGGCGTCTATTCCGGTGATTCCGCGGGACGGGTCGAGATCTACGACACCGCGTCCGGCCGGAAAGTCTGGGAATTTACCGGCCCTGTCGGAGGCGTCAACAAGGTGGCCTTTCACCCTGGCGGCAAACGACTCGCCGTCGCCGGTGTGGGGGTCGTCGAGGTCTGGGACCTTGGCACGAAGGCCAAGGTGTCCGACTTCAAAGGGCATTCTCGCTGGGTCTACACGGCCGCCTTCAGCCCCGACGGCAAGTGGCTTGCCACGGGTGGCTGGGATCGGACTGTCAAGCTCTGGGATGCGAGCACTGGCAAGGAAACACTCACGATCTTCGCGCACGCGGGTTTCGTCCTGGATCTGGCGTTCAGCCCCGACAGCCGGAGCCTGGCCACCGCCAGTGAAGACCGGAGCATCAGGCTGTGGGACATCCCCTCTGGCCGCGAACGAGCGGTATTCCACGGCCACACGGACTTCGTGCAGGCCGTTGCCTTCAGCTCGGATGGCCGGGAGATCGTGAGCGGCAGCATGGACGGCACGGTCAAGGCCTGGGACCTGCAAACAAGCCGCCCGGTCATCTTCAGTAAGCACTCCGGCTGGGTGCAGCGCCTGGCGTTCAGCCTCGACGGCCGCCGCGTCCTGTCGGAAGGGCAGAGGCTCGAGGCCGGAGAGAAGACCACGCTGGGTTGGGACCCAAGCACCGGCGCACTCGACCCAGCGCTCAGCGGTACGAGCCTCGACGACCTTTCACCCGGCTTCGCGCCAGGCTTCGCCCAAGATAGTACAGGGCTCTCTGACTTCTCGACGTCGAGCCCCGACGGGACGCTGATCGCCGAGATAAGCCGCATGAGCGGTTACGGCGAGAAGTCGCGTAGCAAAGACTACGCGGTCAGCTCGGTGATCATCCGTGAGGCGTCGAGCGGCGAGGCGATCCACATTCTGGTCGGCCACACCGCCGATGTGACCTACGCGGCATTCAGCCCCGATGGCAGGCGGCTGGCCACGGCCAGCTTCGACCGAACGATCAAGCTCTGGGATGTGGCAACCGGACGCGACGTCTTCACCCTCCGCGGCCACACCGCGGGTGTGATCGGCGTGGCCTTCAGCCCTCAGGGTCACCTGCTCGTCTCGGGTGGCATTGATGCCACGGCCAGGGTCTGGAACGCGACTCCGCTGCCGCCGGAGGCCGTGAGCGAAGCCGACGCACGTTTACGGCAGAGACGGGAGGGGCTCGCACAATTGACCGAGCAGATGACCGATGCCAGGCGGGGCGAGCTCTGGCCCGCAGAGGAGAGTGGGGCCTCGCCGCCGAGGCGCTGGGCAAGGCCGTCGAGCGCGAACCGGCCCTGACCCCGCTGCGCCGGTCCCATTTTCTTTCGCTCTTGAAAGCCGGAGACCAGAGCGGTTATCGGCGTTACATCGCAGCCCTGCTCGCTCGCTCCGACCGTGAACCCGTGCTCAGAGACGCCGAGTGGTTGCCCTGGTTCTGCGTTCTCGTTCCGGACGCCGTGGCCGACCCCGTCGTCCCGATCCAGAAGGCCGAGACCGCCATGGCGTCGTATCCGGCGGGTATCAGGCATTACACGCTGGGGATCCTGGGCGCCGCACTCTATCGTGCGGACCGTCTTGAGGAGGCGATCCGGCGGCTGGAGCAAAGCGATCGCGACTGGACTGGCGTGGGGGTCGCCCGCAACTGGGCCTTCCTGGCGATGGCCCACCACCGCTTGGGGCATCGGCAGGATTCCCGCCGCTGGCTCGAGAAGCTCCAAGCCTACGCGCCGGGCAACGCGACGCAATTCTTCTGGGAAAGTGTCGAAATCGGCATCCTCCGCCGCGAAGCCGAGGTGTTACTCTCCGATGCCGAAGCACCCGTTGAGGCGGCTCAGCCTCCGGGGCCAGGATGAGCCGGATGCTGGACTTCACAGACTCATCGGCTCGCCGCAGCCCCATCGTGCCGCTTCAGAATTGCCATCATCCTCATTACCGGCCGGCCGGAATGGACTGGCGGGCATGACAGTTCTCGACCCCACGAATCACGCCTTGCGGGCTGACTCCGTTGGTTATACTTTAATACAGAATTCCGGTCCGGCCCCGATTCGAGTCGAATGAGCCCTGGATGCCTCGCCAGCCGATCACGCACCTGGATGACCCTCGAATCGCCGTTTACCGCTCCCTCAAGCTGACGAACCAGACGCGCGGGCTGGATCACTTTGTGGTCGAAGGAGCGAAGCTGCTCGAGCGCCTGCTCGCGAGCAGGTTTCCCGTCGTCTCGGTTCTGGCAACCGATCGATCCGCGGACTCGATCGAATCGATTCTGCCCGCGAACATCCCGCTGTTCGTGGTGCCGTTCGAGCAGATCCACGAGATCGTGGGGTTCCCGTTTCACCGCGGCGTGCTGGCCTGCGGTCAGCGCGTGCCGTGGCCCTCGTGGGAAGAGACAATCGGACCAGGCGATCGCCGTCTCACTCTGATCGTTTGCCCGAAGCTCGGCAACCCCGAAAACCTGGGCTCGATCGCCCGCATCGGCGACGTCTTCGGCGCCCAAGCGATGCTGGCCGGTCCGAGCTGCCCCGATCCTCTATCGAGGCGCGTTCTGCGGGTTTCGATGGGCTCGGCTCTGCGTTTGCCCATCCATGTCTCGCACCAGCTTGAGCAGACCGCAGAGCGGCTCATGGCCGATCACGGCGTCGAGTTCTGGGCGGCAGTGACCAGTCCCTCGGCCGAGCCTTTCGACTCGGTCGAGCGCCCATTACGGCTGGCCCTGGTGCTGGGCGACGAGGACCGGGGAGTCGAGCCCGACTGGTTGTCGCGCTGCACGCGCCAGGTAACGATCCCCATGTGTGGCCAGGCCGGCTCGCTCAACGTCTCGGTGGCGGCGGGGATCCTGCTCTACCAGCTTTCGAAACCTCGACCAGGCGATTGAATCATTCGCCCGCCGATGCCGCTGGCCCGGGCCCGGGAAGGCTCTGATCTCGCGGTGCCTTCGCTTTGCCTGAAGGCTCGATCGCGCCGAATTCCTTGGCCAGCTTTTTCCGGACGATTTGAAGTTTCATCTCGACCGAACGCAACGTCAGGTCGATCATGGCGGCGATGTCCGCATTGGTGAACCCCTCCAGCCGCCAGACCACGATCTGCCTGAGGTCATTCGGCAGCAACTGGAGCAGCCGCTGGATTTCCTCGACGGCCGCAACCCGTTCCTCCGCGCTGGGCGTGGCGCGATCGACGTGCTCGAGCATCCACTGGGGAAAGCGGCTCTCCTCGGCGTCCGCGCAGGGCTCTCCGCGCTCGCGCCTGATGTCTCGTCGATCGGCCTGATGGCGATGGGCCGCATTGACCACCTTGCACATCGTGATCCGAACCAGAAGCTTCCAGAGCTCCTCGCGGCTGGCGGGCGCTCGCGACCCCTTGGACTGCGACTCGCAGAAGCTGGCGAACATGCACTGAAGAATGTCTTGTTCGTCCTCACGGCGGAAGATGCGATGGTCGAGGTGGCGACGGACCAGCAGCTTCAGTCTCGGGGCGAACCGTTCCCAGATGACCCGGGCCGCTTCGTCCCGCATCCGGCCATCAGGCGACCTTAGCTCTTGTACGAACCGGGTCAGCGAACCTACCGAACTCATGACCCCTCCCGCGCAGTCGAAAGTGCACGTCAATCGAAATGATGCATTCGCCGCAATCATAGCCATGAAAAACCCATAATGCCAACAAAAACCGACTCAGGACGTCGAAACGCGGTCGAAACACGCCGGTCATGGCGGGCTTGCATCGGTCCCAGCGTTACTTGCTGAAGTCAAAAAGACATCCGGTTTTTTTCCGGCCGGCCGAGTAGAATAACTTCATGAGGAAGCTTCACAGGCGATGTCGCCCGAGTTCCTCGGAGCAGAATGCGGACCGTTCGCGGAATTCGCACCGCGTCCGCATCATGTGCAGACAGCAGGGAAAAGTCCTGGCATGGAACCCGAACAGAACATCGTTCCAACCCTGCAAATCGTCTCTGGTCCTTTGACCGGCCGACTCTTCAAGGTCGACCGCGATCTGCTGATCATCGGCCGCAATCCCGATTGCGATCTTGTTCTGGAACCGAAGTCGGTCTCCCGGCGGCACGCGGCCATTGTGCGGCGGGGAAGCGATTACCTGCTCAAGGACCTGGGCAGCACGCGAGGAACCTTGGTCAACGGCCAGCGGTTGACCCAGCCCGTTGTCATCCGCGATGGGTGCGGCATCCAGGTCGGCGAGCTGCAGCTCGTTTTCAAGACGCAGGGGGTGCAGATCCAGGAGGGTGAGCAGGACACATCGACGATCTTCGCGGCGATTGACTTGACGACCACCAGCGACCGCTCCGGGTCAGTCGTGAAGCCCGAGGAGAAGCTCCGGGCTCTGCAACAGATCAGCCGGGCGTTTGGCAGCACGCTCGTGATTGGCGAGCTGCTCGAGAAGGTGCTCGATTCACTCTTCGAGATCTTCCCCGCGCCGAACGCGGGTTTGTCTTGCTGGAGGATCGCGAGCGACGGATCCTGGCTCCGGAGGCAATCCGGACCCGGAGCGGCCCCACGGGCGACCTCAGGATCAGCAAGTCGATTCTTCAGCGCGTGCTTGGCAACGGCCAGGCGATCCTCAGCAAAGATGTCCTCGCCGAATTTCCCCACAGTGACAGCGTCAGCAACAGCATGATTCGCTCGCTCCTCTGCGCCCCCATCATGGACCAGAAACAGCGACCCTTGGGCATCATCCAGCTTGACACGCGTGATGGCCGCGGCCGGTTCGAGCAGGACGATCTCGACCTCCTCGCCGCGGTGGCCAGCCAGATCAGCGTGGCCGTCCAGAATGCCCAGTTGCACCACGACCTGCTCAAGCAGCGCGAGCTCGAGCAGGAGCTTCAGTTTGCGCGGCAGGTGATGCAGGCGCTCTTGCCCGTGCGCCCTGGCGTGGTGCCGGGCTACGAGTTCTGGGACTGTTACGAACCGGCCCGCCACCTGGGCGGAGACTATTACGGGTTCATCCCCTTGCTCGACCCGGGGGATACGAGCCGCGAATACCCCGCGAAGTGGGCCATCGCGGTGGGCGATGTGGTAGGCAAGGGCTTGCCGGCCGCGCTTCTGACCGCCCGGCTCTCCGCCGAAATCCGGCTCTTTCTTCAGGGCGAGGACGACCCGGCCGTCGTGGTCTCGCGCCTCAATCGCCAGCTCAACGAAAACGGCGTGCTCGACATGTATATCACCTTCTTGCTCGCCATGCTCGACGTCACCACCCACCGTCTGCGAGTCGTCAACGCCGGCCATCCCTACCCGCTGATCCGCCGTCATGATGGACGGATTGAAGAATTCGGCAAAGGCGCATCCGGCCTGCCCCTGGCCATCCAGGGAGACTGGAGCTACGAGACCTCGGAGACGACTCTTGGCCCCGAAGACCTGGTCATTCTCTACACCGACGGAGTCACCGACGCCCTGAACCCGCAGGGTGACCGCTTCGGCGAACCGGCACTTCGCAAGCTGCTCTCGCGAGCGACCGCCTCTCCGGCCACAACCGGCGACCTCCTCATCCAGCAGGTGCACAGCCACGCCGCCGGCCAAACTCAATTCGACGACATCACGATGGTCGCGTTCGGAAGGATGTGAGGAAGAAGTCGCATTGGTGGGCCTCGCTGCGCTTCGACCCACACCTACCGAATAACCCGCGCATCGCCGCCCATAAGCCGGTCAATGATCCGTAGGGTGGGTCGAGCAGAATCCGAGGCCCACCGATGCCGCCCTTGAATAACATCCGAGGAGGGGGTACGAGACCCGGTCTCAAGGCCTTCGCCCCTGGCGCTGAACCCTGATCCAGTGGTCGGTGAACAGGACATGCTGGCCGGAATCCACCTTGGGCATGTGGCAATCGAGGCAGCCGCGCGCGGGCGAAACGGGGCAGGGGGTGGCTGTGACGGATGGCGAGTCTCGGGAGTGCGTCGCATCGGTACCTTGCCCTGGCGATCCGTGACAGTTCAGGCAAACCTGTTCGTAAGGGGCCGGATCAGAGCCCGAGCGAGCGTGTGGGTCGTGACATGACACGCACGTGAAGCTGCCGCCGGAGCCTTTGAAACACTTCGATTGAGAAAGCCCGATAGGCTGGAACCGCGCAAGTGCCGGATCGTCCTCGACGAGCTTGTCGGGCGGTACGCGTGACGGATGGCGATGGCATTTTCCGCAGAGCTCGAACTGGCTCGCGGCCGTCCAGCTACCCAGTCCCATGGGCATGCTGAGCTCTTGATCGGGCGCGCCGCGACGCGCTGCCGCAACGTGCCGCCGCGGGCCCATGGCAGCGCTCGCAAGCCACGCCGGGGATCATGGTTCTCGGATCGACCACCGCGTCATCGTGCGCCGAGAGCTGGGTGGCATGGCAGCGAAAACACTTGCGCGCCGCCCGCCCTCGGAGCTCGCGTCCCAAGGGCGTTGACTTGGTGTCTTCGTCTTCAAGTTCCCGGCCGGGCGTTGGTTTGAGCTCGTGCTCCCGCGTGTAGTAAGAGATCCCATGCTCCAGGATCTTGAACTGGTCGAGATCGAGTACCGTGACGAAAGTGGTGGCGTGATGCCCCGATCCCAGCGCGTAATCCACCACTCTTTGCTCCAGCTTGCCCGCCTCTTCCCGGCTGATCAGGAACTGCCCGTTCTTTTTCTCGTAAACCCATCGCACCCCCTCGTGCTCCAGGTCGGCGACCGCAGTTCCGGCAAGCTGGTCAGTCACGCGCCGCTCGACAGCCTTTCGGAATGTCTGCGCATGCCCAGAGCCGGTGAACAAGGCATACTCACCCGGGTGGCATTCCGCGCAGGCTTTCGAACCGATATAAGGATCGCCGCCGAAACGTCCGGCGGGTGGAAGATCGCGTGCGATATCCAGATAGGCAGAAAGGCCGCCCCGACCGTCAAACCGCCTGTTCCGATCGGCGTTCCATACGACCCACAAACCGGCGAGAATCATGCCCAGGATGCCAAGCGCAACGATCGGCCGGGCATGTGCGGGCCGGGCGCCAAGTCCCGGATGGGTCCGAGGCTCCGAATCACTTGCCATCGATGACGCTCGTCCTTTCTCAGGCAAACAGTCGAATCCGCTTCTGGCGGGGCGAATCGGAAGGCTTGACCGGCAGAACCAGGCAGGGACTCGCCCGCAAATCGCGGCCTGTTCCCGTGGAAAACGAGCGATAAGGAACACGAACCTCCGAGCCGTCAAGCTCATCGTCCTGAGCACAAAGCGGCAGGTGAACCTGCAAGACAAGCCGCCCCGAGGCCAGGAAGAAAAGCATGTATGGAAGCGGCGACTCGTCATCGATTCGTCGGGCCAGCCCGGTCCAGCCCGCGCCGGCGGCGTGTTGCGTCTGGTAGACCAGGCACGCCGATTGCTGGAACAGCCCGCCGTCAAAGTCGTGCTCGGGGTTGGCTACCCATTCGATCGTGTCGGCGAAGCCCGCAAGCTCGTTTTCCGGCATGACCAAGACTGCCATCCGCATCAGCGCTTTGTAGGCGCCGATCGAGATGGTGGCGGGAAACTTGCTCGCAGATTCCACAGTCTCGAAGCGAATCGCGGCGTCCAGCGAGTTCCAGAAACGGGTGAAATCCTGATCGATGGTCGTCTCGAACTGCCGCGCACACTCGCCGCAGAGCTCGCGAGCTGTCAGCGACGAACCAACGCAGGGTGGAAAGACAGGCCGGCCGGCTCCGATCTCGACCCTGGGTGCCGATTGCTCGCAGAACCGGCAGCGAGGCAGACGTTTACCGCCGCCCGGCACGTCACTCGCGTCCAGCGGCAGCCGGCAAAACGTGTGGTAGTTCATGTCGAACGTCAGATCCTGCTCGGCCGCGACCCAGTCGTCGCGGTCGTATCCATGGATCCAACCTCGCCGCTCCCAGCGCTCATACGCGGCTTTCTCGATCTGTTGCCAGGTGGGGAGCATCGCAAGACTCCTCTACACGGGCCGGTCGAGCTCCCCTCGCCGGGTCCTTCGCCTCCTCGACCCCATTTCATTCTAATGCCACCCGAGCCAGCGCGAAAGACCGGGCATGGCGCACGGCGCGCGCGCCGGTCGGCGCGACCACAGCCCCGGCACGTGTTCCGATAAGCGCGACGCCAGGCGTGCGGGTTCACTTCCGGCTTGGCTGAAGGGTTGCATCGTGGACGGATCGCCACTCCTGACCCGGCCGGCCTCAGAACGCGGAATCTGTCTCGGAACAGAGCCGGGCGGCGCATCGGTCGATGGATTTCGGCCAGGCGAGTACTTGACTTCGAGCACGGAGTCTGCATTAATACATTCCATTGACAATACGGTGCGCATCTTATCCAGAGTGGCTGAGGGAAGGGCCCTGCGACGCCACAGCAACCGGTCCACCAATGCGGTGGATGCTGGTGCTAACTCCTGCCCAGTGTGAGTTTGCAAAGCTCGGTCGGAAATCCGACCGAGACTCCAAGGCAAACCACATCGTGGGACAGATAAGATCGAGGCTGGCGAACCGCTCTCGCGGCTTTCTCCACAACCTCACCTTGTCCCACCCACGGAATCGTCCCTTCTCTGATCTCACTCCGGATCTCGGCGCACCCATCGATCTGCGGCGGTCACTGCCTCGTGGTGACGCCGGAGTGTGGACCTTGCCTTCATACCAAGCCTGCTTCGCCGCCAGCCGCCCGACGGGTTCCCTCGTCGCGGATGATGAATGGCCGAACAGGTGCTCTCGGGAGTCATGCCGGTGTCGCGAGAACTGGTAACCGGTCTGAAGTGCCGGCTTTGCGGCAAACTTTATCCCAAAGAAGCCTTGAACTTCTGTACCGACGATTTCGGACCTCTGGAAGTCACTTACAATTACGCCGCGGTGTCCCGGACGTTGAGCCGGCAGACGATCATGAGCCGGCCCAACACGATGTGGCGTTACCGCGAGCTCTTGCCGATCGACGGCGAGCCCACCGTCGGCCTGCACGTGGGCGGCACTCCGCTGATCAAGGCTGACCGCCTGGCCAGAGTGCTCGGCGTGTCTGAGCTGTACCTGAAAAACGACGCGGTCAATCACCCCAGCCTGTCGTTCAAGGACCGGGTCGTCGCCGTGGCGTTGTCCAAGGCGGTCGAGCTGGGCTTTCACACCGTGGGCTGCGCCTCGACCGGCAACCTGGCCGGCAGCGTGGCGGCCAACGCGGCCTCGGCGGGGCTGGAAGCCTACGTGCTGATTCCCGACGGGCTGGAGCAGGGCAAGGTGCTCGGCGCCACCATTTACGGAGCCAAGGTGATCGCCATTCGAGGCAACTACGACCAGGTGAACCGGCTCTGCTCGCAGATCGCGTTTCGGTTCGGCTGGGGGTTCGTGAACGTGAACCTCAGGCCGTTTTACGCCGAGGGATCGAAATCGATGGGATTCGAGATCGCCGAGGGCCTGGGCTGGCGAGCGCCCGACCATGTCGTCGCGCCCATGGCCGGCGGCAGCCTGATCGGCAAGATTCACAAGGCGTTCCGCGAGTTCGAGCAGCTCGGGTTGCTCGAAGGGCCGGTCTCGACCCGGATGTATGGCGCCAGGCGGCCGGCTGCAACCCGATCTCGGCCACGGTCAAGACCGGCGCAAGCAAGGTCCGGCCGATCCGCAACCCCAGCACCATTGCCAAGAGCCTGGCCATCGGCGATCCCGCCGACGGCTATTTCGCCTCCCAACTGATTCGCGAGACCGGCGGCTGGAGCGAAGATGTGGACGACGACGACATCGTCGAGGCCATGACCCTGCTGGCCGAGACCGAGGGAATCTGGGCCGAGACCGCCGGCGGCGTGACGGTGGCCGTGGCCCGCAAGCTGATCGAGCAGGGGAAGATCGACCGCGACGGCTCGACCGTGCTGTGCATCACCGGCAACGGCCTGAAAACCCAGGAAGCTGCTCTGGGACCGGCTGGCCAAGCCGATCGTCATCGAGCCGACCATGGACGAATTCGAGTCACTCGTTGAACGCGAAAGCCCCGCGTTGTCGAATTCCTCGACTCCCACTCTGGCCGAGGTCGGCGCCTGAAAGGAGACATATTCGCCATGGCTCTCGTTCGTATTCCCACACCCTTGCGCTCGCATGTGGCGGGGCAAGATCGCGCCGAGGCGGCGGGCGCAACCGTGGGCGAGGTGCTCGCCAATCTCGCCACTGCGTATCCCGCCCTCCGAGACCGTCTATTTGACGGCGACGAACTCAGGCGGTTCGTCAATGTTTATGTGAATAATGAAGATATTCGCTACCTCGACGACCTGGCCACAGCCGTGGCCGAGAACGACGAGGTGAGCATCATCCCGGCCGTCGCCGGCGGCTGATCGAACAGCGAGTCTGCGATCCTCCAGAGCCGTCGCCAAGGACATCGGCGCAGCGACGGCACAGGGAACCTACGCCCGGCTGGAAAGCCAGACCACAGTACCATCGGAGATCATTGATGTCTGCTTCGCCACCCGACCCGCTCGATCGTTACTCGCGCCAGGTGCGTTTTCCCGCCCTGGGCGAAGCGGGCCAGCGCGCCTTGATGAAAAGCCGGGTCACCCTCTGTGGTTGTGGTGCACTCGGGACCGTGCTGGCCAATCACCTGGTTCGCGCGGGGGTGGGGTTCCTGAGGATCATCGACCGCGACTTCATCGAGACGCACAACCTCCAGCGGCAGATCTTGTTCGACGAGCAGGATGTGAAAGACAACTTGCCCAAGGCGGAAGCCGCCGCCCGGAAGTTGCGCCTGATCAACAGCTCGATCGAGATCGAGCCCGTCGTCACCGACCTGGACCATACCAACGCGGTTCAGCTGATCGGCGACGCCGACTTGATTCTGGATGGGACTGACAACTTCGAGACCCGTTATCTCATCAACGACGCCGCCATCAAGCTGAACAAACCCTGGGTGTACGGCGGCGTCATCGGCAGCGAAGGGCAAACAATGACGATCGTGCCCGGCAAGACGCCATGCCTGCGCTGCCTGATCGAGACGGCCCCGCCGCCGGGCATGACGCCAACCTGCGAGACGGCCGGCGTGCTCGGGCCGGCGGTCGCCGTGATCGCCTCGTTCGAGGCCATCGAGGCCATCAAGCTCTTGACCGGAGCTCACGACGCCCTCAATCGCGAGCTGATCATGGTCGACGTGTGGGACTGGACGTTCCGCCAGCTCAAGGTGGCCGGGCTGCTTGGCAAGGTGGATTGCCCTTGCTGCAAGCATCGCAATTTCGAGTGGCTCGAGGGCGCGATGGGCTCGCACACCACCACGCTGTGCGGCCGCAACGCCGTGCAGGTTGCCGCCCGTCGTCCCGAGCCGCTGGATTTCCCCGACATGGCCCGGAGACTCACCGCCTTGGGCGACGTGCGTCATAACGCATTCATGCTCCGGTTCGCAACCGAAGGCTATGAATTCACCGTATTTCCGGACGGCCGGGCGATCATCAAGGGAACCAACGACATCGCCAAGGCACGGACGCTTTACTCGCAGTTTGTGGGAAGCTGAGTGGGGAATGCCGGATGACAGAATGACAAATAGCAAATGACGAATAACAGATGACAGATGACAACGAGTGATAGGATGGCGGGATCGAGATGCAGTATAAACAGTTCGAAGATTTGCCAGTCTGGCGGAAGGCCATTGAGCTTGTGGTGCGGATTCACGGGCTGGGTTCGAGCGGGTGCCTGAAGGGATACAGTGGGTTACGGGATCAACTGGAACGGGCTGCACTCTCGATCTCAAATAATATCGCGGAAGGCTTCGAAAGAGGGACACGGGATGAGCTGATCGCCTTCTTGTATATTGCGAAAGGGTCAGCCGGTGAGGTCAGGTCGATGCTCCACGCGTGTGAGGAACTGCATCTTGGAGACGGGCGTCCGGGGGAGGTACTCGCAGCGCACGATCTGGTGTTGGATATCTCTCGTCAGCTCGGAGCCTGGGTGGAATCATTGAAGAACAGTGAGGCTTTGAACCCGCGCGAGCGCAACGAAGCCGCGCGGCAGGCCGCTCGCGAGGCAATTCGGCGGGATGCTTTTCTGAAGGAACTGCAGCGCATCGCGAAAGGCGAGAGTACTCACGATGTGGGCGAACCCGATCCGCCGCTGTAACTCGGCCCCTGTCATTCTGCCATTTTCTATCCATCATCCTGCAATTTTTTCTTTGCCATTCCGTCATTCCTCATCAAGCATTTTCTTCAGGAAGATGCGCCGATTCGATACCACACGATTTCCGGAATCGCCATGATCTACCTCGACAACGCCGCAACGAGCTTCCCCAAGCCAGAGCCCGTCTATCAGGCTCTCGATCACTTCGCGCGCACCAGTCTGGCCAACCCCGGCCGGGCCGGGCATCGGATGGCCGTCGCCGCCGAGCGGATGCTGGATGACTGCCGGCATGCCTTGAACCAGTTTTTCCGTGGCGAGGAGCCGGACAGGTGGATTCTGACTCACAATTGCACGGACGGACTGAACCTGGCGATCAAGGGACTTATCCAGCCGGGTGACCATGTCATCACGACCGACCTGGAGCACAACTCGGTCAGCCGGCCGCTGCGGGCACTGGAAAAAGCCGGGGTCATCACGCTTACTCGGGTCGCGTCAATCGAGGGATACGTCGATCCCGAGGCCATCAAGGCCGCGCTCAAACCCGGCACCGCGCTTGTGGCCATGACTCACGCGTCCAACGTTCTGGGCACCGTGCAGCCGATCGAGGCGATCGCACCGCTGGTTCGGGACGCCGGAGCCTACTTCCTGGTCGATGCGGCCCAATCGGCGGGCGTGGTTCCCATTGACCTGAAGGCGACGCCCGTCGACCTGCTCGCCTTCCCCGGTCACAAGGCACTCTACGGACCGACAGGAACGGGCGCCCTGTATGTTGGCCCGCGGTGTGATGGCAAGATCCGGGCCTGGCGCGAGGGGGAACAGGCGGCGATTCGTCGAGCGAAACACAGCCCACGTTGTATCCGTTTTTCCTGGAAGGGGGCACACCCAACGTGCTGGGTGTGGCCGGCCTGGTCGCGGGCTTGCGCTGGGTTTCCCAGCGCGGGTCTGACTCACTGCGGGAACACGAAGTTGGCTTGCTTCAGGAGGTGGTGGATTGGGTGGAAAAGGCCGGCGAATGGCAAATTGCCGGCCGCTGGGATCCCGCGAGCCATGTCGGAGCGCTCTCGTTGATCGTGCCAGATTCGCTGACGCCCCAGGATCTCGGGTCCATCCTGGATGTCAGTTTCGATATTGCCGTCAGGCCGGGATTGCACTGCGCGCCTTACATCCACCGCGCCCTGGGCACATTCCCCGACGGCACGCTGCGGATCAGCCCTGGACCATTCACGACCGAGGAGCAGATACAGAGTTTACTGAGTGCTCTCGCCGAGATCACCGCGGGGGTGCTCTGAGTGCGACACTTCAGGTGGGTAAGCAGGCCGGAGCCTCCGTTTCAGCCAGGTCTTGACAGGCTCGACCACCTCCATTCGGGAGAAGAGCACCGACGCGGAGAACGAGCCGACCTTGATCCTGCCGATCCGGGTGGGATCCAACGGGTGGTTGACACCGTGGACTTCCAGGAGCGCCTCGATCCCCAGCTCGATCGCGATCTGGCGCGCGGTTTCGGTCGTGGTTCCGAACGGGTAAGCCATCGTTTTCGTTTCGCCGGCCACGCCGGAAATGGCTTCGGAAGCCCGGCTGATCTCCGCGCGGCATTCTGCCGGCGACAGGGCGTCGAGCGAAGGATGAGAAGCCGTGTGATTGCCGAAGGCCATTCCGGCCGAGTGCATGAGGACCACCTCGTCCCAATCAAGATGCAGCCGGGACTGCCGCGCAAGCGCGTCGGGATCGACCGACGTTGCGGAACGCAACTGACCGAGCAACCGAGCGATCGAGGTCGGATTGTAGCCGTCCACGAGCCTGCGCATGACGACCGCATGCGGGCAGGTCGGCTCGGCGTCCAGGAACTCGTAAATGAGAGGGCGAGCGACCGCCGCGTGGTGGTGGAAGAACCAGTTCAGCTCGTTGATCCAGATGAGCCGATGGTTGCCGATCACGTCGGTCGTGAGATAACACACAGCGGTAAGTCCGAGATCTCGAAGCCGCGGGAAGGCATTTTCGTAAACGGATCGGAAACCGTCGTCAAACGTGATCACCACGGTAGGCTCGGTCGTGGGTGCGGCCAACAGGCCGGACAGAGATGTCACGCGATAATAACGCTTCAGGAAATCGAGGTGCTCGGCGAACTCCGAGGGCATGGTGTTGATGGAGAGCCCGCGCGTGAATTCGGATTCAATTTCTTCACAGGCATGATACATCAACACCTTGGCCGCACGGCGATTGAAATGGATCACCCTGCCGGCCAGACCCAAACGGTAGATCAGAACGCCCAGACCGGTCAGAAGCCGATCAAAGGCGTATTTCACCCAGCTTCTCATAAGTTCAACCGATTCGCTCAGCCGCGGTCCGATCGACAGTCACACTCCGTGGGAAGAGAGACGACTGGTATTGTAGCCTGTCGTGTAGAGCGATGATAATTCGTGCGACTGACGAAGTGCCTCTTGTGATCGAGGAGACCGCTTCCATCCCGCCAGCCTCGAATTCTTACACCCTGGAAGTGCTTACCCCCGACCAGGCACTTGGAGACGCAGGCTTTCGCCAGGATTGGGAATCGCTCGTAAGCCTGGCGCATCCGCTGAACGCGGTCTTCACCTCGCCCACACTCTACGAGCATCGCCGCCAGACCGCACCCGCGCCCGAGGACCGCGTTTTCGTGATCCGCGATGGGGAAGGCCGGACTGTTGGCGTTTGCCCGATCGTTTTCTGGAAGGTGTCGATTCCGTTTCAAGTTCGCAAGCGGCGCCTGGGCAGCATCGAGCTCAAGGCCGCCACGGTGTCTGGAGGCGAGCCCCTGGTACCCGAAGACCCAGCGCTCTTCCGCTTGCTTTTCGACGGGATTCTGGATCGCCTTCCCTGGTGCGATTGCGTATTCTTTTCCTCGTTGCCCGTTGAGAGCTTCACGACCAGGTTTCTCTACTCTCGCGACAATCGCAGCAGAAAATGCTTCGTGGACCCGCGCCGGCTCGAGCCCAGGGAGTGGATTTACCTCGAGCTCGAGCCCGGTAACAGCGTGGCAAGCTTTCTCGAAGGCAAGCAGAAGCGCACGCGAAATACGCTCAAGAGGCGCGTGCGGAAGCTGCGCGAGCACGGCGCCGGCGCACTCGAATGCCAGCGCGTGGAGCAGGAAGACGAGATCGACGCCTTTTACGCCTCCGCCCTTTCCGTTGCGGAACGGTCGTGGCAGTTTCACAACCTGGGCCGGTGCCTGGAAGAGACAGCACTTTACCGCGACAACCTGAAGAGCCTCGCCAAACTGGGATGCCTTCGTGCTTATTTGCTCAAGTGCGGAGGACAGCCCTGCGCGTTTGTCATTGGCTGCCAGCGCGGCGATGTTCTTCAGTTCGAGCAAACTGCGTACGCGGATGACTATAGCGCATTCTCGCCGGGAACGGTCTTGTATTATCTCATGCTCGAAGATCTCTACCAGCATCGGCGGCCGAGCCTCGTGAATCACGGCGTGGGGGTTACGCCTCACAAGCGGCTCTTCACGAACCGGAGTACCTTCGACACCACGGTCTACCTCTTTCGCCGCACGACGAGGAACAGGCTTCGTCGGCTGAGCCGAGAACTTTTCCAGACCGGCCTCGCGCTGGCGAAAAGGCTGATGCAGAAAAAGCCGGCCGGTCGCGAGGCTGCAACCGAGAACGACGAATAACCGCCACACCGCTCTTCAGAACGTGGAACATGGCTGGATACGAGTTCAGACCGATCACCGAGGATAACCTGCACCAGGTCGCTGATTTTCTGCGCCAGCAGCAAGAGCAGACTTCGAGTGAAGACCGGACCCAGGCACGCCCGGCGGGAGACGACCTGCGCTGGATGCTCGCGAACCCTGACTTGCGCCCGGGCCTTCCGCTCGGTCTTTCGCTCTTCTCGCCCGACGGTAAGCTCGTGGGGATGATCCTGTCGGTGCCGCGGCTCTACCGGCTGGGCGATCGGGGGTTGCTGGGTCTGGCCGCGGGCGACTTCTTTGTTGACAGCTCGGCCCGGATGCAAGGCTTCTTCATGCTCCGCCGCTTCCTCGGTCTGGCAGGCGCTGACTTCTGGTATGCCAACTCGTGCAACCGCCAGTCGGGCCCGCTCTGGGCCAAGTGCGGGGCCGTGATGGTGCCCGAGTCGGACGTGGAGTATCTCTTGCCGATCCGAATGGGTCCACTGGCGCAAGAGCTAGCTGCTCGCAAGGGTTGGCCACGCGCCGTGGGCTCGATGCTTCGAGTGCTTGGGCCCGCGGCGGCACCGCTCTTGACACGGCGCGCCAGCAAGCGCTCTCTCGACGTCCATTATTGCGTCGATCTGGAGCGACTGGCCGGCATCGCCGCACGCAACCGGAACCCGGCGTTACTGCAGCCCGACCGGTCGGCCGCTTACCTCACTTGGGTGTACGGCTCGTTGCCGGCCAGTCTCTTGGGCGGACAAGCCCAGCAAGTCTTCGCATTCCGTGATGCGGCGGGCGCCGGTCTCGAGGGCTGGTTCTCGATTCGTTTCGACCGCCGGGGACAATTCGAACAGATCCGGACCGCACGCCTGGTCGACGCGGTCTGGCCCGAGGACCGGATGAGCTTTACCGACGTTCTGCCCGCGATCCTGGATGTGGCGAGAGCCGGTTGCGATCTTCTGAGCATGAGGGGAAGGGTCGGAATGGGTCTGGCCGATCGAAAAGCCGGACTCAGGCGACGCGCACTGCTGGCGGCGGAAGGCTACCTCGTCAGCCGTACCCCTCCCACAAGCGATCTCGTCACGCTGGCAGATTTCCCGTTCGCGGATCGCTATTAAAGATTCGCCTTCAAACCGTGATTCCCCCGTCCACGACCAGCACCTGGCCGGTCACGAATGCGGAGTCGTCGGAGAGCAGAAACCTGACCGGCCCGACCACGTCGGCAGGCGTGCCCAGCCGATCCAGCGGTGTTCGGCGCACGATCTTTTGAAGCTGGACTTCATTGAGTCCGGCGCTCATCTCCGTGCTCAGATACCCGGGTGACACCGAATTGACGCGAATCTTCCAGGCTCCAAGCTCGCGGGCAAGCGCTCGGGTCATGGCGTCGAGAGCGCCCTTGGTGGCGCCGTAGACGGCCATGCCGCGATAGCCGCGCAGGCCGACCACCGACGAGATGTTGACGATCGACCCGCCTTGCTCGCTGAGCCGCATCTGACGAATCACCCGGCGCGTCAAGATCAGCGTGCCGCGTAGGTTGGTAGCGATCGCGTCGTCAACAGAGCGGTCCGGCATCATGGCCAGCACCCCGGAAACCGCCAGCCCCGCGCAGTTTACCAACCCGTAAGGGGGGCCAAAGCGCTCGCTGGCCGCTTGAACAAAACGGGCCACCGCTGATCCATCACGAACATCAGCCTGTTCGTACAGGAAGTCGGGCAGGGGGGCGAGATGCTCGACGAACTCAGTGCGGTTCCGGCTGAACGTCGAAACGCGATAACCGTATTGAAGCAGGTCCTCAACCAGGGCGCGGCCCAGCCCCCGGCTGCCGCCGCTGACGATGACGTGTCGCTTCGAAGGCTGATCGCTTGATTCACTCATGGTTCCGGCCCTGGCCGTCGCTGGCCGCCGCGGCACCCTGCCGCCTGATTTTCTTGCCCGCCTCGGAAAGCTCGATCCGGCCGGTCACCTCGACGAATCTTGGTCGTTCGTGGGGTGCCAGCCGCTGGCGGGCCGCGTTCATGATCTCCTGTTGAACGGCCTCGGCGGAAAAGCCCGCCTCGACCACAATCTCGCAGGCGACGATCTGACCGACCAGCGACGACGCCTTGCCAAAGACCCGCGCGTCGGCCACTCCCTCAACCTCCTGCACAAGCTGCTCGATTCGGAGCGGATGCACCTTGTTGCCTCCGACGTTGATAAGCTCGCTGCGACGGCCGACGAAATAGCAGCGGTCGCCCCTCTGCTCGACAAGGTCTCCTGTCGCGAACCAGCCACCTTCGTCTCCGGGCGGATGAGTCGCGGCGAGCATGGCGTTAGCAGATCGGACGTGCAGCTCACCATCGTCGAGCTTCAGCCAGACGCCATCCTTGGTCTGTCCGCGAAGATACGACGCCGGGAAGCCTGCGATACCGTCCTTCACCGAGAAGCAGCGGCCAAGCTCGCTTGTGGCATAGAGATGAACGACCCGGGCGCCGGGAAAAACCTTCTTGAGCCCATCAAGCAGCGCCTGGTCGCTGGCTTCGCCCCCCAGGGTGATCTGCTCCATGGGCAGCTCACAGAGCCTGGCGTGGGAGCCAAACGTCAGTAGCCGCCGCCAGTAGGAGGGCGTGGCCGAGACAAAACTGACGTGCCGCAGTCGCATCAGGTCGATGAGCTCATCCACTCCCATCCCGGGCTCGGGAAGGACCAAGGCCGCCCGGTTGATCAGGCAGTGCATGAAGACCTGAATCCCGGCGTACAGGTGAGGCTGGTAGGTGAGCAGGCACGTCTGGGCAGTCGCTTTTTCGACCTGCCGAACCGGCCGCGTGAGCGTGTTCCAGTCGTGCCGAACGGCTTTTGGCGCACCGGTGCTGCCCGACGTGAAGATCGTCACTTCGCCGCGGCCGTCGGCAGCAAGACGAGGGCCAACCTCACGAATCTGTGCCGAAGCGGCAGGCTCTCCTCCCCCCGGATCAGCCACCGCGGCGAGTGCATGTTGACGGGCAACCTCTTCGATGAGGTCCGAATCAAGCGATCGATCGAACAGGAACACCGGGCAATTCAGCGCCGAAAGCGCACACATCGAGGCGTAAGACGAAGGCAATGGCCGAAAGATCAGGCCCACGCGGCAGCCGGCCAGAGGGCTCATTTTTCGAGCCAGCGCCACCACGGATTCATGCCAAACGTTCCAGGGCACCGATTGCTGGACGGTCGAGAATGCCGTTCGGTCACAATCGGCGAGTCCTGCCAGGATCTCGGCAACCCTGCGGCCTCCCGTCCCGCCTGATTCCTCAATGGATTGCGGGTTCATGACGTAGATTCGTAAAGGACGCAAAGGTCCGCCAGGGTGCGCACTTCCGGGATCGTATCCTGGGAAAAGGGGTCCTGGCCGAAGACCTGTTCGAGCCGAACCACCAGTTCCGCGAAGTCGAGCGACTCCAGCCCCAGAGAGCCATCCAGGACCGTGTCCGGAACCAAGGTGGGCGGTGTGAGCCCCTTGTTCTTGAAAACAATTTCAAACTCACCGACGATCTTGGCAAATGAAGGTTGAGAGGTGTTCGTGAGCATGACACAATATCCCAGACCGCCGATCAACAAGAAGATTCTACGTAGCGCGTGCTTCACAGGCGAGCTCAATCTAAGTCCTTCCAGCTCCGCTGTGTCGGAGTCGGGGGGGCTTCGCCGTCCCATTGTCATGAGCGGATAATCCAACACCGAAACTGCCGCCGGTTGTCACGGTGAGATTATCCTACGTCATTCTTGTTACGATTTTGAAGTCCGAAACATTCGCAGGTTGCCTGGTTTGAGCAGGCCAGGCATGACCGTTGCGAGACCAAGCGTCCATCCAATGTATATCTGCATAGTTTTGACGTTGCCCTGACCATCCAACCAGGCTATCATACCGAATGAGACCCTGAATCGGGACCCCCATTCTTGTCGTCTCACGATTCTGAGGTAAGCCGATTCTCATGGACGCACAGCACCTGATCCTCTGGGCGGTCGTCCTGGCAAACCTCTTGTGTTTCCCTTTTTTCGCTTATCTCATTCTGGTTGCACTTGCCGCCCTGACCAGCAAGGCTGACCGGCCCTCGGGCACAGACTCCCAGCTTCGGTTCCAGGTAGTGATCCCGGCTCACAACGAGGAGGCGGGCATTGCCGCAACGGTACGCAGCGCACTGGGGCTCGACTACCCTCGCGATCTCTTCGAGGTGGTTGTCATCGCTGATAACTGTCACGATCGCACCGCGGAGCTTGCCAGGCAAGAGGGGGCTATCGTGACGAGAGCGCACGCATGACCTCGACCGGAGCAAGGGACACGCGCTGGAGTTCTGGTTCGAGCAACTTCGAACTCGGGCCGGATGAGCAGCCTGGACGCGGTCGTGGTGATTGACGCTGACAGCGTGGCCGACCCGCAACTGCTTTGCGTTTTTGCTCGTCATCTCGCCGCGGGACGCGACTGGATCCAGGCGTTTGACTGCGTGGCCAATCCCGGGGACTCCTGGCGCACTCGGCTGATGGCTTACTCATTCAGTCTGATCAATGGCGTTCTGCTTCAGGGGCAGACGGCGCTTGGGCTCAGCGGGTCATTTCGCGGCAACGGCATGTGCATGTCGATCCGCGGCCTGCGCCGGTTGCCTTGGAACAAGCATGGTCTGGTCGAGGATCTGGAATACTCGTGGTCTCTTCGCCTGCAAGGGGAAACCATCGCCTTCGCCCCCGATGCGGTTGTTCGCGCCCAGATGCTTGCAAGGGGCGGGCTCGCCGCCCTTGACCAGCGCTGCCGCTGGGAGTTCGGTCGCAATGAGGTGAGGAGGCAGGTGCTGCTCCCGCTGCTGCGTTCGCACCATCTCAGCCCGATTCGAAAACTGGCCGCCGTCATCGAGCTTTGCATGCCGACACTCGCGGGTTTGACGCTCCTCTTCCTGGCTACAACGCTGCTGAGCTTGAAGTTCTTCTTCGATCCATCGAGTGAGTGGCACGGAGATCTTTGTCGAGTGCTTTTCGGATTCAATGCCCTTGCTTTCTTCGCGTTGGTACTTTACGGGCTAGCGCCGTTTTTCCTTTACCCGTTACGCTTCAACGTTTTGATCGGGCTGACCCACTTCCCGCTTTACATGGTCTGGAAGGTTTCGATGCTCTGGCGCCGCCGTCCCGGCCACTGGATTCGAACCACGCGCGAGAGCCGCTCAAACGAATCAGCCCTGAGCGACCCGACCCCTGTCGTGCAAGCGAACAGGAAATCCTCAGAGGCAAGCGTCATGAGATCATGAATTCTCCAAACCTGGGGCTTTGGTGCAACCGAATGACGAAAGCTGAACCCTTTTAGAACCATCCACTCAGACTCCCTAAGCTTAATCATACATGGATAAGCTTTCTTGGGAGTGCCACGTTGATCAGCTCTGCTGAGCTGCTATGATGTTGTGAACCTCTCCCTCCGCGTGCCAGCCACCACTCAATGAGCGATCGGCAGGCGAGGAGCTGCCACAGGCCGTTATTCCGCAGGACCCTTGGACTTACACGAGACTCCTGCGAATTTTGAGACGCATAGAGAGGCTCCACGGCGTGACAGCCTGACGGGATCAAGCAGCATGCATCTTCTATCCTCGCTCATACTTGTTGTGGTAGCCGTGAATCTGATCGTGGTACCGTACTTTCTCCAGCTACTGGTCACGACGCTGGCAGCATTTTTCCGTCGATTGATTCCAGGGAAGCACACGTCACCTCATACTCGGTTCTTGGTGGCAATTCCCGCCCACAACGAGGAGGAGGGGATAGCTGCCACGGTCCAGAGCTGTCTGGCGCTCGAATACCCCGCCGAGCTTTTTCAGGTGATGGTGATCGCCGACAATTGCGACGACGGCACGGTTCAGGTTGCCAGGCGCGAGGGGGCCCTGGTCACGGAACGTCATGACGCGGCCAGGAAGAGCAAGGGGTATGCCATCGAGTTCCTGATCGAGCAGCTTCATCAGACCGGTGAGTTCGAGGAGCTTGACGCCCTGGTGCTGATCGACGCCGATTCGATCGCCTCTCCGGGTCTGCTCCGCGGATTCTCCGGGCTGCTGGAGTCTGGCGCTGACTGGGCACAGTGTTATTACACGGTGTCTAACCCTGACGAATCGTGGCGTACCCGGCTGCTGACCTACGCATTCTGTCTATTCAACGGTGTGACGCCCTTGGGGCAGTTTCATCTCGGACTGAGCGCGGGATTCCGGGGCAACGGAATGTGCCTGTCTACCAAGGGCTTGCGCCGCGTGCCCTGGGCCTGTCACGGCCTGGTGGAAGACATGGAATACTCATGGACGGTGCGTCTCGCGGGGGAGAAGATTGCCTTCATTTCCGAGGAACACGTCAAGGCCGTGATGCTCGGCAAGGGGGGACAGGGCGCCGCCGCGCAGCGCCGGCGGTGGGAGTTCGGCCGTGGCGAGCTCAAAAGGCGTCTCTTTGGACCGATTATCCGGTCACGACACCTGAACTTGCTCGAAAAGGTCACCTCGCTGATCGAGCTTACCATGCCCTCCATGGTTGCGATGGCAGGCCTGTACCTCTGCCTTCTTGTTTTGAACGCCTGGGTTGCATGGACTTTGTTGCAGGCCGCCTCGTCCCCGGCACTTGGTCTGATACTCGCAATCACCGTCGTCTGCACGCTGGCGATGATGCTGCTTTCGGTTGCTCCGTTCTTGCTATTCTGTCTCTCGTGGAAATACCTGCTAGTCCTATGGTATTTTCCCATTTATGCAATCTGGAAGTTTTTCATCCGGCTTGGCGGCCGCCCAAACGACTGGGTCCGCACGGCGCGGGCCCCGGCCACAAAGCCGAAGGTCGGCGCGGCGAGTCGAGCCGGTTCAATCGCAGGCGGTGAATAGCGTCCTCGTTTTCCGAAGCTTTCAAACGGGACTTATTCGCCGATGCGCCAGCGGGTTCGACCACGCAGGTAACACAAATACCCCCGAGGCCTGAAGCCGAAGCCCTTGCGGACCGAAGAAAACTTCGGTCTGATGAGTACTGATGCCCTCCACGAGGGGGAGATCGACGAGACGATCTCGACGCGAGCGATACGCCGCATGGCTCTCCCGCCTCGAGGTGCGCCAGAGCTCTGCCCTGATCAACCGGGCAGGCTCCGGTTCGGGCTCGTCTCCAAACATGCCCTGGCGAATTGTTCGGAGCGGGCTTCGCGAATTCGCCAGGTGAAATCAGGAGGTCAATCATGGCAGTCCGTGTTGGCATTAATGGTTTTGGTCGCATTGGACGTCTTGTATTTCGCGCCCTTGCACAGCGCCCGTCAGAATTCGACGTGGTGGCGATCAATGATCTTGCGGACCCCAAGCATCTTGCGGTCCTTTTGAAGTATGACAGCGTTCATGGTAGGTTTCGCGGCACCGTCGAGGCCGCCGAGCAGTCCTTGATCGTGGATGGGAAGGTGATTCGCATCACCAGCGAGCGAGATCCCGCCAATCTCCCCTGGAAAAAGCTGAACTGCCAGATCGCACTCGAGTCGACAGGCTTCTTCACGAACCGAGCCAGCTTACAAAAGCATCTCGACGCAGGCGCTGAAAGGGTCGTTCTGAGCGCCCGGCAAAGGACGAGCTCGACGCCACGCTCGTTCTGGGCGTCAACGATCAGCTCATTAACCCCAAGCTTCGCATCGTGTCGAACGCCTCGTGCACGACCAACTGTCTGGCGCCGATGGCCAAGGTTTTGAACGATAGTTTTGGCATCGAGAAGGGGCTGATGACGACGATCCACGCCTACACCAACGACCAGCGCGTGGCCGATCAGATTCACGAAGACATGTACCGATCCCGCGCGGCGGCGATCAACATGATTCCCACCAAGACGGGCGCGGCCAAAGCCGTGGGTGAAGTGATTCCGGAGCTCAAAGGCAAGTTGACGGGCTTCGCCGTCCGGGTTCCGGTTCCCGACGGCTCGATGACCGACCTCACCGCGGTCCTCAAGAAATCCGCGACCAAGGAAGACATCAACGGGGCCATGAAAGCGGCCTCCGAGGGACCGCTCAAGGGGATCATGGAATACTGTACCGACCCGGTCGTCTCGAGCGATATCGTCGGCAATCCGCATTCCTGCGTGTTCGTGCCCGATCAGACCATCGTCATCGATGGCAACCTGATCAAGGTCATCGGCTGGTACGACAACGAGTGGGGATACTCGTGCCGCACCGCCGAGCTTCTGGCCAGGCTGGGCTCTCTCTGATCAGGTCATCGAGCAGGGGATACTTTTATGCCCAAGCAAACCGTTCGCGACCTTGACGTGAGCGGCCAAAGGGTTCTGGTCCGCGTCGATTTTAACGTGCCGCAGACCGAGAACGGCGACATTGCCGACGACCGTCGCATCCGAGCCGCGCTGCCAACCCTGACCGACATCCTGGAACGAGGAGGCAGCCTGATCCTCGTGAGCCACCTGGGCCGGCCGACAGGCGACCCGGCCGCGGACGCGCCCTTCCGGATGGATGGGGTCGCGAAGCGGCTCGAGGCGCTGATTGGCCGGCCCGTCAAGAAAGCCAACGATACGGTCGGGCCCGACTGCGCACGGCCTGCCAGGCTCTGACACCCGGTGGGATCGTCGTGCTCGAAAACGTCCGGTTCAACAAGGGAGAGAAGAAGGGCGATGTCGGGTTCGCCAAAGAAATGGCGGGCCTGGCCGATGCCTACGTGAACGACGCGTTCGGCACTTGCCACCGCGATGAAGCGTCCATGGTCGCCGTTCCCGAACAATTCCCACCGCAAAAGCGGGCGATCGGCTTCCTGGTCGAGAAAGAGCTGCGCATTCTCGACACATTGCTGAGCAAACCCGAGAGCCCTTATGTGGCCGTGATGGGGGGTGCCAAGGTCTCCGATAAAATTCTGGTGATCGAGCAATTGCTCCGGAGGGTCGACGCGCTCCTGGTCGGCGGCGCGATGACTTACACGTTCCTGAAGGCCCAGGGTCACGGCGTGGGCCAGAGCAAGGTCGAGGCCGACAAACTTGATGTCGCCAGGCACGTCCTGTCGCTTGCCGGTTCCAAGCTGGTATTACCCGTCGATCATCTCGTCGCCTCGCGGCCCGAGGCCGGCGCAGACGTCAAGGTCGTAGACGGACCCGAGATCCCCGACGGCTGGTTCGGCATGGACATCGGCCCCAAGACGATCGACCTGTATTCAAAGAGGATCAAGGACGCCCGGACGGTGGTGTGGAACGGTCCGATGGGCAAGTTCGAGGTCGAGGCGTTCGCGCGCGGGACCAGGGCCATCGCCCAGGCGATGGCAGACTCCGAGGCTGTGACGGCCGTCGGCGGTGGAGAATCGGCCGAGGCCGTCGAGAAATTCGGCCTTGCCGACAAGGTGAGCCACGTTTCCACTGGCGGCGGGGCTTTCCTCGAATCGCTCGAGGGCAAGTCGTTCCGCTCGCTCGAAGTCATTCCCGACCGCTGATCGATAGACGACCCGGAGAACCGCCATCGTCCCGATTCACCGGGTTTCGGGAGGCGTCCCGACAACAATTTGCTTCACCTCTCCGAAGAGTCCGACCGGCACGCCGACGAGTGTCGCCGCGGCCGCCTTGACGATCTTGTTGTCGCCCGACGAGTCCCAGTACTCACGGGGCTTCGAGAAGAGCGGGTGCCGATCAACGTAGGTGATGGTCTTGGCGGGACGCGATTCGGCGAGCGTTCCGCCTGAATCCAGAGCCCCGGAAAGCGACGGTTCGGGCGCGGAGGAGGTTCGCTTGGAGCCCGTTCCCTGACATCCCGCGATCGTTGCCCCTACCATCCCCACCATGACCGCCGCCAGCCAGCGATGTCCGCACATCGGTACAGGCCCTTCCTCTGAGAACCAACCGCTTCCCGGCTCTATCACTCCGCGAACCGTTGGTCGTACACCCAAAGTATACCCGACGATCGTGCGCTGGGCGGTTATCTTGGCCGGGCGGGTAATCCGAAGCTGACGCACCAGTACAATGTGCCGTCCGAAGCGGTGGCGCAGGCCGCGCCGATTTCAGAGAAACTGCCGAGGATATTTCGCTTGTGCGGCGGACTTTTCATCCATGTCTTCATCACGTCTTCGACGCGTCTCTGTCCATACGCAATATTCTCACCCGTCCGTTTCATCCGATAACCTCGCGCCAGGATACGTGACGAGGGGGTCGATCCATCGCTTCCCGAATGGCTCATCTTCTTATGATCGGCCATGTCGCGTGCGTGCTCGAACGCGGCGGCTTGCAGCTTCTTGCTCACCTGGAGCGACGGTAGTTTGGCCTCGGCACGCACCTGGTTATGGAAGGCCACCAGCTCAACGGCTGTCCTGAGCGCATCGACTTGTTCGACTTGTTTCGGTCGTGGGGCGTCATTCTCCGACCGAATCGGTTGCGCGGAGCCTGGCCGCGACTGCACCGCTGCGCATCCCGAACACCCGCAGGCGAGGAGCATGCTTCGGAAGACAGAGTCGCGGCGCGTCAACAGGATTGGCGACATGAAGGAATTGTCGTCGTCGGCCGCCTGGCATCAAGAGCGATTTTCCTTCAGAACCGGTAACCGTCGGCCGCATGCCGCGAATCCGCGGCTTGCCCCATGAATGGGACCGGTCGTAGACTGAAGTCATGATGCCCGACTATGTTGCCTTTGACCTTGAGACCACGGGGCTAAGTGCTCGACGCGATCGGATCGTGGAGCTGGCCGCGGTTCGATTCACAGCTGACGGGGTGGAAATCGCACGCTTCCAGCAACTGGTCAACCCCGAATGCCCGATGCCGCGAGCCGCGCAGGCCATCCATGGAATCTCCGACGCCGACCTGGCCGGCGCGGCGACTGCGCCCGAGCAGTTGCCGCGGTTCGTCGGGTTCATGGGCGATCCTGAAACCACGCGTCTGGTCGCCCACCATGCGGTGTTCGACGCGGGATTCCTGGGACGCGAGTTGGGTCGATCGGAGCTGAACCTGCCGGCTCATCGCGTGTATGACACTCTCGCCCTGTCGCGCCGCTGTTGTCCGGAGCTGCCCAGCCATCGCCTCGACCGCCTGGCCCGTTGCCACGGTCTGGATAACGGCCCTGGGCACCGAGCACTCGCCGACGCACTCCGAGTCAAGCAGCTCTGGCTCAAGCTCGGCGGACCGTTCTTGCCCCTGGATGAGCTAGTTTCCTACCCGATTCACGATCCGGAAGCACCCACGCCGGCACCCCACGGCTGGGAGATCCTTGAAAAAGCCATGGTGCAGGGCTTGACGGTTCGAATCGAGCAAGCGAGCCGAACGCGCAGGAGCTCGCCTCGCTCGATCACGCCGCGCCGGTTTCTTTACAAGGGCGGAGCGTGTTACCTCGTGGCTCGCTGCCATCGGAGTCTCGTGGAGAAGGAATTTCGGCTCGATCGAATCAGGCACTTCGAGGTCTTGCCCGAAGCCGTTTCCTCGGATGGAAATGTTGATTGCAGGCCGCCAAACCGATAGACTAGCGGCGTCGCAAGAGAAAAGTGTGTCGCTCGTGAGCTTCCGATCGTCATCGCTAGGATTGATGCCATGCTGAAAGTTCTGTCACTGATCGCAATGGGCGCGATCTATCGCCTGGTGCCGCACCCAGTCAATGCGGTTCCCATGGGTGCACTGGCCCTCTTCGCGGGAGCAAGCCTCCCTCGCCGCTGGGCCTGGATCGTACCGGTCGCCGCCATGGGACTTTCTGATCTGGTGCTCGATTCCATTAATGGTCGTGCCTTGCTTGATCCCACGCGCTGGCTGATCTACGCGACCTATGCTGCGACAACGTTGATGGGTCCCCTCGCCAATCGTCCCAAAGTCGGTCCCTGGCTGCTTCCGGTACTATCACTGGCTGCCTCGTTGCTGTTTTTCCTGACAAGCAATTTCGGGGCCTGGCTGATCCCGGAAATGAACTACCCACGCAACCTGGCGGGCTTGTTCGCCAGCTATGTCGCCGGCCTTGCGTACATCGATCGCACCGTTCTGGCCGACCTGGTCGGCACCGGCGTCTTGTTTGGCCTGGGTGCGGCCTTGGGCTGGTCGAAGACACACTTGCTCGCGACCAAGCCGGCCATCCAGACCGCTGACTCCACGGTCAGTTAGGGCACACGTGGCAAAGTTGCTCGTGAGCGTTCGTTCCGGCGACGAGGCCCGGCTGGCACAGGTAGGCGGCGCGTCGATTATCGACGTCAAGGAGCCTGCGCAAGGGCCGCTGGGACGCGCTGCATTTTCTGTCTGGCGCGATGTTCGCGCCGCGGTCAAGGCCGGCGTTCCGTTAAGCGTGGCGCTTGGCGAGCTCACGGAGTGGCTCGGGCCGCTTTCGCCGGTGCCGCCCGAGGGCGCCTGGCAAGGGATCTCCTTTCGGAAGCTTGGGCTGGCCGGCGTGCGATTCGATTGGCGGCAGGCCTGGGAAGATTTACAGGCCAGGCTCAATGAAGCAAGTGGTCCACCATGGATCGCCGTGATCTATTCAGACTGGCAGACGGCCTTATCCCCGTGTCCCGAAGAGATTCTGGCCGTCGCACTCGAATCCGCATCGGTCGCCGGCGTGCTCGTGGACACCTGGAACAAGGGCCATCGGCTGCCTCTGAACCCTGATGATTATCGCTGGCTCAACGCGTTCAGTCGCGATCGAAGGGGAAAGCTGCTGGTGATCGCCGGCAGTCTCGGTTTTGATAGCATTCCACACCTGGAGCCCTTTGCCCCCGACATTGTAGCGGTTCGGGGCGCGGCATGTGTGGGCGGCAATCGCCATGCCGGTATCGATCCGCTGCGCGTCGCCAGGCTGGCGAAAGCCGCGGCCGACCTGCCTGAAGCCTCATCACGGCGACACGTCGAACTTCACCCCTTGCGCCAGGGGTAGATCGTTGCCGTAATTGATCGTGCAGGTTTGCCGGCGCATGTAAGCTTTCCATGAGTCGGAGCCCGCCTCACGACCGCCGCCGGTCGCCTTTTCGCCCCCGAACGCCCCGCCAATCTCCGCGCCGGACGTGCCAATGTTGACGTTGGCGATTCCGCAGTCGGAGCCCTCGGCCGAGAGAAACGACTCGGCCTCACGCAGGTCGCGCGTGAAGATGGCCGAAGTCAGCCCTTGCTCCACGTCGTTCTGGATGGCGATCGCCTCGTCGAGCGTGCGATAAGGCATGACGTACAGAATTGGCGCGAAGGTTTCCTGGGCCACGATCGGCATTCCGGGCCTGGCCTTGACGATCGCCGGTTCGACGAAGAATCCGGGCCGGTCGATGCGCCGGCCGCCGCAAATCAGCTCGCCTCCCTCGCTCCGCGCGGCGGCGAGAGCGTCCATCATGGCCTTTACGGCTTTTTCATGGATCAGCGGGCCAACCAGAACGCCTTCGTCCCATGGATTGCCGATTCGGAGGCTAACGTAGGCGGCGGTCAGCCGCTCGAGGAAGGCGTCGTGGATTGACTCATGCACGATCAGCCGGCGAGCTGTCGTGCATCGCTGGCCAGCGGTGCCGACGGCGGCGAACAAGGTTCCGCGGATCGCCATCTCCAGATCCGCGCTCGGAGCAACGATGATGGCGTTGTTTCCCCCCAGCTCCAGTAGCGACCGGCCCAGCCTTGCCCCGACCACCTCGGCGACCCGGCGGCCTAGCCGGCAGCTTCCGGTCGCCGAGATCAAGGGCAGCCGTACATCGGCAAGCATCCGCTCGCCAATATCCTCTGCCTCTCCCACACAGAGGTTGAAGATTCCGGGAAAACCTTCGGCGAGCGCCACGCGATGGACGATCTTCTGAACCGCGACAGCCGTCAAAGGTGCCAGTGGTGACGGCTTCCAGACGATGGTATCGCCGCAAACCGCCGCGATCATGGCGTTCCAGGCCCAGACCGCGGCGGGGAAATTGAATGCGGTGATGACGCCGATCGGGCCCAGGGGGTGCCACTGCTCGATCATCCGGTGGCGAGGCCTTTCGCTGGCGATCACCAGGCCGTAAAGCTGGCGCGACAGACCGACGGCGAAATCGCACATGTCGATCATTTCCTGAACTTCACCCTCGCCTTCGGAGCGAATCTTACCCGTCTCCAGCGTGATCAAAAGGCCAAGATCGGCCTTGTGCTCGCGCAGGGCGAGGCCGATCCGCCGGACGACCTCGCCGCGCCGGGGCGGAGACAGCAGCCGCCAAGGGGCGAACGAGCGGCTTGCCTCGCTGACGATGTGATCGTATTCCGCCGGATCGGCCCCGACGACCCGGCCCAGAGGCTTGCCGGTCGCCGGGTTAAGCGACGTCAATTCGCGTCCGCGCGGGCTTTCCATCCATTCAGCGTGGCAGGCGCCACTGCACGATTCTCTCAGCTCCAATCGTCGCAACACGTCGTCGATCATCTTCGCTTCCCCTTCACTATCTGTTCGACCCGACCTCGTTCGTATTCGTCCATCTTACCGAACGGCCCACGCGCGGGGACAAAGCCTGGTTGATCCGGCATGGCGGGACGCGGAGAATAAAATAGAACATCGAGTATGCGTTTTCCTTTTGAGGTCAGAATGCCGAGGTTCTTCCGGCCCCGCCGCTTCCCGCCGCTTCGTCAGAGTGTCTTTCCATTCGTCGATCATTCGGCAAGGCGCGTGCGCTGGTTCAAGCGCATGATCGTGACCAGCACACTGCTGGCGATCGCGATCCTCATCGCGGCCGCGCCCAGGGGCCGGTACCTGGCCGGCGGGCTTGCGGTCAAATCGCGCCAGCTCCTCCGGTGGGGCATGGGTTCGGCGCCTGAACGCGCGGAAATCGCCGCCGACTGGGACCGTTATCGCCGGCAAGGCGTGCAGGACACCGAGCGAGAATTCCGCAGCGTCTTCTCGGCAATGGAGCCTCCACTTCAGAAGCTCATGCGCTACGCGGGCAACGACCCAGAGACAGGCCTTCTCCGCTGGGGCAACCTCACGCAGACGTTGCTCCTGCCTTCAAAAGTGTTTGTCAGTGACGACACCGGACGGTCTTATCGGCTGCGACCGAACGTCAGGGCGGTCTGGCTGCGCAACATCATCATCCAGAAGATACCTCTCACGTTCTTTCTAGTTCCCGACGGCCCCGGGCTGCAAGAAGCCATGAAGGATACTTCGGCGGTCATCGTCGAGGGCGCCGTCCAGACCACCAATTCCTGGGGCCTCCGCGGGCCGGAACCCGACCGTTCCGCTCCACTGCGCGGGATCGTGCTGGGCGATTCGTACATGCAGGGCCTGTTCGTCGGTGACCAGGAGACACCGTCGGAAAGCCTGCGCCGGGAGCTTCAGGGCGACTTCAAGAAAAGCGTGTCGATACTGAACACCGGTCATCTCGGTTATTCTCCCGAGCAGGAATTCCACACGCTCGTGGAGTACGCCGATCGCTTCCATCCCCAGTTCGTCGTGCTCAGCCTCTTCGCCAACGATTTCGGCGGCATCGAGGACGTGGTGCAGGGCGGGGGAGATTGGGACGACTCGAATTACTGGATTGGTGAGATCCTCCAGTACTGCCGGAGCAAGGGTATGATTTGCCTCGTCGTACCCGTGCCACTGGAGCGTCAGACTCTTCGCCCGGCGGTTCGCCGGTCATTACCAGGGCCGGATCTCGAACTACGTCGAGGCCAGCGGGCAAGACTACATCGATCCGATCGAGGATTTCGTGGACGAGCATATCACGCTCCTGATCGAGGGCGAGCGTGCGCACCATCGCCCCGCGAATTGCCCGCTGTACAATGGTCGGATCTCCGACGGCCACTTTTCGGCGCCGGGCTGCCAGGTCTGGGCGAAAGCCGTGGCCCGTCGCCTCAGGCTGTTGCTTGAAAAAGCCCGCGATGCCAAGGTCTTGACGTTTTGATCCCGGCATGACCGTGAAACCATTCTTCAACAGGCATCCGCGTTCCATCCTCGGCAGGACCTGGATTGCCCGCGCGCTGGCGCGAATCGGCCGCCCCCGACCGCCGTCGCAGCGCTCCTTCGCCTTCGTGGAGCGATCACAGCGGCTGGCACGCCGGTTCAAAGTCGCGATCGCCCTTGGCACGCTGTTGCTTGTTTCGACGGTGCTCGTTGGCTCTAGTTCGGGACGCTATGTGGCCCGTTGGGCCCTGACACGGTGCCGCTGGGGCTTGTTGCAGGCCGTGGGGCAATCTCCTGACCGGGCTGAAGTTAATGCCGACTGGCAGCGCAAGAGGCTGTACGACATCGGGCAGACGCGGGCCAAGCTGCGAGACGTCTATGCCGGGTATGATCCGGCCATGAAGCGGTTGCTCACCTACGCCGGCCTCAACCCTGACCACGCACTGCTGCGCTGGGGTAATTTCGACCGCACGCTTTATCTGCCGTCGACCGTATTCGAGCCCGACGACACCGGCCGCTCCTACCGGTTCCGGCCCAACACCCGTTCGATCTGGGTGCGCAACATGAAGCTCAGGGGAGGCATCCTGGCGTACTTTCCAGTTCCCGAAGGCCCGGGCCTTTCCGAAGCGGTCGCCGGCACCGGCGCACTCGTCGTCTCGACTTCGGTCCAAAGCACCAATTCCTGGGGCCTGCGCGGGCCGGAGCCGAACACCGTGGCCGCCTTGCGCGGGATCGTGCTGGGCGATTCGTACATGCAGGGCCTGTTCGTCGGCGACGAAGAGACGCCGCCGCAATGCTTGAAACGAAGCCTGTCACGAGCCTTGAAGCGGGAGACCGAAATCCTCAATACCGGACATCTCGGCTACTCGCCCGAACAGGAATTCTACACGCTTGTCGAGTACGCGGATCGGTTCCATCCTCAGTTCGTTGTGCTCAGCCTTTTCGCCAACGATTTCGGTGATCTGTTCGAGGTCCTGGAAGGCAAGGGAGACTGGGGCGAGGGAAGCTATTGGCTGGACCGCATCGTTCAATTCTGCCGTAACCGGCAGCTCATCTTCCTGGTGGTCCCCGCTCCCTGGATCAACCAGGTGGAAGGGACGCGAAAAGCCGGAAACTACCCGGGCAAGATCTCGAACATCCTGACCGCGGTCGGCATGAACTACCTCGATCCGATCGAGGAATTCACCGACGAATACCTCAAGCAGACGACGGCTCGCGCCCGGCGCGGCGAGTCGATCACCCCGAACCCGCTCTTCAACGGCCAGCTCGGCGACGGGCACTTCTCACCACTGGGATGCGAGGTTTGGGCGCGAGTCGTGGGCAGCCGGCTGGTCTTCCTCATCGAGAAAGCCCGAGCCGAGAAGCTATTCTCGTTCTGACGAGCGCCGCTCTCACGCCATGCGACCTTCCTTGCGAAGCCCTTTGTTTGACGCCGTTCACTTTGTGATTGAAACTCACTGCTCGCACGTTATCATAGGTAACGATCGAATTGTTTCGGGACACAGCCGATCCGGCAACCTCGTCAACGTCACACAACAAAGTTCGGAAGGACCGCCGATGCCTCGAAAATCCGATTTGCTCAGTGCCTTCTCGCTCGTAGCGGCCCTCGTCTGCATGTCTGGTGTTCCGGTTCAGGGCGGAGATATCGTCCTGAACTTCAATGATGTGCCACCAGGAACGCTGACTGTCTTTAATCCTTATATGAGTCAGGGGTTCACTCTCACCAGTAGCAGTGGCGGCTTCGTCTTCAACAGTCCCGATACCGGCAATGGCTCGCCCCAGCCAATAGGAAACAACCCTTATTACGCCGGGGCCAATGGTCTGGCGGCGTTCTCGCCGGCGACCATCACCCTGACGCAGACAAGCGGTGAGCCGTTCACGCTGCTCTCGATCGACCTGGCTCGGAATTTCGAGTTCGATCCGGCCCCGACGGTCACGTTCACTGGTACGCTCGCCGGCGGCGGCACGGTCAGCGAGACCTTCATGGTTACGACACCTCCTCCCCCTTCCCCTCCCGGCTTTGAGACATTCAGCTTCACCGGGTTCACGGGCCTCACTTCAGTGAGCTGGGACCAGCCCCTCTTCAACCTGGGCTTGCACCAGTTCACCAATATCACCCTCTCCACCGGGGTCGTGCCCGAGCCTTCGGCGCTCACCTTGCTGGCGCTGGGGATGCCCTTGGCCCTGGCCTGGAGACTTCGAATGGGCCGGCGTAATCGACGGATCCCGTGCTCCCACACGACGCGTTGATGCAGTCCGGAGAGCGCCTTCAGCCAAGACAATTCAGTCAAAGGACTGTCCCTGAACAACGCGCACTGACCATAATGCTGGGAGGGGATAAAGAAGCGACATTCCGACCGCAACCGCGACCACTGGCCCCTTGCGGGTTCGGCGAAGCGAGAAGTTCGCTTGCCCGCATTGTTTCCGGATGCGAGACGCGCCCCGACTCTTCACAAGACGGGGAGCGCCTCCCATTCGGATTGGGGAATCCGGAAGATGACCGTGTTTGAATCCACGGCGATCGAAGACGGGCTGCAAAATGCGCCGGTCTCCAGGTACTCGGGACCCACGGTGCGGTCGGTGCTGCGTGCCGCCCAGGTTCGCCTTCGCATCCCCGCGGTCCTGTTGATCTCGGCGCTGGTGGTGGGGCGCTGGGAGGTGATTCGCAATTACTGGGACAGAGTCACGCGGTTCGGGACCAGCGCCGATCTGTCGGGTCAAGCCGTCTCCAGCGACACCGAGTACTTTTGCCCGATGGACCCGGGTGTGCTGTCGAATTGGCCGGGGAAGTGCGGGATCTGCAACATGGGATTGGTCCGCCGCAAACGAGGCGAGGCCGTTGCCTTGCCCGACGGGGTCGTGGCGCGGATGCAACTCTCCCCGTATCGCGTCCAGCTCGCCGGAATCAAGACTTTTGCCGTTGGCTACCAGCCGCTCGAGCAGAGGTACGAGACCGCGGGCATCGTACGCCGCGAGCGGAATGAACTTTTCGTTCCGCTGGAGATACCCGTCCGCTCGGCCCCATGGCTCGGTGATGGCCAGATCGCCGAGGTCCGGGGCAACGGCTTGGCCGACCAGAAACCGGTATCCGGCCAGCTCCGGATCAGCAATCCTGCTCAAGGGCAGGGGGGTGAAGTGCTCTCGGCGAAGATTGTCCTCGACGCCGCGACCAACTCGCTCAAGCCCGGCATGCTGGCCCTCGTCACGTTCAAGACGCCGGTGTCTCAGCTCGAGCCATTTCGCTCGCTACCCACCGATCCACCACCATTGAAACCTGGAGAGCCTCGCCAGCTCTTTGCTTGCGCCGAGCATCCTGAGGTCGTGACCGACAAACCCGGCCGCTGCCCACGCGATCAACCGAGCTGATGGCTGAAACGCTTGGCGACCACCAGAGAGTACGGTGGTGGTGTCCGATGCATCCGGCTGTCACGGCCGATCATCCGGGCGAGACCTGCAAGGAATGTGGCGGCATGATCCTCCGGCCCCGGGTTGTTTCCTTTCAGCCGGCCGGCAAGGTGCTGGCGGTGCCGGAGTCGGCCGTGGTCGACACGGGGCTGCGAACGGTCGTCTTCGTCGAGACCATGCCCGGCATGTTCGACGGAGTGGAGGTCGTGCTGGGCCCGCGCTGCGGCGATTCCTATCCGGTCGTCAGGGGACTCGAGGCGGCCAGAACGTCGTGGCGGCGGGCGCTTTCCTGCTCGACGCCGAGACCCGGCTGAACCCCAGCCTGGCCGCCAGCTACTTCGGTGCACGGCCCGGGACGCTTCGCTCTCGAGCACTCCAGATACCACGGTGGCCCGTCGCGACAACGCGCGATCGCCGCTGGCTGAGCTTTCTGCCCGACGATCGTGCACTGGCCGAGCGGCAGAAGATCTGCCCGGTGACCAGAAGGCCCTGGGCTCGATGGGAACACCGGTTCGCGTGGTCGTCGCCGGCCGGGTCGTCTTCCTCTGCTGCGAGCGGCTGCACAGGCGCGATCGAGTCGGACCCGAGCAAGCTACCTTGCCGACCTGCCGGCCGAACGCCAGGCCCATGATCGACGCGATCATCACCTTCTCGATCCGCCACCGCATGCTGGTGATCGGCGCCAGCGTCGTCCTGGCCATCCTCGGCGTCTGGGCCGCGTGGCTCACTCCGGTGGACGCGATTCCCGACCTGTCGGAGAACCAGGTCATCGTCTTCACCGACTGGAAGGGGCACGGCCCGCGCGAGATCGAGGACCAGGTGACCTATCCGCTGGCGCTGGGCCTGCAGGGGCTGCGCGGGGTGCGCGTGGTCCGCTCGTCGAGCGACGTCGGCTTCTCGATGATCAGCGTGATCTTCGACGACGGCGTCGCGTTCGACGAGGCGCGCCGGCGGGTGGCGGAGCGGCTGGCCAGGATCCGGAGCCGAGCTTCCCGCCGGGCGTCTCGCCGCACGCTGGCGCCCGATTCGCCTCGCGACCGGCCAGATCTTCTGGTACACGGTCGAGGGAGCCGGCCTGGACCTGGGCCGGCTGCGCGCCATCCAGGACTGGTACGTCCGCCCGCAGCTCGGCTCGGTGGCCGGCGTGGCCGAGGTCTCGAGCGTCGGCGGGTTTCCCATCGAGTACCAGGTCGCCGTCGACCCGCGACGGCTCCAGGCGCTCGGGATCACGCTCAAGGAGGTGGTCGAGGCGGTCGCCGCGTCGAACTCGGCGGCCGGCGGGCACGTCGTCACCAAGGCGAACGCCGAGTACGTCGTGCGCGGCGTGGGCTGGCTGGGCGCATCCGGCCGCGCCGGCGACGACTCGCTTCGACTCGCAGCAGGCCGTCCCGACCTGGAGAACGTCCCCCTGTGCGGCCGCGCGGGCCGGCACGATCCGCCTTGCCGAGGTCGCCAGGGTCGTCGATCGCGCCGGGCTATCCGCCGCGGCGTGCTGGAGAAGGACGGCAACGAGGTCGCCGGCGGCGTGGTCCTGATGGCGCACGGCGAGAACCCGCTCGAGGTGACGCGCCGGCTCAAGGCCAAGATCCGCGAGCTTCAGACCGGCCTGCCCGCCGGGCGTGAAGATCGTCCCGTTCTACGACCGCACGCCGCTGATCGAGGGGGCGATCGGCACGGTGACCGGCACGGTCGTCGAGGCGATGATCTCGGCCAGCCTGTGCGTGCTGGTGGTCTTGCTGCACGTCCGGACGTCGTTCATCGTCGCGATCACGCTGCCGCTGGCGGCGCTCTCGTCGTTCCTGATCATGGCGGCTGCTGCGGCGGGCTGGGCATCGTCGACATCCAGGCCAACGCCATGTCGCTGGCGGGCATCGCCATCTCGATCGGCGTGCTGGTCGATTCGTCGATCGTCATGGCCGAGAACGTGATGCACCGGCTCAAGGAGCGCTTCGGCAACCGGCCGGTCAGGGCGACGTGCGCGACGTCGTGCTGCCGGCCTGCCTGGCGGTGGGCCGGCCGATCGTCTTCTCGGTGGCGATCATGCTGCTGTCGTTCCTGCCGGTCTTCGCCCTGGGCGGGATCGAAGGCAAGATGTTCCACCCGCTGGCGTTCACCAAGTCGTTCGCGCTGCTGGCCGTGGCCGTGCTGGCGATCACGCTGGTCCCCGCGCTCTGCTCGCTCTTGATCCGCGGCCGGCTGCGGTCCGAGATGGAGAACCCGCTGGTCCGCGGCGTGATCGAGGTCTATCGCCCCGTGCTCTCTTACCTCATGGACCAGCCCGGCGGCGCTGGCCTGGGTGCTCGGCGTGACGTTCCTGCTGGGCTTCGCGCCGCTGGGCAACCGGCCGCTCTTCCTGGCGATCGCTCTTCCTGGCGCTGGTCGGCGACGGCGCTCCTGGCGCGCGGCCGCTGGGTGCCGGATCGCTGGCGCCGGCGAGCCTGCTTGCTCGTGGCCCTGGTCGCCGACCAGACGATGACAGCCGCTGGCGCGCGAGTTCATGACGCCGCTCGACGAGGGGATGGTGATGGACATGCCGATCACCGTCCCCCGGGCCTCGGTGACGCGAGTCGGTCGACGACCTGAAGGCGCGCGACATGGTCCTCTGCCGGTTCCCCGAGGTGGACATGGTGGTCGGCAAGGCGGGCCGGGCCGAGACGCCGACCGACCCGGCGCCGATGGACATGATCGAGACCATGGTCAATTTCCGCCCGCGCGAGTTCTGGCCGCGCCGCAAGCTCCGGCCGGCCGACGCCCGACGCCAGACGGCGGCGCGTTCTCGACGCCTCGTGACCGCCAGGCTGATCGGCGCGCCTGCGACGGCGAGCTCGAGCGCGATCGCCTGATCGAGGAGTCCGCCGAGGCCGCCTTGCCCCTCTTCGACGCCGCCATGCGCGAGTATGCCTACCAGCGGAACCAGGAGATCGTCCGCGGCAAGCGGGGCCTTCGCCGACGCTCGCTCCGCCCGTCCGAGCCCGCCGAGGCCCGGCTCGTCCCGATCTGGCGGGCCCACGTCGCCGCGCTCGACGGCGAGCTGCTCGACCGCGCCGCGCCGGTCTTCACCCGGCTCGTCGATCGAGCAGCTTCTCGAGCGCGCGCCGGCGGTCGCCGCGCAGGTCGCCGCTCACATGGAGAGCCTCAAGAAGCGTGCGCGAGCGCGGGCTGGCGCTGGTCACGCGGACGCACCAGGCTGCTACCGGCGGCCACATCATCACCACATGGCGCAGCCGCGGGTCCGCAGCTCTTCGTCGAGCCCGATCCCGAGCTCGACGCGCTTGCAGAAGACGCTGGCCGATCAGTTCAGCCGGCGGCTCCTCCTCTGGAAGGTCGATCGCGACGAGCTGGCGGGCTTCGGCGGCGAGCTCGACCGCGCCGTGCAGATGCCGGGCTGGACGAACGTCTGGACGATGCCGATCCAGAACCGGGTCGACATGCTGGCCACCGGGGTGAACACGACCGATCGGCATCCGCGTGCTGGGCCGCGACCTGGACGACGTGGTGCAGCGCCTCGGAGGAGATCGCCGCGCGTGGTCAAGCGGCATCCGGGGCGCCGTCGACGTGGTGGCCGACCCGATCCGCGGCAAGCCCTATATCGAGATCCGGTTCGACCGCGAGCGGGCCGCCCGGCTGGGTGTGAGCGTCGGCGAGGCCAACGACGTGATCGAGACCGCGCTGGCCGGCAAGCAGGTCGACCATCGGCGATCGAGGGCCGCGAGCGGCACCCGGTGGTCGTCCGCTACGCGCGTGACTTCCGCGCAGGACGAGGAATCGATCCGCGACCTGCTGGTCGCCGGCCAGAGCCGGCGCGCGGCGGATCGCCAGGCACCACGGTCCGCCAGGTCGCCGCTCGCCGAGGTCGCCGACGTCCAGGTCGTCGAGGGCCCGGCGACGATCAAGGGAGAGAACGGGCTCTTGCGGAATTACGTCCGGCTGAACGTCCGCGGACCGCGACGCCGTCGAGTTCGTCGCCGAGGCCCGCCAGGTCGTCGCCCGCGAGGTCAAGCTGCCCGAAGGCGTCTTCGCTCGAGTGGACCGGCCAGTTCGAGCACGCAGCTCCGCGCGCGGCGAACGCTTGATGATCGTCGTGCCGATCGTCGTCGCGCTGATCTTCCTGATCCTTTACCTGACCTATCACGACCTGGCCGACGCCGCGCTCATGCTGCTGGCCGTGCCCGGGCGCGATCGCCGGCGGGCTCTTCTTCCAGTGGCTGCTGGGCTGAAGCTCTCGGTCACGGTCTGGGTCGGCTACATCGCCTGCTTCGGCATGGCGACCTCGACCGGGATCATCATGCTCGTCTACCTGCGCGAGGCCGTCGCGCGGGCCGGCGGCCTGGAGCGAATGAGCCTGGCCGGAGCTGCGCCAGGCCGTGCTCGACGGCGCCGTGCACCGGCTGCGGCCCAAGCTGCTGACCGAGGGGACCGTCGTCATCGGCCTGGCCCCCATGCTCTGGGCCAGCGGCGTCGGCTCCGAGATCATCCGCCCCATGGCCGCGCCCGTCCTGGGCGGCATCCTCGTCGCCGACGAGGTGATCGACCTGCTCCTGCCCGTGCTCTTCTACTGGGTCCGCCGCTGGCGGTGGCGAAGGATGCGGGAGGCGCGGACGCGGATCGAAGAGCGAGCGCCGGCAACACTTGTCCACGCGGAGTGACCCGTCGCCAGCCGGCATATCGCCTCCAGCCCGAAAAACCATCATGTCAACAGCCGGGTCGTGCCGATCATGACGGTTGGACAGGTGCGGTCGCCTGGCTGTCAACCGGCTAGGGGCGAAAGGACTTAGACATGGGCAAGCGGAAAACCGGCACGGCCAAGAGTCGTGGAAGCACTCGAGGAACGTCAACTTCTGAGCGGCGGATTGGGATATCTTCTACCGCACTATCCTGTGATGCATTTCCGCCCGATCGCGCACCAGGCAAACCAGCAAGGCAGCGGGAGTGGCAATCAGGCGCTGGGGGCCGGCCTTCGAGCTCACCGCCGAGCACTCCGCGCTCAAAGTCGCCGTGCTGCGCTCCAACAGTGGGGCGACAGGCTCAACCGACAGCAGCACCGGGAGCTCGAATATCCCCACAATCTTCGCCTCGACCTCGGCTGCCACGGCGGCCGCGCCACCGGCATCGAGCACCACGGCCGCGGCGAGCACTGGCCCTCCAGTGACGACGTTGCCCCCCTCGACCCCAACTCCTTCGACAACCGCGCCCACCCCGGTTAGCAGCACGGCAACAGCCAGTGGATCAGCCACAGTAACGGCCGCTCCAACTCCAGCGTCAACGCCCACGGTGCCGCCGTTGCTCTCTCCCGTAGGCAACCTGGGACAAGCCAGCGCGGCGGGCTCGTCGACCAGCTCGACCGCTCCAAATTCAAGCAGTTCCCAGACCATGCCTCCGGTAAAGGCACCTGGTCCGTTTTCGTTCCTGGAGAACATGACCTTGAGCAAGGCCGACGTGGCCCAGCTCAAGACCACCATTGACACGTTTGCCGCCTCTTACACTAGCGGCGCTGATGCCGCCAAAGACAAGGCCGCTGTCTCCTCGCTAGAGGCGGGCATGCAGACCTTGATGACGAACATCTGGAGCGAAACTCACGTCGTGAGCAAGGACGCGCTGACCAAGCTCCAGCAGTCGGTCGATTCCTTCGTTGCCAGCTACACCAGCGGCACGAACGCCGCAACGGACGCGTCAGCCTGGGCGGCCCTGCAATCCGGGCTCGATGACTTCTGGACCAGCGTGGATGGTTCCGGCGGATCGACCATTAAGCCAATGCCAATGCCAATGCCAATGCCAATGCCAATGCCAATGTCGATGCATTTGCCTACCGTGGCCATGCCGATGACTTCGATGGGGACTGCCACGGTTACTGGCTCGGCCGCCGGCATGATCGCTCCAGCGACTGGTGCCGTCGCCGTCTCGAGCCCGGTCACGACCACATCTGGCATTGCCTCTCCGGATTTCATGCAGGCCCCGCCGACGATCAGCAAGGATGATGTCACGAAGCTCCAGCAAGCCGTTGACGCATTCGCGGACGCATACTCGAGCGGCACAGACACGGCGGCGGACAAGACGGCTGTCAGCAATCTTGAATCGAGCCTGAGCAGCCTCGCCCAGAACTGGCAGCCGTCCATGCCCACGCCCGTGCAAGTGACACCAATCTCCGTCACTCCGCCCGCGGGCGTTGTCATCACCGCTCAATCGGGCGCAACGCCTTCCGCGACGGGCGTCGGCACGACTCAAACCACCACTACGCCGCCCGTCAGCACCTTCGTTACCGCTCCAGCAGCAACGACACCCGCCGCTCACGTGGTGGTCAGCACCCAATCCGGCACCACGGCGCCAGTTCTGCCACGTGGCGCATTCGTTTCAATGCCGATCTCCTCCCTGGCAGGTTGGATTCCTGGTATCGGCAGACCGCTTGGGGCTCCGGTCGTTGTGGGTAGGTAAGAATGGGGCGAAGCGAGATCGAGAGTACCGGCTACCGCCGCGCGGACGCAACCGAGCGCCTCGCGCGGCCTATTCCCCAATCACCTTCACGAGCACCCGCTTGGCCCTGCGCCCATCGAACTCCCCGTAGAAGATCTGCTCCCACGGGCCGAAATCAAGCTTGCCCTTGGTAATCGCCACCACGACCTCTCGGCCCATCACTTGCCGCTTGATGTGAGCGTCCGCGTTGTCTTCACCGGTGCGGTTGTGCTTGTAGCGAGTTGGCGACGGATCGAACGGGGCCAGGCCCTCGAGCCATTTCTTGTAGTCTTCGTGCAGCCCCGATTCGTCATCATTGATGAAGACGCTGGCGGTGATGTGCATCGCGTTCACAAGCACCAAGCCCTCCTGGACGGTGCTCTTGCGAACGATCTCCTCAACCTGGGATGTGATGTTGAGGAAATCCATCCGGGCCGGGATGTTGAACGTCAGGTGCTCGGTGTAAGACTTCATCGTCGCGCCCTTGGAATCGCCCCGACTCAGGGGAAAAGGTCCGTGCTCAGGTACTTCAGCCCGCTGTCGCAGGCCAGAAACGCGATCGTGGCGCCCGCCTCTTCTTCCGCGAGCAGCTTCCATGCCGCGGCGAGATGCGCGCCCGTCGAGAAGCCGGCGAAGATGCCCTCCTCGGCGGCCAGGTGCCGGGCAGCCGCGATAGCCTGTTCGTCGCTGACTGAGATATAGCCGCTCGCGAGCGACCTGTCGAACAGGGCAAGATCCGCGCGGGCGTATCCCGCGCCCTGGATCCGGTGCCTCGGGTTGCTCACGGCACCGCCCCCCAGCACGGCCGCACCGGCCGGTTCGACCACGTAAGCTTTCAAACCAGGATTGAATCGCCTCAGGGCGCGGGTGACGCCGGTGAACGAACCGCACGTTCCGACCATGTCTACAAAGACGTCGATCTTGCCCTGCGATTGTTCCCAGAGCTCGGGGCCAGTGTGCCGCTCGTGGGCCAGCACATTGGCTTCGCGGCAGAACTGATCGACTCGAAAGGCATCGCGCTCTTCAACGATCGAAGCCGCTTCTGCCTCGACCAGCGCCAGGTCTTCGCCCGAGACCTGGCCGTCGATGGCTCCTTCGACTTGGTTGACGATGATCACCTCCGCACCGAGAGCCGTCATCTGACGAACTCGCTCGATGGAGTTACCACGCGAGATGACGGCGACGAAGGGATGCCCCAGCGCAGCGCACACGATCGCAAGGCCCGTGCCGGTGTTGCCGCTGGTCAGCTCGACCACCGTCTGACCCGGCCGCAGGCTGCCGCTTGCCCGAGCCTCGCGGATGATCTCAAGCGCGATCCTGTCTTTCTTGCTGCCGCCGGGGCTCAGATACTCCAGCTTCACCAGTAACCGCCCCTTCAGGCCCCGACGGCTAACGCTACGACCAAGCTCGACCAGGGGGGTCGAGCCGATGACGTCGAGAATCGACTGGGCGAGGGGCGGATGGCCTGGGTTCATCAATTCGGAACACCTTTCAACGACGGCTGTGCTCGCCCGGACACTCCTCGACAGGCCTGAACTGCCGCAGCGCGGTATCATAGTAGAGAACTTCCCCTTCGTCCATGAGGTAGACCCAGCCGTGGATCTGCAGGTCGCCCCGCCGCAGCGCGGCGGCAACCGAGCCGATGTTCCGCAAATGGTTGAGCTGAATCAGCACATTCTCCTTCACAGCCTGGATCACTCGGTCTTCACCCAGCAACCGAGGATACCTCGTCTTGATGATCCGGCGCACGGGATCGGCGTGAACCAGAAAGTCAGCGACCGCGGGCAGCTTTTCGAGTCGGTCGGGCTCGAACAGAGACGTCATGGCCCCGCAATGCGAATGGCCGCAGACGATGATGTGCTTCACCTTCAGGACCATCACCGCATATTCGATGGTCGCCACTTCCCCTGACGGTGTGCTGCCTGGAGGGGGCACGATATTGCCCACGTTTCGCATGGCGAACAGGTCGCCCGGACCAAGTCCCGTGAGCATGTTCGGCACGATCCGTGAATCTGAACACGTGATGAAAAGATAGCGAGGCGTCTGTCCGTGCGACAAGATCCTGAAGAGCTCTTCGTTTTGCTTGAAGCGTTTTTCTCGAAACGATCGCACGCCCTCCACGATCAGCCTCATGGTATTTCCCCTTACCGAGCCCGGAACGCGAGGCCCCTTCTACAAAAAAAGTGAGACCCGATCGAATCTTGCCCCTCGGTCGGCCGACAGATTCTTTCGAGTCTCTTCGTCTCAACCTGGACGACATTGGCTTCGATGGAGATTTCTTGTGAGAAAGCTCATCGAAGATGATCCGGAAAGGTGGTCCCGGAGTGTGGAATCACGCGATCGGGAAACCTCGAATGACGGCCTTGGCGATTTCCATGTAAACAGGGATGCCGACGGTGACGTTGTACGAGAAGGTCAGGCCCAGCGAGGCCGCCAGTGGCAGCGTGGGGCTGGCCTCGGGGATGGCCAGCCGCTGAACCGCTGGCACGGCGATATAAGACGCGGCGCCGCAAAGCACCGAGAACAGAACGTACGTCCCCAGCTCGAAGTGAGCCCCGGTGGCCCAGGCATAGGCGTGGGCGACGGTGATGCCAATGATCGCGAAGATGTTCGGTGCGACGAGTCCGAAGACCACGAATCTCCAGCCCGCGGTTCTCAGGTCCTTGATCTTGCGCGAGGCAGTCATCCCCATTTCCAGCAGGAACAGGCAGAGCACACCCTGGAACAGAGTGACGAAGAAGCTATCGTCGGCGCGGGTGACTTCCGGACCTTGCAATCCGCTGATGAGCCCGATCACGATGCCGCCGAACAAGAGGTAGAGACCCGTGTTCAAGAACACCTCATGCATCAACCTGCCGGTGAAGACGCTCACGTGCCTGGTAGGAACGGCTGCGCCATTCGGATCGGGATGCTCCATCTTCTCGAGGGCCATCTCCAGTTCCGACTCGACACCTTTGTCACGCTTGCTCGCCGGCTGGTGCCCGGGCTCGCCCACATGGTTTACAAGCGGCGCAGCCGACGGATCATACCCAGGCTCGTCGGGCATGTTGCCCAGGGCGTCCATCCCCTGGTTTCGCAAGCGCGCCACCAGGAAAAGCGCTACCAGGCAGCCCGGAATCTCCATCACGGCCAGCATCACCGGCATGTACGCCGCATAGGCGACATGCGCCGTGGTTAGCACGCCCAGCGCCGTCACGAACGTGCCGGCGGAATCCGAGCCGTAATAACCCGCCACCGTCGCCTGGTCGATTCGCCGCATTCGGGTGAACGCTCGAAGCAGCGTGTAGGCCAGGATGCCGATCACCGTATTGGTCAGGAAACCAACGAACATAAATCCGATAATCGATTGAACGTGGCTGGTCTGAAGATGCGATAGTTCTTCACCGCCTTTCCAGCCGATGGCGATCAGCAGGTAAATGGTGAGCGCCTGGTACATGACGTAGGGAAACTCGAAATGGACTCGCAGGATCGGCACCAGGAAACCCAGGTAGAAAAAGAGCAGTAGCGGCTTGAACAGGTTGTGCCGGAAGTTGAACCAGAATTCGCCGAAAATCGACCGCTCGGCTGTCGAACTCGCAGCGTCCGTATCAATAATCGTAACCTTGGACGCCGTAATCGAATCTGCAACCGAAATATGAACGCCCGGCTTCACATCTTTGAGATCCTTCAGGTTGTTGAGATTGACCACGACATCGCGCTCGCCCTGATCATCATGAACCACCATGCGCGAATTCGCGCGATCGATTGTTTTGACAGTCCCCTTGAGCTCTTCGGCCAGAACACGTGAGCCAATCATGACCATGATCGTACAGACAGTCAGAACTGTCTTCTGAAAGCGAAATCTTCTCATTCGAACACTCCCTGGTTCTAGCGAGTCGTAAGTTTCCGTGCCACATGGCTTTCTGACATCGAATCGCTCCAAGGCGTGAGCGAAAAGGTAAGTCTTCATGATAACTCTGGAGAATCTTCTTCCTCGGCGAGACTCTCGATCAGATCGTTGCCAGCCGGAGGCGCGCGGGGATCGGAAAAGAGGGCACGCGAATCAGTCTCGCAAAGCGATGCCAGTTTGACCGGCGGCACGCCGTCGAGCGAGCCGGCCGGAGAAGGCACCGGCGCAATCCAGTGCTCGCAGCCGAGCAGCATCCCAAGCGAGAGAACTAGCGCAAGTATCGTGGATGATTCAATAATTGTATCATCTCTTGTCATTCATGACAACGATTTCAAGAAAGTGATTCCCGACTGCATGGTGGGGAATTTGTAGCGATTCAGTTTAAGCAGTGCGAATCCGTGGGTCAACGCCGCTCCTTCATACCACCGAAGCCCTTCACCATCAGGAATGCTCAAATAATTACCGCCGGTATCAGTGGTGCCAGTGGCTTCACCGGCCTATTCGTGAGCTTGAAGACACCAGCCCGCCGGTGTGCTGAGGTGGCTGGCCGACCTGTATGCCTGCCGGCGGCTTGGCCTCAATATTCTTGCTTTTGGATCCGGTACGCCACTTGCGCTCTGACAAGATCAGGGCTGCAGCGCGATGTCTTGTGGTCACGCCCGGCTGAGGGAAAATTCCTCCTCCCAGGATCAGCCCCGAGAGGGCCAGGACGGCAAACCGCTCTCGATCCAGAATACCGAGCGAAACTGTCGACACGTCGGCGCGCCTGTGAAGATCAGAAGATGGGCTCGAACCACGGCGATTCCATTGAGGGCGGCGGCCGCCACCACCACGACGCCCACGTAAGGGCTGGCCTCCACCGCGCTGTCAACAAGTAACTCCGACGAAATGAAGCCCAGGGTTCCCGGAAAGCCCACGCACGCCAGCCCCGTCAGCAGAAAGCAAACAGCCAGGGCCGGTGTGTGTCCGTAGAGCCCCTGGTAAGTCGCCAGCGAGAGCCGGCCGAACCGGGATTCCAGAGCGCGCAGCGTGAGTCCGAACCCGCCCAGCGAGAGGATCACCGAGAACCACAGGCAGAGCGATCCCGTAAGCGAAAGCTCGGTGTGCAGCTCGAGTCCAACCAGCACCAATGAGGCGTGGCTTAGAAAAAGTTGGGCGAAGAGCCTGCGCGCGTCCCGCGCGATCACCGCCATCCCCGCGGCGTAGACCGCCGTCACCAGCGAAGTCAGGCCGATGCTTTGCAAGACCCAGTCGGGCGCGATCGGCAACACCAGTCGGACCGCCGCGTAAACTCCCGCTAAAGGCGTCACGAACAAGAGGGCGATGCCGAACGACGTGTGCTCGAACCAGTCGGTCACCCAGCAGTGCGCCGGCACGGTGCCGCACCGCACCAGAATGGCCGCCATCAGCAGAACCGTGGCCCAGGTCGGCGGCGTCGCGCCTCCGCTGGACTGCACACCCGCCCATCCCAGCACCAAGAGTCCCACAAACAACGACATGTGCAAAATATAAACGCGTGTTGGCCGGTGACGGATTGCGCAACTCGAAATAGGGCGGCACGGTACACAACGCTAGCAGCACGATCAAGAGCCACGAGGCCTTGCAACTGAACATCGCCAGACGGATCGCTTCGGACGCGAGTGACCAGGAGAACGAGAATCGCCGCATCTTGGTCCGAGCCGTGGCCAGCGCGGTGAGGAAATGCACCAGGGCCACCGCCGGCACCAGCGGCGCGCTCAGTTCATCGAGCTGTAGCACCCCTTCCAAGCCAATTGAAGCAGACCAGGCGGCGATGGCCCCGGGGGAGCCTGAACCAAGGTAGAATTCCAGCCAGGCCAGAAAAGTGAACGCAAAGGCCAGCCCGGTGAAGAACAAGCCCAGGCGGGCCGCCCGGCCGGGCTGTCGCACCTGACTGATCCAGAGCGAGCCAATCAGGGTGGTCGCGATCGCCAGTTCGATCCAGGGCATTCCCAGGGCCGTCATAGCTGCTCCTCGATCGTTCCGAAGTGGGGCTTGCTCTCCTCTGATTCGCGCGATCGCCCTCCCTCGAGATAGTCGGTCCACCTCTGCTCGATGGCATCGAAGCAGCAAAAGAGACGCGTGAAAGGAGCCACCACGAAATCCCACAGCAGGGCGTCGAGGTAGCCGCGTTCAAGCGCGAAGCGATAAAGCCAGTCGCGAAAGCGATGAGGCGACCGGCCCCACGAAGCTGACCCGCGGGGAAGGTGCTCGCCGATCGCGTTCTCGATTGTGTGGTAATCATGAAGCAGCGTGGGAGCCCTCACGAACTGGAGCGTTCGCAGGCAAGCGTGGCCGAGAATGTGAATCAAGGCGATGTACCTGAACCCAAGGCCGATCTCGGCGACGATGATCCCCACTTGCGTCAGAGACGCATATGACAGAACCGACTTGATGTCGGTCTGCACGGTCCCCACGAGATAGGCCAGCAGCGCGGTGGCAAGCCCCAGAATCACCACCAGGGCTGACAGCGTGGCCGATGCGTCCAGGAGCGGGCTTACTCGCAAGAGCAGAAACGCCCCCAGGTGCACCGACAGGGCGCCATAGAATACGGCGCTCGAAGGCGTGGGTCCTTCCATGGCCCGTGGCAACCAGCCCGAAAACGGCACGAGAGCCGATTTTCCAGCCGCTGCCACCAGCACCAGCAGCCCGACGACGAGCGCCTGGCCTGCCGTCAGCGCAGGGCTGATCTCCGGCCATAACCCCGTTCCCAGCAACTTGTCGAAATCACCTTCTCCGCGGAGGTGGTGCATCACAACCGCGCCTAATAGGAGCGACGCATCAGAGATCCGGTAGATCACCCACACCCATAGGCCGTTCCGCGCAGGACCCTGCCGCTCTTGGAAGAAAGCCACCAGCAAGGTGGAGGAAAGTCCCACCAGCTCCCAACCGGCGAACAGCGTTTCGATTGTGCCGGCCAGAGAAGTGACCACCATGCCGAGCACGAAGAGCGTGTAGAGAACGAAGAAACGGTTGTAGCCGGCGTCGCGATGCATGTAGCGGCTGGCAAAGGCGCCGATCGTGCCCGAGAGCGTGAACGAGAGGATCGCCATCGGCACCGATAAGCGGTCAAACACAAACTTGACCGTGAAGTGATACTGGTTGGGAATGATCACCCAGTCCCACGGCTCGATTGGCACATGGCGAGTTCCGAGCACCAGCATGAGCAACAGGACCGCCAGCGATGCCAGTAAACCGGTGACTGTTCCCGCTTGCAGGACGAGCGTCGTCGTTTGCTCGCTCAGCTTCCGGTCGAGAAGGGAGCTCACGCCCAGCGCGAACATCAAAATCAAGGGAGCGGCGATGACAAGGATTCCCAGAAACGTCATCGTATGCAGGATCGTGAACATCAACTTGTCTCAATCATCATGGTGACTCATGGCCGGTCCTTCGATCTCGGCGAATTCGAGGTGGTCGCGCCAACCGCGATACCAATCGACGGACGAGACGGCTGTAGGCAGAACTTCCGCCTGGGGCTGGTAAGAGCGGAACGCACCCCCTTGAAACACGCTGAGCTCGCTTGAATTCGGGTCGAGCACGGCCAGCCGCACCCAGTCGTTGCGGCAGAGTTTGCCTATGCCTTCATTGCGGTCCATGATCCGGATCATCGTCTCGGGCGTTGTCTCGATGATGAACAGAATGCGCATCGGCTCGTGGATCTCAACCATCTGCCAGGGCAGCCCGGTACGCAGGTCGCTGCTGGCGCCGTCCATCACGCCCAGCAGGCCCGCCACGTTGTGGGGCAGTTTCGTGCCGCTGCCCCAGCCTGTATTGTCAACGTACGAGAAGTAATATTCGAGGCTGATGCCCGCACAGACCGGGAAAACCGCCTGGAGCACACGAGTGAGAATGGTTCCCTCGGCATCGTCCTGGGTCGGGTCGTAAGAATTGAGAAACGCCCGTCGGTCCAGAAAAAGTCCGCGCGTTCGCTCACGCCGCCCCACGATGCAAAACGCGTTCGTCGCGTGCCCCCACTCGGGCCGTACCTGCGCCAGGTCGACCGCCCGGCCCTCAACGTGCTGGCGTGCCGCGGCGAACGACAGGAACAGCGGCGCCGACTCGAACCTGCGGCTCCGCTCGTGAGCGTCGCGATCGCACGCCTGCTCGAACATCGACCGCGCGTACTCAAAATCCTCCTGGTGCGACTCGGGCAGAAGGTCGAGATCGAAGAAGACGATCGTTTCGTTGCTCGTGTTGTGCATCCCGCCGATGAAGTAAGTCTCCTGCGGCACGTTAAGGCCTCGGGCGGCCAGACGATCTCGAACTCGCGGATCGCCCAAGCATCTGGGCAAGTGCACGCGCATTCGGCCCACCCCGTGCCCCACCGCAGGCGCCGCAGTCGTGTGCCGATTCGTGGGGGTTGTTCAAGCTCGTCGAGCCGTGTCCGATGAACAGCACCAGGCGCGAAAAGCCCGAGGTCAGGCCAATTTCGCGGAGTACTTTCTCGGCGATGTCGGCCATCTCGTCGACCGTGAAGCCCTGCTGATCGCTCTCCGAGCCAGGCTCGGCCTTCGTTCGCTCGATCTTGAGCCGCGTCGTGGGCGGCGTCTCGACAAACCCGCCGAGCCTGCGGCCAATACGAGAGCTGAACCGCGGGAAAAGGGTGCGAGCCACCAGAGGGATCGACGCCAGAACGCCGACCGCGCCTGCGAGCACTGCCCCCCAGGTAAGAGACCGGGAGCCGACGTTGAATTGGTGCGATGCCAGCCCCAGCGCGCGCCTGGTCTTGAGCCGGAACTCTTGCGACTGCCCTGGAGTTGCAACTGCTTGCTCGACGACCCAGTGTCTGGGCCGGACCACCGCGGGACACAGCGGCACGAAGTGAGCATCGTCCACGCCCCGGTAATACATCGATACCGAAAAGAAGCCAGCCGTTCCGAATGTAACGGTGTCGGGCGCCAGTTCTTCCAGGTGGCGGCGGATCGACTCTTCGCGCTCGTCAATACAGAACACTGCCTGAAACCGCGGCTGTCGCCGAAGGTCCGCCGCAGGACGGCGAACTCGTAGCGCAACCGCGTCGGCGACCTGGGTGTAGAACCGACGTTCGTAGGCCAGGTGAAACACTCGCCGCCGCTCGAACGAGCTGAACGTTTCGATCTCCTCGAGCATCGTCTTCCACCGCGCCTTGCTCAAGCGGTAGAGAATCTCGGGAGACAGCGCATTGAGCTGCGCAAGCTGAAAAACCAGGAACGCCCGCTGTTCGACGCTGGGAGGCCAGGGCCTGTTGACCCGTTCGCGGCAGGCCCGACGCAGGTCGGAGAGCGGGCCGGAGAAGCCGAGGGCTTCCCTCGCGGTATGGGCCAGCGCGAATCGATCAAGCAGCAGGCGCACCGCCAGGAACTCCACGAGGCTCCCCGGCGGAACTGGCTGGACCACCCGGTCTCCACGAATCTCAATCTGTCGGACCATCCCCGACCAACCCCGCAGCGCCAGCAATGTCGAGGAGACAAAATCGCTCCATTCGTCCGGACCGACGTCCAAAACCCGAAGCGACTCTCGGATCAATTTCAGGGCCGTGACGTCGGAATCTTCGGTCCGTGCCAGCTCGCGATCGAGTCCGCGCCTCCAGCCCTCGGGCGGACCATGAGGCTGTCGGTAGAGGCGGGCGAAAGCACCGAGGAACCCAAGCTCGCGCCCGGGCAATTGCCAGTTGGCCAGCCCCTGGTCAAGAAAGGCCGCCGAGAAGCGGATCAAGAGGTCGTTCACCGGCGCATCGGCGTCGGCACCTGTAGCCTCCAGCAGCAGGTCGCGATGCCGGACAGGCTCGGGTGGTGGGGGCGTGAAGGCCGGCAGGTCTCGAACACCATCACTGCAGACCCGCCAGAGGGCCTGGAGCGTGAATCCCTCCCAGTCGCGTTCGCTCCACGACTCCATCCTCGAATCATCAAATCGGTCGAGCAGTTCGGAAAGGCCTGAAGGCACGCCCGGCGCTCCACCGGGCACTGGCGGGCCGCCTCGTCTGGGTTCCGGCGCAGCGCGCAAGTCTCTGATCACCCACCTTCGGGTCTCGGCGATCATTCGCGAACGATCGGCCGCCGACACCTCGCGGCGCACACGCCGCAGGGCGTTGGCCTCTGCCACATACCAGACCAGCTCTTCCGAAGGCCCGATCCGCAGCGGGTATTCGAGCATCGCCAGACGCAAGTCAAGGCGCGTGCCGAAACAGGGAACCTCTTCACTCGCCCGCGGTCCCAGGTCCAGCTCCAGCGCTTCCCTCAGCTCCGAGAAGCGAATCCGCCCCCGCGCGAGCTCCTGGTGATACCGGTCCTCGCTCAGAAACGGCTGGCAGCCGAATACGCTCGCAGCCTTCTTGACAGCCTCGTTGAACGGCAAGTCCTCCAGAGCGTGCAGCGTATTATGATGGATGAAAACAGTGATCGGTCCCTGTGCCGGCAAGAGATGGCCGGCGTGATCGATCACCTCTTGAAGATGACGCAACTCGGATTCCGCGTCGGGCTTGGGCACTTTCTGCCCCTGTGAAACATCTTCGCCCGACATCGAGGATTGCATCTTCGCTGCTGAACTCCTGAGCGGCGGCGAATCCAGAGAAGATCTCATCTACGAGAAGCTGGGCGGCATGCCGCGACCGCCCGCGTGCCGCACCGATCCGCGTCGGTGCGCATTATAGCCTATTATATCATCACACAACGAGATAAATGTTGAAGCAATCAGCTTCATTCGTGCATCGACGGCCTGTCGGCATGACCATCAGCGTCTGCGGAGGCCGCAAGTTGCACCAGGATCTCCTTCTCCACCGAGTCGAGCGGCTTGGTGCTGGTCTTGTGCCGTTTGAGAATCTCGGCCATCTGGATAGCCAGCGAGCCGAACTCGCGCGGGTTCGTCGGTGCGGAGGCCAGGTGGACGTTCACATCAGACGGAGGCGCGAAGGGGTTGTTGGGCATGCTGACCTGATGGTTGAAGAGGTTGTACACCCCGTACAAGACCTCGATCTCCCAGCGTCCGGCGGATTCAATCTCCTGGCGAAGCGCGAAGGCCGCTTGTGCGGCGTTCAGGCAGACTGCCGTCTCGATCAGGGCATCGCGGAAGCCAGGCATCTCTCGTGCCTCAGTGCCCCACACCGTTTTCAAGGCATTCGCCGCTTCCCGAACCGAGACGAAGATTTTTTGCAGAATCGACCGCAATGCCGGAGAAGTGGTCTTCGACCAGTACTTGAGCGGTCGCAGGTAAGCGTCAACGGCCCCGGTCACCGCTCCGCAGCCGCTATGCCCGAGCACGACCAGCACCTTGACACTCTCGCTCAGTGCCTCGACGGCGAAATCCACGCTGCCGATACAAACATCGCCCAGCACGTTTCCCGCCACCCTGATAACGAAAAGGTCGTTGAAGCCCTGGCCGAAGAGCATCTCGGTCGGCACCCGGGCGTCCGAGCAGCCGATCACCACCGCGAACGGCGCCTGCTTGGGCATTCCTCCTTCCTTGCGCACCATGCCAACCTCGAGACCATTGCACTCGACCACGTGTCGCTGCTGTTCGCCCGTCGTGGTTGTGCCCGCCCGGCAGCTCGCCATCCAGCGAGCGAACATCCGGTTGCCGTCTTCGAGATTCTTTCGCGCGGCATCCGCGTCCGGCGGCGGCGGCTTGGTGCTCGGATTGTGCGGGTCGAATCGATATACGTAGTCGATCGTGTTCATCTTTTGCGCCTTGCACTCGCGATCGAACATGCCCGAGGTCGGACCGCAGAATTTGGCGTCGCCAGGGAAATATTTGCAACGTTCAATGCGCTTGCCAGGCCGCCGGCTGTTTTCCTTGAATGCCGCCGCAAACCATCATAAAACGTGCGTCTCCACGCGGCAAGTGGTCGACCGACGCAACGAAGATTGAGTCATGTCCGCGACGATCACCATCGATGGAGCCCCCGAGATCATCGAGTGCAGAGGCGCGAATATAAAGATGATGTGCAAAGTGGATTCTGATAACTCCGAGGGTTTCCTCGTCTACATGGACAGGGTGCCCCCCAACGTCGATAACAAGTAGTCCGTCATCTGGCGTGGATGTTCCTTTCCAGTAAGGCTTTCTGGTCTTCCTTCATCGTGAGGAAAATCGGGGCCCCGGGAGGTCGGTGGGCCTTACGACGTGGCCATTCACGACTCGCCTTGGGACTGCGCTGACGGCGCGTCTCGACGCGGCACGTTTCCAGCCGGCGGCGGTAAGTGGTCGTCCGACGGTGAGGGTGCTGCGCTGCCGGCGATCTCCTGGCGGATTTCGATCAGCACCTTCCGTGGGCTCACGGCCAGTTCTCCGATCGTGCCCTCTGGTCGGAGTGCCAGGTCGGCGTGTGCCAGCAGGATCTGCAGAGCCAGCAAAGATCCCTCCAGTTCACGATGAATGAGCCGGACCGTGCGGCTGGCAAGTTTGACTTTCTTGAGCGTCCGTTTATAAGTTCTGAAGAGGCCCTCGTTGCGCCATCTCCAGCGATAGAATTTGGCCGCCGTTTTCGCCGGGAGCCGTTGCGGACTGAGGACGTTGGTCAAGAGCCAGACATCGTGTTTGGTCTGCCCCTTGGCCTGGACACGAATCAGCCGACACATGAGCGGTGGCTGCTGTTGCTTCTGGATGGTTTCCGGCCAGTAGTAGACCAGGCCTTCTTGCCATTGCTCGATGGGAGTTTCATCCAGCGCGTACAGGCGAACCTTCGACGACATCCGCAGCAGAAACGACTGCTTGTGCTCGAGGATCGCGCGGGCCAGTTCATAGCCCATATAGGCCGCATCGGCCACGACCAGGGCCTCCGCAGGCAGGAGGGATAACATCTGTCGCAAGTGCAGCCGTTCGTCAGCGGTTCCCTTGCCAATCCGCCAGGACCACAGCAGCCCTGATCCGAGGTGAACGAAGGCCGTAACCCAGGCGGTCGGGGCCGATGCCTCGCTGCTTCCTTTGCCCATGCGGGCTTCCAGTTCGGCCGACCGCGGGCACTCGATGCGCGACCCGTCGCAGCCCATCGGCACAAAGCCGCCGATCATAAGGCGCTCGGCATAACGACGTCGGATTTCGTCGCGGACGCCCTGAGCCATGCCCAGAGCTGCCGCACGGGCAAGCGAGTCAATGCCTTTTGAAACCCGACCAGCGTCTCACCGGGACGTTTGCGGCCTTCGTAGCACGCCACGTAAAACCCGCGTGCCGCCACGAACCGCTCGGACTCTGCGTCGCCAGCAGCCCAGGTCATCGCCAGGAGAACCAGTACCAGAGGCTGCAAGTCCCATCGCGGCTTAGAGCGCCGATCGGCGACACATTGTCGGGCTTGCTTCCAAACCCGCGGCGTGAGAAACTGTCGCACGAACTCGATCAACGACGCGGGTTGCTGCAATCTCTGCAGCTTCCTTGCTGCTTTCATCGCCGTTCTTCCTTGAAGGGTGTGGGTGGTACCCACCCATCATCGCGAAGAACGGCGTTTCTTGCGCTACAACCCTCACGAAAAGATCAATCGTAAGTACACACCCCGCCAATCCTTATCTTCAGATCGACCCTCAGCCCGTTATCGACGTTGGGTGCCCCCGGTGCCCTGGGATTTGGTTGCACCACACCTCGACGGTCAAAGCAAAGAGCTGTTGGGAGTGCGGACAATGAGGAGAGATGGTGAGCGGGGAGAGTTGGCCGGTGCGCGTGTCCGTCACATCGACCGAGTGTTAGGCCGAAGCGCATCCGAGCAAGCGTTACGGTTCTCGACCAATCCCGAACGAGCTTCGATCGGCTTACCGCTCGGTTTGTTTCAGCAGCACGTCCAGATGCTCTTTCCAAACCGCTGCCTTGGTATGGGTGCCGTGGCCGATTGTTTCCGCACTGATCGGAATGACAATCGCCCGTCCTTTCCTTACCCGCGCGATCTGGCGATCCAGGATTCCCAGCTCCGGCGGATTGATCAGGTCGTCGGCGGAATTGACAGCCAGGAGCGGGGCGCGGATCTCGTTCCAGGTCCGGGCTCGGGTCATAGTCGAACGAACTTTCGACCGCGTACAACAGGTCGTTGGCGTCCAACCGGGCCAGTGAATCGGACACTCCCTTCTCGAAGACCACGTCGGCCTTCTTCAGCGTCGGTGCCGCCTTCTGCCGCTGCAACGGACTGCTACTCATCAGAAAGAGCAGTTAAGCCGCGAAGTGCAGTCCGCGAGGTTGGGACCTATACTCGCCGTCTTTCCATTCCGGGTCGGTGCGGATCGCATCGATGACGGCCTTCCGCCACATGCGATTGCGACCAGAGATTGGCCCGGGGAGGCTCGCCAGGGGCATGAGCGCGTCCATGAAATCGGGATACGTTTCGCCCCAGAGCCACGTGTGCATGCCGCCCATCGATTGGCCCATCACCAGCCGCAAGTGATTGACGTTTAACCCTTCGGTCAACAGGCGGTGCTGGGCCAAGACGAGGTCGCGGTAGCCGTACCGGGGGAACCTGGCGTGCCGGCCGTCGCTAGGTTTGGCGGATCGGCCGTGGCCAATGTTGTCGGGCAGGATGATGAAGTAGCGGGTCGCGTCGAGCGGCTGGCCGGCGCCGAACAATTCGGCGGCGAAGAGGTCACCCGCCTCTCCCTTCCGCACGAGGCTGCCGCCTTCGCCGCCGGTGCCGTGCAGGATGAGGACGGCATTGCGGACCACGCCCTGCTCGTCCCGCATGGGCGTGCCCAGCGTTCTGTAATGCATGCGAAGCTCGGGCAGCATTTCGCCGGACGCGAAACGGAACCCGCGCAGCGTGACGTCGCCGTCGACGGGTGCGGGATAATCGGCCGCCGATACGAGGGGTCGGCTGATCAGTGTGAGGAGCAATACAATGAAACCCGTACGCATTGGCCGTCACCTCCAGACTTTGAGTTGCTTGGCAGGTCCCTCGTGAGTTTCCGGCTCTGCCCCTGCCCAGGGAACCACGGGCCGTTTCAAGCGGCCCGGCGCAGGGCACATCCTACGAACTGACAAAAGACCGCGTCTTGATCAGGAGGATGGCCCATTGTGATAACACCTTCAGTGTTCCCGCCATGTCACGATACCACGCCCAGCTCGTTTGCGCCGAAGACTGCTACTTGTATGAGGACTTGGGGACGAGAAATAGATCATATGTTAATGAACAGCGTGCGAGTGACCGGCTTTCGCTGCACGACGGCGACCGGATTCACACGGGCGCCGTGATCCTCGTGTATCGGCGGCGAGCGGGGGTGAGGGCTCAACAGGGCTGAACCAGGCGCTGCGGCAGACCGGCGGGGCACGGCGACTTTTCAGAGTTCAGAGTTTCTCCGGCCCCATCTGCTGCTGAGCTTGGTCATTCCGGCAGCGCGCGTCGGTCTGATCGACCAAATTAGCTTGGGATCAATCGACCTTAGGGCAGCAGCAGGTGGGCCTGTCGGCCGTGACTGTCCTCGCTCATCACGGGGTTCCGATAGCAACCGAGAGAAAAAACGATCTTCGGCGGGACGTGGCGGGTCCGGCTCCGAGTCGGGGATTAAGCCCCAGGGGGCCGCGGGGCGGCCCGCGAGAGGAACACGGCAGATCCGGAGGGTAAGGCTATGAGTACGCGCGAGAAGCGGACGGCGAGGCGATTCCAGGTCGAGGCGCTGGAGACCCGGTGGACGCCGGGGGCCGGCACGGGCATCGGCGGTGACCTCCTCATGGCGCACGTGGACCCGCCCCACGTCCATGTGGCCCCGGTGCCGTGCGGGTCGAAACCCGGCGTCAGCCCAGGTATCGGTACAAACGCCGTCGCGGTGCCGTACGGGTCGAAACTCGGCATCGGCTCAGGTTCAAATGCCCACGTGGTCCCCCTCGGCGGCAAGGGCGGGATGCGGGGAATTCGCCCACGTGTCCTCCTTCGGCGGCGGGGGCGGGATCGGCGGGGATGTCTGATTCCTGGGGCGTGAGTAGGAATGGAGAAAAGCACGAACTTAATTTGAGGCCCCGGTTTTACCGCGTTGTGCCTTGTCGAAACTCGTCTCCGAGGGGCTGATTCGAGGCATCTCATTCGAGAGCGGTTATCGAGAATCAAAATCCCAGGGGATCTCTCGCACGCGACGTAAGGGCTTAGCTGTTCTTGGAAACCATCGTTTGCGAGAGCCCAATGGACATCTGTTAGCTAGTGGGCGTCGGAAAACGTCTTTGGAGCTTCTATTCCTGGGTTTCTCATCAAATTGCTTCTCGAAGATTGGCGTGGTTGGTGACAGAATACTCTGAATACAGCCGATTGTCGGCCCCGAGCCAGGCATTCTTCGAGGCACTAACCCATGCGACGCCCCTTCGATCCCCAACTCCGGCTTGATTGCCCGGGTATCCCCGATGTCCGCCTCAACACCGAATGCCGTGACGAGATCATCCCCATCCTCCGGGCCCTCCAGCACATCTATGCCTGCCCCGTACTTCGCGCCGAATTGCTCGACGCCGTCGCCCAGGATGTCAACGGGACCACTCGTGCCGACCAGGGACGACCGGGGATGGATTACTGGTCGATCCTCGTCCTGGGCGCCGTCCGGCTCGGCTGTGACCTCGACTACGACCGGCTCCAGAACCTCGCCGAGGAGCATCGTTCCCTGCGCCGCATCATGGGCATCGACGGCTGGTGCGACGACCAAACGTTCGACTGGCGATGCCTCCGCGACAACATCTGCCTGCTGTCGCCGGACACCATCGAGCGGCTCAACCACCTGATCGTCTCCGAGGGACATCGGCTCGCTCCCGAGGCGGCCGAGACGGTCCGGGGCGACTCGTTCGTGGTGAAAACCGACGTCCACTACCCCACCGATTCGAGCCTCATCGGCGACGGCCTTCGCACGATCATCGCGACGGCTCGACGCCTGGCCGGCCTGCTGGGCCAGAGCGGCTGGAGGCAGTACAAGCACCTGCTCCGCTCGCTGAAGCAGCAACTCCGCACCATCAACCGGACCGCCGCGAGCAAGGGGCGTGACTACCGTAAGCGGCTCCGGGACGCCTACCGGGCCGTGCTCGAGACGGCCGACCGGATCCTCGCGCGGGCGGCGCAGTTGCTCGACCCGGCGTGCCTGCCGATCAGCCCGGGCCCGGCGACCCGGACGATCGAGCGGCTCAGGGCGAAGCTGCTCGACTTCGTGAATATGACGATTCAGGCCTGTGACCAGGCTCGTCGCCGCGTGCTCGCCGAGGAGTCGGTACCCAACGCCGAGAAGCTCTTCAGCGTGTTCGAGCCACAGACTCAGTTGATCAAGCGTGGCAAGGTGCCCCAACCCGTCGAGTTCGGCCACCGCGTGCTGGTCATCGAGGATGGTGCCGGCTTCGTGTGCCAATACGCGATCCTTCCGCACGGGGCCGAGGACAGCGAGGTCGTGGTCGAACAGATGCGTCAGGTGCAAGGCCGACTCGGCGGTCGCATCCGCAGCGCGTCGTTCGATCGCGGGTTTCACTCCCCTGAGAATCAACGCGGCTTGGCCGAGTTGGTGTCGCAGCCGTGTCTGGCGACGAAGGGCCATGTCCAGGCCGAGCGTCAGGAGCGTGCGGCGACGGTGGCATTCCGGCGTGCGCGGCGGCGTCATCCGGGGGTGGAGTCGGCGATCGGCGCTTTGCAGTCGGGCAACGGCTTGGAGCGGTGCCGGGACCGGAGCTTCGGGGGCTACTGCCGCTACGTGGGGTTGGGGATGTTGGGCCGGAATCTTCACGTGCTGGGCAAGCTGTTGATCGACCGTGAGGCTCCCAAGAGTGAGGCGGGCCGGTCGCGGCGCGGCCGGTCGGCGGCCTGAGTCGCTGGGAGCGACTCCGAGCAATGGTTGAACCACCTGGTTGCCCCGGCGGTGCGGGGAGGGTACGTCTTGCGCTTGGTCGGATCGGTCATCAGCGGGCGGGATTGGGTCTCAGCCTGAGAAGCCATGCTCGGATCCGATCTGAAAACGGTCAGGTCGCCGATCCTCGATACGAAGTCACAAAGATTGGAACACGTTTTCCGACGGGCACTAGCTAGAAGTTCGTTGTTTTTTTTCTCCGTTGCTATCGGAACCCCATCACCGTCCAACAGTGCCGGTTGAAGTCATGCACTGTGTCCCCAGCACACGAGCCCCGCGGCGGTCATGCCTTGAGATCCTTTGGGGCCTGGCACCGCCAGGCCTCCTTGATGAGTGGCTCGAGCTCGCGGACGGTGATCGTGGGCAGGTTCACAAGAACGGCGGGAAACCCATTGTAGTGTGGTTCCGTGAAGAACTTTGTCGGGTCCAAGGCGAGTATGCGGTCCTTCTCCGCGAGGCTCGCCACCCGGACCGCGATGACGTCCGGTTGCGGCACGCGAGGCTTCTTCGGCTCGATCCGCTCCATCCACACCCACACAAATCCCTTCAGTTTGCCCTTGTTGCGAACGGAAAAGGCGAAACGGTCAACTGCCTCCTCGGTCTGGGGCAGCGATAGGGCAATCCGGCGAACGTCAGCCTGAGTTGCCATTGGAGTCGCCTTCAGTCCACTTGGCCCGTTCCGCCTGCGGATCGTTTCCTGACGCCACGGATGGGGTCCATGCAGCCGACCCACCGCATCGAAAGGGGGCCCTCCGAGCCGCGATTGTACTACCTGCGGACTCTGTCGGCGATGGCGATTCCCTTGCCTGAGGCCCATGTGCAGTTAGACTTCGGAAAATAACAGGTTTCTGCGGAGAAGAAAACGAAGCCAATCGCGAAGCCGTGCTCGGATCTCGGGCCGTCGAGGATTCCCGGGCTCTGGCTCCTGAGCCGGGCGCTGACTCCGACTTGGAAACGGTTTCGCGATCGGGCTCAGCTCGAGCGCCAGACTGCCTGGTCGTCCCAGGGGCCTGGCGGGGCATTCTTGGTCTCTGATGACCTGCTTCGAACCTCCGTCCACGCGACCACACGCCTGCCATCTTCGTCGATGGCCGTCAGTCTGAGGACCACCGGCCCGGCGCTGCCATGTACACCCTCGAGGCGGATTGGTCTCGACATGGAGAACGTCGCCCGCGGACAAGGCGTCGGTTCCAAAACTGGAGGCGATTCCAGGCGGATCGAGCGCCCCTGATCGGACGCCCGGAGTATGGGACTCGCCAGCGGCGAGAACAAGCGGCTCCCACCCAAGCGACGTGAGTCGAACAGGCTTTCCCGCGATCTGGCGAACCCTTGCTCGGACCCGAAGATCGCCGTCCAGGGCGCTGCGAGCGCTGCGCGGAGAGCTCGAGCTTCGCGCTGTCAGCGCTGCCGGGAATCACCGTCACTTGCAGCATAGCCTCCGACGGTCCTCTGACCGTGATTTCCACATTCCCAGCCGAGTTCGACCGCACGACCGCGAAATGGCTGCTCGTCCCCGCCACACGGAACTCGTCGACAGTGCGGCCTGAGGTCAGACACACTTTTCGTGGTCCGGCTAGCTGCCAGTCTTCGGCATGCGTTCTAGTTTCGTTCGGTTGGTCGCCTCGCGTTTGTCGGGGTGCGACGACTGTGGATTCGTGCTCGTGCTCAGCCTGGCAAAGCGCCACCGACCAGCGGCGATATAGTTCAGCGAACGAACAGCCCGTGGCGTCTTCCAGGTTGGCGATCCCGCGCAGCTTCGAACCGACCAGGGCCGGAATGAGGTTGGGCCCATACTGACTGACGCACCAACGCAGGAACAGATAAGTGGCCCCGCGATGACCACGGCTGCGGAACAGGTCGGCCGCGTAGTAGTCTTCGACGACGAGTTGATACTGCTCAGGCTGACAGAGGAAGGCTTTCACGCGGTAGTCGATGTTCGAGCGTGAGAAACCGTGCACGTCTTCCGCCAGGTGCGCGAGTGCTTCATCGAGCCAGCCTTCCTCCTCCACCGGGGTACACGCCAGGCCCGACCCGGGATGGGATTTCCGGCTGAAAACCACGGCGTGCATGTATTCGTGAGCCATGATCGTGCGCAGGTGAGGCCCGGGCCTGAGCTCCGTGCTCAGGTACATCATGTCGCAACGGTTGCCAAAGGGCGCCGAGTACAGGGGATCAAGGTCAGTGACTCGCACGAAACCGTTGACGGCGTGTCGGCCGTTGCCCAACCGGCTCAACCAGCTCGACAGCAACACGGTGAAACGGCCGTCGCGATCGATGTCGTGCGCCAGCCCGAACGACCGAGCGGCAACGGGTAAGATTTGCTCGTCGAATGTCGTCACCAGGTCGTTCAGCAGCTCATTTCCAATTTCGTTCTGGTCCTCGGCGGCCACATACACTTGAACGTGCTTGCCGACCGCGCGAGAACGCCGTGCACGGCCAGGTAGTTGCCGGCGCTGGTCACGTCTCCGTCGCGCACCATCATGTGGAAGTCACGGTTCGACGGAGGGAGACTCCGCGACGCTTCCCGCACCTCCTCGGGCGGAAACGCCGCCAGTGGCCGCGGGCGAGGCATGTCTTCCTGCACGCGATCGGGAAGCGCCGGCTCGGCGACGTCATGGGCCTCGATCGTGATCGGAAAGGGGCCCGCCGCCCGGCTCAGCGCCGACACGATCACCACCGCTTCGGAGGATGCACCGAGCGAGGGAACACGAACCGTCGCCTGACCGTCGCGCACCTTGATTCCGACCGCAACCCCAGGGTGCCAGATCGCGTCAATCTTCGCGGTTCGCTCGAAGGCCCATCCGCTCGGCCCGGCCTGCACCCCGACGAAGAGCACGATCGAGGGGACCGCCAGGACCCCGAGCCTTCCAAGCCAGCGCCGACCGAGATCCGGAACAGCCATCCCAAACCACCATCAGGCAGAACCAAGCGGCTGCCTCGTGGGACCGCCCCGGACCCCTACAGCCAGCCATGACAGCCTTTCGATCGGCCTTGCCTGTCCGCTGGCTTGAATCGATTACACGGGTAATTCAGCGTCGATTGGGGGCGCGGAAACTTGAGGTTTTTCTTCCGTGCATTTCAAAAAGCCCGTGTCAAGACCGGCCCAGCGCGCCAGAGAGCGCGGAATTGGTCACCCACTGAACCGTGCTGACCCACAAGTAGGCCCTGTGCAGGGGATAAAAAGAGGCCATCTCGCCCGCCTCCAGCCGACGGTCAAGAATCGGGTGAAGCACGAACAAGCCCACCAGGCAGAGAGCCGTCGCGGCCAGCAAGCCCAGGCTCGTCTTCGAGCGGAATGTCCCACGCCATGCGAAAGCACGCTCGAATATCGCCGCCAACAGGCCGATCGTCACCGTCGCCACGCCGAGCCAGTTCAGCTCGATGGTCACTTGCTGAGTCACCAGCCCAGATTCCAAAGCGCCTCCGAGCTGATCGTGCAGGATGGGAATCACCGACGCAGCATAGAATGTAAAGCCCCCGAGCCAGACCGCCAGCGTCCAGATTGCCACGAATCGACAGAGCTGATTCCAGGGCAACATTGATGAACCGCGCTGATCCAAAGGAACTGATCCAGGTGTGATCGCCGAGGGTGAATTCCAAGGCCGGGCGGGCAACGACATTATTTCAAATCATCGTACCGCGAAAGTTAGACTCGATCCATTGATACCGACCCGCCGATACCTGAAGACAAGACTGACCCTTGACGGCGATGCAGCCTCGTCGCCCACTGCCTCTTTTCAGATGACAATCAAAGGCGGCCCGACCATGTTGCGAACCCATGTCCGTCCGCTCTTAGCCGGTCTGGCCATCGCGATCAGCCTTGCCTCTGGATGTGTGTCAGATCGATCCAGCCTGGCGTCGGTGCCGTTTGGACGGTCTGGCTCCACCAATGTGGTTCAGCGTCCCACGTACGAGGTGGAAGGCACCAAACCGCTGTTCCTGGGCGGATACGCCGGTGCAAACTATCATGATTTTGTTCAATCCGGCCGCTGAGAGCACTCAACCAATCACGATCAACAGCCCACAGTATCATCCAGACAAGCGATCACTCCGACATCCGAAAGCGGCCACTCCGGTCGGTCACACGCATCAAAACACGACCCGGATGCTTGGACCCACTCGCGGCACGGAATAAAATGAATTGCTGGGCGGGTCTCGCTTGAACCGGGTTCTCACGGCGGCGATGATCCGCTCTGGGCTGGTTACTCACCACGCCGGGCATCAAGTTCGATCCAGAGACGAGATGAGCCCAAGCATGACGCAGGACGAGTTGCGAATTGGCATCGTCGGCGCGGGGCAGATCGTCCGCAACCGACACCTTCCCGGTTTCCGGCAGATACCCGACGTGCGCGTTGTCGCCGTATGCAACCGGCATCGAGAATCGGCTGTGCGGGTCGCGCGAGAGTGGGACATTCCCAAGGTATACGGCAACTGGGAAGAGCTGATATTCGACAAAGAAATTGACGCCATCGTGATTGGTGCCTGGCCGTATTTGCACTGCCCGGTCACACTTGCGGCTCTCGACTCCGGCAAGCACGTGTTGACCCAGGCCCGCATGGCAATGAACGCGCGCGAAGCCCAGCGCATGTACGACCGCTCACGCGAGTGCCCCAGCCTGACCGCGATGGTCGTCCCCAGCCCCTATGGCCTGACCGGTGACGCCTACGTGCGTCAACTGATCGCCGAGGGCTATCTTGGTGAGCTGCGAGAGCTTCAGGTCCAGAGTATCAACAGCGACCTCGCCGACCCCAACACGCCGATGGGCTGGCGACAGATGACCCGCTACTCGGGCTTCAACATGATGGCCCTGGGAATCTTGTACGAGACAGTCCTGCGCTGGATACCGCCCGCCAATCGTGTGCTTGCCTATGCGTCGAAGATCATCCCCCAGCGCATCGATCCCGAGATCGGTAAGCTTGCCCGCGTGGGAACTCCAGACAGCGTGCAGGTCTTGACAACCCAGGAAGACGGCTCCTGCGGCGTGTATCGTCTCAGCTCTGTCGTCTGGCACAAGAAGGCCCTGTCGGTATCACTCTACGGCAGCGAGGGAACCTTGATTTATGACTTTCTTCGTGACGAGCTGATCGGCGGCCGCCACACCGACGACGCGCCCTCCGTGCTGCCCATTCCCAGCTCCTTGAAAGGCGGCTGGCGTGTGGAGGAAGACTTTGTCGCATCCATTCGTGAAAACGTCCCTGTCACCCGCACCGACTTTGCCACCGGCGTCCGCTACATGCAGTTCACCGAAGCCGTCGCCCGCAGCTCGCGCCATCAGGTTCCGGTGAATCTCCCGCTGCGCGAGTTTTCCAACCCGAGCCTGTGAGGCGGCCGCAAGTTCACGAGGCCGATCAAGAAGACATTCCGCATGAGCGGACCGACGAGGCTGGCCCGTCACGACTTCACTCGCTTCCAGACCTCCCTCAGTTTCATACCATTGGTAAGCGTTCCATCCACGATCAACGTATCACCGTCCATGTTGACGTGGAAAGTCTGCTCATGGCCCACGGTTTCCTGGAGTCCCGGCTACCGAATCGGCCGAACTCGACCTTCTCCTTGTACGTGTCACCGTCCAAGGTGTAGGAACCACCGGCGGTGGTGACGGCTAGCTTCAATGCGCGATCGTAAGTGACCCAGATAAAATGGTCTTGATTGATCACCTTGACCTGGGCGAGCCCCGGGTTGCTGGCGATTGTGTGTTCCCAGGTCCCTTCCATCTTGTTCCTCGGGTGATCTGCCCGTGCGTCATCCCCCTGCCGCAGCGGCCCGAGCGCCAGCCACATGGCGAAAACAGTGATCGGTGTGAGGACCATATTCCACCCCCTTGTGTGAGCCGCGAAGCCAGACGACGCTTGCGTTAGCCTCTCAAGCGGTCCAGGCGCCGAGATCGGCCAGCCCCGCATCATGGCATGTGTACGACTGCCGAACGCGGCCTGTCCAGCATGCATCGAACCTCGAGGTCAGCATTCTCGTTGCAACAACCGGTACGCGGCACCCAGTCGAGGACCCGATCGAAGCCCTTCCGCGACTTGCAAGGTCCGGCTGGAAATCTTAAGATGAGTTTGCTAGAAGAACATGCGCCGTCGCTGACAACTTGGGGATTGGTGTAACGGTAGCACGACTGACTCTGGATCAGTTAGTCTAGGTTCGAATCCTAGATCCCCAGCTAGCATCTTTCTATTGAGTCGAATCGAGCCAGGCGAAGCTTCAGGGATCGCAAGAGCGACCAGTCGAAATGCATGTCGGAAGGACAGATCGTCGTCTTCTCCGTTGTTCGTGACAGCCGGTGCACGGAATGCGGTGCGGAACTGTGGAAGGGCAGTCTGCTGCGGATGGAGGGGGAAAAAGCGCTCTGCACTGGCTGTGCGGACCTGGACCGTTTGGAGTTCTTGCCCGCTGGTGATGTAGCGGTCACGCGCCGGGCCAGCAAGTACTCAAAGCTTCGCGCCGTCGTTGTCCGCTGGTCCCGTGCGCGCAAACGCTATGAGCGGCAGGGCATCTTGGTCGAGCCCGAAGCGCTTGGCCGTGCGGAAGAGGAATCACTGGCCGACGCGGAAGTACGGGCCCGGCGTCAGGCTCGAGCCGCAGAGCGCCGCGAGACTGAGGATCACGAGTTCGTCGCTGCATTTGCCGGCGCGATCCGCGAGCATTATCCCAGTTGCCCAACAAGCGAGGAGACAGAGATTGCGTAACATGCCTGCCGCAAGTATAGCGGCCGCGTTGGCCGGACGGCTGCAGCCAAAGAGCTCAGACCGGAGGCGATCCGCCTGGCAGTGATTGCCCATATCCGGCATGCCCATACCAACTATGACGAATTGCTGGCGCGGTACGCGGATCGCGAGACGGCACGGGAGAGAATCGGGGGTAAGGTATTGGCAATCCTTGAAGATTGGCAACGGCCTGACAGGTCTGAAAAAGGTAACGTTTGACCCCCCTCACCGGTGGGCCCTTGCTTCGACCGCATGGGAGTTCCATCATGTCTCGACCTGTCCGAACCTTATGGCTTTGCTGCGTGATGACCTTGCTCTCCTGGGCCGTGCCCGGTGAGGCCCAGTTGAGCTCGAAGGAACCGTTGCCCGGGGGCGAGCCAGCTCGCGTCTACGAGGATTGGCGCATCCGCTGCTGGTACGGAGCCGCTCGGACGAGGGAAAGGTCGCCGCCGCGGGATGGGTGCGGGAGCCCGGGAAGGGCCGGGTCTGCCACCTTGCCAATGGCCTCACACGCGAGGCACTGCTTCATCCGATGTACCAGAAACTCCTACGCGATGCAGTGCTCTGTTGCCTGCGTGTCGAAGGTTCAGAGCCGACGCCTCTGGCTGCCACGACTCCTGATCCTCCCTATGGAAGATCCAGCTAAGTTGTGCCTGGGCACGCGGCATCAAGCTTCTCGAGTGTCTTGCTGACATGGCGAGTTTGGTCAAGTTTGCGGCATCTGTCGACGATAACAATTGCACAGAGTGTTAGAGCGCCTGGCGGATGAGGCGTTGGGAGCCACACAGCCTGATGGAATTGAGAGGCTCCCATGGACGATCGGAGTCGACGTCCGACAGCTTGGCGCCAGTCGTTTCAGCGACTGCTTACGCTCCTTGCCGCCACGGCTTGTTTGAGCGGTTGCGCGGGGCCAAAGGCCGTCCGCTACACGCGCATTCGGTACAACGAAGTCATTCGCGACACCAATGACGAGCAGCTCTTGATGAATATCGTGCGGCTGCGCTATGCCGATTCTCCCGTGTTCATCGACCTGCCCAGCATCACCAGCCAGTTCGAGGTGTCCGGCCGAGGCAACTATCTTGGTGGGGCGGGCAATCAGTTTCAAGGCAAGACGAACCTTGGTTTCGGTGAGCTGTCGCTGCGCGACACGCCGACCTTGAGCTACCACCCCCGCGAAGGCCGGGAGATCGCCAAGGCACTGCTGACCCCGCTCTCATCCGACCTGTTCATCGTGGTGAACGCCGGCGCCGACATCGAGCAGCTTCTCTTGCTAACCGTCAACGACATCAACGACATTCCGAACGCACCCGCGGCGACCTACTTGACACCGAAGGTGCCCAGTGGCAATGAGCGATTCCGACGTGGTATCCAGCTCCTCGCTTCTCTACGTCAGCGCGACGCCACCGAGTTGGCGTTCGGCACGAATGAGGAGTCCGAGATTTCGTCGGACCCCATTCCCAAGAGTTCGGTCCAGGGTCGCGATCTCCTGAATGCCGCGAAGGACGGTTACGTCTACCGCGCCCGGGGCGATGGGCAGACTCAGCCTGGTCAAGCGGGAGAAGGAACTCTTTCTCAAGATCCACCCCGAGTATGTGGATTCCCCCGAAATGCAGGAGGTGAGAGGAATCTTTAACCTCACCCCCGGGCACAATCGGTACAAGCTCAAGTCAGAGCTGGCCGAGGAGGCGGTCCAGAAACTTCCCAGCGCCCTGGGTAATGACACGATTTACCTGAATATGCGATCCGTCTTGCAGATGATGACCTTCCTCTCGAAGGGTGTCTGTGTACCCGTTGACCACGTGCGGGCTGGAGTCGCACCAGTGACCCCCGGCCCTGACGGGCAACCATTCGATTGGACGCAGGTCACTGCGGGTCATTTCGTTGTCCATTCGCAGAAGCGCCGACCGCGTGATTCCGAGGTTGCGATCCAGTATCGCGGATACTGGTTCTACATTTCCCAGCATGACGTGAACTCGCGGGCCATTTTGGCGATCCTCGAAATGTTCTTCGCGCTTCAAGAGTCCGACGGCAAGAACGCTGGCCCGTTGCTGACACTCCCGGTCGGTGGCTAAGAAAGTCATGTCGCCGCCGTTAATCATAGAGGAAAGGAGACATCATGAGCGTGCAAACAAAGTATCGCTGCGTATCGGTTCTCATCGTGGTAATCTCTCTGGGGGCGCTTGGAGCCGGTGAGGCTGCCGAGCCCGAGACTCGGCCGGATCTGAACGGATCGCGGCTGCGCGCTCCAGGGCAGGCGACCGTCTATCCAGTAGTTTCCACGATTAACTACACAATCTCCACCGTGTGCGCACCACCACCTTAACCCCAACGAGGCGGCAGCGCCACCGAGGCTCTCTGGCCACTGCACGGCCCTGGCGTGACTTGCGGCAGGACGGTTTGATCTCCGTCGCGGCCGCCATCAGGCGCCGCTCATGCCAGGTCCTCCCTGGTTTTCTCCTCATCTCCCAGCCAGTCCGAGAGAAGTTGCCGGATTTCGCCGGCGTGCCGGCGGAACAGCCGCTCCACGTCCAGCACGCTGGGCCGATCTTTGTCCTTGTTCCAGGGCGGTCGGAACCACCAGTCCACCTCGCCGGCCGACTCCAGGCGGAACTGCGCCAACCGTAACAGGCTGAGCGTCACCCACTGCGCCTGGCTGGTCCGCTCGATCGGGGCCTTGGTCCAGGCCCGGCACTCCTCCCAGCCCAGCCGCTGCTTGAGGTCGCGGAAGCCGTCCTCCTGGCGGAACCGAGCGGCGAACAACTCGACCAACTGCAGACCTGTCAGTTCCACTGCCGAGCTGACCAGTGTGAACCGCTTCTTGTAGCCTTCAACATTGGCGACCACCGCCTTGACCGGTACCTCGTGACCGGCGACGTGCCACAGGCAGACAATCTCCTTCCAGCGGACTTTTCGCCGGCGGCCGTAGATGAAGGCATATCCCTCCTGCCACGGCCCGGCCCACCGACCCCCTTGACGCGGCGGGGAGAGCCGCTTACCCCATTTGGGCATAGGACCGCGCTTGCCTTTGGGACGCTCCTTCGGCGGCAGGGCGTACAATCGGGCGTCGTGCCGCAAGCGAGTGAGGAACTCGATGCGGGGTAAACCGTCTTGGGGCAGGATCAGCGGCCGGACTACGTTGCCCAAGGCGTAGCCGCCGTCGAAGACGGCCAGGTGCGGCCCGTTGGTGATTCTGGCTTGTTCGCGGAACAGCTCCACGGCCAGCTCGCACTTGGTGCGGAAGGGTTCGGTGCAGCCAGGTTCCCGAGGCCGCTGGGGCAACTGTGACTTGCGAAAATAAAGTTGGCCGGACAGAGGCAGGAACCAGGCCGGCTTCTCCGGTTCGTGAAGCAGGCTGCCCAGGATGACCCAGTTGTGAGCCCGCACGGTGGTCGCCCGATTGGGGCAGCGGGCGGTGTATTCGTGGAAGGTGCAGGTGCCCCAGACGTGGTCGCCGCTGCGATGGACCTTGGTGTCATCGAGAGCCCAGACATGGTAGCCGGCCCAGAGCCGGCCAGGAGCCGTCTCCACCAAGCCGGTCAAGCTGCGGGTGACGCGGTCGGGGTGCCAGGCGCCGTATTCGGCGAAGGATTCCATGGCCTTCCAGTCAAAAGGGCGTTCCAGGGCCAATGTTGACTGGGTGATCGTGTGCTCCTCGACGTTGATGGCCATGGCGGTGATCCACTCGGCAAAGCGGCGGTATCCGGGCCGAGAGAATCCCCAGGCGAAGCGCTGAAGCAAAGCTTGCCAGATGGACCAAAGGAGCGTAGCGTGCGTCATGGCGAGTCTCCTGAGTACGGGGCCAAATGGGTTGTCACCACCTGGCAGGTTCCGTCCAGGAGCCGCCGCTTTCAATAGGATATGTTAGTTCATTAGGTGTGTAGCTAATCGTGGAAACTGCTGTCTATCTGATCGACAAGGGTTTCCGACGAGCCGTCCCCAACGTACCGGTGTACGAAGCCCTTTTCGGGATTGGGAATGCATCATCGACGACATCGATCCTGAAACGATCCGGCTTGGCGACCCCCTGGGTGACGCCACTTCGCTGGTCAGACTTGCCGGCCAGCCGGCGGTGTACTGCATCGACGGAACGACGCGCAGGCACGTCGCGAGCCCGCAGGTCATGGATAAGTACCGATTTACCTGGGAGCGTGTCCGTGAAGTCACCGCGGACGAATTCAACAAGTGGCCGGCCGGTCCCAAGCTGCGATAGAGTGCCTATTGTTTGCCAGAGAACGGCCCGACCCCTGGGAGTTGCTTGCGTGTCAAGTGATGCTTGGTCCGTTGATCGAGCCCTCGTTGCCGAGCCGCTCGCAATCGAACGGCCGCTCGATTAGCTTTTGGGGTTAACGCGACGACTCAGCGAGAACAGACGAGCTGAAAGGGGAGTCTACGATGTCCTGCAGCCCATAATGCCGTTGGACTTGCCGGTGAAAGTCCGGTCGTGGGAGTTGACTGTTTACCCACGTAGTCATATTCGACGTTGGCTCGGGGCGACCCGGCCAGCGCAAGCTCGAATGTAAACGTCCTCGTAAGGAGGGCTAGCCAGCTCGCGGGCCGTAGTAGGAGCACGAATTTGAGCTCGGAACGAACTCTGCAGCCTCGAAATGATCAATGTGGTTGTCGAACCCGTGACATTGGGGTGAAGGCTAATACCGAAGAAGAAGCAACAGTCATGTGCACTCTTCGGGGCCACCGGGGTATGGGAGGCGGCACGCGAGCACAGTCCAGCGGAGTAAATTGGGGAACCTCTGGATTCCCACCCCAAGCCGATAACCTTGGGTGCAGCAGCCTCCGCCGCGAATCCATAAGCGGCGGAGAGGAGTCCAGAGGGGCGGATGAGGCCGTAGTAAGCGATGACCCGCCGGGACAACAAAACCCGATGGCGAGCCAAGGGCCTCTGGATGGACGTGTTGGCGCTGCTGGGAGTCGTGCCACATTGAACCTAACGGTTCTACAACGGGGAAATCCCTTCGGGGATCGCGTACTTCTGGGAGCAAGAACTGCGGTGGCGTATAAGACGGTGTCATGGGGCGCATGTGGACGGCACTTAAGCCTTGGGATGTCGCCGAAGGTCGCTATTGACGGTCCATTTGAAGCCGTACTGGGGAAAACCCGCCGTACGGAATTTTAGAGGAGGAAGGGGAAACCCGAATCCCGGCATGCCGGGACCGCCGGGCGCCCCTTCCTTACTCGGCAAGATCGGCCAAGTGTTTGTTTACACTTCTATGTCTGACCGTCCTGGCATGTCCACGCGCCGTCGCTGGCGAGCCGGCCAGGCCGATCCGCGCTCTCCTGATTGCGGGCGGGTGCTGCCACGATTACAAGAACCAAACTGGTCTGCTCACCCGCGGCCTCTCACGCAGAGCTAGCATCCAGTGGACGGTCGCTTACGACCCTGACACCACCACCCGGCACAAGAATCCAATCTACCTTCGAGCCGACTGGTCCAAGGATTTCGACGTGATCGTCCATGACGAGTGCTGTTCCGATGTGAATGACATGTACGTCATCGAGACCATTCTCGAACCCCACAAGAAGGGTCTTCCCGCCGTCGTTCTCCATTGCGGGATGCACAGCTACCGCACCGAGGGCTGGAACAAGCACGTCGCGACACCGTGGATGCAGTTCACCGGCCTGATCTCCACGGGCCACGGTCCACAGCAGCCGATCGCCGTAAAGTTAGTTGACAAGAACCACGCGATCACCAAGGACCTTGGGGACTGGACGACGATCAACGAGGAGCTTTACAACAACGCATCAGGCAAGCTCGAACCAACAGCACACGCGCTGGCAAGTGGCACTCAGGTTTACACCGTGTTCCCCCAGAAGGACGGCAAGGACGATAAGACAGGGCCGGGCAAGGAAGTAACCGCCACGTCCGTGGTCGCATGGACTAACACTTACAAGGGCAAGACCAAGGTCTTCGCCACCACACTCGGCCACAACAACGCAACGGTCAACGACCCCCGCTACCTTGACCTGGTCGCCCGCGGCCTGCTCTGGTCTCTCGGCAAGCTCGATGCCGAGCATATCAAGGCCGTCGAGTAGAGCCGTTGCCTCCGGAACGCACAGGAACACGGCGAACTGATTGGCGGAGTCGGGAGATTCCTGCTGCGCTGGCGCACCGGAGCAGTGAGGGCCTTCAATCGACGAGGGGCGTGCCCCCAAGGCCGATCGGTATCGTATCAAGATCCCGATCGGGGAGTTCGGGTAGCCACAAGGCCAGCAGCGTCGCCGGCAGGAAGAGCAGCCCGGCGCACAGGAGGGCGATCCGGTAGTCGCCCACTTTCGAGAACAGGCCGAAGACGACGGTCCCGGCCGCCGCCGCGATGCGGCCAATGTTGTAGCAAAAGCCGGCCCCGGTCGTCCTCAGCAGGACCGGAAACAGCGGCGGCAGATACATCGTGAACAGGGCGAAGAGACCGCTACATGCCCCCATGATCGGAAGGAGAACCAGCAAGGTCGTGTGGCTGCGCGGCACGATGTAGGTCGGCGACCATGGCCAGCCCGTAAGCCAGACACAAAAGCGCGATCGATCGCCGGTAGCCGATCACGAGAGCCAGATCGCCGCGCAGGAAGTTGCCGAAGATCGAGGCCGCCATCACCAGAAGATTGGCGATGCTGGCCAGTTCGTTCTTTCGGGTCGGGGAGAGGTCGATCACGTCCGGCAGGTTTCGCAAATGCTGCTGGTACCAGAATATGAAGGCCCAGTGGGCCGACAGGCTGACGGAGCAGACCAGGATCGTCAGGATGGTCGTGCGGCGGACCTCGCCGCGGAACAGGTCGGCGATGCCCGGGCTCGCATCGGTTGCCTGTCGCTTGGCCGCTCGCCATTCCTCGGTCTCGGGGACCTCACGGCGGACCCACAACACGAGCAGGGCCGGCAGCACGCCGACGAGGAAGACCACGCGCGGGCTCTGGCCCGCCAGCAGAAGAGTCGCACACGAGGCCAGCAGGATGCCGATGTTGACACCGCTCTGGAGCACGGCCGCGATCCAGGGACGCCAGCGGCGGGGCCACGTCTCCGACAGCAACGACGCGCCAACCGCCCACTCGCCGCCGATACCAAGTGCGGCCAGAAACCGGACGATGAGCAGTTGCCACCAGGTCTGCACGAAGAAGGCCAGGCCGGTGAAGAGCGCATAGGTGAGGATCGTCAGGCAGAGCGTGCGGCTGCGGCCGATCAGGTCGCCGACGCGACCGAAGAAGCCGCCGCCGAGGGCCCAGCCGACCAGGAACGCGGCCTGGATCCACGAGCTGTACCAGCCGACGACTTCGTTCCGCGTGTCGGTGACGCCGATCAGCTCGGCGACGAACGGGGCCGCGACCAGGACGTAAAGATGCATGTCCAGGCCGTCGAACAGCCAGCCGAGCCAGGCGGCAATCCCCGACTTCCACTGGTACGGCGACAGGTCGCGCAAGCTCCGGATCTCGTGGCGCGTCGGAACTCGTCCGATCCGCCTATTGACATAGAACCACCTGCGCGGGATTGATCGCCTGGTACTTTCGCCTTGTTCGCCGTGATCTCGAAGGCCTGGGGAACGGACTCCAGGCCGTGCAGGACGTGAGTGATCGTCGGTTTCAGCCGCACGCGACCCGAGGCCACCAGCCGGACCGTGTGTTCCAGGTGGGCCAGCGTGCTGATGTCCGGAAAGAGGAATCGCAGGCTCCGCTCGCGCAGGAGGTCGACGTCGAGCTCCAGCGGAGCACCGAACCAGGAGACACCGACGAGCTTGCCCCCGGAGCGGACCGACTCGATCGCCTGCAAGAGCGACCGGGTGCCCGCGAGGCCCTGTGTCGGGCTGCCGCCCGCGCATTCGAAGACGACGTCGGCGCCGTTGCCGCCGGTCAGCTCGCTGGATGGCCGCGACGGGATCGTCGGCCCGGGCATCCACGGCGACGTCCGCCCCGAGCTCTCGGGAGACGCGGCAAGACTCCTCGCGCACGTCCACGGTGACGATCAGTCCCGCACCGCTGGAGCGGGCGATCTGAAGACACTCCAGGCCCATGCTCCCTTGCCCATAAATCGCGACGGAATCGCCGATGGCAATCCCGGCGGTCTCGACGGCCGCCACGCTGTCGCTCAGGGATTGCAAGCAGGCGGCCTCGCTGTCCGAGATCCGATCGTCGACGTCGCACCAGGGCGATCTCGGGGAGGAGGGCCCGCTCGGCGAAACAGCCGGGGAGCTGAAAGCCGATGATCGGTCCCTTGCGGCAAAGGTGGTCCTTGCCCTCGAGGCAGAAGGGACAGGAGCCGCAGGGCAGCTTCGCCCGCGCCGCCACGCGATCGCCCGGACGAACCCGCGTGACGCCCTCTCCAACCTCGACGACTCGGGCGCAGAATTCATGGCCGAAGAGCTGCACGGGGGCCTCGGTCTCGAGCCGGCGCTTGATGGCCTCATAGGCGAGGGTCGGGATGCCGAAGGCGAGCTGGGCCTCGGTGACGCTGGGCTGAACGCAGAGCGGTTCGGCGATCACGTGGCCCGGCCGGCAAACCGGCTCGGGCACGTCGTCGAGCCGCATGTCGCCGAAACCGTAGAATCGCCAGGCTTTCACGATCGGCTCCTAACCCAGCCGCGCAAATTTCTGGAGCGAGTGGCAGTCGGCGGGGACGCATGCCTCGATTGCCGCCGGCCGACCAGGTCACCTCGCCGACGTAGAGGTCGCCGCGCGAATCGAGGCAGAGATCGTGCGGAGCGAAGAAGTCGCCGGGTGCACACGGGTTCGACCCGCCGCCCCAGCGGGCGAGCAGCCGGCCGTCATGGTCGAAGACGCTGACCCGTCCCCCGGTCGCGTCCGGGGTGGGCGCGGTCGTCCCCGGCCACATCCCCGCACGGAAGCCCAGCTCCGCAACGTACACGCGCCCGCGGGCGTCGACGACGACCTGGCAGGGCCGCGCGACGTCGGTCCACTCCTCGAGGAATGACCGTCGGGACTGAAGAACTGAAGGCGGCTGTTCTCGCGGTCGGCCACGATGACCGTGCCGTCCGGACTCACGGCGATCCCGTGCGGCACCCGAAACTGCGCCAGGCGCCGCCCCGGGCTCGCCCCACGAAGCGAGATGACTGCCATCAGGCGAATATCGGTGGATGCGAGCATTGCCATATCCATCGGCGATGTACAGCGAGCCGTCCGCCGCCAGTGCCAGGTTCGTCGGGTAATGGAACGGCGGGCCGGCGCGGCGGATCGTGCGGAAGTCCTGGCTGGTGGCGCCGGTGTCCGAGGGACATCCGCTCTTGCCGAGTGATCCGCACCAGGTCCCCCGCGGGGGTGAACTTCTTCACGGTGTGGTCGAGATCGTCGGTGCAATACACCGCGTCGTCAGGACCGATCGTGATCCCGTGCGGCCGCGCGAAGAGATTCTCACCCCACGAGCCGATGAATCGGCCCTCGCGGTCGAAGATGATGACAGGATGGTCGCCCCGGTTGAAGACGAAGACCCGGTCGTGCGAGTCGGTCGCGACGCCTGCGACCTCGACGAACCGCCACCCATCGGGCAAGGCACCCCAGCCTTCACGAGGCTCGAAGCGCGGCTCGTCGTCCACGGTCAGAACGGAATCCATACTCCGACCTCCCACGACATGGATCTCATCTTGCCCAGGGGATGTAGTAGCCGGTCGCGTTCAGCCGGATCCGGCAAAGGCTCTTATCCACGGTGATCGAGAGCACGTCTTTCTCATCGTCCAGATCCGCTTCCGCCAGCGCCGTGCGGACGACGGCAGCCATCAGGGCTGGCCTGCGGCGCTGGTGGCCTGGCGGGCGCGAATGCGCGCCAGCGTGGCATGCGGATCGAACTGCGACCGTTCGCCACGGTCGGCCTGCTCGATGCCGTCGGCGATGTCGCGGCGGAGTTCAGCGAGCTTGGCGGCCTCGTCACGCTCCTCAAGGAGCCGCAGCACCTCGTCGATGACGGCGTTCTCCGAGGGGTAATGCCCGGCCTCGATGACCGAGCGAATGAACTGCTCACGATCGGAGGATAGATGTATGGTCATGCGAAAGAATCTCCCATTTCCACCAAGCTATCACAGCCGGGATGGGTTGCCAATCCGACCTTTGCGCCGGAAGGCGGCTGCTCTGGGAAGCGATAATAGACATCACAGAAGTGGTATTCAGTGACGTCCCCTTCTCGCTTCCTCACACCATGGCAAGTCTGACTTCTGGATCACCACTTACACGTTTCTACTGCGCCAAGGCCCATGTGGAAACTCTCAACAATACTTCAGGCTTTGCGCTCAAACAGAGGTGTGAATTAATCGGGCGACAACGGGTCGTGCAGGACTCTGAGCCTTAAAAAAGTTGAGCGAGCGACCAGCCCGCCGACCAGAGCGATGGCCAACTGTGGTATGAACGCCAGAAGGCCCACAATCGCTATGTATCCGATCCCTGGCTCATCGAGCGAAGGAGGACTGAAGAACGACCGGACGTCAACGTGCAGGGCCTCCAGGCAATTCACCGTAAACACGAAGTAGGAGTTCCAGAGGGCCCACACACTCGACTCATGAAGAATCGTGTTCCGACCCCCTGTCGGGGAACGAACCGAGCCGGCTGGGGTTAGGGCTGCCCAAGCGGAGGACATCATCGCTATCGTACCACAGACGAGAAACCCCACCCAGAACGCGCGGGCCTGGCCTCGTGTGTGGAATATGCGGAGTAGGCCGATGTTCAGGGCGAGCCCGCTTGGCACCGTGTTGATTAGGGCCTGAACCCCGAGCCCGAAGGCCGTTGCATTCGTGAAGATCACACGTATTGCGGTGAAGTCGATGGCTACCACCGCTACGACGATCATTAGCGTGCGAACTAGGGGGTGGGGCGGGCACATGGCATAACCCTCGATCGGCTGGAAGTGTCAAGTCTGGTCTCTAGTTGAATGGCACTTACTGGCCCTAACTTGCTCTCTCCAAACGCTTACGGGCCAATCGACGAGGTATCTGTAATCGCGGGTACATCTTTTCACGTCGTTTTCTGGCCCTGGGCTCGTACCGGTCCGGCCTCTCACCCACCCGCTCCTCGGCGATCGCCGCCAGCGCGTCGGTTCTCAGCACCTTTGCCTCACTCTCCGTGGCACTCGCCAGCTCCGCGCCGAAACCCTTGAGAACCTGGCGCACCCCCTGAAAGCTGAGCCCGCGCGGTTGCACGCCTTTGCGGTAGGCCGCCTCCGCGATCACCCCTCGCAACAGATTGTACACCAAAGCGTGGCCCCAGATCTCCTTGCGAACCATCTCGGGTGTCTTGCACCGCAGCACGTCCATCTGCATGACAGTCTTGATCGATCTTATGTCGAGTTCTGCATGCCACCTGGCCCGGTAGAGTCCTGCCAATTCCTTGGCCGGGTACGCGACGGGGTCCAGCAGGCTCGTCACGACCACGAATTGCTTGGTTCGGAATCCCTTCTTGTCGATTCGCACCCGCAGCTCGCGCATCGTCACTGAGCGGGGGAGCCGATGGAACACCAGCAGGCTCATCCAACTCCTCCGTTGACGGCCCCTCTGCCACTCCACCAGGTGATCCTCGCGTCCCAATTTCTGGCCCCGCCTGAAGTCAGTTGGCCGGCCGCCGTGCTGCCGCATCAGCACATCGACGCCCATGCCGAGCAAGGCCGCGACTTCCTCGTAGGAGCTGTAATAGCTGTCGCCCAGCAGGATATCGCCCCGTCGCAGGCGGTCGCGCAGGCCGCGCAACAGGGCATGCTCACCGGTGAGCTTGCCGCTCCAGGGCGCCACGGCCAGGTCGAGCACGGCGCCGGTCGCCAGGGACAAAAGCACCACGATCCGAGCCATGGGGAAGCCGCAACCGCGCTTCTGGCGGAAGTGCTGGGGGTAGGCCTTCTGGTTCGCGGTCGTGTCGGGCATGGAAACGCAGGTCCCATCGACGTTCACCACGGGCCGGCCGTGGAAGTGCCAGTCGGCGGGGGCCCGCTCCTGGAGGCCCCCGGCGACGGCGCGCACCAGCCTCGGCAGCAGGGTCTCGGGCAGTCGTTGCCGGGCCATACAGTAACCACCGGTTTTCAGCGAACAGGGCGGCAAGCCCTGGGCGACTCGCCAGGCCCGGAGTCGGGCGACGGCGTTGCGACAGGAGTGATCGTTGCTGAGGATCTGGAAGAGGAACGTCGCCAGCGTGACCAGGGGTGTGAAGATGCGGTCCTCGGTCGGACCCACCTCCTGGAGCACGACCTGGCCAACGATCTCGGCGGTGAGGACATGCGCGTAAAGCAGCGCAGGGTCGAGCACCATGGAGCGGAACAGGCAGCGGAATTGAGGGATCGCTTCTCCGGTGTTAGGCTGAGGCATGATAAGCCCTCCTTGAGGAACCGAGGTGGTGGTACACCCCGATTGGACTCAAGGTGGGCTTATCTTGCCAACCCTTCTTCAGCAAAGGGCTTATGGCCTAGTAAGTGCCATTCGTCTCTAGTTCACGCGATACACCGGGCACTTGACGTAAGTCCTTCCTGAACGTCTCGGATTTCCTTGATGCGATCTGGATATTGACCCTTTGCACATCAGACACTTGTAAGTCGCCCGCTCTCGCGCTTAGCAGACGCACAGAGGTGGGATCGAGGCCACCATCCACGATACCGCGGCCCTCGGTTTATTGCATCTTCTTTAAAGCCGGTAGGGTGCGTCAAGTTCTCGATGACGCACCGATGTCTCGACCGTGACGGGACGCGGACGCGGTGCAATGGACCGGATGGTGCGTCTCGCTGACGCACCCTACCCGTCTGGTGGGCCTCGCATTCTGCTCGACCCACCCTACGATTCGGATTTCATCAGCGCCGAGGCAGCGATGATTTGGTAGGGTGGGGTCGAGCGCAGCGAGGCCCACCAATCCACATATGACGCGATCGTGAGTTCCACACTGGGTATGGTCCGTTTGCGTGGGGGACGTCGCGAGGACAGAGCAAGACATTGCAGCGGCATGCATCGCGAGCGTGCTTCAGCGGTGAGCGTCAAGAATGCCAATTCGACTGCGCTTGAAAAAGAAGAATTATCATCGTAAGCCCTCCGTGATCTGTGACCTCCGCCGAAACCCGGCCTTGGGCTAGGATCGAAAGCCCATTTTGTGGCGCATACTGAGCCTGGGGGTGAACTCCGTGGTCAACTGCGCACAGAATGTCGCTCGTCTCGTCACACCATTGTTCGACGCAGGAGTCTGCGACAAACAACTCGTGTCGGGGTCACATCCGAGGCAGTGTACACCGGTGGACATTCGCTGAAATTATGTCGAAAAACCGCCACTTCTCGCCACTTTTCGGCTCGTCCGGCATGATCCCGACGTGTCGGGACTTGATCCGCAAATCCTTTGATGCAAAGCAAATCAGGCCTGGCACGACCTTCCCAGGGCGATCAAGATTCCTCGTGGCGGAGGCCCCCGAAAAGCGCCATATCAACTCCCACTGATTGTTCACTATCTCAAGGCACGCCAGATTCGCACGTAGGTCAGGCTTTCCAGCCTGACTCTGAGGCTATCTCTGGCTGGAAGGCCTGACCGACTTACTTGCCGGTAAGAGCCTGCCGCGCGAGGGTGTGACGGTCGTCTTCAACCCCGACCGCGAACCGCGAGTCAGTCCCATTGCCCACGCGCTGAAAGAGGCGTTAGCCGCGAGAGCCCTGGCTCATCCGGAATCTCAGCGTGGTGATTCCGTCGGCGTCATCTCGAGGATAGACTTGGAACGGCCGCAGGGATGATTCCAACCGATCGCTCAGGCTCACCGAGACACCGACCATGCCCCAAGATTTAGCCCCTGATCTCCGGCGTCAAGTGCTTCCGAACTTTCCGGAGGATGCGCTCGCCGGACGGGGTTCCTTCTTCCGGATGTGGCGTCCTCGTGGTCACGGGGTCATGCCTCTCTTCTGCCTGGTCGCTTCCCTCCTCATCTGCACAATACAGAACGCGGCCGGCGGGACGGACGAGGCCGGGGCCGAGTTCTTCGAGAGGCGGGTGCGGCCGCTGCTTGCTGAGCATTGTTACGGCTGCCATTCGGCAAAGGCCGAGAAGGTCAAGGCCGGGCTCCTGATGGACACTCGCGAGGGCCTGCTCAAGGGTGGCGAAAGCGGCCCGGCCGTCGTCGCGGGGAAGCCGGAACAGAGTCGGCTCATCGAGGCCGTCCGATACACGAGCCCTGAATTGCAGATGCCGCCCCGCGGGCGGTTAGCGGACGAGCAGGTGGCCGCCCTGGTGCGGTGGGTCGAGCTGGGAGTCCCTTGGTCGGGCGGCGGTGCGCAGGCGATCGCTCCGGCGGGCCCGATCCGACATGGGACAGCGGCGGGCCACGCACTGGGCCTGGCAGCCCATGCGCGCATCGGCGCCACCGGCTGTCAGAGACGAGGGGTGGGTGCGGAGTCGCGTCGACCGATTCATTCTCGCCCGGCTCGAGGCCGCCGGCCTGCGACCGGCGCCGCCCGCGGACCGTCGTTCGTTGCTGCGGCGGATCCACTTCGCGCTGCTCGGGCTGCCCCCGACGCCGGAGCAGGTCGAGAGCTTTCTCGAAGACCAGGCGCCCGATGCCCTGGAGCGGGTGGTCGACCGACTGCTGGCTTCGCCGCACTTCGGCGAGCGCTGGGCCCGGCACTGGATGGACCTCGTCCGCTACAGCGATACGCTCGGCAACGAAGCCGACATGCCCATCCCCAACGCCTGGCGGTATCGCGACTATCTGGTCCGTGCCTTCAACGCAGATCTGCCGTACGATCAGCTCATCCTCGAACACCTCGGCGGTGACTTGCTCGACGAGCCTCGGCGCCTCCTCGACGGGAACGACAATGAGTCGGTCCTTGGCACCGCCTTCTTCTGGATGACCGAAGGCAAGCGGTCGCCCGTCGACCTGCGGCAGGCCCAGGCCGACCTCTTCGACAACCGGCTCGACGTGATGGGCAAGACCTTCCTGGGGCTGACCGTCGCCTGCGCCCGCTGCCACGACCACAAGTTCGACCCGGTCACTCAGGAGGACTATTACGGCCTGTATGGTTATCTGAAGAGCTCCCGCTATACCCAGACGCAGCTGAACCGCGTCGAGATCGACGCCGCGGCCGCCCGCATGGCTGCGCTCCGGGTCGAGATCGGGCGGGCAACCGGGGCGGCGTGGGCGAGGCGAGCCGCCATCATTCCCCGCTACCTGATGGCGGCTCTCCGCGTCCGTTCGGATGAGGACGTCCCGCGGGTCAGCAGGTGCGAGGGTCTCCAGCCGGATCGGTTGCGGATGTGGGCGAAGGCGGCGAAGGAATTCGCCCCGGATTCGAGCCACCCGATGTTCGCCTGGCGGCGCATCGCAGACCTCGGATCCGAGCCGACCCCTGAGTCCGTCGCGGCTCGCTGGCACGAGATGCAGCTTGAGACGCGGACGGCGAGACCCATCGCGACGCGGCGCGAAGCGGACATCGTCCTGGCCGACTTCGGTCGATCGGGCTACCGCGGTTGGTTCGTCGAAGACCAGGCGTTTGGCACGGCACCGCTCCGTCCGGGCGAGGTTCTCCTCGGAATGGAGGCTACCCGGCCGGTCGCCACCCTGGCGCGAGGCGGGGCGTGGGCGCACAGCGGGCATCTTTCGCGACGGCTTCAAGGGACGCTCCGCTCGCCGTCGTTCTCCATCGACCGGCGATTCCTCCACGTGCTGGCGGCGGGGAGGGCGTCGCGGGTGAACGTGGTCATCGAACATTTCGTGATGATTCAGGACCCGCTCTACGGCCGGCTGCGGAAGATCCTGGACGACGACGCCCCACGCTGGCACACATTCGACCTGGAAATGTGGCGGGGCCGACGCGCCTACGTCGAGTTCGCCGACACCACGACGCAAGACTTGCACGACATGGGGCCGCCAGCCGGCTGTGGTCCCGATGGATACGTCACGGTCGGAAATGTCCTCCTCTCCGATCATGGTCCGCCGGGCCTGCCCTTGCCCGTGGCGGCGATCGGCCTGCTCGGGGACGAGCCGGTCGATTCGCCCCGCGTCCTCGCCGAGCGATATGGGCGTGCCGTGACCGAATCGCTCGCGGCTCTGGCCGATGGGTCCTTGCCCAGCCGGGCCGATGCCGAGGCCCGGTCCGCCCTGCTCGCGTGGTTCGTCGAGCGCGGATTGCTGGAGCTCGAGGAGTCGGCGACAGGACGTATCGGCGCGCTGCTCGAGTCCTTCCGGAAGATCGAGGCCCAACTCCCCGAGCCCCGACGCGCACCGGCCATGACCGAGGGGACGCCCGAGGACGAGCACGTCTTCCTTCGCGGCAACCCGAAGACCGTCGGTCCCGTCGTGCCCCGCCGCATGCTCTCTGCCCTCGCGAGCGACCGCGGGTCACCATCCCGGGCTGTCGGCAGCGGACGCCTCGATCTCGCTCGTAGGATCGCCGACCCGGCCAACCCGCTGACGGCACGAGTGGCGTTGAATCGCATCTGGCACCACGTCTTCGGCCGGGGGCTCGTCGCTTCCGTCGACAACTTCGGGGCGCTCGGCGATCGACCCTCCCATCCGGAGCTGCTCGACGACCTCGCCGATCGGTTCGTCCGCGATGGCTGGTCGATCAAGAGGATGGTGCGCGAGCTGGTCCTGAGCAGCACGTTCCGCATGGCCAGCACCTCTTCGCCCGACGCGGAGGCCGCCGACCCAGACAACCGGCTAATGCACCGGATGCACGTCCGCCGACTGGAGGCCGAGGCCATCCGCGACGCGATCCTGGCCGTCTCGGGTCGGCTGGAGGGAAGGATGGGCGGCCCTGGCGTCGAGGTTTATCTGACGTCGTTCATGGACAACTACACCGACAGCTACGGCCGCCCCAAGGCCAGCGGCCCACTCGACGGGGACGGGCGCCGCAGCCTCTACCTCAACGTTCGGCGGAACTTCCTGACGCCGATGCTGGTTGCCTTCGACATGCCCCTGCCACTCGTCACGGCCGGGCGACGCGACGTGTCGAACGTGCCCGCCCAGGCATTGATCCTGATGAACGACCCATTCGTCGCCCAGCAGGCACGGCGCTGGGCCGAGCGAGTGCTGGCCATCGAGCGTCTCGAGCGCGAGCGGCAGGGTCCGACGGATGTACCAGGAGGCCTACGCGCGGCCGCCGTCGGAGGTCGAGCTGAAAACGGCCCTGCGGTTCCTCGAAGGACCACGCCGCCGAGCTGGGCATCCGGCCCGAACGGCGGCGCAACGACGAGCGGGTATGGGCGGACCTCGCCCATGTTCTCATCAACGTCAAGGAGTTCATCTTCCTGAACTGAGCCCGCGGCCGGCGATCGCCGGGTTGTGTCCCGAGCACGGAACCAGACATGGACCACTGCGGACGATTCTCCCCATTCCCGACGAACCGCCGCGAGATGCTCCGCCAGTGCGCCGGCGGGTTCGGCGCGGTGGCCCTGGCGGCCCTGCTGGCCGACCGGGCGTATGGTGCCGACGACCCATTGAGTTCGGCGGCCGTGACGGCGCCGACCGGCCGCCGCACTACCGGCCGAAAGTCCGCAGTGTCATCTTCCTCTTCATGGAGGGCGGGCCCTCGCAGGTGGACACCTTCGATCCCAAGCCGCGGCTGGATCGGGAGGACGGCCAGCCGTTCAAGATGAAGGCGGAGCCGACCCAGTTCAACAACAACGGCAAGACCCTCGCCTCGCCGTGGAAGTTCCGGCCCGGCGGCACCTGCGGCACGCCGGTCAGCGACCTGTTCCCGCATGTCCGTCTCCGCATGGACGACATCGCGGTGATCCGGTCGATGACCTCGGCGTTCTCGGAGCACGCGGCCGCCAACTACTTCCTGCACACCGGTGCGGGCCAGCAGGGCAGGCCGAGCATGGGCTCGTGGGTTTCCTACGGGCTCGGCAGCGAGTGTCACGAACTGCCCGGCTTCGTCGTCCTGAATAGCGGCAAGATGCCGATCGGTGGGCCGGACAGTTTCAACAGCGGTTTCCTGCCGGCTACCTACCAGGGCTCTGTCTTCCGAGCCGGTGCCGACCCGGTCGCCTACATCAGGCCTCTCGACCCGTCGCCGCGCGTCCAGCGGAGCAAGTTCGCGGCGATGCGCGAACTGGACCGGGAGGTGACCACGCGGTTTGCGCATGCCGACGCGCTGGAGTCGGCCGTGGCGAACTACGAGATGGCCTTCCGGATGCAGTCGGCCGCGCCTGAGTTCCTCGATCTGGCGGGCGAGTCGGCCGCGACCCGCAGCCTCTACGGCCTCGATTCTTCCGACCCGATGACTTCGCGATTCGCCGAGAGCTGCCTGAAGGCACGGCGGCTGGTGGAGCGCGGCGTGCGGTTCGTCGAGGTGACGATGCCGGTGTATCCCGGCGACGCGGACACCTGGGACGCGCACGGGAACCTGAAGAAGAACCACGAGGCCAACGCTCGCGCCGTCGATCAACCGATCGCGGCGCTCCTGTGCGACCTCAAGGGACGCGGATTACTGGAGTCGACGCTGGTGATCTTCGCCGGCGAGTTCGGACGAACGCCGTTCGCGCAGGGTGCCGACGGACGCGACCACAATCCGTTCGGATTCAGCGTCTGGCTGGCCGGCGGGGGCGTCAAGGGAGGAACGGTTTACGGTGCAACGGACGACTACGGATACAAGGTGGTCGAGGGCAGGTGCCAGATCCACGACCTGCACGCGACGATGCTGCACCTGCTGGGCGTGGATCACAAGCGGCTGACCTACCGCTGGGGCGGCCGCGACATGCGGCTGACCGACGTCCACGGCGAGCGGATCGAGGCGATCCTGGCGTGAAGCACCTTCGTCAGCATGGTCTCTGACCGTGCTCGTATCGGAAACCTAATGTGTCCGCTGCCAGAGAACCGTGCATCAGAGCCATCCGATCGTCATCGACTCGTTGACTCGCGCTGCCAGTTCTGGATGACCTGCGCCTTCAGGCTCGGGCTGCGTCATCGGCCTGCGCGAAGTAGGCGAGAGCTTCGCGATAAGCCTGTTCGACCTTGCGAAATTCTGCTGGGCCGCCGCTGGCGTCCGGGTGTGACGTGATGGCCAGCCGCCGGTATGCGGTCTTGATGGTGTCCGCCGAGCAGGGGAACCGCACGCCGAGCGTGGCGCACCAGGCGTACTTCTCCGTCAGTGCTGCCTCCACATCGCGGATGCCATCCTCCTCGCTGGCGTAGAAGACGAGGTCGCGATTGGCATGACGGCAGCGGAATCGTCCCTCATTCCTCAGTGTGAGGCGATCGACGGCCACTGTGCGCGTCTTCGGAGCGTCCCCCGACGACTCCTCGCCGCGTTCCCCTCGACGGGCCCATTCGTCCTCGTCGAAAGGATCGCAATCGACGTGAACCTTCCTGGCGTTCTGCTTCACAATCCGATGCCTGGCCACCGTGACGTGACCGAGCGAATCGGGCGGCTCGCGCTCGGTCGCGGAATACAGGAACGCGAGACGGGTCGCTCCCACATCCCGTTTGGAACGGCCGACCGGGCGGGGGATCCGGGCCTTGGGCCTGGTCGCTTCGCCGCCACCGGCTTCTTCCTCCAGGTTCGACACGCGGGCCGCGGCACTGCCGCGACGCTTGTAGCCGGAGGCCCACTTGGCGGGGAGTCGCTTCAGCCGAGGGCCGACCCGCTCGACGGCCTTACTCTCGGCCCGGGCGGCGGACGCCTCGTATCCGGAGGCCATCGCGGGCGAAAGGGCTCGGGCGTCGGACTCGCTCTCCCACGCAACCCAGAACCAGCGTCCGATTCCGACCGAGCAGCATGCAAACGCCCGGACTTCACTGGCTTCCTCGCTCATCGCGCTCGACTTGCCTCACCGGGAAGAATCAACCTCCGTGGGATTGGAGTAGAATGAGCCTCGGCATCACCGCGGCTGCCCTGGATTCGCTGCATTCGCGGCCCTCAGGGCGGCCATCCGAGCCTGTTGCTCCTGACGAATGGCAAACTCCGCTTGAATCCGTGCCCTGGTCGCCGCCATGGCGCTGAGGACTGCGACAAGGATCAAGGTACCGCAGGCACCCAGGGCCAGCGCCTTCCACCTGCGGTTCGACCGCCGGAGCTGTTCGTTCGCGAGTACAAGGTCTTTCGGTTCGGACATGGGAAGCCTCCAAGCCGCTCAAAGCTAGTCACGAAGGGGGAATGGAACACCAGTCTACCATCCCAGCTATCTGAATGGAGCGCGGAGAGAAGGGTGCGACCCTGCCTGGAAGGTTCTCTCAATGATGCGGGATCGTTGAGTTGACAATGGTGCCTGAATGAGCTGGGTCAGGAGTGGATCACTGGGGCTGCATATCGGCTTGTATCGATTTGGACATGAGCCATGAATATTTGTCCGGTTCCATATCCTTCAGACCCTCCGGCCCTTCCTGTTACTGCTGCAGTCCAGCCTGCTTCAAGATACTCTTCTCGGTCTTGGGATCGAGGTCGGTGTTCATCTGTCTGGGAACGGTACCTCGCCCGGGTTTTGTCGGATGCTTTTATTGTCTGTGCCCACCTCGTGCTTTGACTCGATACCATCCGTCCGCTTGGATGAGTTTGACCATTGCCCGGACCTTCATCGTTCAATCCCCAAGCTCGCGAAGGAGACGACGGGCACGCAGTCAGGGCTCGCCTCGAACCGACGGCGGTCGAGGAGCTTGACGGCTCAGAGGCGCGCAAAGAACGAAGGTTCACTCCGGTCTGGACGCGAACCTTCGTTCTTCCACGAGCATTGCCGAAGACAGGAGTTGAACCTGCACCCCCCGTTAGGAGGACTAGGACCTGAACCTAGCGCGTCTGCCAATTCCGCCACTTCGGCTTGTCCTATCCACTATGAAGGCCGGGGCGAGGCTCGTCAAGGCGGAATGCAAGCGCGCGTCGGATGCCTCCAGGGCCAGGGTCAGTGAACGAGCTCCAGGAGCTCCAGATGCGAGGGCATCTGGCTGTTTCGATACACGCGCTGAGTCGCTTTTTGGAAATCGGCTTCCTTGGCGGTTGAGATATCGACGAAGGTTTGGGGATTGCGATCGACCAGTGGGAACCAGGTGCTCTGGACCTGGATCATCAGCTTGTGGCCGGGACGGAAGGTATGGTTCACGTCATTGAGCTGGAAGTTGATCGGCGTGGGCTCGTTGGGGACAAACGGCTCGGGCGCGGAGAGGCTTTTGCGGAACTTGCCTCGCATCACGTCGCCGCGGACGAGCTGCTGGTAGCCGCCCAGGGGCACGTCACCCACTCCCTTGGCCTCGGAGTCCGGCCGGGTAAACGTCGATCAATTTGATGATCCAGTCGGAATCGGTACCGGAGGTCGAGACGAAGAACCGGGCCTGAATCGGGCCGACGATCGTCAGGTCTTGCTCCAGCTCGCCCGTCTCGTACACCAGCACGTCGGGCCGGCGAGAGGCGAACCGCTGGTCCTGGATCATGTAATCACCGGTCATCCGAGTGGCGAGCTGATCGATGAACGGAACCGGCTTGGCTGGGTCGCTCTGGTACTCGTCGTGGCCGTTGCCTTCAGAAGACTCGGGCGGGGAGAAACCGAGCCGGCCCGCTGCCTCGAGGTAAAGTGAGCGAGGCTTCGTGTTGCGCGGCGGCCAGGCGTCGTACTTCCGCCAGTGGTTGGTTCCGGTCTCGAAGACCCACGCCTCGGGGAAGCCGGGCGAGCCCTTGCCCTTGAGGTAGTACTGAAAGAACGGGAACTCGATATGCTCACGGAAGAAGCTCGAGGTGTTCGAGCCGAAGGGGATCGGCCCCAGCGATGCACCGTCGCCGCGAGACCAGCCCCCGTGCAGCCACGGGCCCATGACCAGCACATTAGTTCCACCGGTCGTGCTGGCCTCCACCTTCTTGTATGTCTCCAGGGCGCCATAGAGGTTCTCGGCGTCAAACCAGCCGCCCACGGTCATCACGGCGGGCCGGATGTTCTTGAGGTGCGGGCGCAGGTTCCGCGCGGCCCAGAAGTCGTCGTAATTCGAATGCTGCATCATCTCGTTCCAGAACGGAACGTCGTCCTTGTAAAACTTCTTGTTGACCGCGGACAGAGGGCCAAGCTCGAGATAGAACGCATAGCCGTCGGGCGTGCCGTAATCGAGGTTGTGGTCGGGGGCTTTCTTGATAGGCGCGGGACGAGGATGGCCGAACGACGCCAGAAAGTTGAAGGCATGAGGCAAGAAGAGCGCACCATTGTGATGCCAGTCGTCGCCGGCAAACCAGTCGGCGATCGGCGCCTGGGGCGAGGCGGCCTTGAGCGCCGGGTGGGCGTCGATCATGCCGGCCGCGGTGTAGAAGCCGGGATAGGAGATGCCCCACATGCCCACCTTGCCGTTGTGGTTCTTGATATTCTTGAGCAGCCACTCGATCGTGTCGTAGGTGTCGGTGCTCTCATCGATGTCGTGAGGGCCGTTCTTGGCCGTTCGGTGCGGCCGCATGTTCACGAATTCACCCTCCGACATCCACCGTCCGCGCACATCCTGATAGACCACGATGTAGCCGTCGGTGCCGAAGAGTGGGGATGGGCCGAGGTCGGACTTGTATTCGTCAACGCCATAGGGCTGAACGCTGTACGGTGTTCGATCGAGCAGAATCGGGTAGGTTTGCGACTGGTCCTTGGGAACATAAACGGACGTGAACAGCCGAGCGCCATCGCGCATGGGAATGCGGTATTCATATTTCGTGTAGTGGGCCTTGACGTATTCGATCCCCTGAGCGGCAAGGCTTGCGGGCAAGGCCGCCAGAGCGGTGAAGAGCAGGGCCGCCGCCGGGAACACTCTCTTGCACGACATGAAGCGCATGGACTGAACTCTCCCACTCGAAGTTGCAATGCGGGTGACAGGGAAGGTCAGGAGCGAATCTCCCAACCCTTCCGCGCACCAGATTACGCCATTCGAGCCTTCGAATCAGCGCCCCAGTCCCAGCCGCTCGCGGTGATAGGCCAGGCGATCGGCGGGGCTCATGCGGGCGAAGTCGGGACGACCGTTGGTGGAGGCACCGGAGCCATTCGTGGAGACGCCGCGAGCCGTTTCCATAGCTTCTGGTTCGAGGGGCCGACTCGGTGACGGTGACCACCTTGCTCTTGCAAGCGCAAGTCTGGGTCGGAGCCGGCGTCGAAACACCCTGGCAATGGCACTCGTGCGAGCCGGCGGGCGTGATCGTGGACTGCAAGGTGGCCGCGACCGGGCGTCCATTCGTAGCGGGCTGTGAAGCCACGGCGACGTTTGGCTTGCCGCTGTAACTCATCGATTGATCGGTGATCTTGAGGTCGTCGTCGAGCGGCCGATGAGGCGCGATCCCCAGCTTGCCGAGCACGGCGTGATAGGCCTTCACGGCGTCGGCCGGCCCGATCTGGCCGTCAACGATCAGGCGAAGGAAGTGGACGAAGGCAAGCTGGTTCTCGGCATGGTTGATCTTGCGACCGAAGAGAGCCACGCGGGCGCCATATTTCTGGGCGTCGGCCAGAAGCTGAAACGCGTCTCGGGTGGTCCCGGACGATCCGCCCAGGATGCCGACGACCAGGTGCGGGTCGAACCTGACAAGCTCTTCCATGGCTTTGGGCCCATGGTAAACCATCTTGAGGAAGAGCGGCCGGCCCGCCGGGGCAACGCCGGCGAGCATCCGGGTGATCATGTCGTTGATATAGCGCGGCAAGACGTCGGGCGCGACGGCCGAGGCGATGTTGGGGTCGAAAACCTCGAGGAAGTAGCGAAACTTCTTGCGCTCGGCCTCTTCACGAAACTGATGAAATCGCTCGAGCGACGCGAGGTCGGTCTGAAGGTTGTTGTTGAAGGTCACGCTGTAGAGACCGAGGTTCGCGCCAATGGTCCTCTCCTCGGGGCGCAGTCGAGGTGTCCGCACTGGATGTGATCGAGGCTGGCGGTGCGGAACGGGCGGGAAGGCTCCGCGGCGTAAACCGAGCCTCGGGCAAGGTGGATGTCGGTGGTGTCGTTGGCACGCACCGCGGGCGTGACGGGCGAGCCATCGAACAGTCGCTCGCCGATCGTCAAGGCATGGCTCGAGCTGGCCGACATGAGCATGATATCGACGAGAGCCTGCCGGGTGATGAGCCGCATCTGCTCGCGGTACTCTTCGAGCGTCTTGAAGCTCACCTCGCCGTGCGTGCGTCTCGGGAGACTTCCCGGCGGCGCCCAGCCCGAGCGCCATGTCGGCGTCCTTGGCATCGGCCAGGATGAATTCCCGGCAGCCTGGATCGGCGTGGATCGCGGCGAGCTTGCGGTCGAGCGATTTGAGCATTTCAGCGGCCTCCTCGCCCGTTGCCTTGACCCAAGCCGGAAATGGTCACGCGCGAGCCAGCCCCGCTCAGGTTGCCCGATCCGCCAGCGCCCATGGTCACGCGGACAGTGGGTTTGGCGGCGGGGCACTTGTCGGCGGGGCCCTTGCCCGAACTTACTGTCGGACTTGGCTGTGGTCTTGGAATCGGCTTTCAACACCTGATCAATCGTCTCGCGAAGCACCTGGGCCGAATGCTGGAGAGCCGAGACTTCCTTGGGCCAGATTTCGATCTCGAGCTGGGCGTGCACACCCTTGCGGCCAACCACGGTGGGCACCGAGATGCAGACGTCGCTCATCCCGTACTGGCCGTTCACAAGGGACGACACGGGAAGAATGCGCTGCGAATCGAGCGCGATGGAGTGAACCACCTCGCGGATCGAGAGCCCGACGGCGAACCCCGCGCCCCCTTGAGGCCGATCACCTCCGCGCCCGATTTCTTGGTGCGCGTGAAGAGTGCCTCGGCCTGGGCCGAGGTCCAGCCGGGAAACTTCTCCAGGGGCAGGCCGCCGGCCGCGGCCGATGACCAGACGGGCACCATGCTGTCTCCGTGCTCGCCCAGGATCAGGGCGGTCACTTGTGTGGGAGGCAAGCTCAGGGCCTCGGCGATCAGGCTTCGGAAGCGGGCGGTGTCAAGCGCGGTGCCCAGACCGATGATCTGCGAGGTGGGCAGGTCAAGATGCCTCGTGGCCAGGTAGGTCAGGATGTCAACCGGGTTGGAGACCACAAGCACGATCGCCTCGCGCTTCAGGCCCGCGTCCCTGATCTGGCCCAGGATATTGAGGAACAGCTCGACGTTGCGATTGATCAAGGCCAGCCGGGGCTCGTCGGGCTTGCGCCTCAGTCCGGCCGTGATCATCACGATGTCGCTCTCCGGGATCGCCTCGTAACCCGTCGAGCGGATCCGCTGATCGGCCGCCAGCGACGCTCCATGCAGCAGGTCGAGCGCCTGCCCCTTGCACAGCTCGGCGCTGACGTCAATCAGATTGATGCCGCTGACAACGCCGCCGCACTGCAAGGCAAACGCCGCGCACGATCCGACCAGCCCGCCGCCGCCGATGATGCTCACATTCATGAGCCAGACTCCCACTTTTTCGCTTGTTTATATTGTTCATTCGTCATTTGACATCCTCGTACGACGGATGGTCCGCACAGCGGACCCTACCGGTTCAAGGCGTGCATGACCTGGTCGGTGATCGTCTTGACCAGGGCGTCGATATCGGGGCCGCCGGAGTGGCCGTTGGACGAGGGCTGGCTAGGCGCTTTGGGCTCGCTCGCGGCCTTGGGCTGGCCTTCTTGCATGAGCTTGGGGTGAACGAACACCTTCGGCTCGGGCGAGAACTCACCGTAGCCCTCGCGAAAGAGGCTATTGCCGCAGAGGTCACAATTCTCCAGTCCCAGGCGAAGGCGCGGGTCGGGGATGTTGAGCTTGGGCTTGAGGTTGATCAGGGCGGCAGCTTTTTCATCGTCGTAGTAGTTGACCCTGCCCAGTTGCTTGGTCAGCAGCAAGATCCGGCAATAAGCGTCGATGATCTCCGTCTTGAAATAGGCGTCTTCGAGGTCAGTGCCGTAAGTCACGGTACCGTGGTTGGCCAGCAGGATCGTCTCGGTGTCCTTGACGTAGGGCAGCACGGTGTCGGCGAACTTCTGGCTGCCGGGCGTTTCATAGGGAGAGATTGCCACCTCGCCCAGGAACACCTCGAACTCGGGCAAGACGCACTTGGGAATCGGCTCATGCGCCACGGCGAAGGCGGTCGCGTGGGGCGGATGGCAGTGGACGACCGAGCGGATATCGGCCCGCGCCTTCATGATCGTCAGGTGCAGCAGAATCTCGCTGGAGCGGCCCCGCTTTCCCGAGATCTGCTTGCCGTCGAGGTCGACGACGCAAAGGTCGTCGGGCTTCATGAAGCCCTTGGAGACCCGGGTTGGAGAGCAGAGCACGCGATCCTCGCCCAGGCGGTAGCTGATGTTGCCGTCGTTGGCCGCGGCGAACCCCTTGTTGTAGATCCGCCGGCCAATCTCGCACATCTGCTCGCGCAGCTTCCATTCGTTCATCACTGATCCATTGCCGTTCATGGTCATCCTCACCGTGTTTGGTCGTGTCTGGAAGATTCGTCAGTCTTGGTTCCATCGAAGGAGAGCCGGTCGATCAGGCAAGCGCAAAAGGCGTCGAACCGGCGTCTTGTTCTTACCGAACGGGTTGGCGGCCTCACGCCCCTCGCTCACGGCGATGAGCGCGCCGCGTCCGGCGCCGAGATTGTCGTAAACCACAAGCTCTTCACCGCGGTCGGCAGCCCCTTCCATCAAGGCCAAGAGCGGCATCGGCTGGGCGATCAGGAATCTGCCCCCGCGCAGGCTGGGGTGGAAGCGAGACAGGGTGACGCGGCCGATCACCTGGGCGATCCTCATGCGTTGCCTCCCGCCATCAATGCCGCGGAGCTTGCCGGCGGGCCCGCCTTGCGAAAGGCCGATGCGAGCTGCTTCATCCACGAGATCGACTTGCCCGCAGGCTCGATCACGAGCAGATTTGGACCGAGCGTCCTGGCCGCTCGGTGGACGTCGGCGGGCTCGGTCGCCGCCGCGGCGCGAACGCCCGTTCACCTGGCACGATTTCCAGACCGTGAGCGCGGCCTAGATCGGTGACCCAGACGGCGCCGCGACCCGTCGCTTCCAGAAGCCATTCCGCCACGGTTGCCAGTTCGGCCGGTAGCTCGGACCAGGGGCGATCGTCTTCGAGCAGGGCTCGCCGCAGCGCGGAGACTGTTCCCAGTTCTGACTCGATCGCGAACCCCCACTCTCCAGAAACCGCACCGGATTTACGAGTATCGGCCTGGCTTCCCACCCGGATCGAGATTCCCCGGCGCTTCAGTAGGTCCTGGGCCAGCGGCGTGATCACAACGCCGCAACCCACCTGTACGGCTCTGGTACCCGGCGGCAGCGCCTCGACTTGCCGGACGGAAAGCAGGTTGCCGACGAGGACCTGGCAATCCGGATCTTTTCGAGCGAGCGAGCGCGGCCGTAGGTCCTTCAGAACCGATTCCACGGCTTCACTCACCTGATGAATCGGGTCATCCGAAATGGGCGCGGGGCCGGCCATTCGAAATCGAGGCGTGCCCGACTCCGATTCTCGACCACTCGTTCCCAGAAACGCCTGACCCATGGACCGTCAACCTTTGCGTGCTGTCAGTGTTGCGAATTCACCAATCGGGCAGCCCGAGCACGCTCCAGCGGCCGGGCGTTGTCACCCCCAGCAGCTCTTGAAGTGCTCGCCCGTCGTTGGTGCAGATCACTTCATCTCCGCGCCCAGCGCCCAGCCGATCGAAGACCAGGATCGGCTCCCCATCCGGCCGCCCATCCTTTGTTTCGAGCTGAACAACCAGCAAGCGCTCGCCCTCAAACGTGGGATGCTTGACCGTGGATGTCGCCGTTCCGATCACTCGGCCGAGCTGCATGAGAAGATACCTTTCACGCGAACCTCATCCCGTCGACGATCGCCGTCCTTCGCTGGCGGCAGAAGGTGAGCGGCGTGGTGACGCCTTCGCCGGTCGGGCCGGCGATCGAGAACGAGGGAACGCCCTCGCCGCCAGCACCCAGGCCGGCAATGCAGGGGCCGTTGATCACGTAAATTGTGCAGTCCATGATCTTGCCCATCTTCGACATCACCGTGGTGTCGCGCGAGTGCAAGATCGCGGTGTGGCCGAAGCCGTGCTCGCTCTCCCTGGCCATCGCGATCGCTCGATCGACGTTCGACACGCGCACGAATGGGACAAACGGCATCATCTGTTCTTGATCGACAAACGGATGATCGAAGCTAGTCTCGCCGAAGAGAAGCTGCGTGCCCGCGGGGATCTTGACTCCGGCATGTTCGGCCAGGACCGCCGGGTCCTTGCCGATGAGGTCTTTACTCACGTGGACCTTGCCGTCATTCCCGCTCTCGAAGGCCGCTTTCGAGAGCGCGTCGACCTGGCTGGCCGTGAGCCGGACTCCGCCATGACGGGTCATCGCTTCGGTCAGGGAGTCAAAGATTTCGGCCACGGCGAAGACCTGTTTCTCGCCGATGCAGAGCAGGTTGTTGTCAAACGCGCCCCCGACGACGATCGACTTGGCCGCGTTATCAAGGCAAGCCGTGGCATCAACGACGACGGGCGGGTTACCAGGGCCGGCCACGATCGCGCGCCGTTTGCTGGCGAGCGCTGCGCGGGCCACGGCCGGGCCGCCGGTGACGACCAGGAGCTTGATCGTATGGTTGTCGAAAAGTTGAGCGGCGGTCTTGAGCGTGGGCGGGTCGATGATGGTGAGCAGGTTCTCCAGGCCGATGGCTTCGCGAATGGCCTTGTTGAACCGGCGCACGCCCTCTGCGGCGATGTTTCCGCCCGAGGGATGGGCGTTGAAGACGACCGTGTTGCCCGCGGCCAGCATGTTGATGGCATTGGCCGCCAGCGTGGGCAGGCTGTGCGTGACAGGCGTGATCGCGCCGATGACGCCGAAGGGGGCGTAGTCGGTCAGCGTGAGCCCATGGTCGCCGCTGGCGAGGTCGGTACGCAGGTACTCGACTCCAGGGATGAGGGGAATGGTCTGTTCAAGCTTGGCGATCTTGTGATCGACGCGGCCGATCTTCGTTTCCTCGAGCTCGCGCCCGGCCCAGCTCCTGAGCCTGGCTCACGCAGATCTTGCGGATGCACTCGACGGCCTTCTTGCGGTCGTCAAGGCTGCGTTTGCTGAATTCCTTGAAAGCCGCATCGGCCGCGTCGACGGCCGTGTCAACGGTTGGAAAGACGCCCAGGTTTCCCGCCGAGCTCGGGGCTGCTTTGCCGTTGGCCGCAATAGCCCCGTTGCCCATCTGGGAGAGGACTTGCTGGACGACATTGCGAATCAGGTCTTCAGTCATTTGCATGGCAAGTACCGTTACGAAGAGGGCCGCGTCGAATGATTGGTTTTCCGTTTCGATCGTGCAATTCCGGTCAGACGCCTTCCCTGGTCGAGAAGATCACGTTGCCGCCCAGGTCCACCGTGTCGACCAGGCCGATCACCACGGCGTCGATGGGCAGCTTTTCGGTTTCGGGGGTCAAGCGGGCGCTCGAGCCCTGGCAAATGAGAACCATCTCGTCGAGCCCCGCGCCCAGGGTGTCGACAACAACGAACGTTCGTCCCGTAGGCACCAAGCGGCTCGCGCCCTCGTCCTTGTCATCGACCCGGTAGGGTTCGACCGTCAAGAGCTTGTGCCCCGTCATCGCTGCAACCTTCTGGGTCGCCACCACGCTGCCAGTCACCCGGGCGAGGAACATCGCGAGCGCCTCCCGTTTCGTTCACATCGATGATGCTTGACCGGAATTCAGAAGGGCCTCGGCCTGTGTGGCCACCACGATTTCCTCGTTGGTGGGCACAGTCCAGATCTGGACCCTTGAGCCGGCCACGGAAACACGTCGTTCGGCAGGGCCGCCCGCGTTGAGAACCGGGTCGAGCTCGATCCCGAACCAGCTCAGGTTGTCGCAGACGCCGGAGCGGATGCGCGCCGAATTCTCGCCGATCCCGCCGGTAAACGCGATGACATCCGCGCCGTTCAGTTCGAGCAGAAAGGCACCAAGGTAGTGGCGGATCGAGTCGATGAAGACCTCGATCGCCAGTTCGGCCCGAGCGTCCCCACGATCTGAGCCAGATTCGATGTCCCGAAGGTCGCAATGGCCGCATAGACCTTCAAGACCCGAATGATTTGCCAGGATTTCGAGGATCTCGTCCAGGCTCTTGCCTGTCTCACGCAAGAGAACCGGCAAAGCGAAGACATCGAAATCACCGACCCGGTTATTGTGAGGTAAGCCCGACTGCGGGCTCATGCCCAGGCTACACGCCAGCGATTGGCCATTCCGAATGGCGCAGAGCGACGAGCTTCCGCCCAGATGGCATGAGATGATCTTGATATCCTTTTGGCCGAGGAGCTCGGGCACCCGCCAGGAAATGTAGCGATGACTCGCGCCGTGAAAGCCCCATCGCCGCACACCCAAGCTGGTGGCCCACTCGTCGGGAATGGCATAACGCTGCCGGGCCTCGGGAATCGTGCGGTGAAAGCCGGTCTCGAAAGCCGCGACCAGGGGCAGTTGCGGAAAGCGCTCGCGGAGCATCCGCATCGCCTTCGTGTAAGGAGGATTATGCGCGGGAGCAACGTCGGCGAAGGCCTCCATTGCTTCCAGCACATGATCGTCCACCAGGTGAACTCCGGTCAGGTTGCGAGCGTGCACGGCCTTGAAGCCGATGGCCGACACCTCGTCGGCGCTCTCGAGCACGCCAATCTCCGGGTCGGTCAACTGGTCAAGACAGAGCTGCACGGCGTCGCCATGGTCTTTGATCGGCCGGTCCATCTCGCGCTCGCCTCGGGCCGACTTGACGACAACCTTGGACGATGGCGATCCGATGCGCTCGATCGCGCCTCGGGCCAGCACCGGCCTTGCTGAGTCGCTCATGTCGAAGAGGCGATACTTGAAGCTGGTCGAGCCCAGGTTGGCGACGAGGATCTTCACCGGGCGGGTCCTCCGGTGTACGCCCGCACGACGGCATCACCCGGGCGTGGAATGACGTGGGCGGCGCGTAGCTCGCCAATCTTGGCGGCGGCCTCGGCACCCGCCTCGACGGCCGCGCGCACACTGCTGACATCGCCCCGCACCATCACGCTGACGACGCCGCCGTCGAGCTTGATGATCGAGCTGGCGATCTCGACGCTGGCCGCCTTGAGCATGGCATCGACGGCACTGATCAGCCCGACGAGCCCCATGGTCTCGATCAGGCCCAGCGCGTTTCCATTCATGGTCGTTAGCTCCCCTCGAGCTACATTATCGTGGTTTAGGTTCAAGTGAGAAAGTGAGGGAGCCTCAGCCCAGGAACGTCCTGAGCACGGCCTCGTCCGGCCGGGGAATGACGTGGGCGCTGGTTAGCTCGCCGACCCGGCTGGCCGCTTCGGCCCCGGCCTCGACGGCCGCGCGCACGCTGCCGACATCGCCCCGCACCAGCGTGGTGACGAAGCCGCCGCCCACTTGCACGCGGCCGGCCAGGTAGACGTTGGCCGCCTTGAGCATCGCGTCGGTTGCCTCGATCATGCCGACCAGGCCCTTGGTCTCGATCAGGCCGAGCGCTTCGCCGTGCTGTCCGTTGCCGAAGCCCGTGGTTCGTGAAATCGGTTTCTGAAGTGTCGCCATGGGATCAGGCTCCGTCGTTCTTGGGGGTCTTGGAGGAAGATGCCGCGGCCGGCTGGCTGACCTTGGTGAAGTTGAGCACGCCGCCCAGGTCTTCATGCGGTCGGGGGATGACCTGTACGCTGACGACCTCGCCGATCCGGCTGGCCGCCGCCGCGCCCGCGTTGACAGCCGCCTTGACGGCCGCGACGTCGCCGGCAACGAAGGCCGTCACCAGGCCGCTGCCGATCTTGTCCCAGCCGACAAGCTCAACATTGGCCGCCTTGAGCATCGCGTCGCTGGCTTCCACAAGCGCGACGAACCCTTTGGTCTCGATCATGCCGAGTGCTTCAATTGTCGCAGAGGCCACGAGAGGCCCTCCTTCCGCGGTTGAAAATGGGAGATCATGCCTTGGTCAGAATTACATTGGTTGCGTGGGCGAGGTCGCAGGCGTTGGCCTCGTCGGTGTCGATGTGCACCTCGAGCTTCCAGTCGGGGTGGGTGCGAACCAGCAGCCCCTCGAGCGAGGAAGGGCAGGGGCTGTTCACTCGCATGTTCATACGGTCAAGGTGCTTGACGCCGTAATGGTCAGCGTCTTTTGGCCCCATGTGCACGTGCCGCTCGGCGCGAATCACGCCTTGCGGCAAGGCGAGTGAACCCTTGGGCCCGACCAGCAGACAGCCCGGCGTGCCCTCGATGTCGCCGGAGAGCCGCACCGGCAAGTCGATGCCCAGGCTGATCGCGTCGGTGAACGCCAGCTCGACCTGGCTGAACTTGCGGCAGGGGCCCAGGATCCGCACGCCCGGAATCATCCGCTGGCGAGGGCCGACCACCGCGACGGTCTCGTTGGCCGCGAAGTCGGTGTCCTGATAAAGCCGCCGCATCGCCGTGAGCTGGTAGCCCGGTCCAAAAAGCACGTTGACGTCTGCCTGGGTGAGATGGCAATGCCGGGCCGAGATGTTGACCACCATCCTGGGCTGGTAGGCATGCCCATTCGTTCGCCCGTTGGGCGAGGGCCCTTGCTCCATCTGCTTGAGCAGGATCGACCGGACCAGGGCTTCGACCCGGTCTCGATTGACACTCACAAGGGTGCTTGTGCTCATGCCTCGGTCCTCATGGCAACGCTCCGGGGAGCTTCGGTACTTGATGAAGTTCCATTGGCCGTCTGGGGCTCACCCAGTGGTGCCAGGTGGATCGACAGCCCGGCCGACTCAAGAATCAGGCGGTAATCCTCGGGCAGCCCGGGGTCGGTGACGACTCGGTTCACCTGCTCGAGCCCGCACAGCCTGGCCAGGGCTGACCGTCCAAACTTGGTATGGTCGGCCACGATGACCACCTCTTGCCCGCAGGCCATCATCTGCCGCTCGGTTTCCACGAGCATGACGTTGGAGTTGTAAATGCCGTCGGCCACGATCCCGCCCGCGCCCAGGATCGCCTTGCGAACCCGGATGCCCTGCATCGTGGCGATGGCCAGGGGACCCATCGCGACCCCCGTCCGCGGGTACACGTATCCGCCGATCAAGATCAGGTCGGTCGACTGGCTCGAAGCCAGAAGCTGGGCGATCGGCAGGCTGTTGGTCACCACGTGAACTTGCCGGCCCAGAAGTGCCCGGGCCACTTCGAGCGTGGTCGTCCCGCCGTCAAGCAGCACCGTGTCGCCGTCTTCCACGAGCGTGGCGGTCGCCCAGCCGATGGCCTTTTTCTCGGCAACCGCCGTTTGGGTGCGGTCATCGAACGCCGGCATCGAGTCGCAGTTCGCCCGAGTAAACCGCTCCGCCGTGAGTTCGTTTGACCGAGCCGGCAACACCAAGAGCCTCAAGGTCGCGCCTGACCGTGCTTTCGGAAACTCCCAACCGCTTCGTCAGCTCGTCCAGAGTGGCAAAACCCTGACGGCTAATCAGTTCCAGGAGATGGCGACGGCGCGTCTCGACCAGCATGAAAATCCTGTATCTGGAAGTAAACCTTCCCGGTCTCTTTCAATATCTACCAATATAACGCAAGAATTTGTCAAGATCCTCCAAAGAATTGGTGGAATTTGGAAGAAGATGAGGGTTTTCTCGCAGATTGGTAGCAGATTTCAGGACTTCGGTACAATGGTTTCAGACAGAAATCAGGAGGTAGCGATGCCGGAGCTTCCCGAGGTCGAAACGATGGTACGTGGCCTGCGGCCGGCCCTGGCGGGGCGGGTGATCGAGCGGGTCACGGTTCACGATCCCTTTTTGATTCAGGGGTGCGAGGCGGCGGAGTTTGAGCGGCGGGGACGCAAGGTTGAAGTCGCGGAGGTGGTTCGCCGGGGAAAGTGGGTCGTGATCGTGCTCGCCGGACACCGAGGATTGATCGTCATCCAGCCTCGGATGACTGGAGGCTTCTGGCTGTTAAAGCCGCCTCGAGCCGATCACATTCGCCTGACATTCCGCCTGGCGAAACCTGGGGCGACGATCTGGTATTGCGACACGCGCCGGCTGGGCAAGATCCACTGGTACAGCTCAGCCGAAGAAGCCGCCAAGGCGTTCACCCGATCGCACGGCCCGGACGCCCTGGAGATCGACTGTGCGGATCTTGCGGCAAGGCTTCGCCGCACGCGGCGGGCTATCAAACCGGCGCTCATGGATCAAAAGGTGCTTGCCGGTATTGGCAACATCTACGCCGATGAGGTTCTATTCGCCGCCAGGATCCATCCCGAGCGGATGGCGTCGGGACTTTCGAAACGAGAGCTAGAACAACTGCATCGCGCGATCGGCGAAGTTCTCGCCATTGCGATCGCCGCCGAGGGCTCCAGCTTCGACGCCGGTTATCGGACCGTGCTGGGCTTGGAGGGCGGCTTTCTTTCTCAGAACGCGATGTACGGTCGAGCCGGTAAGCCTTGCCACGGCTGCTCCCTGCCCGTCGAGAAGACCAGGATCGCCGGCCTCATCGGCCGCCCCACCTACTTCTGCCCGCGGTGCCAGCCGCGATCTCGCCGGAGCCGGCGATCGACATCCGTATCGACATGAATTTGGCACGCGGACAGTAACGCGGTCCAAGCGTCCGTGTGCGTTCACCCCTTGGCTGACCGTCCGGCACTTGATTTGCACGGTACTTTCCCCACGCTGCCCGGCAGAAGAATCATGCGAGGCAAAGCACGGGCATGCTTTAGTGCGCATAACACTCAACCAAGGAGTTGCATCATGGCCAGCAAGAAAGATGCCGAGAAGAAAGTCGATCTGCCGCCCACGGGAAGTCGCAATCCCGATCCGATCACGAACGCCGCCCGGTTCACACCCGATCGAGACTGGCATCGGGGCCGCGGTCGGTGGCGCGGCGACAGGCGCGGCGGTCGGCACGATGGCGGGGCCGGTCGGGACCGCGGTCGGCGCGGCAGTTGGCGCGGTGGCTGGCGGCTATGCCGGCAAGGGCATCGGCGAGATGATCGACCCCACGACGGAAGACAACTGGCTGCGCGAGAACTTCTCTGGTCGTCCCTATGTGAAGCAAGGCGAAAGCTTCGAGACGTACCACCCCGCCTATCATTACGGGGCCGAGGCCGAGTCGAGATACAGCGACCGCGGCTTCTCCAATATCGAGAGCGATCTCGAGCGCGACTGGGAAAATCGCCGTGACCGCGGCAACATGACGTGGGCCCACGCGCGCGGGGCCGTCGAAGACGCCTACAACCGCGCTTGCCACATCCGCAAGAGTCGCGGCGTCAGGGAGAAGAGCCACGTCTGATCGATATAGCCACCGAGCGTTTCCAGGGGCCGCGGCCGCCAATCTAAGGCCGCGGTCCTACTTCAGCTTCACGGCCTCATCCTTCTTCTCGTGCGGCTTGACCGCAATTTTCTTGGCGGCGGGCTTGCCGTCTGACCGTGCTTCGAGCTTCTTATCTTCCGCGAGCTTGGCCGGCAAGTCGTCTCGTTTGTGCTCATGATCAGACGGTCGCATCTTGATGAGCAGATGATTGGAAACGCCATTGGGCGTGGCGACGTTGATATCGAGCAAGGGATTGCCGTCCGCGCTGGGTGTCGGGTGCGCATCCTTGCTGATCGTAATCTCCAGCAAGCTGCGGCTGACGAGCACGGATCTGGCGGGCTTGCCGCCGGCGATCACGTGGGTATCGTGAATGCTGAAGTTCTTTCCCTCCAGCAGGATGGTTGATTCATCGCCTTCCTGGGGAGGCCGGCCGTGCCAGGCGAGTAGCGCGGGGCGAAGCTGGCCTCCTTGCGAGCAGAAGATGCGCGAGTCGTTGTTGTTGTCGGTAAACGGCACGCGCACCACCAGGCGCTGCGTGGGCATCATGCTCTTGAGCTGGTTGATACGCTCGAGCGCGATCTGGTATTCCTCGGGGCGATACTGGCCGTCAATCTTGGCGCGGTTGAGGGCATTCTCGGCGGCGACGAGCTTGCGGCCCAGGGTGGTGGCTTTCTCCAGCTCCATCTTGCGGCCGTCGCCGACCTCGCTGGTGCGAAACCAGCTCGCGACTGTGATGAACTCAATCTTGGGAATGAAATTGGGCATCTCGATGAGCGCGGTGCACTCACGCTGGCCGGGCTCGATGCTCTGGTCCTTGCCGGTCGGGTCGGGGAAACGGCCGTTCAGAAGCAAGGCGACATTGGTGAAAAGCTGGCCCTGGCGGTTGCGGGTCTGGATGCGGGGATAGAAGACCCACCCGAAGGTGCTTTCACCGGCCCCGAAGCCGACCATGGTGGGATTGAGGCGAATCGCCGTCTCGTCCTCCGCGGTGCGGCGCTCGGTGCTGAGCCCCGCAGCCGCCAGCCCGCCCAGGAACCTGAAGCGGGGCCACGGGTGCCGCGCCGGCCAGGTCCAGCGACGACTGCACTCGCCGGCCGAACGCGTCGGCGACGTTCTGCTGGGCGATCACCGGCTCGATGGCATAAACCCTGAGCGGCCACTTGGCCTCGACATACTTCACGAAGAGATTCACGGCTTGCTTCGACGCATCGGGCTGGAAGAAGCTGATCCGTTTCAGATCGTCGGGCTTGAGACTCGAATCCTGGTCGATCATGTCTTGCTTGAGCCGGCGGTTGAGAGCCGCAGCCTGCACTCTGAGAGCAAAGGCAAGGGTGTCGATCGTCCTCAATGCGCCGTGAGCCCGCATCGGCCACGTTGTTCAGCAGATTTGAGCCGCCTGCCTTGCGTACCTGCTGATCCGAGGATCCATCGGACTGAAGTAACGCCAGGCGAGCGTAGTCCCTGCGGGTGAGCAAGTCGCCGATTTCCTCGAGCGGATCGGCCATGGCGACTGGCTGCGATTCCTGAACGGGCGTCGCCGCCGCCTCGAGCAGGTGATACGACCCTTCGAGCTCATCGCGCAGCCATTCGGCAACGCGGGCACTGCGGTGGTGCGGCTCATCGGACAGGTCTCGCTCAAGCTGGTGCTCGACCTCTTCTCTCAGCAGGCTGATGTTCCGTGGCCCGTACAGGATCTCGCTGTCGGCATAGGCGACCAGCGAGAACGAGCCGCCGCCCGGGTTCGACCAGGGGTCGCTCGGCTTGCACGACTGGTTGCAAATCGACTGTGTCAGATTGTTCACGGTCTCGTTGATGACCGCGTTCCGCAGCGTGTTCCGCAGCGTGTCCTTGCGTCATCAGCGACCTTGCCGACACCGTGATGATGGCCCCCTTGCCGCGCCGGCTCTTCGGGCCGGGCGAGAGCGTCACGGGAATCCGGACGAGATAGAGCCCATAACCGGGCCGATCGGCCAGGTCGTCACCCGCGTTGATTCGCCGGAGTTGATTGAGGTGATTGAGGTAGTTGGAATGCTCGTCCAGAACGACAGTAGGCTCGAGGGCCACGGCGGTTTTATCGGCGGAATCTCCCGTTGCGCGTGTGGTCGTTTCCGAGCTTGCCAGCGCGCTTGAAACCGCGGCGGCGGATCCGACCTCGCTGCTTGGCGATGATGCGGAGCCCGTGCTTTCTCCGACGCTCGTTCCAAGCTGCAACCGCCGGGCTTCGCTCTCCTCGCGGCGGATCGAGGCGTTGAGCTCGCCCTTGAAGCCCGCCTTCAGCCAGGTGGCCATCTGCGTCTCGTACTCGGATCGGAACTTGGCCAGACGGTCCTGGCCCCAGACGTCGGGAGACTTGACGCCGATGGTGCCGTTTGCCGTCATGATCCGGTCGAGCTCGTCGATCATCTGCTCGGCCGCGGGGAGACGGATCTCTTCATCCGGATTGTGGCTTCCGCCCCCACGGGGTCCCCACATCACCGCGCGGACCACACCCGGTCCCGAGCCGTCTCCTGGCCCCACGCAGCCCGAGCCGGACAGCAATATCGCGGCCAGAGACAGGAAATGCAAACCTGAATGGCATCGTGCAGACCTGGAAGCGACCATGGTAGTTTCTAGCCTCGGCTCATCCGATATCGTCGGTCATCGCTATTCGAATCGGACCGAGTTTGCCGGTTACTCCTGCAAATTCGGCGGCCGGGGCGCGGATTGTAAATTTTCCCTGATGACGGCTCGCGAGATCGCGTTCGGCCCGTTCAAGACATCATGCTTGGGGTGTTTGCGCTGCAACGGCAGGCTGGGCGGAAAGGCCGTTCCACAAACGCCCTGGCTTGCCTGAGCGACCACGAATCTTCCGTCTGCTCAAGCACCGTGACAGCCTGGCGCGCCAGGTCCAGAGCCGTCGGCGTCCTGCCCTGGAGCGACTGAAGCTTTGCCTGGTTCAGCAAGCTTGCCCCCTCCTTTCGTCTGTCGCGGAACTCCTCGAAGACGGCGAAACTCTGCAGGAACATCTCCTCGGCCTCGGCGTAGCGGTGCTCATCGCGGAGCACGGCGCCCAGGCCGTCGAGGATGACAGCCTCGCTATGACGATCGTCAAAGGCTCGCCAGATGGCCAGGCTCTTCTGGAGCGATCGCTTTGCCTGATCGAACTGGCCCTGGCAATGATAGACCTGACCCAGGTGGCGAAGGATGTCTCCCTCGTCGTAGCGATCGCCGACCCGGCGACTGACCTCGAGCCCTTCCTCGTAGACCTTGACCGTTTCTGGAAAGCGATCCTGGTAGCGGTAAACATTTCCGAGGTAGGCGAGTGTCTTGGCCTCGCCCACGGGATCGCCGGCCTTGCGCAACACGTCGAGGGCTTGAAGGCAGATGGCTTCCGACTCATCGAGGCGCTCGCGAAGCTGGAGCAGGCGCCCCAGGTGTTTGAGCGTGTTGCCTGTTCCGCGCTGTCTTGACGCTGCGCCATATACGAAGGCTCTCCTGGCTGCGCTGCTTCAGATTCTCTCCACCGGCCTTGTTTGAGATAGATCAGGCCCAGGTGATTGAGCGTGAGGGCTTCGCCGGCTTGGTGGCCGGCGCTGCGGGTCGCGTTCAGGGCCAGATTCAGCAGATGCTCCGCGTCATTCCAGTGTCCTCTGACCTGGAAGAAATTGAAGAGCGACTGCGGAGAGCTGAAAGACCGACATCCAGTCACCGCCGGCGAAAGCAAGGTCAGCGGTTGCGACCAGGTTGCGTAGCTCTGCTTCACACCAGTTGAGAGCAGCCTTCAGCGCGGCAAGCGCCGCAGGCTGGACCGGCGTACTCCCGACCTCCTGGGCTCGCCGGCTCACGAATGTGGCGACCGCCCGCGCGGCCTCTGCTTCACGGGCTGGCCGCCCGGCTCCCAGTTTTCCGAGAGCGATCTGCCGGACGAGTGGATGGACGGTGTACCGATTTCCCGATAGCCGCCAGACCGACGCGGCCACGAGCTGCGCCGCGGCTTCATCCCATTCTTCCGTGCCCGTGACGGCACAGATGACGGCGGGGCTGGCGCCGTCGGGAAAGACGCACAGGCGAAGCAGCATGTCGCTTGCTGGTTGGCTGAGCTCTCTTCAGCGACAGTTCAATGCAGTTGAGCAGGCTCTGGTGCCGCGGATTTCGCGTCGGGTCGGCGGGGGCGGCGATCACGTCGGGCCCGGACCGCACGCGCTGGAGTAATCGGCTCAGGGGAACCAGACCGCACCGGGCAGCCAGCAACTCGATCGCCAGCGGCTGACCGCCGACGGCCGTGCAAATCTCCTGGATCTCGGGCTCGCGGCCTGCGGCATCGAACCCGGCCCGTGTGGCTTTCTCGGTAAAGAGTGCCACGGCTTCAAGGTCGGTCAACTCATGCACGGGGATCACACGGCCGTGCAACCCGGGCGGCTGCTCGCGGGTGGTGACGAGAACCCGCGCGGGAGGCCGCAATTCCGCCAGCCAGCGCAGCATGTCCGCGTCGTGCCCGATCGTCTCGAAATTATCAAGCACGACCAGGGAATCGGCTGCATTCATGTGCTCCAGCACCCGGTTGTGGCACTGTTCGAGAGACTCCTGCTCCATGCGGTCGCCGAAGAAGACGTGAGCGACCTGCCGCAGGCATTCTTCCCGGTTGGGCCCGAGCTCGCAATTGACCCAGGCGACGCCGCCAGAGAACGCTCCACTTGCAAGGCCCTGGTGCGCGACCTTGAGGGAAAGCGCCGTTTTCCCCATGCCCCCTTCACCTTTGAGAACCGTCACGCCCCCTCGCGGAGAGCCAACTCAATCGTCTCGATGAGGTCCTCCCGGCCAATGAACGCGGCCGGTGGCGCTGGCAGGTTCGTAGGGGAGGCCGCGGGTTGCTTGAGTTTCCGAGGCGCCTGTCCCTGGCGCAGGAGCTCGAACACCGGCACGCGGCCAATCCCCTTCAAGTCGCGCAGCCCGTGTGGGTGCACGCAAAGGCCGTCAAGCTGGGCTTCGCGCAGCAGGGCCGCCGCCGACTCGGAGATCACGATCTGGCGGCCGCTGCTCAGGTCTCTGAGCCGGGCCGCGAAATCGACCTCCTGCCCGAGATAATCATTGGGATCATGAGGGCTGACTTCCGGACTGCCCACGTGCAGGCCAATCTTGACCTCCAGCGGACCGAGCGGCGTGGCGATGGGCTGCTGCTCAAGGCTTTTCTGCACGCTGATCGCCCATCTCGCGGCGCTGGGCAGATTGGCGAAGATCAGAAAAAAACCGTCTCCCAGGCTCTTGACGACGCGGCCTTCAAATGCATCGAGCCGCTCGGTCAGGCGGCTGCGGTGGGGCCGCTCCACGGTCTCGATGTACGCCTGGTTACGGGCCTCGCGGTCGTGGCCGGGTAGCAGCGACTTGACAGCCGTCGAATTCACCAGGTCGGTGAAGGCCATGGCGAGCAAGATTCTTGTCCTTTCTACCGTGCGGTGGAGTTGGGCGTATCGAGATCGAAGGCCATTCTTCGTTGGTTGCAGTCAGGTTTCGGTCTCGAGCACTGATTGTCCAGGTCTAGGTCTGGCCGTCCAGGCGGTTTTCGAGTAGGTTGAAGAGTCCTTTCACGATGATGGTGCAGGGCGGACAGCGCCGATGGATGAGGATACCGGCTGGCGCAGTAGCGTCCGAGATCGAGAACGAGGCTCACGCGGATCGCGGGACCAGGCTGAGGGTTTTGACCCGTGTCGTATCGCAGTTTCAAGCACCTGCTTGGTGAAACCAGCCTGGAGCGGAAATGCCGCTTCATCTTCGGCCTGGGAATCTTCCTGCTGGTGACCGTTAGCTTCCTGCTCTATGGGTACAAAACCGAAAACCTGGTGAAACGGCAGAACACCCGGTCGGCCCAGATGCTCGCGCGTGGCGTTCTTCAGAATATCCATTACCGAGAATTGGGAAATCACGATTTCGAATCGATCATCAACGTCCTCTGGGGAGACCTGTCCCCAGTGGAAGATTTGCCGAACTACAAATCCCGCGTGCTCAACCCATACAATCCCAAGGAGACCAAGCGGCAGCCGGCCGACGATTTCGAGCGAGCCACGCTGGCGCGGTTTCTGCAGGCGGCCACCGACGAAGGCGCGATGAGCAAGACGGGGAAGCCCGTCGGCCAGCCTGATACCTTCGCCAACGGCACTCCGATGTGGACCGAGCGAATCACGCCGGGCAAGAAGGAATACCAGTATATCCAGGCCGTGACGCTCAAGCCCAGTTGCTTGATGGATTGTCACAGCAACAGCAAGGAAGACTCCGGCCTCGAGAACCGCGAGGATCTACTGAACCGCATCGACAATCATCTGACGCGACCGACCGGCGACGGCCAGCACTGGGTGCATACCAAGGCCGGCGATCTTGCCGGAGCCGTGGTGATCAACGTGCCGATGGATCAGATCAACAAGGCGATCAACAGCAACCGCGCCATGCTGATCACCGCGGCCCTGGTGACGGCGATTCTGGCGATGTTGTCCTCGGCCATGATTGTTCGCTACGTGATCGTCAAGCCCGTCAAGCACCTGCGAGACGTTTCCGATGCTATCGCGGCCGGCCGGCTGAACATCCGCAGCCAGATCCAGACCGGAGACGAATTTGAGGACCTGTCGCACGCGTTCAACCGGATGCTGCACAACCTGGTAGCCATGCAGCAAGAGCTGCGCGACGTCAATAACGACCTCGATCGCAAGGTTGACGAGCTGGCCCAGGCGAACATGGCCCTCTACGAGATGAACCGCCTCAAGAGCGACTTCCTGGCCACCATGAGCCACGAGCTGCGCACGCCCTTGAACTCGATCATCGGCTTTTCCGAGGTGCTCTCCGGCAGCGACATGCTGGGCGAGCGGCAGCGGCGCTACGCGGCCAACATCCAGACCTCGGGCAAGATGCTCCTGGGCATGATCAACGACATCCTCGACCTGGCCAAGATTGAAAGCGGCAAGATGGAAGTGCGGATCGACGACTTCTCGATCCGAGACGTCAGCGAGGCTCTGACGAACCTCGCACGGCCGATGGCCGACCGCAAGAACATCACGCTGGAGTGCCGCCTGGAGGAAGCGATCCCGCTGATGAGGCAAGACCCTGGCAAAGTGCGCCAGATTCTTTACAATCTGCTTTCGAACGCCATCAAGTTTACACCCGAGGGAGGGCGGGTAACCTTGCGGGCGCGCTCCGAGGGACGTTACGTGGTGCTCGAAGTCGAGGACACCGGGATCGGCATCGCCGAGGAAGATCGGGAGACGGTCTTTGAGAAGTTCCGCCAGGCCAAGGTGCCCGGCCAGGAAGACACCGTCCTCACTCGCGAGCACCAGGGAACCGGCCTGGGACTGTCGATCGTCCGCGAGTTGACGCGACTGCTCGGCGGCGAGATCCATCTGAGAAGCCAGCTCGGTCAGGGTTCGACGTTCACGATCAAGATCCCCTTGCAGCTTGCGGGCAACCGCAGGTATGAGGTCAATCTCTCGGATGAGAAGATCGACCTCTCCAAGGCCAAGCGAATCGAGCCCCACTCACCATTGCCCCACCTTTCCCTGGGGCGTGCCCCGGCCGGCAACGGCGCCACTGATCTTTCCCGCGGCCGGGGGCGAAACGCATCACTTTCCTGAGATAAGACTGCAACCACCGGACGGAATTTGAAGCCGTCGCGCATCCACTGGATCCACAGATAACCGCCTGTTCTCATCACGAACCCGCATCCTTGCACTCTCCTGGTTGATCGCATGAGCTCCTTGAAGTTTCCCTGCCGAAGGTCGCGTCGCCTGCGACGAAAAGTTGTCCTGGGATTGCTGATTGCCGCCGCGGCCGCCGCGGCGGTCGGTGTGACGGTTCTCGTACGTCAAGCACCAATAAAAACCCTGGCCTATGGCCAGTTTCGCAAGCTTCTTGAACGGGGAGAAATCGCCACCGCGAAGGTCGGGCCCATCGTTAATCGAGGGTCGACTGCTGGTCACCGAGTCGCCGGACCGGCCGTCCCGTTACCGTGTTTCCCGCGTGGGCATGGAGCAGGACGCCGATCTCATCAGGCTGCTGGACGCGCACATACCCGGAGGCGAGTTTGAAGCCGACTCCGCACCGTCGGCGCTTCAGACGGTGGTTTTGCCCGGGGCGGTATTCATCATCATGCTGGTGGCATTCTCGTGGGTGGTCTCGCGCTCCGGCGGCATGGGTTCGGCCATGGCCTTTGCGCGCAGCCGGCCGCACCTGTACGGGGCTGATGAAGACCGTGTCACATTCGACAACGTCGCCGGCCATGATGAGGTCATCACCGAGCTGCGCGAGGTGGTTGATTTCTTGCGAACGCCGGAGAAATACCGATCGCTGGGCGGCCGCATTCCCAAGGGCGTCCTCCTGATCGGCGCACCGGGCACCGGCAAGACGCTGCTGGCCCGCGCCGTGGCCGGCGAGGCGGGCGTGGCCTTTTTCTCGCTTTCTGGGTCCGATTTCGTCGAGCTGTTCGTCGGTGTGGGCGCTTTGCGCGTGCGCAACCTGTTCGCGAAAGCCCAGGCGAGGGCGCCTAGCCTGATCTTCATCGACGAGCTCGACGCCATCGGCAAGGCCCGTGGTGCCGGGGGACCAGGCGGCCACGACGAGCGCGACCAGACGCTGAATCAACTGCTGGTCGAAATGGACGGCTTCGACGCCAACCGGGGCATCATTCTGCTGGCAGCGACCAACCGCCCCGAGACGCTTGACCCGGCCCTCGTGCGTCCCGGCCGATTCGACCGGCAAGTCGTGGTTGACCGGCCCGACCTGGTCGGCCGCGAGCAGATCCTCAAGGTGCACGCCCGATCCGTGCCGCTCGACGAGACGATCAACCTGAAGCAGGTCGCCGCCATGACTCCGGGCTTCGTGGGCGCTGATCTGGCCAACCTCGTCAACGAGGCGGCCCTGCTCGCGGCCCGCCGTGGCAAGCCCCACGTCGGCCTGCCCGAGTTTGAGGAGGGCATCGAACGCCTGATCGCCGGACCCGAGAAGAAACAACGGATCCTCCGCCGCGAAGAAAAACGCCGCATCGCCTGCCACGAAGCCGGCCATGCCCTGGTCGCGCGCTGTCTCCCCGAGACCGACCCCGTGCACAAGGTCTCGATCATCGGGCGCGGCAACGGAACGCTCGGCTACACTCTGTATCGTCCCGAGGAAGACCGTTTGTTGCACACCCGCACTTCCCTCGAAAACGCGATCAGCAGCCTGCTCGGCGGCACGCTCGCCGAGGAGTTGCTGCTGGGAGAAGCGTCTGACGGCTGCACCAGCGACCTCCAGCGCGCCACCCAGATCGCCCGCCGCATGGTGGCAGAGTTCGGCATGAGCCGCGTCGTCGGCCGTCTCAACTACGCGCGCGGCTCCGACGCGGCCGCCTCTTCCGGACCGGACCAATCCTGGAGTGAGCAAACCGCTCGCGAGATCGACCTCGAGGTCCGCCGCATCATCGAGACCGCCGAAACTCGCGCCAGAGAAGTTCTCGAATCGCGCCGAGAAACCCTCGAGCAGATCACCGCCAGGTTGATCGACCGTGAAACGATCGACGCCTCCGAGCTGCAAGAGATCCTTCGATCGAACGCCGACTGATCACTCAATCCGGCAAGGCGGATGCTGGTTTGTCGGCGTGGCGTTTCGGTCCCCGTTCTCTTTTCGGTCCCCCCAAGCTGATCGCCTTGAATCCGCCATGGGTCCGGCATACAGTGGCGAGTGTGGCGTACGATCGCAACGCGTAGGCACCGTCGCCGATGAATTTTGGTGCAAGCACATGCGAATATCAAAGCGCTTTATTTCCATTTTTATCTGTTGTGGTCTCTGCGTGGCGCTGATTGGCCTGCGGCTGTATTCCACGGATTGGCTTCAATCGGCCCTTCATCCGAGCGCATCCCAGCCCGTGATCATCGAGCGCTCCGCGACGCGTCCGCCGAACCCGCCGAAGCAAGTCCGTCCGACCGTCGATGAGAACGCCTACCTCATTGAACGTGACGCGTTCTACAAGCGTCTGCCCGCGAAGTACGTGCAGAATAGGCGTATCGACGACCAGGCCAAGCTGCTGGAGGCTTTCAAGAAAGACCCCGAGGTATTTCTCAAGGGATACGAGGGTCTACAACGAATGTTCCTGTTCGATGCCGTCATCGACGCCAAGAACATGGTCCGGGTCGGGACGTTCGGTGACGGCGGGAAATGGGTGAGCGATCCCCAGTCTCTGAGGACCGGGACCGTGGTGTACTCGTTCGGCGCCGGGGACGACATCTCATTCGACGCCGAGATGGCCGGACTTTACGGCTGCGAGGTCCGTTGCTTCGACCCAACTCCGTCGGTAGTGCGTGACTTTGCCGGTTGCCGACCCGGACAACCGGTCGGCAAAGGGAGATTCTGGTTCCATGCCGTGGGGCTGGGACCGATTTCCCTGGACCCCGCTCAAGCCGATGATCTGGTCCTCGAAGACGAGAAATGCAAGGTCAAGCACCTCAGCGAGATCGCCGCCGAGCTGGGACATAGGCATGTTGATATTCTGAAAATCGATATTGAAGGAGGAGAAATGGCTGCATTGACGGAGATCCTCACGTCCGGGACTCTCGCGAGGCTCTCGGTCAAGCAGCTCTTGGTGGAGTTCCATCTGTGGGACGACGACCATTGGGGCTCTTTCGTGAAGGTCATCAGCCTGCTAGCCGAGCAGGGCTATCTCATTTTCCGGAAGGAATTCAACCCCTTGGACTCCAAGACATGCGCCGAGTACTGTTTTCTGAGTCCCCGGTAACGTTCGCCGCTGGACCGGGCTGGGAGAAATGGGGCTTCGCCGACAGGCGCGCCGGAGAAAGGTACAAGTTGCCGACTTGCGCTCAGGGGGATTCGCGAAGTCCCCTCGATTGCGAGCAACCCGGGTCGTGAGTGCCCCCTCGTTGATATGGAACCGCGGCGCCGGCTGAGAATTGTTTCGATCCATGCCCAATTCGCCGCCCTTTACTCGAACCAAGCCCATGAATCGAATATCGCTACTCTCGGCGGCTCTTCTCGCCATGTTCTCCTTGGATTCAGACGCGGCCGATCTCAAGGCTGGCGCGGCCGCGGTGGTGCTCACGGCCGACGATTCCATGGTGATCGGTGGTGGAATTGGCCCGGGAATAGCGCACGGGCAGGAAGGAGAACTGCGCGCTTCGGCTCTTGTGGTTGAGGACCGCATGGGAGAGCGGATTGCGCTCGTCGCCTGTGACGTGCTGATGATCGAGCGCGATGTGCTCGATCGCGCGGCAAGAAGCATCGAACGTGAAACCGGAATTCCGTTCGATCATATTTTGATCAACGCGACTCATACTCACCATGCGCCGACGACCGTTACGGTGCACGGCTATCACCGTGACGAGGCGTTCAGGAGCCAGGTTGAGCAGAAGATCAGCGCGGCCGCCGTGGCGGCTTTTCGGCGTCTTCAGCCCGTGACGTTCTGGTTCCGCCTGGGGGAAGAGTCGTCGGTGGGTAGAAACAGCCGGCTGCTCCTTTCCGACGGCACCATCTACTGGGTTGGCTCGCATGCCGACGCGGTCCGCCCGACCGGACCTTTCGACCCGGAGCTGCCGGTGCTGTCGTTCCGCCGTGCGGATCTGTCGTTCGAGGCCGTCTTGTTCAACCACTCGACGCACACCATCGGCACCCTGACCCCGGGCGTGCGGTCGCCGTCGTTCTACGGACTCGCGGCTCAATCATTGGAGAAGAAAGTCGGCGGGACAGTGCTCTTTTTCGAGGGGGCGTCGGGATCGACCCATAACCTCGACCTGACCGCCACGGAAGCGACTTTCCGGATCAAACAGGCCGTTACGTCGGCGCTTGAGAGCGCTCAGAGCCGTCCCGCCCTCCGGATCGCCGCGGCTCGCAAGGAGATTAGCCTGAAGGTTCGACACTTCGACGAGGCGAAAGCCGACCAGGAAGCGACAGCCTACTGCACCAAGCGGATTCCCGACCCAAAGGCCGCTCGATCGGTGATCGAGACATTCCGGTCCATGCGCAGGGTTCTCGAGCCAAAACAAGGGCAGATTCGTAAGACTTGGGTGCAAGCGATGGCGCTTGGCGACGTGGCGATCGTCGGGGTTCCTGGCGAGTTTTTCACGGTGCTGGGCCAGGAGATCAAGCGGCGATCACCGTACAGGTATACCTGCGTGTTCGAGCTTGCCAACGATTACGTTGGCTACATCCCGGACCAGGCCGGCTTCGACCGGGGTGGTTACCAGGTGTGGATGGGCTTGCACAGCTTCCTCGAACGGGGCAGTGGGGAAACCATTGTGAACGAGGCGGTTCGACTGCTCGACGGGCTTCACGCCGGAGCTTCTCGGCCGACTTCCCGGTAAAGTGCTCCCCGCGCATTCCGGAGTCGACCCTTGATCGGGTAAAGTATCCGGTCGAAAGTCGGGAGGATCCTCCCGCAGACTCGATCAGAGGATCGGAGCGTGCGTCATGACATGGCCCGGAGGGGGACCGCCGGTTATCGGAGTTGACCTTGGCGGAACTAAGATTCTTGCTGGCGTCGTCAGTGCGGATAACCGCATCCTGGGGCGCGCCAAACGCAATACTCCCGCCAAGGAAGGGGGACCGGCGATTCTGCAAGCCATGACCGAGTGCGTCACGGAAGCACTCGATTGCGCCGGGGTCAATCGCGGGGACGTGGCGGCAGGCGGCATCGGCTCGCCAGGTCCCCTCGACGTGAGCGCGGGGGTGATCCTCTTCAGCGCCAACCTGAACGTGAAGAACTATCCGATCGGACCGGAGCTCGCCGCGTTTCTCGATCGCCCGGTCCTGGTGCAAAATGACGTGCGCGTTGGCGGCTACGCGGAATTCCGCCTGGGTGCTGGAAGGGGCCATCGCGACCTGATCGCGGCCTTCGTCGGCACAGGCATCGGCGGCTGCATCGTGCTGGGCGGAGATATTTTGAGTGGATCGACAGACAACGCGGGAGAACTTGGTCATACCATCATCAAGGCGGGCGGTCCTCGGTGTGGTTGTGGGCGGCGAGGCTGCATGGAAGCCCTGGCGAGCAAGACGGCCATCCAGCGGCGTGTGCTGAGGGCAATACGCAAAGGGTCGCAAACCGTTCTCCAGGAGAAGATGGCTCGAAAAGGCGGCCGGCTCAAGAGCGGAGACCTGGCCGAGGCGGTGGCTGAACGAGACGCCGTGGCTTGCAAGGCGGTTGAGCGAGCCGCGCACTACCTTGGCCTGGGGCTGGGCGGACTGGTGAACGTGCTGGGACCTGAGATTGTCATCGTGGGCGGAGGAGTGGCCGGAGCGCTCGGGGACCCGTGGGTTGATCTCGTGCGGAAATCGGCACGCACGCAGATCTTGACCGACCCCGAAGGCCGGATCAAGATCGTCCGCGCCTCACTCGGCGACAACGCCGGTATGCTGGGCGCGGCGCTTCTGGCCCGTGAGCATATCGTACGCGAGTTCGCTCCCTGATTCGTTTTGCCCACTTCACCTTTGCTCGGCAAGGCATTTCTTGGCCAGCCGATACGATGGAGACGCATAGTACTTATCGACAACCTCCTTGGCCTTGGCGTACCCGTCATTGCGCCGTCCTTGCTGGAACAGGCCGCGCGCCTCACCCATCGCCTTTTGTGCCGGTGGGCCGTGCTTGGCGCGGAGGGCGTCAAAAGCCTTCATCACCTCGGCCGAGGCATCGGCGTACTCGAACTCGTCGCGGAACGCCAAGAACTCGTCCACCCAGGAATTGTCCTTTTCGGCCTTGATCACTTCCAGATACGTTTTGGCCTTTGGTACGGCAAGTGCGTCGATGGACTCTTTCAAACGGTTGAGCCGCTGTTTGTCCGAGGTGTCGAGCGCAAGTGACCTGGCGCGTGAGACCGCCGCGATGGCGTCGCGATGGGCCGATTCCTTCAGCCGGCTCTCGGCGAAGTCGAGCATGGGCTTGGGGTCGTTGGACGACATGGTCTCGAGCCAGCGGATGGCCGGGCCAACCGGCAGTCGAGCGAACATGTGACCGCCGTTGTCATCGGCGAAGAAGCGGACGGCGGGCCAGCCAGCGTCGAGGAAAAGGTCGGCGGCATACGAGCCGCCGTCAAATCCGACCATTGGGTCAGTCTTGCCGTGCACGATGGCCAGCGGCACGGCCCGCTGGGCCGCCTTGAGTATCTCGTCGGAGTACGCTGAAGGTTCGCACTGGAAGATCAGGCCGGCGGAGATCGGAAACGCCCCGGCAATGGCCTCGGGGCTGTTCATCAAGATACTGTAGGTCAGGAAGCCGCCTTGCGAGTGCCCGCCGACGAAATAGTGCTTGATTGGATAAGCACTCTTTAGTTCATTGAGCGCCTCGCGAACCAGGGCAGGGCTTTCGCGGTCCGTGCCGGGAAAGCCGCGAAACGTGCTTCGACCCACGTAGTTCACATAAGTGTAGTTGAACGCCGGAGCATCCACTGATAAGTTCGACGCTGTCTCGCCGTTGATCCCCAGAATGATGTACTCGCGCGCGACATCCGGCCAGACCGCCGCAAGCGTGCTCACATAAGCCTTGCCGTTCATGTTCGACCCATGCAGGATCACGATGGCCGGCCATTTCTTGCCGTCAGCCGCCTGATAGCCTTCGGGCGCGCGTATCGAGTAAGTGAGCAAGCCATTTGTGGAACCATCGACAATCTTGCTGGCGCTGAGGGGCGCATGACGAACGAACTCGGGGGCCTTGCGGCCGTTCCAGGCGTACCAGCCCGGCATGCCGTCGGTACCACCCGCTCCGGTGAGGGCGATTCCTTTCCCGTCCAGGTCGAACCAGCCCGGCCCTGTGCGAAAGGCCTTGACGTGGAAGTCGAGGTGGCGGCCCTTGACATTGCCCTCCAGCCTCGACGTCCCGCGCAGGGCGTATCGGCCCTTAAACTTGGCACCTTCTTGATTCAGCTCCATCAGGCCCAGGTCAGTCAGCCAGAGGCCGGAAAAGTCGATCGCCTTGCCGCTGCTCGCGGCCGGGTCTGGCCTCCAGCCGTTCCAGAAGCCTCGATTACCGCTCGAGGCCTTGAACGTTCCCTTGAAGGCGTTGACCGAGGGTTCCAGCCCGAGCGTGGCGTCAACGTGAATCTGGCCCTCATCATAGCCTAGCTTGAGCTCCTTGCCTTCGACCTTCCCCTTGAGCTCAAGCTTGAAGAACTCGATGCGGCCCGTGACGTCCTGACCTTTCTGTTCGAGCGTCACGGAGCCCATCGTCGTTTTCCACGCGCCACCAAATCGAGGCAGCTCGTCTGCCCTTGCGGCGACCACGGCAGAGAATAAAATCGCCGGAGCGGTCTTCCATCGAATCATGGGTGCTCTCCTCAGTACCTGTCCATGAATCTCTGAGTTCCCAGCCGAAAAGATACGGGCGTTTCGCCTGGACATGGCTCATTTCGGTATCGTGGCATGATTGACCGCGACATTGTAGGGACGGTACCCTCGCTCAGCCAGAGTGCACAACAGGACCGCCGGTGTTCGATTCTCAGGCGAGCGAAAACAAGATAGTCGGGACTTGTGGTCGATGAACCCTTCGTCTCCACTCACCATCGAGACTGCCCGGCTCAAGCTTCGCCCATGGTCCGAAGCTGATCTTGAACCGTTCGCAGCGCTCAATGCCGATCCGCGTGTCATGGAGTTCTTTCCCAAGCGATTGAGCCGTGAAGAGAGTGACGCCGTCGCAACACGGATCCGCAACAACTTCGAGCGGCATGGCTACGGTCTCTGGGCGGTCGAGTTGCCCGAACTCGCCCCGTTCATCGGGTTTGTCGGTCTTTCGGTTCCTTCGTTCGCGGCCCATTTCACGCCTTGTGTTGAAATTGGCTGGCGGCTGGCCTGCGAACACTGGGGCCGAGGCTACGCCGGCGAAGCCGCGCTCGCCGTGCTGGAGTTCGGATTCAATGAGCTCCGGCTCGACGAGATCGTCTCGTTCACAACAACAACGAATCAGCGATCGATGCGTGTGATGGAGCGAATTGGCATGACGCGTACGCCCGAGGATGATTTCGACCATCCTTCCCTTGCAGAGGGTCACCCTCAGCGGCGGCACGTCCTTTATCGCATCAGCCGGGGCGGTCGTCCCGGCTCCGATTGTCAGGGATAGCGTTGCTTGCGCAGCCAGCTCAGCAGGTCATCTTGCTGGGCCGCAGTCAGGGCTGACTGGAACCCTGGCATCCGTCGCAGGCCTTCGCGAACAATCCGATGGTAGGCTTCGGGATGAGCGAGGATAGCCTTGCCCACCAGGCACGGGCCAAGCTCAGCTCCCAGGGCCTTCGGTCCGTGGCAATTCGCACAATTCGCGGTGTAGAGGCGCTCACCGGAAGCCGTATTCCCGTCCGGTGTTACTGGCGACCCCAGCGCCGGGAGCTCGAGCGATTTCGTTTCCCCGATCGCCATTCTGTGGGGTTCTGGAAGCGGCTGGCGATCAGAGTAATGGCCCGAGAGGTAATCGGTGAGCGACTGACGCGCCTCGGCGGGCAGGGGAGCGCCCCACAAGATCATCTTCTCGACTTCAGCCTTCCACTGCACCGGCGTCAGACGCTGGCGGGTGATCATATCTGCTTCATGACAGATCAAGCAGTTCTCCTGGAGTTGCCGCTCCGTGACTTTCGCCTCGTAGGCAGCCTCGTCGTCATCGTCCGATGCGGCTGGTGGCTGCGCGTCTGGATGAGCAGCCAGGCCGAGCAACGCTCCACTGATCGCGAGCGTCGCGAGCACAAAAAGCGCTCTCATTTCGTTCTCCTAACGCACGATACAGGCGACCTCATCGATGCCGTTCCAGAGATAGCCGCTCTTGTTCCATGCGGGCGTCTGGGGCTGCACGGCGCCATTCGAGTCGGTGGCGCGCACGCGGAGAACATGGCGGCCTGCCTCCCGCGGTTCCCAGTCGACGCGGAACTGACGCCAGCTTCCGGGACGAGGGCCGGTCGTTATCGACGCGGGCTGCCAGCGCGGGTCTCGATCGGTGGAGAACTCGACCGATGTCACCTGCCCTTGACCGGTCCAGGCCACACCGCGGACCTCATGACGGTGGCGCACGAGCGCGGCATCGCGGTCAGGCCAGGTGATCAGAGACTTCACATTCAGCCATGTGACCGGCACCAGGTCTTCCGGTTTCGGGGTCGCACCCGCCGGCAAAGGCGACCTGGGTAGTCGATAGCCCGTCTGCATGTAAAAGCCCGGCGCTTCCTCGCGGGCGACCACGATCCGGCGCACCCATTTGATCCAGTTGTTTCCGGCCCACCCCGGCACGATCAGGCGCAATGGGCCGCCATGCAAAGCCGGAAGCGGCAAGCCGTTCATTCGCAAGCCGAGCAGGGTGTTCGGGTCAAGCGCTCGGTCGATCGGGATGCTGCGAATGAACGCGGGCGTTTTCGGCGAGGGAGGGGCATCGGCGCCAATCAGGTGAACGTGGGCTGCGCCGGACTGGAGCCGCGCGTCTTCGAGGAGATCGGCAAGCCGGACACCCGTCCATTCCGCATGGCCGACGGCACCGCGCACCCAGCCGACTCCCGGCATTCCCGGCCGGAACAGTGAGCGCCCATTACCCGAGCACTGGAGGACCGCCGGCAAAGTGACCTCGGCACGACCGTGCAAGCTAGTGAGGCTGAGCTTCGCGGGCCGGTCCACCAAGCCAGAGATCTCCAGCTCCCAGGGGTGGAGGTCGACGGCCGGTGCGCCAAAATGACTACGGATGAAGAATTGATCATTTGGAGTGAGCCAGGAATCAAGCGCGGACACGGGGCTTTCCAGATTCAGCGGTCGAACCGGTCCGCACGATCAGCTTGCCATCGCCTACGGACCGCGGCTCTCCATCGGCAAGGGCGATCGGCGCGTTACGTTGAGTGATCGAGAGCACCGGAACAATCGCGGCCACGCGTAGAAGCGAACAACCGAGCCAGGAGCGTCGTGTTAGAATTGCGCTGGTCTTATCCTGATCGTCATTTGGCATCTCGTGAGTTCCTGGAGCGTTCTCGAACCCGGCCGCGACCCGTTGTGTCCGAGTATCGGTGATCAAGATCACGCTGTCCAGAGGCGTGGCATGTGTCGTGAGCACGTATCATGATCTTGCCACCCTGTGCGGAACCCAAACGAGCTTGAAAGAATTGTCTTGCTTTCGGTATTGTTTTTGCCTAGAAATCAACCGTTGATGATGGAAGTTTCACGAGCGCTCGCCGCCTGGGGCCGCGGGATGGGGCGGGGAGCGGCCAGTTTCTCCGTGACTCCCGCGGCCTGTTTTTGTGTCTGGGCTGTCATTGCTTCCTGGCTTTCACCACGGGCCACGAACCATGAAAAAGCAGAAGCGGAATCGTCGCCGCGCGCTGTTCGCTCGACTTGGCAGACACCTGGAAATCTCACTTGATGACCTGCGTCCACGGCGCATTCGCACGCGGTCCGCACGCTACGCGGCGGCCCTGGGCGAGGCTCTGGGGTTGATCGACCGGCCCGAGCGGTGTGTCTGGTGCCGCCGGTGCGCTCGGTTGCAGCGGCATCACTGGGATTATGACGAACCGCTCAATGTGACATTCCTTTGCGCGGACTGCCATGTACTGGCCGACGGCATGGTGGCGCGCGCACAGATCGCCTGAGCCCTGGGCGGAACTGCCGTCTCGGTCAGGAATCGGGCGATGCAACGCCTCGAGGGATGGCTGATTCTGGCGGGCTTGTGAGTGGCAATTGAACCTCGAAGACGGTTCCCTGGCCGTTCGCCGAAGACCAGCGCAGGGTGCCACCCGCCTGGGCGACGATTCGCCCGGCTCGGGAGAGGCCCAGGCCCAGACCACGGCCGGCTTGTCGGCCGCAGAAAAACGGGTCGAAGAGGTGAGCTCCTTCGCCTGCGGTGATGCCCCTGCCGCTATCGCAAAACCACCACTTCAGATCGCCGCCTTGCACGCCCGAGCGCACCTGCACCTTGCCACCGGAGGGCGTGGCCTGAATGGCGTTGCGCAACAAGATTTCGGCCAGGTGACCAAGTGACTCGGGGTCGGACCACGCCGGTGATTCGCCGCCCTCGAACTCGGCGCAGAGCCGGATGCCGCGCGCGTCGCATTCTTCCTGAAACTCGCTGAGGCACGTCCGTAAGATTTCCGAGGGACGGCATGCGCGCGGTCTCGGGGCAGGGGGGCGGGCGACGAACATGAGGTCTCGCAGAATCCTGTGAGTACGCTGCGCCTGGCCGAGGATGATACGGAGTGATCGCTCGGTTTCGGCGTCGTGCGTGCGGCCGAGCAGCAGTTGAGCACGGCCGACGATCACCGCCAGGGGATTGTTGAGCTCATGGCCGGCACCCGCGGCGAACTCGGCGAGCGCCTCGAGTTTTTCGCTCTGGAGCCTGGTCTCCTCGTGACCGACGTGCTGCCTCAGAGCCGTCACGATCGCGCCAAGCCGGTGCTCGTGGACCGCTCGTTGGGCCACCAGGCGAGCCCATGCCTGCCAGGCCGGTATTACTGCCGTGGCTTCCAGCCGCGCGATCAGGTCGCGCTGGGCTGGGTCGCACCACAGGCTTACCTGGGCAAAGCGGTGGCCTTGAGCTTCCAAGGAAATCAGCAATGTCGGGGGCCGTTCCTCGCTTTCGGTGCAATTACACGCTCGGGGCTCCTGACCGACGAGCGCAGCTTCGATTCCTGTCGCGACCTCGCCGGCGCGGGAATTCCAGACCACTCGCGCGGCGGTGACTTCGGGCTCGGCGCACCAGAGCATGCCCGCGTGGTTCGCCCAGTCATCGGGTGCTTGATACGGGTCGGCCGTGGCAAGAGCGTTGAGCAGACGGTACTGGCTCATGCTGGCACGCTCTGTCTCCATGAGCCGAAGCGTCAAGCGGGCGGCCCGCTGGGTCATCAGCTCCTCATGAGGCGTGGCGTCTGCCGCGGCAAAGAGCGCTCCACATCGAGACTGCACTTCGGCGATCAGGATCCTGAGTCGAGGGTCAGTAGACATCGAGCTCGTTCTTGGCGGAGCGAAAAAGGGACCAAGGAGTGCTTTCAGCCCATCGATAGGGCGCTGAATCAGGCCCAGCCGCGCCGGATCATTCGACGCTGTGTTAAGGACGTCGGTCGGCTGCGCATGAAACCAGGCGGCATCAACAACATGGGGGCGACAACCCCATCGTTCGGCCAGACGTCGGCCCAGTTCACAAAGGTCGATTCCAAGCTCCGAGACCTCCAGCACGTGCCTCGCTCGTGCGTCGCCCTCGTCGAGCCATCGGACGATCCAGCCGGGATCAACGGACGCCACGGCCCATCGACCCAGACCATGAAGCAGTCCCGCGTGGACCAGGCATTCCGGATCGGGGTCACCGGTCTCCCGAGCCAGCGAGCGAGCCGCGATGCTCACGGCGACGGAATGTCGCCAGAGGCGCTGAAGAGCCTCTCCCACCGAGCCGACGGAGCTTCCGGCCGGCCACCAGGGCCGCTCGGCGACCAAGCTGATGAGACTGGTCGGCTCAGCGCACGAGTGTTCAGCCAGAACCCAGCCCGGGTCGAGATCCCGAATCTGGCGAGTCTTCGACCAGTCGAAGGGCAGACCACTTTCGTCGGACAACTGATCCGGCACCGAGGCCATAACCTGCCGGGCCGTCAAAGGGCGGATGGGCAGATAGGCAAGCCGCTCCACGCGACAGCGTAGGCTTTCGGTCGCTGGTTTCCGTCCTGGATGAACCCGCACAGCCATCGGGCTCCTTCCCGATCTCCCAGACCGTTTCGCCGGACAGCCGATTACGCTGCCGCGCCCCAGGGAAACGAAGAAGTCGGCGTGCCTCTAACGACACTGGAGTTCATGCATCCATGCAATCGTTGCTGTTCAGCTCAGGCAGTCGTTTCCATATCAAGAAGTCGGCAGATCCGCTGGATGAGTTCATCGATATCGAGCGGCTTGTGAAGGAAATCGTCGGCGCCGGACTTCCGCAGCTCTTCAATCTTGTCTTCTTCCACCATGCCCGAGATGCAGATGATCTTGATGTCTGACATGGTAGGGTCGCGGCGGATCAACTCACAGACAGCTTGGCCGTTGATGTCGGGAAGCATGACGTCCAGGATAATCAAGTCGGGGTGGTACTCCTTGGCGAGCATGCCCGCTCCGAAGCCGTTGTTGACGGACTTCTGCTCGAAGCGCGCGTCGGTGGCGAGCACTTCCGAGATCAGGTCGACAACGGCTTGGTCGTCGTCGACGACCAGGATCCGCCGTCGCCCACTTTCGAGGGCGTCCGTGGGAATACCGTTTTCCTTCATGAAACGATAAAGAGCTTCACGGGGAATGCGGCGAAACCTCGAGCCCGGTACCCGGAAGCCCTTGAGTTGCCCCGAGTCAAAGCAGCGTATGATCGTCTGTTGACTGACTTTACAGATCTTGGCTGCTTCGCCTGTCGTGTAGACCGTCTTCATGGTAGTTGGGGTCCCGATATGCAAGATCAAGGACGTTGCCGCAACATCTCCGGTTGGCCTCGCAAGACCATGTGGCTTCATTGCAGCATTCCCCCGATCAGCGTCCATGCAACACTCCATTGTCAGAAACGCGGCAAAGTGGGCGGTTCGCCTCGTCTTATCGAACCGCCTCATTCCCTTGGCATCGCACAAGCGGCAAATTCTGCGAAGCCTATAGATATTGCCGAGTTTGCCAATCTAGCCAATTGTAAAATAGCTCCCAGAATTGTCAATCCGAATGGAGGGTGCAACTTAACTTGCTTGTTCCTTTCGCTTTTTCGCTCCAGAATCAGCTTTTTGCCGCGCTACCCCAACCTTGATTTAACAGACCCCGTAAAGCGAAAGAAAGGGGAAAACAGCCGATCCCGCACGTGACCTGCCCGCGGTCTTTGGTGAAGCTCGGTCATTCTGACAAGAATCACCAACTGCAATGGATTGACAAATCCGGCGGCGCCAGATTCTTTGACAACGGCGAGAAAAATAAAGGAAACGGCGAGCGTCACCCGGTTCGACCCGGCCTTGCAGCCAATGTCGTCAACTTTCCTGGGCCCATTTCTGTTTATGCATCGAGAGACCCGCGCGAGCGCAGCGGCTGGGAGCCTCCAGTTGGCGCAATGTCAATCAGTCGTTGGTGATTGGGACTGACACCGGCGAATTCCGCCGCTTCAGATGAATGAGCAGCGTGGCGATGTCGGATGGGTTGATTCCGCTGATCCGACCGGCCTGACCGAGTGATAGCGGCCGGATGCGGTCAAACTTCTCACGGGCCTCTGCTCGTAGCTGGGCGATGGCGCGATAGTCAAGGTCGGCGGGAATAGGCTTGTCCTCGAGCCGCCGAAACCGTTCGATCTGCTCGATCTGGCGGCCAATATAGCCGTTGTACTTGGCCTCGATCGAGACCTGTGCGATCACGTCGGCGCTGAAGCTGGCCTGGTCAACGGAGGGATCGAGCAGGCAGAGGTCGCTCCAAGTCGTATCGGGCCGGCGCAGGGCCTGGAACAAGGAATCGCCGTTGACCTTGGTCGAAGTCAGCCGTTGCCGCAAGTCGGCGATTGACGATCGCCGGGACTGGAACCGCGCCCAGCGAATATCGTTGACCAAGGCGGCGCGACGGCCGAGTTCTGTGAGACGCAGGTCGGCGTTGTCGTGCCGCAGCAACAGCCGGTACTCGGCGCGGCTGGTGAACATCCGGTAGGGCTCATCCACCCCGCGCGTCACCAGGTCATCGATCAACACACCAAGATAAGCCTGCGATCGGTTGACCACCAAGGGAGGCTGCTCGCGCGCCGCCAGGCCGGCGTTGATTCCCGCCAGAAGGCCCTGGGCAGCCGCCTCTTCGTAACCGGTGGTGCCATTGATCTGACCGGCGAAATAAAGCCCGACGACCGGCTTCGTTTCGAGCGTGGGATGAAGTTGATCGGGAGGCGCAAAGTCATACTCAACCGCGTAGCCATAGCGCATGATCTCTGCGTGCTCGAGTCCAGCTAATCAAGGGAATGATCGTCTCCTGAACGTCACGCGGGAGGCTCGTGGAAATGCCGTTGCAGTAGTATTCCAGTGTGCCGCGACCCTCCGGTTCGAGGAAGATCTGGTGAGATTCCCGGTCGGCGAACCGCACCACCTTGTCTTCAATCGACGGGCAATACCGCGGGCCCGTCGATTGGATCTGGCCCGAATACATAGGCGCCCGATGAAGATTGGCGCGAATCAGGTCATGCACGGCCGGGTTGGTGTAGGCGATATGACAATCGAGCTGAGTCTGGCTGACCCCGTCGGTCAAGAATGAAAAGGGCACGGGATCGGCATCACCTGGCTGGGGCTCGAGCTTGGAGAAGTCGATGGTCCGTCCATTGAGCCGAGGGGGCGTATCCGGTCTTGAACCGCCTGAGCTCGAAACCGAGGCTCAAGAGGCTTGCCGAGAGCCCGGTGGCGGCAGCGTCTCCGCCCTCGTCCGCCGGGCGTCTTGACTTCCCCGGTGTGCATGAGCGCTTGGAGAAACGTACCCGTGGTGAGAATGACAGCCCGAGCCTGATAGCGAACTCCACCCCGGCAAAGCAGCCCGGCCACGCGGCCCGACTGAACGTCGATCGCCTCGACCATCTCCTGTCGCAAGGTGAGATTCTCTTGCCGCTCGACGGTCAGCTTGGCCAGAAACTGGTACGCTTTCTTGTCGCACTGGGCTCGGGGGCTGTGCATGGCCGGCCCCTTCCCACGATTGAGCAGCCGGAACTGGATCGCGGTGGCATCGGTGATCACGCCCATCGCGCCGCCGAGCGCGTCGATCTCGCGGACGATCTGCCCCTTGGCCACGCCGCCGATGGCCGGGTTGCAGCTCATTTGCCCGACCGTGTCGCAATTCATCGTCAGGAGGGCCGTGCGCAGCCCCATCCTCGACGCGGCCAGTGCAGCCTCGAGCCCGGCATGGCCGGCACCCACCACGACGATGTCAAACCGATAAGGATCTCTCTGCACCGCCATGGACCTCGTTTGACTGTCCCATCGCGCGGATGGACCGCCAGTGTTCGTGTCTGCCTTTTGGGGAGCAATTCATGGTAGCGGAGAGTCATGACAAGCCGACAGGGCAATTATGGTCATGTCGCTTAGGCTTGATGTCGCGATGGTGGATCGCGACTGCGGTCTTGCCGTCGAGCTCGTGCGTGGGTTCGATCAGGAAGTCGATCACCCTGGCCACTTCACCCATGATCGCCAGCAACTCCGAGATCGGAATGCCGGCGAGGTGATCGGTTGCCAGCCGGTTGAATCGATCTCAGAGCGAGCATTCGGCCAGCTCCATGCCGATGATCAGCAGGTCGTCGGTCGTCCACGCACCGAAGTAAGCCAGGAGATTGGGATGACGAACCGCGCGAAGATGCGCAGGTTGTCGAGCTCGCGGCCTCCAATCTTGCAGGCGAGCCGGACCAGCTTGAGTGCGACCGGAAGGCCGCCCGGGCCCTCGGCACACCAGACCTCGCCTGCGCCACCCCACCCACACGCTCGATCAGACGATAGCCGGGCACGAGCTCGGCCCCCGGCCGACCAGGACCGCCGCCCGCATGAATCCGCTCGCTCAATGCCATGGTCGGCCTCCAAGATCCTGCCCCGGCTCATTGCGGCCTGGATCAAGATCACACCCACGGATCAATGCGGAATGCAAACAAAGCTGCACGTTCTCGCGAAACACCGCTGTGGATGCGATCGATCTCGGACTACTCGTCCGATCGGGTGGTACGCAAGACAAGCCATCGCCCAGAGGTTGATCCAGCAATGGCTGCCACGGATCACCAGGGGCTACTGTCAAAATTAAATATTGCATGATATGTGCAATTTCAAGAAGTGCTTCAAACGCCCGAGGGATAGGTGTCCGGCACCTCGGCTTTGTCTCGTGGCTGCACCTCACGCAGGGGGTGAAGGGATCGGGTCTTGTCGAGGAAGAGGAAGGCGTCGTAGCGCCTGGGGAGCACCGTGGGCACGTAATTGCCGAGGTGCTCGTACTCGGGATGGTACACCACGCCGATGGCGCGGTGGCCGCGCGGCTCGAGCAATTCGGCCGTTTCCACGGCCGAGGAGAACAGCAGCAGCTTGTCATCGTCGCCGGTCTGGTGGAGCAGGTGTTCCCAGCTTCCCTCGCGGGCCGGTGGCACGGGCATGCGCTCCATAGGCGCTTCCCAGCGTCGGCCGGCGATCACGCTACCCCGATACGAGCCGAAGCCGACCAGAACGACCCCATCACTCTCGTGACACTCGCGCACGAGCTGGCCGACGTTAATCTCGCCCGCTTCGGCCATGTCGGTATGGCGGGCATCACCGATGTGCGTGTTGTGCTCCCACACGATCGCTTTGGCGCGCGGTCCGTGGTGCCGCATCAGCCGCTCGAGCGTCTCGGTCATGTGGCGATCGCGCAGGTTCCACGACTCGGAGCCGCCGCCGACCATCGTCCGGTAATAATTCTCGGCGTTCTTGAGCACCAGGGCATTCTGCTCGGCGGCGAAGTGCGCCTCGCGACCGTCGCCCGTGTAGTCGGTCGCTTTTTGCCGCAGTGCATGGAGCAGGTCGACCACCTCGCCCTCGCACGAATTGGGCACGAACCGCGTGGCGCGGGCGTATTCCTGGACGTCTTCGCCGTAGGGCTCGAAGCAACGAAAGGCTCGCCAGGCGGTTGGCAGCGCGTCTGGGTCTGTGCGCTGAAGATAAGCCATGACGGCGTACAAAGACTCCCACAGGCTGTACACGTCCAGCCCGTAGAAGCCGGCCCGCTTTTCGTCGGGGCGCCGGTCGTTATAGCTCCGCAGCCACTCCGCGAGAACGACGACCTCCTCGTTGGCCCACATCCAGGTCGGCCAGCGCTCGAAGGCGTGCAGCACCTCACGGGCGTTTCCAGCCGCGTCGTCGAGACCGCGGACATAGCGATTGACGCGGTAGCAGTCTGGCCAGTCGCCCTCCACGGCGATGAAGGAAAAGCCCTTCTCCACGATCAGTCGCCGGCTGATTCTCGTTCGCCAGTTGTAGTAATCGGCCGTCCCGTGTGAGGCTTCACCCAGGAGCACAAAACGTGCGTCGCCGATGTGGTCGAGCAGCGGGTCCAGATCGTCGGGCCCGCGAAGCGGTCGGGCGATGGCACGGATCTGGTCGCCGACTTCCGGCAGAGCAGGGGGTTCGCGCCGTGAGAGTCTCGCTCGCCTGCCCATCGGCGACTCCTCTCCGGGGAAGGGACGAGAATTAGATAAAAACCGACGAAGCGAGTAACCAATCTGGCAAATTCAGTGCCGGCAACCTCGACCTACGGTAAAGCGGTCGAACTTGCTTCCTGGCGAGACTCTTTGCTCTTCGCCCCACGAGGAGACCGATCGGGTTCCGCCGTCGAGCTGTCCTTGGACCCGGATTGGCTCTGTGCGGACGGCGGCTCGGGCATCATCGATTTATCCATGTGGAGAATCATGTCCAGGTCTTCTGCGCGATAGACCCAGATGGGGCCCTCGCCGAAGACGTAATAGGAGACAAGCATGGACTGATCGGGCTGTTCGAGCAAGAGCTTCACCACGAACCGCCGGCAGCCCTTGATTCCCGGAGTTTCACCCAGCACCGCGAACTCGCGCAATCGCTGTCCCGGCTGCCGCTGCTGATCCACGAACATGACCGGTTGAATACTCGGGACCGTCAGGTCGGGCTGTGGAGCCATGCGCCATCTTTCCAGGCATCCTTCGACGGCTCGGCGGGCCTCTCGCGCGTCGGGCAGGTGCTCAAGGGAATCCGGACGCGTGCCGGTACCGCAGGACGGGCAGGAAATGACTGTCAGCCCAGCGAAGAGCCAGCCTGCATTCCGAGCGCTCGCCCCGCACCTACTCAATGGCCGACGTCCCCTCTGGTCCGGGCGTACGCTCGTCATCTGCCGGACAATCCGGACGATCATCCGATCCGACCGCCTCGATCGATCATAACCCTTGCAATCGTTCCCGTGCCAGGCTAGACTATGAAACGACTCAAGCTCGTACCCACTCATCTCTTGCACACGGCGGGATCTTCGGGTTGGCTCAGATGATGTCCCACCTCCGACGACGGCAGCCACATGGATGGCTTGCGGCGGGTCTGCTGCTTGCCACCTGCGGATGGTCGTTGACGCCGTCGGCTCAGGCGGGATGTTCGCACTATGCCACTACGAAGAGGGACGCCGCTCGGTCACAGTTGGTTTCTATCGACAGGCTCTTTGGTGTCGTCACCGCATCAGGTGACGAATGGCAAACGCTCCCGCTTGGTGACCGTCCCACCCGGCCCTGTTCTGGGTTCCGATGCTCACCCGACTCGAGCCCACCACCAGGCATACCGCAAGCGGTGCCGCGCATCGACGCCTGGGGCTGTATGCTTCTGCATGCAAATTGCCTGCGGCCCACGTCTTCGCCGTTTCTCCATGAAGGCGACTGTCCGCGCTCGATCGATCGGGTCGAACGGCTCCAGCGGCCGCCAAGATGACGCGCTGACCGCCACAGCTCGCGATCCTTCTCTTGCGGCTACTTCGCTCGCATAGCGGTTCAAGCCGGAGCGAGCTCGGATCAAGGATTGCGCAGGCTTGGCTCTCGGCACCATTTGCGATCAATACTCCCACCGCGCTTCGCCGCGAGCTTATGCGCGAGTTTCAACCGCTTCTACGTCGGCTGGGAACGCGCCCCGTCCGGGGCCCTTGCCGGAATCCGAGATCTTCATTCTCTAGCTCACGTGATCATCTTTGCTTTGCTTTCATACCCATTGTCTTCTCTTCGGAAAGGACGACCCATGCGGACTCGACGAACCGGGTTCACGCTGATCGAGTTGCTGGTGGTGATCGCCATCATCGCCGTTCTGATCGCGCTTGCTTCTTCCCGCCGTCCAGTCGGCACGCGAGGCGGCGCGGCGAGCTCAGTGCACCAACAACCTCAAGCAGATCGGCCTCGCCTGCCACAACTACCTCTCCAGCTTCCAGATCCTGCCGTTCGGCAAGGGCCCGAGCTACGACCATCATCGTCCCCGGAACGGTTTTCTACGCTCGCTGGTCCACGCACAGCCAGCTCCTGATGTTCATCGAGCAAGGGAACCTCTTCAACAGCATCAACTTCAACCTGGCCCCGGAAACGCCCGGGATGGCGGGCGATGTCCCGTTCATGCCGCCGTACCAGAACACGAATCGGGAGAACGCGACCGCCTCGCGGACCCAGGTGGCCGCGTTTCTTTGCCCCTCGGACGCCGCCCCGACCGTCGCGGGCTGGCCCGGAGCCAACAGCTACCTGGGCAACATGCAGACATGGGCGTGCGACCTGGGCGAGAACAACCCCTCGACGGTTGCTCCCGACGAGAAGCCCCAGGGGATCTTCTACTACTTGAGCTCGGTCAGGCTCGCGAGCATCACCGATGGGACGAGCAACACCGCCTTCTTCAGCGAGAAGATCCGCGGCAACGGCATTCGCGATGGAGACGCCCGCTCCGACTCGATGATCACCGCATCACCGACCACCCTTGACGACACCTACCTGACCTGCAAGACCACGAATCCGATGACCGCCACGCGCCTGACGCACGTTCAGGGCGCGAGCTGGGTGATGGGCGAGATGTGCTGCACGCAGTACAACCACGTTTCGACACCCAACACGGGCACCTGCGCCGGGCTGGGCTTCGCCAACAACAGCATGGCCAACATGCCGATGCAGGTTCCTCCCTCGAGCCAGCACCCCGGCGGCGTGAACACCCTGTTCGGCGACGGCAGCGTCAAGTTCATCAAGAACAGCGTTTCGCTGCCGACCTGGCGGGCCCTGGGCACGCGGAACGGCGGCGAGGTCATTTCGGCGGATGCCTACTGATGAGAATCTTCACGATGCTCAGGTCGTGGACGACGCCTCGATTCGCCGCTATTCTGCCTGCGTCGCCATCTTGCCTTGTTCCGCAGCGGGATGCGGAACCGGCGGTGCCGCGCCGCCTTCCGACGAGGTGGCTCGCACGGCTCTCGAAACGGCGCTGACGACGTGGCGCGACGGCGGTAAACCCGGAGCGATCAAGGGCACGGAGCCCCCGGTCGAGGTGCACGACACGCCGTGGAGCCAGGGCGAGCGCCTGGGCTCCTACGAGATCCTCAAGGAAGACACCGGCACGGCGGAGAAGCGGTTCACCGTCCGGCTCTCCCTCACCAAGCCCGAACGAGCCGAGGAAGTGCAATACTACGTGCTCGGCCAGGGCCCGGTGATGGTCTTCCGCGATCAGGATTACATGCGGAACATCAACATGGAAGATGGTCCCAAGCTGAACAGGCCCGGCACTTCCAAAGCAGGGCGCCGAAGGTAGCAAGAGAGATCGTCAGGATCGACCTCGAAGCGGCTGGCTTACCGCGGGCGCCGCCTCCGCGCGCAATGTCGGTTCCAGCCGCTTGCACCCGCCCGCGCTCTCAGGATACCCTGGAAACTCGAAATTCCGGACCGAGATTGAAACTTCACCAAACCTTTCACCGGGAACGACAGTCATGGCAGAGACACGCAAAGGCGAAGTGACGTTCAAGGGCAATCCGATCGACCTGGTTGGTCCCAAGCTGAAGCCAGGCGATTCCGCGCCTGATTTCAAGGCCGTGGGGGCGGGGCTGGCGGTCGTGACGCTGGCCGACACCGCGGGCAAGGCACGGTTGTTCAACGTGGTCCCATCGCTTGATACACCGGTCTGCAACAAGCAGACGAAGCGGTTCGCCGAGGAGCTCACGGCCCTGGGAGACAAGGTTGCAGCCTACACCGTGAGCCTCGACCTGCCTTTCGCGCAAGCCAGGTTCTGCACCGAGGCCGGCATCGAAAACATGAAGAACCTCTCTGATGTGCACAACCACAGCTTTGGCGAGCATTACGGTGTCTTGATCCAGGGTTTGCCCGTCCCGCTCCTGGCCCGCTCGGTCTTCGTGGTCGATCCATCGAACAAGATCACGTACGCCGAGATCGTTCCCGAGATCGTTCAGGAGCCCGATTACGAGCCCGCTCTGGCGGCGCTCAAGAAGGCGGCGGGAAGCTGACTGTAAGCCGGTGGGCCTCGTCCCGGCGCCGCGCCGGGCTGGAGCCCGCGGTGTGCTGGATGTTCAGGGACCCTGACCCATCCCGGAGCGGCGGGCGCGGCTCACCTGTATCTTGCCGGGTAGCAGGGAGGTATTGCTACCTCCCCGCCCCCTCAGAACCGCACGTGACAGTTTCCCGTCATGCAGCTCAAGCCTTCACGAACGCCCCTCGCGGGACGCGGCCGCTTTGGTCGGTCGTTCGCGCACGTGGATCTGCCGATGGCAGTTGACATGGAACAACTCCAAGTTGTCCGCCGTGTCCCGACCGCCTTGGCTGCGCCAGATGCGATGGTGGATCTGACAGTCCTCCTCTGCCAGGCGCAGCGGTTGACCGCAGACCCCACATCGTCCCTTTTGTCTCTTCCAGAGATACTCGATCTGCCTGTGACCTGTCCGCGTCTGGGCCAGTTGCCAAGTCCACCGTGCTTCCAGGTACAGTTCCCACTGCGGATCGTAGGGATTCACGGCGACTTTGGATCTTCACATAACGGATAATCTTCACCTTCGCCGCGGACATCAACTGAATGGGCCAGCCCTGGCCTTTTGGGTCCCGCAGCGTACCGGTAAAGACCCAGTGGCGGTGACCGTCGCGCAGGAAGTATTTCTCCTTGATCCACTTCTTGCTCTTCTTGGGGTGCCGTCGCCGGCACCACCGCCACACCTTTTGGAAGATCCGGTGATCCACGTAGCTAAAGGTGCGTTTGCTCGATGCATAACGGTGGTACATGGTCCAGCCCTTGATCTGTTGATTCAAACGCCGGATCAGTTCTCCTGCCGTTTGGCTGCCTGAGCGGTCGATGGTCTCCTGGATCTTGGCCAAGAACGTCTTCACATTGCGTGACGAAGGCTTGAGAAGAACCTTGCCGCCACGATAGCGTCGTACGTTCTGTCCCAAGAAATCGAAGCCTTCCTCCCCATGCGTGATCTGGGTCTTCTCGTGGGAGAGCTCGAGCCCTCGTTGCTTCAAGAAGTGAGCCACGAGAGGTTGCACTTGATCACGAAGGAGCCCCTTCGATGTGCCGGTGATCAAGAAGTCATCCGCATAGCGGACCAGGTGGACTTTGTTCATCCCTTGTTGTTTGAGCGTCTTGGCGAAGTGTTCCGCCAAGAGCTGTTGCAGTCCATCCAAGGTCCAATTCGCCAGGGCGGGTGAGATGCAACCGCCTTGAGGTGTTCCTTCCGTGGTGGCGAACCAGGCGTGCTTCTCCAGGAAACCCGCGTTCAACCATTTCCTCAGCACTTGCCGGTCCATAGGGACATGCGTCAAGAGCCATTCATGGCTGATTTTATCAAAGCAAGCTTTGATGTCCCCTTCGAGAATCCATTGGGGACCGTGCCGATGGCTCAACACCGTATGGGTTTGTGCCAGGGCGTCAGCACAGCGGCGCTCTCGCCGAAAGCCATAGGAATGACCATCAGCCAGACTCTCCGCGATGGGATCGAGACCGAGCAAGTGCAAAGCTTGCATGGCTCGATCGCGCATCGTGGGAATGCCCACAGCGCACTACCCCCTCATCCCGACCACCTTCGGGATTTGTCACCATCACCCATCCGCATCATCCCCTCCGGGGCCAGCGCGTCGAGATCGTTCGTTTTCACCGCGGCAACGATCCTGACCTGATCGTCGTGCTCCCTGACGGGCGTCACGCCGCCATCGCCCTGAGCAGCACCGACTACGCTGCAGCTCTCGAAAGTTCCCCCGCAGCGGCGGCCGAGCACCTGCTCGACCTCGATGGCTTGCGTCGGGTCATTCAACTGCTCGACCGCTTGGCCCAACCAGACGGCGCCACGTCAACTGCTGACGATCGCGTCCCGACGAAACCGTCCCAATCGCGGTAGCATCACCTCACCAGCCCCGCACGACGGGTATCTGGATTAAGGAGATGCTCCTATGAGCGTACGGATTATGCAAAACGGGACTTCCGTCCCGCCCAGTCAGGTCTGGTCCGGTCTCACCACCGAGTGCCAGGCCCGTGTCATTCAGTTCCTGGCGCGTCTCGCGTCCCATCTCGTGACCGAAGAGTCAATCCCCACCACCCGGAGCTCTCGCGATGATGATGCAGTCTTTTGCCTCGAAGGTCCGGCCGGACCATCTCGACCGCCTGGCCCTGGTCTACGTCCGCCAATCCACCATGATTCAGGTGCGCGAAAACATCGCCAGCACCGCCCGCCAATATGATCTGGCCGGCCGCGCGCGCGACCTGGGATGGCCCCCGCAGCGAATCCAGGTCATCGATCAGGATCAAGGATACTCAGGGGCGTCAGCGGCCGGTCGCGACGGGTTTCAGCACCTCGTCGCCCAGGTCGGCCTGGGACGAACTGGGGCTGTCTTGAGCCTGGAAGCCTCCCGCCTGGCACGATCTTGCAGTGATTGGTATCGTCTCATCGAGATCTGTGCCCTCACCAACACCTTGGTCATCGACGAAGACGGGGTCTATGACCCGACTCAATATTCCGACCGTCTGCTCCTGGGATTCCTGGGAACCATGAGCGAGGCCGAACTCCACTTACTCCGGTCCCGCCTCCTGGGCGGCAAGCTGAAGAAAGCATCCCGTGGTGAACTCCGGTTCCGGCCGCCCACGGGCCTGGTGTACGATCTGGAGGGCCGGATCGTCTTCGACCCCGACGAACAAGTCCAGCAGGCCATCCGGCTGATCCTCGACCTGTTCGAGCAGTCGGTTTCCGCCTTGGCCGTCGTCCAACATTTTGCCGACCAACACCTCCAGTGCCCCACCCGGCTCTGGGGACGTGGCCGCAACGGTCAAGTGATTTGGAGACCGCTGAGCCATAGCCGTGTCCTGGCTATCCTGCACAACCCTGAGTACGCCGGCGCCTATGTCTATGGACGCACCAAGACTCGTCTTGCGTGCTTGCCCGGTGAGGAGCCGAGGGTCAAGGGCCGAACACGCCAGGTCAGGCCTGAGGACTGGCCGTTCCTGATCCCCGGGCATCATCCCGGTTACATCACCTGGGACCAATTCCAGCGCAACCAGCGGCGGCTTGATGACAATCGGACGTCGCCCGATGAGGATCGCCGCGGAGCCCCGCGTGAAGGCCTCGCCCTGCTCCAGGGGATCGTCCGTTGTGGACGATGCGGACGGCGGATGACTGTCCGTTACCTCAAGGATGGTTCGATACCATCATATGAGTGTAACTCAGTGCATACTCGTTACGCGGGCAAGACCTGCCAGTCGATGCGTGGTGATGAGATTGACGCGGCGGTCGCGCAGGCCCTCCTGGAAGCCATGCGGCCGGCTCAGCTCGAGGTCTCGATGGCCGCCTTCGATCAGGTCGCTGCCCAGGCCCGACAACTCGATCGGCAGTGGCAACTGACCCTGGAACGTGCCCGCTATGAGGCCGAGTTGGCTCGTCGCCGATTCGTCGCGGTAGAACCGGAGAACAGGCTGGTGGCGCCACTCTGGAGCGGGAGTGGAATGAACGGTTAGCCGACATCGAACGCATGGAACGGGACGCAACGCTCCGCCCTCAAGTAGCGAGCCGGTTGGTCGATCCCGAGGAGCGATGCCGGGTCCTGGCATTGGCTCAAGATCTCTCGAAGGTCTGGCACGCCCCAACGACGCCTCAGACCGCCCGAAAACAGTTGCTGGGATATTTGATCAAAGATGTGACTCTCTGTCGAGGAGAGACGCTCATCCAGGTAGCCATCCGCTGGCAGACCGAGGGCTGCACGGTGCTCGAAGTTCCTCGCCCCAAGCGCACCTACGAAGTGCGACGGACCGATCCGGTGGTCGTCGCTCGGGTCCGAGCCCTGGCATCGGAACACAGCGACCGCCAGATCGCCGCCCTGCTGGATCAAGAGGGACTCCGATCCGGCACCAAGAGTTCATTCACCGCGGATAGAGTGCAATGGATTCGATATAAACACTCGATTCCCAGCGGCTGCCCTGATGGGCCGGTCTCATGTCGCAGTGGTTCTCGTGGGGATGGACGCTGCACGGCCCAAGTGGCGGCAGAGCGGCTGAACGTGACAGTCTCTACGATCGCCGCCTGGTGTCAATCCGGCCGCCTGGATGGCATTCAGGCAGTGCCCCACGGCCCCTGGTGGATTAGACTGACACCGGAGACCATCACCGAGCTGCACAACCAGTCCGGCGCTGCTGGTCTCGGCGTTCCGGGAACTGACCGATCAAGATCCGACGGGGGTCAGGCTCTGGCCCCCAAATCCTCAACCCCCTTGTGAAGAGGTGCAGTATGCACGACAGATCGGAATCCCCAGGCCACGCCGCTTGCCGTTACTTTTAGGAATGTAGACCCGGCGGAGCGGTTGCGGTTGATAACCGTGCCGTCGCAGGGTGTTGAACGCAGCCGATTTGGCTTCCGGTGTGTTCCAGAGGACTCCATCCACACCGGGAGTCTTCGCACCCGAATTACTGACCACTCGTAAAATGGCCAGAGCCCGGCCACTGAACGAGTGCGTGAGCAGGTAAACCAGAGCCTTGACTTTATTCCACCTGTTCTGCCTCTGTTGAATCTGGAAGAAGCCGCCGTTTGGGTTAGCATTACCTGGACGGAGGTTTCCCATGAACAAGACACGTCGGCATTTTTCCGGACCCGAGAAGGTCGCCATCCTCAAACGCCACCTGCTTGAACAGACGCCGGTCTCCGATCTCTGCGATGAGCTGGGCATCGGCCCCAATCTGTTCTATCGCTGGCAGAAGGAGTTCTTCGAGAACGGCCATGCTGCCTTCGAGAGCGATCGCAGGTCCAAAACCCTCAAGGATGCCAAGCGGCGCAGGATCGAGCAGCTCGAGGCCAAGCTGCAACGCAAAAACGAAGTCCTCTCGGAACTCATGGAGGAGCACGTCCAGCTAAAAAAAGAGCTTGGGGAACCCTGAGAGGATGCTGGGTCCCCCACGACACGCGTGACGAGATCGTGGACTTCGTGCGCGTCTGGGCCGATAAGACCGAGATCGCCGCTGGGCGGTTCCTGATCTGGATCGGTATCGGCACCAGCAAGTTCCACGACTGGAAGTCGCGCGTTCGGCAAGGTCAACGAGCACAACACCTGGGTGCCGCGCGACCATTGGTTGACCGACGCCGAGAAGGAGGGGATCCACAGCTTCGCCCGCCAGCACCCGCTGGAGGGTTATCGCCGGCTCACGTTTATGATGCTCGACGCCGATGTCGTCGCATGCAGCCCGGCCAGCGTCTATCGCGTCCTCAAGGCCGCGGGACTCCTGGCCGGGCAGACGCCCACGCCCACCAAGAAGGGGACCGGCTTTGTGCAACCCCTGCGGCCGCATGAGCACTGGCATATCGATGTCAGCTACCTCAATATCGCGGGGACCTTTTACTTCCTCTGCAGCATTCTCGATGGCTGCAGCCGCTTCATTGTCCACTGGGAGATCCGAGAAAAGATGGAGGAAATTGATGTGGAAACCATCGTCCAACGCGGCCGTGAAGCTTATCCCCTGGCCCGGCCCCGCATCATCTCCGACAATGGCCCACAATTCATCGCCAAGGATTTCAAGGAATTCATCCGCATTTGCGGTATGACCCATGTGAAAACCTCGCCTTATTATCCCCAAAGCAACGGCAAGATCGAACGCTGGCATAAGACTCTCAAAGGCGACTGCATCCGCGTACTCACGCCGCTGTCGCTGGACGACGCCCGCCGGATCGTGGCCGATTACGTCACGCACTACAACACCATCCGTCTGCACAGCGCCATCGGCTACATCACGCCCCAGGACAAGCTCGCCGGCCGCGAAGCTGAGATCTTCGCCGCGCACGATCGCAAACTGGCCGAGGCCCGCCAGCGCCGCCAACAACAACGCCAAGCCACCGGCAACCCGGCGCCGGCAGCGCCAGCCTCACGCCCTGCCATCGACTTCGCCGCCCTCCGCGCCGTGGTGACGATGGCGGCCGTCCTGCAACTGCTCGGCTTCCAGTCTCGCAGCAGCCACGGCGTGCAACAGCGCGGTCCGTGCCCCTTGCACGGCTCCACGTCCGGCACCAGCCGCTGCTTCTCCGCCAACCTGGAGCAGCACACTTTTCACTGCTTCAAGTGCGGCCGATCCGGCAATGCCCTGGACCTCTGGGCCCATGCCACCGGCCAAAGCACCTATGATGCCGCCATCGATCTCTGCCAGCGCTTACACCTGTCGGTGCCCGAGCTGACGGCGCCCGAGCCCAGGCCAAAACCCCGGAACAGAGAGGAGGAACCCGTAGCCCCCCCGTGAACGACCTGTACAATCAACTGAGTTCGCCGAGGCTCCTTTTCTTTACCCGCTAACTTGAACTCGCGGGTCTTCCAGTTCAGGCTGAACCAGGACAAGCCTTCACGCATGGGCTGAGGGAAAGAGGCAGCCTTCTTGGCAATGGTTTTGGAAGCAGGCGTCGGGAGCACAATGGATTCTGTTCTTCCTCTTCCTTTCGGTGTCTTTGATGCTATTGGCTCTATCTGCAAAACAAACTGTGAAAGCTGAAGCTAGGCAATTACTTCAGAGGGGAATGACAAAGGAAGATGATCATAGAGCGATTGAACTCCTGCTAGCTAGTGCCCGTCGGAAAACGTGTTCTAATCTTCGTGACTTCGTATCGAGGATCGGCGACCTGACCGTTTTCAGATCGGATCCGAGCATGGCTTCTCAGGCTGAGACCCAATCCCGCCCGCTGATGACCGATCCGACCAAGCGCAAGACGTACCCTCCCCGCACCGCCGGGGCAACCAGGTGGTTCAACCATTGCTCGGAGTCGCTCCCAGCGACTCAGGCCGCCGACCGGCCGCGCCGCGACCGGCCCGCCTCACTCTTGGGAGCCTCACGGTCGATCAACAGCTTGCCCAGCACGTGAAGATTCCGGCCCAACATCCCCAACCCCACGTAGCGGCAGTAGCCCCCGAAGCTCCGGTCCCGGCACCGCTCCAAGCCGTTGCCCGACTGCAAAGCGCCGATCGCCGACTCCACCCCCGGATGACGCCGCCGCGCACGCCGGAATGCCACCGTCGCCGCACGCTCCTGACGCTCGGCCTGGACATGGCCCTTCGTCGCCAGACACGGCTGCGACACCAACTCGGCCAAGCCGCGTTGATTCGCAGGGGAGTGAAACCCGCGATCGAACGACGCGCTGCGGATGCGACCGCCGAGTCGGCCTTGCACCTGACGCATCTGTTCGACCACGACCTCGCTGTCCTCGGCCCCGTGCGGAAGGATCGCGTATTGGCACACGAAGCCGGCACCATCCTCGATGACCAGCACGCGGTGGCCGAACTCGACGGGTTGGGGCACCTTGCCACGCTTGATCAACTGAGTCTGTGGCTCGAACACGCTGAAGAGCTTCTCGGCGTTGGGTACCGACTCCTCGGCGAGCACGCGGCGACGAGCCTGGTCACAGGCCTGAATCGTCATATTCACGAAGTCGAGCAGCTTCGCCCTGAGCCGCTCGATCGTCCGGGTCGCCGGGCCCGGGCTGATCGGCAGGCACGCCGGGTCGAGCAACTGCGCCGCCCGCGCGAGGATCCGGTCGGCCGTCTCGAGCACGGCCCGGTAGGCGTCCCGGAGCCGCTTACGGTAGTCACGCCCCTTGCTCGCGGCGGTCCGGTTGATGGTGCGGAGTTGCTGCTTCAGCGAGCGGAGCAGGTGCTTGTACTGCCTCCAGCCGCTCTGGCCCAGCAGGCCGGCCAGGCGTCGAGCCGTCGCGATGATCGTGCGAAGGCCGTCGCCGATGAGGCTCGAATCGGTGGGGTAGTGGACGTCGGTTTTCACCACGAACGAGTCGCCCCGGACCGTCTCGGCCGCCTCGGGAGCGAGCCGATGTCCCTCGGAGACGATCAGGTGGTTGAGCCGCTCGATGGTGTCCGGCGACAGCAGGCAGATGTTGTCGCGGAGGCATCGCCAGTCGAACGTTTGGTCGTCGCACCAGCCGTCGATGCCCATGATGCGGCGCAGGGAACGATGCTCCTCGGCGAGGTTCTGGAGCCGGTCGTAGTCGAGGTCACAGCCGAGCCGGACGGCGCCCAGGACGAGGATCGACCAGTAATCCATCCCCGGTCGTCCCTGGTCGGCACGAGTGGTCCCGTTGACATCCTGGGCGACGGCGTCGAGCAATTCGGCGCGAAGTACGGGGCAGGCATAGATGTGCTGGAGGGCCCGGAGGATGGGGATGATCTCGTCACGGCATTCGGTGTTGAGGCGGACATCGGGGATACCCGGGCAATCAAGCCGGAGTTGGGGATCGAAGGGGCGTCGCATGGGTTAGTGCCTCGAAGAATGCCTGGCTCGGGGCCGACAATCGGCTGTATTCAGAGTATTCTGTCACCAACCACGCCAATCTTCGAGAAGCAATTTGATGAGAAACCCAGGAATAGAAGCTCCAAAGACGTTTTCCGACGCCCACTAGCTAGTAACGGCGGCGGCCGCTCTTTGATGCCTTGCGTGCGACTCGTAGCATCTCTTCGACCTGTAATGCGTTCTGCAAGGAGGTCTTCCGACATTACCGGATGTTCCGCCATCGGTCTGCTACCCCAGCGGGCGTCACCGGCAACGGTGAGGTCCGAAGCCTGGGGGACAACGTAACCTTGATCGAAAGATCGGCCGTGAGAGCGCGAGCCGACACGGCGACTGCCAGCATCACGGCGGTCGGGGGCCAGCAGTCCGGGACAGGTCAACCCAGGTGAAGTGCTGATAAAGACCGTGACCAAAGACAAGCCAAAGATGCTGTCAGGCTTGAACCAAAAGGTACGGGGGCTGCAAGGTCCCCCGCCGCGGATGACGCGCCACCGGCCGAAAGGCACGACCTTACCCCGGAGTGATCGAGGAGATGAACGAAGTAACCCCGTTGCCTCCCCGCGAGGGAAGGCGGACTGCAAAGAACGCTGATGAGGCAGCGGCGGAGGGATGAGGGAGGAAGCCAATGCCGCTCTGTAAGGGATCGGATAAAGGGTGAGTCCTCCACGGAAGATGGGGCGGCCGAGAAGGAGCTACCGGCTGACCTATCGCTGGAGGAAAACATCCCCTCACCGCGAAAGCGGGCTGACTTCCCTCAGGTCTTCCGTCACGAGAGAACCTCGGCTAACCGACTCAGGGAGACAAGCAGATATGACGGCGGCAGAAATGCTTGCTAGTGCGGCTCCCGGTCGTGCACCCGACTGGAAGGTCTGGTGGATGGTTCGTCGGCTCCAGGTGCGTATCGTGAAGGCCGCTGCCAAAGCGGCCGCGTCCCGCGAGGGGCGTTCGTGAAGGCTTGAGCTGCATGACGGGCAACTGTCACGTGCAGTTCTGAGGGGGCGGGGATGCAGCAATGCTTCCCCGCTACCCGACTCGACATGCCAAGAGGAGCGCGAAAAGCACCAGGTGAGCAGGTGTATCATATCCTGAACCGATCGGTGGGCGGGATGCACCTCTTTCACAGGGACGCCGACTTCGAGGCGTTGCAACACGACGTGATCGAAGCCCTCCCGCGCAATCCCAGCTGCATCCTGTCCTCTTGCGTCTTGTGGAATCACTGGCACTTTGTCGTCTGACCGGAGACCGACGGCCGGGTCACGAAGAAGGAAGGGCATGCAATGCGCGCCAACGCGCCCGAATGGGAGCCGGGCGACGTGACACGCTCGATACGCTGCTGAGCGACTTTGTCCCACCTTTTCGAGCGTCGGGGCGCCGGAATGTCCGCACTTTGCCGCGCAAAGTGTCAAGGAGTCCAACTATTATGGATTGGAGTCCAACTATTATGGATTGGAGTCCAACTATTATGGATTGGAGTCCAACTATTATGGATTGGAGTCCGCGAAGCCGGACCTCCAATCCCTGTTCAAGAAGCCCGGTGGCGACATCGCAGAGCCCTGACGATGGGCAACGCTTCGCGGCGAGTTGGGTGGGCAAGGGCTCAGTGGGGTGGGGAGGGGCTGTCACCCGCGGATGATGGTCGCAATGAGGATTGGAGCGGTAGGTCGCGACGTGATTTCTGTGCGACGAGATCAGCCTGGGGATAGCCGCAATCGGTCGTGAATTTGACTGTGGTGCGCACCGCGACCAGGCCTCGACCTCGGCAAAGCTTGAGGAAACGCTTCAGGAAGTGACTCATTTCAGGCATCAGGCTAGCTCGTGTCGAAGACCGCCGGGGCCGGCACGAATCCCAGGACGGACATCGGGCCACCACATACCGGGCACCGCAGCTCGGGGGACTCGGCGGGCGGGGCCGTGAGCATGGCCAGGAGCGTGAAGACACCCCCGTTGTGCAGCGTAATCAGCCACCGCACCGCCTCGAGCGACGTTCCGCTGTTGGGGCTCAAGAAGCCGTAGTGGCGGACCTTCTGAAACCCGGTGGGCAGGACGTGCTGGAGGAAGCGGCGGAGGAACTCCATCGCGTCCAGGGTCATCTTCCGGGCTCGATTGGACCCGACGCGGCGGTAGGCGAAGGTCACCTTGCCATCGTCGCAGGAGACGATCCGATGGTCGCCGATGGCGACGCGGAAGACATAAGGGGCGAGGTACCTCAGCGACTGCCGGCCATCTCCGGCGGCTTGTGAATGCACCACCCAGTTGCGAGACCAGACGGTCGGATCGACCAAGTTCAGCAGCCCCTCGCGCCGCAGGATGTCGCGAAACTTGGCGCGGAAGACGATCGACAGGGCCTTCGCCGGCACCAGGAAATCCGCTCGTGAAGGCAGCCAGCGACTGCCGTCGCCGCTCAATCCTCCGCCCGGCACCACGTAGTGGACGTGGGGGTGATACTCCAGCGTCCGGCCCCAGGTGTGCAGGACGCCGAAGAAGCCCAATCGATCCGTGCCGACGAATTTCGGATCCGCGGCCAGCGCCCGCAGGGCCTCGCTGGACGCCTCGAAGAGCGCGGAGTAGACCACCCGCTGGTGGCCCCTCGCGACCTCGCGCAGCTCCGCCGGCAGCGTGAAGGTCACCAGGAAGTAGGGACACGGCAGCAGGCGATCGGTCTGGTTCTCGAGCCAGGCTTCGGCCTTGTCGCGCTGGCAACTCGGGCAATGCCGGTCACCGCAGGAGCGGCCCATGGCCTGCATCTGGCCACAGCACTCGCAGCGGTAGAGCACCAATCCCAGGTCGCCGGTGCGGCACGCCGCGATGGCACCCAGGACCTTCGTGTGCGCCGCGGGCATCGTGGCCCCGTACTGCTCGAGATACGCCGGGCCGTATCGCCGCACCACGTCGGCGACGGTGGGCATGGCTCAGGGTCTCATCAGCTTCTCGATCCGGCGCGGGCCTGCTCCTGGCTGGCGGTGGTCAGATGGAGGTAGACCATGGTGGTCTGGAGCGAGTTGTGGCCCAGGTACTGCTGGATCAGCCGGAGGTTGACCCCCGCCTCGAGCAGGTGGGTGGCGTAGCTGTGCCGCAGCGTGTGGATCGAGATGGCCTTGCGCAGGCCCAGTTCTTGCACCACGCGGCGGAGGGCCCCCTGAACGCTCGACCGTGGCATGGGACCCTCGGCCTGTGCGGCCGGGTGGTGATCGCGGCCGACGGCCGGGAACAGCCAGGTGGAGTGACGATGCGTGACCCAGTAGTCGCGGAGCACCTTGAGGGTGCTCGACGGCAGGGGGACGTAGCGGTCCTTGGCCCCCTTGCCGCGATGGACGTGGACCATCATCCGCGCCTGTCGATGTCGCCGACCTGGAGGTGCAGTCCCTCTCGGAGCCGCAACCCGAGCGAGTAGACGGTCTGGAAGTAGGTGCGGTTGTGCAGCGTGCGGACGGCGGCAATGAGTCTGTCGCACCTCGTTGACCGAGAGGACATCGGGCAGGCGCCTCTCCTTGGGGGCGCGGAGCCGCTTGAGGGTGGGCCAGTCGCGCGGGACGGTGTGGCTGTAGAAGAACTTGATGCCGTTGTAGGCGATGCCGAGCGAACCCGAGGCGAACTCACGGTCGTTCTGGAGATGGAGGAAGAAGTCACGGACCTGCGGCTCGCTGAGGCGATCGGGCGGGGTGTGGTAGTGGTCGGCCAGTTGGCGGACGGCGCGGAGGTAGACCTCCTGGGTGCCCGTGCTGAGGCCGGCCAGTTGGAGATCCTGGAGCATCCGTTGACGGAGGGCTGTGGACATGGGATGGTCCTTTCGTAGAGTGAGGAGAGAACAGCCTCTACGAAGGAGGTTGGCGAATCGCCCCGGAACATGCCAGGGGTCGCTGCGCGAGCCAGCGAGGAGTCACACGATCGGCTGCGACCGAGCCGTTAGACTGGGGATGTTGAATCATCCTGCCGCGTCAGCGGCTTACTTGAACAGGGTTTTGGGAGGATGCCGTCCGGTTCACCGTGCGAACGGGTCGGCCGGAAAGCCCAGGTCCAGAACAAGGGATTGAAAGTCAGGCCGCGACCGGATGGGTGCGAGATCAGGGTCGGCCGCTGTCCAGCCGGCGTCACGCCAGCCGGCGGCGACCGCCTGTCGCAACGTTTCCAATGCGTGATTCGCCTCGGTCCGGCCTTCGGCGGCTGTGAGCCCAGAGCCGGGCTGAGAGGCAATGCCGGACAGCAACGACTGCGCAGGCGATGTTGAAATAGTCAACGGCCGCAGGGCTCGACTGCCCCTTCAAGACCGCGATCGAATCGCGGAATGACAACACCGCTTCTGCAGGCTGGCCACATTTCGTGAGCACGATCCCGCGGAGGCGGAGAGTGTTCGCCAGATTGGGTCGGTCCACGGCTGTCGAGGGACTGCCGGGGACCGTCTGACGATGAATCGAGATCGCTTGATCGAGCGGTTTCTGCGCCTCCGATATCTTTCCCATCGAGCTCAGCAGCTCGCCGATGTCAGTGCAAGCTGCAGCGAGTTCAAGCTGGCGGCCGCGGTCCTGCGGGTGGGCGTCGACCAAATTCGCCAAGACCTTTCGCCCTTGTTCGAGTGACGCCAGCGCGTCGCCCATCCGCCCGGCCCGGCGATGAATGTCTGCGAAGCTTCGGTGAACGCGGATCAATTGCTCGCGGTTCCGCGTGACAGCAGGGTTCGCCTTGATCAGGATCTCGCGAGCAGCCTGAGCCCGCTCGAGCGCCGTGAGGGCTTCAGTGTCACGTTTGAGGGCAATGAGGGTCTCGGCGGTCGTCCCGTCGATCCAGGCCGAGCAAGCCGGAATCATGATCAGGGTCGGATTCGCGTCGCCGATCACCTTGAGTATCGTGCGAGCTCGGTCGAAGGCCACGAGCGCCTCGGCCAGACGGTTGTCGCCGATCAGGAAAATCCCCATGTTCCCCAGAGATCTTGCCAGCTCGTGGCCGGTCTTGGGGTCCTCGGGGTTCGCCCTGAAAAGCGCTTCGCCAATCTGGCACGAACGCCTGTAGGCCGCGAACGCTTCGTCCCGGCGGCCAGCGTCTTCCAGGATAAGGGCCAGGGCTCCGTACGTGTCCGCGAGCACAGGTTGGAGGTTTTCCGATCGAGGATCGGACCCGAGCGTTGCCTCTAGATTCGCCCGCACCCGCTGGATCATCTCCAGACGCTCGCTGGCGGGATGATTCGGCGGGAGAGCCAGTGCATAGATTAACTCGCTTCGCGCCGATTCACCCAGGAGTTGGAGGTTTCCTGGATCAGCTTCGGCCAAGGGCCGGAAAAGCTCACGCGATCTTCCCAGCGCCGTCCGCGCTTCATCGTCCCGCCCCACACTCGTGAAGATGCCCGCAAGAGATTGCTGAGCGCGAGCGAGCTCGTGCCGGGACCTGGTGTCGGCCGGATCTTCCTGGGAAAGGACCTCGAACAAGGCCGCGGCGCGCGAAAGAGTCTCCCGTGCCTCGTCGGTCGAGTCGAGCTTTTGTGTGAGGTCTCCAACATCGAGGTAGGCTCGGCCCAGCGAGAGACGCGAGTCTCGATCGTCGTGCCCCTTCAAGAGCTCTTCCAACTTACGATAGAACTCTCGCGCACCGCGCAGTAGCTTCGTCCGCAATGCTTTGAACTCGTCTTGCTTCAGCAAGATGTCCTCGCTAACACCGGTGTGGAATGTCCGGATCGCCTCTTGTGCCAGCGCGAAGCGGGCCTGCTCTCGCTCGTTAGAAGCCGCCAGCTCGGCGTTGGACCTCGTCACCTTGGCGTTAGCGACAGCGAGGTCTGCATTGGCGCGCCTTAACTCGCCGTTGGCCCTGGTCTGGACCGCCAGCACGGCTGCCGTCCCTGCCAGCGCCACCAGCACTGCCGCGCCTGCGGCCGTGACGCCCGTGCGGTGCCGCGTCAACTGACGGATCAACGAACGGGTCCAGGGCTCGCGCCAGGCTGTCACGGGCTCGTCAGCGATCCACCGCTCGATGTCGTCAGCCAGGGCGCGGGGAGTAGCGTAGCGATCTTCCGGCTTGAGCGCCATGGCCTTCAGGCAGATCGCCTCCAGCGCCCGATCGAGAGACGGCTCCAGTGCTCGGGGCGGACGAAAATCACCCGCCTGCACGGCTCGCAGCACGGCCCCGATGTCCTCGTTCTCGAACGGCGGCTTGCCGGTCAGCAAGCAGTACAGAGTCGCGCCGAGGCTGTAGACGTCCGACCGCGGGCCGAGGTGCTCCAGGTCGCCTCGCGCCTGCTCCGGGCTCATGTACGCCGGCGTTCCCAGCGCGCTGCCAGGCAGCGTCTCGGCCGAACCGCTGCCCGATGAGGGTACGAGAGTCCGCTCTTCGGCGGCCGCGCCCGGTTCCGCTCTACCCATCGGCTTGGCCAGCCCCCAGTCGACAACAAGGGTCTCGCCGTGCTTGCCGACGATGATGTTGCCGGGCTTGATGTCGCGGTGCAGCACGCCCCGGCCGTGCGCGTAGTCGATCGCGTTGCAGACGTCGAGGAATCGGCGGAGAAGCTTTTGCAATGCCAGCGCGCAGCGACCTGTGTGTTTCTTCAGCTCTTCGTCGCCGTGGAATCGTTCCACAGCCTCTTTGAGCGAATCGCCGCGAATGAACCGCATGGCGTAGTACGGTCGGCCATCGCCATAGGTGCCCAGGCCGTAGACCGGCACGATGCCGGGATGCTCGAGTCCACCGGTAACTTCGGCTTCGAGCAGGAACCGCGACCGGCTGACCGGATCGTCGGCATGGCGGTCGAGGATCTGCTTGAGCGCCACCTCACGGTGCAGCTCGGTGTCGAGCGCGACGAAAACCGCCCCCAGTCCCCCACGGGCATGCGGCCGCAGGACGCGGAACCGCTGGCCGTCCGACGTGGTCGTGCCCACTGCGTAAGTGCCGGTGCGATCGGCGTCATCCTCGGTCGAGCCTGCCGCAGTGCCGACATGGCCCAGCGTCGCTTCGATCTCGGGATCGCCAATCCGTGCCAGGCTCTCACGGGTTGATCGGCCGGCGTGGAGAGCCGCGAGACTCTTCTCGGGGTCGCCTCCGTGGACCGCCAGATGCTCGGCCGCCAGGGCTTCGAGCAACGCGCGGCGCGGTTGGGAGAGTAGCCCTTGCGCGGCCAGAACCTCGGCCATGGGACGGTCCTTGCTCTGGGTCCAGGCGTGAAATGCGAGCAGGAGCGCATCCTGGGTGATCATGCCGTTCTGGAGCGCGAGTAGCCCGAAGAGCAGGTTCTGGGCCATGTCGGCGTGGGTTTGAGGCATGGATCGTAATTCTCCTCTGCGAAGGCTGCCAGGGCGTTCGGATCCAGAGCGCGGTGCGATCTTGAGTGAGAAACCGGCAGCGATAACTGGCGCGAAAGTCATGTCTGATTCTTGCAAAGGGGTGTGGTGCGGTAAACCCGTCGGCGTAACGAAACCAGCAGGGAGAGGTACATGGCACAACGGGCACCTGTTCAGTCTAAACGCCTCTCGTACGCTTGGGCTCGATGTGACATAATTCGAGGTACGAGCTCGCGCTAAAGCTTGCTCGGAGACCTTCAGCGTGCCCAGCGACAGATGGCTCTCGCCCTTGGTGAAGTCACGGAGAAGGCGACGATGCCAAGATTCAGCGACACGATGAGCGGGCGTAGGGAGGCCGAAGATACGGCCGTCCCGCTCGCCGTTCTGATGGACATCGAGGCCATCTGCGATCGCTTCGAGGCGGCCTGGCGGGCCGATGGCCGCCCAGATCTGGCGGCTTTCATGGCCGACGGCCCCGGTCCGAATCAGGCGCGAGATCGGCTCCTGCACGGCCTGCTGACTCTTGACCTGGAATTCCGGATCGGCCGAGGCGAGTCGCCGGACCCAATGGACTACCTCGAGCAGTTTCCCGAGTACTCGACCGCCATCCGAGAAGTCTTCGCCGACTTCGGCCACGGCCAGGGGCTGGCCCCATTTCCCGAGCACAGGAATCAGATTCAAGGCCCGGGTACTCTGGCGGCAAGCCCGGGGCCGGACACGCAATTCGGGGAGGCGCTACCACGCGCCGAGCTCAGCTCCGCCGCGCTCGACGCCTTAAGGTCGGCCGGCTACGAGATCTACGGCGAGCTCGGCCGGGGAGGCATGGGCGTGGTTTACCTGGCGCGGAAGCTGGCGCTGAACCGGCCTTGCGCCCTGAAGATGATCCTCGCCGGCCCGCACGCCGGCTCGGCGGCCGCATGCGCGGTTCCGCACCGAGGCCGAGGTGGTCGCCCGCTTGCGCCACCCCGGCATCGTCCAGATCTACCACGTCGGCGAGGCGGGCGGCCTGCCCTTCCTGGAGCTGGAATACCTGCCTGGCGGGAATCTCGATCGGGAGCTCGACGGCACTCCGAGAGCCCCAGAGAAGGCCGCGCAGACTGTTGAGGTGCTTGCCCGGGCCATCGCCGAGGCGCATGGCAAGGGAATTGTCCACCGCGACCTCAAACCGGCTAACGTCCTGCTTGATGCTGATGGGTCGCCCAAGATCGCCGATTTCGGCCTCGCCAAGCTTCTCGATTCCGATAGCGACCTGACGCGCACCCATACGGTGCTCGGCTCGCCCAGCTACATGGCGCCAGAGCAGGCCGAGGGCCGCTCGCACCTGGCCGGAGCGGCGACCGACGTCTACGCCCTGGGAGCGATCCTCTACACCCTGCTGACAGGCGGCCCGCCTTTCCGGGCAGCCACTGCGCTTGAGACCCTCGCTCAGGTCAAATCCACCGACCCGGTCCCGCCGTCGCGCCTGCAGCCGGGCCTGCCGCGCGACCTGGAGACTATTTGCCTGAAGTGCCTGGAAAAGGCACCCTCGCGGCGGTACGTCCGGGCCGAACACCTTGCGGAGGACCTTCGCCGCTTCCAGGCTCGCGAGCCAATCCTGGCACGCCGCGCAGGGCCATGGGAACGGGGCTGGAAATGGTCCCGGCGGCGGCCGGCCCTCGCCGCTGCACTCGCCGTCAGCGCGACTGCCCTCGGCCTGCTTCTGAGCGGGGCCCTTTATCACTACTCGCGACTCCAGTCCATGCTGCGGCGCACGCAGGCGGCCGAGACAGTGGCCGTTGACCGAGGGAAGCTGGTGATCGAAGCCTATAACCGGCTGGTCTCCGACGTCCAGATCAAGCTGGGTCGAGACTGCCGCGACACGGTCGATCCGGCAAGAGCTGCTGACCACAGCCATCGAGGGCCTCGATAAGGTCGCGAGCAGCATCGGAGCCGGAGCTCCAGACCTCGACCGCGCGGTCGCCCACCAGAAGCTGGGCGAGATCCTTCGCCAGGTTGGCCGTGCGGAAGAAGCCCGCCAGCAGTTCGAGCAGTCGATCCGGCTGGCACAGAACCTCGCCGCCGACTCGACCGATGACGGCCGGGCCGCGGAGTGCCTGCGCGACGCCTACCTTGGACTCGGCGAACTGATCCTGAGAGAAGATCGGCCGGACGCGGCCGAGGGCTACTTCCGTCGAGCCGTGCAGGAGGCACAGACCGTGGACGGCGCCGAACCTTATGGGGCCGGCAGCTCGAGCTCGGATTGATCGAGGCTTACCATCGCCTGGGGCGGTGCAAGAGGCGCAGAACCAACGACTGCCCGAGGCAGAGGAGCAGTTCCGCGCCATGCACGAGCTGGCGGCGCGGTGGGTCGAGAGCGAACCGGAAAGCGTCGCTGCCCGCGACCTGCTGGCCTCGAGCTACTGCCGGCTCGGCCGCGTACTCAGGCGCCGCAACGACGCGTCCGCCGCCGGCACGAGTTATCGTAAGGCCATCGAGCTTGCGCAGGAGGTCCTGGACAGGCAGCCGAAAAACCTGGAGTACAAATTTCATCTGGCTCTCGCGGTGATCGACTCGGCGATTTTCGCGCTCGACAGGAAGAAATACACTGAGGCCCGGCCATTGCTCGATCAGTCCGAACGGCTCTTCGAGGAGCTCGTCGCCGCCGATCCCGAGGACCGAGAGAACCAGGTATGGCTCGTCCACACCCTCTACCAGTACGGACGACTGGAGCGAGACGAAGACCACTTCGCGAAAGCCCAGGATGACTTCCGGCAAGCGTTAGACCGTCTCCGAAGGCTGGACCGTGAGGGCAAACTCGAAGGGAGACCTGCTTTCAAGATATCGTCACGTGCAGGCCCTTGAGCGTGAGATCGCCTATTGTTCAGCCGCCCCCCGCATTCTCGAAGATCCCACGGCGACTCGTTCGACAGTGCCGTACGTGACGATCAAGCTCCTGTTGCTCCGCGTCATACGACTGGCGGAACAGTCCCGTTTCGCCGAGATGGCCGATACCGCTCGCAAACTCTGTGTGTTGGAAGACGGTGACGGCAACGACCAGTTCACACTCGCTCGGGCGCTGGCAACATGCGTCGGATACCTTGAAAACGATCGCTTGCGAGCGCTGTCCGAGCCCGAACGCTCCGACCTGAAGCGCCGCTGTACCGATCGGGCCGTGGCCGCTCTCAGCCGCGCCCTGGACAAGGGATTTACGGATCTGTTCGATCTGAACGCCACTATCGACATGGACCCGATCCGTGGAGACCCGGGATTCCAGGCACTCGTTCTGCGACTGAAAGAGCGGCAAGCCCCGTGAAGCCGGGTTACAGAGGCACCGTAAGGCGGCGCTGGCGGCTGTCTGATGTATTCCCCGGACTCTAACCGGTCAACAATTTGCGATCGGGCTCGTTTGACGGCTGGCAACGAGTGAGTATGATTGAGAAGCCCGTCCCGTATCAGAGCCATGCTCGCCACTTCGCGGTCAAGGGACCGCCTCTCCTGGGAGAGAAGGTCTGTCATGAAAGCATCGCCGCGAACCATGACCTGCATCGTTTTGTTCCTTTGCTCGGCGCTGGCTCCTCTATTCCCGGCGAATGCACAAACGCCGCCTACGTATCCCGAATTGTTTGTGAACCCACCCGAAACCGAGCAGCTCACGCAGGCCGACTTGCCGAACCTGTCGCGGATTGTGGTTCTTGAATCGATCGCGATGTTCAGCAATGTTACGTCCGAGTTGTACGAGATTCGTGAAAACAGTGGGCTCCAGAACCTGATTCGCGACCTGTGGTACGCGGCCGACCAGTTCAATGCGGCCGTTTCCCTTTACCCAACGAATGCAGAGCGGGTGGCCGCGGGCCGGCTCACTTTCCCGGATGTCGCGGCCGCTTTTGACCAGATTCGTGGCACGCTCGGTCGGATGCCGGGCACGGCCCCGAGAACCGCCGTGAATTTCTCGAACCTGAGCCGCGTGATCGCCGTGATCGGGCCGCTGCTCGATCAAGCTCCCCCCAGCTCGATTACCGGCACCACAAATGGTGAAGAGCCCGTCGGTCTGGACGCCTCGCGAGTACAGGCTCAGGAAATTGCACGCGAGCTCGCCGCGCTGCAGGAAAAGCTCAAGAAGTCGCCCGCCCCGCTAGCGTTCCGCGAGGTCGAGCCGCAGCTTGCCATGCTCGCTCAGCTGATCCAGGGCTTTGGCCGTGTGGTACAGGGAGAGCCCGGCGAGCGCGAGGCCGCGTCGGCTTTTCGCCCGATCCGGTCGCGATCGGACGAAGTACACCGGGCCATCTTGCGCTCCGACCTGCCTGTGGCTTTGAAGAACCAGTGGCGAGCCGTACACAACATGATTGATGACGCCGCGGAGAGCTTCGAGCTGCCACGGCAAATCGTCGGGCGCCGGCACGCGATCACCGCCGGGGCGTCGGCCGCTCAGAATACGACGAGCACGAGTGCGATCATCCGCCAGGTTGACTCCACCATCGACCGCCTGAGCCGTGAAGCCCCACGACTGCCCACTGATTCCGCGCTGGCCGCCGATGTGCACGAGCTTCAGTTGCGCCTCGTCGTCCTGCGCCAGCAGGTGCTCGGCGGTGAGCCCGCGCCCCGGGTCAGGCAGGCCTTCAGCGAAGTGGAAACGGCCCGCCGCTTGCTGGCCGAGCGTAGCAGGCCTATCGTCCGGGGCCGGCCGCAGGCGAACGACTCCCTTAATCGTGACGTCGAAGCGGCCATCGCCCAGCTTCGTGGCCAGCTTTTCAAGGTGCGTTAGGACGATCCGAACAGGGACAGGATTCTTGCCGGGTCGTCGCTGAACAGACCGTCGACTCCCAGCTCGGCCAGGTGCTCCGCGAGCCCGCCCCGGTGCCGTCATTGACCGTGTAGACGAGGATCGGGATTCCGTACGACTTGAGCCCGTCAATGTCTCCTCCGCGCAATGTCGCGGGTGAGGGTCGGCGGCGATATTCGACCGAATCGGCGCCCAGGCATTGGGCCGAGATATGATAAGTCTGTGCGCCGACGAGCTCGCGGACGTACCGATGCGGCTGAACGAGCGGGTTTGCCGTCAGCACGCCCCGGGGCATGAAGCCGAGGCCGGCATAAGCACGTGGGAGCAATTCGGCAACGTGCGTCAGGTCGCGATGATCGAAGCTCGAAAGTAAAACTCGATCGGCCGTTCCCGTCTGCTCGATCGCGTTCAAGACCGCTTCCACCAGGCCCGGCGGGCTCTCGGGAAACGATTTGATCTCGACGTTCACGAGCCAGTCGAGGTCGGCGGTCAAACGCAGGGCTTGGGCCAATGTCGGAATCCGACTCAGGTTCGGGCGATCGAAGTCGCCTTCTTCCCGCGGCCTTGGAGCCGCCTCGAGAAACCAGCACCCAGCATCAAGGGTGCGGATCTCGCACCAGTCGAAATCCAGGACACGAAACCCGCGGGTACAGCGCGCATCGCCTCGGAATCGAGCCGCCACATCGGTGGTGCGAGTGAGAGTCTCGTCGTGCACGACGATGGCGACGCCGTCTCGGGTGAGCTGCACGTCCAGCTCCCACGCATCGGCGCCGGCTTCCCAGCCGAGCTTCGCCGCTTCGAGCGTGTTCTCGGGAGCATGGGCCGAAGCACCCCGGTGTGCCACAATCAAAGGCCGGCCACGATTCGATGTGAGCAGGTCAAGAAACCGGTTCGTCACGTCGTCCCCCACTGGCTTGCCGATAGCGTCGGAGCGATCAGAGTCCGTCCCCACTGTAGCGGCTCTGGCACGCAGGTTGCCAAGATGTATTCGCCTGTCATCTTGATCCTCGCTTCGACCTTGCTGAAACCTGCCTGAAATCTCACATGAAGTCCATGCCTTGACGGATGTTACGGCCTGTAGGCTCCAGACCAGCTTGTGCCACGGATCAAACCTTCACGAAAGCGACACTCTCCGCGGATGCCAGTTTAATAGAAGGTCCTGCCCATGAAGCGCGCACTGACACCGTTCCTGCTATTGATTGCGCTGGCAGTCGTGGCCGTATTCGTGAAACCCGGCCTGAAGCCGTTACCCGCGGGAGACCCGATGAGCGCCGGTGACGTCGCCTGGATGCTCACGGCCTCGGCTTTGGTTCTCTTGATGACACCAGGGCTCTCCTTTTTTTACGGCGGCATGGTGAGCTTCAAGAACGTCGTCTCGACCATGCTGCAAAGTGTCATCGCCCTGGGCGTGATCAGCCTTTTATGGGTTTTCGTGGGATTCGGACTGGCGTTTGGCGACGACATCGGCGGACTGATCGGCAATCCCTTATCTTTCTTCATGTTTGACAATGTGAGCGACGGAACCGTCACGCTGGGGGCGGGAGCGGACGTGGTCAAGCTGACGATTCCGCTCCTGGTGTTTTCGATGTTCCAGCTCAAGTTCGCGATCATCACCCCGGCCTTGATCACAGGCTCATTCGCCGAGCGGGTTCGATTTTCCGCTTATCTGCTGTTCATGGTACTCTTCAGTTTGTTGATCTATTGCCCCTGGCGCACTGGACCTGGCACCCCCAGGGAATCTTCTTCAAGTGGGGCGTGAAGGACTTCGCCGGTGGAACAGTGGTTCACATGTCGGCGGGGTTCGCGGCCCTGGCCGGCGCGATGATCCTGGGCCGGCGGAAGAGCCACGTGGCCAACGAGGCGCACGAGCCCGCCAACATACCCTATGTACTGCTCGGCACCGGCATGCTCTGGTTCGGCTGGTTCGGGTTCAACGCCGGTTCGGCGACGGCGGCAAACGGTGCGGCGGCCCTGGCGTTCGCCACGACCAACACGGCCTCGGCGTGCGCGATGCTGGGCTGGATGTTCTTCGACTGGATTCGCGGCCGGAAGCCCTCGGCGATGGGCGCCTGCATCGGCGCGGTGGTTGGGCTGGTGGCCATCACGCCCGCGGCGGGGTTTGTTACTATCCGCGATAGCGTCGTGATCGGACTGGCCGCCAGCGTGATCAGCAACCTCGCCGTCCACTACAAGAACAAGTCGACTCTGGACGATACGCTCGACGTCTTCCCCTGCCACGGCGTCGGCGGCATGGTGGGCATGGTCTGCACCGGGATCTTCGCCAAGGACGTGGGACTGGTTTACGGCAAGACCGAGACGTTCTTCTACCACCTGCTCGCACTGGTGATCGTCGCGGCGTTCTCGTTCGTTGGCTCGCTGATTCTGTACAAGATCACCGACATGATCATTCCCTTGCGCGTGGCCGAAGGCCAGGAGCAAGAAGGTCTTGACCTCAGCCAGCATGGCGAATCGGCGCTTGCGGCAAGCACCTTCACCAATGGCAACGGCAATGGCCACGGGCACAAGAACGGCACGGTGGCCGACGCGATGATCGTGGCTCGAAGCTGAGCACTCTGATACTCTGGGCGTACACGGCGTTCGGCATCTTATGACTTCTTCGGCGCCAGCCTCGCCAGACCGAGCGTGGCCCAGGAACTGGCGGCGCAGGTGATCGGCGTCAATAGTTTCGCGCTCCCGGGCGAGCCATCGGGGGTCGATCGAGAAATCATCGGCCAACTGCCGTCCGGCGTTTGCGTGGCGACCAGGAAGTCAATCCCTCGCTTGATTTCGGGTCGTTCGGCCGTATAACCGGCGAGCGACAAGACATACAAAGTCTGGCCGGTGGCAAAGGCGTCGCTCTTCAATTCAGGGACGGTCTGGCTCCAGCCGCCGTCGGCGCGTTGCAGGGCGAGCAACTCGTCGATCGTGGTTTGCATCGTTTCGCGCGGCTTGCCGGAGCGAGCCCCCAGCAGCACCTTCAGGACCTTGTCTTGATGGAGGTCGGAGAGCTTTGCAGCGTCGAGCCAGGCGATCGCTTTCGACAGCGCCGCGCGCTGCGATTCCGGCGCGTCGGGTCCCGTTTCCCCCTCGAGCGCCATGATGATCCAGGCGGCGTCGGTGGTCTGGCTTTCGTTGATCGGCGGTCGCCGGAGAGTGGCAAAGAACTCCCACGAACCGTCGGGTTGCTGCTTCTTGACGATTTCCTCGGCGATCAGCTTCAGGCTTTGTTTTTGTCCCTCTTCCAGCGAGGGCAACGACCGTGCGGCGACGGCCAGGAACGGGAGCCCCATGTTCAGCCCTCGACCCTGTGGGCGCGGGTCGGGTGGATCGGCCGGATTGGGAAAGATCTTCGAGGCCAGCAACTTGTCCTTGCTGCCCAGCAAGGACTCGATCGTATCCGCCACGAATTTCTTGTCGATCGCGTACCCCTGCCGTTCGGCTTCGCTCAGCGCCCAAAGCGGCATCGGCACGTGATGGCAGGCGGCGCATTTGCGCGTGTTCAACCAGGCGGCACTTTCGGTCTGCATGTATCCGATGGCGCGCTCGACCGTCTGCTGGACCTGCTGCGGTGTCGCGGAGGGAATCGAGGCCGGTTCGGCGGCCAGGGCGAGACGTGAAAGGCAAAGTCCCAGAAATAACGCCGCCAACCAGGATGTTCGAGCCATAGATCGATTCCCTAGCCTGGAACAACGGCCGGCGGGAAAACACGGGTTGATTGTACATCTCCATCAGCTTGGTTGCTACCGGCGGCTGGTGGACGTCCGGGATCGGCAGAGCGATGCCCGTAGTGACACTCACGCTGGACTCAGGTTATACTGCAGGGGAAAGTGGGCGGCCTCCAAATCGGTCCTCTTGCCTGCGACATCTGTAGCAGGTAAAAGGAAGGAGACAGATTCTCGTTCTCTCACCTGCGTCACTTGAAACTCACGGGCGATATCGAGATGCGACTGGAGAGTTTGTCCCTCCCAGTAAATTATACAACACGGCCGGATGGGTCGATCTCGGCAATTCAGCGAATTTTCTGGCTGTCGGTTCTGGTGGGCCACCTGATCGCGGCGGCGCTCTGGTGGTGGCTGAAGCCGGGTGGCTTTCCCTGGGGTCATCCGCGATTCTGGAGTAACCGGGTGCTGCCTTGCCTCGCTGTGCTCTGGGTTTCCGGAGCGCTCGCAAGCCTGCATCGCGAGGACCGACGGCGTCTGCTCATCTGGCTTCCGGCCATCCCCGCTGCCTGGCTGGCCGCCGCGATCGCGGGGCGGCTGGTTTTTCCGATCACGTTCTCCTGGATCTGGCTGGTCCCGCTCGGCGTCGCTCTCGTCATGGCGGCGTTCTTGACTGGGATCGCCCGCCACGTGACACCCAGGCCGACTGGTGCGATGCTGTCGGTCGCTTGTCGTCAGCATCGCGATCGGCTGTGTGGCCGTTCTCAACGAGCGTCCGCCGCCGCCCGGAACACACCGCTGCTGGCCGATCTCACCGATGCTGAACGCCGGCTGCCGCGATCCTTATCAGCCCGACCCTCGCCTACGATCGATCTTGGCTCGGAGACGAGGGTTTACACGTCGGACGGCTCGCTGAACGTCCGTCTCGCCCCCTTGACTTTGACGATCACGCCGCTGCTCCGCTTCCTCAGCCGTTCTGCCGACGGTTGCTGGACCATCCTCACCCGGCCCGGCGACCGCGAAGGCCCTGAACCGAGGCTCCGCGGATCCAGAAGGCTCGATGATCACACGTGGGTCGTGAGTTACAGACTTCCCGGGTCAAGGACCGGCGAGTCTGCGCCTCGCCATGACCCGCAGCGAAAATCGGTCTCCATCGATGCGGCCACCCGGCTCGATCGTCCGGTGTTCTCGCATCTCAATTCGTTCTGCGATGTCGAGGTGCGCGGTCATCGCCGGCTGGCGCTTCAGTTCTCGCCGTGTGGAGGAAAGCGCATCGAGGTCTTGCGATTCGACTACCCGTTCGGCCGCCCGGCGCGGTTTGCCTATGTGGATGAAGCACGGCGGTTTCGGGTCGTGGAGGCGTCCAGCGGTGAGAAAGGGCCATTCCACATCCTGGCCGAGGGCCGGCTCGAGCGGTCGAGCCCCTGGAGATCACGCTCTGTGACGAAGGCCGGGCCATCGGGCGTCTGACTCTCCTCGACTGGTCGGCGCAGGCGAGCACGCAGCTTTCTCCCACGGCCGGATGGGGCGTTCCCGAGAACGCCATCGAGTTCAGCCTGAGCGGCGACGAGCCGACCTCGCCCGCCTCCCTCTTCATCACCCTGGCCGCCACGTCGGTCGGCCGCGGCTGGGACTCCGTCGGCCACGCCGCCGGTACCTATCGCAACCGCATCACGATCGAGCCGGAACAGCTGTAGGGACCCGTGATCTGTAAATGACTCCAGCGAGCAGTGCCAGCATACCTGCCCAAAGGGCTTTCGCATAGACGGAATGCGGCTTCAACTTCATGATTTCTTGATTTCGTTTCCTGGCCTCGGCTCCGCTTCGTGGGAATCTGGATCATTCTCAGTGTCTGGATACCTTTCATAAACCCATGCGTTGAAATGCCAAGCATCGCACCGGTTCCAACCCACGGGTCCCAGGCTGAGCAGGGCAGCGACGAATAGAAGAGCAAACGTAGTGCAATCGGCGTGATTGACGAGCGATGAGGGCACTGCTGTCAAAAATTAGACCGCCATCTCAGCGGTAGTCGCGGATGATGGTCTCGGAAAGAGGCTCGCCTTTGATGGGGATGAGCCGATCGTCGGGATCATCGAAGTCGGCGGCGATATCGGGCAACTGGCTCATCAAACCAATTTGCAGCATGTGCCGCCGAAGTTCCGCCTCGGTGAGGGGCTTTTTCCGTTTGGAAGCACTGGCACGCTTGACACGCTGATGGGACATCGGAGCGTCCTCGGGCATCGCCTCTTTGAGCCGGGTAAGAGCGTCGCAGATCACGTCATCTTCCTGAGCATAGCAGCCCATGCGTACCGCGTCACGAACGAAGGTTTCCAGGTCTCTGGGTAAATGAATCGTCATAAATATGATATTGTCTGACCTTGATGTGAGAATGATGGGCCGGCGGAATAGGCAGGCGAGCGGAGCGGCGTCTGAACACCGTTCCTGCTCGCACCGCTGCCCGCACTTACTTGATGAACAGCATCTCCTGATACGTCGGCAACGGCCAGAGGTCGTCGGCGACCAGGGTCTCGAGATGATCACCGGCGGAGCGGACGGCGTTCATGGCCGGGATGACCTGATCCCGTGCATGCTTCGCGTGGTCGAGCGAGTCTCCCTTGGCGGGTTCCTCGACGGTCTCGGACAGATGGTCGGTTGCTGTCTGGAGAGCCTCGATTCCAGCAACCAGCTCGCTCAGGTGGGCCACCTGGGTCTTCGGGACCGTGACGCCCGTCGCCTTCAGGCTGCTGATGGCCGAGGCGACCTGCTCCTGGTATCGCAAGGCGGCGGGCAGGATCATCCGCTGGGCGATCTGAATCGTGAGCTGAGACTCGATGTTGATCGTCTTGCGGTAGTTTTCCAGAAAGATCTCGTACCGCGAGTGCAGCTCGCGTTCGCTGAGCACGCCGTACTTGCCGAAGAGCCCGATCGACTTCGGCGAGATGAGATCGGGCAGGCTGTCAACCGTGGTCCGACGGTTGAACAGGCCGCGCCGTTCCGCCTCGGCGTGCCAGGCTTCGCTGTAATTGTCGCCGTTGAAGAGGACCGACTTGGACTCCTTGACGATCGGCTGGAGCACCTTCTGGATCTCTGCGTTCAGGTCTCGCTTGGCGGCGACGGCTTGCTCCAACTGGGTGGCGATCTCGTCGAGGCTCTCGGCCACGATCGTGTTCAGGACGACGATCGGACCCGCGATCGACTGCGCGGAGCCCACGGCGCGGAACTCGAACTTGTTGCCGGTGAAGGCGAACGGGCTGGTGCGGTTGCGGTCGCCGGGATCGCGGGGAAGCGTGGGCAAGACCGAGACACCGATCTTGAGCTCGCCGCCAGCCTTGGCTGACTTGGCGCCGCCTTGCTCGATCTGTTCGACGATATCCTGAAGCATGTCGCCCAGGAAAATCGAGACGATGGCCGGCGGAGCCTCGTTAGCCCCTAGCCGATGGTCGTTGCCGGCATGCGCGACGGCCACTCGAAGCAGGTCGGCGTGCTTGGCGACGGCCCTGATCACGGCCACCAGGAAGATCAGGAACTGGGCGTTGTCGTGCGGCGTTTCACCGGGCCGCAGCAGGTTATTGCCCTGATCGTCAGACATCGACCAGTTGAGGTGCTTGCCCGACCCATTGACGCCGGCGAATGGCTTCTCGTGCAGCAAAAGCTGCAAGCCGTAGCGGTCGCCGACTCGCTTCATCGTCTCCATGACCAGCATGTTATGGTCGGTGGCGACGTTGGCGTTCTCGAAGATGGGCGCGATCTCGTACTGGGCCGGCGAGACCTCGTTGTGCCGGGTCTTGACGGGAACGCCCAGCTTGTAAAGCTCGGTCTCGGTCTCGAGCATGCAGGCCAGGACCCGTTCGGGGATCGAGCCGAAGTAGTGGTCCTCCATCTCCTGGCCCTTGGGGGGCCTGGCACCGAAGAGGGTTCGGCCGGCATTCATCAGGTCGGGCCGGTTGTAATAGAAGTTCTTGTCGATCAGAAAGTATTCCTGCTCGGGCCCGGCCGTCGTGTAAACGCGGTTCGCGGTCGAGCCAAACAGCCGCAAGATCCGCATCGCCTGCTTCGACAGCGCTTCCATCGATCGCAGGAGCGGGGTCTTCTTGTCGAGCGCTTCCCCGGTCCAGGAACAGAACGCCGTGGGAATGCAGAGCGTGGGACCGTTGGGGTTTTCCAGGATGAACGCCGGGCTGGTGGGATCCCACGCCGTGTACCCTCGCGCCTCGAAGGTGGCCCTGATGCCGCCGGAGGGGAAGCTCGAGGCGTCGGGCTCGCCGCGAATCAGCTCCTTGCCGCTGAATTCGGCAATCGCGGTGCCCGACTCGGTCGGGGCCAGGAACGAGTCGTGCTTCTCGGCCGTGAGGCCCGTCATGGGCTGGAACCAGTGCGTGTAATGCGACGCCCCGCGCTCGAGCGCCCATTCCTTCATCGCCGTGGCCACCACGTCGGCGACCGAGTGATCGAGCGGGACGCCTCGCTTGATGGTCTCTCGAATGGCTTTGTAGACATTCTCCGGCAACCGCGACCGCATCACCTCGTCGGAGAAGACGTTGACGCCAAAGAGCTGGCGAACGGACATTGAGTTCTTGGGCGCGCGGCGTCCCGTGTTGGGCCACGAAGTCACGGCCTTGATCGCTGCTTGTCTCACCCGCGGATATTCCATCGAATGGCTCCTAGCAAAGGAAAACATGACTGGCCGAGAATCCGGGAACACCGATCGATCGGAAAAGCCAATTCGTGCAATCGAGTTTGCCCATCTTCCACCCGATGAGGAGAGCGTCCCCGGTCGGTGGAAACCCAGGAGAATTCAAGCGGCCAGGGAGAGGAGAGGGCTGGCGAGGAGAACGGCCAAAGGCACTTGGTCGAACCGGGGATCGGAGAGGATTCGATCATCGCAACCAAAAAGCCATCGGCGGATGCCTCCGCCACCAACACATTGCATTCGCTTCAGCGCGGGAGAGACGCCGATTCGAGGATCGAGTTCCGCCACCGATCGTTCAGCGAACGGTTTCGAATGTTCGATCTCGAAGACACCAATCATAGCCGCTGCGTAAGCCGTTGGCCAGTCCCCAATTCGCTCGTTCTTAACCGTCGGTCCTGAACCAACGGGAGAAAGGTGCCCGCCATGCGCGGACGCCGGTTGGGCACCCGTCAACGTCTCCGCCCGATGGGCAGCAACATCAGCAGGCACTCCTCCTCACCCGGTCCCAACAGTCTTGCAGTTCCTGAAGACATTTGTGAAGAAACGATGATGAATGGCTTTGCTCCCAGCGGCCAATCGGCGATTCAACATGTTGAGGCTTGACCCCATTACGACTTACGTGGAACGCGGTGGCTTTGTTTTAGACGCTTTTTCCTCCGCTGGGGCCCGTTCGCCTGGACAGCTCATGAAAACCAGCCGCAACAATCCTTCGGTTCGGCGGAACCCGTGCGATCCGGACATCTCGCAATCCCATCAATCCTCACACGTTGACCACCAAGCTCGTCGCCGCTGGCCAAGGACCATCAGTCAAGCGAGTTGACAACCTGGCGCGGACCTTGCCCGCAGTGCGGGAAAGCCCACACTTCACTATGTCACACAACGGGATCGTTCGAGCCGCTTTCCCGAGAAAAACCAAAGGGCCGCGGTCGGGTGGCTGGGGCAGCATGCCCGCGGATGAAAGCCTCTCGATACTCGGCCTCGGAACGACTGGTGCAGAAACCTGGTCGTTTCACTGATCCCGGGTTAGCGACCCTTGCACGTCTTCCCCCAGACGGGGCCTCGTTTCTATGGTCATTGTCGGCGAATGGCGGACGTGTGACGATGGAGTTGCACGCCCGACCGTGGAGGTCGTGGTTGGTGATCCTGCCGAAACCCAACTGGCGGCATACTTCCTCGTGGATCGCTGCGCCGACCACCGGCCTTTCTCACTTCTTGTCAAGCTTGGCGATCACGCCCTTGGGGTCGGCTTTGACGTCGTCCTGGCAGCTCTTGCAGCATAGGTAAAACGTGCGGTTCTCGGCGCTGACCTTGACCGGGGTTCCCATCGAGCCTAAGTGCTCGCCGCTCACGGGGCAGACGAGCTGCTTGAGTGCGGCGGGCTGGTCGTCGGCGGGCAGCTTCTTGACGTTGGCTACTTCAGCACTGGTCAGCGTTACGGCCTTACCGTCGCCTGCGGCTGGGCTGGCGTCTGACTTGGGTCCTTCCAGGCTGGGAGCGGCCGAGTCCTTACTGTCGGCAGGACTGCTGGAGGGCGCTTTGGTGTCGCTGGCGCCGGGCGATGCCGGCTTGGCGGTGGGTGCCGCGCTCTCGGTGGGTTTCGTTACGGCTCGAGAGGAAGGAATGGGCGCGACCGGCGGACCTGGGTTTGACTCTTCTCCCGTGCATCCGGCCAGCAACCCCAGACCAACCATCAGCAGCCACGGTTGACGACGCTTCTTCATGGGAATCCTCATAGAGAACATGGACCGATCATCTTTCGGGCGCGGCGATCGCATGGCGATGCACGTACGAGACGCATTCTAACGTCTGTCCACGCCCGCCGCCAAGCCGTGCTGATCAGGACAGGCGACCTATCGCGACCGCCCGTCACCAGGGGCGCCTCCCGGGGCAATATCTCGCGGTCAACTTGAGGTGGGGAAGTCGGGCTCGTCGGGGAGCTCTTCAGGGATGCCTTTGTAGATCCGCCGGTTGTCGAGGGCGAAGACCTTGTCGGTGAAATCGTCGTCGGTGTTCGATCGCATCCGCTGGCGCGCCACGATGTTCATCTTGGCGTCGAGATCGTCAACGAATGAGACGAGGATGGCCTCGAGAGTCTGGGGCAGCACCGGGGCCCCGAATTCGCGCTTGCCGTGATGGGCGAGGATGGCGTGCTCCAGGAGCAGGAGGGTTTCTTCGGGGAAGCCGTCGATGGCGCGGGCCTTCTCGCGGACGAGGTCGCGACCCATGAGCACGTGGCCGATCAGCCAGCCTTCCTTGGTGTAGCGGGCCTCGACCGGATGGTACTTGAGCTCGCGGAGCTTGCCGATGTCGTGCAGGATGATCGCCGCGATCACCACGTCCTTGTTGAGCGGCGGATTGAGATCCGAGTAATAAGAGGCATAGTGATCGACGAGCAGGCCGGCGATCTTGGTCATGCTCCAGACGTGCTCGAGCAAGCCGGCGGTGTAAGAATGGTGCATGTTCTGCGCCGCGGGCATCTTCTCGAAGAGCGGGCCGTGCTCGGCCAGGATCGTTGTGACAAGCTCTCGAAGATGCGGCTCATGAATGTATTTCGCGATGCGATCGTCGATCGATTTCTTGAGCGAGTGGACATCGTACCGACTACTTTCGACGAGGTCGAAAAAGTCATAACCATCCTCGATGTCTTCCTCGGCGGCCTGTCTGATGCCCAGGATGTCCACTTGCAGGCCGTAGCGAAGGTCGTGCTTGGCCCGAAGCTGCAAGCGGTAAGCCAGGCCCTCAGTCCAGCCGTCAGCCTCCTGGAAGAAGCGGTGGTCGTGCCAGAGCGGGGCCTCGTATTGCACTCGCTTGTCGCGGAAGAGGCACTTGACGTAGGGCTGGTTGCTCTTCGTCATCCCCCGCGTTTTCTTGACGAGGGCCGCGTAACAGACGGCTTCCTGGCCGTCGACCAGGTCGGATAACCTGACCACCACGGAACCGTTTGCCACCATTGTGAGCCGCCCCTTCCGTCCCGAACCGGTCGCTGACCAGCACTCGTCGCATGTCTAGTATCTCCAGTTTACAACATCGTGCGGATTGTCAACGCATTTGCTCGGGCGATTCGTGCAAAAAAACAACCGGTTTTGCCCCATATCCATCGTGCCCGTTTCGCGGTATCGTCGTCATGGATCAACTCTCAAGTACTACATTCAAAGGCGGCCCGGCCGCCTGATCTCTTTCGCAGCACGGAATTTAGCCGTCATGGCAACGACTCCAAAAGGAAACACCCGCACAGCCGACACGCTCGGATTTCTGGAACCAAACGGTTCGTTCAGGGAACTCGCTTCGCGCACCTGGGACGCCGTCATCGTGGGTGCAGGGCACAACGGGCTGGCCTGTGCGGCGTACCTGGCAAGATCTGGCCAGCAGGTTCTGGTCATTGAATCTCGGCGTCGCATTGGCGGGGCCTGCACGATCGAGGAGACGTGGCCGGGATATCGCATCTCGCCCTGCGCGTACCTGGTGGGGCTCTTGCACCCGCTGGTGATCGAGGAACTCGACCTGCCGGGTTACGGCTTTGAGTGGTACCCGGCGATGGCGGGGCTCTTCGTGCCTTTCGATGATGGCTCGAGCGTCCAGCTCTGGGATGACGACGATCGCTGCGAGGCGGAAATCCGGCGGTTATCGGCCGTCGATGTGGAAGGCTGGCGCGACTTCTGCGCTGTCAAGGCACGCCTCCGCGACGCCCTTCGTCCACCTGGCAAGGGCGACCTCTGGGTCGGCCGGGCGCCATCGATGGAAATCATCGACGAGCGGCTCGGCGGCGACCACGAAGCCCGGCGTATGCTGTTCGAATGGTCGATGGTGGAGTGTGTCGAGAATTACTTTCAGGACGAGCGGCTACAGATGGCTTATCTCGGACAGGGGGTGATCGGCACCAACGCCAGCCCGCACGATCCCGGCACGGCGTCGATTCACTTCCACCACCAGTCGGGCCGGCTGGGCGGAGTGCCGGGCATGTGGGGATACGTCAAGGGTGGAATGGGCATGGTGTCCTTTCTGCTGGGCGATATCGCAAGGGACCTGGGAGCCGTGGTCGTCTCCGGCGTTGCCGTCGCCCGCATTATTCCCGGTGAGGGGGTTGAGCTTGAAGGGGGCGAGCGCATCCGCGCCAGAAGCGTGATCTCGAACGCCGACCCGCGGGCGACTTTGAAGATGCTGGGCGATCAGGCTGATCCCGCATGGAAAGCACACGTCGAGGAGATTCCGCAGGTCGGCTGCACGGTCAAGCTCAACGTTGTGCTCAAGGAGCTGCCCAGCTTCAAGGCACGGCCAGGAACGTTTCAAGATCATCACAAGGGGCAGATCAACACGCCTCTGACCAAGGAGGAATGGAAGTCGTCGTATCAGGCCGCGCGTGCGGGCGAGCTTCCCGCGCGGCTCTGGACGGAGCTTTACTTCCACACCGCCCACGACGCTTCGGTCGCTCCGGCGGGCGTGCATACGATGAGCGTGTTCGCGCAGTATGTTCCGCACACGTTCGCGCGCGGCGACTGGAACACTCGCCGCGATGAGGTGAAACGGCTGGCGCTGAGCACCATCGCGCGGTTCTGCGAGCAACCTGCCAGACGCCGTGGTCGATGTCCAGGTGCTGGGTCCGCCTGATATCGAGGAGAAAGTAGGGCTAACCGGCGGTCATATTTTCCAGGGCGAATGCCTTCCCGCTTACATGTGGGACAGAAGGCTGACTCCGCGAACGCCGATGCCGGGCGTCTTCCTCTGTGGCGCATGCACCTACCCGGGCGGCAGCGTGATCGGCATCAACGGCCGCAACGCGGCGATGGAAGTGCTGGGTCGGTGATCAAATCGGCCGCGCTGCGCGAGCCAACCGCTCTTCATTTGCCTTTTCCGGTCGCCTCTGTCTTGTCAAGCAGGCGGATCTCCACATTGCGGAAAAAGATCTCCGCCGCCTCGATCTCCAGGGCAATGCGGCCCCGGGTGATGGGTTTTGTCGTCTCGTCAGCCTGAGATTCGCGAAGGCGAATGTTCCGTCCCTGGCTCACCACGCGGCCATTGAGAATGTGAATGGTGCTCTGACCACGCGCGACGACTTCGGCCGTATTCCAACCGTCGACCTCGAAGTCGCCCGGCAGGTGCCTCTGGTAGGCGATGCCCTTGCCGCCCAGTACGCGCGGTTTACCTCCTTGCTCGGGGTCCTGATAGGTTGGGATGTCGGCGTCCAGAGGTTCTCGGGCTGACCCACGTATCGAGCTGGAATCCATGCAGCGCGATCAGGTCGCCGACGTCGGTCTCCTCGACCTGGTACTGCAAGGCGCGCGGCCAGACGGCGTCGGGACCGAGAATGTGGTAGTAAAACCCGGCGTCGCGCTTCATCTTCAAGCGCGGCTGGAATTTCTTGGTACCCCAGCGGTACTGGAACCGGATGTGATAGTTGCCATATTCCTTCTCGGTGCCAATATAGCCCATCACCACGGTCGATCCCTCGGGCGCGTGCTTGTAAAGATGAATTGCGCCATCTTCGATCGTGACGACACGGTCCGGATCGTGGTTCTTGCCATGCTTTTGGAGGAAGGTGTACCAGCCGGTGAGGTCTTTGCCGTTGAAGAGGGAAACCCACGGTCCAGCGCCGTCGGCTGAGGGCTGCGGCGTCGCCGCCTGGATGACAACGGTGGTCTCGCAGTACGGTAAGACGAAAGCCAGACTGATGACAAACCCCAAGAAACACATCGTTCGTCCCTGGTATCCAGAGAAGTCGTACGAGTCAAACCACCGTTCGAAAATCCTCGAGCGTTGTGCGCAGCCCGTCCGCTCGATCGACGACCGGGTTCCAGCCCAGAAGCGTCTGGGCCTTGGTGATGTCTGGCCTGCGCCGTTTGGGATCGTCTTCGGGCAGATCTTCATAAACAACCTTGCTCTTGGTGCCTTCCACCAGCGCGATGATCTCTTCGGCGAGCTGGCTGACGGTGATCTCACAGGGATTTCCCAGGTTGACCGGCAGAGAGTAGTCGGCGTGCAAGAGCCGGTAGATGCCCTCCACAAGGTCGCTCACGAAGCAGAAGCTGCGCGTTTGCTCGCCCTTGCCGTAAATCGTGATCGGTTCGCCGCGGAGCGCCTGCTTCATGAAGTTGGGCAGCACCCGGCCGTCATTGAGCCTCATCCGTGGCCCATAGGTGTTGAAGATGCGTACGATGCGCGTTTTCACTACTGTGGAAACGATGGTAGGCCATGGTGATCGCCTCGGCGAATCGCTTGGCCTCGTCGTAGCAGCCTCTCGGGCCGATCGGGTTGACATGCCCCCAGTACTCCTCGCGCTGAGGGTGCATCTCGGGATCGCCGTAAACCTCGGAGGTGCTGGCCAGGAGGAACCGCGCGTTCTTGGCCTTGGCCAGGCCAAGCGCGTTGTGCGTACCCAGCGAGCCCACCTTGAGCGTGGGGATCGGATGCGCCAGGTAATCGACCGGGCTGGCGGGGCTGGCGAAATGTAGCACGTTATCGACCGAGCCGTCGATCTCCACCGGTTCGGAGATGTTGTGCTTGAGGAAGTGAAACCGGCGATTCTCGGTCAAGTGCTCGATATTTCGCAGGCTTCCCGTCAACAGGTTGTCAACGCAGAAGACCTCGTCGCCCTCGGCCAGGAAACGTTCGCAAAGATGCGACCCGATGAACCCGGCACCCCCAGTGATCACGGTTCTCACGGCAGCCCTCCTGACTTCGGTTGAAACTTGGCTTCGTTCGAGATCGAGCCGCTCCGCGGCTGTTCCCTGATCCTACAGGCAAAGTCGTTGCTTTCGAAGATCAGTACGAGTCGGGAATTCATCGCCCTCGAATTCTCAACGACCGAAGCGGGATCGGATTACCTCCAGCAGCCGCCTTGACCAGCTCAGAATGGCCAGCCACGATTGCACGGCGGCTTCGCGTCCACCACGGCGTGGCCGGATCCTCGAAGGAAAGCCAGTCAACCAGGTCGACGGCGAAGGGACGATAGGCCGCGTGATAGCCCGCCTCATACAGGCTCCAGACCATCATCTGGGCCGCCTCGGTGTTGTGGCTATGGATGACGAACTGGGTGTCGCGATGTTGCTCCTGGAACGCGCCGCAGAGCCAGCGAATCACTTCCATGCCGCAATCGCTTCGGCTCGAGTCAACGAACCGCTCGCCGCACAGGTCGTGATCGAGGTGAACCTGGTCCCAGGGCTGGGAAAGCAGGCCAATACAATCCGCGGCCGTCTGCACCCAGACGGCGTCTGGATGGCGGACGAGAAAGAGCCGGGCGCGGTCGGGATCGTCGTCCAGAAAGAGAATGCGGAGCTTCGGCGTTGTCTCGGGTTTCGAGGAGCCCGGGCACTCTGGCTCTTCCCGCGTGGCGATGATGCCGGGTGCGAGGCCGGCACTGCCTTGATTCTCGGGACAGGGCTCGCCGCTGGAATCCAGGGACGGAACAAAACCTGACGCCACGGGAGCAACCTCGGTGCGCCTCCAGTCATCGGAGGTCACGACTAGGGTGTTCTTGCCGTCGTTTGCCAGCGTGATCGGGTTTCGGGCAACGGATATTCGGTGATCGGCACTCCCAGCCGGGGCAATTCTTGAAGGCGGAGATACGCCCGAGTCACGCGGGCTTCCTCCCGCCACACGAATTCGCGATCAAGCTCGGCCTTGGAAAAAGGCCCGGAGACGACCACGGCCTCGAAGCCCGGCGCCGTGATGAACTGCGCGAGGCTGGGGTTGCAGCGGATGTGCCTTTCCGGGAGCTGATGCAGTTGCTCGGGATCAACCTCGCCGAGCACGAACCGGAGATAGAGGTCCGACTCGGTCAAGTCCTCGACGTCTTGCTTGCAAACCTCACACAGATAGCCTTCATCGCAGAGAGCCATGATCGAATCTCCTCACTTCCGTGCCATCCTAGTCATTTGACGCGAGCTTCCTGATTCAGCCCAGGACATCGGCCATCGAATACAAGCCGGGGGCCTTGCCGGCAAGAAACTTGGCCGCGTCGATGGCCCCGCGGGCGAAGCCGTCTCGGCTGCAGGCCCGGTGTGTCAGCTCGAGCGTTTCACCCATCAGGCTGAAGACGACGGTGTGCTCGCCCGCGACGTCGCCGCCCCGCAGAGCATGAATGCCGATCTCATCGCGAGGGCGCTCACCCACCTGGCCCTCCCGGCCGTGGACCAATCGTGTGATGCCTCGCTCGCGGGCGGCGATCTCCGCGAGTCGCGCGGCGGTCCCGCTGGGCGCATCTTTCTTCATCTTGTGATGACGTTCGACAATCTCGATCTCGGCCGAGTCTCCGAGCGCGCGCGCCGTTTCAGCGACCAGGCACATCAGCAGGTTGACCGACCGGCTCATGTTCGGTGAGACCAGAAGCGGTATCGAGGTCGAGCTTTTTTCGAGCTCTTGCCGCTCGGCGGCGCTGAAGCCTGTCGTGCCGACCACGAGCACCGCGCCTGTCCGAGCACAGAACCGGGCGGCTTCGAGCGAGCCCGACGGGTGGGAAAAGTCAATGATCACGTCGCACTTGGCGTCCAGCTCATCCAATGTGCGCAGCCGCACGCCCAGCGGCCCGACCGCGGCCAGCGTTCCCACGTCCGAACCGAGTTGGGGATGTCCAGCCCGCTCAAGCGCGCAAACCAACTCGACGTCCGGGTCGGCCGCGGCCAGTTGGACCAGGCGCAGCCCCATCCGGCCCGAAGCCCCGTGCAACCCCAAGGCAAGTTTCGCAGTCGCCACCCTTACATGGTCCTTTCGACTGGGTCCGTGGTCTCAGTCAGGGAACAACCTTGATTGTACGATCAGGACGCGGCCAAAACGATTCCCCACCGGCACTCACGAAGCGGTTGTCCTGTTCGCGTGTCCTCGGCGATTCCGTCACGAAAAAATGCCTGGTCGGCTGGTCGAAATGGCCTGTTCATCAGACGGCAAGGGAAGGTCTCGCAAGGTGAATGGAGCACTGCTCGACCGAGTCAGAAATGTGAGGTTGGTTGGCGCCTGATCGCACAAAGTCTTACCGTGATCGACTCCGCGAGGCCTCGGGATGATTCTGCGAAGCCTCCCCGTCCCCTTTTACCTCTATCAATTCATAATGATTTGCGAGTGATTCGTGCCGCCGAATCACTCCCTTCGCAGCGAGTCGTTCTAGAATAGGCCCAAAGTGGCTAAGCTCCGAGCGAATCGACTGGGCGTACTCTTCCAGGCGCCAGGCATCGAATGCGCTCTCGGCGTCAAACAAGCCAACGTGTACATCAACGACTTCTCGCGATTTCGTATTCGCGAACCTGACGCCGACCCCGTGCACGCCGATCGCCCAGGTCCCGTCGAAAGTGCTGATGCTCTCAGGTGCAAGTCTTCTAAGAGACAGCACATCTGTATCTGCGCTGAGTGCTGCGCGAGCTCACGCACCAAAGCCTTCTGTTTGTGGACGAGAGCCTTTATGACATTGCAGACCTCTGGCGTCCGTGCCGCTCAGAGAAAGACTGGAAGGATTCATCTCATCGCCTCAAAAGGGAATCCCTAGGTTCTCGGCTGCTTCCGCGGCTTCCTGTAATAGCTTGCTTTCTTGCTCCGGTGTAACGGGATAGATTCGCACAGGCACATCCTTGATGCCTGCCGCTCCAGCGGCTCTTGCTCGATGATGGCCGTCGATAATTACCTTCCGTCCACCGACCTCCGCGATGTCGATCGGGTAGTTCTCGTCAAATCCATTTTTCTGCATAAGTTTCTTGAGTCGTTTGATCTTACTCGCTGTGAACTCGCTCCTCAATTGGCGCCCTTGAAGATCGCTCACAGGCACCCTGGGCTGTCCAGCGTCTGGAGCCCGTCCGGGACCACCTCCTCCAGAAACATTCATGTTGTGAGACCGAGCATGCGAAGCCCCTGTAAGCGCCAGTGGCGTTCTTAGCGAAAACAGCTTTGACATCAAAACGTCGTTCCCAGCGCGCAAAACCAACTGGACGTCCGGGTCGGCCGCGGCCAGTTGGACCAGACGCAGCCCCATCCGGCCCGAAGCCCCGTGCAACCCCAAGACAAGTTTCTCAGTCTCCACCCTTACAGGGTCCTTTCGCCAGGATCCATCGTTTCCGCAGGGAACACCCTTTATTGTACGATCAATTCGCGGACAAGACGATTGCCCATCGATGCTCACGAAGCGGTTGCCTTGACTCTATTCAGAAAAGGAACCGGCCGTAAGTAGTCATGGAACTGATAACGCGAGTAAGATCGCGATACGGCGAGGTGAGCCGGGGCTGGCGGGCCGGGTTCGCGAGGTCAGTCGCCGAGCCGGACTTTCGCAGTGCAGTGTGAGCTCTGATCCACAACGGCACAAACAAGAGTCGGGCGATGCGTGGCCGGAGGTTACCCTGTGCGGTGGCTACAGAATATGCTTCTCTTGATTGGCGCCACGGCCCTGGGATCAGCCTGGGGATGCATTGCCATCGCGCTGCTCGGCGCGTGACCGTGTTTCGTGCCCGCTCGGGCGAGGATTGGGGGACAGCCTTTGGCACGATGTATGCAGGGGCATGTTGCGGTTTGCCACTCGGTGCGCTGCCGGATTTGCCGGCGCCCTCCACATTGCTCGAGAGGAGAGTGAAGACTGGAGTCGCGATGGTCTGGATTGGCGTGGCGCTGGGCGCTGGGCTGGGAGCGGCGGTTTATCACTTCGTGGTGGGCCAGGTTCGCTTGGACTTGATGAACGTGTTGATCGCCGCGGTCGCCACGGCGATGTTCGGCACCGTCGGCGGCATGCTGGCAGCGACCGGCGAGGGGCTCTGGAGACGCGCCAGCAAGGGCCAGAGCCAGTTCATTACGACAGTACTCGGGCTGCTCTTCGCCTTCGTCACCGCGTCGTTACTGCTCGTCCTTGTGACCATGCTCTTCAGCAGGCAATTGACGGTTCTCCAGCTCGCCTGGTCGATTCTGATCGGGGTTCCGATCCTTTGCGGTACCCTCATGTGGCTTCGAGCCGACTGGCATCACAACGTGCTATGAGGTCATGAAGCACTTCTACGATCTCATCCTCAGGCAGCCCGCTCTTAAGCAACGGTGAAAATGGTCAGGAACTGTGTGAAGGCCCACTGATACGGGACTCCGTGTCAGGTGCCGCTACTCCCCTATTCCTGGCAACGCCGACACTTTTCCCGGCCAGAACGAAGGAATTCGTGCGCGACTACTAATGGGATCGGTCGCTAGGACTATCCCTGCACTCCAACAGAAGTCCAGCGGCCGAAGCGCGTCCAGGCAGCGATGAACACCTGCCTGAATTCACGGCGCATTCCCCGGCTCCCATGGGTTCGAGCGAATCGAGAGCCGGATGCCATCAATCCCGAACGCAAACGGACAGATCGCGTCCGAGAAGGTAATAAAGGATGAATCGTCGATCGGTCACGGGGTTCGGGTTCGTGGCGCGTCTTCGGGCAAAGATGAACAGTGAGGTTCCCGCCTGGCTGGTTCTTGGTTTCATTGCGGCTTACGTGACGGTTGGCGCACTTGCAGCTCACCGATCGCAGGAGACTCGGCGGCTTGAGAGCATGCAACGACACGAGTCGGAGGACAATGCCATCGGCTCAAATTCAAACGACCTCCTCCGGACCATGCCCGGCGTGATGCAGCCTCCCGTCGCGGACCCGCTGGAGATCTCGTGGTCGGGCGAGGAAGAGGTTGTCGGGGTTACGGTCAATGGACAATCCCGAGCCTATCTTGTGGAGGCTCTCTCCCGGCCGGACTACCATATCATCAACGACATGATCGGCCTGGTCCCGGTTTCGATCACTTATTGCAACATCAATCGGTGCCCGCTGCGTGTTCACGCAGGAGGGTGCCAAGACGCCGCTCGACCTCGCGGTAGGAGGACAGCACAACTTACGGGAGCTGCTTCTCATGGTCGACGGGGCACGGTTCTATCAGGACGACCTCAAGCCCTATGACCCGGGCCACGGCCCCGCCGCCTTCCCTTACCAACAGGTGCCTTTGACCGTCACAACTTGGGGAAAGTGGAAGAAGCTTCACCCCGACACCCAAGCGTCCGTGCCGCGCCCTCTCCCGTCAATGCAGCCGCCCAGGAACGCCGGGCGTTCCTCCCTGCCCGTACGGAAAGAGCGGAACGCGGCCCCGGCGTGATTGCTCGTGCCGATCCGGCCCAACGGCACCCCAAAGCCGATGCGATGCAATTCACGGGGCGTCCCAGATCTTGACTGTCCGATCGAAACTCGCAGTCGCCATCTGCTTGCCGTCCGGGGAGAACGCGATACAGCGGACGTTGTGGTCATGCGCTTTGAGCGTACCCTGCATTTTCCAGGTTGGGAACTGCCAGACACGCAGTAATCCTGTGTCGGTGCCGATCGCCAGGTGCTTGCTGTCGGGCGTGAAAGCCATGGCGAGAATTCCGCCGCCGGGGCTGCCGAGAGTCGTGACATGGTTTTCGGTCTCAGTGGACCAGATAATCACCATGCCGTCCCAACCGGCGACTGCGAAGTAGTTCCCGTCGGGCGAGAACCGCACAACCTCGACCGGATTCGTGGTTCCTGGAACGGTTCCCGTCGATTCGCCCGTCGCCACGTCCCACAGTACCGCCGTGGAGTCGTTGCTCCCGGTCAGCAAAGTATGCCGATCGAACAACAGGTCGAGCGAGTAGACGTGGTTGGAGTGACCCTTCATTGTCATTGTGGCTTTTCTCGTGGCGACGTCCCAAACCTTGGCTGTGTTGTCCTTGCCGCAGGTGACCAGGGTCTTGCCGTCAGGGGCGAATTTGAGGCACTGAACGCCGCCGGGGTGGGCTTCGAACTTGGCTCAGCACCTTGCCGGTCGAGGCATCTCGGAACTGACCGTCCCATCATATTCGGCTGAGGCGATGGTCTTGCCGTCCGGGGAAACGAGAGCCAGCGGATTCCGTGAGACTCCTCGCCCAGGAACGATTGAACTGGCTTGCCGCTTGAAAGGTCATACCCCCGAATCTCCCCGGCCTTTGCGTCCCGGTTGCCCGAGCACGTGACCAGCGCTTTGCCGTCGGGCGAGAAGGCGACGCACCAAACAACATCCTTGTGGTCGCTGAGCGTGAAACGCGGTTTGTCCGGAAGCGATGAGCGAGCCGCTTCGACTTCGAGGGGCTGCGCAAACGAGACGCCCCCTGTGGCGAACAGGGCGAGCGCGACAATCAACCAGCGAGTCAGCGATAGCATACGACGCACCTCTATGCGGAGAGAAGACGCAGGAAAGGCATGATAACACCCGCCCCGAGCCAGTAGACGCCCAGACATCGAGCGGTCAGGTCGATCCAACTCGGCTCCGGCCTCCACCGCCGGTCGATCCCAAGCACCAGCCACGTGCCCGCCACGGCTGCGGCCAGTGGCAGGGGTTGAACGGTTCGCAGAACCGCGACCGACAGCTCGCTAATTGAACCGGGAAAATTCTGGAGGGTATGTCCCAACCATAGCAAAGGCTGAGCAGTGACGCGGCCGAGACCGCCAGGCAAGCGGCCAATCCCGGTGGGTAGAACAATCGCCGGCGTGCGGGTGGAGATCCCACAAGTCTCAGAACCACAAGCGTCCAGGTGATCGGCAAGGCCACGACCGAGATGCCGTGAAGAGCCATCGGCCATGGGATCTGTTCCGCCCACAACCGTAACGCCACGGCGTAGCCCAGGGCAAACGCAAGTGTGAGCGCCATGATGTCAAAGATCGTGGCCTGCCTGCCAGACCTTGTTGCCTCGCGGCTGACCAGGCATCCCAGGAGCAAGTGGCATCGAGGACAGATGATGGTTTTCCCTCGGTGCTGTTCCGTGAGCAAGAGGACCTGCCCGCAGTCGGAGCAAACAGCTTTCCGGATGATCCCGCCTCGATCTTGCCAGGGATTTGAGCAGGCTGGGCACAGGGCTCGATCACGTTCCGGAGACGGGATCATCGGCCCTTCGTACCCGCAAGCGAGGCAAACAGCGTCCTGAGCAGCCAATGACGACTCCGGAGGAATCGGCGAGTCGACCACCCAGGAGGCGATCAGGTCTTCGGCCGCTATCAAAGGTGGGTGTTGAAAGCCGCAAGCCGGGCATGACACGTCGGCGTCGGACCACTCGGTTGCACAGGCAGGGCAAATGACCTGGGCGAGCATGGCTCCCTCCGCAAGTGAAGATGCACCATCGCTCATCCTACAGGTGTAGAACTTCATCGGCAAGCATGTTTCACGGATCGACCTGGCCAGGTTGATCCGCTGTGCGCGGTCCGTACAGTCAGTGTCAGTCTGGTCGAACCTGCCCGGATGCTGTTGCGGCGTCGGTCTCGGAATAAAGCGCGATGGTGCGGATGATATCGTCGAGGTCGTTGGCGACGATCACGGGCCTGTTGGCAAACCCCGCGCGGCGGACGCCCCGGCTGCCCAGGACTTTTCGAAGTTGTCCTGGTCGGTCCCGTGATAGGCGACGGTCGCGGTCGGATCTTTGAGCTGATGGCCCGTCAGCACGCAGACGACCCGATCGGAGGGTGCGATGACGCCTTCCTCGCGCAATCGTTTGGCCCCCGCCACGCTGGCTGCGCTGGCCGGCTCGCAACCCAGGCCGCCGGCACCCACCCAGGCCTTGGCGTCCATGATCTCTTGATCGGAGACCTGGCGCACCACGCCGTTGCAGAAATCGAGTGCTCGAAGGCATTTCTTGAGGTTCACCGGCCGGTTGATCTCGATGGCCGAGGCGATGGTGGAAGCCTTCACCTGGTTCAGGTCGAGCTCCTGGTAATAGCTTGAAACCTTGTCCATCTCTGGCAGGCCGCTCCGCCAGGCGACCCCGCGCACGCCGTGAAGCTCTTGCAAGGTACGGCACCCGCGGCGTTGATCACCGCCAGCCGCGGCACGTGCGAGATCAAGCCCAGGTGCGCCAGCTCGATGAATGCCTTACCGAAGGCGCTCGAGTTTCCCAGGTTGCCGCCGGGCACGACAATCCAGTCGGGAACGTTCCAGCCCAGCCCTTCCAGAACGCGATACATGATCGTTTTCTGACCTTCCAGGCGGAACGGATTGACCGAGTTCATGAGGTAAATGCCCAGTCGATCGGCAACCTGGCGAACGCGCTGCATGGCGTCGTCAAAGTCGCCCACGATCTGGATCGTGAGCGCTCCGTGATCGAGCGCCTGGGCCAACTTACCGTAGGCGATCTTTCCGGAACCAATAAAGATGATGGCCCGGAAGCCGAATTCGGTTGCCGAGCAATAAACCGCGAGCGCGGCCGACGTATTGCCGGTGCTGGCACAGGCCACGCGACGGCACCACCATTCTGGCATGGGTGAAAGCCGCGGTCATCCCGTTGTCTTTGAAGCTGCCCGACGGGTTCAGCCCTTCATATTGAAGCAACAGGTTCCCCGCGGACATGCCGACGTACTGACCGACCTTGTTTGCTTTTTGAAGGAGGGTCTGTCCCTCGCCGATCGTCACCACCATGTTCTCGGGGGCGAACGGCAAGAGTTCTCGAAACCGCCAAACGCCCGAGAGGTTGAGCGGATCAAGGCGTTTGGCCCATTTGGCCTCGAAGCCGGCGAGACTATCCGGGACGCTCAGGCGGTCCCAGTCGTAAACGACGTCGATCAGATCGCCGCAAACAGGGCACGAAAAGTGCGTCTCATCGATGGCGAACGTGGCGCCGCACTCCGGGCCCATGCACTGTTGAAAGGCGGCCTCACGGGAGCGAGCGACCGGTTTCGCGGAGGTTCGAAGCCCTGTCATCAGTAAAAACTTTCGTTCGGAAGGACTGGCTCCGACCAGGCGGGCCGCGAAAGTTCGCCATGGCTCGCTCGATCGCTCCGGACTTGTCTGCACGGATCAGCGTTCACTGTAACTTCAACCCCTGGTCGCTCACAAGGCGGAACTCGGGCATGGAGCCGACGTTCGCTTTTGTAATCAAGCGTCAAGGGGATCGGCCGGGGGCTCAAACCGCAAACGTATCGGCATCTCAAGAAGACGCCTCGTCTAAGAATTCAATTGCATGAAAGATCCAAGAGGGGTTGACGAGATGCACGGATAATCCTATCATGACCTTTAGCGATCCATAACTGACGATCCGGGAATTCAATGGCATTCGTGGCAATTGCTGTAACTCTCTACCCTAGCATTCTTTGAGGAAAATCATGGCAGGCGCTGCACCGAAGACTTCGGGCCGATCGACAAAGTCCGCCGCCGCGTCGAGCCGCCCCTTGGCGGAGATTCGCCGGGTTGCGGAACTGCTCAAGCAGGTTTCCGACCCCACCCGACTGCAAGTTCTGATGCTCCTGAGCGAGAAAGAGGCAACGTATCCGAGCTGTGCCCGACCTTGGCACGCAGAGCCAGCCCGCGGTGAGCCATCACCTCGCGCTCTTGCGGCATGGACGGCTGATCGAGCCTCGCCGCGCAGGCAAGCATAATTTCTACGCCCTGACCGACGCTGGGCGCGAGCTTGCCGAAGTTGTCGATACGGTCGTCGGTTAAGAATGAACCAAGGTCGAAAGACCTTGCCACGATGATTCGCCGCGGGTTGGAATTCTCCATTGAATCCGCGGTGAAGGTCTTCCGACCCCCGGGATTCGGCGACCTCCGGACGCGCCTCACTCCGAGAGACATTCGCGCAGGAACGCCAGCCCGTGGGCCACGTCCTCGAGGCGACCCGCCTGATCGCCCACCTCGCGTTCGATGACGAGCGGCCCGCGATAGCCCACCGATTTCAAGCTGCTGATGAATTTTCGAATATCGACCTCGCCTTGGCCCAGGCGTACTTCCTGTCCCCAGGTGCCTGGCGCCGGGGTCGCCGTGCGTCCTTGACATGCACGGAACGGATGTCTGGGCCCAGCAGCTCGACCGCGTCTGCGGATCTCCCATATCGTACAGGAGCATGTTCGCCGGATCGAAATTCACCTTGATGTTCGGAGATTGGAGCTCGTCAAGCGTTCTGCGCAAAGCGCCGCGGTCTCCTGGCCGGTCTCGAACGCCAGGATCACGCCGGCTTGACGCGCCAGTTCTCCCGCCTGTGCCAGGGTATCGAGCATGGGGAATCGCTCGGGGTCGCCGGGCTCGGGAAGGAAGCCCGCGTGCAGCGTCAGGTCGGAGAGGCCCAGCGCCAGGGTACGGTCGAGCGCCCACTTCAGCCGCTCGATGCGCTCGGCGCGCCAGGAAGGCTTGCCGAAACCCCCGGTTTCCTTGATCGTCTGCGGCGTCGTGTAATCTTCACCGGGAAAGCCAAGCATTGCGCCAGTCATGAGAATGCCCGAATCCCGGGCGACCGACGGCAAGGCATCGCCTTCTTCCCAACTGGCATGATGCGGGTCTCCGCAGGCGATTTGCACGACGTTGATCCCCAGCCGGTCAAGCAATCGCTTGAGCTCGGGCACACTCTTGACCTGGAGGCTCCAGCTCACACACCGAGAGTGAGCGGAGCCAGGGGGCTTGTCGCAGACGGGGTTGGCTGCACCGGCACGGATTTCGAGCCTCGTGATGTCACGCTGTGAAAACGAGATCGCGCGGGGCGATCAAGCACGATCTGCGATCATAGCGATGCGTCGTTGTCTTGGCGACAGGCGAGTCCCGCCGATCGGATCGTTGGTGAAATGGGCTGATTCCGGCAGGATCAGTAGATGGCGAAACTCTCGGCCGATTCGGTCTTTCCCACCAGTTCCAGGGTCGGCCGCCCCGCCTGGACAACGCGGTTCCGTCCCTGATTCTTGGCCTGGTAAAGCGCGCGATCCGCCTCGGAAATGAGGGCCGCGGTGTTCCGGGCCGGCCGGCCGGGCCGAACGACAGCCCCAGGCTGGCTGTGACACGGATTGCCGGATGGAAAAAATCCATACGGCAGTTCGCGAGGCTGGCACGAATTCGCTCGGCTCGCTCGACCGCTTGCTCGAGCGTCGCGCTGGGCAGTGCAATCACAAACTCCTCGCCGCCATAACGGGCCACCAGGTCCTCCGCGCGGGTGGATTCCCGGAGCACCGCCGCGATGTCGCGCAGAACCTGATCACCGACGTCGTGGCCCAGAGTGTCGTTGATTTGCTTGAAGTGATCGATGTCGACCACGATCACCGCCAGACCCATCTCGCGCACCGCGTTCAGGTCGGCGAGCGGCCCGATCTGGCTCAAGAAGTAACCCCGGTTGTACAGACCCGTCAAGTTATCTCGAACCGTCCTCTCGTACATCTCGCGCTGGAAGCCCTCATCGCAGGGGTCGAGCTTCAAGAACTTCAGTAATACGGAAGACCCAAGCTGAATACGCGAGCCATCGGAGATCTGGGTCTCGACCTGGTGTGGACATCGCTTGCCATCAACGAAAGTGCCGTTGGTGCTGCCCAGGTCGGTGACGGTGGTGACCCCCTCGGTATCGATGGAGACCAGTGCGTGCCGTCGCGAAACGGTGCTGTCGTGCAACTGGAATGTGTTTTCGGCGGAGCGGCCCAGGCTGCTGGTGCCGTGGCTCAGCCGGAGCATGGTTCCGGGAATGCCTCCCCGGACGATGATCAGGTACATGAGACGCTGGGTGCCGGCCTGTTCCGAGAGATCCTGGCTCGGAACCGGCGAATGGCAGATCAGTGTGTTCCCTTTGGCATTCATGATCCGTCTCGCGTCGCCTTGGGTGTTCATTGTATGCTGCCGTGTCGATGAGCGGGATGTCTCACGGATGCCACATTCAGGCCGTTTTCGCGTTCCATCAGCCTGAGGTTTCGAAATCTCTTCCGAACGAGACCGCATCCAATGCCAATTTAGGTCACCGTTGGCGCGAGTCAAATCGGGTCGCCCAGGGGCGTGCGGCGCTCGCTTCAAATCGCCCGAAACACCGCCCAAGGGCGTGCGAATTGCGATGATGATTCGCTACATTGGAGTGGCCCGTGCGGGAAGTAGGCTGATTTCCGGTGTTTCTTCGCGGTCGAGCAGTCCATGAACCTGGCCGACAAACTTCAGTCCGTGGCCCAGACCGATTCCACGTTTCGCCGGGTCGGGGCGAACTGGGTGGGCAAGTGTTTGATCTGTAACGGGCCGCTCGCCTTTGACGCCAAGACCGGCGAAGGGGCCACGCTCGAACACATCAGGGCGCGGGGCAGGGGCGGCACCAACGACCTTGATAACCTGGCGATCGTCCACGGCCGCTGCAACTGGGAAAAAGGCAGACGCTGGGATCCCAAGAAACGCCGCTCGCAAGACGATTACGAATCGTTCATCGCTCGACTTCTTGAGCGGCGCCTGGCAGCGGTTGCGGCCGGTTCAGCCGGCGCCGGAACGTACCGGCCACAGGCTGACTGACGACGCCTCAGGCACCACAAAACCCCGCCTTCGCGGGCGGTTGGTAATGAACGGCCAGGTGAGGCGTGTCGAGGCGGGCGTGGCCTTGAATCCTGGAATCGAGGCAGCTCTCGAGCATGCCGCTGACAAGGAGCGTGCGCTCGACGGGGTAGGGGGCCTGGCCGGTTTCGATCATGGCCTCGACGTGGTGCATCAGGCAGGCCGAGTAGGCGACGTTGGGGTTCGGAGGAAGCAGGAACTGGCAGGAGACGGGGTCGGGCATACCGCGAACCCGGGCGGCGAAGTTGTAGTCGCCCAGGGCGCCGTTGAGCATCAGCAGCGTCGCCCGGGTGCCATCGGCGTAATCGATGAAATAGGCCGCCGGGCTGGGAACGATCCGCTTGATCGCACCCCCCTGGGCCAGGTTCTGCGTCCGGCCGTCCTTGGCGGTCAGACCCTGGAGCGAGTCGGACCGGGAGAGGGCCGATTCGAGCAGGTTCCAGGACCAGCGTTTCTGATCGCCGGCTTTCCACACGGCGTCGCCTTGGATCAGCTGCACGCTCCGCACGCCCGTCTCGCCGCCTCGCCGGCGCTCGATCATGCACTGCATGGCCTCGAGCGCGTGGAAATCCATCGGGTCGGAACCGCCGACGCCGACCATGAGCGCGTCCTCGATCTCGCAGCCGGGCGGAAGCTCGACCGGGGGCAACCGCCAGGTGACCGGCAGCGACGAGCCGGCCAGGAACGGGAACCGCAGACGTTTCGAGGCATCAACCATCTCCTTGGCCTTGGTGAAGCTGTACGACAGATGCTTATCGTTGAAGACCGGCACGGCGCGGCCGTCGGCCTCGAAGACGTCTGCCACCTGGCGGAAGAACTCGTAGCGAGGATAGAGGATCTGGCCTTTCTCGTTTTTCGGGTACTTGCCGTGCTCGCCGATGATCAGAACGCCGTCGACCGCGAGCTTCGGTCCGCCGCATCGCAAGGCCTCGGCGATGGTCGGGTAAACCTTGAACCCGAAGCTTTGCGCACGCTCGGCGCTCTGGTCGCCCTCGGGCTTCTGGTCGACGTAGAGCGCCACGACGTCGATCGCGGGCCGGTGCCATCGCCCCTCGTGGGGATAGCCGACGAGAAACCGGTCGCCCATGTGCTGGGCGTGAGACAGGTAGCGCCAGACGGTCGTGACGATCGCCAGCTTCTTGCGGCGTGGGGAAGCCGGACCCTGGCTTGCCTCGGTTGCCGGGAGAGTCGCGGGGAATCTCATCGGCTCAGCTCCTCATGAAGGTCGATTCCCGGGGCGACTGGTAGGCGACTCGCCGAGATGAGGCGTGTCGAGCCGCTTTTGGCCCTGGCCCAGCGAGTCGATGGCGGCCGCCAGGATGCCGGTGGTCAGCAGGGTTCGTTCGACGGGGTAGGGGGGCTTTCCCGTCAGGAACATCGTCTCGATGTGATGCGCCAGGGGGCTGAAGAAGTTGGGCAGAGTCTGGCCGGGGTGCAGGCCGGGAAGGTACATCTGGGTCGAGAGCGGCTCGTTGCTGATCCTTGACCCGGAGGGCCACGGTGAAGTCGCGGACCAGGCCCGAGAGCATGAGCAGCGTGGCCTTCAGGCCGTCGGCATACTCGATGCGGTACATGACCGGATCTGCGTACCAGCGCGGGCAGATCCTCGAGCTCGGGAAAGACGTTGCCGTAGCCCGGGCCGAGGCGAGGCGAGGGTGAAGCTGCGGCAGAGGCAGGCCTCGAACAGCTCGCGCGAGCAGCCTCCCCGGCCCCAGTCTCCCGCCGGCCAGCGCCTTCCACACGGCCTGACCGCGCCGGGCCTGGACCGCGGCCACGCCGGTCTCGCCCCCCTTGCGCCGTTCGACCAGGCACTGGAGCGTCTCCAGGCCGTGAATGTCATAGCTGTCGAGCCCGCCGTAGCCCACGCAGACCACTTCCTCGACCTCGGCTCCCCAGGGCAGCTCGACCGAGGGGATGCGCCAGGTGACAGGCAGCGACGAGCCGGCCATGAACGGAAAGCCCATCGCGTGGGCCGTATCGACCATCTCCTTGGCCCAGTCCCACTTCCACGAGAGGTGCTTGTCGTTGAAGACCGGCACAGTCCGGCCCGATCGCCGGAAGACCTCGACGATCTGCTGGAAGAACTCGTAGCGGGGATAGAGCGTCTGCCCTCGTCATTGCGCGGATAACGGCCGTGCTCGCCGATGATCATCACGCCGTCGACGGCGAGCTTCTGTCCGCCGCGCGTCAGCGCCTGGGCGATCGTGGGATAGATGGTCAGCTCCGGATGCCGCGAGGCGCGCTCCTGGCTCAGGTCTCCCGATCGCGCCTGCTTCTGATCGACGTAGAGCGAGACGACATCGACGCGCCGGCCGGTGATGGCGGCCTTCCCAGCCGTAGCCCTCGAGGAAGCGATCGACGATCCCCTGCCCGTGCGTCCATCTTGCGATATTCCGTGACCACGGCCGCGATCCTCGGGCGATCGGCGCCATGAGCTTTCCCCTCTTGCCTCAGCGCGATCGGAGCGGCAAGGCCGGCGGTCATTGATCCGATTGCCTGACGCCGGGTCAATCCCTCCCGTGAGGAGGTTTTCCGCGATGCTGCCGGGCCATGCTCGTTTCCTCCCAGGCTAAACAAAGATCAAAAGATTGTATGACCTCGGTGGAGGCTGCGCCTACTTTGAACAGATCTCAAACATTGTTACAATCTCGGGCGTCTGCGTCTCGCGGATGAGGGCCAGCTTCGTGCCAGGGCTTGCAGCGAAGGCAGGGCAGAATGAAATGAACGTGCCGGCATTTGATGATGGCGATCGCTGTCGCCAGCCTGCCAATCTGCGGCTTCTCCGATGCTTTCGCGGCTGAAACGCGCCGCAGCCGCGGAAGAGCGGTTCGAGAACGAAATTCGACCCGTCCTGATGGGCACGTGTTTTCCGTGTCATGGAGGCAAGAAGGTCAGCGGAGGATTGAAGGTCAGCTCGCGTGAGGCTCTTTTGAAAGGGGGCGACAGCGGACCGGCCATCGTTCCCTTTGATGTCCGGGGCAGCTTGCTGTTGCGAGCCATCAGCCACGCGGACGAATCGCTCAAGATGCCCCCGTCGAAGAAACTGGCGGACGAGCAAGTCAGGGCCATGACAACCTGGATCGAGCAAGGCGCTCCCTGGCCCGAAGGCAAATCGGAAGCCGGGTCAAAGCCTCGCATCCCGTCACAGGATCACTGGGCGTTCAAACCAGTCATCCCGAGGGAACCACCCGCCGACCCGTCGGGCTGGTCGGCTCATCCCGTCGATCGGTTCATTGCGGCCGGCCAACGAGCATCAGGCCTTCGCCCGGTTGCCGCGGCGGGCAAGCGTGCGCTCATCAGGCGGGTCACGTTCGACCTCATTGGCCTGCCGCCGACGCGGAAGAGATTGCCAGTTTTCTTGAGGATACCAGTCCGAGCTCGTTCGCCAGGGTAGTCGAGCGATTACTGGCGAGTCCCCATTACGGCGAGCGCTGGGGCAGGCACTGGATGGACGTCGTGCGATATGCCGATACGGCCGGCGACAACGCCGACTATCCGGTTCCCGAGGTCGCGCGTTATCGCGATTACATCATCGCGGCGTTCAACACCGACAAACCATTCAACCAGTTCATCCGCGAGCAGCTTGCCGGCGATCTCGTCGCGAAGCAGGGCTCGTCCGGAACCGACGCCGAGGCGATCGTCGCCACGGGCTTCCTGGCGCTATCGCGCCGCTATGGCACCGGACCCTTCGAGCTGTGGCACCTGACGCTCGAAGATACCATCGAGACCACCGGACGGGCGTTCCTGGGCCTGACGCTGCGCTGCGCCGTTGCCACGATCACAAGTTTGACCCGGTAACCCAGCGCGACTATTACTCGCTTTACGGAGTCTTCGCCAGCACCCGGTTCCCCTGGGCCGGTTCCGAGGAGATGATCACGAAAAAATTCCCTCGGATGAACTTTATTCCGCTGGTTGCCGCCGATCTCGCCGGCTCGATCCAGCAAGCTCACGCGCTGCGATTGAAGGAGATCGAGAGCGCCATCAAGACGCTCGAGCAGCCGCTCAAGAATGGTCCCGCGGCGCGATCGGCCGCAGACGGCGAGCGACTGAAGAGGTTACGGACAGATCTCGAGAGGATGAAGCGACTCGGGCTGCCGCCCGATGTTCCGACGGCCTATGCCGTATCGGAAGGAGAGCCGCAAGATGCCGCCATTCAGCGTGGGGGTGACCCCGGCCGACCTGGTCCCGTGGTACCTCGAAGCGGCTCGTGCTTCGGCTTCCTGAAGGCGGTCACTTACGCGCCTGTCCCCGAACGGTCCAGCGGACGAGCCCAGCTTGCGCAGTGGATCACGCGCGACGACCATCCCCTCACCGCTCGGGTGATCGTCAATCGCGTCTGGCAGCATCATTTCGGCCGGGGCATCGTGGCGACGCCGTCGAACTTCGGAATCCGCGGCGAGCCGCCAAGCCATCCCGAGCTCCTCGACTGGCTGACCGCCTGGTTCATCTCGCGCGGCTGGAGCATCAAAGACTTGCACCGGCAGATCCTGCTCTCGAGAACGTACCAGCTCTCCAGCGATTTTGATCCGCAAAACGCTCTGATCGACCCCGGCAACCGGTGGCTCTGGCACTTCCAGCGCAGCAGGCTTGACGCCGAATCGATCCGCGACGCGATGCTATCGGTCTCCGGCCGGCTCGACCGCCGCCGGCCTCCGGCCCATCCGTTCCCGCCCATCGAAACGTGGCGCTGGACCCAGCATAATGCATTCAAGGAGGTTTATGCCAGCCAGCATCGAAGCGTTTTCCTCATGACGCAGCGGCTGGTGAAGCATCCATACCTGGCGATATTCGATGGTCCGGACACGAACACCTCAACCGATGTCCGCCCCCATTCCACGGTCCCCACGCAGGCTCTCTTTCTGATGAACAATCCGTTCGTGGAAGCTCAGTCCGAAGCCTTCGCCAGGCGCTTGACTGACGAAGAGAGCGATCCCGAGCGGCGTCTCGAGCGTGCCTGGGAAATGGCCTGGGGCCGGCCGCCCTTGCCGCAAGAGATCCACCGTGCAAAGCGATATCTCGAAAGCTACTCCAAGGCACTTGCCAGCGTAGGAAACTCGACGCGGAAAACCGAGCTCGACGCGTGGGCGAGCCTTGCCAGGATTCTTTTCACGGCCAACGAGTTTCTCTATGTGGAATGAACTCGAAGGATTCCCGGAACCCTGGGAGCGATGATTTTATGATCAATCGCCATACCAGTCCGAATGGCACTCACCGGCGTGAGTTTCTTCGGCAAGCGGCCGGCGCGGCCGTTGCCGCGGGGCTCGAAAGTCACGCGCTCCTCGCCCGGGCGATCGAGCGCGGCGGCGGTGGCTTGCTGGCGCCTCGCCAGACGCATCACGAGGCAAAGGCCAAGCATCTGATCGTGCTGTTCCTGACCGGCGGGTTCTCGCACGTTGACACCTTCGACTACAAGCCCAAGCTCGCGGCACACGATGGCAAGGCCGTGCCGTCCTTCGGGCTGCGGCCGGACGAGACCCGCGAGCGTCCGCTCTTGGGGTCACCATTCCGGTTTCAAGCCCACGGCGAATCGGGTCTTTATCTCAGCGAGCTTTTCCCGCTCATGGGAACGGTGGCCGACGAGCTGTGCGTGATCCGCTCGCTCCACACCGACATCGTGGAACATTTCCAGGCGGTGCTGGCGATGCACACAGGCTCGGCCACGGTGCCGATGCCCAGCCTTGGAGCCTGGATCAGCCATGGTCTTGGTACGTTCAATGCGAACTTGCCCTCTCACGTCGTGCTCTGCCAGCATCTTCCCTACGCCGGAACTCAGGTCTGGGATAGCGGCTTCTTGCCGCCGATTCATCAAGGTGTTCGGATCATTCCGGGCGCAGAGCCAATTCCCGACCTGCGTCCGCCGGCACGTCCGGTCTCACTCCGCGAGGCTCGAGCGGATCATGCTCGACGACGTGAACAACGCCCATGCCGCCGCCCGACACGATGACGAGGAGCTGCGGGCCCGGATCAGCACTTTCGAGGTCGCGCGGGATGATGCGCAAAGCGCCAGAGGTCCTCGACGTCGCGGCCGAGCCTGCTTCCATCCGCCGCCTCTACGGTATGGCGGATGGCGACACAACGTACATTCGGATATCAGTGCTTGATCGCCAGGCGCCTGATCGAGCGCGGCGTGCGCACCGTCGAGGTGATCGACACCGGCTCGAGCGACAACTGGGACGCCCACGGCAACATGCAGGATCATCGGCCCAAGGCTCGCCGCGTCAACCGCGCGATCGCCGGCCTGATCAAGGACCTCAAGCAAAGCGGTCTGCTGAGCCAGACGCTGCTGGCAATCTGCACCGAGTTCGGCCGTACTCCCTGGACCGACGGGCCAGGCGCCAGGGGGCGCAATCACTACGCCAAGGCCTTCACGTCGCTCTTGGCCGGAGCGGGTGTCAAGGGCGGGTATTCCCATGGCCAGACCGACGAATTTGGAATCAACATCGTGGCCAATCCTGTGCATGTTCATGATTATCATGCCACGATCCTGCACCTGATGGGCATCGATCACACCCGTCTGGTCTACCGCCACGCCGGACGCGACTTCCGGTTGACGGACGTTGATGGCAACGTGATCCGTGAGATCTTGAGCTAGCGCGCAGGAGTGTCCTCTCGATTCGGATCTCGTATCTTTTCCACGCGCGTCTTGCCACAATGAAGCGGGCGCTATCGTGGCTGAAGACAGGTGGAATCATGCGGATCTTGATCGTTGACGACGAAGCCAACATACGCAGCACGCTGAGAATTGCTCTCGAGGCGATGGGGCACCAGGTTGCCGAGGCCGCCGATCGCGATTCGGCCGTGAGGCAACTCGAGCAAGCGAGCTTCGAGCTGCTGCTCGTCGACCTGCGGCTGGGAGCGGAGTCAGGTTTCGACCTGATGGAGCAAGCCTTGCGCGAGCGGTCCGACCTTGCCGTCGTGATCATCACCGCTCACGCCACCATCGACCGCGCCGTGGAGGCGATGCGTCGCGGCGCCTCCGATTTTCTGCCCAAGCCGTTCACGCCGGCCCAGGTCCGGGCGGTGCTCGAGCGCGTGGAGCGGCTCAAGGGTCTGAACAGGCGGGTGGCCGGTCTCGAGGAGCAGATTCGGTCGGAGGTGCCGGAAGTGGTGCTCGACAGTCCCGACCCCAAGCTGGCGGCCATTCTCGAGCAGGCGCGGCGCGTGGCCCCGACCGATGCCACCGTGCTGATCCGGGGCGAGAGCGGCACCGGCAAGGGAGTTCTGGCCCGGCAGATTCACGCGATGAGCCGCAGGTCGGCTGGTCCGTTCGTCACGGTCAGTTGCCCCAGCCTCAGCACCGAGCTGCTGGAGAGCGAGCTTTTTGGCCACGCCCGCGGCGCGTTCACAGGCGCGGTGCGGTCGACCCTGGGCAAGGTGGCCGCCGCGGAGGGGGGAACGCTCTTTCTCGACGAGGTGGGTGATCTGCCATTGCCGCTGCAGCCCAAGCTGCTTCGCTTCCTTCAAGACCGCCGATACGAGCGCGTGGGAGAATCGCAGACTCGAACCGCCTTCGTGCGCCTGATCGCGGCGACCAACCGTGATCTTGAGTCCGAAGCCGCGTCGGGCCGGTTTCGCGACGACCTTCTCTACAGGCTCAACGTGGTCGATCTCACTCTGCCCCCCCTTCGGTTGCGGAGCGATCTTCTCGAACTGGCCGGCAGCTTGCTGACGTTCTTCAGCCGCCAGACGGGACGGGGAATCGAGGGCTTCTCACCCGAGGCGGCGCGGCCCTCTTGAACTATTCCTGGCCTGGCAATCTTCGCGAGCTGCGCAACGCCCTGGAACGCGCTGTCCTCTTTGTCTCGACCGATCAGATCGAGCTCGATGATCTTCCCGGCCGGATCAGCACCGCCGTGCCAGCTCCACGACCGCAAGGGGCGAGTCAAGTCGAGGTTGGCGGACGGGTCACGCTTGAAGAGCTTGAAACCGAGCACATCAGGCGGGTTCTCATCGCGACCGAAACGCGAGAGGAAGCCGCGCGGATTCTGGGCATCGACCCCAGCACGCTGTACCGCAAGCGAAAACAATACGGTCTTTGAATCTCTCCGACCTTATCAACTCACGGCTCGACAATATCGACGCGATTGCTCGAATCGTTCAACTCGCTCGACTTTGCCCGTCGATAACACATAGGAATTTCAGCGTCCCGCTGCTAGGCTCTCGCCGCGCCTGGAGCGCCTGCCGGGACGCGACGGGCAGGAGGCTTGGAGTTGTTCAGAGTTTTGTCCGGAAGCGCGCGTGCTTACCCGGCCTGGCTACTTCTTGGTTTCCTTGCTTTTCGCGGAACCGCGACCGCTCAGACTCCCGGCACCGGAAGCGCGACCACGGTGCGCGGGGCTGAAAGCGTGCCGACGGAGATCCAGAGGGAGGAGGCCGCCGCCACGACGGTCGAGACCAATGCTCTCGCCAAATTCCTGGGCACAGCCGACAGCCCCGTCAAGATCTACGGGTGGCTCGACAACAGTTACACCTACAACGCCAACGGTAGGCCGCGGGGCGACTCGAACTTCAGCGTCTTCCCCAACCGCTTGGCCGATAGCTGGCAGGGTGACCAGTATTACTTCGTCATCGAAAAGGCGGCCCGGCAGGAAGATGCCGTCGATTTCGGCTTTCGGTTTGACAGTTTACTCGGCAACGATTGGGAGTTTTCCAAGGACTACGGCCTCTTCGACCGCGCTTTCACACCCAACTCCTTCGCTGGCGTTGACCTCCCTCAGATGTTCGTCGAGGCGCACCTTCCAGTGCTCACGAACCTCGGACTTCTGGTCCGCTTTGGCAGGTTTTACTCCCCCTCGGGCTTCGAGTCGGTCATGGCGACGAAGCGCCCGCTGCTGTCGGTGCCGTATTTGTTCAACTTCACCCCCTTCACCTATCTCGGGTTCCAGTCGATCCTGCACGTGAACCCGCAGCTCAACCTGATCAACGCCGTGGTCAATGGCGACGACCGATGGTTCAACGAGAACTATCACTACAGTTACAACGGGGGGTTCAACTGGACCTCGAAGGACGACGCCACGAGCGTGGCCTCGTACGTCCTGGTCGGCCCTGGCCAGTTGCCGAAGTTTGCCCCACTGAACTCACCGTTCTTGCCGCTGGGTGTGCCCCAGTCACCCCCTGGCTTGCCGGCAAGCCGAACCACCTCTACGCCCACCACCCGCGGACCTACTTTGACATCACCGTAACCCATAAATGGAACGACCGGCTCACGCAGGCAGCCGAGACGTTTTTCATCATCGACACCGACGTCGTCTTGCCGACGGGGAGGATCCTCCGCGAGGCGAGCTGGTATGGCGCCGCGAACTGGTTCCTCTACGCGTTCGACTCCGACCAGAAATATACCGGGGTCTGGCGTGCCGAGATCTTCGAGGATAGCAAGGGGACGGCCACCGGCGTCGCCGGCACCTACTATGAGCAGACTCTGGGGTTGATCTATAAGCCCAAGCCCTGGCTGTGGATGCGCCCCGAGGCGCGGTATGACTGGGTACAGGGCGCCAGGCCGTTCAGCGATGGCACGCGGAGCAGCCAGTTCACGATGGCGGTGGACGTGATTCTGCAGTTTTGATGCGCGGGTTTCGTGGGGGATTGGCGTGATGTCGCGGGTTGAGCCGTCTCCCTGAGCGTGCGAGTTGGGACCGAAGGAGGATCCTTGTCATGAAGCTGGTATGCCTCGGAATGCTTGTGGCCCTGGTCGGCGAATTGACGGTCGAGGCCGGCGAGACCCAGCCCGCGCCGATCCCGGCGCCGACGTTCAGCATTACCCTGGGCGGGAGAACTGCCTGCGTCACACCGAGCCACTCGGGTCAGGCCCGTGCCGAGGGCGGGGCGATCGATGTCGTGGCCGCCTCCGGCACCCTATCCGCGGTCCTGACCGGAACTGTGGCCGCGAATGCCCACCTTGGCTGCACGGGCTCCGCATGCGAAACGTTTCACATTGTCCAGGAATTCGAGATCACGTGTACCGACTCGAACGTCAAAACTGTCTCGCTCACGCTCGACAGCTCCCTTGTCGGCTTCGTGCGGAGCCGCCACAAGGCCGGCGCCCAGATGAAGATCGCGAGCGCAGTCGTCGCCCCGGTCAACTGGGATGACAGCCCGCTGTCGGTCGGCCATCCTATTCAGGTCGTCAACGGGACCCAGGCCCAACTCTGTAATCAGCACCTTGTCCCGCTGACGGTCCCGTCCATGCCCGTGGGGCGCTATGTACTCAAGGCCGAGTTCGTGATCGATTCCGTTGCAGGTGGCCTCTGCGACGGCCATTCCGTCGCCGACTTCTCGCCGTCCACCGCTCTGCCCGCCGACTGGGTGCGTACGCGCGACCCGTTCCAGGGGGTCGACAAGAAGAATTTCGGCTTCGCTTTGATCCTGACTGCTGCCGCTGACGAACCCGGCGCTGCCAGGTCGGCGGCCTCCGCTCGGACCTCGTCTTCAAAGGTCGTCAAGGCGTCCGTTGCCCCAACGGCACGACAGACGGCAACCGCTACCCGCCCCATTCCGGCCGATGCGAAGGGGTTCGACCGGGTGATGCGACGGTGATGATCTCAATGACAACCGGCTCTCAGTCGCCGTTCCAGGCCATCGGCGTAGCTTGCAATTTGCACGATACAGTGATCGAGCTCGTGGGAATTGCAAGAGATCAGGCGATGCCCGCAAAACGGTTGACTTCCCTGGGTTGTCCGCACCACCATCGGGACAACGAGTTGCTGCAATCCTGGACTTCACGGCATAGCAGTTGCAATTCAGTCATCTCGAGAGCTGGCCGTCCATGATCAAGACGCTACGCATGAATATGATGATGGGATTTCTCCCTTTACTGGCCATACTGGTCGGCTTGGGGTTGTGGGCGATCGTGATGTTTTACGGGCTGGGAGGAAACATTGATGTCATCCTGCGCAAAAACTACAGGAGCGTTCTTGCAGTCGAGCGCATGAAGGAAGCGCTTGAGCGGATGGACTCGGGGCTCATGTTCGGCTTGAGCGGGCGAGATCGACTGGCGCGAACACAGTTTGACAATTACCGGCAGGAATTCGACGCACAACTGTCCTTCGAGCAGGGGAACATCACGCTTCCGGGAGAGAAAGAGCTTGTCGATCGCTTGACATCCAATTATCAAGATTATCTCAAGCTCGCCGCCGATTACTTCGAGCATCGCCTGGGCACGGTAGAGTCGCGCGGCGACTTCTACTTCTCCGCGCTGCTGCCACGGTTCGAGGAGATCAAGCGACTGGAAGAGGAGATACTGCTTCTGAACCAGCGGAACATGGAGGAGATGAATCAAAAGGCCCTCGGGAACGCGGCCAGTTCGGCCCGCCTCATGATCGCCGCGCTCGTTGTCTCAGTGATCCTGGCCGTCGTTTCGGCGAGAATCTTGACGCACATGATCCTTGAGCCGATCAAAGCCGTGACTCATGCCGCCAGGGCTGTGTCGCAGGGGAACCTCGACCAGGTTGTCCCCACCACGACGACCGACGAGCTGGGAGAGCTGAGCCAGGCATTCAACACAATGTCGCGGACAATTCGCGAGTTTCGGGAGGCCGGAACGGTTCGCTTGCTACGGGCGCAGAAGACAGCCCAGGCCACGATCGATTCATTTCCCGACCCTGTCGTGGTGGTCGATCCTCATGGCGGCGTCGAGCGTGCCAACCCGGCGGCCCAGCGTCTCCTCCAGGCTGTACCTCCCTCGGATGGGACAACTCTCCCGTGGGTTGCACCGGCCACCTTGAAGCCTCATCTCGAGTCTGTCCTGAGCGGCCAGGGAGATTACCTGCCCGTGACACTCGACCGCGCAACCTTCCTGCGTGATGGTAATCAGGACCGCTATTTCTTGCCTCGGGTCCTCAGGATTCGCAGCGATTCGGGCGAGTTGCTGGAGCTGCGATCGTCCTCTCCGATGTGACCAAGTTTCACCTGGTCGATCAGCTCAAGAGCGACATGATCTCAACCGTGAGCCACGAGCTGAAAACTCCGCTCACCAGTCTCCAGATGGTGGTCCATCTGCTTCTCGAGGAGGTTGTTGGTCCGCTCACCCCCAAGCAGGTAGAGTTGCTCCTGGCGGCCCGGCAAGACTCCGAACGGCTTCTGGGGATGATCAACGATCTTCTCGACTTGACCCGCATCGAGCAGGGGCGGGTTGCCCTCAATCAGCAACCGGTTGACGCCGCGGTACTCGTGCACGATGCCCGGGAAAGATTTCGAGCCCATGCCGAGGATGCCGCCATTCTCCTCACTACCCAGGCTCGCTTCCCCCTTACCCTTTGTCCTGGTAGACAAGGAGCGAATCGAGCATGTTTTCGACAATCTCATCACCAACGCATTGCGGCACACCGCGCGAGGGGGACAGGTCAGCCTGAGTGCTGTTGCCGAGCAAGGCTCGGTCCAGTTTGCAGTCCAGGATACCGGCGAGGGTATCCCGGAGGAATTCCTGCCGCGAATCTTCGATAAATTCTTCCGTTCGCCCGGGGCAAAGCGGCCCGGTGGTGCAGGGCTCGGCCTGGCGATCGTCCGCGAGATCGTCACGGCCCATGGCGGACAGATCGACGTGCAAAGCACCGTTGGGAAAGGAACCACCTTCACGTTCACGCCTCCCCACGGCGCCGGGCACTGGCGATGGAGAGAGTGTCCCCGCCCTGGCTCACGTTGGTTCTCCCTCGGTCTAGGATACTCCCATGATTCCACCAAAATGCATTCTCATCGTTGACGACGAGCCCAACGTCCGGCTGGTGTTCCGCACTGCTTTGGAGTCGAGTGGCTACGCAGTGGTGGAGGCCGGTGATGGCGGGTCGGCCCTGGCCCGGCTTCGCAAGGAGGCTGCCGATCTCATCCTGCTCGACCTCAAAATGCCCGGCCTGGATGGGATTGAGACACTGAGTCGGCTGCGCGACGCGGGTAGCTTTACCCCCGTGGTCATCGTCACGGCACACGGTTGTATCCCCGACGCCGTGGCGGCCATGAAGCTGGGGGCCGCCGATGTGATCCCCAAGCCGGTGAGCCCAGCCACGCTTCGCGAGGTGGTCGCGCGGGCTCTCGCACGCCCCTCGCCCGACCCGCGCGGCCCCCATCTCGAGAACTCGAAAACCCCTTCGGATACCATCCTGTTCACCGAGGATCTCGCACGGACCAGGCGAGCGCTGGATCGATGCGACTTTGACGATGCCGAATTCTTTCTCCGGATCGCCGACACCCTGAACCCAGACTCGCCTGAAATCCTTCGCCTGCGGGACGACCTTCGCGTCACGGCGAGCGGCACCCGAAGGGTTCACGTATCGCACGTTGGGGAAACTCCTGCGATGACGCATACGACTTCGAAGCAACAAGCCTGGGCGGCAATGACCTGTTGACGTTTATCGTGACCAGCGCACAGGGTGCCGACGCTCCGGCCACGAGCCCAGCATCAGCCGGGCCAGTTCTTCCTGCGCATGCAAAACCCTGAAAACCCCAATGAAGGGATCCAACACAAGAGGCTGAACGTGAGAACCTGCACCAATAGTCATGGGGTGAACCGCCTAAATCTGGAGAGGTTCGCCGGAAGCCAACTGACAACCCCCCCGAGTGAACCCTCCAGGATCTTGATCGTGGATGACGACGCGAGCAGCCGGCTGGGCTTCCGCGTGACCTTGGAGAGCGCGGGTTATGAGGTAACTGAAGCGGAGGACGGTGAGGAAGCAATGGAGTGTCTCCGGACTGACCCGGCCGACCTCGCGCTCCTCGATCTCCGTATGCCCCTCCTGGACGGAATCGAGACGCTCCAGAGCCTCAGGGACGAGGGAATTGACGTGCCGGTCGTCGTTATTACCGCACATGGTAGCGTCTCGAGTACTGCCCAGGCCATGAAACTGGGAGCGCTCGACGTCCTGCCTAAACCGCTCAAACCTTCCACCTTGCGGCAGACCGTTTTCGAGGCACTCATGCGGCGCGGCCGCACAGTGCCCGAGCCTTCCCGGCCCACGATGAACTCGATCGCAGTGCCGGCACAGCGCTATTCCGAGACTCTCGCAGTCGCAAGAAAAGCTTGGAAACAAGGTCAGTTCGCCCTGGCCGAGACGCTCGTGGACCGGGCGATCGATCTCGACCCTGATTCGGCCGAAAGCGCACACGTTGCGGGGAACTCTCAAGGAGACTCTGGGTGAGCACCATTCGGCATACCAATCCTACCGACGGGCCCTGGCCATCGACCCTCACGATCGCTCTGCACTGGAGGGGATGAAACGCTATTGCGTGCGGTCGGGTCTGGACTTCAATAACAAGGTCATCAACCCGGCCGCTGAATGATCGATGACCTCAACTCAAGACCGTGTTCCTTCACTATAGGAGAAAGCTCGTGGCCTTCGGAACACTTGCCCTCGGGATCGTTTTATTCGCCCTGTTCTTCGGCCTGGTCGAAGCGTGCGACCGGCTCTGATTTCTCAAGGACACCCCCCGCCATGCTCTACTTGACCGCCTTCGTCACGGTGGCCGCTCTGGTGTATCTGGTGTACGCCATGCTCCGGCCGGAACGCTTCTGAACCGCACCTGTCTGACTGATAACGAGGAGACTCTTGTGGGATTGAACCTCGCTTGGCTACATCCGCTCTGGGCGCTGGGCTTGCCGATCGCGCTGTCGCTCCCGATCGGCTGGTGGATGTTCCGCTGCCTCGATGTACCGGCCGATCGTGCAGGCCGGGGTCTTGACGTGTTACCGCTCTTCCTTTGCCGACTACTCGGACGCCGCGAGCCCGGGCGGATGGACTGGAAGCGGTACGCCTTCGCTTTTCTGGCGTTCAACGCCGCCCTGTTCTTGATCACGTTCGGCCTGCTGTACGCCCAGCAGTATCTGCCCTTGAATCCGGACGGCAAAGGATCGCTCGGGGCGCTTGGTTACAAGGACACCGCCGGGGTGCAGCATGACGGCGCCGACACGGGCGTGGTCTTCAACACCATCTGCTCGTTCGTCACCAATACCAATCTCCAGCACTACTCCGGTGAGCAGCACCTGAGTTATTTCAGTCAGCTCGGCGGAATCGTCTGGCTTCAGTTCGTCACACCCGCCGCGGGACTGGCGGTCATGCTGGCCGTGGTCCGAGGTCTGCGTGGCGACAAGGATCTGGGAGACTTCTACGCCGACCTGATGCGGGTCCTGGCTTTCGTGTTTGTGCCCCTCTGCCTGGTGTTCGCGCTCATGCTGGTCGCGAACGGAATGCCGATGACCTTCGAGGGGGCGGTGAAGGCGACTCCGATCGACGGGGTTGCCGCCAAGATGGACACGCAGACAATCAGCCGCGGCCCGGTGGCCGCGCTGGTGGCAGTCAAGCAGATCGGAACCAATGGCGGGGGGTATTTTGGCCCGAACTCGACCCACCCCTACGAGAATCCCTCGGTGTGGAGCAACCTGATCGAACTCGTCGAGATCGTGCTCTTGCCGATGTCGTCACTGGTGATGTTCGGCCTGATGCTCAAGAACCGTTCCCATGCCGCGGTGGTGTACGGAGTGATGCTGGCCTTTCTGGTGACGGCGGTCGCCGTGGCGATCCACTTCGAGCTCCAGCCCAGTGCCGCAACCGAGGATTTGCCGGTCGCCCGGGCGCCGAACATGGAGGGCACGGAGGTTCGCAATGGTCCGGTCTCGGCGCTACCTGGGCGGCCATGACAACAGCCACCTCGAATGGCTCGGTCAACAGCATGCATGACAGCTTGAACCCGATCGCGGGCCTGGTTCCCATGGCCAACATGATGCTCAACGTGGTCTTCAGCGGCATCGGGGCTGGCTTCTTGAACATGCTCATGTATATCATCGTCGCGGTGTTCCTGGCCGGTTTGATGGTGGGGCGGACGCCCGAGTATCTCGGTAAAAAGGTCGAGGCCAAAGAGGTCAAACTGGCCATGATGGCCATCCTGCTGCATCCGCTCCTGATCCTGGCCGGCGCGGGACTGTTCGCCGCCACCGACTGGGGAGCCAAGACGACAGCCAATCCCGGCCCGCACGGCTTTTCCGAGATCCTTTACGAATTCAGTTCGGCCAGCGCCAATAACGGCTCCGGTTTTGAAGGCCTGGGCGATAATACGCCCGCGTGGAACGTGGCCACGGGCATTGTCTTGCTCATGGGCCGCTTCCCGCCGCTGCTGTTGCCGCTCGCGTTGGCGGGCTCGCTCGCAATCAAGAAGCGTGTACCACAGACCTCTGGCACCTTGCAAACAGACAACATGACCTTCTTCGGGATGCTGCTGGGGACCGTCGTCCTGGTGGGCGCCTTGTCGTTCATGCCGGCCCTGGTGTTGGGTCCGGTGGCCGATCACCTGATAGCCATAAAACCGTAGGCCGGTTCCCCACGATCGCCTCAATCTCCAATGAACCATCCTCCCCGAGAAAGAGATCTCATGAGCATAGACACCCTGCCCAGCTCTCCCCAGCGTACCGCGACCGAGGCGCAGGCGTTCAAGTTGCAACGCCGACAGGCGCGGAAGCTGCGCGTCTTCGATCCGGACATGGTCCGCCGGGCCTCGTGGCGTTCCTTGATCATGCTCGACCCCCGAGTCATGATGCGCAATCCCGTCATGTTCCTGGTCGAGGTGGGAACTGTCCTGACAGCGATCGTCACGATCCAGTCGATCGCCTCGGGCGCGGCGATCGGCCTTATTGTCTACCAGTTGTCGCTAACCCTCCTGCTTTTGCTCACGGTCCTCTTCGCCAATTTCGCCGAGGCGCTGGCCGAAGCACGCGGCAAGGCTCAGGCTGACAGTTTGCGGGCCACGCGTCAAGATACTCCGGCTTTCAGGCTCGACAGCCTCGCCATTCAATCAGGCCAGCTTGTCTCCTCGACGGAGTTGCGGCGCGGGGATCTCGTGGCGGTCGAGGCCGGACAGGTGATTCCGTCCGATGGCGAGATTGTCGAAGGCGTCGCCTCGGTTGACGAGAGCGCGATCACCGGCGAGAGTGCGCCGGTGATCCGAGAGGCCGGCGGCGATCGCTCGGGCGTGACGGGAGGCACGCGGGTGCTTTCCGACCGCATCGTCGTCCAGGTCACGGCCGAGCCTGGCGAGAGCTTCCTCGATCGGATGATTGCCCTCGTGGAGGGAGCCATCCGGCAGAAAACTCCTAATGAGATCGCGCTGACGATCGTGCTGGCCGCGTTCTCGCTGATCTTCTTGATCGTCACCGCCACACTCTACCCGATGGCCCGGTATTTCGATTTGACGCTCGACATCCCCACTCTGATCGCCTTGCTCGTTTGCCTGATTCCCACCACCATCGGTGCCCTGCTCGCGGCCATCGGGATCGCCGGCATGGACCGGGCGCTCATGGCCAACATCATCGCCAAGAGCGGCAAGGCCGTCGAGTTGGCCGGCGACATCGACACCTTGCTCCTGGACAAGACGGGCACAATCACGATCGGCAATCGACGGGCGACTCAATTCATCCCCCTTTCCGGTGTGCCCGAGCGTCACCTGGCGCGCCTCGCCGGTCATGCTTCGATGGCCGACACCACGCCCGAGGGCAAGAGCATCCTCGACCTGGCCCGTCTCGAGACGTCGTTCGATAGCGAAATCCTCGGCGGAGCCAGGTTCATTGAATTCACCGCGCAGACCCGCATGAGCGGCGTCGATATGCCCGACGGCTCACGAATACGCAAAGGTGCACCCGACACCGTCGCTCGCTACGTCCGGGAGCAGGGAGGCGACATTCCGGAAGGATATCAGGCCACCGTTGACGCGATCGCGTCGCGAGGAGCTACCCCATTGGCGGTCGCCGAGAACGACCGGATCGTCGGCGTCGTCAAGCTTGAAGACATCCTCAAGCAGGGGATCAGGGAGCGGTTCGTTCGCTTGCGGAAGATGGGCCTGCGCGTGGTGATGGTCACCGGCGATAACCCGCTGACGGCCAGGGCCATCGCGCAAGAGGCAGGCGTCGATGACTTCATCGCCCAGGCGACCCCGGAGGCCAAGCTCGCCTACATCCGCAACGAGCAGCACGGCGGCAAGCTGGTGGCGATGATGGGTGACGGCACCAATGACGCCCCCGCGCTTGCCCAGGCCGATATCGGCGTGGCGATGAACTCAGGGACGCAGGCCGCCAAGGAGGCGGGGAACATGGTCGACCTCGACAGCGACCCGACCAAGCTCATCGAGGTCGTGGAGATCGGCAAGCAACTGCTCATGACCCGCGGCGCGCTCACGACCTTCTCGATCGCCAACGACCTGGCCAAGTATTTCGCTGTGATTCCGGCCATGTTCATCGTGACCCTCCCCGAGTTGCGCGTCCTGGACATCATGGGCCTGGCCACACGCGGCGGAGCGTACTCGGCGATCCTGGCGGCCGTGATCTTCAACGCGATCATCATTCCGCTCTTGATCCCGATCGCCCTCAAAGGGGTGACGTACCGCCCTGTGGGAGCCGCCGCGCTTCTGCGGCGCAACCTGTTGTGGTATGGCCTTGGCGGCGTGATCGCGCCGTTCATCGGCATCAAATGCATCGACTGGATCATCGACCCGCTCCTGGCCTTGGTCGGCATGGGCTAAGCGGATAACTCCACACTTCTGTTGGACTCACGCGGGAGGATCGTCTGCCATGATGCGCGACACAATCAGTGCCTTGCTTGCCTGCCTGGTGACTTTCGTGCTCTGCGCCGTCGCCTATCCAGCGGCGGTCTGGGGCCTGGCCCAGCTTGCTTTTCCACACCAGGCTGAGGGCAGCCTCTTGTACCGTCGAGATCGGACCGTGATCGGATCGGAGCTTATCGCTCAGCCGTTCGTGTCGGACCGCTATTTTCATCCCCGGCCTTCCGCCGTCGACTACAAGGCAGACGCGGCGGGGGGCTCGAATCTTGGCCCCAAGCACCCTGATCTCCGTGCCAAGGTGATCGAGCGAGCGGCCGCCGAAAAAGCGACCGCGGAACGGCCCGTGCCCGTCGATCTCGTTACAGCCTCGGGCTCGGGCCTCGATCCCGACATCAGCCTCGAGGCTGCCAAATACCAGGTCAGCCGGGTAGCGACCGCTCGCAAGATTCCTGAGGAAAAGGTCCGCGGGCTGATCGATGGCCTCATCAATCGTTCCGGGTCCGATCCTCGGCGCGGCCGAGCGCGTCAATGTCCTGAGGCTGAACCTGGCCCTGGATGGCGTGCCGATCGAGGAATGACGGCGGGAGCAACAATCATGACCATCGCCGAATCCGGCCGTCCCAATCCCGAACAATTCTTGAGCCTCATCCGCAGGCAGGCGCGCGGCAGGCTCAAAGTTTATCTCGGCTCGGCGGCTGGCGTCGGCAAGACCTATGCGATGCTTCGCGAGGGTCATCGGCTCAAGAAACAAGGGGTCGACGTGGTCATCGGATTCGTGGAGACCCACGGGAGGGCCGAGACACAAGAGCAGATCGGCGACTTGGAAATCATCCCGCCGCGCATCGTCGAATATCGCGGGGTGAAACTGCGCGAGATGGACCTCGACGCGATCCTGGCTCGCCGCCCGACTGTCTGTCTGGTCGATGAGCTGGCGCACACGAATGTGCCGGGCAGCAAGCACGCCAAGCGATTCCAGGACGTGGAAGAGCTGCTGCTGGCTGGAATTCACGTCATCACCACGGTCAACATCCAGCACTTCGAGAGTCTGTACGACGAAATCGAGCGCGCCACCGGAGTCAAGGTCAAGGAGCGATTTCCCGACCGCGTACTGGCCGAGGCCGACCAGATCGTCAACGTCGACGTCTCCGTGGAAGACCTGATCGAACGGCTGAAAACCGGCAAGGTCTATCCCCAGGAGCGCATCGGTGTCTCACTTGAGAATTTCTTCACCCCCACGAACCTCACTCGCCTGCGCGAGCTTACCCTCACCGAGGCCGCCCATCTGATCGACCGTCGCAGCCGCCGCGCCGAGGCCGACCAGCAGCCGCTCGCCGCCACCGACCGCGTCATGGTGGGCGTGTCGAGCCGGGCCCCGAACGCCACTGCGCTTCTCCGAAAGACTGCAAGGATCGCCGATCGGCTGAATGCTCCCTGGTATGCTGTCTACGTGCAGACTCCCTCCGAGGAACTGACCCGCATCGACGCCGCGACCCAGCGGTTTCTCAGCAAGAGCCTCGAGCTCGCCCAGCAGCTTGGCGGCATTCCCATGACCTTCCGCGGGCCTGATGTCGCCACCACCATGTGGGCCTTTGCCCAGGAATACGCCATCAAGGTCATCGTCATGGGCAAGAGCCGCCAGCCCTGGCACCGCCGCATCACGAAAAACTCGATCCTCGACCGGATCCTGAAGATCAGCCACGACGTCGATATCATGATCGTCGATATTTGAGCGCAGCCGCTTCCGGCGGTCGTCGCGGAACCTTCAATAAGAATCGGCGCTCACGATCTCGCCGCCGGATCGCGTGGCCAGGGCCTGATAAACTCCCGGCGCAGGCGATGCGCTGAACAGGCATGTCGCTGAATCGTAAGTCACGTTCATGGGCTGCCCGTTGGCGGGGTTGTAGCGCCAGGCATTGATCGAATCTTTGAGGAATCGAACCGACCCATCAAGGAACGCGAAATTGCAGCCGCCGGGATGGAAGCTCGAAGCGGCGATGGAGAGGTTGTCTTCCTGGTTGTCGTAGCTATAAAAAAAGTCGCCACTCGGGTTGGGATCGTCACCGATCCGGCCGAACGGATTCATGGGAAATAGCGTCGTGAACAGCGTGTCCCCGTAGCTTCCTGAATTCCAGGCGCCGAAGTTGGTGAAATGGACCGCGAAATAAACGTCCGGAACCTGGCTGAATTTGCCGTGGGCCTTCTCGCCGAAGGCCAGCGTGTTGCTCAGCCCGTCGGTGACCGAGGACAGCGTGCTGGGGCGAACGCTGCCAGGGTCCAGAGGCGCGAGCGGGTTGGGCTGGACCGCGAAACCGGGCCGCGGCCAGCCCAGGTAATTGAACAACCCGTCAGCCTGGTTCAGCACCGCCTGGTGCTGCGCCGGCGATGTGACGTGAATGGGAACCTTGCAAAAGTTTCCCATGCTGCCCGCGTAGCTGGTATAGGTGAGGATCTGGTCAGAGCTATCCCAACCCCAGCCCGCATAACGAACGTGCAAGCCCGCGATCAGGCCGTCACTGGGGCACCAGAGCACGTTCAAGCCCGTCGCGCCCACCGTGGAATTGTCGGCCACCCAGTTGTGCAAGCTGTAGTTATAGGCATTCGCGAGAACCTGCTGCTCGACGTAGGGCAGCATTCGCACGAACAGGCTGCTGCCCGGGTAATAGCCATTGGGTGAGAACGAGTTCGGCCCGGTATTCTCGCGGGCGATGCCATAAGGATAGATCCCCTGCGCACTCTCATAATTGGCCAGTGCCAGGCCAAGCTGTTTGAGGTTGTTGACACACTGGGCTCGTCGAGCGGCCTCCCGCGCCGACTGGACGGCCGGCAGCAGCAAGGCGATCAACACGGCGATGATTGCGATGACCACCAGAAGCTCGATCAGCGTGAATCCCGAGGCGGCGGGGCAGGGGCCTTGACTCTCGTCTCGATACGGACGAGTACCTTCAGGCGTGTCGTGGCAACCAGGACGCTGGTTCGCATGCGTTCTCCTTTCAGCTCGTGAATCTCGTCACCGCGGCCGATTCAGGCCGCTGGCGGAAGCTTTGACTCTAGCGCGCGACGCCGCTCGATGCTTGACGTCTACTTTCTTTTGAATGACCTGCGACCTTGCCTCTCCGGACAGCTCGGCGGTACGTTCCGACGACTGTCCGCAGCCCAGGCAGAAGGCTACGCTCAGCACCGATACCAGGCAGAAGGTTGGCAGCAGACGGCCGTGGGCCGAGCCATTTGAGAGCATCGGCAATGCTTCCCTCTTGCAGGGTCAGGTCGTTCTTCCGGCGACGCTCGTCCCGCGCAGAGCGTAGCCAACGCTGGGTGCTGGTAGGTCTTCTGACTCTCGAGCTGGAGTGTCAAGCCTTCTCATCGGTCCAGACGGTGAACCTCTGGACCAACAATGGCAATAAGAGGGGTAACACTCTTTGACGCTCGATCACAGCGGCGGGGCCGTTCCGGATTCGCACCGGATTCCCTGTTCGCCGGTCTCGGCAGGCTGCCGCACCGGCCACCAGCACCACGTGATGCCTCGAATCTTAAAGACCGAGGCGCACCCGTGTCAAGACCGTGACGGGGCTCCTCGAGATCTCATGAGTGCTGGCTGCTGAGTGCTGAGGTGCCAAGACCGCGATGATGCTCCTCGAGATCTCATGGCCATCGATCGACGGCGAAAACCTGGTATCTTGGATCAGGCGTACGGAGTCCATGGCAGCCTAGTCATCTGAGCGCGCTCGGGAGGACTGGTATGAATCCAGCTTCCGCTTGATGGGCCTTCTTTCGAGAGCCATTCTGGTCATCGCTGCCGCGGCGACTTCCAGTGCATACCCGGCAATCGCACAGCAGACGGTGACGGCAAGCGCCGCGAAGCCGGTATTTCACGACGACTTCGAGCGCGAGATGCCCACGGGATGGGATTTTACCGATCCTTCAGCTTGGCGGATCACGACCCTCGAATCGGGGAAGAACAAGGTGCTCGAGCAGTTCCGGGCCAGCAAGTATGAGCCCTCGGTCCGCTCTCCTTTCAACATCGCGCTGGCCAGGAATCTCGATCTTGCCGACTTCGTCATGGATGTGAAAGTTCGGTCGACGACGCGCGATTACGGGCATCGCGACCTCTGCCTTTTCTTCGGACATCAAGATCCCAGCCATTTCTATTATGTTCACCTGGGAAAAGCGGCCGACGAACATGCCAACAGCATATTCCTGGTCAACGGCAAGCCTCGGGTCTCGATCGCCGAGTCACGCACGAAAGGCACTCCCTGGACCGATGGCTGGCACCACGTTCGGCTGGTGCGGAACGTCAAGGACGGCCTGATCCAGGTTTTCTTCGACGACATGGACCACCCCGCCATGACGGCCCACGACCGCACATTTGGCCACGGCCGGATCGGCGTGGGATCGTTTGATGACACGGGGATGTTCGATGAGATTGAGGTGCGTGGCGAAGCCCACAAGGCAGCAACCGGGTCACCGTGATGAGCCGGCCCGGCGCGGATGCGATCAAGCGAAGCACCCGGCGCCGCGGCGTATCAGCCGCCACGGCGCCGAGCTAGCTTGTCGAGAAAACTGATCAGTTGGTGTCCAGCTCTTTGACGAGGCGATCGGCGTGGTAGATGTGACGCAGAGCTTCCATCATCCCTCTGGAGTCCACCGAGATCGCGCGGGCGATTTTATCATCGTAGCCATAATCGAGGACGAGCGACTGGATATTGCCGTCGAAGATCAGGCCGACGACTTCGTTGTCTCGGTTCACCACCGGGCTGCCTGAATTGCCGCCGATGATGTCTGCCGTGGAGACGAAGTTGAGAGGCGTTTCCAGGTTCAGGGCTCCCGACTTACGAGCCTCAAACCATGACGGCGGCAGCTCGTACGGATCTTTGTTGCCGTGAGCCTCGGCATGCTGGAACGCGCCGCCGATCGTGGTGTAAGGGGGAATGGTCTTGCCGTCGAGCTCGTATCCCTTGACGGTGCCGAAGGCCAGTCGCAGGGTAAAGGTCGCGTCGGGGTAGATCGAATCTCCCTTTTCCTCGAACATTGCCCTGGCGATCAGGGCGTAGTTGGAAGCCTGCACGCCTTCCACCTCGTCTTCGTGCCGTTTACGGACCTCTCTCGCATCGGCATCGACCGCCAGCGCCAGCTTGATCATGGGGTCGTCGCAGCTCTCGATGGCCGCTTTGCCGCCGCTGGCCAGCTTCGCCTTAAGGCGACATCGGCCAGCTTACTGCCGCTCACGAATTGCCTTGCCGCCTCCTCGGGCGTTCGGCCTCGGAGCACGCGTTCGACCAGAGGATCGTCAGGCATTTGCTTCTGCCAGTACGCCAGTGCGTGAGCGAGTCTGGCCTCCTCGAACTCGGGGTAGATCGGCGCTTCGGAGAAGAGCTCGAGCTCGAGCGATTGCAAGGCCGAGTCGCGGTACTCCTTGAGCCGTTCCGAATTGGGCTTCGGCTTCTCTTCGGCCAGCCGAACGAGGTGCCGGGCGATCTTGAACAGCTCGGAATCAAACGCGAAGCCGCGCGACAGGAAATAATAGCGCTTGATGATCTCGGCATAGACCTTCTCGGACTGGCCGATGCGATCCCAGGCCGCGCCGTAGGCTTCTTTTTTCTCGGGGTGAGCGTCGATCCGTGATCGCAGTTCATGCTCCGCCTGGACCTTGCGTGACATGAATGCGGAGTCGCGCAGACCGCCCAGGCCGCCGATCCGCGCCTTGCGGCTGTTTTGAATACTGAATAGCTCTTCCTTCGAGTGCCGCGACGGCCTCCGGACTGGTCTTGCCGTATTCGAGCAGGAAGGCTTCCTTGTTCTGGAGATAATCGAGCAACGTCGGAACGATGACGTCGCGCATCGTCCTCAGGCTGGCCGAGGTATTCAGCCTGTTGGTGCGTCCCGGGTGGCCGGCGACGAAGACCAGGTCACCCTCCTTGGTGCCGTTCTTGCTCCACTTCAAGTAATGAGCAGGCCGCACGGGCCGGCCGTTTTCATAGGCGCGAAAGAAGCAAAGGTCGAGATCGTAACGGGGATACTCGAAGTTGTCAGGGTCGCCGCCGAAGAAAGCCGCCGCGAATTCGGGAGCAAACACCAGGCGAACATCGGTGTATTTCTTGTAAGTGTAGAGGTGATACTGACCGCCTTGATAGAGTATGACCACGTCGCTGCGCAGGCCTGTCTTGTCGGTCGATTCCTTCTCGATCTCGGCCATCGCCTGCTTGCGAGCCTTCTCCGCCGCCGCGTCGTCGAGGCCGGGCGTGAGCTTGGAGTTTACCCGCGCGGTCACGTCTTTGATTCCGACCAGCACGTTCAGCTCGAGGTCGGGCGCCTTGGCCTCGTCGTCGTACGTCTTGGCGAAGAAGCCATCGCGGTAATAGTCCTTGTCCTTGTTGCCGAGCTTGGCCAGGGTATCGGCCCCAACATGGTGGTTGGTCATGATCAGCCCGTCCGCCGACACGAACGAACCCGAGCCACCGTTATTGAATCGTACCGCCGACGACCGCAAATGCTCGGCCCATCCCGGCGGGGGCTCGAAGCCGTACCGAGCCTTGAGCGCCCCGAGCGGCAGGTTGTTGAAGACCCACATTCCTTCGTCAGCGAACGTGGGCGCTGATGTGGCCATGAGCAGAAGTCCAAACAGGTAAGGTCGTAACACGAAACGTGAAACCATGTGAGTATGCTCCGGAAAGCGGCCGGGCCAATGAATGCCGGCCGATTTCGCCATCATCAGAGCCCGACGCCAAGCCTGTCAAGGGCGCGGCCGATCCGCGCCTGATGTAAGAAATGACCACTGCATTGAGCATTAACGTTCCCTGCGAGATAGAATGACGGAAAGTGTAATTCGCGAAGCCCCCGGTTGCCTGTTGAGAGTGCGACGCTTGACCCGAGAGTAGACGTCTTCCGGAGACGATGGTAGACCGAAATGAATTTATGAACATAAAGGCGCGCACATGAAACGCAAACGAACCGCCGCCGAAAAACGAGCGCGACGCGAGCGAAGGAAGAGCACCGTGATCGTCTTCATCAACGGCAAGCAGAAGCGAGTTCCGCGCCCGCAGTTGATTGAAGGCATGCCCGTTGACGAATTCATAGCCAGGAACGCCGACCCCATCTGGCTCCACCAGAATGAGCTCTGGGAGTACATGACTCCTTATGACGAGACTGAAGGGTTGCCCGATTGGGAATGATGAGTGTGATGGGGGAACTCTTGGCGTACCTTGCAAACGGGGAGTGGAGGACCCATCGACACGAAGGCTTACCGCAGCGTCCTAGCGACGTCCGCCGCGTCAGTTGCGTCCAGGAGCTTGAACGCGTCGCTAGCCCCGAGCAGGCCGAAGGCCCGGGCGGCGGGTTCGTACGCCTTGCGGAGCCGACTGGCGTCGAGGCGTCTGTCCACCGCCCGAGACTCCTCCAGCGATCACCACCCGACGCGGAGCGACGAGGGCCGCGATGTGGGGGACGTCGCCCACGTCGTTCAAGGATGCGGGGGACGATCACGCCGAGGCGTTGGCCCCGGTAAGGCTGGTCCGACACGTAGCTGGCGAGCGTCCCGACTGCCGCGACCCTCGATACCCGCGGGTCGGTCGCCGCCGCGGCGAGGGCCACCAGGCCGCCGGGTCCGACGCCGACCAGGGCTGTCTCGCGCGGGCGGCCGCCGCCGGCCGCGTCGAGGGCATCGAGCAGACGGCGGACGTCGAACACCCACTGGCCCAGCAGGGGGCGGCCAACCCAGAGGCCCCACTCGGCGGAGTTGTGGTCGGGGGCCTGGCCGACCTTGTCGGACGGCACGGCGAGACGGCCCGTGGCGCGGAGGTCGAGGGTCACGAGGGACCAGCCGTCCCTGCGTAGCTCGGCGGCCAGCGGGCTCGCGGACGCCGCTTCGCCCCCGTCGAGGTCGAGGAGGACGACCCGGGGCGCGTCGACCTCCTTACCTGGCTCGACCCTGGCCGCGAGGCGTAGGCCCGGCTCGGGCTCGAACTGGACGACCCGGGCGCCGCCGTCGGCCTCGACCCGTGGGGAGACCGGTGTCACGTTGGGGAAGCCCCCGAGCGCCGTCAGAAGTGCCGCGCGGCGGCGTTCTGCCTCGGCCTTCCATGAGGCGGCGTCGAACGGGACGCTTTTCGCGTCGGCCAACCTCCGTCCCTCGGCCGCGGCATGCTTCGGCAGGGTCACGAAATCATCGGGCCGGGTGTCGCCGGGGAAGCAGCGAAGGGCTTCGGGATCCTCGGTCTCGAAAGCCGGCTCGACGATCGGAGAGCCATCCCCCTGGCCGGCGAGGTGGCGAGCGAACCAGCCGTAGGCCGCCTCGCGCATCGCCTTGTTGTAGTCATGGCCCGACTCGAAGATGGCATGACGCAGGTTCCGAGGCAGATCCGAACAGGCTGTAGAGTGCCTCCAGGCCGGCGATCGTCTTCCTCGCTTCGGGGATCGAGAACTGGACGGCGTCCCTCGTCGCGCTCACGACCATCAGAGGCTTCGGCGCGGCGAGTCCGAGCACGCTCCATTCCTCGGCGAACGTCAGGGCCCCGGGGACGACCTCGCACATGCAGCAGGCGGCCCCCAGGTAGATTCGGTAGTTGCCCACCGAGCAGACGGGTACGGCCGCTTTCAGGCCGTCAATCATCGCGGTGGCGTACATCGTCTGGTTGCCCCCGCCGCTGGCACCCGAGATCCCGACACGGGCCGCGTTCAACCTCGGGCCGGGTGGCGAGGTAAGCGAGTGCCCGTGCATTTTCGTAGACCTGGAGGCCGGCGAGGGTCTGGCCGGTGGGGAAGAGTGTCGCGGCGGTCATCTCACCGTGGTACTCGCCAAGCGCCTTGCCAACGGCCCGCTCGCCTGCGCCGAAGGCGTCGACCGCGAGGACGGCGAACCCCAGTTTCACCGCGCCGATGCAGCGCGCCTGCACGACCGGGTCCTGCTTGGCCCCGCGCCAGTGGCCGTGGACGGCCAGGACCGCCGGGTGCCGGCCAGGCGACTTTGGCAGGTAAAGGTTCGCGGTCATCCGGACCCGGGGGAGGGTCTGGAACGTCACCTTCTCGACCCGGTAGCCGTCGCGATCGAGCGTGCCGTGGTTCGTGGGCTCGAGCGGAGGAGGCGGGTCGGGGACCGGCCCGAGCGCCCGGGCCAGGCGCCGGCGGAGCTCCGGCCGGTGTTCCGTCCAGTCGGCGAGCGACCGCGGTGGCGCATCGCCGCCGCGGAGTTCCGCGGCGCGGCGGCGGACGAACGCGAGATAAGCGTCGCCTCCACCCGCATCATCGGCGATGGCGGCCGGGGCAATGATCAGGGCGAGCACTCCAACGAGAGTCGGCAAGACGGTGGGCCGGCGGTACGGGGCCGCCGGATCGGTAGGCTGGGTCATGAGATCGCCCTCGGCGAACGCCGCCGCGCCGACCGATCCACCAGCCGGGTCGCACGGGTTCCGGGCCTCAGTTTGAGGCCGGGCCATCCGGGAATCAATGGGTGAGCGAGCCGGGCCTTCCCACCAAGGGCTCCGCACTGAGCGGGGAGTTGCTCCTCAGACCCAGATCGGAGTATCCTGAGCAGGCCGGGGGGGCGGGCTCTTCGCCTCACCGGAATAGTCCCGGCCTTCTTGTTCCGGTTCATCTCGGCGCCGCGACGTGCCGGCGGCACGGATCGCCGAGCCTGCACCCGGGAGATACCGCGATGCCACCAGCCCGCGACCTCGATCGCACCGACGGCGTGGAGCGAAAGTTGGACCTGCTCGCGGCCGCATACGCCGCGGGACGTCGAGACCTGGCCATGTCCCTGGCCGAGTCGATCAAGGATACGCTTCTGTTCGAACGCGCGACGGCAGGCGAGCCCGGGACGCCGATCCACTTGCCCCCGGATGAGTTCGTCCGGGTGGGCGACCTCCCGGCGGTCTGGGCGGCCTGGGCTCGCGGGTGGTCCTTCGCCAAGGCCGTCTCCCTGTTCGAGACCGTCAGCCTGGAGCGGGCCGGGGAGCCGGTCTCGATCTGGCTCGGCATCCGCGCCGACCACGCGACCGATCCCTCGCGCGAGATTCGCGTCGCGCGCATCGAGGCAGACTCGAGCCTGCGCCAGGTTCCCAGCCAGGTCGACCGGGTGGCTCGCGACGATCGCGGGTGGCGATGCCGCGTCCTCATCGCGGCAGACGTGCCGGCGCATGGTCGGGCATCGTACCTCGTCTTCCACGGCAATCCGGCCGCCGAGCTGCCTGATTACGTCACCGACCTCCGCTCGCAGGGCGAGGGCTACGCCCTGGAGGTCGCCAACCACCACTACGTCGCCCGCCTGTCCCATCAGATGGGCCAGTTGGAGCGGCTCATCTCCCGCCGCGAGCACGGCCTGGAGCTCTACGCGGGCGGCAAGGGGCACGGCGAGCCGCCGTGCATCGACTGGGCCCACGACTATGTCAACCGTGGCGGCTTCCAGAAGCTCCGGATGCGCAACTGGGCGGCGTGCCCGAACTTCGAGGTCGAGACCGGGCCGCTCGCCATCCGGGTCCGCCGCTGGGGCTTCCCGCACAGCCCGGTGCATCCCGTCTTCACTCCGAGTCGCATCCATATTGACCAGACCTATACGTTCTATGCCGGCCTGCCGTACTTCCTCAAGGAAGGCCGCATGGACGTCGTCCAGGCCGTGGACGTCGAAGCCATGCGCGACGACGAATGGGTGTTCTCGGGCTACTCGTTCACCGACACTCTCTGGATCGACCGGGCGCGGTAAGCTGCACGGAGGGCCCGTACCCGCCGCGGAGGCCGAGGACCTCTGGGGTGTCGGCTTCCGTCACCGGGACAGCCACGATGCCTTCCTGGCCCTCTGGCTGGACCACCATGCCGAGGGTCTCGGATCGGTCGGGCACAACGGCGCGCCGACGCTCGCACTACCCTGGGCACGGCCAGCTCTGGAGCCGTTACCCGGTGCGATCAGACCCGGCTGGAGCCTGGCGTCTCGATCCGCCAGAAGAACGCCTACTTGATCTTCGCTTACGAGGACGGCGCGAGCCGTCAGATCGAGGACCTGAGACACCGCTTGCTCCACCCGGTCGAGGTCACCGCGGACCGGCCGCCCCGCGTGGAGTCCGCCCGCGGCTCGGGGGCCCTGGCGAGGCCCGGCGAGGCCGGGGACATCGCCGGGATGAAGGCGGCGATCTGGCGGGCGCTGCGCGAGGTGCGAGACGAGCAGCTCTACACCGCGGATGCGAACGTCGTGGACCTGGGGCTGGTGTACGACGTGCGGTGGCGGCATGGGACGGCACATATCGTGATGACCATGCCGCACCGAGGGAGGCCCGTCCACGACTTCTTCGTCACCCGCGGGGGAGGGCGAGTTGATGCCGGCATCCGCGAGCGCCTTTTGAAGGTTGACAGGGTCCGTGACGTGGTCGTCAACCTGACCTGGGACCCGCCCTGGACACCCGCGCCTGACCGACGCCGGCCGGCGTGCCCTGGGACCGGGTGACGTGAGAAGCTGAATCCGTGTATCGAGGATCCGGCGAGGGAAAGGCGTTCATGATGCCGTTAGATAGAATCCGCGTTGAAGTGACCCGTCTCCTCGGCTCGTTGCTGGCCGTGTTGTTGCTGGGAGCCCATGGCGCCTGCGCAGCCTCCGGACGGTCCGACGAGGCCGACTCCCGCAGGTGCTTCGCTGGACGGACCGCTTACACCCCAGAAGGCCCCGCTTTCCTTTCAGATGGAGCCCGGCCTGCGCCTGGAACTGGTCGCGGCCGAGCCGCTCGTCGTCAGCCCGGTAGCCATGGTGTTCGACGAGCGCGGCCGGATGTACGTCGCCGAGAACCGCGGGTATCCCACGGGTCCGGCGGCGGGTGAGCCCCCGGTCGGCCGGATCGCGTTGCTCGAGGACACCGATGGCGACGGGCGCATGGATCGCCGGGCGGAGTTCGCCCGAGGGCTCACGTTTCCCAACGGCGTCATGGCCTGGGGGGGCGGGCTGATCGTCACGTGCGCCCCCGATGTGTTGTTCTTGCGCGACACCGACGGGGACGGCGAGGCCGACGAGCGGCGGGTCCTCTTCACGGGCTTCGCGACGAGCGGGAGCACCCAACTGCGCGTGAGCCACCCGACCCTCTCGATCGACAACTGGATCTACTTGACCAGCGGACTCTCGGGAGGGAATGTCGTATCCCCGGCTGCCCCCGGCCGTCCCGCCGTTGTGCTCCGCCGTACCGACTTCCGTTTTCGTCCCGACCGCGATTCGTGGGAGGCGGCGGACGGCGGGTCCCAGTTCGGGATCACGTTCGATGACTTCGGGCGGCGGTTCATCTGCTACAACCGCGTGCAGGTTCAGCACGTCGTGATCGCCTCGAAGACGCTGCGGCGGAATCCGTACCTGGCGTTCTCGGAGACGGTCCAGGATTGCCCGGCCGATCTCGTTCCCGAGCCCTTGAAGGGCCACGGCGGCGCGGCGCGGCTGTTCCCGATCAGCAGGAACATCACGACCGCGGATTCGCACGCGGGGACATTCACGGCGGCATGCGGGGTGACCGTGTTCCGGGGCACGGGCCTGCCCGAGGCGTATCGCGGAGGGGTCTTCTCGTGCGACCCGACCGGCAACCTGGTCCACTTCGATCGGCTCGAGCCGCGGGGTGCGACGTTCTCTGTGCGTCGGGCTCGCGAGGGGGTCGAATTCCTGGCGAGTCACGACAACTGGTTCCGCCCGGTCTTCCTGGGCCAGGGGCCCGACGGGGCCCTTTACGTGTGCGACATGTATCGCAAGACGATCGAGCACCCCGACTACCTGCCGGAAGAAGTCCGCAAGCGGACGGACTTCGAGAGCGGGAAGAATATGGGACGCATCTGGCGAGTCATTCGCGACGACGCTCGGCCGGAAGAGATGCGCCGGCGCCGCCAGACCGATCTCGCCCGCAAGTCCGTTGCGCAGCTCTGCGACTTGCTCCGTGACCGTGACGGCTGGCGGCGTGACACGGCCCATCGACTGCTGCTCAAGGGACACGACCCCACCGCCATCGGGCCGCTCCGGTCGATTGCCGCGGACCCACAATCGCCGCCGTTTGCCATCGTGCATGCGATCCGCTTGCTCGACGGCGCTCGATGCCGTTTCTGACGATCTGTTACGACGGACACTCAGGCACGGTGCCGCACCTGTCCGCGAACAGGCGCTTCAACTGGCCGAGCCACGCCTGGCCGCCGAGCCCGGCTGGCTCGCGGACGTGCTGCGGTGTACCGGCGACGATGATGCCCGCGTGCGATTCCAGGCGGCGATCACCCTGGGTGCGGCCAGTGTCGCGCCTCAGTCCCCGCCCGCGCAGGCCGCGGACCGACGCCGGGAGATGGACCACGCGGTCGCCGCGGCACTGGCCCGCGTCGCCGCCCGCGACGGCTGGGACCGCTGGCTGCGCGCCGCGGTGTTCAGCTCTCTCACCGGCAGGGAGATCGGTTTCGTGACTGCCCTTCGAGAGCTATCTCGAGGTGAGGGACGGCTCGAACCGGATTTGCTGCAACGAGCTGGGGCGGTTGCTTGGGGCGAGCCAGCCGAAGGAGACGTGGCCGGGGCTCGTCCGGCTGCTCGTAGCGGCCCGACCCGGCTTCGCGCCAGTGGAAGAGGCGGGCCTTCTCACCGGGTTCGCCGAGGCGGCCCGGAGCCGCCTGACGGCACGGGACTCGGAGCATGTCCTGTCCGTCCTCGTGGGATCGGCCGCCGGGCGCGACGACATGGCAAACTCCATCCGGCGACTCATCATGGATATGAAGCGGATCGCCCTGGACGGTGCGCAGCCACTCGCAGCACCGCCTCACCGCCGTCGGCCTGCTGGCGTTCGCCGACTTCGACCAGGCTGGCGAGGCCCTCCAGAGGCTCGTGGACCCACAACTGCCGGACGTCTTGCAGGCCGCGGCGGTGCGGGCTCTGGGGACGCATCGCGACGCCCGCGTCGTGACCTCGCTGCTGGCGGCCGGCCGGTTCGCGACTTACCCGCCGTCGCTGCGCGAGCAGGTGCTGTCGACCCTGGTCACGCAGTCGCACCATGTGCCCGGACTGTTGGCGGCACTGGAAGACGGCCGCGTCCCGACGGCCTCGATCGACGCCTTGCGCCGGCGTCAACTCACACAGCACCGCGATCCCGACGTGCGCCGTTGCGCGGAGAAGCTCTTCGGGGCCGTCCAGGGTGACCGCGCCAAGGTCTTCGAGGCCTACAAGGACGTTGTCACTTGGAAGGCCGACCCCACAAACGGCCGCGCTGTCTTCCAGCGCATCTGCGCCACGTGCCACCGGCTCGACCAGGAAGGCTACGCGGTGGGGCCCGACCTGTTTGGCATTCGGAACCAGCCCAAGGAGACGATCCTGCTCCACACGCTCGTGCCGGACCACGAGATCACGCAGGGCTTCACCGCCTACACCGTCGCGACCAGGGATGGCCGCACGCTCACGGGTCTCGTCACGTCGGAGACGCCCGCCAGCATCACGCTCAAACAGCCGCTCGGCAAGGAAGACACCATCCTCCGCGCCGAGATCGAGGAGATGTCGGCAAGCAGTCAGTCCCTGATGCCCCAGGGTCTGGAGAAGAGCATCTCGCGTCAGGAGTTCGCCGACCTGCTGGCCTATCTCAAGGGCGAGGGAAAGCCCGCCCAGGGGATCGCGCCATGATGCGACGGTGCCTTGCATGCTTGGTCGCGTATCGTTGCCAGACCACTGGCACCCCGTGCTTCAGCCCCCCTTGTATGGGGTCCCGCCGCGCAGGCCTACCACTGGCTCAACGTTCCGCTTCCAGTCCTCAAGCCGTGGCCCCTTGAGCGGCTCGGCCCGTGCACGCAGCGCCGCAATCTGCCCGGCGTCGAGCGGCCGCAGGCCCCGCGCGATCCGCACGTCATCCTCGAGCTGCCCGATGGTCGTGCAGCCAACGGCCGTGCAGTGGATCGGCAGGCTGAGGACGTAGCTCAGGCACTCCCGGACGCTGAAGCTCTGCAACAGCTTGGCATTGGCGAAGTTCTTCATGCCCTGGATGCCCATCCCGCGCTCCACGGCCACGGGCAGCACTCGCTTCTCGAAGCTGAGGTACAGCGGGTCGGCGACGTGCAGCGGCATCAGGATCGAGTCCCACCGGTCGTAGGCCCGGAGCATCCCCAGGTGGGCTTCTGGGTCGTGGTGGCCGGTGAAGCCAATGAAGCGGCACTTGCCCGCCTTCTTGGCGGCCTCGAAGGCCTCGATGGCGCCGCCGGGGGCGAACACCTTGGCAACGTCGTCCTTGTCCTGGATCCCGTGGACCTGCCAGAGGTCGACGTAGTCGGTCCGTAGCCGCTTCAGCGAGCGGTCGAGCTGTTCCTCGGCTCCCCGACGGGTCCGCTCGGTGGCCTTGGTCGTCAGGAAGACCTGCTGGCGGACCCCGGGCAGGACCTTGCCATAGACCTCCTCGGAGCGGCCGTCCCAGTAGACGTGGGCGGTGTCGAAGTAGTTGATGCCCAGCTCGACGGCCCGCCGGGTCAGCGCGATCGCCTCCTCGGGAGTGATCAGGGGGAATCGTCCGCTGGCCAGGCCGATGACAGTGAGCTCGACGCCGGTTTTGCCGAACGTCCGCCTGGGGATATCGCCGGCGTTAGGGTCGGCATTCCGGGCATGGACCGCCCGCACGCCCGCTCCGGCGAAAAGCCCCCCGGCCAGGCCGCCGATGAGGGTCCTGCGTCTCATGGGTGTCCTCCATTCGAATCGAGGAGAGGCTGATCGGCTTCGCCCCCCAGGCGTTGTCCCCGGAGCGTCCCTCGCCAGCGGCCGAGCTGCCCCGATGGCATCGTAGCGGTTCACGTCAAGGCGGGCAAGCGGCGAGCGGCGCAGCAGGTCGGACGCTGAACCAGTCGCGCGGGACCTCGAGGGACCAGACCTCGCTGCTGAGCGGCTGGGCGTGCCCGCCGGCCACCCAGATCTTGTCCTGGAAGACGTAAGTGGAGTGCTCGTGGCGCTCCTTCCAGACGACGTTCGACCGGAGTTCCGCCCATTGTTTTCCGTCCCGGGAGTACCAGACGTCGCCCCAGTTCTTCGAGGGGTTGTTCGACCAGCCGCCCAGGACCCACATCCGGTCGCGATAAACGACCGCGGAGAACCAGATCCGCGGGGCCCACGGGGCGTGCTCGGTGACCCGCTCCCAGTGCACGCCGTCGGACGAGCTCCAGACGTCGTTCAGGGCGTGGTATCGCGGGACGTAGTTGCCGCCGCCGAGCACCCAGATCTTGCCAGTCGTGCACGACGGCCGCGTGGTAGGCCCGGGGCGACCACGGGGCGTTGGCGACCTCCCGCTTCCATTCCTTGCCGTCGGCGGACGACCAGACGTCGTTCTTCAGGCTCGTGTCGTCACCGAAGTAATAGTCTTCCGTGCCGCCCAGGATCCACAGGCGTCCCTTGAACGCCACCGCGCCGGCGGCGAGCCGCGGGCTCCAGCCGGCGTGGTCCGTCGCTTGCTCCCACGTCAGGCCGTCGCTCGACGACCAGACCTCGTTGCTGGCGCCATGGCCCGGGAGCCGGCCGTTGTACCAGCCGCCCAAGAGCCACATCCGGTCGTTGAAGACGACCGTCATCGGCAGGTCGCTGTGTTTCCAGGGAGCCTCGGAGGTCACGAGGCTCCAGGCTTTCCCGTCGGGCGAGCTCCAGACGTCGCGCGGCGGGGCGGAGAAGGAGTCGAACCAGCCGCCGAGGAGCCAGAGCCGGTCCTTGTAGACCACCTCGCCGCTGGAGTCGCGCGCCCGCCAGGCGGCCTTGTCGGTGACCTTCACCCAGTCAATGATCCGGTCATCGCCCCGCGAGGAAAAGGGAAAGAGCAGAAGACTCGCCAGTACGACAACATGCCCTCTCATCACTCAGGCTCTCCACTCACGAAGTGGTCCGCACAGATCACATCGAACGGTGTCGTCGCATCCCGGGAATCCTCTGCGGCGAAGGTTAACTTACTGGCTCGGGTGTTTGAGAACAACCGACTCCCCGCGGCAAGTGGCTCAGGACTTGACCCCGACCGATCGCCACTCCAAGGATGAACGTGCTGCACCGGAACTGTTGCGCGACTGGCTCCGCCCCAAACTCCGTCAGCCCGAGTGAGGCGTCCGTCACCCCGAAGCCTCAGCGTTCACGCTGTATAATGTACTTGTCTTCAATGATAGATTTTTGGGAGAACCCCGGGAATGTTGATCGCAACACTGAGGAGCCTATCGTGTTCGATCTTGAGCCTCGCGTCGCTTTCGATCGCCTCCGCACACGTCGAGTGCCGGGGTGCCGAACTGCACGTGGGAGGTGCGACTGTCAGCATCACGCCCGATCGGCCGGTTGCGCTCGCGGGTCAGATGCATACCCGGATCGCCCGGGACGTGGAGAGCCCGGTGACGGCGACGGCCCTGGCCCTGGAATCCAGGGACGGCGACAAGGTCGCTCGATCAGGCGGTGCTGATCTCGTGTGACCTGGTGGCGATCGACGCCGCGGTCCTCGATCAGGTTCGCCGGCGGGTCAAGGAGCGGATTCCCGGCCTGGATCGCCGGAAAGTTGTGCTCAACGCCACGCACACGCACACGGCGCCCGTCATGAAGGAAGGGGAGTACGAGATCCCCAGGGACGGCGTCATGCAGCCGGCGGAATATGCGGAGTTCCTCTCGGCGCGGGTCGCCGAGGCGGCCGTGAAGGCCTGGGAATCGCGCAGGCCAGGCCGGGTCGGCTGGGGACTGGGACATGCCGTGGTGGCCCAGAACCGGCGATCGGTCTATGCCGACGGCCGCGCCCAGATGTACGGCCCCACCGATCGGCCGGACTTCCGCGGCATCGAAGGTTCGGAGGATCAGGGCGTCGAGGTGCTGTTCTTCTGGGACCGCGAGGGGAAACTGCTCGCCACGGCGGTCAACGTCGCGTGCCCCTCGCAGGAGGTCGAAGGGGGCTCGGCCGTCAACGCCGACTTCTGGCACGACGTCCGCGAATCGTTGCGATCGCGACACGGCAAGGACCTGCTGGTGCTCGGCTGGACCGGCGCGGCCGGCGATCAGTCGCCCCACCTGATGTACCGGAAACGCGCCGAGGAGCGGATGCGGCGAACTCCGCGGGCTGACCCGGCTGCAGGAGCTGTCGAGGCGCATCGTCGCGGCCTGGGACGAAGCGTACGAAGGCGCCCGCAAGGAACAGCACTCCGACGCGGTCCTGGCCCACAAGGTCGCGACGATCGAGCTGCCCGTGCAGGGTCGTCTCCGAGGCCGAGGCCGCCGAGGCCAGGTCGAAGGTCGAGACGCTCTCCAAGGACCCCCGCAACCGCCGGCTGGTGGTCTGGCACCGGGACGTCGTGAACCGCTACGAGCGGCAGAAGGCCGGCACCGTCGATCCCTTCGCGATGGAGCTGCACGTGATCCGGCTGGGCGACGTCGCGATCGCCACCAACGTCTTCGAGCTGTTCACCGAGTTCGGGATCCAGATCAAGGCCCGCAGCCGGGCGCATCCAGACGTTCGTCATCCAACTGGCCGGGCCGGGCTCGTACCTGCCGACCGCCCGCGCCGTCCGGGGCGGAGGCTACAGCGCGATCGTGGAGAGCAATCTCGTGGGACCGGAAGGCGGCCAGGTCCTCGCGGATCGGACGGTGGAGCTCATCAATTCGCTCTGGACTGAAAAGTAAACATGCTGACATCAACTTTCCTGGTCCGTGCGTTCCGTCCCTGGAACGGCTTTCAAGAGGTCGGCCGGTCGAACGGGTTGAGGGAATAATCCCGGAGGTCCAGCCTGCAAAGCACGCTTCAAAGGGCGTCGATCGCGGCGGCCACCCGGTTGGCCGAGCGGGTGGCGGCGTCCATGCCCCAGGGGAGGTTGTCGGCGAACGAGCCGGCGAAGTGGACCCGGCCCACCGGCTCCATGATGCTGCGGCCAGAACTTCTTGAGCTGGCCCAGAGGGAACGGCATCCGCTCGCATCCGAATGCCCAGGGGTCTTTCGCCCAGTTGTGCACGATCGCCTGCTCGATGTTCTGCGCCTTCCCCGGGTAGAAACGCCGGAATGCGGTGAGTGCTTCGTCAGCCGTGACATCGGCGCCGGCCGCTGCCCATCAGCACCCCGCGCGACCCTGGCACCTCGTCGGCCGTCTGGTAAACCAGGTACATCGCCGGGTCGCCGGTCTCCAGGTTGATGCTCGGCACGTCCCCTTTCCAGAACTTCGTCCGCGACTGCAACACCACCCGCGCCTGCGAGCCGAAGACGACGTTCCGGATCACGAAATTCTTCGACTCGGGCCAGTCGGGCTTCACGGGGATCTTCTTCAGGATCGCGAGCGGGATCGAGCAGACGAGGTACTCGGCCTCGAGCTTCGCCGGCTCGCCGAACTCGCGGAAGTGGACGGTCACCGACGAGTCGCCACGCTCGATCGACGTGATCGGGCAGCCCAGGCGGACACGCTCGCCGAGCTTCGCCGCGAACGTGTCGGTCATGAGCTGATTTCCGCCCTTGAGCCGGAACACCTCGCGCTTGAACACGGGCAGGCCCCGGCGCTTCACGATCGCCGCCTGCCAGACGCGGAACAGGGCCGAAACTTCGCCATTGCGCGCGGCCTGCGTGCCGTCGCCGCGGCGCAGGCCGTTGAATCGGATGGCCGCATCCGAGGCACCGTCCTTGGCGAGCAGCTCACCGGCCGTGATCTCGTCGAGCCGGTCGAGCCCGACCCCGAACGGCTGGTACTCGTCGCCGATCGCGTCGAGATAAGGCCCGAGGTAGAGGAGCTGGCAACTCCGTCCAGCCGCGACGGACGATGAAGTCGACCTCCCTGGCGTTGAAACCGAACGCGCGGAGGACCTTCGGGTCCTGGAGCTGCGCCTCGGTGTACCAGGTTCCGTCGATACGTCTGAGCATGTCGATCCGGCGCGGGTAGGGGACGGCGGGGAGACTGAACTTCTCGACATATTTCCAGTATTGCTCGTATCCGGGCCTGGTGAAGTGCTCGGCCCCGACGTCGGCGTAGAGCCCGTCCGGGAGCGGGTCGTGGATGGTCTTCACGTGGCCGCCCGGTCGGCCCGACGCCTCGAGCACCGTGACCTCGTGGCCGCGCTCCATGAGTTCGTAGGCGCAGCAGAGCCCGCCGATGCCCGCGCCGGCCACGACGACGCGCTTCCCGGCTCTGCCTGCCGGACGTATCGACGCAGTGGAATCCTGTGCCGTGAAACTTGCCACGACTCCCGAGGCGGCAAGCAGGAGCGCATTGCGCCGATTCAAGCTCGGCGAAGAGGTATCATCCAGCGTTCGGGGTGGGTTGGCTTCTCTCATCTCGCGGTCTCCGGCCACGATTTTACCCGGCGTGCCGGCTGGTTCAACCGGCCGTCGGGCGATCGTTCCCGCTTCTGAAGTGGCCGGGCTGCCTCCGACAATCGGTCGTCATGAAACGCCTCTCGAATGCTCTTGAGTTGCAGGGCTCGAAAAGCATCACTTGAGCGCACGCATCGAACAGGGCCGTCGCCCTCTTGCAGCGCGACCATCTCCGCAACGAGATGTTCATATATAAATTTTTATATAGTATCATGTCTATTCGGGCGCCCCAGCCATGGAGCACCGACTCTTGATCCGGTCAGGCCAGGATCTCCTTGATCACATTCCCTTCCACGTTTGTCAGGCGGCGGCGGATGCCGTTGTGCTCGAACGTTAAGGCTTCGTGACCCAGGCCGAGCAAGTGGAGGATCGTGGCGTTGAAGTCGTAGAGGGTGAGCACATCTTGCACCGCCCTACGGCCGAGCTCGTCAGTGACGCCGTGGCTGACGCCCGGCTTGACGCCGGCGCCCGTTAACCAGCAGGTGAAACCGTCGGGGTTGTGGTCGCGGCCCTGAGCCCCCTTCTGGAACATAGGCATGCGGCCAAACTCGGTACACCAGACGACGAGCGTTTCGTCCAGGAGACCCCGCTGCCTCAAATCGCGGATCAAGGCGGCGGCGGGCTGGTCCAGGATGGCCGCGTGCCGGTCGTATTGCTGCTTGAGCTTGTTGTGGCCATCCCAGTTCAACTCGCCGGCGCTGGCGTAGGCGCCGTTGAACAACTGGACGAACCGCACGCCGCGCTCGATGAGCTTTCGGGCCAGGATGCAGTTTCGGGCGAAGGCGGCCTTGATGGAGTTGGATTCGTCGTCGGCCCCGTAGAGCCTTCGCACATGCGCGGGCTCGCTGGAGAGGTCGGTGATCTCCGGCACGCTGAGCTGCATCCGCGCGGCGAGCTCATAGCTGGTGATTCGGGACGCAAGCTTCGTATCGCCGGGGTTCTGCTCGAGGTGTCGCTGGTTCAGCCGCCGCAACAGTGACCGGGCAGCGAGGTCATCCTGGGGCCGGATGCCGGTAGGCGGGGAAAGGTGGCGCACGGGCTTTGTCGCGCTGAGGGGCGTCCCCTGGAACTGGGCGGGCAGGAATCCTGGTCCCCAATTATTCGAGCCGGCTTGCGGTACACCCCGAGGGTCGGGGATGGCGACGAACGCGGGCAGGTCCTGATTCTCGCTCCCGAGCGCATAGCTGACCCATGCCCCGGTGCTGGGGAATCCGTCGAGCACGGAGCCGGTCGAGAGAAAGTTTTCCGCGGGACCGTGCGTATTGCTCTTGCTGGTCAGCGAGTGCAGGAAAGCGATGTCGTCGGTGAGCTCGGCGAGGTGCGGGACCATGTCGGAGACCATCTTGCCGGTCTGACCCCGGGGACGGAATCTGTACTGCGGCTGGGCAAGATTGCCCGCCGGGCCCTGGAAGGTTACCGGCGGCCCGCCTTCCAGCGGCTTGCCGTCGTGTTTGATCAGTTCCGGCTTGTAGTCCCAGCTCTCGAGTTGGCTGACGGCCCCGGCGCAGAAGATGACCACGACATTCCTGGCCTTCGCCGGGAAGTGCGGTTGCCGCGGCGCGAACGGTCGCGCCGGATCGATCATGGGTCCTTCGGCAGCATGCACCCCGTCGCGGCCGAGCAGGTTCGCGAGCGCGATGCAGCTCAGCGCCGAGGCGGAGTGGGAAAGGAAGTTGCGGCGGTCCAGCAGGTATCGATCCAGGGGCGAGAGTTGTGCGGGGTTGGTTGTCATGGTAGGAAGAGGAACTCGTTGCTGTTGAAGAGGGCGCGACAGAGGGTGGGAAGCCCGTGCTCTTGCACGACGGCTGTGACGTCGCCAAGCTCGCCTTGGTCAGGATCGCGGCCGAGGGCAAGCTGGTAGGCGCGGCGAACCTCGGCCGTCGGGTCGGTGCCGACCTCGGCCTGGACGCGTGCGGCGAACGCGTCCGCCTCGTCAACGGTGAAGCGGCTGTTGAACAGGTCCAGGGCCTGGATGGGCGTGGTCGACTCGCGCCGGCGCGCTGTACTCTGTCCGCCGTCGGGGCAGTCGAAGGCGCCGAACACCGCGTCGCGCTCGCGGCGCACCTTGTGGGCGTAGATCATGCGGCGGAGCCCGTCGCCGCTGTACGATTCGACTGGCGTGAATCCGCTCAGTCCGCCACGTTGCTTGAACACGTTGAATCCTGGCCCGCCCATCTTGGGGTTCAAGCGGCCACTCACGGCGAGCATCGAGTCGCGGATCACCTCGGCCTCGAGCCGCCGCGACGGAAAGCGCCAGAGCAGACTGGCGTCGGCGTCCTTCGCCCGCGCGGCGGGATCGATACGCCTCGACTGACGATAGGTCGCCGACAATACGATAAGCCGGTGCATATGCTTCACGGACCAGCCGGAGCGGAGGAATTCCGAAGCCAGCCAGTCGAGCAACTCGGGGTGGGACGGCTTTGCGCCGTTGCGTCCGAAGTCGCTTGGCGTCTCCACGAGCCCGATGCCGAAGTGTCCCTGCCAGAGGCGATTCACCATCACGCGGGCCGTGAGCGGGTTCCGCGGACTTGCGATCCAATCCGCCACCGTCGCCCGACGCTCGTTTTCGGCGGCATTCTTGGGGAGTTCGACTGTCCCCAGGACGCGAGGCACAGCGGGCGTGACCTCCTCCTTCGGCTGCTCCGGATCGCCGCGATGCAGCCGGTGGATTGTGTCGGGCCTCCGGAATGTCCCCGCGAAAACCATCTGTCCCATAGCGGCCGCGCCGATCTTCGCCTCCAGGGATTCTCTCCGCTGCATCAGCCGGCGAGCTTCCCGGGCTTGCTCGGCGCCGACCACTTTGAGACCAAACGTGACTGGCGGATTCTGGTCGCGCAGGAAACTTTTCGTCGCCGCAGCGAGGCGGTCGTTGTTCAACCTCGCATTGACCGGAGCACGCTCGACGCCGGCTCGCGCGCGGGGCTCCAATCGTGCGAGCTGCCGGTTGACTTCCACCAGTTGCCGCCGGAGCTGGACCGCTTCCGCTCGCAGTGCCTCGGCTGCTGGCGACCGCAGCGGATGATCGCCGTATTCCACGCCGGCGAAGAACGCCTGCATCGCGTAGTAGTCACGCTGGGAGATGGGATCGAACTTGTGATCGTGGCAGCGGGCGCAACCGATGCTCAACCCCAGGAAGGTCAGCCCGGTATTGGTGACGATTTCATCCAGGGAATCTTGCCGGGCGAGACGCTTTGACGGCTCATCGGCCCCGATCTGCAACGGCAGCAACACGGAAGCGGTGACGAGAAATCCAGTGGCCGCGTCCTGACCCAATGCCTCGCCCACGATCTGCTCGCGGATGAAGCGGTCGTAGGGTCTGTCGGCGTTGAATGCTTCGATGACATAGTCGCGGTACGGCCATGCGTTCGGACGCTCGGTATTGACCTCGAATCCGTGGGTGTCGGCATATCGCACCAGATCGAGCCAGTGCTGAGCCAAGCGCTCCCCGTATCGCGGCGACGCCAGCAACTCGTCAACCACGCGCTCGTAGGCGTCTCGGTGCTGGTCGGCGACGAAGGCCGCCACTCGCTGGGGCGACGGCGGCAGGCCGGTCAGGTCTAAGCTCAGTCGACGCAGCCAGGTGGCCCGGTCCACCTCCGGCGCGGGCGCAATCCCTCTTTTTCGAGCCGTGCGAGGATGAAGGCGTCGATCTCGTTCCTTGGCCACGATTTGTTCGTGGAGTCCGGCGCAGCCGGATCGGTCAGCGGCTTGAACGACCAATGATTCTGCCGTTCCCCGGGTTGCTCCGGCCCAGCTCCGTCCGGCCACGATGCGCCCCGGTTGATCCAGTTGGTAAGGGTCGCGATCTCGGCCGCCGACAACCGGTCGCCTTTCGGCGGCATTCTCAGGTCCTTGTTCGCACCCGAGACGAGCTGGATGAGCGGACTGTCGGCCGCCTTCCCGGGCACGATCGACGGACCATGGACGTCACCGCCCTCGAGCGCCTTCGCCTTGACGTCGAGTCGAAGGCCCGACTTCTGCTTCGCCGGACCGTGACACTGATGACAGTGCTTCTTGAAGACTGGCAGCACGTCGCGGGCGAAGTCCACGGAGACCGGGCGCGAGATGTCCACCGCGAGTCGATCGGACTGAGACGCGATCAGGAAGATTGGTAGGACCAGCAGGGTCGGACTCATGATGTCAGCGTCTCAGCTCTTAGCAGCCCGCGTTCTTCTTTCGCTCATTTTTCGACCCTCATCCCAGCCCCGGAATCCCGTCATAGCCCGCCATGACCTGGGCAAACTCGCGAGGGAGGTTGGGTACCAGCCGGAGCTGGCCCACGTCGAAGAGGGTGTGGAGGATCGCGCCGAGAAGGTGGCGAGCCGTGACCGGCTGCGAGTGGGGCGCGGAAGCGTCCTCGTTGGAGCGGCCGATAACCTGGCCCGGCGGATAGCCGCCGCCGACCAGCAACAGCGGGCCGAGGCTGCCCCAGTGGTCGCGCCCGCCTTTCGAGTTGAGCCGGGGGGTGCGGCCCATCTCGCCGCAGGCAACCAGGAGGATACGATCCTGCAAGCCCCGGGCGTACAGGTCGTCAATGTAGACACTCAAGGCATGGTCGAGCGGTGGGGCCATGTAACGCATGCCTTCGGCCATCGGAGCGTTGTTGACATCGGCATGCATGTCCCAGACGAAGTTGGTCGTCACCGTCACGAAGCCGCACCCGCGCTCACAGAGCCGGCGGGCCAGGAGCAGCAACTTGCCCAGCGACTTTGCATTATCCACATAGTTATTGTAATTCTTCCATGTCTTGCTAATCGCGTCGGGCCGCACGAGCGGCGCGGTGTCGTAGCGAGCGACGAGGCGAGGGTCTTCGCGGCCGAGGTTGAACGCCTCGGCCAGCCCCCCTTCGAGGAGGCGATACGCTTGGTCGCGCAGCCGGTCGACCCCCTCGACCTCCCGTGCGGTCTCCAGGTAGCGCGCGGCCGAGTCAAGCAGGGCGTGGAGGTGGCGCCGGTCATCGAGTCGTTCGCGGGGGAGCGGTAGCGTCAACCCTTCGGCGGTGGTTTCTCCCTGGCTGGGGTCGAATGGGGCGTAGGCCGACGAGAGCGGGCCGGTCGCGTGGAAGCGGCCGAACGTCAACGTACCCGCGCGTGTTGTCGGGTCAACGGCCCTCGGGAAGAGGATCACGTTGGTGGGCAGGCCCGTGCGCGGGTGGTTCGGCCCGGCGACGCGCGCGTGAATCGCGCCGGGGTTTGTCTCGAACGAGTCGCGGCCGACCAGTGGCTTGAGGTTGTGGTTGGCATCGCCCGGGACGAACGAGCGGACGACATTGAGCTTGCCGGCCCGTGCAGCGAGGAGGGGGAATGTGCCTCCGAAGGTCACACCGGGGATCGTCGTGGCGACTTCCCCCGTCGCGCTGCGGACTCCCTCGGGCCGCTCCATCTTCGGATCGAACGTCTCGATCTGGCTCGGGCCGCCGTGCAGGAAGAGGAAAATCACCGACTTCCCGGTCAGCACCCCCGGCATGCTTTCCGCGCCAACTCAGACAGGTTGGCGAGGCTCAGACCACACGCCCCGAGTGCCGCGGTGGTGCCGACACGGAGGAACGACCGGCGAGTGCCTCGCAAGTCATGGTCGTAGAATGTCAGCATGTCCGAATTCCTCAGTTTGCTGGCGACCGATCGGAACGTCTGTGCGGCCCACAGCCCGTCGTGCCGCGTACGACGCCCAGGGCCCGATCATACCAGTTGCGCCCTCACCCTGGCAGAGCGCACAGCGACCCGTCACCGCGCTTCACGGAGCAGCCGCTCGAAGAATCGCCTCGCCTCGAGATGCGGCCGAAGCACCGCCTCCTTCCGCGCGGGGACGGCGAGGGAGCCGCTGTCGTCTCGTTCCAGCGCGGCGATCCGCTCATCGACCCAGCGCAGGAAGAACGCGACATCGTCGCGGTGAACCGTACTCTGGCTCGCGCCGACTTCGACATAGAACGGGGCGGTGCTTGCGAACCGGAATGTCTCGGCGACGTCGGCGATCGCCCGCACCAGGAACCACCCGCTCCGCTCGAACACCAGGGGACGGAGACGCATCCGTTCGGCCAGATCCTTACCAGCCAGCCGCTCGACGACCGAGCCGTCGCGAACGACCTCGACGGCCTCGAGAGGGTCGTCCCCAACGATCCGGACGTCGAGTGGAATTGAGAGCGGCCGGCCGGACGGGGATCGGAAAACGGCGCCGGGACGCTGGCTGTCGGCCTCCACCAGCAGCAGCGGGCCGTTGGTGACGAACGACCGGCCGTCTCCGAGGCACTTCCACCACGCCTCGTAGGAGAATGGACCATCGAGGTGGACGTAGACCCGGTTGTAGCCGACCGGGTTAGGAAGCACGCCCGAGGCTGAGCCGGCGGAGGGCGGGAGACGCAGGCCGCAGTTGAGCAACCGGTAATAGAGCGCCTGTGAGTAGAGGCCATTGCCCCGGGGCGACGGGAACTTCTTGACGTCGCGCGGGCGGCCCCACGCCTCGTCGTCAAACATCGAGCGGCGGAGCATGTGATTGTTGGCCAGGCCGATCGAGCGCACCTTCCCCGTCGCCACCCAGGCAGGCATGTCCCACCAGAACGGCTTCTCGACGTCGCACCAGGCCCCTTCCTGCTCCAGTGCCTCGCGGAGGTGGGCCACCGGCGAGGGATCCTCGGGGCCGTCGCCGGCGAGATCGAGGGGCCGACGGAGGTTGAAGTATAGCATCGCCCCGCCGCGCCGCTCGTCTTCGCAGGCCAGCAGGTGGTAGGCCCGGGTTGGCTCGGCCTCGACCAGGAGCTTACCTGACAGGGGGCGGTCCGCCCAGCGGTTCTGCTTGTTCCATACGGTGAGGACCGGGGTGACGTGCAGGTCCTCGGAGCGCAACAAGAGCGGCATATCATCAGGCCGCCGGTGCACGTGGAGATCGCCCGAGTACCAGCCGAGCACCGCCAGGTCGATGAGCCGCCTCAGGCGCACCTCCCGCTCGAGGGTTTCTCCGGCGGCGAGTTCAATCGCCCCCGAGACGCGGCGGTATTCGGGGCCACGCTCGACGGTGTAGGTGTAGCGACCCGGCGGCAGGTCGAGGCGTACCACGCCGTCGCAGTTGAAATGGTCGCGGAATGCGGGGAGCCCAGGCGCCATGACGGGTTTGCCCTTCTCGTCGGCAAGGTGGACACGGGCGGGAACGGGGACGGCGCTATCGGTCCCTCGCGGCTCGACGATCCGCAGGTGCAGGTTCGCGGTTGCGGTCATCCCACCGCCTGCGCTGCGCGCTTGATCACGAAATCGACCAGCTTCTGGCATCGGAAGAAACCTTCCCAGAAATTGTGACCCTGCCCCTTCGCCACGATCAGGGTGACGGCATCGGCGGCGCCAACCGCCCGGTAGCGAGCGACGAATTCAGCCGAATTCTCCTTCAACGGGACGACCTTGTCCTCATCGCCATGGATGAGGAGTGCCGGCACGCGGCGCTCCGCGAGCACACCGACGCGCTCGATTGGGTTGAACTCGCCCAGCCGCGACCCGAGCTGGGTCGGCGTCAGCCCATAGATTGGGGCGGCCTTGTCCAGCCCGGGATAGGTCCGGAGGTCGAACACCGGGTAGATCCCGGCGATCCCGGCCACCTTGTCGGGGTTCTCGGTGGCCCAGCTTGTGACCCACAGGCCGCCGCGGCTACGACCCAGCAGACAAGGACGGGCCGCGAAGCCGCGCCGGTCGGTGAGCTCGCGGTATAGGGCCGTGAACAGATCCCGGCCTCGCGGGCTGCCGTAGGCCTCGCCCACGTCGATCCCGGCCACCGCGACCCCCGCCGCGAGGAACTGTTCGTGCATCCATTTCTCGTGTTGGTCGGGGTATGGTGGTAGCGTCGGGGCGTAAAAAACCCACGGCTGGGGCTTACGCCGTTTGTTCTCCGGTGGCGTCAGAATGAAGGCCGGGCGTCCCGCGACGAGGAACGATTCCCCGGGAAGGATCAAATCCTTGACCGGCGGACCGGGTCGGGCCCCCGTGTCGGGTTGCGGGTCGAGCGTGGCAAGTGCAACGAATCCGGGTGGGAAGAGAGTCGCGAGCAGCACGAACGTCAAGCCGCCGATTCTGGGCGCATGGTCATCTCCCTGATCCTCGACCTTCGCTGGCGGGCTTGAACCACGGGTAAATCGAATGGCGCAAGTGCAGATCCTTGCATGACGGACCGGTTGACAAGCGTCTCATCGTCCATCATGCGCGAGGCGGACGGGTGATGGAAGAAGACGCTGTTGTTGGCACGTTGAACCGGTTGCTCCATCGCGGGGATGTTCATCGCCGCATTCTTGGTCTATGATGCCGAGCGGCGCTGCTTTCCGAATGGCAAGATGGAGCTTTCCAATGTCGGCCTGTTTTCTGCTCCTCGACTTGACCGCCTGTGCAAGCACAAAACCGGTGCCGACCCGAGGGACGGAGACATCCCTGCGCTTCGAGAAACTCGAAGACGGGCATGAGCGGTTCGCCCACTGATCAAGGCCGCCAACCGGGAACGAGGTGAACCATGTCGATCGTCCCGAAGAGACTCCTCAGCTTGGGGATCGTCGCCATCGCGGTCTTCGCGGGCCGGGGGGTCGGGATCAACCCGCAAACCCCGGCGCCGCGGGGAGCGGCGGCCCATTCGGCGGAGGCGAGGGCCTTTGGCGCGATCTACCCAAGACTTTCCCCGGCGGGCGACCGGATCGCCTTCTCGTACCAGGGGGCGATCTGGCGAATGCCAAGGACTGGCGGCACGATGACGCGACTGACCGACGGACCGGGATTCGACATCGAGCCAGCCTGGTCGCCGGATGGCAACCGGATCGCCTACCTCAATAGTCAAGCATTCGGGAGCGGTGTGCTGCGCATCGTCCGGGCTGAGGACGGTGCGCCGGTCCCGCTCCCGAAGGAGGTCAGAGGGGTCGAAAAGCTCTCCTTCGGCCCCGAGGGTACGCGGTTGCTTGGCAAGTTCCAGGGCGCGGCACTGGCCTGGCTCGACCTGAACAACGGCGAATTGACCCCTGTCCGGACCGGCACGCTTCGCCCGCACCGTTTTGCCTTATCCCACGATGGCCGCCGCATTGCGTTCACGACCACGCAAGACGTCCCCGACCAGCAAGCCGGCAACAATGGCCCCGAGGCCGACCTCTGGATTGTGGCCGCCGCTGGTGGTGAGCCGCTACAAGCTCGTCCGCTTCCAGGCCCGCATCCACGACCTTTGCTGGGTTGCGGGCGACGGTGCGCTCGTGGTTTCGACCGAGCTCGGTGGCGTTCACAACGACCTCTGGGAAATCCCGCTCGACGACCCTGAACGAGGCGCGCATCGGCTCACATTCGGCCAGGCCGACGAGGATCGACCGAGCACCTCGCACGACGGCCGGTGGCTACTCTACACCGACAACCGCCTCGGCCCAACCGCGCTTGTGATTCGCGAGTTCGCGTCCGGGCAGGAAGAGCCTGTTGAGGCCGACACGCGGGACTTTCGCCGGCCGACCGGCCGACTCGCGTTACGCCTGGTCGATGCGTCCAGCAAGTCGGCGCTGGTCGCTCGCGTTTCGATCCACGCCGAGGGGCGGAAGTACCACGCGCCGCCGGGTTCGCTCTACCGGCTCCTCAAGTCGGACCTCCACTTCTATGTTGACCGCCGGACCGAGTTCGACCTGCCGGAGGGCCGTTACGAGGCGACCGTCGCCCGAGGACCCGAATACCGCGTCGCGCGGGTTGCCTTCCACGTTCGACCTGGGCAGACCACAAGCCAGGCCGTGACCCTTGAGCGCTGGATCGACCAGCGGGCACGGGGCTGGTACTCCGGGGAAAGCCATATCCACGCGAACTACGGCTACGGTCACTGGTATAACTCCCCCCGAACCATGCTGCTTCAGTGCGCGGGTGAGGATCTTGGGGTCAGCAACTTCATGGTCGCCAATTCCGACGGCGACGGCGTCTTCGACCGCGAGCATTTCCGAGGCCGCCCCGACCCCCTCTCCGATGGGCGGACGGTCCTCTACTGGAACGAGGAGTTCCGCAGCACCATCTGGGGTCACATGACCCTCTTGAACCTGAAACATCTCGTCGAGCCCATTGACACGGGGTTCCCGCACACGACCCGCCCCTACGACGTGCCGACGAACGCCGACGTGGCCGACCTGACCCATGATGAAGGCGGGCATGCCAACTACACGCACCCCGCCCAGAACATGAACGACCCTTACCTGAGCGCCTATTCGGCCAAGGCGCTGCCGATGGACGTCGCGCTGGGCAAGGTCGACTCGGTTGATGTGATGGGCACCAACCACGAGGCGGCCCTGCCACTGTGGTACCGCTTACTCAACTGCGGGTTCCGTATCCCCGCCTCGGCCGGGACCGATTGCTTCCTCAACCGCATCCCCAGCCGCCTGCCGGGTTCGGACCGGGCTTACGTGAAGGTGGATGGGGCGTTCTCTTACGACGAGTGGATCAAGGGCCTGAAAGCCGGCCGCACCTTCGTCACCAACGGCCCAATGCTCGAGTTCACTGCCGACGGCCATGTGCCAGGCGAGACGCTCCAGGTTGGTGCCGGCGCGGGCCTGAGGCTTTGCGGGCGGGCCATCTCCCAGTACCCGCTGGATCACATCGAGGTGATACACAACGGGAAGGTCGTCGCGGAGGCGAAGGCCGCTGGCAACCGACTCTCGGTCGAGGTTGAGCACGTTGTCAACGTCGATCGCAGCGGCTGGGTCGCCGTCCGCGCTTCAGGTCCGCTCCACCGCGATCAGCCGGGCGGCTCCGTGTTCGGCCATACAAGTGCGATCTACCTCGAAGTTCCCGGCCGCCCGGTCGACGGGCGTTCGGACGCCGCCTACTTCCTTGCCTGGATCGACCGGCTCGCACGCGAGATCCGGCGGCGCGACCGAGTCCCCAGCCGGAGCCAGGCGCACGTCGAGTCGCAGCTCGCGGCCGCGCGGGTGGTCTACGAGAAGATGTTGGTGACGCCGTAACCGCTGGATACGGACAAGAGACAAGGCTCAGCTGAAGAGTCGTTGTCGGTCTCTCGACAGCGGATCACCCGTGTGTGATATTGATATCATGGACGCGCCAACTCGACGTCCTTGGTGGGCGTACGTCCGGCTGAGGCGAACACGGAGAAAAGCTTCAGTCCACACTGACTGTCGCGGAAGGAAAAAACGACTGAGACTGGTAAAGTCGGCAATCCTCCCAGACTCCCTTGCCTCCAGAAGTGGTGGTTGACGACCAGCTCTGGACCGGTGAGAACAACTTCCAGGAAACCGGGAGGCCGGTCTGCCTTATGGTCTCGCAGGAGCGGAGCGCCCGAGTTCAAACAGAGCTGGTCGGGAATGCGCTGGGGCGCGAACGCCCAGGCCGTGTGGACGTGACCGCAGCAATAGAGATGAGGGCCTAGCGTAGCGAGCCAGCCAGACGAGCTCCTCGGCGTTGATTAAGTTCTTGCGTGCCAGATCTCGGCGATGATCCGCGGGCACGTCAAGCGGGTAGTGGCAAGCCACGATGAGCCTGCGGAATCCCGGATCCAGGCCCGCGACCAGTTCCTTCGCCCGGCCGAGCTGATGCTCGGGCAGCCTGCCGCGGGCGGTAAGGCTGGCCCGGGTTGGGTCCAGGCCCAGGATCACCGTGTGACCGTCCAGGAACCGAAGCCAGGGAAAGACCGACTTCGGAGCAAACTCGCCGAACGATTTTTCGAACAAGCGAGCTCGGTGGGAGCCAGGCGTGTATCGGTCGTGATTGCCGGGGAGCACCGTCACTTTCGTGGGGTCCAACAACCACGGTGCGAGGGCCCGTCGCGCGACTTTGAACTCGGCGGGAAGAGCCGTGGTTGTGAGGTCGCCCGTGATCAGGATGTGGTCTGGCTGAAGTGTAAGCACTCGGTCGAACGACCTCCTCAATTCGCTCGAGGCGAAACTTACGCGCTCGCTGGACCAGAAGCGAGCCCATGCCCAGAATCCGCTTGTTGAGAAGATGAAGCGGATTGAAGGCGAACTGCCAGAAGTGGATGTCGGAGACGTGAACGAGCCGGAGAGAGCGGGATGATGAGCACGGCATCGGGAGCTGCTGGTTGCACGGTTGACCTTGCAGGATTGATCCTGGGGCCGCGGAATGCGCACACCTCGAACGCGGCGGGCGAGGCTAAAGGTGCCAGCCGATCCATCCGACCAGGATATCGTACGCGGTGTGGGTGCCGACCGCGACGCCGAATCCGCGGATCACGAACACCCAGGCGAAGAAAACTCCGGCCATCCAACGAAAGACGAAGGCAAACCAGGTGAATGTCTCGCCAGGCGTGCCCGCGTGATGGGCCAGCGAAAACAACAGCGCCGAGCCTGTCACCGCCAGCGCGCTGGCCAGGACCTGCGGGGTTTGCAGAACTCGCAGCGCCCGAACAAGACGGGAACCAGCGCCAGACGGAACAGGGCTTCTTCGTAAACTCCTGCACCCAGAAATCCAATCAAGGAACCAAGGTCTGCCCGCGAGGAGGAACTCCCGACCGCGAGCAGACGCGGCGGATGCTCATCCAGAAGCGAGAACCCCAGATCCATCAGCCGGCTCAATCCCACGAGCGCAATCGCCAGGAGAAGGCTTTCGATCACCATCCCCCCGAGGATCGACGGCGCGAATCGCCAGTCACGCGGGCTCATCACCTGCCAGATCAGGAGAACGACCGTCAAGAGCAACGGTGGAAACCACTGGTCGGTCAATCCAAGCGTTCCCAGCGCCGATCGCATCCAGGCGTCGGCGCCGGTTCGGAGCGCCGCGGGCGAGGCACCGGTGTGCCAGACCACGCCAATTTCGTAGGCCAGCATGAGCGGGATGACGAACACAAGCGATGGCAACGGCCGGCGGGTCGAACTCCAGTACGAACCTCGTGGCCGGACCACGCCCGTATTGAGTTCCCCGCGCCGGCCTTGCCGATACACGACTCCGGTGCTGGCAATCTCTGGCGAATCCGTGTAAATCGTGGTGGCCATGGATACCCACGCAGTCCGCTGGAATGATCGAAGGTCGCCGGGAGTCGACTCTCTAATAAGTATCGTGCGTTTTCAGAATCGTCATAATTTTTGTTTTTCGCGAACTCTACGAAATCTCTGAGTGGCTTGTAGCCACCGTAAGAGATGGCTAGGATAACCTTTTTGAGAGGAGCCTGCGCTGCCTTGACGGCGCTGTTGGCCGATCTCACAATACCCTCACACTTTTGGTCGCTCTGAACGTCCGCGCGGGCGATCACCTCCTGAGGTGAGTGTCGGTCGGACACCCGCGGGCATCTTGCCGCCAGCAGGAAACCTGGGCAAACTGGCAACCCGGAGAACCTGCCCGGCCGCGTGGTGATGGGACTCCTTATCGGTTTTGTGGGGTCGTGGCGTACAAGGTCGCTTGGAGGATGATCGCGTGATCGTGCGGTGTCGTGTTCGCGTGGCCTTGGGCCTTTCCTGCCTGTTACTAACCGCTTCCGGCTGCTCCGACCGCTTCCTGGCCGGTCCCATGTACTATGAAGAGAACGACGCCCTCACCAAGGAGGTCAAGGGCAAGTCGAACCTGGCCGGCAAGCCCAAGCTGCAAGACAAGGTTCGCATCGCGCTGGCCAGGCTCTACGGCGACTCGCCCACCAGGATCAAGGTTCCCGAGGGAATGGGGGCGCTCTTGACCAAGGGCGGGGCATACCTGGGCAACTACCTGCAGCAGGGCGATGGGGCCGGCGCCAGAATCAGGCCGATCGCCATCGAGGACCCGAAGACTCAGGAGAAGATCCGGATCACTGGAGGGTATGGCGTCTATCGCCGGCAGTGCTTGCATTGCCACGGCGTCTCCGGCGCAGGCGACGGACCGACCTCGGCGTTTCTCTACCCGACTCCTCGAGATTATCGCAGGGGCCTCTTCAAGTTCACCTCAACGCCCAACGGTTTCCGGCCCCATCGCGACGACCTGAGACGCACCGTTCGCAACGGTCTTCATGGAACGTCGATGCCGGCATTCGAGGCCCTTCTCTCGGACTTTGAGATGGAGCAGGTGATCGACTATGTCATGTTCCTGAGTATTCGCGGCGAGACGGAGCTGGCGCTGATTGACGTGGGGGCGATCTCGGATGAGAACGATGCGAACGCTCTCTCAGCGGAGACAGCCAAGGAAGAGGCCGACGGCGTTTTCAATAAATGGAAGACGGCGCAGAAGCAGGTTGTCAACCCGCCAATCGCACGCACTCCGCCCAGCCACGAGAGCATCCTCCGCGGTCGAGAGCTCTTTCTCGGCAAGACGAAAGAGAAGCTGGAATGCGCGGGGTGCCACGGCGTTCTGGCTCGTGGAGATGGCCCCAGCTTCGTGAGCCAGGAGGTGTTCAACGAGGTCGTCTTCGGCGGCAACCCCAGCGAGCGGCAGGAAAGGATCAACCAGCTTGACCCCAAGACCAAGGACCTCTGGTTCCAGAAGCTCGATGATTGGGGCAATCCCATTCGACCCAACAACCTGAATCGAGGGGTCTACAAGGGCGGGCGTCGGCCGCTGGATCTTTACTGGCGAATCGCCAAGGGGATCACCGGAGCCCAGATGCCGGCCCACTACCCGACGATCAATCACGAGCAGATCTGGGACCTGGTGAATTTCGTGCTGGCGCTTCCTTATGAGCCCAACCTGCTCAAGGACGCCACCACGCCCTCGGGAACTCTAACGCCGCAGCCCTCGGTCGCGAATCGATGAGGGGGGGCGATCGTCTGGCCCTGAATCCGAAAACCGCCTCGGTTTTTCCGCTCGCATACGACCTCGAAGCTCGCTAAAGGGAGCGTTTCCGTGCGTTACTGGAGTCTCCTGTTCGGCCTGGCCGCCCTGTTCAGCGTTGGTGCTTTCCTCTATGCCCCGTTCTCGCCCGACTGGTGGCTGCCCAACCCGATCGGCGATTATCACCACGTCGTGTCGACGTTCGGTCGGGAGATCGACAGCCTGTTCGTGATCATCCTGGTGATCACGGGCGTCACGTTCATCGGCACGCAGGTGGTTCTCGTCTGGGTTGCCCATCGTTACGCCGATGAGAAAGACGCCAGCGGCAAGCCGGTTCGCGCGGCCCAGTACTTCCATGGCAGCCAGCGGCTGGAGGTGATCTGGACGATCATTCCCGCAGCCATTCTGGTCTTCATCGCGCTCTACCAGATGGGCACCTGGGCCAGCATCAAGTTCCGCAGCGCCGCGCCAGGGTCGCCCCCCTGGCGGAGATTACCGGCAGGCAGTTTCAGTGGGTGATGCGGTATCCCGGACCGGACGGCAAGCTGAACACCCCCGACGACCTGTTCACTCAGAACGATCTGCACTTCGTGAAGAACCAGACGGCCCTCATCTACCTGAAATCATCCGACGTCATCCACTCGTTCTTCCTTCCCCAGATGCGTATCAAGCAGGACGCCGTGCCCGGCATCACCATCCCTGTCTGGTTTGACGCCGATACCGCCGGCAAGTACGAGCTGGTGTGCGCCGAGCTTTGCGGCTGGGGCCATTACAAGATGCGGGGCAATGTGACGGTCCACGAAACCGACGAAGAATTTCAGAAATGGCTCGACGAGAAGCTGGCCGAGCAGAATCGCAGCCAGCTCACGATGGCCGCGGAACAAGAGGGGAGATGATTCGAATGAGCGCGGAAGCAGCGGGCAACGGCTCGGCAGGATTGGCGGCGACGCACGCGCAGGCCGGCGAACATGGCCATGACCATGGGCACGATCACGGTGACGATCACATCCATCCCGCGCCGACCAACTTCATCTTCAAGTATGTCTTCTCGCATGATCACAAGATCATTGGGATTCAGTTCCTGTTCTCGGGCCTGATCTTCTTCGTGCTGGGCGGACTGCTGGCGATGGCCATCCGCTGGCAACTGGCCTGGCCGTGGAAGCCGATGCCGATCCTCTCCCAGGCCCTCTGGTCCGATCCCGCGCTGGGTTACCAGATGCCTCCGGAGTTTTACAACAAGCTGTTCACGATGCACGGCACGATCATGATTTTCTTCGTGATCATTCCGCTGCTCACCGGCGCGTTTGGCAACTTCCTGATCCCGCTCATGATCGGCGCCAGGGACATGGCCTTCCCCCGGCTGAACATGCTTTCCTACTGGTTCATGTGGCCGGCCTTCGTGCTGATCACGATGGCGTTCTTCGTGGAGGGGGGCGCGCCCGAGGCGGGCTGGACGAGCTATCCGATCCTGACGATCGCCCGCTGGGCGACGCCGGGCTCACTCAACGGCCAGACGTTCTGGCTCATGGCTCTCTTGTTCGCGGGGATCTCGTCCTTGATGGGGTCGATCAACTACATCACGACGATCGTCATGCTGCGCGGCACCGGGGATGAAGATGTTCCGGATGCCGATGACCGTGTGGGCGATGTTCATCACGGCTCTGCTCCAGGCGTTCGCACTGCCGGTGCTCACCTCGGCCCTGATCATGCAGACGCTCGATCGCGTCGTTGGGACCAACTTCTTCAGCCCCGTCGGCTGGACCGTGGCCAATGCCCCTCCGGTGGTTGGAGGAGGAGGTCCGATCCTCTTCCAGCACCTGTTCTGGTTCTACTCTCATCCCGCGGTCTATGTCATGATCCTGCCGGCCATGGGCATGGTCTCCGACATCATCGCGACCTTCTCGCGCAAGCCCTTGTTCGGTTACAAGCCGATGGTGCTGGCCATCGCGGGGATCGCGGGGCTGGGGTTCATCGTCTGGGGCCACCACATGTTCCAGTCGGGCATGAATCCCGCGCTCGGCGCCACGTTCATGCTGTCGACGATGATGATCGCGCTGCCCTCGGCCATCAAGGTGTTCAACTGGCTGGGGACCATGTGGGGCGGCCGGCTCCAGTTCACCTCGGCGATGCTCAACGCCATGGCGTTTGTCGCCATGTTTGTCATCGGCGGCCTGTCCGGGATCTTCATGGCGGCCACTCCCGTCAACATGCACATTCACGACACCTATTTCATCGTCGGCCACCTGCATTATGTGCTCTTCGGCGGCAGCACGTTCGGCATCTTCGCCGCGATCTATTACTGGTTCCCCAAGATTTTCGGCCGCATGATGAACGAGCGGCTGGGGCTTATTCACTTCGCCCTAACGTTCATCTTCTTCAATGGCACGTTTTACCTGATGCACATCGTCGGCATGCACGGGCATCCCCGGCGGATTGCTGATCCCACGATTTATCCTTACCTGCAAAGTGCAGGGGTGATTGGCATGAACCGCTTCATGACCTACAGCGCATTCCTGCTCGGGCTTTCCCAGATCATCTTCGCGGCGAATTTCATCTACAGCTTGTTCGCAGGCCCGGCGGCCGGCAACAATCCGTGGCACGCCAATACCCTGGAGTGGACAATCTCGTCGCCTCCTCCCCATTACAACTACGCGAAAATTCCAACCGTCTACCATCCCCCCTACGAATATAGCGTGCCGGGCGTGGAGGATGATTTTCTGCCCCAGACCGAGCCCATGCCGGCCGGTATCGTACTTGACCCCGTGATGGCCTGAGCCGTTTCGCATCGCTTGCGCTCGAACGTGGCCCTGTCCACGACTTACGCTTTATCCTGGAAATGGGACACTGTTCACTGGACGCTGCCCTGAATCATGACTCTCCCAGGTGATCGTCTCACCACCGCCGCCTCGACGCCCGCCTACCGGGCTGGACCCCATTGGATGGCCGTGTTCGCCGCGGTCTTCACGCTGCCGCTCTTGTTCGTGGGGGGCTCGGTGACGACCTACCGCGTGGGCCTGGCCGTGCCCGACTGGCCGAGCACGTTCGGGATCAATATGTTCCTGTACGACTTCTGGAATGCCCCCTTCGGCGTGCGCGTCGAGCATACTCATCGCCTCTACGGGGCGGCGGTGGGCATGGCCACGATGGGGCTCACCGCCTGGTTCCTGGCTTTCGAGCCGCGCCGGTTCATGAAGGTGCTGGGCGTCGTGGCGCTCGTGGCAGTGATCGTCCAGGGAATTCTGGGCGGCACTCGCGTGACCCAGGTGTCCACGTTTCTGGCCGCGGTGCACGGCTGCACGGCGCAGGCATTTTTCGGCCTGATGGTCGCGCTCTGCGTGCTCACGGGCAGAGACTGGCAGACCCCGAGCCAGCCCGCAGCCGACACGGCACGGCTCAGGCCTCTCGGGCTGCTCATGGTCGCGCTCGTCTACACTCAGATCGTGATGGGGGCCTGGCTGCGACACTACGGCATCATCATGGCGCTGGCCTTGCACGCCGCCCTCGCACTTGTGGTCTTTCTCCAGGCCATCCTGATTTGCGACCGGGTGCGCCGAAATCGGAAGACGGTTCCCTGGCTCGTTCCCTCGGCGCTCTGTCTTGCGCTGGCGGTGACGCTTCAGGTCGTGCTCGGACTTGCCGCATTCGTGTTGCTTTTGCCTCTCGATGGCATGCCGCATGCAGTCGGGTTTTATCAGGCTGTCATCAGAACGGGCCATCAAACCAATGGGGCTTTGCTGCTGGCCGCAAGTGTGGTTTTCGCCTTGCGTGCGCTCCACCACCTGCGGGCGGCCACGCGTGAGTCGGTGAGCACCCGACCAGCAACCGCTTTCGGCGATGGACCGCTCCCTTCGGATCTGGAGGTCGTCGCGTGAAGACGGCGGTTTCGTACGGTCATCCCGTGTCAGCAGGTCCTTCCACCGAGGCGGTTCTCGCGGCGACCGGCATGCGTGCAGCCGCGTATTTTTCGCTCACGAAGCCGCGGATCGTTCTGATGGTGCTCATCACCGTGGGCGTCGGTTTTCTTCTTGCGCCCGCAGAAGCGCTCACCCTGCCACCCTGGCACTCACGCTGCTAGGAACGGCCCTGGTGGCCGCGGGGGCCAGCACTCTCAACCAGTGGTGGGAGCGAGAGAGAGACGCCCGGATGCGCCGAACGTCGAACCGAGCCCTGCCATCGGGCAAACTCTCCTCGGCGGAAGCCGCGCTCTTTGGCGTGGCGCTCGGGGTCGCGGGCGGGTTGATCCTGCTCATGGGTGTCAATTTCCTGGCGGCGGCTGTCGCCGTGGCGACACTCTTGCTCTACGTTCTGGTCTACACGCCGCTGAAACCGAGGACGACGCTCAACACGGCCATCGGCGCGATCCCCGGCGCGTTGCCGCCGGTCATCGGCTGGGCTGGGGCGACGGGAACTCTGGGCATCGAGTCGCTGGCGCTCTTCCTGATCGTCTTCCTGTGGCAATTCCCGCACTTTCTGGCGATCGCCTGGATCTACCGTGAGGATTACCAGAGGGGGGGAATGAAGATGCTGCCGGAGTTCGACCCCTTGGGTTTGCTCACGGCCCGGCAGGCGACCAGCTACGCCCTGGCGCTGGTTCCCGCGGGCCTGCTGCCGGCCATGGTAGGACTCGCCGGCCCCTACTACTTCGCCGGATCGCTGGTGATGGGCATGATTTACCTGATCGCCGCCGCCAGGTTCTGGGCCAGCGTGTCAGACTCGACGGCGCGCCGGCTCTTGCGTACGTCGTTTGTTTATCTGCCGGCCGTTCTCCTGCTTTTGGTTCTCAATCCCATGCCGGCTTGACGGTTCGCGCGGGACTCTTCCGGTTTTCCTTCTGGTCTTGATCCAAGGGCCTAAACCACGATGTCAGATGTTGCTGTACCCCCCGTTTCAACCCATCCGGTCAGCTCATGCCGCGCATCCTTCGCCCGACCATCACGCGCCCGTAACGCCCGGCAAGGTGGCCATGTGGCTCTTCCTGGCCACGGAAATCATGTTCTTCACCGGGCTGATCGGCTCTTACATCGTCCTCGCGCGGGAAGCCCGTCCACCTATTACAGCAACCTCTACGCGCCCACCACGAATATGAAAGAGGTCGAGAACACCTACGGGGTGCTCTTGCATTCAGCCGGCTCGAACCCGTCGCGAGCCGAGGAATTGATTCGCGCGGCAACGCCCGACCTGAACGCCGAGGAAGTGCACAAGCTCGTCGAGGAAGCGCACGAGGGAAGCATGGTCAACCGTCTGAGCAAGCAGAAGGCCCTAGCTTTGCACGACCAGCTCACGGCCCTCGGCGCCAACGTCAAGGTCGAGCCGCTGATCACTCATAAATGGCCCAAGCCCTACGACGAGCTGACGAACCCGCTGAGCATCAACCTCACGGCGTTCAATACCTTCGTGCTGATCTGCTCGTCGGTGACCATGGTGCTGGCGCTCTCGGCCATCCAGCAGGGCAAGCGAGGCCGAGGCACGCTGTTCCTGGGGGCGACGGTCATCATCGGCTCGATCTTCCTGAGCATCCAGATCTACGAGTACTACGAGCTGATGGTGGGCCGGCACTACACGCCCGGCATCAGCGCGACCGGTCATTTCCGACCCAGCGTCAGCCTGTTCGCCTCGTGCTTCTTCACCATGACGGGCTTTCACGGACTGCACGTGACTGGTGGTGTGATCACCCTGCTCTTGATTTTCATCCAGTCGCTCAGGGGCGTCTGGACGCAGACCCATTACAACCCGGTCGAGTTCGCCGGCCTTTACTGGCACTTCGTCAACCTCGTGTGGATCATTCTCTTTACCATCGTCTACCTGATCTGATTCGAGGAACCCTCGCATGGCCGATGTCGCTCCGGTTCCCCCCGTGTCCGCCGATATGGCGCAGGAGCTCCAGGTCGAATCGCACGCGCCCTATCTCAAGGTCTGGGCGGGGCTGGCCATCCTCACGGCGGTTGAATATTTTTACGCCATGGCCTTCAAGGATCACTTCACGCTCCTGGTCGCGGGCCTCTTGTTCCTGGCGCTCGTCAAGGCCGGCATGGTCGGGTGGTACTTCATGCACCTCAAGTTCGAGAGGCCGTGGGTTTATCTGCTGATCGTCCCGGCGTGCGTGCTGGCCGTAGGTCTGACGCTCACGCTGCTGCCCGACCAGACCTTCAGGCCGACCGACGACGAGGAGGGCGAAGAAAGCCAATCGTGGACCGTGCCGGCTGCTGACTTTCCAGCAGAAGCGTCGATTCGCCTGGTGAGCAACGCTCATTCTGAGTGCTCCAGAGAATTACCGGCCGGCCTCTCATGACCGTTTCCCGATCCTACCTGCGCGGCATGCGGATCGTGTCTTACACGATTCTCGCGGCCGCTTTTGTGTCGCTGGTCATGGCCAGGACGGCTCCTCCCCCCGCTCCCGCCGCGCAGGATCTTGGCGAGGCGGCCGAGACCCTGGGGAAGTTTCAGCTCGTGGAACGCTCGGGGCGGAGCATCACAGAGACTGATCTTGCCCGCAAGGTCGCGATTGTCTCCTTCATCTTCACACGCTGTCCGCTCTCGTGCCCCCGAATCTCTTCAGTAATGAAGAGCCTTCAGGACCGCCTTGAGAACACGCAGGTCCTGCTCGTCAGTCTTTCCGTTGATCCGGACCATGATACTCCCGCGGTCCTGGACGCGTATGGCAAACGCTTCGGCGCCCGGCCTGATCGCTGGTGGTTTCTGACCGGCCGCGAAGTCTTTGATCTACGAGCTCATCGAGCGCCGATTCAAGTTGAGCGTGATGGCCAACCCGGCGTCCGACCCCGACGGCAACGGCGAGAGCATCTCCCATAGCGACCGGTTGGCCCTCGTCGACCGGGGCCGCGTCGTCGGTCTTTTTGATTCAAAAGACCCGGCGGCGCTTGACTCTTTGGCTGCGTCAGCCAGGCGGCTGGCCCTCCCTGGCTGGGTCAAGGCTTTGCCCAGCGTGAATGCCAGCCTGAACGGGCTTTGCGCCGTTTTGCTTCTGACGGGGTGGAGCTTGATCCGCCGTCGGGATCGCTTCTTGCCGGGCTTATCCTCTCCGGCCGCCATTGGCCACGTTGCCTGTATGTCGCTGGCTGTGCTCACGTCGGCCGTGTTCCTGGGATGTTACCTGGTCTATCACTTCCACGCCCTCAGTGTACCCTTCCAGGGCCGGGGGCCGGTGCGCCTGGCCTACTTCACCATCCTGCTCTCGCACACAGTCTTGGCGACGTTCGGCGTGGTCCCGCTCGTTTGCTTGACGCTTTTTCGTGCCATTCGAGGCGACTATGCGCGTCATGCCTCGATTTCCGCTGTGACATTTCCCATCTGGCTTTACGTTTCGGTGACTGGCGTGGTTATTTACCTGATGCTCTACCAGATGCCCGTCGCTTCGAGCACGATCCTTCCGGCTTGAAATCCAGAATAAGCAGGGTTGGAGCAAGCCATACTCCCCGCTCGGCTTTTTTTCGATTTTCCGTAGCCGCACCAGTGCGAACTCGCGTGAGATTCCTGCGCGTTGCATGAACCGTGCCCCATGCGCCTCGTATCGAAGTGACATGGCTGGCTTTGCGATTCAAGCATGTAAATTCCGGGCGGATTTTCACCACCCGACTGTTGTAGTCGGGGTATTATCGTTATAAGAGTGCTTGCGAGAGCGAAAAGTTTCTTGCCTCCAAGCAAGCACTCTGGCATGCTTGATTGCAGTCGTTGACTATGAATGCCTTATTAGGAAGTCTCCACCCCGCTTGACCGGCTTTCTAGACGAACACTCAATGCGCCGCATCCTCTTTGGCCGGGCCCAGATCTTGCTGCAAGACTCTACGCAAGCGCGGCAGGCTTGCCGTTGAGCTGATGGAGCCGCGCGTCGCTGATGGCGGCATTCACGGTTGTCAACACCAGCGATGATCCCGGCCAGGGATCGCTGCGATGGGCGATCCTCCAGGTCAACGCGGATACCAGCCCGGATTCGATTCAGTTCAACATTCCCGGATCAGGCGTCAAGAAGATCGCAATCAAGAGCGGCCTTGCCCGCCATCACCAACAGGGTGGTGATTGACGGTACGACGCAGCCTGGTTTTTCAGGCCCGCTTCTGATCCAGCTCGACGGCTCCCAGGCAGGCGGAAGCACGAACGGGCTGGTTCTTACCGGTGGTGGCAGCGTGGTTCGAGGGCTCGTGATCTCGGGATTCTCGGGTGCGGGAATCGTCCTCGGGGGCGGGGCCGGCTCCGTGGTCCAGCAGAATGAACTTGGGGACCGATCCTGCCGGTACGACGGCCGCTCCGAATGGCGCTGGTCTTTTGATTCTCGGCTCGGCGGCGAACACGATCGGCGGCACTGTCACCGGGTCGGGGAACCTGATTTCGGCAAATAGCGGGTACGGCATCGGCATTGTCTCCGGCAGCCAATCCTCCACCGGTAACGTCATCGTGGGCAACCTGATCGGCACCACGACCGACGGGGCTCACGGCGCTCGGAAACCAGAGCGACGGGATTCAGTTGAGGCGGCACGAGCAATCTCCTTGCCGCGAACGTGATTTCGGCCAACGTCGGCAATGGCATCGTTTTCAATTCGGGAGCCGCGGGAAACACTGCCGTGGGCAACCTGATCGGCACCACGGCCGACGGCGCGCATGCGCTGGGGAACCATCAAGATGGCATCCTGCTGAACGGAGCACCCTCGAACACGATCGGCGGCACCGCCGACTTTCAGGGCAACGTGATCTCCGGCAACCTGGGAAACGGCATCGAGACGCAGGGGGCCGCGGCAGGGACCTTGATCGAGGGGAACTTCATCGGCACCGACCCGCGAGGAGTCCTGAGCCTGGGCAATCAGGGCAACGGCATCAGCCTGGGATCGAGCCAGAACACCATCGGCGGTCCAAGCGGCGATCAGGCGAACATCATCGCCCACAACGGCAGCGGGTTCAGCGGTGCGGGGGTCCAGCTTGTCGGAATCGTCAACCGGAACGAGATCCTGTCCAACTCGATTCACGACAATGCCGGCCTGGGAATCAACCTGGGCAATGGCCCCACGCCGAATCATCCACCGGGCTCCTTGCTCGGGCCCAATAATTACCAGAACTACCCCGTGTGGTCGAACGCCCAGACGGACGGCACGACCACGACCGTCACCGGCTCGCTGACGGGCGAGTCACAATCGAGTTACACGGTTCAGGTGTTTTCCAATACCCATCCCGACCCATCCGGGTACGGCCAGGGGCAAACGCTGCTGGCGAGCTACCAGGAGGCAACCGATTCCAACGGCAAGTCGTCCTTCTCGCTGAACATTCCCTCCAGGGTTCTGGCTGGATCGTACATCTCGGCGACCGCGACCGACGGAGATGGAAACACCTCTGAATTTTCGCCGGTGCTCCCCGCCCAAGGTGTGACCGATCTCGCCGTCGCCATCGACGCGACGCCAGACCCGGTGGCCTCGGGCGGTACCATCAACTACACGGTCAAGGTGACCAACAAGGGGCAACTCGACGCGCACGATATCGTGCTGAGCGACGTGGTTCCCGCCCAGGTCTCGCTCATTTCCGTCACTCCCAGCCAGGGCGTCGTGACCAGCATCGTTGGCTGGAACATCATGGCCAGCCTGGGCACAATTGCAGCCGGCGGCACGGCCACGCTGGCGATCGTGGCGCAGGTCTCGCAGAGCACCGGGAAGACTCTCACAGATTCGGCCTCGGTGAGACTCGACGAGATCGACCCGACACCCGCCGACGACAGCGCCAGCGTGACCACGCGGGTCGCGCCCGTGGCCGACCTGGCTCTTTCCATGTCGGCCAGCCCGGCCCAGCTTGACGTGGGCGGATCGCTGACATTCACGATGGTCGCCTCGAACCAGGGGCCGTCGCAGGCGACGAATGTCGTCGTGGCCCTTCCACTGGGCCCCGGCGTGACGTTCACTTCAGCCCAGTCGAGCAGCGGCACTGCGTCGTTCGCAGCCGGCCAGGTGACGGCGTCACTGGGCACGCTGGCGCCGAATGAGCAGGCAACGGTCACGTGTTGTGCTTCAGGCAGTGGCGCCCGGGACGTTTTCGGCGACCGCATCGCTCTCCAGCGACAACGCCGATCCCACGCCCGCCAACAATACGGCGACCGCATCGGCCCTGCTGCTTCCCGTCGCCGACCTGTCGGTGGCGATCACGGCGACACCCGAGCCCCGTGGCCGACGGTCAGAACCTGATTTACACGATCATCGCCACCAATCAGGGGCCAGATCCGGCCTCGGGTGTCACCCTGACCGACTTCCTGCCCACCGGAGCCACCCTTGTCTCGTTTTCATCGAGCATGTCGGTCGCGCCCACCTTTGCAGATGGCGTTGTCACCCTGGCGGTGGGCGATCTTGCTTCCGGAGCGACCGCAACTCTGTTCGTCACGGTCAGCCCCACCGCCCCGCCCGGAACGATTCTGTCCAACTCCGCCACCGTCGCCGCCAAGGAAGACGACCCGACCCCGGCCAACAACTCGGCCACGATCGTTACTCCGGTCCGTTCGGTAAGTAACCTCGGCCTGACCATGACGCCAGGCGCGAGCTCGGTGCCGATTGGCCAGCCGCTCCAGCTATTCCCTCGTCGTCACCAACCTCGGGCCCGCCGATGAGCCTGACGCCATCGTGACGGCCCCGATCCCCTCGGTGGTCGAGATGCTTTCGGCGACACCAGCCAGGGTACCGGCGCCTCCGTCCAGGGCGGCGTGCTCTACGCTGGCCTCGGTCCGATCCCCGTGGGCGGAAGCGCGACGGTCACACTCGAGGTTGCTCCCCAATCCTCCGCACTGGGCCTCTTGACCATGACCGCCGCGGCCCAGGGGTATAACGCACAGACTCGACTCATCGCAGGCACAGGCATCGGCGACGGTCACGGTGACCGCCTCGTCCGGGCTGTCGGTTGCCATCAAGCCCCAGGCGACGACCGCGCACCAGGATCAAAACCTGACCTACCAGCTCGTGGTCACCAACGCGGGTCCGTCCGCCGATAGCAACGTCATCGCGACGTCTTTACTGCCTCTGAACACGGTGTTCGTGTCGGCCGCGTCGAGCACTCCCGGCCAGGCCCCCGTGCTGCAATCGGGGCAGATCACGGCGTTTCTGGGAACGATCGCCGCCGGCGCGACAAGCACGGTCACCATCGTGGTCGTCCCCACCCAGCCCGCCCCGAGCGGGCTGGCGCTCGGCGGCTCGGTCAGCGGTAATGCTTTTGATCCCAACCTGGCCGATAACACCGCCACGGCGCAGATTGCGGTTCAACCGTCGATCGGCCTTGGCGTCTCCCTCGCAGCCTCGCCTCCAGCCTGCGAGGTCGGCAAGACGGTCACACTCACCGCCATGGTTCAAAACCAGGGGCCGTCAGCCGCCACCGGGGTCGTGCTCCAGATTCCCATCCCGTCGGGCGCGGAGCTCGTTACCGCGAATGCGGCACAAGGCCAGACGCTCGTGCAGGGTGGGGTGTTGCTCGCCCAGCTCGGTTCGCTGCCCGTCGGCGCATCGACGATGGTCACGATCACTCTCGCCCCCACGGCTGCCGGAACCGCCACCTGCACGGCAACCGCGACGGCCGACCAGTTCAATCTCACGCCGGCCGGCAGCCAGGCGAGCGCGATCGGTCAGCGTCGCCGAATCGCCAGGTGTGATCCAGTTTGGCGGCCCGAACTTCGTGGTCAACGAGACGGCCGGGTACGCACTCATTCCCGTCGTTCGATCGGTGGGAGCCGCGGGGACAGTGACCGTCCACTACCAGACGTTCGGCGGCAATGCGACCCCGGGCGTCGATTACCAGCCAGTCTCGGGAGTGCTCACTTTCCAGAACGGCCAGACGACCCAGATGATCGTCGTGCCCGTGCTGGCCAACCCGCACGACAACCACGATGAATTCGTGGGGCTGGGAATCGATTCCCCCACCCAGGGCGCTGCGCTCGGGTCCACGATCAACGCGTTTCTGGTCATTCACGACACCGACCCGGATGTGACTCCGCCCGCGGTCAGCGGCCTTCTATGGCACCGGGTCGGCGGCCGCGATCACCAGTTTTGTCATGACCTTCAGCGAGCCGATCGTCTTCTCGCCCGCGGCGAGCGCCAGCGATTTTCAGATCTTCGACCTGGGCTCAAGCGGTTCGCCGGGCGCTCTCGGCGGAGCGGTTGGACTGGCGGCTCAGCCCACGTACAACCCGGCGACGAACAGCGTGACGCTCGTTCCGGTCCAGCCACTTGCCGCCGGGCACTGGTATCGAGTGGTGGCCAGCGGAACCGGCATGGCACCGATTCGCGACCAGGCCGGCAACCTGCTCGCGGGAGCCGGAGCCGGGATGGCGGGAACGGACTACGTGGGCCTGTTCGGCCGCGGAACGACGCTCGTTTATTACGATCAAAACAGCGATCTCGTCACCCTGAAGGTCACCGGCGGCGGCTATCTCGACGAGGTTCGTGACGCCAGCGGCGAAGGCCAGGTGCTCCGGGTCCAGGGTGCCGTTTACCACAAGACCACGCTTTCTGGGAGCGTCGTTCGCGCAACGGGAAGGGGCAATGGTCGAACCTCGCTGGGAACGATCGAAGGACTGGGACAGTTCGGCGACATCCGCGTCAAGTTGACGAGCCCCCCATTCACCGTTCGCCAGTACCCGTTTTTCCTCGGCCGGGGCGGGTCGCTCGGTTCCAAGACCTTCGTTCCCACACCCAGCAAACGCCACGTCGGTTTGCCCGCGCATCGACGCCCGACGGTTTGACGTTGCACCGTCCGGTAGTTACAATCTGCTGAGAGTGCTGGGCGAATGATCGTGTTCGCTCTGGGCGGAGCGCGATCCACGTTTCGCCCACGCCCCTGGAGTGGTCTTGCATGCGGTCCATCCACTTACGCCTGTTCATCTTTTCGGCAGTATTCCTGCTGCCGATGGCGCGCGGCGCATCGGCCTGCCCGAACTGCAAGGAAGCTGTCTCGGCGCAGCCCGCGGAAGTCGCCAACATGGCGCAAGGCTATAACTGGAGCATCATGCTCATGCTGGGCGTGCCACTGTCCCTGGCGGGAACGGGCGCGTTCATGGTTCGCCGGGCCGTGAAGCTCGGGATGTTCCCCGAAATCTGACGGCTCGCCAACGCCCAACGCACCTTCACTGGACGTTGCCGTCAGTCAGCTCGCGGCATTACCGCGCAATTTCCCGGCCGGCGTATTGGCCGCGAGATCGTTGATCATCTCGTTCACGGCCTCGAGCACGGCGCCTTGCCAGCGATCGACGTACTTCGACTGATAGGGCTGGCGCGTGTAGGCGAACGTGATCCCACGTGAGTTGTTGATGAGCGCGCCCAGGCCATTCTCATCGAAGGCCGAGGCGATGTCACGCGAATTGGCGCCCTGGGTTCCATAGCCGGGCACGAGCAGGAGGATCCCGGGCATGGCGGCTCGCAGTTCAGCGAGTTCCTGGGGATACGTCGCGCCCACGACCGCTCCCACGAGGTTATAGCCCGATGTCCCCTCATGGCCTCTTGCCCAATCCATGACCTTCTTTGCCACGTGGCGATAGAGCGGCAGCCCCTGCGAGACCAGGTTCTGAAACTCGCCGGCCGACGCGTTGCTGGTCCGGACCAGGACGAACACTCCCTTGTGCTCGCGCGCGGCGATCTTGATGAATGGCATGACACCGTCGGTTCCGAGATAGGGATTGACGGTCATGGCGTCGGCGTGCCAGGAAGGCTCGAACGCCTCTCCCACGGGCACCTTTCCCAGATAGGCGCGGGCATAGGCTTCCGCGGTCGAGCCGATGTCGTTGCGTTTGCCGTCGAAGATGACGATCAGCTTATTTCGCTTGGCATGTTCCACCGTCGCGTGCAAGGCGGCCAGGCCCTCGGGGCCAAACGCCTCGTAAAAAGCTGACTGGAACTTGACGGCGGGGACCAGCGAGGCGACGACGTCGATCACCTCGCAGCCAAACGTCTGAAGCGCCGCGGAGACCCCCGACCGGTCGCCCGGAAACCTGTCCAGGAAGCCCGGCGGCAGCTCCCCGGGCCGAGGATCGATGCCCACGACCACGGGAGTTCCCTTCTGTCGCATCGCTTCCGCCACACTGGTCCGCGAATTCCACGGATCGATCTCCCCATGTCTTGCATTGACAGATTCTGCTCACACTCTACAATGAATTTTTGGCCGAGAACAGGCTGGCTTGGCGACAAGCCGTTTTTCTTGGCCAGAAATCGGGCCGTAGCGCAGCTTGGCTAGCGCGCTTGCTTGGGGTGCAAGAGGTCAGGGGTTCAAATCCCCTCGGCCCGATTTTTTGCCGCAGGGCGGCAAAAAATCAGAGCAGGAGAGCGGAGAAGCAAGAAAGAGCCGTGACCGCTCTCCTGCGGTCTCCTATCTCCTTTCTACTCTCTCACGCCGGCTTCCGCAGCAAACTCGCATTCGGGCGTCGTCGCGTGACCAGGCTCACCATGGTTCGGGACTCCACCTTGGCCTTTACCTTCGAGAAGTTGCTCGTCTACCAGAAGGCGATCGACTTCGCCGATTTGCTCTGCGCAGAAACTGAATGTTTTCCTTGCGGCTATTCCTTTCTTCGCGACCCACTCAATCGAGCCGCCCTTTCCATCGCGGCCAACATCGCCGAAGGAAACGGCCGGTTCAAAGGCGGACAGGCGAAACTTCTTTGGCATCGCGCGAGGGCCCGCCCAGGAATGCGTGCCGCTGCTCGAGCTCGCTCGCCGACGAAGCATGCTGACGGATGAACCTCACGCTTCGCTCAAAGAGCGACTGGAAGGCATCGCCAGAATGCTGTCTGGATTGATCAGGGGACTTGAGAATCGTGAAGCTTAAGCGCGAATTACAGTCGTTCGGTGCGCCGGCGAGACGCTGAGACCGCACCTTGACGAAGCCCGAGGTTAACCCCTTCTCCTTTCAGGATTAAGACCGTGGGGTATGCAGGTGGTGGCGCTCCGCACAGAATCGTGAGCGGGGTTATCTTCGAGACCCTTCCCGCGGTAAAATGAAAGGGCCGAATCGAACGGAACCTAATACCGGACACAGATAACGGGAACCGAGCGCTGACCTTCGTGTCGCCGATATTATGGACGACTTCACTCGAAAACCAGCCGACGAGCTTGCTACCATCGAGTCAGTTCGCAAGCGCCCCGGGATGTATGTTGGCTCCACCGCATTCTTCGGCTTCATCAACTACCTCGTGTGCCCCATCGCTCTGCTGCTCGGGCAACGTCCAACGCGGATCGCCGTGGCCGCGGATGATGGCGGGTTCGTTGTCGAATCCGATGTTGCCGTACCTCTCGAAGAGACATCGAGCGGGAGACTTTCTCCATTCGAGGAAATTGCGAATCTGGGCCAAGGGCACGGCTTCGATGGGTCGGTTCTGAATGCCTTGTCGGAAACGCTGACGGTCGAAGTCCAGCAGGAGCATCGAACTGAGACGATGGCATTCCGCCGCGGAATACGCGAGTCAAGGCATGCAACGACCTGTAGGTCGGGTGGGCCGAAAACCACTCTGACGTTCACGCCTGACGCCTCGATTTTCACGGTCACGACTCTTTCCCCAGAGATCTTCAGGAGCTACCTGCGTCGGCTCAGTTTTCTCCATCAGGGGGTCCGGTTTTCAATCGCCTTCGGAGAAGAGACGCAAGAGTTTTACGCTGAACGCGGGATTGTCGATCTCTTCGCCGCGGTAACGGCCCCTTACCAACTCCTCCACGAGCCTATTCACTTCGTGACGGAAGACGGTCTCCTCCGACTTGAAGCGGTCTTTGCTTACCATAGCTGGAAAGAGAATGGTCTGTGGTGCTTCATCAATAATGGCCGAGCCGTCGAGGGCGGGACACACGAGAAGGGCCTGGACGACGCCCTGGATCAACTTTACCGAGAGTTCAAGTTGCCGAAGTCGCCGAAGGCCGACCGTAACGGGGTCGTCGGGATCATGTCCATTCGATATCCGGACGCCGTTTGGGAAGGCTGTATCAAGGCCAAGGTCGGGAATCCCGAGCTTCGAGAGACGGTATGCAAACTGGTTGTCCAGAGTGCGGCGCGATGGCTACAAAGCCGTCCTGATGTCGCAGAACAGCTTCGACATCTAGAGACGTTCCAGTTTCCCGAAGCCTGGTACACGTAAGTCCGTCCCATCCGTCGTACGATCGAAGACGGACTCCTGAGCATCCGTTAGTGACGCGGTTATGAATTCATGCCTGATTCAGAATCGCGGCCGCTCATGCCGTGGGCCGTCCCGGAAACGAGCCTTTCCGGAACCCCTCTCGCTGCTCCTTGCCTTCCGTACGATACACACGAATCTTCGGACCTTTGGCGTCAGTGCGCAAACACGCGGGTCTCAAGTCCCGGTTCGCCGATCATGTTTCCTGGAATCAACGCCCGTTTCATTCTGAGGATTCTCAGTCATAACGCAAGCATCGAGACGTAGGTTTCAGTAGACATTCCTCCGGCACAGTGGTCAGAATGCGACGGACGTCGAAGTCCACTAGCCGCCAGTTGGAGCCGCCAAGCGATGAGAAGCTTAATCGTGCACTCCCATGTATCGTGGGAGCCTCGCTCGTTATTTGTTTGTCTCGCACTGACCGTCGCCTTGGCCTTCGAGTTACTGGGGTTAACGAACAACCTGAACTCGGCGGTTGCTCGACCGCGATCAGAGGGGCAGTCGATCTGTCGGCCCGAGAATGAAACCGATCGATCATCAAGTGCCGAAGCACAAAGCTTGAGATACCATGACGAATCGGAGAGCGGTGAGTCTCACCGATCATTCCAACGAGATTTCGAGTCACCATGTCCCTCCTCCGCGTTGTCTCACCATTTCCTGCGCCGACACACAAGGAACAGCCTGAAGAGCCGATTTTTACCGCCGAACGCTAATCGGGCTCATCGCTCAAGAACCCGAGTGCGGTCGTGCGTTTTGACCGGCTGAACCCGCCTAACCACGGGGTAAATCCTCGTGGCTTGCGGCGGGTTCAGCCGGTCAAGCTTGGCGTGAGAAACGATGAGTTCTACCTCGGAGTGATCGACTTTCATTCCCAGGATCCGGAAGAGATGGAGCACTCGTTCCTCGAATTCGAGGACTTCGAGCCGGTTACGTGAAGATCCTGGGCGGAAGTACGTCTCACCGAGCTCTCCACCGTGGTGAGATTCCGTCAACTCGTTAGCCCTCAACTTCCACATACTCGACACGGCTCGAAGGCTCGGGGATGGGTATGCCGTCTTCCGCCATGCCTTCCAGGTGTAGCGAGATTGCCTCTCGGATGAGCTTCTCAACCTCTCGCACGGAATTGCCGGTGGCCACACATCCCGGCAGGTCCGGCACATAGGCCGCCAGATTGGTCCCCGCGTCCTCGATCACGATTGCGTACGTTTCATCGGCGCTCCGTGGTCAATCGTCCCAACCGGCCTCTTGAAAATACTCTTCAGCGTGCCGGGCGGGATGGTGTGGCTTGGTTTTCCCGAGACGCTGACGCGACCGGGCCTCTCCGGATGCTTGAATTGCCGGTGCGCACCCTTCGACGTGACTCTGACCCAGCCATCGCTACGTAGTCGCGAGGCACTTCGCTGAGCTTGATGCGCCGACGCTATCAATGACTGAGCTGCTCGGTCAAGGGTGGGCACGGTGGCGAGGCAGGGTTCTTGGCCGTTTGTCACCAAGCTTATTTCGGCCCAAACCACTCTGCGACATCCGTTCACCACACTTGACGCCGCGGAGCGCCTCAGGGGTTCCCGTAGCCGCGCCGGATGGTCGGGCTGTTTTTTTCAATGATCTGACAGTGGGCTAGAAACACTGGGTTTTTTCGCATATCCTCTTGCCGCACTTCCACAACCGATGGATCGCACCAGGACATGGAGGTCGGCAGGATGCCCTACAATTGGCCTTTGGACACCGATTTCTCTTTTCTGGGAACTCGATGTCCTCGACCGTGCTTGTCCGGGCTGTGGGCGGATGATGCACATCTGCGATCATCGCTACCGCCGCATTCACACGCTCGAAGGGCCGGTGCAGTTGATCTGCAAACTCAACCATTGCCCCGATCCTAACTGCCCCGGCCACGCCAAGACCAAGAGCCCCGAATTGGAAGTCACGATTGCCCCCCCGAGCTGGGCGATTGGCTGGGATGTCTTCTGTTGGATTGGGCATCGACGGTGTTCGCGCCACATGTCGATCTCCATCATCCGATCCGAGCTTCTCGACGACTACGCGATCAAGCTCTCGGAAGATGCCATCGGCAAGTACATCCGGCGTTACCAGGTGATGCTCGCCGCACGTCAGCAAGACCCCGAAGCCTTGCGTCGCCAATACGAATCGGTCGATGAGATCGTGCTTTCGATCGACGGGCTGCAACCCGAGAAGGGACACGAGACACTCTATGTCGTGAGGGAACTCACCCAGAAGCGAGTGTGGTTTGCCGAGGCTCTGATCTCGGCAACCAACGATGAGGTCCAACGGCTGATCGCCCAGGCCAAGGCGTGGGCCTCGTCCTTGAACAAGACGGTTGCCCTCTGGATCTCGGATAAGCAGGACGCGTTCGTAACGGGGATCGCGGCAGAGTTCCCCGGCGTGCCCCATCGCTATTGCGACAACCATTTCCTCCGCGATCTGGCCAAGCCCGTATTGGAGGCGGACAGCCACGCCAAGGTTCAGATGCGGCGCAAGGTGCGCGGCTTGCGGAAGATCGAACAAACCGTGCTCAAGCGTCAGAAGGCCGAGGAGTCGCAGGGGCTGGCGGGAGAAGATCCGACAACAACGATGACAGTCATCGTTGGGCCGGCGAATCCGCCTTCTTCTCCAGCCGATTCGGCCAGTGCCGTGGTGCTCGAATATTGCGCGGCCGTACGCGGAATTCTCAATGACGATCAGGGAGGGCCCACTCCATCCACCCGGCCTGCGAATGGCCGAGGCTTTGGAGGAGGTCCGCGAGTCGATCCAACGGAACTTGGACGCGAAAAAAGGGGGTTCGCAGAGAAGCAACTCGACCGACTGGCCGGCTGTATTGACCGGGGATTGGAGCACGTCCGAGCCGAGCAAGAGCCAATCCGCGACTACGTCAAGGACATCGACAAGGTGGCCGCGACACTCGACCCTGAAAGCGGAAGCTGCAAGGATCGCCAGGCGAAGTTCGAGGAGCTGATCGACCGATTCCAGGGGAATGGGGATCCGATTCGCCAGCACATGGCCACGTTGATGATCAGCTTCTTGGCCGGCCTTTTCGTGGGCGCGGGAAAGTTCGAAGACGTCAAGGACAATCTCGATCTCGAGCGGTGGTTCCGCTTGCCCAAAAGCCACGAGAGGCGAATTCACGGTCATCGCCACGCAGGAGTTCGCATCGTCCAAGACGGGCCCACGTTGGTTCTCGCACTGGACGCGCACCTGGCGCATCCCCAGCCATTTACCCCCGACGATCTCCTGCCGTATCGCACAGCCCGAGAACCACCTTGCCAAACTGAAGCGCTGAACCGACGCAAGGTCATGAGGAAAGCGCGATCGAAAAAGCAACGGCCAATTCTCCTGGCCGAACTTGAAAGACGCTATCGAGAAGCGCCGAGCGCCTAGCTCACTGTCAGGTCATTGTTTTTTTGTTGTTAGGCTATCCTTGAGAACCCTGGTGCTTACAAAGCAGAGATAGCTTCACTATCAAGTATGATCACCAACCTTGTCGGCTGGGGCTGCGGGCTGCGTCTCTCGCTCCCGTGTGCTCCGTGTCCCACAAAACTTCGGATGGGAGTCAAAAGTGCGACGCATCCTCCATATGGCCGCGCTGCTCATTCTGCCCTCCGCACTCTTCGCACAGGAAACGAAAAAGACCCAGGTTGCGGAGCCGTCGGCACGAGTCCCCGCGCCCGATCCAGTGCATGTAGACGCTGCCATCACCAGGTCCGTCGACGCGCTCGTCAAGGAACTCACGGACCATCCGGCCGAGCCCTCAACGGCGGCCGGCCGCGTCGGCCTCCTGGTGATCGACGCGAATGGTGGTGAGGCGTCACTCATCGCAGAAGAGCCGGATCCGTGGCTCTGTCGGTGCGGTTCACCCGCCTGGTCGTATAACGGGAAGCGAATTCTTTTCGACGTCACGCCGGGAAACAAAGACTATAGCTACTCACGTATCAAGGGGCTCGAGCTGGCCGACGGCCACCTCGCGCTGACCGACCTGGGGCCGGGGAATTGTCCGCAGTGCTCCCCGGCCGACGACCGGGTCGTCTTCGTCCTGAACAACGGGGCGATACCAGGCACAGAGGCCGGTGTCTGGCTCATGAACGCCTCCGGATCCGATCGCAGGAAGCTGGGTGGATACGGCAGACCGCGATGGTCGCCAGACGGACACCAGTTTATGATTCTTAGCTTCTCCGATCCTTGCGAGGTGATGCTTGTTGACGACCGGCCGGGAGTCAAGAGCGGCCCGCTCCAGGTTGCCGATTTCAAGTTTTTCGGGGTCCCAGGCTGGGCCGGACCTGGAACGATCGTCGCGGTGATCGGTGAAGACACCGCAGACTCGATCGCTCTGATCGACGTGAACGACCCCGAACAGGCGAAGGTGAAGGAGGTTTTGTGGCGAGCAGGGAAGGGGCTCGATGTCAAGCCGTGCGACCCAGCCTATTCGCCGGCGACTCGCCGTTGTGCCTTCGCGGGTAAGCAAGAAGGGAAGGGAAGTCGCCCTTTACGTGTTGGACCATGGCAAGGCCGATCCGCCCAGGCATTGGAGAACGAAGGGTTTGATGACATTCTCCTGGACCTGGCTTTCTCTCCGGATGGCCGTTACCTGGTGTTCCGCAGTAACCGGACGGACCGTCGGCGTACGGCCACTCATCATCCCTCCGCCGACGCGCCGGCTCTCTCGGGCATCACGATCGACGGCGATCTCAAAGACTGGCCGCCGGCCATTCCGCGATACACCATCAACAACCTCCAGTCGTTCCCACCGAGAAACGGCCCCGGCGGCCTCGAGCATGCTTTTCTCTCCACAAGCCCGGACCTCAGTGCGGCGTTCTCGGTCGGCTACGATCCCAAGGAGCAAGTGATCTACCTGGCCGTGATCGTTCAGGACGACCACCTGATCGTGGGGCACACCAGCCCCTGGGACACAGACTCGGTCGAGGTTTACATCGACGGACTGCACTCCCAGACGAAAATGCCTTGGCCCGCGGAAACCCGTGCCACGGACATGCCGGTCTTGCAGTACGTTGGACTGCCCGGCAAAGGACCGGTTTACGGCGAGGCGAGACCGGCCGGGAGCGAGCGGAGTGCGGAAGAAAATCCGAGCCTCATGTTCGGGGGCGACATCTCGAAGACCAAGACACGCATGGCGTTTCGCCGCGAAGGCAATGTCACGACCTACGAATGGGCCATCCAGGCCTTCGACCACTATCCCGACAAGCCCACCAGGCTTGTTCCCGGGATGAAGCTGGGATTCGACGTGACGGTTTGCGATAAGGACACGCCCGCGCAAACTCCTCAGGCGGCGAGCGATCCCGAAGCCGACCGTTCCGCCTGGATTAGCTGGGGCCCCTCGGTCGATCTCGGGGGGTTCAAGGGCCTGAACGCTCCGAACATCGGGCAAATCGTCCTGGGACGTGCGCCTGCTCCTGTTCCTTGAGTCATTGATGTCAGGCATCCTCATTCACCATTGAGAGGTAATCTCATGAAACGATTCTCAAATTTTGCGCTGGTGTGCATGCTCGTTGCAGGGATGGGCTTCCCGACTCGGGCCGACGAGCAGGAAGCGAAGGCCGTGATCGACAAGGCGATCAAGGCCATGGGGGGTGAAGAAAAACTCTCGCGGATCAAGGCGTTCTCCGCCAAGGGCAAGGGCACGGTCTTCTTCGACGGTAAGGAGATCCCGTTCACCTTTGAGCTGAAGTCGCAAGGGATCGGCCAGTACCGCTCGGCCTATGAGGGTGAAGTCGATGGGAATAAGTTCGAGGGTCTGACGGTCCTGGACAGCGACAAGGGATGGAAGAAGCTCGGCGATGACACGAAGAAGCTGGAAGCCGACGAGCTGGCGAACGAAAAGCGCAACGCATACATCGGTGTCGTCCCGATCTTGATGCTTCCACTCAAAAGCAAGGATTTCAAGGTAACTTCGGCGGCTGATGAAAAGGTCGGCGAGAAGCCCACCGCCACAGTCGTCGTGACCGGGCCCGACGGCAAGGATCTCACGATGTATTTCGACAAGGAAAGCGGTCTTCCGATGAGGCTGAAGGGCAAGGTTGTGGATGACGAGGGTAAGGAATTTACCCAGGACACCACGTTCGAGACCTACAAAGATTTCGATGGCATCAAGGTGTGCACCAAGTTCCAGACCAAGCGTGACGGTGAGCAGTTCGTCGAACGTGGAAGGGATGGAATTCAAGGCACTCGACAAGCTCGAGCCGGATACTTTCGCTGAGCCCAAGTGAGGCTAAGCCAAGAGACTTGGAGATGAGACGCACGGCTGCTTGATGAAGATCAGGTCAAGAGCGTCGCCAGGGGGTCAGGTATGGAGCCGACGAGCATGGAAAGTGACAGACAATCGCAATCGTTCGGCACGATCACTCCGAACCTGGCGCATGCTTATGCTGGAGAAGTGTCTCCTCCGGCTTTTTGGAAATTCGGACTCGGAAAGGTGGTGCGGCGTACTTGGCCGCCGCCGCGGCGGGGGATTGCGCGTATGTCAACGAGGGAGCGAGTCTCGCCGGTTATGGTCAATTTCCCCGCCGCGGCGCATGGGTTGGTGGCACGGGAACGCCCGAGTGTGCCGATGGAACGAGTCTTACGGGCTGAAGCGCACGCCGAGACCGGCGTTTCATCCTCGGGTCAGCGTAGGGATGGTCTAGAGGACCGAGAAAAAGTCGAAAACAAAGCCACCGAGAAACTCGGGGAACCGCAGAGCCAGAGGCAGGATAAGGACTTAAGCCAAGACGCTCCCGAACAAGGCCGGAGAGCAAAGCCAAGATCTACCACAGGGCTGAATGTTCGCGGCGGGGCGCTCACCCGATGCGAACTGGCTGAACAAACGGATTCGGCGGGATCTACGGATGGGAGCGTCTTTGCCGGCGACCGGGCCGCTACGATGAGGTCTTGTGCTCGCCAATTCTCAGAAGTGCTCGTGCGCGGGTCATGGCTTTCATCTTCGCGGCAAATTCGTCGTCGGTCAGGGCCCGGGTCTCCTGGGCGTGCTCCAGTTCGCGCGACGCCGCGGCCGGGTCGATCTGGTCGGCGGGAAGGGCTCGGTTGGTCAGGACGGTGACCACGTCGTCGCGAACCTGGGCGAAGCCGCCGTCGACGAAATAGCGATGGATCGTCTGATCGGTCCGGGTGCGAAGCTCACCGTATCCGAGCCGGCCGATCAAGGGTGAACGGCCGGGCAAGACGCCGAGCTCGCCGTCGTAAAGCGGTAAGGCGACGAAGTCGACCGTTTGATCGAGCAGCGTTTTCTCGGGAGTGACCACGAGGCACTGGAGCTCTCGTGTGGACGGCCGTCTGCCGCCGTTCTTCGCCACCTGCTTCGGAATGGCTTGCCATCGTGATCTGGGCTCCTCGGAACACGCTGATCTTGCGAATACCAGAGTCGATCGGGGGCGGGGTGACCCCGCATCGACGGGGTCACCCCCTCGTCATCAGATCGCGCCCATCTTCTTGGCCTGTTCCTCGGCACCCTCGATCGAGCCGACGTACATGAAGGCGCCTTCGGGCAGGTGATCCCACTTGCCGTCGCAAATCTCCTTGAAGCTGCGGATGGTGTCGGGCAGCTTGGTGTACTGGCCGGGCTTGTTGATGAATACCTCGGCCACGAAGAAGGGCTGCGAGAGGAAGCGCTCGATCCGGCGGGCCCGGTGCACGATCATCTTGTCTTCTTCCGACAGTTCATCGACGCCCAGGATCGCGATGATGTCGCGCAGTTCCTTGTACCGCTGGAGGATGGCCTGCACCCGGCGGGCCACGTCATAGTGCTCCTGGCCGACGTACTGGGGATCGAGGATTCGCGAGGTAGAGCCGAGCGGGTTGACGGCCGGATAGATGCCCTTCTCGGAGATCGACCGAGACAGCACGATGAAGGCGTCAAGGAAGCCGAAGGTGGTTGCGGGGGCCGGGTCGGTAAGGTCGTCTGCCGGCACGTACACCGCCTGCACCGAAGTGATCGCGCCTTTCTTGGTCGATGTGATGCGCTCTTGCAGGCACCCATCTCGGTGGCCAGAGTCGGCTGATAGCCTACGTTCGAGGGCATCCGGCCCAGCAGGGCCGAGACTTCCGAGCCTGCCTGGCTGAAGCGGAAGATGTTGTCGATGAAGAGCAAGGTATCAGCCCCGGTGGCGTCGCGGAACCATTCGGCCATGGTCAGGGCCGAGAGGGCGACCCGCAGGCGAGCGCCGGGGGGCTCGTTCATCTGGCCAAAGCACATCACTGTACTGTCGATGACCGACTTGCCGGTCGAGCCGATCTTGGATTCTTGCATCTCGAGCCAGAGGTCGTTGCCCTCGCGGGTTCGTTCGCCCACGCCGGCGAAGACCGAGAAGCCGCTGTGGATCGACGCGATGCGGGCGATCAACTCGGTAAGGATGACGGTCTTGCCCAGCCCGGCGCCTCCGAACAGGCCGATCTTGCCGCCTCGCACGAACGGCGTCAAAAGGTCGATGACCTTGATCCCGGTCTCGAACTGCTCGGTCTTGGGAGAGAGGTCGTCGAAGCTCGGCGGGTCGCGATGGATCGGCCATCGTTCGTGAGAGGTGATGGGGCCGCGGCCGTCGATCGGCTCGCCCAGAAGATTGAACACGCGGCCCAGCGCTTCCTTGCCAACCGGCACGCTGACCGGCCCGCCGTTGTCCGTCACGGGCATGCCGCGCACCAGGCCGTCGGTTGACCCCAGTGCCACGCAGCGAACACGATTTCCGCCCAGGTGCTGCTGCACCTCGCCGGTCAGGCGGATCGTGACCCCCTTGTCCTGGGTATTGACGGAGAGGGCGTTATAAATATTAGGTAAATGGCCCTCTTCGAACTCGGCGTCGAACGTCGAGCCGATCACCTGGGCGATTCGTCCACTCTTGGTTGCGGTGGCCATCTTGTTGAGATTCCTCGCTTGATCGGGTGCCTGTCTCGCACCGCGTGGGGATGTGTCGTGTCGATGAACCTTTTCTCTTGGACTGATTTACTTGAGGGCCGCGGCGGCGCCCACGATGTCGGCAAGCTCGCGGGTAATCTGGGTCTGCCTGGCCCGGTTGTATTGCCGGGTGAGCGACTTGACCAGGTCGTCGGCGTTCTGCGTGGCACCTCGCATGGCGACCATTCGCGAGATCTGCTCGCTGACGGCCGCGTCGAGAAAACACTTGAACAACCGCACCTTGAACGAGACCGGCACGATCTCTTCGAGAATCCCCTGCGCGTCGGGCAGGAACTCGTAGGGAACCCGCTCGCGGGCCTCGAGCACGCGGTGCGGTCTTGCCTGAACGATCTGAAGAATCGCCGCCAATGTCGGTGGTCGTGATCGGCAGCAAGGTCTGTAGGGTGGCAACCTGCCGCGCCGAGTTGATGAACCGAGTGTAAACAACATCCAGCCGGTCGATCTCGCCTTTGACGAACATGGCGATATAACGATCGGCCAGTTTCTCCACTTCCTGAAACTGGGGACGATCCTCGAACTGGTTGTACGTCGCGTCCATGGGGATCTTGCGATATCGCAGAAAATTGATCCCTCGCTTGCCGGAGACCTCGATCGAGACCGGAATGTTCTCCGTATCCAGGTCCTGATGAGTCCGGTAGGCCAGGCGAAGGACGTTGCCGTTATAGCCGCCCGCCAGGCCCCGGTTGCTGGTCAGCACCAGCACCAAGGCGCGCTTGACGGGATCGCGGCGCTCGAGCAGGGGATGCGTGACCGTGCCCGAGGTTTCGCCCAGGTCGGCCACCAGCTCGGCGATTTTGCGAGTGAAGGCCTCTGCCTCGGTGGCCCGATCGAGGGCTTTACGGAATTTCGCGGTGGCGATCAGCTCCATCGTCCGCGTGATCTTGCGGATGTTCTGGACCGCCTGGCGGCGCTTGATGATCGCTCGAGCCTTGGCCATGGTTCAAGTCTTCCTTCCAGAGGTCGCCGCCAGGGCCGGCTGGGCCGTGGTGGCGGGCGACGCGGAGCGGTATTGCTTCGTCTTGAACTCCGTGAGCGCGGCCTTGAGGTCAGCCGCGATCTTGTCTGTCAACTTCTTCTCGCGATCGAGGGCCGCGCGGATCTCGGGTTTGGTATCGCGGATGAACGTCAAGAACTCCTTCTCGAACCGGGGCACCTCGCGGACGGGAATATCATCGAAGAAGCCCTCGGCACCGGCGAAGATGCTCATCACCTGGTCGATGGCCTGCATCGGCTGATACTGGGGCTGCTTGAGCAGTTCAACCATGCGATAGCCGCGGTCAAGCTGCATCTGGGTGGCCTTGTCGAGCTCAGTTCCAAGCTGTGCGAATGCCTCCAGCTCGCGGAAGGCCGCCAGGTCAAGCCGAAGCCCGCCCGCCACCTTCTTCATGGCCGGGATTTGCGCCTTGCCGCCGACACGAGACACGCTGATGCCGACGTCGATCGCCGGTCGGACGCCCGCGAAGAAGAGATCGGGCTGAAGGTAGATCTGGCCGTCGGTGATCGAAATCACGTTGGTGGGAATATAAGCCGACACTTCGCCTTCGAGGGTTTCGATGATCGGTAAGGCCGTGAGCGACCCGCCCGATATCGATGTCTTCACCACCTTATGGTCCTGGGGGTAGTTTTGCTTCATGTCGTGCGTGGCCTCTTCCAGGCCCGGAACCCCAATGTAGACCTTCTTGTTGACACCCATGTCTTCCGTCACCTTGTCGGTGGCGGCGGACGCGGGCAGGATCACATAGTGGTTGGCCAGCTTGGCCGATCGCTCGAGCAGGCGCGAGTGAGCGTAGAAGATATCGCCGGGATACGCCTCGCGGCCGGGCGGGCGGCGGAGCAAGAGCGATACCTCGCGATACGCGACGGCCTGTTTGGACAGGTCATCATAGATGCATAGCGTGGCCCTGCCTTGCTCGTACATGAAGTATTCGGCCATCGCGCAGCCCGCGTACGGCGAGATGTACTGCAGCGGCGCGGGATCGCTGGCGCCGGCCGCCACGACGATCGTGTAGTCCATGGCACCGTGGCGACGGAGGATATCGACAAGTGCCGCTGTGGTGGATTCTTTCTGGGCGATCGCCACGTAAACGCAGATGACGCCGGTTCCCTTCTGGTTCAGGATCGTGTCGATCGCGATCGCGGTCTTGCCTGTCTTGCGGTCGCCGATGATCAGCTCGCGCTGGCCGCGGCCGATGGGGATCATGGCGTCGATGGCCTTGACGCCCGTCTGCAGCGGCTCATCGACGGGCTGGCGGCCAGCAATGCCGGGCGCCGTCGATTCGAGCGCCCTGGTCGAAGAGGTTAGGATGGGACCTTTTTCGTCGATCGGCTCGCCCAGGGGATTGACCACCCGGCCGATCAGGGCATCGCCCACCGGCACACGCAGCAAGTCGCCGGTGGCCGTGACCGTATCTCCTTCCTCGATCTGTGTATAGTCGCCCAGGACGATCACGCCCACGGACGACTCTTCAAGGTTCAGTGCAATTCCCTTGATGCCGTTCTTGAAGGCGACCATCTCGCCGGCCATGACGCCGGAAAGGCCATACACCCGCGATGCCGTCTCCGACCTCGAGCACTTGCCCCACTTCCGTTCTGGTGATCTCGGGCGAGAACTGCTCGATCTCACGCTGGATCACTGAACTGATCTCGTCGGCTCTGAATTTCATGCGTCTTCCCTTCGATCAGTCTCTTGCGAAGCTGTTCCAGACGATTTCGCAGCGAGGCGTCGCACACCTGGTCGCCAACCTGCACGATCAGGCCCCCGATCAACGAGGGATCAGTGGTCACGTGCAGGACCGGATTGGCCGAAATCATGCCCGCGATCTTGTCTCGCAGCGCCGATTCCTGCCCGGGATCAAGCGGCGCGGCCACGCGGACCTGCACCGGTATTCGCTTGTGGCGGCGATCCCAGATCTGCTGGGCTTCCCGGCCGACGGCCGTGACCAGCCCGAGCCGGCCGTGCCGGTTCAAGACCCGGAGGAACCGCAGGACCAGGCTGGAGACGCGCTCTCCGAAGACCTCCACCAGCATCCGGTCTTTCTCGATCGGAGAGATCTGGTCAGAGGCCAGTAGTTGCTTGAATTTGGGATATTCCGTGAAAACCTCGGCCTCGATCGAGCCGAGCTCGGCCAGCGCCGCTTCGGCCTGGCCCTCGCCGTCGGCTGCGTTCACGAGAGCGTCGGCGTAGTGCCGGACAAGCTCCACTTGATCGTAGGCAACAATCGACTTCTGGGTTGGCTCGGGCGCCGCCGCGGCGGAAACGGTCATGCGTGGTCTCCTCCGCGTCCGTGGCCGTTGGCGGAGGCCGTGACCGGCGCGGCGGGAAGCTCGTTGATGGCCTGGTCGAGCAGCCGACGGTGCTCATCGGCGCTGAGCTCCTTGGTGAGCACGCGTCCCGCCACCGAGACGGCGATCGCCGCGGTCTGGCCCCAGATCTCGGAGAGCGCCTGATCACGAGCCGTGGCGATCTCGCGCTGGGCGCGATCGCGGGCCGCTCCGGCTTCAGATTGAGCCTGCCGGACGATCTCGTCGGCCGTCGCCTGAGCGTCCTTGTGGGCTTTGTCAAGCATGGACTTGATCCGCTCGTCGGCCTGTGCCAGCAGGCGACGATGCTCGGCCAGAAGCTGCTCGCTCTCGTTGCGGGCCTTTTCTGTCTGGAGCAGGCAATGCTCGAGATGCTCCTCGCGCTGGTGTAAAGCCTGGATCAATGGTTTCCAGGCGAACCGGCCCAGAAGCAGAAACAGGCAAACGAACACGACGACCGTCCAGACGACGAGCGCGGGTTGCACTTCCATGGGATTTGGCTTCTCGGCCGCCGCCGGCGCCATGCGTGTCAGCAGCGGCTTCACCGCCATGGATCGGGCGCCTCGGCGTGCTGGGCCCGCGCGATCGCATGGTACGGCAGAGCCGAGACGACCGTCGCCAGCAGCGCGATGGCCAGGATGCGCAAGTTGCTCCGAAACATGGCTAGGTTCTCACGGGTACTGTTGATCTTCAGTCGTCTGCTCGAAGAACCCGCCAGCCTTCTGGGCAAGTCAAGCCAAGCCGGCAGGCATGGGCGGGTTTCTATCGAAACTTGCTCCGTCGGCGGCTCTCAGACGATGATCTGCAGCAAGAGCGCGAAGAACGTGACGCCCTCGATGAGCGCCGCGGCGATGATCATTGCCGTTTGAATGTTGCCGGCGAGCTCGGGCTGGCGCGCCATGCTCTCGACGGCCGCTCTGCCCAGGCCGCCGATCCCCAGGGCCGCGCCGATGATGATCAGGCCGGCGCCGATCGGCTTGAGATCCAAAACCAAGGATGGCGCGGCCGGCGCGGTACCCTGGGCGAAAACAGCACCACCAGTGAACAGCAACATCAACGCGGCCAGGGCGGCGGACTTGAAGAATCTCATCGAACCATCAGCTCCTAATGGTAGTTGCGGGTCTGTGGAGAAGGATCAATTGTGGGGCTTCACAACGCCCCGGCTGAAAGGCAAGGCCCCGCGGCCTCGCCTGCGATCATGTACGGGCCTTTGGTTTCAGACGGTCCAGTCTAGGGGCCAACTTGCCGCTCCTTCGAGCACCGCCCACCTGCGCCGTCGGCGCAGCGGACGACGGCTCATCTTTCTCTAGTGGGGATGAACCGCCGCGCCGATGAAGAGGGCCGACAGGAAGGTGAAAATGTAAGCTTGCAAGAAGGCCACGAACAGCTCCAGGAGGCTCAGGAAAACCACGCCGCCAATCGAGGCCGGCATGACGAGGTAAAAAACCGCAGTCTTGTAGGTTAACAGGATGAATCCGAGGATCACGGCCAGCACCACGTGTCCTGCGAACATGTTGGCGAAAAGACGCACGGCGAGGACGATGTGCTTGATCACGAGGCCGAGGATCTCGATGAGGAACATGAGCGGCCACAAAAACACCTTGAGCGCGGGAGGCACGTCGAGATGCGGTACGAGCCCCACCCAGTAACCCGCGAAGCCCAGTTGCTGGATGCCCGCCGCGACAACCACCACGAACGTCATCACCGCCAGCACAGCCGTGACATTGATATTTCCCGTGGGCGAGGCGAAACCCGGAATCATGCCCAGCAGGTTGTTGAAGAGCACGAAGAAAAACGCCGTCCAGAGATAAGGCAAGAACCGATCCGCCCCGTGACCGCCGATGGCCGGTCGAGCCACATCATCGCGGATGAACAATAAAAGCGTCTCGAATGCGTTCATGAACCCGCCACGAGACACGTGATGGCGGCTGGCATGCCGCACCACCGGCACCACAAGCACGACAATGAGGATGGCCGCCACAAGCTCCATGACCATGAACCGGGTGATCTGAACGCCGGCGATCTGCGGCAAGTCAATCCTGAGCTCGTACGTGGGCGGGTTCCACCAGGGAAATTCCAGCGTGGGGTGGTCGATCACGTGATCTAAAGGACTTCCGCCGTGCTCTGCCATGTTCTCTCGTGCTCAAAAAGCTGTTCGGAACCGATCCGCCGCTACCAATAACCAAAAACCATCAGGGAAGAGAGTCGTGGGAGTCGCGCTGCTCTTGGGGACCTGCCGGGGAAATCTTGGGCCTCTGCTCGATCGGCCGAGACGATTCGCTAGCCAGGCGGAGCACCTGACTCATCCCCAGGCCCAGACCGAGAAAAGCACCAATCACCGTGATCCATGGACTCGTCTTCCACCACCGATCAAGGCCGAAGCCCAAGAGCGCCGGTGTTGCGAACTCCAGACCGATTGTCGTGACGCGGGCGCACCAGTAGTAACCGACAGAAAGCGCTGAACGCGATTCAGGCTTCTGGATCACAATCGTCTCCCGGTTCCCGCCCCAGTCGTCACGTCGGGAAGAGCCTCTGGGCACCAAAGCTGGAGCGGCAAATCGCGGCCGTGGCAGGGCAGGGAAACCGGTAAAACAAAGGAAACGAGGCGGGACCCCCGCACGTAGATCTCATTTATACAGGGGCCCATGCCGATGTCAACTACCCAGCAGCCCAGTTCGAGAAATTTTTCACAAAGTCGTAGAAGACGGTTTGACCGAGCACACCTGACGCCTGCATGCTGGGTCGGCGGGCGGTCTGGGAACCGTACACCAGCGCACGATCTGGTTGTGTCGGAATCAAGAAAAACGAGCCGAAAAACGTCCGTTATCGAACACGGACCAGGGAATCGTCATTGACATCGGCAACGTCATTATGGTATTCCGTAACCGGTGATTTGGTCTGACGGACGGCGATTTCGCGATCGGCTGCCCGAGACGTTCGGTTCGACCCAGAGTGGGGAATCGCCATGTTCTCACCCAGGCTCGGCGAGTCCGACCCAGCTGAAACGGTCAAATGGCCTCAACCCGGTAACGTGGGTTGACGGCTTTTTTTTTGGCATGCGATTTCACCCCCGCGGGTTTGCTCGTGGCCGGGCACCAGGGATCTTCAAACAGCGCTAGTTCTCCTTGAATCCGGGACACAGGGAGTGCTCCGGATCGGTCCACTCACGGATGATTCTTGCACTTTCTCATCCATCGCTCGCGTCTGCCTGGTGGTGGCGCCGGCGGTGTTGGAGTGGTTCCGCATGACCGCCGACGCGCTCAAGGACTGCAATAAGAAGCATTTGGCTCAGATGGCCAAGGAGCAGGGCATCTCAGGTTGGCACGCGATGCGTAAAGACCAGTTGATTCGGGCTCTGACTGTAACCCGATCGGCGCCATCGCGAGTGAAAAAGGCAACCAAGCATCAACCGCCGCTGCGCAAGGTCGCCTCATCGAGGAAGCAATCGGCCAACGCGGCGGAACCTGCCGTCGCCGCGCCGATCCGTTGCGTTCGCCGCAGGTGCGAGCGCCCTCGCCATGCCGCACACGCTGGATCACGCCTGCCAGAAAGACCGCATCATCGTTCTGGCCCGCGATTCCTTCTGGCTGCATGCTTACTGGGAGCTGAGCCGGACGACCCTGGCCCGCGCCCGAGCCGCGCTGGGCCAGGAATGGCACAGCGCCCAGCCGATCCTCAGGCTCATGGATGTCACGAGTGAGGATACCACGGCCGGGTCGGAACGCCACGTTCGCGACATCCCCATCCACGGGGGCGTCAATAATTGGTACATCGACGTCCTGGAGCCTCCCCGGTCATTCCGCATTGACATCGGTTATCTGTCGCGCCGCGGCAGGTTCTACGTCCTGGCGCGGTCAAACATCGTCACGACTCCGAAAGCCGGCGTCACCGACGCTCTCGACGAGAACTGGTCCACGGTGCAGGAGCAGTTCGATCGCGTGCAGAACCCGTCAACCATCGGCTGCAATCGGGCCATCTCGACGCTCGACCTCCGCGAGCTCTTCGAGGAGCGGCTGCGCCGGCCGCTCTCCAGTGTGTCGATGCAGAATATCTCGGTCAGCGGACTGTCGCCTTTGGGCCGGACGTTCCACTTCGAGCTCGACGCCGAACTGATCGTGTACGGCACGACCGAACCGAACGCCCACGTGACGCTGCAAGGCGAGCCCGTACAGCTTCGCTCCGATGGCACCTTCACCGTCCGCTACAGCCTGCCCGACTCTCGCCAGATCATTCCCGCGGTGGCCGCGAGCGCCGATGGCGTCGAGGAAAGGACGATCGTTCTGGCCGTCGAACGTAACACCAAGGAACTCGAGCCGATGATCCACGATAACAACGAGCTTTAGTTCCAGCTTGCCCGCGAATTGCCCGATCGGCGGTGAACCGCCGCGCAAAGGTCGCTCTCGAGGTGGCCCTGGCGCGGCGTTTTCGCGCTCGCCGTTGCCAGGCTCCTCGCTTGACCATAAACTTAAGGAGGAGCCGGCCTCGTTCGCGCCGCGGGCCGAAGCCCGGCGATCGGTCCACTCCATCCCGGAGAGTATGCTCGTGAGCCAGGACGTCAGTTCAATTCTCGCCGGCTGGGACTTCGATCCGGACGAGATCCAGGTTCGCCTTATCATGGGGGATGATGGATCTGAAAAAATTCAGATGAGAGTCGACCTGGGACTTCTCCAGATGGAGCTCACAGGCCGGCCCGACGGTCAGAGGCCGCACGGTTTCGACTCGCTGCTGGAGTATTACGATGCCCGTCGCAAGAAGGCGGCGGCCGCCGACCAGGCCTTCTCGCTTGATCAGGAGGCCTGTGCCAAGCTCATGCGCGAGGGGCGCCAGTTTTATCATCGCTATCTGTCGGCCTTCCACCTCCGCCGCTACGATCTCGTCGTGAGGGACACGGAACGGAACCTGAAGCTCTTCGCCTTCGTGGTCAAGCACGCCACCCGCCAGCGCGACAAGATCGAGTTCGACCAGTACCGCCCTTACGTCACCATGATGCAGACTCGAGCCCTGGCGCTTCAGGCCCTGGCCACCAGCAATTTTGCCGCCGCCCTGGAACGGATCGACGAGGGCATCAAACAGATTCGCCGGTTCCTTCGCGAGTATCACCAGGAAGAGCACGAGGGCAAATGCGCGGAGCTCGGGTTTCTGATCGGCTGGCGAGCCGAGATCGATCAGGACCGGCCCATCGGTCCCCTGGAACGGCTCGAGCAGCAGCTCGAGCTTGCCGTCGCGCTCGAAGATTACGAAGAAGCCGCCCGCCTCCGAGATCAGATCCGGCAACTTGGCGGCAAGCAGATCGAGCAGGGACGCAGGTCGTAGCTTGATGCCGCCGTGTTCGGAAAATGCATCTTCTTTTTCGCAAGGTACGGACTTGTCAGCGGCCTGCCCGAGAGCTAGGATGAACGTGTTCGGTTTCGGCCGAGCTCAGCCTCTGCCATGCTCGACACGGAGCGGTCCTTTTGGCGAACCAACATGCGACCCGTAGGGAGCCGATATCGGCCTCTTGAAATTTCGGTTTCTCGTAGGTCTGTGGCTCCCACCTGAACTGCGGGTTCTCAAAAGCGCCCCAACGGCATTGCGGTGGAGGTTTGATTGGCCCGTGCCAACCTCTTTACGGAGGTCGTCACGGGCTTGTTTTTTTTGCCGAATCGAGACTGCGCCCGATCGCGATTGCGCGAGCCCCTGATGGATCAGAGCGTTTCCGCTGCCCACCTCAAGAAAGCGCTCCGGCGTTCCGCCAGGTCGCTGATCCTGGCCCTTGGTCAGGAAGAACGAGCGGCCCAGGAGGCTGCCCTTCTCCGGCTATTTGACCGGCTTCCCGGTTATGCCGAAGCAGGTTCCGTCTTGCTCTACGCGAAGGCGTTCGTCGAGGAGCTTGAGACCAGGCCGTTTCTCATTCACGCCCTGGAGGCCGGGAAGCGAGTCGTGCTTCCCAGGGTCGATCGGCAGCGGCAGGTCATGCGGCTGTTCCAGATCCTGGATCCAGGACACGATCTCGAACCCGGAACCCTGAAGATCCCCGAACCGGGACCGCACTGTCTCCCCATCGAACCCGAAGAAATCGATTGGGTGCTCGTGCCGGGCCTCGCGTTTGACCTCCACTGTTATCGGCTGGGCCGCGGCGCCGGCTATTATGACCGACTTCTGCCTCGACTCAGACCCGACGCCAGCCGCTGGGCACTTGGGTTTGACTGTCAGGTCGTTGAGGAACTGCCGGTAGAATCGCACGACGTGCCCGTGGATGGCGTGGCCACGCCTTCGCACTGGATCAGGCAAGGCGATTCGGACTTTCCAGACTTTATCTCGCGCTGACTTCAACCTGCGGTGGGTCTTTGTAGCCCTCAAACGCCTCAGCGATGCGCGAAGGGTCAGTCTGGCCTTCATGCAAGATCACTCGGTAACCGAACCAGAGCTCATGGCCCGCGTCGAGCTTATGTTCACCGGTTTTGCCCAGGCCGAAATCATGCCATCCGAACGGATTGGCGGCGAACAGGCCGTACGTCCGGACGTGCCAGGTCGTGGGGTAGCGAAAGCTCCGCGGGTGGTTCATGATCGTGATTCCCACCGTCTTGCCTTGCACCGGCCCGGTGTAGTCGACCCAGGGAGACGCCTTGCCCCACGCCCCGGCATCATGCAGCCCTTCCGCGTTCGTGATCCTGCCTCCGAGCTTTCGGTCCACGTCCATACTCGATGCGACACGGACGCCGAACATCCCTTCCTTGGTGTCACCGAAGGTCACGGGACCGGCGGTGGCCTTGATTGTGATCTCAAAATCAAGAATCCGCGTCGTCCCTGCCTGATAGATGGTGAGCACTCTTTCATCTTCGCAAACCTTACGGCCGTCGGGTGCAAGCCAATCATCGGTCGTGCGCAGCCGTCCCAGTACCGGGCCGGAGAGCACCGTCGTGTGCGCGGTCTCCCTGATCACTCCATGACTCGCTTGTTCTGACCAGAAATCGATTCCGTTCACCTTGCCATGGGTGAACCAGAAGGATCGCTGGTGGGGATGGTCGAAGTCCTCACCCGCGATTTTCTCCATCGGGTAAGCCCGGGTGTAGGAAGCCCCGGTCGGACCGATGAGCGGGAACAAGAAGGGCTTGGCTCCTACGTCCGTGCGGTACTCTGAGAAGAGCGAGCCGTCGATCAAGATCTTGATGTTGGGGCCGGAGGGAGTCAGGCTGATTCCGAGCTCGTCGTGTCTCCCTGAGTCGGAAGCCAGTTGAAGGTCAGAAGCATGATGAGTTATGGCTTTCGGCAGGATAACCGCCAGCCACTGCTTGCCGCCATCCGTGAAAATCTGGGCGCTTGTTGGCTTCCTTGAGCCAGACAGTGCGAGCCGGTAATGACCGGCGGCCAGGCTTGACGGAGCCTCGACGATGACCGGCGTATCGTCCGCTACTTTGCCTCTGGCGTTTGACGGTCAGCCTCCATGTCTCCGCACTGGCGAGACTCGCACAAGGATGAGGCGGCTGCGAGCCCCATGAGAAGAGTTACCAGGAAACCAAAGCGTCCAGGTCGATACGCTCGCATAGAGCCACCTCGTTGCATAAGCCAAGAGAATCTCCAGGTCCGACCGAGGGATAGCACTCATCATACAGTCGCGTCTGCCCCAGAGCGTTGAAAAAAACCTCCGAGCCGTATAGACTTCAAGTCACCGAACCAAGAGACGGTCTTGGAAGCGGAACGGCTCCGGGCTGCGATAGGCGGCGAGTCCGCCCCTGGCAGCCGCGGCGAGTTTTCTCGAAATTCGGTGGAGAGCCTGTTGCGGGCAAGTGCGATGGCCAAGCGGCTTTACGTCGGCAACCTGAAGTACACCGTTGATTCCGATCAGCTCCGAGAACTGTTCGAGCAATTCGGATCTGTAAGTTCAGCGGAGGTGCTGAGCGACCGGGACACGGGTCGAAGCCGTGGATTCGGCTTCGTGGAGATGACCAATGATGAGGAAGCCTTGGCCGCGATCGAAACGCTCGATGGCCGCGATCATGACGGCCGCCGGCTGACAGTGAACGAGGCACGACCGCGAACCACTGGCGGTGGCGGTGGCGGCGGCCAGCGGGGCTATCGGGGTTCCGGCGGGTATCGCGGCGGCGGGGTGGCGGGTACGATAACGACTATTGACGTCTGCGATGAGATCCCCGAAACTATCCCTCGGCCCGTCCCGATTGAGTGCGCCATGTCTCTGCCAGCAAAAGCCAGCCCCCAGTCCTCTGCCAGCGAGATTCTTGAGCGCGTCGAACGGGTTCTTGAAGAGCACGTACGGCCCGGCCTTCGCACCGACGGCGGCGACCTCGAGGTCGTAAGTATCGACCAGGACAACATTGTCCAGGTCCGGCTTTTGGGGGCCTGTCAGGGCTGTTCGTCCTCGGTGTTCACCTTGACGATGCTCGCGGAAAAAGCGATCAAAGCCCACGTCCCCGAGGTGCGTTTTCTGGAAGCGGTTCCCTGAGAACATGAGTCCGCGGCATCGCCTGCCCTTGAAATCGGCCTCGACATCGCACGCCGATCTTCCTCCCTGGATCTGGCCACGTGCAGCTTACATTCACATCCCCTTCTGCGCTCACAAGTGCGGTTACTGTGACTTCGCCTCGCTCGCTGGCTCTGACCACCTCGCTGACCGCTACCTCGCTGCTCTTGAGCGCGAGCTGGAATTGACGCTCGGCGAACCTCAGCCGGTTGACACGATCTTCGTCGGCGGAGGAACTCCCACGCGTCTTGACCCTCCGCAACTGAGCCGTCTGATGGCTGTCATTCGGCGTTGGTTTGACTTGACACCAGACGGCGAATGGACCGTCGAAGCGAACCCCGGAACGCTGGACGAGGCGAAGGTTGAGATTCTCGCCGCGGCGGGAGTGAACCGGATCAGCCTCGGTGCGCAATCCTTCCAGCCCAATCTGCTCAAGACCCTGGAGAGGAATCATGCTCCCGATGAAGTGGCCCGAGCAGTCGACCTGGTGCGGCATCGGTTCCCGCACTGGTCGCTCGACCTGATTTTCGGCGTGCCGGGTTCCACTTTACGCGATTGCGAAACCGACCTTGATACCGCGCTCGCGCTCGGGCCTTCGCACCTCTCGTGCTACGGCCTGGTCTATGAGAAGGGAACAAATCTCTGGAAGCAATGGCAGGCCGGCCAGGTAGTCCCTGTGGACGAAGACGTTGAGCGTGAGATGTACGAAGCCGTGATCGATCGGCTTGAAGGTGCCGGCCTCAACATGTACGAGATCTCGAACTACGCCCGACCCGGCGAGGAATCGCGGCACAACCTGGTCTACTGGGCGAACGAGGCCTACTTCGGGGTGGGCCTGGCGCGGCGCGGTATATTCACGGCGTCCGGTCGGTCAACACGCGAGACCTCTCGGCTTACCTTCGCCGCATCGAGGCCGGAGAGTCTGCAACGGGGCCGAGCGAGGTGCTCGAACCGGAGGCGCGGGCACGCGAAACAGCGGTCCTGATGTTGCGTCGAACGGTGCAGGGGATCAATCGCGACGATTTCCAGATCCGGACCGGTTACTCCCTCGATCGGCTGGCCGGCCCGGATCTGGCAAAGTTCGTGGGCGAAGGATTGATTGACGATGACGGTCTGCGGCTGCGGTTCACGCGCGAGGGAAGGTTTCTGGCCGACAGGGTTCTGAGTGCCATCGTTTGACCTTGCAAGGATCGCCTCATCGGCTCTTGAAGAGTTGATTGGCGCGTGCGCTCAGCTTGAAAACGGCGGATTGGAACAGACCTCGAGCGTTGCCGCCCGCCGTGCGGTAGCTCTCGAGAAACCCATCCGCCTGCGTCCAGGTGACGACCTGCATGATCTGCCGAGCCATCAGCTCCAGCAGCTCGTCGATCGTGGGTGCGGACACGTCGATTGGACCACCGGCTGCATCGCCATGGGCTGGTCCACCCTCCCAGTGGATCTCGTCGGGAAGCAGCCCTTTCCCTTTGGCCTTGGGCGCGACGGATTCCTCTCGGGGCGGTGCCGCGACAGCACCCATCCCGCGGCGGCCGCGTTCGGTGCTGTCGTCCTCGTCGATTTCGGGTTTGGCCTTTGGGCGCTCGGGCTGTTCGCGAGGAATCCCCGCCGACGTGTAGAGCTTGCCGTCGGAGCCGACGCGGCCGGGGTTGTTGGGTATCTGGTTGCCTTCGATCAACTGCCTGCGCAGCTTGGCAACCAGCTCGCGGCTGACGCCGAGCTCTTCCGCCGTGCGCCGGTCAGACCAGTCATGATGGAGCTTGAGCTTGATCTCAACGGCGCGTCTGCGCTCGGAGCGAGTCAGAGGCAGGCCGTGGAACAGGTTGACTCCCGAGACGAAATCGAGCGCATCGGTAAAGGTACCGACGCGAATCTCGGCCGGAATCGTTCGCTTGCCGATCATCACCGCGGCGGCGTGTCGATGGAAGCCGTCGGCGACCAGCCATTTGCCGTCGATTTCATAAACGGTGATCGGCGGCAGCCGATCCCACGAATCGGCGTATCGTTCGACCGTGAAATCGTCCAGCCGGTCTCTCAGGTTGAGGTTCGGGTCGAGAACCAGGTCGTTCAAGGGTACATTGCGAATGTCCATCGCGGCCGCTCCCACGTTGCCCACGCATGAAAGGAGATGTGCGCTGCCAGGTCGTTCCCCCCAGGGGTTCTGTTGGCCTAGAATCGGCAGAGGTGCGGCGCGTCTTGCGGCGAATTTCCGCGGGAATCGGATTCGGGTTCGGGAGCTGCGAATCATGAGGATTGTGCTCACGGGTGCGACTGGACAGCTCGGTTCTTACCTCCTCGAAGAGCTGACCGGGGCAGGCAATCGGGTCGTCGCCTGGAGCAGACGCCACCAGGCAGAGCACCTCGGCCAGCCGATTCACCCGGTTGACCTGACCAACGAGAAGATCGTCCTCGCGGCCCTGGACGAAGCCGAGCCAGACTTGATCGTTCATGCCGCGGCGATCAGCGCGGCGGACGAGGTCAGAAACGATCCCGCCAGGGGATACGCCGTCAACGTCGAGGGAACCCGAACGCTGACCAGGTGGTGCCGGGAACACGGGCGGCGGCTTTTGTTTACATCGACCGATCTCGTCTTCGACGGCGCGCGTTCGTGGTATCGCGAAGACGACGAGCCGCGGCCCATCCTGGCCTATGGCCGCACCAAGGCCCAGGCCGAATCGGCGGTCCTTGATCTGCCGGGCGGCCTCGTCGCGCGGCTCAGCCTTCTCTACGGCCCGACACACTCAGGCCGCCAATCGTTCTTCGAGCGGGCCATGGCCGGGTTCCGGGCCGGGCGGCCACAGTCGTTCTTCAATGACGAATACCGCACGCCCCTGGACTACAAGACGGCGGCTCGACTGCTGGCTCGGTTGGCGGCGGCGAACGTCCAGGGCGTCATCCACATCGCCGGACGAGAACGCCTCAGCCGCTTCGAGCTCATGAGCCGCATCACCGCGTCGCTGGGCATCGACCCGGCCCTCGTCCGGGCCAACCGGATGACCGACGTCGCTCTTGCAGAGCCCAGGCCGGTCGACGTCTCGCTCGACACTTCGCGCCTTGCATCGCTGCTGCCCGACGTGGAACGCTCCCCTGTCGAGACCGCGATTCTTGGATTCTGAAATTCTTTCCTGGTCAGTCAGTCAGTTGATCCTCTTTTCCCGGCGCGGCGGAAGATCGCGTAGGCCGGCAGGCCCAGGAGAATCAGGCCGAGGCCGGCGACGGATTGCCCGCGGCTCTCGTGGCTCAGCAGCATGTTTCCCAGCAGCAAGACGGCGCCGACCACGTAGAGCAAGGGGGTGAAGGGATATCCCCAGGTGCGGTAGGGGCGCGGCAGGTCGGGCAGCTTGGATCGCAGCACGAACACGCTGACGACGGCCAGCAGATAGAAGATATTGGCGCCGAAGATGACGTAGTTATAAAGCAGGTCGTAGAGCGGTTTCTTGTTGAGCGCTGCGCCAGGCGTTCAGGAAGTAGCCCGACCCAGTCTCGGTAAGCTCGGGAGGGGGCACGAGGATGAGCGCGGTGCCGGCGATCGTGAGCAAGATCGCCCACAGTCCCTGCGCCAGCACGGCGTTCGCGGGCGTCTCGAACTTCGGGTGTACACGAGCCAGGCTGCGCGGCAGGAGGCCGTCGCGCGCCATGGCGAAATAGCGCGCGGGCCGGTCAGCGCATTGCCGTTGATCGAGATAAAGGTTGAGCACATGACAAGGATCGAGATCGCGGTCACTCCGTAACCACCCAGCAAGTGCTGGCAGTAGACCGCGGCGACCGCCTTCTGACTGCCCGCCTCGGTCGTATCGGCGCTGATCACTTCGGACATCGGCAAGACATAGTGGTAGGCCAGCGTCATCCCCACGTAGACCACGATCAGCGTGGCCATGCCCAGGATCAAGGCGCGGGGAACGTTGCGGTCTGGGTTGTGAATCTCCTCGGCCAGCGGTGTGACGTTGATCCACCCGTCATAAGCCCAGAGCACGCCGACCATGGCCGCCATGATGCCCGTGAAGAGCGAGCCGTTCAGGGCGTCGGGCCAGATCGGCTCAAGGTTGCTCAGGCTTCCACTCCGGATGAAAAATGGCAAGAACATGAGGGCTGCGACACCGCCGACTTTGAGTACTGTGCCGACCACCTGAAGCGCGCCTCCCCGGCGTGTTCCCGTGATGTTGACCGCGGTCACGACCGCGATGGCCATCACGGCCGCGACGCCTTGCCAGAGGTGCACGTTCATGATCGGGGGCAGCTTGAAGAGGATCACGAAATAGCGGGCGAACGCCGCGGCCAGCGTGGCCATCGAACCGGCTCGCACGACCGTGAACTCGGTCCAACCGAAGAGAAATGCCGGAACGGGACCATAGGCGGCGCGAATGTAGACATAGGGACCGCCGGCACGCGGCATCATGGCCCCAAGCTCGGCGAGCGTGAGGGCACCTGCGCCGCTGAAGAGGCCGCCAATGATCCACACGAGGACGATCCCGCCCATGTATGGCACGTTCCCCGCCACGCTCGCCGGTACGAGGAAGATCCCCGAACCGATGACCGAACCGACCACCACGCAAAAAGCCTGGACCGGTCCGAGCACCCGGGGCAAGACCATTGCCTCTCGGCTCGGCGTCTGGTGAGTTTCCATCAAGAGCTTCCTCTCGAATGCGAAATCGCGCAAGTGTTGATCAGAGCATCCGGTGATCCCGCGTCGTTCTCCGATCAAGTCGACTCGTTCGTCACTTCGCCGCGCCGGCGGCCGTGGCGGCTTCCAGTGCCATCGATAGCGCGGCGGTCGCCTTGTCGATGCTGGCGGCTGTCTCGGTTGCCAGCGGACGCAGCCGCTCCGGCTTCTTCTCTTCCAGCGCCTGGCGAACCGCGGGCAAGGGCCATGCTCCATAGCCGGTTGTCACACCGGGTGCGTAAATCGAATGCTTGAACCAGGGACGGCCGGGCAGTCCGCCGCCTAGCGAGAAAGCCCGTTCCACCTGCGCGATTGCCTTGTTCAACCGTGCCAGGCTTTCCTTGGGCACGCCGTCTCGGCCGCACAGGTCGTCGAGCGCCCGGTTCAACCTGGGCGGCTCGCGTCTGATAGGCGCGAACCGCATGGACCAGGTCCGGCAATCCCTCGAAGCTCCCGGCCGGGGCGGTCGATTCTTTGCCGGCATGTCTCGACTCGTCCGGTTTCGCCCGGGCTTGACGCGCCTCGATCATGCGGAACTCGTCGACATGATCGCGGAGGGCCTCGCCATAAGGCGCGAAGCGAAATGGCAATAGCTCGGCCGCGGCGGCACGCATGACCAGGACCGTGTAGAGCCGGGCGGCCATCGTGTGCGTGAGGAACTCAGGGTCGCCGAACTTCTCCATCCAGGTGAAGTCGTCATAGATGGAATGATAGACGCCGTATCGGCCCGAGAAGCCGATATCGAGCGCAGGGACCGCCAGATGATCGAGGAACACGGTGTAATCCGAGCCCGAGCCGAGCGGGTGCATCTGGGGGATGAAACCTGCGCGTGTCGGGCTTTGCGGCAATCGTCTTGGACCCATCGGCTGGCTCGTCCCAGAGCGGGTCTGCCAGGTTCAATGAGCTGGCGCTGGCCCAGGCCGCGCGGCGGCCATCGGTCCAGATGGCACGCAATGAGCGGCCGGTTCGGAGATCGGTGATCGCACCGGCGGCGTCCAGGGCAAGGTCGCGCAGCGACGGCACTCCGCCCATGTCGAGGTCAGGACCGCTCACCGCCGAGTCGACGTTGAGCAGGAGCGCAACCTTCTGATCCACTTCCCGGGCGTGCTCCTCGGCCCATTCGGTCGAGCCCACCAGGCCGTACTCCTCGGCGTCCCAGCTCGCGTAAACCAGGGTGCGTCGCGGCTTCCAGCCGCCTTTCGCCGCCGAGCCGATGGCCCGGCACATCTCGAGCGTCGCCGCCGTGCCACTGCCCGGGTCGACCGCGCCGTAGACCCAGGCGTCGCGGTGGTTCCCCACCATGATCCAGCTCTCCGGCTCGACCGAGCCGGGGAGCGTGGCGATCACGTTCCAGATCGTGCGAACCTGGTAGTCCATCTCAATCGAAAACTGGACTTCCGCGGGCCCAGGTCCCACGTGATAGGCCAGCGGCAGACCCCCTTGCCACCCGGAGGGCACGTTGGGGCCGGCAAGCACTTGTAGGATCTCGCGCTGCGCTGTAGCTGATGGGGAGAGAGGGGATCGTGGCGAAATAATCGTCGCGCTTGAGACCGGTCTTGGCTTCCCATTCCTTGACAAGAAGCGTTCGGGTCGAACCGGACAGGAAAGTCATACGACTCTGCTCTGTCGGAAAACCGTCGATCGGATGGTAGGGCAGCCGATCGGCCCCCTTGACCGACGGACCGTGCGGGGTCGAGGGATCACCTGGTCCGAGCGAAAGGAACTGCACGCTGCCTCGCTGGATGGCCGAGCCGGGGCGGAACGGACCAGCCGGATAGACGTCTCCCCTGGCGTAGCCGTCGTCGCCAGGATCGGAAAAGATCAGGATCCCCCGTGCTCCGCGTTTCTGAGCGTTCAAGACCTTGAGGCCTCGGAAATTCCCGCCGTATCGCGCCAGCACGATCTTGTCGCGAACGGAAATTCCCAACTTGTCGAGCGCGGCGAAATCGTCGGGCCGCGCGTAGTTCGCATACACCACCTGGCCGGCCGCCGTCCCCGAGATGCCATAGCCGTGAAACGCGGGAAACGCCTGGGTGCTGGCCGAGTCTTTGTCGGTGGACAGCGGAGCCTCGTCAAGAACAAGGCTCTTGTGGTCGGGCCGGTTGATCTGAAGGGATGGTGGGTTCCGGGGGTAGTTGAGCAAGACCTCATAAGGAACCAGGTCAGCCTTCCAGCCCCATTCCCGCAGCAGGTCGCGCACGAAAAGGGCCGTCTTGTGGTCGGCTGGCGTGCCCGCGACATGCGGCTCGGACGTCAGCGTCCTGAGCCACTTGCGGGCGTTTTCCGGGGTCGGAACTGCCAGGGCGGCCGCTTCGGCATCGAGTTGCCTGGGGCGTGAACCGGGTGCGAAACCCAGGGGAGACGCGGGCCGAGTAGCGGCGATCGTCCCGGAAACCGGCTGTGCGGGTTCGCTCGCCCTCGACGTTGATGTGAAGAGCTCGCCTAGACAGGCAGTCGCCAGCAAGAACGCGGGGGCAAGCCGACATCGATTCATGGAAAGACTCTTCTGGGCAATAGGTGCTTGACAGGGCGCAAGGTCAGGAGCACACTCAGGGCGCGGGAAACGAACCAATGACGGGCGAGTAGGTCACGGCATCGCGCTCGAATCCTGCTCGCCAGGTCAAGCATGGGCCGCCTGCGAATGGCACCAGGATACGAGGAGCCCGGTGGTGATTCCAGAGTCGAGCACACAAGGCTGCGTTTTGGCGTGCTCGCTCGATGGCCTGTTCTCCGGCGTGCCTTGCTCAATGGCTTCTCGTGATTTTGGGAGTGCGAGGCTCCTGCCGAGCAGGTGGGGCAATTGACTCGGCTGGAGCCTCGTACTCCCGAATTCGTGCAAGAGGATTTCGCTTGTGCTTGACGCGGCTTTTTGAGATGCCTGGCGATGCCCCTAGTTGCTGCTTTGCTGTTCTTGATCGCCCAGACTGGTGGACCAAACACCTCCGCTCTGTCGCGCGAGAACTCCGCCGGATTTCGCCCGGTGGGATCACCCGCGGAACTCTACGACCTCGGCTTGCTGGCTCGCCTCCGCGAGCCGGGCGTCGCCGCCCGCGGGTTCAGCTCGTACGACCGGACGGGCGGCAATAACGACGGCTTCAAGGGTACCTATTCGAAGCTTCGCCTCGAGGGAGGCAACTCGGTTCTGGCCGAGGCGACGGGACCGGGAGTCGTGCAGCGAATCTGGTTCACTCATACCTCGGGTGAGCGCCCAGGCCTGCTCGGCGGCAAAAAAGAACACCTCAAGATCTACCTCGATGGCCGCGACACGCCGGCCCTCGACGTTCCGCTCCAGCTCATCTTCTCGGGAGCTCATCCCCATTTTCCCCGGCCCCTGGCGTTCGAGGGCTCCGGGGGCTACGTCTCTTATGTTCCCATCCCGTTCCGTGCCGGCTGCAAGATCCTGGTCGAAGGGCAGGCCGTCCGGTTCTACCAGATCAACATGGTCGGGCTGGCCGGAAGCAGAGGGGGTTACGTCGTTCACCGATCAACTCCCGCCCGAGGATCAGGCCAAGCTTGATCGAGCTACGCGGATCTGGACGCGACCCGGAGAGTACGAAGAGACCGATCTGACCGAGGCCTATGTCGCACGTTACGAGGTCGAAGGGCTCGCCCACAGCTCTCACAAGTATGTACTACGGGCTGGGCCAGCGACCGTGCGATCGCTCGAGGTTTTTCCCGCGGCCGGCACCGAAGACGCATGGAGGGAAGCCCGGCTGCGCCTGGTCTGGGACGATGACGAGGCCGCTGATGCCGACGCGGGCGTCGACCTGCCGCTTGGCCTTGCGTTCGGTCTGGTCGAGGGAGGGCGTCCCTACCAGTCGCTGCTGCTAGGCCAGCGGGCGGATTCCTGGTACAACCGCTTCCCGATGCCGTATCACCGCCAGGCGATCCTGCGAATCGATAGCGACAAACCGCTGCGGGGGGCCTTGCAGGTGCGCACGGTGCAAGGCACCGCGGCCGACGCGGGGTTTTTCCGGGCCGCCCTGCGCGAGTCTCGCCCGACCCGCGACAAGGTGGACGTCGAGTGGCTGAACGAGAATGGACGCGGCCATTTCGCAGGTGTTTTCCTCCTGACCGAGGGCAAGGCGAAGCTCCCCTTCTGGCTGGAAGGCGACGACCGGTTCACCGTCGACGGCCGCCTGGCCATCCACGGCACAGGGACCGAAGACTACTTCAACTGCGGCTGGTATGCGCTGCCGGGACGACTTGATGGCCCGGCCTGCTATCCTCTTCACGGTTTCCCGGCCTATGGCCACCAGGGCGAAGCGTGGCGGGTCGCCGCCTATCGCTGGCACCTGTCTGACCCCGTGCCGTACTCAAGGTCGATCGTGGCGGGAATCGAGCATGGAGGCGAGAACAACGTGTCGGCCGACTATCGCGCGGCCGTCTTCTGGTATTCCGAGCGGCCAAGCGTCGCAGCGCGGCTCTCGTTGAGCCCTACGGAGCGCGTCATTCACGGCACCCACTTCCTCTCCATTGCTTCAAGGATTCCATCATGGCTCTTTGCTTCACGGTTGGCGGTGCGCGCGGGACGTTCGAGCCGGGTCTCGCCGAAGAGGTCGCGGTGGCCCTCGACCATGCCTTCGGTGGCGAGGGAGAATGGGAAGGAACCGAACCCGTGCATTATGGCGAACAGACGGATATCGGCTGGGCCGACCTCCAGCGCAAGGCGGCCGACGAGCTGGGCAGCGACGCCCTGCCCAATCTGCTGGCCCTGAGCTCGGATCGTGGCGGCGTTTACCTTCCCGCCCACGTCCAGGCCGTCTCTCTACCTCTCGCTGCCGGCGGCCCGCTTTGTTGCGCCAGCCTCCCCGGATCTGCGCACCGAGCTCTCCCAGCTCGCCCGGCGATGGGAGCTTCCGCTCGACGACCAAGGGCTTCTTGATCTCCTTGAAGTGGCCCAAGACCCGGACGACGGTTGGGTCGCCGAATCCCCCGAGATCCTGACCTACGCCCGTCTGGCCCTTGCCGCCAACGAAGCCGTCCGCCGCGACTGCCCGCTCTGGCTGGTGGGCGACGGGTCCTGAAGAAGCTCGAACCTCGGGACGACGGGAAACGATATAAGACAAAGCTGTGGCGTCAGAGTAAACGAGTGATAGTGAACATGGGGCGGAAAACCGTGTGGCACTTTCGGTGCACCTGTACTCACGAGGGATCCTGAGCGCCCCGATACACCCATGACAGGTCCGATATGCTTTGGGCGGAACGACTTGCGGATCGAGTCGCGACGCGTCGGGATCGCGCCGGGCGTGCCAGAAAATGGCGGAAATGGCAGTTTTGGAGGTGCTTTTCAAGCATCCGTACATCAGTGTACGACGGAGGTGTGTGAACAAGCGACCGCGTTGTTCGTCGACTGCCACTGGCCATCGCATCAGCCTCGGTATCGTCGGTGAGCTGCGGGACGGTTTCACGGTGATCCCTCTGCTTCTGTATCATTATGCGCGATCTTTCCGACTGTCGGAGCCATCGAACCTGAGCTCCCGACGGATGTCCCGGCAGTCCGGGCACATAAGAGGCGAATAAGTAAGAAAGTGGCGCGGCGGTTCGAAAAACTCCGAGGTTGGGATGGCGCTCTCACCTCTGCCGCCCTCGACTCAGTAACGAAAATTGCCACCACGAGTCGTTGAGATGCACGAACAACCAGCGCCCAGATCGTGGCGACGTCGCGTGCGAATCAGCGTGCGGACTCTCATGGTTCTCGTGCTGCTCATCGGTGGCGGCCTTGGCTGGGTGATCTACCGCGCACGTGTCCAACGCGAAGCGGTCGAGACGATCGAGCGAGCCGGCGGGTCGGTTGGTTACAGTTGGCAGAGGTCGAGCGGGACGTGGATCTCCCCGATACCCAGGCCCCCCTGGCCGGATTGGCTGCGCCGAACACTCGGGCGCGACTTTCTCGACACCGCGACGTATGTCTCTCTGCAGGGAGAGCAATGCGACGACGAGGTATTGCGGGCGGCATGCCGACTCCCCTGGCTCGAAGAATTGACCGTCGTGAACACCAGCGTGACCGACGCATCTGCCGAGGACCTACAACAGCTCAAGAACCTCCGGTCACTCGACCTCAGGTTGAACAGGATCACGCCCCGGCCGCTCCGGCACATCGAGGAGATGAGCGAGTTGCGTGAGCTGACGCTGGCCATGAAACTGTCCCCGGTCCCGTTGCGGGATGAAGACATGGCGTTTCTCAAGCGCCTGACCAGGTTGAAGAGCCTTACGCTTCTCAGCGCCGACCTCACTGACAAGTGGTTGGCCTATCTCGAGGGGCTGCCGAACCTGACTTCCCTTCAGCTCTACGACATGGCAATCACCGCGGAGGGTTTTGACCACCTCAAAGGACTGCCGAAGTTGAAGGCGGTTCTCACTCTGCAAGGGACGCGGATCCCGCTCAGGAACCCGAACGACACTGACGCCGAGATCGACAAGCTCAAGCTGCACCCACTGATCCGACTCAACAGTCGGAAATCGTTGTAGCCTCTCGGGTATTATTGGAGCGTCACAATCTCACCTCGGCGCGGCAGGAAACCGCAAGCGATGATGCAGAACTCTGAGAAGTCGAGGGTCCAGGCGAACCTCCGGTGGCCGCGCTTCTCTCTTGCCGAGGTCATTGGCTGGATCGCCGCGTTCGGGGTTGCTCTGAGATTTCCTCTGCTTTTGGTTCCGACGATTGCCGTTCCCCTGGCTTACGTGTTTGATCGGGCCGGTTTTTCCATGCTCTGGACGCTCGTCGCCATCTCGTTGATTGGATTCGTTCTTGGGACGATCTCTGGGATGATGGCAGTGCACTGACAAGACTCAGCCCGAAGTGTTACGGCCGCCCCTGGAAAAACGGCCCCATGAATTCGAGCACCGTCCGGCGATAGAACCCCGGTGACGACCCCAGCAAATTGCCGTGCCCGGCGCCGGGCACAAGTACGAGCCGGCCGTGCGAGGCGACCCGGTCGTGAAGGGCCCGCGCCTCCTCGGGCCGCGCCAGGCGGTCGGCCGCGCCGGCGAGGATCAGAACCGGCACGTCCGCGGGAATGGCACCGATCGCCTTCACCGGAGAAATCGCGTCGAGATGAGGTAAGAAGAGCGGGCTGACCAGCCTCAAGCCGCCATAGGCGACGTGACTCAGGCCCCGCGGCAGCGCGTTCTCGACGCGGTTCCAGACCGCGATCTTCAAGTCCTGGTACGGGCTCTCCAGGATATAGGCCGCCACGCGATGGCCGAGCTCACCGGCCGCGAAAATCGCCGCCGCGGAACCAAGCGAATTGCCGTCGACGATCACCGGCCGGCCGGGGCGCCGCCGCTCGAGAAAGTCGACCGCCGCGCACACGTCGCGCCGCGCGCTGTAGCCCACGTCGTCAAAGTCGCCGGTTGAGTCTCCGTGGGCTCGATGCGAGATCATCAGAACGGAGCAACCGTGCGACGAAAGCAGCCTGCCAAGCTCCAGGCTGTTCCAGCGCCTCCCCTTGTGTCCGTGTAGGATCAAGACGCTCGGCCCGTCTTTCGTGCCCTCGATGAACCATGCGCCAAGCTCCTCACCATCACTCGTCTTGAGGCGGTGGCACTCGAGCTTCCCATCGCCGATATCCGGCGTTCCCTCGTCGGTCCGCGTCCCATGACGAGACGTGAGCGCATAAGCGACCGCCAGCGAGCACAAGAGCCAGACCACCACGAGTACGGCCGTGATCATGAGCCCGCGCCGGACGCGGCGATCTGCAAGTCGTGGGAACCGAAAGTTGGGAATGAGAAGCTACCTCCGAGCTGGACGTCGCCAGGATCAGGTCTCCGTCACCCGATGATAGCAGCGATCCCGTTTTCGCGTCAGCGCCGTCTCCTACAGTACCTTGGACGACGAACCTGAGTTTCACGGTGAGTGCCCTTGACTCCGAGGTTCAACTGTATTAAGATACCTAGTACAGTTAATCAAGGTGGTCCCATGCAGTATGAAATCAACAGCGCGAGCCGCCTGCCGATTTATCAGCAACTGGTGCAGCAGGTCCGCGAGGCGGTAGCTCGCGGGGACCTGAAGACGGACGAGCAGTTGCCCTCGGTGCGGCAGCTCTCGCGCGATCTCGTGATCAATCCCAACACGGTCGCCCGAGCCTATACCGAGCTCGAGCGCGAGGGGTTGCTCAACAATCGTCCGGGGCGCGGCGTGTTCGTCGCCGAGCCGAAGGATGAGCTGACCAAGGATGCGCGGCGGCGGCGGTTGCTGGAAGTTCTCGACAGGTTCCTCACGGAGGCCGTGCACCTGGCGTTCTCGGAGGAAGAAGTCTTGCGGCTCGTAACCAGCCGATCGCGACAGTTTCAGTGGAACGCGGCGAAGGCGGGCTCGAAATAAGGAGAAAGGCGCCTCGATGACGCATGCCATCTTCACGGAGCGGCTCACGAAGTACTACGGCGCGCGGTGCGTGGTCAACTGCCTGGACCTGCGCGTTCCAGTCGGGACGGTCTATGGCTTCCTCGGTCGCAACGGGGCCGGAAAGTCGACGACCATCAAGATGCTGCTGGGGATGGTCCAGCCCAACTACGGCCGGGTCGAGCTTCTCGGCCACGAGATCGCGAGCTTGCCGCCCGAGGTACGTGCCCGCATTGCCTATCTGGCGGAGGGACATCCGCTTTACGGCTGGATGACGGTCGGCGAAGCGGCGCGGTTCGCGCGTTCGTTCCATACCGACCGCTGGAATCAGCCGTTGCTCGATCAGATTCTCGACCACTTCGAGATCCCGGCGCGGGCAAAGCTGCGCAGATTGTCGAACGGCCAGCGAGCCAACGTCGCCCTGGCCCTGGCGGTCGCCCCCGATCCCGACCTGCTCATCCTGGATGATCCCACGCTGGGTCTCGATACCGTCGCCCGCCGCGATTTCTTGATGTCGATGATCCATCTCGTTCAGCGCCAGGGGCGGACGATCCTGTTCAGCTCGCACATTCTTGCCGACGTCGAGCGCGTCGCCGACCGGATCGGCATCCTGGTCGACGGCGTGCTGCGCGTCGATTGTCCCACCGAGCACTTCAAGCAAAGTGTGAGCAAGGTGGTGCTCGAGTTCCCGGGCCGGCCGCCGGCGTTTCCCGGATGTGCGGGGCTGGTCCAGGCGTGGGAAGTGGGCCACCGTCTCGAGCTGGTCATCGTCGGATTTGGACCGGACCAGCGCCAGGTGATCGAATCGCTTTCGCCCCTGGCCTGGGACGTCGTGGGGCTGAATCTCGAAGACGCCTTCGTCGATTACACCCGCGGGCCCAGGAGGTCGTTGCCAGTTTTCGGTGATGACGCGACGGCCGATCAAGAGACGGCCAGCGATCGAGGAGCCGCATGATCATGATGGCACGAAGGTATTCGCTTCTGCGACAGCTCGTGTGGGCGGCGACTCTCGCGACCGGGTTCGGCACGCTCTGGTTCGTGCTCGCGATCTGGCTGGGCACCTCGATTCAGGATGCCTGGCAACGCGGCGACCCGGCTTCCCTATGAATCGCTCGTGGTGAGGTCGGACGGCACGATACTGATCCAGAGCATGCCGCCCTCGAATCTTTCAGAGGCGAGCTATCGCGATCTGAGCGGCCAGGAACAAGAGGCTCCGGACAGAAACGACCAGCTCCCGGCGGTGTATATGGTCCTGGGTGTCAAGGAAAACAGCCTTCCGGCCCTCGAAGCTGGGCTGGGAGTCCAGGCTCATGACCTTCGCGAATGAGCGAGAGCCCACCGCCAACTGGTTCTTCATTCACGACGAAAAACCGGACGGGGCCGGGTACTTCGTCGCTTACGAGCGCAAGAGCAATCGTCGGATCGGTTTCATTGGCATGTCTGGTTTTCGCACCGATCCCGTGCCCAGGGCCGACTGGATTCCCGCGGCGGGTGAACTCGATGAGTTCTTTGCCGGGCTCGATCTATTCGGGACGCGGCTGGTCGGTTCGAGCCCGATCGCTGGGATGTCCCGCCGCGTTGGGTGTACATGTCATCGGCAAACGTGCTTCGAAAGGTTGACCTCGACGCGGGGACGGTCAGGACCATCCTTGAAACTCGGGAGCCGATCGTGGCGCCGGGCGTTCCCAGGATCGCAAGCTGGTCGACCGGCATCGCCACGAAGGAAAAACACATTTTCGTGGGGACGGCACAGCAGATCCATGAACTGGATCAGCAGGATCGCGTTGTCAGGGTCTTCACCATCCCGACCGAAGTCGCCCCGGGGAGCTCGGTGCAGTGGTATGTGATGGATAGCGGCCAGTCGATCGCCGTCTTCGGTCCTCCGCCGTCGATCAGGCAAAACGACAAGGTGTTGAAAGAGGCTGGTGTACCGGTTCGCAAACGATGGAGCGATCCAGGATCATTTCGAGCTGAGTTTGCAAACCGGATCGACCGCCCTGAGCAAACAGGCCCAGGCGTTCCTGCTTATTCTTGGGGTCCCCGCGCCGGCGGTCGTGGTCGTCGTCACTCTCTTTCTGGCGCTGGTGACTGATCAGATCGAGGGCTTTCCGGCGGTCCTCACGGCCTTGCTCAAGGATTCAGCACCTTCATTGATCGCGGTCCTGGCCCTGGCATTGATCCTGGCCGGCATGGCCTGGCGGCGATGTCGCGCGTTCGGACTTTCGCGACAAGGGCAGATCGCCTGGGCGGTGTTTGTGCTCCTCTTCGGCCTACCCGCTTTCGTCGGGTTCCTTCTCTATCGTCGCTGGCCGATCCGCGAGCCCTGCCCGAACTGTCAAACCCAGGTGCCCGCGCGACCGTGTGGCGTGCACGCAGTGCGGAACACGCTTTCCTGAACCTGCGCCTCAAGGGAATCGAGATCTTTGCCTGAATCACATCTCCGCGGGAGAAGCCAGCATGGTCCTGACAATCGTGAGAAAGGAACTGCGAGAAACACGGCTGTTCGCCGCGCTTGCCGTCGGACTCTATGTGATCTACCTGTGTCAGCTGACGGGGAAAGGGAGCACCATACTCGCTCACACTGTCTGGTGGGTCCCCGGAATGAACGTGGAACCGCCTGATGTCCCTTTCGTGCAGGACAATTTCTCGACCATGTTGTTCTTCATCGGAGCCGCGCTGGCGATCGCCCTGGGGTTCCGACAATCGGCCTGGGAGCCGTTCCAGGGGACGGCCCTGTACCTGCTGCATCTTCCGCTCACCCGCCGAACCATCTTCCTGACGAAGCTGCTCACGGGAATCGGTCTTTTGCTTGCGTGCACACTCTTGCCGATCCTGATTTATGGCGTCTGGGCCGCCATGCCGGGAACGCATCCCGGTCCGTTCGAATGGTCGATGACCGAGCGGGCGATCCGGGTCTGGCTGCTGATGCCGCTTGTGTATCTGGGGGCGTTTGCCAGCGGCATTCGCCCGCGCGCTGGTCCGGCTCTCGTCTCCTTCCCCTCATCTCGGTAGCATTTACCGGCACTCTGCTGGCACCTACAGCGCTTTGGTGGCTGATCGCGTTCCCGCTCTTCCTGCTAGTAGCGGGTGCATACGTCAGCAACATCCTCTGGGAAGCCGACACCCGCGATTATTGAGACCGGCGCTTCACCATTGCGAGATCAGAAAAGCCCATCCGGCATTCGGGCCAGTTTCAACCTCTTCAAGCTGTGGACGAGACGAGCTATCTTGTCTTCTGGCGGCTCTTGGCTCGGGACTCCATTTTTTCATTGAACCGTCAGAGAGCTAGAGAACCTGTTGATTCCGGAGTAGGCTCGAGCTCCATTTTTCTGTCCCCTCCCCCCTCGCGGGGGAGGGGACAGAGCAGCTTGACAGCAAGGCGGGTGTTCGAGGGCAGCGCACTCGACCGAAGTCTTAGCCTGCTGGTCGGATCATTGATTTTTTTGGGCCGGCGCCTAAGAAATGGCCGGCACGGCCGTATTAGAGACGAACGGGAACACGTCTCCTTGCGAGCAAGGTGATGGATAGAAGTCCGGATCTCGATCAGGGTGCCTGGGTGCGCGAGGCGGTTGCTGCCTTCGAGGGACCCTTGAACCTCTATGCCACCCGGCTTCTGGGCGATTCCGAGAATGCGCACGACGTGGTGCAAGATACGTTTCTCCGTCTTTGCGCTCAGGATCGCAACTCGGTGGGCACGCATCTGGCCGAATGGCTCTTCACGGTCTGTCGCAATCGGGCTGTCAACGTGCTGCGGAAGGAGCATCGCATGACTCAGTTACGCGACGAGCAGGTAAATCGATGCCTGAGCCCCGCCGCCGGTCCCCTCGAGGCCGCCGAACGCCACGAGCTGGGAGCGAAGGTGCTGGAGCTATTGGAAACGCTCCCACCCAATCAACAAGAAGTTCTCCGTCTCAAGTTTCAGAACGGGTTTTCATACCAGGAAATTAGCCGGATCAGCGGCCATAGCGTCTCCAACGTCGGCTACCTGATCCATGCCGGGATCAAGACCCTCCGTGGTTGCCTGTTCGACGGCCAGCCCGCCGGGGCCCGAGCCTGAATCAAAAAAGGAGAACCCCTCATGACCTACGATCACGATGACCCCCGGCTGACCGCGTATGCCCTGGGTGAGCTCGATGCGTCCCAGTTCGGCCGACGTCCAGAAAATACTCGATGGCAGCGAAGAAGCCCGAAAGTATGTCGACGAAATCCGCCTCACCGCGCAATGGCTTACGCAAGAGTTGCGGAAAGAGGCCGAAGCGCCGCCGATCCTGTCGCTTGCCAATCACCGAGCGATCGACCAGACGCATCCAGCAGAAGACGCTTCGCCGCAGGAAACGCCGCTGGTGGAAGAATCCACGGGCCCTCTCGGTGGTCGCGTCGGTCCTGGTCCTTTGCTGCGTGAGCGTCGTCTCCATCAGATGGGCTTCACGTAAGGCCGCCTTGGTCGAAAGTCCTGTCACGACAGCGCATTCCGAGGACGTGTTCCGCGCAAAGTCCTCGGCGGAGAAAGCAACGCCCGAGCGGTTGGCAGGTCCGACTTCGGCAAAGCCGGGGCGACACGCGGCCTGGATCGGAAGGCGAATGAAGGTCTAGTCGCCGTCAGCCGATTGGGAGAGGCAGAAGCTCGCGCAGACGCGCTGACTCCGCGAAGAAAACGACAGTGGAGCAGCTTGCCACGGCCTCCAAGCCTGCCCCTATGATCACGTTCGGGCTGAAAGCGAAGCAGGACGCCTCGAACCCGAACTCGGCTCCCCAGGGAAGAATGATGGCACCCATGGCCGGCGGGTACGGCGGCATGGGGCAAGGCAACGCCGGGATGGGCGGCGGCATGGGGGGTGGGGGTATGAACCAAAACCAACTTGCGATGCGCCGAAGCATGGCACCCATGGCCGGCGGCTCCATGGGCGGTATGGAGCAAGGCAACCTCGGTGCCCGGCGACTGGCGGCTCGCAGCCGAATGCGGGCCTTTCGCCGCGAGCTTGCCTACAAGGGCGCGGCATCGACCGCAGAGATTCGTTCGACAAGAAGACTGCGTCGCTGGGCCGCACCGAGATGCTGGCCCGGTCGGTTCGAGAGGCGGCTCCCAAGGCAGAGGGCAAACCACCCGCCGAAGCTGCTGTCCCAGGCGCAGGGGCGGGACTTACGCTCAGCAGCCGTCCCAGTTGCAAGCTTCCATGGACAAGGCAGGCAAGCCCATGCTCAACCAGCCAGCTTAAGCCCGGCCAGAACCCACCGCCGGCGGCTGCCGGCGTCCCACCGCGGGAAATGTACGCCTATCAACTGCCCGCAGGTGCCGCGCAGCAGGCCGATGGCAAGTCCCTTCCAGGGCTCCGCGCCGCGGAAGAACGGCAGGCTCAGAACGCTCCTCAGCAGTCCGCACCTGCTCAGCAGGCCCAAGCTAACGCTGGTCAGGAACCCGTGCAACAAGCGCCAGCCCCTCTCGTTCAAGCTATCGTCGAGCAAGAGAAGGCCCCACTCGGTGTCGACCAGGCCGCAATCGCTCTCGACCAAGCCAATGGCGAGGGCTTCGACAAGATCGAGGAGAACCCCTTTCAGATCGCTCTGGACCAGCCCAAGTCGACCTTCGCCATCGACGTCGACACCGCCAGCTACGCCAACGTCCGCCGCTACTTGCTCGCCATGAACCAGCTTCCCCCGCGTGATGCGGTTCGCATCGAGGAGCTGATCAACTATTTTCCCTATCAGGACGCGCCCCCGCTTTCTGGCGATCCCGATCCGTTCGCGATCCACACCGAGGTCGCCCGCTGCCCATGGAACGCCGAACACAGGCTGGCCCGCATCGGCATCGCGGGCAGGCCCATCGATCAGGACCGCCGGCCGCCCAGCAACCTCGTCTTCTTGATTGACGTTTCCGGCTCGATGGCGGCACCCAACAAGCTGCCGCTGGTGAAGTGGTCGCTCCAGAAGCTGGTCGAGCAGCTCACCGTCAAGGATCGGGTAGCGATCGTCGTCTACGCCAGCGCCGCGGGTGAGTTCCTGAGCTCGACCCCATGCGACCGCAAGGCCGAGATCATTTCCAGGATTGACCAGCTTGTCGCCCAGGGCTCGACCAACGGCGGCGCGGGTATCCAGCTCGCCTACGACATCGCCGCCAAGAACTTTCTGAGCGAAGGGACCAACCGCGTCGTTCTTGCCACTGATGGCGATTTCAACGTGGGCGTCACCAAGCGCGAAGATCTCGAAGCGTTGATCGAGGCCAAGGCCAAGAGCAAGGTGTTCCTGACCGTGCTCGGCTTCGGCATGGGCAACCTCAAGGACGGCACCCTGGAAACACTCTCCCGCAAGGGCAACGGCAACTATGCCTATATCGATACACCTGAGGAAGCGTACAAGGTGCTGGTCAACGAGATGGGCGCGACGCTGGTCACGATTGCCAAGGATGTCAAGATCCAGGTCGACTTCAATCCATCGAAGGTGGGAGCGTACCGGCTGATCGGTTATGAAAACCGCGTCATGCCCAACGAGCACTTCAACGACGACACCAAGGACGGCGGTGAAATTGGTGCGGGCCACCACGTCACCGCGCTGTATGAGCTTGTGCCCGCCGGCAAAGAACCTCGCAGAGCGGCCGCTGATGCGCCCGGTTCATCACGCCCGCCCATCCTGCGGGGAACAGCAACGTGTCATTCGTCGTTAGCCTGCGATACAAGCCGCCGCAGGGGGATCAGAGCACGAAGGTCGAGCGCAGCGTCGTCGACGAGGGACTCGACTACGGCCGGGCCTCCGATGACTTCAAGCTTGCCAGCGCGGTCGCCGGCTTCGGCATGCTCTTGCGTCAATCGCCCTCGAGAGGAAACCTGGGCTATCCCGCTCTCATCGAGCTGCTCACGCCCACGCTCGCGAACGATCAGGCCGGTTACCGCAAGGAACTTCTTCAGCTCGTCCAGAAGGCCAGGCAGATTGCGGAAGGCCGGTGACTCCGCCGGTCGTCAACAAGCGTCGGGCCGGGGCGGGTTTGAAGCCCGTCCCGGCCCGATCCCGTCATCAAATCGGCGTCAGGTAGGGGCCGCTCACATTGACGGCGATCGCGTAGGGGAACCCCTCGGTGCCCACACCGGGATACCATGAGGCTTTCTCGAATACCGTATTGATGTTGGAAAGCTGAATGGAGTTGGACTGGTGGATCGGATCGAAGCTGACGTGGAAAGCAGGCGCGTTGTTGAACGCATCGAACCTGGCGAAATACGACTGGTACTGCCCTGGGCGTAACGTGAAATTGAAATAGCGGCCGAGCTGGTAAGTCGAGGCCGAAACGCTGTAGGTCAGGCGCTGGTTGGTCGTATTCCAGATCGTGATCACGCCCCAGTCATGATAATTCGACGGCAGAGAGCCCTGGCTGCCTTTGCCCCCGCCGCCATCCATGACCACCGGCGGCCTATGCCCACCTCGGCCGAGCTGATGCGGTGACCGATGGCCATTCAGGCCTTCGATCATGACCGGATGACGAAGCGTTTGAGGAGCCGCCATTGCATGGACATGGTGGCCGACCTGAGATACCAAGGGGTGCACCGTGGCCAGGCAACGGTCCTCGGTGAATTCCAGGACGGGACGAAAACCGCGTGATGCTCGTGTGATCATGGCTGTCGATCTCGGGGGGCCGATCTTGATCAGGAAAGAGCGTGCAACGTGTAATTATGACACGCGAAGAGCAGCCTGGCTCCGAATTCCTGCGGATTCGGATTTCAGGAACCGATGGACGGACGGTGCACGAGATCAATCGAACTTTCTTTCAATCTGGGTCGCAGGCTTCGAGCACGAATCTCCAGCGCTCGGGCTGGACTGCAAACGCGGTCTGGTAGGTTAGTGCCAAAACCGTTGAATTCATCGTAACGTCCTGTTCCGAAGCAGCTTCTGGCTCCCTCTCCCCTTGCGGGAGAGGGCCGGGGAGAGGGGGGCAGGGCTCGACCAAGCGCCTTTGATTGCGCAGGAGACCAGGCCTCGATCACCCCTCTCCCTACCCTCTCCCAATAGTGTTCGGCACAAGATTTGCGCGATTTTCTGACGGCCCCAAGGAGCTGTCAGAATGGCAAGACGAGGACGCAAACGTTGACACCAACCGGAACAAGATCCTGTGCCGCTTCGGGGACAGCGGTTGGTCAAGCCGATGCTGAAGTCGTTGGAGCGGCTCCACGAGGTCGGCACCGAACGTGACCGAGCCGGTAATCGGAAACTGTTCTACGACCAATACGTTACGCTCCTGTTGATGTACTTCTTCAATCCCGCCCTGGACAGCCTGCGCAGCTTGCAGCAGACCACCGGGTGGGAAAAGACACGTCAAAAGTTGGGCATCGAGTCCACCTCGCTGGGCTCGCTGTCCGAGGCCGCGCGGGTCTTCGATGCCGACTTGCTCAGGCCGATCGTGCAAGAATTGGCGGTCCAGGCCGCTCCCTTGCACACCGGGAGCGAGGCGGAGGCGCTGAAGGGACTCACGGCGGTCGATGGCTCGGTGTTCACGGCGATGTCGCGGATGGCCTGGGCGTTGTGGACCGACGAGGACCATCGAGGTGTCAAGCTGCACCTGCACTTCGACGTCCTGAAGGCCGTCCCACTCGACGCGACCGTGACCCCGGCGGCTTGCTCCGAGACGGCCGCTTGAGGCGGCGTTGCAGGCGGCCCGGCTTTACGTCGTCGACAGAGGATATGTCGATTACGAACTGTTCGCGCGGATCCTTGCGGCCGGCTCGTCGCTGATCGGCCGGGTTAAGGACAACATCGCCTACGTCGTGAACCACGAGCACCGTTGGACGACGCCGCACGGGCTGCCGGGGTCGTTCGTGACCTGGTCCTGTCCCGGTTGGGGACATCGCATCACAAGGATCATTTGAAGCGGCCGATGCGACTGGTGATTGTGCGGATCGTCGACCGCGAAGGCAAGGCTACGGAGTTGTGGCTGATCACCGACCGGCTCGACCTCGACGCCGATCTGGTGGCCTTGGCCTACCGCTACCGTTGGACGGTGGAGCTGTTTTTCCGCTGGCTCAAATGCATTCTCGGGGCGCGTCACCTGATCGCGCACAACAGGAACGGCGTGACACTGCAGATGTATGCCGCGCTGATCGTCAGCCTGCTGATCGCGCTTCGGACGGGCCTGAAGCCGACGAAACGAACGTTCGAGGTCATCCAGTTCTACCTCTTGGGCTGGGTCAGTGACGAGGAGTTCGACGCTCACCTGGCCGCGCGCGCGCGGCGCAAAAAACCCCCGACTAAACTCCCCGCCCGCGGTTTGAATCTCGCGGCCGCGGCGTTCGCTGCTGCGCCCAACAAATCCTGATCTTCCCCAAATCGGCGTTGCATCAGCTGACCAGACTCCGCTGCGGACATTTCTCTTCGGCTTGGAATCACCCGATCCCGCGAAAATGCCCCCAGGAAAAACTCGTGCCGAACAGTATGTACCCTCTCCCGCAAGGGGAGAGGGTCAAGTTAAGAACCCGCCGACTATGAGGTTACGGCTCATTCAACGGTATTGAGGTTAGTGCATCGGCATGATCCATCTCCGGTGGAACCTCCGCGCCAGCTTACTCCCGGACGTGCCCGTCTCCATAGACCACCCACTTGGTGCTCGTCAGCTCGCGCAGGCCGCAGGGACCGCGGGCGTGGTACTTGTCGGTGCTGATGCCGATCTCGGCGCCGAGGCCAAGCTCACCGCCGTCGTTGAACCGGGTGCTGGCATTGACCATCACGGCCGAGCTGTCGACCTCGGCCACGAATTTGCGTGCGGCGGCCAGGTCGCTCGTGACGATCGTCTCGGTATGGGCTGACCCGTGCCTGGCGATGTGGCTGATCGCCTGCTCGATCGAGTCGACCACGCGCACCGCCAGGATTTTATCGAGGAACTCGGTATCCCAATCGGCCGGCTGGGCCGGAACCATGGCGGGAACGATCGACCGCGCGATGGAATCTCCCCGAAGCTCGACGTCCGGCCTCGCGGAGGGCCTGCGCGGCACGCGGCAACAAGCGCGGGGCGATCTCGCGATGGATCAACAGGGTCTCGGCCGCGTTGCACACTCCCGGGCGCTGGGCTTTCGCGTTGACAATGATTTTGATTGCCATCTCGGGGTCGGCCGCGGCGTCCACGTAAACCGAGCAGATACCCTGGTAGTGCTTCATCACCGGCATCCTGGCCTCGGCCGCCACGCGCCTGATGAGGCTCTCGCCACCGCGCGGTATGGCCAGGTCGATGAACTGGGGCAGGGCTAGCAAGTGGCCCACCGCTGCGCGGTCGGTTGTGCTCACGAGCTGCACCGCCCTCTCGGGCAGCACCGCACGGCTTGAGCTCGTCGGCGAGCACCCGGTGTAGTGCCCGGTTGGAGTAGATTGCCTCCTTGCCGCCACGAAGGATCACCGCGTTGCCACTCTTGAGGCAAAGCGCCGCGGCGTCAACGGTCACGTTCGGGCGGCTCTCGTAGATCATGAAGATCACGCCCAGCGGAACGCGGACCTGGCTGACTTCGAGCCCATTGGGGCGGCGGCTGGAGCTGATCGCTTCGCCGATCGGATCGGCCAGCGCGGCGACTTGCGACAGCGAACGCGCCATCTCGTCGATCCGCTTGGAGCTGAGCGTGAGCCGGTCGATCGCGGCGGCATTGAGACCGATGCGCCGGTGCCGCGGCAACGTCTCGAGCGTTAGCGTCCAGGATCTCCGCGCTGCGCGCGCAGAGCGCATCGGCTGAGCACCGCCAGCCACGCGTTCTTGGCTGAGCCTCGGGCCAGAGCCATCTGCCGTGAGGCCGTTCGGGCCGAGGAGGCAAGCTCAAGGCATGTGGCTTCCAGGTCGTCGCAGGCTTGCTCGTGAGCCAAGGTCGAATCGATCTCACTGGCCTGACCGCTCATGTGCTTGCTCCCCAGTCTCGAAGCGCGGACCAGACCTTGATCGCGTCGGCCATCGCCTGCACGTCATGAACTCGCACCACCCCGGCGCCCAAAGTACACGCCGCCAGCGACGAAACCACCGAGCCCACCATCCGCTCCGACTTGCTTCGGCCCGTGATCGGCTTCAAGAACCCCTTGCGCGAGATGCCGACCAGAACAACACATCCCAGGTTCACAAAACGATCGAGGTTTCGCAAGAGCTGGAGATTGTGCTCGAACGTCTTGCCGAAGCCGATTCCCGGGTCAATGGCAATGCGTTCGCGCGGGATTCCCCGGCTTTCGCACCATGCGATTCGCGCAGCCAGGAAGTCATAGACTTCAGAGATCACATCGTCGTACCGCGGGTCGTTTTGCATCGTTTCGGGAACGCCCTGCATGTGCATGAGCACCACTCCGGCCCCGGCGTCGGCGATGACTTGCGCCATCGCGGGATCACCGGCCAGCGCGGTCACGTCATTGATGATCGAGGCCCCCAGCTTCAGTGCCTGCCGCGCAACCTCGGCCTTCGACGTATCGATCGAAAGAGGCAGGGTAACCTCGCTCGACAAGCTGCCGCACAACCGGCAGAACCCTACGTAGTTCTTCGTCCAGGCTCACGGGCTTTGCACCCGGCTGCGTTGACTCGCCCCCCAGGTCGAGCAGGTCGGCTCCTTCGCTCACGAGCTTACGCGCATGGTCGATGGGCGCATCGGCCGAGATGGCCAGGTGGGCGTCGGAAAAGCTATCGGGCGTTGCATTGACGATGCCCATGACCTTTGGCACCGGGTCGTCCGCCCCCAGGATGATCCGGCCCTGCGCTTGCCATTGTCTCATGGATGTTCACTCACTGCCGGATCGAGGTCGAGCTTGTTCTCGGGTGGGGCAGGCGATCGCCACGACCCGCGGCTCGCTCGGTCACTTCAGGTCTGAGTCGGTGTACCACGGCTGCTCCATCATATCGACGATCTGGGCCGCGATGTTCTGGTTAAGCCGATAGAAGGCCGTGAGCGAGGTCTCGCCGACTTCGGGAACGAAGTTGACGGTCTCCATGATGATCGTCGGAATCTGGGCTTTCTCGGCGTCGGTCGGCGGATTATGGGTCCACTTGACAGACACACTCATGGTCCCGTTCAGCTCGCGCGGGAGGTTGAACGGGTTCTCGACCACGATATTCTTGTCGGCGTAATTGATGGTGCCTTCCAGGATGGTATCGGCGTCCTCGGGCGTTCCCACCACCTTGTACGGCGTCCGGTGCATGATCTCCTTCTGGATCATCTCGCAGAGGTTAAGGTTCAGGTCGCGGCGAAACGACTGGGTCTTGAGGACGGGAACAAACACCGTCTTGATGCGCTTATCGTAAGGCGCTCGAATAGAATACCCGCACCCGCACATTGCGACGGCCGAGACGACCATGAAAAGCAGCCTTCGTGAAGGTCGGACTGCCAGACCCAAGGCCGGTGCCTGTAGGCTGGTGGTGCGCTTGATTCCGGCGGTCATGGCTGGCCTCTCCTTTTTCGCTCGTGACTGCGGGACCACCACGTGATTGGCACACTACATCATGCCGCCGGGCATCATACCCATGCCGCCACCGCCCATGCCGCCCATGCCGCCGCCCATGCCGCCCGCCGCGCCGGCACTGTAATACGGATCGGTCGCCCCAGGCTGAGCCATGATCTTGCTGGGAAGTGAAGGCTTGCGTGGCAGCTTGGCAAGCTGAGCCAGCTCGGTCTTGGCTTTGGTGGCCCACGGGCTATTGGGCCAGCGCTGGGGAATCTTGCCGAAGTAGTACTCGGCCGAGGTCACCTTGCCGACGCGCTTGTAATAATCGCCGACCTTGTACCGTGCGCTCGGCCTCCTGAGCGTTGATGAGATCAAGCGTGTGATACAGCTTCTCGTCGCCCGCCGGCCGGTCGGGGAAGGCGGTCATGGTCTGCCTGATGAGCTCGCGTGCTTTCTCCAGTCCGGCGCCGTCGTAGTCCGGGCCCATATAGCCCTTGATGCGGGCATCGATCGCCGCGAGCTGCGCTTTTTCCAGGAAGGGGCTCTTCGTGTGGTCAGCGACGAGCTGGTCGTAATAGATGGCGGCCGATTCATAATCTCCGCTGTTCATGTGGTAATCGGCGATTTGCAGGACCGCGTCGTCGGACAGCGGGCCGGCCGGATCGTGGTGGCGTACGTGCTCGAGCGCCTTGAGGCCGGTGCCCCTGGTGTCCAGCAGCGGCAGCTCGCCGGTGAAACGAGAGTACCAGGGAAGCTTCTGCTCGGGCTTGGCCTTGGGGTCGCCCTGGGCGAGCCACAATTGCGCCAGGGTGTATTCTCGGCTCACCAGCTTGTCGAGGAACTCGGTTCCGGGGTAATCGGCGAAGAGCTTCTCGAAGCTGTCATTGGCGCTGACGTATTTCTTGCGCTGGTATTGCGTTTCGGCGACATAATACTGGGCCTTCTCACCCCAGTGGGTTCCCTTTCGGTTCTTGGCGATCGCCTTGAAGGCGGCCTCGGCTTCGGCGAGCTTGCCTTGCTTGAAGAGCTTCTGGGCTTCGCCGAGCTCTTTGTCGGCCACCGGGTCGGTCTTGGGCTGGAGCATGGGCCGCCAGCCGTCGGAACCGAGCACCAGGCTCGACGGCGAGTCTGACTTGGGTACGCCCATGGGGTCGGACTTCGAGTCCGCCGTTCCCTTGGGTGTCAGCCAGCGTTCCAGCAGGTTGCGCGGTTCTTCGACTTTCTCGGAGGTTGAGCTGTCCTTCTCTTCCTTGGTGATCTTCTTGGCCAGTCCCGAATCGTAGCCGGCCCGCCACTGGGCGAAGGGAACACTGAAGCTCTGGCAGCCGCAGAGCCCGACCGCCAGCGCCGCCGCACAGAGGACGGCAGGCGTCCTCGCCGAGCAGGCAATGCGGACGACTCCTCGGACGACCAGCAACCATGTTCGGCGTCGTGCACGGAAAGTTCACTCGCCTTGTGACCGACGTGCCGGGCATCCAGGTCCATCGGTTCACACTCCCAGATAGGGCCAGACCCTAGGACGATGGCCCAGGACATGACTGACAACCGCGCCGACGGTCTGCCGAGCCTCGGCCAGACCAGACGCTCGCGGCCCTGGCTTCAGCTCGCGCCACGCGCGCCCTGGGCTGGCCAGGGCTCTGATCCACTCGAGCGCAACGCTCGAGATCGTGCTCACGTGGGGCTGTCCTGGGCGGCAGGCCGGGCAGATCACTCCGCCGGTGGCCAGGCCGAACGCCACACTTCCCCGGGTGTCGACCGGTTCGCCGCAATGGGCGCACTGGTCAAGCGCAGGCATGAGCCCGAGTTCGCGCAGGCAGGCCAGCTCGAATCTCAGGATTCTCCGCGGCCGCAATTCCGCCTCGCCCAGATGCCGCAAGGTGATCCTTGCCGCGTCGAACAGCTTGGGGTGCGGGTCGTGAAAGTCGGTCAGGTCGGTCAGCAGTTCGGCGATGTAATAGCCGGCATACAGGGCCGCCAGATCGCGGCGCAGACATGCGAAACGCTCCAGAGGCGCAGCCTCGGTAAGGAGGTCGAGCGCCTCTGACGCCTTGGGAAAGAGCACAATATCCGAAACGCCCAGGAGGTCAAGCCCACCCTGAAACGAAGACTTGAGCCGCCGCGCCCCCTTGGCCAGCGCCGCCACCTTGCCCATCTCACGCGTGAACAGCGTGACCACCAGGCTGGTCTCGAACACCTCCACCGTCCGCACCACCAGCGCCAGCGAGCGATTCGCGGGCACGACGGAATCCTCCCTGTCGTCGCGAATCGACGGCCCTCAGGGATCTGGGATTCTGGGCCTTTGCTTTGCAAGTGCAGCACACATGACCTGAGGTATTATAACAGAAATCGACGGATCGAAGCATCCGGCTAACGCTGATCAGACCGGGGTGACGCCGTCACGGCCGCGGGCCGGCCGGCGCTCACTCACGACGGTCGTCGACGGGGACGCTTCCTTTGATATCGTTCCGCTCCAGGAGCACCGAGCCGACCTTGGCTTCGATCAGACGCCAACAGTCTGCGTTTGCCTGGCTCCATCGCGGGCGTCGCGAATCAGGTTACCCTCGAAAACGAGTCCGTCGGGCTCGCCCCTGATCCGGATGCCCGGGGCGCCGGGTTCGCGACCGTTGTCCAGGATCTCGTTGCGCTCGAGACGGTTGCGGTGGGGCGACATCCCGGCCGCCTCATTGCGGAAGAGCACGCCGCACGAGCCGTTGCGGACGACCCGGTTGTCACGCAAAACGTTGTCCGAGTCTTTATGGCCGATCGAGATACCGGCTTGCCCGTTGTCTTCAAGGCGATTCCGCTCGAATACCCCATGGCGGACGCGCCAGCAGAGGAACAGGCCGTCACCTCCGTTGCGTCTGGCAAGACAATCCTGGACCACCGGCCGTTGCGAGCCGCTGCCGGGATGAAGGCCGAGGTGAGTATTGTCCTCACTGACGCAGTCCTTGACAGTCACGTCGTTTGACTGCTGGAAACTGATTCCGTCGCCGTGGAAGTTCCGCACCACGCAGCCCTGGATCACCGCACCGTGTCCGCCATAGAGATAGATCCCCGCGCCGCGACAGCCGTTGAGCAGAGGGTTGGCTCCTTTGTTGCCCTCGATAACAAGGTCTTCCACACGGGCGGAACGAACCTCGGAGCCAGCGACCACGGGAAACACCGTCGCGGCCGTGGCATGGCGCCGAGGTCATGTAGTCGGCGATGAAGGGAGTATCGATCGAAAATGTGTTCCTGTTACGACCGGTGATCCGGCCGACCGTCGTATGAAAACCGTTGCCGTGATCATCCCAGATCGTGATTCCAGAGCCCACCGCGAAGCCCGAAGCGTTCTTGAGAGTGAATTGCTGTTCGCCGAAGTCTCCGTCGAGTGCCAGGGGAGAAACCGCTGCGTCGGCCTTGCGGAGAATCGTCTTTCCCTTCTGTCCCCGGACCGTGACATTCGAGCGAAGGTGCAGAGAGTCTCCCATCTGGTACACGCCCGCGCCGATTTCCACGACACCGCCGCCCAGGCTGGCGACGTAATCGACGGCCGCCTGCAATGCCCGGTGATCGGCACCATTGATGTCGGCATCGTGCTGACCCACTCGAATCCTGGGCAACTCGCTCATCCGCGAGTGCATCGCGAACGGAAGCTGCTTCTCCTCGACCTTCGGGGAATCATCCTGGCCTGAGGCAATTCCGCCGTAAGAAACCAGTCCAAATGCAACCAGGCCGATGAACCGTCCACAACGGGCGAGCGCACGTGATGCCATGAGAAAACTCCTTGGTTTGAAACGTGCAATTCATTGTAGTCGGGCAGACTGAAAAGAACATCCGACCTCCAAAGATGAGGGTTTCCACAAAGCGCCCCGGTCGCTTGCGTTGACATGGGCCGCCGCTTGCGCTACGATCAAGTCGTATGACTTTTGTCGTAGGCCACTCTCAAGTATCGGAGCAGTCATGTTCCTCATCAAACGCCTGATTCCGGGTTGGATGACACGGCGGGAATGGCTCGTGCTCGCCATAGGCGCGGCCTGTGCTGGATCAAGAAGGCTCCTGGCCCGGAACGAAGGACTTGCAGACTTGACCCCTGTGGACCGGCAAAGGACCGCGGCGAACCTGAAGCTCATCGCGTGGGCCTTGTACAACTATCACGACGCCCACGGATGCTTCCCGCCGCAGGCGATCGTCGGCAACAACGGTAAGCCGCTCCTGAGCTGGCGAGTCGCCATCCTGCCGTTCCTCGCACAGCCCGATTACCACTTACGATTCCGACGCGATGAACCGTGGGACAGCAAGCACAACGTCCAGTCTTTCCTCGCACATCAAAGACTATGCGCACGGTTCCGTCTCGATGAACCGTGGGATAGTAAGCACAACAAGAAGTTGCTAGGTGCGATGCCCGAGGCTTATGCCCCGGCCACTGAAATACGTAGGCAGAAGTCGCACACTTTCTTCCAAGGATTCGTGGGCGCGGGGAGTGTTTTTGAGTGGGGGCGGAGCGTCACTTACGCTGATATCACCGACGGGACCGTGAACACTTTGTCCGTCGTGGAGGGACCAAGCCCCGGGCCCTGGACAAAACCCGAGGATTTACGCTTCGACAAGGAAGGTCCGTTGCCGAGTCTGGGTGGCCCCAACGAACAGGGATTTCACGCCCTTACGTGCGACGGGGCAGTTCATTTCCTTCGGAAGGATATCGACCCGAATCTCCTTCGCTCGGCGATCACGCGGAGTGATGGCAAGGTCGGGGTCCGACGTGGGTTGCTGGCACATACGGCCTAACGCCTGAAATATTGTCGATACTTGCCGTTCATCTGACCGGCGCAGTCCATGATCTCTGACGGCGGAGGGGGCCATGCCTTATGGGAAGAATCGCTGGAGCCTCACGATCGGGCTCGTTTGCATCGTGTTCGCGGGAACCTCCATCTGGGGATACCAGCGGATGGCAACCGGTCCCACGGGCAACGCGATCCTTATCATCGCGCCGTACTGGTATAACGGCACGTGGGTCTTCGACGACGAAGCGACCGGCCTGAAGCGAGAACCGTTCGTGGCCGGAGTGCCGGAGATGATGAATGTCCTGGTCAAGGATATTCCCAATGTCCTGCAGCCCATAATGCCGTTGGACTTGCCGGTGAAAGTCCGGTCGTGGGAGTTGACTGTTTACCCACGTAGTCATATTCGACGTTGGCTCGGGCGACCCGGCCAGCGCAAGCTCGAATGTAAACGTCCTCGTAAGGAGGGCTAGCCACTCGCGGGCCGTAGTAGGAGCACGAGTTTGAGTCGGAACGAACTCTGCAGCCTCGAAATGATCAATGTGGTTGTCGAACCCGTGACATTGGGGTGAAGGCTAATACCGAAGAAGAAGCAACAGTCATGTGCACTCTTCGGGGCCACCGGGGTATGGGAGGCGGCACGCGAGCACAGTCCAGCGGAGTAAATTGGGGAACCTCTGGATTCCCACCCCAAGCCGATAACCTTGGGTGCAGCAGCCTCCGCCGCGAATCCATAAGCGGCGGAGAGGAGTCCAGAGGGGCGGATGAGGCCGTAGTAAGCGATGACCCGCCGGGACAACAAAACCCGATGGCGAGCCAAGGGCCTCTGGATGGACGTGTTGGCGCTGCTGGGAGTCGTGCCACATTGAACCTAACGGTTCTACAACGGGGAAATCCCTTCGGGGATCGCGTACTTCTGGGAGCAAGAACTGCGGTGGCGTATAAGACGGTGTCATGGGGCATGTGGACGGCACTTAAGCCTTGGGATGTCGCCGAAGGTCGCTATTGACGGTCCATTTGAAGCCGTACTGGGGAAAACCCGCCGTACGGAATTTTAGAGGAGGAAGGGGAAACCCGAATCCCGGCATGCCGGGACCGCCGGGCGCCCCTTCCTTACTCGGCAGGAGCGGATTTCGCTTGCTGTTCGCCGCGAGCCCGTTTCCCGGATATCAGAAGAAGCTGACCTGGCTGCGCGGCGACATGGGCGGGAATTACTATCGACTGGAAGACCCGCCGATGGAGGGCTGGATCTGTCCCGCCATGTTCCGGTATTACAAGACGGTGCCGAAGAATCTCTACGTCAAGGCGGAGGGAAAGATTCGGTGAACGTCATCGGGCATTGAACTTCATCGTCCCCAAGTCGTTCTGGATTGACTCCGCTCATGCTCCGCTTGACGCCGTGGCCGCGGGCTGGAGGTCGATCATCATCTTGCGGATGGAGTGATCGCGGACGTCGAGGACGGTGAACTCGGCGCCGTTGTAGCGGAAGGTCGCGCCTTGCTCGGGCAGCCTTCCCAGAACGTGGAACGCCAGGCCGCCGACGGTCTGGAAATCTTCTTCCGTCGGCAGGTGAAGATCCAGCCGTTCGTTGAGGACATCGAGCGGCAGGGTGGCGTTGACCTCGAACCGAGAATCGCTGAGAGGTGTGATCGGGTCTGCCGGAGTCGGCACATCGTGCTCGTCGTCGATCGGGCCCACGAGCTGCTCGAGCAGGTCTTCGAGCGTGACCAGGCCCGCTACGGCGCCATACTCGTCGAGCACGATGGCCATCTGCGTGCGGTTTCCCCGCAAGTCTTGAATCAACTGGAAGGCGTTGCGGGTTTCAGGAACGCGGAAGGCCGGCCGCACGAGCTTGGCGGGGACCACGGAATCGGGATCGTCGGCCTCGAGCATTTTTTCCCAGAGATCCTTGCCCAGCAGGATCCCCACGATGTCGTCACGGTTGGCGCCATAGAGCGGAATCCGGCTGCGGCCGGTCTTGCGGAAGGTTTCGGCGGCGGCCTGGGCCGTGACGGTGGCGGGAAGCGAAACGATGGCCGTGGACGGGATCATGATTTCCGAAACGCTTTTGCGGGTAAGCTCAATCGCGTGCTGGAGCATGGCCAGCGTGTCATCCGGCAGCTCTACGTCGACGTCCTCTCCATCCTCACCGTTCTCGGCCGGGATCTCGACCTCGACGCTCGCCGGCCGGGGACGGGTATCGCGGTTCCCCGTCAGGTGTTCGATGAGGAATTCAAGACCCACGAAGCCCTGAACCAGCGGCCAGGCGGCGCCCCGGATCAAGAACGACGGCGGGCCAGAACGCATACAGGATCGGCTCGGCCAGCACCTTGCCGATCACGCCCGCCAGAACATAACCCGCAGCGCCGATGGCCAGGACCAGGAAGATCACCAGAAGTGCGGTGGGCGGGTGCAGCCACTCGTCGAGTGCTACGCCGACCAGAGCGGCTAGAAGCAGGCCCGAAAGCACGGCGATCGCCTCGGCGCCGCGTTCGGTGCGCTCGTCCAGGTGGGCGATCTCGTCGGCCCGGTCGGGACGTCCGCGGATGCGCGCAATACTCTTCGAGCCGGCTCCGCGAATACGACTGAAGCGCCTTGGTGAACGCGATCGATGCCAGGTGCAGGATCAGCACCGGGAAACCAAGAACGATCATCACCGGCCCGGAAAGCTCGATCACGAGCCGATCTCCCGGCCCTCAGGCGAGGCCAGATGCGGCTCGGCACCAGCCAGGGCCGCGGCCAGATTCTCGCGTTCCAAGGCCATTTTCTCATGTGCTCTCATGATCCGTACATCCTCGTCGCTCCTATCATCATGACCGCAGAGATGAAGCAGGCCATGAACCACGTACAGGACGAGCTCGCTCCATGCCGGCACTTCGCAACTGGGCTGCCATGGCCAGGGCGGTCTGGGTCGAGACGACGAGCTCGCCGGCCAGTTCGTCCTCGTCGGGCTCGGAGAGCAGGAAGCTGATGACATCGGTGGGGCAATCGTGGTCGAGGTGCGCGCGGTTGACGCGATGAATGGCCGCGTCGTCAACCAGCGCGATCGAGATCGACGCGCGGCTCACGCCTTCGCCGCGCAGGACGCGAGCCGCCAGGCGGCGAGATCGTCATGCACGACCGGGATGAAGCTCTGCGTGTCGGTGATCTCGACCAGGATGGCGCCAGGGGGCGGCTCAGTGTCCGTTGTCTTGGTGTTGTCGGTCTGGTGAGGCATTGGCCTTGGCATTCGGGAATGTCGCTCAGGCGGTCTTTTGTTCCGGATACTTGACCCGGCCGTGGTAGATGCCGGTGAGCGACTTGATCAGGCTGTCGCGGATTTCGGCAATTTCTTTGAGCGTCAGGCCGCACTCGTCGAACTGGCCGTCGCGCAGCCGCTTGTCGATCAGGTCGCTGACGAGGCCCTCGATACGCGAAGGCGTGGGCTCCGAAAGCGTTCGGCTGGCGCTCTCCACCGAGTCGGCAATCATGAGGATTGCCGCTTCCTTGGTTTGCGGCTTGGGTCCGGGATACCGGAATGCGCTTTCCGGGACCGCCATTGCGTCGGGATTGCCGCCGTTCCGGCGATTCGCCTCATGAAAGAAGTACTCGACCAGGGTTGTGCCGTGGTGCTGCTCGATCAGGTCGATGATGCGCTCGGGCAGGTGGTGCTGGCGACCGAGGTCGATCCCATCCTTGACATGTCCGATGATGATCAGCGTGCTCATCGCCGGCGCGAGATTGGCATGACGGCTTGTCGAGCCGATCTGGTTCTCGACGAAGTAGTGGGGTTTGAGCATCTTGCCGATGTCGTGAAAGTAAGCGCCGATTCGCACCAGGAGCGCATTGGCCCCGATTCGCTCGGCGGCGGCCTCGGCGATCGCTCCGACGGTGATCGAGTGGTTGTAGGTGCCGGGCGCCCGGCGGACGAGCTCTTGCAGCAAGGGGTGCGTGATGTCGCCTAGCTCCAGCAGACTGATACCGGTCACGATGCCGAACGCGTTTTCCAGGAACGGCAGGCTGCCTCCCAGGAAGAAACCGGCCATGAGGCCCCAGCCTGCCCGCCAGAGCCCGTCGGCCTTGATCATGTCGATCGGCTGGCGTTCCCAGAGCCCGGCCGCGCAGGTCAACAGCAAGTAAGTCACGGCGGCCGTCGCCCCCACCTTGATAAGCTTGGTTCGCGTTCGCACGTCGTGGAGCGCCAGCACGCCAGCCGCCGTGCCTCCCATGATCACCAGGAAGTGCGAGAGGCCCGTGCCCAGTGCGATGCAGGTGAGCACAGATAAACAAAACGTGATCATGAGTGCAAAGTTGGGGTTGTACGCGATCGCCAGGATCATCGCCGCGATCGCCACGGGCACGAGCTCGGCATTCCAGGTCTGGGTGGCGAGCAGGCGAACGACGGTCATGCACAAGAGAACCAGGCCGCAAATCGTGGTGATGCGCCCCAGGTCGCCGGCGATTCGCCGCTCGTGAGAGTAGACAAAGTAACCTGAGAGCAGAAAAAGAGACGCCACCAGGGCGAGCACGCCAAGTGCGCGCCGCGCCTTATCTCCTATGGTCAGGAAACTCGTGGCCGCCTCGTGTTCCATGCGTAAGAGGATGAGCTGCTCTTCACCGATCGGCTGGCCTTGCTCGACGAGCACATCACCCTTGCTGTAGGTGTCAAAATGCTCGGCGACAGCGTTCCGCGCCTGGTCGCGAAGCATCGTCGTGATTTCGGGCTCGTAGGTAAGCGTGGGGCGGGCGTCGATCCGGTCGGCCATGAGCTGAAACAGGGTTTCCCCCGTTCGAGGAGTCGTGAAGGCCGAGACGAACTGGCGATACACTGGCCCCTCCGGCTTGACGATCCGCTCGGGAACCACGAATTCCCTGGGTACCAGGTGCGAGGCCGAATGGGGCTCTCCCACGGCATGGATCGCCAGGGTCCGGCTCGACTCCTCGTTGCGCGGCAGTGCCTCGGGGCCCAGCACTCCGTTCTGCACCAGGAGCGTGAACGCCGTGCCGATCTGGGCATGAAGGTTGTCGCGGCGCTGGGGTGTATCGGTGGCCGCCTTGATGTCGAGATAGGTCTCGGGCTTCAGCTTCCAGGTCGCCCGCACGGTCTCGGGAACGTCCTCGAACCGTGTCGATTTGGCGATCGTGACGGTCAGATCGTCGAGCCGATCGGCCAGGTCTTTGAGGGCGCCGGATCGTTGACCATCGAAGGCGGCACCTGGTCGGCCGCGGCCTGCCGCTCGTTGCTGGTCTTGGTCTGGTTCCTGATCCGAAATCCAATTGACGTTGACGCGGATCTCGCGGTCGGGCCGCTGGCCCTGCCGGTAGGTGAACGGGGGGCCCGGCCCGTGCACGATCGCGGCCGTGGCCACGACGGTAAGCGCCACGACAGAGAGGCTCACCAGCCGGGCGCGCTGGCGTGCCAGTCGGCTCTGTTTTTGAGAATCGGAAGAGAGGGACCGCAACTGGGCCCGGGGTAGTTTTGGTCTACGTTTACCAATGCTCATGGAAGCGTCTCAGCTCGGCGTGGTCGACGCCCTCGGGCGTTCCACGCTGGAGTGCGCGAGTGCCACGCGGCACCCGCTGAGCGATCGAGCCATCCGGGCCCTTGCAGGACTGGGAATCCAGGCAGAGGATTCCAGTTCGGCAGGCCCCTCGCGGCGAGGATCGCCTCCGCCTCACTCCGAGGCGGATAAACCGGCCCCCGCTCTCGTTCCGGGTTCCCCTCCGCCAGGCGGAGCTGGCATCCGGGACTCTCGATCACGATCGCGGGGCGGTTCTTCTTCTTCATACGCGTTGACGATCGCCTGGACCAGGGGATGGCGGACGATATCCGAGCGATCGAGAAAAACTGTCGCCACACCGGGCACGCTGGCAAGGCGCTCGGTGGCATCGGCCAGCCCGTTCCGAGTCCCAGCCGGCAGATCAACCTGGGTGATATCGCCGGTCACCACGATTCGAGCGTTCTGTCCCATCCTGGTAAGAAACATCTTCATTTGCGGCACGGTAGCGTTTTGCCCCTCGTCCAGAATGATGATGGCGTCGTTCAATGTCCTGCCTCTCATGTAGGCCAGGGGGGCGATCTCGATCAGGTCATTGTCCATGTAGCGCCTGATCTGATCGTAGTCCATCAGGTCCTGAAGGGCGTCGAGCAGAGGACGAAGATAAGGGTTGATCTTGGCTTCGAGGTCGCCGGGCAGGAACCCGAGGTGCTCGCCAGCCTCGACGGCCGGCCTCACCAGCACGATCTTCTTGATCCGGCCCTTCCGGAGCGCTGCCACCGACATGGCCACCGCGATGTACGTCTTGCCCGTACCTGCCGGACCTACGCAGAAAACCAGCTCGTTGTCCATCAGGGCACGCAGGTAGCGGCTTTGACCATCGGAACGCGGGCGGACAACCCGGTTGCCCTCGCGGATTTCAAGCGGCGCGGACCACCCGCTGGTGAAACGTCGAGCGTTTTCTCGATGAGGTCGGTAACATCGGCCGAGGCCACCGACCGGCGGAGCCGATAGATCGACCGCAACGACTCGAAGATTTGCCGCGCTTGCTCGACTCGTTCGCTTCTCCCTCGACGCGAACCTCGCCGTGCCGCGCCAGAACCTTGATGCCCAGCGCATCGCGGATTTGCCTGAGATGCTGGTCTCGGCTTCCGAAAACCGCCAGCTCCTCGGCATGTCCCTCCAGAATGATGGTCGCTTCCGCCATGCTCTGCCTCTCGCCAGCCCAGATCCTGCCAGTAGCCGCAATGTCGCACGCCGCCGGGCGGCGCACGGCTGTTCACGGAAGACCGGCCCTTAGACTCCTATTATGCAACGACATCACGAAAAAAACGACACTGCGAAACGACAAAAACGTCCGCACCTCAATGCGCAGTCGCTCGCGGATGCTGATTGGGCTGCATGCAATCGAGTTGCCAAAACGGGCAAGAATCCTCCCGGCGATCGGCGTGACATGCGCAGCAAGCATGGTGCGTGTCAAGAACAGTGAAGCCAGTTCTGCCACAATGCGGTCGCGGTCGCGTTCTCGCTCGCTTGCAATCCCGGCGTTTTGCCGCGATTCGGTGACGAACTTGCCCTGAACGTCATTCCCGATACGGGTAGTTTACCACCGCGGCACAAGCAATGAGCCGGCGATTCAACCCGTCTGGTCCGATTCCCGGCAGGGCGAGTCGACGCCATCTGGCCAATCCGAGACCTACTGGTCAATTCTGATCGGCGCTCACGGTCTCACGGCCGCTTCGGGTGGAGAGGGCCTGGTAAACGCCAAGCTGTGTACCCGGGGCGGTGGTGTAGGGGGCACCGCCGTCGAACATGCCATCGGCCGAGGTGACACCGGTGGCGATGCCGGTGATGCGGTCGACTGGCCAGGAGTTGATTGACTCCTTGAGGAACCGAACCGAGCCGTCGGCGAAAGCGAAGTTGCAGCCGCCTGGGTGCAGGCTCGAAGCCGAGTTGGTGTATGTGTAGCGGGTCGGAATCACGTCGCCGGCCCGGCGATTTCGGATCTGGCGGACTTTCCTCTGGGGATTCATGGGGGCCATGGTCCAGAAGAGCGTATTGCTAACACGAACTTCACGATGGTGGGGCTGCTCGGCAAGTCGAAGCTGATGCCGCCGGCTTCGACTGGGTGAGGTGCCAAGTCAAACAAGAAGGCAATGAAAGACGTGCAGTCGCGACTCGGGTTGCTTGCGATGATTCATGGACCAAATGTCAGCCAGAACCCGTAAGCCACGGGTCCCGAGAACAAGAGCGAATCGAGGACGTCGAGCACACCGCCGAATCCCGGCACCGCGGCCGACGCGTCTTTCTGCTCGCAATCCCGTTTGATCATCGATTCCATCAGGTCGCCAAGTTGTGCCGCCACGCCGATCAGCAGGCCAAACTCGATTGCGACGCTCCAGCTCCAGATGTGGACATGGAGCAAATACTGAGCCGCCGCCGTTACGGCGAGCGAAGCAGCGACCGCGCAGAATAACCCACCAACCGCCCCCTCGATGGTCTTGTTGGGGCTCAGGCTTGGCCAGAGCTTGTGCCGGCCCGTCAGGCGTCCGAACGTATAGGCCCCGGTATCGGCACCCTTGGCGCAGGCGACCAGAAACAAGAGTGGCAAGATACCATGCAGCGGGCCTTCCAGCCATCGCATCTGAATCATGAAGCTGCCCAGAAGGCCAATGTACGCCACTGCTAGCACCGTTCCGGCGATCGTTGCCATCGTTTTGCCTGGCTTCACGAACTGGACGCTCTGCACGACAAAGCAAACCATGAGCACGCCGATGAAGGTCAAGAACGGCCAGGCAGAGCGCATTGATCGGTTCTGCGGGGTCGTAGACGAACGTGGTCGTCGCTTTCCGCGCTTTCGATCGGGGCCATGACATGGGGAGCCCAGTTGGCGATGACGAGCGCCATCACTCCACCCAGCACGGAGTTCACCGAAGGTCGCGAACTCGTTTCACGCAGCAAATTTACCAGCTCGATGGACGCAGCGGCGAGGGCCAGCAAGCACAAGGCGAACCAGAAGGGAAACCAGGGGACGAACCATTCGTCCAGGAAAAGCACCCCGGCCAGCAGCACGATCATGCAAATACCGCTGGCAACTCGGGTTCCAAGCATGATCGCGGCGCGGTTCCTGGTTCAGATGTAGGCGATCGGGCCAGCGAGCGTTGCAAGCCCGGTTGCGACGATCGTAGAGCGCGCCAGCGCCTCTCAAGAATCTTACTGTACTGCGGGTTGGAATCGCTCGCCAGAGGCTGCGGGAAGGCCGCCAAACTTACGTTCGCGGGCCGCATAGGCGGAACACGCCTGCATGAGGTCGTCTTTGTCAAAGTCGGGCCAGAGCGTGGGCGTGACCCATAGCTCCGTGTACGAGATTTGCCAGAGCAGGAAGTTGCTGATCCGCATCTCGCCCGCGGTTCGGATCAGGAGGTCCGGGTCGATCATCCCCGACGTATCGAGGTAAGACGCAAACAGGCTTTCATTAACCTGTGACGGATCGAGACGGCCCTGGTGGACATCCTCGGCCAGCCGCCGCGCCGCATCGCCGATCTCGGTCCGGCCGCCATAGTTCACGGCCAGGCAGAGGACCATTCCCGTGTTCTCGGCGGTCATGGCGGCGGTTCGGTCGAATTCCGCCAGCACATCGGCTGGCAAGCCATCCCTGCGGCCGATCATCCGGAGCTGCACGTTCTGATCCATCAGCTCGGACCGTTCGACCACCAGGAAATGGCGCAACAGCCGCATCAGGAATTTCAGCTCCCTGGGGGCCGCTTCCAGTTCTCGACCGACAGGCAATAGAGCGTCAACTGTTCGAGGCCGAGCCGGCAGCCTTCCTCGACAACGGCCCGCACGCTCTGGATCCCCCGCCGGTGCCCGACGATTCGCGGCAAGCCTCGGCGCTGGGCCCAGCGCCCGTTTCCGTCCATGATGATGGCCACATGCCGCGGTAATTGCTCGGGCCGCAGGCCGGACGCCGTGATACGCGCCAGGCCTTCCTCGGTAATCGCCGGCAGTTGTGCTAGTTGTGGGCTCATCTCTGTTCCAAAAACCATCCGGCTGCCATGCCAGGAGATCAAGTAGGGCGTGGTTCCCTGTCGCGACGGCACCTTACCGTTACGACTGGAAGGACCTGGGGAAACGGGAATCGTCTGTCGCCGGTCTGGGCCAACCGACACGATCGAGGCGGGAACGCCAACCTGGGCGGCAAGGAAATCGACGTAGCTCTGGCAGCCGCCGGCAAGTCAGCCCACCGCCTGACGCCGGTCAGGTCTTCAGACCAGCCGGGAAGCGATTCATAGACCGGAAGGCATTGCTGCGAGATCGGCCAGCGAGGCGGGAAGCTCATCGAGCCGCCGGCCATTCACGCTCGTAAGCCACGGCCACCTTGAGCTCGTCAATCCCGCTCAGCACATCGAGCAACATGATGGCGATCTCGGTCGCACCACTGATCCGCGCCGAGTAGCGGCCGGCCACCGCGTCAAACCACCCGCACCGCCTCGGCCGGCCTGTGACGGTGCCATATTCTTTTCCGACTCGCGCTGATGCGTTCGCCGACGGCATTGTCCTGCTCGGTCGGGAAGGGTCCTCCGCCGACCCGAGTGGTATACGCCTTGACCACGCCGATCCAGCGGTCGATGTGGCGGGTTGGCACTCCCGAGCCCGCCGCGATACCCGCCGCGCTGCTGTTGGAGCTGGTCACGTAGGGATAGCTGCCGTGGTCGATATCCAGGAGCGAGCCCTGGGCCCCCTCGAACATCAGCCGCTTGCCGCGGCCAAGGGCCTCGTGCAGCCACGCCGTGGTGTCTCGAACGAACGGCCGGAGTTTCTCGGCGTAGCCCAGGTATTCCTCGGCAACCTGATCGGCGTCGACCGGTTGGTAATCGGGCAGCATGGCGGTAAGCAGCCGGTTCTTGTAATCGACGATCCGCGCCAGGCGGTCACGAAACGCCGCCGGGTGGAAGAGGTCGGTGACACGCACGCCATGCACCCGGCCGACCTTGTCTCGATAACAAGGACCGATCCCGCGCCGGGTCGTCCCCAGGTGATCGGCCGCGGAAGACGATTCCTCGGTCAGACGCTCCTCGGCCAGGTGATAAGGCAAGATGACGTGCGCCCGATCGCTGATGTGCAGCCGGTCACCGAAATCAACCCCTTGTGCCGAGAGCGTTTCGATCTCTTTCAGCAGCGCCGGAGGATGGATCACCACGCCGTTGCCGATGACGCAGTCGATCCCTTGGCGGAGGATCCCCGTCGGGTACGAGCGAGAGCTTGTAAGTCACGCCCTCGTGAACCACCGTATGGCCGGCGTTGGCTCCTCCCTGGTAGCGAACGACGACATCGTGCTGGTCGCAAAGCAGATCAACGATCTTCCCCTTGGCCTCGTCTCCCCACTGGAGACCCACGACGCAGGTCGAACCCACGGCACTCTGCTCCGATCCGAAGGGCGACCACTGCGGTCGCTTGGCATCGTAAAGTTACAGGTTAACGCGGGGGGTTTGCGGCGTCAATCGCGGTAGGCCAGGCCTTGAGTGGAGAGGTGAAAAGGAAACGCGGGCCGTCGAGAGTTCTTCGGCCCGCAGCGCAGTACATCCGTGGCCAAGCCGGCCAGACGTCAAAGTTTCCCGCGTAGATCCTCGATCGAGTCTCCCTGCTTGGGCTCCATGTCGAATCGATCGTCGGCCACGTGATTCACCTCGAGGGTCTGCACTGTGATCTCTTCGGTCAGGACCGGTTTGCCGTTGAGCTCGGCGATCGGTTTCGAGGGAAACTGATCGTGCCGGCATGTCAAAGGCAGCCAGAGGCCAGGCTCGACTTCCTTCAGATTGGAGTTCTCCCAGCGGTTCATCACCTTGCCGTCGCGGGACATCTCTCGCTTCCGGAGCACGAATCCATGGTCGCGGTCGAGCCAGATCCGGTCGGTCAAATGGCCGGCCACGAGGCCGGGTTGGAGAAGCGAGTTCAGACTTCCCTTGAGGATCACGCAGGTCGAGCCGTCAACGATCTCGGTTTTCGGCTCGAGGTCATAGGAAGGGTCCTTGATCCACTCGGCCAGCTGGAACATCGCCTGGGCTTTGCTGAACAGTCTCCCCCGCTAGGGTCGGGGACATGCAGGCCGACCGCGGACAAGATAGGCCGAAATCTGGAACCAGTTGGCCTTTGACCCGGTCGGCCAGATGAGATAGCGGTCGCCCGTGCGCGAGGCGGGTTGCTTCATCCAGAGCGTCTTGCCGTTATACGCCCGCGTCACATCCTGCTCGCTGCGGTCTCGGACCGCCGGATCACGTCGAGGAATGCGAATTCCTCGTGCCTCCATAGCTTTTGTCTGGCGACGGCACGCTCGTATTCCTCGCGCAGCTTCTTCTGGTTTTCCTTCATGGCGGGAGAAGCGTCAGGACGGGCTCGGCCGGAATGGCCAGCCCGTTCTCGTCGAGCGGAGCAAGATATTTCATGCGCTCCGGCTGGATCTGCCGTCGGTAGCGCTTCTCGCCTTTGAACGCCTCACGCCACTCGTCCTGCGGTAAGAAGAGCTGATTCATGATACTCTGGCAAGGCCCTCAGTTTTTCCGGTGGAAGGTTGCGACTTGGTCTCGAGATGGTAGAGCGACGGCGAGGCTCTTGATCCGCCCGGCGTGGCCCGCGAACTGCGCCTTGACCTCATGCGCCTGCTCGTCTTCCGCGGCGGACAGCCAGGTTGGAGTGCACGATGTCTGGGCCATCAACCCCAGCAACAGACAGCCTGTTGCGGAAAGCAGCAACCGTTTCATGGTCTGGTTCCTTTCGGTTCGAGTGGCTCGGTGTTGTCGGCGGACTTTCGGGCTTCGGAATAGACCTGCCGCCCCAGGTCGGGATCATTGATTTCCAGGGTGACGTCACGGGGCGGGTGGAACGCCAGCAAGTCATCGGGCACGTCGCTCGGCGAGGGGTAATCGATCCTGGAATCGGTCACTTGGCCGTCCCACTGTTCGGAGCGCTGCCGGAGCGGCCGCAGGGTCTCCGGGTCGAACCAGACGGTGTCAACCTGGGGATGACCTTCCACTCCGCCTGGCCCCGGCCAGCGCAGGGTCGCCTTTCTCGCCTTCCGGCCGTCAAGCGGGCGGACTCGTCGCGGATCTCGGCTCGGTGTTGTTCCGCCCAGCGCGAGCAGGGCTTCGCTGTCGTGAACCAGGCCCGCGCCTTCGAACACGCTTCGCTTGCCCATCAAGCTGGTCGACCAGGCGGCCACCAGGCGGGCGGGCACGTCCCAGTGGAACTCCCAGCGGCCGTTATTCACCACGACGCCGATCAGGTGATCGCTGCGACCGAATCTCCTGCCGGCCTCCCTTGCCGCGCACAAACCAGGTTTCGATGGTTCGTGCTGGCTGGGGGCCGTTCATGACGATCACGCGATGGCAAGCCGGGACTTCGGTCCATGTTGAGCGCACGGTCTGAAGGAAATGAGCGGCTGCGGCGTCTCTGGGACGCAGGAGTAGGGCGGCCGTGCCCAGAACGACGAGGGCGGCGGCCGCGGCGAGGACCTTCGCCTTCCACGAAGAAAAACGACTGAGGCGTCGGCTTCTGCTCGGCTCTTCTCCCGGGATGGTTGCGAGGCACCGGCGAGCAAGTCATCGGGGACAGGCAGTTGATCGAGCGATCGGATTCTCTGTTCCAGCCCGGTCAGCGCCGGGTCACACTGGCCAGGCTCGCGATTACCTTGCATGTCGATCCTCCTTCCCTTGTTCAAGATGAGGGTTCCAGATCGCGAGCCGCCCGTGCAGTCGTTTTCTGGCCGCGAAATAGCGCCACCGCGCGAGATCGGCAGACACCCCCTGGATCTGACCGATTTCCTCATAAGCCAGTTCGTGCCAGAACCGGAGTGTGAAAACCTCGCGTAGGTCGTCGGGGAGATCGGCCACAGCCTCGTTGACGGCGTCGCGGAATTCGCGTTCGACAATCCTCGTCTCCGGGGATGGCCTTGTATCGGCCACGAGAGCCAGGAGAGTCGGCTCGTAGCTTTTGCGATCACGCATCCGGCCGCGCCAGAGATTCCTGCCAATGGCGTATAACCAGGTCCGCGGCGACACCGTCTCGGGCCGGCGGCCAAGAGAGTCCCAGAACGCCAGGAACGTGTCCTGGGTCAGGTCGGCGGCCTCGTCCGGCGAGCCCATGAGGCGGCAAAACCAGCGGAAGAGCCCCTCATGGAATTCGCGCACGAACAGTTCCCGGGCACTCCGGTCCAGAAGCGTCGATCGTTCCTGTTCGGGCGATCGATTCGTCTCCACCTGCATGGCTCCGGTTCCAAGGTTCGGGAACTCCGTTCGACACAGGGTAGTAGCATCCGGGGTGGTTTCGTTGGCGCGGAGGCAGGTTTTTTTCTCATGACCAGCAAGCGTCAGGGAAGCGAGCCTCTTGTCCTATTTTGGTCTGTCATTCGGGCTTGCCCGAGCCTCCGCAAATCCTTAGCTTTACTGTAAGATGCTAAGTTAGGCTATTCGTGAGCCACACTGGAAAACTATGGGGAGCCAGGTCAAGATGGCGAAAGGGAAGCCGATGCAGGCAGGCGAGAGTCCCCGACCCACCGCACTTACCATTAAAGGGCGTCCGGAGTGGAGGCAGTGGGTGGAACGGGCGCAGAATTCTGTCGCACCGACGTGGCCAAGCTCGTTGATGCGTCCCTGGTTGACTATCTCAAACAGCGTGGTTTCGGCGAGCCGCCGCCCAAGCGCTGAATCCCCGTGCAAATCGAGCGGGTAACCGGATTGTGGTAGGTCGAGGCGATGGATCGGCAGGGTCACGGAGAAGACGCTTACGGCTTCCGTGCCATCACGGCATCCAGCGGTGAATTGGTTAGGCCTCCCCGCACATCCACGAAACCCGCGCGGGCCAGCAGTGCCTGGTATTCGCCGAGAGTGCGCTCCTTGCCTTCGGTGCAGGTCAACATGTTGAGGTTCTGCATCTGGGCCCAGGCCGGCCCGGTCTTGTCGTCCCAGAGCAGCTTTTCGGCGATCAGCACGGCTCCCGATGGTGGTAGAGCCGCGTAGATCCGGCTCAGAAGAGCCAGGATCTTCTCTTCGGTCCAGTCATGAAGAATGTGCCCAGAACGTAAAGATCACCCTCGGGCAGAGGGTCGTTAAAGAAATCACCGGCTTCAAAGTGGATCCGATCCGAAAGGCGCGGAGGCGCCCAGGACCGCGCGGGCCAGCGGCTCGGTGCCGGCCAGATCAAAAACGGTTGCCCGCAGGTTCGGGTATCGCTGGCAAGCGGCGATCGCCAGGTGACCCGTCGCTCCTCCGAGATCGACCAGGTGGCCAAATCGGCTCAGGTCGAAAGCGGCGACCACGTGGGGCGAGCTGATCAGGCCGAAGCCGTGCATGCCCATCAGGAACTCATCGTGTGCCTCTTGCGTGTGGAAGAAGTGCGAGAAGATCGGGCCGTCCCAGCCGAAAGACTGGCGCCAGCGATGAGTCCCCTCGCGAACGGCATCTTCCAGGTTCGCCCACAGCTTCCACATCACGTTGTTGGAATAGTGAATGTAACCGGTAAGCCGATGAGGACTATTCCTGGTCAGGAACGCCGCCGCCTCGGGTCCGCAGGAGTACTCGTCTTGGTGTTTCGAGAGCAACTTCAAGCCCACGCAGGCGTCGAGCAATCGCTCCAGGCCGTCGGCGCTGGCTTGCAGCTCATCGGCGAGCACGGTCAGCGATTTGGGGCCGGCGGCCAGGGCATCGAATACGCCCAGATCCACGGCGCAGAACATCGTTTTCGACCGGCGGAAGGCAGTCAGAAGCTCGAGAATCGGTCCCGGATCGGGCACGGTGTCGTCAGGCAGTCACGGATTCACACCATCATCGAGCGAAAGTCATCGAAGAGATACTGGCTGTCGTGCGGGCCAGCGGATGCTTCGGGGTGGTACTGGACGCCGAAGACCGGCAACCGCTTGTGACGCAAGCCTTCAAGGGTCTGATCGTTGAGATTGACATGGCTGAGCTCGACATCGGCGGGGAGCGAGGCCGGATCAACGGCGAAACCATGGTTCTGGGTCGTGATCTCGATCTTCCCCGTCCGCTGATTACGCACCGGATGGTTAGCGCCTCGGTGGCCGAATTTGAGCTTGAACGTCTGGCCGCCGAATGCCTGGCCCAAGAGCTGGTGGCCCAGGCAGATACCGAAGATGGGGATACCGCGCGCCTCCGCGGCCGCGGGGATCAGCGACTTGAGCATCTGGATCGGTTCCGCAAGTGCGCTCGGATCGCCGGGGCCATTGGAGAGGAAAATCCCGTCTGGCTGGTGCTCGAGAATGGCCTCGGCGGGCGCGCTGCCGGGAACCACCGTCACGCGGCAGCCTGTTTCCACCAGGGAGCGAAGGATGTTCCACTTCATCCCGAAATCCAAGGCCACCACGTGCGGCTGGCGGGACGAGCGAGCCGGACCCGCCGCTGGAGCCTCCTGTTTCGCCGCCGGCGCCGATCGAGTCAGCTTGAACTCAGGGTTCAAACCCGGCTCCCAGGTGAACGACTCGCGCGGCATCACCTCGCGAGCCAGGTCGCGGCCGATCAGCCCCGGACTCTGACGCGCCTTGGCCACCAGGCCGGCGTCGTCAAGCTCGGTGGTCGACAGGATGCCCTTCATTGCCCCTCGTTCGCGCGTGAGCCTGACCAGGGCCCGAGTATCGATCCTCTCGATGCCGATGATTCCGTGCTCACGCAGGAAAGCTTCCAGAGACCCGCCGGCGCGATAATTACTCACCCGGCCGCTGAGTTCGCGGACGACGAAACCGCGAACCCAGGGACGCCGGCTTTCGGCATCGTCATCGTTCACGCCGTAGTTGCCAATCTGCGGGTAGGTCATGGCCACGATCTGGCCGTGGTAAGAAGGATCGGTGAGGATCTCCTGGTAACCGGTCATGCTCGTGTTGAAAACGACCTCGCCATCGACTTCACCCGGAGCGCCGAAGGCGCGTCCCGTGAACACCGTGCCGTCTTCAAGCGCAAGTTTCGCCATTGCCATCTGCGTGTCTCGGGGCCGTGAGGCCCGCGCTCCAGGTGCCAGATCGCCGTCTTCATTCAGTATGATCTTAGCCGGTCAAGTGCTCATACGTCGAGCCCCGTTCTCGTCGGTCGCCGATCAGGCCAGGTCGCGTGCGTCCAGTGGCCGCTGCCGACGGCCGCGTCCGGCGCAATTCCAGCCCAGGACCATCACGTTGGCGGCGATTCCTGAAAGCGCCAGCGCGGCGGCCTGGCTGCGGGAATCACCGGCCTGATCGGCCAGCACGATCACGCCGGCGCCGAGCGTCCGGCCATCGCCCGTGGGAGCCAGCAGCAGGGCGGGGGTGGCACTCGTTGCGGTCAGCGTCGCCCAGAGGATCATCCTCCGAACGGGGACCCCGCGAGCGTTCCGAGCAGCCAGCCTTCGCGCCCGGCCCGCTCGCGCCCGCCACGATGGCCTGGTCGAACTTGCGGCGATCGGACTGTCCGGGCGCTGGCTCGTTGCAGGCCCACCAGCGGATCGGTACCAGGACAAGGCAGACACCCAGAAACAACAACAGTCCGGGGACGTGGTAAGGGTCGATCACATGCGACAGGCGCAGCAGCCCGCCAGAGACGCGCTGCCATCCCATGCCGGCATCGACAAGGCGTGAGGCGAGATTTGCCACTCGGGGTATGGCCAGGATGCCAACGCCCCAGGCCAAAGGCGGAACCGAGGCAATCAACATCGCCCGACGTGAGCGCTCTCGACCTGGGGCGCATGCCCTCTTGCCGGCTTCCAGCGACGCCAGCACCTTGAGCACCAAGATCACCGCGAGCGCCAGGAACACCGTGAAAAGCATCAGCCTGGGAATGGGAGGTTCTGCCAGGCGACGGATCAGGAGATCACTGGCAACGCCCGCCGGGTCAATCCGCTCTTCTGTTTGCGACGCCGAGCGCACAGCTAGCCGGGCCAGCCCGACGACGGGAAACCAGGCAAGCACTGCCCACGCCGCCACGAGCGATGCCGACGCGACTGATCGAAGCCGGCCGGCACCGAGACCCGGCGCCTGAAGGCCGCGTTCCCGGTCAGGGCTGGAGCACGATCGGCTAGCGCCGTTCCACGCCCGCCCAACCAGCGTAACAGCGTCTTGCCCAGAAGTGACACGAAGAGCGCCAGCAGCACGATCAACGCAACTCCCGGAAACGGGTCTGCCCGGAGTGCCTGGACCACGACCTGGAATCCGGCTGTCCGCCTCAATCCCAGGACCAGCGGCGCGGCGGGATCGAGCAGAGTGGTCACGAAAACCAGGCCCACACTCGCGACGACCGCCGGGCGAATCATCGGCCACGTCAAGGTTCGCCAGATCCGGGCAGACCGGGCTCCCACGACCCTCGCGGCTTCCTCCCAGCGCGGGTCAAGTCGATCAAGCGCGCCCGAGGTCGAGAGCGCAACGAGGGAGACTCCCTGCACCAGGGCCGACCAAGTCCAGACCATCCAGGCCCACTCGGGAACCCAGGCTCCCAGGGCCGGTCCGACCTGGGTCCGCCATGTCGTCCAGAATCTCGGACCGTCGGGTTCAATCACTCCCAGCAAGCCGAGGGCCATGAAAGCCGGTGGAACCACGGCCGGAGCCATCACCAGGCCCGCGGCCAAAGGCCGCCACCAGAACGGCTCACGCGCGATGATTCGACCCAGGCTGACACCCACGACCAGCGAGCCAACCGCGACGGCGGCCGCCACGACCAGGCTGTGCCAGAGACTCGTCGTGATGAGTGGATCGTAAACGGCCAGGGCCAGAGGAAATATCGAAAACCGCACCGTCGCCGCGGGCCCGACGTCCAGCAAGGCCGCGGCCACAAGCGCCAGAGCCGGAGCCAGAATCCAGAACCCCAGCACCGATCGGACGATCCCCACGATCGCTCGTCGCAACATCCCTGAGCCTTGCAAAGATCTCTCGCGAAAAGGAGGAAGCCGAGTCATCCTAGCAGGGAATCGTCGCTCTTGGCCAGCGTTCCGCCGCCAGCCGTCGCCGCTCGTGGGAGCAATCACCAATGAAGGCCTATCGACTTCATGAATTCACTGGTCCCGACGCCCTCAGGCGCGAGGAGCTTCCCTCGCCGTCACCGGGGCCAGGCCAGGTGCTGCTCAAGGTGAAAGCGGTCTCGCTGAATTACCGGGATCTGCTGATCTCCAAGGGGCTTTACAACCCGAAGATCCCGCTTCCGCTCATCCCGCTTTCCGACGCCGCGGGCGAGGTGGCGGCGCTGGGTCCAGGCGCGGGGCGGTTCCAGCTCGGTGATCGCGTGATGGCCAATTTCATGCCGGCCTGGGTGTGCGGCTCGCTGGACGATGCCAAGGCGCGCTCGGCGCTCGGCGCCGACGTGCCGCGGCGTGCTCGCCGAGGAAATCGTCATCTCGCAGGACGGACTTGTGTCCATCCCCGCGCACCTCGGCTTCGAGGAAGCGGCCACGCTTCCCTTGCGCCGGGGTGACGGCCTGGAACGCCGTCGTCGAATCGGGAGGCGTGAAGCCGGGAAACACGGTGCTGGTGCAAGGAACAGGCGGCGTGTCGATCTTCGCGCTCCAGTTCGCCAAGCTCGCCGGCGCTCGTGTGATCGCGACCTCCGGGCACGACGAAAAGCTCGCCAAGGTGAAACTGCTGGGCGCGTCGGAACTGATCAACTACAAGACAACGCCCGACTGGGACAAGAAGGTACGCGAGCTGACCGGCGGTGTGGGCGTCGATCAGATCATCGAAGTCGGCGGTGCCGGGACGCTGCCCAGATCGACTCGCGCGCTGTCCGCCTGGGCGGTTACATCGCCTTGATCGGCGTCCTGGCCGGCCTGGGTGAGGTGAACCCCATGCCGATCCTCATGAAGAACGTGCGGATGCAGGGAATCCTGGTCGGATCTCGAACCATGTTCGAGGCGATGATCAAAGCCATCGACGTGAACCAGATGCACCCGATCATCGACCGCACCTTCGAGTTCGATGATGCAGTCGAGGCCCTCAAGTACCTGGAGAGCGGCGCCGCATTTCGGCAAGGTGGTGGTTCGGGTCTGAGAACCTGGGGATGCAGCTGATTCATCACGTGGCACCGACATTCATGTACCAGCACCCGATTGAATTCTCGTAAGTTTCAGGCGTGTGCCATTGATCTGAACATTGGGCAGCTTCGGCGCAAGGATTCGATCCCGGCTGTTGTGACTTTCGGCCCCGTGATGACCAGAGCCTCGCAAGGCGTGAAGGCGAGCTTTCCCGCCAGGGCAAGCAAGCCCTGGTCGGTCACTCTCGCGTCTGATACATGCTGATCTCGGCGATCAGCGGGAGCTCACAAAGTCGGGTCAGTCCGGCATCACCGACGCCGTTCCGTCAATATTCAGGTCTTGCAGTTCGGGTAGCTGCGGATATGTACCATTCCTGCGTCTCCCACCAGGGTTTTTGCCAGGCGAAGGACTTCCAGATTTCGGAGATTCGTAACCGGCTCGAGTCCCGCGTCGTCGACGTGCGACCCTCCAGGTTGAGAGATTCGGAGCGCGGTCATGTGGCGGAGGGCTTCAAGGCTTGTGATCCTCGTGTTCCGCAGCTTCAATTCCTCAAGCCGAGTGAGGCTGCCCAGGAACGCCAGTCCTGCGTTCGTCAGGTTCGGACTCTTAGACCTCTAGCTTCTTGAGCTTTTTCAAGCCTTTCAGAGGGGCCAAGTCGGCGTCGGTGAATGGGTACAAGGGCAGAATCAGCTCCTCGAGGTCCTTCATCCCGACCAGGAGAACCAGGCCGGGCCCGCGAACGGCAGACTTCTGCAAGTGAAACTCTTTCAGCCTGATAAGACCTCGCAGCTCGGCCAGTCCGGCGTCGCTCACGTCGGTGTCGAGATCGAGAGGTATTCGAGCCGCCAAGCCGGCCCACATGGGCCATCAAGCGTCATCGGCAAGCGGTCCACGATCCGCAACTGATACGGCGATCGGTTCTCCCGCGAAGTCTGGCCCGAGGTGCGTGATCAGCCACTCCCGCCACGGCGAGATCGATCCCGGTGGCAAAGCCATTCCGTTTCGCCATTCCCAGTCGTACATGACTCGGCCGCCGATCCCTTTGATCTGGGCCACGTGATGACTCTGGACCAGAGCCTGACGTCGTGACGAGTGCGATCCAGCCCAGCCCGAGTCCGTGATCAGGACAAAGCCCATCAGCATCCGCACGCTGAATCGCAGCCAGTGCCGCCTGGGTTTCGGCAAAGATTGCTCAATCATCTCGCTACCTCGAATTCTTATTCATCGCGTCGTACCGGCTTTGGCGGTTGTCTGCGCAGGCCTACATCCCAGGCGCTCGAGCCGGCATCGTCGGGGCCCTTTTTCATCCACTGCTTGGGATCGTAGGCGCCGTGCTCGCCTCGCCGGTTTGGGCCGATCGAGAAGATGAGAAGTTGACCGTCGCGGTGCTCCATGCGAAACGCCTGGCCCGAAAATGGGTCGGACGGAGGGGCTGGAAGAATCGCTGGATCGATGGCCTGCATCGACGCGGGCCAGTTACCCGTCTTCCGCCGATGTCGCTCGGCGGCCAGCACAATGACTGTCGCGCCCAGCTCGCTCTGATAACGAGAATGAGCGTGGCTCGCGGAAGACATGGCTGGCATCATCAAGAGCGGAAGCGTCGCGGTATAGATCCCGAATCGACTCCGCTTCACCCGATCGATGTTGGACTGCCACTCCTCCCAGAGGGGGACTTGTTCGCCGGGTGGCCTGCGCGCGATGGCTACAGCCTGGTTCATCCATTCCAGCCCGATGGCTATTTGATTGTCATACCAGAGCCTTCCCCAAGGCGTGTTGCCGGCGTTCGAAACGCTCAGGCCAGGTGGCGGCGGACTGTTGCTGAGGTCCGAGAAGGACAGCTCGTCGTCGCGGATTCGCCGGAGGAACTCGGTCAGGACGGCCCGTTCTCCCTTCATCCCGTAAACAAGCAGAGGTTGGGCTAGCTCGTCGGAAACAAGGGCCTGGAGCCGTGCCAGCGCCTGCTCGGAGGGCTCGCCTTGGGCGAGGGCCGGCGTATGGAGTTCATCCCGACCACACCGATCGCCACCCGGACGAGATGGGAGATCTGAAAGGTTCGTCGCCGATCGAGCGACCGACGCACAGGATCGCGCGGCACGATTCGAGCGCTCCGTCGGCGTCACCATCGTGAGCCCGAATCGCCGCGTCGGCCGCCATGAGGCGCGCCGCGGTCCGGGCCGCCTGCGTCTCCGGCAGCGGAGTATCGATCAGCGTGGGCCCGAGTTCCAGCTCGTGCCGTCCCCTCGGATAGCCGGCGACACTACGGCCAAGCTCGACGGCTTCGCGGTGTTTCTCCAGGTCATCCCGAATGACCGCGACCACAGCGTCGTTCAGTCGAATATTTGCCGCGGTTGCTCCAGTTGATCATAGGCCCCCAGCAGCCGAGAAGGAGACTGTTTCGGTTGACCCGGCGGTGGAGCAGGGCCACCTGGCCAGTTCTCGGGAAGTGTTGAAAGCGTCTCGGTGATGATGAGCGCGGAGTTCTCGGCATCGGACACGGGCTGGCGATTGTCCCACAGGTCGGCCAGCCGCCAGTTCGGGTCGTCCCCATCGGCGGCGGAGATCGCATCGCTGAGCCGACGGTCGACCATCCGGCCCACGTAAGTGCCCATCACGTAAGCCGCGACCAAGGCCCCGAGGACCGGTACACCAACAAGCCATGGCCAGCACTTTCGATCGAAACCAGGCGAATCGGCATCGACGGGTGTTGCGGTGCTCGGGCTCTTCCGCGAAAAGGGAATCGGCCGGTTGGCCGCAGACCAAACCGAGGCCGCGAATGTTCCCGGCCTGGCGCTGGAATAATCCGCCGATCAGGCCGATGACAGCGCCCATGATTCCGCCGTACAGTCCGCAGGCGAAAAAGAACCCAAACGCCTTGAGAACCAAGGCCGGCAGGACCCAGCCTCCGCCGGCGCCCGCTCCAAACAGCATCATTCCGAGTCCCAGGTTCAGCATCACTCCCGCAACGGGTCCCGCAACATAGGATACCCATCGGAAGCCCGTCCGCCGCCGCGCCATGAGGACCGCATGATGCTCGGCCGCGAAGCAGCCTCCGCGGCAGGCTCGGACGACACAAGAGAGAGTTGTGAATCAATGGAGTCTGAAGTCATGATGATCGTGTTCGAATTCCAATGTTTCTTGAGACTGTAGCAAAGATACCGGGGACGGACCGCAGCGGCACCTCTCGTTCCCACGCAGAGCGCTACGCATTACCCACAATTCTTCGGATCGGGTTCTTATATGATAATTTCCACCCCGTCACGAGGTCGTCGAGCCGCCGCAGGCCACGCCAGATCGTCTTGACCCCCGGCTCGCCGTCACCCTTGCGGCCCAGAAAGCCTCCCAGGCGGGCGATTTGCCGTACCGCCTCCCGCAGACTCGGCGGGGATTCCGGCACGGTGTCCGTCTTGTGAACCACCCGATGCAACAGCTCCCACTGCGCCCGCGGCAACACCGCTTCGCACGACGCTTCAGCGTCGCGGCGCACCTCGTAGGTCAACCAGAGCAACCGCCAGGCCACCACCGCGTAGGTCGCCAACGCCCGCTCCAGCGCCGCCGTCTCCAGTTGCAATTGCTCGATCCGGCAGCCGCTCTTGAGGACGTAATGATACCGCTCCACCAACCACCGCAGGGTGTACCAGGTCACCGCCTGCACGGCGTCGGCCAGACCCTCGATCGGCAGGGTCGTCAACAGCCACCACCGCACCGGCTTTTGCCCGGCCGGCGGGTCCTCCTCCTCGGCCAAGACCGCCGTGAGTCGCAGATCCGGCAACTGCTTGCGGCGAGGATGGGTCGAGGGCGGGGCGATCTCCAGCGTGGCGAACCGGATCGTCAAGACCGCCCGCCGGGGCGGCCGATCGTCGCCGCGACGCAGGTCCACGGCCATGGTCCCGGCCACCGCGGTGGCGCGCACGGCCTGACCCAGGAGCCGTTCCACGTGACGGACCCGCCGCCGGGGCTTGGCCCGGATCAGCAGGTGCGATCCGGGCCGCCGCGCGCGGCGAAGAGGTCGTAGAAGTCGGCCTCGCGGTCGGCCACCGTGAGGACCGTTTGCCTCGGGGGCAAGACGGCTTCGGTGCTGGCCAGGGCGTCGAGCCAGCGTTGAGTCTCCTTCTCGGCGGTCTCCTTCTTGTTCCTCTGGGGGCGCTTGCCCAGGGTCTTGGGGTCGCGGGTCCAGGTGTGCTGGTGGAGCGGGCCCAGGGGGACTCCGGCGGCACTGACAGCCAAGGCCGTGTGCAGCCAGAGCCCCGAGCGTTTGCTGTGCCCGAGGTAGCCCAACTCGGTGGTGTTGGGATGGTCGGTGAAGTCGAAGCTGGTCGTGTCCTGGATCACCAGGAGGGGCTCATGGCGGTGCGCCTCGAGACGTTCCAGGGTGATGTCGCAGTGCGCGCGCGGATATCCCGGGGATCGACGCGGGGATTGTCCCAGAAGCGATAGGCGGCCTTGGTGGCGGCCCAATCGCCCGACGCCTGAGGCACGCTGGCCTCCGGCTTGGCGAGCAGATCGTCGACCAGCTTGACCAGGCGTTTGTTCAAGCGTTGGTCTCCGAGGTTAACGTGGCGAAGTTCGAGTGAGGACCACATAGTGTTCTTACGAACACAGTGGCCCGGGAGTTCGTACTTGTGGGTAATGCATAGCGCAGAGCGTGGGAACGAGAACCCGAAAATCGCCTGGTGTCGTTGCTATAGACTTTGTTTCTTTGCGTCTTTGCGTCCTCTTCGCGTCTTTGCGTGAAACTCTTCGATTCAAACGCGATCATACCCCATTCCCCACCGCAAACTTCCCCGGCAGCAGCCGGACGAAGTCGGGAGAGACCGACAAGGTCAGGCTCTGTCCCTCGCGCAGGCCTTGCAGGTGGCATTGCAGGATCGCGCGGTAATCGGCCAGTCGCCGGGTCCGCGGAGGTCGATCTGGCGGGTGTCTCCACGGAAGATGATGCGTTCGATGGTGCCGGGAAACCGGTTCCAGTCGGGCGGAATCGAAGGGCCCGAGCGAGAGGGTTTCGGGGCGGATCGAGATCGTGACGGGACTTCCCTGGGGCGGGACCTGAGCCCGGACGATCTGGCGACCAGACGGCCGACCGGCGTGCGCACGACAACGTCTTTCCTGCCATCAGTGCCGTTACTGTCAACCTGGCCTTGAAGCAGGTTGGTGGGACCAAGCAAGCGAGCCACGAAGACGTCGGCCGGGTTGTTGTACAGGTCCTGCGGCGCACCCACTTGAACGATCCGGCCCAGGTCCATCACGGCCAGCCGGTCCGCATGGGCGATCGCCTCGGAGACGACGCGGGTCAGGAGCAAGGTGGTGATTTCCAGCTCGGCCCGCAGCTTGCGGATCTCGTCCCAGGCCTCGTCGCGGCTCGCGTGGCTCGAATGGCTCGAGTGGTTCGTCGAGAATCAGCAGATCGGGCCGCGTGACGATCGCCCGCGCCATGGCGACGCGCAGGCCTGGGGGGGTGAAAGCTGATCCGGACGCCGGCCGGCAAGGCTGTCGATCCGCAAGGCGCGAGAGCGCTTCAGCCACGCGCTGACGCCGCTCAGGTGCCTTCAGACCCTGGATCTTGAGCGGATAAGCCACGTTGTCGGCCACCGTCATGCCCGGCCAGAGGGCGTAGTCTGGGAAGACCATGCCCACCCGGCGCTCTTGCGGCGCAAGTGTCAGGACCATGCGGTCGTCCAAGTAGATCTCGCCGTCGTCGGGCGACTTCGAGCCCCGCCAGCAACCGGCCCAGCGTGGTCTTGCCCGCGCCCGGCGGGCCGAGCACGCAGGCCAGCTCACCGGGCGCGATCTCGAGTGACGCGTCATCCACCGCGGCAACCTGGCCGTACCGTTTGACCAAGCCTTCAATGATGACGCGGATCATGGTGAAACCGGATCTCGTAAGCGAGTTCAGGGAAGGGTTGGTCGTGAGGGCCCGGCATCCGAGACAGACCCCGCAGTCGATGCCAGGCGAGCGACTCGTCGATAGCGCTGGCGCGCCCAGGCCGTCCATTCCGCGCAGCCACGAGCGAAAACGCGGCTCACGCGCCAGCCGCCCCTCCGCCGCGCGGATAGCTCCTCGAGCAGAGGCATCGTCGATCTGCCGCCGCGGACGCAGCCAGCTTTGAAGGAGCGCGAGGCGAACCGCGGGGTCGGGCGCGATCTGGCCGGCCAGATCCTCGACCAGGGTCAAGGCATCTTCACCGCCGCGTTTCTGCAACCGCTCGACCGAGGCGGGCGGCCAGGGAGGCGATTCCGTCAGCCAGGCTCGGGCCGCTGATGGGGCGTTCGGTCCTTGGCGATCAAGCGTCGTCCACGCGGCAACGAGCTCATCCTGCGCATCGATCAGGGTCGCACCCAGCAAGTCGGCCCTCAGGCCGCTGGCGTCTGGATCACGACCCATCGTCTCGGCACCGGCCCGGACGCCTCGGGTCTCGGTCAGGAAGCGGAGAAACGTTCGTGCCAGCGCCGGATGGAGGCTTTCGCGGCAGATCGCGACGCCCTCGTCCCAGCTCACACCGGTCGGGTCGGCATCGTCGGTCTTGGAAGCATCGTCAGGCGCGATCGCCCGCAGAGTCGCCTCGGCTTCACCGCGCTGGTAAGCGGCGAGGGCCGATCCACTACGCCAGCCCGGCTTGTGGGACGCGTGCCCGAATAGCCGAGACGAGCTTCGCGTAACCCTCACTCCAGCCGAGCCTGCTCAACTGGCCCGTGGTCCAGGCGAGCGTCATGGGGTCTGTCCGAGGGTCGTCGAAGGCCAGTCGAGAGGGCGGTTCAGGTCCGCCGCCGGCCAGCACGATCACCGACCGCCGAGCCACTGCCCAGAACGGAGCTTTCTCTCCATCGACAGGCGCGAGCTTCCCGGTCGCGGCCAGGCGGGCATACTCGCTGACGGGTCCACCGAGCAGCATATCCGCCGGTTGAAATCGGTCGCACACGCGATCGAGCCGTTCACCCGCATCCAGGGTCGTCCATGCCAGCTTGATCCGGTCGGGCACCGATTTCGACGGGTCCCGGGCGATCCATTCGAGAAACTCTAACTCGAGGCGCGACCTGTTCGAGCGCGGCCAGGATGTGGCGATGCGAAGGACGTCGGCCTCGGCGGTTCCCGAGCCGACGGCACCGATCAGCGTGCCCGCGCCGGCCCAGGAGACCGCACCGGAGCAGCCCGCCGTGGCGAGCATCATTCCGGCGATCGCCAGCGTGGGACCCAGAGTGCGGACCGGTCCAGCATGTGGGACGCCGCGGATCATGACGTTCGTGGATCCCGCATCGAGAGCCTCAACTCAGTTGTGCGGCGCGCTGCTCGCGCCTGTGAGATCGACCTGAAGCTTGACTTCCTGGCCGTCGCGCTTGACCACGACTTCAACCTTGTCTCCCGGCTTGTAGCGTTTCATGCTTTCCATGTAGTCATAGATCGTGCTGATCGGCTTGCCGCCGATCTTGACGATCGCATCTCCGCCTTTGAGGCCGGCCTTGGCCGCGGGGCCTCCGTCGCGAACGCCCGTGATCTTCATGCCGTTCTTCGCCTCATCGGCGTAGTCTGGCATGACGCCAAGCGTGACGCCGAAACCGGCCGAGGCGCGACTTGCCTGGCGCGGCCGCGGCCGGGTGTCGGCAGCCTGGTGAACGCGGGGCGCTCGGGCCGGCGAACGAGGTCGAGCATGATCAGCTCCAGGTAGTCGGCGATCCGCGCCATGCCGGTGTAATTGATCCGGTCGGAGTCGTCGCTGGGCCGATGATAGTCGCTGTGCACGCCGGTGAAGGCGAAGAGGACCGGGATGTTCTTGGCGTAAAACGACTGGTGATCGCTGCCGCCGAACCCGTCGGTGAGGCCGGCGATCCTTCTTGATCGATCAGTCCCGAGCCCTTGCCCAGCGCGTCGACCAGGCTGTCGATGCCGGGAGTCGAGCCCGTGCCGATCATGGTCAGCTCGTTCTTGCCGTTGAGCCGGCCGACCATGTCAAAGTTGATCATCATGACCGTCGAGGACAGGGGATAAAGCGGATGATCGACATAGTACTGGGAACCGAGCAGTCCCCGCTCCTCGCCCGAGAAGGCCATGAAGACGACGCGGCGGGGCAGGGGATCGCGCCGGGACGCCAGCCGGCGGGCCATCTCCATCACCATCGACGTGCCCGAGGCATTGTCATCGGCACCGTTGTGGATGTCGCTGGAGAGAAACGCAAGTGAGCCCGACATGAGCCCACCCCGGCCCAGATGGTCGTAGTGACCGCCGATGATCACGGTCTCATCGGCCTGCGGTCCCGAGCCCTCGAGCACTCCGACCACATTCTTGGTCTCGATCGATTGCCGGTCGACCGTGAGCTTGGCCGAGACGGTCACGCCTTTCAAAGTCTGCGAACGAGGCTTCAGGTCGTGGTCAATGCTTCGTTCCTGCTCGGCCAGATCGGCATCGCCGGCCAGCGCGAGGATCTGGTCAGCGAACTTGCGCGAGAGCATCGCGAACGGGATTTTCGAGATCGTCCCGGGCCGCCGCCCGTCAAGCCGAGCACCTTGTCGGGCTCGCTGCCCAGTCCCGCCAGGTCATTGACCATGAGCACCGCGGCGGCTCCATGCTGAAAGGCATTGGTGGCCTTGTGGCGGAAGGTCGCGTAATCGGTCAGCTTCTTGCCGGCGAACGGGCTGTCCTCATTGTCTTGTTGCGGCTCGTGGCGGATGATGAGAACGGCCTTGCCTTGCACGTCGATCCCGTCATAGTCGTCGTAGTCGAGCTTCAGACTTCGGTCGTTGGCCGAGATGCCGTAACCGGCGAATACGATCGGCATGCCTTCCACCGACCCGCTGACGCCGATGGCCAGCGGCATGAACTCGGATTTCGGAGCTCGGCCGTGAGCGGTCTTGCCCTCGGGACCGTGGACGACGAGCTCCTGCGGCTCACCAAGCCTGGGCTGGCCCGAGAGGCTGAATTCCTGAAAGTAACCGTCCGCGCCGGGCGCTGGTTTCAGTCCCAGCCGGCGAAAGGTGTCTGCGATGTAACTCGGCAGACGCCTCGATTCCCTTGGTGCCCGGCGCTCGGCCCTTCGCGGGCATCGGCCGCCAGGTACGAAACATCAGCCTTCATCCGTGACCTCGGCGGGGCTCGCGGTCGATGTGGCCATCGCCTCGGGGGTATCCGACGGTCCGCGGCCAGCGCTTCCGCCCGCGCATGGTCGCTGCTGAATTGAGACAGCCAGGCAAGTGCCACGCCAGCGATCAAAACCAGGAATGAAATCCGCTGTCCCCTCGTCTCAACCAGGCGGAGACCCATGCCAGCAATCCTTTCTCGATGACACGACCACTATCTCGTTTGGAGATTTTCATCCTGATTCTCTGACTTGTGGAACGGACCGTCAAGCACGGCTCTGAAGGTTCATCGGGTGTGAGGCACGGCTCGGACCGGCAGGAGCACATGAGAAAATGCCAGACCGAATTACCCAAAGTGTCAGCCTCGCGAGCCTCCGAGATTCTCGGACAGGAGCAGGGTCCCAAATTCGGTGTTGAACGCTCGAAGATCGGCTTGGCTTTGCTTCTTGAACCCAGCGAGGCCGCCATGCTGTTTGGTGATTCCCTTTCTGTAGGGTGGGTCAGCGGAGCGCAACCCACCGAATAACAAGGCCTTGCGACCAGTGGGGTGGCCGTTCCGCTTCACCTTTGTTTTTTTATGCCTTCCTCATTCTCCCCCTCCCCCCTTCTTCTTCTTTCTCCCTCTCTCCCCCCCCCTTCCCCCCTCCTCCTCCTCCCCCCCCCCCCTCCTCCCCCTCTCCTTTCCTCCTCTCCTCTCCTCCCCCCCCCCCTCCCCCTACCCCCCCCCTCCTCCTCCCCCCCCCCCCCCCTTCCCCCCCCTCCCCCCCCCTTCCCCCCCAATCCCCCCCTCCCTCCTCCCCCTCCCCCCCCCCTCCCTCCTCTCCCTCCCCCTTCCCCTCCCCCCCTTCCCCCCCCCCCTTCCTCCCTCCCTCCCCCCCCCCCCTCCTCTCCTTCCCCCCCCTCTCATCTTTCTCCCTCCTTTTTCACCTCCTCTTCCTCCTTCTCCCTCCCCTCCCTCCCCCCTCCCCCCTTCTCCCCTGACCCACCCTACGAAGGTTTGAACGATACCCATCGGTGGGTTTGATTTGCGATATTTAACCTCTTCGGAAGTGCGATCTGCCTCGACGCCGGCCGCGACAAGCCGGAGAACCGGCGCGATCGACCGAACTGGCCCGTCGCGGCTGGCCATGAGATTGCATTCAGCCAGATTGCCAAGGACCGCGCAAGACCCTCTCCGTGAACGGGGAATCCCACAATTCCATTATGGAGCGAGATGCCGCGCGTCATCCCTTGCATCCCCAGAGGAATCCCGGGGTGCTGAGGGTTGTGAGGGATCCATGCCCCTGCGAAAAGGGACTCGACCGCAGAAACGCAGAGGACGCGGAGAGAACCGTTTCAATTCTCGCCTCTGCGACCGGGCGATCCCGCAGCGGCATCCTGCATCCAGGGCCTTTTGTGGTGCAGGAACCGGCGCTGCGTTGCATGTCGCTTGGCGGTGCAAGCAGAGTCGCAGGGTTTCATCAGCAGGGCCCAGCCACTCTCGTCGCGGGCCGCTAACGGGCGGCACCGTAGCCCTTCCGGTCGACCGACTCTTGGAGCCATGAGTGCCGGGAGATCACGCGATCCAAGAGGTCAACCAGGACCGCTGGTAAATCCTCTGGCACCGACGGTTGACATCGTTTCCCGCAACTTGTACTATTGAAATAGAACAATAGAACAATAGGCGACTTTGGTCCCCTTCTGACATGATCTCGAATCGCGAAAAGCTCTGGAGGGCTTGACAACCATGTCTTCCAGACCGATCGAGGATCCGGCCTTTGCCCGACGATCCGACCTGGACGCCCTGCGGGCCGTCGCCATGCTGCTGGGGATCGTCCTGCACGCGTCGATGTCGTTCATCCCGTCGTTCTGGGTCGTCGCGGATCGTCAGCAGAATTCCGGTTTCGGGATCGTCTTCTCCGCGATCCACGGCTTCCGGATGCCGCTTTCTTCGTCATGAGCGGCTTCTTCACGCGATGCTGCTGCACCGGCGTGGCCGCATGTC
>CAWFAF010000039.1:0-209899 GCA_963813575.1 uncultured Planctomycetaceae bacterium
ATATGCGTGCACCGTGCGGTGATGCTACGGAGGTCGAATTCATGTCGCCCTCTCCGGCGCGGAGGTCATTGGCTACGACTGCCTCGCTGTCGGAGAAGGGTCATTCGACGATGTGCCGGATCGGCTCCGCAGCGGGCCCGCCCGGGTGCCAGACCCACTGTCCGGGCTGTGGCGACCGCGGACCTGAGGAGGGGTGGGAACGCGTCGTACACCTTGAAGAAAAGAATGGTGAAACCGAGCCGGCATACCGTGAACGAGGCAAGGCCGGGCGACCTCTGTAGGTCGTTGCTACCTATAGAATTGCGTCATGCGACGTTCGATTCGGGGTTGTACCTTTGCACCGCGCCCGGTTTCGCCACCGAGGCAAGTCGCTCAAGGGCAGGCCTACCGGAGCCCTCCCTCGTCGACGCTCTGGAGTAGCTCAAGAGGGGGGACGGGCGAGGCACTTTGCGTGGCCCATCGAGGTCCCCTCGAGCCTGGAATCGAATTCAGTACGCATCGGAGCTGACCACTTCACCCTGGCTCCGCGAGGCGATCTGCCACATCGTGATCTGGTTAGTTGAACGCCTTGAGAAACCGAACCGAGCCGTCGCCCATCGCGACGTTGGCTCCGCCGGGATGGTAGCTGCTCAGGCCGTAGTTACCATACGAGCCATCGTTGTCGCCGCCATACTGATAGATGGCACAGTTCGGATAGTTGCTGTTGGGGGCAGTCAAGATATTCCCCACGGTATCGCCGAAGAGTCCCTGGCACCAAAACTGGCCGAGCCCGCTCCAGTTGTTCGTCGTGCCGACCGTACTTATCGCCGAGCCCGCGCAGCCCTGAAGCCAAGTGTTGAGGAAGGCCCCCCCATCGGCATGTTCATGACCGGGCTCAGAGTCATGCCGGCGGGAAGCGTGCCACTGACCCGGATGACGTCCTGGGGTACCGAGAGGATTCCCTGCTGGGCGTCGCCGCTCCGCCACTCGCCGAAGGCGATCGTGTTCGACGTGCCGTCCGTGATGTTGGCGACACTGAACACTGGTCCGAACACCTCGAAGAAGCCATTGGGGGCTGCCGAGTTACCATTGCCATCCTGGAAGGCCACACCGGCCGGATTGCCGCCATACTGGCAAAGGCTGGAGCCGATCGATGCGAAGTAGTTGATGTTCGGGTAGGGCGCACCGTAGTACGTGCTCCAGTTGCCGCCACTGAGCCGGGGCGACGACGGGCAGAGGAAGGCGGTGATCGTCATGCTGGTGGCCGTCGAGTTCATGGCGCCGTCGATACCACTACCGTAACCCTGATTGACGACTTTGAAGTTACAGGCGTTGAAGATCGGCTGCTGCTCCAGGTAAGGGAGCATCATCGAAAAGGAGTCTCCAGTTGCCCCAGGCGCCGGTGCTGCCGATCGTCTCAATGTTTCCGGTGTTGGAGCCGCCCGGAGGAAAGCTGCCGAGGCCCGAATGGTAGTTGTGCATGGCCAAGCCGATCTGCTTCATGTTGTTCGTGCACTGAGCACGGCGGGCCGCCTCTCGCGCCGCCTGGACGGCAGGCAACAGCAGCGCGATCAAGACGGCGATAATGGCGATCACGACAAGGAGCTCGATCAGCGTGAACCCTGCGGAACGGCGGGCACTTCGGCGATTAGCATGCATGAATGTCTCTCCGTCAAAAAGAGCAAAGTAAGGAACGGCCACCCAGCGATCCGTGGATCGTTGCATGGAGAGGGATTCGGTTTGGTGGCGTGCGAAGTCCGCACGAGAGGGCCCCAGTTGCAGGGCCGGCTAACCAGGGGGGGAATCACCTTCGCAGTTCGTTGGCGTTCTCGGGGCTGGCACTCCTGCGGTTCTTCGCATTGGCTTGGACTCTGTAAAAACTCTCCGGCGGTGGCGCGACCTTGGCCAAGGGGATTTCCTCGACACCCGAACCACAGCCCGGTATCACTGCGACGCAGGATAAGAACATCAGCGCGGCGCAGAACGCCCCGAAAATCCGTCTGGATCTCATTCGTATACCTCGATTCCTGGATGTAAAATCCCGTTCCCCACAAGGAGTCTCGTCCACGGTCCCGACGGCTGATTCAGCCTCAACCGGGCTTACACCCGCTGGGGGCAGGGGCCTCGCTCCACGAGTCGCAGACGGGATTTAGACCCCGCTTAAGAACGGAATCTCGCACTAAGTCCTAATTCATTAATCGTCAACGCTCGCTCCTAAGTCAACCCCGTTCCGGATTTTATCGGAAGCCAGCACCTCCTCACGGAGCGACGGACGGTCGTCCAGTTCCCGCTTGGAGACCGTGCGCGGCTGTCGGGTGAATCCGACGGCGAGACCGATTTTCCGCCGATCGCCGGAACGATGGAGACGGGACGGAGGGGAGCGGGACGGACGGGACAGATGTTGATCTTCAGTGGGTGCAGCTCACACCCGGCAAACCGGGTCGCTCCAGCCGGTAGCTATCGGGAGGCTGATGCCCCCGGGCCACATCCAGCCGTCTTCGCGGCTATCGGAACAGACTCTTGCTTGGTTAGCCGCGGTGCGTTTGCAATCCGGTTCCAATCCTGGTCGAATCATGATTGACCGCCACGACATCCAGGCACTGAAGGAGGGAAGTCGATGCGATACCGGATCGCGACCGAGCGGAGAGGCGCCCAGGAGATTTTCCTGCTCCACGATGATACGACCGGCGCGAGCGCCGCGGTTTTACCGTCGCACGGCTTTAACCTGTTCGATCTTCGCCTGCTCGCGGCGGGCGAACCTCGGCGTATGGTGTACGCGGCCGATGATTTCGCCGAGAACCCTCGCCCTGGCGCGGGCAACGGGACTCCCATCTTGTTTCCTTTTCCCAACCGCATCGGCCAAGCGGCTTTCAAGTTCCAGGGCCGGACGTTCTCACTATCGGCGAACAACGGACCAAACGCTATCCACGGTTTTGCCGTGGGCCGCGCCCTGGCAGGTCATCGAGCACAAGGCCGACGCAAGTGCGGCTTACATCACCGGCCGCTATCAGATTTCTCACGATTCTCCTCAAGTGCTGTCCCACTGGCCGGCCGACGCCGCCATCGAGGTTCGATATGCCCTGGCGGGCCGGCGATTGTCGATGAGCATTACTGTGTCTAATCCCACCGCCACGGATCTGCCTTACGGTTTCGGCATCCATCCTTATTTCAGGCTGCCATTTCCTCCCGGGGGAGATCTGGATCAGACCCGAGTGATCATTCCCGCCTCGAAATTCTGGGTGCTCAAAGACTTTCTGCCAACCGGCGAGATCCGCCCGGTCGATGCTCGGCTCGATTTCCGTGCCGGCCAAACGATGCACGGACTGAAGCTCGACGATGTTCTGACGTCACTCGAGTACGAGAGCGGCCAAAGCGCCTGCCGGCTTATTGATCTGGCCAAGAACGCCGAGTTCCGTCTCGGATTCGACCACGCCTTCCGGGAAGTGGTTGTTTACACGCCTCCAGCACGTCCTGGGGTCATTGCGCTAGAGCCTTACACGCAAACCACCGACGCCATCAACTTGCAACCGCGCGGCATCGAGGCGGGCCTGCGCGTTTTGGGGCACGGCGGACAGGACAGTTTTGCAATCACCATGGAAACGTTGGGCTGAGTCAAACGATCACACCCAGGAATGTCACGGCAGCGCCTCTGGCAATCTGGCGACAAATGCTTGGCTCCAAGGCCATGTCGAGACTATGATGTTGAGAGGTGTTTCTGCTTCTCGACGCCACGCAACATGGGCCCCCAAGGCTTGGTCCGCGGTCCGAAAGATGCAGGGCTGGGGTAAAGTGATGCCATCGGCCAAGCTGGAAAAGTAGGTAAGGATTCGCTTATGGAGCCCCCTCCTGGGTCGGGCCCTGACGAACTGGGTGGGCTACGGGTCAACCTGTTACGCAGGGCGGTCGATATTTACCTGAACCTGGCCTATCCGTCGGGCGAGATTCCCGAATCGGTGCAGCGCCGGTTGAACTGGCCCCAGGACGCCGTTGCCGGGGAGATGCTGACACGAGCCCCTTTTGAACGAGCCGGCAAGGTGCCGGGCCGCCAGACGCCGATCTACGCCCTGCGGCTGGGCAACGCGGGCTATCCGCACATGAAGCTGCAGATTCAACCCTGGCCCAACCCTGCCGGCTTCATGCTCTCGGTCAACACACACGATCAGGTGGCCGGGCTTGACCTCGGCGCCGCGGACGTGGAGGCATTTCGCAATCTCCAGGCCGAGAACCAACGTCTCAAAGAGGCGATCGAGCAAGCCTGGGATGAAGCCGGCCTGCCCACCTTCCTTCGCTACCTGCGCGACTACATCCAGAGCCGCTCCGAAACCGTTTGACCAGGACCGTTCCGAAGCTACGGCCGAGGCAGGTCCTTCAAACAAGGACTCCTCGCCTGGCTAATCTCCATCGGGCCCGCTTGGCCCGTGGTCGCCGCTGGGTGGGCTGGTAACGAGGTAAGACGAACTCGAAGGTCGAGCCGCGGTCGGGCGCGCTCTGGAAGTCAACGCGGCCCCCATGAAGCTCGATGAAGGTCTTCACCAGGGAGAGACCCAGGCCTATGCCCCGCTTGCAGAACTGGTAATCTCCCGACGAGTGATGAAGCGTGTCGAAGCCGGTGAAGAATGGCTCGAACAGGAACGGTTGCTCACCGCGAGGTACGCCGACACCCTCGTCCTCGACCGCCACGCGAACCCAGTCGTGGTGCCCTTCAAACGGCTGACCCAGGATCCGGATCGTCCCCTTGTCGGGCGTGAATTTGATGGCGTTGGCCAGCAAATTGATCATCACATCAGACAATTTCGATGCATCTGCCTCGATGGACCCGAGTGCCGGATCAACCTGTAGCACGATGCTCTGGCCGCGTGATTGCAGGTAGGGCCGAACCCCTTCGACCGCCTGTTCGAGCAATGGCTCAAGATGAACTGTCTCGACTTCAAGCGCCTGGCTGAATTTATTGCTCCGAACCAATTTGAACATCCGATGCACCGTCTTGGCCAGGCGCAGCGCGGCCGTCTGAATGCGCTCGACCCACTGCCGCTCGGGACCAGTGCAGTCGCACCCCAGCGACATTCGCCAGAGATCGGTCAGACCGAGCACGACGGTCACTGGAGTGTTGAGCTCATGACTGGCAACTTCGAGAAAGCTCTTTTTCAGGCGGTTGGCTTCGACGAGCTTGGCGTTCGCCGTCTGAAGCTCGGCCACCAGGCGATTCTTCTCGACGATCAGGTCGCGCCGTTCCACAGCCTGGTGGATCACGGCTTCGAGCTCATCAGGCTCCCAGGGCTTGGCGATGTAGCGAAAGACGTGTCCCTGATTGATCGCGTCGATCACTGCGCGGATGTCGGAATGCGCCGTGAACAGCAGCCGTGTGGTTTCAGGACGGATGGCCTGAGCCTGATGAAGCACCTCGACGCCCGACATCCCCGGCATTCGCTGGTCCGACAAAATGACACTGATTTCTGGGTCCTCTCGCAAGGCGGAAAGAGCCTGGAAACCGCTCTCGGTCGTGATGACTTGATAGTCGATCCTGAGCAAATTGTGAATCGAGCGAAGGACTTCCGGTTCGTCATCGACCACCAAGATCTTCGGTCGAGACCGGACATGCCGCGCGGGCGTACTGTCCAGTTCGTTGCTCACCGGAGGGTTTCCTCTCTCTTCGGGATGAGAGGTAGCGAGATGGGCTCCATGCATTTGAGAGCCATTGGCAGCCGGTGTGGCGGTCCGGCTTTCGGGGCGCGTCGTGTCGAGACCGGGCATCAAGAACCCTCCGCCGCGCCGAACCGCTTGATGAGGGTGACTTCGTTGCCCTGATCGTTGTAACTCATCTCATCGACCATCCCCTGGCAAATCAGGAGACCAAATCCCCCGGCGCGGAGACCGAGCTTCTCACGAACGTCAAGATGCGTGAAAGGATCATCGGCGATGGCCGCATGCGGCAGGTTCGAGCGATCAAAACCCGTTCCCTGATCGCGGACAACAATTTCGAGATGGTCTTCATGTACGCGATAGATGATCTTGACCAGCCGGTCGGACTGGTGCTGATTGCCCCACTCGATGGCGTTGTGGGCCATTTCCATGACGGCCTGCCGGATCTGCATGATTTGCTCGTTGGTGAGAGGCGTGGTCTGGCAGACGTGCATCAGGAAGTCGTTCAGGTCCTTGAGCAGGGTGATCTCGCTGTTCAGCTCGACGCTCACCTCACCCTGGAGCAGCCTGTGTTCCATGCTGGTTCGCCAGGCGCGGGCGGCAGAGATGGCCTCGAAGAGATCGCCGACTCCGTAAGGTTTGGTGAGATAAGCGTTGGCGCCCACGCGGAACCCGTGCACGCGATGCTGCATGTCGTTGAGTGCCGTCAACATGACGACGGGAATGAGCATCGTCTCGCGATCCGTACGCAACTGGCGGCAAACATCGAAACCGTTGATGTCCGGCAGCATGAGGTCCAGGAGCAGCACATCGGGTTGATGTTTTCTCGCCAGCCGCAGGCCAGTCTGGCCGTCCTCGGCGACGATCGGCTCGAATTCGCGCATGCGGAGGATCCGGGCGACAAGCCCCGCCTGCTCCGGATGGTCTTCCACGATGAGAGCCGTCGTCATCATTCAATTTCCTGTCGGCGAGTTCTGGACACCGCGTGTCGCGGTGTTTGACATGCGAAGACGGGCCCCCGCGCCGCCGCGACCGAATTCCCCGAGCGGCTACGAGAGATGCAATTCCACAACATCAGAGTCATGCAGCTCGTGGTCCCTCTTCACGGTTTGACCTTCAAAGACACCAGTGCCCCAGATTCGGGCGAACTTCAATGCATGCTCAAAGTCTTGATGAATATCCCTGGCCAGGTCAAGAACGGTGCTGCCGATGGGTAGAGTGAAGGGCCGTGACCGATCGGCCGGTTTGCCGGGAACTTTTGTATAAACTCTGAGTACTCCTAATAGATGGTATGCACCATCACGCAATCTTTCCAGCCCCTCACCGCTCTGGGCCGAAGTCGGGACGATCTCGTAGCGCGGTTCGAACCACTCTCGAATCACCTCCAGACGATCGCGCGCGCCGTCGGCGTCGAGCTTGGCAGGGACCAGCATCGTCTTGAGATGACGGGTCGCCTCGTCTTCCACGTCGTACGGCAGCGTACTGACAAGCTCGGTGTGAGTAGCCGCCAGCCGCTCGAGCACTACCTCGAGCGCCTCGGCAACGTCGTCGCTGGCAAGGTCGGCGACCAGAAGTGCAGCATCGGCCGACCGGATCACGCCGGGCACCCACGGTTCCAGGAACTCGCCGGAAACCGGCGGCAAATCGACAAGCTGAACCGGCACGTCCTGCCACATCATGATGCCGGGTTGCGGCACCCGGGTTGTGAACGGATACGCCGCCACCTCGGGATGCGCATTGGTCGAGCGCTGCCAGGAGTGAGCTTTTGCCCGCGTTGGGCGCACCCACAAGCACGACCTGACCTGCCCCCTCGTGAGGAACCCGGTAGCTCAGGCCCGCCTTCTTGCCTCCAGCCGCCTTGCTCCCCTCGATCTCATCCTTCAGCCGGCTGATCTTCTGCTTGAGATCGGACTGGAGTTTCTCGGTACCTTTGTGCTTGGGAAGCAGCCGAAACATCTCGCGGAGCTTTTCGAGACGTTCAGCGGCCGTGGTACTGGCGCGAAATTCGTTCTCGGCCTTGTGATACTGCGGTGGGAGGTTTGCCGGCATCGTGGCCCGTCTCCACGGCGACTTTCCATCAGGAAAACCTTTAGAACCGTAGCGACTCCGGAAACTCATTGCAAGTGCCTGGCGTGAATCGTCCTTGGCGCGATGGCTTAATGTCGCCAGGGGGTTAATCTCGGCATCTTTCCTTGCATGACAACGGGGGTCGTGGTCCGCTTCTGGGCTCGGGTCCGAAGCCGCGTTTGGGGTCACGCGGGTCGAAGCGGTAATGATGAGGTCGCCCCCTGCCCCGCCGGAATCTCGTTGTTACGGCGGGCAGCTTCCTCGGTGAGAGTGGTGGCCCACGACGGCGATGCCGCCGAGACGCTCTCTCGGCCTGGCGCACTGCGCGTGCCGATTCCACCAAAGCCGGGCAGAACGCGATCGACCAGACCCAGAAGGTCTGCCGAGAGGCCGGGAAAGAGACCGTGAAACCGTACGGCAAGCTGCGCGGGCAGGCTCAGGATCACCTCGGCGTCGCCATGCCGGCAAGCATCGAGAATCCGTCGCGCGGCGGCCTCGGCGCTGATCGACAGGACGGGCAGCGAATCGCTGATGCTGAACCAGGCGTACTCTGCCCGGTGCTGGCCTTTGAACTCGGCATTGCGCGGGCTGCCGGTCCGCATCAAACCAGGGATAACAGTCGTGACGTAGACTCCATCCTTGGCGAGCTCTGCTCGAAGCCCCTCCGAAAAGCCCGTCAGCGCGAACTTGCTGGCGGCGTAGGGAAGCAGGTGAGGCGTGCTGACCTTGCCGCCAATCGACGAGATATTAATGATTCGCCCCATGCCCCTGTTTCACCATGAGCGGATAAACGGCCAGTGTCGTATAAAGCGGCGCCAGAAGTGCGTCTTGAGGGCGTGGTCATAATCTTCGAGGGTGGTCGCCTCGAACGGACCAACCTGTATCGTGCCGGCGTTGTTGATCAAGACATCGACCTGGCCATAACGGTCCAGCACCGTCCGGACCATCGTCTCAACCTGCTGCTGATCAGTCACGTCGCACGGTACGGCCATGACCTCCGCACCCATCGCGGCGAGCTCGGCGCTCGCCCGTTCCAGCTCGTCGGGCTCGCGTGCGCAGATGGCCAGCCGCGCACCCTCGCCGGCCAGTTGCCGGCAAAGCACCAGGCCCAGTCCACGCGAGCCGCCGGTAATCAGTACGGTCTTCCCCTGGAGGCGGATGGCCCTGCGCTCGCGCCGACCGCGCACACCGCCAGAAACATGCCCAGGCCGGCCGCCGACCAGAGTAGTGCTTTCGTCCTGCCGCTAATCATTTCGCGTCTCCCGGGTGGTCTACCAAAATCAGGCGGAATCACCCCGCGGCTGGCCCTCGGTCGTGGGGGCGGTGCCGGATTCCATCACCGCCTTGAAGCGGCGCAAGTCTTCACGGATTTGCCGATCGGGTGATTGGCCGAGCAACGAGGCGATTTGCGAACCGAGCTGGCCGCCTGGCGGATCATACTTGAGCTCGACCCGAATCTCGGTGCCCCGGCCTCCGGGCGCCGGCATGAAGTGGACCGAGCCCGCCGTGTCAACCTCGGATTCTCCAACCGAGCGCCAACCAATAAGCTCGTTCTCCCGCTCGGTGATGATCTCGGCGTCCCATTCGATGCGCAGATCAAACGGCCCTTTGGCCGTCCAGTGCGAGCGGTTCTCGCCTATCGTCTGAACCGACTCCAGGTGCCGTATGATTCGCGGCAAATTCGAGAGATCACGCCAGTAGCGGTACAACTCCTCGCGAGGACGAAGGATCGTCACGCTCTCCTCGACCCTGACACCGTGCTGGGCCCGCACGCTGTCCTGTGGACCGCGCGGCCGGGCGGTGTCCAGACCAAGGGCCTGATAGGCACTGCAGTGGCCCGTCACTCCACGGTAAATGAGTGATCCCCCCAGCAGGGCAAGCCCCAGCCCGCCCAGGGTTCCCCGCGAAAGTCCGTAGAGCGCAACACGCGGTGCCGCCGAAGAGCGAGGCCATGCGCTCGACCTCACCGACATTAACCGCAGTGGTGGGCGGATGACCTTGCCTCGCACGTTGAAGGTGCGTGGCTGTTAACGCTGCAGACCCTGACGTCGTCGGTCCAGGCATGTTGACGGCTCCTTTTCCCCAAGGTGATTCCCTCGGTTCTTGCAAATCCCTTGCCGACCTGGGAATCGGTTGAGTGGTTGAGGAGGCTCCATTCGTTTGCTAATCAAATGGCAAATCTGCCATTCGCTGGAGGGAGTCAACAGAACTCTGGCGCAGGTCCTGTCGACTCCCACCCACACAGCGGCTTGCCCATTCAAGCATCATCATCTGGCGCCGGTCTTGTCTCGCAGCTCTCGGAAGGCAGGCGAGTCGACGAACTGCCAGCTACCACCCTGATTCCACGGGCCGCGCATGTCTCGCCCGGCATCACCCTCGCCGGTGGAATCGTTGAAAAACTGGTCAACCAACCCCGGCGTGGGCGGCAGCTTGCCGATCGAGAATGGATCTTTACCCATGCTCTCCAGGGCCGCCGCGAAGGCCTTCATGTGCGTGATCTCGCGCGTCATGAGGAACTGGAGCGCGTCTTTCGTGCCCGCGTCGTCGGTGAAGTTGATCAGCCGCTCATAGACGATCTTCGCCCGAGCCTCGGCCGCGATGTTGCTACGGAGGTCAACGTCCAGCTCGCCGGTGATCTTCAGATAGTCAGCCGTCCATGGGTCGCCCTGCGAGTTGTACAGGTTGACGCCGCCCCCGCCGCAGATCGCGATCAGTGGGTCTGCTTCGCCTGCGGTGCGCGACGTCCCGCTGGGTTTGAGGTGCAGCCGGGCGAGGGTACCGATGACCTCGAGATGGCTCAGCTCCTCAGTGCCGATGTCCATCAACAGGTCTTTGCGGGCGGGGTCTTCGCAGTTGATCCCCTGAACTGAATACTGCATGGCGGCCGCCAGTTCACCATTGGCGCCGCCGAACTGTTCCAGCAGCATGTTGCCGAACCTCGGGTCGGGCGCGCCGACCCGCACGGTGTACATGAGCTTCTTGATGTGGTGATACACATGATCCTCCTTCACCGGTCTGTTGGCCCATCATGTTAGTTCAGTGGCAAGGCCTCATATCGCTGAGCAAATGCGGGGCCACGTGCCTTTCCAACTCCGGTGCGAGTAGAATTCGGAGCGGTACTTGCGAGTAAGAAACCAATGACCCCACCGACTGGGCGTGGGATCGATCGATCTCGTAAGGAACTCACGAATGATGTTCACTGCCCACACTCGCCGCACCTTCCTCGCCGCTTCCGCGGGGGCGGTCGCGAGCCTCGTTGTCACCACCTGTCCCGAGGCCTCGGAAGCAGATGCCCGTCCCGCGCCGACCGGCACCGTCTACGGCCGGGCGGGGAGAAAAGGTATACCGCCGGGGACGTCCTCCGCCCCGTCGCAGGGTGAGGTCATTCTCTCGGACGGAAGGGTGCTTGTGGCGTCCCACGTCACCAGTCAGGGCATTAACGCGGGCAGCAGCGTCCTGCTCTCCCCGGATGAAATCGGAGGCTGGTCAATCCTCTATGCCGAATTCTGACAGCTCAAGTCTCGCCTGATCGGGGAGCAGGCCGTCATCATCGGCGGCTAGTAATCCGGCAACGCGGAACGGAACTTGCAGATGGAAAAGCATCCGCCCCGCGGCAAGGCGATTGCGGCCAACCGCGCTTCAACACAAGAAAGAAAGGAGTTGCATCCAATGAGCCAGACGACAAGCCAGATTGGCATGGGACATTACACCGGTTTCGGACACGGCGGACGGAGCGACCATACCGAGGGCACGGTCGCGCGAATGATCGAGGAGCAGACCGCCAAACTGCCGTCGGACCTGTTCCTCTGGGCGGCGGGCGCCTCAATCCTCGGTTCGCTGGCGCTCAAGGTCTCGGGCCGGGACCACCAGAGCCTCTTCGTGGGCCAGTGGGCGCCCACGCTCTTGATCCTTGGGCTGTACAACAAGATTGTCAAAGTCGCCGGCTCCGATGCTTATCGAAGCTGAGACGCGCATCCACGCGGATGCGCCGACCGCGAGCAACGACGGGGCCGACAGACAAGCTGTCGGCCTTCGTCTCTTCGAACGGGGCCCGTCGGACCCTACCTTTCTCTAGCTAGAAATTGAACATGCCTACAATTGAACAAGAAGTGAACATGAAGAAGCTGGCGGCGATGATCCGCGGGATCAAGATCGCCATGCTGACGACGCTGAGCGCCGACGGCACCTTGCGCAGCCGGCCCATGGCCACGCAGGACGTGGAATTCGAGGGAACACTCTGGTTCTTCACCGCGGCCAATTCCGCGAAGATGAGCGAGATCCGCCAGTATCCTCAGGTGAGCGTCAGCTACGCCTCCGCCGACGACCACCGTTACGTGTCGCTCTCAGGCCGAGCCAGCCTGATCCAGGACGCCGAGAAGATGAAAGAACTGTGGAGCCCGGTCTACCGGGCGTGGTTCCCCCAGGGTCTCGACGATCCCGAGCTTGCCTTGATGAGGGTCGACGTCAACAAGGCGGAGTACTGGGACATGCTCTCCGCGGCGATGGTCGAACTGCTCTGATAAGAGCCAGGCGAAGACCGCCCGCGAACCTGGGCCGTCAGCCGCAGAGAGCGCGGGCGGTTGGTTTGACGAGGACTGGTCTTGCACGACCGGGAGGGGGTAACCGTCACCGGCCTCAGCTCGGTTGCCGTCCACCATGCGCGATTTCACTGAGCCGTCTTCTTCTTCCTCTCAACCTGGATCTTCGAAGCGACGCGCTTCTCATGGAAGATCTTCGCCATGACGCCCTTGGCTCCATTGTCCTGAGCCTTCTCGACACGCTTTTCCAGCTTCTCCAGGTCGAGCTTCTGGGTGGCTCCCCCTTTGCCGACGGTTTCCGTCTTGTCGGTCACCTTGATCTTGATCTCCTTGTCGGTGTCTTTCTCGACGACCGTCAGCACCTTCCCATCGACATCAACCTTGGTGATCGTGCCCAAAAGCTCGTCGGCGATCACGGTTCCGACCACGAAGCCCAGCGCAACCAGGCCGGTGATCATCGTCAGCATGAAACCTCTGCGCTTCATCATGGGATCTTCTCCTGCGTGGCATGACAAATGGACCCAGTCGTGAGCCGCATGCATTTCTGAAAGGAAATGCGGTTCCATGCGACCCAGGGCGCGGCTGGGGTTGTCGCTCCTCATCGTTGTGTCTGCTTCTTTTAAGCAGACGAACGCGGAATCATCAGAACTGCTCGATCTTAAGGATCGTTTTCGGTGAAAGGAAGTATTGACCAGGAATCCCGACCAGATCGGCCAAACCTACCCGCTAAACCTGTCGCGAGTGCGGCTAAAGGCTCCCCGTCGCCTCGATGGCAAGGTATAACGGAGCACTCTGGTGTTCTTAACATCCGCCTACTCTACAGGTTTCCTGGCTCGAAGGGTCACACCGATGATGACTGCAACATGGCGGCGCATCCGTTTTGGACTTGCTGGAGGACTGGTGCTGGCCGCGGCCGTTGGCCTCGCCGAGGAGCCTGGCGCGACCCCGAGAGCCTTCATCGACGGCACAGGACTGGGCTGGAAAAGCCTGGGCGAAGACGACTTCGTGAGCGTGAACTGCGATCCCGATACCTGGACCTGGAAAGATGGCGTCGCGCACTGCACGGGCCGTCCCGTGGGCGTGACGCGGACGAAAACGCCCGTGGCTAACTTCGAGCTGGTGGCCCAGTGGAGGCACCTGCGCTCGGGCGGAAACTCGGGAATCTTCGTCTGGGCCCCCGAAAAAGCACTCACGGGCTTGAAGCGCAACTCGCTGCCGCCAGGCGGTATCGAGGTGCAAGTGCTTGACCACGGTTACGCCGAGCAATACGAGAAGAAATCCGGCAAGAAGGCTGACTGGTTCACAACCCATGGAGACGTTTTCCCCGTGGGGTCATCGAAAATGAAGCCTTTTGCTCCCACATCGCCCGACGGGCACCGCAGCTTCCCCTCCAAGCGCCTTTCCAAAGGCATCAACGAATGGAACCACTACTACGTGCGCGGGATCAATGGCGAGATCAGGCTCTGGGTTAATGGAGAGGAGGTCTCTGGAGGCACCGGCTGCGATCCCCATTCCGGGTTTCTCTGCCTCGAATCCGAAGGCTCGCCTGTCGAGTTCAGAAATCTGCGCATCCGCGAGCTGCCCTGAGAAGCGGCCGCGCTCGACGTGGAAGCAATGACTTTGGAGTCAAGTCCAGCTATAATGCGTGGGCGCAGGCATCGGTTGCGTTCGATGCTCTTGAGCACGTCACCAAAGTCGCCTCGATGGTCATGTCGAGGAGGTGATCCGGATGGCCATGATGCTGAAATGCTCTTGCGGCCGTTCGGTCGTCCTCCATGCGAGGCCTGCGTCAGGTCGTATTCCTTGTCCGATCTGCTCGCGGGAGATCCTCGTTCCGTCATCCGGCGACACGGCTTGGGCAGGCTCACCGAACGCCGAGCGCCCGTCGGTTCCGCCCCCTTTGCCTGCAGTCGCCAAGACCATTGCCCGGCCGCCTCCCCTGCCCTCATTGTCCCCGCCATTGTCCCCGACGGCGGCCGTTGCCGGTAAAGCCATTGACGCGGGAGACCCAGCTCGGGAATCGACCAGCCGGTTCTCTTTCTCGACGATACTGGTCGCGCTCAACCTGGCATTGATCGTCGCCCTGGGCGGATACGCCGTCCTGGGCGACTGGAGCGTGAGCACCGCCGGTAAAGGGCCTGCTCCGAAACCTCAGCCGGTGCCGGATCAAGGTCGCGCTCTTCAACCCGGTCACGCGGCTGACGGCGGGCGGGTTTTGCCAATCTCGCTTCCCCAGCCTGCCCTTCGGCCCCCCGCTCACGGTCCTGCTCCTGCTGAGCCAGGATCGCTTACCACTCGAGAAATCGTGGCCAGAACCGAAGCCTCCGTCGCCTTGATCAAGGGCCGGCTCGGAAGTGGATCGGGATTCCTGGCCCGGCCGGGCGTCGTGATCACCAACGCGCACGTCATCGAGCTGGAACTCCTCGGCGCGCTCGAAGTTCATTTCCCGTCCGCGGCTGAAGGGGCCAAGGGCCCTTATCGCGTTCGGTTGCTCGATAAGAACCCCAGGCGCGACCTTGCCATGCTTGCCGTGGAGTCGAGCTTACCGGCGTTGCCGCTCGCCACGTCTTACAAATTCCGCAAAGGTGAAGATGTGACGATCATTGGCACGCCCGGTCTCGGGGGCGGGATGATCCTGCAAAATGCGGTCGCGCACGGCATCCTCAGCACGGAGACCGTGCTCGACGGCCAGAGCTATTACCAGCTCGGCGCCTCGGTGAACGCGGGGAATTCCGGTGGGCCCGCGCTTGACTCCAGCGGCGAGGTCATCGGCGTGGTCACCTCCAAGGCACGAGGGAGGGAAGCCATCGGGTTCTGTATCCCGGTTGGCGACGTCGCCCAGGCGCTCGTGAGGATGGATCACCTGGAACGCGGCGATCAGGCCAGGCTGGAAAGAAATCATAATATCGAGGCCCTGGCGCACTGCCTGCACGCCCTTGGCAGTCTGTACCTCGAAGTGCTCGACCAGTACGTGGCCGCGATGGCGGCCTCCCGGGCCCGAGGCGGCACCGCGACTGCGGGAATCAAGGCTGCCGCGGACGCGAATCGAGACCGTCTCGCTGCTTGGCGTTCGGCCTTCACGGGTGGAATGGAGACCGAAATGAATGCCGTGGTGCGCAACCTCGAGCTTCCCGTCCACCTGCGCCGCGGTCTCGGCGAGCTGCGTGCTCTCACGCGAACCATGCGGGATCACGTCGATCGGCCCCAGGGAAACTTCCAATCCTTCAGTGCTCAGGTCGCGATCATGAAGAACCAGTTCAACCTCTGCGTTGACCGGTTGATTCGCGATCTCGAGATCAGGTTCGAGGAGTGAACTCAGAATCGCCGTCCCTGGATCCACTCGATCGCGCTACTCAGCGTGCCGTGAAAGAACGGAAATGCGAGCAACCCCAGTCCGATGATGCCCAGGACGAGGCCAGCGATCGCCATTCCCTTGCCGGTCAGCCTGCCGTTCGAGTGTGCGATCTGGCCCAGCGCGACGGCTCCGAAGATGGTCGCGAGCAAACTGCCGATTCCGCAAAGCCAGAGGATTCCCAGGACCAGGCTGGCCACGGCCAGGCTGCTGGTGCGCGGTAAGAATTGCGGATCGGGCGCGAAGCCGTAGCCTGAGTGCGAGTGGGGTGAGAAAGGAGCCGCGAGGCTCGTGTGCGAGGCTTGGCTCAGGGAGACCAGATCGGGGAACGATCGGCATGCGACCCAGTCGGCCATGCCGCTTTTCCAGAGCAAAGTCTCGGCACCGATTTCTCCTTGAGCCGCCATCCGCCGCAGCTCTTCGTAGGTAACCGGGCCGTGATGGGTTGCTCCCCGTGCATAGAACCACGAGGAGCCCGCATCATCGCTGGCGGGAAGTGCCAGCAAGGGCTGGCCGCGCGCCTCACCGGCGGAAAAGTCAGGCCCGCCGACTGAATAAGACTCGGAAACTGGCGCGGGCTGGCGTGCTTCGACCGGCGGGAAGAGTTCCGGCACTCTGGCCGCGCTAATCCAGCCCTGGCGGTCGGTGGACACCTCATGAAATCGCGAGATTTGTCCGCGCTCGCGCATCGATTCCAGTTGGAGAGCGGTGAACGGGCCGGAGACACGGCCGCGGGAGCGAATGTACCAGAGCGTTTCCGGCATGGGCGGCCGCGGTTTCTGGAAGCCGAACCAGTGCTGTTGTTCGGGGTCTGGCTAGGGTTTTGGAATCGTCTGGATCACCACGAAGACGGGCCGGCCCTCGAGCATCGCTTCGTCAGTCTCCCCAAGGAGCTTGATGGTTCCGTTGCTCACGGCGCCCACCTGCTTCCAGGTGCTACGCGCGTCTCCCTCGGGGAAGATCACCCAGAGGTCACCCTCATGAGGCAGTACGCCACCCGTCTTGACCTGCCACACATTGTCTTCCTTGGCCAGCCAGCCGACGGTGCGAGGGAACCGCTTGATAACCTGCTCGACCTGCTCACGGCGGACGCGGGCTTCCTTGAGCGCCTCGCCCAGATTCGGCAGCGAGGTTACCATCTCCAGGGCCGTGGGCCGCAGGCGGTTGGCTTCGACGTTATCAGGGTCCATCCAGGGTACGTTCACATCCACGTCGCCCTGTTCGAGATGCTCCTTGATCGGAGTCAGGGTCGCTCGCAGCGCCTCGCTTCCCTCCATGGCGTTCTCGGACACTTTCCTCAGAAGGGCGACCTGAAGCAGCGGGTCCATCTCCGGCGCCGACTTGATCGCCGTCATCAGGTCCAGCATCACCTCTTCCCAGTTGGTAAAGGTCGCCTCCTTCCCCAGGATCGACCGGAACTTATTGGCGATCTTGGTCTGGGGCGACCAGTCCGAGTAAATCACGCGCTGCAGGATGATGCTCCTGGAGCGCTCTCTACCGTCGAACCCGCCCAGATAGTGGATCGCGTTGGATTTACCATCAAATTGTGAACTCATGTAATAAGACTTGGAATCTCCATTCGTTTCCTTGACCTTCAGCACCCAGACCGATTGAACCAGGACATCGGAAAAGAGCTGCAGCAGGCGGCGTTTGGGGGCATCGGTCTTGAGGTCGCGTCGGGCCATTGCCTCGAGGTGCCTCTGATACGCGGTCACCTGTTCGGCGTCGGGATGGCGTGGGTTTTCGGCCAGGAATTTGCTGGTCTGCTCGAGGCGGGTGCGCAGTTTTTGCGTGGTGACGGTTATTCCCTCGCGGCGCCAGGCCGCGGACAGGCGATTCCAGCGGAACACTGCCTGCCAGGCGGAACGTTCGCGTTCGAGCTCGCTGAAGGCTCGCGCGAGGTGTGTCGGGAACTGCTTTGGCGTATTGCTTGAGCATCTCGGCGAAGGGGTCCAGGTCAAGCGTCTCGCCAGCGGCCGAGTACTCCACTGCGCGAGTAAGCTGGTTGACAAGCTGGATCTCCCGCCCGCGCCGATCGATCTCGGTCCGAATGCCGTCGAGTTTTTGAGCGAGCACGCGGGAGAGGGTCTGGACATCGTCGCCCGCGTGCGCTAGGTCAGGGCGCATCGAATCAAGCTCTTTCTGAGCCCGCATGATCGATTCCAGGATCGAGGCCCTGTGCTGCCCGTCCGGGCGTGCTGTTTCGAGGGCGGTTTTCATGCCCGCGATCTTGATGCTCACCGATTCCAGTCGAGGTTCCAGCGCTTTGTCGAGCCGGTCCCTGTTCGCGACGAAAGCGGTCTGACGAACCTGGCTCACCTGTTCAATCGAAGCTTTTTCCGAATCCAGACGTGCCAGCGATCTGGCCGTATCAAGCGTTGCGGGTTTCGGATCGGTGACGGGAGCCTGCTGGGCCTGCCTCATGGCCTGGTCGAACGCAAGTGCCCGTTCTACCTCTTTGTCCTGGGCGGCCTGAAAACGCGAGCGGACGCCAGTGAGCGCGGGGTAGTCGAGCAGGCTGGCGTCGGCCCCCTCCAGCTTCTTCAAGAACTCGGCCGCCTGCTCGAGCTCACCCAGCTCGAGCATGTCGCTGACGGCCGTCGCGGCCTGGTCGGCATCGCTCAGACGAGCATGCCGGCGGACGCCCGCGAAAAACAAGACCGTGAGCAGAACGGCCGCGGAGACGGACGCCGCCAGGACCACCCGCGCGCGCTTGACGGACGCCGCGCGCTCTTGCCACAAGCGTTCGAGGTATCGCTTCTGGACCGCGTCGGACATGCCCCGTTCGTGGCCCAGGACGGCGTTGCCCAGTCTTTCCAGGGCCGCGGGGCCAATCATGCCCGGGTCGTCGAGCGCGCTGATAAGCTTTTGGGTGTCGGCCTCGTGTCTTCGATCGGCCCTGTCTTTCTGGTCCTGCCGCTCGAGCCAGTCGAGGGCATCATCAACCGGGCCGCGGACGGCACCCTCGGGTGCACACCCCGAGGCAGACAGCACGGCCAGCCAGCGGTCCCGAGCGATCCGGCCGCGAACCGGGTCGGAGGAGCCGAACGCATCATTCAACTGGGCTTCGAGCTCCCTGAGGGCTGCCCTGGTTCGCTCGTGCCGAAGCTGGGTATCGGCCTTCTTGATCCCTTGCAGCAGAGCCTGGGGAGGTGCTTCGCTCCAGCTCAGATCTTGAAGCTCGACGAGCAGGTGAGTGATCGCGTCGGCGTCGTGCCGGCGAGTGGCGGCGGCGAATTCGGCCTGGATCTGCTGGAAGCGGCCCCGTTCCAGGTCTCGCAGGTCCTCGGTCCAGATCGGGTTAATGGCATCCTGCCCGGCAAGCTTGCGCAGAACGCCGATCCGCGCCTTCAGCGGCGCACGCATCAAGGCCAGGCGGCGATGATGTCGAAGCAAGTCCTGAAGCGGGTCTTCCTGCGCATAAGCCTCGTTCAGAAACGCCGCCGCCTCGACGTGGAGCCTGGCCGCCACGGGCAGCCCGAACCCTCCGGCGAGCTCATCCCAGGCCTGGCGTTCGGGAAAGTCAAGGACGGCCACCGAGTCCAGCAGCCGGGGCTCGATCTCCGCGAGCTGGATCGCCTCGGACCTGAGCCCCTGCTGCAACAGCCGCTGACATCGAAGCAGTCGCTGATTCACTTCGGCGCACGCCTCCGCATACGCCGCTACCCACCCATCCAGCCCGGTGATTCGCGACTGATCGGGCGCCTGCGCCAGCGCGCGGACCTGATCGACGATCTGGTAATGGTCGGGCATCTCGCGAGCCTCTCGAAGGTGCTTCTTTCCGGCTCAGGGATCAGTGGTCGCGAAGGTTCCTATCCGAGCCAGATCGATGACGGTCTGGTCGTCGATGACGAGTGCGATCACAAGGCTCAATTCAGAGCCATAATTTTTGGACATAATTTTATATTGCTTGTCTTTAGGATCGATGAGCTGGATTTCCTGCCTGAGTTTTTCGAGGCGTTCGCCGCTATCTTTTCTCCTTGTCGGATGCATCAGTTCACGCTCGAGCCCGTCGACTTCGAGCCTGAGATCCTTCAACTGGCTGCTCTGCTCGAAGATGACCTCCCGGTGAAAGTCGAGGTCGACCACAAGCTCATGGTCGGAAACCGCGAGCTTGAGATCAACCCATTCAGGGATGATCGGTGCGACCGTTACTTCTTCGAGAGCGGTATTCTCTCCCTCGCCCAGCAGTGTCTTCTTTCCCTGTCCCGTGAAAACATCGATTCGCCATCGACGGACGAGCAGCTTCCACGGAAACCCTGCCATCGAGCCCTCTTTCGCCCAGGGCGTTTCGAGATGTCGAGGCTTGATGCCATCCGTCTGTGGGCCAACCCTGGCAAGCGACATGGCCTTGCTTGAAAGTAAGGGCGGACTCCTCAGCATAAAGTAACGAGTGCGGTCGCTGGTTTCAACTTTCACGACACTATCGCGCAAAAGCCGGCTCAGCTTCTGAAACCGAGCCTTTTTCAAGGCGATCTCGCTCCATCGGAAGTTCAGGGCGTCGGGAAGCACTTCGAATTGAGCCAGCGCCAGTTCCTCTTCCAGGCCACCTCCTGAGGGGTGGATGACTCTCCACAAATTCTCCTGGTGTTTACCTGCCAGATCCTGGTTCGGGAAACAGAACAAGAGCTCACGAACTCCTTTGAAGGAGTCGTAGCTCCTGCTGAGCGTTTTCGATCCACCCAACTGAGATTGATCGACTTCGGGCAGAGGAAGGAACTCGGCCACAATACTTTGATCCGCGTGGGTGGAGGCCGGGCTGGGCTTCTTGGCAACGGCCGCGAGAGCCGGTTGAGCCGCCGCCGGTGCTTGCTTTTTTCGGTCTTGCTCCGTGGGCTCATTGCTTTTCGGTACAGGTGCGTCCTCGTGGCTCGCCACGACTTCCTTCTTGGGCTCCGAGTCAGTCGCCGGGGCCGGCTTCTCTTCCGCGGTCGTGGCTTTCTTTTCCGCCACACGTTCGACTGGCCTGTTCGATGAGGTCATGGCTTGCCGACCCGCGATAGACATACAGGAGTGAACACGCGGCGAGCCCTGCCGCGATTGATCCGAGCATCAGCACCCATCGAAATCTGGTCGAGCGGCCTGACCGACGTTTGCCTGGTTGCAACTCATGAATGATACCGGTGTTCGACTCGAGTCCCTGGATCACATCGTACTGACGTCCGCGATCCTGCTTGCGGCCAGCAAGATCGGACGACGGTCCGATGCTCGCCGTAGTCATGCTGGCCTTGCGCGACGAGGTCCGCTCGCGGCCCGAGGCGGAACGCGCCTCGTCTGGGTCTGGCCGCTTGCCTGTCCTCGCGAGCTCCACCAGGCTTCCTCCGCTGGCGGAGTCCATCTCGCCGCCCAGGCTGAGCACCAAAGCGGCGGGCGCGCTCGTGGCCCGTTTCGCTTCGGGCGATGCGGCCAGCACGCCCCGCCAGGCACAGTTCAAACCCTGAGGCAGCTTCGTGAAATACGTGCTGAAATCAACGTCCCACCTGCTTTCGGGCGGCAGCAAGGCCAATGCCTCGGCAAACAGGGGCAAGATCTCCACGCCCGGCTCGAAGATCAGGAAAGCCGGCCGATGCGGATCGGCGAGAAACGATTCCGCCAGCACACCCGCCCAGCCCGCGTCGCCGGTGAGCGCCTGCCAGGCACGCGCGATGCCGCCGGGCTGGTCGCCTTGGGGTGGGATCCGGCCGGCCGTGAGGAAGCGCGGCTCTCCTCGCCATGATGGCTCCATGAAGCCCGGCTGGCTCAAGAGCCAGGCAGGTCCGCCCGCGGGACGCTCGGCGGGGTCGAGCACCACGTGGTGGGCGTACTTGTTCGACCGCGAGGTGTAATCAAGCTCCGCGCAGGCGACCCGGGAGAGAACACTGTAAAGCTGACCGCCGAGACTCAGCCGATGGTGCGAAAACACGACCGGGTTGAGCGCGGCTTGGGTGTCGTGGGGAGGGAAAACCTGCTGATAGCCGCTCAGTCCCTCCAGCCGCTCGCGCAAGGGACCAGCCATGTTCGCGGTGGAAGCGACGGTGCAGAAGCCTCGCGTGCCGGGCAGCAGTCCGCGGGGAACCGACGTGTAATGCAGCTCCTGGCTCATTGCGCCGTCGCCTCCGGAAGTTCTGGTTGAACATTCAGACCGAAGTCACCTTGCGCCTGACGCGTGGTATCAGCCCCGGCATCACCTGACTGAGAGCGTAGAGAAGTGGCACGGTTACCCAGTAAGGCTCGACATCCATGGGGCGGATCGCGGGCAGGCGCGCCACAGGATCGAACTGCATGCGATGGCCCAGTGCGCTGACGGCAATGTATGTCACCTGGCTAGCGAAGCTCTCCAGGGCTGCCACGGTTTCGGGACAGTAATGAGAGAGCACGCCGCGGAGGCTGCGTGAGAGAGATTCCACATGATCGACGTCGAGCCCGGTCAGCTCGCCGGACTTCTTCATGGGCTCACGTTTCTCATGAGCCCCCACCAGGTGCGACCACTCGTCGAACTTGGACAGGACAACGACCAGGGGACGTTCGTAGCTGGCGTGGTGGGATAGCCCCTGGAGCTTACGAATGCGCGCGGCGGCCTCGTTCAGGATCGTTTCTTGACGGCTCAGCCGGTTGTCGCGCCCGGCTGGCGCGTCGGGGTTCCGACCGCTGTGGCAAGCGGCGCGAAAACGTTTGTCCTGGGTTGGGTCGAAGAGGAACAGGATGGCCCGAGAGTGCGCCAGATGATGGGTGACCGGGCTGGCCGTTGTGTCCTGGCCCGGCTGAAAGTGCTCACCCGCGTTGTCGTAAAGGCAAAGCATGCGAGCAAGGTCGGCCGATCGTCCTGCACTCGGATGCACGGCTTGCGGCTGGATCACGAAGAGGAAGGGACGGGGGTAGCTGACGAGCTGCTGGCCGAATGCCACCGTGTCGTACAGCTCGCCCTGGAGCTCGGTCTTGCGGATCAGGCTGCCCAGAGGCAAGACCTCCGAGTCGCGCGGGTTCAAGAACAACGATTCCTCGCACTCGTTGAGCACGCGGTTGGCGCCTGGATCGGCGTCCGTGAAGGCGATGCCGAATGCCTGCGGCAAGAGTGCGCGAAACTGCCAGGTCATGGCCGTCAAGAAAAACGACTTGCCGCTCGCCGGCGCGCCCAGGATCGACACGAACAGAGGTTCCAGCTCGAGCATCGCGCGGGGAACGAGCAGGTGACACCTGGGACAGGCCAGCGACCGGCAGATCAGGCCCCGAGGATCCATCGCGTCACCATCGAGACTGAACCGGCTGGGGAGAAAACGCTGCTGCTGCTCGGGGCCGAGCAGCCGATCGCCCAGCAGGTTGAACGTGCTCGGAAATCCAGAGGATCTCCTCGGCCGGAAACCGCTCCCAGCAGTGGGGGCACGTGACCAGCGGCAAGAGCTTGATCGAGCTGGAAGCGGCTCTCTCGTGGGGTTGAACGCGCAAGGTGCTCATGAATGAGAACGACGCTTGAGATGATCCGCCTCTCCCTGGAGCTGCCGGACGGAAAAAGGAAAAGCCGGATTCGATGACTTCGTGCAGACACTCAAAAACTCAGCCGTGGGCAGTATACCCCTGATCATGAACGGGGACAAGCTTTTTATTGCTTGCGACCGAAGCATTCCGCAGACGGCAGCGAAGTCTGGGCCTCGGGCTTATCCGCCGTTCTTGCCGGTCGCGACCGCGTTCAGCCGAGCAATGAATGACGCGTGTTCCGGGCTGGCGATTCCTTCCCCGAGAACGTGCAGTACACGAAGCAAATCCAGCCTGATCAGGGCCTCGGCGTCTAGCCACAGGCCGGGGAATACCGTGCTTTTGAATATCCCCGAGGCGTCGGGCTCAAGCCTCTCGAACCGGCCCTGCCGCTCGACGAACCAATCGATCGTTTCATCGTCGACACGCCAGACGATGTATTCTCGGACGTGTTTGCGGAGATAAAGCTTGAATTTGGCGTGCAAGTCGATGCTGACAGTGCTGGCGGAAATCTCGGCGACGAGCTCCGGGGCGCCGGCAATGTAGTGGTCTTTATCAATCGTGACTTGCCCCCCGTGCGACGGCAAGACGATCAGCGCGAGGTCGGGTTGCGGTTCGTTCTTGGGGTCGAGCCGTAACGTTCCACTCTCCCCCGCTTGAACTCCAGGCGTGTGCGCCCAGTAAGTGCCCAACCAGGTGGCCGTCGCTTGGTGCTTCACGGCGTGGTGATTCCAGCGAGTCGGTGAGGGCACGTAGACGACCCCGTCGATGAGCTCTGCTTTCTTGAGGGCTGGCATGGCGTCGTAGCGGCGTTCGAACTCGCGGGCAGACAGATGGTCTCCTGTCTCCAGAGTGGGAATTCGAGACGCTTTCTCACGTCTTGTAACCGACATCAGGACGACTCCCCGCAACCTTTCGAGGATCGGATGGTCGAATAGGTTTTGAACCCGAGTTCAAGTTGATCTTACTCTACCCTCCAATTTCGAGGAAGCCGCGGGCGTCGCAACGCCAATCGCCGTACTGCCTAAAGAAACAGTGCCCCGTAGCCTCTGCTTTGCATACAATGAATTGGAAACGAATGATCCGACCAGGACTCTTTCTCGAATGATCTCCGCCAGAATCGAGCGTAGGACGACCCCATGAGTGATGGATATTCGAAGATCGAGGACGCTCTCCAAGCTCTCAGAGAAGGACGAATCATCATCGTGGTCGACGATGAAGATCGAGAGAACGAGGGCGACTTCATCGCCGCGGCCGAGAAAGTCACTCCGGAAACGATCGCTTTCATGATCACGCATGGGCGGGGCCAGGTTTGCATGCCGATCTTGCCGGAACTGGCCGATCGGCTTCAGCTTCGGATGATGGTGGAACACAACACGGCTCTGCACCAGACCCCGTACACGATTCCCGTCAACCACATTTCCAGCGGCACGGGCATCAGCGCCGAGGCCAGGGCGATCACCGTGCGCGCGATCCTCGACCCCAAGACGAAGCCGGGCGACCTGCGCCGGGCCGGCCATCTGTTTCCACTCGTGGCGAAGGAGGGAGGAGTGCTTCGCCGCGCGGGGCACACCGAGGCGGCCGTTGACCTGGCGCGGCTGGCGGGTCTCATTCCCGCGGGCGTCATCTGCGAGATCACCGACGGCATCGGCATGGCTAGCCGCGAAAAGCTGCACGAGATCGCGCGCGAGCATGCCTTGCCGATCGTTTCGATCGAAGCCCTGATCAAGCATCGCCGCCTGCGTGAGAAGCTGGTCCATCGCGCGGCCGAAGCCGACCTGCCCACGCGGTACGGCAACGGGCGGATCATCGGCTATCGGGTCGAGCACGAGCCGGGCAACGAGCCGGTTGCCTTCGTGATGGGCGACCTACAGAAAGCGGAAGCACCGCTGGTGCGGCTGCACTCCTCGTGCTTCACCGGCGACTTGCTCGACTCGCTGCGTTGTGACTGCGGCGACCAGCTCCACATGGCCCTGGCCATGATCGGCGAGGAACAGGCCGGCGCCCTCATTTATCTGCCGCAGGAGGGACGCGGCATCGGCCTGATCGAAAAAATCCGCGCTTACAACCTTCAGGATGAAGGCCTCGATACCGTTCAGGCCAATACCGCGCTTGGCTTTCGCGCCGATCCGCGTGACTATGGCATCGGCTTGCAGATTCTCAAGGACCTGGGCCTACGCAAGGTGCGGCTCCTCACCAACAACCCCAAGAAGACTGACGCCTTCGTCTACTACGGCTACGACCTGGTGGTCGTCGATCAGGTGCCGATCATCGCCCCGCCTGTGCCCGAGCGCCAGCGCTATCTCGACGCCAAGCGAGACAAGCTGGGCCATCTGCTACCGGCCCGGCCTTGCTGTGCAGGAGCGGCTGACGGTCTCGATTGCGAGCGGGCCGAAGATCATCGGACTCTTCTTGCTGGTCAAACGGACTGACGGCCCGATGGAGACACGCCAAAAGCCACTGCGAGAACTCTTCGATCGCGCCAGCGGGCGACCGAGTCCGGAGTCAAGAGCCGTTGGCGCCAGGCTCTGTCATGTCTTCGTCGTCGGCCTCGACGTCGATCCACAGTTCGGCCACAGTCGTGGCGAAACCGGGCAAGACCCGGCTGGCGATCACTTGCTCGCCGCGGACGACCATCTCATCCCAGGCGTCGCCACGACGAGTCAGGACGGTGACTTGCTTCTGCAACGGGTCAACGATCCAGTATTCGAGCAGGCCAAAGGCAAGGTACTCGGCGCGCTTGGTTACGTAGTCGCGCTCGATGCTGCCGCGTGAAACGACCTCGGCGGCCAAGGCAGCGACCCGGCGGCCGCGCCAGTCTTTGGGAGCACCACGGAGGACCACCCCCAGGTCAGGATTACGGCCGGAGACCATACCCGGCAACCAGAAGCGAAATTCATTGCCGCCGCCATAACGGTGGATCTTGCCCGGATGCAGCGCATCATAGCGACTCACTGCGCGATACAGGTTGCAGACAACGACGCCATGCGGATCGTTCGGTACTTCAGTCACTTCGAGAACTCCCCGAGCCAGCTCGTAGCGGTATCCACCGGTCTCCTCGGCCTCTCTGAACTCCTCGAGCGTCATGGTGCGGCCCTGGTCGGCTGGCCCGATGCGCAGGGGCGTAGCTGTGGCGACGGCGGCCATGGGCGTCTGGTCCTCTTGGGCGATGGGTCAATGAGTTTCTGGACATTCATGATAACCGCGGCTTTCGCCCGCCGCCAGCCGATCGGCATGGGTTGACGATTGGCGTGGTCAAGGTATAGAATGACTTACTTCGACTTTGTCGGGCGCGCGGGCGGGCTGAGTGCGCGATCGCCGTTCCGGCTTTTCACCTGAAGGACATTTTGATGATTCATTCGAAGCGATGCGCTCGCCCCGCATGGCGTACCATGCTTGCGGTCTTGTTAACCATGGGCCTGGGGCTCGCTGCCGGGCCAGCCTGGCGCAAAGTGGCGGACCCCAGCCCAAGGCCAAGCCCAGGCCGGCGGCTAAGCCTGCCGATCCCAAGGCCCAGGCGCTTCTGGGCGAGGTTGCCAAAGCTTACAAGTCGCTCGGGTCTTACTCTGATGAGGGCAAGTTCATCGTGGCGATGACTCTAGGCGGCAAGCCTCAGAATCAGACGGTTCCCCTCAAGCTGACGTTTGTCCGTCCCAACAAGCTGGATCTCGATGCCGGCCCCTTGCGCCTGACCAGCGACGGCAAGACATTGACCACCTCGGTGATTCCCCTCAAGCGGTACACCATGGCTCCCTCGCCCGCAAACATCAGTCTCGACACGTTTCGCCAGGGACCGACGGGCGCGGTCCTGTTCGGAGGACCCACCGGTGCTCCCATGTTCGTGCTCCTGAATCTGCTCACGGCGCCCGACGCGGCCGCGGCCTTGGCCCAGCTCGGCGGTTCGCTTCAGCTTGCCCCGGACGCCCCCAAGGCCGGCAAACCCGCGGCTCCCGCGCTCTTGATCGACCAGCCAGAGGGGGCCGACTTTCGTCTCGAAATCGACCCCGCGACCAAGTTGTTGTCACGGATCGACCTTCAGATCGACCCCAAAGATCTCGCCCGCAGCGCACAGGCCGGGCAACAGGTCACTATCAATGAGTTTGGCTGGAGTTCGGGTGCCGTGAATACCCAGGTCGCCAAGGACCGCTCGTTCGCCTACGAGCCGCCCCAGGGTTTCAACAAGGTAGATTCGCTGGAACGCCGCGGCGGTGAAGCACCGAAATCCGCCGTCGATCAAAGTGTCGGCAAACCCGCACCCGATTTCACGCTGACCGTGCTGGATGGTCCCGGCAAGACCCGCACCGTCACGAAAGCAGAGCTGGCCGGCAAGGTGGTCGTGATCGACTTCTGGGCTACCTGGTGCGGCCCTTGCCTCATGGAGCTGCCGGAAATCCAGAAGGTCATCGAGGCGCTTGCCAAGGAGAAAAAGGAAGTCGTCGTCGTGGCGCTTAGCCAGGACAACGAGCCGAAAGAGCTGGCGGAAGTTCGCAAGCTGGTGGAGAAGACGCTCGAGGAAAAGAAGTTTTACCTGGACACCAAACCGGTCGGTCTGATCGCGCTTGACCCGAGCAACTCCATCGGCCAAGCGTTTGAGGTGGAAGGCTTCCCCACGCTGGTTGTTCTTGATCCCAAAGGGACCGTCCAGTCAGCGCACGTTGGCTACGATCCCGACATCCGCCAGAAACTGACGTCCGAGATCGAAACCTTGCTGGCGGGCAAGCCGCTGGTCAAGAGCGGTGCCAGGGCCAGGGAGGCGGCCAAGTAACAATCAGCCAGGGCAGCGAGTGCTCATTGGTCACTGCCCCAGACGACATCGCCGCGGTTGCGGCTGCCCAGGCCCTACCGCGGTTCGTTCACAATTGAGTCTCTCACTTTCGGTCCTTCCCGAAACCGGTTGGCGGTCGTTTGCTGCACCGGGTGGGCTGGGCAACGAATTCGCCCGGCCCACGGCTGACCGGCTTCCCCTTCGCGCCCCGATCGGTCGCCGGACGTCGGGCGTGGCGCCTGCACTCCGCTCAACAGGCGATTGCGTCGATCAACTCGCCGCCGGCTCGCGTGGAGAGTGCCTGGAGGACACCGAGATGCGTCCCGGGGGCGATCATCACGCGATGAACAGCGTGTCTTCCGCAGGGTGCGCCAGCAAAGGGTAAGGCTGAGTTCCGCAAGCTGCGGACGAATTCCGCAACATCTCCGTGGCTATTGGAACCACGGGGAGGGCTGGACGCGGGCCCATATCTCTTGTCCTTTCGAGAATCTGGTTGACCTGTCCTTTACGCTTGAGCAATCATGAGGCCAGCGTTCCCGGCCAGCGAGTTTCGAGCCTCGTAGGAATTTCTCAAGCGGGACGGAGCTTGGGATCGCACCCTGGCAGGCATCCGATCACAATCTCCACCCCCATCCTGTCTTCATCACAATAGCCTAACGTCGCGGTGTGCTCGATGAACGACAACAGCTTTCCGACGGAACTTGAGACCGAGGGCATGCTCCGCTGCGCCGTGGACGGGGATGAGGGTACGGTCTGGCAATGGTTGCGCCGGCCGCTGCTGGCTTTTCCCCGGCCTCGGGATTCGAAGACGCGACCGAGAAGCGGGCTCCGGTGCGCTTCGAGGAAGTCCAGGAGACCCTGGGTGATTTCCGGCTCTTGCGCGAGATCGGGCGCGGGGGGATGGGCGTCGTCTTCGAGGCCGAGCAGATCTCGCTGGGGCGGCGTGTGGCGGTGAAGGTATTGCCCCCGGCGGCCATCCTGGAGCCCAAGCAACTGCGGCGATTCCAGGTCGAGGCCCAGGCCGAGGCGGCCCTCCAGCATCCCCACATCGTTCCGGTCATTGTCTCTGGGCAGGATCGGGGGATCCCCTACCTGGCTATGAGGCTAATCGAGGGGCGACACCTGGCCGAAGTGATCCGGCAGCGGCGGAAGCGACACGAGGGCGGCCTGCCCCCCCGCGAGGTGGCCCGGCTGGGCAAACAGGCGGCCGAGGCGCTCGACTTCGCGCACCGCAACGACGTGCTGCACCGGGATGTCAAGCCGGCGAACCTGCTGCTGGACGAACGGGGCCACCTCTGGATCTCCGATTTCGGTCTGGCCCGGATCCGCGGCGACAGCGACCTGACGGCCAGTGGCGACATGATCGGGACCCTCCGGTACATGAGCCCCGAACAGGTCCTGGGCCGCCGGGGGCTGGTCGACCACCGCTCCGATATCTACTCGCTGGGGGCCACCCTCTATGAGCTCTTGACGCTGGCCCCGGCCCACGATGGAGAGGACCGCGCGGCGATCCTGAAGAAAATCAGCCTCGAAGACCCGATCGCGCCGCGAAAACGCGATCCGATGATCCCGGTCGACCTCGAGAAGATTGTCCTGAAGGCCTTGGCCAAGGACCCGCTCGAGCGTTATGCCACGGCGGGGGAACTGGCCGAGGACCTGGGGCGGTTCCTCGACGATCGGCCGGTCCTGGCCCGACGGCCCTCGCTCTCGAACCGCGCGGCCAAGTGGGCCCTGCGGCACCGGCCGGCCGTGGTCTCGGCGGTCCTCCTCGTCGCCTCGTTGCTCATCGGCCTGGCCACGGCCGGCTGGTGGTCGAACGCCACACTCCGCGAATACAACCGGCGGCTCAAGGCCGAGATCGACCGTGCCGATCGGCATGCGCACGAGGCCGAGGAGCAGGCCCGCAAGGACCGCCGCAATGCCGCCGCGGCCCAGCTCGGGAGGGCGAGCCAGGCATTGAACCGCGGCCAGCTTGAGCGGGCCCAGGAGGTCCTCCGCGACCTCGCGCAGGATGCAAGCGGCGAGTCGCTCTTTCCCTTCGCGTGGCGATACCTCTGGCGGCAGGCGCGAACCGAGGTCGAATTCCTGGTCGGTCCCGTACCCCGGTTCGTCGGGATGGCCCGGTCCCCGGATGGGACCATCCTGGCCACCACGGAGGAGAACGACGGCCTCCAGCTCTGGTCCGGAGGCGTCCCGCGGAGGCTCGGTGAGCCGGCGGGGGCGGCCGCGCGGTTCGGCGCAGCCGGCGTTCTCTCCTGACGGGATGCTGGTCGCCGTCCCCCGGCAGGACGCCGGCTGCGGCCCGCCTCGGCTTTCCCTCCAGCATGCGGCTTCGAGGCGATGCTTGGCGAGCCTGCCGATCGACGGAGAGATCGGCGCCGTCTATTGCCGGTTCCTGGCCCGAGGGGGGCTGCTGGCGACCTCCTGGATCGACCGCGAGCGGTCCTTTCGGGTGCGGCTCTGGAGCCTGGAGGACCTGTCCCGCCCTCAGTTGCGGCGACGGCTCGAGCGCATCTGTGCCATTGAGTCGTCCCCGGACGGCGAGCGTGTTCGTCGTCGCCGACGAGGCCGGCCCGGTCACGATCCGTGACTCCGGTACCGGCGATCCGCTCCGCGTGCTTCCGCTCGAAGGAGAGGGAGCGGCGGGCGATCGCCTGCTCATCGGAGTTGGTCTGGGTGGTGACGGGGTGCCAGCGCGTGCAGGCCTGGAACTGGCGAACTGGAGCATCCGCCGTAGGCCGGACGTTTCCCGATCCGATCGAGCGGCTGATTCCCAGCCCCGACGGCTCTGGGCTGGCGGCCGTCGACGTCCGCGGCCGCGTCCACCTGATCCCCGGTTTCGACGGGCCCCATCCGTGTGATCCAGCCCGAAGACGGCGACCGGCCGCGGTACGTCTCCCTCACCTTCTCGCCCGATGGGAGTCGGCTGGCGACGGCTGCCTTCGGGAACGGTGTCAATGGCGGGCCCGGCCCGGTCGTGGTGTGGGAAACGGTGAGCGGGAAGAGGCTGGCCACGTTCCCAGGACGGCCAGAGCAGGTCGGGAAGCTGGAGTTCACGCCCGACGGCCGGTCTCTCCTGATCGCCAGTCGCTCCGGGGTTCGCCTCTGGAAGTGCTTCTCCCAACCCGGAGAGACGGACCCTCAGCCGGCAGGTCACAAGGATGAGGCCTGGTCACTCGCCTTTTCGTCCGACGGCCGGATGCTCGCCTCGGGGAGCGACGACACCGAGCCCGATCCGACGATCAAACTTTGGGATCCGGCCGACGGCCGACTGCTGTCGGCCTGGCAGGGAGGGGAAGGCACGACCGCTTCTCTGGCTTTCTCGCCTGACGCCCGCCTGCTCGTCTCCGGCCACCTGGTGAACGCCGGAAATGTCAGGATCTGGGACCCGGGGACCGGGCGTCTGCTGGCCACCCTCGAGGGCCACACCGACCGCGTCCGCGCGACGGTCTTCTCGCCCGACGGCCGGATTCTGGCGACGGCCGGCTCCGACCATACGGTGCGGCTCTGGGATGTCGCCGGCCGCCGCCTGCTGGGCGTGCTCACGGGCCATGCCGATACGTGTACACGCCCTGGCGTTTGCCCCCGACGGCCGCCTGCTGGCCTCTGCCAGCGACGACGGCGACGTGCGGCTGTGGGACCTGGCCTCGCTCTCGGGGGAGGCATCGCGCGAAGATCTTGCATGGCCGGGCCGGATTCCAGGCCTTGGCCTTCTCGCCCGACGGCCGTATGCTGGCTGCCGCCGACAAGCGGGGGGCCATCACCTGCTGGGACGTGGCGACTCGGAATCCAATCCGGATGATCCACGCGGACGGTGAGGACCTGCGCCGACTGGTTTTCTCCCCAGATGGCCACACGCTTGCCGTCGCCGGCTCCTCGGGGATGATCCGCCTCTGGGACTCCACGACCGGCCAGGAGTTGTTGATCCTCGAGGGCCACAAGCGGCAGATCAACGGCCTGGCCTTCGCCCCCGACGGCTCCGACCCTGGCCTCCTGCAGTCACGACGGGGAGGTGAGGCTCTGGAGAGGGGGGGTGCGCTGAACGGGCGCCCGGCTCCGCAGACCAACCGAGCTCGACCCGGCCGGATCGTGGTGACGCCGGGCCGATCACCGAAGCGTCCAGCAAGGTGGGCAGCTTTGCCTTGCTTTCTGCTCCGAGGCTGCTGGAACTCTGATCACTCCGGCTGGCTCAAGGCGGGCATCGTGAAATCAGAGGCGAACACGAGAGTCGTCGCGCCTCCCTTGGCGGGCTTGATTGTTCCCGATAGCAAGCGCATGGCCAGGGGATCTCCTGCACGGCTGCTCAGTGTGTAAACCTCGGTGGCCGACCAGTCGTAGTCGATGATCCGGATGGTGATGGGATCGCCCAGCTTCCAGACGATGGGCCCAGGGAACGTGTAGTCCCAGATTGGCCGGCGAGTGTCTCGAATCACCGATGACGGGCCATGAATGGCGCCGGCGACTTCAAGCACGACGCCGAGATCGGGCGCGCCGCCGGAGAAGTACTTGCCCACCTTGGGCTCAACCTCGCCTCGGCGGAGTGTCACTCGATACGTGCCGGGTACGGACACCTTGTCCCACCAGTCGAGATAGCTCTTGGCGTCGGCGGCGAAATGGCCGCCCTCGTGGTCTCGCAGGTAGTCACGCAGCCGGCGTGCCACCTCGGCGACATCGTCGGGGTAAGAGATCAGGTGGTCGTAGGCCTGGCGATAGGCGTAAACGTCCCATTCGCGGAGAATCAGGTCCTTCGCCTGGATCGCCTCGCTGAGGAACCGGCCCCCCGTTTGATGGGCTTTCAGATAGTCCTGGAACCGCTCAATGCGAGCGGCGAAGCTGGTCGGATTGCGCCGGGAGTAATCACGAGCGCGCTCGATGTCGCGCTCGTCGAGCTGGGTGAGATAACCATCAATCCGTTGTTGGACCTCATTCCGATAGACGCTGTCAGGGTGGTCTGACAGAAACTGACGGCCTTTCTCGATCAGCTCGGCGAACGAAGCGTTCGGTAGGTTCTCCGCGCGAATCAAGTCGTCGACCGCCCTTCTCTCGGCGGCCCCCCGGCGAGTAGCGAGCTCACTCTTGAGCGACCGGGCCAGGGAAAGGACTAGGTCGCGGTGCGGAGTCTCGGGAAATTCGCGTAGGAAGGCGTCGAGCTCGGCCAGCGGCTTCTCCGGTTGGTCGAGGGCCCCAAGCGACAGGGCTTCGGCATGAACCTTTTTCCAGCGCTCATCGTGGCGCACGAGCTCGCGCGCCTGCTCGACCTTGCGAATTGCGGGGGCGAGCTGAGGCGCCTGGTCCTTGATCTGGTCGAGGCGATCGCTCAGATTGGCGGTGCTGCTGCTTCCCGTGGCGATCTGGACATCGGCAGCCTTGACGGTCCATTCGGCCAGCTTGAAGCGTGCCTGCCGCGCCAGGGAGGGCCAGAGCCAGGCGAGCGACGGATGCTCGGCCAGCAGGCTCGACCAGTGGCGAGCGACAATGGGCGCGGGGTTTTCCGGGTCTCGCTCGAAGGCTTCGGCTCGGTGGAACCCCCAGAAATCGTAGCCGGCGAGCATGGCGGCCAGCAGTGCGGCGGCCAGAACGAACCGCGCCACCGCTCGACGCGTTCGCTTCCGCCCCAGAGCCGTGAGCCGTGCGCGAAACTCGTGCGACCCGTTCGACCGGGGATAGCGCCGTTCGTAAGCGGCAACACAACGCTCGAGACGTGAGCGATCGGCGGGAGCAAGCTCCCAGAGCCATTCCATCTGGGCGCGATCACGCGATTCGAGCTGATCGGCCAGCCATCCGAGGGGGCCTTCAAGGCCAAGGGGCGAGAGTGTTTGCGGCGGCCGGTTCTCGGTAGCCCCTGCGCCAAAAGAGCTGACGGCGAAGATTGCTCCCTCGGGCGCGTGTTGGCGCAATGCGTGACGCGTCATGCCGTATCGCTCTTCCACCAGGCGCTCGACGAAGGGGCCGGCAAGGGCCGGTTGAGCCTCGGTTCCCGAGGCACTGTTCTGTGCGAGCTCGATCGCGTTCGCCTGAGAACTTGACCACGCTGACAGCACTCGGTCGAACTTGGTAAGCAGCAGGGCGACAGGCCGATCCGTGCTGAGGTCCTCCGAGTGGTCGATATAGCGTTCCAGCAAGTTTTCAATCTCTTGCTGCCGGCGTCGGCGGTCGGCCGGGTGAGCGCTGCCTTCGGGGTCGAGGCAAAGCAACACAGCGTCACAACCGGCAAAAAACTCCTGGATCGGCTCTTCCGAGCCGAGTGTGACATGTTCGCCCTGATAATCTTTGACGATCAACTCGAAACGCGCGGGCCCGTGGTAAAGCCTGAGGCTCAACTCGGTCTCGGCCAGGGTGCCGGCCATGGGTTCGCCTGATTCGATCTGGGCGATCTTCTCGGCCAGATAAAGTGCGCTGCGGGCATCGGCCGCGGCGAGCCTGACCCCCGGCACCTTTCCCGCGGCGGCCTGCCGATAGAACATGGCGAGGAGCGTGGTTTTCCCCACGTCGCGATGTCCAAAAAGCGCGATCTTCTTGGGCCCGATGAGCCGGGCTTCCAGTGCGTCGAGCCGGGTTGTGCGGTGGTTTGGCATTCCTGGAACTCGCTCACCAGCTTCTGGCATGCCGGGTTTTACAGTCAACTCGCGCTCACGGGCCGATTTTCCCATGCGGGCCTTCCCCAGAAGAATCGTCACGAGAGGGTTGTGAACTGAGCCACTGCGAAAAATCATTCGTGCGCCAAAAGGTTTTATCAACTCCGGCGGACTTGAGCTGGTCCTGGACGAGCGTTGTTCCGAAGTCCTGGCGGTTTTCGGTCAAGAATATCTTGGTGGTTTGTAAGTCGGACCGGGCGTGCGACAAGATGCAGTGGAGAATCAAGTTGTCCGCAGGATCGTCGATGAGGAATGAGTCGCGACTTGCGTCCAGTATCGCTCCTGAAATGGGGATCAGGTCGGCCTTTTGGCCCAGAAGTCCGATTGCGTCGAATAACCTCGTACTTACGTCCTTGATGAGCTCTCGATTTGTAATATTGGCCTGCTGTAAGAGGGAGAGCAGGTCACTTGCATTCTTCGAGGTACGATCCCTAGCGAGTTGTCCGATTTGCTGGTCCAGCGTTTCCTTGAGTTGGAGTCTCTGCTTCTGATTCTGCTTGAAGACCAGCGGTGCCTCCATAAAACAGACCTGGGGAATTGCCAGGCGCAACGATTCCGAGGGTTGAGACAGCAAATCGAACGCCTTGGGGTCGCGGCCGGTGGCAATGCACATCAGAAAATTGGTTTCAATGAAGAGGCGAAACGACGACTGTGACATTGGTCAGCGTCATGCCCCCTTCCAGACGTTCGGCGAGTCCAATCTGCGTTAATTCCTCGAATCCGGGCGGCTTCGGGGACTTCCAGTGAAAGGAAAAGTCCCGAAGCCACGATTCCACCAGCGTTTCGAGATAATCTTCAAAGCTCCGTCGACTTCCGTACCGGGAGTCCTTGCCCGCAAAATCCGGGTCGTAATGCCTCAGGATATCCAGCGTCTTCAGGGTCACGATCGGAGCCCGAGGATCGGCCGAGGATCGTAATACGATCCGAATGTCTTCAAGATCCACGAACATCCCGTAGGGAACACGCGGTGCCATCCCTAGAAACTGCTTGATGTAACTCTCAAAGGCTTCAGGACCTGACGCCCAGGGTTTGACCTCGACGATCATGATTGCTTGATCGTCGCGGTTGACGGCAATGATGTCGCCGATCATGGGATGCGAACCTCCTTTTCAGGGGGGATCAATATCCTGATTGTTGCGATCCCGCCTTGATTCCGCCCAGCCTCAAAAACCTCAGAGGCAGGCGGAACGGCCAGAGCATGACGCGAAGCGGCAGGCCGGCGATCACGAACAAGGCACCCACCGCTATCAGGCCGGCCAGGCCCATTCCCAGATAGCGAAACACGGGGTAATCGAGCCCATGGGATGCAAGGGCCTCGCCCAGCGATGCCTCCAGGCCCCGTGACATGCCTCCGCCGACCGCCTCGGCCAGTGTGATGCCTGCCCGGGCGAACTCGCGCGCGGCGAACTCGGTGGCCTGGCCCGCGTAATCCACAAACTTGTCGGGATCGGCAAGAAAGGCAGCCAGGACACCCGCGGCGATGAGCTTTTTCTTGTGCGGCAACACCTGACGGGTGAAGAACGACCATCCGCCTTTGCCGGCCTTGCGCAGTACGTTCAGGCTCTCCGGCCCTTCCTTGACCATCACCTCGGCCACGTCGTCGCCGAAGACACGGACGGCCGTCAGCCCCTCTGGGCCCAGCCGGCGGACCATGGTCTCGGCCTCCGTGGGATAACGCAGCGCGAGCCGGCGAGCCGTTTCTCCCATTTCGACCACCAGCCGCTTTTCCGCCGGCTTGAGCGCCGCGAACGAACGCACGGCCTGGGGATCGCTGCCCAGAAGGCGTGTAAACCGGCTCTCGAGCAGGGCCTCGGTAGGGCCTCGATCCTGCGGCCTGCCCGCGCCAGCTCATCGGACCGACGTACAAGTTGCTCTAGGCCTTCCTCGGCGTCATGCTGCACGAACAGTCGGCCGGCACTTCGCAGCTCGACGCGGGCGCCTTGACCGCCCTTGACGACTGACTTGCCTCCGGCCCTCGCCTCGGCGATCACTTCCCTCACCACGTCGTCCAGCCAAGAGAGCTTGCCTGCCTGGGCCGGCCCGGGTATCGCCAGGAAAATGACAGCGAGCACAACCGCGATGGTCATGCCTGACACGGCGGACCCGCCACCGATCCCTGAGCTTGGTTCGCGATCGTGACCAGTTCGGGAAACGTTTTCCATGAGCTCGGTTCCTTTCAACTCGCCACAACTTCACAAACGCCCGGGACGCCGTGAGACCAGGTGTTCTTCCATCTTTTGAAAGCCGACGACACCGACGGAAGCTTGCAGCATCTGGGCCGCCACGTACTTGAGACCTCGCTCCGGAGGGATGCGGAAAGGCACGGTCACACCCTGGCGCAGCAGCTCGAAGGGCCGCCACCGGCTCAGCCGCAGGCCGGCTTTGGTGCAGAGTGGCTGGGCCATCGAGACGACCTGTGACAGACTCATCCTGGGCAGTGCTTCCGGCAACCGGCGCATTACCTGATACACCCCCCCGGCGGACCGAACAGCCCACCAGCGGGAAAGACGGCGGGCGGCATCCGCGGCGGACGCAGCCGCCGACCCGGTGGCACCAGACCGCGCCAGGCTCTTGCCGACTGACTCGCTCCCCGCCTCGGTCAGTTCCCGGCCAAGCGTCCGGGCCCCCTCGCGGGCAGCGGCTTTGACTTCGGACCGAACGGCCTCCGCGGCGACCGCTCCTTCCGGCTGCATTGCCGTCAGGCTCAACACGTCAAGCACGACGAAGCAGCCGTCGACCAGGGCCCACGTCATCTCTCCCGAGGTCGGCGAGTGGCCGCTTCCCAGAACATTTCCCAGGTGGAGCACGTCATAGAGCGGCAAGAACTGGTAATACCGGATGTCGCCGCGATTGAGATACGCAACCCGATCCAGGCCATCGTTCTTGATCATCCGGATCACTGCCTGACCGTTATCTCCGGAGGCCAGGAGCGCCAGCTTGGCGAGCGACTCGGTGAACGACCTCCGCTCTTTTGATTGCAGCACGGTAAGAACTTCCGGGCCTGTGTCGGCTTGAGCGACCGGCGGGATGACCGCGGCGCCATGGGCCCGCAAGATCTCGCGAAAGTCGGGGTCCTGCGCGTACTTGTCCAGCACCACGAGAGCCATCGGCCCGTGCGCGCCCAGCGCGGCAACCGCCTGGTTGCGGAGCCCCGGATCGCTGAAATCACCAAAAATGACGTCGGCCGCGTCCGAGCCCGCGGAGGCGAGAGCCCGCTCACCGCGGTCACCGTATTCCACGACCAGGCGGAGGCCCTCCGCCGAACCGGCCGTGGCCTCGACCAGGCCCGTCGCCCCTACGTGGCGAAGATGACCGGCGACTGTCTCCGGCCGATGGGTCAGGAGCAGTTCGTCCACGTATCGAGAATTCACGCGGAGCAGAATCAGGCTCTGCTCCAGAGTTAATGCAGTGCCCAAGGCGTCAAGAACCGGAGCATAGAGGCAAACCAGCGCGAAGCCCTCGAGACCGTGCTGGCGAAAGGCGTCCAGAGCCAGCTCGCGATGGTTCTCGATGGTCCGCATGGCCGCGCGCACGTCCGCGGCACCGTGCTCTAGACTGATCAGGCTCAGAACTGACAACACTTCGCCGAGCGAGGCGTTGTCGTTCTGGAAGGCCTCGATCAGCTCGGACGTGCCCGAGGGATCGGCCAGGAGCAGCGGCAACGCCGCAGGATACCGCGCGGCCAGTCTTCGCACTCTCGGAGAGAGCGCGGTCAGCTCGGACACCAGAACGGCTCGGTCGGTGTCGTCGGCCCGTTTCAGCCCGAAGTACTCGCGCCAGTGAAGCAAGACGTCGGCCGCCGCGGCATCGTTCATCAGCTCACGCAAGCGGCGAAACTCGCTGGGGTGCTTGTCGTAGAGGTAAACCGCCTCAAGGTCAAGCCGGTCCAGCAGCCGGAGTCCCCGCAGTCCGTCGGTGCGCTCGACGGTGATCGCGGTTTGCCGGAACCGCTCGGCGACCCGCGCGCAGCGAGGCGTGCCTCGGCTGTTCCTTCAGAATAGCGCTGAGTGAGTTCGAACAGCGGGTCCTTTGCGCGGCTGACGCCCACCTGCCCCGTCGCAGCGGTGCCCGACTCGCTCTCACGCCTGGCGGCGGGCAAACCCGGCTTGAAAGCCAGTTTGGTCAGCACACCCAGCGCGGCCAGCAAGATGACAAGGGCAAAGATTCGCTTCATCGATTGGGGCGTCCTGGGATCGGGGCTTTTTGTCGGACAGGTCAAAGAGCAGGACCTTCGACGATATGATGGCGAAAGTCTACCACTCATTGTTGCATGCGATGGCGTCTCGGCACCAATCAGCCGTTGAGGTCAAAACCGCTTCTCACCCCTCTAGACGGGACATCGTGCGAAGTCTCACTCTCAGGGAATTCTCCACGACGTTCGCTTGAAGGTCAATTCGAACCCACGCCTTCAGCGATCCCAGAATACTGCCGCACGGCATGACCGCTGCATCTTCAGGACAATCCAGCGTCCCCAAGCCATTCGATGTCGCCGCACGAATCTTTACCCCGGTTTCCTGGAACTCCCGCACTCTTCGACCGCGGCTTCCGGCGGGCAGATCCCTCGCTGCATCTTACGGTGGATCATGGCTTTCTGTTCGTCCGAAGCGAGTCGCTTTCCGTGGCTCCAAGCAATCATGCGATGCGATTGGGGATCACGCGGAAAGATTCCTGTGGATAGGAGAGCAAGTTGCTGGCTCTCAACTCATGACGCGGTAGGGCCTGGTTTTCCGAATTCCCATGCGGTATTCCAGCCAGACCCGCCGCTAGAATGATTCCATTCGGGACCGGGCCGGCCCACCGGAGGGACCGCGGTCTCGGATTCCCCACCGATGTACGACAACCCCGATGGCCACCAACCATTTTGAGCCTCTCGCCAAGGTCCGAACCAAGATTGTGGCGACAGTAGGGCCGGCCTCGCGTGATCCGGCCATGCTGAAGCAATTGGTCGAAGCGGGCGTCGATGTCTTCCGGCTCAATTTCTCGCACGGCACCCATGAGCAGCATTCCAAAACGTTTCGGGCGATCCGGGCGATCAGCGAGGAGATGGGCCACCAGCTCGCGGTACTCCAGGACCTTTGCGGGCCCAAGATCCGCCTGGGGCCACTCGCCGGCGACGTCATCGAGTGTGACTACGGCGCCGAGTTTTACCTGACCGCCGAGCCTGATGATCCAAACGATCCCCATCAATTGACCTGCACGATCAAGTCGCTTGCCCGACGACCTGGAGGTCGGCCAGAGCGTCCTGTTCGCCGACGGCACGGTGGCCATGGACGTGATCGAGCGACGCCCCGGGCTGGGCGCAGGCTCAAGGTCACGCTGCCGGGCCGGATCCGCTCTCACCAGGGCATCAACGTCCCCAGCGCGGCGCTCAGCGTCGACGCCCTGACCGAGAAGGACCTCGAAGACCTGGACTGGACGGCCACTCATGGCGTCGCGTATGTCGGGCTGTCGTTTGTGCGCCGGGTGGAAGACATCACCCGGCTGCGGGCCGAGCTCGACAAGCGGAACAGCCGTGCCCGGATCGTGGCCAAGATCGAGAAGCCTCAGGCGGTGGCCAATCTCGACGCCATCATCGCCGAGGCCGACGCGGTGATGGTGGCGCGCGGCGACCTGGGAGTCGAGATCGATGTCTCGAAGGTGCCGGCGGTGCAGAAGCAGATCATTGACGCCTGCCACAAGGCGCGCGTGCCGGTGATCACGGCGACTCAGATGCTCAATAGCATGGAGTCGTCGAGCCGGCCCACCCGGGCCGAGGCCAGCGACGTCTTCAATGCCGTGCTCGACGGCACCGACGCCGTCATGCTCTCGGGAGAGACCGCCATCGGCCAGTTTCCCGTCGAGGCCGTCGCCACCATGAGCCAGATCGCCCGCGAGGCCGAGCAGCTCATGTTCAGCCAGTTCGGCTCGGGCGCCCCCTGGACCTGGTCGGTCGGAAACTGGCCCGGTGCCAATGGAACTGGAAGAAGCTCTCCGGGCACCGTTCATGTGGCCCGAGCCGGCCAGGTGCTGCCGATCACCGACGCGATCGTCGAGGCCGCAAGCGCCGTGTGCAGGCGGTTGTCGGCCGCCTTGCTGGTGGTCGCGACTCATTCCGGACGGACCGCGCTGGCCCTGTCGAAGCAGCGCAACGCCTCGCCTACACTGGCGCTGACCGACGACCCCGAAACCGCCCGCGCCATGGCCCTTTACTGGGGCGTGACCTCCTTGCACGTCCCCGAGCTTTTCGAGACCGGCCAGGTGCTCGCCTTCGCCGACGAGTGGTGCCGCTCTCACGACCTGATCGACTCCGGCGACCGCGTCGTCATCGTCCGCGGCGTCATCCCCAATAATCCCAATCACAACGCCTTGCTCGTGCACGAGGTCGAGTGACCCTCTGGGGAGAACCAAGGAGCCGATCAGGGGTTCTTGCTGAGTCGTTGCATGCACTTCTTCGCCCACCGCGCTATCGCTTCATCGCCGGTTTCGGCAGCACGGGCAAGTGCAGAGAGAACCACTTCCGGCGAGGCAATCCGCTCCAGAGCGACGAGCGCGTCGTTTCGCCGGTGCTCGTCCTTCTGTCGCAGCTCGGCGGCCAACCCGGGGACAAACCGCGCGAATCCACTCCAGGAAGGCTCATGATGCGGCGTGCGCGATCACGAAGATGAGCGTCGGCTCCCGAGAATCGGGCGAGCAGACTGCCGGCGGCCCTTTGTCCCTCGCCGATCTTCGTCAACGCTTCGGCGGCGGATAGACCCACCTCCGGGTCGGGATCATCAAGAGCTTTCTGCAACGCAGGGACAACCTTCTCCCGATGTGGAGACTCGGGACCAACGACATAACCCAAGGCACCCGCCGCCGAATACGCCACGAATCGGTCGTGGTCGTTCATCAGCTCCACGAGCTTGGGGGCGGGCTCGATCGGCCCGATGCTCCATCTGCGCCAGACCCACCGTTGCGTACTCCCGCACTCGTGGGCTGGGATCGTCGCACACATCGACCAGGATGCCGACGGCCTGTTCAGTTTCCCACGAAGGCACCTGAAAGCCAATCGCCGACGCCGCTTCGCGTCGCACGTAAACTGGATTGTCCGCTCGCAACAACCGGCTCAGTCGCCGCGTCGGACTCCAGATGTACAGGCCGGCCCACATCGTGATTGCGAGAATCGCGATCGGCGCGGCGAGCGTTCGCAGGCTGAGGCGTAACCTGGGAATCGGCAGTTTATATCTCATGCGGGGTTCTCATCAACGTAAGCTTGAATCATCCAGTCCCCGAGCCACCTTCCTTCGGTTTGAGACTGCGGCGAGTTGAGGATTGTGAGATTCTCGAGGCCCGATCCGCAGGTGTGGCGCCAAACGTGCCATGGTGGCCGGGCCGAGTCCCCGCACGCGATGGCCGCAGGTCATCGATTGATTGAAAAGGACGGATGGCTCTCTGCTCGACAATCTTCTTGACGAGCGCTCCACCAACATGTGGTAAAGCTCCCATGACCTCCGGAGGCGCCGAGTTCGGATCGACTACCAGCACGGGCGCTGCTCGAAAAGGACCGCGGCATTCACGTCCCAGGCGCAGGCTCGCCGTGCGCAGACCCACTGCTCCGATCATCGTCACGACAATCAACAGCACCCGAACGCTTACCGGCCAACGGCAAAGTCGTTCCAGGTGCGCGGCCGGCTCCGAACTCAAACCCAATGGCGTGCTCGCGATACTGGACATGCGTTTTGCAAGACTCGGCGTGGACAGAAGTTAACTCAAGCGTGAGACGGTTTTTCCAGCCGCCTCAAGACTATAAAGAATTCTCCCTGTAAACAACCATGGAGGTAGCAGAGCGGCTTTTCTACCCATTCAGCGATCGTGGCGTCGAGCCTCGCCCTCTGGAGATTTCCTGGCTCGGGTCTTCCCCTGATCAGCCTGAAGAGCTTGGGCGATCAGGAAGTTCCAGTAAGAAGGGCTCATCCGGGCCATCTCCCATTCCTGGCGAACGGCCGAGCAGACGCCTCGCGACGGTCCGCTGGGCTCTGCCTGTTCCAGGGCGATCGCCAGAAGGGTCTCGTCCAGATTCTCGGGCTCGGGATCGAGCGCCACCAGACGGTGCAACACGTGCCGGCGCAGGGTCTCGCCCGCCAGGTCCGCCTGCTGGTCGCGGGCTCGCGCGCGGGGCGGCGCGCTGTCGCCGGCAAGGAGAATCCGGGCGAAATCGCCTGGTCGGGCGGGACACTTTATCGTCGGAGCAGCGTCGTCATCGGGCATCGGAATCATTGCGCGGAAAGTCGGGCCTACAGACTCAGTGAGGAACCCAGTCCGTATCAGACCCCACCCAGTCTCCCCGGTCAACGCGATACCTTCGAGCCCTTTGCCGGCGTACAATATTCTCTGGGGGCCGGAAGTTGTCGCCGACGACCGCGCCGGACTGGCCAGGAGTGCATGCTTCCATGTCGACCGCGTCGATCTCAAGTTCGTCCACTCCGGGCAGAGGCGCCATTCCAGCCAGGTTCGATCGCGAGTCTCTGGAACGGCGAACCCGGGAAATCGGTCGGGAGCTGTTTGACCGCATCGGCCGCGGAGCCAAGCTCTGGCAGCGCGCCTGGTGGGACGATCGGTTCATGAGCTGGAGCCTGAGCGACCCGGGCGTTCGGGTTCAGCTCTTCCGGTTCATCGACGCGCTACCGGCGCTCCAGTCGGCAAGCTCGGTACGACGTCACTTGCAGGAATACCTGGCGGAGGCCGGTGAAAACGTTCCCTGGTGGCTCAGACTGTCGGTCTCGATGGCGGAGCCCGGCACGGAACGGGAAGAGCTGCTGGCCTGGGCGGCGCGAATGGCAGCGCAGGTGATGGCGCGAAAGTTCATCGCGGGGGCCACGCCCAGCGAGGCCACCACGACCGTGCTTCGCCTGCGTGCCAGGAAGCTGGCTTTCACGGCCGACCTGCTGGGCGAAGCGGTCATCAGCGAGGCTGAGGCCGACGTCTACAAGCAGACCTGCCTCGACCTGCTGCGCGGCCTGGCCGGCCCGCTGCAAGCCGCACCCGAGGTGCCCCTGATCGACCGCGATCAAGACGGCCCGATCCCGCGAGTCAACCTCTCGCTCAAGCTGTCGAGCCTGACCACCGACTTTGAGCCGATCCACGCCGAGACCGCCATCGCCGGCGCGGCCGAGCGTCTGCGCCCGATCCTGCGTACGGCTCGTGATCTGGGCGCCTATGTTCATGTAGACATGGAGCAGTACACGTACCGCGCCCTCAGCTACGCGCTCTTTTGCCGCGTGCTCGCCGAGCCCGAGTTCCGCGACTGGCCCGATGTCGGCATCGTGGTTCAGGCCTACCAGCCTGATGCTGAAGCCGAGCTCATGATGCTCCGCGATTGGGTCGACTCACGCGGGGCGCCGATCACGATCCGGCTGGTGAAGGGAGCCTACTGGGACTATGAGGTCTTGACCGCGCGGCGGCTGGGCTGGCCCGAGCCGGTCTACGTGCAAAAGTGGCAAAGCGACGCCATGTACGAGCGCTGCACCCGGTACATGATCGAGCATCACCGCCAGCTTCGGCCGGCCTTCGGCAGCCACAACATCCGCAGCCTGGCGCACGCGATCGCGGCCGCCGAGGCCATGGGCTTACCCCCAGGCAGCTTCGAGCTCCAGACGCTGTTCGGCATGGGAGACGTGATTCAGGACGCCCTGGTGGCGCGCGGCCACCGCGTCCGCGTTTACACGCCCTACGGGGCGATGCTGCCCGGCATGGCCTACCTGGTGCGCCGGCTGCTGGAAAACACTTCGAACGAGTCGTTCCTCAAGGGCAGCTTCACCGAGAAAGGGCGCGTGGACGACCTGCTGCGCGACCCCGAGGAGACCGGATCCATGCTCAGCCTCACGCCGCCGGTCGAAACCTCGGACCGTCCCCGGCACGCACGAACTGCCGCCGTTTCACAATGAGCCGGTGACTGACTTCGCCAAGGCCGAGAATCGCGACGCCATGGCCGGCGCGATTGACGGCGTCCGGACCATGCTCGGAGAACACGTCCCGCTCCTGATCGGCCCGGAAGAGTTGAGGACCGGCGACCGGGTGCTCGACTCGCTCGACCCGAGCCACACGTCGCGGATCGTGGGCCGCGTGGCCATGGCCGGACCCACGCACGCCCAGGCGGCCGTCGCGGCCGCGCGGCAGGCGCTGTCGGGCTGGGCGGAGACGCCCGCTCGCGATCGGGCCGGGGTTTTGATCAAGGCCGCCGAAATCATGCGCGCAGCGCAGGTTCGAGCTGGCCGCCTGGGAGGTCTTCGAATGCGGCAAGCCGTGGCGCGAGGCCGACGGCGACGTCGCCGAGGCGATCGATTTCTGCGAGTTCTACGCCCGCGAGATGATCCGCCTGGCCGAGCCCCGCCGGCGCGACGTGCCCGGTGAAACCAATGCCAGCGAGCACATCCCGCGCGGCGTCGCCGTGGTCATCCCTCCCTGGAATTTCCCCCTGGCCATCCCCTGCGGCATGACGGTCGCGGCCCTCGTCGCCGGCAATACGGTGGTCCTCAAGCCAGCCGAGCAGTCGCCGGTCATTGCCTGGCGCCTGGTTCAGATCCTCCGCGAGGCGGGTGTTCCACCGGGCGCTCTGAATTTTCTACCCGGCCTGGGCGAAGAGGTTGGGCAGGCGCTCGTGAACCATCCCGACGTCGCCCTCATCGCCTTCACCGGCTCGCGCGACGTGGGTCTTTTGATCAACCGCCAGGCCGCCGAGACGAAGCCGGGCCAAGATCATGTGAAGCGCGTGATCGCCGAGATGGGAGGCAAGAACGCGATCATCGTTGACGACGATGCCGACCTCGACGAGGCCGTGGTGGGCGTGCTCCAGAGCGCTTTCGGATACTCGGGCCAGAAGTGCTCGGCGTGCTCGCGGGTCATCGTTCTGGAAGGAATTTATGACGATTTCTTGAACCGGCTGATCGAGGCGGGAAAGGCCATGAAGATTGGCCCGGCCGACGATCCCGAGACCGTGGTCGGCCCGGTGATCGACGCCGAGGCCCGCAGGCGCATCCTCGATTATCGGCAATTGGCAAGGCAGGAAGGGCGTGTCGTGCTCGACGCCGATGTGAACGAGCTGGCCGCGCTCGGTACGTTCGTCGGCCCCATGATCGTGGCCGACGTCAAGCCAACCGCGCGAATTGCCCAGGAAGAAATCTTTGGACCTGTTCTGGCGGTCCTCAAGGCGCACGACCTGGACGACGCGCTCGCGATTGCGAACGGCACCCAGTATGCCCTCACGGGTGGGCTCTACTCGCGGAGTCCTGCGCATATCAACCGGGTGAAGCGCGAGTTTGTCGTGGGCAACCTTTACATCAACCGAGGTATCACGGGTGCCCTCGTCAACCGCCATCCCTTTGGAGGCTTCAAGCTTTCGGGCATCGGCACCAAGGCCGGCGGCTCTGACTACCTGCTCGAATTCCTGCTGACCAGAATCGTCAGCGAGAACACCATGCGCCGCGGCTTCGCGCCGGAGGAAGCCAGCGAAATTTAGAGACCCGGGGCCACAAAGCGGCTGAGCCTTCCTGCCCTCAACAGACGGCCGACCCTGCCATTGACGAAACGATCGGTTTGCTGAAGTCAGCCCGCAGTGGCTGTTCCAGGACCTCGTAATCGAGGAACCTCATCCGCATTCCCTGGTGCCGTGTATTGGCGCCGAAGACGATCGACGGATTGTCGGCAAGGCTCTCGTCCAAGACGGTCTCGATTCCGTACAGCCGGCCGAAGGGCGGAATCACGCCTGGCTCACAGTCGCCGACGGTTTGCAAAATCTCGTCGGGACTCGCCAGTCTGAGTTGAGAAGAACCTATCCCCAGCACGCGGGCAAGGCGCCCCATGTCGATTCTGGACGTCGCAGGCAAGACCGCCAGCACGAACTCCCCGCCGGCTCTCAAAAGGACGGTCTTGGCAACTCCCCGGCCCGGCACATGCACGCTGGATGCGAGTCTGGTCGCGGAGGAAGCGGGCCGGTGCAGGAGCATCTCGAACCACACGTGCTGGGTGCGTAGAAAGTCCTCGACGTACATGTGATGTCGCCTCCAAAAGATGGGTCTCTGGAGGGAATTATAGAACATCGTGCGAAGATGAGCCGTTTTTGCCGTAAGTTCGGGGGTTGCGAAATCACCATAACTGTTCGATTCACAAGTTTCCGGTCGAACCGATCCAGACGATAAAATGCGACTTCAGGGCTCGACTCCAAGCCGGCGCACGGTACGTCAGCGGGCTGCTAACGGAGCAGTCGCCAGTTTACGTTTCCGTCCCTGGTTCATCGCCCGATCGGCAGCGTGAGGAAAGGCGCGGCGGGCGTCTGGTTGCCGAAATCGAGCCGGCTGAGCTGGAGCACCAGCGACATCGTTGACTTGCTTGCCTGGTCGCGATCATCAATGTAGTACCAGTAGCCCCGGCTCTTCACGGCGACATACGCCGTGTCCGGAGGCTTGTGTCCGGCGCAGGCGTGAACCTCGAACACGCCGCGGGTTAGCTCTCGGCCGTCCATGGGTCTACCTTCCTGATCTACCGAGGCTCGAACCACGCCGCTGGCAACGTGGTCGGGCGGCAACTCGACGCCGTTTGAGAGGTAGAAATACACCTGAGACGTTGACCGGGGGGTGATCCGCAGCTCGGCTGACGGAGGATGCGTATAAAGCAGCGGATCGGGTACATTCCCGGGCGCGACAACGACATCGTAGTGAGTCTCGCCCGGCCTCAGGTTCAGCAGTCTGTTCATCTCTTCGACCTCAGGAGAGTCGATCCCGCGCGGGTTGATTCTCACCAGGAGCTTGGTTTCCTTGCGGACCAGGACCCAGTTCTGACCATCCCCTCTTGGCCGGTACTCCATGCCCGACTTGGCGGCGTCAACTGCCGCGGCGGAGGTCACGACCGCCGCCGGCAGGGGACCGCTCACCTCGACGTCGCGGGGCTCGGTGCGGAGCGATGCGAGTTCGCGGTCCTGGGCATCCTGGAACAGGTCGGTCAGTCTGCGGAACCTCGCGAAATCAGAGATCAACCCGGTAGGCGGGCCACTGGCAGAAACGGCGTTGGGGACGCCATTCAATCGTTCGACCCAGAGCCGCATGATGACGGAGACCGGCCAGCTTGACTCGCTCAGAAAAGCGAGCGTCTCGGTCGGGATCGGCGTCAGGAATTTCCGGATCGCATCGCCATTGTCTGAGGGAATCAGCGTGATCGTGGGGCGGTTGGCGCCGCTCACGGAGAGGTCTGGCAGAATCGACGTGAATGTCTTGAAGATCACGTTGCTATTGCTGGGATTGGGCGCGATGAAGAAGGGCCGGGCCTCGGCCGCGCCCGCCAGCTCGTACTGGGTGGCGATCGACGAGACCTTGAGCGAGAGCACTCCCTCGTTGTACCTCAGGTGCACGAGGTTTCGCAGCAGTTGCTCCTCCTCGACCTGCCGCACGGATTCCTGGTACCTCCCGTGCGTCTTCTCCAGCACCCGCGGACCGAAGGCGCAGCCGGATGCCGTCGCCGCAATGATCATCCCAAGGAGCACCACCAGCCGTCGCCGAAGAGTTCGCCACGCGAGCAAGTTCATCGCTGGATCGCGCCGGCGGCCGCGGCTTGGTTGAAGTCTGGCGAAGTCGTGCCTGGATTGGCTGTCGCGATCTCTCTCTTCTGACCAGCGTCAACAGGGGGTAAAGGCAAGCTGCCCGTGCTCGGCGGCGGGACCGATGCGAAGCCGCTTGGGGGAGAGCCGGAGCTGGGGAATTGTCGAGGCGGGCAGACTTCCGGGGAGCGCCGAACTGAACGTTCAATCCGACCACGATCGAATCGGATTGAGCGTCGATTTTGGCGCTCGCCCCCGGTAATTGTCGGACGCCGCCCTGGATCGAGTCACGGAAGGCGTGAACCCACGCCGCCGAGAGCTTGATGTCGTCAGTCAACTGGTACGTCGTACCGAACGACATCGTGTTGGTGATGATGCCCGGAAGCTGGACGTTGAAAAGCGTGTTCGTATGAGGGATCGGCTCCGTATTGAAGAGATAGCCACCGAGCACGGTCAGGCGATCCGTCAACTTGTGCTGCATACCGACGGCCACGGCGAACACGCTGTTCCAGCCCAGGCCCCCCGACTGGGTCAACTGGCCGAAGAGACCCGTATTCTTGTAGTCAAAATAGCGGAGATCGACGTCGATAAGAGTTCGTTCGAAGCCCTTGTAGGCAACGCCCCACGAGAAAATCTCGGGGATGGTGGCCTGGACGCCGATGCGCCTGGCCGATAGGTCAGGATTGGACGCGTTGTACGCCCAGCGCTCCTGCCAGAGGGGGCTCTTGTACGAGAACCCCACGTTCCAGTTCTCATTGAGCTGATAGAGTAACCCGATCTGAAAGCCGCCGCCCCAGAAGGGCCGGGAGTTCGTACCGGCCGGAAATGTGGGCAATCCGAAGGCGTCCTTTAGGCCCGGAGCGAAGAAGGCCGGGGTGAAGCCCAAGGCCATGTTGCTGATCACGGGTCCGCCGCCGATGGAAAGCTTGTCGGTCACTTGCAAAGACGCCGACGGCGTCAAGGTCAACATCGACGCATTCGCCCAGATGGGACCGAAACCCAGAGTATTGGGCGGCCGTCGCGGCGTGAGCAGAGGAATCGTGCCGCTCCCCGCGAAATTCACGCCGCCGCCCACGAAGCCGAAGATGCCCATGCCAAGCGTCCACGGCGAGTCGTCGCTGAGCTTGAACGCCACACCCGTCGCTAGATTGGAAATGACGCCGCTATCGCTGCGCGCCACTCCGAAGCGGTTCTGCGGTGGAAATACACCTCCGACGGTCCCGGCCGGCAAGTCCGTCGTCAGGTGGATGTTCGGGATGGTCAACTGCGTTCCGAGCAGGAACTCGTTGCGCTCGAGCCCGCTCAGGTTCGCCGGATTCCAGTACGTCGAACCCGAACTCGATGGGTGCGGCTGTTGAGGCGCCCGCCATCGCGCTATTGATGGGACCCGCGGTCGGAGCGATCAATCCTTGACCATTCGCGGACGGATGCGCCAGGAGCACCCCCAGGAGCACCGTGGAAACGAGGATGCTACGTCGCATTCCGGAAACTCCGATTCTGCGGGTTGTAAGGATCGTGTGGACGGAATCGGCGGAAGAAGCCTCCGTTCTTGACCTTTTTTCAAGGAACTGTTGTGCGCCGGACATGACGCAACCGCTTTCACCTCTTTGCAAATGCGAGGGGATGCAGCGCAAGTCGATGCGGAATCCGATAACTTCCGGTTATCGGGTCAATGAAATTCTTTTAACAAAATTCATCGGTTACTGGTGTCCTGGTGCCTGTCACGGCGCTGCGAATTGGATTACTGTGGGGCTGCCTCGATCACGATCACTTGGCGGCCTGTCTCTGGCTCTTTCAGTATCAACAGCTTCCGAACCCAAAGCATTTTAGAACGCGTCGATGGTTGTGCGGCACGGCTTGACGCGTCGTGCCACGGTTCGAACTTGATGTGCGGAACGTCAGATTAACTCACGAAGAACCGTGAGCGGGAAAACGCCCCCTGCAACTGAGATCGAGGAAAGGCTGGAGACCTCGGACAGGTCGCCTTGCCCAGCAACGAACGCTTTCGCACCTTTTGGTAGGCGAGACTCTATCATGAATCGAAGCGGAATCTCCGCGCTCTTGATGATCACGGCTGGCGCCGTCCTGGGTTATGTTGCCGCGTCGAGCGGTGGCCGATTGGACCGTTCGGCCAGTGCGGCCGATGCGGCAAGCCCCGCCGCGAGCGCAGAGTCTACTCAAGCGACTTGTTCCACCGGGGTAAACAAGGGCAACCTGCTGGCCCTGGCCAGCCCACCCCGCACAGCGGCGTCGCGGGCCCAGGAGAATGCACCGACGAAGAAGCCAAACATCGTCACGATCATGTCCGACGATGTGGGTTGGTTCAACATTGGCGCCTACCACCGCGGGATCATGGCGGGTCGGACGCCGAACCTCGACCGGTTGGCCTCCCAAGGGATGCTCTTCACGGACTACTACGCCGAGGCGAGCTGCACGGCCGGACGCGCCAACTTCATCACCGGTCAGCTCCCCATCCGGACGGGGATGACCACGGTCGGACAGGCGGGTTCTCCCATTGGACTGCCGGCGCAGGCGCCAACCATCGCCACGGTGCTCAAGTCGATGGGGTATGCGACCGGCCAGTTCGGCAAGAATCACCTGGGCGACCTCAACGAGTTCCTGCCAACCGTCCACGGCTTCGATGAGTTCTACGGCTACCTCTATCACCTCGACGCGATGGAGGACCCATTCCACCGCAACTATCCGCAGGACGTGCTCGACAAAGTCGGCCCGCGCAACATCGTCCATAGCTGGGCGACCGATCAGGATGATCCATCTGTGCAACCGCGCTGGGGCAAGATTGGCAAGCAGAAGGTCGAGGACGCCGGCCCACTTCCCCCCAAGCGGATGGAGACGGTGGACGACGAGATTCTCGAGCACGCGCTCAAGTTCGTCGACAAGGCGAAGTCAGACGGCAAGCCCTTCTTCCTCTGGCTGAACCCCACGCGCATGCACGTCGTGACCCACCTCTCCGAGAAGTACGAGAAGATGCGCACGTCGGAGAACGGCTGGTCCATGCACGAAGCTGGGATGGCACAGCTCGACGATATCGTGGGCTTGGTCATGAAGAAGCTCACGGACATGGGCATTGACGATGAGACCATCGTCATGTTCACCACCGACAACGGCACCGAAAACTTCACCTGGCCTGACGGCGGCCAGACGCCATTCGCCGGTGGCAAGGGGACGGTCATGGAGGGAGGCTTCCGCGTGCCGTGTATCGTCCGCTGGCCCGGCAAGGTTCCGGCCGGCAAGATCGAGAATGGCCTGATGTCGGGTCTCGACTGGTTCCCAACGTTTGTGGCTGCCGCTGGCGACACTAGCATCGCCGAGGAGCTCAAGAAGGGCAAGGAGCTCTGCGGGCAAAGCTACAAGGTGCACCTCGACGGTTACAACCAGATTGACCTGCTCACAGGCAAGGGCGCGTCGAAGCGGCACGAGGTTATTTACTTCGCCGAAGGCACGCTCGGGGCAGTGCGAATCGATGACTACAAGTACCGGTTCATCGACCAGCCCAATGGCTGGCTCGGAGGCACGGTCAAGGTTGACTGGCCGATCCTCGTCAACCTCCGCCTTGATCCCTTCGAGCGCACGGGAATCGGCGGGTCCCTCAACTACTACAACTGGTTCGCCTACGAGTTCTGGCGCTTTGTTTACGTCCAGCAGGAGGTCGCGAAGCTGGCCCAGACCGCGATCGAGTTCCCGCCCATGCAAAAAGGCGCAAGCTTCAACCTCGAGGCGGTCAAGGAACAGATCCAGAAGGCCGCCCATGCGGGAGCACATTGAAAACGACGCCGAACCTGCCGCTCCGGGCGAGGCGGCCTGAAGTGGTGAAGTCAGAGAACTAAGAGAGGTGGTGTTGCAGAAATTGCTTGCACTGGCCGCGCTCCTTGAATTGGCCACCGGGCTCGCGCTCGTGATCAGTCCCGCAACCGTCACTCGCTTGCTATTGGGCGATGAACTTTCCGGAGTCGGTTTGCCCTTGGGCCGCGTTGCGGGTTTCGCGCTTTTTTCGCTGGGTATCGCCTGCTGGCCGCAACGAGACGCGAACATGGGCGCTACCCCGGCCGTTGGCGCGATGCTGACCTACAATCTGCTCGCGACCGTGTACCTTCTGTATCTGGGGGTTCGCGGCCAATGGGTGGGAAAACTCTTGTGGCCCGCCGTGACGATCCACGCTGTTCTGACTGTCCTTCTTGGCCGCTGTTGGTTCCAGGAGCGACATGCCAAGAAACCAGTAATCGGCGATGAAACATAGGACGATATGAAAATCTCGAACCTCGAAGAGGAGCTACAGCAATGAGATCGGTCAGTTTGTTTCTCGGTGTTGTGCTGCTCGGGACTTACAGCGTCCTGACAGCTCAGGAATCACCAAGACGAGAGAACGCCTCCGGGACGGCCGCGACGGAGGCGAGACAGCAAGACGAGAAGTCCATCGCCGCTCTTGTCTCGGCCTACACGAAGGCGTTCAACGCTGGCGATGCAGCCGCGGTGGCCGCGACTTTCGCGGAAGATGCCCTGGCCATTGACGAACACGGAGAGCGGACCGAGGGCCGTGCCGCCATCCAGGCTCAGCTCGCGACATCGTTTGCCAACGAGCCTGGCACCAGCGTCGCGATCAAGGTGGACGAACTGCGCTTCCTCGGCCCCGACACGGCGATCGAGCAGGGGCGCACAACGATCACGCCCGCCGGCGCTGATCGAGCACCCGAGATCACTCGGTTCACGGTCGTTTATGTGAAGAAAAACGGCCAGTGGCTCCAGTCCGTCGTGCGCGACGACTACGCTCATGATGTGAGCCCTCATGACCGTCTCAAGGAGCTGGAGTGGATGGTCGGCGAATGGATCAACGAGAGCCAGGCGGCGGTCGTCAATACGACCTGCAAGTGGACTGGCGACGGCAATTTCCTGGTCCGCGAGTTCACCATGAAGACCCAGGGCCAGCAGGTGTTGAGCGGCACGCAGCGGATCGGGTGGGACCCTGGGAAGCACCAGTTCAAGACTTGGATCTTCGACTCCGAGGGCGGCCACGGCGAAGGCTATTTCACCCGCGATGGCAACCGCTGGGTTCTCAAGGTCGAGGGGGTACGACCGGATGGCCAACCGACTTCGGCCACAAACATTGTCACCCGTCTGGGCAAGGACCGCGCGAGCTGGCAGTCGGTTGACCGGACCCTGGGCGGCGCCGCCATTGCTGAGATCGACGAATTCACACTGGTGCGCAAGCCTCCCGAGGCTGGAAAGTAACATTCTTTTTTCTTAGACAACACTTTCTCTTTTCAGGATAGACTCCATGACACGCACACTCTTGAGTCTGGTGCTCGGTACGGCTTTGGCGAGCCTGGTCATCCCGTTTGACGTCTTTGCAGGCGGCCGCGGCGGGGGCTACGGTGGCGGATACGGAGGGAATCGAGGCGGAGGCGGAGGCGGATACAGCCGGGGCGGCCAGGGGGGCGGATCTCCCTCGTTCAGCCAGCCACGCTCACCTTCGTCTAACTCGGGCGGCTACGGCAACCGCTCATCTTCCAACTCGGGTGGCTACGGCAACCGGTCGTCCCAGGGCAATCAAGGTGAGTACGGCTCGCGCTCCCAGCACGGTAACACGTCGGGGGCGGGCAATCGCAACCAGAATCCGAACTCCTCCAACGAAGGCCGCGGCGGCACCGGCGCAGGATATGCCAACCGAAACCAGAGTCCTAACCAGGGGACCGCAGCCGGTGCAGGATATGCCAACCGAAACCAGAATCCCAACGCCGGAGCCGCGGCCGGTGCCGGATATGCCAACCGAAACCAGAGTCCTAACGGCGGCGCCGCCGCGGCCGGCGCGGGATATGCCAACCGAAATCAGACTCCAAACGCCGGGGCCGCGGCCGCTGGCGCAGGCTACGCCAACCGCAATCAGAGTCCCAACTACGGGGCCGCAGCAGCCGGCGCCGGATATGCCAACCGAAACCAGAGTCCTAACTACGGGGCCGCGGCCGCCGGCGCAGGATATGCCAACCGAAACAACGGTCCAAATTATTCTAACGCAGGCGCCGCGGCGGCTGGCGCAACTTATGCCAACCGCAACCAGTACAACCAGTACCATCCCGGCATGGTCAATGGCTACTGGAACGGCAACGGCTATGCCGGCTACGGCGCGACGGGCTACGGCGCGGGTTATGGCGGCGGTGTCGCCGCGTGGGGCGCCGGCTCGCCGATGTATGGCTGGGGTTATTCGGGGTACAGCAATCCCTACTACGGTGCCTCTGCCGGCACGGGTGGTGTTGCGCAAAATGTTGCGGCCCAGCAGTCCGCCAGCGCACCGCAGCAGTCCGCTGCCACGGCCTACAATTACTCTCAGCCGATCAGCACGACCGCCGCGCCGCCCGACCAAGCGATCGCAGGTCAGGCGACCTCTGCGTTCGACCAAGCTCGCGAGGCGTTCAAAGCGGGCGACTACGCCCAGGCTCTTCAGCTCGACCAGCAGGCGCTCGGTCAGATGCCCAATGACACAACCATGCACGAGTTCCTCGCACTGGTGTACTTCGCCCAGGGCAAGTATGACCAGGCCGCGGCGCCGCTGTACGCGGTTCTCTCCGTCGGACCCGGATGGGACTGGACGACACTCAGCGGGATGTATGCCGACGTCGCGACTTACACCAGTCAACTGCGAGCCCTCGAGGCCAACGTCCGCGCGAACCCGGACTCGGCACATGGCCACTTCGTGCTGGCCTACCAATACCTGGCGCAGGGACATATCGAGAACGGCGTCGCCCAGCTCAAGCAGGTGGTGAGGCTTCAGCCCGCCGACACGCTTTCGGCCCAGCTTATTGCACAGCTCCAGCCCTCCAGCGGCACCCAACCTCCAGCCAACCAGCCCGCCACGGGCGCCGAAGGAAAGTTGGCCGGGAACTGGACGGCCACACCCGGCAAGGACGCGAAAGTCACTCTGGCGATCCAGGATGACGGCCGCTTCACCTGGGCCGCGACCAGTCCGGGCAGGCCGGCGACGACCATCACGGGTGGGTCCAGCCTCGCTGACAGCGTTCTTACCCTTACCGCCCAGGGAAGCCAGGACGGCGCACTGACCGGTAAGGTAGCGTGGCAGGACCCCGACCACTTCACCTTCCAGCTCCTGGGCGCACCGCCAAGCGACCCCGGGCTCACATTTGCACGCTAGCAGCACGCCTCCCGTCGGGTGGATTGGTCGACCACGGCTGATCCACCTGACGACCGAGATCGAGCGCGGGGCCACGAGAGGATTCAACCGATCAGGAGCTATGGCCGACGAGTTCGGCTACGAGTTCCAGCGCTGCGGGTGCCAGAATTCGTCGGCGCAACGAGACGACGCCCGCGTAGGATTGAATTTGGGGTGCGTCGACCGGCAGCAGAGCGAGAGTTCCCTGGCGGACCTCCTCGGCAATGACCGAGGGCACTGCCGCACTTACACCATGGCTGGCCTGGACGATTCTCTTGATCACGGGGTAACTGTCGCACGCGACCGTGAGCGGCGCCCCTTTCGCACCGTCGGCGGCTTGCTTGTTGGCACGCGCGAACCACTTTTGCACACGCGAAGGCAGCGTTCCACTCACGATGGGAAACCTGAGCAGATCGGCCTGGCTCACCTTGGGCAGCAAGAGCAAAGGGTGGCCGCATCGGCAGAACCAGACCACGCTCTGGCGCGGCAGCGCGACCACCTGGAACCGCTTCTCGAACCGCACCTCAGCGATGTCGGCCACGAACAGGTCGATCCGCCCCTGGTCGAGAGCCTCGGTAAGAGCACGCCAGTGATCCAGCTTGATCGAGATTCGCAGGCTGCCGTGACGCTCGATCAGGCGCCCTAGCGCGGGAGCGAGAATGCTGTCCGCGATCAGCGGGCCCGCGCCCACGTTCAGCTCACACTCCTCCATTCCCTTGCGGCGATCGACCTCCCGCTTGATTTCGTCCAGGTCGGCCGCGACACGCCGCGCCCGCTCGATCACCACGAGCCCGAGCGCCGTGGGGACAACGCCTTGCGGGCGACGGTCGAAGAGTTTCACTCCATACCAGCGCTCCAGCCCTTGAATGCTCTTGGTCAGGGCCGGTTGACTCACATGCGCTGCCCTGGCCGCCTGGCGGAAGCTGCCATGGTCTGCCAGAGCAATCAGATGCCGCAGGTGATGGATGTCGTTCACGATAACTTTCGGTTATCTGCGCGATGAAATTTATTTAAGAAAATCCAGCGTACATTGTCCGCCTGCGGTCTGTCACTACGGTGCCGGATGGCTTATCTTGATTTCGCCAGGATCGCGATTCCTGTCCGACGTCGTTACCGCATCGTCTCGCGGACCGGCTGCAACAGCAGCAGCACACGAGCAGTACATCATTGTAATTGCATATGAATAAGACGTCTGTTTGTCAAAGGCGCCTCGATGAGGGCAGCCGGGCGTTGCCCGGGAAGGGAGAACTTACGATGTTACGCCACTTTCGATTGTGCTTCGCGATCCTGATGATCGCTGCTGTCCCAGCAGTCTCGGCAAGGGCTCAGTACGGTGGCTGGGGCGGCTGGGGCGGGGCCTCCACGGTGGGAGGAAGCATGGCCCGTGGCATGGGCGTCAACAGAGCCGGCGCCGGGATCTACAACATGGACACCGCCGCGGCCCGCTCGATGAACGCCAACACGGCCATGCAGGTGAACCAGTACATGTATGAGGTCAATAAGAATAACGCGGACCACTATTACGCGGAGTCGGCGAAGAAGCAGAACGACGCCACGCTGACGACCGAAAAGATGTACAGTCGCCTGCACGACAATCCCAACTCCTACGACATCCACAATGGAGACGCTCTGAACGTGGTCCTCGATGAGTTGACCAACCCCCAGGTGTATACCCAGGCCGTGCAGGGAGCGACCCAGCCGGTTGACAGCGGGCTCGTCAGGAACATCCCGTTCGAATACGCCGCCAACATGATCACGACCAGCCTCGAAGATCTGAGTGCCAGCGGCGTGCCGGATGTGTTGCTGACGAACCCGGAGTTTGAAACGGGCCGCAAAGCCGTTCGAGCCGAGGTCGCCAAGGCTCGCAAAGAGCTCGAAAGCCAGGGCCAGGTCTCGCCCGAGACGCTCGCGAACTGCCGCGTGGCGATCCAGGCCCTGCACGAGAAGGTTGACAGCGTGCTTCCCCAGGGAACAAAGAACCGCGACCAGGCCGACAATTACCTGAAGGCGCTGTACGGGCTCTCCAAGATGCTCAAGTCGCCCCCCGTGGATCGGTTCCTTTTGGAATTGAAAAAGCTTCCCTCGACGACTATTGGCCACGTGATTTCCTTCATGCACACCTTCAATCTGCGCTTCGGCGCGGCCAAGACCCCCGAGCAGGAAGCGGCCTACGATCAACTCTACCCGCGGCTGGTTGCGCTGCGGAACCAGGTCCAGGCACCAAGCGCACGCGCCGTTCGCCAATCAGCCGAGCACTCGTGACCCCAAGTCGATGACCTCACTCTTTTCCGGAATGGACTACAAGCAGCTCCAGACCCCGCCAGGAGCCAACGCCCCGGCCCCCCCGCCTCCGCCGCCCGGGCCGCAATGATCTCCGGAGCATGAAGGGCGGCGCCTGTCGCCTGGGTGCGGGACAACATCGTGGGTAGGCCAGGCCTCGGAATAAGTACGGCCGCCGGGCTGGCCGACCCCGCGACATTTCACAGCCACCGAGGGATTCCCTGCGTAGGTCTCTTCTCGGGTCTCTGTTCTCGAATTTCCATCCCTGGACAGTCCCGGTTTATCCTCTCAGTCATGAGCCCATAAGCATGAAAACCATAATGCCCCTGACGGTTGTCTTGCTTGGCGGTGTCTGCCTCGCCTTCGGCATGGGGAACCGGCCGAACACCGCGAGTGCCAGCCAGATTGCCGCGACCCAGTCCGATCAATCTGAGGACGAAAAGGCGATCCAGGCAGCGACTGCCAGCTTTGTAAAAGCCTACAACACGGGCGATGCCAAGGCCATCGCGGCCCTCTTCACCGAAGATGCCGAGAGTGTTGACGAGGACGGAACGTGGGTTCAAGGGAGGCAGGCGATCGCGGAATCCTTCGCCCAGACGTTCGCCGCCAGCCCTGGCGGCAAGATGGAACTTAAAAGAGATTCCCTGCGATTCCTCAGTCCCGATGTGGCGAAGGAGGAAGGCCGGTGCACGATCACGCCAGCCGGAGCCGGGGCGCCCGACGTCCACCGCTACACCGTGCTTTACGTGAAGAAAGACGGCAAGTGGCTCCAGGCGTCGGTCCGTGAACATCCCGAGCATGAACTGAGCCCGCATGACAGGCTCAAGGAGCTGGAGTGGCTCGTGGGCGATTGGGTTGATGAGAGCGATGCGGCCGTCGTATTCACCACCTGCCGATGGTCGGAAGACAAGAACTTCTTGCTCAGGCACTACACCTTCCACATCCAGGGCAGACCCGCCATGACCGGTTCCCAGCGCATCGGCTGTGACCCCGTGACCGGCCAGTTCAAGTCGTGGGTCTTCGACTCGCAAGGCGGCCAGAGCGAAGGGCTCTGGTCACGCGATGGCGACAGGTGGGTCATCAAGATGTCCGGACCGCTGCGCGGCGGCAAGATCTCGACGGAGACAAACATCATCACCCGTGTGAACAAAGACATGGCACGCTGGAAGTCGGTTGACCGCACGGCAGGAAGCCAGGTCCTTCCTGATAGTCCCGAGTTCGTTCTGGTCCGTAAACCGCCTCTGCCCCAGTAAGCAATCGGCTCCGATACCTTCCACTCTCTTGTGAGGCCACGGCGATGCGTTCGACGCGAATCATTCTTACTGGCTCAATGATGATTTTACTCTCTGCTTCCCAGCTCGTCCTTGCCGGCCGGGGCGGGTTCGGCGGCGGATATCGAGGCGGCATGGGCAGCATGGGCATGGGAGGCCGGGGCGGGTTCGGCGGCGGATACCGGGGAGGCATGGGCATGGGAGGCCGGGGCGGCATGAACGGCATGTCCCCGGGCATGAGCAACCGCATGCCTGAGCGGGGCATGGGGTCGAACGTGGGGAACCATCCTTACGCCGCCGGTGGTGCCTACGGCGCTAATCACTCCAACTGGTACCACGGCGGCTGGAACGGCAACTACGGCGGTGTGGGCGGTTACGGCATGCGCGGCTACGGCTACGGTATGCCCGGCTATGGATATGGCTATGGCATGGGCGGCTATGGTATGGCCTACGGCATGCCCGGCTACGGTTACGGCTATGGCATGGGCGGATACGGCATGTATGGGCTCAGTCCCTGGGCCTACGGCTCTCAGATTTACAACATGGGCTACGCGGGCTACGCGAATCCTTACAACAATGGTGCCACGATCGCTTCGGCCAGATTTACCGAGGGCAGCCCTGGAACTGGCGCCACGATCGCCTCGGCCAGGTTTGCCGAGGGCGGCTCTGCGACAACGAGCTCGCAAGTCAGCGCCGTACGACTATTCTCAGCCCATCAACTCCCCCGCATCGCCTCCGCAGCAATCGGCAACCCAGGAGGCGCAGGGAGCATTCGACCAGAGCCGCGCCGCGTTCAAGAAGGGTGACTACGCTCAGGCGCGCAGCCTCTGCGACAAGGCCCTGCAAAAACTGCCTGACGATCCCAAGATCCACGAATTCCGCGGGCTTGTCCTGTTCGCGCTCAAGCGGTACGACGAAGCGGCCGCGACACTCTACACCGTGCTCTCGGCCGGACCCGGGTGGGACTGGACGACGATGGTCGGGCTTTACCCGAGCATCGAGGTTTACACGGCCCAGCTTCGCGACCTGGAATCGTACAGCCGCGCCAAACCCAAGTCGGCCGCGGCCCACTTCGTGCTGGGCTACCAGTACCTGGTGCAAGGGCATAACGACGTCGCCGCCGGTCAATTTCGTCGTGTCACCGCGCTCGAGCCGAACGACACGCTCTCCGCCAAGCTCGCCGAAATGTTCTCCAAGAAGGATCTAACGGCGTCCCCGAGCTCGCCCTCACCCTCGAACACCCCGCCTGCCAGGTCATACGACCTTGGCGGCACATGGGTCGCAAGCCCGTCGAAGGACATCACCATCAAGCTGAACATCCAGAAGGACGGGCCGTTCACGTGGAACGTCATCGACAAGGGCAAACCTCGCGAGCTGAAAGGGAAATCGGCATACGCCAACGACCTGCTCACACTTGATGGCACCCAGGGACAACCCCTGGTGGGCAAGGTGACGTGGCAGGACGAGAATCACTTCACCTTTCAGGTGGCGGGAGGAGGAACGCTCGATCCCGGTCTGAGCTTCTCCCGGTAAGCGGAGGTCCCTTTTATTTCAGTTCGATCGTCACCTTCTCGATCTTGCCCGTGAATCGGTTGCCAGGCCCCGCTATAGTCTTCGACCACCGGCGTACCTTCGTCGGAGCCCACGTCGGCCCCTTCGTCGGCCGAAAAGGCAAAACCCTGTGTTTGCTCGATCCGGCCTTCGGCGACTTTCTTGCCGTTGACGAGGATTGTGCCCGTGCCGCCAGAGCCAGGCTTGCGGCTGTCCGAATCAAACACGAATCGGATCGTCGCCTTTCCGCTCGCAATCGCTTCCGGCGCAGCCAGAGTATGCCGATTCAGTCCCAGGAAGTTGTAGGTGTAGGCCGGCTTGCCATCCTTCAAGTAAAAACTCCAGCCGCCGAATCGCCCAGCCTGGCAGAGGATCACTCCACTCCCTCCACTTGCAGGGATCTCGACGTCCGCCGTGATTGTGTGTGATCGACTCTTCAAGTTGATGAAGACATTTTCCGTCATGCCCGTCATGCCCTGGTAGACCGTGAGCGATGTGCGGCCCTGCATCAGGTCAGGCCGCCCGACAAGAGGGGCGTTCATGCGCTCGAGGGAGCGGTCGTCGATGGGCAATACATGGTATTTTGCCCCTTCTTCCATGAAGAGTTCTTGCAGCTCCTTGAGCTTCGCGGGGTTTTTCGCGGCCAGGTCGTTCACGAGACTGAAGTCGGTCTGGGTGTCATACAATTCCCATTTGTCGTGCTCGAGGGCGGCCCGCGGTTTCGCTTCCCAGGCGGCCCGATGCACGGTCCCCGCCAGCCAACCGTCCTGATACATGGCACGATTGCCAAAGATCTCGAAGTATTGGGTGCGGTGTCGATCCTTCGCCGTGGGGTCATCAAAGGTGTAGACCAAGCTCACGCCCTCGATCGGCGTTTGAGGGGTTCCGTTCACTGAGCTGGGCTGGGGCAGGCCCGCTGCTTCCAGGATCGTGGGGGCGACGTCGATCACGTGATGCCACTGCGACCGGATCTCGCCCCGGGCCTTGATGCGCTGCGGCCACTGGACGACCATTCCGTTGCGCGTGCCGCCGTAATTCGCGGCAACCTGCTTCGTCCAGGTGAAGGGAGTATCCCCGGCGACCGCCCAGCCCGCCGCGTAATGGCCGTAAGACATCGGACCGCCCAGGTCGTCGTAACGCTTCAGGATGTCCTCTACCTTTTCGTGGACACCATTGAAGTAGGTCATCTCATTGAACAGCCCGTTCATGCCCCCTTCCGCGCTCGCTCCGTTGTCGCCGACGATGTAGAAGACGAGCGTGTTTTCCATCTGGCCCAGGTCTTCGATCGCCTGGACTAGCCGGCCAGCCTCGTGATCGGCGAATTCGCCATAACCGGCAAAGACCTCCATCTGGTGGGCGAACAGTTTTTTCTCGTCCGCCGTCAGCGTGTCCCAATCTTTGATCGCCGCCGGTTTGGGTGCGAGATTGGTGTCGGCGGGAACGACACCGAGCTGCTTCTGCCGGGCAAGCGTCTCCTCGCGGAGCTTGTCCCATCCCTGATCGAACTTGCCCTTGTATTTGTCGATCCACTCCTTCGGCACATGATGGGGAGCGTGTGTGGTGCCCGGGGCGAAGTACACGAAGAACGGCTTGTCGGGCGTCAGGGCCTTCACTCCACGGGTCCAGTTGATGGCCTGGTTCGTCATGTCGGTCATGAAGTGGTAGGAAGGACTCTTGGGCGTCTCGATCGGGTTCAGCCCATCGTAAAGCGTTGGCGCCCACTGGTTGGCCTCGCCGCCGATGAACCCGTAAAACTTGTCGAAGCCCGAGCGAGTGGGCCAGCGATTCGTCGGACCCGCAACGCTGACCTCCCAGGCCGCGGTCTCGTGAGACTTCCCAAAGGCGGCCGTTGCGAACCCGTTCAGGCGAAGCATCTCGGCCATCGGAGCCACGCTATCGGGCCGTTTCCCGGTTTGACCCGGGAAGGCCGTCGCCGTCTCCGTGATCGAGCCCATGTTGCACACGTGATGGTTGCGCCCGGTCAGCAGCGCCGCTCGAGTCGGCGAGCAGAGCGCCGTGGTGTGAAACTGGTTGTATTTGAGCCCCTTGCTCGCCAGCTTCTCGACCGTGGGCATGTGGATTGGCCCCCCGAAAGCGCTGGACTGGCCGAACCCCATGTCATCGATCAGCACGATGAGGACGTTGGGGGCATGGGCCGGAGCCTTCACCTCGAATCGCGGCGGCACCTTCACGCTCCGGACATCGAGCTCGGTGAAGATCGGAGCCTTGGGCTCCGGGATCGGGAGGACCGTCCGGTCAAGGGTGACTTCCGTTGCTTCTGGTGGCGCAGACGCCGCGGCGTTCCCGGCGAATGGACCACCGGCCGCCATCCAGCCAAACACGATGCTCATTCCAATCACAAGGAGTACCGGCAGTTTCGCGGCGTCGCGCATGATGGCCTCTTTTCGTCAGGCAACCCATGAATTCAAAGAACTGGCGCAGTTCCGGGACAGCTTATCACACTCGTGGGGAAAGCCAGCCCTTTCTGGCCCGCACATTCTAAAGAGTCGCGATCCGTTCCGCCACGGGGTGGCGATGGAGAGGAGAGATCGCTCGAGCATAGCCTGTTGACTTTCGGAGGGTCTGGTTAAGATGAAGTGAGAGTTCGTGGCGGGCGCGATGATCGCCGTCGCGACTTGGTTGGGCTGGTGAAACCGCAAGAGAAATCTCGCGGTCAGCTTGCTCGATCAAGTGTCGTGCAGCGGAGGAAAGTCCGGACTCCACAGGGCGCGGTGGTGGGTAACGCCCACCGTCAGAGTTCACCTCGCGTGGCTCGGATAGGGAAAGTGCCACAGAAAAGAAACCGCCCCGGCACCGGCGCGATTGGCGACGGGGTCGAGGTAAGGGTGAAACGGTGAGGTAAGAGCTCACCAGCAGGCAGGGTGACCGGCCTGGCTCGGCAAACCCCACCGGGAGCAAGACCAAATAAGGGAGCAACGCGGTGTCTGCGAGTGAAGAGGGTGAAACGGGGAAACCCGCTTTGCTCTCGGAGCTTTGGCCTCCGCGTGCGGATCGGCCCGATCCGCCATCGACTTCCGGGTAGGTCGCTCGAGGCGCCGGGAAACCGGCGTCCCAGAGAAATGATCATCCGAGGCCTGGCCAGGTGGCAATGCCATCCGGCAGGCCTTTGACAGAATCCGGCTTAGGCTGCCCGCCACGAGCCTCTGTTTGGGTATGGCAGACTCATGCGGCCTTGACGCGAGTAGGCCCTGACTTGCAACGACCGACATTCGATGTGAAGAAACCGTGAGACTATAGAGCTTCGTCGAGTTTTCCTGCGGTTATCCGCTCTTTCCACCGTCTGTGAGTCTCGGGGTGGTTTCTGGCGAGAAGCGCCTCTGCGCTCTCGCGAAGCGGCGGGACTTCGACAGTGGCAATATGCCAGACGATCGGCCAATTGAGCGCAAAGTAGCCGTGGACGATCCGATTGCGAAACCCGCGTATCTGTTCCCAAGGAACCTCGGGCATTTCTTGTTCCAAGTCCGCCGACAGCCTCGTCATTGCCTCCCCGACGATCATCAGGTTCCAAAGGACCGAATCGCGCTTTTCTGGCTTATCAACGAACTCGTCAGACGATAAACCCTGCACCGAACGAGCGATCGCGTCGGCCGCGTCAATAACATCCACGAGGTAGAGGTCAGCGGTCCTTTGCGACATAGATTGGTTGTGCCTCGGCAAGGACGCGGTCGCGAATGACCCATTTGAGCATGGGCTTGGGGACGAGATCAACCTTTCGTCCGAGGAGCCCGGACAACTCGTCCTCCAGCGCGGTCAATTTCCCCATCCAGGGCCCATAATCGTCATTCTCAAAGACCACCAGGAAATCGACGTCGCTCTGGAGACCGAACTCTTCCCGAAGCACGGAGCCGAAGACCGACAATTCCTGGACCTGGTATCTCTCACACAGAGCGATGATTTCGTCCCTCGGCAGTGTGATGTTGGATCGCAGGTATGTGGTGTTTGTGCTCATGCGAGAACTTTCAGGCCTGCGGCCGGAAGGCGGCTAACGCCCTGGTACTCCCACCGCACCATGGGGCGCGTTCGTCCCTCTGCTTAGAACGCACTTCCCGCCACGATTCGGACGTTCGCGTAGGAGCTGAACTCCGCGGTCCGGATGATTCCCTTCACGTCGAGCGACTGTTCCTTGAACTCATGGAATGGAACCTCGTCAACGTCAATGTCGCCCAGGCTCTTGATCAGCTCCTGGAAGAGACGCTGCGCTGTACTCCCGGAACTCGGCCGGGACGGCGATCGATTCGATGACGAGTTCTTCGGCCACAGCGCGCATGACGTCGAGCAGCCTGGGAATGCCTGCGGTCAGGGTGAGATCGATGACGTGCCCGTCGGACGGCAGGGGGTAAGCCGCATCGACGATCAGCAGTTCGTCGGTGTGCCCTAGTTCAGCCAGAAGTGAGCAAATCGCCGGATTCAGAATGCCGCCCTTTTTCATTGCGCCTTGTCCCTTCCACGCCAGGTCTTGGATCGGCCGAAGTCGGACCCAGAGATCGCTTCAAACCATGTCCCTCGCATGCATCCGTCGCGTCATGCCATGCCGCACCCTCGAAACAAGCGCTGAGAAAGGAGGGGTTTCGGATCCCTCACTTTCCTAAGTATAACGGTTGGGAGGGATCTGCTCCACCCAGGAGGCTGGAAGCAACCGGAGGAGCGCGAATTGATGAGAAGAGGCGGCTTGACGCATGGGGGCCGGGCCCGGAAACGAAAAGCGGTCCTTGCCGCCCTCCTCTTTGCTTTGCATAACCTCGCATGCCAGGATGCCGAACCTACTCGACCTGCCGCCCCGCTTACCACGAACTGGCGTGCGTTTGCGTCATCCGATCGAGCCCAGTCCCTGGCATGGAACGATCCGGCGCTCTTGAAGCCGGCTTCCGCCCTGGTCAACTCGGTGCTCGATCCTCGAATCGAGCCGCTGCTCCGCGCCGCGGATCGGTGGCGAAAGTCGCGGGGTCCCGAGCGACGAATCGTCGATCAGGTCTACCTCGTTCCTGATGTGCCAAGCTTCTTCGAGGCGATCGGCCACTGGGATCAGAAGCAATTCTTCCCGGTGCTGATCGATGATCCCGCCTGGACACTGCCGTTTCTTCGAGCTTTTCGGCCCGCGCGAGTGGTCCGCTTCCGTTTACCGCCACGGGAGACGGCCCGGCCAGCTGGTGGGCAAGGGCCCGTCTGGCGAGCGGTCTCCCATGCCGCGCTGGCAACGGACCTGGCTCGCCGCCCGGCGGGCCGTGGCCCGGGCCTGGACAGCGGATGCGGTGTCGGAAGATGACTTGCCCCCCGCCGGAGGTTTTCCCAGCAAGTTGGGGCCCACACCGCCGGGACTGGTCCTGAGCAACCCCGATAGTCCGATGCTCGCCGGGGCCGTCGCTCTGGCGGCAGGGCGGTTTCAGCCCTTGGCCCTATTGGAGCCGATTCCGAATCATGCCGGCGCCGTGGGTGATCCCGCGGCTGCGGAACCGAACCACTTTACCTTTTCCGACAGGCTCACGCTTCCCCAGGCCCATGCGTTTGCCCGCAAAGTTGAGGCTCTTGCCGCGGCGATCGCCGGTCCGCACGGCACACGCGGCCTGGGCGACGCGTGTGATTTCCTGACGCTGGCCGGCGACTGGCCTTACATTTACCGCGTAGATGCAGGTCCAAGCGCGGTTCAAGGAGAGTACGCTCTCGACGATCTCATTGGCCGCGTGCTGACTGCCGATCAGGATCTTGATCAAGACAAGCTGGCGCAGGCAAAGTCCCGGTGGGCCTACACCGGCCGCTTACTGGGCGATCCCGCGGCCAGTGTGTATCGCGCCATGCGCGCACTGTTCCTACAGCCCGAAGCCTCTCTCTTGTGGAACACCTACAGCGGGGGCCCGTCCTGGTCCGACTACGACATGGCGGAAGCTACGCGAACTTTCGGCCGGCTCTGGCACGAAGGGCCCGCTCCGATCCATCGCGCGGGCGCCGATGCCGATCTGGCCTCCTGGCACGACGCGGTTGATCCGGTTAATCGGTTCGGCTGGATCATGATCAACTCGTCGGGAATTCCACGGCAATTCTCGATACCCGGCGGCCCAGGCCGCCCAGCCGACTTGCCGCGTGGCCGACCTTCAGCCGTGTCAACCATCCATAGCTTCTCGGCCTCTGATCCGACCGACCCTTCAACCATCGCCGGCCGCTGGCTGGAAAGCGGCGCCTTCGTCTATTTCGGCGCGATGTACGAGCCCTTTCTCCATTCCTTCCGCCCGCCCAAGTTGATCGCCGAATTGATCGCCGCCGAGCTGCCATTAAGCGCGGTGCTCAGGCAGGGAGACAACGAGCTTTATGGTCGGCCCTGGCGGCTCGTCTACCTGGGCGACCCGCTCTATCGGCTGACCGCCTCGGGCTTGCTTGCCCGCCTGGAATCGGCTGGTCCTGGACTCTTCGCCGAAGGTCGTTCTTGATCGAGATCTCTCAACGGCAATGCAAATCACGCCGACCGTCCCGTCGCTCGATCCTTCAGCGACCGAGACCGAGCGATTGCAATGGTGCCTGGCGGCGGCGATCGCCGAACTCTGCAATTCCGTCCACTCCTGGAAGCCCCACGAGAATGCCGCCAAGACATCGGCCGAGCCGCCCGGCTGGCGATCGATTCTGCTCTCGATCGATCGCCAGCAAGTCGATCCGATCAACCGACCGGTCCTTGACGAGCTGGTGATTGACTCGCTGCTCCATTCGCGTTCGGAGGATCGTCTGCAAACCTGGCTCAAGCGAATTCCCCCAGACCAGCGCCGTCCTCGCATCTGGATGACGCTCGAGTCGCTGGCGATGAGCCGCCTGGCGAGATTTGCAAGCCCCGCTCAGATCGCCCCTGCCCTCGATCTCTGGGAAGACGTGATGCGCCGCCCCTGGCCCGCCCGCTCGGCCTTTCCGGCCCAGTTCACCGAGCGTCTGGCCGCGATCATCGACGCCGACCCGCGCAACCTGGAGCCTTACCACCAGCGTTTAACCCGCGCCGCCCGATCCTTCGCCACCATCGCCGAGTATCCCCACGCCGCCCTCATTCGCAATGAACTTCAGCGTGTCGAGAAACTGCTGGGTTTGAGTCCGAATGAGCGTTGATCGAGCGATTACGTGTTCGCCGATGTCTTCCGCCTCTCCCCTTGTGCCGAAGCGGCAGGTGCTCTCAAGACTTCTTGCCCTTACTCCGCCGGCCGAGATAGGATAAGAAGTCTCCAGCCCGGCATCGCGAAGGCTTCAAGTAAAGTGCCTTCTCCCACCGCGGCGCCGTAGCCAAGTGGTAAGGCAGAGGTCTGCAAAACCTTCATCCCCGGTTCGAATCCGGGCGGCGCCTTTGACCGTAGGAACCCGTCTGAACGCGAATGAGCCCGAAATATCCAGGGAAAACCGAGCTTCGATGACCGATGCACCGAAAGCATCATCACGTCAGAACCCGAACGAAACCGGCTCAATCCGTCCCCAGACTGCTACCCAAATTGCTACCCCAGTTTGTCAGCCCGCCGTCGTCGATAACGCTGGGTTAGCCGAGGTCGTGGCCGCCTGGTCCGAATTGCCGGTGGCGATCAAGGCCGGCATCCGGGCAATAATCTCAGCGTCGCCGATCACAAAACAACCATAGACGGAGACGGGGGCTTGACTGCCGTCATGGAAATGGGGGCTCGAACGTTCGATAGTATTCGCCAAGACGCCGAAAACTAGCATCGATCTCGCCTGCGTCCCCCATGTATGTCATCTCGTCGTACGGCTTGGGCTCCTTCCGCCACGCGACCAAGCCAGTGACCAAATTGATGACGCCGTAGGATAGCTTGGTGATGCGGTCCCAATCCTCTACGTAGAGACACCTCTCGATTTCGCCGCTTGCCAAGTGCCTTCCCCACAGGGTTTGATAACCACGAAGGTGCCTTAGCCTGCTCTTGCAGTCATGTTCCGGAAGGAGAATGAACCTGCCGTTTTCGAAATCGCGACAGCGACCAGATGTACGCGTTTCGGTGAATGATTTCGCGATATTGGGCTACCGAGATCGGACTCTCTGGAAGACATGCATAGCGCTCTCTCTCTGCTTCCAACGACGCCTGACGGGCCGCCCTTTCTTGAGCCACGCTGACATCGAAAGCCACTGCCTGTTGCTCGGTGAGAAGTTTGTGGCGACGCATGACCATTCTCCCCCGACAGAGGGGACACCTTCGGGACTGCTTGGGTGGGGGATCGATGATCTTTAGGCAGTAAGGACACCGGTCCGCGCTGGCATTGCTCCCGACGTCGGCGTGGACTTCGGGCTGAGCGGGCGGGAAGGTGGCGAGATCGGACCTTTCTGGTGGGGGTGGGAAGGCGGTCGAGGGTTCGTCGTGAGTCGAGGCCGCTTGGGACTCTGCGCGGAAGATCGAACCGCAGACTTTGCATTTTACACTGTGGTTAAGGTATTCCTCTGGTATCCGGCCGATCTTCCCGCATTTCACACAGGTTATTGTGACCATGGCACTACCGGGGTTATCACCTACCGAAACTGGGGTTCTTCTTTTGCCTTTCTGCATTCCAATTCCTCCAATGCGCCGGATCAACGGACCACTGCCAAGGCGCTGAGCACTACCTGGCCGCCGTCGTTTACGCCTGGCGCGATCTGCCCGAGGCGATCAAAGTCGGCATCGTGGCCTTGGTCATGACCGCGCTATCCTGAGACGATCCGGATGGGGCGGACCTGGCGCTGGCCGTGGTCGTTTCAAGAGGGTGATGCTAAGGCCGACGCCGGCGCGAGGGTGCCTGTGCTCGCGTGGGTGGTCGGTCCGGCGGTTCGACGGTGAAGTTGACGTTCTCCTCGTCAGGGAAGCCGGCAGTGAATCTCAGGTCGTAGTGGTCGATTTCATCGAGCTTCTCGCTTGTGTCCATTTTGATGGTGGCCGTATCTCCGGGCTGGAGGTTGCGCACGTCCGCCATTCGGGCTTCCGTGCCTACAAGGCTGTTGTCGGCGCGCCTGAGGATGACGGTCATCGAGAGCATTTTTAGGGGCTGGCTCGAGGTGTTACGGACCATGGCCACTACCTCGTAATTCGGGACGATTCCACCGTACTTTGTGTGTCCTCCTGTTTGCTCGAGGATGGCGATCGTTGACCTTTGGTCCCCCGGTTTGGCTGGCGGTTTGGCCTCGACTGCCCATGGGCTGCGGTCGGGTTCGGGTATGGCTACATTTGCAGATTGGTCCGCGACAGGTTCAGACGAGCTCGGACGCAGGCTGGGAAGCTAAAGCTCTCGGAGGGATTCCATCTCGACTGCCGTTCAAGGAGAGCGATCATTCCCTCATTGCCCTTGGCAGCCTTCTTTGCCTGTTCGAGGAGGCTGTCGGCCTGCTCCTCGTTCTTATCGCAGCCGATCCCGAGTCGGTAAAGACGTGAGAGACAAGCGATAGCACTGGGTACACCTGAAGCGGCCGCCTTCTTGCGCCACTCGAATGCTTTCTTCCGATCCTGCCCCACTCGGGACACGAATCCCCCCATTCCTCCCTCGTAGTCTATGGCCAGGGCGGTCATCGAAGTCAGATTACCGGCTTCTGCCGACCTGATAAGCCAGTCAGCCTCCTCCTCTCTTATGCTTTTCTGGATCTCCGATGGGTATATGATAAACGGACTCAAAGGCCAGCTGATCACTGTATTTCTGCATGGCTTCCGGGTTGCCCGCCCTGGCCGCCTTTTCCAGATAGTACATCGAGGCCGCGAGGCTTCTCTTGAACACATCGCCCTGAATCGTAGGCATGCGATACTTTGAGCATCAGAACGGTGTCGCCAGCGTCTGCACCCTTTCTTGCCCACTCAAGCGATCTCGCCTCGTCCTTTTCCACTCCCTCACCGAGGAAGTAAGCCACAGAGAGGCCGCGGAAGGCAACCTTTTCTCCATTGTTTGCCGCTTCGGATGAGAGTCGAAAAGCCTTTTGCAGATCCTTGGGCACTCCGAGACCGCTCCTGTAGAGACAACCTAACCAGTACATGCTCAGAGGTCTGCTTTTAGCATCCTCCTTGAGCTGGGGCAAAGCCTCCGTCGCAAGTTTCTCCGCCTCGGACCTATCAAAGGTGGTCATACCCGCCGCTCTGTAGTCCTCTGCGTCCTCTTGAATCATGAGGGCTCGCATAGCCTTCGCCTCGGGAGACCGTGGATTCCTGAGCGCTTTTTCTTGCTCCGCAGGACGCCCCACCAGGCGAAACTTGAGGGCCAAGTCGATCTGTCCTCTCTCCGACAGATTCGAGGACTTCGCGAGGTCGATTGTGGACTGCGTATTGTGAGTCGTGCTCGACTGCTCTAGTGAGGGGAAGAACTGATCGACTGCGGTGGTTCGTTGATTGCTCTCTGTCTTGACGCGCGCCTGCGTTGGAGAGTCGGCGGTTGGGAGTCTGATACCGACGAAACTGCTGTCGTCTCCGGGCTGACTTGCTGCCAGTAGATGAGAAAGGGCGAGCAGAGAACCAAGCCGGCGACCAGTCCAATGGAGATCATTCCGGCTAAGGAGTTGAAGAAACTTGCGACCGTCGAGCGGGGCGGAGAAACTGCGGATTCGTTGCCCATGATAGCGCCATTTCATTTCGACGTAGACCCTTGTGCTGCCGCCGGGTGAAGACCATGAAGCAGAAGAGCCCCATCGCCCGGAATGCCGAACGACAGGGCCGTCATGACTCGGATGCGCCGCCCGCCGTGAGCAGCGCATCTCAAATTCTCAGCATATCCTTGGATTTGAGTGCGTTCAATGGGTTGCCCTATCTTGTTTGCAGGAATGCAGGCTGGACTGGAGGGGAAACCTGACCCCGCCCGTAGCTGACCTGTTCTCAAGCTGGATTCGGACCCGGTCCGCGCCGCCAACATCCGACTCACGGAGCAATCGCGAAATTTGGCAAGAAACTCGCGGTTGGGCTGCGGTCTGGAAACAACGCGCGTTCGCGGAAAACCACGTCCCCAAGCCCCCGGGAGTACTCGCAAGGCGCTTTCGCGGGGACAGGCCTAGTTTCAAGCTAACTAGTGGGCGTCGGAAAACGTCTTTGGAGCTTCTATTCCTGGGTTTCTCATCAAATTGCTTCTCGAAGATTGGCGTGGTTGGTGACAGAATACTCTGAATACAGCCGATTGTCGGCCCCGAGCCAGGCATTCTTCGAGGCACTAACCCATGCGACGCCCCTTCGATCCCCAACTCCGGCTTGATTGCCCGGGTATCCCCGATGTCCGCCTCAACACCGAATGCCGTGACGAGATCATCCCCATCCTCCGGGCCCTCCAGCACATCTATGCCTGCCCCGTACTTCGCGCCGAATCTTGCTCGACGCCGTCGCCCAGGATGTCAACGGGACGCACTCGTGCCGACCAGCGGACGACCGGGGATGGATTACTGGTCGATCCTCGTCCTGGGCGCCGTCCGGCTCGGCTGCGACCTCGACTACGACCGGCTCCAGAACCTCGCCGAGGAGCATCGTTCCCTGCGCGCATCATGGGCATCGACGGCTGGTGCGACGAGCCAAACGTTCGACTGGCGATGCCTCCGCGACAACATCTGCGCTGCTGTCGCCGGACACCATCGAGCGGCTCAACCACCTGATCGTCTCCGAGGGACATCGGCTCGCTCCCGAGGCGGCCGAGACGGTCCGGGGCGACTCGTTCGTGGTCGAAAACCGACGTCCACTACCCCACCGATCCCGAGCCTCATCGGCGACGGCCTGCGCACGATCATCGCGACGGCGCGACGCCTGGCCGGCCTGCTGGGCGCAGAGCGGCTGGAGGCAGTACAAGCACCTGCTCCGCTCGCTGAAGACAGCAACTCCGCACCATCAACCGGACCGCCGCGAGCAAGGGGCGTGACTACCGTAAGCGGCTCCGGGACGCCTACCGGGCCGTGCTCGAGACGGCCGACCGGATCCTCGCGCGGGCGGCGGAGTTGCTCGACCCGGCGTGCCTGCCGATCAGCCCGGGCCCGGCGACCCGGACGATCGAGCGGCTCAGGGCGAAGCTGCTCGACTTCGTGAATATGACGATTAAGGCCGGCGACCAGGCTCGTCGCCGCGTGCTCGCCGAGGAGTCGGTACCCAACGCCGAGAAGCTCTTCAGCGTGTTCGAGCCACAGACTCAGTTGATCAAGCGTGGCAAGGTGCCCCAACCCGTCGAGTTCGGCCACCGCGTGCTGGTCATCGAGGATGGTGCCGGCTTCGTGTGCCAATACGCGATCCTTCCGCACGGGGCCGAGGACAGCGAGGTCGTGGTCGAACAGATGCGTCAGGTGCAAGGCCGACTCGGCGGTCGCATCCGCAGCGCGTCGTTCGATCGCGGGTTTCACTCCCCTGCGAATCAACGCGGCTTGGCCGAGTTGGTGTCGCAGCCGTGTCTGGCGACGAAGGGCCATGTCCAGGCCGAGCGTCAGGAGCGTGCGGCGACGGTGGCATTCGGCGTGCGCGGCGGCGTCATCCGGGGGTGGAGTCGGCGATCGGCGCTTTGCAGTCGGGCAACGGCTTGGAGCGGTGCCGGGACCGGAGCTTCGGGGGCTACTGCCGCTACGTGGGGTTGGGGATGTTGGGCCGGAATCTTCACGTGCTGGGCAAGCTGTTGATCGACCGTGAGGCTCCCAAGAGTGAGGCGGGCCGGTCGCGGCGCGGCCGGTTCGGCGGCCTGAGTCGCTGGGAGCGACTCCGAGCAATGGTTGAACCACCTGGTTGCCCCGGCGGTGCGGGGAGGGTACGTCTTGCGCTTGGTCGGATCGGTCATCAGCGGGCGGGATTGGGTCTCAGCCTGAGAAGCCATGCTCGGATCCGATCTGAAAACGGTCAGGTCGCCGATCCTCGATACGAAGTCACGAAGATTAGAACACGTTTTCCGACGGGCACTAACTAGGTGATAGGCGTGACCCCGCGAAGCGTGACCCCGCGAAGCCTCCATAGGTGTGACCACGCGAAACCTCCCTCGTGAACTGAACAGCGATTCGTTCGGCGGTTCGGCACACTTGACAATGTGGTGATAAGGTTGTAAAATTTCTCAACAGACGTGGAATCGCGGTGAGGGCATGGACGGTGTATCACGACTTGATCGTGTGGGATGATGCGGATGACCCGGATGGAAACCATCGGCACATCGTCATTACGGGATTGATCACGACCGAGGAGGTCAAGGACGTTATCGCCGGACATCAGGGAGCTTGGGCGACGAGCCGCAGTTCCGGACTTCCGATCATCTTCGGTACGGCATCCTCCGGCCGCCGATTGGCCGTGGTCTTCAGCATCCTGCCCGATCCGGATTATGTCCTGATCCGACCCGTTACCGCCTACCCTGTCGCAGATTGAGGAGGCCCGAACATGCCTGCCAAGACCAGTGCTCTGACGCCTGAGCAAATTGCGGCCCGAGTCAAGCAACCCGAGTTCCGCGCCGAGGAGCGATCGATTCGCGAGGCGCTAGATCGCGAACGGCGCGAGGAAGGGGGGATCGCAACGTCCGGCGCTCCGACAGATCCGGAGGATGCGATCGCGACCGCTCGATTCATCGGCGCCCTGCGGCAATATCGGGAGCAGGCTGGCTTAAGCTTGGGCGACGTTGCCGACCGTTCGGGGATCGATAAGGCGTCTCTGAGCCGTCTCGAAAACGGGTGGTATCCCAACCCAACCGTGCAGACCCTGACCCGCTATGCCCGAGCGATCGGCAAGCGCCTTATCCTGGACTTGGGCGATTGATGATGGCCAGTATCTTCAAGTTCATCAGGCACGGTCGATCAATCCACTCGACGTGGATTTCGGTGTTGTCGCCCAGCACGAACGTGAATGCCTGGAATGGCTGGCGCAAAAGCAGGCCGGCGAGAACGGCGGAAGTCACGGCAACAGCTCCGTCACGGCGACCTGGGCCACTTCCTGCCCGTCGATGACGACGGGGAGATTCTGACCGGGCCGATAGTCCACGCGGGATCGATAGCCGCCGGCTGGGTTGGGATCACTGTACACCTCGACCTGGCGATCCTTCAGGTTGACGATCCAGTAGACGAGGATGCCTGCTCGGCCATATCCCCGCCACTTCTTGCCCCGGTCATCGGGTAGACTGTCGTCCGCGACTTCAACGACCAGGCAGCAATCGGCGGCCGTCGCATCGCGGGTCGAGTCGTTTTCCAGTTCCGCGCGAATGACCGCGGCGTCGGGCTCCGGCTTGCTCCGAGAGCCAAGAACGACTGCATCTTCCTTGGACACATACCAACCGGACGGGATGACTTTACCGAGGGCCTTGACCGTCTTGATCGTTCCCACCCGATGCGGCGGATTCTTGGGCATCTTCGGCACCACGACCCCATCCCAGAGCTCGACCTGGTCATCCTCGCCGATGGTTCCGGCTTCGATCATGCGGTCATATTCATCAACCGTGATCGGCTTGATGATGGTGCTCACTTCCCACCGCCCTCATCTTTGAATCCGAGACGTTCGGAGATGAACTTACAAGCCAAAGCCAACATGCTCTTGCCCTGTCCATCCGCTTTCAGCCTCAGGACCTGACGGACTGTAGGAACGAAATCCAAGCACACGGGCTTGAACCTCGCTTCAGGTTCTGCGGTCGTGACCGTTTCCTTTGGGCTCCGAGCCAATGACACCGCCGAATGATCCCGATAGGTTCATTAACGGGATGCACTCAATCGTACGGAGCGAATGTCACTATGTCTACCATCCTCGACTGATCCGGTCAGCGGCGGCGAGCCTGAATCGTTCGAGCCCGCTGATTCCGATTGGGACGAGACGGCCCGCTTGTCAGAGCGGGGCGACAATCGAGATCGAGACTTGCGACCAGAAATGTCAACATCACCACCGGCGAAATGCGTAACATCAGATCTGATGACCACTTGAGCCAGCATGGCTCCGCGAGCGACCCTGAGATCAAAGCCAACGGTTGTAGATTCTCGATGGTCGGGCCTCGAGAAAAAATCGTGAGCAGGCAACCAGAGACAGCCTCGCTTCAATCGTCTCCCAGCACCGGTTGGAAAATCTCCTGAGGCTCGGGGTGGAGGTGGTAACGCTGGCAAAGGCGGATGCAGCTATTCCAGCGGAGAATCGCGTCGTCGTTGCCTGGGGCTCGAAGCCGTTCGGCTTTTTCGTAGCAATCCATGGCCCGACGAATCCAGTCGTACGCAATGGTTTCGCTCCCTAACCCGCGGTGTGACGCGGTGGCATAGCCGCGCCGCTCAAAAATGATGCCGCTGTAATAAGACCGCTCGTACTCACCTTGCAGTCTCGGCACCAAGGCCTGGGCCTTCCGGAAGCTGTCGGTCGGCTCGGTCTGGAATTGGTCGGTCAATGCCAGAACCAAGAGCACCAGCCCTTGCTGGTTCTCGGGGTCGACTTCCAGCACGTCCTGACAGATGCTTTCTGCCTGTGCCGGCTCGTTCAGCAGCCGATACCGCTCCGCCTTTTCGAGTGCCAGGGGGACCGCATCTCGCGAGATGGGCTTGAAATCGGTCATGGCGCTTCTCCTCTCGTGGGCGAGTTGCAAGATGAAGATCTGAGAATTGTCATTCAGCCCTCAGCCTTTTCTTCGCACCCCCAGCAATCGCAACACACTAATGAGCGGATCGTAGAACTCATCGACGACGCGCTCCTTCAGGGGGATGATTGCATTGTCGGTAATCGCGATGCCTTCCGGGCAGACCTTGGTGCAGCATTTGGTGATGTTGCACAGGCCGACACCGTTGGCCTCTCGCAGCTCTGCCAATCGGTCTGCGGTATCGAGGGGGTGCATTTCCAGGGCGGCGACGTGGACGAGGAATCGCGGGCCGATGAACTCGTCATGCATGTGATGATCGCGCAGGATGTGGCAGACGTCCTGGCACAGGAAGCACTCGATGCACTTGCGGAACTCCTGCACGCGGTCAACATCGGCCTGGCCCATGCGCCAGGTCCCATCGGGAGCATCGGGGGGTCGCGGCTGGAATCGCTTGATGCGCTTCTTGACCCCGTAATTCCATGACACGTCCGTTACCAGATCCTTAATCGATGGGAAGGCACGCATGGGTTCAAGGACAACTGGCTGATCCAGAGGCAACCGCGCCAGTTGCGTCATGCACATGAGCGCCGGCTTGCCGTTGATCTCCGCTGAGCAAGAGCCGCACCTGCCCGCCTTGCAATTCCAGCGCACCGCGAGGTCGTTGGCCTGGTCGGCCTGCACCCGGTGGACCGCGTCAAGCACCACCATTCCCTCGGAGACCGGCGTGACGTGGTCCTCGAACGTGCCGCCGTTCGCGTCACCGCGCCAGATGCGCAGAGTCACCGTCTTCTGGGTGGCTGTGGTCTTCCCTGCCGGAGGCGCCATCTCGACGGTCGCCATCATTTCATCTCCTCGATAATCTGCTTGAGTTCGGTGGGCATCTCGGGGATGGCCGCCTCTTCCAGTTGCATCTGATTGTCTGGCCCCTTGCGAGCCAGGTAGTTCAAGTTGCCGAATCGCGCATCCTTGTCCGGATAGTCGTCGCGGAAGTGCCCACCTCGGCTCTCCTTGCGAGCGAGGGCGGACCGGGTGATGGCTTCGGAAACGGTGAGCAAGTTGTGCAGGTCGAGAGCCGTATGCCACCCCGGGTTAAAATCGCGGTTACCCGACACCTTCACGCGGGAAGTCCGCTCACGAAGCGCGGCCAGGCCCTCCAGAGCGCGCTGCATGTCTTCTTCCCGGCGGCACGATTCCCACCAGATCCTGCATCATGTCCTGGAGATTCTCCTGGATCTGAAACGGCCCCTCGGCCCCATGGCGCTCGAATGGAGCCAGGGCCCATCGCGACGCCTCTTCCACCTGGCCGGCATCGATCCGGGAGGCGCCGTGTTCCTTGGCGAACTTGCCCGCGAACTCACCAGCCCGTTTGCCGAAGACCACCAGATCCGACAGCGAGTTGCCTCCCAGCCGGTTGGCCCCGTTGACGCCGACGGCACACTCGCCGCAGCCGAACAACCCCGGCACGCACGACATCTGGGTTTCGGGGTCCACGCGCACGCCGCCCATGATGTAGTGAGTGGTCGGGCCGACCTCCATCGGCTCCCTGGTGATGTCGATGCCGGCCAGCTCCTTGAACTGGTGATACATGCTGGGAAGCTTCCGTTTGATATGCTCCGGCGCGTGGGGGATCTTGGCCTTGATCCAGGAAATGTCGAGATACACGCCGCCGTGAGGGCTGCCGCGCCCCTCGCGCACCTCGCGCAGGATGCATCGCGCCACGTGGTCGCGGGTCAACAACTCGGCGGGACGGTTGGCGTTTCGGTCTCCCTGGCAGTAGCGCCAGCCTTCTTCAGGGGTCTTGGCCGTCTGATTGCGATAGGATTCGGGAATATCCTGATACATGAACTGTTCGCCCTTGCTGTTGAGCAGGATTCCCCCCTCTCCGCGCACTCCTTCCGTCACCAGCATACCCTGGACGCTGGGCGGCCAGATCATCCCCGTGGGGTGAAACTGGACGAACTCCATGTCCTGCAACTCGGCCCCGGCATCGTAGGCGAGCGTGTGGCCGTCGCCGGTACAGTCCCAGCTATTGCTCGTGATCTTGTAGGCTTTACCGACCCCGCCCGTCGCCAGCACGATGGCCTTGGCGCGGAAAACGACGAAGCGGCCACGGTCGCGGTAGTAGGCCAAGGCCCCCGCCACGCGGTCGCCGTCCTTGAGTAATCTGACTACGGTACACTCCATGTAGACTTCGATCCCCTGGTGGATGCCATGATCCTGCAAGGTGCGGATCATCTCCAGTCCGGTGCGGTCGCCGACGTGCGCGAGGCGCGGGTAGCGGTGCCCGCCGAAGTTCCGCTGCAAGATTCGGCCGTCGGGCGTGCGGTCGAACACAGCGCCCCAGGCCTCCAGCTCGCGCACACGCGCCGGCGCTTCCTGGGCGTGGATCTGGGCCATCCGCCAGTCGTTGACGTACTGTCCCCCGCGCATCGTGTCGGCGAAGTGCACCCTCCAGTTGTCGCGTTCATCCACGTTGGCCAGGGCGGCGGCAATCCCGCCTTCAGCCATGACCGTGTGTGCTTTGCCCAGGAGTGACTTGCACACCAGGCCAACGCTGACCCCGGCGGCGGAAGCTTCGATCGCGGCCCGCAGCCCTGCCCCGCCGGCGCCGATGATCAGCACATCATGCTCGTGCGTCTGGTAGTCTATCACGTTCAGATGATCCTCCAGTCAGTCCAGACGCCCATCGAACAGAGGCGCACGTACAGGTCACTGAACGCAACGCTCATAAGACTGTACCAGGCCCACACCATATGCCCCCGGTTCAAGCAGCTCACGCAGTTGTAGGCACGGTGCCGCTTCTTTTCCCGTGTCAACTGGTCGATCCCACCCCCCACCAGGTGCCGCAAGGAATGGCAGCCCAGCGCGTAACCGCCCAACAAGACAACGTTGAGGGCCAGCACGAGCGTGCCGATGCCCACGCCGAAGGAGACGACTCCGGTCGCGGCGTCCTTGAACCAGAACGCCTTGTAGACGTCAGAGGCGAGGATCACCAGAAACACAATCGCCAGGTACAGGAAGAAGCGATGACTGTTCTGCAGGATCAGGGGCAGCCTGCGCTCGCCCCAGTAGGACTTGCGCGGCTCGCCGACCGTGCAGGAGGGGGGATCGGCCCAGAATGCCTTGTAGTAAGCCCCGCGGTAGTAATAGCAGGTGAGACGGAAGCCGCCTGGCGCCCAGAGGATGAGCATGGCGGGCGAGAAGATCAGCCACGCCGGCCACCACGCCGGCTTCAGCCCGAACCAGCTATGCTCCGAGGCTCCGAAGAGCTCTGGCGAGTAAAACGGTGACAGGTAGGGCCCGTAATGGTAGTGCTCCCCCTGTAACGCCGCCCACGTCGCGTAAACGATGAACGCCGACAACCCCACGAACACGGCCGCCGGCTGCACCCACCATGCGTCACGCCGCGCGGTTTCGCCAAACCGCCGGACCACCGGCAAGCTCAACCTTGCCTCGGCCATGCCTGCACTCCCAGGAACAACGCTCAGAGATGAATTTGCCGTTGTTGGATTGTGGGGATTGTGATCGAGGCGCAACACGCTGTCAACAAAGAAAACTGAGCTGCCCGGGAGAGGCTGTGGCAACTTTTCCGCGGGCAGGGTCCGTCGGGCTCGGCATGATCCCAAGAACTGCCCCTTTGGAGGTTGCGGCATGCGGGTCCAGATGGCGCTCGTGCCGCCGAAATCCGGCATGGTCGATCTCCCGTACAGAGCATCGTCGGAAGGAGCCTCGTCAACGCCTGAAACAACCGCGACAGCTCTGAGCTTATGGCGATCAGAAGCCCGAACAGGTATTCTAGGACGCTTGAGACTCGACTGTCGCCCGTGACGCCCACGCTACACACGCCACCCACGAACGTGCGAGACGAGCTTTGAATTCCGTGCCCATGCCGGTGGAACACCAGGGATCATCAACATGAAAACGTTCGCCGCGCTCTGCTGCATTGTGGTCTTTGCCGCCGGTTCTCTCGAAGCGGCCGACTCGCCGCTGGTCAAGCTGCGCCCGGTGCCGTTCACGGACGTGCAAATTCGCGATGCGTTCTGGGGGCCGCGGCAGGAGATCAATCGAACGGTCTCGATTCCCGTCAATCTCGAGATGCTCGAAAAATCCGGCAACTTGCGAAATCTCGACCTGGCCGCGGCCAGGGCCAAGGGCGGGTTCACGGGACCCGTGTTCATGGATTCCGACGTTCACAAGGCACTCGAGGCCGCCTCTTACTCGCTGGCGACGCACCCCGACCCCGTGCTGGCGAAACGGATCGACGACATCATCGCCAAGCTCGCGGCGGCTCAGCTCGAGGATGGTTATCTCGACAGTTATTACGTCGTCAAGGAGCCCGGCCACCGCTGGACCAATTTGCGCGACAACCATGAGCTCTACTGCGCCGGGCACATGATCGAAGCGGCTGTCGCGCACTTCAGGGCCACGGGCAAGACCAACTTCCTGAGCGTGGCGACAAAGCTGGCTGATCACATCGACTCGGTGTTCGGACCCGGAAAACGCATGGGCTATCCCGGTCATCCCGAGATCGAGCTAGCGCTGGTCAAGCTCTGGAGGGCCACCGGTGAGAAACGCTACTTCGACCTCGCTCGCTTCTTCATCGAGAACCGGGGACGCAGGTTCTTCGCCACCGAACACAATACACCACCCGAGCGTTATGACGGTACTTACTGGCAAGACGACGTGCCGATCTGCGACCACAAGAACATCAAGGGGCACGCCGTCCGCGCCACCTATCTGCTCAGCGGGGCCACCGACGTGGCCGGCGAGACCGACAGCTCACCACTGCTCAAGATGATCAACCGCGTGTGGCGTAATACAACTCAGCGCAACATGTACATTACCGGCGGTATCGGTCCGAGTGCATCGAACGAGGGCTTCACGCACGACTATGATCTGCCAAACCTGACCGCCTACCAGGAAACCTGCGCCTCGGTCGCACTGGCGCAGTGGAACCACCGGCTCGCATTGCTCTACGGCGACTCCCGTTTCGCTGATGTGTTCGAGCGCTCGCTGTACAACGGCGTGCTGGCGGGCGTGTCGCTGGACGGCAAGCGGTTCTTCTACGTCAACCCGCTGGAGAGCCACGGGAAGGCACCACCGTTCTCCCTGGTTCGGGCTGCGCCTGCTGTCCGCCGAACGTGGCGCGCACTCTGGCCTCGCTGGGCGGTTACGCCTGCGCGGTGAGCGATGACGCCCTGTGGGTCAACCTCTACATTCAAGGGTCTGTCAATGCAACGGTGGCCGGGCGGAAGGTCATGCTCGACGTGACGACCGATTATCCCTGGGATGGACGCGTGGTGCTCAAGCCTCGGGTCGACGGCCCGACTAAGTTCGAGCTGCGTCTCCGCGTGCCGGGCTGGTGCGACGAGGCAACCGTGGCGGTCGGCGGCCAGAAGATCTCGCAGCCGGCACTCTGGATCGTGGCTACATCGTGCTTGCGCCGAGAGTGGAAGACCGGTGACGCCGTCGAGCTGAACCTGCCGATGCCCGTGAAGCTGCATGGCCGCGAATCCCGAACGTGAAGGCCGATGCCGGCCAGCTCGCCATCCAGCGCGGGCCTCTGGTCTATTGCCTGGAAGCCTGCGATCAGGGTGAGTCGCTCGCCTCACTGTATCTGCCCCCGAGCACGGAGCTGAAGGCCACCCAAGCCAAGGACTTGCTCGGCGGGGTCGTGGTGGTCAAAGGCGTCGCCTGGACAGTGCCTGAGCAAGAATGGTCCAACCAGTTGTATCAAGCCGTACCTCCGTCGCACCCGGTTCACATCACGGCCATTCCGTACTACGCCTGGGACAATCGCCAGCCGGGGTTGATGAAGGTCTGGATGCCCCAGGCCCCGCGAACGCCGGTCGCTGGTGGGCTGGAAACACAAGCCAAGGTGAGCATGTCTTTCGCTCGCGGCAATATCCGGCCGCAAGGGCGTCAACGACGGCCTGGAGCCGAAAAGCAGTGGCGAGCAGCCCGAGGCGCTTTGCCACTTCTGGCCTCATAAGGACCGCGACGAGTGGGTGCAGTACACCTGGCCCAGGCCGGTGACCGTGGCCAGCAGCCAGGTCTACTGGTTCGACGACACCGGCCGAGGCGCGTGCCGTTTGCCCGCCTCATGGCGCATCGAATACCGCGACGGCAGTGATTGGAAGCCGGTCGCCGCCCTCTCCGAGTATCCCTTGAGGAAAGATGGCTGGTGCGAGGCGAGCTTCGCCCCGGTGAAGACGACCGCAATGCGGCTTGCGGTCCATCTTCAGAAGGAATGGTCGGCGGGCATCCACGAGTGGAAGGTGGGAGAGGCCGATGAAGACTGACTCACGCGGTAAAGCCATCCGAGCGATCTCCGTTCATCGCGCGTCGGCCCGGTAGGTCCGTGTAAGCCGGCTGCGCGTGGCATCGCAACGAAAACCGTAAGACGACAGATGAAGACCCCGAGTCGCTGGAAGCCGTCGTCGCCCAGATTCCTGACGGGGCCACGCTCATGATCGGCGGTTTTCTCGGCGTGGGCACGCCCCATCGGCTGGTTCAGGGGCTTGTCTCGGTCGGACGATCGGGCTTGACGGTGATCACCAACGACACGTGTTTTCCCGGCATCGGCATCGGCCGGTTGATTGAAGCCCGCCTGGTCAAGCGACTCGTGGTCACGCACATTGGCACCAACCCGGAAACTCAATGCCAGATGATGGCTGGAGAGATTGACGTCGAGCTCGTTCCCCAGGGAACGCTGGCCGAGCGAATCAGGGCCGGCGGCCACGGCCTTGGGGGCGTACTCACGAAGACCGGCCTGGGCACGTTGGTGGAAGAGGGAAAATCCACCATCGAAATCGACGGCCAAACCTGGCTGCTGGAGAAACCGCTGCGGGCCGATTTCGCCTTGATCTGCGCCAGGCAAGCCGATCTGCTGGGCAACTTGACCTACGAGCTGACCGCGCAGAACTTCAATCCCTTGATGGCGATGGCCGCGGAGACCGTCATCGCGGAAGCCGATGAGTTCGTGCCCGTGGGCGCCATCCCGCCCGATGCCGTGCGGACTCCCGGGATCCTGGTCGACTACCTGCTGGAGCGGCCCACATGACCCGACTCGAAAATGATAAGGAAAAAGAAATCATCTCGCGCCGAGTTGCCCAGGAGGTCACCCCGGGCGCCCTTGTGAACCTGGGCATCGGCTTGCCTTGCAAGGTGGCGACCTACTTGCCACGGGGAACGAGCGTTTTCTTCCAGTCAGAAAACGGTCTCATCGGTCTGGGCCCGCGACCTCCGCGAGGCATGGAGAACCCCAATCTGACCGACGCCGGCGGCGGCTTCATCACCGCCTTTCCCGGCGCGGCGAGCTTCGACAGCAGCTTCTCGTTCGGCCTGATTCGCGGCGGCCACCTTGACCTGACAGTGCTCGGCGGCCTGCAGGTCGACGCTCAGGGCCATCTTGCCAACTGGATGGTCCCGGGAAAGCGCGTTGTCGGTATGGGCGGCGCCATGGACCTGGTCTCAGGCGCCAGGCGCGTGATCGTTGCCATGACCCACACCGCCAAGGGCGCGCCCAAGATCGTCGAGCGGTGCGAGCTGCCCTTGACCTCGGTGCGCCCGGTGAACCTGATCGTCACCGAGCTTGCCGTCATCGAGCCAACACATGAAGGCCTGTTGCTCCACGAGCGCGGGCCGGGCGTCTCGATCGAACAGATCGTGGCCGCCACCGCGGCCCGGTTGATCATTCCCGAGAGCGTGCCGGAGATGAATCTGGGGGCGACCCTCCTTTAACTCTTGACCACTCCCTGCGGTACCAGCGGCATGGATCTCAGGCGGACACCGCTCGCGGCAAAGATTGCGTTGGCGACGGCCGGGGCGATGGCCACGATGGGCGTCTCACCAGCGCCCGCGGAGGGCAGGTCTTTGCGGTCGAGCAAGACCACGTCCATCTTGGGGACGTCGCCGAAGCGGGGAACCTGGTAGCGGGAGAACTTGGGGTTGCGGATCTTGCCGTTCTCGAAGCGGATGGCCTCGAACAAGGCGCCGCCGAGACCCATGATCACCGCGCCTTCTACCTGGTTGCGCAGGTGGTCGGGGTTGATGATCGCACCACACTCGAAGGCGGTCACGGCGCGGACGATCTTGAGCACGCCCGTCGAGCGGTCGACCGCGACCTCGGCGCACGTGGCCACGTAACCCCCCTTCTCGGTGCCGTCGGCGATGCCGAAGCCGTGTGCCTCGGGCGGCTTCGTCTTGCCCCAGCCAAATCGATCGGCGGCGGCTTCGAGCACGGCCCGCAGGCGAGGCTCTTCCAGATTGCGTAAACGGAAGGCGAGCGGATCGATGCCCAGCGCGTGGGCCAGCTCGTCCATCAAGGATTCGCGAGCGAAGTGGTTGGCCGTCGAGGCCAAAGCCCGGTACGAACCCTGACGCAGCGGGTAAGCCGCGCCGTGAAACTGGGCATGGGATTTCACGGCCTTGTAAGGGCTCTCGAGGCCCGAGCGGCCGGAATTGTAGTTATGAAACTCCCAGGCGGTGAGCTTGCCGTCCTTGTCAACGCCGGCAGCCGTCTCGATCAATCCGGCGGGACGGAAGTAGGCCCAGGTAAACTCTTCCTCGCGGGTCCAGACCACCTTCACGGGTTTGCCCACGGTTTTCGCCAGCCTGGCCGCTTCCACGGCGGCCTCGCCGGTGTGCTTGCCGCCGTAGCCGCTGCCGGTGTCGGGAACGATCACACGAACCTGGTTGTCGGGCAGGCGAAAGGCCTCCATGAGCTCGGAGCGAACGCCGAAGGGCCGCTGGCTGCCCGTCCAGACAGTCAGCTTGCCGCCCTCCCATTCGGCCACCGCGGCGCGAGGCTCGAGCGGTGCGTGGGCGATGTAGGCGATCGAATAAACGGCCTCGACCTTGGCGGCTGAAGCCGCCAGGGCGTCCTTGACCGAACCGTCCTCTCCTGTTGAGCCGTTGCCGTTGCCCGGGCCTGGCCTTCCTCCTCGGCCCGATTCGGGATGCGCCTTGAAATAGGCCCCGAGATCTCGATCAGACACGGCGGGCCCGGCGGCAGGCGTCCACTCTGGCCGCAGCGCGGCCAGGGCGCGCGAGGCCATGTGTTCGTTCGGTGCGACCACGCCGACGAAATCGCCATCGCGGACGATTTTCACGTCGGGAAGAGATTCCGCCCGCGACGTGTCAAGCGAGGCGAGGCGAGCGCCGAAGGCCGGCGCGCGCAGCACCTTGCCTCGGAGCATGCCGGGCCGTTCGACGTCCGATGCGTAACGATGACGACCCGTCACGATCGCCAGCCCATCGACCTTGGGCACCGACTGGCCAGCCACTTTCCACTCCGAGGCAGGCGTGGTCTTCGCATCGTCACCGATCGTCTCAATGAGCTTGCGACCGTGCGTCAGCTCTCCAAAGCCAAGTGTCCTGCCGGTCGCGGCATGAGCCACCTTGCCGCCCGCCACGGTCAGTGAACCGCGATCGACGCCCCACCGCTCGGCCGCCAGCCCGATCAGGAGTGCCCTCGCCGCGGCCGACGCCCGGCGCATCTGCGGGACCATGGTCGGGGTGGTCATGCTGCCGAAGGTTCCTCGATCAAATGGAACCTTGTCCGTATCGCCCATCACCAGACGTACCGATTCGACCGGAAGACCAAGCTCGTCGGCCACAGCCATGGTCAGCGACGTGCGGGCGTTCTGGCCGACCTCAACCTTGCCGGTCGAGGCCGTGACGGTTCCATCCTCGGCAATATGCAGCCAGGCCCCGATCTCGCGGGGAACTTGCCCGCCAGGTCCGCGCCGACGAGCGCCGCCCGATTCCTGACCCTGGGCCTCGTCATCCGACCTGAGGCACAGCACGAGCAGGCCGCCGCCAAGAATGCGCAGGAAGTCGCGGCGGCCGAGGCCCATGTCGAGATTGAGACGATCGTCCCGAGCATGCAGCTCGTATCGCTCGGGCTCAAGCTCGAGTTCCAGATCCTCTTGCAAATCGAGGGATGTATGCTCGTTCATCGGAGACCCTCCTTCTTGAGCGCGACGGCCCGGCGGACCGCGGCCACAATGCGAGGATAGGTGCCGCACCGGCAGACGTTGCCCTGCATGGCTTTGACGATCTCGGCTTCACTGGGATCGGCATTCTCGGCCAGCAGTCCCGCGCCGGCCACGATCATGCCGGGCGTGCAGTAGCCGCACTGCATCGCACCGAGATCGAGGAAGGCTTGCTGAAGCGGGTGCAGCCGGCCGCTCGAGTCTTCCAGCCCTTCGATGGTGATGACGGCCTTGCCGGTGACCGCCCCGACTTTCGCGGTGCAGGAATGCGCCGCCTCGCCATCGACGAGCACCGTGCAGGCGCCGCAACGACCTTCTCCGCAGCCGTACTTGGAGCCTGTCAGGCTCAGGTCGTCTCGCAAGACGCTGAGCAAGCTTCGCTCCGGGTCGGCGTCGATGCGCCGCACCGCTCCGTTCACTTTCAACTCGGTCACTCTCGCGGCCATGGGCTACCTCTCTGTTCTGCTCCGCTTGAACCTGATGAGGAATGTGCCGTCACAACTCCGTTGATATCAATGAACGAACATTCTTGTTACAGCGACCACCCCGCGCGATAATCACGCTGGATGTAAAGATCATCGATCGACCCATTGGTCGGCCTCATGCCGGCTGCGTCCCACTCGATCTTCCTGCCGGCCCGGAGGGCGACGTTGCCAAGCAGCACAATCTCGGTGAGCGGGCCCGAGTAATCAAAGCTCGTCCCCGTTGGCTTGCCCGTCTTGCAAGCCTCGACCCATTCGGCATGATGGCCGATCGAGCGCGGCAGCGTGGGCTTGGGTGCGACGAAGCCTGCGAACTCGCGCTCGGGAAGCAGCCTGAAGCCCTGACCTCGAGCCTGCTGGACGAGCATGCGGCCTTTCTCGCCCACGAAGATGCTGCCGCTGGACCCCTTGGCGGGCGCACGGCCATCGAACAGGTCCAAGGGCGGCAGCTTACCGCCGTCGTACCATGTGAGCTTGACCGGCGGCCTCGATCCATGCGCGGGAAACTCGTACCGGACGATCGACCATGCAGGGGCCGTCTCGGGATGGAGGTGAACGGGAGGGCTCTCGGCCTCGATGCTCCTGGGCGAGCGTAGATCGAGGGCCCAGAAAGCCGCGTCGATGATGTGGCAGCCCATGTCGCCCAGTGCGCCGGTGCCAAAGTCCCACCAACCGCGCCATTTGAAGGGATGATAGGCGGGGTGGTAAGGCCGCTCGGGCGCGGGGCCGATCCAGAGATCCCACTTGAGTGTCGAGGGAACGGGCGGGCGATCGGCGGGCAGGTCGACGCCTTGCGGCCAGATTGGCCTGTTGGTCCAGGCATGGACCTCGCGCACCGGTCCGATCACGCCGGCCCGGATCGCCTCGACCACGCGGCGCATTCCCTCGCTGGAGTGACCCGCGTTGCCCATCTGGGTGGCGACCTTTTGCCGTGCCGCCGTCTCGGCCAAAACCCGCGCCTCGTGAATCGAATGAGTAAGCGGCTTCTCGCAGTAGACGTGCTTGCCCAGGTCGAGCGCGGCCTTGGCGACCACGGCATGCGTATGGTCGGGCGTCGTGACCACCACGGCGTCGATCCGATCGTCGAACCTGGTCGAGCATCCGGCGGAAGTCGCTATATGTTTTGGCCTGGGGATGTCCCTTGGCGGCTTCGCCCAGGCGATGCTCATCAACATCACAGAGGGCGACGATATTCTCGCCACTGAGCGCCTTGAGGTTGTCGGCCCCGCGCCCGCCCACACCCACGAGGGCGATGTTCAGCTTCTCGGCCAGGCCGCGTCCTCGCAGAAGCGCGGGTACGCCCAGAATACCAAGGCTTGTGCCCGCGAGAGTGCGAGCGAACTGGCGGCGCGTGGGCTGTACCGGCTGGTTTGTGAAAAACGACGAACCGATGTCGGTCATGACAATCGCTCCCGATGGACCTCTGGAGTCGGTTTGACGCAGTGCTGGTGGGTAGGCTTCTGTCTCTCAGCTTCGTTCAAGCGGACAACCACTGCAAGACTTTGCCGGAAACTGCTCGGCCGGACGTCGGGTCGGCGGATCGGCCGGCTCAGGGCTGTTCGCTCGGTCCTTCCGGTCGACTCGGCGAGATCGCATAAAGATGCACGTCATAAGGCTGAAAGTCGTCGTCGAAACGCCCGTTTTCGAGCTTGATCCGTCGTGATTCTCCCAGCACGTTCGCCGTTGCGTGGGCGGGTAAGCCCTTGACCTCGAACGTGCCCCTGGTGGCTGCATTGCGCATGCCCACGGCAAAGACATAGGTCGTCTCGCCTTGTCGTTTGGCCATGACGTCGATCGGCACGTTGGCCCTGGATGAGCGGACCGTGACGACATCGGAGAGGCTGGGGCTGTTGAGCACCGGGGCGAGCATCTGGATCTGGCGGTTGATCGCAGTGACCGCGGTTCGCATCTCCGGATCGTCGAGCAGGGCGTGCTCGTTGAACTTCGGCTTGAACTGGTGGACGAAGTAAATCAGGCCGCGCGAGCCGTGCACCAGCGACATCCAGACCTCAGCCCGCACCTGGTGGGGCGTTGCCTTGGCCCTGGGGTTGCTGATGTGGGTGCACTCGATGCAATTCCAGACGGGCTGTTTTCCCGCGGTCCATTTGATCAGACGATCGACGCCCTTGGCGACATACCAGAGAAGCTCTCCGCCATCGGTCCGGTCGAGGCCGGCGACGGGATAGACGTCGAACGAAACGATGTCGGCGCCTTTCACGTACTTCGGGTAGTCATCAAGGCTCGCGCCGGGGCCTCGCCCCTTCCAGTCGTCGTTGGCCACCCCTTGGCCCAGGTTCAGCATGACCGGCCGCGTGGCGTCACGGGCTCGGATCGCCTGATAGTCCGCAACGATCCTGGCCGGCGGGATCGGAGGTCCATAGCGCCTCTTGCCCGTTGAACGATCGACAATTTCCTGGGCGTTGTCGGGCTCGTCACCGTGCATCCAGCCGGCGATGATGGGGTCGTTCTTGTGGGCCAGGCCGACCTTGTTCTGGTGGCAGATCACAGGCATGCCGGCGGCTTTGAGCGTCGTGAGCTGTTCTTCGGTGGGACCTCTCCAGAGAGCCACATAGAGGTTGATCCCAGCCTCCTTGTATTTCTCTGCCTGGCGTGGGTCCTGGAGCCACACGGCAATCGGAAAGAACCCCGGGTCGGCGAGCGGCCCCTTGATCTCGCTCGAACCCTGCGCGGTTTCCGGGGCAACCTCGTCGCGAGCCGTGGCCGGCTGGTTCCAGGCGAGCGAGGCAATCAGCATCAAGAGGAGTCTCAAGGCATTCATCGATCCTACCTCGTTGGTTCGTGTCGTCGCTTCAACCGGAGGTGTTGTCACGCTCAAGTTCCAGCTCCAGCTCCGGCCGTGCTCCAGTCGCCGGTTCCGCTCCGCCGGGCCACCAGCTCGCGCGTCGCCCGGCCTTCGCTCACGTCGGCCAGCAGGTTTTCCAGCGGGTTGTCGCTCAGCGACCGGGTCGCGCGGTCACCGATTCTGGCAACGTCGAGGCTATTCAAGCGAAAGAGCGTCAAAACTCGTCGGCTTGTCCGTGGCAAAGAGTTTCAGTCGTTCGACGCTGCTCGATTCCCCCGCGGGGAGCGAGGCGACGGCCTCGTAAACCTCCAGGCCGTCGTCGCCGGTGACCGCCAGCTCTTCGTAGGCTGTGGCGCCGTCGGGCCAGATTCGCTTGATGCTCCAGTCTGGTCCGAAGTAAAGCAAGGCCGCACTCAAGGGACGATTCGACCGGTTATGAATCCGGATCCGGACGTCGTCACCGGGCCGGAGCTCGACACGTCCCGCGGACCGGGTGTTCCGGCGAACCACCGAGATCGACAGCGTGCCTTTCAGGTTCGACGAATCGACATCGTTGTGCAGCTCCCAGGCGTTGCGGTACTGGACAAGGTGCTCGAGGCGCTGGAGCAGGCTCTGCGGTGCGCCGGGCTCGCTGACCGCGATCGGAGGACTGAGACGCGGAATCGGCTGGTCTCGATTGTCGAGGATGACGTAATTGCCCCCCTGCACCACAACCGAGAATTCCTCCTGATTGCCGGGCGCGACGACTTCCAGGTAAGGCGAGCCCTTATGGTCTCGCCCGCCCTTGAGCGACCGCTGTCTTGAGCCTCGCGAGATCCGGACCGTCGCCGATCGCCACACTGCGCTTGACCTTGACCAGGTTGGGCCAGATCACGACCGCGCGCATGCCCAGCGGCGAGACTGGCCGGTGCCTCGCCCTCGACGGGCGCACCGATCGAGACATCGGGGGCGACGCTGGTCAGCGTGATGAGGCCAATTTGCTTGGCGGCGTCGTTGACGTCGATCGCTCCGGGGGGATAAAGGGCCAGCACCGTGCCGACTGACAGTCCAATCGCCGCTCCGCCTCCGACCTGGATCGTGCCGTCATCCAGCGGCGTGGCCGTCATCGCGGTTGGCTCGAGCCCGGCGCCTCCTCCGAAGACGAGAAGGTCGGGAAGCCCCTCGAGCTGCGGGGTCTGATCGCGGTAGTCGGCATTGGTGCTGGCAAGCTGGATGATGCTGCCGCCGATCCGGTCGACCAGGCTGCGATAGGTCAGGCCGGTGAAATCTCCCTTGAGGTGCTCGAGCATGAAGAACGTGAAGGCGCCGTTGCCTTGAAACTCCTTGGCGGTCTCGCGCTCGCGGCAGCCCGTCATCAAGATGTAGTTCCTGGGGGCCGGCAAGAGGCTTCCGGTGCTGCCGCCGTCCGACGTGACGAGTGCCTTGAGCTCGCTCAGCGGCGCGACCAGCGTGCTATCGGGCCGCGGCCTGGGATCGCCCCCCTCCCAGCCGCGTCCACTGGCCGTGTCGGCTGCTTTCCTTTGCCCCTTGCGGATCTTGACCCCGGTCGCCGCTCGGGTCATCGAGGCCGAGTGGCAGCAATCGGAAACGAACGTGACGAAGGCGCCCGTGTCGGTGATCTGCTTGATCAGCCAGCCCAGCTCCTTGTCCAGGATGTAAAAGGCGGCGGGGTCTTCGATAACCGCTGTCCATAGGCGCGATCGCTTCGTCCCGGCCGTCGGGCTCGATGCCGGGCAGAATCGTGGAATCGTTGCGCATGCCGTGCCCGGAATATTGAATGTAGATCTGCTCATTCTTGATGAGGAAGCTGTGCAAGCTTCTTGAAACCCGCGATGATGTTGTCGCGAGTCGCCAGGTCCGCGGCTTCCTCGGTTCCCTCGAGCGACGAGGTCAGCTTGATGATCTGGCCGGCCGGTGTGCTCAGGCGCTCCGTCAGAAATCGAGCGACCGCCTCCACGTCGCCGACGCAGCCGCTCAGGTTCGGACCGATCGATTCGTAGCGATCGATACCGATCAAGAGCGCTCGATCGATGCGCTGGCTGGGCGTTCCTGGCATGAGTCGTTCCCCGAAATGTGAGCCCTCTGGCGCCTGCTGATTGCCGTTGTACAACAAAGTAATCGGCCGCGAAACCACCGTGTCTCAAGGCATGGCGGCGAGGGCGATCAGCCAGGCGAATCGCCCAGCTCGGCCAGGAGAGCATCCTCGGCATCGTAGTCCAGCATCCCCATGCCCGGGATCGGTCCTACGGGGTTTGCCCGCTCCCACGCGATCGTCCGTTCGAGGGCCTCGCTCGGGCCGACTGCCTCCTGATACCCCAACACCTGCCTGATGCGGCCGGAGTCCGTATCGAGATTCTGCTCGGTGTGGTAGGGCACCGGGATGCGGCCACCCGGGACGTTCAGGACCTTGCCCCGCCAGCCCACGATCTCACCGATCCTCCGAATCCACTCGGCCTCGGTGAAGGCGGCCGGATCGGAGACATTGAACACGCCCCCAGTCGCCCGGTCATCGACGACGGCCAGGGCGATCGCCGCCGCCACGTTGTCAACGTACCCACGCGGGCACTTCCAGCGGGCCAGGCCCTCGTCGAGAAGGATGGCCGGCCGGTGATCGTCCATGCGTTTGAGGTACGCAGAGAGGCGGTGATAGAGATCGCCGGGGCCGTGGACCATCGGCAAGCGAAGGACGGTGCCGGGCAGTTTGGAATCGCCCAGCACGATCCTCTCGACCGGGATCTTGTCATAGCTGTAGGAAAAGTCGTCCGGTCCCTTGGCCTGTTGACGATAGGGGAACAGGGTCGTCCGCAACGGGGCGCCTTCACCGAGCGGTGTCGGCTCAACCGGCCCGGGTTCGACGCCGATGAATCGGCCGTAGGCCCGGTACACGTCGGCGCTGGAGATCACCACGGCCCTGCGCGCCAGACCGCGAAATGTGTCCACAAGACCGATGGCATCCGCCTCGGTGAAGGCGATCATGTCAACGACGACCTCGGGGCCGAAACGGTGGATCTCGGTCGCGTGCTGCTCCAGGCTTCGACGGTCGCCGAGAATGTGCTCGACCGAAGGCGGAAGCTCGGTGCGAGTCTGGCCCCTGTGGAAGACCGCGACCGTGTTGCCGAGGTCAACTAACCGACGCACCAGGGGCGGGCCGATGAAACTCGTGCCGCCGATGATCATCACCTTCATGCCATCGCCTCCCATTGCGTGCCTTGCCCCGTTCCTCCCATGATCTTACACCATGTTCGTGGCGATTCTGGTTGCCGGAGCACCTGGTACCAGACCGCAACGAACCAACGACTTCCTTGCCTGACCCCGCAGCGCGCTACGATGGTCGAGTCGCGGTCTTGATCGGGCTCCAGGCATGAGAGGTTCTTGGCGATGAATGACTTCAGCACCCGGGTTCGCATGGGTCGTGGCAAATACTGGCAGTTTGGCCTTGCCGTGTTGGTCTCATGGTTTGTCGCGGGCTCGTGGGCGCTGGGGCAGACGGCCGACAATGAACCGCCGACCGGTTTCACCGCGCTCTTCAACGGCAAGGACTTCACCGGTTGGAAAGTGCCCGAAGGGGATGGCGGCCACTGGAAAGTGGAGGGCGGCGTCATCGATTACGACGCCCAGAGCGAGGCCAAAGGTAGCAAGGACCTGTGGACCGAGCGCACGTTTGCGCGACTTCGAATTGCACGTCAACTGGCGGCTCAAGGAAGCGCCCTACATCAACAAGAACGTTCCTTACATCTTGCCCGACGGCACGCACGCGAAGGACATCCACGGCAAGGAAATGAAGCTGGCGTTGCCCGACGCGGATTCGGGCGTCTTCCTGCGGGGCTCGGGCAATCACCAGATCAACATCTGGTGCTGGCCCATCGGCTCGGGCGAGATGTACGGCGTTCGCACCAACCCGAGTACCGCGCCCGAATTACGGGCCGCCGTCACGCCCCGGATGCAGGCCGACAACCCTGTCGGCCAGTGGAATCACTTCGAGATCACCGCGCGAGGCAAAACGGTCAGGGTGGTCCTGAACGGCAAGCTCGTGATCCCCGGCGCGGAGATCCCAGAAATTCCACAATCCGGGCGTCTCGGCCTGCAGCACCACGGCGGCAAGCGAAACGGCGAGTGGGCGGGACCGCCCAGCTTGGTTCAATACAAGAATATCTTTATCAAGCAACTTGATTCAAATTAACTTCACACCAAACGCCGCGTGCAACGAACGGCTGAACCACACAATGCGGCGGGCTACTTCTCTGCAAACATAACATCGCGTTACCTGCTGAAACAGCCATTGCGGAAGGAGAATCGATTGGGCGCTCATCCCTACTTCTATTTCGTCAAGCATAAGCCCGACCTGAACGAAGCCTTGGCGGAGCTTCGCCAGCAGGAATTTCAGGCCGGCAGGTACAATCCGGTGATCCCCTTTCCGAACTTCCCGATTGGCCCGCACTCGCCTTCGCCCGGAGCGCAACACGCCTCGATCGAGGAAGCCTTCGATGACGCGGACGCCGACGGAACCCGGTCGATCCTGGACCTCGACCAGATCTCCGACGAGCCGGAATTCGGCGCCGTGACCCCGGTCCCGAACGAGCTCCTGGTGGAGCTGTATGGCACGGCCCATCCGACCCGCGAGATGATCGAGCAGAACATGGATCTCTTCGAAGCGATCGACCGAGGACATGGCGTCTCGATCATCGTCTACAAGGATGACAAGCCTGATGAGATCTTCTTCGCGGGTTATTCGTATGATTAGCTCCGCAATGGCGGAGCCTGAGCCGGTGCTCGGTCGGGACCTTGTGCCTCGCCTAGTGCGTGGCAAGGAGTCATGGTCAATCGGCCTGCCGTCCTTGCCCCCCTCTTTGCTAAGGTCTGGGTGTCGAGGACAGTCGCTCCGCCGATCGAGAGCTGTCAACGGCCGCACCTCATCGCTAACGCCGTATTGTCAGAGCCTTGAGCAGGATGCACGATCTCCGTCCTTGATCTCGTCTTTGTACTTTTCCTTGTACCTGTCAAGAAGTTTGCTCAAGTTGTCCTTGCTGAGTTTCAAGTTCTCGATCTTTCTCGTTTGAGCTTCTCAGGAGTCTCGTCCGAGGCGGTCGACCCGGCTCCAGCAAGGAGTCATAGTCTTGCCTCGGCATCGACCAGATCAATCTCCGTCTGAAGCAAGAGGTCCGTCGTTCTTCTGTATTGGTCTAGCACAAGACCCTTCAAGTCCGGCATCTGTCCCTGGCCGCTTTTCATTGGTCTCGGGTGAGGGCGTGTGAAGCCTTCCCCGAGTCACGATCGAAGAGTGCGAGGTTCCCGCGTTCCCCCAACGCTCCCTCCACCCCGCGAACCGGCTCCCATGCCCGAGCTTGTGCCCGATTCGCCGGGCACGATCGTTTCACGCAGGGCACCGGTGGCCGTGTCCCAGAGTTTCACGGTCTGGTCCATGCTGCCGGAAGCCAGGGTCTTGCCATCGGGAGAGAAAGCCAGGGCATAAATACTGTTGGTGTGTCCTTTCAACCGCGCGACTTCAACTCGCGTTTTGACGTCGCAGACGATGATCTGGGCTCTCGAGCGGCTTGTCGTGGGGAAAGCCTGCCTCGCCGTCGGAGATGGCCAGCCGCCTACCGTCGGGCGAGAACCGAACGCAGAGGATCTCCGGGTTATGATGGATGTGCTCGCCTGCGCTTTGCCAGGTTTCCGTACTCCACAGCCTCACCGTGTAGCCGCCGGCCGAGGCCAGCAGCTTGCCGTCGGGCGAGAAGTCGAGCGACTCGATGGCGTGCGTGTGGCCCGTACAGAGTGGCCTTGAGACGGCTCGTCGCCAGGTCGTAGATCAGGATCACGTCTTTCTTGCCCGCGACCGCCAGGGTCGAGCCATCCGGGCTGACGGCAAGAGCATAGACGCGGTCGGGGTACTTGAGCGGTGCACGCTCGACGGACGTGACGACGTTCCAGAACTTGATGTTGCCGTCCCAATCTCCCGCGGCGACCGTGTTGCCGTCGCGCAGGAAGCACATGGCATTGATGGGTGAGCCCTGGTTGTGCTGCGAGTGGTCTCGTGCAACCTCGCCTTCCATCCCCAACAGCGTGAGGGATCCGTCGAAGGTGCCCGCGGCCAGGAATCGACCATCGGGTGAGAAGGCGACGCTACGATACGCCGCGGGGTGCGTCATCCAGATGACGTCGGACCGCTCGGACAGGTCCCAGACCCTGAGGAAAGACGGCCGGTTGTCGATTCCCTGCTGGCCGATCGCGAGGCGCTTGCCGTCGGGTGAGAAGGCCAGGCTCCAGACCAGGCCGCGAGCCCGCGCCGGGTTCGCCGGCGCTCGGGCCACCCAGAGTTGTGGACTCTCGACGATCTTGTTGTTGAAGGTATAGAACGCGGGATGACTGGGCGGCAGCGGCTGATTCACGTTGATATTCTGATTGTTCGTATGGCAGGCCATGCACTGCTGTGTGTGCGAGGGCGGGGCCTCCATGGGCGACGGAAGCTTGTTCTCCGCAACGGGAGCCGTAGCGGGCTCGAGCGAGACGTTCACGATCTCTTTCTTGCCCCTCATGATCGATACCAGGTCATCCCGCACGGGATGCCCATCCTTGATCGCCTGGACCCGATGCTTGCCCGTCTTGAGCCTGATCTCTTGCGGGCCGGCCCCGCCGATGATCAGCACCTCGTCGTCAATCTGAACCTTCACGCCTGGATCATCACACTTGACCACCAGCGTTCCCTCGGGCGTCTTGATGCGCAGGATCGTGGCGACGTATTCGGAAACCTGGGTGATTCCCGTGGCCTCCGAGGCACCCAGGCCTGCCATGGCCAGCAGTGCGAACGCCGCGGCAAGCGCCATCCGGCGACGGGGGCGTGGACCCGTCTTCGCGGCAGGCAGGTCGAATTCGAGCGGATGCGCGTGTGCGCTGGAAACGACGGGAACCATCGGCCGCGCGACGGTCGTCGGCTGCTGAAGGTGGGCCAGACCGCGCTCGAGCAGGTCGGCTACCTCGGCCGCAGTCTGGAACCGGTCGTCCGGATCTTTGGCGAGCAGCCGATCGATCAATGCTTCGAGCCAGTCGGGCACGTCGGGGTTGAGCTGGCGGATGGGACGATGCGGGTTTTCGCAGACGCGCTTGAGCACGGCCATCGCCGAGTCGGCCCGGAACGGGGGCCGGCCGGCGGCCATCGCGTAGAGCACGAGCCCCAGGGCGAACAGGTCGGCACGGGCGTCGACCGCATTTCCCTGGGCCTGCTCCGGCGCCATGTATTGCGGCGTGCCCGCGATGACGCCGCTCTGCGTCAGGCTGGCGTCGTCGATGGCCCTGGCCAGTCCGAAATCGGTGAGCTTGACCTTCTCGATGCAGTTTTCGAGCAAGATATTCGCCGGCTTGATATCGCGATGCACCACACCCTGAGCATGCGCCGCCGCCAGTGCCCGAGCGGCTTGAGTGCCAATGCGGAGGATCTCCTTGACTTCCAGTGGACCCGAGGCGTCGAGCCGTTCCTGAAGCGATCGGCCGGGCACGTACTGCATGACAAGGTAAGGCAGTCCGCGAAACTCATCCACCGCGTGGATCGCCACGATGTGCTCGTGCCCGACGGCCGCGGCGGCCCGTGCCTCGCGAGCGAACCGGCGGCGGCTGGTGGCGCCGTGCCCCAGCGCGGGCGTCAGAACCTTGATCGCGACCGTGCGATCGAGCGCCGGGTCTCGCGCCTTGAGCACCACGCCCATCCCGCCACGCCCCAGGATTTCCAGAACCTGATAGGAACCCAGCCGTCCCAGCGTATCCGGCTGGTCGGGATCGGGCGGGTCAAGGAATTCGAGCCAGCTATCGCCGTGGTCGTCGTTTTCGTCGTCGAGGTCGTGATCGCCGCCAGCTCGGCAAACCAGGCCGACCGTAGGGATGGCGTCGGGCACGGGCTCACCGCGGAGCAATTGCGCATCGCCCCAGAATCGACTCGCGGCAGCCATCTGTTCGAGCTCTTGGCGGCAAGCCTGGCACGATTCGAGGTGAGCGGCCAGCTCGCCCTGTTCGGCTTCCGAGAGCCGGTCTTCCATCGAGAGGCGTAGGCGTTTGGAGTCGCACCGGTCCGGACGTGACGCCATGATCGTCTTCTCCCACGTGTTTTGGTTTCTACCAAGGAGATTCGCCTTCTACCTGCTCGATCACCGACCGCAGCCGGGCCATGACCCGGCTCTTGGCAATGTAAACCGCCCCAACCGAGATTCCCGCAGCAGTCGCCGCGGCGCTGGGCTCGACTCCCTCGACGGCGGTCAGCCAGAAGGCCCGCCAAGTTGATTCCCGGAACTCGCCGCGTACTTGCTCGGCCGCCCAGAGGAACAGCCGGCGGCGGTACTCGGCATCAAAAAAGGCGGTTTCGGCACCATCTGAGGCGGGAACACGCTCGAGCATCTCCTGGACGTTGGTATCTCCCGTCGCCTGCGGCCGAACCCGCCGGGCGGCCAGCAGGTTGATCATCAGATTACGGGCGATCTTGAACAACCATCCACGAAACGAGCCTCTCGCAGGATCAGGGTCGTAGCGGTCGATCGCCCCGGCCACCGCGCAAAAACCTCTTGCGCCAGGTCCGCCGCATCGGCCGCCTGAAACCCCTTGGCACGCGCCAGCCGGTCGATGAGTGGTGAATAAATTTCCACGAACTCCGCCCACGCCTGCCCGTCCTTCGGGTCCCTGAGCCGAACCAAGAGACTCTGACGCGTCGCGGGCGAATCGGTCATGCGGTTCCCTTCCTTCCACCAAGCTACACAGGCGTCCTCTCCAGATCTTTCAAAATTCGCGAAAAAAGTAAGGATGACCGTCTTCTCGGGCGCGTCCAAACATGCTCCTTATCTCCTGGATCGTTCTGATCGTAGAATAGGGTAGCAGCGAGGTTTCCTGAGAATGAAAGGAATTGAGGGCGAGAAAAATGATCGAAGCCAAGATCATCGATCGGGGGCGAGGACCTGAGATCGCCGGCACGCGGATCACTGTCTACGACATCCTCGACTACTACAAGGAGGGATGGCACCGCGACGTGATTGCGAGCACTCTTCGTCTCAGCTCGCGGCAGGTCGAGGCCGCGATCCGGTACATCGAGGAGCATCGCGACGAAGTGATGCCGGAGTACGAGGAAATGTTGGCCCGCGACGCGCGCGGCAACCCGCCGGAACTTCAGACCAAGCTTGACGCCGGGCATGAGCGTCTTCAAGCCAGGCTCCGAGAACTTCGCGAAGCCAAGGATGGGGAGGGACAAGGTGCGTGGCATTCTGGCTGACATTAGCGTCGGGGCGCAAGTAAACGCGCTGCTTCGTATCTGCGCTTCTGGTGCCTGGCGGATCCTATGGGACGACCTTGGACTTGTCGTGGAGGACTTCCCGGCACTGGGCCTGTCCCATGACGCGACGGATGCGGTGATCTGGAGGACCTGCCAGCGTGAGGGGCTCGTATTGATAACGGCGAACCGGAACCAGCGCGGACCAGATTCCTTGGAAACCGTGATCCGGAACGAAAATCAGACGGATAGCCTACCCGTCGTGACCATCGCTAATGCCAATCGGCTGCTTCGAGACCGTCTCTACGCCGAGACGGCCGCGGAACGGCTGCTCGAAAAGCTGATCGCGATTGATGATTTCCGCGGTGCCGGTCGGATCTACGTCCCATGATACGGCAGCAGCCTCTAGGATTGGCGACGGCCAGGCACTAATCTCATGCTCAGGCAACAGGTTGGTATTCGCAAACGCAGACTCGTTTTGAGAGACAGCCATGACCATGTTTCAGCGATCGCTCGGCTGGTTGGTGCTTTCCACGACGGCGATTCTACCGGGCATGAGCAACCGTGCCGCAGCGGCGGAAAGCGACGACGCGGTCGCCCTGGCCAAGGCCGAAGAACTGCTCAAGGCGATGACGCTCGATGAAAAGATCGGCCAGATGACCCAGGTCGACCTCAAGGCTGTCAAGGACAAGGCCGACATCGCCAGGTATGCGCTGGGCTCGATGCTCAGCGGCGGCGATTCCGACCCGGACAACATCTCGCCCAAGGGCTGGGCCAAGACCCACGATGAGCTTCAGTCGTGGGCGCTCAAGAGCCGGCTCAAGATTCCTCTGATTTATGGGATCGATGCCGTTCATGGCCACAACAACGTCGACGGGGCCGTGATCTTCCCCCACAACGTTGGCCTGGGCGCGATGCGCGACCCTGCCCTGGTCGAGAGGGCAGGCCGGATCACGGCCTTGGAGGTTGCCGGAACCGGGATGCGCTGGGCATTTGCTCCGTGCGTGGCGGTGGCGCGCGACGAGCGCTGGGGGCGGACCTATGAGAGCTTCGGCGAGAACCCCGAGCTTGCCGAAACGATGGGCGCCGCGGCCGTGCGCGGGCTCCAAGGCCAGGCGATGAACGACGGCACATCGGTTCTCGCGTGCGCCAAGCATTACCTGGGAGACGGCGGTACCAAGGGCGGAATCGACCAGGGAAATACCGAGTGCGACCTGGCCACGCTTCGGAAAATTCATCTCCCTGGCTACCTCTCCGCCATCAAGGCGGGCGCCGGCTCGGTCATGGCTTCCTACAGTAGCTGGAACGGCAAGAAGATGCACGGCAACAAAGAGCTGCTCACGGGCCTGCTCAAGGGAGAACTTGGGTTTTCGGGCTTCATCGTCTCTGACTGGGCGGCCATTGATCAGCTTTCGAGCGACTACAAGTCGGCCATCGAACAGTCGATCAATGCCGGGATCGACATGGTGATGATTCCCAACGGTCCTGGCCAGAAGAACAACTATGTTGATTTCATCAACCTGCTCAAGGACCTGGTGAAGGAAGGCAAGGTTCCCCAGTCCCGGATCGACGACGCCGTCAGGCGCATTCTCTTCATCAAATCAAAGATGCGCCTCTCGGAGCATCCGTACTCCGACCCTGCCCTGACGAACGCGATCGGCTCTGCCGAGCACCGGCAAGTCGCGCGCGAGTGCGTGCGGAAGTCACTCGTTCTGCTCAAGAATGAAAAAGGCGCTATCCCGCTATCGAAGCAGATCAAGCGGTTGGTTGTCGCGGGCGCGGCCGCCAACGACCTGGGCATCCAATGCGGCGGCTGGACGATCACCTGGCAAGGCAAGACCGGCGAAGTCACGCGTGGCGGCACGACGATCCTGGCCGCGGTCCGCCAGGCGGCAGGCCCGAACACCCAGATCACGCATTCCCCAGACGGGTCGGGGGCGGCAGGTGCTGACGCGGTGGTCGTCGCGATCGGCGAGCGTCCTTACGCCGAGATGAAAGGCGACCGCCGCGAGCTGACCCTCCCGCCCGAAGACCTGGCCGCTTTGAAGAAAGCCCGCGAGGCGGGTGTGCCCGTCATCACCGTGCTGCTTTCCGGCCGGCCCATGATCCTGGGCCCCGTACTCGACTCCAGCGACGCCGTGATCGCCGCCTGGCTGCCGGGCACCGAAGGCCAGGGCGTCGCCGACGTCCTCTTCGGCGATTACAAGCCGACCGGCAAGCTTCCCCATACCTGGCCCCGTTCCATGGAGCAGATTCCTTGCAACGTGGGGGACAGCAACGCTATCGATGCGCTCTTTCCGTATGGATTCGGGCTGAGCTATTAATGCGTCTGGCCTTTGACCGGGTTGGTGCGCGGTGAGCCCTGAGATTCCAATCCGAGCGCACGTCGCATCTCAGCAGCCTTGGCCAACGCCCTGATGAATTCCGGGCTCGTCCCGCAACAGCCTCCGACGAAAGATGCCCCGGCTTCGATCAGCGCTGGAAGCTGAGCGGCGAAGGCAGTCGGGGTCATTGAATAGACAGGTCTACCAGCTTCCAGTGACGGCAGCCCCGCGCTTGGCTTGATCCAGACGGGCAACCCGCTTGCTGCTTTCAGGCGCCGACAAAGGAAGGGAAATCGTTCGAGGCCCGTGCCGCAGTTGCGCCCACGGCGTCGGCGCCTTCCTCGACCATCGCGCGCGCCGCCGTTTCGGCATCGGCGCCCGTTATTGTCTGGTCGTGGCTCGGGCCACTGCCGAAGACGAAGGAGACAACGATGGGCAGTCCGGTCGGCTTGGCCGCGCACGGCCAGACGGGCCTCGTCGATGTCGCTGAACGTCTCGATCAGGAGCGCATCGGCGCCTCCTTCGGCCAGCGCCTCGGACTGAAGTTTGAAAGCATCAGTCACGGTCCGGGCGTCGATCTCCTGTTTCGACAGGCTCTTGCCGATAGGTCCTATCGAGGCGAAGACAAGGACATCCGAACCGGCCGCACTTCTGGAGAGCCTCACGCCTTCACGGTTGATGAGAGCGGCCTTGTCGGCCACCCCTGGACCCGCGAGTGACACCGGGTTGCCGCGAAAGGTGTTGGTCAATATGATCTGGCTTCCCGCCCGGACATAAGCACGGGCCACTGCCTTGACATCCGCCGGGTGGGTCAGGTTCCAGAGATCCGCCGGTTCCCCGAGAGCAAGTCCGCGCTTCTGAAGCTCGGTTCCCCAGGCACCGTCGGTGATCACTGGTGACTTGAGTGACAGAAATCGACTGAGACTGAAAGTCTGATGCATTGCCGACTTCGCCACCTTCGTTCGAATACGGATAGCCTTGAGCGGAACTCACCGCTAGACTCAAGCACGACGAGACCGCACTTGCACGCACCATCGAAAACTCTCTTGATACGAATGTCTCATCCCGGAGGAGATTGGGGAATACCATGAAGACCTCACTCGATCGACGTCGTTTCCTGGCGACAACCGCGGCGGCCAGTGCTGCGCTTTCGGTCACGTCGGCCGTTTCGGCGGAAGACGACAAGCCGGCGCTCCTGGGCGGCAAGCCGGTCCGCCGCGAGCCGTTTCCCGGGTGGCCGAAGTTCGACCATCGGGATGAGACGAACCTGCTCGATGTGCTGCGCAGCGGCAAGTGGTATCGGGGGAGCGGAGACAAGGTGAATTCGTTCGAGTCGGCCTACGCCGAGCTCACCGGCGCCAGGCACTGCGTGGCCACGGCCAATGGCACGAGCGCCTTGTTCACGTCGCTGGAATCGATTGGCGTGGGGCCCGGCGATGAGGTAATCGTTGCGCCTTATACCTTCATCGCCACAGTCAATGTCATCCTCTTGCATTACGCCCTGCCCATTTTCGTCGATACCGATCCCGAGACCTTCCAGATCGACGCCCGCAAGATCGAGGCGGCCATCACCGACCGTACAGCGGCCATTCTGCCGGTGCACGTGGGCGGCAGCGCGGCCGACATGGACGCCATCATGGCCGTCGCCCGCAAGCACAACCTGCCCGTCATCGAGGATGCCTGCCAGGCCCATCTCGCCGAGTGGCGGCACAAGAAAGTTGGCACGGTGGGCACAACCGGCTGCTTCAGCTTCCAGGCGAGCAAGAACCTCAATTCGGGCGAGGGAGGCGCGATCCTGACGAACGACGACGAGCTCGCCGAAAAGTGCTTCGCTTTCCAGAACAACAACCACGCGAGACCCGGCGTCAGTCATTCCTCGGGGCGACTTGGCGGCCGAGGCGCCAACCTCCGGCTGACGGAGTTTCAGGGCAGCCTGCTGCTGGCCCAGATGACCCGGCTCGAAGCGCAATCGCGCACCCGCGAGCAGAATGCCCAGTACCTCACCACGCTGCTCGGGGAAATCTCCGGCATCCTGCCCGCCAGAATGTACGAGGGGTGCACTCGCAACGCTTATCATCTTTATATGTTTCGCTACAAGAGCGAGGCGTTTGGCGGTATGCCCCGAAGCCGGTTCATCGAGGCTCTGAAGGCCGAGGGCATTCCCTGCTCGCCCGGTTATTCACCACTGAACAAAGAGCCGTTCCTCCAGACCGCGCTGGGCTCGAAAGGCTACCGGCGGATTTATTCCAAGGAGAGCCTCGACCGCTGGGAAGAGCGAACGCAGTGCCCGGCCAACGAGCAGTTGTGCCACGAAGCGATCTGGCTCACGCAGACCATGTTCCTGGGACCCCGCTGCTGATATGGACCAGATCGCCGCGGCGGTGCGGAAGATCAAGGCCAACACGGGGCGCTGGCGAAGGTGTGATTTGGGGTTCCACCTGCCGACGCACCGCATCGGCAGGGGCCATGAGTGGGTCGGGCTTACGCCCGAGGCTGGGGTGGGGGGAACCCCGCTCGCGGGGTCGGCCCGTTTGAACCATGGGGTCACGCCCATGGTCGGTCACGCTTGGATCTCACACTACGCACAGCTCGACCGCTTCGCCCAGGCTCGTGAGCGGATCGCGCACCGGGATGAACTCGTGGGCCATGAAGCCCTTGTGGCCGACGCCGGCGATGGCGCGGGCGATGGCCTTGTAGTTCAGCTCCTGGGTGTCGTCGAGCTCGTGGCGGCCGGGGTTGCCGCCGGTGTGGTAATGGGCGAAGTAGGCGTGATCGTTCTCGATGGTTCGAACGACGTCGCCTTCCATGATCTGCATGTGATAGATGTCATAGAGCAACCGGAAGTTGTCGGAGCCAACCCGCTTGACAAGCTCGATTCCCCAGGGGGAGCGATCGCACATGTAATCGTGGTGGTCGACCTTGCTGTTGAGCAGCTCCATGCTGAGGATGACATTCGCCTTCTCGGCGACTGGCACGATCTCGCGCAGGGCCTTGACACAGTTGTCCATGCCAGTCTTATCGTCGATGCCACGACGGTTGCCCGAGAAACAGATCACGTTCTTCCAGCCCTCACGGGCCGTCGCCTCGATGGCCGTATTGATGGTCTTCAAGGCCGCAGCCTGGAATTTGGGGTCGGCAAGGCCATTGCTCAAGGGATGAGAGCTGGTCATGGTGCAAATCAGACCATGCTTCTTGAGTGTGGGAAAGTCGGAAGGATTGAGCAGGTCGATGCCGACCAGGCCCATTCGCTTCGCCGCTACGCAAAGGTCTTCGAGCGAGATCTTGCCGTAGCACCAGCGGCAGACCGACTGGTGAATGCGTCCGGAGCTGCTCGTGGCCCGAGGCGCGGCAGCCTGGGCAGGGGCCGCTCCGGTCAAGCCAAGCGCTGCCGTCGCGGCGGCGGTTTGAAGCAGGTCGCGGCGGGTCGGGCGGGCGCCCGACCCTTCGATGGAAGTCGTCATCCGTTTACCTCCCGGTGACAATCGCGTTAAATTGTGTGCATACAATTCTGCATGACTCGCGTCAGACAGCGCCGGTCTGAGGATGGACCCAGGGCTGGCGATAGGGCCGAGTGCAAGAGGCGGTTCGCCTCGTCGTCGCCCACGACTTGGCCCTTCTCGGCGTCCCAGGTGAGCGTGCGGCCCAGCCGAAGCGCGTTATTGGCCAGGATGCAGCTCGCCGTGGAGATGTAACCCTGCTCGATGTCGGCGACCGGCTTGCCGCGCGAGGCGATGGCGGCCAGGAAATCTTGCATGTGGTGGCGGATGGCCGGAGCGACGTGTCGCTCGAGTTCCTTCTCGGTCTTGTCTTCGGGATACTGCTCAAGCTCGTAGAGGACATCCTTGTGAATCGGCGAACCGCCGTCCAGCGGGATGAAATCGTAACTGTGCACGCTCAGCTTCAGCGTCCCCTTGTCACCGTAGATCGTGGCGCCCCACGGGTACTTGGGGTCGGCCGCCTGTCCCCAGGTTCGATGCTCCCAGACGACGTCCAGGTCACCAAAGTCGAACGTCGCCGTCTGAGTGTCCGGGATGTTCGCCTTGGTGTTCTTGGCCACCAGGATGCCCCCGCTCGAGGCGATCCGCTTGGGCCAGCCCAGATCGAGCATCCAGCGCACCATGTCGAGCATGTGAATGCACATGTCGCCCAGGATGCCGTTGCCATACTCCATGAACGCCCGCCAGCCGCGGGGATGGACAATCGGATTGTACGGCCGCATGGGCGCAGGGCCGGTCCACATCTCGTAATCGAGGTATTCCGGGGGCGGACAGTCGGCTGGGTTAGTGGGATTCCGCATATGATAGTAACAATAAATCTCAACCAGCCCAATCTTGCCGAGCTTGTTTTCCTTGACGATCTGGTCTCGCGCCTCGACGAGGTGAGGAGTACTGCGGCGCTGGGTTCCCACCTGCACAATTCGCCGGTGCTTGCGCGGCGGCGACCATGGCCTGTCCCTCGGTCACGTCCACGCTGATGGGCTTCTGAACGTAGACATCAGCGCCGGCCTCCACCGCGGCGATCATGGGCAGCGCGTGCCAGTGGTCGGGCGTGGCGATCAGGACGATATCGAGGTCTTTCTCGGCCAGCATCTTGCGGTAATCGCTGTAGGTTCTGGGCTTTTTCTTGGAAGCCTGGCGCGTGGCCGTCAGTTCGGCGGCCTCGGCGAGCATCTTCGAATCGACGTCGCAGAGCGAGACCACTTCCACCGGGGCAACCTGGATCAAGCGAAAAAGGTCGGCCTTGCCGTACCAGCCCGAGCCGATCAAGCCGACGCGCTTTGGCTCCTGGGCAACGAATTCCGCGGCATGACTGTGGAGCGACGACCAGGCCAGCCCGGCTGCGCCCGCCTCGAGAAACGTGCGACGATTCATGGCGGTTCTCCCTGCACTGGCGAAAGAAAAAACTGTCTCACCTCGGCCGATTCGACTCGAGTGCTCGGCTCGCGCCCGCTTGAACCTGGGCCGGCGCGGGTGCGGTTCGCATCTGCTCGTAGATTGCTCGCGCCGCCTCGCGCTGGCCCTGGGCGCGGAGGACGTCGGCACAGCGGAACAGGCCTTCATACATGGCCAGCCGATTGGCCTGGGCGGTCTTGGGCAGGGCCGACTCGAGGGCTTTGGAGGCGTCGAGCGTGCCGATCCTGCCCAGCGCACGGGCGGAGGCTTGAACCACCTCGGCGTCGGAAGCACCCAGATGCTTGGTTAGAAGGCCGACAGCATTGTGATCTCGCCGCACGCCCAGGCTGCCGATGATGCCGACAAGCTGCCGCCCCTTGGCCTTGCCAGCGGCGTCACGAAGGGCCGCATCGACCGCTGGGTCGGGGATCGGCTCGAGTCCGTACCGCGCCATGTGCGAGAGCTGCTCGTCACACAGAAGCGTCGCCAGAGGACCGATCGAGGCTCGCGTACCGATGCGCGCCAGCTCACGGCAGGCATCGGACTTCGCCTTCCGCGGCGCGTCGGACTTCAATACGGCGATGATCCTGGCTTCTTCCGAGGGTGACGCCGCGACTTTTTCCGTGGTCGTGGCCTGGGGCTTCTCTTTTGCTGCGGTCGTTGTTTCCTGGCCAAGCATGGTAAATACTCCTTGCGCTGAAGGCATCGAGTTCAAATGATCCACGGTTCCCGCTGGGCCCGGCTGCGCAGGCGGTTCGCTTCGGCGTCGTTCTGGAACTCCTCGCGCAGAGGGTCGTAAACCATGTCGCGTTTCAGCCACATGCAAATGTTGGCGGCGTGGACGGTACTCATCGTGTGGTGCATCACCCCGGCGTTGGCCACGGTGGGCTGACGCGACTTCACGCAGTCAAAGAAGTTGCGCACGTGGTTCATCGGCCGCTGGGTGCGCTCGGTATACTCAGCAATGAGCTTGTCGAAATCGGCCAGCAGCGAGGGTGAAGAGACCTCCGGCTTCTCGTAGCCGTCGGCGATCGACACCCACCCTTCGGTCCCCTCGAACTTCATGCCACAGGGGCCATGCCAGCCCTCGCGCTGGAGAATCATCCGTACGCCGTTCGCGAACCTGGTCACCATACCGTCGCCGGTGGGGTTGCTAACGTACTGATACTCGATCGCGGAAGTGTTGAGCGCGTCGATTCCCGCTTGCGATTGGGCGAAGGTATGCGCTCCCCACTCGCCAATGCAGCTCGTGTGGAAATCGTAGTTTCCCCGCCAGTTGCCACGGATGTAGGCCGAGTTATAAGGACGCCACGGGCAAGGGCCAAGCCAGGCATCCCAGTCAACTTCTTCCCTGGGTGGTTGAGGTTCGGCAGGCAGCCACGAGTGGCTCATCTCGGCCGCGTCCCAGGGGGCGATGTGCGCCCGGACGGTATGCACCTTCCCCAGTCGGCCGGTCCGGGCCATCTCGATCGCGGCGACGAAGTTGGCCTCGCTCAGTCGTTGCGTGCCGGTCTGGTAAATTCGGCCGTAGTGCCGGGCCGTTTCAACCACGGCTCGGCCCTCGGTAATGGTCATGCACGACGGCTTCTCGGAATAAACATCCTTACCTGCGCATGGCCATGATCGATGCCAGCGCGTGCCAACGATCACCTGTGGCGATCAGGACCGCGTCAATGTCGCCGCGCTCGCCCAGGAATTCACGCATGTCTGGATACATCTTGCAGTCGCTGTTGCCGTAGCGTTTGTCGGCGATTTTCTTGACGGCCTCGCGCCGTTCCTTGCGAGCATCGCAGATGGCGACGAACTGCACGTCCGATTCGGGCAGCATCCACTTGAGATCAAACTCGCCGCGGTTGCCGATTCCTATCCCGCCGAGCGTGATACGTTCACTCGGCGCCACGGCGCCGCCACGACCCAAGGCGGACGCGGGGATGATGGTCGGCACCGCCAGGGCCGCTCCCGCGGCGGCCGCGGTTTTCAGGTATTGTCGTCGCGTCAGGTTCGTAAGTCTTGGTCCGTTCCGGTCGGATGCTGATGTGCCCATTGCGCTGTCTCCCCTGACAAGAAGCCTATGTACAAGGCCTGGCCCGTCCCAGCCTCCTCGTCAGCGGCGCGGGTTCTCGGGTTCGAGCCGCGCCCTACCACCGAGGAGCGGAAATCAGCTCTTGATGAGCCTCTCCACCGCGTTTGCGATTGTCGCTCGTTGGCAGGGACAACACAAGCAGCAACCCAGCATGGCAGGGACGTTCCCGTCCAGACCCATTCATGCGGGCAAACCTCCATGACTGAAAAGTCTGGCAGCTTGTGCTCGTTTCGCCTAAGAAAAAGACCGTCGGTACGGCGCTCATCCCGCCGCAGATTCGGCGACAACTTGTCTCGCCAGATCTGCCCGATAGCTGTATAATATGTTACTTTGGCCGGCTCGTCATTAGCTGCCGAGACATGTCTCCCGTCGGGATTTCACTTCGCGAGGGCAGTTCGAGTGGTTGACGAACTGATGAGCCGACGGACCGACTTTCATCCGGGAATGGGAATCTGTCTCGCGGATCTTCAGACCTGGACGTTTCCGGCGCCGGTGGAAGGATGGATCGCCTCCACAGACACCGACCGGGGAGATTATGTCGGCCTGATTCACGCCGTCCTGGAAGCCGAAAGCCAGGCAGAGGCGCGGCTGGCCGAACTGGCGCTCGCCATGTTCTTGCTGGGACAGAATTATCGGCTAACGCCGCAAGATTATCAAGAATTGTTCACATTCAGGTCTGATTCCACAGAGCTGGCCAATTCGCAGTCCGCGTTTCATGACCTGGCTCTTGACCACATCCGGCATCTCGTTGCGGCTGGCGCCATGCCGTCGGCAGATCGGCCCAGCCGTCGGGATCCCGGAGTTTTCGCGCGCGCATTCGACCGACTGCGCAGCCACTGGCCTGGCCGCCGCTGGTTCTGGATTTGGCGCAAGGGTGAAATCACGCCTTGATGCGAAGCCGGAGCATTCATCCGACCCCGCATCCAGGCGTGAAATGACCTTGCCGGTCAGCGTGTCTTACCTGGCGGTTATCGCGATGCAGATTGCAGGTTGACTTGCCGCTCCGCCAGTTGCGTAAGCAACTGATCGGCCTGCTTCTCCTCTTGCAGGGTCTGTCCCAGAAGACGCTTGACCTCGGTCAGGGAAAGCTGATCGGCCCAGGTGCTGACGGTTCCATAGCTGGCGATCTCGTAGTGTTCGACCTTCTGCGCGGCGGCAATCAGACCTGCATCGCGGACCTCCGGCTCGGCTTTGGCGTCTATGATCTCTTCTCCCTCTTCGACCAGGCCCTTCATGGCTGCGCAGGTCTTTGCCTTGGCCGACTGGTTCAGGTGTTTGAAAACCTCTTCAAGGCGGGTGACGTGCCCCTGGGTTTGCTTCAGGTGGTCTTCAAAGGCCTTCTTGAGTTCGGATGAGCTTGCGGCCTCCGCCATCTTGGGTAGCGCTTTGACCAGTTGCTTCTCGGCGTCGTAGAGGTCGCGGACCTGATCGTAAAGTAGATCCTCGAGGTTTTGCATCTTCATGAACGTGTTCCTTTTAGGGTTCGAAGAATCAGCGGCCGGGCCCGACTGGTTCACTTGGTGGATAGGATCTGAAGCTCTCCGGCCGGCGTCTTCTGAAGGGTAATCCAGCCCCGCTCCCACAATGCCACCCCCACTGCGATGGCAGACTGAGAGCCGCTTCTCTGTTCCGGCAACAGGGCGATCAACCGCAAAACTGATACCGGCGTAAGCAAAGACGAGCCACGAGCAACGGGGCTTCACCGGTCAGACCGCCCCACGCTGGCCCTGGCGCGTGGCTCTGGTGCACCGGCCGCATTCCTGGGCCAGCGGACCTTGGCGGGACGATCCCCGCCCGGCGTCCGACCCAGCTTGGCTCGGGATTTGCCACTCCATCATCTATCTCCTTATCGTGAGCACGTTTTCACACGACAACGACTCGACCATGAGTCATTCCGGGGACGCCATGATGGATCAATCGCTTGCAACGAACGTCTCCTTGTGGGAATCACCCTACCCCGCGATGGGCAAGAAGGTTCCCCCCGCCGTTTCCCACGTTCAAGTCTGCGTGATCGGCGCGGGAATCGCCGGTCTGACAACGGCCTATTTACTGGCCAGGGAGGGACTCAAGGTTCTGGTGCTGGAGGAACGCGAGATCGGCCGCGGTCAAACCTCAAAGACCACGGCGCACCTGGCTTCGGCGCTTGACGACCGGTTCAGCGAGCTGGAGCGGTCACGCGGCGAAGAGGCGTGCAAAACCGCCGCGGCAAGCCACGGCGCAGCCATTGACCGCGTCGAATCGATCGCCCTTACCGAGAAGATCGATTGCGAATTCCGACGCGTGGATGGTTACTTGTTCGCTGCGTCGGCCCGGGACGCCAAGCTCATCGACCAGGAACTCGAAGCCGCCCACCGCGCTGGAATCATGGATGCGAGACGGCTCGACGAAGTGCCTCTGCCCGGCACACATCGTGGCCCGTGCATCCTGTTTCCACGGCAGGGCCGGTTCCATCCGCTACTCTATCTGCAAGGACTGGCCCAGGCGATTCATCGTCTTGGCGGCGTGATCGCCACGGGATGCCGCGTGAGTGAGATCGAAAGCGGCGAGCCGGCAATCATTCACATCGAGCAGGGTTCCAAGATCAAGGCCGATTCCGTGGTGGTCGCGACGAATTCGCCGTTCAACGACAGGTTCGCGATCCATACCAAACAAGCTCCCTACCTGACTTATGCCGTCGCCGCGCCGATTCCTGCCAAGGCGATCCCCGATGCACTCTACTGGGATACCCTTGACCCCTACCATTACGTCCGTCTCAATTCCCACGATGGCCAGTGCTATGTCATCGTCGGCGGTGAAGACCACAAGACCGGCCAGGCCGATGATCAGGAGTTGCGGTTCCTGAATCTCGAGCGATGGGCCAGAGACTTGCTACCCGAGATGGGAAACGTCGAGCGGCGGTGGTCGGGCCAGGTGCTCGAAACGATCGACGGCCTTGCCTTCATCGGCAAGAACCCGGATGACTCACCCAATGTGTTCATCGCCACGGGAGACTCCGGCATGGGCATGACCCATGGGACGATTGCCGGCATCCTGCTCACCGACCTCATTCAGGGCAGGGAGAACCCCTGGGCCAGGTTTTACGACCCTTCCCGTTCGGCCAAGGGCGCCCTCCGGGAGTTCGTTCGCGAGAACGCCAACGTCGCGCTTCAGTACCTCGACTGGGTCTCGCCGGGAGACATCACCGATCCCGCCGTCATTCCCCCCGGCAGCGGCGCCGTGATTCGCCGCGGTGCACCCAAGCTGGCACTCTACCGCGACGAAAACAGCCGGCTGCATGCCTTCTCGGCCGTCTGTCCCCACCTTGGCTGCATCGTCGCCTGGAACTCCGCCACAGCGACCTGGGACTGTCCCTGTCATGGTTCGCGATTCGATCGTCTGGGACAGGTCGTGCAAGGACCGTCTAACAAGGGGCTTCATCCGGTCGATGAGTCCGATGAGAGCCTTTCACCCGGGCATAAAACTCAAACGTCTTGACATCGTTAATCGACAATATTATATATGAGGATCAACGAAGGCATGGCAAGCAGCACCAGCAAAGAGACCACCCGGCCCCCGCAACACCAAGAGCAGAGGCCGGGCCACGAGTCGGAGATGGAACCTCGTCCCGATTCGGAGCGCAGAGAATACCGGGGCGCCGACAAACTGAAGGGGAAGGCGGCCATCATCACCGGGGGTGACAGCGGAATCGGGCGGGCGGTCGCCATCGCTTTTGCCAAGGAAGGTGCCGACGTCGCCGTCATGTATCTCATCGAGCACGAAGACGCCGACGAAACGCGCAAACAGGTGGAGAGCGAAGGCCGCCGGTGCGTCACGATCCCCGGTGATATCGGCGATCCCAACTTTTGCCGCCAGGCCGCGCGGAGGGTCATGGAGACATTCGGCCGGATCGACATCCTGGTCAACAACGCGGCCGAGCAACACCCTCAAGACTCGATCACCAAGATCACACCGGAACAGCTCGAGAGAACTTTTCGCACGAACGTCTTTTCGTTCTTCTTCATGACCCAGGCCGTCATCGATCACCTGAAGCCGGGTTCGGCCATCGTCAACACTACCTCGGTCACGGCTTACAAGGGGAACCCGACCCTGCTCGATTATTCTTCAACCAAGGGAGCCATCGTGGCGTTCACACGGTCCTTGTCGAAGAACCTCGCCGGCAAGAAGATCCGCGTCAACGCCGTCGCCCCTGGACCAATCTGGACGCCGCTCATCCCCTCAACCTTCCCCGAAGAAAAAGTGGAAACCTTCGGCTCCGACACCCCCATGAAGCGCCCCGGCCAGCCCGAAGAACTTGCTCCCGCCTACGTGTTTCTCGCCAGCGAGGACTCGTCGTACATGTCCGGCCAAGTGCTGCACGTAAACGGCGGCGATGTCGTGAATGGATAGGTGAAGCTCGATCAAGAGATGCGCCATCGCGCATGTGAAACCTGCGCCGCCATGCGAGATCACTTCGAGGTTCCGCATGGTGGCGCCGGCGTACCGGCGGTATATTGACGCCGAAGCAACGTGCGCAAATTCGCGAAGCCGGCTGGCGGTCTCAGACGGAGCTGCACCCATGGCGCGACAAGAGTCTGTGGACATCTGGTCCCTGATTGATCTCTGCACTCCGTGGTGTATCCACGTGGTCGCGACGCTCCGCATTGCCGACCATATTGCCGCTGGGCTAACCCGGATCAACGACCTGGCTGCGGCGTCACGCTGCGATGCCGATTCCCTGGGCAGAGTGCTCAGGCATCTCGCCGGCAAGGGCGTGTTCGAGGAGCCGGAGTCAGGCCAGTTTATGCTCAACGAGCCAGCCCGCGAGCTGCTCGAGTCGGCCGTGCGTTCGGGCCTGGACCTCGACGGAATCGGTGGTCGAATGGCGTACGCATGGGGTAGTTTGCTTGCTGCCGTGCGAACCGGCGCGCCGGCGTATGCTTCCATCTTCGGACGCCCCTTCTGGGAGGACTTGCAGGCCCACCCGGAAATCGCCGCGAGCTTTGATGCCTTGATGGGACCGGCTGGGCACGGCGCTCCTGATCCCGAGGTCCTGATCAACGGCGACTGGGAGTCGGTGGGTACGGTGGTCAACGTCGGTGGCGGCACAGGATCACTCCTGGCGGCAATCCTTCGCGCCCGGCCCACGGTCCGCGGCGCCCTGGTCGACCTGCCGTCGACCGTTGCTCGATCCATCGAGACCTTCCAGACCGCTGGTGTTGCCGATCGCGTCACCGCCGTGGGACAAAGCTTCTTCGACGCGTTGCCGGGTGGGGCCGATCTCTATCTGCTCAAGAATACTCTGGCGGACTGGCCCGATCGCGAGGCTGTCGCCCTCCTGCGGCGCTGCGCCGAGGCGGCGCAGCCGCGCGGTCGCGTCGTTATCCTCGGCGGTGTGTCGCCCGACGAGGGCATTGGTCCGTCTCCGGAATTGCTCATGATGGTCCTCGTCGGCGGCAAGAACCGGAGCCTGACCGAGTTCCGAGAACTCGCTGGCACCGCCGGGCTGGACGTCCAAGCAGCAGGTCGGCAACAGTCTGGTCGTTTCATCGTCGAGTGCCGCCCCAGCCAGTGACGTTCGCTCGGCAGGGAGTCGCGGAAATCTTCAGCGCTCACATCGAGTCCTGGTTGACCGGCCAGCGGATATCGTCCCACCTTTGGTCCCCATGCGAGAAACCTTGAAAAACTCGACCAGCGGATTGATTCGGCACGGGATTTGATCACTGGTGTGCTTGGTGCAGAGCCGACCGAACGGGTTGGGTCAGCCGTTTCGAAGGGTTTCATCCGTGGCCGAAGAATCCGCCAAGAAACAGAGCAAAGCAAACCCTAGTGTCCTGGCGCTGGATCACCCTATCACCCTCTTGATGCTCGTCTTGGCGCTTGTCAGCTTGGGCGGCCTCGCATACGAGCAGATGCGAGTGGATATTTTCCCCTCGCTGAATACTCCCAAGATCTACGTCTTCTTTGATTTCATCGGCATGAGTCCCGACCAGATCGAGGGATTCATCGTCAATGAGCTCGAGCTGTACTTCCAGTACGTTGACGGCATCCAGGACATCAAATCGCGCAACATCCAGCAGGTCGGATTGGTCGAACTAGGGTTCTTCCACGACACGGAGATGGGTCAGGCCATGGCCCAGGTGGTGGCAATGTCGGACCGGGCCATGGCGTGGATGCCGCCGGGGTCGTTGCCGCCCATGATCATGCGCATGGATGCTGGCAGCGTTCCGATCGGATACCTCGTGTTCAAGAGTGAGGGGAACAAAACATCGATCGGGGCGATGGGAGACCTGTGCAGAACATCATCCGGCCGCTGGTGCAGAAAAACGTTCCCGGAACGGTCGCCATTTCCCCGTTTGGCCCGAACATGCGGTCGATCATCATCAATGTCGACCCCCGCAAGCTCCTCGAATACAACCTGAATCCGCAGAACATCATCGATGCGGTGGCGAACGGGAACGTCGTCATTCCATCGGGCAACATCTACGTCAAGGACTCGATGCCCATTGTGCACAACAATGCCACCGTGGTGGACATCCAGCGCCTGGGCGACATCCCTGTCAAACTGGGACAGAACGTCTACATCCGCGACATCGCGACGATTCAGGACGATACCGACATCACCTACGGCTACGCACTGGTCAATGGCGAGAAAGCCATCCACCTGCCGATCATCAAGAAAGACACCGGTTCGACGCTGACGGTGGTCTCCGACGTTCACAAGTCCATGCAGAAATTCCGTGACGCCGTTCCCAAGGACGTGAAGATCAGCTTCGAATTTGATGAGTCTCCCACCGTGGTCCACGCCGTCGAGAGCGTGGCCACCGAGGGGGCGATCGGCGCGGGCTTGACGGGGCTCATGATCCTCTTGTTCCTCCGCGACTGGCGGAGTGTGCTTGTGGTCGTTTGCAACATCCCGCTCGCACTCACCGGGTCGCTATTCGGACTCTGGGTGACGGGCAACACGATCAACATCATGTCCCTGGGCGGCATGGCGCTGGCGATCGGCATCCTGGTTGATGAGGCAACGGTAACCATCGAAAACACCCACGTGCAAATGGAGCAAACCTCGAATATTGCCACGGCAGTGCTGAATGCCAGTAACGCGACCGCCGTGCCGCGGCTCTTGGCCTTGCTCTGCATCCTGTCTGTCTTCATCCCGGCGTTCGTGATGGAAGACCCATTGCGATCGCTGTTCATGCCGCTGACTCTGGCTGTCGGCTTCGCCATGATCTTTTCGTACTTGCTCTCCAGCACCTTCGTGCCGATCATGAGCGTCTATCTGCTCAAGCATAAGAAAAAAGACCGCGACGAGGGCGAAAAGCAGCCCGGTCTGTTTGATCGAATCCTCAGCGGTTATCACGGCGCCGTGGACTGGTTCGTCCGGCTCCGCTGGCTGGTCGTCATGACGTATCTCGCAACGTGCGGCGTGATCCTGGGAGTGCTGGGACTCGAAGTTGGTACCGAACTGTTTCCGCGCATTGACTCTGGGGAATTCGTACTGCGATTCCGGCCGCCGCCTGGGTCGAGCTACGAGTTGACTCGGGAGATGGGCCTCAAGTGCCTTCAGACGATCGAGAACGAGGCGGGAACCAAGAATGTCGAGATCACCATGGGCTTTGTCGGACAGGTGGCCCCGAACTTCGGCATCGACAACATGGTGCTGTTCATGCGCGGGCCGGACGACGGCTGGCTCCGTGTCGCCTTGAGCAAGGATAGCGGCATCAAACTCGATGAGTTTCGCGAGCGGCTGCGCAAGGTTCTGCGCCGAGCGGGTGATCCCCTGGCTGGCCCACCGGCTGGAACAAGGCGGGGGTCAGGGCGGTTTACCCAGGCAGGAAGCTCAGAAACAGGCCGAGCTTTGCAGCTTCGGATTCGAGGCGGGCGACATCGTCAGCCAGGTAATGAGCTTCGGCGCCTCCAAGCCGCTGGCCGTTCGCCTGATCGGCACCGATTATGATGCAGTCCGCAAGCATGCGGAAAAAGTCGCCGGCGAGCTCAAGAAAATCTCTTTCCTGCGCGATGTCGGCTTCGAGCAGACACTCGACTACCCGACGGTCGAGGTCAACATCGATCGTGAGCTAGCCGGGTTGATCGGCGTCACTCCCATGCATTTGAAGCATGCCGCTCGTGATGGCGACCTCATCGACCCGTTTCACCAACCTCAACTACTGGATCAACAACAAGACTGGCTTCGACTATTTGGTGCAGATCCAGGTGCCGCCACTACGGATCGACAAGCCCGAGGATGTCGAGGAGCTGCCGCTGGAATCGATCAACCCTGATGTTCCCTTGATGGTCCGTGACGTACTGACGGACGGCCAGGTTCACACCAGTGTGCGGCCCGGCGAGTATGACCGTGACATGTCGCAGCGCTACCTGACCGTGGTTGCCAACGTGGAAGGCGAGGACATGGGTCGAGCGGCGAAGCAGTTGCGCCAGGCTGTCAAGGACGCTGGCGATCCTCCCCGCGGAGTCCATGTCGAGGAGATGGGCCAGCTCCCTTCCATGACCCAGATGTTCAAGGCGCTGGGGATCGGGCTGGCGGTCGCCGTGTTCGTCATCATCGTTCTCCTGACGGCTTATTTTGAATCTCCGCGCCTGGCCCTGGCATCGGTCGGTGCTGTGCCAGGAGTTCTTGCCGGGATCGTTATCATGCTCCTGGCCACGGGCACCACGCTCAACATCGAGTCGTTTATGGGTTCGATCATGTGCCTGGGCGTTTCCGTGTCCAACTCGGTGATGATGGTCACGTTCATGGACGAGCACTGGAGGGCGGGCAAGCCCGCGACCGAGGCGGCCATCATGGGCGCAACCGAACGACTGCGGCCGATCTTGATGACGGCATGCGCGATGACCGTCGGCATGGTGCCCATGGCACTGGCACTCGAGCGCGGCAGCCAGATGGAAGCGCCCTCGGCAGGGCTGTGATCGGCGGGCTGGTGATGTCGACATTCGCCACCCTGCTGATTCTGCCCTCGATTTTCTCTCTGTTGATCGGCCAGAGGGAGGCCCGCTCGCCTTCGCTCTATCCGGGCAATCCTGAAAGCACTCATTACGACAGAACAGTTTTTGGCGGCTCGAACGGCAGCGATCAAGAAGATAATGGTAAAGAGAACGGCGAGGAAAACGAGAGTTCCGGCGCGGCGGGCCACTAACCCGCGGATTGAAGCTCGCCGAGGAGGGGGCCAATCCGGTCCGTCGCTCCTGAAACGGGAGATGAGCGTTGCAAACGGCTTTCCGAGCTGAAGCTAGTGTTCGTTTCACTTGCTGGCGCCCGCTGGGCCTCTGGCTCCTTGCCGCCCTGGCGGCATCGGGCTGCTCCGAGGAGAAAAAGGTCGCGCCGAGCGTCTCGGAGCCGCCCCTCTTGCACTCGATCCATCCCCAGTATCGACGAACTGTCCGTATCGTCGGACAGCCCAGTTTCGTCCAGAGCTACGAGCGCACGTCAATCTATCCCAAGCTCAACGCATTCATCGAGAAGTGGAACGTTGACATCGGTGACAGGGTGCCAAGGGCGACGTGCTCGCTGACCTCTTCGTACCCGAGCTGCGCGAGCACTGGGAGACCAAGAAGGCAACTGTTGTCTACGACGAGGAGCAGGTAAGGTTCGCCGAGAAGCAAGTGCGGGTCGCCGACGCCGAAGTCAAGGCGGCCCGGGAGCGGCTCGAGGAGGCACGTGCGATTCTGGGGAAGTATGAGGCTGAGGTCAAACGCTGGCAGGTACAGGTTGACCGGATCGCGCGAGAAGTCGAACGTCAGGTGATCGCACCCCAGATCTTGCTGGAATCCAGGAATCGAGCTCCATGCCGACATCGCCGCGCGAGACGCGGCCAACGCAACGATCCGCAAGGCGGAGGCGGAGCTGCTCGCCCGCGAGGAGGCCCTCGCACGGGCCAAGGTCAATGTTGGAGTCGCTCAGGCCCGCGTGGGCGTCGCCCGCAGCGAGGCAAGGAGGTACGAGGCCTGGGTGGGCTATCTCAAGCTCCTGGCGCCCTACGACGGCATCGTCGTGGAGCGAAATGCCAACACCTGGGACTTCGTGCTGCCCAACAGCGGAGATCCCACGGCCCAGAATCGTGCTCCCCACCTCTCGCCGAGCGGTCAGGCCGCGCCCATCTACGTCATCGACCGCACCGACATCATCCGGGTCTACGTTGATATCCCCGAGCGGGATGCCGACTACATTCACATCGGCTCGGAGGCGCGCGTGAAGCTCTGGGCCTACCGCGACGAGTGGATTCCGGCAACCGTGACTCGCCTCTCCTGGGCTCTCAACGCCAAGAGCCGAACCATGCGCGCTGAGATCGACATGCCGAACCCCGAGAGCAAGATCCTGCCGGGAATGTACGCCTACGGCAAGGTCGTCATTGAACGCCCCAATACCCTGACACTGCCCAAGTCTGCCTTCACCCACGGCGGCGGAAAATCGTTTGTCTGGCTGTACGAGAATGGCCACGCCTGGCGGACGGAAGTCCAGACGGGGATCAGCGAGGTAGAAAGGACAGAGGTCACCAATCGCCGCGTCAAGACGAAATCCGCTGAGGAAGAGAAGTGGATACCGATGAATACATCGGATCAGGCTCTCCTCGGCGAAAAGCTGTCCACCTTGACCGAAGGCGCTCGCGTGAGAGTGGACGACTCGCCGCCGCCAATCGACGAAGAGTCAACAGGTCCAGAGTCTGAATTCACGGAGAGCGGATAGAACACCTGCGCCGCGACACCATCAGAAGAATTGACTTGAGGAAGGGAAAGTCTCATGGAATCGCCAAGCAACAAAGAGAAAGACGAGCCCAGGGAGCCCGATTCGCCCCGGGAGAGCGAACACGCACGTGGAGAAGGCCGGCACCAAACGGGATCGCAGCCTATCAGGACTGACGACCCACTGATCTCGTCGGAGCCTGGGTCAGGCTCCAACGCGAGAGCTCATCCCTCAGGGACGACGATCATTGAGACGAGTCGAATCCGCGGCCCAAATGAGGCGTTCAATCCCAACTTTGTCATGGTCCCCATTGAGTCGCCGCAGCCGCGAGAACAGCGCTCAGGCAATGAAAACGGCGGCCAGAGTGCGAACGAACGGCAGAAAGGAAACGGCAGAAAGGGCCAGGATGATGAGGGCGGATCTGACGACCGTCACGACAAGAAGCATGGCCAGCCAAGCCAGGCCCCCTCGCTGACTCGGATTTTGCTTTATAGCGGTATCGTGGCCCTGGTCTGCGGGGTCGTCGGCGCCTGGGGCTACTCGTACTTCTTTGGATCCAAGTCGGGTGACAAGAGCTCCTCGGGCAATGGCTCGGGCTCGAGCCAGAGCTCCAGCTCGAGCAAGGGCTCCGATTCCGGCAGCGACTCCAGCTCGAGCAACGACTCCGGATCGACCGGGAACTCCGATACAAGGAAGGGCTCCAGCTCGAACACCAACTCGGAGTCCAGCAGCGGCTCAAACTCGTCCAGGAGAGACGCGGACGCGAGCAAGCTCCTCGAGGCGCAAAAGGCATGGCTGACCGCGGTGAAAGAACTCCACCAGGCACAGGAGGCGGAAAAGGCGGCGCGGCAAGCCGAAGCAGAGAAGAAGGCGATCCTGGAATTTCTGAAGGGTACACTCCTCTCGGCGGGGCGGCCGGGAGACGCTTCGTTGAGCGATGCCTTCTGGGCCGGCGGCCAGGGCAAGGACGTCATGCTGCGTAAAGCGCTCGATCTGGCTGCATCGAAAGCCTCAGAGGCGTTCGAGGATCGGCCCCTGGCAGAAGCGACGGTCCGTGAGCTCCTTGGATTGGGCTATCTCAATCTGGGGGAAGCGGAGCAGGCGGTCAAGCAGTATGAGCGAGCCTTGGCCCTGCGAGAAGCCGAGCAAGGAGTAACCGACTCTGAAACGGCCGCTTGCCGGAACCAGTTGGCGATCGCCTACCGGCTTGCCAGGCTCCCCGCCGAGGCCGCCCATCTGTTCGAGCGCAATCCCAATTCGCCTGCCCACGCCGACGCGCTGGCTGTCCAGGGGACGACCATGCTTCTCGAGAAAAAACCCGCCGAGGCTGAGCTGAAGCTGCGCGCTAGCCTGACCGTTCGCCAGAAGGTCCAGCCCGACGACTGGAAGACCTTTGAGACCAAGTCGCTGCTTGGCGAAGCACTCCTCGATCAGGGGAAATACGGCGAGGCCGAGCCGCTGCTGGTGTCGGCTTACGACGGGATGGAAGAACGAGAGGGTACGATTCCTCCCCAGGACAGGCCCAGCCTCGTCAAAGCCCTGAAGCGAGTGGTGAAACTTTACGAAAAATGGGGCAAGGAAGAGGAGGCCGTGAAATGGCGGAAGAAGCTGGTGTCGGTTGAGATCACGAAACGACCGTAGATGTTTCGGCGGCCACATCTTGACGCACCCCGCCCATCCGCGGGTCCCCCTCCACCACGTCGCGCGAGAATCTTGATAACCACCTGGCAGTCCACGCTTTACCTGCCGGTTGCATCTCGAACATTGCCGCCATCCCCTGGAAATACGATGATCCGGACGATGCCGTCAGGCCGATAAATCCTCCAATCCCGCATCGCAGGAGCGATTGAAACATCAGGGGCGACAAGTCCAGGATGGAGCATTGCGTCGCTATGAAGGATCATTCCATCTACGCAGGGATGCTCGTCGCGGTAGTGCTGCATGGCTTGGGCGCATTGGCTCCCTGTGCGGCCCAGCAGCCGGCCGCGCCGTCATCCGAGCGAGCACACGCGTTGTCTGCGGCCGCCGAAGCTGGGGACGGTCAGGACCGGCGAAACTTGCCCGCACCGTTGCCCGACCGCGCCGGACCAACGGGCGGTGCGCGCGGCGACAACGTATCGATCGCGCCGGGTCGTTCACCACTGGACATCCCCGTGGATCTCAAAGCCGCCCCGACCGAGCCCACCGACCTCCGCTTCCCGATCAACCTGGCCACTGCACTTCGGCTCTCCGACGCACGGCCGTTGATCGTGGCCGCCGCGCAGGCCAGGGTCTGGATCGCCGAGGCCGAGTTGACGCGGGCCAAGGTCCTCTGGCTTCCTGACCTCAACATTGGTTTCGACTACATCCGCCACGATGGCGGCGGGCCTGACTTCAACAAGGGCATCATGACCGCGCCCAGTACCAATTTCTTCTATGGCGGTGCCGGCCTGTGGGGGAATGATCTGGGGATCATCCACACGACCGATGCCATCTACGAACCCTTGGTGGCCCGGCGGGTGCTGAACGCCGAGCATTGGAGCGTCCAGACCGCCAAGAACGACGCCCTGATGAGCACCGCCGACGCCTACTTCATGGTCCACCAGTACCGGGGAATCTATGCCGGCTCGCTCTATACGGTCGAGCGGGCGCACGACGTGGTCAACCGGATCGCCACCCTCAGCCGCGACCTGGTCCAACCTTTCGAGGTTGACCGGGCGCGCAACATGCTTGCCGATCTTTCGCAGCAGTCGGTCACGGCGCGGCAGCAGTGGCGGGTGCAGAGCGCTCGGCTCACCCGAGTGCTGCGACTCGACCCCCGCGCCGTGGTTGAGCCCCTGGAACACGACCATACCCAGATCACCCTGATTGACCCGGCCCGCGTGCTCGATGATTTGATGCCGATCGCCTTGACCAACCGCCCCGAGGTCGCCTCCCGCCGCGCGCTGGTCGAGGCAGCGGAGTTCGGGGTGCGCCGAGAGAAGGCACGCCCGCTCATCCCAGTCTTCGCGATCAACGGCTTTCAGACCCCCTTCGAGATGCTCCAGGCCGGGATCTTCGGCTTCGGCCCCAACAACAAGATGAACCAGTGGAGGGGCCGTGATGACATCAGTCTCCAGCCCCTCTTGCAGTTACGTAATGTTGGGCTCGGGAACCTCGCGATGATCAAAGCCCAGCGCGGCATGGAGTCACTGGCCACCATTGATCTCTTCGATGCCCAGGACATGGTGGCCGAAGAGGTGAACCAGGCCCACGCGCGTGTGCAGTCGGCGGCGGCCCGGGTGGTTCAGGCCGATCGCGCACTCCGCACCGGCATCATCACCTTGAACGGTACCATCGAGGGCCTCTCACAGACCAGCCGATTCGCAGATGTGCTCGTGCTGATCAGCCGGCCCCAGGAGGCGGTCTACGCTCTGCAGCTTTTGCAGAGGGCCTTTGACGAATACTTCACGACGGTAGCCGAGTACAACCGGGCGCAGTTTGAACTCTTCCACGCGCTGGGCTACCCGGCCCGCGAGGTCGCGCAACTCCGGCCCCCCGGTGAGGTGCAGCCGGTGGACACGACGCGGCCGGCCTACCTGCCACCCGTGGGCAACGGACCGCCTCCGGCGACCCGATAAACGGCGACCTTCAAACTTATGCTTGTATACTGATCGAACTCAACTCAAGCCTATGCGCCCAGGAACCGGTCACGAGGGCCGTATCGGAAGGAGCAGCCCATGCCTTTGATTGGACTGAGTGACCGGTGGGCGAAATGGGGTTCAATATGAGCGAAGGCACTGCCAGACCAGAGGTACTGGCCGTGACCATGCTTCTCTGCTGGGTCGGCGCTGCCCCATGCGCGGCCCAGCCACCCGCGTCTCCGGCATCGGCGACGCCCCCAGCCATCTATTCCATCAGGAAGCCGGAGAGCCAGCCTTTGCCTTCCTCGCTGCCGTCGGCAGTGGCTTCTGATATCGAACGCTTCGTGAAACGGAGCGGCCGCGACCTGCCCCAGTCGCCGGTACCTTCGGCCCCGAGTATTTCAAACAGCCAGCGCCGGCGGGACTTGCCCACACCGTTGCCCGACCGCGCCGGGCCAACCGGCGGTGCGCGCGGCGACAACGTATCGATCGCGCCGGGTCGTTCACCACTGGACATCCCCGTGAACCTCAAAGCCACCCCGACCGAGCCCACCGACCTCCGCTTCCCGATCAACCTGGCCACCGCGCTGCGGCTGTCCGACGCGCGGCCCTTGATCGTGGCCGCCGCGCAGGCCAGGGCGTGGATTGCCGAGGCCGAATTGACGCAGGCCAAGTTGCTGTGGTTTCCCGAGCTCAACATCGGCTTCGACTACATCCGCCACGACGGAGGCGGACCCGACTTTAACAAGGGCATCATGACCGCACCCAGCGTCAACTTCTTCTACGGCGGTGCCGGCCTGTATGGAGTTCTCGCCACGACCGATGCCATCTTCGAACCGCTGGTGGCTCGGCAAACGCTGAACGCCCGGCACTGGGACATCCAGTCCGCGAAGAACGATGCCCTGCTGCGCACCGCCGACGCCTACTTCATGGTGCACCAGTACCGGGGAATCTATGCCGGCACCCTCTACACGGTCGAGCGGGCGCACGACGTGGTCAACCGGATCGCCACCCTCAGCCGCGACCTCGTTCCTGCCTACGAGGTCGATCGGGCGCGCAACATGCTTGCCGACCTCTCTCAGCTGGCCGTCACGGCGCGGCAGCAGTGGCGTGTACAGAGCGCCCGGCTCACGAAGGTGCTGCGGCTCGACCCCCGCGCGGTGGTCGAGCCGCTGGAGCACGACCACACCCAGATCACCCTCATCGACCCGGCCCGCCTGCTAGATGACCTGATGCCGATCGCGCTTACCAACCGCCCCGAAATCGCCTCACGCCGTGCCCTGATACGGGCGGCCGAGGTCGGCATCCGCCGGGAGAAGGCACGCCCACTTCTACCCACCGTGCTGCTCAACGGCTACCAGACCGCAGCCGGCATGTTGTTCCAGGGCGGGATCTTCGGCCTGGGCCCCAACAGCAGCCTCAACCAGTGGACAGGCCGAGACGACTTCAGCATCCAGCTCGTCTGGCAGGCCGAAAGCCTGGGATTCGGCAACCTCGCGCGAATCAAGGCCCAGCGCGGTCGTGAGTCGAGAGCCGTCATCGACCTCCGTAATGCCCAGGACATGGTCGCGGAAGAGGTGAACCAGGCCCACGCGCGTGTGCAGTCGGCGGCGGCCCGGGTAGTTCAGGCCGATCGCGCACTCCGCACCGGCATCATTACCTTGAACGGTACCATCGAGGGCCTTTCGCAGACCAGCCGCTTCGGCGACGAGCTGGTGCTGATCACCCGGCCGCAGGAGGCGATCTACGCGCTGCAGCTCTTGCAGAGAGCGTTCGACGAATACTTCACCACCGTAACCGAGTACAACCGGGCGCAGTTCGAACTGTTCCACGCGCTGGGCTACCCGGCCCGCGAGGTCGCTCAGCTCCACCCCGCGGGTGAGGACCAGCCGGTGGACACCGCGCGGCCGCCTTACCTGCCACCGGTAGGTAACGGACCGCCTCCGGCCACTCGATGAAAGTCCGGCCCGCCGTTTTGCCCGGTTAGCTTCCGATTCGCCCAGAGCCCGAACGCCAGCCCCGCGAGGCCTGCGCCCGCGGCGGCCAGCCAGTCGCGATGGAGATCGGCCCACAGTTGCCAGCTCGATGAGCGGGAACGGCGATCGAAGGTTCCGTGTGCGCCGTGGTCGCCCGGGACCGGTTCCCAGAGGTTGTTGGGACGGCCGGGGTCTTCGGGCTCGTCGGTCATCTGGGCGTCATAGCAAGTTCGAGCGAGGTAGGCGTCTAGCCAGCCGGGAGCGATCTTGTTTCCGACGATGGCCTCGACCGTCGGCCATCCCACATAGATTTCACGCCGATTGTGAGAGCTTGCCCAGACGATCGCCCGCGCAGCCACTTCCGGCTGATAGATGGGCGGGACCGGCTGACCCTTGCGAGGAAGACGACTCTTGACCCAACCAAACTGAGGGGTATTCATCGCCGGCATCTGCACCATCGTGAGCCGAACCTTGCTGCCGTCATGAATCAGCTCGCTGTGCAGCGAATCGCAAAAGCCCTGAATCGCATGCTTGGCGGCGCAGTAAGCCGATTGAAGCGGAATACCACGGTAAGCCAGCGCCGAGCCAACCTGGATCACGATGCCACGATCGCGCGGGAGCATCCGCCGCAGCGCGGCGAGCGTGCCGTTCACGTAGCCGAGATACGTCACCTCGGTCACCCTGCGGTATTCCTCCGCGCGCATCTCCTTCACCGGTGAGAAAACAGACAGCATCGCGTTATTGACCCAGACGTCGATCGGTCCAAACTCCTGCTCGACCGCGGCGGCGGCCGCCTCGACGGCCGCGGCATCGCTGACATCCACCGGCAAAACGAGCCCTCGCCCGCCTCGCGCCTCGACGTCGCGTTTCGCGCCCTCGAGGCCGTCTCGGCCCCGCGCCAGTAGGCCGATCGACGCCCCCTGCTCCGCCGCGAAGGCGCAAGCCGTGGCGCGGCCGACGCCCGCCGAGGCTCCAGTGATCACGACCACGGGCGGAGTGGCCGCCGTGCATTCCACGTTCTGCCATTGTCATGTCTTCCCCGTTCTCTCTCACACGCGGATCAAGGCCAGCCCCGATGCCGGATCGTGCTCCTTGCGCAGATGCGCGGGAGACTCGACGAGCATGACCTCCAGGGTCGGGCGAACGTGCCCTTCCAGCAGGTGGCCGCCTCGCGTCGATCCGTCGAACCGCCCCAGGACCACGTGGGCGTGAACCTTCGGCTCGTCATCTTGCTGTGCGACATCGCCCACCAGCGAGAGAACCTCGACCTGCTCGCGGACGGGGATCTTGCGGTAATCCTTCGACTGCCAATCGAAGTAACCCAGCGTTGCCTCCTGAAACGCTCCTATGGCCGTGAACCGCGGCGCCTAACTGGTGCTGGCGGGCGAACTCGCGGAGGCCTGCCATGGCCTCGTCACCGGCCTCGAAGATCAGCGCGAAGGTTCGCTCGCCCTCGTTGTCATGAATCAGCTTGGACTTCATTTGTCGTGCTCCAGTCGTTGTCTCAGTGTTTGGTGCGAACGGATCATCTGGGGGAGGGCCGATACCGATCCAGGTGGCCTTGAAGAGCTCATAGACGCGACCCGCGCGGGCCTGCCGCTGCCGCATCACGCCGTACCCGCGCCGCTGAAGAAAATCGGCGATCTCGCGGATCTTCTTCTCGTCTCCATCAATAGAATCGAGTTCGGTGAATGCTCCATCCGGTCCTTTGCGACCATAGACCTGAATGCCCTTGTACTCGTAGGTCCTGACGTCCCGGTTACTGGCCGAATTCGAGGAGATCTCGCTCATTTCATGTACCTCGGGTCGCACGCCGATGGGTGGATTCCGACTGATCTGACCGTTCCGGCGGGGCAAGCTGGGCTCGACCATTGCCACGTGACGCGGCTCCGTCCGACGTGAACCCATTCACGCCGTTCGAAGAGCTGGGTGACCATTTACCCAGGGGCTGATAGTTCTGTTCGGGAGGCACTTCGCGTGGACCTTCAGGACCCTCGTGCAAGGCCATTTGCAAGAGCTGCGCGAGGTGCAGAGCGCCGCGGCCGGTGAGGCCGGCGATCTGCTCGCGGCAACTGAAGCCGTCGGCGATGATCAGCGTGCTGGCATCGGCCGCTCGCACGGCGGGCAAGAGCACCCGCTCGCCGACGGCCACCGACACATCGTAATGCCCAGACTCGAAGCCGAACGAGCCGGCCATGCCGCAACAGCCCGAATTGAGAATCTCGAAATCCAGTCCGAGCTTTCTTAACAGAGCATCCTCTTCGCGGAACCCCATGACGTGATCGTGGTGACAATGTTTCTGCACGATAGCCTTGCGGCGCAGCCGGGGCGGCCGGAAATGAGAAGCCTTCTTCTCCAAGAACTCGCTCAGGATGAACGTGTTGTCCCTCAGCCTCTTGGCATCCTCATCCATAGGAAAGAGGTTGCACATCTCATCACGGAAGACGGCCACGCAGCTTGGCTCCAGCCCCACGAATGGTGTGCCTGCTTCGATTTCCGGACGCAGCTCGTCGATAATCTGGCGGAGCAGGCGCTTGGCCGTCTTGAGCATGCCGAAGTCGTAGAGTGGACGACCGCAGCAAAGCGATCGCCGGGGCACCACAACCTGGAAGCCAGCGGCCTCAAGCACCTCGACCGCGGCGATCGCCGTCTGCGGGTGGAAGTGGTTATTGAACGTGTCGGGCCAGAGCAAGACGCGAGGACCACCGTCGGGATTCGGCCGTTTTCGCTGGAACCACTCCTTGAACGTCTCGGGTGCGAATGAAGGCATCTCCCGCTTGCTCGAAATCCCGCCCAGAAACTTGAGCGCGGCACCCAGGCCCGGTGCGTGTGCAATCGCATTCGCCAGCCCAGGGGCAATCGAGGCGAGCCGGGCCCACCAGTAAATCCAGCCCATCGCGTAGGCGTGGCGAGGCCGCGGACGCCACTCGTAATAATGGGCCAGAAACTCGGCCTTGTACATGGCCATATCGACATTCATAGGGCACTCGGTGCGGCATCCCTTGCACGCCAGGCAAAGGTCGAGGGCTTCGCGAACCGGCTTGCTCCTCCAACCCTCCTTCATCGGATCGCCCTGGAACATCTCGAATAGCAAATGGGCGCGCCCCCGCGTCGAATGCATCTCTTCCTTGGTCGCCATGTAGCTCGGGCACATCGTGCCATTTTGCTCCTTGCGGCACTCGCCAATGCCCACGCACCGCTCGGTCGCGTAGGAGAAGCTGCCGTGATCGTCGGGAAACTTGAAATGGGTCTCGCGCTCCTTGGGATGGTAATGCGGTCCCAGCCGGAGATTCTCACCGGGCAGGTAAGGGTCAATCACCTTGTGCGGGTTCATCTTGTTGTCGGGGTCCCAGATCGCCTTGAACTCGCCGAAGGCACGGACCAACTCGTTGCCGAACATCTTGGGCAGGAGCGCGGCCTTCGATTGACCGTCGCCATGCTCACCCGAGATCGAGCCGCCGTATGAGGCCACGAGATCTCCGGCCTCGTTCAGAAACTCGCGAAAATGCTTGACCCCCTCAACTGTCTTCAAGTCGAAGTCGATCCGCGTGTGAATACACCCCTGGCCGAAGTGTCCGTAAAGCGAGCAGTTATAGCCGTATTTCTGCAGCAGGCCGCGCAGATCGCGAAGATAGGGGCCAACCTTGTCGGGGGGTACGGCCGAATCTTCCCAGCCTTCCCACGCGTCTTTCTCGCCGGGGATGCGCGCGGTCGCCCCCAGGCCCGATTCGCGCACCTTCCACAGGTGCTCCTCTTCGGCTTCGTCGTCAAAGAGCTTCATCGATGGGGGATTGGCCTTCTTGCCGAGAGCCTCCATCAGCTTGTGTGCCTTCTCATCGGACTCCCGCTTCGTTTCGCCGCCAAACTCCACCAGCAGCCAGCCTCCGCCTTCGGGCAAGAGCGTGATGTCCCGCGGGTGGATGCCCTTCTTCTTCATGTCGTGCACCAGCACGTCGTCGAGACCTTCGAGACCCGTCGGTTGTGATTCCAGGATTTCGGGAACGTGGTCGCCGGCGCTGTACACATCGGGATAGCCCAGCACCAGAAGCGACTTCACGGCGGGGCTATGAACCAGGTGCAGGCTCGCCTCCAGCATGGTCACGCACGTTCCCTCGGTTCCCGACAGGGCGCGGGCCACGTGGAATCCGTTTTCGGGCAGCAGATCATCGAGGTTAAATCCCGAGACGCGGCGCGGCAGGTTCTTGGGATAGCGGCGGCGGATCTCGTCGGCATAGCGGTCGCGCAGATCGCGCAGACGGGCGTAAATCTCGCCCTTGCGTCCACCGGCCGCGATGATCCCGGCCAGCTCATCCTCTGTCGTGGCACCCACGGTCATCCGCGTCCCGTCGTAGAGCAGGATCTCGAGCTCGTGAACCTGGTCTGAGGTGCGGCCCGTTTTCAACCCCATCAGCGAATGAACGCCGCATGAGTTATTGCCGATCATCCCGCCCAGGGTGTTGTGCGTGTGGGTCGACGGATCGGGGGCAAACGTGAGGTGGTGCCTCTCGGCTTCGGCGCGAAGTACGTCCAGGACGGTCCCCGGCTGAACCCGTGCCAGCTTGCGGTCGACGTCGATGGAGAGAACTCTATTAAGATATTTCGACCAATCCATGACGACGGCCACGTTGCAGCAGCTTCCTGTCAGGCTCGTTCCGCCACCGCGTGAGAGGATGGGCGCGCCGCGAGCGCGGGAGATTTCGATCGTCTTGATCACGTCGTCGATGTCGCGAGGGATGACGACCCCGATGGGGACCTGGCGGTAATTCGAGCCGTCGGTGGCGTAAAGCGCCCGGCTGCCGGCATCGAACCGGACCTCGCCGCGAAGGGCATTCCTGAGCTCGGACTCGAGGGCCGAGGCATCGACGAAGAGGGGTTTGAAACGCTGGGCGGAGCGGTCACGAATCGTGTCGGTGTCGATGGCCATCAAGCCTTTCTCCAGCTTCTCTGTTGGTCCTCAAACGGCGTACCGCTGGGCATCTTTACGTTTGAATTCCAGTCCCAGGCCGGGCCGGGACAGGTCGGGCCTCAGGCTGCCGCCCTTCGGCGTCGGTGCACCGTCGAAAAGCATATGCTCGATTCGCTCATGATCGTGGAAATACTCGAGGTGGCGCATGGCCGGCAGACTGCACGCCGCGTGGATGTGCAGCGACGGCGCGCAGTGTCCCGAAAACGGCAGCGAGCGCCGCCTGGCAGAGCACCCCCACGCGGAGAAATTCGGTGATCCCGCCGCACCGCGTCACATCGGCCTGCAAGACATCGACCGCGCCGGCTTCGAGCATTCGCCGAAAATAAAACAGGTCGTATCCATACTCGCCGGCGGCGATGTCCATCCCGGGCGGGCCCTGGTCGCGGATCAGCCGCAGTCCCTCAAGGTCATCGGATGAGACCGGCTCTTCAAACCAGCTCACGCCCAGGTCGGCGAACCGCTGGGCCTCGGCCAGGGCCTGCTTGCGAGAGTACGCACCGTTGGCGTCGACGAACAGGAGGGCGTCGACGCCGATGGCCTGGCGTGCCGCCTTGACTCGCGCGGGATCGGCGTCGGGTTCGCGGCCGATCTTCATCTTGACTCTCATGATGCCTGCGCCGACCCAGCCGGCAAGCTGGTCTTGCAGTTGCTTGAGTGAGTACGAGGTGAACCCGCCGCTACCGTAAACCGGTACGGCCTCGTGGACCGCGCCCAATAGCCTGACCAGGGGCAGACCAAGGAGGCGGCCTTTCAAGTCCCAGAGCGCCGCGTTGACGGCGGAAATCGCCATCGAAGCAACGCCGGGACGGCCCAGGTTGCGAATGGCCGCGACCATCGCCGACCAGGCGGCGGGGATGTTCATCACGTCCCGGCCCTGAATCACCTTGGCCAGAAGGTCTCGAACCAGGGTCGCCGTGGAGGCGTCGGCATAGGTATAACCCAGCCCGGTGTGCCCGCCGCCGGTGATCTCGACAAGGACCAGCGTCGTCTGCCGCCACTCATAGGTTCCATCCGATTCTGGTGCGTCGGTCGGCACCGTGTAGACCGACACCACGGTCTGTTCGACGGGAACTCCCGTTTCGCCAAGCTGCTTGCTCAAGGCCGGCATGGTTCCGCCACAGGTTAATGGCTATTGAAAGAACTCGGTCACCTTGTCGCGGAAGATCGTGGTGGCGATTTTCACGCGGTTGGGCTCGCCCCTGGCCAGCGACTCGGCAAACTTCAGGGCCTGCTTGGGCGACGTCCGTGCGGGCAATGGCGGCTCGAACGGATCGACCACCGCTTCGACGAGTGCCGGCTTCGTCGACTTGAATGCCATTTCGAGCGCCGGGCGAACCTCCTCCGGCCGTTCGCAGCGGAACCCGACGCCGCCACAAGCCTCGGCGAACTTGACGAAGTCGATCGGCTGGAGCTCGACGCCGTACTCGGGATTCCCCAGGAAGACCATCTGCTCCCACTTGATCTGACCGAGCACGTTGTTCTTGATGATGATGACCTTGATCGGCAGCTTATGCTTGACGGCCGTGATGAACTCGCAGCCGAGCATCGTGAACCCGCCGTCACCCACGAAGGCCACGACCTGGCGGTCGGGAAAGGCGATCTGGGCCGCGTTGGCGTAGGGCAAGCCAGGCGCCATCGTGGCCAGATTGCCCGAACAGGAGAATTTCATTCCTCGCCGCATCTTGATATGCCGCGCCGCCCACGTGGTGATGGTACCCGAGTCGGTCGTCACGATGGCGTTATCGGCAAGCAGGTCGTTGACATGCCTGGCGATCACCTGAGGCTTGAGCGGAACATCAGTGCGCTCCTCGCGCGTCCTCATCAGCTTCCACCAATCCTGCATCCGCTCCTGGGCCTTCTCCAGGAACGACCGGTCTTGACGCCGCTTGAGCAAGGGAAGCAAGACTTCGAGTGTCGCCGCCGAGTCTCCGCAAAGGCCGATGTCAATCGGATAGCGCAGACCCAATCGCGCGGGGTCGCGATCGATCTGTACCGCGCGCGCCTGGCCTGGCTTGGGCAGATACGCCATGTAGGGAAAGCTCGTGCCCACCAGGATCAGGCTGTCGCATTCTTCCATCGCCTGCTCGGAAGGGGCGGTCCCGAGCAAGCCCAAGCCGCCGGTGGTGTACGGACTGTCGTCGGGAACCACGGCCTTGCCGAGGAGGGCCTTGATGATTGGCGCGCCCAGGGTATCGGCCATCTTCTCCACCATGTCGCCGGCGTGAAGCGCCCCCTGCCCCACCATGATCACGGTCTTCTTGCCGGCATTGAGAATGTCGGCGGCTGTCTTGATCGACTCTGCCTGGGGAACCACGAACGGCGGCCTCCAGGCCACAGAGGTATGCCCCTTCACCATCATGTTGGACGATTCCTCGTCCGTGAGCTCCTGCCAGTCGTTGGGACAATTGAGGTGCGCTACACCCTTGCGTGATAGCGCTGCGCGGCACGCGGCGTCGGCCAGGCCGTGCGCATGCTGGGGGCCATTGATCTGCTGGTTGAACACGGTAACGTCTTCGAAGAGCCCCAGCAGGTTCACTTCCTGCTGGTAATGCATGCCCATCATGTCGTGGTAGGTTTGCCCGGTGATCGCCAGTACGGGCGCGCCGTCCATCTTGGCATCGTAAAGACCATTGAGCAGGTGGATTGCGCCGGGCCCACTCGTGGCAATGCAGACACCAAGCCGCCCCGTGAACTTGGCGTAGCCGCAGGCCATGAACGCCGCGCCCTCCTCGTGTCGCACCTGCACAAAGCGGATGCGTTCCCGCTGCTTTCGCAGGGCCTCCATGAAGCCATTGATGCCATCGCCGGGCAGGCCGAAGATCACATCAACGCCCCACGCCGTCAGCCGTTCAAAAAGGACATCCGCCGTGGTTCTGGCCATGGGTCATGCCTCTCCTGTGCTTGGAAGTCGTGTAAGCCGGCAAGTACGACGACAATCGTGAAGGATTATTCAATCTTTACGGCTTTTCATAAATTAGAGCCCGCCCCCGAACCTTCTGATTGCTTCAAATGCCTGCAAACCGCTTGCCAAACCGAGGGAGCGGATGTCGCAGACTTCGCCGCCAGGCGATTGCGGGGGCTAGCGGCACCGGCTAGATTGGCCTCGAACATCCGAACTCGGCCTCGCCCGGATTGGCCTCTTCTCCCAGGCTCGTGTGAAAGGAGCTTGAACATGGATCGACGCGACGTCCTGCGCTGGCTGTCCTTGTCCTCTGGTGCCGCGGCGGGTCTGGCCGGGATGGGGCCACAACATGCCGGCGCGGCGCAAGCCGAGCCGAAAACGCCCGATCCGCCACGCGGTCTGCCACCCCTGAAGATCACCGACATCCGCACGATCCTCACCGCGCCGGATCGCATTCGACTGGTCATCGTCAAGGTATCGACCAGTGAGCCCGGACTGTACGGCCTGGGCTGCGCCACGTTCACCCAGCGCGTGCTCGCGGTGGCAACGGCGGTCGAGAGTTACCTCAAGCCCTTCCTCCTCGGTCGTGACGTCGATCAGATCGAAGACATCTGGCAGTCTTCTTACGTGAGCTCTACTGGCGCAACGGGCCGGTCCTGTTCAACGCCATGAGCGGCGTTGACATGGCGCTCTGGGATATCAAGGGCAAGCGGGCCAATATGCCCGTTTACCAGCTTTTGGGCGGCAAGTGCCGATTCGCCGCCGCACTTTACGCTCATGTCCAGGGACGAGATTTCCAGGAGGTTGAGAACAACGCCCGCCAGGCGATGGCCAAAGGTTATCGCCACATTCGGGTCCAGGTCTCGATCCCCGGCCTGGCGACGTACGGCGCCGCTGCCGCGCGGTCCGAGCCGGACGGGGCGGAGGTAATCGGCCCCAGCAATCCCAAGTACATCTGGGAACCCGGGCCGTATCTGCGCACTCTTCCCAAGCTATTCGAGCACTTGCGATCGAGCCTGGGAGACGAAGTCGAGCTGCTCCATGACGTTCACGAGCGGATCACACCGAGTCAGGCCGTGGCTCTGTGCAAGGAGCTGGAGAAGCATCGCCTGTTCTTCCTCGAGGACCCGCTTCCTCCCGAAGAGAAGGATCACTTCCGGCTCATTCGGCAGCAGTCAAGTGTGCCCCTGGCGATGGGAGAGCTTTTCAACACCCAGCAAGAGTATGTTCCACTGATCGCCGAGCGCTTGATCGACTTCATCCGCATTCACATCTCGCAGATCGGCGGCCTGAGCATGGCGCGAAAGGTGGCCGCCCTGTGCGAATTCTTCGGCGTGAAAACCGCCTGGCACGGCCCCGGAGACTGCTCGCCCGTGGCGCACGCCGCCGGCCTGGCACTCGAGCTGGCCAGCCACAATTTCGGAATTCACGAAGGCTACGTGTTTCCTCCCCGGACTCGCGAGGTCTTTCCAGGCTGCCCCGAGACGAAGGATGGTTATATGTACGCGAATGAAGCGCCCGGGCTGGGCATCGACATCAACGAGCAGCTCGCCGCCAAGTTTCCCTTTCCCGAGGGCAACACCTTTGATCACCGCTGGGGCTCGACCCGAAGGCGAGATGGTACAGTGATCCGACCGTGATGCGACACAGCGGAACTGGCCACACACCCCGCGAACATCACTCTAACGCCGATTTAGACGCATAGCGTACGCCCCGCCACCCCCCCTACCCCCCCTTCGCAAGGGGGGGAAAGAAAAACGCGAGCGGGCCTATAATCCCCCCCTTGCGAAGGGGGGGTAGGGGGGGTGTTTTTCGGCACGGGCCTTCGCGTGTACGCAACCCGAAGGAAAACCGCCGCTCACAGACCTCCTCCAGCCATGGGAGCTCATGCCCGATGACCTGGCCGCAAAACTACGATCCCTTGCAGTCGCTGGACTCTCTCCACTCTGGTCGCGGCCCTCCCGGTCATCACGCTCTTTTTCACGCTGATCGCGCTGTGCGGGCGCGCGTCTGGATCGCGGCGCTGGCAGGCATGCTCATGGCCGTCTTGCTGGCCCTGGTTGTTTTCCGGATGCCGGCGACGATGGTTGTGGCGGCGGGAGCACTGGGCGTGGTCTTTGGCATGATTCGCATCGCCTGGATCATTGTCGGCTCGATTTTCCTCTACAACATCGCCGTCGAGACCGGACAGTTCCAGGTGATGAAAGACTCGATCGCGGCCCTGTCGTCCGACAAGCGATTGCAACTGATCCTGATCGCTTTCTGCTTCGGGGCCTTTCTGGAAGGAACTGGCGGCGGTGGGGCGCCGGTCGCCATCGCCGGCTCGTTCCTGATCGGACTCGGTTTTGAACCGTTCCAGGCGGCCACGCTCTGCCTGGTGGCCAACACGGCCCCGGTCGCCTGGGGCGGCGTGGGCAACCCGATTCGCGTGCTCTCGGGTGTGACCAGCTTTCCCGAGCCGATCCTGAGCGCCATGGTCGGGCGAATTCTGCCCCCCGTGTCGGCCATCCTTCCGATCTGGCTGGTGCGCAGCATGGTGAGCTGGCGCCAAACATGGGAGGTCTGGCCGGCGCTTGGTGGTCAGCGGCCTTTCGTTCGCATTACTCCAATTCTACTGGTCAAACTATCAGGAATCCGGACTGGTCGATGTCGTTGCGGCACTGGGGTCTCTTCTGGCCATGGTGGCTTTTCTCAAGGTCTGGAAACCAAAAGTCAAAATGACGTTCGACGAGGAACGCGGGCCAACCCTCGACCGGCGGCAGGAGGGCGAAACGAAAGGCGAGACGATTCTCGGCGACCGGCCCCGGCACTCCACGGCCCAAGTGCTCAAAGGTTGGTCTCCCTTTCTGCTGGCGTCGGTCTTCATCTTCGCCTGGGGAATGCCTGCCATCGGCCGGGCGCTCTCCGCCGGGTCGCTTCGGCAGCCAGTGCCTTACTTGCACCGCGGTCTTGCGAATGCCGCCGGTTGTCGCCGTCCCAACACCCGAAGATGCCATTGCAGACCTGAATATCATTCCCACGCCCGGCACGGCGGTTTTCCTTAGCGGCGTACTCTGCAGCGCTCCTGCTGGGCATGTCTCCTCTTCAAGTCATGCGGACGTTCGGGCGCACCGTCGGTCATCTCGTCCCATCGCTCCTGGCCATCAGCTTCATGGTGGGGCTAGCCTTCATTACTCGCTATGCCGGCATGGACACCGTTCTCGGGTTAAGCCTGACGCGAACCGGGCCGGTCTTTCCGTTCTTTGGAACCTTGCTCGGCTGGCTGGGAGTCGCCCTGACGGGCACCGACGCGGGCTCCAACGCGCTTTTCGGCAATCTTCAGAAGGTGACGGCTGAACGTCTGGGCATGAGCCCAGTCCTCATGGCCGCCGCCAATACCAGCGGCGGCGTCATGGGAAAGATGATTGATGCACAATCGATCGTTGTGTCGAGCACCGCCACCGAGCAGGTGGGCCGCGAGGCAGAGATCTTCAAGGTCGTCATCAAGCACAGCCTGCTCCTGGCCTTCTTGGTCGGTGCCATCGTCATGCTCTACGCATTCGTGTTTCCGGGTGCTATTCCCGTCGCGCCGGCCGCAACTTCCTGAAACCTTGGCACGCGCCGCCATCCCGCGTGCGAGGTGGGCTGTCGAGAATCGATGCACCATTTGCTCGTTCTCTGATCGAGCGTATAGTAATTGTGGACATCTGATTGGTATCGCCAGAAAATTGACTCGATTTACCGGATTCTTCGTCACACTTTGAGGGTGCCTGCCCTATAATCGAGAACAGCGCCATGATGCATCCCTACAATCACGCTCGAAGCGGAGCCAATCCCATGGATGACATGCCTGGTTTTGCACGCCTGTTGGAGACTGCGGGGCTGATCGTCCGGCACGCCGACTATCCGGGCAAGAGGCAGGTGGTGGAGCGATGCCGCCAAGAAGTAGAAGAGTTGACTCGATCGGGACGTATTACGCCGACTGAAGGGCAAACGCTTCGCGAGATCCTGGTAAGCCACAACCAGCAGACGGCCTGAGACGTTCGTCTCAACGCCACTCGCCACAGGCCCTGGACTGACTCTTCTCGGCTGTCCCTATGACTGGTCCACCTCGGTCACGCCGCTGGAAGGTTGGCTGGGCGGCCACTCCCAGCGCGGTCCGGCGGCGGGTGCCTCTGAACCGGTCCTCCGGTCCTTGCTCGCCGACGGTGCCCATCCCGGGTCGATCCCCGGCCTCGCCGTGATCGCGGAACTGGATGGGCTGCCGTGGCACGTTCGGCTCCATGATCGAAGCACCATGGTTTACCAGGTTCACCTGGTGGCGGCAGAATCGACAGCCGCGAGCCAGGCGCCGGCCAGATGCGAGAACTGAGAGCAAAGCCTGCTCGCTCCTGTTCTTAACTTGGGCTTCCCGCGTTACTGGATCGCGTACTCAAACTCCCCCTCCTTGTCAACCGAGACATGCACCGCGGAGATGGCCTGACCCTCAGCCATCCGGCCCAGGATCTCACGGGAGATCTCGGGAAGCAGGCTGCGCGTCCGACGCGGTGACCCAGGCCGCGCAGCAGGCGATCGACCTTGAGCGAGAGCGTAGGCGTACGCTGATTGCCGGTACGAAACCCGTCGATCACGCGAGTCAGGTCGCGTGATAAACGCGACGTGTCCACCTCGAAGTGGCGAAAGATTCGCGTGAGGTCGATGTTAGGCACCTCGACGAGTTTGATCAGCCAGTGCTCGACCTCCACGCTGGAATTGGTCCGAGACAGACAAAGTCCAGCCGCGGCTTCCAGGCCATTCAAGCAGGTTTTGTTGAGCGTCTTGATCAGCGCCTCCAGAATCGATTCCCATGCGACTCGCTCCTGTCTGCCATCGACATGCATTTGAGATCGGTCGCGATCGCAGTGTTCAAAGAGTCGAGCGGACTTGAAGTTGCTGACACCCGCGGCCAGGCGATCGCGCCCACAATTGTCTGGCAGTGAATCGGCGATCACAAGAGTGGATCGAGGTCGGCTTCGACCGTGGTGCGGCGGGCCGCGGGACGCGGTATGCTCAAGGACTGCGTTCACCGCACATGTCAGATTCGGACCATGGACGCTCAAGAAGCGCTTCGCCGTGGGATAGCTGGGCCGGCGACCTGACCAGAGTCGTCTGAGGACCGCGAGTCAGTCACATTCACGTCCCCGCGGTTCGTTCCCCGACTTCGGACGATCGCGTAGACCCGGCGGGCCGAGGAGCACTCTCATGGTCTCGTCCCGAGGCAAAGTAGCGAGCCGCCCAGCCGCCCAGGTACGCCCAGAGGACGCCTCCATCGAGGTGCCGATCCGGACGAAATCGGTGAGGCCTGAAACGCCCCCTGCGCCGCCGAATCCGCCGGCCGTCGCCGTCGCTCCGAGTACTCCTACTGGGACGCTCTGGAAGCCACCACCCCCAATGGAGGCCGTTTGGAGAAGCACTTCGAGCCTGCTCGAACAGGTTGGGAGCCAGGAGGTACTGGCCGATGTTTTCGTGCAGCCAGGGTACATAGATGAGAAGCAGGTAGCTCCAGCCCAGGGTCGCGAACCCCAACCAGTAGACGCGCCGGGTGCCGCGTCCAAGCGCGATGCCGAGAATCGAGCAGATCATCGCGAAGAACGTGATCGACAACAGCGCCCCAGCCCAGGCCGGCGAGCCGCTGCGCATTGCCGCCAGCCCGATCGCGGCGACGAACACGACAAGGATGAGCTGGGCGATCGTGACTCGGGGATGATGCATGAGCCCTCCAGGGATGACCATGGGACGACGGTTTTCACTCAGTCGCGCTCATGCACATCTTAATCCATCAAATTCGGACGAGAAAGACTGAGTCGTGTTCGATCTCTCCGGATCGGTGATGGTTAGTTTCAGCCGGGGGTGTGCCAGTCAACTACAGGCCCGAACCGAATTCGGTTAGAATTCGTAGAAGCGTTGAGCACCCACGTTATTGGGCTCGGGGGAGGTGCGTGCGGCCCCCGTCAGGCTGGGTTGGGGGTCCGCCCGATGGTCCATGCGATTATCTCCTGGAGCCTCCACAATCGGCTCATCGTCATCCTCGGCGTCATCGCGCCTGATCGGCGCGGGCGTCTACTCGGCCGCGAACCTGAACGTCGAGGCCTATCCCGACCCCACGCCGCCGCTCGTCGAGGTGATCGCCCAGAATCCCGGAGCGAGCCCCGAGGAGATGGAGCGGCTCGTCTCCCGGCCGCTCGAGATCGCCCTCAACGGGATGCCGGGCCTCGAAGCCCTGCGGAGCACCTCGATCGCGGGCCTGAGCGACATCAAGTGCCAGTTCGCCTACGGCACCGATTACCGCGACGCCGAGGCAAGAAGTCCTGAACCGCATCGCCGCGGTCGACCTGCCCGCGGGACGTCAAGCCCGGCCTCTCGCCCTGGAGCCCGACCGGGCGAGATCGTCCGCTACGTCCTCGAAGGCCCGGGCTACACGACGAACCAGCTCAAGGCCGTCCAGGATTGGGTGTTGAATCCGCTCCTCAAGCAGGTTCCGGGCGTCATCGACGTGACCGGCTACGGGGGGACCGTCAAGCAGTATCAGGTGCTCCTCGATACCCGCCTCCTGAAGCAATACGGCGTGACGATGCGGCAGGTCGAGGAGGCGATCGCCCGCTCGAACGCCAACGTCGGCGGCGACATCCTCACGCTCGGCACCCAGTCGCACAACGTCCGGGCCGTCGGGCTCCTCGGCGGCGGGAAGGACCCGCTCGACCCGGCCAACGTCTCGCAGGCCGCGGTCATCGAGACCGAGAAGCTCGACGACATCCGCGACGTGGTGATCGCCACGGCCCCCGACGGCACGCCCATCTACGTCCGCCAGGTCGCCCAGGTCATCGTCGGCCACAAGCCCCGCCAGGGGATCGTCGGCCGCGGCGATGAGGACGACGTCGTCGAAGGCATCGTCCTGATGCGGAAGTACGAGAAGTCCCTCCCGACCTCCGAGGCGGTCGCCGACAAGATGGCGGAGATCGAGCGCGAGAAGCTCCTGCCCAAGGGCATGAGGCTCACGGTCTTCAATCAGCGGACGGACCTCGTCCACGTCACGACCGCATAACGTGCTCCACAACCTGCTCGTCGGCATCGGCCTGGTCATCGCCGTCCTCTTCATCTTCCTTGGCGACCTGGCCAGTGCCGGCATCGTCGCCCTGGTCATCCCGCTCGCCCTTCTCTACGCGATCACCGTCCTCTACGTCCAGGGCAAGTCGGCGAACCTGCTCTCCATCGGGGCGGTCGATTTCGGGATCATCGTCGACAGCTCGGTGATCATCGTCGAGACCATCTACCGGCACATCACCGAGCACGGCGCCGACCGCTCGCGCCCGCTCATCGACCGGATCGCCGACGCCTCGCACGAGGTCGAGAGGCCGCTCTTCTTCTCGACGCTGATCATCGTCTGTGCCTTCCTGCCGCTCTTCACCATGAGCGGCCCCGCGGGTGCCCTCTTCGGGCCGATGGCCGCGACCTATGCCTTCTCCATCTTCGGGGCACTGCTCCTGTCGGTGACCCTCGCCCCGGTCCTCTGCTCGTTCTTCTTCCACAACAAGACGGAGGAGAAGGAGACGCTTGATCGACCGGGCGATGAAGTGGGTCTATCGGCCACGTCCTGAACCACGTCCTTCGCTTCCGCCTGGCGACGCCTGCTTGTCATGGGCGGCCTGCTCGCCTTCACCATCGCCCTCCTGCCCGGGCTGGGGGCCGAGTTCATGCCCGAGCTCGAGGAGGGCAACCTCTGGATCCGGGCCCTGATGCCCCGGACCGTCTCCCGAGAGGAGGCCGCGCGGATGGCCCCGCGGCTCCGCGAGGTCATCGCCTCGGTCCCCGAGGTCCGGGGGGTGATGTCCCAGGTCGGACGCCCCGACGACGGGACCGACGTCACCAGCTTCTTCAACCTCGAATTCAACGTGCCGCTTCGCCCGATGGAGGAATGGCGGGAGGGGATGACCCGCCAGAAGATCGAGGAGGAGCTCACCGCGAAGTTCCGGGACTTCGAGGGCGCTGAGCTTCAGCTTCTCGCAGCTCATCCGCGACAACATCGACGAGGCCCTCTCGGGCATCAAGGGGGCGAACTCCGTCAAGCTCATCGGCAACGACCTGGCCACGCTCGAGGAGACCGGCCAGCGGGTGGTGAACATCCTCCGGAGCGTCCCCGGCATCGAGAACGTCGGCGTCTTCCACATCGTCGGCCAGCCCAACCTGGAGATCCAGATCGACCGCCGGGCCTGTGCCCGCTACGGCGTGAACGTCGCCGACGTCGAGGAGGTCATCAGGTCGCCATCGGCGGCAGGGCGTTCTCCGAGATGGTCGAGGGGGAAAAGCGTTACGACATCGTGCTGCGGCTCCCCAAGGACCTCCGCGACGACCCGGACGACATCGCGCGCATCCCGGTGGACATCAAGGGTGGCGAGGGGAAGCCCGGCGCCCGCATCCCGCTCTCGCACCTCGCCAGGATCGTCCCGCACAAGGCGGGAGCGTCCTACATCTACCGCGAGAACAACCGCCGCTTCATCCCCATCAAGTTCAGCGTCAAGGGCCGCGACCTCGCCTCCGCCATCGCGGAGGCCCGGCGCAGGGTCGAGGACCCCGAGACCGGGGCGAATGCTCCCCGAGGGCTATCGCATCGAGTGGTCCGGGGAGTTCGCCCAGATGCAGGCCGCGAACCAAGCGGCTGGCGGTGATGGTGCCGCTCTCGGTCGTCCTGATCATGGTCCTGCTCTACAGCATGTTCAAGTCGATGAAGGATGCCCTCCTCGTCATGGCCGGCGTCTTGCCCGCCGCGATGGGCGGGGTCTGGGCCTTGAAGCTGACGCACACGAACTTCAGCATCTCGGCCGCCGTCGGGTTCATCTCGATCTTCGGCGTCGCCGTCCAGAACGGCGTCCTCCTGATCTCGTATTTCAACCAGATGCGGGCGTCCGGGGCGACGGTGCGGGAGGCCGTGACCCGCGGGGCGGAGCTGAGGCTCCGGCCGGTCGCCATGACCTCTCTCACGGCCATCCTCGGCCTGCTGCCCGCCGCCCTGGCCGAGTCCGATCGGCTCCCAGGCTCAGAAGCCGCTGGCGATCGTCGTCGTCGGCGGCATCTCGACCGCCCTCCTGCTGGCCCTTTACCTGATCCCCGCCCTCTACAGCTTCTTCCCGGCGCCGCGAGGCCCGGAGCAAGAGGAGCGGGAGCCGTGAGAAAACCAATGACGTTGACTCAATCCGCAGCCATCCGACCCGTCGAGGCCGAGCCCGATCCGCCCGAGCGCCGCCGCGCGGGCGACGCACATCGCGAAGGCTGCTCCTGGCCGTCGCCATCGCTGCTGGCCATCGCGGCGGGGCTCGGCTACCTCGCCTGGAGATACCCGAGCGAGGCGAGAGGCGTCTGGGAATCCGTCGCCGGCAAGGACAGGACCAAGCAAGCACCTGCCGCTGGCCGAGCGGCCATCGCGGATCGGACGGCCATGGGACGGCCTCATCACGCTCACCGAGCGAAGCAGACCGCCATGGGCCTCTCGACGGTCAAGGCCGTGGCCCAGACCGAGCCGATCCGGCTCGAGCTGCTGGGCACGACCGAATACATCACCGAGACGCTCACCAAGATCCGCCCGATGTTCAAGGGCCGGGTCGACAAGGTCCACGTGGCGGTCAACCAGGCCGTGAAGAAGGGCGACCCGCTCGATCGACCTCTACAGCAAGGACCTGGCCGAGGCGAAGAGCGCCTACGAGATCGAGCAGATCCAGTGGGTCTACGACAAGAACCTGCTGCGAGACCCGCGAGCCGCTCGTGCAGTCGAAGGCCGATCTCCCAGCAACTCTTCGAGGAGACGAAGAACAACGAGATGAAGAGCCGGCGGGAGTACGAGGTCGCCCGCGACAAGCTCTTCGTCTACGGCCTGACCGAGGCCGAGGTCGAGCAGGTCGAGACCGAAGTCGGGGTCGCAGAAGGCCCGGATGACGCTCCGCTCGCCCGACCGACGGCTTCGTCATCGAGCGGGACGTCGTTCGCCGGGAACCTCTACGACGAGAACGACACCCTGCTCGTCATCGCCCCGCTCGACCGCCTCTGGGTCTGGGGAAACGTCTTCGAGAGCGACCTCGACCTCGTGAAGCTCGGGCAGTCCTGGGAGATCCGGTTTCCGTTCCTGGAGGAGAAGCTCCAGGGCAAGGTCGAGTACATCTCCAATCGCGTCGACCCGAACTCGCACGCCGTCCGGGTGCGGACCTCGATTCCCAACCCCGAGGGCCGGCTCAAGTCCGACATGCTCGTCCGCGGCATGCTCGAAATCCCGCCCGCGCCGGGCCGGACGCGTCATCCCCAGGACCGCCCTGATCGTGGAGGACGGCCACTATTACGTCTTCGTCGAGGTCGACCGGGAAGCCTGGACACCTTCGAGCGGCGGGTCGTCGGCGTCGCCCAGGAGAAGGACGATCACGCGGTCATCGACAGCGGCCTGAAGGAGGGAGAGGACGTCGTCTCGGTGGGCGGCCTCATCCTGGCCCAGATCTACGAGGACTTGAAGACCGGCCAGACCGGTGCCCCGCCTGAATCCCACGGCCCTGAATCGAATTGACCGGGTGAAGAACGCCACGGTTGGCATCGTCCCAAACCTCTGCTTGAGAGCTTGACACTTCGCGCGGCAAAGCGCCGACATTCCGCCGCCCCGACGCTGGAAAAGGTGGGACAAAGTCGCTCCGCAGCGTCTCGAGCGTCTCACGGCGCCCCGGCTCCCATTCGAAACAGTCCGGAGATCCTCCTGCCGCGCGGCGGCTTACTTGAACTAAGAGTAGAGTCGAGGAGTGACGCGGTGGTTTAGGTTAGGCCTATCTGTTACCGGCCCTTTCGTTCGCCGGTGCCTCAGTAGCCTGGCCATGCTCCGTTTTCACTCCCCGCTCATCAAACCGGGCGGGCCGATTTCCGGCACCCGGCTTTCGGACAAGGCTTGTTTAATGGCTGTTCACACACGTTCGCCCACGAACAGTTGCCGCTTCGTTCGTTGAAGCTGGTAGAGCCTCAACTGCTGGTGCAGGTATTGGTCGGGGAAGGTATTCCTTCCCTGGCCCGGTACCTTGAACTTCGCACACAACCACTGACGGACCCGATAGCGCGTGTGGCTGTCAATGTTCCGGTAGGCCTTGCTCACCGTCCCGAGGCGGAAGTAGTTGGACCAGCCGCGAAGTTTGCGGTTGATTCGACCAATCAGCTCCTCGACGTCTCGCCAGGCTTTCCGTCTTTCCGTCAGCTCACTAATCGCTCCGCATAACCGGTCGATCTTCTTCCGCGAGGGACGCGGTCCCAGGTAGGACTCGCCCGTTCGACAGTCGTAGTTGCGACCGAGGGTGTAACCCAGAAAGTCGAACGTCTCTTCGGGCAGGCGGCAGAGCCGCGTCTTCTGCTCGTTCACCGTCAACTTCAGCTTGGACATCATCGTTCGCATCACGGTCATGGCCTCGTCGGCCGTGCCGCGGCAGCAGATGACGAAGTCGTCCGCGTAGTTGACGATCCGTGCCTTTAGACGCTTCTCATGTCCCCCCGTCTTCCATCCCTTGATAAAGCGTCGCATGTAGATATTCGCGAGCAACGGGGAGATCGGAGACCCTTGCGGGCTGCCAATCCCCTGGTCCTTATTCCGGGTCGTCCGATGGCGGTTCCCTTTGCCGTCGGTCTCTTCCGCCGGTGCTTCCAGCCACATCTTGAGCAGTCGCAGAACGCGGCTGTCGCTGATCCGCCGGGACACCGACTTCATCAACTCGGCATGAGGAATGCCATCGAAATATCCAGATAAGTCCGCGTCAACCACCTCGGTGTGCCCCGACCTGACCAGCCGCTCGACAAGGCGAACGGCGTCCAGGGCGCTGCGCTGGGGGCGATAGGCGTGTTGCTCCGGCTCCAAGTCGGCCTCGAAGATCGGCTCCAAGACCAGCATGACCGCCGTTTGAACCACACGATCTTTGATGCAAGGAATCCCCAACGGCCTTTGCTTGCCATCCCCTTTGGGTATGTACACGCGTTTGACCGGTTGGGGTGAGTACGTTCCACTTCGGAGTTCTTCCGCCAGTTCGTCCAGCCACTGGTCGCGTCCCGACTTCTCGATGTCGTCGAAACTCTGGCCGTCAACCCCCGGCACGCCGCCATTGTTCCGGCTGCGGACGTAGGCAAACGCCAAGACGTCTCGGCGATAGATCTTGTCGTACAGGGCGTAGAACCGGTAGTCCGGCGAGTTCTTCGCTTTGGTGTGCAACGCCGTCTGCAACTTCCCAACCTTCAGTGGAGGTGTTAGGCTCATACCAATCTCCTGGCTGTCTGTTACTTCGTGCGTTGGCCTTGAACTGAGGCCCCTTCCCTCCACCGGAGTTACCCGGCTTCGATGGTACTATGGGCCTCTCCGTAACCCGAGGCGGCCCAGCCTGTCCCTCGCGGGCGTCTGGTTGAGGGGGAGCACCCTTCGCCGATCGGGTTTCCCGTGTTGCGTTGATCTCCGTGTACCGACATGCCGTCGTCATTACCCCGGTGGCCCGCTAGGTTCTGATCGCTCGTGGGACGGTGTATTCCAACCGTTTCCATTCATCCCCAGCGGCGGCGGCCTTCCCCTTCCTTTTGCAGGGTCGGCGACCACATTGGTCGTTTCGAGGCCTGCTCGACGTTCACTCACGTTACGGCCTGTCGGCTCGCCGAGCCGCCAAGCGGCCCGTCTGTCTCGAAGGCTCCGATGGTTTTGTTACCTCCACCACCGCTCCGATAGCTACCGGCTGGAGCGACCCAGTTGCCGGGTGGGAATTGCACCCACTGAAGATCAACACCTTTCCACGGCGCACAACGGGTCTGACCCCGCGAAGCTACCTGACCCCGCGAAGCTATTTACGCCAATCTGGCTCACTTTCTCGCTGCGACCAACACCGTGACCCCGGGAAGCCGCTCTTGAACCCGGATAGAGTCACTTCGTGAGGTAGTCGTAAAGCGTGTTCGCTAAGAGCGACCCCCCAACCGCAAGAAAGAGGAAAACAACGAAAACAAACTTTAAGCTGGACAGCCACCATCTTCGCCATGCCAAGATCTTCTTGCCCTTGCCAATACCGATAGCTGTGTCCACGGGAAAGGATAAAGCGATACTTACTAAGAGTGCGAATATCATCGATATAATATACCAGTTGGGCAGGTCGAGGTTGGCAGTTCTGCCGCCGGTTATGTTGTAATCGGCTTGCATAGCTAGTGGGCGTCGGAAAACGTCTTTGGAGCTTCTATTCCTGGGTTTCTCATCAAATTGCTTCTCGAAGATTGGCGTGGTTGGTGACAGAATACTCTGAATACAGCCGATTGTCGGCCCCGAGCCAGGCATTCTTCGAGGCACTAACCCATGCGACGCCCCTTCGATCCCCAACTCCGGCTTGATTGCCCGGGTATCCCCGATGTCCGCCTCAACACCGAATGCCGTGACGAGATCATCCCCATCCTCCGGGCCCTCCAGCACATCTATGCCTGCCCCGTACTTCGCGCCGAATTGCTCGACGCCGTCGCCCAGGATGTCAACGGGACCACTCGTGCCGACCAGGGACGACCGGGGATGGATTACTGGTCGATCCTCGTCCTGGGCACCGTCCGGCTCGGCTGTGACCTCGACTACGACCGGCTCCAGAACCTCGCCGAGGAGCATCGTTCCCTGCGCCGCATCATGGGCATCGACGGCTGGTGCGACGACCAAACGTTCGACTGGCGATGCCTCCGCGACAACATCTGCCTGCTGTCGCCGGACACCATCGAGCGGCTCAACCACCTGATCGTCTCCGAGGGACATCGGCTCGCTCCCGAGGCGGCCGAGACGGTCCGGGGCGACTCGTTCGTGGTGAAAACCGACGTCCACTACCCCACCGATTCGAGCCTCATCGGCGACGGCCTTCGCACGATCATCGCGACGGCTCGACGCCTGGCCGGCCTGCTGGGCCAGAGCGGCTGGAGGCAGTACAAGCACCTGCTCCGCTCGCTGAAGCAGCAACTCCGCACCATCAACCGGACCGCCGCGAGCAAGGGGCGTGACTACCGTAAGCGGCTCCGGGACGCCTACCGGGCCGTGCCTCGAGACGGCCGACCGGATCCTGCGCGGGCGGCGCAGTTGCTCGACCCGGCGTGCCTGCCGATCAGCCCGGGCCCGGCGACCCGGACGATCGAGCGGCTCAGGGCGAAGCTGCTCGACTTCGTGAATATGACGATTCAGGCCTGTGACCAGGCTCGTCGCCGCGTGCTCGCCGAGGAGTCGGTACCCAACGCCGAGAAGCTCTTCAGCGTGTTCGAGCCACAGACTCAGTTGATCAAGCGTGGCAAGGTGCCCCAACCCGTCGAGTTCGGCCACCGCGTGCTGGTCATCGAGGATGGTGCCGGCTTCGTGTGCCAATACGCGATCCTTCCGCACGGGGCCGAGGACAGCGAGGTCGTGGTCGAACAGATGCGTCAGGTGCAAGGCCGACTCGGCGGTCGCATCCGCAGCGCGTCGTTCGATCGCGGGTTTCACTCCCCTGCGAATCAACGCGGCTTGGCCGAGTTGGTGTCGCAGCCGTGTCTGGCGACGAAGGGCCATGTCCAGGCCGAGCGTCAGGAGCGTGCGGCGACGGTGGCATTCCGGCGTGCGCGGCGGCGTCATCCGGGGGTGGAGTCGGCGATCGGCGCTTTGCAGTCGGGCAACGGCTTGGAGCGGTGCCGGGACCGGAGCTTCGGGGGCTACTGCCGCTACGTGGGGTTGGGGATGTTGGGCCGGAATCTTCACGTGCTGGGCAAGCTGTTGATCGACCGTGAGGCTCCCAAGAGTGAGGCGGGCCGGTCGCGGCGCGGCCGGTCGGCGGCCTGAGTCGCTGGGAGCGACTCCGAGCAATGGTTGAACCACCTGGTTGCCCCGGCGGTGCGGGGAGGGTACGTCTTGCATTTGGTCGGATCGGTCATCAGCGGGCGGGATTGGGTCTCAGCCTGAGAAGCCATGCTCGGATCCGATCTGAAAACGGTCAGGTCGCCGATCCTCGATACGAAGTCACGAAGATTAGAACACGTTTTCCGACGGGCACTAGCTAGCAGGAGTTCAATCGCTCTATGATCATCTTCCTTTGTCATTCCCCTCTGAAGTAATTGCCTAGCTTCAGCTTTCACAGTTTGTTTTGCAGATAGAGCCAATAGCATCAAAGACACCGAAAGGAAGAGGAAGAACAGAATCCATTGTGCTCCCGACGCCTGCTTCCAAAACCATTGCCAAGAAGGCTGCCTCTTTCCCTCAGCCCATGCGTGAAGGCTTGTCCTGGTTCAGCCTGAACTGGAAGACCCGCGAGTTCAAGTTAGCGGGTAAAGAAAAGGAGCCTCGGCGAACTCAGTTGATTGTACAGGTCGTTCACGGGGGGGCTACGGGTTCCTCCTCTCTGTTCCGGGGTTTTGGCCTGGGCTCGGGCGCCGTCAGCTCGGGCACCGACAGGTGTAAGCGCTGGCAGAGATCGATGGCGGCATCATAGGTGCTTTGGCCGGTGGCATGGGCCCAGAGGTCCAGGGCATTGCCGGATCGGCCGCACTTGAAGCAGTGAAAAGTGTGCTGCTCCAGGTTGGCGGAGAAGCAGCGGCTGGTGCCGGACGTGGAGCCGTGCAAGGGGCACGGACCGCGCTGTTGCACGCCGTGGCTGCTGCGAGACTGGAAGCCGAGCAGTTGCAGGACGGCCGCCATCGTCACCACGGCGCGGAGGGCGGCGAAGTCGATGGCAGGGCGTGAGGCTGGCGCTGCCGGCGCCGGGTTGCCGGTGGCTTGGCGTTGTTGTTGGCGGCGCTGGCGGGCCTCGGCCAGTTTGCGATCGCGCACGGCGAAGATCTCAGCTTCGCGGCCGGCGAGCTTGTCCTGGGGCGTGATGTAGCCGATGGCGCTGTGCAGACGGATGGTGTTGTAGTGCGTGACGTAATCGGCCACGATCCGGCGGGCGTCGTCCAGCGACAGCGGCGTGAGTACGCGGATGCAGTCGCCTTTGAGAGTCTTATGCCAGCGTTCGATCTTGCCGTTGCTTTGGGGATAATAAGGCGAGGTTTTCACATGGGTCATACCGCAAATGCGGATGAATTCCTTGAAATCCTTGGCGATGAATTGTGGGCCATTGTCGGAGATGATGCGGGGCCGGGCCAGGGGATAAGCTTCACGGCCGCGTTGGACGATGGTTTCCACATCAATTTCCTCCATCTTTTCTCGGATCTCCCAGTGGACAATGAAGCGGCTGCAGCCATCGAGAATGCTGCAGAGGAAGTAAAAGGTCCCCGCGATATTGAGGTAGCTGACATCGATATGCCAGTGCTCATGCGGCCGCAGGGGTTGCACAAAGCCGGTCCCCTTCTTGGTGGGCGTGGGCGTCTGCCCGGCCAGGAGTCCCGCGGCCTTGAGGACGCGATAGACGCTGGCCGGGCTGCATGCGACGACATCGGCGTCGAGCATCATAAACGTGAGCCGGCGATAACCCTCCAGCGGGTGCTGGCGGGCGAAGCTGTGGATCCCCTCCTTCTCGGCGTCGGTCAACCAATGGTCGCGCGGCACCCAGGTGTTGTGCTCGTTGACCTTGCCGAAGCGCGACTTCCAGTCGTGGAACTTGCTGGTGCCGATACCGATCCAGATCAGGAACCGCCCAGCGGCGATCTCGGTCTTATCGGCCCAGACGCGCACGAAGTCCACGATCTCGTCACGCGTGTCGTGGGGGACCCAGCATCCTCTCAGGGTTCCCCAAGCTCTTTTTTTAGCTGGACGTGCTCCTCCATGAGTTCCGAGAGGACTTCGTTTTTGCGTTGCAGCTTGGCCTCGAGCTGCTCGATCCTGCGCTGCTTGGCATCCTTGAGGGTTTTGGACCTGCGATCGCTCTCGAAGGCAGCATGGCCGTTCTCGAAGAACTCCTTCTGCCAGCGATAGAACAGATTGGGGCCGATGCCCAGCTCATCGCAGAGATCGGAGACCGGCGTCTGTTCAAGCAGGTGGCGTTTGAGGATGGCGACCTTCTCGGGTCCGGAAAAATGCCGACGTGTCTTGTTCATGGGAAACCTCCGTCCAGGTAATGCTAACCCAAACGGCGGCTTCTTCCAGATTCAACAGAGGCAGAACAGGAGTGCATATACGTTGCTTCTTTGCAGAGCTCACGGCCTCATCGACGGAATGCTAACGCTGCACTCCGCTTTCGTCGAGAATCTATGTACGTGCCGGTTTGAATCCAGGCTCACATTCCATGGACTAACGGTCTCCTACTTTGGACCGTCTCTAAATCACTCCGAGCAGAGTTTGCACCGAGTATCGGGAACGCAAGGGCTCGTACCCGAGTACGATAGGGCTTCCAACCGACCGTTCATGCTAAAGCCTAACTTCGCGACCTTCAATGAGTGCATGGCCAGGTCGTCCTTTTTCTTGCAGCTAGCGGGGATTGCTTCCAACCTTATCGATCGCTGGTTGTTGATAAATGGATACCTTGGCCGGACTGGAATTTCAGATGCCATAGCAACCTCGTACATGCATCGAACCCGAGGACAGTCGCATTGTGCTTCTTGCGTGAACTGCCAATACTTTCTTCAAATGAAGAGCAGCATTGGGTCTTCGACCGAATGGATGACCGACCATTGAGGCAATGCAAAACGAGGCACGCAAAAGGCGAAGGCATAAGCCAAATTAGGAGGCCTTGGTGACTCAAAGGATCTTTCGCTCGATTGGATTTCTGGGGTATTTTACTGGACATGAGGACAGGCGTATAGTAAGCTCGTGTTCGAGCGAGGTAGGAAAAGTAGAACGTGGCTGGTGATTACCGAAGCTATGAACTCCGATGCCCGGTTCACGGATTTATCCCGGTTACCGACTGGGAACTTCAGATTATTAATCATCCGGCGTTCCAACGGCTGCGAAGGATTCGCCAACTCGCTTGGACTGACTACGTCTACCCTGGGGCGATGCACACCCGCTTCGAGCATTCACTTGGGGTTATGCACATGGCTACCCAACTCTTTGATGCCGTGGTCCGCCGTTCCAAGCAGGCCTTAGAATCCTGTCTAGGCTACTCAGAGGACGAGCTCAGTCGAGACCGCCAAATCGTGCGTCTCACCGCTCTGTTGCACGACACTGGACACAGCCCTTTCTCACATGCAGGAGAGGATGTTTTTCCCAAGGACGTCAAATCCGGAAAGCATTTCAAACACGAGGCCTACTCTGCCGCCGTCATCCGCCATGTCCTCAAGGACGTCATCGAACACCACTCGGAGAACGATGAATTTGAAGTTCGAGCTGAAGAGATTGCTTCCTTGCTTGAAGGCAAGTCGTCGGCGGGTCGCCGACTCTTCTGGCGGCAACTGATAGACGGCCAAATGGATGCCGATCGCATGGATTACTTGTTGAGAGACTCGCTTCATATCGGCGTCGATTATGGCAGGTACGACTGGAAACGCCTGCTCAACACGATTCTCGTGATCGAAATGCCTCGCAGAAGTCAGCAGGAAGACCTGCCACTCGAGCCACGACTTGGAGTGACGGAAGGAGGCGTTCACGCCGCCGAGGCACTTGTCCTTGCTCGCTATTATATGTTCACCCAAGTTTACTTCCATAAGACCAGGGTGGCCTACGATCATCACTATCGCGAGGCATTGAAAGCGATCCTACCAGGTGGCAACTTCCCACCACCCTCACCCGAGACGATTAGCAACTATCTTGAGTGGGACGATTGGCGTGTTCTCGGCATCCTCTCAGCGGCAGATTCGGGGGGAGAGCACGGTACCAGGCTTCGGCATCGGGACCATTATCGCGAAGTCTACCACACTCCCGAGAGCCCGAGTGACGGCGATCGAATCGCCCTGAACCTTATTCGTCGATCATTGGGAGACCTGGTTGCCGCAATCGAATCGTCGAAAACATCAACGTACAAGCTGGAGGCTTCCGACATCTCTGTGGTCTCTGAAGACCGCATCCGAAAAGTCAGACCTCTCTCCCATTACTCCTGTGTGGTCATGAATCTTAATCATCACCCGATCGAGATCATTCGGATTTATTCCCGTCCGGACCAAGCCGACGCTGCACGCGAAGCAGTAGCGGAATTGCTCAAGGAGAATCCGTGATGCCATTCACTCCCGAGTCGCGACTCACTCTTCTCGCTCACTTAGTGAGGACAGCACCCGATCAGACACTTGGCAGAACGCAACTTATGAAACTCCTCTATTTTCTTCAAGAGTTGAAGGAGATTCCCTTGGGTTATGACTTCACGTTATTCACCTACGGCCCCTTTGACTCCGAGGTGCTGAGCGACCTTTCGACTGCTTGTGGCCAGAACATCGTGAAGGAAGAATCGGTGATCTATCCGCAGAGCTACGGATACAGGATCAAACCGAGTTCAAAGGCCGATGGATTGAGTGATGAGTTTTGCCAAGAATTTCCTGACCTGGCAGGCAAGGTCGATGAAGTTGTGCGAGAGTTCGGTACCTGCGGAGCAGCAGAATTAGAGCTCCGATCAACGATCTTGTTCGTGGATCGCGAGTGCCATGGAGAAGGTCACATGCTTCAAGAGGATAGTCTTGCCGATCGTGTTCGCCAGATCAAGCCGCACTTCGAGCGGGGCATTATACAAAGCCGTGTCACGGAAATGAGGAACAGGGGACACCTTCATTGCATCCCGAGTTGATAGATATCGTTTATCGATCATCGTCTAATTTTGGAAGCTTGTCTCGGCCCGGGCTCAGCGAGTACTGCCTGGGAACGATTGAAGAGTCGGCCGTTCACATCAAAACGCCTGCATCACCGGTCTGAACCATCGGTACTTTCGCTGAATGGGCATCATTTCGGGGCTTTCTTGCTTGCCACGTCACACATCGGAGAAGGCCACCCTCCAACGCCAATTCCCTGCAATCGACAACTTCGACTGCGTAACCTGGGTGTAACTCAAGCAACATCCTTATCGGCTGGTCATCAGCCTTCAACCCGAAAACTGGGACGATTAACAGGTCGCGTACTCGAAGGAAGTTGATCCAGTTACCAACCGCCGTCGGCATCCCATTATGGGAACCACGCTGTGGTTTGTAGGGCAGCTCGACGACCTCAATGCGATGTCGCCTCAAGCTCCGATGTACGCGGCGGCGAAATAACTGGCCGAGCGACGAATAATCATTGATCAGCAAGGTATCCGCGTCGAGCCAGCACGCCATACCATCCGCGTGGCCGATAGGGTCATACGGCTCTTCCGGTATTACGATCAGCTCTGTCAGCCCCAGGTCCCCTCTCAGTTGCTCGGCCACGTCCTTGCGGGACCGGCCCGGGTTTTCGCTAAACACCTTGTCCGTCACGATCCCCCGACCGCCCCACGCGATGATGTTTCCGCCGTCCAGCACGAACTCCGAGGTGACGCAATTCTTGATCCAAGGCAGATTTGGCCCAATCTCCCCGTCAGCTCGTAAGTGCCGGTACTTCCCGGTCAGATAATCGGGTGCGTATCTGAACTGGACGAATCGGTCTTCGGCGACCTGAATTGGCATGTAATCACGGCACCATATATCGCGAGTCCCCGGGATGATCCCCAGCGGAATGCCGTGGTTCGTGAGGATGGACTTCAACTCTTGGAAGACCGTCGGAAATCTTCTCTCCAGGGTATCGGCAACGAAAACAACATTTGTTTGATAATCAGCGATCATCAGCTTTCTCGATTCTCATCGACCCACGTAACCCACCACTCCGACATTCCCTACGGATTCCAGACGAGAACCGGGAACCCCGAATTCATCTCGTCACCAAAGAGCAACATCGATTCAGATTTTCCCGGACGGTGATTCAGTTTAGTCCTTTCCCATGCCCGCTGGACCGTTCCAACAACCAATCCACGAACTCGGACACGGCGTGGCCCGCTCCTCCGCGGGGTAACTCTTGGTGAGGCCCAAGCGACTCTGCTTGGTCCCTCTGAACCGTTCACGCTCATCAGGAGATTCACCTTGGCACACGAACTGAGCATTCAGAATGGCAGAGCGGCAATGATGTATGTTGACGAGGTTCCCTGGCACGGGCTCGGTACTCGTCTCGATTCTCCGGCAACGGCAAGGGAGGCTATCGCAGCCGCAAGCCTCGATTACGAGGTCGCTCTGACAGACCTCTTCACCAGGGAAGGGTTCATCATTCCCGGCCGCAAAGGAGCCATCCGGACCGACTCCAATGACGTCCTGGGGGTCGTCGGCAACTCTTATGTGCCGATCCAGAACCGCGAATGTTTCTCCTTCCTCGACGCTGTGGTCGCCGACGGAGGGCTTCGATATCACACCGCGGGAGCTCTCCGCAGAGGCGAGAAGATCTGGCTCTTGGCCAAGCTGCCCGGCCACATCCAAGTTCGCTTCAGTGAGGACATCACCGAGAAGTACCTGCTCCTCACCAACTCGCACGATGGAAGTTCATGTCTCCGGGTCTTCTTCACCTCGATCCGAGTGGTTTGTGCCAACACGTTGGCGGTGGCGAACAGACAGGGACTGGGTGAAGGGATCGCCATTCGTCACCAGGGTGACCTGACGTCCAAGATCTGCCAGGCCCGCGAAGTCCTCGGAATCGCAGCCCGCTACTTCGACGACCTGGCCGGACAATTTGATCTCCTGGCTCGTCATCAGCCGACCTACGCCCAAGTCTCGGGCTGTTTCAAAGCCTTGGTCCCCGATCCCGAGGAAGGGAATCGAACCCGGGCCGAGAATGTTCGCAACGAGTTGTTCCGGCTATTCGAACATGGTCATGGTCAGGAAATCCCCCAGATCCGGGGAACCACCTGGGCCGCTCTGAACGCCGTCACAGAATACGTCGATCATGTCCGTCCAACGCGGGCCAAGACAGACTTCGACCGTGCTGCCAATCGTCTCGAGTCGGCCTGGTTCGGTTCGGGCTCACGACTGAAGCATCAAGCCTTCGACCTTGCTCTTGAGATGGCATCCAGCAACTGAAACCCGACCTATCCCTCGTTCGGCGTCTCGTCTGACCCCTCGGGATTCAGAGTCGCCAGGCGTCGTGCGGGGTACCAAGTATGTCGAGATCAAGAACGTCCGCTCAACCCTTTTTGCGAGAACCATCAACATGATCAAAGCCAACGTCGGACTCTCCCGCAAGATGTCGGAGAACTTCAATTCAACCGGATTCAGCCTCAATCTCGAGGGCGAGATCCTGGCCACCATCGATGATCCCGAAGCCGTGATCGAACGCATTCGGGAGCTCTACAACGTGGCCGAGGAGGCCCTGGACCGCCAGATCTCCGATAGCCGGTCTATCGACGCCATCGCCCGTCACGACACCGAGCATCAGTCCCAGCCGGTGGACAACGGCCGATCCAATGGCCGTTCAAGTCCCGAACCGGATCGCCCCTCGCCGGACCATACCAACAAACCTCGCAACGACGAGCCCGCGACCAACAAGCAGGTTCAGTTCCTTCAGACACTGGCCAAGCGACAGAAGTTGTTCGGGGCCAGGCTGGAAGGCGTCATTGAGGAAATCACCGGCCGACGCTCCACCCCCTACGGCCTCACCAAGAAGGAAGCCGGCCAGGTCATCGATCAGCTCAGCGGCGAGGAATCCGAATCCAACCGACCCCGCCGATGACCAGATCAACCATCACCACGACTTTCACCGAGGGGACAGGGGTTACGACTTCTGTCCCGAATGTCATTGACTTGTGGTCGCAACGTCCAACGAGGCTGATAGTTGCGACACGTAGAACGTGAGAGGGCCCTCCTTCGTACAGGTGGATGGATCGAACCACCTCGTACTTCTTGGAGGACCCTCCGATGCAGCTGCATCACCGACTTGTTAGCATCCTTGGCCGCATTCGACAAGATGTGGCCACGCTCCTGGACAAAGACGCCATCAATGCCGCCTGCCGCGCGGAGAATTACACCTGGAAGAATCGGCTGCTCAATCCCACCAATACACTCCATCTGTTCCTGCTCCAAGTGCTCAACCGCAACACCGCACTCAATGACCTGCCCCGCAAGAGCCATGCGTCCTTCACCGGTTCGGCCTTCTGCAAGGCGCGGCGGCGACTTCCCCTGCGGGTTTTCCAGCGCTTGCTCCGAAGCTTGGCGGAAACGCTCTTGCCCGCTCACGGCGCCGACCAGGTCGACCACGATGGTCGCTGGCGGGGCCACCGAACCTTCATCATGGACGGCTCGAGTTGCTCCATGCCCGACACCCCCGAGTTGCAACGGCACTTCGGTCAGCCAGGCAACCAGCAACCGGGCTGCGGTTTCCCAGTGGCCCACCTGCTGGTCCTCTTTCACGCGGGGACTGGCTTGCTCCGTGAGATTCTGACGTCGCCGTTGCGGAGTAGCGACATGCCCCAAGTCGTGCACCTGCACCCCGCGCTGGAGCCCGGCGACATTGGCTTGGGGGACCGGGGGTTCTGCTCGTACGCTCACTTGGCCTTGCTGGGCCTCAAGGGGGTCTTCGGCGTCTTCCGCATCCATCAGAGGAAGAAGGTCGAGTTCCCGCTTGAGGAGCCCCCCGACAGGGACGCGGCGGCTACCTGTAGCCGCCGGCTGCCCCGTTGGCTGTACCGCTTGGGGGCCAGAGACCACGTGGTCCAGTGGCTCAAGCCCAAGCAAGGCCCGGAGTGGATGACCGCGTCCCAGTACGCGACATTACCGGAGCTCCTGGTGGTGCGCGAGCCCGCTACCCCGTGGGGCAGCCCGGGTTTCGGGTCCGGGAAGTGACCTTGGTCACGACGTTGTTGGACGTGGAGTTGTATCCGCTGGAGGCGTTGGCAGAGCTGTACCGCCAGCGGTGGCAGGCGGAGCTCCATCTGCGCAACCTGAAAACAACAATGAACATGGATGTTTTGAAGTGTAAGACGGTGGAAGGAGTGCTCAAAGAGATTCATGTTTTCGCCTTGGTGTACAACCTGGTGCGGGTCGTGCTCCAGGCGGCGTCGCGACGTCAGCACATGTCGATTGCGCGATTAAGTCACATCGACGCCTTGCGGTGGTTGGGCTCGGCCCACGAGGGCGAAGCGTTGCCCAAGATCGTGGTCAACCCCGACCGGCCGGATCGGGTGGAACCGCGAGCGGTGAAGCGACGCCCCAAGGAGTACGATCGGCTGAACCGACCGCGCGCGGAACTGCGCAGGCGGATACTGGAAGGGAAGGCCGTCGCGTGAGGGAGTTGAAGATGAGCTAACGACAGAACGGCGGGGGCACGAGAAAGCTGGAAGAGGGAGCCGCTTTGTGTCCATTTTGGGCGCCATGATCACATGCGTGCGACCTCATGGTGGATCGGGGAGGAGCGCCGCACCGTGAATTTATACTAATGTAGGTGTTTGTCTATTTATCATGCTCGCGATAGGGCATTATGGGGCAGCGGCTTACGATATCTCAATGACATTCACTTCTGTCCCCGCTTCTTTTCGGAGACCCGAGATGCTTGATGACGTCAACCGACCGCACTGGTCCTACTCATCCATCAGTCAATACCTGAAGTGCCCACTCCAGTTCTACTTCGAGCGAGTTCTCATGTTGCCCAGGAAGACGATCTCCGACGCCCAGGTATTGGGATCGTCGGTCCATGCCGCTCTGGCTCATTACCACCGTCAACTCAAGGCCCACGAACCGGTCTTGAACCGCCAAGTCGAAGAGGTTTTTGTCACCACCTGGGACCAGCAATCCCGCAAAGCAAAGTTGATCCATACCGGTGACAAGTCGATGGAGGAGAACCTCTCCGTGGGAGTGGCCCTGATCGAAACTTACCTCAAGGAACCGCCACCGACTGACATCCTTGTCATCGAACAACCGATGCTGGCCCCGCTCACGAACTCGCAGGGCGATGTCCTGGAAAGGCCGTTGCTCGTAGTGCCGGACCTGGTGAGCCGTCGGGACGATGGCATCCTCAAGGTCAACGAAATCAAGACCTCCGGCCGGGCTTACTCTGAGTCCGAAGTCGCCATGTCATTGCAGCCGACCTCCTATGCCCATGCCCTATTCGAGCTGACCGGTGAGGAGCCGATCGTCGAGTTGACTGTCCTGATCAAGACGAAAGTTCCCAGGCTCCAAAGGATTGACGCAATTCGAACCACTGCCGATTTCGGACGGCTGGGGGATTTGGTCGAAGTCGTGGAACGTGCTGTCGAAGCCGACATCTTCTATCCGCAGGAATCGCCGATGAACTGTTCGACCTGCCCGTTCTTCCGCGAATGTCGGGAGTGGACCGGGACGGTGAGTGCAAATTCTAGGAATTCTCAAGTTCACATGATCGAGGAGGGGTCCCCATGTTGACTGAGATGCTCGGCAAGGGAGGGACCCTCTGTTCCCAGGCCCGATCGGGTCAGATTCGCTGCCCGCTGATCGTTCGACCAACCTCTGAGGATGTCATCACAGGACAACTGGCCCAGACTCTGCGAGTTCTTCCCGCGAGGTGGTGGCTCCCGGAGCTGCTCAATCTGTCCCTGGGAGCTGCACGCTTCCGCCGCCAGCATTTCCGGAACTTTCGTATTGAGCTCTGGAAGAACCGCCCTTGTTTTCCCTCGGAGCTTCTTCCCTGGAGCGAGGGTTCGACTCAGGTAGACCTGACCATCACCTGGGAGAATCCAGCCACCACGGTGCTTATCGAGGCCAAGTATCTGTCCGGCCTCTCTGAGAGTGTCTCCGGGGACGACGGTCGATCGGGTTTCCCCAGCGACCAATTGATCAGAAACATCAGGGTCGGACTGCTGGAGACCGGATACTACGACCGTGGCAAAGGCCTGTTCCCTCAGGCTCGAGCGGGACCTGATCGTTCTGGTCTTCGCTCCCAGGAGACGTCATCCGCTTGTCCAGAGGTACCGAGATTCTTGTGCTCTACAGAAAGCCATTCCTCACGCGGAGAGACTCAGGCGTTTACCGCGATTTCCGTTCGTGGGGGAATTCTCCTTCGGGGATGTGATTCGGGTGCTCCAAGATCAATCTCGATGGTTCAACAGGGCCGAAAAAGGGGTGGCCAAAGACCTGACGGATTTCCTCGACTTCAAACTTCAATCTCAAGCGAGTTCATCGCCAACGCATTCGGCCTAAGGTTAAACTCGCGAATTCCTCCAAACTTCCTGTGTAGTGCCAGCTGAAAAGGTCTCCTCAAGTTCGGCCAGCCCCGGGGTTCCTTGAGATGCTTTTTGCCATATGTCGATAAGCGTCAGGATAGACGGTCTTGACCAAGGCGACCGTCTGATAAGGGGCCTTTATGTTGCTATCGTCTAGCCGACACTTACTGCCAGGCCAAACGGAGCCCCTTGAGGTTGACATAGTCGAGAACCAGCCAATCTCCGCTGGTGGGAGGGAACGTCCCTTTCAGATATTTGGAAGGTCTTTGTCCCAGGATAATGTCATTGTCCTGCGACCGGCTCATACGCATTGTGGAGTACTTGTCGATAGTCGCATCGTCTATCGAACGACCGGACACGATGCGGAAGGCTGGCCCCCATCCCTTGTCGGCATGCTGATTAAAATTCGCCCTCCAAGCCTTAACATCATGGTCATCCTTGCCCCAGACCACGCCTTGGAGGGTGACGAGAGCGAGGCTATTGTAGACGGAAAAGTCATCCTGTGTCGCCAGGGCCCCCGGAAGCTGCACTTGGTGGCTGTAAGCCTTCAGAGCTGCCCCGAATTCCTTCTTGTACAGTCCCCTCGTCGCCCCATCGACGTAATGAACCCCGTAGAGGTGAGCCACAACGTCGATGCAGTAGCGAAGGTTGTCCTGGAGCTTTCCCTGCGAACTGTTGGAGACCGCTCCCTTACTTTTGTCGAGGGCGATGAGGCGTGCGACGATGTCCTTGGCCACCGGCTTATGCTCAGGTGCGTAAGCGTTGACGCAGGCGAGCAGGTACAGGAGCGGAGTGAGGCTGGTCGCGGGAGAATTTCTGCGAGTCGTTCTTGGGCAGCTTCCACTCTTCGCCGCCCGTGCAGTGGTCGCGGAAGTAGGTCAAAAACAGGCCGGCTTGGTCCGCGGAGACTCCGTGCTCGGTTTGGAGTTTCTCGTAAAGAGCTTGGTCTTTCGAACGAATGGCGAGAAGGGAAGCGTAGAACCACGACGACCGCCACACACCGTCTCCGTATGGGTCGGCCCATCCCTCGCCCTCGGGCCGCTTAACCACGCCGGTCTCGGCGTCGATGTACTGGGAGTAGCTCTGAGCAGCCGGTTGGGCCTCGTTAACGAGCAAAGTAGCCGCGAGGATGTACCCGGTGACTAGCATGCGTATCTGCTCCCGTTTCTTCCTAGGTGCGGGTTCAGTCACCGGCAGCTTGGGCCTCCATCGGTATGAAAGCCGAGGCTGGTGGCAAGTCCGAATGCGAAGGGCTCAACGTAGCTTTATCTAGTTTCCTGGATGGATGCTCATATCGATGTGACCATCGGGTGGGCCTCCATCATCTCCTCCGCCGTCGCCTCCTCCTCCGCCTCCGCCATCGCCAGCGTCTCCAGGCCCGTGGCCACTCCCCCCGCCCCCGCTACCACCGCCATGCGGTTGAGGTGCAACCCCCCTTGTTCGGTCGAATTTGACGATGTTCGCCATGCAGTTGACACCCCCATAAACTCCACCAATAAACGCTGCCAACATTACAATTGGTGTCATGGTCGCATACCAACCTACAACTACTGACAAAGCTGTCATTCCACACGATTTCAAAGAGTTATATAGGTCTGAAGGGACACCAAATATTTCCTGTGCGTTATTTTGATTCACTTGTGCGTGAGCAATGAACTCCTGGAACTTGGGCCCTTTCAAAACGTGGAGTTCGCCGCCGTTCGCCCAAGACACGATGACCATGTCGTAGGTGCCGTCCTTGTCCCAGTCGGTCATGCGGAAGAACCAACCGGCATCATTGCTCGTCTCTTCGAGAGCGGTCCCCATATGAGAAGTGAAATTCTGGAAGTTGCTCGAACCCGAGAGGACATGAATTTCCGTCGAATTGGTCCCTGTTTCGGTCCGCTTGAAGGCGACGAGATTTGGAACGGGGGCCGAATAGGGCTTGATAATATCGAAGTCGTATTGGCATCCGTCGAATTGGGGCAGCGAGGTCGGTGTCTCGATGAGGAATTCGGTGAAGAACGATTTTCCAGAGAGAATATGCACCTCCACCATACCTGTTCCGGTTCCCCGTGTCTTGATAACCCACAGGTCGGGGAGACCGTCACCGTCCCAATCCGCTAATCGGAATTGGCATGCACTATCAGTCTCCTCCCACGCGGTGGGGACCTCGAATCCATATGTTTGATAGTTGCTCTCTTCCGTTAGCATGTGGACTTCGGTTTTCCCCGTCCCTGTCCCTCGCTTTTTGACTAGAAATAGATTTCTCCGAGCGTCAGTGCCCCAAGGACCAACCAACACCGTAAAATCATCATTGTCAGCAATGGACATAGGATATCCTGATTCCATGTATTTAAATGCGTAACGGTAATTTGCTTCCCTGATTGAACGCAAACCGATGACGCTTTTCCACAAAATTCCAATCTGAGCACGATGGAATTCCCGAAATGAACGGTGGCATGCGTGGCTGCATTCAGTAACAGCTAACCGGTTTTGCCGGAGATAATTCCCTTCATCTCAGGTTTCAGGGAGCAGCCGAACGCCGCTGCGAACGCCGGCGTTCGACGACGTCCCAGCCGACCCAGCCGACGCCGAACCCCCCGGCCGCTCCCGAGATGACCTGTACGAGGGCCCAGGGCGAGGGGCCTCGAGTCGCCACGCCGAGGGCGAGGCCGATGACCGTGAACAGGGTTGTACTCAGCAGGAGGACCAGCGGCTTCATGATGACAGCCTCATGATGACAGCCTCCGCGACGATGGGACGGCCTTCCCGTAGCCGGGTAGCGGGGAAGCCCAACATGGGCGATGCCGTCGGAAAGAACGACGATTCCCGTGAGGAGTCCGCACCGCGGGTACCGGGATTGCATGGCCAAGGGCTCACGGGATTCCGCCCGTGAAGGGGGTTTAATTCAACAGTTGCAGCGGCGAGCTTGAATGATGGAACTGTTGGGCGAATTGGCCGCGACCCGAGAGTCGCGGATGGGTCGGACGGCCACGGGCAGGCGTCGCGTGCTGGTGGCCGATGACAACCAGGACATCGCCCTCAGCTCCTCGCTGCTCCTGGAGCTCCAAGGGCACGAGGTTGCGGTCGCCTTCGACGGGCGTAGTGAGCCCGCGAGTTCCGCCCCGACGTGGCCCTGCTCGACGTCGGCCTGCCCTACGTTGACGGCTATGAGCTGGCCCGCCAGCTCCGCGGCGAGTACGGCCCGGAGGTCCTGCTCATCATCATCACGGCCTACGACCGGGACAATCCTCGCAAGCAGACTCACGAGGCCTACTTCGACCACCACTTCACCAAGCCGCTGGACTACATGACCATCACCGGCCTGTTGGCATGACCCGCTTGGAGCCGCCTCGCATCCATCCTGGCCACCCGCTTCGTGCATGATGACCGTATTGCCAGGTCGGTGGCCGAGGCTTCGAGGCCTTGGCTCGGGGCCGATAAGCCGCCTTTATGTTCGACCCCACCGGACCCTAGGCAATCTCGGTAACCTCGTGAGGCACGTGGATATCGCCATGAAAGATGGGGTCGTCTCGGACGCGTACACCATCAGAACCATCTGGGTTTGAACATACAGTATATTTTGGGTCAGGGTCGATAAACTCGGCAACTTTATTTATAATCCGTTTGCATCCTTCACGAAGTCCAATGTGAGGTATCTCCTTGCATAAAAGACCTAGAATTCTGCCGTTAGTCAAAACTTGATGAATAGGCTCTTCGGGCACGCAATCACCAGTCCCGTCTGCCAAAGGGAAGCTACCATCCGGATTCTTACTATCGCCCCAAATCAGCTGTAAGGTTTTTGACGGTGCCGTCTGTCTCCTCTCGGTATGCCCGTACCATTTCCAATGATTGAATGCTTCTGCATAATCGTCTCCATATGTGTTCTTAAGGTCCCCATGATGATTTAGATAGAAATTAATATCGAACCATGGGCTCCCTTGCCTCGCCTCGTCGATACCGTGAAGATACCAATGCTCCAAAAGACCCTCTCCAGTATAAAACTGAAGGTCAGAATAGTTAGACCTACAGAAATCTGGATTAAAGAATGGATTGGGGGACCTGAACTCGCTGTATCCAATTGTTATATAATGCCTTGTAGCAAGAACTAAATTGCTGCCAAAAGCAGCACGGAGGTCCGAGTACATTTCCAGGTAATAAGCAGGGTCAAAATACCTCATCGACAATTCAGGTAGGCTAACTGTATGAGGTGCTGATGACTTAGCCTGAACTGCCGGGGTAATGTCGGGGTGGGAGCCAGCATGAGGACCGTCAGTGTCATGTGCGGACATGTTTGAGTCCTGAAGCGATTTGGGTGATTTGAAAGGGACCGGACGACCACGAAAAAAGCCGACGTGGTCGGACACCCTGAGGAATTCGACCACGTCGGCTTACTCGTCAACGAGCCCCCCAGCATGGCCGAGTTGCTCTTCACCTAGTCGTCCGACGAAATCTAAACGCGTATTAGAACGCTCGACCCCAGAATAAGCAAGGATGTTCTTTCCCCAAATCCGTTAGTTTCCTGGATTTCATGATATTATGATATGTTGAATTCCTGTCGGTTGCCCGTAAGCTTCCCCCAGCCCAGGCCGAAATGAGCGGACGCCTTGCCAAGCTGGAAGTGTCTTCCGATACCAACCAAGCACACATTTCCCGCCGTCCCGTTTCGTGCATGATAACCACCTTCATCGTGCACTCGGAGCCGAGGTCGGGAGATCCTCGGCTCTATCGCGTTCGTTCGAAGTCCGATTGACGGTTGCGACACGCCGGGCTTGGGCCGGGGCTGACGGCAGAAGACTGTAGCGGTTGGGAGCGGACGCGATGACGCCAGGGCAATCAGGTTGACCGTTGAGCGGGGCTGAGGACTTCACCTCCTGGGCGGCACGGCGGCTCCGCGATGCCCGCGATGGCTTTCGCGGCGGCTTCTTTGGCCTTCGCGAATCCCCGGGCTTCGGCCTTCCTGACGATGCTCCCTATGTCCCACCCCAGGGCCATAATGAGTCGGCTCGGCACTCCTTTCTCCCCGAGCAATTCCAGAAGCGTCTCGCGGGCGTCGGGGGGAAGACCTGCCTGAATCAGCGTGCTTTCGAGTAACTGTAGGTTCCGGTCCTTACATCCCTGGTGAATCATGTTCCGTCTCCTCGTGTGGGGGATGCGGGGCGAAGGTCGCTGGCACGATGCTGCGGCCCGATGGCTTCGCCCCGCACCAGTGGGTTATCTCATGTCGGGGACGCCGGCCGTAGGCATGCAGGGCCGGAGTGCCCGGGCGATGCGTGAGACCTGGCCGACGATGGTGGCCAGCCCTCCCGGGCAGAAGATGCGGGGGAGGCCGCGGGCCGCGACGTAGGCACGGTGCGGCACGAACCGCGAGAACAGGATGAACTCGACGGAGCACGGGAATTCGGTCCGTGCCCGGTCGGCGTCGATGAAGACCAAGTCGGCGAAGTCGTGGCACTGCCGCCAGACCTGCCGGGCCAGCCTGGAGTTCAGGCCGACGACCGCGACCCGCGGGTGGTTGGCGTTTGGCCGGGGCATCGCAAAGGCTCTCCGTGGGGTGAATCGTGGGGCGGCCGCGTCGCCCTCCGTCACTCAATTATGAATCACACGATGAATCGTTCAAGCGATGATGCATAAAAACATCATAGTATGAAACGGATTGGATTGCGGCCTTCTCGGGCGGGCTTTTGCGGTCTGAGGTGGTGCTGATTGGGATAATCAGCCGTATTCGAAAGAGTCAATAAATTGCAATCACTCAACATTGCCTTCAATAAAATATGCTTGGTTTCCATCCCATAACGCCCTTTATGATCTGGAATGAGTCCCCTCTTCTTGCCGCTTTGGAGTCCTGCCCGACGAGCCAAACTTTTCGACCGCTCAAGCCTTGCCTGACGACTCCCGGCCTTTGCCCAAAGACCTTAGGCCGGCTCCCTGAGTGTTTCGAACTCCCAGGAGAGTTGACGTCACGCAGGGATCGTTTCTTCGGTTCGTGACCAGTGCGTCAAGCGGGTCCTCAACTCATCCAAAAGGCCGGCGTTAACCCGGCGACTCTGGCTCGTCTCCATTAGGCGTCTTCTTCTGCCCATCTGAGAAAGTGCTCCTTTTCGCTTGCTCTCAGTCCGTCGATCAGGTTCCAAACGCGACCGAGGCCGCGACAGACTGCCCCAGAAACTGCCTCAGAAACCCGTCAGTCCACTGTCCCGCAGTTGGCAGTTGGCCTGGCTAGGATACAGCCTCGGCGAGTGCTGCTTTGGCGATGGGACCGCCGATCGGAAGCGATTCCGATACGTGTCTCCCTATCGCTGCGAATGGGGTCTGGGGCGAGCATGGCCAAGAAGCGGACCGATGCTGAGCGGAGGGTCCGTCAGAGCGATCGTCTGGCCCGTGTCCTCCGTCTGTTGCAATTGATTCAAGGCCCGGGCCAGTGGAACGCCCAAACCATCGCCATGAAGCTTGATTGCTCCGAACGAACAGTTTACCGGGACCTACAGACCCTCTCGACGGCGGGAGTTCCTTGGTACTACGACGATTTCAGCCAGTCCTACAAGATCCGCGAGGGGTTTCGAGGCCATCGGCTCAATCTCCCGAAGCAGTCCGAGCCCGGACCCTCCGGAAAGCCTTCCACCGACCAAGACGATCCTCGATCCATTGCCGCCTTAGCTAAAGAAGCCGCCCAGAGGCTCTTGATCGAGGCGGAGGGAGTCATCCGGGCTCTCGATCGGCTCTCTGAAGCCATCGATGAGATCTCTGGACCCAGAACGAAGTAATCGACTGCCGCGACTCAAAATCGCAACTGCCCCAGGTCCTTGGCTGACCCACTGCTGGCGGTAAGCCACCGTAAGCTGCGGCTCATCGACCCGAATCCCTGGGGAATGAGCCGCCGATGAGCCCTTCTACTTACATCAAACAACGACAGATCTTGTGGGCCCTCCGAAACAACAAACGCCTCGGAAGCCAGTTCCGGAACCATCCCGATCCCGCTCAGCAGGCACGGGGCGAGAGATCCTTCGTCTACGAGCTCGGCGATAACCTCTTCGAGCCGCTCGGAGCGGATGCCCAGGCGGCATTCGAAGCCGGCGATGGGGCGGAACTCACGGACAAAATGCTCGCCGTCAATTCGTCCTCGGCCACTGCAGTAAACGTTTTTCACTACTGGCTTCGTCTTGGTCAGGTGTCCGAGATTGCCAAGGCCTGCCAGGTGCCCAGCACCCGGATCAGCGGTCTCCGCTTTGAGGCAAAGTTCCCGATCCACCCGGCGTTCAAGAGACCACCCAATATCGACGTGGTCATCGACTACGCCAACCCCTCAGGCCTGAAGGCGACTGCTATCGAATGCAAGCTCGATGAGCCCTACGGAGGGTGGGCCAATCACGGCCTCAAGTCTGTCTACCTCGATCACACGCAGTTCTGGGTTAATCTGCCTCACCTCCGCCAACTCGCAGAACAGGTCAGTCCCGAGAATACCAGCTTTGAACACCTTGATGTCCCGCAACTGATTAAACATCTCCTGGGCCTGACCGCGGCTTTCTCCAAGAAGGAATTCCGGCTGCTCTACCTGTGGTACGACGTCCCCGGCCGCGAGGCGTTTAAACATCGCGAGGAAATCGCCGAGTTCGCAGCCATTGCCTCCCAGGACGGGATCGCTTTCCGGTCGCTGACCTATCAGGACGTGATTCTCACCTTGGCCCGAAACCAACGGGTGGGGCACACGGCTTACGTGGACTATCTCGTGGAGCGTTATCTTTGAGCCCGCTCAGGAAGACCCAACCGAGACCTTCGCAGGGGTCAGCATTGAAGTCGTCGGTCCCAGCCCGACCTGGTCGGATAGCCGACAACACGAGCCCCGGTGTCACTCAAGTGGGCGAACGACTGATTTCCTCGTCCTCACCAGGATTGTGCTTGTTGGGAACTGCTCATGTGCCAGGACCTGGGCATTTCGACTGAGGACCGGCATCGCAAACCCTGGCCATCTTTGCAGGTGCCACTCGCCGCTGCCGCGGGTAAGGATGCAAGAATCCTCAAGCGTCGCCGTGACGATCATTCATCGAGACTCTCCCTGGGGCCGGATCAATCATCTGAAGACTGGAAATCCGATCATCGGAGGCAAAAATGCCCCGGTGAAGCTAGGCAAAGGCAAGATCCAGCAATGCTTCCGGCTACGCGACACAAAGGTAACCACCAGGTTCGCCCAGTACCAGTGGATGCTCGGTGAAGACGCCAAGCTCCTCTCTCTGTGGTTCTCGGGCCTCAATTGAATCGTGTGAAACTCAATCCCCCTGGCTTTGATCCTATGCCCGAAAGTAATCGACCACGACGCTCCGAATCAGAACGGCGGCTCCGGCAAGCCACCCGTTTCGCCCGGGTCCTCAGAATTCTGGAACTGATTCAGGGGCGAGGACAGTACGGCATCAACGACCTGGCTCGAGAACTGGAGTGCTCGGAGCGGACCGTGTTCCGTGACTTGAACGTGCTCGAACTCGCCGGGGTCCCGTGGTTCCACGACGAAGAAGGCCGATGCTACCGGGTCCGTCCCGACTACCGATTCCCGGTCCCCAACTTGACCGACGACGAACTCATCGGCCAGGCCACGTCAACTGCGATCTCGCGGTCTGCAAACCTGAATGTCAATCTCGGGAGCACTCCAACAACAAGAAAGATTGCCGCCTTGTCACGTGACCAGGCAGCCCGGCTTCTTGACGATGTGCAGAGGCTCACGTCGGTGCTCGACCTGAAGCTGGCTGATCACACTCGCCACCACGAGACCATCCGGACAGTTCAACGATCTCTGGTCCAAGGCAAACAACTCGCCGTTATCTACGCGAGCCCTTATGAACCCCGATCGAAGCGGTTGATACTTCATCCTTTCCGGCTCTGCCTGGTCAAGCAGGCCTGGTACCTCATCGCCCGAGCGAAGGACGGGGAGCAACCTCGGATCTTCCGTATCTCCCGGTTCAAATCGCTTAGGTCAATAGAAAGCCCGGCTACGATCCCGGCCGGCTTCGATCTGAGGGCTTACTTCGGCAATGCTTGGGGCGTCTACCGGGGTGACCAGGCCTATGACGTCGAGATTCGCTTCTCGCCCGAAGCGGCCGACCTTGTAACCGAAACGACCTGGCACGCCACTCAGAGAGTCCAACGTCACCGAGATGGAGGAGTCACACTTGCTTTCAGGGTTGACGGAATCAATGAGATTGTCCACTGGGTGCTCGGTTGGTCCGGTAGAGCAACCGTTGTCCGACCTGATGAGCTCCGAGTGCTCGTCGTGGAACACCTTCGAAAGGCTCTATCCTTGAACCAGGTGAACAAAGCATAGCCTCTTCGATGTCCACCGTTCCCATCGCTTACCTCGCCAATCAACCAGTTTAGCTGCGACCAACTTCGTTGATTTCGCATAGCGTGATGTCGATGACGCTGACCCACGGGCGTCGTTCCGATCGCGGAAACTAGCAACAGGCAACGACCCGAACTCCGGAAACCCGCCGGTCGAGGGCAGTGCCCGTGTTTGAACAATCGACTCCTTCCAGCTAGAGTCACTTGCCATGCCCGTTACCGACGCCGAACTGAATTTCCTCACGGTCCGGGTCGTCGAAGGTTTCCACCTTGACGATCCCCTTCGCCCCGCTTTCGACACCTTGGCGGGGCTGGGTATCTTGCCGAAACATTCCGGTGAGCTTCACGACTTTGAATACCTTTGGCAGGAACAAGGGCAGATTGACATCTTTGACAGCGAGACTAGGAGCACTATCGTGCCCACTTCCTCTCCCTGCCCGTGGCCGGACGTCGAGACGTTCCTCTGCCGTTGGACCCAGATTCTTCCAGAAGCCCTTGCCAGGTGTTTCGAGAAGTGTCATGACCCCGAAACCTACCGACTTCGCTGCTTGAAGCGACCGGAGATCTGGGGCGAGGTTGAGGTCACGCCATTTACCCCGGCAGAAGCGGAGTTCCTCGATGCTCTCTACGACGAGATTCGTCGGCTAAGCTACGGACCTTGTCTCACCGGCCTGACGGATCGCGAGATTTACCATGGCTCTCCAGTCGAGCTTATCGCCCGCCGCCGTGCCGAGGCTCACAGAGCAAGGAAAACACTGGCTACAACCCCATCGGCCCGATCCCCCCTGTCCCTGGCTCGACCCTGAGGCTTTCATCCAGCGTTTTGATCGGGAGATCCACCCGAACAACTACTACCCAATCAGGGCGAGCTGGAAACACGCCAACGCCCAGATCCGTCCCGGATAGCCCTGTGGAGCCGCGAGCCAACAACTCCACCCGACGATTCAAGGAAACCGTTCGGGGAGTGAGCCAATCTGAGCACGACGACTCGCGTCGGGGTAGAGACACCAGACTGATCCGACACGAGCGAACGGTTGGCTGGTCAACACCCGACGGCGGTCCAGACCTGGGAGATCCCAATGATCGAGATTCTGGCCCGGTTCTTCGCTATCGAAGATTCAGGAAGTATTGGTGATGGTCACCCGAACGCGATCCACTCTTCGCCCATGTTCACATCCAGTCTCATAGCTTTCCGTTCATCGACCCTCACGATTGCCGGACAGTTCCCGGCCAGGCTGGGTCGATTTTAACCCCTGAAAGGTGGCACGAAATGTTTGGCACCAGTCCATTTGGATCACACCCTGTCGATGCTCCCCGTATCTACAAGGTTCGCCTTACCCTCTTCGGATCCCAGCCAGCCGGTGCATACCGTCCTCGGCAGGTTACGGCCCGAATAAAGGGTGCCAGCAGCATGCAGGCTCGGATGGCAGCGGAAGCTTCGTGTCCCGGGTATACCGTGGTGGATGTCATGGAAGCCTGAGTCCGGCATACTGCTCTCAACATGATCCTGCTTCTTGAGCCTAGTCAGCATCTAACCATGAGCGAATCTGATCGTCTGACCAAACCCGAGATGGCCTTCATCCGACGTTTCTGTTTTGAAGTCTGGCACCAGATCAAGGGACCGGACACCATCAGAGAACGTTACGAAGGTTGCTATTGGGATCTTGCTGACCTGGCGACCGTTTCAGGGATTCAATACGAAGTGATCCGAGCGGCGGAACTGGCCGGAAATCAAGAGGCACCACCTCCAACCGTGCCCTTTCCGTGGGACTCCCTGGATGCCTTGCATGACAGAGCTCAAGTGATCCGTCAATTCACGGCTAGAGACTGACCATGCGAGAAGTGAGTCGAGACCTCCGCTCGTGCCCGCTGGCTGGCGGCTTCTACTGGGTTCCTATCCCGCGGCCTGGATCATTTCAGTGGGACTTACTGAGCTGTCACGATCTCGGTTGCAACGAGGATGAGAGCCATTATGATTTTTGGCCGAAAGTGCTGACTCATCTCGCCGGGCTGTGGGGACGGGACCCGAAGGTGTTGAGACGGCACTTGGTCAAGCACTGCTACGGATTTCCACGCGGGCGTGTCACCCACCCGGAAAAGATATTCCTGATCCTTCATGGGAAAGATTCGCCAGTCTCCGATTGGAAGGCCAGAGTGATCCGCCGGTTCGACCTGCAAAGGCAACGCGTCAAGCTGCTCTTCGATGAACACGAGCAGACCCTTCCCGGTGATGTGAACGCGGTTCGCGGGGTCTTGGGCTGGGACCAAGTCGGGACCGGGGGGTGAGCACCACTCAGCAGACCGGTGATCCGCAAGGCCTGAGCGGACGCAGTGGGATCTTCGACCATCGTCCCTTTGCCAGTACGGCATCAAGGCACAGAAGGTAGATCATGGCAGAATTCAAGTTGACCGAATCAGAACGCAACTTCTTATCGCACTGGATGTACGATTCCTGCGGAGCATTTTGGGGGCCGTCGATCATCTGGTGCTTCAACAATCGCATTGACTGGAACCGTGCCCCCTATCCCATGGCCGAACTATTCTGGTCGGAGGAGATCGAGGCGGGCCGGTCAGGTTGGTTCTTGGATCGACCGTTCGTCCCTTTCGAGATCCCCTGGGGCAGCGTCGATCATTTCTGGGAGCGGGCTTCGGCCGCCCTCGCCTTGATCCCACGCCTCCAGGGTGGTTACGGGTTCGAGCCGGCATCCCGACTTATCAAGGTGAGAGGCAACCTGACTCAGACTGAAAAGGAATACCTCCGTGCCTACAACCAAGAGATGGTCCAGAGCGGAGCCGGTTACCACATCACGCTAGCTCATCAACACGGCGTGCTCGCCCACCATTTGATCCCATTCTTTGTCCTGCTGGACGACCTCTATCGCACACCCATCGCCTTGCCGGCAACCTATCCTTGGACCGACTTTCCATCTCGATACGAGGATTTGAGCGGTCGTGGATACGACTTCCCAGACTACGCCCTCAATCCGCGTTCGGGCTGATCCGCGGGATCTCAAGGTTGGGAACTCTGTGTCGGGCCCCGGTCTCTCTTGTCCCTGGCCGGACAGCCATGCCTTCTCATCCCGTTTCGACACAGCACTGAATCCCGGCTTTGTAATACCTGAGCGGGGGAAGGAAGGTCGGACAAGCCAAGCAGATGAGTGACGGTTCTGGCTATGGTTTCGAGATCTAAGCGGGAATCACGGGGATGTTGAACTCGGCCGCGATTTATCATTAATTTTAATAGATAAGATCAAACTTAATACTCGTTTTGTCTATCACAAGACAGCTTCCTATCACCCTTCTTCAGGGACCGAATACTCGTCCGGTCCAGCTTGTTGCCAGGCCATGCCTGAGAGTTCGGCCTCAGTCTTCGCCCTTTCGTCTTCGCCTATCGGGATACAGCTTGTCTACATGGATGGGACCATCCAAACCAGATTCCGGATCGGCTTCGATCGACTCGACTAGCGAGACAGGCCGCCCCAGCTTCTGACTGAAGAACCGCCAGATTGAATCAACGTTTGCCATGTTCGTGACCACAACACGTCCCCGCGATGCCAGGCTCGAAAGCACCTGCTCCGAGATTCCTGTAGCATCGGCGACTTCCGCCCATGGGACTTTTCTTCCCATGCGTTCCTCCAACTCAAGCTTCAGTCGTGCCACCCTCAGCCTGAGCATTGGCAATCTCCGCAAAAAAAGTAGACTGGGAAAGAAATCTCTTGACTCCCGGTAATTCTAAAGGTAGATATTATTGGTACTGGGGGAACATGCTGAAAGGAAGCGTGAACACATTTAACTCAAGATCGTTCTCCGCAGCAGCCCCAAAAACATCCAGCCAATCCTCATCGTTTCGAGACCTCATACGCCCGAAGGCGGTCTATTCGGTCGCGTAGACGCGAAGCTTCACGACCAAACCATGAACCCAGTTCGGGGCATCGTCCAACCCCATGGCGAAACCTCGCCTTCCGCGGATCTGGGCAAGTGCTTGTCACCGACAACAATTCCGGAGGATGCAACCATGACGAACTTACTGTATCTCTCGGATTGGGAAACATTTCTGGCCAACTGGAAGCGGCTCCCTGAGCCGTTCATGTTGTCGCTACCCGAAGTCGAAACGATCACCCGGCTGACGAGCCCGTTCATCCGTAATGCCATCGACTGCGGGCGGCTCCCGGCTTATGGGTTCGCCGACGGCGTCTACCGGATCACAAAGGTTTCGCTGGAGGCGTACCTGGCGAGTTGCGAGATACAACCCACCAAGATCCAGTCACTACCACCCCATCGAGGCATAGTTCAGCCGTTCAATTACACATCCCGTGATCAACTGCTCGACGCCTGACTGTGAGCCATGGAGGGTCTTTTTGGCGCTCTTGGAGACTCGTAAGATGGCCGACACGACCTGCATCGAGCCCCCGTCTTCGTCCTCGGGACTCAAGAATCGGTCCTGGATCGCACTGGAGGAGGGAGTCTCGATTCGGACGACCTATCGCATGCAGGAGAAGGGGCGTTTGATCGAGCCAATCCGTACGAATTCGGAGGGGCACCCGCGTTGGGACCCCAAAGAGTACTTTGCCTGGCGGGACCAAGGTCGTCCGCCCATGCACATCTGGCGGAAAACTTGGCCCCGATATCGTCGAAGAAACGGTGGTGCAACATGAATGATCAATCACATGATTCTGAAAGCTCAAAGCAGGAGGAACAAATGCAGATCGGGAACCTTAGGCGAAACCCTAAGCACGTACACATTAGGCGAGTTACGCTGAGGGTAAACTTCCCACTCGATTTGTTCGCTTGTCTCGACAGTAGGGCAAGCAATGCTGGTCGTCGGCTGGAGAATCTGGCGGCCGACTTTTTGGTCTTGGGCATGCACCACTATGTTCAGCGGCAGCTTCAGAAACGGAGCAAGGACCCGGAGATGTTGGAGATGTTGCGAGACATCCTGGCCTATCGAGCACGCTCTCCCGGACCCAAGGCCACGAGGTGGGAGACCTGAACTGAGCCAGCGGCCAAGTCCTTCAAGCACTCCTCGGAGCTGGTCCCTTTCACGCTCAGTCTTGTAGATCGCGGATTTTAGAATCCTGAATTACAGCCTAGACGCGACCAGAGATGAAAGTGCCGACTCCGAGATGCATTGCTTGGCAAGCCCCCTACATCGCCATCCCAGTTAGCTGGACTGAAGCTGCTGTGAAATGCCAGGAGATCCTGACTGGTCTCAGCCGCAAATGTCACGTCCGAGCAGCCCAGACATGCGTCGGGCCAGTTATCGGCCTGATGACTTGATCCAATCGAACTCAGACCAACCATCTGACGGAGCCCCCACCATGAGCGTTTTTCGTCCGCGTGTCACCCGCTCCGGCAAGACGACCAAGGCAGCAACCTGGTCGTTCCGATGCCGACGCATCGATGGGAAGCTATTTCAGGAGAACGGCTTCAGGACCAGGGGGGAAGCCTATGCCCGCCGGGAGGAAGTCCAGCGATCGATCCGGCTTGGGCTCGATCCCACTGGACAATCATCGAGCACCCCGCTGATCCATCTCCTCGGCGACTTCCGCAAGGCCTTGGAGGACAAGGGTATCACACCCGCTCAGGTCAAACTGGTCACCGGTCGCATTCGCCGGATCCTTGGCGATTGCCTGTTCTATCAAGGTGCCCAGCTGGATGAGGCTCAGCTCATGCACTTCCTGGCTTCGTTTAAGACAAAAGGTGCAAGCGATCAGACAATCAAGCATTACCTTCGCTCAATCAAGCAGTTCACGCGTTTCCTACACCGTCACCGTCACTTGTCGCAGGACCCGTTCCTTCACATCGAGGCCCCGAAGGTGCTCCGAAAGAAGCATCAACGCCGTCCGCTGACCAATGATGAGAGCCGACGCTTGTTGGAGACAACGTTGACGCAGCCGAAATTCCGCGGTCTGACCGGACAGGAGAGGGCCGCACTTTATTTCACGGCGTTGAAGTCCGGTTTGAGGGCCTCGGAGTTGGCCAGCCTTCGCGTCGAACGACTTCTCTCTCTATGGGCCCAATCCCCACGTCACCCTGGCTGCAATCAACTCGAAGCACCGTCGGACTGACGTGATTCCCCTTGATGGTGAGGCCGTCCGCTTCCTCGAACCCTTCTTGTCTCAATGGGCCCCGAGCGTTCGACCCTGGCCCGGGAACTGGGCGAAGTATAAAGAAGCCGGTGTCATGCTCCGCCGCGACCTGGAAGCCGCCGGCATCCCCTATGAGGTGGGCGATAAATTCGCCGACTTCCACGCCCTGCGGCACACCTTTATTACGAACCTGGTCCGGGCTGGTGTTCCTCCCAAGATCGTCCAGATTCTGGCCCGACATTCGTCCATCGAGCTGACGATGAACACCTACACGCTTCTGGGGCTGACCGAGGTCTTCGAGGCGATAAATCGACTTTCGCCAATCCTTGGATCGGTTGATGTTGCACCAGATGTTGCACCCGCAATCGTCATGCAGGAGCAGGAAACGGCTCAGATTGGCACAACGGAGGTTCCTGAGCCGGGAGAGGCAGATCTGGACGAGAGGTCCTGCCTGGAGACGGAAAGCCTTTCCCAGTCAGGACCTGACACGAGCTGTCAGGGAACGTCTTCAGATGTCAGCGGAGGAGGTGGGATTCGAACCCACGGTACCGCGAAGCGGTACACCGGTTTTCGAGACCGGCCCTTTCAACCACTCAGGCACCCCTCCGGACTGGTGCTGCCCTGTCCTTTCAGTTTAGGGAACCCCCGGCGATCCTGGAAGAACAGACTGAGGATTTCACCGCACTCGCGCTCCAGCACGCCTGCGGCGACCTCGGAGCGATGATTGAGGCGAGGATCGGAGACGATCTGAAAAAGGCTGGCACACGCCCCCGCCTTGGGATCGGCGGCGCCGTAGACAACACGGGGAATCCGGCTTTGCACGATGGCCCCGGCGCACATCGGGCACGGCTCAAGCGTCACATACAGCGTGCAGCCTTCCAGCCGCCACGATCTCAGCGCCTGGCCCGCGAGAGTCATCGCCAGCCGCTCCGCGTGCGCAGTGGGATCGTGCAGGGTTTCTCGCAGGTTGAAGGCCTGGGAGACGATCTTGCCTGTCACGCACGATCAAGGCGCCCACGGGTACCTCTCCCATGGCGGCGGCTTCCCTCGCCAGTTCGAGGCGCGCTGCATCATCTCCTGGTCAAACTCGTCGGCGGACGTCATGACGGCAGATCACAAGACACGAGCGCAGATTCGGATGTTCGCGCGTGATCACTATCAGAACCGCATACCAGGCGGCCACTCACACAAGTGTCCGATCCCCGCCCATGTCAAAGGCATTGAAGACCAGGGCCGCAACGGCGCCTCCAGCAAAATCAGCAATAAGATAGACTACCAGGTGGGCGGGATCCGCCAACCCCATCATGGTGACCCCCACACCTACCGCAGGATTGAATGCACCGCCGGAGACCGGCCCAACGGCGAAAGCGCCGACCACGACCGTGAAACCGATCGCGAGCCCATAGAATGAGTTCCCAGAGGTTCCCTTGGCTGTTGCTGAATTCAGCACCACGTAAACCAGGGCGAACGTGAAGAGAAATTCTGCCAGGAACCAGGCCGCCCAGTGATAAGTCGCTGGGGCTGGGCCCGACGGCGCGCCTCCTGTCGCTGTCCCCTTGATGAACAGAACGCAGCCAGCCGCCACGAGTGCACCAACGACCTGGGCCACCATGTAGGGGATGGCGTCTGCCCAGGTGCACTTGCCTCTGAGAGTGACGCCCAGGGTAACGGCCGGATTGTAGTGACCGCCCGAAAAATGGCCGCCCGCATAGACCATGACCATCAGAGCGGATCCGATGGCCAGGGGTGCCAGGGCCGCGGCGTCGGGGCTCTTCACGGTCATTCCCACCGTGAAAACCAGAAAGAACGTGCCGATGAACTCAACAACAAGCTTCGGGACAAGCATGGCGCACTCCTCGGTGTGGTTTTCTTCAAGACGGAGACACGATTCGGGGATCGACGTTGACGATCGCGAGGATATTGCCACGCTCTCTCCAGCCCGAAAGCGAACGGGGCGCGTTCAGAAGCATGGATGAGATCTCACCCCAAGTGAAAAGTTTCAATACCCCGTGCGCAAGCGTCGCAAAGGGAAGGTTATATCCAACCCAGGTTGGCTCGGCCAGTGGTCAGAAACCACCGGGAAAGGAATTAGGCTGTCCGAACGTCGATCGAGCCGAGACGCATGGCGGTTGCTCCAAGAGAATGCTCTTGATGGATTCGCAACTTCCAATCCTGAGCATCGTGCAGACAACCACGTGAGGAGTTGTAGCCTGGCCGACTCAGGAGGAAGCGATCACTTCGAGTCTCCTCGCGGGGCTTTTCGTTCTTCTTGGCCGTCAGAAGCGTGAGCCCCATCTTGACCTTGTCGCCCAGGGTCTTCTGAGAGAGGCAGGTATAAAGGCAGAGCCGGTCGCACTCGACGGTCTGCTTGCGAATCTCGCGTGCCTTGGGGCCGTACCAGATCTCGCGAGCGGAGGCTTCCTTGATGTTTCCGATCGAAGGATAGTAAAAGCAGACCTCGATGTCGCCGTTGGTGCGAATAAAGAAATCGCGCATGCCGACGCGGCAGGGCATGGCTTCTGGTGGCGCGGTCTCTTCACGGAAGTGAGGGACCAGAAGTGAGATCACCAGCTCCGAATTGACAATAGGCTCGCCCTTACGCTTCATGTCGAGCATCGTGTCGACAACCTTTTGAAGCTCGGGAAACTCGTCCTGCTCGATCCACAGCTCGTCGTAGGTTTCCTGCGTCCAGCGGTCCATGGGCTGGAAGTTGACCGCCGTGGCGCCCATGTTCTTGGCCCAGGCAACCATCTCGGGCAGATACCTGAAGTTCTTCTTGCCGATCGTCGGCTTGACGATGATCGGGAAGTCAAGCCCACGTTTATCGCGCTCCTCGCGAACGTACTTGATGCCGTCGCTTAGCTTGTCGAACAATCCAGGCCAGCCGCGCAGGTAATCGTGAACCTCCGCGGTAGGCGCATCGACCGAGACGTTCAGGTTCCAGGGCTCGGACTCGACAAATTTGATCGCGTTCTTGCGGTTGAGCGCGGACCCGTTGGTGGTAACGCCGGCATGAATCCCGTTCTTGTGGCAGAACATCATCAAGTCCAGGAAGCCGGGCTTGATGAAAGGCTCGCCGCCGCTGAAGCTGATCGAGTAAGTGCCGACGAAATCCTTGATCGACAGCAACGCGTTTTGCCACTCGTCGATGGACATCTCATCCTTGTACTTGGGCAGCCGCCAATATTCACAATAGCGGCACTTGACGTTGCATTTCTCGTTGACCAGCCCGTAGAACGTCACCGGGCGGGTGACATCTTTGCCGGTGTGGAGGTAGATTTCCTCAGCAAGGTGATTATGCGTGTGTTTGAACGCAAGTTTGGAAAGCGTGGTGACATTCATGGCGGATCATCCATCCGTCTTCAGGGGTCGAACACAAAAAGAAAGCCAGGCGGCAAAGTATGTACGCAGAAAGTCGAGTTTTGTGAGCGCGTCGAGAGAGGGCTCAATCGGGTCGAAGCCGGGTTGAGTCGATAAAGGCCGCTCCGCGAGAATCTGGGGGAAGAATCTGAATCGTTTTTCAGTTCTCGGTTCAGCGTCCGGTTGGGTTGGCTGACCTAACCTCAAGCTGATTACACCCAACTGGATTCGAACCAGTAACCTTCAGTTGCGTTGCCTGATCAGTATGGTTCGCTATGGCCAGTCAGGACTCGATCGGGTCGGATTCTACGCTATTCCGTGTGGCTTCTTCAAGTCCCAAAGAAACAAGCGCAGTCAATAAGGCGTCCGACCCTATGAATGATGTCGAAAAGAGACATGTGAGAGTAGTCCACGTACCTTTGTGCGTTCCCGCTGCGCGGCGGCGTCATGCTGGCGCTGTGAACCGAGAATACGCCTTCGAAGAGCGCATGCCAGCAATTTGGGATGCACAACGTTACAATGGCAGCCACGCGTCGCCACGTCTTTTCTCGGATGCCTTTATCGGACCTTGCCAGGATAGTCCGCCGGATACAACCGGCTGAGGAGCTGACAAGCATGCCAAGCCAATTCGACCCATCGCACGATCTGCTCTTCGGATTGCTCGCGCTCCAGACGGGGCTGATCAACCAGTCCCATCTCGTGGCCGCCTTCCATACCTGGACCCAGGTCCCGAGCCGCCCCATGGCCGAGATCCTGACCGAGCAGGGCGCCATCTCGGCCTCCTGCGTGACTCTGATGGAGGGACTGGTCATCGAGCACTTGAGGCGCCACGGCAACGACCCCGAGCGAAGCTTGGCGGCTATCGGTGTCGGCCGCTCCACCCGCGAGTGCCTGGCGCAGATCGGAAATCCCCAGCTTGACGCCTCGCTCGCCCAGGTCGGTGCGGGCTCCACCGAGCGCGACGTCGACCCGGACCGCACCGCCACCTATTCGGTCGGCATGGCCTCTTCCGACGGCCTGCGGTTCCGCGTCCTGCGGCCCCACGCCCGAGGCGGCCTGGGCGCCGTCTTCGTCGCACTCGATACCGAACTCCACCGCGAGGTGGCACTGAAGCAGATCCTCGACTCCCACGCCGACGACCCGGGCAGCCGATCCCGCTTCTTGCTGGAGGCCGAGATCACCGGCGGGCTGGAGCACCCGGGGATCGTCCCGATCTATGGGCTAGGCACCTACGGCGACGGCCGCCCTTTCTACGCCATGCGATTCATCCGCGGCGACAGCCTCAAGGGGGCCATCGAGCGCTTCCACGCCGACGACGGCCTGAAGTCCGACCCCGGCCGGCGTTCGCTGGGGCTGCACAAGCTGCTGCGGCGGTTCCTGGACGTCTGCAACGCGATCGACTACGCCCACTCGCGAGGTGTCCTGCATCGCGACATCAAGCCGGGTAACATCATCGTCGGCCGGCACGGTGAGACCCTGGTGGTCGACTGGGGGTTGGCCAAGGCTACCGGCACGAGCGCCGAGGCGGCCGAAGAGCGGACATTGCGGCCTAGCTCGGCCAGCGGCAGCGCCGAGACGCTGCCCGGCAGCGCGCTGGGGACGCCGGCCTACATGAGCCCCGAGCAGGCTCGAGGAGAGATGGACCGGCTCGGGCCGTGCTCCGACGTCTACAGCCTGGGTGCCACGCTCTACTGCCTGTTGACGGGTCGGCCGCCGCTGCAGGGCGATGACATCGGCGAGGTGCTGCGGAGGGTTCAGACAGGCGACATCCCGCCGCCCCGCGCCGTCGATCCGGCGATCGACCGGGCGCTGGAGGCCGTCTGCCTCAAGGCGATGGCCCCGGACCCCGGTGGCCGCTACGTCTCGGGCAAGGCGTTGGCCGAGGACGTGGAGCGGTGGCTGGCCGACGAGCCGGTCTTGGCCTGGCGCGAGCCGCTGGCGCGGCGGGCACGCCGCTGGGTGCGGCGCCACCGCTCGCTGGTCACCGGAGCAGCGGCGGCGCTGCTTGCCGGGATCGTCGGGCTTGCCGCAGTGCTGATCGTGCAGACGAAGGCGAAGGCCGACCTGGCCAATGCCAACGCCGAATTGACCCGCAGCCAGGCCGCCGTGCAGGCTCGTTACGACCTGGCCGTCGAGGCGATCAAAACTTTCCATACCGGCGTGAGTGAGGATTTCCTGCTCAAACAGGACCAGTTCAAGGACCTGCGCGACCGGCTCCTGAAGTCGGCCAGCGACTACTACGGCAAGCTCGGGGCCCTGCTCAGGAGCCAGTCCGACTTCGCCTCGCGCTGGGCACTTCTGCAAGCCAAATTCGAGGTCGCTAACCTGACCGGAGCGGTCGGACGCAAGGAAGACGCCCTCGCGATCCATCGAGAAGTGCTGGCGGCGCGAGAGTCGATGGCCCGAGAGCCACTGGCCGATCCCGAGCTGACAGTCGAGGTCGGCCGCAGCCTCACAGCCGTCGCTGGGATACAGCGACTGGTCGGCAAGTCGGATGAAGCGCTGGCGACCTATCGCAGGGCGATCACTGTCCTGGATGACCCGCCTGGGTCCCCACCCGCCGCGGCACGGGCGCTGCTGGCGGATTGTCACACCGGCCTTGGGCTGCTGCTGTCCGACAGGCGAGATACGCCCAAGGCCGAGGCCGAGCACCGCCAGGCGATGGCGATCTCCCGAAAGCTGGTCGACGACAATCCCGGCGTTGCCGACTTCCTCGCCCGCCTGGCGGACGGCCACTACAACCTCGCGGGAATGGCGTGGCAACTGAACAAGCTGCTGGAGGCCGAGGCCGAATATCGCCGGGCGATGACCCTCTACCGGAAGCTGGCCGACGAACACCCCACGGCCACCGAATACAGAAAGAGGCTGGCAGATTGCCACAACCAGCTCGGTGTGCTCCTGGCGGGGACGGGTACACGGACGGATTCGGACGTCGAGATGCGCGAGGCTCAGAGGATCCGCAGGAGACTCGTCGACGACTACCCCGGCGTGACGGAGTTCCGCAAGCTCCTGGCGGCCAGCCATATCGATCGAGGATTCCTGATGGTCACGCGGGGCAGGCAAGCGGAGGCAGCCGCCGAGTATCGCCAGGCGGTGGCCCTCTTCCGGAGGCTGGTTGACGACCATCCGACCATCACGGAGTTTCGCTATTCCCTGGCGGCCAGCCACGAAAACCTTGCAAGTGAGCTTGGGCAGATCGGCAAGTCGGCCGAGGCGGAGGTCGAGCGTCGTCAGGCGATGGCCCTCTACCAGAAGCTGGCCGACGACGAACCCGCCGTGTACGGCTCTCACGTCCGGTTCAGGAACATCGACCCGATCATCGAAAAGGCCGAGAGGTTTAGCCGTGAGGGTAAGCTGGCCGAGGCCGAAGCCGCGTATCGCGACGCCCTGAGTTCATACCAGAAGCTGGCCGAGGCCCACCCCGGCGTCACCGAGTTCCGCGTCCGCCTGGCATTAAGCCACTTCCAGTTCGGCGTTCAGTTGTCGTGGTGGGGCAAGCTGACTGAGGCCGAAGCTGAGTATCGGCAAATGCTCTCCCTCTTCCAGAGGCTTGTCGACGAGCACCCCGAGGTCACCGACTTGCGGAAGCAACTGGCTTTCCGCCATAACAGTCTGGCCCAGTTCTTCTTGCAGACAGGCAAGCTGCCGGCAGCAGAGACCGAGTCTCGCCGGGCGATGGCGATTGTCCAGAAGCTGATCGATGAACACCCCGGCGCGGTTTTCTTCGACGTGAACCCGGCGGAATGCCACAGAATGATCGGTAAGGTGCTGTGGCAGACTGGTAAGCCGGCGGACGCGGAGGCGGAATACCGTCAGGCGCTGGCGTTCGACCAGAAACTCGTCAACAACCACCCTGGCGTCCCCGAGCTCCACCTCAGCGTGGCGGTCAGCCACGAGGCTCTCGGTTGGTTGAATTCCCAGACGGGCAAGCTGGGAGAGGCGGAGGCCGAGTACCGCCGAGGACTGGCGGTCCTCCGGAAGATCGCTGAGAACGATCCCACGAATCCCAGGTACGGCTACTTCCTGGCAGAGAGCCAGAGCAAGCTCGGGGAGTGGCTGTGGAAGGTGAATAAGCCGGAGCAGGCGGAGGGCGAGTTCGGCCAGGCGCTGGCGATCCAGCAGAAGCTCGCCGACGATAACCCCATGGACCCTCAATTCCCGACCGAACTGGCCAAAACGATTACCAGGATCGGGAGGTTGCACCAGGCGGCGGGGCACTGGGCCCAAGCGGGCAACGACTTCCGTCGGGCCGCCGAGTTCATGGAACGGCTGGCTCACTTGACAGCCGACAATCTCTATGACCTGGCTTGTTACCAGGCGTTGCTCAGCGGAGCTCTCCAACGGCCGGGCTCGGGGTCGTCGGCCGCGGAGGCCCCGGCTGCGGCCGACCGGGCGATGTACCGGCTCCGCGAAGCCGTCGCGGCCGGCTTCCGCGACCTCGCCCACATGCGGACCGACACCGACCTCGACCCGCTACGGTCTCGGCTCGACTTTCGGCTCCTGATGTTGGACCTGGCCTTCCCGGCGGAGCCGTTCGCCGGCGGTAACTGAGGATCCCGGCCTCTTACTCCATCGGGCAGCCGGTTCCAGGGGTCCACGGTCACGCAAAGATCAGGGTCTTCAAGGTGGGATGTGGGCAGAGTGTCGGCAAGAGATTCTTGTTGTGAGTCCGAATCGTCGTAAATCGTTGCCGTGTTAGTACACCCGACTGGATTCGAACCAGTAACCTTCGGTTCCGTAGACCGATGCTCTATCCAATTGAGCTACGGGTGCTCGATCCATCTCTCGAATGGCCATATCCTATCGAACCGGCAGACATGTGGCAAGTCTCGGCGGAGCACGGGTGCCGAGAGATTGCACTCAATCGAACACGATCCAAAAAGCCACTTATCATACAGCCAGTGTGCGTCCTTCCTCGGCGGAGCGGTAGGCCGCCCAGACGACTTCCATGGTTTTCAGGGCGTTGCTTGCCCGGGTTTCATGCTCGGTGCCAGTGATCAATCCGGCGATGAAGTGTCGCTGGGTCGCGACATAACCGTTCACATAGACCTGGTCGTCGGGAGGCAGGTTCACCGGCTTGCGCTCGCGGTGGCCACTCGGGCTGATCCATTCCAGTGATCCATCGGGCAACACCCTGATGGTGCCCTCGGTTCCCTCGGCGACCGTTTCATTCAGCGCCCACTCGGTGCGCGGCGCAGTCGGCCGGGGCGCACCAACTCATGTCGAGAAGGCCCAGGCAGCCGCCGGCGAAGTACACCGAAAGCATGGCCACATCCTCGCCGACGCTGTGGTGGCCGAATTTGCCCAGGGTGGCGGAAACGGTCTGGATCTCGCCGATCAGATATCGCGCCGTGTCGATCAGGTGACAACCCATCTCCAGCAGGATGAGCCGGGGCGCTGTGCGCAGATAAGGCTGGTCGGCAAAGCCGTCGGCTCGCAGCGCCCGCGTGTCGCGGTGGCTGATGCGCAGCCGGATGGGCCGTCCTATCGATCCCGCGTCGATCTCGGCCCGCAGCGCCCGGTACCACGGTCGAAATCTCCAGTTCTCGTGGATCATGAGCCGGGTGTCGGTCGAGATGCACGCTTCGATCATGGCCTTGAGCGCGGGACGCACCGCGGCGGCCGGCTTCTGGCAGAGAATGTCAACCCGGTAACGCGCCGCTAGCTCCACAAGCTCGCGATGCGAATCGGGCCGGGTACAGATCTCGACGAAGTCGAGCATCTCTTCGTTCTCGAACATGGTGGCGGCGTCGGTGTAGAGCCGCGCGTTGTCTACCTTCGCCCCGGCTTCCTGGACCCGTTCCGAATTCACGTCGCACAGGGCCACCAGCCGCGCTTCGGGGATCTTCGACCAGGCTTCCAGATGATATCTCGACACGAATCCGCAGCCGATCAAGGCTCCTTGAAGCGGTGGCGCGGCGCTTCTCATTGCGGACCCCTCTCGTCTCACTGCTGGGAGAAAGCTGCTACGAGCGAAGCATGGCGGTAACGACCCGCCATTCTGAGATGTTACTGAACCGGGCAATCCGTGGATTACACAGCGCCCTCCTGGTCATGTCCACAATCAACCGGACCTTTCGAACGAATTTGGTCACGACGCTCACGTTTCTCTTCAAGCCGTTCGTCGAGCACCCGCAGCCGTTGAATCCAAGGACGCACGACTCTCGGAGTCCTGACGGTTGCGTTGAAATTCCCGTGTGCGCATAATGAACACACTCGGCCGTTCCTCGTAGTAAAAAGATGTTACGAGGCCCGCATGCCATGCATTCTTGCACATTGGCGTGCCCGATCGATGGGTCGGTACCCTCTTGATTGACCCGAGAAAAGATCGGTGGGGTGGGGACTTTTGGCTGAGGCCGACGAACTTTCAAGGCTTGGGAGGATTCTACCGGCATGTCCACGCCCGTCATGATTGAAGCCGATGGGCTTTGCAAGCAGTTTGGGTCGTTCCTGGCGGTACGAGACGTGTCCTTCACAATCCCCAAGGGGCAGGTGGTTGCCTTCCTGGGACCAAACGGGGCGGGTAAGACCACGACGATGCGACTGCTCACCGGCTTTGTCGCGCCGACACACGGTTCAGCCCGGATCGCGGGGATCGACGTCCAGCACGACCGGATCAGCGCCGCGGAACATCTTGGTTATTTGCCCGAGAACGGGCCGCTCTATCCCGACATGACCCCGATGTCGCTGCTCCACTTCTTCGGCGAAGCGCGAGGACTGGCCGGCGCCAAGCTGCGCAGCAGGGTTGACGCCGTCGTGAACCAGTGTGCCCTGGAATCGGTCGCACATAAGCCGATCGGCAAGCTCTCCAAGGGCTACCGCCAGCGCGTGTCGATGGCTCAGGCACTGCTCCACGACCCCGAGGTTCTGATCATGGACGAGCCCACCAGCGGACTGGACCCGAACCAGATTCGCGGCGTGCGGGCGCTCATCCGCGACCTCGGCAAGGCCAAGACCATCCTGGTTTCCACGCACATCCTTCAAGAAGTCGAACCCGTGGCCGACCGGGTTTTGTTCATTCACGACGGCAAGATTGTGTTCGATGGCATGCCAGCGGATCTGGCACGCCGCGACGGCAACCTGGAACAAGCTTTTTACACGCTCACGGCTCAACCGGTTTAGAAAGTTGCCAGTTGTCAGTTACCAGTTGCCAGTGGAGCACAAATCCACCGGACGGAACTCTCAATCATGCCTCGAGATCTCCGCCGTCCCAGCAACTGGCAACTGGCAACTGGCAACTGGCAACTTTTCGATGAGGACCTCCCGCGGTGACCACGCTCGAAACGAAACCGATTCCGAAAGCGCCGATTGAGAAGGCGTCCCGATCGCGCGGCCCCCGGCCGTTTCGTCCGCACGTGATCTGGGCCGTCTTCAAGCGCAACCTCCAGAGCTATTTCAGCAACCCGGCCGGGTACGTGTTCATCACGCTGTTCGTGATCATCAGCTCGGTGGTCGCGTTCTGGCGGCCGGAGTTCTTTTCCAACAACCTGGCGAACCTGGATCAGCTCAACCGGTTCATGCCCTACGTGCTCTTGCTCTTCATCCCGGCGATCACCATGACGTCGTGGGCCGACGAGCGGCGGCAAGGCACCGACGAGCTCTTGCTCACGTTGCCGGCGCACGATCTCGACGTCGTTCTGGGCAAGTATCTGGCTGCCCTGGGCATCTATACGGTGGCGCTGGCCTTCTCGCTCAGCCACCTGGTGGTCTTGAAGGTTCTGGGCTCGCCTGACTTCGGTGTCATGTTCGCGACCTACCTGGGCTACTGGCTGATGGGCGCGATGTTGATCGCGCTGGGGATGGTGGCGTCACTGGTGTCGGCCAACGTCACGGTGGCGTTCATCCTTGGCGCCCTCTTCTGCGCCGTGCCCATCTTTCTGGACTGGATCGGGTCTCCGACCGGCGGCGCGCTCAGACGGCAGATCGAGGACTGGTCGGTGCCGGCCCAGTTCCACGATTTCGGCACCGGGGTGATCCCCCTTTCGGGTCTCTTCTACTTCCTGTCGATGGCAGCCGCCATGCTCTATCTGAACATGATTCTGCTGGGCCGGCGGCACTGGGCCGGCGGTGAAGCGAGCAAGGGGCTGTGGGCGCATTCTCTGTTGCGAGTGATGTGCGTGATTCTGGCGCTTTTCAGCGTCAGCGTGATGATCGAGCGGCTGGGTGTCCGCGCCGACGCCAGCGCCGAGCGGTTGCACACGCTGTCGCCGGAATCGATCGAGCTTGTCGGGCAGATTCCCGACGACAAGCCCGTGCTCATCCAGGCCTATTACAGTCCCGACGTGCCGCGCGAGTTTGTGGAGACCAAGAGCGACCTGCTGGGCCTGCTCAAGGAATTCGAGGCGCGCAGCCGGGGCAAGATCAAGCTCAACATGGTGCCGACCGAACTCTACTCGACCGCGGCTCGAGAGGCCGAGAAGCGATTCGCGATCGAGCCCAAGCGCAGTCTTCACCGCCGATGCGGCCAAGCAGACGTCGGCCGAGATCTTCCTGGGGGTCGCATTCACCTCGGGGCTGGAGGAAGTCGTTATTCCATTCTTCGACCGGGGCTTGCCAGTCGAGTACGAGCTCACCCGCTCGATACGCACCGTGTCGCGGAGCGGACGCAAGAAGGTCGGCATCTTGAGTACCGACGCCAAGATGATGGGCGGATTTGACATGCGATCATTTGGCCAGAACCCAGAGTGGTCGATTGTCACCGAGCTGAAGAAGCAGTACGACGTGACCTCGGTCGCGGCCGATATGCCAATAGCGACCGACTTCGACGTCCTGCTCGTCGCCCAGCCGTCATCGCTGACGCAGAAGCAGATCGACAACCTGACCGAATACGTCAAGAAGGGGGGCCCGACCCTCCTCTTCCTGGACCCGTTCCCGGTCGATAATCCGCAGATCGCGCCCGAAGTGCCCAAGATGCCGCCAGGTGGCCCGTTCGGCGGCGGTCCCCCGCCCGAGCCCAAAGGCAACCTTCGTCCCTTGCTCGACCTGGTCGGGCTGGACTGGCCCTCGACAGAAATCGTCTTCGAAACCTACAATCCCCACCCCCAGCTCGCCGATCTGCCTCCGGAGGTCGTCTTCATCGGGCGCAACAGCGGCGCGGAACGACCGTTCAACCCCGAGCAGATCGCCAGTTCGGGCTTGCAGGAAATCGTCACACTCTTCCCGGGCATGTTGCGTCCCAGGTCGGGCGGGTCAGGTCCGGAGTTCATCCCCTTGCTTCGCACCAGCAACGAGGGTGGAACCTTGTCGTGGACCGAGGTCGCACAACAGGGTTTCATGGGCATCACCGGCATCAACCCCCGCCGGCCTCACTTCCCCAGCGGCATCAGTTATACCCTGGCCGCCCGGCTGACCGGCCCGGCGCCGGTGGAAAAATCGGCCGATAAGACCGATGCGGCGAAGAAAGATGCCACCAGGAAGGACGAGGCCAAGAAGGACGAGAAGCCCGCGACCATCAAGGTGATCGCCATCGCCGACCTCGACCTGATCTCCGAACAGTTCTTCGAGCTGCGGCGGCGGAAGGTCGAGAATCTCGATTTCGACAACGTCACCTTCGTGCTCAACTGCGTCGATGTGCTGGCCGGCGACGAGTCGTTTGTCGCTTTGCGGAAGAAGCGTCCCGTCCACCGCACGCTCGAAACGCTGGAGGCTCAGAACAACAAGTTCAACGAGGAGCTCCTGCGCCAGACCAAGGCCGCCGAAGACGCGGCCAAGGAGCGGCTGGGGCAGGCCCAGAAAGCCTTTGACAAGCAGGTTGAGCAAGTCAAAAACCGCACGGATTTTGACGAGCGCACCAAGGAGATCATGCTCCAGAACCTGCAAGACGTGGCCCAGCGGCGGCTCGACGTCAACAAGCAAACGATCGAGGACCAGAAGCTGAACCAGATTCGCGAGGGGAAGGCCGACTCCGAACAGAAGATTCGGGCCATCCAGAACGGCGTCCGCTACATGGCCGCCGGCATCCCTCCCCTGCCCCCCCTGCTACTGGGACTCATGGTCTTCATCAGCCGCCTGCGCCGGGAAAACCTGGGAGCCAACCCCAGCCGGCTGGCATAGCAATCTCAGATTCCAGGTATCGAATCGCAAATCACAAAGCGCGAATGACGGATGACAGACGGCGAATGTAAGAGCGGGTTATCTTGGAGGGTGGGTCGAGTCCCGCGCGCCGGGACGAGGCCCACCGGTTGGGTATTGAACCTGAGGATCGACGATGAATGAGCTGTACAAGACCTTGATTTTCGTCGCCGTGGCGCTCTTGCTCACCGGCGCGGCGTTTGTAACCACCAGGGACCGGGCGTCGCGGAATGAGGCGTTCAACGATCAGGGGCAGCCCTTCTTCCCCGACTTCAAGGATCCCCTGGCTCTGCACCGACCTCGAGGTGGTCGAATTCGAGCCGTCGACGGCCACGTCATCGCGGTTTCGAGTCATGTTCAAAGATAACAAGTGGGTGATTCCCTCCCACTATAACTACCCGGCCGACGCACGCGACCGGCTGTCCAAGACCGCGGCGGCCGCGATGGACCTGACCAAGGACACGATCCGCAGCGATCGCGTTCAGGATGAAGAAGACCTGGGCGTGATCGACCCGCTCGATACGAAGACGACGACGCTCAAAGGCCGAGGCAAGAGGGTCACTCTCCGCGACGCGTCCGAAAAAGTTCTGGCCGACTTCATCTTCGGCAACGAAATCAAGGACCGCAGCGGCCAGAGGTATGTGCGCGTGCCCGGCCAGAAGCGAACCTACGGCGTGAAGGTCAAGGCCGAGCCGTCGACGCGGTTTGCCGACTGGATCGAGACCAACTTGCTCAAGCTCGAGGCCAGCCATATCAGGAAGGTTGAGTTCGACAATTACAAGGTCATCCCACCCGATGTCCAGCCGGGAGAAGTCTTGACCATCGAACGCAAAGACTCGTCCGCCGCGTGGACGATGGCTGGCCTGGCACCGAACACCGAGCTCGACAGCGACAAGCTGAGAACCCTCACCGACGCTCTTGCGGACCTCAAGATCGTGGGCATCAGGCCCAAGCCCGCCGGCTTGACGCGGGAAATGAAGAGGAGTGACAAGGAAGGGATGAAACTCACTACCACGGCGGCTCTCTCTCTTCAAAGCAAGGGTTTCTACCTGACGCGCGATGGCCGCTTGCTGTCTAACCAGGGCGATGTGCGCGTTTACACCGATGAGGGAATCGTTTACACGCTTCGGTTCGGCGAGGTCGTTTTCGGCACCGGCGACGAGCTCACAGCGGGCACACCCGATGACGCCGAGAGGAAGGGCGACGAGAAGGGGGCTAGCGCCAAGGATAAAGACAAGTCGAAGAAGCAGGAAGGTACCACGGAGAATCGCTTTGTGATGGTGACCGTGGCGTTCAACGATTCGCTGATCGCCAAACCCACGAAGGAAGACGACAAGGAAAAAGACAAACCTGCGTTCAAGCCAGGCGAGCCGTTGACCGTACCCAGCAACCCCTTCGCCCCCGATCCCAACGACCCGAAATACGTAGCCGAGCAGAAAGAGGCGAAGGACAAGGCGGAGCGCGAGCAGAAAGATTACGAGAAGAAGATCGCCGACGGCAAGAAACGGGATCAGGAGCTCAATGACCGGTTTGCGGCCTGGTACTACGTGACTCCCGGCGATAGCTTCCGCTCGATCAACCTCGATCGGGCAGCCTTGGTCAGGCCCAAGAAAGCCGAGCCGGCGAACTCCGGCCCGGGCGGGGCTGTTCCCTCCTTCCCCAACACGCTGCCGCCAATCCAGCCCTGAGTGGCGATCCTTTTGGGAGCCGGTTGTGTCGGATGCAAGCCACTGGGGCGGAATCACACGCTCTGGCGGCTAGCGTCCGGTGCATGGGCCTCGCACCCTGCCGGGGCGGTTGCGAAATGGGCTCCCTTGCTCGATGGCTTGCCCCTTGCGTTGGTCGTGCCTGAAACCGTAGATTCTGAGGTGGTTGTGGTGGCAACTGGCGTCCCCCCATTGGGTTACGGGCGCTGAAAAGCCAGAGCATGAGGAACCGTCGATGTCGACACAGGTGGGCGCGGGTACAAATGCATTCGGCGGCGCGGGGCCAGACACGAAGGCCGGCCGCAATCGCCACTTGCTATCGGCCCTCGTGCAGAACCAGCCGGGCGTCCTGGCCCAGGTCTCGGGCATGTTTGCCTCGCGCGGGTTCAACATCGACAGCCTGGCGGTGGGCGAGACCGAGAACCCGCACCTGTCGCGAATTACCGTCGTGGTGATGGGGGACGACCGGCATCTTGAGCAGGTACGCAAGCAGCTCGAGAAGCTTGTCCCGGTCGTCAAGGTTCACGATATCTCGAGCGAAGACTACGTCGAGCGAGATTTGATGTTGATCAAGCTCAACGTTGCCGCCGCCGACCGTGCCGAGATCCAGTCGCTGGTCCAGATCTTTCGGGGCCGGATCGTCAACGTCAGTCCGGATCAGCTCATGGTCGAGATCTCGGGCCAGGAGCGAAAGATCGAGGCGTTCATCGAGGCCGTCCGACCCTACGGCATCCTCGAGCTCGCGCGTACCGGCCGAATCGCCCTGGTGCGGGGAAACCGCCACCTGGAAGATGCCCAGGACTTCGTGTCAACTTACCTGGGCCCGGCGGCCATGAGCACCGACGACGATCCCACCGTGCAAGGCCACTCTGAACTTTGAGGCCGCAAGTCGTCCGGCCTGGATCCCACCCGCTCGCCGCCATGGAGCAACCGGGACGGGCTCAGGACATTCTCTACCTGGAAACATTCTGCAATCGAGGAGACAGCCGATGCCCGCCCAGATGTATTACGATCAGGATGCCGACCTCTCGCTGCTCAAGGGAAAGACCATTGCGATCATCGGCTATGGCAGCCAGGGTCATGCGCAAGCTCAGAACCTGCGCGATTCGGGATGTGACGTGGTGGTCGGTCAGCGACCGGGCTCGGCCAACTATGATGCGGCCGTTCGAGATGGCTTCAAGCCGGTGTCCGCCGCTGATGCCGCCAAGGCGGGCGACCTGGTGAACATCCTGCTGCCGGATGAAGTTCAAGCCGAGATTTACGCCCAGGAAATCAAGCCGCACCTGAAACCCGGCAACCTGCTACTCTGCTCGCACGGCTTCAACATTCATTTCGGCCAGGTGGTGCCGCCCGAGGGAGTCAACAGCGCCCTCGTGGCACCCAAAGGCCCCGGACACCTGGTGCGCAGCGAGTTCACCAAGGGGGGTGGGGTTCCCTGCCTGATCGCCACGGCCGCCAACTGTTCACCCGGCGGCAAGGCCCTGGCCCTGGCCTACGCCAAGGGGATCGGCGGCTCCCGAGCGGGCGTCTTGCAGACGACCTTCGCCGAGGAGACGGAGACTGACCTCTTCGGAGAACAGGTTGTGCTCTGCGGCGGCGTCAGCGCCCTTGTCAAAATGGCTTTCGAGACGCTGATCGAGGCCGGCTATCAACCCGAGAGCGCCTACTTCGAATGCCTGCACGAGCTCAAGCTGATCGTCGATCTGATGTACCAGGGCGGTCTCAACTACATGCGCTACAGCATCTCCAACACCGCCGAATACGGCGATTACACCCGCGGCCCGCGTATCGTCAACGAGCAAACGCGAGCCGAGATGAAGAAAATCCTGGGCGAGATTCGCACCGGCCAGTTCGCGCGCGAATGGATTCTCGAAAACAAGGCCAACCGCCCCGTGTTCAACGCCACCAAGCGGCTGGAGCGCGAGCACCCGGTGGAACAAGTCGGCAAGCGACTTCGCGCACTCATGCCCTGGATCAACGCCAAGTCGGTGTAAGGCCCGATCGTGACTGAGCAGTGCTTCTCGCTGCAGCTTACAGAATATCGCTGGGCGATCGTTCCACGGGCAAACCATGGCCGAACTGACGCAGAAGGTACCTGAGAACGTCCCCGGGCGGTTTTACGTCAACGCCACCTGCATCGACTGCGACCTCTGCCGCGAGACGGCCCCCGAAAGCTTCACCCGCAACGACGCCGAGGGCCACAGCTTCGTCTACCGCCAGCCCGATGGTCCCGCCCAGGAAGCCGCCTGCCAGGCTGCCCTGGAGGAATGCCCCGTCGAGGCGATAGGTGATGATGGAGGAGAAGTCGCCCCCGCCGATAGCCCGTAGCCCCGCGGACAGTGCTCGCGGGCGAATTCAAGATCCTTGCTCCGCTCGAATCAACCGATCGAACCCGTGGAGCAGGTCTTCGCGATTCGAGTAGGGACCGGGGCGATAGGCGCGTGAGCGGACGCCGAGCTGCATCTGCTCGCAGAGGTGCCAGTCTTGCCGGTTGGTCATGTCCCAGAAGGCGACGACGCTGTCAGGGTTGAAGTCGGGCTGGTCGATCGCGTCGGTATGGAAATGCCACTCGCAGATGATCTCGGTCCGGTCCACGGCGCGTGGCCAGAGGGTATGGGTCATCATGAAATCGGGAAGCAGGCTGAGTAACAGGTTGGGCAGAACCGCGTAATAGGCAACCCGGCGGCGGTCGTCGGCGCCCAGGCCGGGCAAACAGGCGCGATTCGTCTTGCCGTCCATGGATAGGGTTTCAATGCCCTCGCGCAGGTCCATCGTGCCGCCGAGATAGGATGAATTCGCCGGCTCGTTCTGGCCGCTCAGGAAGTGAGACAGCTTCTGAAGCGCGGGGTGAACTCCGGGGCAGTGCAGGCACTCGGAGTAGTTGTGAATGATCAGCTTCCAGTTGGCCGCCACGTCGTAGACGATTCGCCGCGCCAGCCGCAACTGCTCCATCCCCCAGGGCCGGAACTTCTCGCGGAGATCGGCAAGCTGCTGCTCGAGCGGTGGCGGGTTGCTGGACAGGTTGAGGAAGATGTGCCCATCCCAGAGGGAAACGGCAATCTCCTGTAGCGGGTAATCTTCCTTGCGGAAGTGCGGCAGTCCGTCCATCTGCGGCGCGGCAACGAGCTTCCCGTGGAGATCGTAGGCCCAGGCATGATAGGGGCAGCGGATCACGTCCGCGAAAGCTCCCTCGGCGGTCTCGCACAGCCGCGTGCCACGGTGGCGGCAGACGTTGTAAAAGGCGCGGATCGTATCATCGTCGGCCCACGTGATGATCACGCTCTCGCCGGCCACGTCGCGTAAGACGTAGTCACCAGGTCGCGTGAGGTGATCGACCCGGCCGGCGTGAATCCATTTGCCGAAGAAAAATCGCTCGAGCTCGGCATGGTAATGGTCCACGTCGGTGTAATAGCGCGCGGGAAGACTCAGGGCATCGGCGGGTAAACTGGGGCGTGGCTTATCCTGTGTGATCATGATCGCTGCTCGCTATGCATCATCAACGTGAATTTACCCGCATCAACCACACTTCCGCGACCTGGCAGCCGCGGCCGTTGGCTCCCTTGCCGGGTTCCTGGCGCCAGCTCAGGGTAAGCCGGCCGTCGGCGGTGGCCGCGCCTGGCACGTCGAACTCGACGGGCACCGGCTGAACGGGCTTCTTGAACCAACCGTGCACTTCGTGGCCCTCGGCGTCGAGCCGGATCAGGTTGCGGAAGCTGTCGCCGGCATAGACGACGCGGACCTTGTAACGGGCTTGCTTGTCCAGGTCATCGTAACGCATCTCGAGCGGAGCGTCATGCAGCGTCTGCGCGTTCTGGCACCAGGCCATCGGCCAGCCGGCGCGGAGCCGAAGCCGACGATCGACGACCGGCGAAAATCAGGGTCGAGCGCGTAACCAGGGCCGCGAACCAGGTGCGGCTGGCGCCTCAGGTTGCCCAGGTCATCATAGAAGCCTCCCGGACCGGGATCGGTACGATGCGCGATTGCCTCGATCGCGTGAATTCGGTCTGCCTCCTTGTCGAGCTTGCGCACTGACGCAAGCCGCTCGCGCAGCCAGAGGCGATCGTTCAGCGGGACGTCGATCGTGTCCAGGTTGGCGCCACGATCCACGGCGATCGCGTCGTATAGAGGGACGCTCAATTGCATGCGAATGCTCACAAACAGATCTTCCGCCAGACGTTCGACTCGCCACCGCGATCCTTCCGTCCGTGAATCAATCCAGGAGACGATCGAGAATCCGATTCGCTTTCTGTGATCGCCTCGAGTCGATCCCAGCTGGCGAGCCTCGCTGAAGGCCTTGTACACTTCTTCTTCCAGATGTGTTTCGTGGATCAATCGCCGTTGGATATGGGCATCGTAGTAGGCCCGGTACAGAGCCTGCTGGAATCGCCAGTTGGCCATGACGGCCGGGCTGGCTGCGCGCTCGAGCTGCTGGAATTGAGAAAGCGTCCTTTCGACGCGATCGTTGGACAGGAGCGGCCCGCGCCAGTTTTGTTCGAGGCTCAGCAAGCCGTCGTCGAACCGGCCCCGGAACCCGTGCTCCATGCGACCCAGGGACTCATCGCCGATGAAGCGCGTTCGTACTGCCGCAGGATGTCCTCGACGTCGGCATCGGGGTCCCAGCCCAGGCTGCTCCAGACGAACTTGTTCACGTCATCATTGCAGCCTTCTGAATACGTGATGAACCCGATCGAGCCGGGCTGGTAGTAACGGAAGATCGCGGCTTCGTCCCTGGGCCGTGGGTTGATCACTTCCCGCCCCTCGGTGAGCGAGAAGGCCAGGTCCCAGTCGGGCACCGGGAACTGACACTGCTGGCTGTGGGTGATATCCGGATAGGTCCGGATCGGGTACCGCGCGGGAACGGCCTTGCGCAGGTCGGCCATGCTAATTCGCACCTGCGGCCCGTGCACGACGCCGGCCAGCCAGGGGGGCTCTTCCTTGAGTATTGCCAGGAACTCGTCGAGCCAGGGCTGGTTGAATCCCTGCGGAGAGACCCAGAGCGTGGCCCGGGGATGGCTGCGATGAAGCACCTCGGTCACCCTCGCGAGGAAAGGCATCAAGACACGGGGCTGGGTGTGCCCCGGGTCGCCGCCGGGCACAAAGACCGCGTCAACGCGCGGCAGCTTGCGGAAGACGTCGTCCCATTCCTTGAGCGCCGCGGCCACCGTCGCCGGATCGCCGTAGTCGCGGTCCATCGCGGGATACCAGATCCAGACGTCGAGTCCGTAGTCGTCCAGCAGGCGCGACATGCCGATCATCATGTCAACCGGCGGCAAGGGGAAATGGGGGCTGTCGGCGTCGTCGTCAGACCGGGGAGGAATCAGCTCGACGGCGTTTGTGCCGAAGATGGCCAGGTCGCGTATGTAGCGCTCCCACTGGGCGAGGTCCCAGGCATCGTACGAGTTCGTCTTGGGTCGATACCCGAGTTGATGACCGCGCAGGGGATACCGCGGGCTGGTGGAAACCTGAAACGCGGCTGGCAGCAAGACACGACCCTGCGACGTGCGGAGCTCCCGAAGCAGCCGGCCGACTCCGAACAGCACGCCGCGCACGTCGTTGCCAATCACGAGGATGGCCGGGCCTGATGCCTCGGCGCGAATCTGAAAACCCTCAGCTCCCTTCGGCTGGCTTCCCGCGCCAGGCTCGCAGCGAACGGGCCGGCGAAGTCATTCACCTTCGAAACCGGACCGACCGCGACCATGGCCCCGGTCGATTTGCCGCCCGGCCACCGCTGCACGACCTCCCACCGAACACCTGCCCTGCGCACGACGTCTTCCACGAGAAGGGCCACGGCCTTTTGCTCGGGACGCGAGAGCGAAGCGGGAGCAACCACGACAGCGCGCGAGAGGTCGATCATGGCAGGCGACGGGCTATCCGGCTCGGCGGCGCCGAGTCCAGAACACCAGAGAAACGCAGCCGTGGCGAAGCGCCACGCCAGCGGCATATGCAAACGCCTGCGATGTTCGCACGTCTCTTTCACGAGACCATTCAGAATCATGAAGACGCTTCCTCTCCTCGGCGGGCAACTTCGCGGGCTCGATCCTCAGACGATCATTCATGGTATGTCGTTTGCCCGGTCCAGCCAAGCGCGTGGCGGTCAAAGGGCTCCGGCGGGCATTCACGGCCGCTCTGATCCACGAGGACCCGCCTGCTTCCTTCTAGCCTTGAAAGAAACTGGCGACAGCGAATCAGGCTGGATACGATTGCTTGTGGTGCATGGGCGATCGTGGCCCGGCATCTATTCTGTAACGCTCAATCAATAAATTGATCAATATGAACAGACCTCAAGAGTTTGCAACCGAGCTGCCATACGGTGAGTGGTCGTGCCGTGGCTGCGATGTCTGGGACACGATCGGCGCCGCGGTTGCCGGCGACGCCGTGTCGCTTCGTGGTCTGCTCCAGCGCGATGCAAACCTCTCCCGGTATAACCAGCCGATCCACTTCGCCGCGCGTGAAGGGCACACCGAGGCGGTGCGACTGCTGCTTGACGCCGGCGCGGACCCGGACGTGAAGTTCAACGGTGATGATCCGGTGACCGTCGCGCGCGATCGAGGACACGAGGAAGTTGTTCGTCTGGTCGAAGACTTCCGCTCGCGGCGCGGTCGAGCCAATCCGGCCGTCGCCGATCATCCAATCCACGTCGCGGCGTCGGCGAATGACGTTGTCCGCGTACGTGAGCTCCTCGACGCCGAGCCGCGGCTCGTCCAGCTGGGCGATCGCGCAGGGAGCACGCCATTGCACCGGGCGGTCGCGGCGTCGGCCCGCGAGGTGGTATGTCTTCTGCTGGAGCGGGGCGCTGACATTCATGCTCTCCATGGTGACGGCGTGCGTAATGAGAGCGGTTATCCCGCGGTCAACTTCCAGCCAATCGATACCGCGCTCTGGAAGGGCCCGTTCTGGGACGTTCGCGGAGACGTCGAGATGGCCCGCCTGTTGCTGTCGCGAGGGGCCGCCTACGATCTGGTAATCGCCGCGGCACTCGGCGATACCGACCGCGTGCGAGAGTTCCTGGACGGGAACCCTGCACGAATCGCCGAGGCGCGGCCGTCTGGCAAGCGCGCGCTGTCGTCGGCGGTCGAGTTCGGGCATCTTGACATCATCAGTCTGCTTCTCGATCGCGGCGCTGATCCGAACTGGCCGGACGGGGCGAACGCGCCCCGGGGACTGTCACTCCACGTTGCCGCGCGTGCCGGCAACCGGCAACTCGTGGAGATGCTGCTCGCGGCCGGAGCTGATCCCAATAGTTATCTCGATTCGTCAGGCAATGCTACCTACGTCGCCCGAACTCCTGAGCTGCGGGCGCTGCTACTTGAGCGCGGCGGCACACTCGATACCTACGACCTGGTCTGGCTGGGCGACGACGACGAAGCGGTGCGCCGCATATCCGAAGACCCGAGCACAGCGAACTCCGGCTGTGGCGGAGTGCTTGCGGCAGCGGCCACGCAAGGTAAGCGCGACCTGCTCATCCGGCTGCTGGACGCCGGCGCCAGGGTAGCCCCTGTCGTTAACGACTGCCGTTCCTACCTATTTAGCGACCCCGAGATGCTTCGCCTGCTGCTGGCCAGCGGTATGGACCCCGACCTGCCAAACTGGCTGCTGACGACGCCGCTGCATGACCTATGCTCGCGTGACAGCCACAGCCGCCCTCGCGAGCATCGCGCCGAATGCGCGACGATCTTGCTTGACGCCGGGGCCACGATCTCCGCGAAAGACGAGGATTATCGTTCAACCCCGCTTGCGTGGGCTGCCCGCAATGGTCTGGCTGACATGGTCGATCTGCTGCTTTCCCGCGGTGCGCCCACCAATCTTCCGGATGACGAGCCATGGGCCACTCCGCTGGCATGGGCGACCCGGCGCGGACATAGCGGCATTGCCGATCGCCTGCGCAAGGCCGGCGCAACAGCGTGAGGGCACGGCTCAAACCAGCAGGCCGGTTCGCCACGCTCTTGCGAGAGGTGCGCTCGGCCCTGAGAATCAACGGGAGAGACAAGCAGCGTTATTCACTCCCAATCACACACCGTCCAGGCTTCGGAGACGAAACCATGCCGCATGAACTGAACCGGCGCGAATTCATGGATAACTCGGGAAAACTGGCGGCCGTCACCGCGGGAGCGGCCACCTGGTCAGCCCTTCATCCAGCCGTCCATCTTGCGCGTGGGGAAATGGTCGCTCCGAGTGAGAAGCTGCGGATCGCGCTGATTGGCTGCGGCGGCATGGGCAATTACGACCTCGACGACTTCATGCGCGCGCCGGAGGTTTCCGTGGTCGCGCTCTGCGACGTCGATCAGCGGCACCTTGACCGGACCGCCTCAAAGGTCGAGAAGAAGTCGGGCAAGAAGCCAATGACGAGTGCCGATTTCCACCCGATCCTCGAGAACAAAGACATCGACGCGGTGATCATTGGTACGCCTGATCACTGGCACGCCATTCCCTTCGTTTACGCGTGCATGGCCGGCAAGGACGTCTACTGCGAGAAGCCCATCTCGCACAATATCAAGGAAGGCCGGGCCATGATCGACGCGGCGCGAAAATATAAACGTGTGAGCCAGATTGGCACGCAGCAACGGTCGGGGGAGCATTTTCAGAAGGCCGTCAAGCTCGTGCAGGATGGAAAGCTCGGCCGGATCAGCATGACCCGAACCTGGAACTTCAGTAACGAAGCGCCCGGTGGATGCGGCAAGCCCGCCGACCGCGACCAGGCGCCCAAGGGCGTCGATTACGACCGCTGGCTTGGGCCGGCTCCCAAACGCCCGTTCAACAGCGCAAGGTTTCATGGGACGTTTCGGTGGTTTTACGATTACGCCGCCGGCATGATCGGCGACTGGAATGTGCACCTTCAAGATATCATACACTGGGCAATGGATGTGACCGCTCCCAGGTCGGTTCACGCCGCAGGCGGCAAGTTCGCGCTTGACGACATTCGAGACACGCCCGACACGCTGCTGGTCACCTACGAGTTTGACAGCCCACGCGGGCCTTTCGTGCAGTTTTATGAGATGCGCAAAGGCAACAACCGGAGCATCGGCGGCGATCCTGGCCACGGTATGCAGTTCCACGGCACCGACGCCACGCTCTACCTCGATCGCGATGGCTTTCAACTTTACCCCGAGGAGAAGCGGGCCAAGCCTATCAAGAGCGGCAGTTCCGATCAGCACTGGCCGCACGTGCAAGATTTTCTGAGCTGCGTCAAGACACGCAAGCGGTGCATCTGCGACGTCGAGACGGGCCATACCTCGACAGTCGTTTGCCACCTCGGCAACATTTCCTACAAGCTGGGCCGCAAAATCTTCTGGGACGCGAAGACCGAGACGATCACCGACCAGAAGGGCCAACCCGATTCCGAAGCCAACGCTCTGCTGGGCCGCGAGTATCGCAGCGGGTATGAATTGCCCAAGGTCGAGCCTGCGTGAAGCCAGTGGAATGGCAATTGGAAGCCGGGCCGACGTACAGCCGATTGAGAACCGTGTGTTCGGCGCGGGTCTCCCGACCCCGCCGTCTGTTACGGGTTTGGCGCGGGTCTCCCGACCCCGGCGTCTGCTGGAACCCAGGGTCACGGATGGCCATGTCCGGTCTGAAAAGGTGGCAAGGTCGGGAGGCCTTGCCACGACTTCGACTGACATTATTGCCCGTGCTTTCGTCATCTCCACGCACAGCTTCCCCATCCTGTCAATCTGGGCTGTCTGCATGATCGAGCAAAATTGAGCGCCGGGGGATAGCCTGTCCGATAGGAATAGTACGTGGGGGTATCCACGGCGGACTCACATCATTGAGGATCGGAATGTTCGCAGGAGGCGACGATGGTTCGGCGCATGGTCAAGTGCGTGGCTGGTGGGCTCTTCTTGCTGATAATGGGCACAGGTACCGCGCATGCTGCCGGCTGGGCCGATTCTCTGTTCCCGGAACGGGCGCACAATTTCGGGCCGGTACCTCGCGGCGCCAAGGTCAAGCATGCTTTTGTGCTGACTAACCGGCTCGGAGAAGCGGTCACCATCCTGAACCTTCGCCCGTCGTGCGGCTGCACCAGCGGCAAGGCAAGCGTCTCGATGGTAAACCCCGGCGAGACAGCCGTGATCGAAGCTCAGATGGACACCCGGAATTTCTTGGGTCTTAAATCGACGATCCTTTATGTTACTCTTGTGACCGCCAGCGGGCGCGAAGCCGAGGTGAGGTTGGGGGTCAGCGCCAACATCCTGGCTGACATCGTCCTTAACCCCGGCTCGATCGATTTTGGTACGGTGATGAAGGGTCAGGCTTCCAGCCAGGTACTCACCATCGACCGCATCGGGGCACCGGGATGGCGATTCGAGCGCATGGTGTCGGCGAGCCGGGTTCTCTCGGCTCAACTGGTCGAGTCTCGTCGCAACGCCAAGGGCGATGTGAGCTATACGCTCACGGTGGGCATCAAGCCGGATGCGCCGGCGGGCCCATTGCGCGATGAGATCAGGCTGCTGAGCAACGATCGCGAGACGCCAAGCATCCCGGTGATGGTCACCGCCTGGGTGCGTGGCGACCTCACAGCCGCGCCATCGGTCCTCAGCCTGGGAGAGGCCGGCTCGACCGCGGCCAGGCAGGGTCGGTTCATCGTGCGGGCCTCGCGGCCGTTTACGATCAAGTCGATCGAAGGAACCGGCGACGGCTTTTCGATGGCACCACCCGACGGCACGCGCAAGCCGATGCACGTTCTGACTCTCACCTACAAGCCCGAGGAAGGGACCACTCGCGGCGACCTGCGGCGCAGCTTCCGCGTCCATACCGATTTGCCGGACGAGCCGCCGCTGGACCTGACCGCAACCTTGCACGTGGCGCCCTGATCTGCCGGCTCTCCCTGCGCCCGAGCAACGGACTCCCGAATTCGTCCTCGGCCTGCTACGATGAGAGCCAGTGAGTTTCCAACCTCCGGGCCATTGCCGGGCCGAGCGCAAGAGATGGGAGCCGATCCATGGTGCATCGCAACACCTTCGCCGCCTCGGTGCTGGCATTGGCTCTGCTTGGCCCCTTCGGCCTGCAGGCCCGTTCCGACGATGCCTATCGCAACGAGGTCGACCAGTTTCGCCAGCAGCGCGAGGCAGGCCTCAAGGCCGAGGACGGTTGGCTAAGCGTGGTGGGACTGCACTGGCTGCACCATGGAGAGCAAAAGCTGGGAAGCGATCCTGCCTGCGACATCCTCTTACCTCCGCGAGCGCCGGCCGTGGTCGGAAGCCTGGGCCTCACGCCAGACGGATGGGCCGAATTCCGCCCGGCGGCGGGTGTGAAGATCCTGCGCGGCGGTGCCCCTTTCAGCGGGGGCGAGATCCGGTCGGATGCGGACGGAAAACCCGACGTGCTAGAAGCCGATGGCATCCGGCTGATCGTTCTGAAGCGGGGCTCGCGTTATGCCTTGCGTGTCAAGGACAGCCAGAGCGAGGCCCGCGCGTCGTTCGCGGGGCTGCGGTGGTATCCCATCAGTGAGGACTGGAAGATCACCGCGAAGTTTGTTCCGGCCCCCTCGAAGACCAAGCTCGTCTTCGACACGATCGTGGGCGAGCAAGACGTGACGACCAGCCCCGGTTACGTGGTGTTCGAGCGCGACGGCAAGACCTACAAACTGCAAGCCGCAAGTGAGTCGGACGGGTCGCTGTGGCTGGTCTTCCGTGACGGTACCAGCGGGCGAACGACCCACGGCGGCGCGAGGCAACTGGTCGTGCCCGCGCCCCGGGGTGATACGGTCGTCCTTGATTTCAACAAAACGGTGAATCTGCCTTGCGCTTATATCCCGTTTGCCACCTGTCCGCTCGCCCCACCCCAGAATCGCCTGAGCCTGGCGATCACTGCCGGCGAGCTGAAATACGAGCCCGCCCCACGGAAACCCGCCACATCCGACGTCCTTGCCAGGTGAGGCTGAGCAAACAGGGACGGGGACGGGCACGGCAAGAGGCTAGCGAACGGCTCAGGGCGACCAGCGGGAGCCAGCCGATGACACAGCCACGATCACATCACGAACCGCCGCCGAAACCGGCCGCCAAGACGGCTGCAGCCCCCGGTGCGATCGACGAGGTCGAGGTTCGGGGCCACATCGTCGACTCGCTGCTGCTTCCCAAGATCCTGGATCGGATTCTCCAGATGGGGGGAAGCTTCGAGATCCACGAGTGCAAGATCGGCGTTCGCCGGTCGGACCCGAGCTACGCCCGCATCGGCATCTCGGCCGACACTCCCGAGATGATCGACGCCATCCTGGGCGACCTGGTCGAGCATGGCGCCTCGCCGGTTCATCCGGCCGACGCGATCACTGTCCCGGCCGATGTCGCGGGCGCCTTCCCCGAGGGGTTTTACAGCACCACCAACCAGCGAACCCAGGTGCGGCACAAGGGACGCTGGATCGACGTGCAAGACCAGGAGATGGACTGCGGCATCGCGCTTGATCTTGCAACCGGGAAGGCCCGGTGCGTGCCCATGACCCGGGTCGAGCTCGGACTTCCCATCGTCGTGGGCCATGCGGGAGTGAGGGTCGTGCCCGTCGAGCGGCCGCGCGAGCCGACGCTCTTTGGCTTCATGAACTCGACCGTGTCCAGCGAGAAGCCCAAGTCGGTCAGCCTGCGGAGCGTGGCCGAGGCCATCCGCGCCACCCGCGCCGAGGGCAAGAAAGTCTTGCTCGTGGGCGGGCCGGCGATCGTCCATACCGGGTCAGCGCACCACGTCGCGAAGTTGATCCGGGAGGGCTGGATCCAGACGGTTTTCGCGGGCAATGCCCTGGCCACGCACGACATCGAGCAGGCTCTCTACGGCACCAGCCTGGGCGTCTCGATCGAGCGCGGCGAGGCGATCGAGCACGGCCACGAACACCACCTCCGCGCCATCAACACCATCCGCCGCGCGGGGGGCATCGCCAGAGCTGTCGAATCGGGCATGCTCACCTCGGGAATCATGTATGAATGCGTCAAGAACAACGTTGACCTGGTGCTGGCCGGTTCCATTCGCGACGATGGGCCGCTACCCGAGGTGATCACCGACACGCTCGAGGCGCAAGACCGGATGCGGCTGGCGATTCGCGACGTGGGCTTCGCCCTCTTGATCGCCACGGCGCTCCATTCGATCGCCACCGGCAACCTGCTGCCCGCATGGGTCAAGGTCGTCTGCGTCGACATCAATCCCGCCACGGTCACCAAGCTCTCCGACCGGGGGACGTTCCAGACGATCGGCCTGGTGACCGACGTCGAGCCCTTCTTGCGGTCGCTGGCCGGCGAGCTGGACGCGTCTCCCGGCGCGCGCTAGCGGAACCCGGAACACCACCATGGCAAGCACAACCTCGGCTCGGATCTTGATGTGCCGCCCTGATTACTATGGCATCGAATACGAGATCAACCCCTGGATGAACGTCCGCGCCGGCAGCGACCCCGAGCGAGCAGTCGCGCAGTGGCAAGCCTTGCGGAACACGCTCACCGAGCTGGGTGTCGTGGTCGATCTGATCGAGCCGGTGCCCGGCTTGCCCGACCTTGTCTTCACGGCGAATGCGGGGCTGGTCTACCACAACCTCTTCCTCCCGGCACGGTTCCGGTTCGGCGTCCGCCAGGGCGAGAGCCCCCATTTCGAGCGCTGGGCCAAAGATCGCGGATTCGTGGTCGAGCCGCTGCCGGAAGCGATGAACTTCGAGGGGGCTGGCGACGCCCTGTTCTGCGGCGAGACCCTCTTCGCGGGCTATCGCTTCCGCAGCGACGTGCGGAGCCACCAGTGGGTCGGAGAGCGGCTGGGCGTGCCCGTGCTGCCCATGGAGCTGATCGATCCGCGGTTCTATCACCTCGACACCTGCTTCTGCCCGCTCGACCAGGAATCGGCGATTTATTACCCCGGCGCGTTTGACGAATACGGCCGCTCGGTGCTTAAGGACCAGGTGCCAACTCTGGTCGAGGTCTCGGCCGAGGAAGCGGTCTCGTTCAGTTGCAACGCCGTGGTGGTCGGCCGCACGGTGATCCTCAACCGAGGCGCCCCCAAGCTGGCCGCCGCGCTCGAGCAGCTTGGCTTCGCGGTCCGTCCGCTCGATTTCTCCGAATTCATCAAGTCCGGCGGCAGTGCCAAGTGTCTGACCTTGCGGATCGACGGCGAGGAAGCGGCGAGCTGGAAGCATGAGGCATGACCGAGTGAAGCACCCTATGAACAGCATCATCGACATCACGCCTCCCATCTCCGCATCCCTCGCCGTCTGGCCGGGCGACACGCCACTTCGGCGCGAGATCCTGCTGGACCTGGAGCGAGGCGACAACATCACGCTGTCCACGCTCCACGCCACCGTTCACCTCGGGGCGCATGCCGATGGGCATAATCACATTGGCAAAGGCGCGGCGGGCATCGACGGCCGCCCGCTGGAGGATTATCTCGGTCCCTGCCAGGTCATCAGGGTCTCGGTTCCGAAAAGAGGCGTGATCAGGCCCGAGGATCTTGGAACCGCGGTCACGGAGGAACGAGTGCTCCTGGCCACGGGCACGTTTCCCAACCCCGATTGCTTCAACGACGATTTCGCCGCGCTCGCGCCCGCACTGGTCGATCATCTTCACGACCGAGGCGTTCGCTTGATCGGCATCGACACGCCTAGCGTTGATCCCTTCGACTCGAAAGATCTGCCGGCGCACCATCGTTTCCTCGCGTGCGACATGGCCATCCTCGAAGGGCTCCGGCTCGCCGATGTTCCGGAGGGCCGCTACGAGCTGATCGCTCTGCCGCTTCGCCTGGCCGGCTTCGACGCCAGCCCGGTGAGGGCCATTCTCAGGACCACTGACATGACGATCGTGAATCCGCCGGCGGACGGGGATCGAGCTCAGACGTGAAGACGTGCTGCTGGCTTACCGCGATCAGTTTCCGATCCTCGAGCATACGAATTACCTGATCAGCAACTCCCTCGGTGCCGTGCCCAAAGCCGCTGACCAGGCGCTGAGAGACTATTACGAAACATGGGCATCGCGCGGCGTGAGGGCCTGGGAAGAAACCTGGTGGACGATGGCCGCCGACATGGGAGACCTTGTCGCCCCCTTGATCGGCGGGGGGCCGGGCGAGGTGGTGTTCCAACCGAATGTGACCCTGGCCCACGCCGTTATCTTCAGCACTTGCGATTTCCGTCAAGGCCGCCGCCGCATCGTCACCGACGCCATGCATTTCCCCTCGATCCTCTACCTGATCGACGAGCAGCGCCGAGCTGGCGCGGAGGTGACGGTCGTTCCCTCGACGGACGGCGTGAGCGTCGACACCGAGCGACTGATCGACGCCATCGACGCAGAGACTGCGATCGTGAACATCTCGCACGTCCTCTTCAAGTCAGCCTACATTCACGATGTCGCCGCGATCGCCGAGAAGGCGCGCAGCGTTGGTGCGCTCACCGTGATCGACGGCTATCAGTCCGTCGGTACGATCCCGGTCGACGTGCGAGCTCTCGGCGTCGACGTATACATCGGCGGTTGCCTGAAATGGCTGTGCGGCGGCCCGGGCTCGGCGTTCGTATGGATCGATCCCGAGATCCGCGATCAACTCCGTCCCGGTCTGACTGGCTGGATGGCCCACGAGCATCCCTTCGCGTTTGAGCCCAGGCTCGACCGGCGGAACGACGCCTGGCGGTTCCTGCACGGCACGCCCAACATTCCGTCACTTTATGCAGCTCGGCCCGGCCTGGAGATCATCAATCGGATCGGAATCGCGGCCATCAGAGAGAAATCGTCAGCGGCAGACCGCCCTGTTGCTCGAGCTGGCCGACTCACGCGGCTACTCTTGCACGACTCCCCGCGATCCCAACCGGCGCGGGGGAACGGTCGCCATCGACGTCGAGCACGGCTACGAGATCTCCCGAAGTCTGAAGGCCATCGATATTCTTTGCGATTATCGCCCCGGCGCGGGGATTCGCCTTTCGCCTCATTTCTACACCCGCGACGATGAGCTGTCGGCCGCTGTGGAGGCCATCGCGCAGGTTCAGCAAACCGGCGGCTGGAAAGCCTTCGCCGCCGGGCGATCCGCGGTCACATGAGCCAGTTCAGAGCTTCGTTCGCGGCGCCCTCACGCGGCTTCTGGCCGCGAGCTTCACGGCCGTCTGACCCGGCGCGAACCTCGTCACGGAATCTCCGCCTGGTTGGCCGTCGCGGTTGCCGTCGATCGGGCGGCCGTAAATGTCGCGGACCGAGCCTTTCGAGCCGGAACCCACAGCCACCACCTCGAAGGCTTGACGCGTGGTCAGTCGAACCGACGGAACCAGCCTCACGGTGTTGGCTCCCACGGCGTAAGCCGCCGTGCGAAAGCGAACACGACGATCGTCGCGCGTGCCGAAAACCCGATCGCGGCCAGGGAGGACCAGCCAGTAACCGGCCCTGTTCTTGGCGGAAGCCGCGTCGAGCGGTCCGCTGAAAACCAGGCTGATGCGTTGAACGATTCCCCGGCGCACCGACTCGGTGGCGTTATTCACCGTCACATAGGGAACGATTCCGATGGGTTGATAGCTGGCCAGGAGGTTGGTGTTGGTGGATGGAAAGACGAGACTTCGCGCGGTCAGTTGCAACCCCATCCGACCAGCCCGCGAACTGGTAGATGACCCCCGCGACAACTTCGGTCGAAGGGGCCTCCAAGCTGTGGATCATTCCCGAGACCCCGGCAACCGACCCTGGCGTCGCCCGCGTCTGGCCGTCCAGCGACAAAGGAAATCCGGCTGGCTGAGTAATGAGTCCCAGCACAGCGGTGTGCGGAGAGATGTCGACATGAGTCGATTGGCTGAGTCCCACGGCGTCGGTCGCGGTGAGCGTGATCCGGTAGAAGACGCTGGGCGAGAGATCCCCCGTCTGAGGAATCGTGAACGAGTCTGACGAAACGCCCGTGATCGGCGGAACGATCGTGTGCACGCCGGTCGAGTCGTGGAGGTCAACCTCCCAGGTGAGCGCCGAGGGGGAAAGCGCGCCGTCTTGAGGATCGGTCGCGCCACCGCTGAAGCTGATCGACTGACCGGCGATGTAGGTGGCCCCAGGCGCCGGGGAAGTGATGGCGGGCGTCGGAGGTCGAGTGACCCGCACTGTCAAAATGGCCGCGCCGCTGGAGGTTTGGCCGAAAGCATTGCTTACCAGCACGCTGAATCCAGCACCGTTGTCAGATACCTGAGCCGACGGAAGCACATAAGTGGGAAGCACGGCGCCCAGGATGTTCCTGCCATTGCGCTGCCACTGGTAGACCAGGTTGCCAGACCCCGACGCGACCACGCTGAAGACCGCCGACTGGCCGGGATTCACCGTCAAGCTCTGGGGTTGCTGCAAGACCGTGGGCGGGTTACCGATGGGGGAGGGGGTGGAGGAGGAGTAGGCGAGTAGTCGATTCGAACGACCTCACCGCTGTTCGTACCCGGGCCGGCGAGATAATAGAGGCTTCCCGCCTGATCGACCAGGAGATCAACCGACCCTTCGGGCATGTTCGTGGCGAAGGTGGTCGCGGTGCCGGTGGCGGGATTGAAAACGTGGATCCAGTTGTTCAGGAAGTCAGAGAAGAAGTACTCGCCGACGTACGCCTGAGGGAACTGGACGGTCGTGGGATTATAGAATGCCCCGCCCGTGATCGCGGCGGGCTGGCCGTTGTGACTGTAAGCATAGATCGGTGATCGAAAGCTGGGATTGCTCGACGGTCCCTCAAGGATTGGCCAGCCATAGTTCGATCCCGCGATGCCGTCGTTGATTTCCTCCCAGGTGTTCTCACCAACGTCGTTTATGAACATACGTGAAGCGCCGGTGGGGTCGGTTCCAAAGGCGAAGGTGTACGGGTTGCGCAGCCCCAGCGCCCAGATAGCGCGATCGACGCCGGTGGTCTGATTGTAAAACGGGTTGTCGGTGGGAATGGAGCCGTTGGGGTTGATTCGCAGGATCTTCCCCTTGAGGCTGCTGAGCGACTGCGAGTTGGCGCTGACCTTGTTATCGCCCACGCTGATGTACAGCTTGCCATCGGGACCGAAATGGATGCCGCCGCCGTTGTGGCGAGTGTCGGTGCTCAGGGCGTCAATGTCCAGCAGGTTAACTTCGCTGCCGGCTATCGCGGTATCTCCATTGGCCGTGAACCGACTCACTCGATTGTGGGCGGGTGTGCCGGGAACCGTGTAATAGACGTAGACATACTGATTCGACGCGAAATTCGGGTCGATCGCCACGCCCAGCAGTCCGCGCTCATTGTTTGAATCAACATTCAGGCTCAGGAACGGCGTGCTCAGGAGCTGTCCGTTCTCGATGATTCTCAACTGGCCGGTTTGCTGGGCCACGAACAAGCGGCCATCGGGGGCGAACGCCATCGCCGTGGGGTCGACCAGTCCACTCGCCACGACGGTTTCGGAAAAGCCGGGCGGCAAATTGGTCAGTAGATCACGCGTTTCAAGATGATCGAAGAGTAACTCCGGTTTAGCTCGCGTCGCTCGATTCCGTGGACGGCTGTTGAAGAATCCTGCGCTCCATCTGGCGGGCATGACTTCCAAACTCCCTTGTGACGATCCCCAGGCGCCGGCCGGAGATCATCGGTGGTTGCAACCTCGTCGAAGTGAAGGCAGATCGATCGGACTTGCCGGGGCGATTGTATCAAGACGCGCTCAATCCTGACGAGCCCTCATTTCGTGCTCGCGCCGGTGCTGGCAAGGGCTGGCCTCGCTCGCCCGCCTCGATGGCATCGTCCCAAAGCCCTGTTTGACAGCTTGGGTGCGACACGATGGTATCGCAGGAACTGTGACGCTCTTCCATTAAAGGAGGTGACGACACCTGCTGTTCTGCCAGCAGTCCCCTACCGAGGCGTGCGCCGCCGGCAACGGCGGGGTGCGAAGCCCTCGGGACAACGTATCCTCATCCCTCAGGATGGCGACCGGAGCGCGAGCCGAGATCGCGACTGCCAGCACCGCGGCGGTCGGGGACCAGGGGCGCGTGGTATGGCCAACCCAGGTGAACCGCTGCAAACGTCGTCAACAAAGACAAGCCAAAGGTGCTGATAGGCTTGGACCAAAACGGTAAGTGGCCAGGTCCGGATGCTTCAAGCTCATCCGGCGCAGATGAAGTGCCACCGGCGTCGAGGCGGGGCCTAACCCACGAGGATTCTTGCGATGCAACGTGGTAAGCCCGTCGTCCTCCCGCGAGGGTAGGCCAGCCGCAAGGCGAGCCAACGGGGCGGCGGGTAAAGGACGGGGGAGGAAGCGAACGCCAGCCCGTAATGGGTCGGATAGGGGTTGCGAGATCACCCCGCGCGAAAGCGAGCTGAATTCCCCCGGGTGTTGGCGGATGGGAACCGACAGCCAACCGACTCGGGAGGCAAAGCAGATAGGACGCGGGCGGCAACGCCCGTGGTGCGGCCCCCGCCGATCTTCGGTCGTCGGCTCTGTCGAAGTACCGTCCAGGTTGACCCCAAGGCCAATGGGGCGACCGCGCTCCGTCAGTGGTGTCGTGGGCCGGTGGAACCGCGCCCGGTCGTGCCACGCAGGGGCGTTGTTCAATGCTTGAGCCGTATGCGTTGAAAGGTGCATGTGCGGTTCTGAGGGGAGGGGGTGAGGGCGACCTCACCTCCTTACCCGACCACTTTCCGCGGCAAAGCGCGGACATTGTGCCGCCCCGACGCTGGAAAAGGTGGGACAAAGTCGCTCATCATCGCCTCGAGCGTGTCACGTCGCCCCGGCTCCCATTCGGGGGCACTGGCGCGCATCGCATGCCCTCGCTTCTTCGTGACCTGGCCGTCAGTCTCCGGTCAGACGACAAAGTGCCAGTGATTCGACAAGACGCAATACGACAGGATGCGGATGGAGAGTCAGTGGTGGGCTTCGATCGTGACGCGTTGGATCGCCTCGAAGTCGGCGTTCTTGCGCAAGAGGTGCATCCTGCCCACCGATCGCTTTAGGACATGATCCACCTGCCCACCTGGTGCTTTTCGCGCTCCTCTTGGCATGTCGAGGAAGGCGTCGAAGAGCGGCCGCCGCCTATACTAACTGCGTCCCGAATGTCATTGAGATATCGTAAGCCGCTGCCCCATAATGCCCTATCGCGAGCATGATAAATAGACAAACATCTGCATTAGTATAAATTCACGGTGCGGCGCTCCTCCCCGATCCACCATGAGGTCGCACGCATGTGATCATGGCGCCCAAAACGGACACAAAGCGGCTCCCTCTTCGATCTCTCTCGTGCCCCCGCCGTTCTGTCGTTCGCTCATCTTCAACTCCCTTACGCGACGGCCTTCCCTTCCAGTAGCCGCCTGCGCAGTTCCCGCGCGGTCGGTTCAGCCGATCGTACTCCTTGGGGCGTCGCTTCACCGCTCGCGGTTCCACCCGATCCGGCCGGTCGGGGTTGACCACGATCTTGGGCAACGCTTCGCCCTCGTGGGCCGAGCCCAACCACCGCAAGGCGTCGATGTGACTTAATCGCGCAATCGACATGTGCTGACGTCGCGACGCCGCCTGGAGCACGACCCGCACCAGGTTGTACACCAAGGCGAAAACATGAATCTCTTTGAGCACTCCTTCCACCGTCTTACACTTCAAAACATCCATGTTCATTGTTGTTTTCAGGTCGCGCAGATGGAGCTCCGCCTGCCACCGCTGGCGGTACAGCTCTGCCAACGCCTCCAGCGGATACAACTCCACGTCCAACAACGTCGTGACCAAGGTCACTTCCCGGACCCGAAACCCGGGCTGCCCCACGGGGTAGCGCAGCTCGCGCACCACCAGGAGCTCCGGTAATGTCGCGTACTGGGACGCGGTCATCCACTCCGGGCCTTGCTTGGGCTTGAGCCACTGGACCACGTGGTCTCTGGCCCCCAAGCGGTACAGCCAACGGGGCAGCCGGCGGCTACAGGTAGCCGCCGCGTCCCTGTCGGGGGGCTCCTCAAGCGGGAACTCGACCTTCTTCCTCTGATGGATGCGGAAGACGCCGAAGACCCCCTTGAGGCCCAGCAAGGCCAAGTGAGCGTACGAGCAGAACCCCCGGTCCCCCAAGCCAATGTCGCCGGGCTCCAGCGCGGGGTGCAGGTGCACGACTTGGGGCATGTCGCTACTCCGCAACGGCGACGTCAGAATCTCACGGAGCAAGCCAGTCCCCGCGTGAAAGAGGACCAGCAGGTGGGCCACTGGGAAACCGCAGCCCGGTTGCTGGTTGCCTGGCTGACCGAAGTGCCGTTGCAACTCGGGGGTGTCGGGCATGGAGCAACTCGAGCCGTCCATGATGAAGGTTCGGTGGCCCCGCCAGCGACCATCGTGGTCGACCTGGTCGGCGCCGTGAGCGGGCAAGAGCGTTTCCGCCAAGCTTCGGAGCAAGCGCTGGAAAACCCGCAGGGGAAGTCGCCGCCGCGCCTTGCAGAAGGCCGAACCGGTGAAGGACGCATGGCTCTTGCGGGGCAGGTCATTGAGTGCGGTGTTGCGGTTGAGCACTTGGAGCAGGAACAGATGGAGTGTATTGGTGGGATTGAGCAGCCGATTCTTCCAGGTGTAATTCTCCGCGCGGCAGGCGGCATTGATGGCGTCTTTGTCCAGGAGCGTGGCCACGTCTTGTCGAATGCGGCCAAGGATGCTAACAAGTCGGTGATGCAGCTGCATCGGAGGGTCCTCCAAGAAGTACGAGGTGGTTCGATCCATCCACCTGTACGAAGGAGGGCCCTCTCACGTTCTACGTGTCGCAACTATCAGCCTCGTTGGACGTTGCGACCACAAGTCAATGACATTCAGCTGCGTCCCCGTTTCGGTTCCGCGTCCCCGTTTCGGTTCCC
>CAWFAF010000040.1:0-23062 GCA_963813575.1 uncultured Planctomycetaceae bacterium
TGGAGCCCGAGCCGGGCAATCCGTTCGAGGTCGAAGGGACACTGAACCCGGCCGGGGTTCGCGGCCCTGATGGTCAGTTTTACCTCTTCCCGCGTCTGGTCGCGAAGGGAAACTACTCGCGCATCGGCATCGCACGAGTGAAGTTCAATGAGGCCGGCGACCCGGCGGGCGTCGAGCGGCTCGGCATCGCGCTCGAGCCCGAAGCGGATTACGAACTGCGGCCTGATGGCAGCGGAGGCTGTGAGGATCCACGGATTACTTATGGCGAAGACCTCAAGCGTTACGTGATGACTTACACGGCGCTTTCGCCAAGGCCCAAGGATCGCCCTGGCCCTATCGGAGGACCTGTTCCACTGGCAGCGTTTGGGGCTGGCGACCTTTTGCCCATATAAAGACATCGAGTTCGACGGCGTGGACAACAAAGATGCCAGCGTCTTCCCCGTGGCCATTCCCGATCCTGCCGGGGAACCGGCAATGGCCATCCTCCACAGGCCTCTCTTTCCCGGAACTCGTCCTGAGGAAACGATGTGCCAACCGGCGTCACGCGTGGTGGATCTCCATCGAGAGAGCATTTGGATTTCTTACTGTCCACTGGGCAAGGTTGGCGATGACCCCTATCACCTCAGCCACTTTGCCTCGCATAACCGGCTGGCCAGCCCGGTGGCGCCCTGGGAGCAGCTCAAGATCGGCGGCGGCACTCCTCCGATCCTGACCCGGCACGGATGGATGGTCATCTACCACGGCGTCCACGAACTGCCGGCCCGAGCACGGCAGCTCACAAGTTATGCTACTCCGCCGGGGTGCTGGTCCTCTCCCAGGATTATCCTCGGGTGATCCGTTATCGTTCGCCGAGCCGGTGCTGACGCCGGAATTGCCGCAGGAACGCATCGGGACCGTCGCGAACGTCGTGTTTCCCACCGCCATCGACCGGCGCGACGATCTCGGCTTGCCCGATCGATTCGATGTCTATTACGGGATGGCCGACAACCGAATCGGAGTGGCCCGTCTGGACGTCCCAAAATCTCTGCCGCCAGGGGACTCGCCGACCCGCCTGGAGCCAAGGGCTCAGTTCACGTCGACGGTCGATCTCAATCTGAGAGTCGACAGCGGGCCCCGGTCACAATTAAAGGAGGTTCATCGCCAACATGACATACTCAGCCACCATCGCTCCGCCCGAACTGGACGAACTCTGTGTCAACACGCTGCGCTTCCTGGCCGTGGACGCCGTGCAGAAGGCCAAGTCCGGGCACCCGGGTCTGCCTCTGGGTTCGGCAGCCATGGCCTACGCGCTCTGGGATCGCTTTCTCAAATTCAACCCGTGTGATCCCATCTGGCCGGACCGTGATCGTTTTGTTCTCTCGGCCGGACATGGATGTGCGCTCTTGTACGCTCTGCTTCATGTCACGGGCTTCGACTTGCCGCTGGAGGAACTCAAGAGGTTCCGCCAGTGGGGAAGCCGTACGCCAGGCCATCCGGAATACGGCAAGACCGAAGGCGTCGAGGCTACCACCGGTCCCTTGGGGCAAGGCCTGGCCAACGCCGTCGGCATGGCCATCGCCGAGGTGGCCCTTGCAGCGCGCTTCAATCGACCGGGTCACCCGATCGTGGACCACTACACCTACGTTCTGGCCAGCGATGGCGACCTGGAGGAAGGGATCTCTTCCGAGGCCGGATCAGAGGCCGGTCACCTGCGGCTGGGCAAGCTCATCGTCCTCTATGCCGACAACCACATCACGATCGAAGGCAGCACGGAGCTGGCCTTTACCGAAGACCGTATGGCCCGTTTCGCCGCTTTCGGCTGGCATGTCCAGCGGATCGAAGAAGCAACGACATCGACGCGGTCGCCTTCGCGCTCAGGGCTGCCCGGGAAGAGAGGGGCCGGCCATCGTTGATTCAGGTTCGCACCCACATCGGCTTCGGCAGTCCTCACAAGCAGGACACTGCGGCGGCCCACGGCGAGCCGCTCGGTCTGGAGGAAGTCCGTCTGACCAAAGAGGGGCTGGGCTGGCCGGTGGAACCCCCCTTCCATATTCCCGAGGAGGCCCTGGAGCATTTCCGGGAAGCAGTCGCGCGAGGAAGTACCGCGCAGGCGGAATGGGAGTTACGTCTTGAGGCTTATGCGGAGGAACATCCTGACCTCGCCGCGGAGTTCCAGCGGGTCATGCGTCGGCAGCTTCCCAAGGGCTGGGACGCCGAACTCCCGACATTCACCGCGGCGGACGGCCCAATGGCAACCCGCATCGCTTCGGGAAAGACGATCGCGGTTCTGGGCTCTCGTCTGCCCGAAATGATGGGAGGCTCGGCCGATCTTGCTCCCAGCACCCACACGAACATGGGCGGGGCCGGGAACTTCGAGCCGGAGAACCGGGCGGGACGCAACATGCACTTCGGCATCCGGGAGCATGCCATGGGCGCCATCCTGAACGGCATGGCGTTTCACCGCGGTCTCATCCCTTATGGCGGCAACCTTCCTGATCTTCAGCGACTATATGCGTCCTCCGATGCGCCTGGCGGCCATGAACGGCCTGCCGGTGATCTATGTCTTCACCCACGACAGCATCGCCATGGGAGAGGACGGCCCAACCCATCAGCCTGTCGAACAATTGCTGGGATTGCGATCCATCCCCGGCATGGTTGTGATCCGGCCGGCGGACGCCAACGAGACGGTTGCCGCCTGGCGGATCGCCATTGAGCGGAGGGAAGGTCCGGTTGCTCTGGTGCTCGACGCGCCAGGGACTTCCCGTGCTCGACCTGGCCCGCTATCCGGGCATACCCGCGGGAGTGCCGCTGGGTGGCTATGTCCTCGCGGACTCTCCGCCGGGTGCGCCACCCGACATCATTCTGATCGCGACCGGCTCCGAAGTGCATCTGGCGCTGGAGAGCCGTGATCGGTTGGCGACTGAGGGCGTCCAGGCCAGGGTGGTGAGTCTGCCGAGTACGAACATCTTCTCGATGCAGCCAGAACAATATCGGGAGACGGTCTTGCCCCCGGGCGTGCCCTTGTTGGTCATCGAGGCCGGCGCGTCTCTGGGCTGGAGATCCTATGTCGGTCCCCAGATCGCCGTGATCGGGGTGGACACCTTCGGGGCATCGGCCCCCGGGCCGGTCGTGATGCGAGCACTATGGTTTCACCGTGGAGAATGTCTGCAAGCAAGCTCATAACTTGATCCAGGCAAGTCAAGGAGAAACCATGATGCGCGTGGGAATCGCCGCGGACCATGGAGGGTTTGCCTTGAAAGGGCAGGTGGCGGACGACGCTTCGTGGCCGCGGGGTACGAGGTCGTGGACTTCGGCGCAGCATCAATTGGAGCCCGGGGATGACTACCCCGATTTCATCATCCCCCTGGCCAGGCCGTCGCCGAAAGGGGACGTTGAACGCGGAGTGGCGCTCTGCGGCAGCGGCGTGGGAGCGTCCATCGCCGCGAACAAGGTCCCGGGGTGCGTGCCGGGCTCATCCATGACGTTTTCTCCGCCCATCAGGGCGTCGAAGATGACGATATGAATGTTTTTTGTCTGGGCGGAAAAGTGATCGGGCCTGCGCTCGCTTGGGAACTGATCGAAACCTTTCTGGCCGCTCAGTTCAGCGGCGCCCACGCCACCGGCGCCGAGTGGCTAAAGTGCAGGCGCTGGAGAACCAGGAAGTTGGGGCGAAGGCTCATCGAGAATCTAAATCCATACGAGAATCTCGACTCCAATCGGCACAGTTCGGCGGCCAAGAAAAGGCCGCAGGTGACTGATGACCGCCTCCCGTTCGGACGCGCTGGTGCTTTTCGGTGTGACAGGCGATCTCGCCCACAAGATGATCTTCCCGGCGCTCTATGCGATGGCGAAACGAGGTACCCTCAAGGTCCCGGTAATCGGCGTCGCCTTCCCGAAGTGGAGTCTGGCGCGTCTGCGCAAACGCGTGAAGGACAGCATAAAGCGATCAGGAGGGATCGATAAACAAGCGCGCCTCGACCATCTTCTGTCCTTGCTCAGATACGTGAGCGGGGATTACAAAGACCCGGGCACGTTCAGGGCGATAAAAAAGGCACTGGGCAGCGCTCGGCGCCCGGCACACTACCTCGCAATCCCGCCCTCACTCTTCGAGACAGTGATTAAAGGACTCGGAGCCGCGAACCTGGCCGAGCATGCCCGCGTCATTGTCGAAAAGCCGTTCGGACGTGACCTGGCCTCCGCGCAGGAGCTCAACCGCGTCGCGCACTCGGTGTTCCCCGAAGACTCGATCTTCCGCATCGATCACTTCCTCGGAAAGGAGGCGATCATGAATATCCTCTATTTCCGTTTTGCGAATTCGTTCCTGGAGCCGATCTGGAACCGCAACTACGTGGCCAGTGTCCAGATAACCCTGTCCGAGGATTTCGGCGTGGAGGAGCGCGGCGCGTTTTACGAAACTGCCGGCTGTCTGCGCGACGTGATCCAGAACCACCTCTTCCAAATCGTCGCGCTGCTTGCCATGGAGCCGCCGGCCTGTAGGGGCTTTGGAGCCGTGCACAGCGAGAAAGCCAAGGTCTTTCAAGCCATGCGCCCGCTGAAGCCCGACGACCTGGTGCGCGGCCAGTATGCTGGCTACCGCAAGGAGCCAGACGTGGCGAAGAACTCCGACGTCGAGACTTTCTGTGCCCTGCGGCTTTTCATCGACTCATGGCGCTGGGAGGGGGTGCCGTGGTACCTGCGCTCTGGCAAATACCTGGCCGAAACCGCGACCGAGGTCCTGGTGGAACTGAAGCCGCCGCCGCAGAGACTGTTCGCCGACTCAGCGCCGACGACCGGCCGGGCGAATTATGTGCGCTTCCGGCTCTCCCCCAACTCCGCCATCGCCCTCGCCGCTCGCGTCAAGCTCGCAGGGAAGGAGTTCGTCGGGGACCAGCGAGAGCTCTATCTGTTCGAAGAACAGGCGGGAGAGGAAACGCCCTATGAGCGGCTTTTGGGCGATGCAATGACCGGCGATGGAGCGCTCTTCACCCGTGAGGACGCGGTTGAGGCCGCCTGGGCGGTGGTCGATCCGGTCCTAAGAACCCACCACCGGGCTCGCCCCTACAAGCGCGGCAGCTGGGGGCCGAAAGAGGCTGACGCGCTCATCGCGGCAGACGGCTCCTGGCACAACCCCAAGCCCAAGGAGGTGTCCGCATGACGCAACTGGCCCCGGTCTACGCTTCCGACCCCCAAGACCCTGGCCACGTACCCGCCCGCGGACATCACGATCGAACCTATTGGTGACCTGCTCGGGTACGAACTGGCCGCCATGCTTCCGTCTGACCAGACCGGAACGACGAAGACTGCACCAAGACTTATTGTAATAGGAGTTACGCGGTAGTGAATGTCTGTTCGTGGGCGCATGTGAGTCTGGGCTGGTCCAGGGGGCCAGGCGGGCCCATTGGGGGCCCGTAGCCAAGGGCACTCAGAAAGTGACTGCGAGCTACGAACAGAGGTTCACTACTGCGTAACTCCTATGTAAGTGAGAAATGATGAAAGCGACCCGAAAACTCCACGACATGGGCCAGAGCCTAAACCTTTTCCATTCTGATGATGCTGACGAATGAGATTAAGGAGAACATCGACGTGGAAACCGAGATGAGTGCCGGACGCGAAGGCTGAACCTGAATCAAGGACAATTCGCTTTCGATCGTCCCGTTTGCGCTTTTCGTCATCTGCATATCCGCGAAAGTCTTGCCGGCTGGCGGCTACAAGACGAGATTCTTGCGGCGCACGGCCAGTCGTCGGTCGGCTATTGGGATTTTCTGTTAACCGGCGCCTTCCTGGAGGGCCTCGCCTCCAATTGGCAGGCAGCCGTCCTGCAGCTTGGCTCGCTGATCGTGCTCAGTAGCTTCCTCTACCAGCGCGGTGCGCCGCATTCCCGCGATCGGCGCAAGTGCGCAACGGAGCCCGCGACGAGGCATGTTACGTATGATCCAGTGGATTTTGAGCCCGCCAGGTAGTTGCGCGGACAATCGGGCGAGGGACGCTGCGGTCGATGATGGCCATGGAAGGCAGCAGAGCAAGACTATCTTTTCTTTGCCTGGTGGTAAGGGGGTGGCTCGGCCAAGGTCAGGATAACGAACGCTTCGCCGGTCACGGTGCTGATGTCGTGATGCAGGCTCACCACCTTGACCCCCGTGATCTCCTGTACCATCGCTTGTATGAGTGGCTTCGCCGTTTCGATCAGATGGCTCCGTACTTGCTTGAGCAAGTCTCTCGCCTTGTCTGAGGGGGACTTGGCAAGGTGTTTTTCAGCCGGTGTCAACAAGTCCTGGAGCCTGACGACGATGAAATCGCCGAGCAGGAAGGCGCGAATGTCTTTGGGTCCCCGGCCTCTGTATTCCAGCTCGAATCGGCCGATCCCTTCGCAGATCTCGGCCTCGATTTCGCCCTGGGTCTTCATCGCGTTGGCAACTCCGAGGCCCTCGCCAGGATTTGCAGCACCTTTCCGAAGTCTCCCGGCTTGACCAAGTGGTGATCGAAGCCCGCCTCAAACGAGCGCTGTAGGTCGCTCACTCCTCCGTACCCGGTCATGGCAACGAGGACGACGTTCTGGAGTACGGGTTGCCGACGTAGCAGCTTGGCCACCTCAAATCCATTGAGCCCTGGCAAGCCGATGTCCAGCAGTACCACGTTCGGTCGGTAATCAAGGGCCGTTTCCAGGACCGACGAGCCGTCATAAGCCGTCCTAACATCGTGGCCAGATTCTGTTACTAGCAGCGCCAGGGTCGTCACCGTATCCACGTTGTCATCCACCACCAGCACCCGCAAGGGTGAATAGGTCGGTTGGGCCGTTTCGGCGGGCGGCGATGACGCCTGCGGCTGGTGCGGCGGCACCAGCGGCAGACGCACGACAAACTCGCTGCCTTGCCCCAAAGCACTGGAAACCGCCACCATTCCCCCGTGCATTTCCACGAGGCGTTGGACCAAAGCTAGTCCGATGCCCAATCCACCTTGCGAGCGATCGAGGGACCGGTCCGCCTGCGTGAACAGGTCGAAGATGCGGGGCAGGACTTCGGGGGCGATGCCGACGCCCGTGTCCCGCACGCGCAGCACTGCCTCCTCGCCCTCCTTTTGGGCAGTCATCCAGATGCGACCGCCTTCGTCGGTGTACTTGGCGGCATTGGTGAGCAGGTTCACTACCACCTGTTCCAACCGGGCGGCGTCAGCGTGCAACCAGATCGCTTCAGGCGGCAGCGACACCGTAAGTTCATGCTTGCGCTGGTCGATCAGCGAGCGGACCGTCGCAACCGCATTTTCCACCACCATGCCCACGGCGATCGGTTCTTGGTGAAGCTGAATCCTGCCTGTGGTAATGCGAGAGACTTCAAGCAGTTCATCAACGATATGCGTCAGTTGACCCACCTGACGCTCAATGATGCTGGCGGATTGCTGAAGTATCGGGTTCTCGATGCCGTGCAGGCGATTCCGGTTGCTGTGCAGGCGCAGGAGGAGAGCGGCATTGAGGATCGGAGCGAGGGGGTTACGGAGTTCATGGCTGAGCATCGCCAGGAACTCATCCTTGCGGCGGTCCAGGTCGGCGAGCGCCGCCGCCTGTTCCTGCGTCAGTCGCTGGAGGCGGCTGCGTTCGGTGATGTCACGGATGTTGCATTGAACGACTTGGTGGTTGTTCTCTCCATAGACGTTGCTGACGAACTCGACCTCGACCTTGTGCCCGCTTGTGCTTTCCAGCGGCAGATTCTCGTAGCGGACGTAGCCCCTCTCTTGCAGTTCCCGGTAAACGGCGCGGCTCTCCTTGATGTCTCCGAACAGGCCAATCTCCCAAAGTTCCTTGCCTAGGAACTCATCGTGCGGGTAGCCCAGTAAGGCCGTCATGAACGGGTTCGCGTCGATCACTTTTCCGGTGTCGGCGTCGAGGATCAGGATGCCGTCCTTGGCCATCTGGAACAGCCGACGATACCGGACTTCGGAGTGCTCCAAGGCGGCTTCCGCCCGTCTGCGGATCGTAACGTCCTCGATGGCCAGAAGTACCAAATCCGGGTCGTTGGTCTCTGGAGGGAACCTTCGAGCATTGAGCAGCATGTTCCTTCGCCCGAGCGTCGGGAAGGCGTGCTCAACCTCGAAGTCTTCAACGGGATGGCTGTTGGAGAGGACTTGGGACAGCAGCGCCCGCAGTTGGGGAATATCCCACTGGCCGTTGCCCAAATCGTAGACGAAGCGACCCTCCGTTTCTTCTTTCGAGGCGTGAAAGTCCCGATAAAAGGCGGCGTTGGCCGTGCGGACCCGCAGGTTCTTGTCGAGAACCACGAATGGCACTCGCAACGTCGCGATGATGTTGTCGGCGTAGTTGAGGGCGTCCTGCACCTTCTGCTCTTGCCGCCTGCGTTCGCTGATGTCTCGGAACACCAGTACGACCCCGGCGACTTCCCCCTTGTCGTTGCAGCATCGGTGCGGCACTGTCGTCGATGGGTCGTTCTGTGCCGTCCTTGGCGATGAGCACGCTGTGGTTCGCCAGCCCGACGACCATGCCATCCCGCAAGGCTCGGACGGTGGGGCTCTCGACCGGCTGGTGGCTCTCTTCGTTGATGATGCGGAACACGCTGTTCAGCGGTTGGCCCGCTGCTTCCGCCAGCGCCCAGCCCGTCAAGGACGTAGCGACCGAGTTGAGGAACGTGACCCGCCCCTCGATGTCGGAGGTGATCACCGCATCGGCAATGCTCGCGAGGGCGACACGCCACCACTCCGGTTGGAAGTGCAATGCTTCGTCGCTTGCCAGTAGAGCGTCGGTCATACCCCGCCCAATCTGATATTGTGTTGACGGCTATCCGGTGCCTTTTCTGAGTCGGAAAGCCGCTTCGTGAACGCCAAAACCCTCGTTCTGTCCACCAGCTTATCGTGTTATGTCTTTTTACGACCTGTTTTCAAAGTCGTCTGTACGCTTTACGACAGACAGGGCAGGCCCTTTTTGCTTCGTCCGTCGTGAGCCTTCCTTTCGTGTTCAACCGAACAATCGTACGAATTCATCGGTGATGCTCCGGTAGCACTCGCAAGAACCGGCCATCAAGCCCATCCCGATCGAGGACAGTGAGTTTCCCCCGGCTGTAACGGATCAATCCTTTCTCCTGGAAGGGTTCGAGAACCTCGGAGACAGTAGAACGCCGCACGCCGAGCATCTCGGCCAGGAACTCGTGCGTCATTGGGAAGACATCCGAGTGCGCCCGGTCCTGGGTCATCAACAGCCATCGGCAACAGCGCTGGTGAACCGAGTGCAGGCCATTGCAAGCCACGGCCTGCGAAACCTCGGCAAGAAAGGCGGTGTGGTAGAGGACCAGCAACCGGCGCAAGGCGCTATCCCGGCTCACCTCTTCCCGCAGCGCTGCTTCTGGCATCCGCAGGGCGTCGCCTGGAACCTGGACGATCATCCGATTGGCCGTTATCTTGGCCCCGACGAGGAGTGGGAGGCCCACCATGCCATCGTCGCCTATCGTCGCTACCTCGATGGCCCTGCCGTCTTCCATCACGGTCAGAGCAGAGACGACACCGCGGTTCGGGAAGTAGGCGTAGTCGATGGACGATCGGGCCTCGTAGAGGACGTGTTTCAACGCCAGCGGGACGAGTTTTAGGCGGGGGAGAAGGTGCTGGTACTCGTCCGCGGGCAACCGGGCCAGGAGCCGGTTTCCCGGCGGCACAGCGAGCGGTTTGGTCTCGGACATGGCTCCCCACCCTCCCAGCTCCCCCGCCAGCGTCCGTAGGACGAAGGCAAGGCGTACAGCGGCGGCACAAGATCGACCTTCCTGGTCTGTGTGCCAGCAGACCATCCTACCCTTTTGTCTGCTGGCAGACATACAATGTCTGTACGGTTTCCGACATGACGGCAAGAATTCTTCTGCGATAATGGAGCGAGAAGCGCAAGGGCCCAGTCCGGGTGCAGCGCACCCCCCCGGCCCGGACCGCAGCGTGGAGGCGCAGAATGGCTAAGCTTCGGAGAGTCCACGTCCTCGGCGAGAACCGGCTGTTGGCTGCTTTGCCGAGGAAGGAATACGACCGCCTGCATCCCCATCTGGAGAAGGTGTCCTTACCCTTGAAGGACATTCTCTACGAACCGAACGGCCCGATTCCGCACGTCTATTTCCCGCTCGACGGGGTGGTTTCCCTGGTGATCATCATGGACGCCGGCTTCTCGCTCGAAGTGGGAATCATCGGCAACGAGGGCATGGTCGGCACCCCAGTCTTCCTCGGGTGCCAGAGCAGCCTGACCAGGGCGATTTCGCAGGTTGCAGGCGATGCGCTCCGGATGGAAACCAAGGTCTTTCAGGAGGAGATGCTGCGGCGCGGCGCGTTGTACGGCTTGGTCCAGCGGAGCACCCAGGCAATGATTAACCAGATTTCGCAGTCCACCGTCTGCAACCACCGGCACTCTGTCAAGAAACGCATGTGCCGCTGGCTGCTGATGAGCCACGACCGGGTGGGGACCGACGAGTTCCCGCTCACCCATGAGTTCCTGGCCCAGATGCTCGGCGTGTGCCGCCCCACTGTAACCGCGGCGGCGGGCAGCCTCCAGACCGCCGGGCTGATCAGGTACCACCGGGGCAGGGTGACCATCCTCGACCGGAAGGGGATGGAAGCCGCTACATGCGAATGCTACGGAGTGGTCGCAGAGGAGCTGGACCGCTTGCTCGGCTGACGCCAGGAGCCTGCCGACGTGCCCTCGAGCCCTCAGTGCGCAGACATTTCGCCAGCGCCCGCCAGGGACATTTCTTTGTAGAAAGACGGACCGGAATGAAAAACAGCCTGTTGTATGGCGACAATCTGCCAATCATGCGCGAAAGAATGGCAGGATGTCTTCATGTTCTATCTCTTCGTCATTAGGGTCGTTCTGCAATATTCGCAACTCGTTTGGCGACAATGTTTTGCGGCGAACGGCACTGTTTTCCACAAGGTGGTGTATTACAACGACTTGCGACGAAAAACTCTCTTATTACAGAACAACCCTAATATCCCCTCGAACAGGAATTGGTTTGCATTTCCCTCGCCACTTCGCGTAGGATGCGGCCATAGGAGTCAACAGTGTACGACCCCTGTCGGCTCCCGGAAAGCGTTTGCAGATGTCGGATGACTAGACGAAGGGCAGCCTGGCTATTCCGGGTGGTCCGTCGAAGGGTAAGCCGGCGTGGTCGAGGACCAAGGGTCCTCGACCACGCCGGCTTTTTTTTTCAGGTTGGCAAACTCCACTGGAGACGTCCGGGAGCGTCGGGAAGCGGACATCACAATCGCGGATCGATGACCACCACCAGTACGTTCTCTCCTCCTTGGTCCCGACCAACCGGCTCGAAAGTAACTTGACCGCATCGGACCTCCAGTCAGAGTGATATTGATGAAAGCGACCCAAAAACTCCACGAAATGGGCCAGAGCCTCTGGCTCGACAACATCACCCGCGGTCTGCTGACCAGCGGCACGCTCCGCCGCTACATCCAGGAGTTCTCGGTCACGGGGCTCACCTCGAACCCCACGATCTTCGACCACGCCATCAAGAACAGCCACGACTACGACGACGCCATCCGCCAGAAATTGAAGGAAGGCAAGTCGGGCGAGGCGCTGTTCTTCGAGCTGGGGCTGGAGGACCTCAGGCAGGCCGCCGATCTGTTTCGGCCGATCCACGACGAGACCGACGGCGTGGACGGCTGGGTGTCGCTGGAGGTCTCGCCCCTGCTGGCCCACGACACGGCCGGCACCCTCGCCGCGGCCAAGGCACTCCACGCCCGGCGGGACGCCCCAATCTCTTCATCAAGATACCGGGTACCCAGGAGGGCCTGCCCGCCATCGAGGAAGCCATCTTCGCGGGCGTGCCGGTCAACGTGACCTTGCTGTTCTCCCGCGAGCAATACGTGGCCGCCGCCGAGGCGTATCTGCGAGGCATCGAGCGGCGGATTGCCGCCGGGCTGAAACCCGACGTCAGCTCTGTGGCTTCGATGTTCATCAGTCGTTGGGACGTCGCGGTCACGGGGAAGGTGCCCGAGAATCTGCGTAACCAGCTCGGCATCGCCATCGCAAAACGCACCTACAAGGCGTATCGCACCCTGATCGACTCCCCGCGTTGCCAGCGGATTCTCAACGCCGGCGCCCGCCCGCAGCGCCTTCTGTGGGCCAGCACGGGAACCAAGGACCCCTCGGCCTCCGATCTCCTCTACATCAAGGCCCTCGCCGCCCCGTTCACGGTGAACACCATGCCCGAGGGCACGTTGAACGCCCTGGCTGAGCATGGTGAGGTCGAAGGCATTCTCCCCGCGCACGGTGGGGACTGCGAGGAGGTGCTCACCAGGTTCGCCAAAGCCGGCATCGACATCGATGCCCTGGCCGCTCAGCTCCAGGATGAAGGGGCCAGATCGTTCGTCAAGTCCTGGAAAGAGCTGATGGCCTGCATCGCATCCAAGAGCGAGGCGCTGAAATGACCCAGTCGGCGATGTCAGCTCAAGGAACCGAGCACTCGAATCACGGCGTGATCACGTCGGTGCGTGGAAGCGTGGTCGATGTGCGGTTCGATGACAGCTTGCCGCCCATCTACTCGTTGCTGTACGCAGGGAAGGAACCGCGAGTCTCCATCGAGGTGCTGATGCAGCTCGATGTCGATCATGTCCGCGGGATCGCCTTGAATCCCACGCAGGGTCTCGCTCGCGGCATGGCCGTGGAGGACACCGGCGGGCCATTGAAGGTGCCGGTCGGCAAAGGAATTCTTTCGCGAATGTTCGACGTTTTCGGAAACGCCATCGACCGCCAGCCGGCGCCGTCCGATGTGGAATGGCGCACCATCCATCGAGACCCGCCGCCACTGGCCAGTCGTTCCACCAAGTCCGAAGTCTTTGAAACGGGCATCAAGGTCATCGACGTGCTGGTGCCGCTGGAGCGCGGCGGCAAAGCGGGACTGTTCGGAGGCGCGGGCGTGGGCAAGACGGTGTTGCTCACCGAGATGATTCACAATATGGTCGGGCATCAAAAGGGAGTGAGCATGTTTTGCGGCATCGGCGAGCGCTGCCGCGAAGGGGAAGAGCTCTACCATGATATGAAAGAAGCCGGCGTGCTCCCGCACATGGTCATGATGTTCGGCCAGATGAACGAGCCTCCCGGCGCCCGGTTCCGCGTGGGCCTGGCGGCGCTCACGATGGCCGAGTATTTCCGGGATGATGAGCATCGCGACGTGCTGTTGCTCATCGATAACATCTTTCGTTTCATCCAGGCCGGCATGGAGGTGTCCGGCTTGATGGGGCAGATGCCGTCGCGCCTGGGCTATCAACCGACGATGGGCACCGAGTTATCGGGACTGGAGGAGCGCATCGCCAACACCGACACGGGCGCCATCACGTCCATTCAGGCTGTCTATGTGCCGGCGGACGACCTGACCGACCCGGCGGCGGTGCACACGTTCTCGCACCTTTCCGCGTCGATCGTTCTCTCCCGCAAGCGGGCGAGCGAGGGACTGTACCCGGCCATCGATCTGCTGCAATCCAACTCCAAGATGGCAACACCGACCATCATCGGTGAACGGCATTACCTCCTGGCGCAGGAAATCCGCAAGACGCTGGCGCAATACGAGGAACTCAAGGACATCATCGCCATGCTCGGGATGGAGCAACTCTCTCCGGATGACCGTAACGTCGTCGGTCGCGCCCGCAGGCTGGAGCGATTTCTGACCCAGCCGTTTTTCGCGACCGAGCAGTTCAGCGGCATCAAGGGAAAGGACGTCAGCCTGAAGGACGCGATCGACGGCTGTGAGCGCATCCTGAACGATGAGTTCAAGGACTATCCCGAGAGCGCCTTTTACATGATCGGGTCGATCGACGAGGCCAAGGAAAAAGCGAAGGCCGCCAAGCCCGCAAGTCCTGCCGATCCCGGTCCCAAACCCAAAGTTCAAGTGAAACCCCAGGCGGCCGGGAAACCCAAACCCAAGGTCGAACAGGGAGCCAACGCCCATTAATCTCAAGGTTCTCCTCCCCTTCCAGATCTTCGTCGAGAAGAAGGGCGTGAAACGGATCGTGGCCCAGACACTCCAGGGTTCCTTCGGACTCTTGCCGCACCGACTCGACTGCGCGGCGGCCCTGGCGCCGGGGATTCTGACCTATGAAACGGAGGCGGAAGGCGAGGTCTATCTGGCCGTCGATCAAGGGGTGCTGGTCAAGGCGGGCATGGATGTTCTGGTCTCGGTGCGTAATGCGATCGGCGGGACGGACCTCGACAAACTCCACGAGGCGGTGAAGCAGGAGTTTCTCAACGTGGACGAGCAGGAGAAGAGCGTTCGCTCGGTGCTGGCGAAGATGGAGAGCGGATTCATCCGCCGCTTCATGGAATTTCAACATGAATGAAGAGCACAGAGCGAATGTCGCGAACGAAGAGACGCCCTTCAGCCGGCAGGTCGGCGCACAGGCGGCGCGCAAGCTGAAGGCGCGGCGCGTAGCCCCAAAGAGCATCTGGTTCGGCCTGGGCATGTCGGGGTTGGTCGGCTGGTCCGGTGACGGTTCCGACCCTGATCGGCGCGGCGCTCGGTATCTGGGTGGACAAGCACTATCCGAGTACGTATTCATGGACGCTGATGCTGCTTCTCATGGGTTTGATCATCGGCTGTCTCAATGCCTGGCATTGGGTCAACTCGGAATACAAGGAAATGCAGGAGGATTCGGATGAGTGACATCCTGGCTCTTGCCCTGGCGTTGCTCGCCGGCGCCTTGCTCGGAGTGTTTTTCTTCGGCGGCCTTTGGTGGACGGTCCAGAAGGGTGTTACGTCCGAGACGCCGGCGCTCTGGTTCCTCGGCAGCCTGCTGCTGCGAACCAGTCTCATTCTGGCTGGATTCTATCTTGCTGCGCAGGGTCATTGGTCAAGGCTCGTGGCGTGCCTCCTTGGATTTCTGATCGCGCGCGTCATCGTCGTGAGGCGGCTCACACGAGCGCCGGCGGAAGAGCCGACTCAATTGGAAGAGGAGACCAGCATTGCGCCTTACTCCCGATGACCTGGTTTTCTGGCGGTACGGCTTTCGTCGAGCTCAATAGCACGATCGTCACGACCTGGGTGTTGATGCTCGTGATGACCGTTGGCTCGTGGCTGATCACGCGCAAGCTCGCGACCGAAGTGCACATCTCGCGCTGGCAAGGCTTCCTTGAAATCGTGGTCACCACGATTGAGGAACAGATCAAGGAAGTGGGCCTCCACCATCCGGCCAAATATCTGGGTTTTCTGGGGACCTTGTTCCTGTTCATCGCGGTGTCCAACCTCTGTGCGATCATCCCCGGATACGAAGCACCGACGGGTTCGCTCTCGACCACGTCGGCGCTGGCGATCTCGGTGTTCGTCGCCGTGCCGATCTTCGGCATCGAGGGGCAAGGGTTGGGCGGTTACCTCAAGTCCTACCTGAAGCCGACGTGGATCATGTTGCCGTTCAACATCATCAGCGAGCTCTCGCGCACGTTTGCCCTGGCCATGCGTCTGTTCGGCAACATCATGAGCGGGACGATGATCGTCGCCATCTTGCTGACGATCACGCCCCTCTTCTTCCCGATCTTCATGAACCTGCTCGGTCTGCTCACCGGCATGGTGCAGGCTTACATTTTCAGCATCCTCGCCACCGTTTACATCGCGGCCGCCACGCGAACCCGCGAAGCATGAACCACGACCATCAGCAACGAAAGGACACCCATGGACAGCATGACGATTATCGCGATCGTTTCGATCATTACCGCCGGAGTCACGATCGGACTGGGGAGTATCGCGCCCGCGATCGGCGAAGGGCGGGCCGTCTCGACGGCCTTGACCTCGCTGGCACAACAGCCCGATGCCTCCAGCACCATCACACGAACCTTGTTCGTGGGCCTGGCGATGATCGAATCCATCGCCATCTACTGTCTCGTGATCTCGATGATCCTGATCTTCGCCAACCCGTTCTGGAACCACGTCATTGCCAAAGCCACAGGAAAGTGAGCCATGCTCATCAATTGGTTCACCGTCGTCGCCCAGGCGGTCAACTTCCTCATCCTGGTGTGGTTGTTGAAGCGATTCCTCTACAAGCCCATCCTCCACGCCATCGACGAACGCGAGAAAGGGATCGCCACCCAGCTCGCGGAGGCCGAGGCGAAGAAGGCCGAAGCGCAAGAAGGAGCGCGACGACTTCCAGCACAAGAACGAGGCCTTCGACCAGGAGCGTGCGGCGCTCTTGAAAAAAGCCACGGACGAGGCCAACGCCGAACGTCAGCGGCTGCTCGACGAAGCACGAAAGGATGCCGATGCCTTGCGTGCCAAACGCCAGGACGCGTTGCGAAACGAACAACGTAACCTGAGTCAAGACATCATCCGCTGGACCCAGAAGGAGGTCTTTGCCATCACGCGAAAGACGCTGGCGGACCTCGCCAGCACGAGCCTCGAGGAACGCATGGGCGACGTATTCGTCCGGCCGCGTGCGTGCGTTGACCGGCGCGGCCAAGGAGCAGTTGGCGACCGCCTTCAAGACGTCGAACCACACGGTGAGCGTGCATAGCGCGTTCGATCTGCCGCCGGCACAGCGGACCGCGATCGAAAGTGCGGTGAAGGAAACGTTCGCCCCGGAAGCTCAAGTCCAGTTCGAGACCGCGCCGGAGCTGGTCAGCGGCATCGAACTCTCCACCAACGGACAGAAGGTGGCCTGGAGCATCGCGGATTATCTGGCGACGCTGGAAAAGAGCGCCGGCGAACTTCTGCACGAGGATGCCAAGCCCGAGCCAAAGGCCGAAGCCAAGCCCGAGCCCAAAGGCCGAAGCCAAGCCCGAGCCAAAGGCCGATGCCAAGCCCGAGCCAAAGGCCGAAGCCAAGCCAACGGGCCGAAGCGTGAACCCAAGAACGGGCCTGAACCGGTGGCCGCGGCCACAAAGGCGGACCATTGAATACCTCGCCCGATAGCCTGCACAGCATCTTCGACCATGCGTTCGCGGGATCAGCCGGACGCTGGAAGCCTTCACGCCGCAATTGACGCCGCGTGAGGTGGGCACGATCACGAGCGTCTCCATCGGCATCGCCAAGGTCTCGGGCCTTCCGGGCGTGGGCTTTGATGAGCTGGTGAAGTTTCCCGGCGATCTGTACGGCATCGCGTTCAACGTCGATTCGGACGAAATCGGCGTCGTGCTCCTTGGCGAATGCGAGCATCTGCACGCGGGCGATGAGGTCGAGCGTACGGGTCGTGTGATGGACGTGCCGGTGGGCGATGGATTGATCGGGCGCGTCATCGACCCGTTGGGCGGGCCACTCGATGGCAAAGGGCCGGTCGCCTCCAGCCAGCGTTTGCCCATCGAACGCCCGGCCCGGCCGATCATGGACCGCGCTCTCGTCTCCGTGCCTCTGCAGACCGGCCTCATCGTCATCGATGCGCTCATTCCGATCGGCCGCGGCCAGCGCGAACTGATCCTCGGCGACCGGCAAACCGGCAAGTCCGCCATCGCGATCGACACCATTCTGAACCAGCGCGACCAGAATGTGCTGTGCGTCTATTGCGCGATCGGCCAGCGAGCGTCCGCCGTCGCCAAGGTCGTCGCCAACCTGCGCGAAAACGGCGCGATGGATTACACCGTCGTCGTCGTGACCGAAGGCAACGACCCGCCCGGGCTCGCCTACATCGCCCCCTACGCCGCGACCAGCATCGCGGAGCATTTCATGGAAGCGGGCCGGGACGTGCTCATCGTTTACGACGACCTCACCCACCATGCCCGCGCTTATCGCGAGCTTTCGCTGCTGCTGCGCCGCCCACCCGGTCGCGAAGCGTTTCCCGGCGATATCTTTTACATCCACTCGCGGCTGCTGGAGCGTGCCACGCATCTTCGCGACGACCTTCACGGCGGCTCGCTCACCGCCTTGCCCATCATCGAGACCGAGGCGCAGAACATCTCCGCGTACATTCCCACCAATCTCATCTCCATAACGGACGGTCAGATCTACCTGTCGCCGACGCTATTCGAGCTGGGCGTTCTTCCCGCCGTCGATGTCGGCAAGTCCGTTTCGCGCGTCGGCGGCAAGGCACAACCGGCGGCCTACCGAGCGGTGGCGGGCGATCTCAAGCTCGCGTACGCGCAGTTCACCGAGCTGGAATCCTTCGCCAAGTTCGGCACACGGCTCGATGACCACACCCGCAAGATCATCGACCATGGCCAGCGAATCCGGGCCATCCTCATCCAACCGGAGCTCGAACCGGCGTCCGTCCCCGAACAAATCGTCATCCTCGTGGCGTTGACCGGCGGTGTCCTGGACAGCGTGCCGATCGACAAGATGCGGGATGCCGAGCAAGCTCTGAGAAAGGCGGCGGCGGACATCCCGGCTGAGATTCGCAAGCGCTTTTCCTCGAACGACAAGTTGAGCGACGAGGACCGCAAGGCGATTCTGCAAGTCGTCGGCAAAGCGATCGCGCCCTTCCAGCCAGAACCGGATCCCGAACCCAAGAAGAAGCCATGAGCGATACATTGGCAAGCTTGCGCCGCAAGATCAGCGGAGCGGGCGATCTGAAATCGGTGGTCCGCTCGATGAAGGCCCTGGCCGCCTCGAGCATCGGACAATATGAGAAGTCGGTGCTGGCGCTGGCGGACTATGATCGCACCGTGGAACTGGGCTTGGCTGTGTGCTTGAGGAATCGGGAGGCCGCCGCTGAGCAAGCCGGAAGGCCAGGCGCGGCTGCGAAGACGGTGAGCGCCATCGTCTTCGGCTCGGATCAGGGACTGGTCGGCCAGTTCAATGATGTGCTGGCGGATTTTGTCGCCAAGGCGCTCGATCCTCTACCCGGCGAAAAGAAAGTCTGGGCCGTCGGCGAGCGCGTTCAATCGCGGCTGGCGGATGCCGGTCTCCCGCCAGTGGGACTCTTCGCCGTCCCGACTTCCGTCAACGCCATCACGCCGCTCGTCGGGCAGATTCTCGTGGAAAGCGAAGCGCATCACGGCAAGGGCGAGATCGTTCAACTTTACCTCTTCCACAACCGCCCCAAGGCCGGGGCGGCTTATGAACCCGTCAGTCAACGCCTGCTGCCCCTGGATGAAACATGGGCACTCAGGCTGGCCCATCTCCCCTGGCCGACCAAAAACCTGCCCGAGGTGATCGGTGGCCGTGAGCGGACGTTGCAGGCTCTCGTCCGGGAGTATCTTTTTGTCTCGCTCTTCAAGGCGTGCGCCGAATCGTTGGCAGCCGAAAACGCGAGCCGCCTGGCCGCCATGCAGCGAGCCGAGAAAAACATCGACGACCTGGTGGGAAGACCTGAATCAGACGTTCCGCCGCCTGCGCCAGACTTCCATTGATGAGGAATTATTCGACGTCATATCCGGCTACGAATCGTTGTCCAAAGCGAAAACGCGCTGAGGTGCGAAATCACGACAAGAATATCCAATTATTCAAAGAAAAGTTATGAACCAATCGAACCCTCGCGTGTCCAACTCCCCGGCTGGTTCCAGAACCAAGACTCGTTGAGGTCGAGAGCCCGGGACGTTCCCGCATCCTGACGATCAACGGCGGATCGTCGAGCCTCAAGTTCGCGCTCTTCGAGCGGACCGATCCGACTTCTCGGCTCCTGTCCGGTCGGGTCGATCGGATCGGGCTGGAGGATGCCCGGTGGGTCATGGCCCAGGCCGGCGGCGGTCGCGAGGAGGATCGCCGGGTCGATGCCCCGGACCAGAAGGCGGCCGTCCGCCTGCTGATCGATTGGCTCGAACACGCGGTCGGGTTCGCGGAGATCGCCGCCGTCGGGCATCGTGTCGTTCACGGGGGGAGTCGCTACCATCAGCCCGAACGCGTCACGGCGGAGCTGATCGAGGAATTGCGCAGGATCAGCTCGTACGACCCGGATCACTTGCCGGGCGAGATCGAGCTGATCGAGGCGTTCCGAAACCGTGATCCCGACTTACCCCAGGTTGCGTGCTTCGACACCGCATTTCATCACGACATGCCCCGCGTGGCCCAGATCGTGCCGATCCCCCGGCGGTTCGAGGCCGCCGGGGTCCGGCGCTATGGCTTCCACGGCCTGTCGTATGCGTATCTGATGGAGGAACTGGCCCGGGTCGCCGGCCCGGAGGAGGCCCGGGGCCGTGTCATCCTGGCGCACCTCGGCGCCGGGGCGAGCCTGGCGGCGGTCCAGGGGGGCCATTCCGTCGACACGACCATGGGCTTCACGCCGGCCTCCGGGCTGGTCATGGGGACGCGCACCGGCGACCTCGATCCGGGCCTGGTCCGGTTCCTGTCGCGGGCCGAGGGGATGACGGCCGACCAGTTCGACAGCCTCGTGAACCACGAGTCCGGCCTGCTCGGCGTCTCGGAGACCAGCTCCGATGTGCGCGATCTCCTGGCACGGCAGAATGTCGATGTCCGGGCGGCCGAGGCGATCGAACTGTTTTGCTACCAGGCGAAGAAGTGGATCGGCGCCTTCGCCGCCGCGCTCGGCGGGATCGACACCCTGGTGTTCGCCGGGGGGATCGGTGAGAACGCGCCCGAGATCCGCCGCCGGATCTGCGCGGGACTGGGTTTCCTCGGGATCGCCCTGGACGAAGGCCGAAACGCATCCAGCGCCCTCCTGATCTCGACCGACCAAGGCTCCGGTCAAGGTCCGGGTCATCCGCACCGACGAAGAGTTGATGATCGCCAAGGCCGCGGCTCGTCTCACGGCCCGGCCATCATGACTTTCGTCATCCACGAATTCAGACCGATCGAACCTGATGAAGGAGCCAGCCGATGTCGAACTCGAAGTCGAGAAGAGTCCTCTTGCACCGGAACAACCCGCACGGCCCGCCCCCCAACGGACTGGCTCGCAATCTCCGGACAAGAAGGGTCCCCTCGACCCGGAACAACTCCGCAAGATCGATGCCTACTGGCGGGCCGCGAATTACCTGTCCGTCGGCCAGATCTATCTCTGCGACAACCCTTTGCTTCGGGAGCCGCTGAAGCTGGCGCATGTGAAGCAACTGTTGCTGGGGCACTGGGGCACGACTCCGGGCCAGAACTTCATCTACGCGCATCTGAACCGGGTCATCAAACAGTATGACCTCAACATGATCTACATCTCCGGTCCCGGGCACGGTGCCCCGGCGGTGGTGGGCAACGTCTACCTCGAGGGAACGTACAGCGAGGTCTATCCGAACATCAGCCAGGATGAGGGTGGGCTGAAGAAGCTGTTCAAACAGTTCTCCTTCCCCGGCGGGATTTCCAGCCATGTTTCGCCGCAGACGCCGGGGTCGATTCATGAGGGTGGCGAGCTGGGGTACTCGATCAGCCATGCCTTCGGGGCCGCGTTCGACAATCCGGACCTGGTCGTCGCCTGCGTCGTCGGCGACGGCGAAGCCGAGACCGGACCACTGGCCACCGCATGGCATTCCAACAAGTTCCTCGACCCGGTCACCGACGGCGTGGTGCTGCCGATCCTGCACCTCAACGGCTACAAGATCTCCAACCCGACCGTCCTCGCACGCATCACCCACGAGGAACTGGAGCACTTGCTCCTCGGCTACGGCTGGACGCCTTACTTCGTCGAGGGAGACGAGCCGGAGAAGATGCATCAGGCGATGGCCGCCACCCTCGATCAGGTGGTGGAGCAAATCCAACAGATCCAGCACAACGCCCGCATCCAAGGCGACACCACTCGCCCGCGCTGGCCGATGATCGTCCTCAGATCGCTCAAGGGCTGGACCGGACCGAAAGTCGTCGATGGTCTGCCGGTCGAGGGCACGTTCCGGGCACATCAGGTGCCGCTCTCCGTGTCTTCCTCGACTCCTCCCGAGCATCTCAAGCAGCTCGAGAGCTGGATGAGAAGCTACAAGCCGGAAGAACTCTTCGACGAGCGCGGTCGGCTCCTGCCCGAACTGGCCGAACTGGCGCCGAAGGGCGACCGACGGATGGGCGCCAATCCCCACGCCAATGGCGGGAAACTGCTGCGCGACCTGCGCATGCCGGACTTCCGCAACTACGCGGTGAGCGTGCCGTCGCCCACCGCCGTCGAGGCCGGCAATGTGCACGTGCTGGGCCGGTTCCTTCGTGACGTGATCAAGTTGAACGAGGATCCGCGGAACTTCCGGATCTTCGGTCCCGACGAGACGGTCTCCAATCGCCTGGAAGCCGTCTTTGAAGTCACCAATCGGCAGTGGGAAGCCGAGACGGTGGAGAATGATGAGTTCCTCGCGCCCAGCGGAGACGTCATGGAGATGCTCAGCGAGCACCAGTGCGAGGGTTGGCTGGAGGGATACCTGCTGACCGGGCGGCACGGGCTGTTCAACAGCTACGAGGCGTTCATCCGCATCGTCGATTCGATGTTCACCCAGCACGCCAAGTGGCTGAAGATGTGTTTGGAACTGCCGTGGCGGCGGAAGATCGCCTCGCTGAACTACCTGCTGACCTCCCACGTCTGGCGGCAGGATCACAACGGCTTCACGCACCAGGACCCCGGATTCATCGACCACGTCATCAACAAGAAGTCCGAGATGGTGCGCGTCTACCTCCCGCCGGACGCCAACTGCCTCCTGTCGGTCATGGATCATTGCCTGCGCAGTCTGAACTACATCAATCTCGTGGTTTGCGGCAAGCACGATGCCCCCCAATGGCTGACCATGGACGCCGCCGTCGCAGCATTGCACGGAGGGGATCGGCATCTGGCAATGGGCCAGCAACGATCAGGGCGGCGAGCCGGACGTGGTGATGGCCTGTTGCGGCGACGTCCCCACGCTGGAGACGCTGGCCGCCGTTTCCATTCTCCGCGAGCATCTGCCCGATCTGAAGATCCGGGTGGTCAATGTCGTCGATCTAATGAAGCTGGAGCCCGACACCGAGGGCCCGCACGGGTTGAGCGACATCGATTACGATTCGCTCTTCACGAAAGACAAGCACATCATCTTCGCCTTCCACGGATACCCCTGGCTGGTCCACCGGCTGACGTACCGCCGAGCCAACCGCAACCTGCACGTCCGAGGCTACAAGGAAGAGGGCACGATCACGACGGCCTTCGACATGACGGTCATGAACGACATGGATCGCTTCCACCTGGTGATGGATACGGTCGATCGCCTGCCGCAGACGGGGACCAAGGGGGCCTATCTCAAGCAGCAGCTCGCGGACAAGCTCATCGAGCACAGGCGGTACATCGACGAACACGGCGTGGACAT
>CAWFAF010000041.1:0-23597 GCA_963813575.1 uncultured Planctomycetaceae bacterium
CCGCCTGCCCGTGTCCTTCGCCGAGAAGGAGGGCCGCCTGGAGTTCGCCCAGAGCCCCGGCGGCCTGGCCTCGGGCCTGCGGACCTACCTGGACTCCCCCAGGTCGGCGGTGGGGGCGGGTTACGCCTGGGTCGGCTGGCCCGGCCGGGCCGTCGCGCCGATCGGCAGGCCGAGGTGACGCGCCGCTGCCGCGAGGGCTTCTCGGCCCGCCCCGTGTTCCTCACAGCCGAGGACTCCGAGGGCTTCTACGAGGGCTACTGCAACCAGACGCTCTGGCCGCTGTTCCACTACTTCCCCGCCCTCGTCTCGTTCGACGAGGGCCCTTGGGCCACCTACCAACTCATCAACGAAGTGTTCTGCGACGCCGTCCTGGAGGAGGCCGGACCGGACGACACCGTCTGGGTCCACGACTACCACTTTCTCTTGCTGCCGGCGATGCTCAGGCGGCGCCGGCCTGGCCTGAAGGTCGGCTTCTTCCTGCACATCCCCTTCCCGTCCTATGAACTGTTCCGCCTCCTGCCCGACCACTGGCGCCGAGCGCTCCTGGAGGGGATGCTCGGGGCCGATCTGGTCGGGTTTCATACCCACGACTACGCCCAGCACTTCCTCAAGTCCGTCCGCCGCATCCTGGGGTATGACCACGAGATGGGCCGGGTCATGCTGCCCGACCGCTCGTCTCGGGCGGACACCTTCCCGATGGGTATCGAGTTCGATGCCTTTTCGGCCCGCGGGGCCGAGCCGGAGGTCACCTGCAAGCGCGACGAGCTGCACGGGACGATCGGCGGGGGGAAGGCGGTCCTGTCGATCGACCGGCTCGACTACTCCAAGGGGATCGCCAACCGGCTGCTGGCCTACCGGGCCTTCCTGGAGGCCAACCCCGATTGGCGGGGACGCGTGGTGCTGCTGATGGTCGTCGTCCCCTCGCGCACCGGGGTCGAGGACTATCAGCGGATGAAGTCCCGGATCGACGAGCTGGTGGGGGAGGTCAACGGGACGTTCGGCAGCCTTTCCTGGACGCCGGTCCTCTACCAGTACAAGTCGTTCCCGCAAGAGGAGCTGCTCCCCCTGTACGGGGTCAGCGACGTGATGCTGGTCACGCCCCTGCGGGACGGGATGAACCTGATCGCCAAGGAGTACGTCGCCGCGCGGGCGGACGGACAGGGGGTGCTGGTCCTCAGCGAGATGACCGGCGCCGCCAGCGAGCTGGGCGAGGCGGTCCTGGTCAACCCCAATGACATCCCGGAGATGGCCCGCGCCCTCGCGACCGCGATGGAGATGCCCGCGGAGGAGCAGGCGATGCGGATGACGGCGATGCGGGACCGGCTGCGACGCTACGACGTCGTCCGCTGGGCCGGCGACTTCCTGGAGGCCTTGGGTGAAGACCGCTCTCGCCTGGACCGGCGCATGCTGTCCCCGCGATGCGCGAGCAAATCGTCCGCGAGTTCCAGTCGGCCGGCCGCCGCCTGCTGTTGCTGGACTACGACGGTACGCTGGTTCCCATCCGGCCGACGCCGGAGCTGGCCGCACCGGGACCCGGGCTGCTGGCGATGCTCGGCCGGCTGGCCGGGATCGGCGATGTCGTCATCGTCAGCGGCCGTCCCCGCGCGACGCTCGACGCCTGGCTGGGGACGCTCGACGTGGCGCTGGTGGCCGAGGACGGGGCTTGGGTCCGGGAGCGGGGCGGGGATTGGGCCGTGACGGGGCCCTCTTCGACGACTGGAAGCCCGGGGTCCGCGAACTGATGGAGCGGTACGTCGACCGACTGCCCGGGGCCCGAGTCGAGGAGAAGGAGTTCGCGCTGGCCTGGCACTATCGCCTGGCCGAGCCCGACCTGGCGGCGCTGCGGGCGCAGGAGCTGAGCGACCACCTGATCGACCTGACCGAGACAGCGAGCTGCGGGTCATGCAGGGGCACAAGGTCGTGGAGGTCCGGCCGGCGGGGACCAGCAAGGGGACGGCCTGCCAGGCGTTCCTCTCGCGGGGCTACGACTTCGTGCTGGGAGTGGGCGACGACGCCACGGACGAGGACCTGTTCCGGGTCCTGCCGCCGTCGGCCTACTCCATCCGCGTCGGGCTGACCCAGTCCTACGCCCGCTTCAACGTCGCCGACCAGGCTGAGGCCCTCGGACTGGTCGAGGCCCTGGCCGCGGTCCCTCCAGTCGGCCCCGCTCCATGAATCGGCGGGCCGTACCAGAAGATACAGCGACCTCCTTAGCTCTGTACAGGTTGTCGAGAACCGCCCCAGTTGGCTATACGCATCGGCGAAATCCTGATACTCGACAAGAACGACCTCCTCTTCTTCAATCGTCCGCATCCGGCATACTGCTTACCAATTCTCCTCCGTCTTTCCGACCGCCGCCATGCTGATCGCCACACCGCGGCCGGTCAAGAGCTCTGTTTTCGGCGTGGCGCCGGACTGCACACCCTGCTCCGAATGGTGGACTTCGTGGAGGCGTCCCTTCGCGTCGCCCGCCTCGAGGCCGTCAGGGTAAGACCTTGATCGGAGCACTGCCCAACTCTCAGCCCAAAACGCGGAGTCCGCAATTCATATCTCCAAACACGCATCAAACAAATACCTAAAATAAATAAGCTTTTCAATAGTTATTCATTAACAGATCTAAGGTAGTCTGTCAAAATGAACTGAAGACTGCGTCATCGGCTTCGCCCCATCTATTCCAGACGGGTCGGGGCCATAAGTCCGGCAAAACGATTGAGTTCCCCCTGTTGGCAGATTTACCTGATGACTACGCTGTTCGTTCTTCTAGGTGGTTGAACGCTGATCGGTCTCGTGACGGGCGCCATCGCTTGCCCACGCCACCCCGGTCCTGACTCATGGGATGGATGGGCACCCTAATTGTAGCGATCGCTGGTTCTTTCTCGGTGGCGCCGCCTACCTCCTCGGGTTTGGCGTCTCCCCAACCCAGGCGGTAGGCTGGATCGATTCCGTCATCTGGGCGATCGCCTTCGTCTCTATCCCGGCTTTCACTGGTCGTGCACAAACGGGTACCTGAGTCGGTCAGGCGGGATCCCAATTTACGTTCGAGGCCGCCTCCCTCGTAATAATAAACCACCACATTGACGTTCTGATTGAGTAAGCTCGATTGGTACGCCTCGGTCGTTATGACGGCAGTGAGGTCAGGGCCGATCTTTTTCCTTTCTATCGAATCAAGATGGCGCTGCTCGAATGCGGTCATTGAACCACGCTGATGGCCGGGTCTTCCTACACCCGGAACAATGGTCATATCTGAACCATGCCCCAGCTGCCAGTCTGCTGGGACGATAACTCGATCCAAAAGAGAAGCAACGAAAGTTTGCAGTACTGCGGTTTCGTTACTGGGCGATGACTGGCGGTTTGGCTTGGAGGCTACCAAGGACAAGACATTCGGACGACTCTCACTGATTCTTGGCATGTCTCCTGCCTTTTTTATTTGCCTTGATCGATTACCTTACTCCAAGCCGTTTCGAACAATCACATCTAAGGAGATTGATCTCCGGGGGATCGCTGGTGGCCACATATGATTGACTTCAAAAACAGTAGGCCAGTATGGAGGTTGTCAGGACCCGGGCAATTCGTTCTTGCCGCCTGGATGGCTTCGGTGATTACACCTGCGGTCATGGGCAAGGAGCCGGCGCCGGGGAAGGAGCCGCCGACGTTTACCAAGGACGTGGCTCCGATCATTCAGCAGAAATGCCAGAATTGTCATCGCCGTGATCACGTCGGGCCTTTCGCCCTGGAGACGTATGAGCAGGTCCGGAAGCGCGCCGGGGATATCGCCACGGTTGCCGGGGAACGGCTGATGCCGCCCTGGAAGCCCGAACGCGGGGTCGGCCCGAAGCTCAAGCACGACCAATCCCTCTGCGCGAGGAGATTGCCATCCTCGAAGCCTGGGCCGAAGCGGTGCCCCGAAGGGTGATCCAGGCACATGCCGCCGCCGCCCCGGTTCGCCGAGGGCTGGAAACTGGGGACGCCGGACCTCGTACTCGAGCCGGCGGAGAGCTTCTCGATCCCCGCCTCGGGTCCGGACACCTATCGCTGCTTTGTAATCCCCACCAATCTCGCGCGGGATACCTACATTTCGGCGATTCGACATCTGGCCGGGGAATCCTCGGGTCGTGCATCAATCAACGCATTCCTCGACAGGAGCGGCGACGCCGGAAGAGGGACTGGGCCGAACAGGGGCCGGGATATACCTCGTTCTCGGGGCCGGGCATCGAGGCTTACGAGGATCTGAGCTTCTGGGCGGCCGGGCACGAACCAGCCATTTTCCTCGGGGATCGGCAGCGCCTGTCCCGCCAGTCTGACGTGGTCCTCCAGATCCACTACCACCCCACCGGCAAGCCCGAGGTCGACCGGACGCGCATCGGAGTCTATTACTCGCGCGAGCCGGTCAAGCAGGCGCTCCACTGGAGCACCGTGTCGAACTCGGATTTTCATCTGCCGGCGGGCGACCCGAACGTCGAGGTCAAGGCGAGCTGGTTCATCCCCGTCGATGTCGAGGTCTTGGCCGTCTCCCCCCACATGCACCAGCTTGGGCGCGACATGAGTATGTCGGTGACGCTCCGAATGGCCGCAAGCAAGACTTGATCAATATCCCGGTCTGGGACCCCTCCTGGCAAAGCGCCTATTACTTCCAGCAGCCGATTCCCGTGGTTCGGGGCTCGGTCGTCAAGGTGATTGCCCACTTCGATAATTCTGCCCATTCCGCAACCCGAACTCTCCCCCCAAGCGCGTCAATTGGGGCTACACTGTGAACGACGAGATGTGCGAGGGCTTCATCGCCGTCGTGAAGAAAGGCCAGGATTTGACCCGTCCCGGCGCAACAGACGACCTCGCCGAAGTCTTCGGCAAGCAGCGCATCAGGAAGATGGTCAAGAAAATGGCCAAGCGGTCCCGCTAATCCCTTCTCCTCGATGATCGCGGTGACTCAATTGCGGGTTGCTATCAGAGTCAAAAGGGAATGCTTTCACGACTCCTTGCTGGAATGGGTCGGCGGGAATTTCTGCCCGAGAAGTTCTCTGTGTATGAGGTGAATAAGGAACTTCGGAAGGGCTGATCTGAGATGAACATGCTGCTTCTGCCGTACATTTTCAACATCCTGGTCCTGATCCCTGTCGGCTTGACGATGCCGTTTGGGGGAGCGGCGGGCAGGCGGGTGCTATTCCAGGGCAAGCTACCGGAAAGTGCCGAGATGCGTACGATCTCCGGCTCTGCCTGGACTGTGATTGTGATTGGCTCGGTGATCGGGCTGTTCCACCCGGTCTCGATGTCGCCGGTCCTGTTGATCCAGGTCATCTACACCTCAGTCTGGCTGGTCGTTTTCGTCCTGCCCCTCTTAGTGCGTGGTCAAGCCAACGATGTCCCCTGGGGCATAGCCGGGACGTTCGTGTTCATCATTCTGACTTATCCCTGGCTGATTCCTTGGGGAAAGGTACTCGGCGGGTGATCCATTGAGAAGCTCGCTGTTTGACGAGACGAGGCACGGGGAGACAGCGGTCTCATGGGAATCCACTCCCGTCTGATCTTCCCTGTTGTGCGATTGGGCAATGCGGAATTCCCTCATATCTGTCCTCCACAGGGAGTCGCTTTCCGAGGTGGATGGAGAGATACTGAAGATCGGGTTCGGGACCGGGCTGAACCTGGAATACTATCCAGAACACGTCCGTCATCTCACAGCGGTTGATCCAGACGTCGGGGTGTCACGCCTTGACCTGTGCGGAGTGCGCCAGGCTGGGAGGGACCAAATCGCCTCGGAGTGATTCCTCTCGTTGACCGCGAGGGTGCGTCATTCTCAGTGGAAGTCAACCCCGCAAGGGAGCGGACTCGGTATAGCCTTGGAAGGGTTGGATCCAAAGGCACTGTGACACGAATCCCGCTAACGGGTCCACTTCTCCGAGACGCCAAACAGTTGCAGGTTGAGGATGAGCCAGTTGTCACCCTGCTTGGTTCGCACTTGGATGAAGGGTATTGGATGCTCATCGGCGACGTCGAGAATGAACCTTCCGCGAATCACTAACAGATCAGGGCCGACGAAGTGGGCGTCCTCGACGACGTTGCGACAATGGGTAGACGAGGAGCGATTCTTGAAAAGATCCGCGTAGAGCTTGTGAATGTTTGCTCGGCCACGTCCCGTTTCGGTCTTGAGCGCTCCCGTGGTGCTGTCCTTGCTGTAGGCGGTGATTTCCGCGTTTTCGGCGTAGCTTGCCGCCATCGCCGCGGCATCCCGGGAATCGAAGAGCACTGCACCCCTGGTCAAGATGTCCTGGGCGAGGCTCTTGGCATCCTGCGTCGAGTCAGAGGGGGAGGCGAGGAGCAAAGCGGCAGCTAGTGGGTAGCGAAGAAAGTAATGCAAGGAATTCAGAGGCCGTGTTTCTCAATCCACTTTCTCATCTTTTGACTCGACCATGTCCACTCGAACGGATGGGCATACAGGCGATTGTACTCCGGCCAGGCTTGTCCCACGTAATCAATGAATTCGGCGCGGCTGTGCCACGACCCCCGCTTCAAGTAGTGGTAGCCGAACGCGCCGAGCAACAATTCCGCCTGGTCGAGCCACGAGGCGCGGACCGGGGTAAAGCGACTCCGCCACCAACCCGAGCAGCCCGCCAGATAATCCCTCGTCTTGGCCGCCGTGTGGGTCGGGTCGTTATCATGGATCAGGTAGATCCCTCGCAGGTGACGATGCCGATGGCGGAACGCCTTCAACTCCCGGACGTAGCGCTCGGCGCTTTTGGCGTCGAAGCACGCCGCCTCCATCCGTCCGTTGTGGACGATCAAGAAGACCAGGATGTTGACCGTCCCGTGCCGCGTGTAATCGAACTCGCGGTGCGCGATCGAACCGGGGATCGATGGCCGGATCGGATGGCGCTCCAGGACCTGGAAGTTGGGCTTCTCATCGGCACAGACCACCCAGAAGCCTCGCCGGGCCAATCGCTCGGCGTAGGCGTAGCACCAAAGGATCTTCTCGGCGCACTGCTTGAATTGGGCGTCGATTTGAGATGTCCTCCAATACCGAGTGCGATGCGGTTGGAGGTCCACCTGATTGAGGATGGCTTGGATTGTCCGGTCGCTGATGCGCGAAACGATCCCATCTTCGACCGCTTGGCGGGCCAGATCCTGGCTCGTCCAGTGGGTAATGTGCAAGCCCTTGGCGATCGGCTCCAAGCAGGCCAACTGAACGATCTGAGCGCGTTGCAGGGGGGGAAATCCGGGCCGGTCGCCCGGTCCGTTGGGGCGGTCGCAGGAGCTCGGGTAAGCCCGAGACCTCATAGCGGCGGCAGATTCTCCAGACGGTTGACGGATCGCATTGGGTGCGGAAGGCGAGAGATCCGACCGGCTCCCCCGCGGCGACGGCCAAGAGGATCTGAGCCCGTTGGATCTGAAACCAGGGCAATGATCGACTCCGAGCGATCTGTTGGAGGACCGGGACATCGTGGTGGGCGATCTCCAAGGGACGAGGTTTTCGGCCACGCATGGGTCGGCTCCGAGGGCTGGGGGAAGGCATCAGTCCCAGCTTACCGGCCGACCGGAATTTCTTGCATTACTTTCTTCGGACCCCACTAGGGTCAAGAGAGACATCGTTTGGACTCCTTCAAGAGAGTGAAGCCGCGCCGGGCCCTGGAAGGTCATGCTGATTGATCACCTCGGGATTCCAGTGTGGCGCACAAAATGAATCGAAACGAGCGACCGGTCGCACTGCTAAAACCGAATGACGACACACGGCAGGGCGATTGGCCTGACGGGCGTTCGCTCTCTTCGGGCTGCTTGCTCAGATTGGCGAGTTTCGGCGCGACAGTTCAACCGAGCAGGCGATCGACCTCCGGCAAGAGCTGGGCGAAGTCGAGCTTGGTCGGGCAAGCGGCACGGGCGGCGTCGAGGTCGGCTCCGTGCCAGTTTCGCTCTTCCTCCGTGAGCTGGGCATAGGCTTCGCGGGCCCATCGGCGGGCGCCATGATGCTCGTGGTAGGTCAGGAAGCGGGTCAGATCGCCCAGGCGCGCGTCGGTCCCCGCGGCGCGTGCGCACCGGCCGTCGCAGGCCGCGCACATGATCGGACCGGCATCCAGGAGGGCGGCACGCAACTCGTGGATTTCGGTCTGATTCATGGGTTTAAAGCGCCGGGCGGCATCGGTGTTCTGGTTGACCTCATCGGTGTTGGACATGGCCACACAGGCGGAGGCGATCCGCTCATCGGACCAGATCGCCTGCAAAACCCCCTGATAAGGGTTCAGCCCCCGCTGCTGGAGCGTCGGGGCTCCGAACCGCACCCGCTTCGACAGGTTGCCGGCCACCAGCTTCATGGCCACCAGGCCGATGTTCTTCTTGTGACAGGCATCGAGGGCCCGATTGAGTCGAGAATCCTTCTCCAGCCACGGATTCATGGCGATCATGATCACGTCCATCAAGCCCCCCTCGGCGGCGATCTCGAGCTGCTCGGCCCGGCGCTGGTCATGGGTCGCGAACCCGACGAACCGCACCTTGCCGGTTTTCTTGATGGCGGCGATCGTCTCTTTCATCTCCTGGCTCTTGGGCCAGTCCATCTCGTTGCCGGTCAGCCCGAAGTCAACCGCTTTTCCTGACAGCGCATGAAAGTAGAGCAGGTCGATGTAATCGGTCCCCAGCGCCTCGAGCCGAAGATCGATTCGTTTGATCATGTCGCGGGGCCGCGCGACGCCATCCTTGGTGGCCAGAAAGATCTGGGGACGAACCTCCGGCATGGCCGCGAACCATTTCTTGAATGCCTCCTCGGTTCCATAGGAGGCGGCCGTGTCGAAGAAGCGGACGCCACGGCTGTACTCGAAGCGCAGCAACCGGTCGAGGGCGCCGGGGCGCGCGCGGTTCCCCCGTTGAGGATCGTCACCTCCACCCCTGTCTTGCCCAGCACGCGCTTGGGGACCTCGAGCGGCTTACGGGTCCCCGGTGTGTTGTCCTGAGCCACGGACTCTGCTTGCGTCAGGGCTGTGGCCGCAACCGTCGCGGCAGCGCCTGTCTGAATAAACTCGCGACGGCGCATCGAGTTTGAACCGGAGTCGGCCATCGATTGATCCTCCAGATTGAGGCGGGACGGCAGGGATTCCGGAACGGAATCCCGCCTTCATCAAGCTAACCCCCCGGCAACGGGCTGTCCAGCAGAGCGACATGGCACACGGGGCTCTTAAAGAACCGAATCCACGCTTCTTGATCCGACATAGCAACGGCTCGTCTCGAATGGTTGCCATATCTTAAATCTCTTCGACGCGCTCTGACCTTGCTTGTACGAGACCTTCCTGGGCGAGCTCAAGGGCCCAGAAGGCGAAAAAAACCATCTGGAAGACGAACATACGTCGGGAAGAGGACAAGGAGGGTGAAGAGGTAGCTGGGAACGTCGCGTCTGAGTACGACGATAGTCAGGAACTCCTCGACCGTCGCGACGATGGAGTCGATGATGTGCAGCAACTCGATGGCCCGATTCAGGAGCAGTCCACAGGCGGCACTGTGGTGACCGGCGGCGACCTCCGAACGGATGGATTCAGCATCTCCGTCGTCGAGCAAGGTCCAGGCCACGATCGTCGGTCGCGCGAACTGGTGTCGAGTGTAGGGGTAACGGGAGGGAAGCTGCGATCAGGCGCAATAGGACTTGTCAGAAGTGTTCCTCACCGCACGGTGAAAGACCACATCGCCTCGTCGGATTCGGAGTAGCCGATGTGAAGGCGAGAACTCGGCTCAGCCCCATGCCCGAGGAGGACACAATTGGACTGGTCCACAGCCCCTTCAAGTCGCTCCGGCGATTTCCCAGAAGAAGGGGGAGAACCGGCACTTACCGGCCACGATCACCCCGGGAAACACAGCCTGAGAGGCTCTTCAGCCCGCGAACTGCCAAGGCCAAAACTCAAAGCGGGAATCTCTGTCGGCAGATCACGGCACTATTGCCCTGATCGCTGCTTCCCTTCCGTTACCCCTTATCGGACGCTGGGGCGAGTTATCGAAGCCTCGGCCATCAGCCCCGGCAACACGGTTGTCATGCACAGAAGCGGCGACCGTGACCGGGGCGGGATTCGGGGCTCGAGAAATACGGGCGGTCTATCGTAGTGCAAGCATGAACACTTAGGCCGGAAGGCTCCGGCCCGAGCCGGGACGTGTCGAAAGAGGGGCCGAGAACGTGTCAAGGTATAGGTGAACGTGGTTGCGTGGTCTGCGTAAGTAGTCGCACTGGCTTCGAGGTGACGCTCATCGAAGCGAATGGCTTCGGTCGATCAGACCAACACGCACAACAGGCCGATTGTTCAGCCCACCGGACAAACCCTGTTGGAAACTGTGCCGCCCGGGAGAGGGTACGTGTTGGTGGAAGGTAAGGCAATGCCGGACCACATCCACATGCTGTTGAGCGTGCCCCCTCGGTACAGCATTGCCATGGCGATCGGGTACCTGAAGGGGAAGAGCGCAACCCGGATCCACCGGGAGCTGTTGCAGACGAAAGGGACGTTGTTCGGGAGGAGCTTCTGGGCACGGGGGTATTGCGTGAGTACCGTCGGTCTGGACGAAGACCAGATCCGACGGTACATCCGTGACCAGGAGAAGCTCCAGCGGGACCAGAACCAAGGTGATTTGAACCTCGAATAACCCAACGGCCCCTTCACGGCGCCTTCCTCATACCACCGGCCCTGACGGTGGTTGCTGATTCGCGATTAGCCTTGAGTTTAAGGGTGTATCGCAACTCAGAAATGGAATGCACACCTTGCAATTCAAGCAGGGCGGGAACCGCCTACTGGCTTGACGAGAAGCTAGCGATCAGGGCAAGTCGTTAAAATCCGCTTCCGACGTCTCGTCGATCAGCTTCGATCCGGCACCACTTGAGCCTGACCTGAAATAGCGGAATCTGAGCGACAGCTTGACCTGTCCGCCCGCGATGTCATCGGTCCCGAACTTGAGTAACTGAAGATGGCGCGGCGAGAGACCGAGAAACTCCACCGAATTGTATTTGAGCTCCATCGCCCCTGCGCGAAGGACGGCCGCGTCGTCGAGAGCCTCGACGGCCCCCACGACGTCGATCGGCGGACCTAACGAGGCCAAGGGGTTAGCCGTGATCTTATCCTGTAATCGCTCTCGCCAATCGGTCTTCATTTCTTGATACTCCGATGGTAGGAGGCCAGCCATTCCTGGACAGTGACGGCGGTCAAGAGCGTACGGTGTCAGACTCTGTTCCTGGTTCTTACCAACTCTTTTCGACACCAAGAACCATGTCTGACACCGCGAAGCCCCTAAACAGTATGAGCTGGGCCGCCCCACGAAGATTGGGAATTCCCATTCCCATCCAGGTCGGACGATCAGCTATTCGACCGCCGCGCCGGGTACTGGATTTCGATCGGCTCGCCGGTCAGTTCCTTCCACGCCTTCTTCTGGTCGTCCGTGAGCAGGCCCTGGACCTTGGCCATGTTCTGCTTTTGCGTCGCGGCCCTCTTGTTCCGAGCGTCCGTGCGCTCCTGCTCACTGGCGTCCTTGTTGATCGCTCCCGCGAACGAACTCCGCGTCACTTCGACGATCTCACGGATCTTCGACTTCTGGTCGTTAGTCAGCTTCAACTGCTCGGCGACGGTGGAATTCGCGAAGGCCTGCAGCCCGTGCACTTGTAAGCTGATCTGATCATATCGCTTTGACTGCTCGGCAGAGAACGACAGGGCCTTCTTCACCTCGTCGCTGACCGTCTCGTTCAGTGTTGCCATCTTCGTCCACCGCACGTCCGGTGAGGCGTCGCGCAGGGCCGAATAATCGGTTTGGTGCCTCTCCCTGATCTCGCGCAGGGTCTCCTGGACCTTCTTGACTTGCGCGTCCGTGAGGTTCAGATCCTTCTGGACGTTCGGGGCCATGAGGAACCCGGCCGCGCCGCCACCGAAGCCGCCACGACCCTGGGTCCGATCCTGGGCCAAGGCTGAGGAGGCCAGTAGCGCCACGGCACCGAATGTCAGGCCCAACTTACCAAAGAAACGAATCAACTTCAGACTCCTTGCAAACAACTATGGGGCACGCGCGTCCGTCGTCGGCACGGCCGACGATGAAAAGGGCGCGCCGATCGGAGACAAACTTTGAAACGAGGCCGCCGGTTTCAGGCCATGCACTCCCGCCGCATTCCGCTTATTGAGAGCCGAGGAGATCGCCGTGTGCCGGCTGCCCTCATGCACGATGCGCCCTCGTCACGGCCTTGACCGCCGATTCCCGGGGCATGACTGTGGATAATAACGGCAAGGAAATATTAATGCAAATAAAAAATGTAAAAATTCTTGGATATATTGGCCGACGATCGGCTTGATTTCTCGCCGTGCCGGTAGGACGCATCAGGGATCTGAGCTACCGCAAGGTCCAGAACAAGATCCAAGACCCGGCCAGGTTGGAGCGGCTGATCAAGGACCTGATCGACAGCGAGAACGCAGGCTGTTCTGGACGATTCCCCGGACCTCTGCCTGTACCCTGTCACGATGCGTGAGCAGGATTTACCAAATAAGGGAGGGCAACCGATTGTATTCACGAAATTTTAAGGATATATTGATAATTTGAGACGCGTTGTTCAAGGTGGACATCGCATGAGGTTTGAAGGCCACCAAGCCAAGGAATCGAAAATGAATACGACCGTCGCCAAGCAGCGACAGAAGGCCGTCCAGGCCTGGGTTAAGCTCCGCGCCAAACGCGAGGCCGTCGCCATCGCCAAGCCCCCCAAGCACGGCAAGAAGTCCGGCACCTAAGGAATGCCGATTTGCCACGACGGCCGGGTATATCGAGCGGGTCAATCTCGCCATCGACCATCTCCATGAACCGCTGCGGCTACGGGACCTGTCCCGAGCCGTGAGCCTCTCACTATTCCACTTCAACCGTGTGTTCTGGGCCCTTGTCGGAGCGACGCTAATTGAACTGAAGATCATCATCACTTACAGGAATCGAGATCGCAGTGATTGCCTATCCCGAGTGCGAGAAACAGGCTCTTTGACCAAGCCCTGTCTCACCCTTCAGGTGTTGGCCCCATCATGGGCAACTCCAGAGCAAGACCAAACCGAGGTGTTGCCGCCATTCTGAGCTTCATCATTCCTGGCTTGGGGCAGATGTACCTGGGAAAGGTCGGCTCAGGCTTCGTCTACCTCCTCTCGACCGCGTTCTGCTACGCCGCTGCGATCCTACTCATCATGGATGCCAACCGCACAGGAGTACCAGGCAGGAACGGTGGCATCATTGCTGTGTTCACGGCGATCGGATTGGCGATTCCCCTTGTCTCGACCTTCAGGGCCGCAGTTGCACGTCCAGGGAGTCGATGACGTCCATGTGACTTTCGCCGTAAAGACAGCCACTTAAGACGTCACCGACTGAATGGCGCATCCGGCCACATTCCCTGAACCTCGCCAATCGAGAGCGTCGTATCCGAAAGCTCACGAGGCAGCACAGGTGCGATCGCGGACGGCAGGGTCACGCTCATCCCGGAAATCCCGGCAACGAACGTATGTCGGCCCACTTGGTCGTTGAAGAAGGATTTGACAGAAATGTTCGTGCAGGCATTGATCGCATTGGCCGTTGCGGGACTGATTGTGGGCTGAGTGGTTCTTCTTCTGAGGAAGAAGACGTTGCTACTGCCCCCACCGCCGTTCCTGAAAGCGAGATCGCCGGAAGAGTCGCTACAGGAGGAAACGGCGTTGATGGATCTGGCCGAGAGAGTTTGAGCAGATACCCGGAGCTAGGATCGACACTAGCCCTGAACCAAGCGTGATTTTTAGTCAGCACGGTGCGATTTCATAGAAAAAGCTCGAAAACCCCTCTGTTTTTTGGAATAATGGAGGTAGAAACACATCCTCACTATTCCAGAAAAAGGGGGCTTTCGAGTGAGCGCTACTCTCCGAAAAAAGCGTGCGGCACGCAAGAAGAGATTTTTCCAGGAAGGGCGACGGCGAATTAAGAAACGACTCGACAATTCGCCCGGTCCCGAGCGGCCTGTACCTATGATGACGGCGAGCAATATCCACTACGAACACGCTGATCGTGTCCGTGGCCTCAGTGCTGGCGGCATCGGTGCCATTCTCCTCTTGGCTCAGAAACTCGACCTCGTCCAGGATATTGACCGCGACCTTCGACTGCTCAAACGGCATCAACCGTACCACGAATCCGACCATGTCCTGAACATCGCCTTCAACATCCTCGCTGGCGGCCAGTGCATCGAACACCTCGAACTGCGGCGCAACGATGAGGTCTACCTCGATGCGCTGGGAGCCCAACGAATCCCTGACCCGACCACCGAGGGGGACTTCTGCCGCCGTTTCACCGAGCCCGACGTCCTCACCTTGATGGACACCATCAATCAATCCCGGCTCCGAGTCTGGGCTCAGCAGCCTGAGGAGTTCTTCCAGGAGGCGATCGTGGACGCCGATGGAACCATCGTGCCCAGCGAGGCCGAGTGCAAACAGGGGATGGACTTCGCCTACAACGGCCAATATGGTTATCACCCGCTCTTGATCTCGCTGGCCAACACCGCCGAACCGTTGTTCCTGTTCAATCGCAGCGGCAACCGCCCCTCCCAGGAGCTGGCGGACGTCTTCTTGGACAAAGCCGTCACACTTTGCCGCCGGGCGGGCTTCCGCAAGATCCTGCTCCGGGGGGACACCAAGTTCGCCCAGACCAAGCACCTGGATCGCTGGGACAGGGCGGGCGACATTCGTTTCGTCTTCGGTTACGAGGCCTACGATTCTCTCAAGGACAGAGCCGACGAATTGCCGGCGGGCGCCTACCGACTGCTGAAACGGCCGCCCCGATACCAGATCAAAACCGCGCCCCGCGAGAAGCCCCCGCGAGTCAAACAAGAGATCGTCCGGGAGCGCGAATATGAGTCAATTGAGCTGCTCGAGGAGCGAGTCGCCGAGTTTCGGTACCAGCCTGTCGCTTGCCGACAGAGTTATCGGATGATCGTGCTTCGCAAGCGGTTGGGAATCGACAAGGGGCAGTTGCGACTGTTCGAGGAATACCGCTACTTCTTTTACATTACCAACGATCGCCAGATGACCGCCGAGGAGGTTGTCTTCTGCGACAACGATCGTTGCGAGCAGGAAAACTTGATCGCCCACTGAAAAGCGGTGTTCGCGCCTTGACCACGCCTGTGGACGACCTGGTCAGCAACTGGGCGTACATGGTAATGGGATCGCTGGCGTGGAGCCTTAAGGCCTGGAGCGCTCTGCTGGTTCCGGTATCGCCGCGGCACCGGGCCAAACACGAGGCGGAAAAACGAACGTTGCTGCGGATGGAGTTCGCGACGTACTGCGCGGCGTTCATCCAGATGCCATGCCAGATCGTGCGGACGGGACGGCGGCTGGTTTATCGGTTGCTGTCGTGGAATCCATGGCAAGGCGTCTTCCTCCGACTGGTCGAGCGGCTTCATGAGTGCTGGCAGTGTTGAACCGATCGATAACTGAAGTCGGGGTCCGGATGCCCCGATCCCCGTGGGCCATCGAACAAAGAAAGCAGGTGTGTCATGCTCAAGCGAAATGCGGGACGGCAGGACGGGGCCAAATCCCCCGAATGGTAGAAGGTACGTCTCGTTCTTATACATTTGATCAAATGACTCGTACACGGTCGCCTTTTTTTATCACGCTTGTTTTGGGACTAGCCGAGCTGCGCTCCGAGATCGGCGCACACTTCAAAGGGATTCATTCCTGGTTTGTTCGCACGCCGCGTCCCGAGTGGGTATGATTGAACCAAACTGGACGGTACCCTCACTCCCTCCTGCTCCCTGTCGGCTGGGCCGAGCCGCATCTTACGCGGGGTGAGTGGACGTGCTCGCAGAAATCCGCACCAGCCGCCGGACAGGCGGCCTACTACTGGCTCATCTCCGCCAAGGTGGCCTCGTGCGACTGCCACTGCCACTGCTCCTTGGGCCTTCTCATGTAGTGGCAGACGCTCGTCCCCCCGCCATGTGGGAAAGCCACGACCTGGAACAGCGCCCGCCTTGTTCGGCTGCCCCGTTGAGGTCGGCCTCCGGATTCCTTGTCCCCGCGGGTTCCGAATGCTGCATATCGGAAGGAACATTAAATGTGAGAAGCATTTTGTATTCAAATAATTGCATCTATTAATTACAACATAAATACAATGGTGTGGACGTCCAGAATTCAGCTTACCACGCACCTTGGCTGCCCGTTAAGCGCACCGATCCATGAATCCGGTTGTCGCTGAGGACCCCGGAGAAGCTCATGGGCGTCTCGTCCGGACCAACGGAGAAAGTCCCTCGGATGGGGACACCGGACATGTTGGGATCGCCGGGGATAGAACCCGTATCAAGTTTGACATGGAGTTGCCCGTCGGCGTTCAGAACTCCGCTGAACTGGGCGAAGACCGGGTCAGCAGGGTAGAAGGGGCTCGCGGGGTAAGCGAGCTTGAATGTCACGCTCTGGAGGTATGTGGCCCCGTCGCTGTGGGGTGTCATATAGACCTTCCTTCGGGACCGATGTCGATCCCATGGTCTCAGTGTACCACAACTGGGTTATTGAAAGGACAAAATTATTAAGACTTTTAAATCTACAGACCCGGGTCGTGCCGCCTCGGTTAGCGGTTTGGAATTGCCTCGTCTGCTGCGCCAGTTATGGGACCTCCTACAGCCCGGTGACGTTCTGATGGGTGATCGTCTGATGGCGAACTGGACGGGGATCTGCATGCTCCAGCAGCGCGGTGTGGACTTTGTGGGCCGGCTCAACAAGGCCAACCGCCGTGCCGACTTCCGGCGCGGCATTCGGCTTGGCAAAGCTGATCACATCGTCTGTTGGCACAAGCCAACGTCGATACGATCTGTGGATCGGCGGACGTACCACTTGCTGCCCGACTCAATCAAGGTTCGAGAAGCCCGTTTTCGAGTGGAACAGCCTGGCTTTAGGACCAGGTTCATTGTCGTCGTGACGACCTTGCTAGACCCCGAGCAAACAACCAAAGAGGATCTGGCAACGCTCTACCGGGCCAGATGGAATAATGAACTCGATTTGCGTTCGATCAAAATCACACTACAAATGGATATGTTGCGTTGCAAGACACCAGAGCTGGTTCGGAAGGAGATTTGGACACACGTTTTGGCCTATAATCTGATCCGCACACTCATGGCCCAGGCAGCCAGCCAGCATGGGGTGGGACCGATCTCGGATCCGGCAGCGCTTTCGATCATTTGATGAGCAGCGCTCGGGGTTCTTGTTCCCGGCCCGTCGATGAGACCGTTTATCTCTCTGTCTTGTTCTCGAGAAGATGATCGTTTGCAGGGCAGCGCTTGGGGATCTTGTTCTCAGCCCGTCGATTGAGACCGTGTATCTTTCTGTCTTGTTCTCGAGAAGACGATTAGACTGGCAAGCAATCGTCTTGTTCGAGTTTTGATAACGCCCGAGGAGAATGTTCAGCGCATTCTCCCCGAGCTTTCCCTTGGGAGACCGAACCTCCCGTGGGCAACCACCACGTTAAAGAAAAACGCCGTCCCAAAGCCAGAGCGCACCGCCCGCGCGAGCGAACCTGCGTCAACAAAAAGTGCGGTCGCAAGTACCACGCGAGACGTTGGAACCAGCGTTACTGCCAGGACCCGGAATGCCTGCGAGAGGTCAACCGCTGGCTGGCGGCGCGGCGACAGGCTAAACGTCGCGAGGCCGCCACCGCCAAAGCCGAGCATGCCCAGGCAGAGAAAGCGCGCCGTCAGCAGGCCAAGTCCGTGCCCAAGGATGTTCAGAAACCGGAACTTACGCCCGCGCGTGGTCACGCAGCAAAACCTTTTTTTCCCCTCCCTTGTGCGATCGGCCGGGCTGTTACGAACCGCCCGTGACCTCACCTCGCAACCCGGCACGCTTCTGTTGCGCCGCCTGTCGGCAGGCGGTTCGCAATGTCCTGGATCGTGAACGTAAGTGGCGCTCTCGCGGCACCTTGGATGGCCGGACGAAGCGGTCTCTTGAATACCGGGCTGCATGCCAGCTCCGACCGCGGCGTCAGCGCAGCGCAGCCGCCGATTGCTGCCCCGGGCACCTCGGGAATGACGACGCCTCCCGGACGCGCCGGTCGTCAATTATCGCGTGGCACCGGGAGGCTGTTTTAGCGTGGGCTTCATGTTGTTCACCCTCAGGAGCCCAAGCATGACCACCAAACGTATTCTGGTTCCCAGCCGGCTACGGCGACCTCCCGCGACGGGTTGGTCCTGGATGGACGGTCGCTTCGTGCGCGAGCACATGGACCACCTCTCGCGCGAGGCCGTGTTGTTGTACTTCTTTCTGTCGGCCGTGGCCGATGTGAACGGCCTGTCGTTCTACGGTGACGGCACCGTAGCCGCGCGACTGCGGATGTCCCTGCCCAGCGTACTCCAGGCCCGCGACGAGCTGCTGGCCTACGACCTGATCGCCCATGAACCCCCCTTAACCCAGGTCCTTTCCTTGCCCCCTCGCTGCCAGCACGCAGGTCCGAGCCCGGCGGAGGGCTGATGCCACTGGGCGATATCCTGCGCCGGGCCATCGCATCGACACATACTAACCAGGAAAGGAGTCAGCCACGAAAGTGGGTTTGTGGGCTGAGATTCGCCGCCTGGCCGAGATCGAGAAACTCTCCGCCCGGGTGATTTCCCGGCGACTTCACTGTTCCTGGCGCACGGTCGCTCTAGCGCTCGAATGGGAGCAGCCTCCCGCACGCTCCGACTCCAGCCGCGTCAGCCGCTTGGACCCGTATAAGGCCAAGATCGATGCACTGCTGGCCAAGTATCCCGAACTCTCGGCGGTACGCGTCCACGAAGAAATTGCTCGCGGCCCCGATGGCTATACCGGCAGCGTGATTACCGTCCGCCGCTATGTGCGGTCCATCCGGCCCGCGCGCGGTCGCGTCTATCAAGAAGTCCACTACGAGCCGGCTCAGGCGATGCAGGTTGACTGGGGCGAATGCGGCCGCGTTCCGATAGGCAGCAGTTTCCACGATTAGCTACACACCTAATGAACTAACATATCCTATTGAAAGCGGCGGCTCCTGGACGGAACCTGCCAGGTGGTGACAACCCATTTGGCCCCGTACTCAGGAGACTCGCCATGACGGACGCTACGCTCCTTTGGTCCATCTGGCAAGCTTTGCTTCAGGCTTCGCCTGGGGATTCTCTCGGCCCGGATACCGCCGCTTTGCCGAGTGGATCACCGCCATGGCCATCAACGTCGAGGAGCACACGATCACCCAGTCAACATTGGCCCTGGAACGCCCTTTTGACTGGAAGGCCATGGAATCCTTCGCCGAATACGGCGCCTGGCACCCCGACCGCGTCACCCGCAGCTTGACCGGCTTGGTGGAGACGGCTCCTGGCCGGCTCTGGGCCGGCTACCATGTCTGGGCTCTCGATGACACCAAGGTCCATCGCAGCGGCGACCACGTCTGGGGCACCTGCACCTTCCACGAATACACCGCCCGCTGCCCCAATCGGGCGACCACCGTGCGGGCTCACAACTGGGTCATCCTGGGCAGCCTGCTTCACGAACCGGAGAAGCCGGCCTGGTTCCTGCCTCTGTCCGGCCAACTTTATTTTCGCAAGTCACAGTTGCCCCAGCGGCCTCGGGAACCTGGCTGCACCGAACCCTTCCGCACCAAGTGCGGCCTGGCCGTGGAGCTGTTCCGCGAACAAGCCAGAATCACCAACGGGCCGCACCTGGCCGTCTTCGACGGCGGCTACGCCTTGGGCAACGTAGTCCGGCCGCTGATCCTGCCCCAAGACGGTTTACCCGCATCGAGTTCCTCACTCGCTTGCGGCACGACGCCCGATTGTACGCCCTGCCGCCGAAGGAGCGTCCCAAAGGCAAGCGCGGTCCTATGCCCAAATGGGGTAAGCGGCTCTCCCCGCCGCGTCAAGGGGGTCGGTGGGCCGGGCCGTGGCAGGAGGGATATGCCTTCATCTACGGCCGCCGGCGAAAAGTCCGCTGGAAGGAGATTGTCTGCCTGTGGCACGTCGCCGGTCACGAGGTACCGGTCAAGGCGGTGGTCGCCAATGTTGAAGGCTACAAGAAGCGGTTCACACTGGTCAGCTCGGCAGTGGAACTGACAGGTCTGCAGTTGGTCGAGTTGTTCGCCGCTCGGTTCCGCCAGGAGGACGGCTTCCGCGACCTCAAGCAGCGGCTGGGCTGGGAGGAGTGCCGGGCCTGGACCAAGGCCCCGATCGAGCGGACCAGCCAGGCGCAGTGGGTGACGCTCAGCCTGTTACGGTTGGCGCAGTTCCGCCTGGAGTCGGCCGGCGAGGTGGACTGGTGGTTCCGACCGCCCTGGAACAAGGACAAAGATCGGCCCAGCGTGCTGGACGTGGAGCGGCTGTTCCGCCGGCACGCCGGCGAAATCCGGCAACTTCTCTCGGACTGGCTGGGAGATGAGGAGAAAACCAGGGAGGACCTGGCATGAGCGGCGCCTGATGGCGGCCGCGACGGAGATCAAACCGTCCTGCCGCAAGTCACGCCAGGGCCGTGCAGTGGCCAGAGAGCCTCGGTGGCGCTGCCGCCTCGTTGGGGTTAAGGTGGTGGTGCGCACACGGTGGAGATTGTGTAGTTAATCGTGGAAACTACTGGATAGGAAACACAACCCGCAAAGTCTCGGCCTTGGTGGCCGTGCTCTGCTACAGCCGGATGACCTATATCGAGTTCACCCTCTCGCAGCGCAAGGCCGAATTCTATCGCTGCCTGGTGCATGCCCTGGAGTTCTTTGGGGCCAGTCCGCGCGCCATCATCTTCGACAACTTGAAAACGGCCGTGATCAACGGCTCGGGCCGCGCCGCCTGTTTTCATCCCGAGTTCCTGGCGCTGTGTGGCCACTACTACTTGCAGCCGATCGCCTGCCAACGGCGTGATCCCGAATCCAAAGGAATCGTCGAGGCGAAGGTGCGCTACGTGAAGCACAATGCCTTGGCCGGTCGTAGCGACGAGCTCGTCCGCTTCGAGGACTACGTCGCGTTCGCACCCCGGTGGCGTGACGAGATTGCCAACGTCAGGACGCATGAGACGACTCGAGAACGACCGGTAGACCGTTTCCAGCAAGAGCGATCGTTGCTCCGCGCACTGCCCAGAATTCCCTTCGACAGCGACGAGATCGTGCCGGCTGTCGTCAGTCCTCATGCGCGGGTCGAGTTCGACGCGAACCGCTACTCGGTGCCGCCGCACCTGGTGCGCCAGACGGTCACGATTCGCGCCGACGGTCGTCACGTCCGCATCCTGCACCAGGGCCAGGTGTTGGCCCAGCATGTCCGCTGCTACCAGCGCCGGCAACTGATCGTGCTGCCGGATCACCGCCTAGCGGCACTGACCCTGAACAGGCGGTCGCGGAGCACCGCGCTGGAACAGGCGTTTGATGCCCTGGGCCCCGAGGCACGCCAGTTCCACCTTGGCCTGAAACGCCAGCCGGTGAAGACCGGCGTTCACCTGCGTCGTTTGCTGGGTCTGGCGCGAGTCTACGGTTCGACCGAGGTGCTTTCGGCAATCGACAAGGCTCTGGAATTTGCGGCCTACGACGCGGCCTACGTCGAGAACCTTCTACTGGCGGAACGCCGCCGCCGGCAGCTTCCCACACCCACTCTGCCGACTCCACAACGGCGCGAGCTGATCGACGACATCGAGCTGGAGCCGGCCGATCCGGCTCTTTACGACCGTTTCTGTAACACCACTGACGAGGACTCTCATGGCACGGCGTGATGACAATTCCCAGGCACGGCTTGACCGTGATCTGGCTGAGCTGAAGCTCCCCGAGATCGCCAAATCCTACCGCGAAGTGCTCGATGAAGCGGCTCGCAAAGGGAGCTCCTTCTTGGAGGTTCTGGCGATCCTGTTCGGGCTGGAACGGGCCGCCCGTGAGCAACGAGCTCTCGAGCGGCGGCTACGTAAAGCGCGGCTTCCCAAGCAAAAGTCCCTGGCTGAATACGACTTCAAGTTCCCCAAGCGGATCCCCAAGGCCGCGATCGTGCGCTTGTTCGACTGTGACTTCATCGCGCAGCACGGCTGTGCCGTTCTGATTGGGCCCACCGGAACGGGAAAGACTCATCTGCTCACGGCACTGGGTTACACGGCGGTTGAGCGTGGCCATTCGGTTTGCCATACGCGTGTCGTGGACATGATCAATCATCTCACCGCGGCCCAGCTCAATGGGTCCTTAGGCAAAACGCTGAGAACTTATGTCCGTCCCAGTCTTCTCCTCCTCGATGAGCTGGGCTATCTGCCCATCGACAAGCAAGGGGCCGATTTGTTGTTCCAGGTTGTCGCCGCCCGTTATGAAACCGGATCGATCGTGATCACCACGAATCGACCGTTCCGGGAATGGGGCAAAATCCTTGACGTGGACAACACCCTGGCCACGGCCTTGATCGACCGGCTGATGCATCACGGGGAGGGGATCGTTATTCAAGGAGACAGTTATCGTATGAAAGATAAAGATCCCGATTCGACCGACGAGTGACTATCGCGCGGTACATCAACGTTCGGATCGGGTGTTCGATGCGAAGTGAGTGAGTTCTGACGTGAGTGGCGGGGATCGTCCAGCCCACCCTCGATCAAGCCCAGCCATCGTGCTGGGTCATTCGAGCGGCCGGTTCCTTGAAGAGCGGGCCCGCGTTGGCCCCAGGCTCTGATCCAGAATCCGCGAGCAGCTTCCCGAGGGAAGCTTCGTCTTGGCGGTCTGGTCATCCTGTTTGTGGCCGGCGGCGGTCCGCGGCGAGGAATTGGCGGTGGCCCTGTCCACCACGCCGGGCTCGACCAGCGCGAACGCCTGGCCGGCCCGTCCGTTCCAAGCTTTGCCACGCCAAATTCCTGGTTCGATTTGACTCCGCGCTTTTCGCGACGTGCCGAGCGACGCCGGCGTACGCGCCGATTGCGTCATGCCCTGTCCAGCCACCAAGCGCGCTGCCGTCCTGTTGATCGAAACTGACTCCATTTCGGTGATCGGTCCCATGGGGTCCTACCTCGATTCATCAGTTTCAAGGCGACGCTTCAAGTCCTTGAGGCGTTTCAGCCCTTGATCGCTTACCAGGCGCACCGCGGTCTTCACCACCGAGAGGGGCTCTATGGGCAAGTGCTTCGAGCCATTGCAGTCCACCGAGTCGCGGATCGACCTGGCCGGTTTGAGCCTCGAATGACGAAGCGAAAACCGAAGGGCTACCCCCATCTCGCCAGGTCAAGGCAAGAGATTAAACGTCAATTGCTCAAACGCTCTACGGAAACATAAGTGCCATTCGTCCGACAACACCGAAGCAGTTTGGGGCGTAAGGGAGGAGTTCCATTCTGTCGTGGGTTCTTGGATCTTTGCTCCGATCACCGGCTAATTGAGCGCCGTCCCATCAACATCATGTCGCGAGGCACTTCCTGCGGGGAAGCAAACATAAAGGGCATTATAAGACTTTCAATTGCTCATTATTATTTGTTATGGCGAATCCGTCACTCGGCTGCCTCACCGGCCTCATGGCGAAGAAACCATGCAGTCATGGACGGTCCCGTGTTCTTTACTCGGGAAGTATGAACCCGGCGAGCACCTCCGGCTCATCCCACCGCACGGTCTGTCGCTCGCCCCAATGAAGCAGGGCAGACATGAACTCTTCATCATTCCAATGCATCAGCACCGTGAAAACCTTGTTGACCACCTCTTTCATCAGTGATTTCATC
>CAWFAF010000042.1:0-7327 GCA_963813575.1 uncultured Planctomycetaceae bacterium
ACTGGGAAGATCGCGATGATGCCCGCCGGCTGGATTTCGGCGGGAATCGGATCACGACCTCAATCGTCCAGTTCGGTCCTCGCGACGTGTTCCTCAAGGATTGCCGTGAGCGGATCTCATCATCAAATAATATTCACGCTTACATAAAGTTGAACGTCATCGAGATCGAGTCCAATGAAGAGGGAACGCGCAGCGTTGCGCGTGAAGGTCGCCACCCTGGACGGGAAGCACCTCGGGATCGCGGCAAGGTCGTTCGTCCTGGCGGCCGGCGGTATCGAGAACGCCCGCGTCCTGCTGCTCTCCCACGGGACGGTGAAGGCGGGACTGGGCAATCAGAACGATCTCGTCGGACGGTTCTTCATCGATCATTACGGGCACTTCGGCGGGATGGTCTTCCCGGCCGACCGGAGTATCTTCAATCGTATGGCACTGTACGACCTGCGACGGGTGAACGGGTTCGCCGGAATGGGCATCGTCGTGCCGACACAGGAAACGATCCGCCGGGAATCGCTCCTTAATACTGCGACCTACCTGGTGCCGAAGCACCCGACCTACCATCATTCACGGAAGTCGTTCCATGCGCGGAGGCTGCTGAAAGCCAGGATCCTCAAACGGCCGGTCGAGCGGAAGCCCGACCGCCCGGACGGCATCGCCAAACATCTCCGCAGGATTGTGGTCGGAACCGCGGCCTACTTCCCCCACAAGCTCTACAGAAAGCTGATCGTCGGGCGACCTTACCCCGAGACTTCAATCATCTGGGGAGGCTGGTCCGAATTGCCAAATAAGGAGCGGGAATTCGGGGCCATCGAGATCCAGCAGCTCCTCGAACAGGCACCCGACCCGGGCAATCGGGTCCTCCTGAGTGACGAACGGGACCGTCTCGGATGCAGGAAGGCCAAGGTGGACCGCGCTGAACGAGATCGACTGGGAGAACATCAGGCGTACCAACCTGATCCTCCAACAGGAGTTCGCCCGGAGTGGGATTGGCCGCTTCGTGATCGACAAGGACTTCGTGACGCCGGAATTCAGCTCGATGTCGCATGGTGCCTCCCATCACATGGGGACGACGCGGATGCATGACGACCCCAAGAGAGGCGTCGTCGATGCGACGTGCCGGATCCACGGGATGGCGAATCTCTACGTCGCTGGCAGCTCCGTATTTCCGACCGGCGGCTTTGCAAACCCTACCCTGACGATCGTTGCACTGGCGATCCGGCTTACAGATCATCTCGGCCCGTGAGTAGCAATGGAACAGAAAACTGGAATAGCGACCGCTACGCGGCCAGATCGTCCCGCTCGTCGGGGTCTCGGAGCGGCCGCAGCTTGCCCTGCCGGATCGACTTCTTCAGGTTGAACTCATACCGGCCCAGCACGTTGATGTGGTCGAGCAGCAGCGGCGAGAGGCGTTCCACATCCTCCGGCTTGACCGTCGCCCTTGAGGTGCGGACCTGGGCCAGGGCGGCGTCGAGATAGCGGGTGTTCCACAGCACCACCGCATTGACCACCAGCCCGAGTGCCCCCAGTTGGTCCTCCTGGCCTTCGCGGTAGCGCTGCCGGAGTTCGCCCTGCTGGCCGTGGAAGATCGCTCGTGCCACACCGTGCCGGCTCTCGCCCCGGTTAAGCTGTGTGAGAATGCGACGGCGGTACGCCTCGTCGTCCAGGTAGTTCAGCAGGTACAGCGTCTTGGCCACGCGGCCCACTTCGCCAATCGCCCGGCCCAGCGTCGAGGGGCGGCCGCCGCCCTGAAGGCCACGGACCAGCTCCAAGGCACTGACGGTCCCGGGATGCGAGTAGCAACGGAACAGAACCGGCAATTTGGGGCACACCAATGTTTGACCTGAAATACCCCCGAAGGAAGGATGCCTGCTTGCTCGGAACTTACCATCTTGTCGACCCCTGCCCCGGCCCGATATAGCTCGCATAACGCCCTTTATGCGAGTAACCTAGACCGGAGCAGGGGAGCGGTCGCATCTCAGGGTGGGCGAAGCACGACGGAAGCTGCAAGTCAACAAGGTACTTGGGCGATCGGGATGAATTTCGACGGACATCCCCAGGCGCAGATCGGGCGTGGTACGAGGAACAACGTGAGAATCAGCCTTCGCGGCTCAAGGAGGTTCTTGTGGCACGGATGGCCAATGCCAAAGATGATCCGCTTCGGTCACCACCACCCCCGAGGTAGGGCGCCGCGGTAACAGAGCGGGGCCATTCGCCCCGCAGATCATTACGATGTTGCAACATGACACCCTCCCCACTGGCTTGCGGGGGCCGATCCACCAAGACGAGGCGATCGATGATGATCTGGAACACTCTCGGGGCATTCTTCGGAAGTTTGATCGCGACAGGTATAGTAGCGCGGTTCACACAAAAATGGATCGAGCACCGGGAACGCAGGCATCGGCGAGACGAGTTGCGGCTTGAGCTGTATTTGGAGGTCGTTGACCTTGTTCCCCATAACGAAGTGGTTATCGCTGAACTTAGCGGTGAGAGTGCTTCTACGCCAATCGAACTACAGCAGAAAAGGCTTCGAAATCGGGCATCGCCTGAAATTGCTAGGCTCACCGGCAGTCAGGGAAGCCTACGGCAACTACAATCGCCTGGTGTATGAAACGACGGATCACCCCGTTGAGGATCGCCCTCGGTCCGATGAGGTCGTTCGAGCACGCGATCGCCTGGTGGATGCTATGGCGAAGGATGTGCAGGAAGCCTAAGAGGGGTTCCGATAGCAACGGAGAAAAAAACAACAAACTTGGCCCGATACCCAAGAACCAGCGTGTTGAACTGGTCATCTACGGCAAAGACACCGGATTCAAGACTCCGATGGTAACCCGGCCGACTTCTCGTGGCCGGGAAGCAGGGGCCCCCCGTCAGATCGGCACGTCGTGCGAGGCCCCTTCCTTGAGGCTCCGCCGCCGCTTGTCGTAAATCTGCGTCGTGGTTACGTGCCGGTGGCCGAGCAGTTCCTTGACCTTGATGATGTCCACCCCGGCATCGAGGAGCAGCGTCGCCGTGGTCGCCCGGAGCGAATGCGGCGTGTAGATGCAGCGCTTGACCTTCCTCACGGTGCCGTCCTCATCCATCACCTCTTCTTCCCGCATCGACGCGGGGAGCCGCGATAGGTAGCCCTGGACCAGGTTGTACATCGTGACGGCACCGATGGGCGCATCGTCCGAGCTTTTGGCTCCGCGAGTTGAGCCGGGCGCGAAAGAGCGGCCCCTTCGTGAGCTCGGCCTTGGCGATGTACGCGGCAATCGCCTCGGCCGCGGCGAAGTGCAGCCCGATGCGGCGGTGCTTGTCGCCTTTCTCGTGGAGCGTGACGGTCGCCTCGTCGCCGTCCTGGTGGAAGTCCTTGACCCGGAGGCGACACGCGGTGCCAATTCTGGCCCCGCTATAGAGGAAGAACTTGATGATGGCCCGGTCGCGGTAGTCGAACACCGTGTCGCCGGATGGGAGCCCCATGAGCTGCCGGGCACGGGTCGCCGAGAGGGCCTTGGTCTCGTCGCGCGGGTCCGACGAGCCCCGGGGGATGAACTGGGCGTGGCCGGATTGGGGACGGTGATCGGTAGCCGGAACTCGGACGGCGACACCCTGGAGGTACTTGTAGAAGGAGGACAGGCGACGCGATCCGGCGGTTGATGGTCTTGGGGGCCTTGGACTCGGCGAGCATCTGATCGCGGAACGCTAGGACGTCGGCGACCGAGACCGTGAAGAGCCGGGTCGATTCCTCGGGCCAGCGGATCCCGAGGAACTGGACGAAGTCCATGACGTCCTGGCGGTAGGCCCGCTGGGTGTGCTTCGAGGAGCGCCGCGTGACCCAGCGCTCGAAGATGTCGGCGACCGAACCGTAGAAGCTCCCGACCTGGGCCTCGACCGCCGGGGTGTGCCGGCCGACCAGGATCGGCGGCAGCTCCGCCCGCGCCTCGCTGCACCGGCACCAGCTCGGTCGATTTCTTCTCGCCCATGACGCCGTCCTTTGGCGGCCCGATCTTCGGGATCGTGGCACTCCCCTGCTCATTTGGGCCGTCCTGACGACGGAAGATAACCGGTTTTATCTCCACCGTCAACCAGCCAAAACCGGGGCAGCCGAGATGCCTTGCGCACGGAGCTGGAGACCCTCCGGGCCACCGTCGCACCAGTTGCAGAGGCAACTCGCCGCCGCGCGCAAGGACTCCTCGACCTCGTCGAAACCACCTTCTTCGGACATCGTCAAGCCACCACCCCCTCCCCCTCCTGAGGGCCAGGCCAAGCGGTCCATCGGCGGACAGCCTGGACATCCCAAGCACGAACGCGCCCCTTTTGCCCCCGAACAGGTCAACCGCTTCTTCGAGCACACTCTGCAAGGCTGCCCTTGCTGTGGCGGACATCTCCGACGAAACGACCAGATAGTACGCATCATTCAGCAGGTCGATGTCCAACCCGCCCAGTTGATACGTCGAGCAGCACAACTGCCCCGAATACTGGTGCTCCCACTGCCAGAAAAGTTACAAGGCAGAACCACCCCAGTACATCCTCCAGGGCGGACTGGTCGGCCCACGACTGACCCTGCTCGATCGCCTACCTCAAGGGCGTCTGCCACGCCTCTTACTCCACCATCCGCAAGTTCCTCCGCGATGTCGTCCGGATGACCATCTCCCGCGGCCAACTGAGCCAAGGTCATCGCCAAGGTCAGCTGAGGCCCTGGACGGTCCCTACCAGGAACTGCTCGAAGACCTTGCCCGGGCAGGCCATCCTCAACGTGGATGAAACCGGACACAAGCAACAACGGCCAGCGGATGTGGACCTGGTGCTTCCGGGCCAGGCTGTACACCCTGTTCAAGATCGACCCCACCCGTTCGCGGCGATGTGCTGATCGAGGTGCTGGGCGAGGAGTTCGACGGGGTGCTGGGCTGCGATTACTTCTCGGCCTATCGCCGTTACATGCGTGAGTGCGGCGTCGAGCCTGCAGTTCTGCCTGGCCCATCTGATCCGCGACGTCAAGTTCCTGATGACGCTGCCGGACGTCGCGGAGACCAGGCTTATGGCCAACGGCTGCGGGAAGCGTTGCGAGGAGCTTTTCCGGGTGATCCACCGAGCGAGAGGAGTGCTCGCCGGCGGAATTCCGGAGTCGGCCTGGAAGCGGCGCGGGACGAAGGTGCTTCAGGCGGCAACGCAGCGAGGTGCCGTCGGACCGCCAGCTGCCAGAACCTGGCGAGGCGGTTGGAGAAGCATGGGGCGAGCCTACTTCCGGTTCGTGACGACGCCAGGGGTGGAGCCGACGAACAACCTGGCGGAGCAGGCGATCCGGTTCGTGGTGATAGACCGGCACATAACGCAGGGGACGCGGAGTGAGGGGGGACAGCGTTGGTGTGAGCGGATCTGGACGGTGATGGCGACGTGCAGGCAGCAGGGGCGGTCGGTGTTCGAGTATCTGCAGGCGGCGGTGGGGGCGTGGTTCAGGGGGGATGAGGCCCCGTCGTTGCTGCCGCGAGCGACCTGAAGCAGGACCAGTGGACCATTTGGCGGAGTCCTCAGGTTCAAGGTCCATTGTGAACGGCCACCTTCTTTGTTTAGGATTGTGTCCCCGTGGATCGGCGAGCAGAGAAGCGATCGAGTCCGGTGGAGATCAGGGTTGCTATTCAATACGCTTGAATTTTTCATGTTCTTTTCGGTGGTCTACGCTTTGTATCGTATACTAAGAGCATGCATGGCCAGAATCGGATGTTGCTGCTGGCCAGTTACATCTTTTACGGCTGGTGGGACATCCGTTCTCTTATCTGGTCGTGCTGTCGACTGGCCTGGATTTCTGTGCGGGCTGATCCTGGGGCCGGGAGGAACCCAGCTAGGGATCGATTCCGGGTCTCTGTGTTCCTCATCCTGGCGGCGCTGGCGTTCGTGACGTTCAGGTGGGATGGGTTTCGGGCCGCCGGTCCTCTATGTCGGGCTCGGAGGTCGAGCAGGCAATGCTCGGCGCTCGGCCTGCCTGTCGTACTTCCGGCCCTCGACTGGTCCCGTCTCGTTTCGCCCGACTGGCTGGGCTGGACGGTACTGGGCGGGACGGTGGGGGTCGTGCTCGTCGCCAATCTGGTCTACTATCCGCTCTCAAACCTCTCCGAGGACCGCCGGCGCCGGGTTGGGCTCGTCCTCACGGTGTCTTGCAACCTTACTTTCCTTGGATTCTTCAATATTTCAATTTTTTTATTGATAGCGGATCGTCTGCTCGCCTCGCTCGGCTACTCGGCCGAGTCGTTCCATTTACACATCGTGCTGCCGGCGGGAATTTCGTTCTACACGTTCCATTCGCTGAGCTACACGATCGACGTCTACAAGAAGCGGACCGAGGCCGTCCGCAGCCTCGAGGACTACGCATTTTCGTCATGTTTTTCCCGGTCCTGGTGGCCGGACCCATCGAGCGCGCCGGCCACATGATGCCGAAGCTCACCACGCCGCGGGTGCTAACGATCGATCAGACCAGGCGCGGGCTGTTCTCGTCCTCTACGGGCTGTTCAAAAAGATGGCGATCGCTGACGGCTTTGCCCCCGCGGTGGACTCGGTTTACGGGTCGACGGGAACCGCTGCAATGGGGTCGACGTCGCGGTGGCCACCGTGCTGTTCGCCTTCCAGATCTATTGTGACTTCTCCGGCTATACGGACATCGCCCGCGGAGTCGGCAAGATCCTGGGCATCGACCTGCGCTCAATTCAACCTGCCCTATTCTCGCGAAGCCCCAGCGAATTCTGGCACGCTGGCACATCAGCCTGTCGACCTGGCTGAGCGACTATCTCTATTTTCCGCTCGGGGGCAGCCGCCACGGCCGCGCCTCGACCTACCGAACTGATGATCACCATGGTCCTCGGCGGCCTCTGGCACGGTGCCGCCTGGAATTTCGTGCTCTGGGGCGCCTACCAGGGGGGGTCCTCTGCCCTACCGCGCCATCCTGGGGGACCGCCAGCACGAGCCAGGGTCGGGCGGCCGCGGCTTCTCCTGCCCGGCCGGTGGGTTCCTCGTCTCGCTGGGCATCTTCTTCGTGCTGACCTGCTACGGCTGGTTGCTCTTCCGTGCCGGCTCGCTTGAACAGGTCTATACCTTCACGCGGACCCTCTTGCTCGACTTGGCAGTCGGGCGACCGCCTTCTCGAAGCCGACCCTCGCGGCCATGTTTGGGCTGCCGGTCCTGATCGTCTATGAATGTCTGGAATACCGGGCCGGAGTCCCGTACCATTACCGTGCGTGGCCGGCACCGGGCAGCGCGTTCTACGCCCCGCTGGTGTTGTCCTCCTCATGGGTCTGAGCAATGCACCCGCACAGTTCATCTACTTTCAGTTCTGATCGCGACGCCGATCGCGGGGCGGCCG
>CAWFAF010000043.1:0-28498 GCA_963813575.1 uncultured Planctomycetaceae bacterium
GCCTGGGGAAGACCGCCTCCAGGCCCATTAATGCCATGAGCCGCTGAACCCGCTTGCGATTGACCGTCTCCCCGGAACGTTCCAAAGACGCTGTCATCCGCCAACTGCCGTAGAACGGGGTCCTCAAGAACTGCTGGTCGATCAGTCTCATCAAGCGCAGGTTCTCCACCGACTCGGTGGCCGGCAAGAGGTAGTAGCTCGATCGGTTGAGATCCAGAAGTTCGCATTGTCTACGGATACTCAGATGACTATTCAATGGCTCGATCAGGGGCCGCTTGAGGTCAACGGAAGCGGGCGACTTTTTTTCAACCACTCGACCTCCATCTTGAGCCGGCCGATCTCTCGTACAACTGGGCTTGGATCGCCTGGCTCTCGTCGTGGTCGCGGCGGCGGCCGTCGCGGAACAAGGATTCGATGCCGTCCAGGAGTTGCTTCTTCCATTGACTGATCTGGACGGAGTGGACCTGATACCTTCCTGACAGCCCGGCGAGGGTCCTGGTTTGCTTAGCGGCCTCCAGAGCGACCCGAGCCTTGAAGGCTGCAGGATGTCGCTTGCTTGTGCCTGTCATGACGCTCCTCGGAATGGAACAGTGATCTTCGATCAGTTTAACATCCCGAGTGGTCCAGTTTTAGGGGTCCACCTCACGCAGCTTGACTGCATCGGTGATCGGGATCGCTTCGGCTCGACGAAGAAGCAATTCCACGAAGGCCGTGATTCCGGTCAGGTCGCCTAATCTCGGAAGTCTCTGATCAACGTAAGTTAGACCCTGCAACGCCTGTTCCTTCGTCCGGTTCACCGTGCTGGTCCAGGATCTCCTTGGCTCGCTTCAAGGCTGAGGACAGGCTCAGGCGATTCCTCTCGACAATGCTCCCCTTGTTTCGCTCGAACTCAACTTGCAGCAGTGGCGGAACCAAGATGGCGACCTTTTGTTCCCTCACCAAATGGTCGACGCCCGAAGGACCGGGTGCTGATGGTGATCTTTGGCGAGGTCGATCCAGACGCAAGTGTCAATCAGCAGCTTCAGCACGGCTCTGCCTCACATCCCGTCTGTATGTCTTGCCCTTCACGAATGCTATGATTCGTCTACTGGCGTCGATGACCGATTCTCAATGAGAAGGGGTGGGCGAGTACCCACCCCATCGCCTGTGATGATTGACGTTCAGCGTTTCACTGCTACCGCCGAGGCTGCTTCGATCTGCTCGCCACCATCTCGAATCATCCCGTTAAGGAGGCTGAGGATCTTTCCCCACTCCCGGTTAATCATCTCCTTGATCCGCAGATGGGCGTCGTCGTAGTGCGACTTGAACTGGTTGTCAGTGTAGCCCCGGATGGCATCCCGATAGCCCGGTCCCCACCCCATCGTCCCTCGCACCTCCCCCAGAATTCGTAATCTCGCTCCACGTCGGTCTGAAAACCTCACTCCCTGTGAACTGCATCCGCTTGTAGACCTCATCCACTGCGTGCTCCAGTCGCTCAAGCACGCCGTTCATAAACATGTGTGCGTGCGAAAGTTGATCATCCTGGACCAAATTCTGATGGATGACCTTGAATTCATTGATGTGCTTGCCAATCATAATCGCTGCGATTCGACGTGTGCCGAATCCAAGATGGTGATAGTAATCCAGATTTGACCAGTCGCCCTTACGACGAACAGTAGCCCTCACGGTGGCCGCATAGCGGGTGTTATCGATAGCAGTAATCAGCGGTTCCTGAACAGCCAGACCATCCCAGCTCAGAACTCGATGGCTTTCGAGCCAGGTTGTGAGGCGGCGTCCGACCTCCTCGAAGACGGCTCTTACTTCCTCCTTCTCGTAATTCTCAATCACGAGATCGACCGCCTGAACCATCTGCGTGATCCTGTCGCTGTAGATCCGGCGAAGAGTCTTCACCTGCTCCAGAATGGCTGAGACGATCGACGCTGGTCCATCCTGCTTCGAGTTGAAGAAGAGAGTCGTAATCTGCCCGAAGCCCATCTGAGTCAGGAAGATTGACTGCATCGCCCTTCAGTTCATAACCCTCCTCATCGGTCTCGACGTAGCTGCCAGCGTTGTCCTTGACCTTGCTTGCCTCATCGTCGTGGGGAAGAACGAGCACGATGGTCTTCGATTCCACGTCCTTTAGCCCGGCTTCCTTCGCACGCCTTAGCAACGTCTGGACATTGACCTCCGGTGCCTGAAGGAACGTCGAGCAGAGCACAACGATCGTGCGGGGATCGTCGAAGTGCGACTCCAAGTCTTGGCGGGCAGCGTAGGAGTCCTGTGAGATACCTCTGGTGTCGATGATCTGGAACGAATAGTCGGAGGACGAGAGCACTGACTCGGGCACGAGCACTTCGATCTTCTGGGGCAGGGTAAACTCCGGGTTTCTTCCGTTGTTTACCTCAGCGAACAACTTCTGGAGCCAGTGCATCCGGTGAACGCCGCTATCTGTCTCGTACCAGGCGTCCCGTCTGGACCGCGCACAAGTCCATCCTCGTAAGGATTTCGATCTTGAGTTCGTCGATCGAGGTGAACTTGGTCGCCAATTCTCTGGCGGGATCGTGGCGGATGGTCTTGCCCGATTCGTCCTTGTGCTTCTTCTCAACCAGCCCAGACATATTCGCAGCGCCCCGCTCTACTTCCTTGAGATGCCGGGCGAATCATCCTGGCTTGAGTCTGGCTTGGGAGATAGTAGGCGTCAGAGTCAGATAGAGCAGGTACTCAGCGAAATCCTCCACTCTCGTCGGATGCTCTCATCCGACTTGGGCTCTATCCGAAGCCCGTACTGGGGACCACGGGCAATGTGGACCTGGCAGATCGTAGTGCCGCCTGCCCCTGTGTCCAGGACAATTTCTCGCTCTAGCCTCGGCTCGCCTGGCTTGAGCAAGCCTGCCAGCTTGCAGATAGCGGTGGACTTGCCGACCCCGATGCTGCCGATGAAGGCAATGTGGTGTGAGCAGGGTTGGAGGAATCCAGCCAACCGAATCAGTTCCGTCTCATACAGGTTCATTTGACGTATAAACACATTCTTGAGCGTAGGATTGTCCCGCAGCTTTCTGAGCTTCCGCAGGGTCGTGTTCGCAGACCACAGTGCTTCACGGTTTGGGTGATCGAAGTCGGGACGTTCCAGTACTTCCCATTTTTGTTTGGTGAACTCCCCAAGCTGACGAGCCTTCGGCGTCCCGATCGCCTTCAGGATCGTATCCAGTTCATCCGTTGTGATTGCCTTATCCCCTGACTCAATGCGGGAGATGCTGGCTGGACTGTAGGTGATCCTCCCAGCTAACTGGGATTGGGTCAGTCCCGCTTCTTCACGAACTGCCGCCAGGTAACGGGTGATGGTGTCCTTCTTCGACGTGTCGTGCATCGCTTTGCTCCTGAAAGAACTCCGTTGTCCTCCTGGATAATAGTGAATGCTTTCAGAAGAAGCAAGATCTTCGACAGAATGGATTCTATTTCACGGCGGCTGCCTGATGATCTGGATCAACATCGAGGACAATAATACGTCATAAAACAAGTATTGGAAACTTGTTGTGTCAAAACCTGTTCGTCAGAAAGCGAGTCAGTGGTGCTTGGGGCAACGACATGCTCCGCTTGACCGGCTGCCCACCACGTACCGTAACCTCGGTCCAACGAACCGGTCCCCCGTCTCCGCATCGAACAAGATGCCCTCCAGGGTCTCCTCAAGCACCGATCGAAGCCCCCTTGGCTCCCGAGCCACGCAGCAGGGCTATCCTGGCAATCTCCTTGATTGCTCCATCCGTGAACACCAAATACGCACCGTGGAACTTGACCAGTTTCCTGAACTGCTGGATCAACGATCCTTTCGTGGAATGAAGAATCCTGGCGAGGTCATCCACGCCAAGAGCATCCAGGGGCGCTATTACTGGCAACCGTCTGATCAGTTCCGGGATCAATCCTTATGCCTCCAGGTCTTTCGGCTTCACGTGCCGCAACAACCCATCAGCCTGGTTGTTTTCGGACACCTGACTGAACCCGAACCCACCCCGCCCCATCCTCTTGGGGATGATGTCTTCCAGACCCACGAACGCCCCGCCGCAGATGAATAAGACGTTGGAGGTGTCAAAGGCAACGCCTGGTTGTGCCGGGTTTTTGTAACCCCCTTGCGGTGGCACCGTGGCGATCGTGCCTTCCAGCATTTTCAGAAGGGCGTGTTGAACGCCCTGGCGCAGATCTTTGAAGCCAGCCCCACCCGCCTTGATCTTGTCAATCTCGTCGATGTAGACGATGCCCTGCTGGGCAGCACCGAGGTCGCCAATGGCTGCCTGGATCAACCTGGACAGCAGGCTCTCAACATCATCGCCCACGTACCCCGCTTCGGTCAGGCTCGTGGCATCCCCGATGGCGAAGGGGACGTTGAGATAAGTAGCCAGGGACTTGACCAGATGGGTCTTCCCTGAGCGCCTGGGACCGATCAGCAGGATGTTGGACTTCTCCACGACCACATCACAGAGGTCGGCGTCGGTGATGATTGGATCGGGGGCGGTACGATCCCAGGTATCGACTAGCCTCTTGTAGTGATTGGAAACGCCCAGGGCGAGCCGCCTCTTGGCGATGTTTTGCCCGATGACGTGCTGGTCCAGGTGAGCAACCAGGGTCTTGGGGGAGGGGATCGATGCCAAAAGGGCTTCCTTCGATGGGGACGAGATCCCTAGCCCATCACTGGGCGGTGCTTGCGGGCATATTTGCCCACAATGTCAGGATGTGCTCGTCGCCACACGAGCATGCCGATGGATTTAAGACCGCAACTCGGGAGAGCAAGAAGACTGGGAACGCCAAACACGATGGTGCGGCGGTTTCCGTGTATTGGGACTTGCTTCCCGATCTCTTGAGCATGAGGTCGGAGGGAACGACTTTGCGGGGCATGAACGGGGAGCATTCCAGTTTTTTAGGCTCACGCGGCAATCCCTGTAGTGGTCGTAAGTGCCTGCCGTTCAAGGTGGTTCCAGCGTCCCGCCTTGTAATACGAACGTAATAGCAAAACTGCCTCGGCACTGTTCTTGTGCCAGTAGATGCTCGGCCCCTTCAACCGCAGGTTCACGACACGTCGAATCGCACTCTCGATCGCACCACTGCCGATCGGCAACTTCAACGCTGCCACCCGAGCGTAGTCCATCCGGCCTTTGCCAGCATTCCGGTTGAAGTATTCACGCTCCCGTTTCAACGCCTTGCTGGGGCGGCGTCCACACAGAACCTTGATCGCCGCTTGCACGTCCTCGACCTGTCCTTTCAGCAGGCGTCGCCGTTGGCGACCGATCCACGCCTGACGCTCCGCCGCCGTCCAACGGTGCTGCAAGGCCGCGATCTTGCCCAGATGCTCCACCGCATGATAGAAGTCCACCAGTTCGTTTACTTGTTCCGGTTCGACCCCCAACCGTCGCAGCAGTGCCCCGACCCGTTTCCAGATCCAACGTGCCCCATCGGCGACGAACAGGATCTTGTCCGCCGTGGTGATCTTTAATTCACGTAAATAGAATTCCATTAACTTGAAGATCGCGTCTGGACCGCCCAGAGTTCCGTCGATGACCGCGAGGAACTCCCGATCCATGTGCCCCTTCTCATCCACCACGTAGATGATCAGCAACTTCGGCTCGCGCCAGTCCGTGCGATAGCGGTTGCGCCCCTTGGCGGTCTTGGGACCGCGCTTGTTCGTGCGAATCCGAATCCGGCCGCCATCGGTGGAGAGGACCACTCGACGACCCGCGACAGTCTCTCCCCAGTTCAAACTCCCGACACGCTGGGCGGCGCGGTGCGCGTGGCAAAACCATAGGCCAGCGCTCGGATGGTCTTGATATCCAGTGGCTGACCACGGTCGAAGAGTACCCGCTCGACCTCTTCCAACGAACCCAGAATGGCCACCAATTTGCTGATCTCCGAAACAATTCCCGCCGTGCAGCGGTCATGTACACCCCAGAGCACCAGCATCGGATACATCCCTTTGCCCGTCTTGTCGCGGTCACAGTTCCGGCTGAAGTAAGTCAGCCGGATTTCGACCTGCCCGCACGTCGTCCGAAGTGTGACGTCGCGTCGGCCCTGATCCTTGATGGTTCGGCCCGCCCCTTCAGTCAAGGAGCGGGCCTTGGAGCGGTTCTCCGGATTCTCAATAGAGGCTTGCATCGCCTCGGCCAGCAGGAGGCCCGCCAGCTTGTTGGTTAGGGCCGCGATTGAACACTCCCTGGCCCTGAGATCCTCGGGCGTGCGGATGACAGACGCATCTCGGCGTTGTGCTTCGATCTGCTGTTGGACGTTCCGAATTTCAGCCTGGATCTCAGCGAGCCGATCGCGTGGTTGCTGAGGAGCCTTCTGTGCTCTGCGCCTTCGACTCCATCCGTGCTTGGCCATGATCGTCCTCCTTGACGCAAGGGTTTGGCAAAGCAAGGATTATCCCGAACGTTCGAAGGGAGAAAAACCCCATTCCAAGGAACCGATTCTTTTGGAATGCTCCCCATGAACGGCAAACCCCCGGCTAAATACCGGGGGTCTTCTTTCTGCCGAGCCTACTTATTTGGTACAGCGATTGGTACAAGCTGATTGATACAGCGATTGGTACAATTCTTAGTCGCCGCAAGTCCTTGTCCTACAAGGATTTAAGAGTGGATGATGGTAAGGCTTTGCCGAACCCGGCGCTGCTTCTCTGTCTCTGGTCTGGGTAAAGGGCAGTAGCCTCTTCCCTTTCTGGGGCGTTTGGCGTAAACCAAGGTGGTCATGGATGGCCAACTGGTTCAGGTCTTTTGTCCCAGTGACTCCTTTTCGGAGTCAATCCCCCTGGTGGAGATCCCACACCAGGAATGGGACGAGTTGTGCGCGAAAGTCCAACGCTTGGAACGCGAGAATCTCGAGTTCCGCCAGCAGGTCGGATATTGGAAGAGTCGTCATCGCGACGCCCTGCTCCGCATCGCCGAGTTAGAGCAAACAATCGAACAACTCGAAGGGGAAAAGCGGCAACTCCAAGCCGACCTTTTCGGACGACGCTCCGAAAGCAAGCCTCTGAAGGATCGCTCCAATCACCTGGACGATCCCCAGGCCAATTCCCAGCATCCCAAGCGGAAACGGGGCCAGCAAGCGGAGAACCATGGACCCCAGCGGCGAGATTACTCCCGACTGCCGGTCCGCGAGAAATTCGTCGACCTTCCCCCCGAGCAATGTGTCTGCCCGGATTGCGGTCAGCCGTTGCGTCTGCGAAGTGATACCGAAGATTCCGAGCAAATCGAGATCGATGTACGTGCCTACCGCCGCAAGATTCGACGGCGGCGGTACGAGCGGACCTGCACCTGCGAGGGCAGGCGCACCGTCACTGCTCCGCCTCCTCCCAAGTTGATCCCCAAGGGGCGGTACGGCATTTCGGTATGGGTCGAAATTCTCTTGGACAAGTATTTCACCTATCGACCCACTGAGCGCTTGCTGGGCTCTTGGCGGCTGTTGGATCTGAACTTGGCGGCGGGCACCGTGACCGACGGCTTGCAGCGGTTGGAGGTCCTACTCCGGCCGATTTACGAGGCGATCAAGCAGCGGAATCCTCAAGGGGATTTGCATCAAGGCGATGAGACGCGGTGGCGGGTGTTCGTCCCCCTGGAAGGCAAGGAGGGATACGGCTGGTGGTTGTGGCTGGTCAAGGGTCTGGACACGGTGGTCTATCTGCTGGATCCCAGTCGCAGTCACACGGTCCCCGAGAACCACTATCGGGCCGAGTCCCGTGGAGTCTTGGTGGTCGATCGCTATTCAGCCTACAAGGCGATGAGCTGGGTCAAGGATGGAATCGTTGTGCTGGCCTTTTGCTGGGCTCATGTACGGCGCGACTTCATCCGGGTGGGCAAGGGTTGGCCCAAGTTGAAGACGTGGGCCTTGGAATGGCTGCGGCGGATTCGCGTGCTCTACCGGCTGAACGACCGCCGATTGGCGGCGGAGAAGGGCTCGGCGGCGTTCGAGGCAGCGGACGGCTGCCTGCGGCAGGCCGTGGCCGAGATGAAAACAGTGATGGAGACGGAACTGGCCCAGGCGGATCTTGCACCACCTTGCCGGGGGGCCTTGGAAAGCCTACGGGCGCATTGGGATGGGCTGACGCTGTTTGTGGACGACCCGCGGATCCCGATGGACAACAACACCTCGGAACGACTTGCGCGGGGCCCGGCGGTGGCGCGGAAGAACTTCTACGGCTCGGGATCCCAATGGAGTGGTCAACTGGCGGCGGCGTTGTTCTCGATCTTCGCCACGTTGTCGATGTGGAAGCTCAATCCTCGGAAATGGCTGACGTGGTACTTCGAGCAATGCGCGACGGCCGGGGGTAAGGCCCCGGAGAACAACCAAGCATTCTTACCGTGGAACCTGAGCGAAGATACGAAGAGGGAACTCGGGGAATCTGGCCAAGCTCAAGAGTACGACACTTCCTAGACAGTAGTTTCCACGAAAATCCGTACAATGGCCTCTCGGCGCATACCACGCCTGGCGCCGGGTTGGCCTCAACTGGCCACGTGGCTTCGCCTGCTACTGCACTGGCTGCGGAAGCATCTCTCGATCCCCGCTGAGCATCCTCTTACACACCGCTCATGCCACGTCTCCCTTGGTTTCTCCCTCATCTCTCGCCCACTCCGAGAGAAAACGCTGAATTTGCGTCCGATGTCGCCGCATCAGCCGCTCCGCGTCCAGCACGCTGGGTCGATCCTTGTCCTTGTTCCACGGCGGACGCAACCACCAGTCTACTTCCCCGCACGCCTCCAGCCGGAACTGCAAGAGCCGCAGCAAGCTCATCGTCACCCACTGCGCCTGGCTGGTCCGCTTTATTGGGTTGGCCGTCCACGCCCGGCACTCCTCCCAGCCCAACCGTTGCTTCAGATCGCGGAACCCGTCCTCTTGCCGGAACCGAGCCGCGAACAGTTCCACCATCTGCAGCCCCGTCAGTTCCAGCGCCGATGTCACCAGGGTGAACCGCTCCTTGTATCCCTCGACGTAGGCGACGATCGCTTTGACCGGCACCTCCCAGCCCAGTACCCTCCACAGGCAGACGATCTCCTTCCAGCGGATTGTCCGCTGCCGTCCGTAGACGAAGGCGGTCCCGAGTTGCCACTTCGCTTTCCATCCACTGGCCCGGTGGGGCGGCTCCAGTCGCGGACCCCACTTGCGTGGCTTCGGTCCTCGCTTCCCCTTGGGCCACTGCTCCGGGGGTGGGGGGAAGGCGAACAGCCGAGCGTCGCACCTCAACCGGGTGAGGAAGTCGACCCGGGCGCGCCGTCTTCAGGCAGGACCAGTGGCCGGACCACGCTCTGCAAGGCGTAGCCGCCGTCGAAAATGGCCAAGTGCTTCCCCTTGATGATGCGCGCCTGCTCGCGGAGCAGTTCGACAGCCAACTCGCACTTGGTCCGGAACTTCACGATGCCGTCAGGCCCGACCGGCAACTGCGACTTCCGGAAGTAGAGTTGGCCAGAGATTGGCAGGAACCACGCGGGCTTCTCGGGTTCGTGGAGCAAGGCGCCCAGGACCACCCAGTTGTGGGCGCGGACGGTGGTCGCCCGATTGGGGCAGCGGGCGGTGTACTCGTGAAAGGTACAGGTCCCCCAAACGTGGGGGCTGGAGCGATGGACCTTGGTGTCATCGACGGCCGAGACATGGAAGCCGTGCCAGTTCCAGCCCGGCGCGGTCGTGATCAGCCGAGTCAGGGCCCAGGTGATGCGGTCCTCGTGCCAGGAGCCGTACTCGGCGAAAGATTCCAGAGCCTTCCAGGCGGCGGCCCACTCCAGGGCCAGGACCGACTGGGTGATGGTGTGCTCCTCGACGTTGATCGCCATGGCGGTGATCCACTCCGCGAAGCGGTGGAAGCCACGACGAGTGAACGCCCAGGCGAAGGCGTTGAGCAGGACTTGCCAGATGGACCAGGTGAGCTTAGCTTCGGTCATCATGCGTCTCCTGTGTCGGGGCCAGTAGGGTTTGTCACCACCTGGCAGGTTCCGACCAGGAGACGTAGCTTTTCAATACGGTACGCCCGCTCAGATGATGTACAGCTTTTCGTGGAAACTACTGCCTAGATGAACAGACCAAACCATCGCAACGACCGCATTTCAACCATGATCAGGACGAAGAGCCAGTACCACCCCCGCCAACGCCGGGCCGTATCGTACTGCGCTGAACAAACAGGTCTAGCGGTCCTTTACGGATGATGTAACTTCTCAATAACGCCGGGCAAACGGGCTGGCCAGTTGGTAGAATCGGGCCATGCGGTTCGTCGCCCGACATCCCTGAGGCCGAATGCACGCCCCTGGTGCGGCAGTTGCTTGACATCATCTACCTCCAGCAGGAGCGAATCCGGCAACTCGAAGACGGGATCACTCACGGCAACTCGAAGACGAGATCGCCTGCCTCAAGGGCCTCAAGCCCCGACCTCGGATCGCCCCCAGTTGCCCTCGAGACGCCGCCGCGAGCCGCCTCGCGACCCGAATGCGAAACGGCCCGGCTCCGCCAAACGCTCCAAGACCGCCGAATTGACCATCACCGCCGAGAGAGTCATTCCCCTCGTCGACGACCCGCCCGGGTCAATCTTCAAGGGATACGAGGACTTCGTCGTTCAGGATCTGATCCTAAAGCCCCGCGTCACCCGCTACCGCCGCGAACGTTGGTTGACTCCCGATGGGCAAAACCTGGTGGCCGCCTCTCCCCGCCGATGTTCTGCCCGGCAGCCACTTCGGGCCGGACCTGATCTGTTTCATCTTCCACCAATACCACCATCAGCACGTGACCCAGCCATTGCTTCTGGAACAGTTGCGGCAAGTGGGCATTGACATCTCGGCCGGCGAACTCAGTCGCATCCTGACCGAGGGAAAGGACGCCTTTCACCAGGAGAAGGCCGAACTCCTGCCGGCGGCCTTGGCGGTCTCGACCTACGTCCAGGTGGACGACACCGGGGCGCGGCACCAGGGGCACAATGGTTTCTGCACCCACATCGGTAACGAGTTGTTCGCCTTCTTCGCCAGCACGGAGAGCAAGAGCCGGCTCAACTTCTTGGAGATCCTCCGGCAACCGCACACCGACTACCGGATCAATAAGCATACGGTAGCTTACTGGCGGCGGCAGAAGCTGCCGGCGGCGGTAGTGGACAAGCTCCGCCGGGGCCCGCAAGCGTTCGGGGACGCGGCCGCTTGGCACGGCCGATTGCGGCAGTTGGGGATCACTCAACCGCGGCACATCCGGATCGCCACCGAGGGGGCTGTGCTGGGGAGCCTGATCGCTCATGGGGTCTCTCCGGAGTTGGCGATCCTCAGCGATGGTGCGGGGCAGTACGATGTCTTGGTGCATGCGGCCTGCTGGATTCACGCGGAACGGCCCTTGGCGCGGCTGATTCCGTACAGTGACGAACACCGGGCGGCTATCACGAAGGTGCGGGGCCAGATCTGGGAACTGTATCAGGATCTGAAGGGGTATCGGCAGCGGCCCGAGCCATCGCGACGACAAGATCTCGAAGCCCGCTTCGACGCGTTGTGTACGCAGCAGACCGGCTTTCCGAGCATTGACGGCGTGCTCAAGGCGATGGGCGCGCACCGGGCTGCTTTGCTGCGGGTCCTCGACCGGCCCGAAGTCCCGTTGCACAACAACCTGAGCGAAGGCAATCTTCGGGACTACGTCAAGAAGCGGAAGATCAGCGGGAGCACGCGGAGCGAGTTGGGGCGTCCGGCGCAGGGACACGTTCGCAAGCCTGAAGAAGACGTGTCGGCGGTTGGGAGTTAACTTCTGGGCCTATCTCCAGGATCGGGTGCGGGGTGCGGGTCAAATTCCCCGCTTGGCGGACCTGATCCGCCAGAAGGCGAAGGAGATGTCGGCCAGGAGGGCCGTGGCCGCGTCGCCGGTATAGGCGGATGGCGGCGCGGCGGGATGAACGCCGAAGCGATCGATCCACGATACTTCAGCGCTTCTGCGCTGACCAGCCGGGCGTATCGGTTGCCCACGGTTATTGAGAAGTTACTGGAGGATAGGGGACTTGAACCCCTGACCTCTTGCATGCCATGCAAGCGTAAAAATCGCCGCAAGTCGGTAATTTCCAACGAATCCCGGCGGTTATCCCATCCCATAAATACCAGGATTGGTGACATTTTACAAGGTTGGTGACGGATTTGGTGACAACTTGGTGACGGGCTGGAAACCATGGAAAAACCACCGCCGGCGATGCATGGGCGTAAGACTGGCCGCACTGCCCGTCGAGCTGGCCAATACCGCCGGGTCATATTGCGTACGCTATTGTGGCCCTGGTTAGGGCTTCTCAGCCGGTTCCGTGAGCGAGTAGCTCGTGCTCCGGCCGCCGGCCGCATCCTTCGCCAGGATGCCCCGTTTGACCAGGTCGTTGATGTCGCGGTTGGCCGTGTCCTGGGAGCATTTGGCCAGCTTCGCCCATTTCGACGAGGTGAGCTTGCCCTCGAACCCGTCCAGCAGCCGGTTGACGACCTTCCGCTGCCGGTCGTTGAACGACTCCCCGGCGTGGACTTCCCAGAACCGGGCTTTCCGGAGGACGCTCGCCAGGGTGAGCCTCCGCGCCGTCGAAGGCGCGGTCCAGGCAGCCGAGGAACCACTGCATCCAGGGGGTGACCTCCAGGGTGCCCTTCTGGGTCCGCTCCAGGATCGTCGTAATAGTCGTTCCGCTCCAGCCGGATCTGGGCGGACATGCTGTAGAAGCGTTTCGGGCTCTGCTCGGAGCGAGCCAGGGCCAGGTCGGCGATCGCGCGGGCGATCCGCCCATTGCCGTCGTCGAAGGGGTGGATGGTCACGAACCAGAGATGCGCCAGGGCGGCCTTGAGCACGGGATCGATCGGGGCCGGTCCGTTGAACCAGTCGAGGAACCGCGCCATCTCCGCCGGGAGCCGGTCGGCCGCCGGCGCTTCGTAGTGGACCCGCTCCTTGCCGATCGGTCCGGAGACGACCTGCATGGGGCCTGTGCTGTCGTCCCGCCAGGCCCCGACCCTGATCCGGTGCATGCCGCTGCGCCCGGTCGGGAACAGGGCGGCGTGCCAGCCGAACAGGCGTTCCTCCGTCAGCGGGTCTTGGTATTTCTGGGTGGCGTCGAGCATCATCTCGACGACGCCTTCGACATGCCGGTCGGCCGGCGTCAGGGCCCCGATATCGAGCCCCAGCCGGCGTGCGATGGAGGACGCACCTGGTCGATGTCGAGGATCTCCCCCTCGATCTCGCTCGATTTGAGGACGTCCTGGGTCAAGGTATCGAGGACGGCCTCTTCGCGGAGCCGGAAGCCAAGCCCCTCCATCCTGCCGATGAGCCGCCCCTGCCGGTGACGCACCGCCGCGAGCGTGGCCGAAAGCCCTTCCTGATCCCAACGGAACCGGGGCCAATCGCTCTTGTTCGTGGATGTACACTGCTATTCTCCGCACTATCTTGCGGAGATAATAGCAGCTAATCTCCGCACAGGCAAGCCTTTCTCCGCACGTTTAGCGGAGAAAACCGGCCACAATCTCCGCAAGAGGGGTATCCAATCCCCGGCAACAGAGAAAGGCTAGCCGGGAGTCCAGGGGACGGCAATGAGTGCCCCTGGTAGCCGGCATGGAGCCGGCGAAATCTGGCATGGATGTGTTGCCGGAAGCCACTGAAATCTGAACCGTTGACCATAGTGCTGTGTCTTTGTTAAGGACGTCTTGGTGAACCCTGGAGGAGAAGAGCGGCATGGGCGAAGCCGATCAAGATGGGGGCGGTGAGTACGATCCCTTCTGGATCACAGGAAAGGATTTGGAGCGGCATTTTGCGTTGGAAGACGCGCTCCTTGAATTCTCCCGGCTGTTCAAGCATGAAGAAAAGAATGACCGCGGCCTTGTGATCGTGGGGGCGGCATTCCTCGATACGTTGTTGGAACACATCCTCATTAACTTCCTTGTCGATGATCCGAAGGAGGTCTCCGAACTCCTGCGATACGACCAGCCGCTCGGCTCGTATGGAAATCGTACCCGAGCTGCGTACTGCTTCGGTCTGATCAACAAGACTGTCCGCGATGATCTCCGGCTAGTTGGCAAGATCAGAAACCGATTCGCTCATGATCTTTATGCGTCGTTCGAGGATCAGCAAATCGCGGATTGGTGCCTGGCCCTCAAATGGCACCGCACCGCCTATATGACGCCACCGCCAGGCGTTTCTGCCCGCGATCTGTTCCATGTCGGTGTCAACCAACTGGTATGCCACCTCAACGGGATTGTCTCCATAGCGCCGCGGTGAGAAGAGGATGAGCCGCCCCGGTGAATGATCAGGGTTCCAGCCTAGACAAGAGTGCTGGCGACTCCCGGCTGCTTCGGACCGTCTCGTGCTGGGCACATCCTCCTCTACGCGGCGGCACGCCGCCAAGCGGCAAATGCCCGGTCGTAGGCATCCTTGACCCGCACGAAGTCGTGATGGGTGCCGCCCTGGTCGGGGTGGTGGCGTTTCGCCAGGAACAGGAACGCCCGCTTCGCGGCCCTGGCGTTTTCTTCCGTCGGGTGGCGGCGCAGCCGCTCGAAGCTCTGCCAGTAAAGCGCCTCTTCGTCCTGTTGCTTGCGCTTCTCCGTTCGGCTTCAGCCCGAGCCAGGAGCTGCTGTGCTCCGTGATCACGCCGATGCGTGCCTGCGGTAGCCTCAATGCGGCGGCGAATCACCTGCCGACGTTCACCCCTGGCTTTGCGGAGTTCCTCTTGTCCCGCTTCATCACCTGTTCCCAGTGGGCCAGCGCCTTGGCGAGCGTGTCGGTGCCGTCCTGCTCGCGGCCCAGATAACAGAGCGTGCGCCGCTGTGTTTTTCCCTGATCGTCGCGGTAGCTCTCGACCAGGTAGTAGCTTCGCGTGTTGCGGGATCGGCGTAGAACGATGAATGCCATGCCCGGACCGATAGCACATAGCGCATTCTTCCGCAAGCATTTACAGACACCACGAAGGACTCCTCTCTTGTCCCGTTCAAGTCACTCGCGAGGCCCTACGAGTGCCCACCCGAGTTGTGGTGTCTGTAGCGGGTTGGTATCGACGCCGAGGACGTCGAGAAACGTGGTATCTCCTGGAAAATGCTGACGGTCACGGACACCGAGAGCATCCAAGACGACTATCGGACGACTTCGGGGCTTCCGTGGTGTCTGTATTCTTTAGGCGATCATCACGAACCGCTTACCAAGCTGCTGACGCATCAGGTCGCTATGCTTCATGCCCCAGCAATTGTTAGTTCGGCTTCAATAGTGTCCTCATCGGCCTCAACATCCTCGCCTTCTTCCTGAACGTCGCCGATATATGCGGCCCTTCCGGTCGCTCGCTCGATGAGCGCCAAGAGTCGTTTTTGTCGATCGACCATGAAAGCGTCAAAACTATCGGCACGCAGAAGCGACGGGTTAATCAGATGGGATGTGAGATAGCCATCGAGCCTGTCGCGATCAATCGGCGGTGTTGTCGCATTGCCAGTTTCCAATTTGGCCAGGTACTCAGATGGCGCAACACCACCGATGATCCGGTTCGTCCGATAGGAAAGCGGCGTCTTGTTGATGATGGAATCAAAGACATTCGGCTTGATGCCATGCTTCTTGCACCAGTCTTGCGGGAAGATATGGTGGATGTCGACATTCTCGCCGAAGAAGACCGTATGATCGAATTTCTGACCCGAACGAAAATCCTGTGCGCCTTCCTTCATCAACAAGAGCGTTGACGCCCTTGTAGGCAGCGGACAGACGCATGCGCATGGTCTTCAATCTGTCGGCGCGGAACATGGTCTCGCTAACCGTTGATGGTTCGGGGCCGCCCTTCAGCCAGACTGGCACTTCCATGAAATCGCGTGCTATGCGCGTCTCGACCGCCGAACCATAAAGCTCACCAAAGACGCCATTCCAATACCACCGTACAAGCATCGCTCGATTCGCCTCGTGCTCCCAAGCATCACCGATGTCGGCGAGAATGGCGGCCAACGGGACAATTTGAGACTGATAGGGCAGATCGAAGATGCGGTAGATGTGGAGCATGTGCAGGAACTTCGCCGCCTGCACAAAACCCCGCTCGACTTGCACTTCATATCGCTTGTATTCCTCAAGAGGCAGGTTCAACAGCGCTTGCCGGTTGCCTGAAACGGCTGGCAACTCCTTGCCCTGCTTCCCGGCAGTCTCTGCCGCACGCCGCCGGTCACGCGTGTAAAAAAGCGAAACCGCCTGAAGGAAATCGGTATTGGAGACACCGGCGATGATGCCGGTATCTGCGTCCGGCAGGCCGGAGTGTCTCTGCTAGACGTCGATGTCGTCCCTTCGTCCCGTCGTCGCCGTACCAGTCTTTTCGTAATTCATGGCCTGAGGCGGCATACATCGCGGTAACAAGCTCAAACGCGTCCAGCGGCTTGCCGCCGGTGTTTACCTTCTCGAAAACAACGCACACGGCTTCCTTGGAGGTTGATCGATCCAGGGTAATGACCGGGACGCGGTAATATTTGAAGTTTTCCAGAACCTGCCGTTTGAAAGCCCGAAATTCCTCACGAATGCTCTCATGTCTGGTCGCCGCGCCAGTGCTTGTCGAAGCCGTCTTGCCACTTGTCCCAATCAAAGACTTGGGAAACGGGGTACATAAGAGAAGCGTATTCCCGCTCGGCGGAGGAAAGGTCCAAAACCGCTTCACGCCCGAAATCGGTTCGGACGATGCGATCCTCAGGCACGCCGACAATCGCCTCTTCGCGATCCATGGAAGGATCGAGCGCTTTTCGGATGTCGATATAAAACCAGCGCTTTACCTTCTTCTTTTTCGGGGTAACGGTCTCGACGACCTTGCCTCGTAAGGTGACTTGATAAAGCGAAGTCATCCGTTGCTGGCCATCGAGCAGCAGGGACTGAGGGGCGACTTGTTTCGCCTCGGTCGGCGCTCCTTCAACAGGTCGGGGTTTGAAATTTACAGGCCCGCCGGTATCAAGCGACATCAATGCCCCAACAGGAAAAGCTCGCGACACCGAAGCGATCAAGCTCTTGATGCGATCCTCATCCCAAACCCAACTGCGCTGAAAATCCGGCAACTGAAGAACGCCGCGATGGCAGTCTTCGAGAAGTTTGTTTAGGTCAAAAGGGTTAGTCTGAAACGTTGATCCGGCCATTATTCAATAGTTCCTTTGATACCTGGTGCTATTTATTTGCAAACATCGCCACATTCGTTGTAAATCGGCTGGTACTTTGTTTCGTAGTCGTCGAAGTTCATTTGTGATGGCCTCGGGTTAGTTCTCCTCAAAACCAAAGTCGTCGAATTTCAGCGTCCGGCAGTTTTCGGTTACGTCCCGCACAAGCTTGTCACCGGCTCCCTCGGCGAGGTCGGCTTGGATTTCGATGGTGATCTCGACGTTCGATCCCACCAAGCCGGTCAAGTGCTGGACGATTTCCTCGGCGATTCGGGCGGCGTCCCGGCCAAGGCGGAGCGGGTCCACCTGCACGGAACCGTGGAACCTCGACAGTTTTCTGGGTGCCAGGGCTGGTCCGGGTTGTCCCGTTTGCGGCGTTGCCGTGGTTCCGCCTGTCGCAGGGATTGGGCCAGGGGTTGGCGAGACGGGATCGCCCGAAGTAGCCGATCCTTGCGCCTTCTCGGCTGCCTCGGCCGCTTGCCGGTCCTTGTCGAATTGGGCGAGTGCCGCTTCCGGTTTCACGAGCAGACTGCGTTCGTCAACGACGACGCGGATTGCCTGGGCGGCACGGAGGCCCTGATATCGTTGCCGCTGCTCGTCCCAGCCTTCGGCGTAGGCGAAGGTATCGCTCTGCCACATCAGGCTGGCCGCCCCTTCTTGAATCGCGGCGAGTCAGAACTTGCTCATCGCGAAGCCTGGGAAGGTAGAGATAGCGGGCCATGTACTCGCAAAGCTGCTTGATGCTGACATGGTTGCCGGTCCAGAGCGGGATGCGGTCGAGCTCCGTCCGGAGCCTCACCCCGCCCATTTGTGTGACGAGCGATTCTTCGTTCTTGAGCTTCTTGGCGGCTCGCGTGGCGAGGCTGTCCTGTCCCTGGAGCTTCAGGTCGGTCCACGTGACTTCGCCCTTCGGGTCGGGCTGGCCCGGCACGAGAAGCCAGTGGTAGGCTTCGGTGATTCGCAAATCGACCGCCTCGTCGGCGCTCTTCTTCTTGGTCTCGGCCTGGCGCTTCTGGAACTCGTCGAGATTCAGTGTCACACGGTCGTCCGAAATTGAGGACCATGCAAGGAACTGCCGCGCCGACTGCTCCAGTTCTCGCAAGCGATTGCCGTCGCCGGCGAGGAAAACGAGCGTGTTCTTGAAGTTGCGGGGACGAGCTTCCACGGGAATCGAGGATGGCCGCCGCTTCCTTCCTGGCCGCGCTGTTCTCGTCCCGGTTCGCGTGTGGGAACTCGGGGCCCAGGATCACCAGTCGGGCTTCCCGTTCATCGGGCACGTCGCTGCTCGGAACGCAGGCGTGAACCTTGGAGAAGTCGGCGCGCGTGCGGGCTTCCTCGCGAAGCCGCTTGATGATCTCATCGCTGATCTGGTCGTCCGTAAGCTGGCCGGCGCGGTCGTCGGCCAGACGGGTCACGGTCGGCTGCGTCGAGTACCAGTACCGCTTGCCGTCCACGTAGAGATAGGTGGCGCTGTCGGTGAGCCGGCGGAGTGCGTCGCCGAAGGTGGCGACGGCCTCGCCGGGCTGTACGCAACCGAGCTTTACCTGCCGGTCTTCGATGCCCCGGTGGGATGCCCGAAGGGTCGGGGCCGAACCCATGTAGATCGTCCGCGAAACGCGGCGGCAGGCCGAATAGCGGCCAAGGTTCGGGTTTTCGCGATCCAGGCTAAGCGGCAGGGAATTGCTCCCGTCCACGTCCTTCTCGATGACCGGAACCCAGTGGTCTTCGAGGTAGCGGGTCAGCTCGAATTGCACCATCTGATCGTCCACGGGGACGTTGCCCGGCATGATGAGCACGCTGCTGTCCTGCCGTTCCCAGAGCGAATGGATCACGGCGGCCATCAGGCGCAACACGCCTCGGGTCCGCTGGAACTTGTCGAGCGTGGACCAGTCGTTGTAGAGCCGGTCGAACAACTCCGGGTGGATGGGGTAGGCCATCTTGATCCGGCGTTCGTAGTCGGCTTCCCGGCATTCGGACGGGAACTCCTGCTGCTGCGAACCGTACAAATCGACGAAAGCGCGGGCGACGGCGTCGCGGGTGACGAACTGATCTCCCGTGAGCGGCTGGAACAGCCGGCGGCGGACGATCTCGAAGCCTTCGTCCGGGCTGGCCGGTCGCCAGGATGCTTCGACGCGGCCGATGGCGTTCTTGAGCCGGGCCAGCGCCTCGCGGCCACGTTCCCCGCCGACTTCGATGTCGGTGACGCCGCGTTCGGCCTTTTGGTGCGGGCTTTCCGAAGCCGGGATGCTCACCACGAGCAGCGTGTTCTTGGCAGCTTTGGCGGCTTCGCTCAGGGCCTGGGCGAAGGTGAAGTGCGTCTCAAACGAGCCGGCAGGCAGGTCGGCTGTGGTGTGCAGTTGCCGGGCGTAGGCAACCCATTCGTCGATCAGGATCAGGCAAGGGCCGTACTTGTTGAAAAGCTCCTTGAGCGAGTTGCCGGGGTTCGTGGCCTTCTCGTCGTCTTCCTTGACGAGCTTGTAGCCTTCCTTGCCGCCAAGCTGCCAGGCGATCTCGCCCCAGAGGGTGCGGACCGTGGTGCCGTCCGGCTTCTTGTGCGGCTTTCCCGGTGAAATCTGCGTGCCGACGAAAACCGCTCGGCGGACGTTCTTCGGCAAGGCGATGCCCAGTTCCTTGACCAATTCCTCGGCTCCCGGCAGTTCGCCGGCGGCCGTGCCGGAGAACAGGTGATAGAGCGCCAGCATCGAGTGCGTCTTGCCGCCGCCGAAGTTGGTTTGCAGCTCGACGACCGGGTCTCCCCCCTTGCCGGACAATCGCAGCACGGCCTGCGACAACAGCCGGCGCAGGCCCTCGGTCAGGAAGGTCCGGCGGAAGAACTCGGTCGGATGCTTGTACTCGTCCGATCCTTCTCCCTGATAGACCTGCCAGAGGTCGGCGGCGAACTCGGCCTGCTGGTAGCGGCCGGAGGCCACGTCCGGGTGCGGGGTGACGACTTCCCGCCAGGGCTTCAGGGCGCCATGCGGCTTGCCCTCGGTCGGCTGGACGGACTTCTTGCGCATCTCCTGGCGGCGCTGGTCGTCGAACATGGTCCGCATGAGGTCCATGCGCATCTGGCCGACTTCCGTCCCGGCTTCGGCGGCTGATACCGCGTTCAGCAGTCGCTCCATCGAATCGAGCGCCCGGATGGCGTCGTTGCTGCTGAATTGCTCGTTGTGCGCCCAGCGGTTGCGAACGTCCCGCAACTCGCTGACGATGCTCCGCTCGGCGTGGCCCAGGGTGTTCTTGAAGACGGCGTTCCATTGGTCCCAAAGCAGCCCCAGGAGAATCTGCGGATCGTCGAGGTTGGCAGGCTGCGGCTTGGCACGGGGGCCGCGTCCCGTGGTGTCCGGCAAAGCGGATTGCCAGTTGTCGCCAAGATGCGACTTCAGTTCGCGTTCGACAAAGGGGCGCAGGCCGGACGCCAGAAGGTCCAGTCCTTTGCCGACACGTTCGCGGTTTGATACGGCCATATCTCAGCTTTCCATCAGGAGAAGAGTTCTTTTTGAGTCTGCAGGTTGCCGGCTTCGGCTTGAAAGCGCAAGCTTTGTCAGTTCCGGCCAGGCGATGACGAGGCTGTTGTAGGCCAGCGCTTCCTCGCGCCCATTTCTTGCGTTCGCAGATCGAATAGAGCCGGTAGGCCAGGTCGCGGGCGATTTCCGCCATGCCGCCGAGTTGTTGAACGAGAGCTGCGGCTCCCGATTCGCCCTGTTGGTCGAGTGTGCGGATCAGGTGCTGGGTGATTTCCCAAACGGTGAGCCGCTTGTCGGTGGCTGGGTTCCAATCGTCTGGGAGTTCGTCACGGCTCACAAGCCGCACCTTGCCGGCGCGGGCGTTGATGATGCCGGCTTCGACGAGGCCGTTGACGGCGGTGTTCTTGGCCTTGCTGAGGGTCTCGGCGATCGCCGAATGGGCCTTCGTCCATGCCGAATTGCTCGAACCACGCCAGCGCCCAGCGGGTGTCGCCGTCGAACTCCCCTTCCTGCTCGGCCAAGCACTTCGTCGAGCGCCTGGTTGATGATCCCAAGGGCCGTGCGGACGGTCATGGGCGAACCGTCGGTTTCGATCACTTTGGCGTAGCGGGTGAAGACGGCCATCCCCGGCCCGATGGCCGCCTGCGCCAGGTCCACCGGCGCGATGTTGCCTCGTTGCAGGTTCCGCAGCGCCTCCGGGAGTTCGCGACGCAGCGCGGTGATGAACTCTTTGCGAGTCGCAAGCGAGGCATTGGCGGGACGTGGACGGCAGACGAGGACAATGGATGAGGCGAGGGCATTCGTACCGCGCCCAACGTTCCTAGTAGACATTTCAGAACGTGCGGGCCAAGTGCCGTGTATTGAGAATCCCGCACGGATGAGTCCACCGAGCATCGTCTCCCATCCTGTAGATGCCGAGACTACAGGGCCTTCCTTCTCATTAGACCCCTTATAAACCAAAACTCGTAGAACTTGAGTCAAGTTTTTGAGTCAAGCTGCTGGGGGAACTTTGACAGCCTCCAAGTACCGATCTACTTGTCGATCGAAATAATCCAGGGCGGCGCAGCAAACCTTCCTGGGGGTATTCTTGGGCCAATAGTTCTCCCAGAACAGGCCGGAACAAACGCGCGTGGCATCTCGAAAACCAAAGCGCCACACTGATGCCTCGGTCCGTCACCGTGTCACGCGTGGAATTGGGAACTCGCTCGATCAAACCATGGAGACGCAGTCGACGCAGTTGGTATGTGAGCCGGCCCTGTGTCCATTGGCTGGGATCGTCCCCCAGCAGCGGAGCGATGTGCTCCCGCAGGTCACGACTGCGAAATCCACGGGGCAGGAGGCGAAATAGCACCAACACGCCGAATAAGGCCTGGGCGATCGGATCGCCGAAGCGACGCCGAGGCTCGCTGGTCTTCCACACGGCGCGGACCGGTCACTTCGCGGAACAGTGCTTCGGACATGACGAAGTCTTGGCTGGTCGTTTGGACGCGCAGCACGCGTCGGTCGGTTTGGAAACCAAGCTCCCGTAACGCGGGAAGATTCTCCAGCCTGCGTCCCAGTCCGAAGTCTGCTGGGTTGTGCACGGTCAGCTCCGTTCGCAATGCACGGCCTTCCTTGAAGTACTGCTTGATGCGGTTGGATTTGTAATCCACATGGAGTGAGGGGATCACGCCCTCGCGGACGACACGCGTACGGAAGGGACCAGGAGTTCTCTTCGTCACGCGACGCTCGAAGATCAGTTGCAGGTTGTCAGGCCGACCAAGGTCCAGGTTCTCGCGAAGCACCTCCTCGAAGAAGATCCGCCCGTGCACGGGCCGGTCCATAACCTGTGTGAGGGAAAACTCGATCTGGCACATCGAGGCATCGTAGCGGTAGCCGGTGGCCTGTTGCCGCGTCGAGAAGGGACAAGGAAGGCGGTCTTGCCACTTGCGCAAGAATCGCTCGATCCGATGGGGCGTCAGTCCATTGGCCAGAGTCTGCATCCGCCGTGGGTTCTCGCAACTCAAGATTCCGTTGGCCAGTTCCTCATAGCCGATGCCCTCCTTGGCGAGCTGCCGTTTGAGATATTCATGACCGTTGAAGCAAAGCTTGGCACCGTAGGGAAAGTACGAACTGTACTTGAGGAAAAACGGTCCGAAGTCTCCGTCGACGGCATAGAAGTAGTATTGGTTGACCATCGCGGTGGAATCGACGATCCAGGGATAGGTTTCACCTCGCTCATTGCGGCGTCCCTCAGTCCGGAAGGTGCGAACCTTCTCCTGGGCCTTGCCGATGAAGAGGACTCCCTCGGTGCCAGAGAACTTAGCCAAGTACGTTGCCGCCACGTCTTCTTTGCGTTGGCCTTTCTCAAAACTGATCACCGGAATCTCATGCTCCAGTACATAGTCTTCTATGCTCTCGAGAAACTGTTCGGTGATCGCCTTCATCTGGTGGGACGACACGGCGCCTGCTCCGAAGTTCTCACGGAGGAAGTGGAACACGGCGCGCGGAGTCTGCAGCTTGGGCTGGTAGACATTGAGATACACCCGGTCCAAGGATTCTAGCTCCAGCGTCACGTGGGAGGCGATGACATCGGCAACAGTGCGCGGTAAGCTCATGGCTGGCTCCGGGTGTCGGGTCCGTCAGGACCACCAACCGCTTTGCGGTTTCATGCACAGGGCTATGCCCTGTTTTCGACACCCCGGAGCCGTTTGTCTAGATACCAGTCGCCACGCGGAAGTTGGTTTGAGGCAAAGCCTCGCTAGTGTCTGTATCCTCTGTCTCAGACTGCTTGAAGGCATAAAAGACGGTAAGGGGCAGTCCGGGGTCTTGTATTTCTCGCATACGACGAAAAGCTGTTCCCATCTGCTCTTCAAAGAAGGCTCGTGCTTTGTCTTTACTTCCATCACGACGGTATGGTGACGCTATCATCTCCTGGCCCTTCGGCGTGAGAACAGTTGCGAAGAGCTGTGGATACACGAAACCGAGGGTGCGCAGAAGCCAAATGTAGAAATAGTCACTCAAATCTGCGTAGCCAATATTGTCGTAATACGGTGGGTCGGTTGAGATAAATGGAGCAACATTGCCAACCGCACATGCGGATGCATCAAGTTGTATGACGCTTCCAATTACACCTTCGACGAGTTCATCGAGCACCTCGCAGAGCGAGCCGTAGGCACGCTGATAGTCGCCTGCCGCATCAGCGAAGGGATTTGCTTCGGCAATGTCCCAAGTCATTGGCAAAGCTTGACGGCCAAAGGTTGCCCTGAGTCGTGGTGGGTCGACTTGCCAAGTACAAAGCGTTGAGTTGGTGTCAGTCATTTTGTCTACACCGAATGCCAAATATGTTGCCACCGCATCCGCATACGCCCGGATGTTGCCTTCAGTGTGCGGGTGATCATCCGATCGTCCTCCTACGTTTCGGGAATCTGACAACACCTGCTCTCGTGCCTCGCGCACCAGATCGCTGAACGTCATTAACGAGACTCCCCAGGCATCTCCACCAAATTCTCAGGCAGCTTGCTTTGGCGTCTGTCTGGCTTGAGGTTGCGTTTTGCCGGGTGTGACCGATTTTGCGCGACCGGTGTCTTTTGCACTTGGTGGTTGCCAGTTGCTCCAGGTTTCGTCGAGCTTTAGGACGACGAAGCGGACCAGCGTCTTACGTCGCCGCCATTTGTACCGCACCTTCTCCAGAAAGCGAAACATCCGATTGGTTCGCTCCACATGATTGTTGGTTCGGACTCGCTGGCTGATCGGGTTGTTCAGGTAGGCCATGAGCTTGGGGAACCGCTCGTCATCGAGTTGCTCCATCGCCTTGACCAACTCCGGCACGGCCTGAAACGCCGGGTCGCGGAGAACCGCAGCTCGACGACAGCTTGATTGATGGAAATCCTTGGGCGTGTCGAACACCCAGTAGATCCGGTCGGCGAACCGTCGCAACGTCGCCAGCTCGGGCAAGTATTCCAGTACCTTTTTCAAGTTGTCACGATCCGACTCCGCGAAGTTTTCGCGACGCTTCACGATCAAGTACCGGTGTTTGAACACGAAGTACGCCTTCTCCTTGACCGTAGGACCGCGACGGGCTGCTGCTTTCTTGGCTTTGCGGCTCTTGCGGCCCCGCTTCTTCTTGCGTCCGCGCTTTCCACGCCTGCTCATCGCTGTCCTCATCCGCCGCACGGCATCCAGGATGAGCTTGTTGATTTGGGAGTGTGTTGGATGGGGTGAGGGGTGTGTGGTGGGGGTTGGGGGTGGAGTGGGAGGAAGAAGGTTAGAAGGATGGCTGTGAGATAGGTGAATTGGACGTCCAACAGAGATGAAGCAAACGCGAGATGCGTCTGTATCCGCACGCGAGGATCTAGGGAGGGAGTGTTCAATCGCGGCCTAACCAACAAGCTGGCGGGCCTCCTGCTGGCGAGGCGATGCAAGCCTCTATTGAGAATCCGGAGAACGCTCAAGGCCGCTCTTGATGAAGGGGCGGGCCGAACCATCAAGGATCAGGGCCGACGCGACGTACACTTCGGACGACGTGCGGGCAGGTGAAATCCGGCTGACTTACTTCAGCGGAACTGTGACCGCGACAAGACGGGCAAAGGGATGTATCCGATGCTGGTGCTCTGGGGTGTACATGACCGCTGCACGGCGGGAATTGTTTCGGAGATAGCAATTGGTGGCCATTCTGGGTTCGTTGGAAGAGGTCGAGCGGGTACTCTTCGACGTGGTAGCCACTGGATATCAAGACCATCCGAGCGCTGGCCTATGGTTTTGCCACGGCGCGCCGCCCAGCGTGTCGGGAGTTTGAACTGGGGAGAGACTGTCGCGGGTGTCGAGTGGTCCTCTCCACCGATGGCGGCCGGATTCGGATTCGCACGAACAACGCGGTCCAGACCGCCAAGGGGCGCAACCGCTATCGCACGGACTGGCGCGAGCCGAAGTTGCTGATCATCTACGTGGTGGATGAGAAGGGGCACATGGATCGGGAGTTCCTCGCGGTCATCGACGGAACTCTGGGCGGTCCAGACGCGATCTTCAAGTTAATGGAATTCTATTTACGTGAATTAAAGATCACCACGGCGGACAAGATCCTGTTCGTCGCCGATGGGGCACGTTGGATCTGGAAACGGGTCGGGGCACTGCTGCGACGGTGGGGGTCGAACCGGAACAAGTAAACGAACTGGTGGACTTCTATCATGCGGTGGAGCATCTGGGCAAGATCGCGGCCTTGCAGCACCGTTGGACGGCGGCGGAGCGTCAGGCGTGGATCGGTCGCAACGGCGACGCGCTGAAAGGACAGGTCGAGGACGTGCAAGCGGCGATCAAGGTTCTGTGTGGACGCCGCCCCAGCAAGGCGTGAAACGGGAGCGTGAATACTCAACCGGAATGCTGGCAAAGGCCGGATGGACTACGCTCGGGTGGCAGCGTTGAAGTTGCCGATCGGCAGTGGTGCGATCGAGAGTGCGATTCGACGTGTCGTGAACCTGCGGTTGAAGGGGCCGAGCATCTACTGGCACAAGAACAGTGCCGAGGCAGTTTTCTATTACGTTCGTATTACAAGGCGGGACGCTGAACCACCTTGAACGGCAGGCACTTACGACCACTACAGGGATGCGCGTGAGCTAAAAAGGAAGCTTGTCCTTGATGACGTGGAAAACGCACAACTGATGCTCCGCGTCGGGCCACAACTCGGCCAACACGGCGGGATATAGGTTCGAGCCGTCGGTGACCACAACCCGGGGCTCGAGGCCCCAGTTCTTGAGGTTCTTGAGAAACGGCCGCATGTGATCCTGATCGTTGGACTCGACCAACGCGAAAGCCACCGGTAGGTTACTCAGCGGATCAGTCGCCAGAAGCAACGTGAAGCGGCCCAAGTGCAGTTCGTCCACGCAGAGCGTGCCGCTGAAATGTTCCAGAACCTTGCGGCGATGCTCCGACATGTCGAGTTCTCCGACCCGATCGCGGAGCACGTTGTAGACGAACCCCGAGGACAGTTCCAGCAAGAACTCACGCCTCAACGACTCCAACATCCGCTCGATGCTCATTCCGTCCTTCACGATGCGATCTAACACCAGATCCCGGACCTTGTTGTCGTAATGGGCTTTGGGGAGCACGCCCTCGGGAGTGTTTCGGAAAGTCGTGCAGCATTCGCACTGGGCCGTGTACTCACCGTAGGTGATCTTCAGGTAAGCCACCGCCTTGTAGGCGACCGTGCGTACTTCGCGGGAACAGGTCCGTTTTCGTTTCCCCAGCTTCCCACACTGGGGACAAGGGGCCTTCTTGGGAGCGCAGTGAACCGGTATAAAGACAGTCGTGGGTGCATCCGTGCCCATGCTTGCGTCCTTTCGTGTTGAGGTCAGGCAACCCCATCACAAGGACGCAAGCTCTATCTATCAAGCCTAAAACGCTTTAGCTGGGCCTCCTACTCGGTGGAGATCAGCGAGAAGTGTCCGAGAAAGCGGGACAATATGCGGGTCTTCATTTTCATGCGTTCTGCGGGGATACGCCATTCCGCCTTATCAAAATCAATTTCCGACCAAGGGTGCACCGCGAATTCTCCGGTGCGGACAAAGGTAAACAGCAGGAAGCGGAGCGCAAGTTTCGTTTGCAGGCTACCGTCATACGCTTCAAGCTTTTTCAGGTATTGGGGCAGCTCGTTCGGCTTCAAGTAGGCATGGTTATTCTTCACGACTGGCTTGAGTGCCCCGCGCAGGGATGCGGCCGGATTGTTGGTCGCACGGTCAGTTACCACTGCAAACAAGAAAATCTGCCCGCATATTTGTAGCAGCCGGTGGGCGATTTCACCGCCATGCTCTTCGATATTCGGCGCATGACGAACAGCAATTCCGCTGTGGTGATGTCGCCAATCGGACGGCTGCCAATTTTCGGGAATACATGCGACTCAAGCGCGTCAGGATCTTCTTGGCATGCTCGGGAGTCCATTTCTCCAGCCGGTTTTGGTGCCATTCCCTGGCGATTGCCTCAAAGGTGTTTTGCTTTTGCGGAGTGCGGCTCGTTTGGCCTCCTTCTTAGCCTCACCCGGGTCGGATCCCTGGGCGAGCAATTTACGGGCCTGCGCGCCGTTCACGTGCATCGGCCAGAGTCATGTGAGGGTATACGCCCAAGGCAAGGAGTTTTTCCTTTCCCCAAGTAGTATTTCATCCGCCAGTATTTGCCGCCACTCGGCAGAACTTCAAGGTACAGTCCTTCATGTGTCGAAGAGGCGGTACATCTTATCCTTAGCCTTGGCATTCCTGACGTTATGTCCTTTAGGGTCATTAGTGAGAGTCCTTTTGAAGCAGTTTCACAGCGAGAAATGCGGCCAAAGCCTGTCGGACACTGTAAGCGCCAGCACATTGATGTCGGTCTCAATAGTCAAGGTCCCATTCTTTGGATAGCGCCAACAGGAATAATGGCTCACGTAAGGCAGCGTTCCGTTTCGCTTCACGTCGAGCAACTGCCGGATTGATTCCTTCTTTGATTAGCGCTCTTGCTGAGTCCCGTGCAGCCAACGCTGCTTTAATGGGTACGTGTGGAAACACGCCCAGGGCATAAGCGTTTTCTTTCCGATTCAGGTAGAACTTGAGCCGCCAGTATTTGTGTCCATTGGGCATTACCAATAGGTACGCCCCTTTGCCTATGGAGACTTTATAGGGCTTGGACTTTGGCTTGAGTGCTAGGATTTCTGCGTCTGTGACCGGCATGCAGGGGGAACGCAGAGGATTGTATCCGGAGTGCCTGAGGCAAAGCTCTGCCCTCACGAAGAGCCCTCGCGGCAAAACGCAGAGGATTGTATCCGGAGTGCCTGAGGCAAAGCTCTGCCCTCACGAAGAGCCCTCGCGGCAAACGCAGAGGATTGTATCCGGAGTGCCTGAGGCAAACCTCTGCCCTCACGAAGAGCCCTCGCGGCACTTCGGAAAAACGCAGAGGATTGTATCCGGAGTGCCTGAGGCAAAGCTCTGCCCTCACGAAGAGCCCTCGCGGCACTTCGGATACAAA
>CAWFAF010000044.1:0-57295 GCA_963813575.1 uncultured Planctomycetaceae bacterium
TTCTGGTTGCCTGCATCTCGATCGTCACGACGCTTGGCAAGACATCGAGCAACACGTTCACCAGCGTAAACACCTCGTTAACCGGCAGTTGAGCAGCGACAGGCGCTACGAGAAATCCTGCCTCAACCAGGGTTCTTATCGTGCAACATGGTGGACGCGATTCAGGCGGGTGGAAAATTCTTGGCCGTGTTCTTTCAAGAGACGCCGCCAGCTATCGGTCGGTTTACGCGGTGCCAGGGAATCGAGCCTCAATCGTGATCCACCCTACCGCTCGAGGCGGCCTGGTACTTCGCCACGACGCCGGTGCGGATGGCCTCGGGCAGGCCGGGCCAAGGGGTCATGTCGCGGCATTCCAGGCTCAAGATACACGTGGTATGAAACAAGTCTCCGATCCTGATCGGTCAGGTTGACCATGGAGGATGTACTGATCTGGGCAGGCGGTTGGGGCGGTGAATGGTCTTCAGAGTCTCGTTAGACGTACGAGGAACGCACGTCGGTAAATCCGACGTGTCGCCCTTTGGCCACGAAGAGCGGTGTAGCGTTGATTCTTGGCCGCGTGATGGTGCCGTGCAGGAATCGTTCAACGATAATGATCCACGCTTCGTCTGGGGAGCGATGGTCATATGACCATTGGGTGAGAGCTCGATGTGACAGGCTCGGTCAATAACGAGTTGTACGGAGCGTGCGGTCATGCGTTCTCGGAGAACGAAGGTAACTTGAGACCATCGAGGGGAATCCAGTGCCGAATCGCCGCTTCAGCCCCTCTCACAGCCTCGATGACGGTTCGACTGAAGATCTTTCGGAATAGCTGAGTCGTTCGGTCACCGAGAGCAAAAGCACAGTTGAACTTGGAGTTCCGTTTAAAGGCGGACACCCGCGGGTGGGCCGCTACCATTTGATCGAACGGCTCGGGAAAGGGAGCCAAGGCGAAGTCTGGAAGGCCGTACACTCGAGCCGCACTTCGAGTCGTGGCCCTCAAGTTAATGATGTCCGAGGAGGTGTGACCCCGCGAGATTTGCTCGGTTCCGGCGAGAGGCCGAACGGGGAGCAAGGCTGGCGAACCCGGCAATCTTGCCAATCTACGAGTTCGGACAGGCCCGCCGGAGTCGTCTTCTTCGCCATGCCGCTCGTCGACGGCTTCGCTCTGGTCAGATCCTGGATCAACGTCGACAGTATCGGGCGGGCCAGCCTCCGCTTCAGTTGCACCGTCTGGCCGTCCTTTCCGATCCGCGGTACATCGACGCAGTGGCTCGGGTGCTGGCAAGCGTGGCATGGGCCCTCGAAGACGCCCACGCCGGCAGGGTCGTGCACTGCGACGTCAAACCGGCCAACATCTTGCTGGATCGGAGTGACGAGGAACGAACCTACCTGATCGATTTCGGCATGGGCCGCGACCTGGATGCAATGCCCCGATCACCATCGGGAAGCATGGCGGGCACGGTGCTGTACATGGCGCCGGAGAAGCTGTTGGGCCGCCAAGTGGATGAGGTCCTGTGCGACGTCTTTGCGTTGGGAGCGACGGCTTTCGAGGCTTTCGCACTGAAGCCGCCACGAGTCGTCCCCGAGGATCTGCCACGCTCGCTCTGGGCGAGGTACCTGGCGGAAACAGATCCGCCGCGACCCGTGCGATCCTTCCCCGCCTGCCGGAGGAGCTGGAACGTATCCTGGCGCGAGCGTGGCAAAGGACCCGAAGCGGCGTTATTCGTCGGCGGGGGCCATGGCAGAGGATCTAGAGCGTTTCGTGTTCGTCGCTGAGTCCCGATCCAGGGCGATTGCGCCATGATGGGTAATTTGGTATGGTTGGGCGAACGCGATTTCCGTTGCTTGCTGAGGAGCGGCAAGGGTGGGAAATCGCGGAGCCCGGGAGCCCATACCATGTTGAGAAGAAGTCTGCCCGGATCCAGCATCACTTCGCCGAACTCACCGATCCGCGCCGCCGCAAGGTGACATATCCGTTGATCAACATCGTGGTCATTGCCGTGTGCGCGGTGATCTGCGGGGCCGACGATTTCGTGGCCATCGCCAAGTTCGGGCAGGACGAAGCGCGAGTGGCTGGCGCGGTTTCTCGATCTGACGAACGGCATTCCGTCGCACGATCGCTTCAACGCGATCCTGGCGGCGATCAAGCCGGCGGAGTTCGAGAAGTGTCTGTTGAGTTGGATCACGGCGCTGCACGAAATCACCGGCGGGCAGGTGATCGCCATCGACGGCAAGACGCTCCGCCGCAGCTTCGACGCGGCCAGCGGCAAGGCGGCGATTCACATGGTCAGCGCCTGGGCCACGGCCAATCACATCAGCCTGGGGCAAGTCGTCGTGGACGCCAAGAGCAACGAGATCACGGCCATCCCGAAATTGCTGGAAATGCTCGAATTTCCGGGGCCTTGGTGACCATCGACGCCATGGGCTGTCAAACCGAGATCGCGCGGAAAATCGTCGATGCCGGCGCGGATTACTGCCTGGCCGTGAAGGGCAATCAGCCGACGCTGCATCAAGGGCTCGTGGACTACTTCGACGATCATCTGGAAGACGACTTCGCGCGGATCGCGGATGCGTTTCCATGAGACGGAGGAGAACGGGCACGGCCGGGAGGAGACGCGTTACTACTATCATCTGCCCCGTTCCCGACGACTTGCCCGACCGCTCGCGCTGGGCCGGCTTGAAGGCGATCGGGATGGTCATCAGCAACACGCTGCGCGACGGCAAGGAATGCAACGAAGTCCGCTACTACATCCTCAGCAAGTACCTCGCGGCGCAGTCGTTTCGCCGAGGCGGTGCGCAGCCACTGGGGCATTGAGAACCGTCTGCACTGGCAACTCGATGTGACGTTTCAAGAGGACCAATGCCGCATCCGCAAAGGACATGCCGACGCGAACTTCAGCATCCTTCGCCGCACCGCGCTGAGCATGCTGAAGAACGAGTCCACACCAAGGTCGGCATCAAAAACAAACGTCTCGCCGCCGGCTGGGATGAGACCTACCTCGAACAAGTCCTGCTCGGAACGTGATTTATGGTGCAATCGCCCTGAGCTCCCGATCCTGCCTGGTGTAGATGCGACTGATGAGCGGATCGCTGCGTCTCCCTCGGGTTTCTCATCCACCTTATGTGGCAAGCGGAGCATCGGAGGTTAGTTCTAACGTCCTCAGAGGGAACTGCCTCACGGCTCGTCGGTGGGGAATCATGATCAAACACGATGACGGAACGATCATCGAAGAACCCGATCCCTGGGATAGTTGATTTCGTTTTTGCGTACCACTATCCCCAATCATTGCCGTCCGGCCCAGCGCTGGTCAAAGCGCCAGAGCCCAACTCGACGTGCTGCCTCGTCGCCCGAGCGATCGCGTCGCTCACGGGCGTCGGTCGATCTCGGCGTACTTGGCGGTCCCGTCCCGGGCGATCTGTCCCACCTCGTACTCCGGCCGGTACTGCCCCATGACGTTGACGTAGGTGTCGGCGACAGTTCCTCGGCCAGCCAGCCGAAGATCGCCTCGGCCTCGGCCGACTGCCCCGGCATGACCAGGTGCCGCACCAGCACCCCGCGCCGCGCCAGCCCGTCGGGCCCGAACCGCAGCACGCCGACCTGCGGTGCATCTCCCGGATCGCCTCGCGCGCCCGCTCCGGGTAGTCCTTCGCCTTGGCCAGCCGCCTGGCCGTCTCCGGCTCCCAGAACTTGAAGTCGGGCATGTAGATGTCGACGACCCCGTCCAGCAGCCGCAGCGACTCGACCGAGTCGTAGGCGCTGGTGTTGTAGACGATCGGCAGATCCAGCCCGCGCGGGATGGCCGCGGCGATCGCCTCGAGGACCTGGGGCACGACGTGCTCGGGGGTGACGAAGTTGATGTTGTGGCAGCCGCGCCGCTGGAGCGCGAGCATCGCTCGGCGATCTGCTCCGGCGGGCACTCGGCGCCGGCGGACTGCTGGCTGATGTCCCAGTTCTGGCAGAAGACGCAGCGCAGGTTGCAGAGGCTGAAGAAGATCGTGCCCGATCCGTTCCGGCCGCGAGGCAGTCTTCCTCGCCGAAGTGGGCGAAGGCGCTGGCGACCCGTGCATACCGGCCGGTGTGGCGGACCCGCGTCTCGTTCGCCATGCGGTTCACATGGCAGTTCCGGGGGCAGGCCAGGCGGTCCTTGGGTTTGCGCAGCCCAGCGTGGGCGAGTTAGGCGAGAACCCCCGCGTCGCATCCTTCGGCCCTGATCAGTCGGTCTTCAATAGTCGGCAAGTCATCGCCGATCAGGTTGTGGTAACAGATCGGGTTTGGGCTCATGGTCGAGGCTAGGACCGTGTCGGGGAACATCTTCCAGACTCTCGTGAGGCTGGGCCAGTGGGGCTTGACGATGGCCTCAGGCAACTCGATCCCCATGATCGGATAGGGCATCCTGAACTCGCTGGTCGGCAGTCGGATCTCGGTGTCAAGTAGTGCCTGGCACAGGTTCAGCGCGGGCCGGACGATGACTGGCCCCTTCTTCTGGAAGAGGCCCACACCGGCTGCGTTCAGTGCTGCTTTCGCGATCGCCAGCATCAGATTAAGGGGCATTCGCATGGGTCACGAGCCTCAGGTACTTGGGCTCGTGTGAATGGGACTGCCTCCGAGAGGATGCCTGCGAGACGAAGGACAACTAAGTTCGACTTCAGCTCTGCCGAGCCAGGTGTTTCATGAGGCGGTCAAGAGCTGCATCGTCGAGGTCTGCGAGCTTGCCAAAAACGTCCGGCCGCTCGATGAACCGCTTGGTAATGGGCTCGGGGACTTTCTCGGCAAGGATCAGCAACTCGGTCTCATCGGCGTCCAAGCGCCCTGCAATTTGCGGATCAGCGCCTCGGACGGGTAGTCCCCGAAGTCGAGCTTGCCGTTCTCGACCTTTGGAGATAAGTGAATCCCACGCCGACCTTCGGGGCGAGGGCTACGAAGGGTCTCAGCTTCTTGGCCGTCCGCAGCTCCCGGACTCTCTGAGCCGAAGGTCATAGACGGTCCCTGCTTGATTGCACCATCAATTCATCGTAGGATCGTTGCAGTGGGCAGTCAACGCCCGACCTTGAGGGTCGGCTGCCAGGCTGCGGCGACTTGGAGCGATCAGAGGCGTCACCACGGGGCTATGTCTCTGTCTCGAACGACCGATGGCGGTTTCGACCGATGATTTGAGGCAAGCCATCCACCAGGCGGGTGATCTCTACCATCGCCTCGTTCTTCTCGCCGGTCCCCAGGGGTCGGGAAAGACGGCGGCGCTCCAATCGATCTCCAAGGAGCAGGCTTACCCGCTCATCAACGTGAATCTTCAGCTCTGCAAGGCGATGCTGGAGCTGACACGGAGTCAGCGAACCAGGCAGGTCGAGCGGCTGTTCAAGGCCGTCGTCGGTGCCGCTTCCGCCGAGGTCGTGCTGCTCGACAACCTGGAAGTCCTGTTCGATCCCGGACTGGAAGTCGAGCCGCTACGGCTCCTTCTGAATGCGAGCCGGAACCAGACGCTCGTGGCCGCCTGGAACGGGACGTTCAGGGACGGGACCCTGACCTACGCCGAGCCGGGGCATCCCGAGTTTGCGCAGTACAAGCAGGTCGAGGCCCTCGTGGTACCTCTCGACCCCGATGGGCAAAACGCATAAGCGAGTATCGCCATGAAGTATCGGGATCTTGTCAACTTCGAGCCGATCGAGTCGGTCATCCAGCTCCAGCAGGCGGACTCGCCCGATTACCTTCGCCAGCTTGTCCAGACCTTCGTCATCTCGGACGGGATGGCCAAGCAACTCTCCGATCTGGTCATCCCGAATCTTCAGTTTCTGAAAGCCGCCGACAACAAGGGCGTCCTGGTCGTCGGCAACTACGGCACAGGTAAGAGCCACCTCCTCTCGCTGGTTTCCGGCATCGCAGAGCAGACCGACGTAGTGCAGGCCGTCAAGAACAAGGCGGTGGCCAAGGACTCGAAGGACATCGCCGGGAAGTTCAAGGTGATCCGCCTTGAGATCCCCTCGACCAAGAAGAGCCTGCGGAACATCATCTGCGGTCGGATCGAGGACTTCCTGGGTGATGAGGGGATTGCCTTCAGCTTCCCGGCCGACGACCAGGTGGACAGCAACAAGGACGACCTGTCCGCCATGATGGCCCAGTTCAACGAGAAGTACCCGAACCACGGGCTGCTCCTCGTCGTGGACGAGCTGCTCGATTACCTGCGGTCACGCAAGCAGCACGACCTGATCCTCGACCTCGGCTTTCTCCGGGAGATCGGGGAGGTCTGCAAGCTGATCCGCTTCCGGTTCATCGCCGGGTTGCAGGAGAGCCTCTTCGACAACCCGAAGTTCCAGTTCGTCGCCTCCAGCTTGATGCGGGTGAAGGACCGGTTCGAGCAGGTCCGCATCGTCCGCCAGGACGTGGCCTACGTCGTCTCCGAACGCTTGCTCAGCAAGACCAAGGAACAGAAGGCCAAGATCCGGGAGCACCTTCAGAAGTTCACCCCCCTCTACGGCGGCATGGCCGAACGCCTCGAAGAGTTCGTCACGCTCTTCCCGGTCCATCCCACGTACCTTGAGGTCTTCGAGGCGATCTCGATCGCCGAGAAGCGTGAGGTTCTCAAGACCCTCAGCGCCGAGATGAAGCGGCTGCTCGACGAGGATGTCCCGCCCGACCAGCCGGGGCTGATCAGCTACGACTCCTACTGGAACGTGTTGCAGGCGAACGCCGCCCTGCGGTCGATCCCCGAGATCCGGGAAGTCATCGACGTGAGCAAGGTCGTCGAGAACCGGATTCAGCAGGCGTATACCCGCCCGGCGCTGAAGCCGATGGCCCTGCGGATCATCCACGGGCTGTCGGTCCATCGACTCACGACCGATGACATCCGTGCCAAGATCGGGCCGACCGCCGAGGAGCTGCGGGACGGGCTGTTCCTGTTCAGCACGATGCTCCCGGAGCGGACCAGTGATTTCCTGCGGACCACCGTCGAGTCCTGCCTCAAGGAAATCACGAAGACGATGGCGGGTCAGTTCATCTCGCACAACACGGACAACGACCAGTACTACCTCGACCTCCAGAAGACGATCGACCACGACGCCAAGATCCAGGACAAGGCCGACACGCTCTCCGACTCCCAGCTCGACCAGTACTACTTCGACGCCCTGACCCGTGTCCTGGAATGTGCCGACCAGACCTACGTCCGGGGCTACCAGATCTGGGAACACGAGATCGAGTGGCGGGAACACAAGGTCACCCGGAGGGGCTACCTCTTCTTCGGAGCCCCCAACGAGCGGTCCACGGCACAGCCGCCTCGGGACTTCTACCTCTACTTCTTGCAGCCGTTCGAGCCTCCCCATTACTCCGACCAGAAGCTCGCCGACGAGGTGTTCTTCAAGCTGACCCAGAAGGACAAGCCCTTCCTCGACAACCTGCGGCTCTACGCCGGTGCCAGGGAGATGGCGTTGTCGGCCAGCAGCGGCACGAAGAAGGTCTACGAGGACAAGGCGGACGGCTTCCTCAAGACGATCGTCGCCTGGCTGCGGCAGAACATGCTCACCTCGTTCGAGGTCGTCACACCAGGGCGTCCCCAAGAAGATGGTCGAATGGCTCAAGGGCCACCGGACGGGGAACTCCACGGTGCGGGATCTCCTGGAACTGACCGGCTCGACATGCCTCGCCTCCTGCTTCGAGGATCGCTACCGGGACTACCCGACGTTCACGTCGAAGCTGACCGTCAGCAACCTCAAGCAGCCCACCGAGGACGTGATCCGCTGGCTGGCGGGAGGGGTCAAGAACCAGCTCGCCACCGCCGTCCTGGACGGGCTGGAACTGCTCGACGGCGACAAGCTGAAGCCCCACAACTCCCGCTACGCCAAGGTCGTCACCGCCAAGCTCGACGGGAAGCCTCCCGGTCAGGTCGTCAACCGGAAGGAACTCATCACCGTCAAGAACGACGTGGAGATCGAGAGCCAGTACCAGATCGAGCCGGAGTTCCTCCTGGTCGTCCTGCTGGCGCTGGTCCAGAACGGCAACATCTCGCCTGAGCCTGACGGGGAAGAAGCTCGACGCCGCCAACATCAACGAGGCGTCGAAGATGCCGGTCGATACGCTCCTCCAGTTCAAGCACATCGAGAAGCCCAAGGGCGTTCCGATTGCCGAACTGGTCGCCCTCTTCGAGCTGCTCGGACTGTCCGAAGGGCTCATCCGGGACAGCAACGCACACGAGCAGGCGGTCATCCAGCTCAAGGCCAAGGCCAACGATCTGACGGAGGAGGTCGTCACCGCCGCCCAGCAGGTACAGACGGGGCTTCCGTGCTGGGGGAGCGAGCTGATCTCGGGTGAGGAGCGGGAACAGCATCGGCAGAAGCTCGACGATCTGAAGGGCTTCCTGGAGAATCTCCAAGCCTTCAACACCGTGGGGAAGCTCAAGAACTTCTCCCGGAGCGTCACGGAGATCCAGGCCCAGAAGGCGAACCTCGACCTCGTGAAGCAGGTCGAGGGACTCAACGACCTCGTTCAAGAACTCACGCCAATGACCGGCTACCTGGCGACCGCCACCGCCGTGCTGCCTCCTCAAGACCCGTGGCGTCACGAGATGGAATCGCTCCGAGCCTCATGGCGGGCGAAGCTGCTCGACCCGGAGCTTCGGGGCAGGCCCGACTTCCGCCAGATCATCAACCGGGCGCTTCAGAAGGCGAAGGACGACTACAAGACGACCTATCTCAACCTGCACAAGAAAGCCCGCCTCGGGATCAACGAAGACGAGAAGAAGAAGGAGCTGCTCAAAGACCCCCGGCTCGACCAGCTCAAGAAGCTGGCTGCGGGGATCTCTCTTCTGCCCCACGCCTCCTTGACCGAGCTTCAGACCCGCCTGTCGAAGCTCACGCCCTGCTTCACGCTCGTCAAGGACGACCTGGACGCCTCGCCGATCTGCCCGCACTGCAACTTCCGCCCGCAGGAGGAGACGCTCGGGGCCAGCGGTCAGGCGGTCCTGACGCAGATCGACGACCAGCTCGACACGATGCTGGAGAACTGGCGGAAGACCCTCCTCGATAATCTCGCCGACCCCACGGTGAAGAAGAGCATCAGCCTCCTGCCCGATGGTCAGAAGTCGGCTGTGGAGGGCTTCCTGAAGTCGAAGAAGCTCCCCGACAAGATCGACGCCGATCTGGTCCAGGGCATTCAGGCCGCCCTCTCCGGTCTGACCGCCATCCCGGTACGGCTCTCCGACCTGCTGGGCGAGGTGGGCGGCAGCAGCGCCCCTTGCACGGTGGAGGACTTCCGCAAGCGGGTCGAGACGTTCCTGGAACGGATCACCAAGGGCAAGGAGATTTCCAAGGTCCGCCTCGTGATCGAGACCGGTGACGGGGACGGAGGCAAGGCGTGACGACCGTGCCGTGCGATCGTTCGGATGTCGCGCTACGATGCAATCCGCGGAAGATGAACTCAGTTGCCGTGGAAAGAGACACCATGCGCGGGAGGAAGATCGGTGAGTGCCACACACGTTGTTGTCGAGGGAACGGTCAAACCGGATGGATCGCTGGAGCTGGATAGCAAGCTCGAATTGCCGCCGGGCGCGTGCAGTTGATCGTGCAGCCGCTGCCCGAGTTGCCGAAGGACGATCCGTTCTGGCAGATGATGCAGCGAATCTGGGCTGCCCGCGCGGCGGCCGAGCTAACCCCGCGAGCACCGAGGAAGTCGAAGACGCAACGAAGTGCGATTCGCGAGGATGCGGAAGAAGAAATCGAGAAAGCCGGGCGGCTGCAAGAAGAGAGCGGGCGCCTGCGCCAGGACGCCGCGAAGAGGCCCGGGGAGAATCCATGATCGTCTGTCTCGATGCGAATATTGTGATCTACCTCGTTGAGCAGAATCCTATCTGGGAACCCAAGGTCTCGGCCCGCATTGCGGCGTTTCGTGCTGCTGGGGACGAGATCGCCGTGAGCGACGCAGCCCGTCTGGAATGTCTGGTTGGGCCGTTCAGACCGGGAACGCCGCCGACCTGGCGAGTTATGCGGCATTTTTCGCCGGCCCAAGCCTCCGAATGCTGCCGGTTACGGTCGCGGTTTGGGAAAGAGCCGCGCAGATTCGAGCGGATTACAGTTTCTCGGCTCTCGACGCGTTTCATCTGGCCGCCGCGGTCGAGCATGGCTGCACTCGCTTTCTAAGCAACGACGCTCAGTTGAAGAGGTTCCTGACATCCTTGTGGAAATACTCTGCGTGAGCATTGGCGTGCTGTCGCCGACACGCTGACCCGCCTGGGCATCAGCTACGAGTACGAGAAGAAGCTGTCCGCCCCGGACGACCCGAGCGACTACCGGCTCCCCGACTTCACGGTGAGCTACGAGGGGGACACGTACTACTGGGAGCATCTGGGGATGCTCACCGTCCCGTCGTACCGGGAGCAGTGGGACCGGAAGCGGGAATGGTACGAGGCGAACGGATTCTGGGATCGGGTGATCACGTCCGAGGACGGTCCCGATGGCGGCATCGACGCCTCGGAGATCGAGCGGACGGCCCGCAATCGGATTCTCCTGGAAGACTAACGAACCGAGGCTCGTGAACGATGGCCAAGGCCAGCAGAAGACGTTCGTGACGGACGACCACGTGGTCCGGTCGAGTGCCTCGGCATGACCTTCCCGAACGACCCGGCCCGGCCTGAGTACTACTTGGGCAAGCTGAAGGAGAAGCTCAAAGACCCGGAGTTCCGCAAGATCGAGGGATTCCCGATCGGGAGGACGAGGACATCCTGGCGTTATCCGACCCGCCGTACTACACGGCCTGCCCCAATCCGTTCCTCGGCGATTTCGTCAAGTCATCGGTAGGCCGTACGACCATGCAGACCAGTACGAGCGCGAACCTTGCCGCGACGTGAGAGAGGGGAAGAACGACCCGATCTACAACGCCCACAGATACCACACCAAGGTGCCGCACAAGGCAATCATGCGGTACACCTCCATTACACGAAGCCGGGAGATCGTCTTCGACGGATTCTGTGGTCGGGGATGACGGGCGTCGGGGCACAGTTGTGCGGCCGGCCAGGGACCTGAAGTCCGAGATCGAAGCCAGAGGGCGGGGAGCAGGGAAGCTCCAAACGGAGATGGGGTATTCCCCCGCGCATCCTCAACGATCTTGTCGCCGGCGCCTACGTTCATCGCCTACAACTACAACTGGCCAATCGATCGAGGAACGACTCAGAAGGAACCTCCCTATTCTTTGAGAGCGATGGATAAACCATGCTCGGGAAGATCGCTACCGGTAAAGCATCACGCAAGCCGAGAAAGTTGACCAGGGGCCTCGGATCAAGTACACGGTATGGTCAGGAGGTCTTGATAGTTGCCCAGACTGCGGCAAGAGACATCGTTTATGTATACCGAGGCTCTCGATCTGCGCAACTAAGAAGACTGAGGCGAAGCAGTTCCCCTGCCCCCATTGTGGCGTAACGTGTAACTGCTAAGCACCAGTTGCAAAAAGAAAAAGGAACATGTTTTAACGACAAACACAACCAAAGCAACGTTCAGCCGCAACACCCGCATCCCGGTCTATGATCAACTACTCGGTAGGCAGCAACCGATTCGAGAAAGTGCCGGATGCAAGGATCTCTCTCTCGTAAGGCGGATGAGAAGAGACATCACATTAAAGATTCTTTCCCGACATTTGAGTTGCCATATGCGCACATGACACATGAGAGGGTCAAGATTGCGGACTACGGCGTGCATCGCTTTAACCACTTCTTCATATCAAGGCAGTATGATACGCTCTCTCAACAATGTGGCGACTCGCAAACGAGTGCGACGACGCCAGAATCAGAAGCGTTTATGCTCTACATGGTGGAACAGTGCGTCTGGGGCATGTCCATCATGGCTCCGGTACGCACCAACCCATTTTTCCCAAGTCAACCAATACCTGAGCGAAGTTTAGTACGTCCCTTCGCAGAGCGTGGACGTTTCCCCTTGGTACATTCTCTCGGGCAAATACGACCGGCTCTTGAAGTATGTGAAAGCCTCCTGGCCAAAAACCGATTCCACGGCTGTCTCGGTTTCGCTATGCAGCCGCCAAGCCGTTCCCGACACGTTTATTGACTACATCTTCACCGATCCTCCATTTGGCGAAAACATTTATTACGCCGACTTGAATCAGTTAATCGAAGCGTGGCACCGAGTTCGTACCAATCCTGAGAGCGAAGCCATTATCGACCAGGCAAAGGAAAAGGGGCTGTCCGAGTACCAGGAATGATGCGTGAGAGTTTCCGAGAGTATTACCGTGTATTGAAACCGGGACGGTGGATGACGGTCGTAGTTCCACAACTCTCACAACTCGGTCTGGAACGCTATCCAAGAGGCTATGTCGTCGGTTGGTTTTGTCGTCGCAGACGTGCGGATTCTCGATAAGCAGCAGTCATCTTACCGTCAGGTACGGGGATCACTGCCGTCAAGAAGGACTTGGTTATCTCGGCATATCGTCCGGGCGACGAATTGGAAAAACGATTCAAGATTTCAGTTGGGCGTGAAGAGTCCGCTTGGGAGTTCGTTCGGTCTCACCTTCGTCAACTCCCGGTCTTCGTCAGAAGGACAGCCGAGTTGAGACGGTGGTGGAGCGTCAGGGCTACTTGCTTTACGACCGGATGGTTGCGTTTCACGTCCAGAGGGGATACGCCGTCCCGTTGTCCACCTCCGAATTTCACGCCGGATTGCGGCAGCGATTCCCGGAGCGGGACGGAATGTACTTCTTACCTGACCAGGTCACCGAATACGACCGGCGTCGGATCGATGTTAAGGAAGTGGAACAGTTGCAGATGTTTGTCAGCGACGAGAAGACGGCTATCCAGTGGGTGCGCCGCCAACTTGAGGCCAAGCCAGCCCGATGACTTTCGAGATGTTGCAGCCGGTCTACATGGAGGAGGCTCAACGAGTCTGGCAGAAGCACGAGCAACCGGTCGAACTCCGGCTACGATCCTGGAGCAGAACTTCGTCAAGGAGCGGGACGGGACGTGGCGGGTACCAGACCCTAAGAAGGAAGCGGATCTTGAGCAGATTCGCAATCGGCGCTATTGAAAGAGTTCCAGCAGCTACTCAGAGATCAAGGGCAAGTTAAAGGTGGTACGCACGGAGGCGTTGCGGGCAGGCTTCAAGGAAAGCTGGCAGAAAAGCGACTACGCGAGCATCATCCAGATGGCGAAGCGAGTTCCCGAGGAAGTCATCCAGGAAGACCCGCCTCTCCTCATGTACTACGACAACGCCCTTACGAGGAAAGGCGAATGATTGATCAGCCCACCTGATGCCGTGTCGAGGCCGCAGCGATGACCCGAGAGCAGGCTCCTTTGCTTCTGGAATCGGAACGCTCATCCGGGTCAGGTCCGGTCGAGTGCCTGGGGCGGGACTTCCCCGACGACGACGCACGCCGTTCCCATTTCCTCGCACGGCTCCGGGAGCATCTGCTCGATCCGGCTTTCCGACAGGGTGAGGGATTCCCCTTGGGCGAGGTCGAGGACATCCTCGCCCTCTCCGACCCGCCGTACTTCACGGCCTGCCCGAACCCGTTCCTCAAGGACGTGATCGCCCATCACGGCAGGCCCTACGACCCGGAGGAGCCCTATCACAGCGAGCCGTTCGCCCTCGACGTGGCTGCGGGCAAGAACGACACGATCTACATGGCCCACAGCTACCACACGAAGGTCCCCCACCAGGCGATCCTCCGGTACATCCTCCATTACACCCGCCCCGGCGACCTCATCCTCGACGGATTCTGCGGCTCCGGGATGACGGGCGTGGCGGCGTCCCTCTGCGAAGACCTGCCGCCCGACGAGAAGAGCCGCCATCGAGCAGGAGATGCCGGGCGTCCAGTGGGGGCGGCGGATCGCCATCCTCAACGACCTGAGCCCCGCTGCCGCCTTCATCGCCCACAACTACAACGTCCGGGTGGACGTGCCCGCCTTCCTCGACGACGCCCAGGCCCTGATCGACCGGGCGACCGCCGACTGCGGCCATCTCTATCGCACCGCCCCGAACGGCGAAGCCGGCTCGTTCCTGACCTTCGACAAGGAGCGAAGCGGGCTCCTCAACTACGTCGTCTGGTCGGAGGTGATGACCTGCCCCCAGTGCGGTCGGCAGGTGGTCTTCTTCGACGAGGCGGTGGACACGGACGCCGACCCGATCGCCGTGCGGGATGAGTTCCCGTGCCCCGGCTGCCAGGTCCGCCTGACCAAGCGGAGCCTCGAACCGTACCAGGAGACGGTCCACGACGCACTGCTGGGACGCACCATCCAGCGGGTGAAGCGGGTGCCCGTGTTCCTCAAGTACCTGATGGGCAACCCGGCACCTGACCAAGCACCCGGATGCCGATGACCTGACCCTTCTGGGGTCCGTGGACCTCGCCAGCGATCCGAGCGTGCGGGAGCCCTTCGCCCTGAGCGCCGGGGGGCTGTCCGAGGGGAACGCCTCCTCGGGCATGACGCACCTGCATCACTACTACACGCCCCGCAACTTCCTGACGCTTTCCCGGATGATCGCCGCTGCCGATGGCCCCTATCGTCGGCAACTGATCAACCTGGTCCAGTCGATCTCGGTGCGGCTCTGCTCGTTCCTGACGACCTACCAGCTCGGCAAGCGGGGCAACGTGCCGATGACCGGCACCCTTCACGTCGCCTCGCTGCTGGCCGAAGCCAACCCGATCAAGGCCCTCGAAGGCAAGCTCCGTGACTTCGCCAAGGTCTACCAGGCGCTGAGGCAGTTCAACTACGTCGGCTGCGGTTCGAGTTCCCGCCTGGCGGCGATCCCCGATGCCAGCATCGACTACGTGTTCATCGACCCGCCCTTCGGCGACAACCTGAACTACAGCCAGTTGAACCTGCTCTGGGAGGGCTGGCTGCGGGTGCGGACGAACGTCGCCTCGGAAGCCATCGTGGACCGGGCGACGAGCCGGGACCTGGCGTTCTACCAGGAGAAGCTGCGGGAGTGCCTGACCGAGTTCCACCGGGTCCTCAAGCCGGGCCGGTGGATGACGGTCGTCTTTCACAACTCGAAGAACGCCGTCTGGAACGCCATCCAGACGGCCATCCTGGAGGCGGGGTTCGTCATCGCCGACGTGCGGACGCTCGACAAGAAGCAAGGCACGCCCAAGCAGGTCAACAACCTGAACGCCGTGAAGCAGGATCTGGTGATCTCGGCGTACAAGCCGACCACGGCCTTCGAGACCCGGTTCTCACTCCAGGCCGGGACGGACGAAGGGATCTGGAGCTTCGTCGAGGAGCACCTGCGGCAGCTCCCCGTCTTCGTGTCCAAGGCGAGCCGGGCCGAGGCAATCGCCGAGCGGGAGAAGCACCTGCTGTTCGACCGGATGATCGCCTTCCACATCCAGCGTGGCATCAGCGTGCCAATCTCGGCATCGGCCTTCTACGCCGGGCTCCCCCAGCGCTATCCCGAGCGGGACGGCATGTACTTCCTGCCCGAACAGATCGCCGAATACGACCGCCGTCGCCTGGACGTGGAGGCGGTCGAGCAGCTTGAGCTGTTCGTGACCGATGAGCGATCGGCGATCCAGTGGGTGCGGCGGCAGCTCGACCGCAAGCCGATGAGCTTCCAGGAATTGCAGCCCCTCTACATGAAGGAGGCGCAACTGACCTGGGAGAAGCACGAGCAGCCCGTCGAGCTGCGGGGCATTCTGGAAGAGAACTTCATCCAGGACGCTGGTGGGCTATGGCGGGTCGCCGACCCGAACGTCGAGGCCGACCTGGAGCAGCTCCGTCACCGGACGCTCCTCAAGGAGTTCCAGCGGTACCAGCAGCTCAAGGGCAAGCTCAAGCTGGTCCGCACCGAGGCGCTGCGGGCCGGTTTCAAGGACGCCTGGCAGTCCGGCCAGTTCGAGACCATCGTGGAGATGGCCAAGCGGGTGCCGGAAGCGATCATTCAGGAAGACCCGGCGCTCCTGCTCTATTACGACAATGCCCTGATGAGAGTCGGTGAATGACGGCGACGACGGACAACCCCTCGAACCCTGGCTTGCATGTCGGTGATTGGGTCTTCAGCCCGAGTCACGGGGAGTCCGTCCGCATCCTCGACGTGGAGACCGTCTGGAACCACACGGTCTGTCAGGTCTGGGTCCCCCGCCAGAACACCGTGGAGCGGCTCCCCGCCGAAGCCCTGGCTTCGCAGGAACAGCCCCGGAAGGCGACCCTCGACCGCCTGGTCTACGCCGCCGCCGCCGCCCGCATCGCCGACGCCTTGACCCAGGACTTGCTGCTGGCACCACTCGAAGCCGGGGTGATCCCGCTGCCGCACCAGCTTTACGCCCTGTCTCGGGCGATGTCCGACGACCGCATCCGCTACCTGCTGGCGGATGAGGTTGGTTTGGGGAAGACGATCGAAGCGGGGCTGGTTTTCCGGGAACTCAAGCTCCGGGGGCTGGTCAAGAGAGTCCTGGTCGTCGCACCGAAGGGGCTGGTCCCGCAGTGGGTCGAGGAGATGAGGACTCACTTCAACGAGGAGTTCCAGCTCCTGACGCCCGGCGAGTTCTCCCTCTGGCGCAACCTGACCGGCTCCGAGAACGTCTGGCGGCACTTCGATCAGGTCGTCTGCCCCATCGACGCCATCAAGCCGGTGGAGCGGCGTCGGGGCTGGACCCGAGAAAAGCTCGAAGCCCACAACCAGGAGCGCCTGGGCGACCTCATCGCCGCTGGCTGGGACCTGATCATCTGCGACGAAGCTCACAGGCTGGGAGGCAGCACGGAGCTGGTCGCCCGCTACCGGCTGGGCAAGGCCCTCGCCGAAGCCGCCCCGTTCCTCCTGCTGCTCTCGGCGACCCCGCACCAGGGCAAGACCGACTCCTTCCAGCGGATCATGGCCCTCCTGGACCGGGACGAGTTCTTCGGTCCCGGCTCCGTCCGCAAGGAGAAGGTCACCCGCTACGTGATCCGCACCGAGAAGCGGCAGGCGATCAACGAGCGGGGCGATGCCCTGTTCATGCCCCGGATGACCAAGCTGGTCGCCGTCACCTGGCAGGAGCGTCACCAGCTCCAGAAGCAGCTCTACGAGTCGGTCACCGAATACGTCCGCCTCGGCTATGACCAGGCCATCCGCCAGAACCGCCAGTACCTCGGCTTCCTGATGCTGCTGATGCAGCGGATGGTCACCAGCAGCACCCGAGCCATCGCCACGGCCATGGGGCGTCGTCTGGAGGTCTTGAACTCCACCAACGTCGCCGAGATCGACGAGGAGCCGCCAGAGAACGACCTCAGCGAGCAGGACGCCCAGCAGCAGTGGGAGAGCCTGCTGGCGATCCGCCTGGCGGGGCTCAAGAACGAGAAGAGCGAGGTGGGCCTGCTCCTCGACCTCGCCCGGCGCTGCGAGGCCCAGGGACCCGACGCCCGAGCGGAGACGCTGCTCGACATCCTGTACGACAACCAGCGTGAGGAGAACAACCCGGAGCTGAAGTTCCTGATCTTCACGGAGTTCGTCCCCACCCAGGAGATGCTCCGGGAGTTCCTGGAAGAGCACGGCTTCACGGTCGTCTGCCTCAACGGCTCGATGGACCTGGACCAGCGGCGACGAGTCCAGCAGAGCTTCGCCGAGAAGACCCGCATCCTGGTCTCGACGGACGCCGGTGGCGAGGGCTTGAACCTCCAGTTCGCCCACGTCGTGATCAACTACGACCTGCCGTGGAACCCGATGCGGATCGAACAGCGGATCGGTCGTGTGGACCGCATCGGACAGAAGTACCCCGTGAAGGCGTTCAACCTCGTCTTCGAGGACAGCGTGGAGCTGCGGGTCCGTGAGGTCTTGGAGAACAAGCTCCTGACCATCCTCGACGAGTTCGGCGTGGACAAGACCGAGGATGTGCTCGACTCCGCCGAAAGTGGCTCGCTCTTCGAGCAGCTCTACGCCCAGGCCATCCTGAACCCAGGCGGGATCGAGGCAAATATCGAGAAGTTGCTCCAGGAGGTCCGGTCTCAGGCCGTGCAGGGTCAGGCAGGCCGATCTCTGTACGCCGACGTGAAGCTCGACCCGGCATTAGCTCAGCAGATGATCAACCACCCGCTGCCGTTCTGGGTGGAACGCATGACGACCGCCTACCTGCGAGCCGAGGGCGGCTCCGTGGTTCGTGACCTCTTCGATCTCTCGCTGACCTGGCCAGACGGCACCCGCATGAACCGGGTGACGTTCGACCGGAAAGTCGCCCAGGATCGTCTCCTCGATCATGTGAGCCTGGGCGACGAGCGGATTCGGGACCTGGTGCAACGCCTGCCCCGAGCCGTCCCCAGCCAGCCGATCGCCAGGGTGAGCCTGCCCGACTTCCCCAGCGAGATCGTCGGGTTCTGGTCACTCTGGCGGATCGCCCTCGACCCGGATTCGTGGCGGGACGTGAAGATCCTGCCGCTCTTCCTCCACGACGACGGTCGCATCCTGGTACCCACGGCACGGAGGATCTGGGATTGCCTGCTCGAAGACCGCCCTCCGGTCAACCAGCTCGGTTCCATGCCCGACCAGGACGTGACAGAGACCTTCCGTCGCCTGCGGTCGGAAGCCGAGCGACAAGGGCAAGCCGCATTCGACGAGCTACATGCCCGGCACCAGCAGCGACTCAAGCGGGAGCAGGACAAGAGCCAGTATGCGTTCCAGGTGCGCCGGGATGCGCTCAACCGCATCGGTTTGCCCGAGGTTCGTCAGCACCGGCTCCGTAAGTTGGAGGAAGAGCAGAGAGCCTGGGAGGCCGAGCTTCGTAAGCGTGAGCGGGTTCTGCCCGAACTCCAGCCCGTGACGGTCTTGCGAGTGGAGGCGGGCGATGGCTGAGTGGCGAGACTCGATCCTCAAGAACTTTCAGAAGCACATCGCCCGGCTGACCCTGGTCGCCGACCCGGATGGACTGCTCACGGAAGAGCGAATGCTCACGGCGATCAAGGATCGGGGCTTCGACCTGATCCCTTTCGACGACCCGATCGCCTTCCGGTTTGCCTATGAGTCGCAGTACCGCAGCCTGTGGGACCAGGGAGCCAAGACCGACCTGGTGGTCGTGCTCCGCTCGCCGCAGCAACGGCTGGACAGCCTGCCCCATGACCTGCTCCAAGCCGGTCGCCGCCTCGAATTCGCCCTGCACAAGATCTTCCCCAAGCTGAACTACCCGGTCCTGGCGAGCCTCGAACGGAGCCACCTGGATGCGATCTACGAGGCTTACCAGCAGCATGACGGCGATGCCCTGACGGAGCGTGAGACCAAGGAGTTCGCCCTGATGCACTGTTTCGGCATCGTGCCGAAGCTGATCAAGACGCCGGTCGATCTGCTCAAGATGCTGCTCTCGCTCCATTCACGGCAGGTTCACTTGCCGACGATCCTCAGCGAGTACCTGATCGAGAGCCTGGGCAAAGAGAAAGCCATCAAGAAGTGGCCGCTGGGCGAGATCCTGCCCGATCGTGAGGCGTTTCTGAGGTTCCTCCAGGTCGAGTGGGCCGCCTTCGTGGCCTCGGGCGGGGCGACCCCGGCGAAGGACAAGGTGCCCTTCAGCCACGAGGATGTGCGGGCTTACATCGACACGCTCTTCCTCGACGGGCTGCTGAGCCCGGTGCCCGTAGAGGACGTGTCGTCGCTGCCGAACTGGATGCGAACCGGTGTCTTGCACGACATCAGGGCCGATGCGATCCGGCGCTACAGGCTCCTGCGGGAACGCTTCGAGGCCGATTTGCCGGGTCAGGATGCGTCTCACCGGGACTGGCAACAGGCAGGGCAACGCTGGGCGGAACTCGTCGTCTTACGGTGGGAGTGCGACGAGTCGCTCGATGAGACCGACCGGGACGCCTGGGATTCGCTCCAAGGGAAGGTGGAGGATCAGTTCGGGGCGTGGATGCTCGACCGGTACGGGTCGCTCCATAACCTGCCGTTCCACCAGCAGCCCGTGATGGTCCACCACATCCCTCACTTCCTGGCCGTCGAACGGACTCGCAGGAAGCTCGCCAAGATCGCCCTCCTCGTGCTGGACGGGATGGCTTGCGATCAGTGGCTACTGCTGAGACGGCACCTCGAAGCCAGTGATCCGAAATGGCGATTCCAGGAGACGACCGCCTTCGCCTGGGTCCCGACCGTGACCTCCGTGACCCGCCAGACGATCTTTGCCGGTGAGGCCCCGTTCTATTTCCCCGACTCCCTCGGTACCACCGCCAAGGAGAAGGCCCACTGGCAACGGTTCTGGGAGAATGCGGGTTTGCAGCGGGGCACCGTGGAACTGGTGACGAGCCTGGATTCGGTGAGCGACCCGAAGCTGGATCAAGCCCTGGGCAATCCTCGACTCTCAGTCCTGGGCATCGTCTGGAACAAGATCGACGACATCATGCACGGGATGCAGATGCAGACGGCGGGCATGCACAACCAGGTCCGCCTGTGGGCGTCACAGGGTCATCTCGGTGAGCTGCTCAACCGGCTGGCGAAAGAGAACTTTGCCGTCTACGTCACGGCGGACCACGGCAACGTGACGGCCACGGGGATCGGCATTCCGAAGGAGGGGGTCCTGGCGGAAACGAAGGGACAGCGAGTCCGGGTCTATGACCGTGAGGACTTCCGGGAGGAGGTCGCCACGAAATTCCCCGAGTCGCTCCGATGGCCGGGGTACGGTCTGCCTCCCGGTCGTCATGTCCTGCTCGCAGGAGATCTCAAGGCATTCACGAACGAAGGCGAGAGGATCGTGGCCCACGGTGGCATTGCACTGGAGGAAGTCCTGGTCCCCTTCGTGGCAATCGGTAGGGACGACTCATGAGGGCGGTGATCGGGATCGACCGGAAGATCAAGCGTGGCTGGCTCGATGTCCTGCTGGACCACTTGGCCCAGACGACCGACCCCGAGGAACTCCGTCGCTTCATGGACGAACGTCTTGCGGAGGAGTTGCCTGGCGCTGCCTCACGTGCCAAGTCGGTCGGGATCAGCCTCAAGATCTGGAGCGGCATCCCGGCCAATCGAGTGCCTCTGAGAGACCGTGCCGTCGCACTCCTGCCCAAGATCTCGGGTCAAGAACGGGTGTGGCTTCACTGGGGGATGACCTCGCTGGCCTATCCCTTCTTCCGTGACACGGCAGAGGTCGTGGGGCGACTGCTGACGCTCCAGGACGACTTCACGACCGCCCAGGTCCAGGAACGCCTGTTGAAGAAGTGGGGTGACCGGGCGACGACCAAGGAGGCTGCCCAGAAGCTCCTGAACACCCTGGTCGATTGGGAGGTGCTCCGCTCGACGAAGACGAAAGGGCACTTCCTTCTGGTCGCCAGGATGTCGAGTACATCGACACCGCTTCAGCTCTGGCTCCTTGAGTCGTTGCTATCCGCCAGCTCGGCAGAGGAGGTCGAGGCACAGCAGCTCCTCCGCCTGCCCGAGATGTTCCCGTTCACGCTGTCGATCGGGCTATCCGACCTCCGACGACACGACGGCTTCCATCTCCATCGTCAGGGACTCGACATGGATATGGTCTCGGTACGGCCTGTGAAGATCGAGACCCCGGCGAAGCCTCCGAAGAAGAAGCCTGCGAAAAAGCCTCAGAAGGTAGCCCCCAGCCTGTTTCAAGAGCCGAACGGTGCCCCGGCCAAGACGCCAGTTGTTCCGCCGATCGTTCAGGCGGTCGAGCAGGTGCCCGAACCACCCGTCGTCACGACTCCTTCGGTACCCGAACCGATCATCGTTCCACCGATCGTCGAAGCGGTCGCACCAGCGGAGCCCGAACGACCCAGCGAGCTACCCCAGGTCAGTCATGTCAGGGAGGATCGGCTGGCGACGGTGGGTGATCTGGAGCTGCCGCAGGAAATGCCCTTTCGGGCTCCTATTGCCGAATGCGTGCGGCTCTTTCACGAAGGGCTCGACTTCGCCTGCATCGCTCTGGCTCACGACACGATCGACGCCATTCTGCGGCTCATCTGCCGTGTCAAACTGAGCCCCAGGCAGTCGAAGTGCGCCGACATCCGTAGCCAGTTCGGTGCGCTATCGGCGATCGGGGTGCTTCCCACTCCACTGAAGACCCAGCTCGAAAAGCTCTGGTACGAGCGGGTCGATTATCTGGAGCTGAACACGTCCGAGGATCTCGACCGATCCGCCCTGGAGGGAGCCGTATCGAACCACGTCTCGGCCCTCGTGGAACTCGTTCGGCAATTCCTGGGGCACTCGTCGGATCATGGCAAGGTGATACCTGACCATGCAGAGTACTGGAATCAGGGTCGAAAGAAGCTCCCGTTCAAGGCCGGAACCGCTGGTTGATCGAGACCGATGATGCGTGCCCTCAGCATCCGACAACCCTGGGCCGAATTGATCCTCCTGGGTCACAAGACGATCGAGGTCCGCTCCCAGCGGACCAACATCCGGGAGCGGGTCCACATCTACGCCGGGCGGAATCGCATCGAAGCCGAGGAGGAAGCCCGAATCGCCGACCAGTTCGGCATCGACGTGGATGGGCTTGCCCCGTGGCGTCCTGGTGGGCACGGTCGAGATCGTCGGCTGCCGACCCTTGGAGATAAGCGACAGCGAGGCTGCGGGCTTCGAGATCGACCAGGCGGATGGCTTCTTCGCCTGGCTCCTGGGACGACCCGAGCGGGCCGAGAATCTTCAGACTCCGAAGAAACACCCCCAGCCGGTGTTCTTCAACCCGTTCTGATGTCGCCCGAGCACCTCGGACTGCCCCTGGACCATCCGATTGCCTTGGCTGCGGCCACGGACTATCCTGATAGAGGAAGACAACCACCCAAGCGGGGACGAAGAGGTCTCGAATGGGACGGAAAATGTTGCCTGTTCGCCGCTCGACGGAGGCGGTCGTTACGATACCCGGCTGACGAGACGAAGATGCATCGCTCCGGGGCATCATCCGCCTGACCTGGCCCGGAGCCAGAGCGGGGATTCCCGATGTCCGCCACGCCCATGTCCCTGCCGAACCTCGCCGGGCAGGACAGGCGGCCCCTACGGCTGACCCCCACGGACGTGTCGCAGTTCGTCCGCCTGGAGCAGTGCGAGCGCTACCTGCGGTTCCGCCTGGCGGAGCGGGCCGGGCAGGACTTCATGGACGACTACGGCGTGACCCCGCAGCGCATCACGCCGCTGCTCTCGCTGTCGGGCCACGGGTTCGAGGAGCGCATCGAGGCGGCCCTCGCACGGGCATTCCGCACCGTCCACTACGCCGACGAACCCCCGCGAGGCCCACAACCGTCCCGACAACAACCACGAGGTCGTCGACGAGGCCCGGCAGCTCCGCCCCGGCGAGACCGTCGTCCTGTTCCAGCCCCGCCTGGAGGCCGACTGGACGGCTGGCGGCTCCGGGGCGACGTGGACCTGCTGCGGCTGGAGCGGGACGCCGACGGCGACCTGCACGCCCTGATCGCCGACATGAAATCGCACCGCGAGGCAAGGTCGAGCACCGCCTCCAGGTCGCCTTCTACCGCCTCATGCTGGAGCGGCTCTTCGAGGACGCGGCATCGCCCATGCAGCCGATCCAGACGGGCATCCTCTTCCGCCCGCCCGCCGACCCGACCCCGAGGAGGCAGAGCGAGCTCAGCCGCTGCGGGAGGCCGCCCGGCAGGTGTTCGGCCTCGACGACGCCCTGCTGGAAGTCGTGGCCGACCCGAGGCGTACCTCCAGGCGGTCCACGACCTGGTCCTCGGGACGGACTCCACCGCCCGCCGGGTGGCGCAGGCCCCCTTCGACGACCTGCCCTTCTGCCTGTCCTACAAGTGCGACGGCTGCCTGTACAACGAGTTCTGCATGAAGTGGAGCGCCGAGCACGACGACCTGTCGCTGCTGCCCTACATGACCGGGCACGAGAAGGAGGCCCTGCGGCGGCGGGATCACGACGGTCCAGGCCCTCGCCACGCTCAAGGACTTCGCCCGCCGACGGGGACGGCGAACCCGGGAACTCGTCCCGGCCCCCGGCCGGGAGGCGCAGGTCCGGCAGCTGGCCGCCACCTGGCCGGTCGGCCCCCGGCTCGACGAACTCGTCCACCGGGCCCGGAGCTTCCGCCGCAACGTCCGCAAGGACGGCACCCAGGCCCTCGGCTACATCCCCGGCAAGGGCAACAGTTCGCTGCCGGCGTCCCGAGCCCGACCTGAACCCGAACCTCGTCCGGATCTACATCGACGCCCAGCACGACTACCTCGAAGACCGCATCTACCTGCTCGGTGCGCTGGTCGTCGCCTGCCAGGACGGAGGCCGGTCCGGCACGGCGCAGGCCGTCATCCACATCACGGACGGGCCCCGGACAACGGCGAGAAGGAGCGGCGACTGTTCGTGGACTGGACCAGGGAACTGGTGCAGGCCGTCGTGGACCTGGCGGTCAGCGACGCCCCGCCGGGCGGAAGAAGTCGGCCCCGGTCCACGTCGTCTTCTTCGACCGCCACGAGCAGCGGCTCATGCTGGAGGCGCTGGCCCGCAACTTCCCGCCGATCCTGCGGGCCACGCCGCCGCTCTACGACTTCCTCACCCAGATCGCCGCCTTCGACTCGCCCATCGCCAGCTTCCTGGACGAGGAGATCCGCACGTCCAAGAACTTCCCGATGACCTGCCAGTCGCTCCAGTCGGTCGCCACCTACCTGAAGTTCGACTGGAGCACGCCGCACCCGTTCCGCCAGTTGTTCAAGGCCCGGCTGTTCGACTACCTGGGCAAGCTCGACATCGACGGGCAGACCGAGTGGTTCACCAGCCGCTCCCGGTTCGGCAGTGCGATCCCGCTGGAGTACGCCTACGCCGCCTGGGGCCAGTTGCCGCCGCCGAAGCCGGAGAGGGGCGACGAGTTCGCCGACTTCCGGGCCGTGACGCCGGAGTTGCTGCGGGCCTTCCAGGTGCGGCGGCTGGAGGCGCTGGAGCACGTCGCCGACCCTCCCGACGGCAACCCGAACACCCAGAAGACGCCATTCGTCCTGCCCGACCTGGCCACTACGAGGACAAGGCCGACGACCTGGCCCACGCCCTGCACGAGTTCGTCACGATCGAGCGGTTCGTCGCCCTGGCCGACTGGAAGGCGATCCGCCACGCCCCGCCCGAGCGGCGGGTGCTGATGGGCGAGGCCCTGCTGGTGCGCTACTGCGAGGCCGACCAGGAGCCGGACGTCGCCGAGCAGAACCGAGAGAACGAGCGGCGGCGGCGGAAGCGTGAGGAGTATGCCACGGCGTTCCGGGCCCAGAACCCCGACAAGACGTTCCGGCTGAACAGGAAGCAGGCGGCGGAGTGCCGAGTGGTCGCCGGAGGGGCTGCGGGTACGGCTCCGGATCGAGACGGCCGGGGTCGATTGCGAACTGCACGAGGCCCTGCTGCTGTCGGACCTGCGGGACGGCGAGAGGCTGGTGCTCTACCCCCGCTGGACGACCGACGAGCGGCTGCCCGAGGCCGAGCGGACGGAGTTCACCCCGACGCCCAAGCAGATGCTCTACGGCCAGCGGGCCGAACTGATCGGCATCGTGGCGACCGAGAAGGACGAGTCGGGCCGGGTCACTGGCGGCGTGCCGAGGTCGAACTGAAGGAGTCCGGGGCGAGTGGTCCACCAGGCCCTATGTCTTCCCGGCGTTCAGCCGGCCGCTGGAGGACGGCCGGCTCTACACGCTCGACCCGTGCCCCGAACGAGTGGTACGGCTACTGGTGCTGCCAGGTCGTCGAGGGGCTGTGCGCGGGGCAGCCCAACATGCTCTACGACCGGCTGGCCGATCCCCCGCCGGCTCGGCCGACGGCGGCGGCTCCCCGGGCCAGGCGCCGATTCCTGGCCGGGCTGGATGCCTTCCACGCCGCCGGGCACCTGCACGACTTCGAGCAGAGCAAGCGGGCGCTCATCGGGAGCACGCCGGACGCCGATCCTGCTGGTGCAGGGGCCGCCGGGGACCGGCAAGAGTTACTTCGACGGCCTTCGCCGTCTTCGCCCGGCTCCAGGGGGCGATGCGGAGGGACGGCGCCTTCCGGGTCTTCCTGTCCTGCAAGACCCACGCGGCGACCGACGTGCTGCTGCAAGAACGTGCTGGAGGTCCGGGAGACGCTGCGGGAGCTTGCGGGAGGATCCGGTCCTCTTCCGCCAGCTACTTCGACGCCCGGCTGCTCGATGTGCCGCTGTCTCCGGGTGGCCCCGAACGATCCGCCGCCCGAGGGGTCGATCCCCCTCGTCAAGGACGCCGAGAAGGAGAAGGGGGAGCCGAAGAACGCCGACGTGATCCAGGAGATCGCTGGGTCGTCGTCGGCGTCACGCCCGGCGGCGTCTACGGCATGCTCAAGGGCAAGTGGCCGAAGGACATCTTCGGCCACGAGCTTTGCGACTGCTGGTGCTGGACGAGGCGTCGCAGATGAACCTGCCGGAGGCGATCATGGCGGCGCTGCCCATGAAGCGCGGACGCCCCGCTGATCGTCGTCGGCGACCACCGGCAGATGCCGCCGATCGTCAAGCACGACTGGGACGGAGAGCCGCGCCGCACCTTCCGGGAGTACCGGGTCTACGACATCCTGTTCGACACGCTGCGGCTGCGCTGGACCCGCCGATGATCCAGTTCGCCGAGAGCTTCCGGCTCCACGCGGCGATGGCCGAGTTCCTGCGGCGGGAGGTGTACCGGCACGACGGCATCGCGTTCCACTCCCGCAAGACGGATGTGCTGCCGGCGATGCCGTGCGGACGACGATCTCGTCGCCGCCGTGCTGCAGCCCGAGTACCCGCTGGTGGTCCTCGTCCACGACGAGGCGTCCAGCCAGGTGCGCAACCCGTTCGAGCAGGCGCTGATCGAGCCGATCCTCGGCGCGCTGGCGGACGCCGAGCGGGTACGGCCTGGATGCCGAGGAGGGGCTGGGCGTCGTCGTGCCGCACCGGGCGCAGCGGGCGGCGCTTGCAGCAGGCGTTCCCCGAGTTGTGCGTGCTCGACCCGGCGAGCGGGCTGCCGAAGCGGTCGGCGATCGACACGGTGGAGCGGTTCCAGGGCGGGGAGCGGACGGTGATCCTGGTCAGCGCCACCGAGAGCGACCGGGGCTACCTGCTGGCCTCCAGCGAGTTCCTGCTCGATCCGCGGCGGCTGACGGTGGCGCTGAGCCGGGCCAAGCGGAAGATGATCCTGGTGGCCTCCCGGACGATCTTCGAGCTGTTCAGCCCCGACGAGGAGGTCTTCGCGAACTCGCTGCTCTGGAAGAACCTCGCTCCAGACCTGCACGACCCGGCTCTGGGAGGGACAGTGCGGCGGCAGGTCGGTGGTAGTCTCGGGCGCAGGAGTGGACGAACCCCACGATCGAAGTGCGGACCTGGGCGACGAGTCGCTCTCGAATTGACGGCAGAGAAGCGAGAACTGAGGCTACTATGTCGATCCTGCTGTTCGTGAACCTCAAGGGCGGGGTCGCGAAGACGACGAACGCCGTCGCCGTCGCCGAGGGCCTCGCCGACTCGGGATATCGCACCCTCCTGATCGACGCCGACCACCAGTGCATGTCCGGCGAGTTGCTGCTCGGCGAGGACCGGCTGCTGAACTGCGACGGAAGCGGAAGACCCTCCACGACCTGCTGGCGGCGATGCTCAACGACGAGTTCGTCGCCGACCAGATCCCGCATTACGTCATGCCGAGGGCTCGGACATCGGCGGCGGGCTCGGACGGCTGTCGGTGCTCCCGTGCTCGATCCGCATCGACGACTTCTCGACGAACATGGCGAAGGCCAAGCGGGGCTACCAGTCCAACGACGAGTTCTCGCCATCTTCCGCCGACGGAGGGAGTTGCTCCGGCGGTGGCTGAGGTCGAACTACGACTTCACGATCATCGACTGCCCCCCGAGCATCGCCCTCCAGGTGAAGGTCTTCCTGACAGTGGCGACGCCTTCGTCGTCCCGTGCGATCCCGGACCGGCTTTCGGTCCGAGGCTCCTCTGGCTGCTGGACCGCATCCGAAGCTCGGGGTCAAGATCGCCGGGCTGGGCACGCTCTGGTCGCTCTACCGGGAGCAGAACCCGCTGCACCGCGACGGTGGAATCGGGCCGAAGCGAACGGGTCCCTATTACAGCGACTACCCAGGCCGTTCGAGACAATCATCCCCAACGCCGCAGCGATCGCCGAGGCGACGGAGCCCGGACCGCAAGCCGAAGACGTTCACGGCGAAGTACACGTCGCCATTCGCCAGGCTGTTCGTGTCCTCTGCGAGGAGATCGTCACGAGGAGCCAGTGGCACGAGCCGCCGCAGCCGAAAGACGAGAAGCTCGTGCTGGCAGGGTGATGTGAACATTGGCCACCCGGACGCAGTGGAAAAGTTCAGCCCGCCGTCCGGCAACGGGCGAATCGGGTGGGGTTGTGGCACGCATTCCCCGAGTTGTTGGTCCCGGATCCGGCGAGCGGGTTGCCGAAACTGCCGGCGAACGACACGTCGAGCTGTTCCAGGGGGGTGAGCGGACGTTGGTGACGTTCAACGCCGCCTGGAGCGACCAGAGCCATCCATTGGTCTCCGAGGAGTTTTCTGCCTGATCCACTGAGGCCGAAAGTAGCGATGGCCCCTGACAAGCAGAAGGCGATCCTGGGAGCTTCCCGTACCATCTTTGGACTATTCAGCCGTTTGACATGCCCTCGTGAGCCAACCGGGCAATCAGTGGGAGGATATGATGTTTTCGAACAGACCGAGATCACAGGCAATGAATTGATCAAGCAGGCACAGCCTGGCTCGTTCGACAGTGGCATCCGGCATTTCTTCGGGAGCATGCGGTTTATGCCGATAAGTCCTCAGGACCATTTGTACCTCACCGTGCACGGACATGGCGATGACGCCCGATTTGCCTGTATCTTCCGGGATGCCTGGTTCAAGATCCTGAGGGGGATCGGCTCCAGATAAACAACTACTGGCAGTTTCGTGCACTCATACCGGAACGCATTCCGGGTGTGCTCGGGTCCAGTATTACGCTGGAGAACTTATCCTCCATGCGTTCCCGTGAGATGACCGGCGTTTGCGAACTCCTGGGAACCTCGTTGAGGTTTTACTCGCCAGTAGCGGACCGCATGCCCCGCAATCATGTCGCCGCCTGGTCGCCCAACTGGCACATGTATTCCAGGCCAGCAGCGGGACGCTCACGGTATCCCAGAGGCCCGAATGGGTTAACGACGAATTCATCTCGGAGATGGCATCGAATTGCGGGAGGAGCATCGAGGAGATGGAAAGGAAATTGCTTCATCAGGTTGATCCCGTCGAGCATGACGCCGATTCGATTGCTAAGTTCAAGTTTCGCATTTTTGCCGGGGGGTAACTGAGCAAAAAAACACGTCGGCTTCCTCGCGATTTCTTGGCAACCTGTCTTGGTCTCTGAGGTCGCAACAAGTTACCAAGGCAAGGAAGCCGACCCATGGAACTTACCGATTCCTTCCTCACCCTGCTACAGAGTTTTGCTCCCGTCTTCACGGCTCCGACCTATCAAACCTTCGTGGTCATCGTTACGGGCTGGATTCTCTCCCAGCGGCACCGCTACGTGACCGAAGTCATCTTCTCCGGTGGGCATGTCGGGAACGGGCACTGGTCGCGATTTCATCGCTTCTTCAGTCATGCCGCCTGGGACATCGACTTTTTCTCCATGCACCTGACCAAGCTGGTGGTGACGATTCTGACTCCAGTGTCACCCTCTACTGGGCCGTTGATGACACCCTTTGTCGCAAACGCGGGCTGACTCTCTACGGCGCCGGTATGCACTACGACCCGCTCATCTCCAGTCGAGCCAAGTCCTTGGTCAGTTGGGGACACGACTGGGTCGTCAGATGCTTGATCGTCGTCGGCCCTTGCTGGGCGCCGACCAAGGTCTTCGCCTTGCCCATCGCCATGCGGCTGTACCGAAACCGCCAAGGATCAAAACGCTCGCGTTGCTCCTCGGTCGCGCCGACGGGGCGATCACGTGTGGCTGCGTTAGCGGCTGTTCGATATAGCTCACGAAAAGATACCTAGTTGGGAAAGCGAAAGCTGGCGCGGGATCGACGACTCGCGCAGCTTCAACACAATTCAACTCAGCTTGCGCCTTTGAGCCAACACGCCGTGTTGCAGGTGGCAGTGTTTCCCTTCATACAAGCTTTACATACGTCGACGCACTGACTTAGCTTTTTTGAATTGAACTGACTGTATCGTTGCGCGATGCAGGCACGTTGCTCGTCTGAATACGCAGCTTGCCCGCGCCAGAAAATTAGAGTGAACACTACTAGGGCTACCGCGACGATCATGAAAGCCACCGCTACAAGCCACCGAGCGACAAAGCTGTTGCGCCAACGGCGGCGAGACTGTCCCCTTTCCGACGTGGCGGAATATATCGGGCATCTTGGTGGCCTGCCATCGCAATGCAGGGGACCGAAAGAAACGCATCGGGGACGGCGGAAGCTGGCGCGGGATAGGCAATCGCTATTTACACAGTGCAGCGTTGCCATGACACTTTGATTTCAATTCGAATTGTTGCCATAATAACGCATGGCTAAAGCAAAAGTAAGTTTCAGACCTGTGCGAATTTCCGAGAACGACTGGAATATCCTGGCCGAGTGTCCGGGTGTCGAGCCGGTTCACATTACCGGTTTCAAAAGCAAAGCCGAAATCGACGAGTGGATGAACGGCGATCGCCGAATTGCTTGGCTTCGGTCTCAGGGTTACGCGAAGTAGTTTTGTCGCTCGCGCGGCCACTCAATCGGAATGAACCGCAATCGCCGCCGCTCCATTTCCTCGCGTAGCTTATCGGCATATTGTTTGACGCCGTCACCGGCAAGCCGGTATCGACCGCCCGCTTGCTTATCGAGATCGACCTGCCGTCGAACACCTTCGTAGAACGTCAAAAGACGTTCATCTTTCGAATTCGAAAAATCCATCACGCAACCCTCGCCGCCGAACGAGACGCTTATTTAATGGGCTCATTTCTTCTGAAGTCAATGTCGCGAAAGTCACATCAACGACGCGGCGATTCAATTCGTCCCTTGCCCAAACATTCCTTACAGGACGGCGCATATATCTTACGACCGGGCCGAGTTGGTTGCCGGACCTTTGCAAACCCTGTGCCGTCGCACGCTGGGCATTCGATTTCTCCTATTTTTCGTTTAGGTGTCTTCATAAAACTCTCTTTCTAAAATGCGTAAAGGCAATTCAAATCAATTTATTCGGCACGCGTTCGATCCGCGCCATATCGTTGTGATGAATCGAACTCGTACGACCATCATCCCATTCGATCACAACGCCACCCCACCCGTTATTCTTGACCGTACCAAGATCGGTGGCACTCCCTGCCCAGCAAACGCGATCACCAACCTTGAGGAGTTGTGATTGGTCGCCGGTCATTTCCACCAATGACCCGAATTATTAGTTGCGTCCGCGCTGGCTGATGCTAGTTGAACGGCCTCGTCACGCGTTCTTGTCGTTCTTTCCGGTCCGTCCGGCATCTTCATAATCAACAATGATGTGTCCCGGCGTGCCAATGTTTGTCCCGCTTGCTCCTATCGAACACGCAGAACCAACCGTTTACGCCATTTGCCGCCCAGATGTATCCGGTTCGCTCGGTGTAAGGATTAGCCTTCGTCGTCGCCATGGCTAAATCATAGCCTAAATCGGCGGGAATGTCGTCTAGCGGGTACCAGCCACCCTTCCCCCTCTTGGGGACTGATACCCGCCGACTGACATCATGGCAGATTTTGCGGGTAACCGATCACGGTCGGGCGAGGTCATAGGCGCTGAAGAACGCGCGCGACTTGCATGGCCGTCTATAGCGCGACTGAATATCGAACACTCCCGTCAGAAACTGCTCATCGGGCAAGACGAGCCTACGCGGCAACGGATCCCAACTGTTTGCCGAGGAAGAGGCTAACCCGCCGCCGAAGGCGCGGTCGTGAAGCGGTTGGCTCTTAACCGCGATTTTGGGTTATGGGGAGGGGCTGACGTGACCGTGGCTTGTGCGCCGGCTTGCTTTATTTGCGATTGCGTCGATAATTAAGACAGCCGCGCCCTTCGGGGGGCGCGCGATCAAGGCGAGTGTGTGATGGCCAAACGGACCAAGCGGGCAATAGCACGGAAGCCAAAGGCGCCTAAAAAGGCATCTAAAAAAGGCCGCCAAGAAAGCGAAAACGCCAAAGAAGCAAGCCGCGAAGCGCCCGGTCAAGACCAAAGCAAAACGCCAGGAAACAAGCGCCAAGTCGAGGCGATCGGGTGCGAAGAAGTCGGCTTCGAGACGACGGAGAACGCCGACCCAACAAAAGATACCGCAGCCCGAAATGATGATTGTCGAGACTCCGCAGACCGAAACGACGATTGTCGACGTAATCGGGGAGCCGGTTCCAGGTGTAATCGTCGTGACGGAATTCGTGGAGACGAACGCCGAACCCGAGCCGACGGATTCGCTCAATATCGATAAAACAGTCGGTCCGGAGTCGGAAGAGCAATAACCGCCGACAGCTGGGTCATCCGGACGAGATGGCGTCGATGGTCTTGAACCAGATGCCACAAAGTTCGCCCGCGAGGCGGCAGGCGCTGCTGATTACCTTAATGGCATCGGTGCCACAGGCCTTGAATGCGCGACTATGCGTCGGAGCGAACCCTTACATAGGATCCCGGCGCGTCTTCGATGACCGACAGGCCCTCGCCGGGCGTCCGGGCAGTGACTTGTCCACCTGAGAACGGCGTCACCCACTCATTCCAGTGAGGCCACCACGAACTCCGGCGCTCAGTCGCAGTTTTGAACCATTCGTCGGCTGTCGCGGGATTCGACGAATTCGTCCAGTGGCCGTATTTCGAACCGGGTGCACTAATCACTCCGGCCATGTGGCCGGACGCTGACAGCACAAACTCAACCGGACCGCCATAGAGTTGCGTTGCCCGATAAGCTGATTTCCAGGGTGCGATATGATCTTCCTTTGTACCCAGAATAAAGGTCGGCGTCGTAATTTTCCGCAGATCGATTGGCGTGCCGTCGAGAGTGATGCCTCCAGGCTTGGCCAGATTGTTCTCCTGATACATGTTGCGCAGGTAGAACGAGTGCATGGCCGCAGGCATGCGCGTCGCGTCTGAATTCCAGTACAAAAGATCAAATGGAACCGGCTCCTTGCCGAGCAGGTAGTTGCCGACGACGAACGACCAGATAAGATCGTTCGCGCGTAACATGTTGAACGAGGTCGCCATGTCCTGCGCATCAAGGTAGCCCTTCTCGTTCATGCGAGCTTCGAGCGCCGCGAGTTGCTCGGTGTCGATGAAGACCGACATGTCTCCCGACTCCACGAAATCGACGAGTGTTACGAAATAGGTCGCGCTCTTCACGCGATCGTCGCCTTTCGCTGCCAGATAAGCGAGCGTCGACGCGAGCAGCGTTCCGCCAAGACAATATCCGACGCAATTCACGGCACGCTCGCCAGTGGCTTTCTCGATTGCCGCCATCGCCGCGATAGGGCCCTCGAGCATATAGTGCTCGAAGCTCTTGTCTCGCTGGCGTGCGTCCGGATTGATCCAGGAGATGACGAAGACCGTGTGCCCCTGTTCGACACACCAGCGGATGAACGAATTCTTGGGCTGGAGATCGAGGACGTAGAATTTGTTGATCCACGGCGGAATGATCAGCAGAGGGGTTTTACGTACGTGCTCTGTCATCGGTGTGTACTGAATGAGTTGGATCATCTCGTTCTGGAAAACGACCTTGCCCGGCGTCGTCGCAATATTTTCGCCGAGCCGGAACGCATTCATATCCGTCATGGTAACGCTGAGGCGGCCCTTTCCGCGCTGCAGATCGTTGAGCAAATTCGTCAGGCCGCTGAGCAGGTTCTCGCCGCCGGTCTCGATCGTCTTCGATAGCACTTCAGGGTTTGTCGCCAGGAAATTCGACGGCGACAATGCATCGACGAATTGCTTTGTATAGAATTCGACCTTCCTGGCTGTCTCCTCATCAAGTCCCTTTACGCCGCGGACGGCAGAGAGAATTGCGCGAGCGGACAGAAGATAACTGTCGCGGATGTAGGTAAATATGGCGTTTTCGGCCCATTCGGAGTGTTTGAAGCGTTTGTCCAGCGCGCTGACCGGCGCCGGCTCGCCGCCAAGCAGATGTCGCAATGTCCGCGCCCACAGGCTGACGCTCTGTTCCCAAAGCTCGAGCTGTGCGCGCGCGACCGGCCGCGGATCGGCCATGAGCTTGATTGTCAACTCAAAGAAGGCCTGACCGATCTGGGCCGGATCGCCCATGCCCATATTGGCGACGTCTGGCCGGCTTACCAGAAATCCCTGTACGGCAGCCTGGCTTTTAGTCGCCAGCGTCTGAAATCGTTCTGCCAGGGCAGCCGGATCCAAAGGCGCAGCCGTTTTGCTGTCGCTTGTCATGGCAGCCACTCCCTTTCTCGTTCCCCATATGTGGGGCGGCGATCTATCTGCCGCCTTCTCGCTATAGAATGACGGTCGTGGCGTTCGAGTTTACGCCCCGCCGCGCAGAATGAAGCGCTGGATCTTGCCGCTCGGCGTCTTCGGCAGCGCGGCGACGAAGTCGATCTCGCGCGGATAGGCATGCGTCGATAGGCGCTGGCGCACCAACTGTTGGATTTCCGACTTCAGGTCTTCCGTGCCCTCCACGCCGGATTTCAGAACGATGACCGCCTTGACGATCTCGGTGCGCTGCGGGTCTGGCTTGCCGATGACCGCGACTTCCGCCACCGCGGGATGCTCCATCACTACGCTTTCGACGTCGAACGGACCGATGCGATAGCCGGCCGAAGTGATGATGTCGTCGTTGCGACCGACGAAGAAGAAATGACCGTCCTCGTCGCGTATCATCGTGTCTCCGGTGATGTACCAGTCGCCGCGGATGTTGGGCGATTCCGCTTTCCAGTAGCCGGTGAACGTGTACATCGGCGAGCGCGGAATGTTGACCGCGAGCACGCCCGGCGTGTTCGCCGGCTGCACGTTCAGATCGTCGTCGAGGATCGCCATTTCCAGGCCAGGCAGGGGCAGGCCCGCGGCGCCGGGCTTCACAGGATGTTTTAGCGCGTGATGATTGTTGATCATCATCGCGACTTCTGTCTGGCCGTAGTGATCGGCGAGCGGGCAATGCAGCACGCGCTCGGCCCAGCGGATCACTTCAGGATTGAGCGGTTCGCCGGCGCTGGAGGCGACGCGCAGAAGATGCGCGATTGGCGCCATCGCCTCGTCGCCCGCCGCCATCAACAGGCGGTAGGCGGTCGGCGCCGCCGCAAGATTCGTGATCTTGCGGTCGGTGACGATGTGCACCGTCAATTCGACGGTGAATGCGCCCTCGTGGAAGGTCGTGGTGTGGCCGAGCATCAGCGGCCCGATCACCGCGTAGAGCATGCCGTAGGCCCAGCCGGGATCGGCGACGTTCCAGTAATTGTCGTCCGGACGCAGGTCGATTGCGTCGAGCATGTAGGAGGCGACAGACAGAAGCAGCGCGAGCGGATAACGCACGCCCTTGGGTTTCCCGGTCGTGCCGGAGGTGAAGAGCACGACGAACGGGTCGCTTCCCTTCAGCATGACCGGCGGGAAGTCGGTCGACTGCGATGCGATCGCTTCGGCGAAGCCGTCGCCGACGGTCAGGATGTCAGGACAGTCCGGCACGTCCTCCAGCTTCGGGCGGTTGGCGACGTCGGTGACGATGAGCTTCGCCTTGCTGCCGCCGGCCGCGGTGACGCGGCTCTCGATCGCCGCAGGCCCGAAGGCGGTGAAAAGCGGCTGGTACACCGCGCCGACCCGCCACGCGCCGAGGATAACCGTGAACAGGTCAGGAATGCGGGGCAGGAGGCCGGCCACGACGTCCCCCCTGCCGATGCCGTGACTTCTGCAGGTAATGGGCGAATTTCGCAGCGCTGTCGCGCAGCTCCGCGAAGGTCAAGGTCCTGCGCTGGCCGTTCGCACCGTACCATTCGAGCGCGATGGCGCCATCCCTCGCCCAACGGTCGCAGCATTCGACACAGGCGTTGACGCCGTCGGTCAGCAAGCCCGCGAGCACGCGACGCTCGAGGTCGGCGGCGGAAAAACTCTTCACGGTTTCGAAATAGTCGCGCATGGCCGTTTCTCCCTGCGTCTTCTTGCCGCTCTTTTCAGCCCGGCGCGACCGGCTCGTGTGTTACCTTGATCAGCTCAGCCGACGCTCCCCAGATAGCTGCTGGTTGAACCGAAAAACTGTCTCAATCGAGGGGATTTGGCAAGCTCGGGCGCGGCCCGCCCCCTGTGGGGATCGGCGCCGAACGTTGATATATCATGATGTTAGGGTGCCCGATCGGCGTCCGGACCCCACGCCGATTTACCGTTGGGCCTGCCCCGGCGGCCCGCATCTTCCGAGATGTTGATGCTTTTGTACAATCGTTCGCTCATTTGCTCTGCTTTCTCATCGAGCGGAACGTCACCGAGGAGTTGGCAGACGTGGTCGGCGGCGACGGCTCGATAAGCCTGCAACATTTCCACCTCGAGTTTGCTCGGCCGATGAGGGTTGACGAAATGTGTCGATACCACTCCCATCAGCCTTCCGTCCTTTGTGAGAAAGGGCGCACTTTGAACGGAGCGGAAACCGGCTCTCGCCGCATCCATTCGGTATGCGGCAAACCCAGGGTCCTTTTCCACGTCGATGATTTGGACAATCTCGCCCGACCTCAGGGCTCGTCCGCACGCCGTTCCGTCGTAGCTGAGGACCCGCCTGAACGCTTTCAAGAAATCCGCTGAAAGTCCGCGCTGGGCTACGATTGCAAGCTCGTTCCCAATCGGCAGCTGAACATTGCCGTATTCCGCGCCATGCAGGGCAATGACGTCATCAAGGATGGTCTGAATTGCCCCCTCGACGGTGCTCTGCTTACGCAGACGCTGCACCATTCCGCTTATCATCGAGGCCCCTCGGCTTTTGCTGAGTGGGTCTAAGAACGCATTAACGTTCCCAGAGTTCCCCTCTGCGCCGCTGTGGTCCCGCCCCGCCCCTCGCGCAGTTGGCTGGTCCGGCGCCGTTCAGTACACAAGACCCCAAGACTACTCGAAACACAGCTAAACCCTGACCCTCTCAAGATTAGGGCCGAGCGCAAATAGTTGTTGAACTCAAGCCCGAACTGCCGTTTGAAATTGGACCGGGGGAGCCGAGGGGGAGCGGGGTGAGCCCGCGAATTTGTGGCACCTGCAGCGCCGGCGAACTCGAATCGGATATCGATCAACATTGACATCTAAATATCCCACTCTCATCCTATCAATATATCGCGCCGCAAGGCATCCCGGCAGGATGCGGAACGCGGCGAAATCATCGATCGCTCACGCCGGGCTGCCACAATCAGGGAAGACGGCTATCGACGACATTGCGGCAGGAAAATCCTCTGTAGGACTCTGACGGCTTTGAGCGAAGGAGAAGCAGATGTCACGTGCACCCAAAGGCAAAACGGCCAGGAAGGCTGCTCCGGTCAAGGCGCGCATTAAGAAACGCAGCATGGCGCGTCTGCAGGCCATTGCCCCCGATACCGGACCCGTTACCCTCGAAGAAGCCAGGGCATTGGCGCAGGCAAAACGGCCGACGCTGGCGTTCCAAGACGTCGGCAAAACCGCAGCGCCGCCAGCGTCGCCCGCGGCCGTGGGCGCCGAGCGCCAGAAGCTGAAAAGGGAACAGCGCGACGAGCGCGCGCGCCGCATTCGCGAATACAAGGCCACGATGGCGATCATGAAAAAGCGCGGCGCCCGGCGGCCGCGGCCGAAGGGACTCAAGGCGGACGGCGGAGAACCAACGGCGGAAGACGAGGGATCGTTCGTTCCCCTGCAGATCTTTGCCGAGGGCGATTCCTGGTTCGAATATCCAGTCCCGTTTTTCGGCGGCAGTATCGTCCCGCGCCTCGAGCGCCGGCTCGGCGTCCCAATCCTCAATCTGGCGAAAGCCGGTGATGAGGCACGCTATATGCTCGGCGTCGAGGAGCGCGCCATCCTCACCGAGCACCTAACCAATGGTTGCCCCGCGGGAGGACCAGGGGATGTGCTGCTTTTTTCCGGCGGCGGCAACGACATTGTCGGCAACCCGATGGCGCTCTGGGTCAGTAACTGGAATCCGGCGCTGCCACCGGCCGAACTCATTCAGAAAACGCGCTTCGACGCCGCCCTGGCGCTAGTGCGTGCCGCCTACGAAGACCTGATCGTGCTCCGCGACCGGCTGAGCCCTACCACCCAGTTGATTTTCCAGGGATACGACTTCGCAATCCCCGATGGCCGCGGCATCTGCGGCTTTGGTCCATGGCTGAAGCCCACCTTCGACCTGTGCAAGTTTCCGACGCTTGCGGCGGGGCAAGCGGTCGTCAAGGCCATGCTTGAGCAATTCGCCGCCATGCTGACGTCCTTGGCCGGCCCGAAGGTGACGTTCATCAACGGGCAGGGCACGTTGGCGCCGCAGACCAGCTCCTGGCACAACGAGCTTCACCCCGCGAAGGCCGGCTTTGAAAGGTTCGCGGACATCTTCCAGCAGCAACTGAAGGTACTGTTCCCGGACCGCGTTGCGTAAGCTGCGAGGACATATTGCGGGCGGCCGAGTTCTTTCTGAAGAATGGAGTTTATGGGGCCGGCCCGAACGTCCGGTTGAGCCGGCAGTCATTTGCGGACATGACGACAAGCCCGTTTGATGTCTCCTTTGGTCCCGAAAGCAGAGGACTCAACTCGGACATGAAAGGTGCCATCAGCGGACATTGTGGATTGCGCTCGGAGCGTAGTAGCAAGCCTAACGGCAAACAGATGCGTCACCCGTGCTAGGCCGCATAGAGGGCATCCAGCTCACCATCCTCGTCGAACTTGCGAACAAATCTATCTTCAATGAGGTCCCCTGCCCGGAGGAGCCGTCCATCAGCATCACAAACGGACGCTCCCAAATCTACACCCCGCCTCGCTGCAACCCAACTTTGGACAAGGCTTATCTCCGCAGGGCCACCAAAGTCCCGACAAGCCCGATCACCGTGAATGCCGCGCCGGCCATAAAGGTCGCGTAAGGGCCGACCATCTCCCAAAGCGCGCCTGCTATCAGGCTCGCCAGCAATAGCGCGACTCCGCTCACAAAATTAAAGACCCCGAAGGAAGTCGCGCGCAGATTTGTCGGCGCTTCGTCAGATACCAGAGCCGCCAGCAAACCTTGTGTCATCCCCATGTGCAGGCCCCAGAGTGCCACACCGGCCATGACCACGGGCAGAGTAGAAGCGACGGCAAGGACGAGATCCGAGATAGTCAGTGTCGCAAAGCCTATGGCGAGCATCAACTTGCGGTCGACCCGGTCCGACAGCGAGCCAAGGGGATATGCGGAGAGCGAATAGACGATGTTCATGATCACCAGGACAAGTGGCGCCAGTGCCAGGGCGAGTCCGGCGCTCTGCGCGCGCAGGATCAGAAAGGCTTCGCTAAAACGCGCGAGCGTGAGCACGGCGCCGATACCGACCACGATCCAGTACGCAGCGCCTAAAGTCTTGAGGTCACTGAATTTCAACGGCGCCTGAGTGGCAACGGCTTGATGCGGCGGTTCGCGCACGGCGACCAAGAGGACGAGCACCGAGATTAGACCGGGAATCAGCGCGAGCCAGAAAATCAGCCGGAAATTGTCGTGCAGGGTCGCCATCAAGGCGATGGCAATGAGCGGTCCGGCAAACGCGCCGACAGAATCGAGTGCTTGTCTTAACCCATAAGCTGCACCGCGCAAGCCAGCGGGGACCATGTCTCCCACCATCGCATCGCGCGGCGCTCCGCGTATGCCTTTTCCGACCCGATCCGAAAACCGGGCGGCGAGCACAATTGATGAGGTCGGTGCCAGGGCAAAGAGAGGCTTCGACAAGGCGCCGAGGCCGTACCCGATCACAGTGAGCGCCTTACGCTTGCCTAGCTTGTCGCTCACCCAGCCCGCGAAAAGCTTAGAAATCGATGCCGTTGCCTCGCCGATACCTTCGATGAGGCCGACCATTTCGGTGCTTGCGCCCAGCACAGACGTGAGAAACACCGGCAACAGACCGTGGATCATCTCGGACGAGATGTCCATGAACAGGCTGACAAAGCCGAGCGCCCAGATGCCGCCGGGCAGCCGGGCGAGCGACGACAGTCTTTTGGGAAACGCGGTTCCTTTGCTCATACGGGACCCGAGTGGTGCAGGCAGATTTTCGATTTAGCACGCCCACTGATTAGTGTCTGCTTGGTCAATAGCTACCGAAATATGCTTTCCCCAGCATGCCCGCTTTCCGTCCGATAGCGACCGAACTGCGGACATCGCTGGAGGTCCGGAACGTGCCATGAGCCGACATATGCGTTGAAATGGTTCGCCCCGTTTCTAGTCGGTGGGTTGCGACGACCTGAGACAGACCGCATGGGACAAATGTCTAATCCCGCCATCCCCTTGGCCGGAGTACGTTGAGTGCCAAGGTGCAGGAGGTAGCAGTAACTCGTCCCCTCAAACGCCGAACTTTGATCGTCGGGTCGTTGGCCGCAATCAGCTTCGCGCAGGCGGCTTCCACAAAGGTGTGGCGCATTGCTTTGGTCACCTCCAGTCCTGGCGCTAGTATCCTCAACATCATTCGTACCTCGCTCAAGAGCGCAGGATACGAAGACGGCAACAATCTCGTTATCGACTTTCGCGAAGCAAACGGCCACTACGGGACGTTGCCGGTGTTGGTTGGTGAACTAATCGCCTTAAATCCCGACCTGATCATCGCAGAGGCAACACCGGCCGTTGCAGCCGCTCAAAAGGCGACCACCAAGATTCCAATCATCATGGCACCGGCTAGTGATCCTATCGGAGCCGGATTCGTAAAGAGCTTCACTCACCCCGGCGGAAATATAACTGGGGTTGCCAACATGTTTGGCGACACAACTACCAAGACGCTGGACATCATTCGGTCAGTGTTTCCGAATGCGAATAAGATCGGCGTACTGATCTCCAATAACCCGAGTCATCCGCCTCTGCTAGAGTTGGCAATGCGCGCGGCCTCAACAATGGGCATTTTGGCAAGCGGTTTTGTCGCCAAGAACCCGGAAGACCTAGAGAGCACGTTCGCACAGATGAAGGCGGCTAATTGTGAAGCTGTTTACGTTCTTGCTGATCCGCCCCGACCCGCTTTGCCTGCAATTGCGCTGAAGAACCATTTGCCGACGATTTTTCAGGTTAGCAGTTACGTTACGATGTACGACGGGCTCATGAGCTATGGTCCCAACATACGGTCGTTCTTCACAATGGCGGCTGACTACGCGGCTCGCATAATGAAGGGCGCTGATCCGAAAGAGTTGCCGGTCGAACAGCCGACTACCTTTGAGTTCATCATTAACCTTCGAACAGCACGGGCCATGGGTATAAAAATTCCTGAACAGGTTTTGCTGATGGCCGATCAGGTCATTGAATAGCAAACGGCGAGCTGCCGGAACTCACAAACGCGATGACCTTCTCGATCACCTCATTGGTGCGGTGCGCGCGATTTGCACCAATCTTCTGGTGATTTGATGATAAGGGCCGCTTGAGAGCTGATCCCTAGAGAAGGTGCCCGCTACCTCGGCGCGATTGCTTGACAACCGCCTTGAGGGCAAGGGCCGTCGTGGCTCGCGACCGGGCGCACGTGACGACGGAAGTCGGCTAGGGGTTCAAAACCGGAAAAGCTCAATGCGAGCAAATGTTTTCCGCTGTACCTTCAAAGCCGGACATCGCTCAGTGCGGTCGGCAAGTCCGGTTCGTGCCAGATTCGAACTCGTGCACTGCAGCAAATGACATGTCGAGCGGTCACCTCATCGACTACGCACATCAATAGCCCAACGCGGCGACCAATGTCCGACCAGTCATGAAGATCAAGATTAAAGAGCCCGCGGTCCATAGGGTGGCGCGCGTGTCGTGCGTCCGCGCGGTAAAATAGGCGACAAAGTGCAGGAGCCGCGATACTACGTAACCATAAAGAAGCCAACGCGCGAGCAGCAGGGACGGCTCGGTCAGAACGAAAAGTAGGCCGGCGATGAGAAAGAACGGCAGGTTTTCGAGGTCATTCAACTGAATTCGGCGAATCCGCTCGACACGCTCGTTGGGCTCAAGCTGCTTCGGATCGGGATCGGGGTTGAGGGCCGTCTTCTTGATGTCTTCGGGCGATCGGAACCCGCCCTTCACCTGCATCATCCGAACCACAGTCAACCAAGACATGCTGACGGCTTTGAGTATCATAATCGTGGCTGCGATGCCGTACGTGGCGAACACCGGGTTTTGCAGACTTAGCTTGTCCATATTTCTTTCCTCGATCCGATTTCCGGAAGTGAGCCGCAACTCGCCATTACACGATGCGATTGAATTGATCGGTCGCGAACTCTGCGAGCACGTCGCATTCTGCGGCGTCGGCGTCGTAGCGCGTGATTTTTCGTTGACGGTCGATCACCAGAGCCCCCTTTAAATCCCGGCTTAGGCTCGATGATGAGCAATCATCTTGTAATCTCCGGGCACGCACTTATAGCGCTGGATGTGCCAAGCCTCGGAATGATAGATTGGATGTTCTTCCTTCCATTTGGCCAAGCCCGCTTGACCATTGAGCAAACAGCTCTGAAAGGTAAGCCCGCTATCTAGTGCTGAGCTGGTGACGATCTCCTCGACGCAATCTGTGGAAGTTAGACGGCAAAGCACAGCGATCATGGTAATAAACATGAGCCCCCGCAAAATCGATATTCAAAAGAACAATTCAAAAGCCCTTCGCCAATACCAGAAGAGCCGCTGTCGAAAATAATCTATCTGCAGCCGCGACGCAATTGCGATAGGAGGTCCCTGAACGAGGAAGCATCATTCACCAGCTATTGATGGGTGACCTCGCCTGGGCCGCTCGTGATCAAAAGCGCCGTCTTGAAGTCAGTCGGGTCCGCTGACATCGGACGTACCGCTGCACCGCAATAAGTGACGCGACGGGTCATTCTCGACCGAATTGGGCTGTCCTCGTCATGTCCGGTTTACTCCCAATCGCGACCGTGTAGCGGACGTCGCGGATCGGCAGCTTCGTGCCACAAACGGAAATCTATAGACGCGGATGTCGACCTTATGCTCGTCCTGTGGATGGCCGGCGTACCCCCGCTCTTTCACAAAGCGGAATAGGGCATAGTGCGATCTGCCGAATCAATCGGAGGCCTGCATGACATCCAAAGCTCGAAATCTTGTCCTAACCAAATCGCAGGCAGCTTGCCTGATCGCGCTCCGACGCCGCAAGGACTCCAAGCCGGAAATCGCGATACAGGCGAAGCTTGATCTTACCAGGACGGCAACTGAGCTCGGAGCACTGGCGCGGATTGGACTTGCCAGCCAAAACCAATCGAAAAGGTGGCACACGACCACGAGCGGGAAAGCATGTCGCTTCAAGATTGTTCCGGATCGACCGCGGCGTAACAGCGGACTCCCTGGACCCGGTGCCCAGCGCCTGCTCCAATTGTTAGATCGACCGATGCGGGGAAGCGAGATTGCGGAAGAGTTAGGCCTCAGTCATCAAAGAGTTCGTCAGCTTGTGATTAAGCTGCACGCACAAGGACGGGTGAGCTTTGGAGATCCGGATAAACCCTTTTGGATTGTGATGCGCGCGGGCGACAAGAACTCCCTTGCTGTCGCGCGACGAGGAGCATGTCCTATCAGCAATCCCGCGAGAGTATGCGACGGATGCTACAAAGATACGGCTCGCGGCGCGTATGCCCGAGCACACGGTGCAGCAAATCCTCAAGCGTTTGGTTGCCAGCAGATTTGTCCAAACGTTCGAGGGATTGAAGGGCAACCGAGTTTATCGGATCACCGCCGCCGGATTGAGACATCCTCAACGCGATAACTTTACCCATCACGCGGAAGCGCCACGGCCACCTGTTGAATCCGACCGTGTTCGCAAAGTGCTTTCGGCTATTCGGGATGCGGGGGCGCTTCGAATTAGAGACGTGACGAATATGTTGAGAATACAGCGCAAATCGATAAATGCCCTCATGCAGTACCTCAAGCGAAAGCACTTAGTGGAAAAAACCAGCCAAGAATTTAATGCGCCGTATTCGCTAACGAACGAAGGACATGCAGCTTTGGCGGAAATGACACGACGACTAGCTGCATAACCGAAGAAACGCGACTACATCCGCTTTCCCCCCGATAGCGACCAAACTGCGGACATCGCGGGAGGTCCGGTTCGTGCCAACACCCGACATCGGCATTCCTTTGCAGGTGGACCAGGAGTTCAGGCTCACGCCGGATTTTGTTTTCCGGTTCCCTTGAGGGCTCGGGTCAATTCTCGGACATCCTTTAACTCTTCAAGTCCATCGACGAGTGACATGACGCGCTCTGCGCCGGCCTTGCTAACGACAGGTACCGCGAAGTTCATGAATTTGCGTCCGAGGGACGAACGCGAGAGGGGGCGTTCCGCGTCGCCTTCGGGAACTTCCACGGTCTCACGCAAAGACTGACCGTCTGCAAAGACAATCTCTATGCTTGCGCCGCGCCCCTTGGGGAGTTTCGCGATGAGTGCCTCTCCAGGCTTCACCGACGTCTTTTCCACCAGCGCCATCACGTCCTGGGACCGCCAGCGATCTTTCTCGAATTGAGCGACGGTCACATCGCCGTCGAGAAGAGCCATGGCGAGGCAGACGGGCAGACTGTGATCGGCGGTACCCTTTGTCTGCGGCTTGAATTTCGCCGGATCCGCAACACGTTCGATTATTCCCGGATAGCTCTCAACCGTGATCACCCGGATATCCTGCGCGCGACCCTTGATCTTCCCAGAGAGTGATGCGCCAGCCTCTGCCACGGCTTGCAACTCAATTTGAATCGGGAAGCGTTTGAATGCCACCCGGGGCAGCCGGAATCGCGCAAGCTCAAGATCAACGGCAAACCCCTCCTTGATGGGCTTCATTTTCGACGCCAGCCATTCCAGCGTGCCGGAAGGACCGGTAAAACCCTGGGCGGCGAGCCGCGTTGCGAAAACGCCGTCAGCCGCCGTGGCTGCTAGTCCCATGGCTTTCATCATGCTGATCGCGCCGCTATTCACCACAAAACTCGTGAAGCCACGTGCGCCCGATATTCCAACCGCGTTTGCGAGGGCTTCCTTGGGAAGCCCCCAGATCTTGCCCGCAATCAGAGGGATCCCGTAGGAGGCCGCACACAAAGGATGGAAGCCACGCTCAATGAAGGAGATGGCGTCATTAACGCGCATGCTGGCCTCATAGCCCGCGACTATCGCTTCGATGAGTTCGCGGCCGGATCGTCCATTCTCCTCGCAGAGAGCAATCGCCGTCGGAAGCACCTCGCTCGGATGAAGTGGTTCGGTGCCAATATAGGTATCGTTCAGGTCGAGGGAGCGAACGAGGACGCCATTGACGAATAGCGCGCCTTCTACGGTGGCAGATCGCGGATAGCCGATCACTGTGGCTGTATTGCCCTCCCCGAAAGTCTTGCGAATTGTCGTCTCAGCTATATTCGCAGGCTCGGATCCTACGGATCCGAATGCGCATCCGAGAGTGTCGAGAAGGACGCGCTTGGCCGAGGCGATAACGTCAGGGGGCAGAGCTTCATATTTGATGGAAAGTGCGAATTCGGCAAACTTCTGCTCAAGCGTCGCTTTCTGCCGATCTCCCTCGCCAGCGGCAAGCGCTGAACCGACGAAGCGATAACCGTCGGACCGAACGCTCCCCAGAAGAAGACTCGCGGATACGGCAGTTGCGGATCGCGCCAGAAATTCACGACGTTTCATGAAAGCCTCCACTATGAAATTGCTGCACCGGCACCGATCACGCGACTAAGGGCTTGAACGAAATCGCGATAAGCCTGATGGGGAAACAATTCAGAAATTGATAATGGGCCGCGCCGTCAAGGGCAGAAGCAACGCGAAGCCAAAAGCACACCCCATGCCCCGACAACCCCAAGTATGAGCGAGCGATACGGCTTTAGAAAGCTCAATATGTCCGGTTTGGGTCAAAAGGCGAAATGCTCGTTGCGAGCAGATGTTTTCCGCTTCGCCTTCGACAACAGATGAGGTGGATGGCTCCCGCTCACGGCATCTGGGTGCCAAAGTGTGAAGGCCCTAAGGCGTTCACGAGCAAAATAGGAGCCATCCGCTATGCAGATTACCACGATCGGCCTCGACTTGGCCAAGAACGTTTTTCAGGTCCACGGCATTGATGCGACCGGTCAGGTCGTTGTTCGTCGGTCGCTTCGGCGGTCGCAGATGCTGCCATTTTTTGCCAAGCTGCCCGCTTGCCTGGTTGGCATGGAGGCGTGCGGCACGTCGCATTACTGGGCGCGCGAGCTGGTCAAACTCGGCCATGATGTGCGCCTAATGCCGCCAGCTTACGTTAAACCGTATGTGAAGCGCGGGAAGACCGACGCGGCCGATGCGGAAGCGGTTTGCGAGGCGGTAACACGGCCTACGATGCGGTTCGTGCCGGTCAAGTCGCCGGAGCAGCAGGCTGCGCTGTCGATGCACCGGACGCGCGATCTGCTGGTCAAGCAGCGCACGCAGCTGATCAACATGATCCGCGGTCTACTGGCCGAATTTGGCGTCGATATCCCCAAGGGGCTGGAGCGTGCGCTACTGATGGCGCGGCAGATCGTCGATGGCAAAGCTCCTGAGGTACCGATTGAAGCTGCCAAGATCGTCACTACGCTGTCACAGCAGGCGCTCGACATCCACGTCCGGCTCCGCGAGATCGATCGTGATCTGGCCGCTTGTTTACGTGGCAACGATGTTGCACGTCGTCTCATGACTATCCCCGGCATCGGGCCGGTCGGCGCGACGGCACTTGCCGCATCGGTCACCGATCCGCATCAGTTCCGCTCAGGTAGGCAGTTCGCTGCCTGGTTGGGACTGACGCCGCTTCAGAAGTCGAGCGGTGGCAAAGAGCGACTCGGTCGTATCAGCAAGATGGGCGACAAATACCTGCGCAGGCTGCTCATTGTCGGCATGACGTCCCTTGTGCGCCGCGTAAGGCACAATCCCGCGACTATCGATCCACGCCTGGCGGATCTGCTGGCGCGGAAACCCACAAGGGTCGCCACCGTCGCGATGGCGAATAAGACCGCGCGGATCATCTGGGCTATCATGACACGTGGCGAGACCTATCGTGCCGGTCACCGGCCGGCACTGGCTGCATAAACAACGATATACGATTTAGCTGAGGAGGAGGTCAGCTTCACGAGGTTGCGAGCGCGATGCGATGTGATGGCAGACCGGTCAGACCGGGAACAGGGACAACCCAACTCATGTCCAAGGCGTCATAGCCTGCACAACAGAATGGGACCTTGTTCGCGGACTCCATCAGGGCCAGCAGTCTCAACCGACTGCATCAACAGGCCGGACAGAAGACTGCACCCGACCAATGCCACTGCGTCAATTTAGCCCTTGCAACGCGGGAGCCATCCACAGAGGACATGCGGTGGCTGCAACGCAATGACCGTTTCGTGCCGATTGTGTTGAAGAAGTCGCCGCCTTAGCTGTCCTGGGTGGCGCGAGGAGGCAGGCGCGCGGGAGCTTGTTTGCTTTCAGGCCGGCATTGGGGCGGGCATCGGGACCAGCTTTGCCAGCTTTCGGAGGTTCTGGGCGATGGCAGCCAGCAGGAACTCGTCTTGAGCACCAAATGGACCTCTCAGCCTGAGCCGATCCAGGCGCAGGATGCGCTTGAGATGTGCAAATAGCATCTCGATCTTCTTACGTTCACGCCGCGACGTTACATAGGCTTCGGTCTTGGCGATGTCGCGCGCAACGTCTCGGGCGTTCTCGTAAATCGAGCGCGGGACCTTGCGGGCCGGCATCTTCGGACAACACCGCGGCTTCAGTTCGCAGGCGTCGCAGTCATACTTGCTGGCGCGATAGAGCAGTGTTGCCCCATCGTTCACCAGAGTGCCGGTAGAGGTTAGCGCCTTGCCGGCTGGACAGACGTAGATATTGGTTTCCTGAATGTAGGCGAAGTCTCCGCGCGAGAACGTCCCATCGTCGCGGGCCGACTTGTCGAACACCGGAATGTGCGGCTCGATCACGCGCTCGTTGACCAACCACCCGAGCATCTCGGCCGACCCGTAGGCACTGTCGGCGGCCAGGCGCTCGGGGCAGAGCCCGAGGCAATCTTCGGTGCGCTCGATCATTGTGCGCGCCGCACCGACCTCGGCCTGCCGGATGGCCCGCGTCGCCTCGACATCGACGATGATCGCGGCCTTCAGGTCGATCAGGTAGTTGTCGGCGTACGCAAAGAAAGCATGCCCTTTGTGTGCGCCGGTCCATTGTGCGGCGGGATCCGACCTGGAGATGAACTTCGGTACCGTCTCGCTGGCGGCGCCCCAGGCAGCTTCATCCAGGGTATCGAGATATTCCCGAACGGATCGGCGCGTCCTGGCGATGGCCTCCCAGTCAACATCATCAGACCCGGCAGCAGAGCGCTGCTTGTTGGCATCGGCAGCAATCAGGCTGGCATCAACCGCAAAGGCAGCCCCGTCGACCAGCCCTTCGGCCATGCAGCGCCGGACCACGGTCTCGAACAGCTTTCGCAGCAGATCGCTATCGCGGAAGCGGCCATGCCTATTCTTGGAGAAGGTCGAGTGCTCTGGAACCTCGCCGTCGAGCCCAAGCCGACAGAACCAACGGTACGCGAGGTTCAGGTGAACCTCCTCGCACAACCGCCGTTCCGAACGAATGCCGTAGCAATAGCCAACCAGTAACATCCGGACCAGCAGTTCGGGATCAATCGAAGGCCGGCCAGTAGAGCTGTAAAATGGTGCCAACTGGCTCCGAACGTCCGACAAATCGACGAAACGGTCGATCGATCTTAGCAAGTGGGCCGCCGGAACGTGTCGCTCAAGTGAGAACTCGTAGAACAGCGCCGCCTGATCAACCTGCCGCGGACCCATCATCGCTTCCGGTCTCCCCCTTACGAGACCCAATGAATCAGCGAACTTCTTGCGCTTCAACAGGAGAGTTTTTCAACACAATCTGCCAAGACCGGACGTTCCTCATCCGCCGGACCACAAGATCTAATCAGATCGGGAGCCGTACCGGTCCGCCCCGTTCGATCGCACGCTTGTAGGCGGGGCGTTGCTCAAGTCGCGCCATCCAGGCTTCCAGGGACGCATACGGTTCGTGCAGCTTACCCATGCGGGCTATTTCGACAACGTAGGACATCTGGATGTCCGCGCCGGTGAAGCCCTCTGCCATGAGGTAGCCGTTTCTAGCAACCTCGGCGTCAAGGTATTTCAGGATCTTGGCAATGTCCGGTGTGATGAACCCCTTCAGACCATCGGAGAGTCCGCCGGTGAACATGCCGAGAAGGTGGACAAGCAGAGGAAACATGGCTGATCCCTCCGCGAAGTGAAGTAGTTCGATATACCGCGCCCAGGAAGACCCGCCCGGCGCCGGCGCGAGCTTGCCGCGGCCATAGGTCGAGATGAGATACTCGATGATGGCGCCGGACTCCGCGAGCATCAGGGGGCCGTCTTCGATCACCGGGGCCTTGCCGAGCGGATGGACTCGCTCGAGCGTCTGCGGTGAGCGGAATGTGTTGGGATCCCGCATGTGCTGCACAATCTCGTAGGGCTCGTTCAGCTCTTCCATCAACCAGATGACCCGGGTCGAGCGCGAGTGGTTGAGATGATGGATCTTGATCACGGTTTCCTCCTCTGAAGCAGATTCGCCATCGGCGTGAGCTTGGGACGGGACGATCTTTTGCTCGCGCCGATAGGTTGGCGTTACTTCTTTTCCTGCATGTCGAAGCCGAGGAATTCGAACGGCTTGTCGCCGTTGATCCAGCCGTGCCACGTATGCGGGTGGAACAGAAGGATATCATCGGGCTTGTAGGTGACTTCGCCGTACTGTTTGCCATCCTTGTCGTTCAGGGTCATCTTGCCAGTGCCGCTGATGACGTAAAGAACGTATCCCTGTTCCGCAGGTCCCTCGTGAAGCGCGATCGAGCCGTTGGCGTCGACGTGCCCGCGCATCACATTGATGCCTTTGCCAATATCAATGCTGTTCGGCGGCACTTGATAGATCGCCGCATACTCGAAACCCTTGTTCGGCTTGCCGGCAATGTCCGGAATCAGAGCGAGCTTTCCAGGCTCCTTCTTGACCGCAATCGCTTTGCCGCTCGGATCGAGCTCAATGCTCGTCAGATCGCCGGCAAACGCCGGAGCAGCAATTGCGAGCGCCACCACTGCACCCACCCCATAGATTAGACCGCGCATTCTTCCCTCCCTGTTGCTATGTTTGCTTTGAATTATAGATCGAGTGTTGTTCCGGGCCGCTGCGGTAGCAGTGGCCCGCCGTTTGGCGCGTATCCGGCAGGCTCTGCTTAGCCGCCCGTGCGCGCGTCGAGGAAAAGCTGGGTGAACGGCTTTGCCAGTACGGGGTCAAGCTTCGGAACGATCGCCTTGATCTCCGGCGTGACCATGTGGCCCTCGAGGGCTTTCTTGTCGGTCCAGCGTTCGAAGGTGAGGAAGCGGCCGGGCTCGGCGATGACTTCCATCAGCGTGTAGCCGAGGCAACCAGGCTCCTTGGCCGCCCCTTCGGCGAAGGGCACCATCAGCGCACGGAGGTCATCCTCCTTACCCTTCTTGGCCACGATTTCGGCGATCACGAAATACCCGGTCTGCCCCGCCGCCATGGCGGATGAAGCAGCAAGAACGGCGGCCGCCACGCCGCCTACAGCGGCGGCGCCCACGAATGCGCGGCGATCCATATCAGACATGATGATTTCCCTCCCTTGAGTTTGTTTCCTGTGATGACAGCGGCCGACCTAAAGGCGGAGCTGGTCATGCCCTCTCAACAGTCGTTGACAGTTGTAGAAGACGCTATTAGCTTGCACACGATGTAATCAGAGTCAATGATATGCGACGCAATGCAAGAAGAAAAAACTTGAACGTTCGAAGCTCGGTTGCTCCGGTAGAAGTGCCGGGGCTCGACAGCCATCTTTGCTTCGCGCTCTACGCCGCCAGCAACCACATGACGCGACTGTTCGTACCCTTCCTTCAAAAGCTGGGCGTGACCTACCCCCAATATCTGGTTCTCGTTGTGCTTTGGGAGCGTGGCCCCCAAGGGGTGGGAGACCTCGCCTCAATGCTACGAATGGATTTTGGCACGCTTTCGCCGATGCTTAAGCGTATTGAGAGCAAGGGATTGATCACGCGGCAACGGTCGCCCCGCGATGAACGTCGCGTGCTCGTCGCTCTAACATCGAAGGGGGTCTCGCTTCGGAAACGAACCGAGCAGATGTTGGGCGAGTTTTACTGCTTTCTGAACACGCCCTTGGACGAACTCACCGACCTGAAGGACCGGCTTCATCATTTCGTGAGGTCGGCAGGACCAAAAGAGTTGCCCACCCTTCCTCGCAAAACTCTGAAGCTCGTTTCCTGAGCTTGTTGTTTGGTGGTTGACGCCGGTAGCTGCGAGACGATTGGAGGGCACGAAAGTCGTGTGTTCGTAGAGATAATATCTCCACAAAAAGATGGAGTGACATGGCCGGATAGGCGGATGGCCATGGTAGCCGGTAGATACCGCCTTTTGGAGGGAACATGACTACCTTGAACATCAACGGACGGAATATGTCCGTCGAGGCGGCAAGCGATACGCCGCTGCTCTGGGCCATCCGCGAGCAATTGCAGATGACCGGTACAAAATTCGGCTGCGGCGCCGGCCTGTGCGGCGCCTGCACGGTTCACGTCAACGGCGAAGCGGTGCGATCCTGCCAGACCTCGCTTTCCGACGTCGCCGGCAAGAAGATCACCACCATCGAGGGCCTCAGCGCCAAGGGCGATCATCCCTTGCAGAAGGCCTGGATCGCCGAGCAGGTCCCGCAATGCGGCTACTGCCAGTCCGGCCAGATCATGCAGGCGGCATCATTGCTCGCCAAGAACGGCAATCCGACCAAGGACGAAATCGTGGCGCATATGGACGGCAATCTCTGCCGTTGCATGACCTACTCCCGCATTCAGAAGGCGATCATGCGCGCCGCCGCCGACATGCGCACCGCGTCCAACGCCGCCACCGAGCGGAGGCCCACATGAACACGCACGTGAAAATCACCCAGGAGAACGTTTCGCCCGATCTCAGCCGCCGCTCGTTCCTGGTCGGATCGGCCGCGGCCGGGCTCGCGCTCGGCTATTCCGCCGTCCCCGGACTGCTCGGCTCCGATTCGGCGCTCGCCGCCGCGGCTGCCGGCAATTTCGATCCCAGCGTCTGGTATTCGATCGCGCCGGACGGGATCGTCACGGTCACCTGCGGCAAGGCCGACATGGGCCAGCACATCGCTTCCACCATGGCGCAGATCATCTGCGAAGAGCTCGGCGCCAGCTGGAAGGACATGCGGGTTCAGCTCGCCTCCAACGATCCGAAGTTCAACGATCCCGTGCTCGGCGCGCAGATCACCGGCGGCAGCTGGAGCACCACGATGAACTTCGATGCAATGAGCCGCGCGGGCGCCGCGGGGCGCATGGCGTTGGTCGACGCCGCGGTCGCGGCTATGGGCGTGCCGCCCTACTACAAGGATGAGCTGGTCGTCAGGGACTCCGTCGTTTCGCATCCGAAGGCGAAGAAGTCGATGACCTTCGCCGACATCGTCAAAAGCGGCAAGATCACCAAGACCTTTACGCCCGAGGAACTCAAGGCGATCAAGCTGAAGACGCCCGACCAGTATACCATGATCGGCGTTTCGGTTCCGCAGCTCGACATCCCCTCCAAGACCAACGGCACGGCGAAATACGGCATCGACGTCATGCTGCCGGGCATGGTGTACGGCAAGGTGGTGACGCCGCCGGTGCGCTATGGCGCTACCGTCAAGTCGGTCGACGACAGCAGCGCGAAGAAGGTGCCGGGCTTCATCAAGGCCGTCGTCCTCGACGACAAGACCGCAACCACGACCGGCTGGGTGGTGGCGGTGGCCAACACCTACGCCAACGCCCGCAAGGCGGCGGACGCGCTGAAGATCGACTATGATGGCGGTCCCAACGCCAAGCTGTCGAGCCAGTCGCTGCTCGACGAAGCCAGACGGCTGCAGGCGCTGGACGATTCCGGACTGTTCTTCGTCAAGGACGGCGATACCGCGGCGGCGTTCGGCACCGCGGCCAAGGTGATGGAGGCGGAATACACCACCAACATCAACATCCATGCGCCGCTGGAGCCGATGAACGCCACGGCGGAGCTCAAGGGCGATATCTGGCACCTCTATTCCGGCAACCAGTTCGCGACGCGCTCCGGCGCGATCGCGGCCGGCGCCGCCGGGGTCGATCCCAAATTCGTCGTGATGCACCAGATGTGGCTGGGCGGCGGCTTCGGCCGGCGTCTCGATGCCGACATGATGGTGCCGGCGGTGCAGGCGGCGAAGGCCGTCGGCAAGCCAGTCAAGGTCATCTACAGCCGCGAAAACGACATGACCATGGACTTCTCGCGTCCGCTGACGTTGCAGAAGATCAAGGCGGGTCTGGACGGTGACGGCAAGCTGATCGCGATGAATCACGACGTGGTCAGCGCGTGGCCGACCAAGCGCTGGGGAATTCCGGGTTTCCTCACGCCATCGGTCGACAAGAAAGGCGGTCTCGACGGCTTCGCCGTGAACGGCGCGGACTTCTTCTACTCCGTGCCCAATCACAACGTCCGCGCCATCCTCAACGAGATGGCGCATAACGCCACCCCGTCGGGTCAGCTGCGGTCGGTGGCGCCGGGCTGGACCTTCTGGGCGGTCGAAAGCATGGTCGACGAACTCGCCCATGCGGCCGGCAAGGATCCCGCCCAGTACCGGATCGACATGCTCGACGGCAAGGGCAAGAACGACGGCGGCGCGCAACGCCTGCGCAACACTCTGCTCGCCGCGATGGGCATGGCCGGCTACGGCACCAAGGCTTTGCCCAAGGGCGAAGGCATGGGCGTCGCCTGCGTCTCGTCGCAGGAGCGCGCGACCGCCAGCTGGACCGCCTGCGTCGCCCATGTCGCGGTCTCCTCGTCGGGCGAGGTCAAGGTCAAGAAACTGACCGTGGCCACCGACGTCGGCACCCAAGTGCACCCCGACAACATCCGCGCCCAGGTCGAGGGCGCCGCGCTGTGGGGGCTGTCGCTCGCGATGTACGAGAAGGCGACGCTGAAGGACGGCGGCATCGAGCAGACCAACTTCGACACCTACACCCCGCTGCGGATGAGTCAGGTGCCGGAAGTCGCCGTCAGCGTCATCGCCAATGGTGAAAAGGCCACGGGCGTCGGCGAGCCGGCGGTGACGGTGATCGCTCCCGCGCTCGGTAACGCGATCTTCAATGCCAGCGGCGCCCGCGTCCGCTCGCTGCCGATCACGGCGGAAGCGGTGAAGGGAGCGATGAAGGCTTAAGGCAGCCCCGCATCGCGGTGCGAGACGATCCGCCGGGGAAATTCCCCGGCGGTTTTTTGTCCGCGACTTGCATAGCTTAGACTGTTAACGGTAAGATTCGGTTCAACTAATGCTGAATGATACCGTTTTTCACATAATACAGCGGAACAGCGGTCCAATGAGAAGTCGTATCCATATATTCTCAAGCGGTTGTTGGCAGTTATCAGGGAAGTCCGTGTTATGCGACGCGAAGTAAGAAGAAAAAGCCTGAATGCTCAAAGTCCCATTGCGCCAGTGGAAATGCCCGGGCTCGACAGCCATCTTTGCTTCGCGCTCTACGCTGCCAGCAATCACATGACGCGACTGTTCGTACCGTTTCTAAAAAAGCTTGGCGTGACCTACCCCCAATACTTAGTCCTCGTGGTGCTTTGGGAACGCGGGCCGCAAGGAGTTGGTGATCTTGCCTCACTGCTAGGAATGGATTTTGGGACTCTTTCGCCAATGCTCAAACGGCTGGAGAGCAAGGGCTTGGTTACCCGACGCCGTCAGGCTGCCGATGAACGACGCGTGCTTGTCGATCTAACCCCGAAGGGGGGTTCGCTGCGGAAACGGACGGAACAGATGTTGGGAGAGTTTTACTGCTTCCTGAACATGCCCCTGGAAGAACTATTCGACCTGAAGGACCGGCTTCGCCATTTCGTAAATTCAGCGGGTCCTAAGGAAGCGAGGACTACCCTCGTTAGGTTACCGCCGCGAGCCCCGTGAGTTGGTAAGCCGCGGCAAACTGGCGACGCGGTTAGGATTTAATCGGTCGACTGCGCCTCGAACTGTCTTTGCGCGCCGCGCTCAAGCTTGGCAAATGATTGGGCAAAGGGCACGGCATCATGACGTCTGCAGTGGGTCAAAAGGCGAAATACTCGCCAAGAGCAGATGTTTTCTGCTTTGCCCCCGACAGCGGACATTGCGCGTCGCCGTCGTTATGTCCCTTTCGTGCCAGAAGCCGACGTAGGCTTTCGCAAAGACCGAAAGGCGACGCCACAACCTTTGTGCTGGATTGACCTAATCAGTCGGGCAACCCGAGTTTTCTGAGATTTTCTGCCATGCGGTTCAGGGCTACGGGAGAAAAAACCATTGCCTGTTTGAATTTTGAAACCGTCAGATCAGGATAGGCACGCATCATCTCAGCATAGGCTCGTCTCGCCTCTTCGACACGGCTGCCTGCCGATAGAGATGACGCCAAATTTCGGTATATCCAACGTGCGTTTGGCCGTTCTTGGAGCGCTCGTCGGTAGAATGTCGCAGCTTCATCGTATTCTTGCGCTAACTCATGCGCCGACCCTATACCCACATAGTTGTTGAAATTCATCGGATCGATCGGGCTCAACCGCAACGCACGTTCAAAATTTCCGATCGCCTTTTGAGGCTGATCGGCATAATTCTCTAGCCATCCGAGCCGGGACCAGGCCCACGAGGCGTTGGGATCGAGTGTAACGGCGCGTTCGAGCAACACGCGCGCGGTTCCATGGTTGCGAACAAAGGTGTGCACTGCGCCGAGTATTGCCAAGATGATGGGATCCTCGCCACTCATTTCGGCTGCCCGCTCGGCAAGCGATCGTGCCATTGCCTGACTCCCCGCGATGTCATCCGCCCAATTGTAGACGGAACGCTGGGCGTGGCACCAACCAGCAAGCGACAAGGCTAAGGGGTATTGGGGATCAATCGCGAGCGCTTTTTCGAGGAGTTCGAGCGCCCTGGCGCTCTCTTCCTTCTCAAGCGCCCAGACATGGGGCATCGCCCTCATGGTATAGTCATAACTACTTAGGTCTTGCGGCCGTTTGCGCCGCGCGCGTTCGATCTCAGCAAGACGGACGGAAGGTTGTAGAGCGCCTGCTACCTGCTCGGTTATTCGATCCTCAAGATCAAAAAACTCGTCGAGTATGCCATCAAAGCGCGAACTCCAGACGTGTGCGCCTCCCTCGGTCTCGATTAGCTGAACGATAATCCGGAGGCGGTTGCCGGCTTTCTGCACGCTACCCTCAAGCAAATAGGCAACGCCCAACTCTTTGCCGATTTGACGCGCATTTGTCGTGCGGCCTTTATAGGTGAATGCTGAACTGCGTGCGATGACGAAGAAAGAGCGGATGCACGAAAGCGCCGCGGTAATGGCCTCGACGATTCCATCAGCCAGGTAGTCTTGGCCGGGCTCGGCGGACATGTTGTCGAACGGCAGGACGACAATAGACGGTTTGTCAGGAAGGCTTAGATCGTGAGCCTGTGACAGCGATGAACTAGAAGGGATCGAGGCGTCGCCCTGGTCCGCAAGCTGTAGTTGCCAAGCATGCATTGGCTCAGCAATATTCTTTAAAGTTTGCAACCCAACGTCATCGAAGACGACATCGATCTTGCCGCGAATTTGCCTGTAGGCGTCATCGGAGATGCAGATACCGCCAGGTTCAGCGATCCCCTCAAGGCGCGCTGCGATATCGACGCCGTCGCCGAAGATATCATCGTCATCGATGATGATGTCGCCGACGTGAATGCCGATGCGAAATTCAATCCTGAGTTCCGGTGACATGCTGGCGTTTCGCTTCGCCATCTCTCGTTGGATTTCCACCGCACACCGCGCTGCATCGACAGCACTAGCGAACTCGACCAACATGCCATCGCCAGTGGTCTTGACGATACGGCCGCGGTGCGTGGCAATCCCGGGATCGAAAGCGTCCTTCGGAACGTCTTTAGCTGCGAAAGTGTGCGCTCCTCGTCGCGACCCATCAACCGGCTATATCCGGCGACATCCGCCGCCAGCACCGCTGCCAGTCGTCGTTCGACGCGCTCGGCGGTCAAAGAATACCCCTAGAATTGGAATCTCGGCCCTTCGCATCAAAGCATATCGGGGGGCGGTTGGACTAGGGCCGACTTCCGAAGTGGGTCAAAATGCGAAATGCTCGGAAAGAACAGAGGTTTTCCGCTCCGGCTCCGACAACAGATGAGGTGGATGGCTCCCGCTCACGGCATCTGGGTGCCAAAGTGTGAAGGCCCTAAGGCGTTCACGAGCAAAATAGGAGCCATCCGCTATGCAGATTACCACGATCGGCCTCGACTTGGCCAAGAACGTTTTTCAGGTCCACGGCATTGATGCGACCGGTCAGGTCGTTGTTCGTCGGTCGCTTCGGCGGTCGCAGATGCTGCCATTTTTTGCCAAGCTGCCCGCTTGCCTGGTTGGCATGGAGGCGTGCGGC
>CAWFAF010000045.1:0-108876 GCA_963813575.1 uncultured Planctomycetaceae bacterium
TTCCCGAAGAAGAGCTGTAAAATGTAGATATCCATTCGAACTTTACAAAGCCGACCCCGCGGGATACGGTAGGTGATCGGGAGGACATGATGACGCGATCGTCACCGCAGACCGGGCCAACGGCCGCCCGGGGCCGTGGCACCCCCCGCCGGCCGGTTCATCGCCATCTACATGCGACTCTCGGAGCGCGCCGCCGCACGGCGGCGAAGGAATCAACCTGCAGCGGTGGTCCGACCAGGAGCGCCAGACCGACCTGCAGCGTTCGGCGGACGGCCGGGGGCGGGAGGTCCGTTGGTATAAGGACTCCTGGACCGGGAGCGACCCGAGCCGGCCGGAATGGGACCGGCTCATGGAGGACGTCGACGCGAGCGAGTCGAGACGGTCGTCTGCTGGCGGCTGGACCGCCTGGGCAAGACCTGCTCGGAGCTGGTCAAGCTGTTCGAGCATCTGGCCGCCCGCCGGGTCAACTTCATCAGCCTCCAGGACGATCTCGATCTCTCGACCGCGTCGGGGCGACGGATGGCAGGCGTGCTGGGCTCGATCGCCCTCTACGAGACCGAGGTCCGGCGCAACGCATCCTGGCCGGGCAGGAGGCCGCCCGGCGCGGGGCCTCCGGTGGGGCGGGTCAGAAGGGCCGGCGGGTCAAGGTCACGCCAGAACTGGAGGCGAGGGTCAAGCTCCTGAGGGCCGAGGGACGGAAGATCAGCCACATCGCCCGGGAGACGGGCGTGAGCCGCCCGACAATCTACAAGGTCCTGGGCGAGGGTCCCCAAGCACGGACAGAGATCCTCAATCTCGGAGCAGACCCAGCAGAGTTCAGAACAGTCGCGGCATGTCCGAACGCAATTTGCCATCTCGGTCATGCCGATACAGGCGTCCCCGCAGTGCTCGCACTCCTGAGCACAGGCGAGACAGGCTTCGATGCAATCTTGATAGATCTCGTGTGCCATGTCGCGTCCTCAAGGAAAAGCACAGCCTCGCCGTCCAGGTCCGGTCTCGCGTCCGCCCCGGCAGCCAAGCAGGGATCCAGCCACCGCTCGGCGATGTGGCTGATCCGCCTATTGTAAAATCTCTGCATCGAGAGTCAACAACCAGGCAAGCTCTTTTATAATTCCCGAAGAAGAGCTGTAAAATTAGATACCCATTCGAACCTTACAAAGCCGACCCCGCGGAATACGGTAGGTGATCGGGAGGACATGATGACGCCATCGTCACCGCAGACCGGGCCAAAGGCAGACCGGGGGCACAACCGCACCGGCAAGCTCATCGCCATCTACATGCGCTCTTGGACGCGAACCGCCGCACGGCCGCGCAGGAATCGGACCTGCAGCGGTGGTCCGACCAGGAGCGACAGGCCGACCTGCAGCGGTGGGCGGACGGCCGGGGGCGGGAGGTGCGCGGTATAAGGACTCGTGGACCGGGAGCGACCCGAGCCGGCCGGAATGGGACCGACTCATGGAGGACGTTAACGCGGGCCGGGTCGAGACGGTCGTCTGCTGGAGGCTGGACCGCCTGGGCAAGAGCTGCTCGGAGCTGCTCAGGCTGTTCGAGCATCTGGCCGCCCGCCGGGTCAATTTCATCAGCCTCCAGGACTATCTCGATCTCTCGACCGTGTGGGGGCGACGGATGGCGGGCATGCTGAGCTCGATCACTCTGTACGAGACCGAGGTCCGGCGCAACGCATCCTGGCCGGGCAGGAGGCCGCCCGGGCGCGCGGCCTCCGGTGGGGCGGGTCGGAAAAGGGCCGGCGGGTCAAGGTCACGCCCGAACTGGAGGCGGAGGTCAAGCGCCTGAGGGCCGAGGGGCGGAAGATCAGCCACATCGCCCGGGAAACGGGCGTGAGCCGCCCGACGATCTACAAGGTCCTAGGCGAGGAGTCCCCAAGCACGGAAGGAGAACGTCAATCTCGCAAGCGATGACCCTCGACTCCGAGGCAGCAGTGCTGTGCCGCTTCGGTCGGACCGACGCATCCGGGAAGTTAATTCGCGGCTCGATGCTTTCTGTGCGGTTGTCATCGAGCGGGGACAGGCGGTCATTACGGTCACATTCAGGAGTGAGGCAACCTCGGTCGGGAGCGAACACTCGTCGGGTCGCTATACCGATTGGACTGCCTCCTGCGACAAGCTCACCGCAGGGTTTGCAGCCCAGGCTGTCGCCAGTTGGTGGGACGAGGCCATCTCGATACGCATGCCGCGCGTCGCGGACCTGCTCCCCGTGGTGGAGGGCTGCTGAGTGTCTCAGAAGTAGACCTGGCAGCGGACCCACAACAGGTCGGTGCTGCGGCCGAAGATGCCCTTCGCCTCGTTGACGAGGACCGGCGACCCGAACGTCGCGTGCTGCCAGTCAAGGTAGAACTTGATCCAAGGGTTAGGGTACCAATTGAGGCCTAGGTCGACCATCGAAACGTCGTTCGTCCAGAACTGACCATCGGCGAGGTGGTCCTTGAAGAGGATATCCCCCAGGTTGAGCTGGCTGTAGCGGACGAACGGCTCGATGGCGCCCGGGCCCCATTCACCGCGAACGGGGCGGAACGGCCGCACGGGCACGACGGTCGTCCGGCGCTCGATTTGTTCGCCGGTCACGAAGTAGGAGAGCGCGACGTGGAAGCCCTGCACGGGATCTCGGGCTTGTTCCGAAGGCCGGGCCGAGTCATCTGGAACTGGCCGAAGTTCCACTCCGACTCGAGCGAGAGACCGCGGTAATAGTAGGCGAGGTGGGCCGCGCCGAAAAGGCGCTCGCCCTGGTAGACCGTGCCGTCGTTGAAGTTGAGAAAGACGGCCGAAGCGTCGGTCGTGGCCTCGTCGTTCTCAGCGGCCTGCACCGAGGTCCGTAGGGGCAGCGGGTCTTCGTTTCGCACGACCTCGCCGATGGTGCCCGAGACGCCAACGTTTAGCTGGCGCAGTGCCGGGAACCGGTCCGAGCCGAGGAACGGTCGGAGGTTCAAGTAGCCGACGGCCTCCTGGTTCGGGTTGTTGTCGGCCAGCCCGGTGAGGTGGCCGTTGAACCCGCCGAGTGCCCAATCGAGCCGGCCTTCTCCGGCCCGCCCCCAGGCCATCAGACCGGCCTGGCGCGACAGCCCGTAGTTCAGGGGGAACAGCGCCCGCTCAGCGCGATGAAGTATTGCTCGAGGTGGTCGAACCAGTCGTAGCTGTAGGGCACCAGGCAGCGGCCAAACTTGACCTGGAACGCATCGGACAAGTGGAGGTTGAGGTTCCCGTCGAGCAGGTCCCAGCTGCCATCGAGACTGCGCTGTAGCGACACTTCGTATTCCCAGTAGCGCGTCAGTCGGCCTTCGAGGTAGACCCGCACCCGGGGGATATAGAGGCCGCTCTTGCCGAACGTGCGGTCGTTGGGGATGAAGAGCTTGAAGTCGGTCTGGTCGAGGACGTGGAACCGGAGGTCGAACTCGTCATTCTCCGAGGCGAGCTGAAACCCGTCAGCGAGTCGAACCTTCAAGGGGAGTTCGCGGGTGGGGTGGGGCCGGCCCACTTCGCCGGGCCGCCCGAGGTGCGATCTGCGGGTGGTCGTCTCGACTGATGCCGGCGTGGTTTCTGCCTCGGCGGCGGGACGTGGCTCGCCCAGCCTGCGCTGGAGCTCACGGTAGCGATCCTCCAACACGCCATACCGCCGGGCCGATTCCTCGCGATCGCGTCGGTAGCGGCCCTCCAACGCGCCGTACCGTTGGGCTGACTCCTCCCGGTCGCGGTTGAGCTGCTCGAGCAGGCGGGCGTTCACCTCTTCGACCCGCCGAAGCCGCTCTTCGAGCGCGCTCGATTGGGGCGGATTCGGTGGGGGGCCAGCGGGTGTCTGGCCGTGAGCGAGGCCACAGGTTCCGGCCCACACGGCCACGACGGCGAGCCAGACGCTGAGGTTCGTGCCGATCCGAAGGCGGGCGGGCAGCTGGCGCATCCAACACCGTCCTCGGAGACCGGTCGCGCGAAACGACCCTATTGCGGATCCTCCCATCTCCTAAAGTATCGCGCGAGGGCGGCTTGGCTTTATCGAGAAGGCGTGGGGCTCGCTTTGCCTCCGCATGAGAATGACTGCACGGCCGGATGCTTCAACATAGGCTGGAGATCGCACCGCTGAGAGATTCTCTCTCCGTGTGAGCATATAGTCCATGGACATGAGGCCCTGTCTCCCAAGATCAACTTCACAGGAGTCCAGCCTGCAACACGCCGAGGATCAACGAGCCATTTGTTCAGTCGCCGATCGCTCGATTGACGCATGAAAAGATGGCCACGGAATTTTTCCCTGCCAGGCTTGAACCCATCGCCAGCCCAGTTAACTTCGGCTGCATCAGACGACCCGAATCAAGTGGAAGTACTTCGACGGCGTCCAGTCCCCGAATCCGGCGGGGCACGCCCTAGCCGGCGGCGACGCGGTCCAGGCCGTCGAGGTCGTCCACGCAGATGTAGCGTCGCGTGTACGCGATCAGGCGCTCGTCCCGCAAGCGGACCAGCGCGCTGACCACGGGGCAAGCCGCGCCGACGAGTTCCGCCAGGTCCTGGTGGGTGAGTGGCACGTCGATCGTATGGCCGTGTCGGCAGCGATGCCCCTCGAAGCAGATTACGTCCCGGAGGGTAGATGCCACCCGGGCCCGGATCGGCGTGGTGAACTGCCAGAGCAACCGGCGATCGAGGAACTGAGCACGAGCGGTCGCCGATTCAAGAAGCAAGGTGGAAAGCTCGGACTGGGCGTGCACCGCGGCCTCTAATGCTTGGCGATCCATTTCGATGATCTCATCAGGGCCGTGGGCGACTGCCTGCTCGTGCTGGGGCGATATGGACCCGCGGAATGCGCCTGCCCCGAACGGACGATCACCGAAGAGACCGCCGCGGCCCAGGATCAGCCGGATGAAGCGATTGCCTTCAACGCGCGGGTCGAGCAGCTTGACGTACCTGGCCTTCACCACCCAACACCGCCCCTCGGGCGTTATCGAATAAACCAGTTGACCGGCGGTCAGCGACTGGCGACGCGCCGATCGTACCTTCGCGCAGGTGTGGATAAATCGCTCGACCCACTCGCTGTTCAGGAGCATCGTGGAACTCGTAATTCGTTGTTCATTAGTACGAGATAAAGCCACGGCCTCTGGCCGTGCGACCCTGAGAGGCTCTGCCGGTCCGGGGTGCTGTTAATGCAATACGCTCTTCCTCCGGGGAATGCCCTGTTGGGCTGGAGGAAGAGCATATGCATGACTTTGAGAGTTTGGCCCATGTTCGGTGGGACTGCAAGTAGCATGTGGTGTTATCCCGAAGTACCGGCGAAAGGTCCTGTATGGCAAGTTGCGTACGGGCATTGGTCGGATCTTGCGAGACTTATGCGAGCAGAAGGGAGTCGAGTTGCTGGAGGGGAATGCGAGGCCCGATCACGTTCACCTGTGCCTGCGGATCCCGCCGAAGTACAGCGTCTCCTACACGATCGGATCTCTGAAAGGGAAAAGCGAAGTGCGAGTACATCGGGATCTGCTCAACGAGCGGAGCATGGCCGGCTCGGTTGAAGGCCGTCGATTCAAGGCGATTCGAGCACGACGCGGATCGTCACAGGTCGGGGGGCATCGCATGTCACGAGCCCGCGCGAGTGGTCCCAGAGGCAAGTTGCGTCGCCAGGCTCGGCCCTCGGCCGAGAGCCCGGCGGGAACAGCCCGGCCGGCACGACGATCTCCGTGGGCCCAAGTCCGGGGCGGTGCACCCAGACGAACTCCAAGCGTGGTTTCCCCCGCGGGGCGCCTTCGCCTCGAATCGGAAGCACACGGGGACACCAGCCACCTGATGTGGATAGGGGCGTGCCCGGTAATTCGGCCGCGGCTGACCTGCGGCGTCGAGCAGGCTGAAGTCCTCGCCGTTCCACCCCTCGCCGGCCTGCCGCGCCCGGCGAGGCGAGACGGTCCACTGCGTTGCCGAGGCGAGTACCGCGTCGAGCCGGTCGTAATGATGGTCGACGTAGTTGCCGGCATGCCGAGCTCCGCCTGGGATGCCGAACTCACCGACCAGCAGCGGCACGCCCCATTCCGCCGCCTTCGCCTCCATGTGGCCGAAGGCTCGGTCGATGACCATGGTCTGACCACCCCCGTCATCGCGCAGGATGGCCAGGGGCTTGTAGTAATGCGGTGCGTACGCGAAGTTCTCCAGGACGGGGCGCGGTAGCCGAGTTCGGAAGCCCGTAGCGGTCGGCCCGCGCCCCTGGAGAAAAAGGATGGCCGTAGGGTGCCGGGCACGCAGTGCTCCGGCGGCGTCGCGGTATAGCGGGGCGATCTCACGTTGCTCGTCTCTCCAGGGCTCGTTCAGCGGGTCGTAGCCGACGACCCCCGGGACCGCGGCGAAGGACCCCGTGATCCGCCCGAGCATCGCGAGGTAGCGACTGCGGACACCGTATGCATCGGAGTAGAAGTCGGCGAACGAGCGGTGCACGCAAGGGTCCAGCAGCTCGAGGAGTGCCCAGACCTTGCAACGGCCGCCGTTGTTGGGCGGATGCGGCTTGGCGCGGGGCGAGACAGCCCACAAGGGGAAGCCGGCGCCGCAGCCGTAGCAGAGAGTGCGAGCGAAGCCGTCTTGGTGGATGTCGATGATCACGTAGAGCCCGCGCGCCCAGGCCGACGCAGCGACGGCGACCAGGCGCGCAAGGTACGCTTCGTCATACCGGCCCGGCTCCGGCTCGTATGCCTCCCAGATGAAAGGGAGGCGAATCGCATTGAAGCCCAGCTCGGCTAACCGGTCGAGGAGGACTGGGTCGTCCGGCGTGGGGAAAGGAGGGAGCTTTCCGTCGCTGCCGAGGTTGACTCCGCGGAGCAAGACGACACGGCCATCCGGGCCGACGAAGTGTCGCCCCACAACGCGCAGCACGGCCGAGTCCGAGAGGTGGCGCGGCGAAGCCGTAGATGCGGACGGCGCCGCGACGACGGATACGCCACCTGGGAGGCTGGCCATGCGGCAGGCCGCACAGGCGAGCGGCAACAGGGCAAGGATCAGGACCCTCGCCGCACCATGTCGGCCGCCCTCAAGCCGCATGGGCAACGGTGAGGGGAGATCCATGTAACAGTCAGTGCCCCACTTCGGCACTCGGCCCCGCGGCGGCTCAATTCATCCCGCCTTTCGGGACCCGCCCCGGCCAACCGCACTTGACAACATCTAACGCAGAACTGGATCGAGAGGAAGACCAATTCCAGAAGGCAGGAAGGCCAATCATCCTTGGGAGATTCGCGCCGACCTAACCAAGGATAGCTTAGTTCTCGCTGCCTGCTTCTCGATACGGTGTTCAGTAGACCCTTCTTGAGCGTGGTGAAGCTGCGCTTCGGTCTGACCATACCGGATGAACTTGACATGGATCAAACTCGGTGTGCGCTACCAACAAGACCCTGCGAATGGTCTTTTGGGGTTTCTCCTGCAACACCAACGAGACGCTCAGGGAGTAATGCTCGGTGGTGGTCCGGAGGAAGCAGCGATGGCAGTTGGATCGAGAACGGCAATCCCGGGAAATCGCGCGAAGTCGGTCCCGTTGAGCGTGAGGATCCGGATCATGCCGTGGGTCCGCATAGCAGCAATAAGCCGGGCATCGAATGACGAACGGCCGGAGCAGGAGTGCGCGATGACCAGGGATTCCCATTCAGCAAGCAGCGTTGGCAGGTCCGCGAGGAGGCGAAAGAGGCGCTTAATCCGTGCGACCTGCACCTGACACTCGGAGATTGTCAGGCTGAGCCCGTTCGCGGCAGTCGGTCGGGTGCCAGCGGCCCAGAATTCATAGATGTTCTGGGGCACGACGCAGAGAACCTCACCACGGGCATGAAGCGTGGAGATGGCCGCGTCGACCGTGGCAAAGACCGGGTCGACTGCGCATGCGTAGCGAAGCAGGATGTTGGTATCGAGGAGGATCAAAGCTGGGCGTCTTCCCGCTCGCGGTAGATGGTTTCACGGCTGTCGTCGAGGACAAAACCCTGGGGATACCTTCCGCTTCGGCTCAGCGCGTCCTGCTTCCACGCGTCTAGCTCGGCCTGCCACGCGTCATCGGTCAGCGGGAGCGACGGTTCGAGCGCGAGGATAGGGCTCTCGGCGAGTTGGTCGAGGGCCGGCTTGACGAGGTCGTCGACGGAGATGTTAAGAGCAGCGGCTCGTTCAGAAAGTCGACGGAATGTTTCTTCGGGGATCATGACGTTCGGCATTGGCAGTCTCCGTGCTCGGAACAAAGAGTATCCTATCATAACGCGTTGATGGTGTCCATTTAACCAGTTGGGCAACCGGAGCCGGGCTCACTCAGCTTTACGTCCCGTGACGCGGATCTGGATCCGCCGCGCCGCGACCTCCGCATCTTCCTCCTTGCGCACGAAGTAGACCTCAGTCGTCCTGATATCCGCATGGCCGGCGAACTCCCGGACCTCGTGCAAAGCACAGTCACAATGCACCTCAGGTGAGCGGTTGTCCCGCCTCGGCGGGCCCGCCTACAATCGCCGTCGCGGCGCTGCTGAGATTGTCTCGGTGGTGTCGACAGCGCAGCGACGTTTCAGGAGATAGATCATGCGGAGACGGACATCCTCAGCAGCGCCCCCCCGCCTATGGGTCGGGAGAAACCGGCCACACTGATCCCGCCCCTCTGGGCCCAACTCAGCCACAGTCAGCGGGATCACCTTGCCCGACTCGTCGGACGGCTACTCGCCCGATGCCTACAGACGGCCGACCGTCGGGAGGTCAGCCATGACTCCCGCTAACCCGATTCCCCACCAGACGGGCCAGAGGCCAGCCCCGTCCGGTCTGTTCCGCGCTCCCAAGATCCAGCCCTGGCATCTCGACCGGATCGCCCTCGTCTACGTTCGCCAGTCCACCGCCCAGCAGATTGCCGAGAACAAGGAATCCACCGACCGCCAGTACGGGCTCGTCAATCGGGCCATCGAGCTCGGTTGGCCTCCGGACCGAATTCTCGTCATCGACGACGATCAGGGCAAGAGCGGGTCCTCGGCCGAAGGACGACTGGGCTTTCAGAGATTGCTCGCTGAAGTCGGCCTCGACCACGTCGGGCTGGTCCTCGGCCTGGAGATGAGCCGGCTAGCCCGCTCGTGCAAGGACTGGCATCAACTCATTGAATTGTGTGCGATGTTTCGCGTGTTGCTCGCCGACCAGGATGGGCTCTACGACCCGACCGATCACAACGATCGGCTCCTGCTCGGGCTCACGGGGATCATGTCCGAGGCAGAGCTACACCTCCTCCGCGGCCGGCTGCGGCAAGGGCTCCTCAACAAGGTCGCCCGAGGCGAAGTCTTCATGTGTCCGTCGGTCGGATACGTCCGGTCGCCCGTTGGGGGGTTCGATTTCGACCCCGACGAACAGGTCCGCGCGGTCATCCGCATGGTGTTCGACCAGTTCGAGCGCCTCGGCACGATTCGCAAAGTCCTCCGCTACCTGATTGCCAACGACATTCGCCTTGGGATCCGCCCACACGCTGGTCCGAATCGCGGCCAGCTCGAGTGGCGCACCGCGACCCGGGAGACCGTCAGTGACATCCTCCACCACCCGATCTACGCCGGGTATTACTGCTTCGGGAGGCGGCAGGCCGACCCACGCCGCCGCAAGCCAGGACGACGGTGGTCTGGGCGGGTCCTGGTGACGCCGGATGAATACCTGGCCCTGATCCCGGACAAGGTCCCGGCGTACATCACCCGGGAGCAGTACGACGCCAACCAACGGCGGATCGCCGAGAACCGGGCCCGGATCGAGTACAAGGGGGCTCCGAGAGAGGGGCTGTCTCTGCTGGCAGGGCTCGTCGTCTGCGGCCGGTGTGGGAAGCGGATGACGGTTCATTACGCCGGCCGGGAGCAGATCCTCCGTTACACGTGCCGGACCGGGGTGGGGGACGGGCGCGGGACGTGTCGCCAGGGGCTGGCCGGCAGGGTCCTTGATCATTTCATCGCGGGCCAGGTGCTGGCCGCCTTGCGGCCCGGGGCCGTGGAGCTGAGCCTCTCCGCGGCCGACGACGTGATGCGGGAGCGGTCCGCGTTGGACGAGAACTGGCGACAGCGGTTGGAGCGGGCGCGCACTCAGGCGGCCCGGATCGAGCGGCAGTATCAGGCGGCCGAACCGGAGAACCGGCTCGTGCAGCGGACGCTGGAGCGGCGGTGGGAAGAGGCGTTGCAGGAGGTCCGGCGGCTGGAAGAAGAGTACGCCCGCTTCCGCCAGACGCAACCGACCACGCTCACCAGTCACGAGCTGGATCAGATCCGCAAGGCGGCCCGTGACCTCCCCGCGCTGTGGGACGCCCCGACGACCACACCGGCCGACCGCCAGCAGGTCATCCGGTTCCTCGTCGAGCGGGTCGAAGTGGAGATCGAGGGCGTCAGTGATCGGGTCCGGGTGACCATCACCTGGGCGGGTGGTCAACAGACCCGTCACGTGCTGATCCGTCCTGTGGGCCGGTACAAGCAGACCGCCGATTTCGACCGCGTGATGGCCCGCATCAGGGAACTCCGTGCCGTGGGCCGGTCGTTCGTCGCGATCGCCAGGCAGTTGAACACGGAGGGCCTTCGCCCGCCGAATCGGGCGGTGCGGTTCCATAAGGACATCATCGGCCGACTGGTTCGGAAACACGCGCCAGCCGATCGAACCCCCGGGGACCCGCGGGGTGCCGGGCTGGGTCGGGACGAATGGTTCGTGATCGATCTGGCGGCCAAAGTGGGGATCAGGAAGGGCACGCTTCACGCCTGGCTCCAGCGCGGCTGGGTCCGGTACCGGCGGCTGCCTGGTTACCTAGGCCGTTGCGTGTGCTGGGCCGATGCCGGGGAGCTTGATCGGCTCGTCAGGTTGGCTCGGACTCCACGGGGTTGGTGGGACACGCCGCTGCCGTCGGAATTGACCACGCCGAAGCTCCTTCCGTCGCAACCGGATGACCCAGGTGAGTGACGCGTCAGTCCGAGCGTCCCGAGACACCCTGGTTCGGGGTGGTTTCGGGACGCTCGTTATAGTTATCATATAGTTAACTAAGATTTCCGCGAGGGGGAAATCGACTGACATTTCGAGCGGCCACACGGGAAGCTCCCAGGCATCTTCGGGACGGCTGCGGGCGGGCTCACTCACCCCGGCGGCCCGTCAGACGGATCTGAATCCGCCGCGCGGCCACCTCGGCGTCCTCCTCTTTCCGCACGAAGTAAACCTCGGTGGTGCGGATGTCGCTGTGCCCTGCAAATTCTCTGACTTCGTGCATCGAAGCTCCGTTACGTATGGCGTCGTTTATGGCGGTCTTCCTCAAGCTATGAATCCCGATGCCGCGGCCGCCCAGCCGGTCGGGGTCGATGCCCGCCGCCTGACAATACTTCTTGACGAGTCGCCAGGGGGTCTTGCGGTCCAGGTGCCGTCGGATGAGACGGGTCGCGTCCGGCGTCATCGGCCGAAATAACGGTCCCTCCTTGTCCTCCCCGATGCCGGCCCGCGCCACGTAGGCCAGGACCGGCCGCGCGGCATCGAGCAGAATCTTCCGCCGCTTCTTGTTCCGCTTCTCGGTGACATGCAGGAAGTGCTCGACGCCATCGGTCTCGAGGTGCCCCACGCAAGCCCCGGTCACGGCCGAGACCCGGCAGCCGGTCAAGAAGAAGACGCTCATCATCGCCAGATCTCGGACGCCCTGAAGCGTGTCGGAAGGGATCGCCTCCAGCAGCGCGATCGCCTGCTTCTGGGTCAAAGACGGCGTCGAGTTCTTCTGGACTGCGGGTGCCTTGACCGCGGCGATGTCCTGGGCGGTCTCCCAGGAGACCAGTCCCTTGGCGGCAAGCTGGTGGTAGGTGCCGCGCAAGACCGAGAGCCGCCGGGCCACCGTCGCCGAGGTTCTGCCTGCCTCGAGTAACGCCCGCTTGTAGAGCTTCACGTGGTCGGCGGTGACTTCCAGCGGGCTGACGCCCTGGGCTTGCATGTGCCGGAGGAAGTCCATGAGGTCTCGGCCGTAGGCCTTGACCGAGTGGTTCGACAGGAGCGCATCGCAGATCCAGGGGACCAGGGCCCCGGCGGTGGTCGGGGCGTCGGTTCCCGTGGCGGCCAGCGCCTGGGCCAGGAAGGCTTGGACCTTGTCGGCGGCCGGGGCGTCCCCATCGAGGAAGTCGCTCCGCTCGGGCACGAGGGGGATCCGGTGTGGGACCAATTCCGCTTCCGGCTGCGGGGTGGCCGGAATGTCGTCTGTACCGCCATTGGACCCATGTTCTGCACCGCTATTGGAGTTCATGCGCACACAACCTCATGCCGTGCCGATCACCGCAGGGGTCACCCGGAGTAGGTTGTTGATGGTTAGTACCCGGGCGATCTGCGTCAGGAGCCTGCCGAGGCAGACCTGGGCCAGGGATTCAAAGAACCGCTCGAGCTTTCCCCGCCCGCGCGGCTTGCCGGCGGTGGAGAGGATCCGCCGGATCTCGAGATCGGCGGCCACTTGCTCCAGGTGCAGCGAAGTGGAGAATGAGGCGCGAGCCGACGTGTCGTCGGCGGAACGGGCGAGAAAGAAGCCCGGACAGGGTTGTTGAAGGAGGCAGTATGGCTGGCCAACGTGCATCGTAGCCCCGTTCCTGATGGCGTCGTTGATCGCCGTCTTCCGTAAGCGAGTGAATTCCGATGCCTCGTCCCTCCCAGCCGTCGGGGTCGATGCCGGCTGCCTCGCAGTACTTCTTCACCAGCCGCCAGGGGGTCTTGCGGTCCAGGTGCCGCCGAATCAAGGCCGCTCCCGTCCGGCGTCATCGGCCGAAAGAGCGGCCCCTCCTTGTCGTCCCCGATGCCGCGCTCGCTCGACGTAGGCTGAAGCACCGGCCGCGCTGCGTCTAGCAGGATCTTCCGCCGCTTCTTGTTCCGCTTCTCGGTGACGTGGAGGTAGTGCTCGACCCCGTCAGTCTCCAGATGCCCCACGCAGGCACTGGTCACCGCCGAGACTCGGCAGCCGGTGATGAAGAAGACGCTCATCAGCGCCAGGTCGCGGATGCCCTGCAGCGTATCGGACGGGATGGCTTCCAGGAGGGCGACGGCCTGCTTCTGGGTGAGGTGAGGGTGTCGAGTTCTTCTGGACGCCTGGGGCCTTGACGGCGCCGATGTCCTGTGCCGTCTCCCAGGAGATGAGCCCCTTGGCGGCAAGTTGCTTGTAGGTGCCGCGGATCACCGAAAGGCGCCTGGCGACCGTGGCCGATGTCCTGCCGGCCTCGAGCAGGGCTCGCTTGTAGAGCTTGACGTGGTCGGCGGTGACCTCCAGGGGCGTCACTCCCTGGGCCTGCATGTGCCGCAGGAAGTCCATGAGGTCCCGGCCGTAGGCCTTGACCGAGTGGTTCGACAGGAGGGCGTCGCAGATCCAGGGGACCAGGGCCCCCGCCGTGGTCGGGGCGTCCCCGCCCGTGGCTTCCAGCGCGTTGGCGAGGAAGGCCTCGACCTTGTCCGCGGCGGGTGCATCGCCATCAAGGAAATCGCTCCGCTCGGGCACCAGCGGTACGCGGGATGGGACGGCAGGCAGAGCTGGGATGCCTGCGTCGTGATCTGCGCAATTCTTTGTCGTGTCCTCTACCACATTATTTGTCCGGGTTCCTGCCACGCTATTTGTCACTCTGTCTCTCCTGTCATCTTCATCGCTCAATTGCCGCCGATCTTCGTGACTCATTGGCACTGCCTGTGGGGCGTGATTCAAGCCGGCCTGATGAGGCTTTCCCTGGTCTCCTCGGCCTTCGCTACGTCAACCGCCACCTCATTCAGGTGCAAGATACCGATGAAGATTTGGTGCAATTTATCTCCGAAAGCCATAGTTCATGTACACTCGAATACTGGATGAAACCAGAGGACATAAAGCGGATTATGTTCCATACCATGGCGAAGGCTTAGGGTCAAGAAGAACCGTGAATTTCAGGAATTAAGTCGAGTAACATCAAGAACTTGCTGCGCCAGATCTCGCAGCAGAATCAGTCTAAAATCCAGAATTACTGAGAAAATGTGGACTCTTGGAGCTATCTGAAAAGAGGCCTGGTTATCAGAAGTAAAGCGCGGTAAGTCTAAGAGTCTAGCGCACCGCATTGCGGCTTGGACGATCCCTGAGACACTTGGGAGAGGTTGAGCGTGATACCTCTGGGTCGTCGAACCAACCTGACGGCGAAAGCTAGAGGGGAAAGTAGCATGTTCGAGAAGGCGGGATACTCTGAAACCATCCGAGGGGCATGCCCGCCAAGACCCGGACGGCATGGTGAAAGCTGAATTGCGTGAACTCCAGTGACCAAACTGCAATTAGACAGGATCGGACACGATGGTTTACGTCCGATGGTCCCCATGATCGTCAGAGACAACCTCCAACGAATTCGATGGGAACGGATTTTAGACTTCCATTCCCTACACGCTCCGGGGGACTGGGTTGGCGTCGCCAACCTCAAGGTCACGAACAGGGCACCTGCAACCGTCCTCAACGTCGTTCGAGCACGAAATGCGGGATCGCCTACCGGGGGAGACCCCCATGGCGACGGAGTCCCCGTAGTAGTCGGAGGTCGGGAAAGCCGGCCACATGGCGAAGGGGGACAGGTAAGCGAGATAGCAACACGTAAAGGCATGCGAAATGCAGACAACCGATACAGTGCTGGCTATCTACAGTGAACGAGGGTTCCGAGGTCTCCCTCTGGAACGAGTCTACCACCGACTGTTTAACCCGGAATTAATGCTCCGAGCCTACGGAAAAATCTACCGGAACGCTGGAGCCATGACCAAGGGTTCCACCAATGAAACAGTGGATGGTATGAGTCTCCAAAAGATCCAGAACATCATCGCCCTGCTTCGGCAGGAACGATACATCTGGACGCCAGTCCGCCGGGTTCAAATCCCCAAGGCGAACGGCAAGAAGCGCCCGCTCGGCATCCCGACATGGAGCGACAAACTCGTACAGGAAGCCCTGCGGATGCTCTTGGAGCCCTACTATGAACGGCGGTTCAGTCCAAATTCCCATGGCTTCCGGCCCAAGCAGGGGTGCCACACGGCCCTCCGCGAGATCCAGAGGCATTGGAAGGGAACAATCTGGTTCATCGAGGGTGATATTAAAGGATGTTTTGACAACATTGAGCATGATCTCATGTTGGCGATCATCCAGAAGGACATCCACGATGGCCGGATCATCCAACTGATCCGCGGTCTCCTCAAGGCGGGGTACATGGAAGACTGGCGGTATCATGAAACGCTCAGCGGTTCGCCGCAGGGAGGTATCATCAGCCCGCTCCTGTCCAACATCTACCTCAACGAGTTAGACCGATGGGTGGAAGACTGGTTGATCCCGACGTACACACGCGGAGAAACGCGGAAATACAATCGAACATATACACAGATCCAAGGGAAGCTGCAAAAGGCCCGGAAGATGGGTGATACAACAATGATCATCCAACTCAAACGGGAACGGCGCAACGTCCGAGCTGTGGATCCGTTCGACCCAGATTATCGCCGACTCCGATATGTGCGCTACGCGGATGATTTCCTCTTGGGATTCGCTGGACCTAGGAACGAAGCCGAAGCGATTCGAGATCGCATCGCTGAGTTTCTGGACTGCAAACTCAAACTCACGCTGTCGAAGGAGAAAACGCTCATCACCCATGCAGGTCATGAAAAGGCCAAGTTCCTCGGTCACGAGATCACGGCAACGAGAGACGATACATACATCTCTCGGGACGGAAAACGAGGCGCGAACGGGGTTATCGCCTTAAGGGTACCACGTTCGGCGTACCAGAAGATCCGGAACCGGCTCAGCAGCAATGGCAAAGTGACCCATCAAAGTCAATGGATTAACGATGATGATTACACAATCATTACGCGTTACCAGTCAGTCTTGAGAGGTCTCTACAACTATTACTGCATGGCGGTCAACGTCTCCACGCGAATGAACGATATCCAAAATATCTTGTGGCAATCCCTGACCAAGACGCTTGCCCGCAAGCACCGCATCAGCATTGCCCAAGTACACCAGAGATACCGGATCATCGACCCGGTGTCCGGGCTGAGGATACTCAGAGTCATCCGAGAACGAGACAACAAGGAACCGCTCATCGCCACGTTCGGCGGCATTCCGTTCGTCCGTGATACCAAGGGTGTCTGGACGGGAAACGATGATTTCCAGTTCAAGATCGCCTGGTTCGCACCAGGAAACGCCCGCACCGAGGTTGTTCAACGGCTCCTCGCGAGTAAATGCGAACTCTGTGGAGCAGAAGGAGTTCCACTCCAGATGCACCACATCCGCAAACTCGCAGACCTGGACCAACCTGGCCGGGCACCCAAACCTCGCTGGATGCAAATCATGAGCGCTCGAAAACGGAAATCATTAGCTGTCTGCGAAGATTGTCATCGAGACATCCACGCCGGCCGCTACAACGGACCTTCAACTGGGAAACTTACTGGAGAGCCGGATGCGCTGAAAGGTGCAAGTCCGGTTCGGAGGGGGGCGGCTGGAAACGTGCCTTGCACGAGGTAACGCGCTGACCGCCTACCCTACATCAAAGTAGGGTCGCCTTGGAGGGCCTAAAACCAACTCTGGTAAGCCCTGAGAATCGTTGGAGAACCGCCATGCCGCTAAAGAGGAGACGCCGCAGGGAACAGCCCCACAAGATCCTGCATCTGAGCACGTACAAGCGGCTAGAGGAGTATTTGCAGGCGTTCGCCAAGGGGCATTTCCACTTGCTGATCCTCGTTGGCGCCGGGGGCCTGGCCAAGAGCCGGTCTGTCAAGGCGGTCCTAGGAGACCGTCCGAGAATTTGCGTATGCTCCCCTATTGCCCCCTTGTTTTCGCTGGGCTTTGGCCTTTTCGGCCAAGGCCCAACCCTCGCGCGCGCCACTATCCCCTCAACTTTTCGCGGCGCTGCAGGAGCGGCGCCAGATCTTCAGAAGATTATGCGTCAAACAGATCAATTGCCACTCGGCCGATACCTTCTCCAGTCCTCGTAAGAGAAACTTGCGGATTCCCCGCGCGGACTTGGTCATACCGAACACCGGCTCGACGATCTGCTTCCGCGCCGCGTAGAGAGCTTTGCCGGTCGCCGAACGGAGTTTCTGCTGCATCTTTTCCTTCGCGCTCGCTTCGGCTGAGGGCGTGGCCGCTTTGGGTTGATCCGGTGCCTCGTGGTGCTTCTGTCGACCGGTGGCCACGTACGGGTCGATGCCCAGCTTCTCCAGCCCCTCGATCGCTTCCTTGCTGAAGTAGCCGGTATCGGCCGTATTGGGAATCGGCACGGGCGTGCCATCTGTTCCCTTCGGCCGCTCGATCCCGGCCGCGTCCAGGTTGTTCAGGGCCGCTTGGGCCATCGGCACAGCCTGCTGTTTGTCGTTCGCCGCGTTGGTCACCTCCGCCGCTACGATAATCTGGGCTTCGCTATCCACAACTGCTTGAGCGTTGTACGAGTAGTCGAATCCCTTGTTGCTCTGCTTCATGATCTTCGCTTCGGGGTCGGTGAAGTTGGTTTGAGCCTTCTCCTCGGGGGTCGGGTCGATGGGAGCCGGTTCTTTACCCTGACGTTGGCGGCCTTCGGCTTCACGCTTGGCTTGTTCCTCGTCACGGCGGTGCTGTTCGTCTTCCGCCTTGGCGCGGGCCTCGGCTTCCAGCCGCGCTTTCGCCTCCTGGATCTTCGCCAACCGCTCTTCACGCCGCTTCAATTCCCCGGGCAGTTCGTCACCACGGTAGCTTCCCAGCACCGCGTCTTGCTCGGCGTCAATCTGCTCGGCTTGCTTGAGCAGCTGGTCAATCTCTGATTTCAGCCGATCGAGTTCCTTGTTCATGTACCCGTAACTCATCGCCTTGTGCCGCGAGGCGTTCGCCCCCATCTTCGTCCCGTCAGTGGACAGGTTCCCAAGTTTGACCATGCCCATCTCGCCGGCCAGACGCAGCACCTCAAGGAACAGAGGCCGAATCGCTTCCAGGTGGATCTTGCGGAAATCACTGATCGTGCGGAAGTCAGGCGGATCGTTACCGACAATGGCTCGAAAAGCCAGGTTGCGTTCGCAGGCGGCCGCGATTTTACGGCTGGAGCGAACCCCTACGGAGTAGGCGTAAACCAGGAGCGTGACCATCATGGTCACGTCAAAAGGCGGTTGGCCGCGCAGTTCTCCTGCGTAATACTGGTGAAACGGCGTGAGATCGATCTGCGGGATGAGATCCAAGAGGAAGAACGCCAGATCATCTTCGGGCAGCACGTCTCGCGGCGAGACCCGCTCTTGGCTGTTCTGCTGGGCGTCCCAGACGCGGTAGCTCTTGCGTTGATCGTCCATGATCTGGATCCTGTGTAGTGCATCAATGCTCGGGAACCGGGCGGAATGGTTATTGTGGCGAGGGCAGTCCCTCCTGTACAGATTGATCGCTCAGGCATGTGGGTTAGAAGAGATACCCGGACAGCCTCCTAGACGGCAAAGCCTGCTGGATCGAGGGCAACGCCACGCCTTTTGGCATGTACACGAAGCTCTACCGGCATCGCGACGAGTTCATCGTCATTGACGACGTCGATGCCCTCTACGCCGATCGCAGTGGGGTGCGGCTGCTTAAGTGCCTGTGCCAGACCGAGGAGGCCAAATCCGTTGCCTGGCATACCGACGCGCGGAGCCTGGAACGACAGGGGATTCCCCGGGAGTTCACCACCAGGAGCCGGGTCGTCATCATCTCCAACGACTGGAAGACCCTCAACAAGAACGTGGCGGCACTCCAGGACCGGGGACACGTGGTGTTGTTCCAGCCCAGTGCGGCAGAGGTCCACGCGCAGGCGGGGAAGTGGTTCGACGACAAGGAGATCTATGACTGGTTTGCTGCCAATCTCCACAGGGTCTGGGAGCCGTCGCTGCGCCATTACGTTCGGGCGAAGGAGCTCAAGGCCGCCGGCATGGACTGGACCGACATCCTGGCGGCCGAGGATGAAAATCCGCGCGCCCGGCTCGCCGCTGAGCTGTTGGCCAGCGCCGCCTATGGCAGCACCGCGGCGCGGGTCAAGGCGTTTGTGGAGCAAGGGGGCGGGTGCCGGGCAACGTTCTTCAATTACCGCCGTAAGCTCGGCGGCAGAACCAGGACCAGTGAGGAAGCCAGCCCGTGAAATGCCAAGGAATGTCCTTTATTCGGCATATTTCGAACTCGTCGAGATGCAACTCCGCCAGAACGGTCTCTACAATGACAAGCCCGAGCCTTACAAACGGTGCATAACCAACCCAAGCGGTTGTCCTTCCGACCATACGACTAACTCTGCCGTCTCCCCGGCGTAAGGGCGCGAGCCCAACCTACTGGCTGAACAATGGGACGGTAGGTTGGGACGCAAGCGCATAGTCTCTATACTTGAAGCGAGGGTGATGAGGCCGGCCGGCACGCCGTTATGTACATGAGGGACGCTAATGTCACACCGATCATTGATGCGGGCTACCCCATGTTGACTCGTGGTCTCCTGTTTCGGATCGCGGGCCCGACCCTGTTCGTGAGCCTGCTGTTCCTCGGGTCGTGCATCACGGCCGCGTTCTACTTGCACTTCCAGCAATCCGACTCGGTCCGGGTCCTCGACGAGGCCATCGCGAGCCGGAGAATCGCGGGCGATCTCCTGAAGGCGCTGGATGACCTGGCGGCTCTACCTGCGGACCGATGGGAGGAGGCGGGTGCCCTGCACGGGCACATCCTGGGGCTGCTCGTACAAGCCAGGCAGGGTGTGGATAAGTCGGAGGAGGCTGGGATTGTGGGTCGGCTGGAGGACAGCTTCAATCGCTATCTGCGGCGTGAGGCTCAAGCCGCTTCGGGGTCTGCCCTGGGGGCCGCGGGACGAGAGACCCTCCGCACCCTGGAGGCGGAGGTCATGCCAACCTGCCGCGAGTTGGAGCGCTTCAACGCCGCCGAGATTGAGCGTTCCGAGGCAATCCTCCATCGGACGGTCGCGTGGATGGCCTGGGGGTTAGCTGGGGTAGGCGCCATCGGATCGCTCGCCGGGCTGCTGATGGGCTATGGCGTGGCCCGTGGCCTGGGTCGGTCCGTGCTTCGGGCCGAGGGGCTGGCGGAGGTCGGCCAGATCGCCGCCGGCATGGCCCACGAGCTCAGGAACCCCCTGACCGCGATCAAAATGCTGGTGCAGACCAACCGCGAGGAGGCAGAGGCGCAAGGACTGCCCACGGAGGACCTGAACATCATCGAGAAGGAGATCCTTCGCATGGAAGCGCGGCTGAATGTGTTCATCGACTTCGCTCGGCCGCCGAAGCCGGAGCGGCGGCGCATCGACCTGGCCGCGGTCGTGGGCGAAACGCTGGCCTTGATCGGTGGACGGGCCCGCAAGCAGAGGGTGGTGCTAAAGTTCTCCCCGCCCGTGAGTCCGGTCGATGTCGATGCCGACGGCGAGCAGGTCCGCCAATTGCTGGTCAATCTCGCCCTGAATGCGTTGGACGTCATGCCGCGGGGCGGCGTTCTGGAGATCGAGCTGCGTCCGCCGAGTGAACATCACGCCGAGCTGGCGGTGCTCGATACGGGGCCGGGGATCGCGCCGCGGCACCTGCCCCGACTCTACGAGCCGTTCTTCACCAGCAAAGAGACGGGCCTCGGGCTGGGTCTGGTCGTCTCCGAGCGGATCGCTCGCAACCACGGCGGCAGCCTCCGGGCGACGAACCGGCCACAGGGCGGAGCCTGCTTCGTCCTCCGCCTGCCTACGGCGCAAGGGCCTGGCTAGGATTTCTCTTGGGGGACCGACATGGCGACCATTCTGGTGATCGACGACGAGGCTTCCATCCTCCATGCCTTCCGCCGGGCCTTCGGCGACCCCGACGACGTCCTGCTGACGGCCGCCGACGGGGCCGAGGGGCTGGCGGCTGTCACTGAAAGCGGCCCCGACGTGGTCGTCTTGGACCTGAATCTGCCCGACATGTCGGGCCTCGACGTGTTCCACCACATCCGTACGATCGACGCGCGCATCCCGGTTATCTTCATCACCGGCCAGGGAACCACCGAAACGGCCATCGAGGCGATGAAACAAGGGGCGTTCGATTACCTGCTCAAGCCCCTGGATGTCGCTCGCGTCAGAGAACTGGTCGAGCGAGCCGCGGAGATCAGCCGACTGATGCGCACTCCCGCCATGGTCGAGGACGGGGGACTGGTGCAGGGCCCCGTCGACGTCCTTGTCGGACGCTCGTTGGCGATGCAGGAGGTCTACAAGGCGATCGGTCTAGTCGCGCCGCAGGATCTCGCCGTACTGATCTTGGGCGAGAGCGGCACCGGCAAGGAGCTCGTCGCCCGGGCCGTCTACCAGCACAGCCGCCGAGCCGCTGGGCCGTTCCTGGTCATCAACTGCGCCGCGATTCCGGAGAACCTATTGGAGAGCGAGCTGTTCGGCCATGAGAAGGGCGCGTTCACGGGGGCCGACCGCCGGCGGATCGGCAAGTTCGAACAGTGCTCGGGAGGGACACTCTTCCTCGACGAGATCGGCGACATGACGCCGCTGACCCAGGCCAAAGTGCTACGGGTACTCCAGGACGGACGATTCGAGCGAGTCGGCGGCAATGAGACAATTCGCACGGACGTCCGGGTGATCGCCGCAACCAACCGGGACCTGGCACAGATGGTGGGAGCCGGAGAGTTTCGCGGCGACCTCTATTACCGCCTGGGCATCGTAACGATCACGCTGCCACCGCTGCGTGAGCGGGCCGAGGACCTTCCACTCCTGGTCGATTGCTTCCTCAAACGGTTCAGTCCCGAGTTGGGGAAGGAGGTCTACCGGATCGCTCCGGACGCCCTGGAGGTGCTCCGGCGCCACCCCTGGCCCGGAAATATCCGCGAGTTGCAGAGCGTCCTGAAGCAGGCGCTCTTGCGGGCGCAGGGGCCGGTCCTCGTCGCCGACTTCCTGCCGGCCTCGGTCCGGGGTGAGGAGGAACCCGCGGGCTCGACTCCGGCCCCCTTCGATTGGGAGGGCTTCCTCGACGATCGCCTCCGCGCGGGCTCGCAGGACCTGTACGCCGAGTCGCTCTCGGTGATGGAGCGGTCGCTCTTGACTCGCGTGCTCCGCCACACCGGGGGCAATCAGGTGCAGGCGGCGAAGCTCCTGGGGATCACCCGCGGCAGCCTGCGGACCAAGATCCGCACGCTCGGCATCCAGATCGAGTCGGTCCGTCTGGTCGGCCGGCGACCAGCCGGGCCGCTAGGCGACCAGATCGCCCCACGCCTTCACCGCCTCGGTCGGGTGCTGTCCGTCCTCGTGCACGCTTCTATCCGACCGTACGATTCGACGTAACTCATTTCTTATTAACGGGATGCGGCAATCCTGTATCAGGATTAAGCATCGATTGTCTCCCTCTTGGCATCGCGATCGCTTATAGGGTCTTGCGTCTGACGGCGCATCTCGATTGACCCCCGTCGCAGGCGGGTCCTCGCCGTCGTCATGAGTCGTTCGATGAAGGCCGCGGTGGCGAGAGCTACCGACGGAGTCGACGCGATCCGTGCGTTCGTAGCACGGGGCGAGAGGCTCCGCTGCACGCCGACTCGACGGATCCGGCGATTCCCCTGGAATAAGGATCTCAAAGATATGACGCTCTCTCTCAAAGACATGACGCTCTCTATGGAGACCAAGCCGCGGACCAGCCGCCAGGCCAGCCACAGCAACGTCGTGACGTCGGTGGCCTTCTCCCCCGACGGCCGGACCCTCGCCAGCGGGAGCTGGGACGGGACCATCAAGCTCTGGGACGCCCGGAGCGGGAGGCTCAAGCTCAAGCGGACGCTCCGCGGCGAGTGGGATGAGGTCGAGGCGGTCGCGTTCGCGCCCGACGGCAGCGCCGTCGCGGGCCTGGGCACGGGCTTCGACGGCTCGCCGTTCGGTGCCGTGACGCTGTGGGCCTTGGAAGCGGGCCGGGGGCGGCCCCTGATCCGGGCAGAGCGGCAAGCTCGACGCGATCGCCTTCTCGCCCGACGGGGTGACGCTGGCGACGGCGAGCGGGGACTGCCGCGCGGTGACGCTCTGGGACGTCGCCACGGGCCGCGAGCGGGCGAGCCTGCGGGACCACCGGGGCCCGATTCGGTCGGTGGCCTTCTCCCCCGACGGATGGCTGCTGGCCGTGGCCTCGGGCGTGGTGCCGGCGATGGCCGAGCCGGCGGGCGGACGGCCAGGTCGGCGAGATCCGGCTGTGGGACCTCTCCGGCCGCAAGCCCAAGCCGCGGGCCAGCCTGGTCGGCCACGGGTACGGGATCGTCTCGGCGTGCCTTCTCCCCCGACGGCACGACCCTGGCCTCGGGTGGCTTCGACCGGGCCGTGAAGCTCTGGGACGTCGCCGCCGGCCGGGAGTGGGCGACCCTCGACGGGCACGAGGGCTGGGTCGCCGCGGTGGCCTTCTCCCCCGACGGGCACCATCCTGGCCACCGGCTCGCACGACCAGACGATCAAGCTCTGGGACGCGGCGACGGGCCATGAGCTGACCACCCTGCGGGGGCACACCGGCAACGTCTACACCGTGGCGTTCTCGCCCGACGGCACGCTGCTGGCCTCGGGGAGCCTCGACGGGACCGTGCGGCTCTGGGACATGGCTCAGATGTTGAGCCGAAGGGCCGGTGCCTAGCGCGGTCTGCCTATGAGTGGCGCACGAAGCAAAGCCTTGCACTTGCGCTGCAACTCATCGTTGAACGGGAGTGTCGTGACGTCGAGGCCGCCCGGGCCGCCCTCGTTGAGATCGAGGAACAGAGGACTATCCCTTGGGTACAGGTAAAGGCCGAACCGCGTCTTCACCGATGAGCGATTATTACTCCGTAACCGGTTCCGGGAGGCAAACGATGCCGGTGCTTGTTGGCAGGATCAGGGGCGACGCCTCGAAGCGCGCCCGAGATCGTGATTCACTCCGTCGGTTCCGACGGTATGGAAACAAACCGAGATATTCTGTCACTGGCGGAGGCCGAGCGTCTGATTCTGTCGGTTCGACGAGCCATCAGCTCAAGTCGACCGGAAACCGTGAAGGTGGGCCACCGGCCGGCATCGGAGCGGCGAACGCTTCGATGGCAAGGAGGAAGCACCATGATCGACATCTACGAGCCGCATCCGAACCTCGTATGCAGGATCTGCGACGACAACGACCACTGCCTGCCGCGGTGGGAGGACGACGGGGGGCGAAATCGACCGGCTGCCGTCGCTCGTGCGGGCGTTTTGAGGAGGACTTCGGAGCGAGACCATGGACACCATGATCGGCCATCCGACGGACAGCGTCATCAACCGATTTGAGGACCTGACGGTGGGCGGCGGGGCGGGGGCGGGCCGGGTGGTTCGCCCCTCCGGTCTCACGAGCCGTGACATCGAGGCTGAGGCTCTCGTGAGGCTGGCACGCAGGGGCTACGACTGGTCGGGCACGCTGGGGAGAGGACGGAGAGACACCATGAATGGCCATGCGAAGGAGAGTCCCATCAACCGGCTTGGTGGCCTGTTGAGGAGGCGACAGTGCGAGATCGGCCCGTCCGCTGCCTCCCGCCAAATCGGCGGCGCTCGACCGTGCTCGCGGGCGATGACGGCGTGTCCCAGGATCTGCTGGAGTGGGCACACACGCCGGCTCGCATCCCCTGGCTCGAGGGGGCGGAGTACCGGTATCGCCTCGGGAGTCATCAGTTGATCCTGGCGACCTGCGGCGTGGCAAGTCGTCATGAAGCGGCCGTTGGCCGGGCCGAGGCCGAGTTCGCGCTCGTCGTCGAAGGGCCGCTGCTCGTCTTCGGCTCTCGGTTCGGCGACACCCTGCCTTGGTCCTGGGCCGCCCCGTACAACTGGCACTTCGCGCCCCGGCCGAACGGGTCGTGCCGGCGGCGGTCCCACTGACGCCCGAGACCTACGCGCGGCTCTGGGCGACGCTCTGGATCACCCTCGTGGATACCGCCACGGGGCGGGCCCGCATCGGCCGGGCCGTGGCCCTGCGCCCGGAGTTCACGCACGCCCTGCACGGCGTGCTCCGCGAGCAGGCCATGCGGCCGTTCCAGGTCGCGGCCGCCGACCGGGCATTGGAACGGCTCCGATACGCGGCCGACCCCTTGGAGCTGCGGGCCCGCGTGAGGACCAGGTGTGCCGCCGTATCGGATCACGGAGGGCGATGGGCTTCGACCCGGGCGGGCCGAGACGACGCGGCACAGGGCATCTCGATGAGGAAACTCCATGATTCACGACCCAGGCACCTCGATCATCATCACCGACGGGTAATGAAGGAACTAGTACACGTATGTTCAGTAAATGGTTTAAGCGGCCGCAGACCCTGGAAGCGCTCCGCGAACACGCGACGGACGGGATCACAACGTGGTTGACTGGATTCGCTCCCGGCCTCGTCCCCGAGCGGCCGGACCCGGTCGCGGACGATCCGTCGGCCGCAGGGTGGATTCACTGGTTCGTCCGGGATGTGATCACGACCAACCCGATCTCCCGTTCGCCGCTGTCCTCGGTCCAGATCTATCTGCTCGAACAGGCTCTCGGATGTGTGGACTGGCCCCGCTCGCCCGCGACCGGCGGCTCCGGCACCTGGACTGGTCGCGGGCTAGCCTGGTCTACCCTCGAACAGTTCGTGAGGTTGCTCGGTTACCGGGCCCTGAGCCGGGACCGGTCGAGGTCGCTTAGCGAGGGAGTATTGTGATGATCTGTGACAGCGCCGTGACGCTGCTAGGGTTCGCCTGGCATGCCCGCAGGCGGCCGGGGGTCGAGTCACCCGGTCTCGCGCCACCTCCGTTCGACGGGGTGCGATCGACATACCGGCCGCTGTGCTGGCCGATCGGCCCGGCCGGGTCCGGGGTCCGGAACCGCGGCCCCGGGCAGGCGTTCCTCATAATAATGCCCACCCTGACCTTCGGGCCCCCCGAGGTGGGCCGGGGCTGGGAGGTCGAGCCGGCCGAGCTCGACGACTTCCGGACGGAGGACGGTCGCGTCCGCCTCGTCGGCCTGGAGCGGCACCGGACCCGGTGGGGGACCGTGGCGGAGTGCGAGTTCGAGGAGGAGCAGTTCGGACCTCGGGGGCCTCGTGATCTGGTCGGACCGCTCGATGGCCTCCCGGATCGCGACACGGCGGTCATCGGAGTGCCGGGGGCAGTAGTCATGACCTATTCCGCCGGGGCGTAGCCGTTGGAGCATCCCCTCTACCAAGAAACAATTATTAATGTATTCGTGAATTCGAATTCCAGGATCCTGGTGGGACATGCCATGCTTCCGATTCGCACCATCCTGTACCCGGCAGGTTACTCTGAGCATTCGGAGTACGCATTCACGGGTTACTCCGAACACTCGGAGTACGCATTCCAGGCGGCCTGCGAGCTGGCACGGGACTACGGGGCCCGCCTGATCGTGTTGCACGTCCTCCATACCGCAGAGAGTCCGCGGCCTCGCGGCGATGGTCGGCTGGGCGGATCCTCCTGGTCCGGAAACGACCGGGATTCCCCCCAAAAGGAGCTGTACCGGCTCAAGTCGCCGGATCCCGCCGTCCGCCTGGAACACCGGCTGAGGCAGGGAAGCCCCGCCGCGGACATCCTCCGCACGGCGGACGAAGATCGGTGCGACCTCATCGTGATGGGTATGCACGGGCGGACAGGGTTGGAGCGCGTGCGGATGGGCAGCGTAGTCGAGGAGGTGCTGCGGCGCGCCCGCTGCCCGGTCCTTGCCGTGAAGAGCCCCCGGCTCGGCAGCCGGGGGAGTGGGTGTGGGCCGAGTACGGGCTCGGAGGAGCCTCGCGATCGAGGGCGAGCCAAGGATGTCCCGGTTCCGTGATGAAGCAGGGCCGTGCGGCAGGATGAAGTCCTGCCGCACCCATCGAGGAGGATCGAACCATGACGACAACGGCCGCGGACCAAGTACCCCGAGAGATCGTGTTCTACGCCTACCCGAGGCTGATCTTCGCCTGGCCGATCATCCTCCTGGGGTTCCTGCTCTATCCGCTGGATGCCTATGGACTGGTCCGGCCCGACATCCTGGCCTGGTCCTGGGGCAGCACCCTGTTCGTCGTGATGCTCACCCTGGGGGTGCACGTCAACCGGAACCTCAGCCTCTTCTGGGCGGTGCTGGGCTCGGCGGCCTGGCTCCTCGGCATCTACCTCCGCGACGTGAGTGTTAGCAGCGGTCAAGAAGTGAGCCATTATCGTGGAGCCAGCTGAGCCATTTCGCGATCAGTCGATCGCGGCGTGTGGCTCTCTTTGTGCTCTTTTTTCATCGTATTCTCCGAGCCGCTTGCGATGTCGTTTTTGCCCGGGGCAAGCCCCCCCGGGGGTATCCATGACGATCATGGGGTATCACAAACGTTGTCGTTTTCGCTCACTCGTCTCTCTCGGCGGACCTCTCTCGGCTGATCTGCTCGTCGAGTGCCTTGGCGATCGGACTCAGCCGGGTTCCGCCCAGAGTTTTCATCTCGCTTCGTCCGGTCCGTGCCAACGTCGTCGCCAGCGCCAGGTGGACCAACAGCATCATACCTGCCATCGCGTGAAACCGTCGCGCGCCGATCACGTTGCCGTCGTCGGCCCCCCAGTACAGCTTCAAGCGGGCGTTGACCCGTTCCACTGCGGTACGGCCGTTGTACAGCCGCTCGAACTGCTTGGTCGCGCGCGGAATCGGCGGGAACCGACGCAGGTCCAGTTCGCTCTTGATCCGCGCTACCACGCCGTAGCGGAGCCCGGCATTGCACCGTGCGTCGCTTGGGCACGTCCACCCCTCGTGACGCGCCGGGCAGCGGTATTTTAGCGTCCCGCGCTTTGCTTCATGGCCGATGTAGGCCATCCGATATCGCACGGGAGGTTCACTCACTTTATCATAACAGTGAATCGTTCCGGATTCGTCGTACACCAGGTTCGACCGCCCCGTGTGCCCCGGCAAGATCCGGTCCAGCTCGCTTTTCCACAGCGCGCGGTTCTCGATCAGCGGCTTGATCCCGGCGGCGTGTAGCAGCCGATGCACGGCCTCGTCATCGGCCGCCTTGTCGTAGGCGAGCGATTCAATCCGCCCCGTTGGCAAGTTGCCGCGGGCTTGCTCCAGGAGCGCCGCGATCATCTGGTTGTCGCCGACCGCCGGTTCGGTGATGCAATAAGCCAGGACCAGTTCGTGCCGGACGTCGACCAAAAGATGGAGCTTGTAACCGAACCACGACACGACCTTGACCACCACGCCGTCGTCATTCTTGTATTCCTTGCGGCCGCCGGCCGGCTGAGGCAACCCCAGCCGAGTCTCGGCCTCCTGACGCTTCGCGTCGCCGCGCCGCGCCGACAGCGCCGTGGCGTCGCCGGCGGTGCGCCGCCCCAGGTCAGGCACGACCTCTCCCAGACGCCGAACCATCGCGTCGAAACACGCCCGGATCGCGGCCAGATGGCGGGATGCCCGAGGACATCGAGGAACCGCGAGAGATTCCAATGCTTGGGGATCTGATCGTCGGTCTCAACCCCCAAGAGACGTTTCAGCGCCGGGTTGCGGCGCACCTCGCCGAGGCAAGCGTCATAGGAGGCGTGGCGCAACAGGGGGGTGAGCAGTGCGACGCCCCAGAGCAGTGCGACCGGAAAGTCGTCGCGGCCGCGGCCCCGCGCTCTTCGGAGCCCCTCCAAGAGCGCGGCGTCGGGGACGGCCTCAATGCATCGGCGCACGACGCTCAAAGTGGGCGAGTCTTCGAGTGCCGCCCAGGCAAACAGAGGCTGAGTGACGTTGATCCGCATCGCAGCGAGAGCCCCCTGTTACGAGCTCTCATCATACATCGCGACAAATCCCCCACGCAAGGGGGTCGTGGGGTAAAATTCGTGGTTCCGCGGGCTTTGCCCTACAAAGTAGCGGAAAAACCGGGGTTGAAATCCAGATTTTGGGGTAAGAGGCTTTTCGGCTTGTCGGGCGGCCTAGGACAATTAAGGACTTACGACATCGCACACGGCTCGTATTCTCCAAGAAGTCCTTGACGCGACCCGTCGAGCCTCGCACAATGATCGCGCCTGATCGGCACCAAGCCGGCGCCGTCCGATTGTCATCTGGATCAGAGGCCACAGCCGAGTTGCCCGCGGGCAACCGTTCTGCAGATCAGGGTCTGCCGCTTGAAACTCGGCGGTCCAGATCGAGGGATGCGGCCTTTCGTATCTCGCAACCCAACATGTCATATGTGAATTGATTTGCATGCCGCAATACTAATACACATTTGTAGGATTATATCAACATATTACGGGTTCCTCTTCTCTGTTCCCGTGGGTGTCTCACCCAATGTGATCGGGCCTGACACACCCCACCTACATCGTCCCAGCTTTCACCATGCCGAGCATCTCGTTCGCCGAAGTTCGGGTCAGGATCCCCTTGGCCGAGGTTCTGAACCTGATCGGCTTCGTGCCCTGCGAACGATCCGGCGACCAGCTCCGCGGACCGTGCCCGATCCACGTTTCCTCCAATCCATTCAGCCGTAGCTTCTCCGCGAACTTGAATCTTCATGTCTACAAATGCTTCACATGCAGATCTCAAGGAAATCAATTGGATCTTTACGCCCGGGTGACGAAACAGGGAGTGTTCCAGGCCGCCATCGCTCTCTGCGAACAGCTCCATCTGGATATCCCTTGGAAGCGACATGGCGAATCGAGCCCAGTTCGGCGCGGCCAGATAAGTCGCTGAGGACGCGAAGAGATCCGCGGGAGTTGCACGATCATCTCACGCTGCAATCACCGCGGTGGCTCAATTCTGGCCGCGAAAATGGCTCAACTTCTGGCCGCGATCAACACGTGAGGGGGTTCGCCCCCTTCGCCGCGCTCTCGCAGTTCCTGGCCGACCTCGACCCGCCGTACCCGCGTCATGCGGCGCTGGCATTCAGCGTCGCGCTGTTGGTGCCCTATCTCCTCTGCTGGACGGTGGCCCGGATCGACGAGAAGTGGGTGCTCACCCACTACGAGGTGGAGCGGCGGAGGAAATTCTCGCAGCGCGAGTCGCTGCCGCGGGGCGGCCTCACCATCGACGCGCAATACAACGACATGTTCAAGTTCCTCTTCGGTTTCGGGGGGGGAGCCTGCGGATCCTCGACCGCGAGGGGAACCTCGTGCGGGAGATCCGCTGGGTCTTCTTCCTGCCCCGCGTCCGCCAGCGCATCGACGAGATCGTGGAGGTCGCGCCTGTCGCGGCGCTGGCGGCGAGTTGAAGCGAGGCGACGGGGTCGGATGGTTATGGGCCTCTTTCACGGCCGTGCGGCCGTGGCTCGGCCGCCGGCCCGAGGATTATTATCCCGAGGAGACTGACCAATGCTCAGCTTCTTCGGCGCGGCCTGGGCCGGGGCAGTCCGCACCGTGCCGTGCCCCCATTGCCGCCGAAGCCAGACCGTTGCCCGCCGGCCGATGCCGTTCGAGGTAACCTGCCGCGGCTGCCGGCGCCCGTTCCGCGTGACCGAACGCGGGGCCGTGGCGGTCGGGTGGACTGAAGCCGGCTGCCACCGATAACCCCGACAGACTTTCGCTCATCGAGATTCTCTTCGTTTGGAGGGCATGGCATGCAACTGGAAATGCGCGGCGTGAATGACGACTTGGATGACGTGCTGAAAGGCTACATCGAGCGTCGCCTGCGGTTCGCCCTGGGACGGTTCGCGGCGCGGATCCGCCGGTTGACTGTCCGCTTGACCGACATCAACGGGCCGCGTCGGGGGATCGACAAGCGCTGCCGGATCGCCGTGGCCCTGGTCCCTCTGGGTGTCGTGATGGTCGAGGGCTCGGGGGACGACCCGTTCGCCCTCATCGCCGACGCGGCGAAGCGGGTGGGCCGGGCCGTTCGGCGCGAGTTGGAGCGTCGTCGTCGGGGCCGAAACGTGCGTGTCTGAGCCTCTCGAACATGCCCCAAGGGATTCGGTCGAGATGAGACGGCGCATCAGGGTCCGCGACGATATCAATCTGGTTGAAGAGTCAGGACTTCGGTTAGGAAGGCCGCGTTCATCATGCACCGAATCATCTTGCCGCGGAGGCTGTCCTTGACCGGATGACGCTTGAGAAGCGTCACTGCAAAGCGCCTCAGCCAACTCAGATTGTTGCCGAGCGTTCGTTCCCGTGTACGACTATCGTCCTCTCGAAAGTTTACATCCAGTACCCAGTGCATCGACTCGATGCTCCAATGACGGCGAACTGCCTCGCTGAATCGCTTCCCGCTGAGGTAACGGCTGAGAATGTAGTATCTCGTCTCGTCCGTTTCGCTGCCGTCAGCGTGCTGTGTAATCCGCAGCGAGTAGCCGATAGCCTTGATCCACGGCCATTCCTTCTTGAGCGGGAAGTCAGGCGGAATCTTGGTCAGATAATATGACCGCTCGTCAATCCGACCATGGGCGGCGTCGCTTGTCTCATGGCACCGATACTGGAGTTCCTCCAAGTCTAGCTCAAGGTGTTTCTCGAAATGGGCTTCGATCGCCTCCTTGAGCTTCGGCTGGTTATCCTTGAGGCTGATCACGAAATCGCCACCACCGTCAACGATGTTGCGAGCGATCTCCTTTTGACAACCCATGGCGTCGATCGTGATCAGCGAGTTCGTGAGATCGATCTGCTCCAGTAGCTGGGGAATCGCCGTAATTTCATTGGATTTTTCCTCGGTTGCGATCTGGCCCAGGGCAATCCCTTCCTCACTGGCCCAGGCGCTGACGATGTGCAGCGGACCAAGTAGTTGTGCCGCGTCGTGTGACCCTCGACACGTTTTGCCGTCGATGGCAATCAGCCGGGCCGGGCCGCTGCTGTCACGCCCAATTGTGTGGGCGATCCAGTCTTGAAAGCACTTCTGAAAGGCCTCTGGCTTGAGTGCCATTAACAGTCGACGAATACAATCGCGCGAGGGGATTCCGTTGGGAAGCGACAGGAATTGCTTCAGCCAATCCTGGCGGTTCTGGGCCCAGCGATGAATGGCTGTCGGACCATCGCTGCCACACAAGATGCCACACACCGAAATCACGACAACATCCACCAGAAGATGCTTACGATTCCGGAAATGCCGCGGGTCGGACAGGGACTCGAAGTACGACCCGATCGATTCCACGTTCACCAACTTGGTTGCCATGCAACGTATCCCGGCATGAGGCTGGCCGACTCGCCGAACGATCCTCGATCGCACTTCCATGCGAGTACTGCCAGGTGCCAAGATGTACCACGTTGCGGTCGATCGCGCTAGTCTTCGTAAACCCCCTACTTATGCGCGCGGACCGTGGACGGCGCATACGCCTCGCACTCGCGCTTCAATTCGGGCGATCGGAGTTCATTCCTGCCCCTCGCTCGCGTCATCGGCCCCGGCTCGCCGCCGGAGTGAACCCTCCAGCAGGAAGGATAGGTCGGCCCGCCGGGTCACGAGCTGTTCCAGGGAGTACTCGTCGAGGACGTTCAGAAAAGCGCTGCTGCGCGGTGAAGCACACCCTTCAACCCGCAGGCCGGCGCGATCGGGCACGTATTGGTCTCGAGGTCGAAGCATTCAACGAGAGTGAAATGCGGCTCGGTCCTACGAATCAGCCAGCCGACGTTGATCTCCGACGGGTGCATGGCGAGCCGCATGCCGCCGCCGCGGCCGCGATGAGCGTCGACGACACCCACATCAGTGAGGGTCTGGACAACTTTCACCAGGTGGTGCCTCGAGATCCCGAATGCCCGACTGATCTCGTCCACCGAGACTACCCGCTCAGGGTGGCAGGCGAGGTAGATCGCCAGTCGCAGGCTGTAGTCTGAAAAATGAGTCAGATGCACAGGGGTGCCTCACACGCATGCACCGCGCGGAAAATGCAGGGCGGCCGATTGACAAACGACTCTACTAAGATAATATGCATTCAGAATGCAAATTAAAAGCGGGCCGACAACCCTGGGCATTCTCTCGCGATCCGAAGACGTTGTAGGGTGTGGATCGCTCATCCCTCCAAAGTGCGGACGAAGTCGATCGACGGCGATTGCTCGCGCTCTTCCAGCCCACAGATGTGACGCGTTCCAGAGGGGACGAGGATTTGGTGCGCTCCTCATCGGATGGTCGGCGATCCTGACCGCAACGACCTCCGATCAGGAGATCGAGCGCGAGATGAACAAGGCGCTCGGCCGACCTGCCGACGGGCCGTCCGATTTCGCCAGACGCGGTCCCCGCGACTCGAAGGGCCGGTCCCTCCGCGACCTCGACCTCAACACGCGGCTGTTCCGCTACCCGTGCAGTTATCTGATCGATTCCCGGGCCTTTGATTCCCTCCCCGCCGAGGTGAAGGACCGCGTTTACCGCCGACTCTGGGAGATTCTCGGTAACCAGGGGACGGGGAAGGAACACCCTCATCTCGCCACGGAAGATCGTCGGGCGATTATCGAGATTCTTCGTGAGACGAAGCCGGGGCTGCCTGATTACTGGAAGGCGCTGGCACCCGTATCCCGCTGATATCGGTCTGCGTGAAAAAAAGGATCGACGCATGGAACTTCAATCGAGCGCTCCTGGGAGAGTGGAATCATCCCCGCCGCGCCCTTACGGGCTTCCGATGACGGAAGGAATCGGCGTCCCGCACGCGGATGCCGAAGGGATCACAGAGGATCGGATTCACGCGGTCGTCGTCGAGTTTTACAGGCGGGCACGCCGGGATGACCAGCTCGGGCCGGTGTTCGAGACGCATGTGGAAGAATGGGACGGACACCTGGCGCGGATGACCGACTTCTGGTCTGCGGCCCTGCTCCGGTCCGGCCGGTATTCCGGCAAGCCGGTGGAACAGCACCGCGCGATCGACGAACTGAGTCTCGGACATTTCGACCGCTGGATCGAACTCTTCGAGGCCACGGTGCATGACCTGTGTTCAGACCGGGAGGCCGAGGCGTTCCTCGTCCGCGCCCTGCGGCATGCGGGATGCGATGAGGAAAGCGGCTGGGACTCATCGGCTGAGTTCTGCGCATCATTCGGGAGACAGCAACCAAGATGGACAGCAAAAACGGCGGCCCGCGAACGAGTGGTGAGTCTCGTCGCTCTGACGAGATTCCGGCACCCATCCGGTATACGAGGCTCTGGATTGGATTGGTGACGGTGATCGTCGCGTCCTTTGCGGTGCTCGGCTACTACGGGGGCGAGGTCTACCGCCTGGCCCCGCCGGTCCCGGGGCGCGTTGTCACGTCCGACGGCGATGTCCTCTTCACCGGCCAGGACATCAAGGACGGTCAGAACGTCTGGCAGTCGATGGGGGGTCAGGAGGTCGGCACTGTCTGGGGCCACGGCGCGTACGTCGCGCCGGACTGGTCGGCCGACTGGCTTCACCGCGAGGCGACCTGGTTGCTCGGCCATTGGGCCCAGGCCGAGCACGGCAACTCCTTCGCGTCACTGACGGACGAGGACCAAGCGGCGTTGAAGGCGCGCCTGAAAAAAGAGATCCGCAACAACACTTACGACCCGAAGACGGGCGACCTGGTGGTCTCCCCGCTGCGGGCCCGGGCGATCCAATCCGTCGGCGAGCACTACACCGCCCTATTCGGCGACGATCCGGCGGCCGACAAGCTGCGCGACGCCTATGCCATACCGGCGAACGCGATCCGCAACCCGCAACGGATGCGGCAACTCAACGATTTCTTCTTCTGGACATCCTGGGCGTGCGCGACGAACCGGCCAGGCGGCGAGATTACCTACACCAACAACTGGCCCTCCGAGGCACTAATCGACAACCGCCCGTCCGGCACAATCGTCGTCTGGTCGTTGATCAGCTTCGTGGTCCTGCTGGCGGGCATCGGTGCCCTGGCGTGGTACTTCGCCATCCAGCACGGCAAACGGGACGAGAGCCATGAACTGCCTGAAGAAGACCCGCTGCTGGCATTCCGGCCGACGCCCTCGATGCAGGCGACCCTGAAATATTTCTGGGTCGTCACGGCACTGATTCTCGTCCAGATCGGCTTCGGGGTCCTGACAGCGCACTACGGCGTGGAGGGCTCCGGCTTCTACGGCATCCCGCTGGCCAAGTGGCTCCCCTACTCGGTGACCCGCACGTGGCACACTCAACTGGCCATCTTCTGGATCGCCACCGCCTGGCTGGCCACCGGCTTGTTCATAGCCCCGGCCGTCTCGGGCCACGAGCCGAAATTCCAACGGCTGGGCGTCAATTTCCTGTTTGTCTGTCTGCTCGTCATCGTCGTTGGATCGATGGCGGGCGAGTGGTTCGGCGCCCAGCAGCGGCTGGGCAACATGATGAACTTCTGGTTCGGCCACCAGGGCTACGAGTATGTGGACCTGGGGCGGTTCTGGCAACTCTTCCTGACGGTCGGCCTCTTCCTGTGGCTGCTGTTGATGGTCCGGGCGATGTGGCCGGCCTTCCGGTCGGGGGAGAACCGCCACCTGCTGGCGTTGTTCCTGCTGGCCTCGGCCGCCATCCCGCTGTTCTACGTCCCGGGGCTGTTCTGGCACCGGCAGTCGAACCTGGCCATCGCCGAGTATTGGCGGTGGTGGGTGGTCCACCTCTGGGTCGAGGGCTTCTTCGAGGTCTTCGCCACAGTGGTGATCGCCTTCCTGTTCACCCGCATGGGCCTGCTGCGTACGGCCACGGCCACTGCCGCGGTCCTGTTCTCGACCACCATCTTTCTGACCGGCGGCATCATCGGCACGTTCCATCACATCTATTTCGCCGGCACCCCGACGGGCATCCTGGCGCTGGGGGCGACGTTCAGCTCGCTGGAGGTGGTGCCGCTGGTACTGATCGGGTTCGAGGCGTACGAGAACCTGACGCTGAGCCGGGCGCGGCCGTGGGTGGGGGCGTACAAGTGGCCGATCCTCTTCTTCGTCGCCGTGGCGTTCTGGAACCTCGTCGGCGCCGGCCTCTTCGGATTCCTGATCAACCCGCCGATCGCTCTGTACTACATGCAGGGGCTGAACACGACGCCGGTTCACGGCCACACGGCGCTGTTTGGGGTGTACGGTATGCTCGGCATCGGTCTGATGCTGTTCTGCCTGAAGGGACTGGCGACGCACCAAGTCTGGAAGACCGGGGTGTTGGCCTTCGCCTTCTGGGCCATTAACGTCGGGCTGGCCCTGATGGTGCTCCTGAGCTTGCTGCCGGTGGGGCTGATGCAGACCTGGGCGAGCGTCGAGCACGGCACCTGGTACGCCCGGTCGGCCGAGTTCATGCAGACGCCGACGATGGACACGCTCCGCTGGCTGCGGGTCGTCGGCGACACGATCTTCGCCGCCGGCATGGTGGCTCTGGGCTGGTTCGTGGTGGGCCTGAAGACCAGGTGGTCGATCACCGGGGAGCGAGACGCCGCGATGCGGTCCTTCCTGCCGACTGAGGCGGAGGAGCAATCCGAGTTCGCCCGGTACCCGGTCGAGCCAAAGGCATCTTAGCTGGCGTGGGGACGAATGGCCATGCCGACCCAGCCCGTCACGACGTGATGAGGACACACCCATGAATGCTGATCCAACCCGGATTGTCATGACCGAGACCCGATGTCGTAATTGCGGAATCCCGATCATGCAGGTCTATCACCGGGACTTCGCCGTGATGCGCAGCGAGGGCCGGTCCGCCGAGGAGGCCGCGGGATACCTGGCGAACCGGCTGGGATCCGCCATCGGTGACGCCGTCGATCCGCGAGGAGGTGCGATCAGCGCTCGCCGACGCCCGAGAATTTCTCGACGGTTGTGCAGTATGGTCACGGCCACCACCGATCACATGAGCCCTACTTGAAACAAGGAGAGACGATTATGGCTAATGCCGACCCGAAACGGATCGTCGTGACCGTGAGCTGCTGCCATGCGTGCACCGTCCGAAATATCCTCGTTCACCACGAACACTTCCCCGAGCTGCGCATCGAGGACGTTTCCGCCGAATACGCGGCCAAGCAACTGGTGAACCATCTGGAGGCCCAGCGCGGCATGGCCCCCGATCCCTCGCACCGCGAGGCGCTCGTGCAAGCGATCGACGACGTCCGAGCCTTCCTGGGCCGCGAGGGCGCCCTTCATGTGGGCCGCGATGCTCAGGGATACCCTCCTCCATCCTGAAGGGGCGTCCACGGCGATCCCACGCGGATCCTCATCCGTTCCCTGACTTCTCGACAGAGCGAGGAGAGACAACCATGGAAAGTGCCGACCCGAAACGAGTCATCGTGACCGACAGTTGCTGCCAGGGCTGTGGCGTGCATGTTGTCTTGGTCCATCATGAGACCTTCCCCGAGATGCGCGTCGAAGCCTTGTCCGCCGAACGGGCGGCCGGTCACCTCGCGAACCGGCTGGAGGCCACTCTCGATGCCGTTTCCGACCAGTCGCACCGCGAGGCCGTCCTGCGCGCGCTGGCCGACGCCCAAGCATTCCTCGACCGGGAGGGTTACGCCCATCCGGGCGCGACGTCTCCGGACCTCATCCATCATGAAAGGGTCTACATGGCGATTCCTCATGCATATCCTGGCATGCCGGTTGACCTTCGACCCCTCGGCGAGGCACTGGCGAAAACCGAGACGACCGCGTTGGTAAAGACCGATGACTTTGAGGCCATCCGGCTGGTGCTCCGGAAGGGGCAGGAAGTTTGCCACGATCATGAAGTCGAGGGTATGGTCACTCTCTATTGCGTCGAGGGACGGGTTGCCTTGACTGCCAGCGGCGCCACACGCGACCTGCCGGCCGGCCACTGGGTCTACCTGATGCGCCACGATCCCCATACCCTGCGTGCGATCGAGGATTCCTCGGTGCTCCTGACGGTGATGTTCCGTTGAGAGTCGGAACCGACCGACGACTTGACCGAATCTTCTCAAGCCGGAGGGACCATGTCGGAACCACAACTGAAGCTGAGCGAGGTCATCGACCTCCGTCCCGCGGGGCCGGCCCGGCCCGGGGCGCCATCGATCACGCTGGTGAAGACCGCGACGCTGGAGGTCCGGCGGCTGACCCTTTCCAAGGGCCGGGAGATCCCCACCCACCAGGCCCGCGGGGAGATCACGGTCCACTGCCTGGAAGGGCGGATCGCATTCACCGCCGCCGAGACGACCCGTGAGCTGGGGGCGGGCCAGATGCTCGTCCTGGCTGCAGGGGAGCCGCATTCGCTCGTCGGCCTGGAGGACTCGTCGGTGCTCGTCACGAAGGTTCTCCCCGGCAGCCCAGCGGGTCCCTGAGACCGGGGCGTGTCCCGCGTCAGCCAGGTCACTCAAGCCGTCATCGAGGCGCAAACCGACCCTCCTGATGGGGAGACCGAGATCGGAAAGCCGCAACAGATCCCTTGAGACTGAAGGCATGCTGGCGAGGTGACTGCGGAAGGAGGTGAAGAATCCATGGCAATCGCCGATCCCGATCTCGATGAGACCCTCCATGCCGAACTGGGCGACGCTCGTCGGGGTGAAGCGCGGCGGCAGCCACCTGTTTCTCCGCTATGGCTTTTCCTCCGTGGCGTAATCGGCGGAAGACGAGAATGCCCGCCAGCAGGCGAGCGCAGCCGGCACAGCGAGCGCGTTTCGAGGATACGAGAAATGGAGAAAGAATCCCTCCTCTCGGTGGTCGCACCAGTGGCCGGCGTCCTGGCGGTGCTCCTGACTCTGGCTGAGGTGCTCATCGACTGGATTACCGAAATACGTCTCAACATCTCCATCCTCTACGGGCTACCCTTGGTCGTGGTCGCCGCCACCCGGAGCCGGCGGCTGCTGTGGGCCCTGGCGCTGTTCTCGCTCATTACCACATTTGCCGTCTACTGTGTGCAGATTCCACCCGCCGTCTTCTCACTCCGCGAGTCGTACTTCGTCAACCGCGTGCTCGCTGCATTCGCCCTAGTGCTAACCGCTGCCCTGCTACACGTCGGCATGATCGGACTCGATCTCCTTGAGGCACAACGCCGGTCCCTGAAAGAACAAAATGAAGAATTGGAACGCCGCCGCCACGAAGCCGAGGAGGCAAGCAGCCACAAAACCCGCTTCCTGGCATCGGTATCGCACGACATCCGCACGCCTCTCCAGACCATCACCTTGATGGCCGACATCCTCTGCCGGGCGGCCGACGCACCGACCTGACGGACCAGGTTCCGGATGTAGCCCACCGCCTCCAAGCCAACGCCCGCGCCCTGGCCGATCTGGTGGGCGACTTGCTCGACCTCACCCGCATCGATGCCGCTCAAGGCAAACTCCAAACGGCTGAAGTTTCCTTGAACGATCTCCTGGTCGAGGAAGCTGCCTGCGTCCGTCCATTGGCTGAGGCGAAAGGCCTGTGGCTGAAGGTTGAGGTGCCCGAGGCCGAGCTCCGGCTGCGCAGCGACCGGACCAAACTGGTTCGGATCGTCGGTAACCTGCTGGGCAATGCTATCAAATACACGATCACCGGCGGCGTGACGGCGGGGGCCTCCCGCGAGCCGGATGGCACTGCCCTGATCCGCGTTGCCGACACCGGGATCGGCATCGCACCGGAGCAGCTTGAGCACATCTTTGACGAGTTCGTCCAGTTGCGTAACCCGGAGGGCGACCGCAGCAAGGGGCACGGGCTGGGCCTGGCCATCTGCCGCAGGTTGGTCGAAGCTTTGGGCGGACACATCACCGTCGAGAGCCAGACGGGGCACGGCAGCCGTTTCACTGTCCGGTTGCCCCCGTCCGGCATCGTAGATACGCCTGGGGGTGCCCTGCCGCCACCACCTGCCCAGCGCACCTGACCCGAGAAGCAAAATAGTGCCAGTGTGGCGCCCTTGAGTGACGGAGAAGCACGGCGATGATTCAGCTCAAGCGAGTTTACGAGAAGCCGTCTCGCGACGATGGTTTGCGGGTCCTGGTGGAACGGCTGTGGCCGCGCGCCTTGACCTGCCGGAAGGCCTACCGACAGGGGCTCTCGCCGACAGCCCGGAGCAAAAAGTCTAACGTCTCACCGGCGGTGAACTCGAAAGGGCTTAACCGAAACTGACAACAGGAGTCGCACATGTCTTTGGCATCACTCATGGCAACCGGAACGAAAGTCTGGCTGGACGGGGTGGAGCCCGACGAGATCGAGAAGAATCGCGCCTGGGGGATCACCGGCGCCACCTCAAATCCGACCATCGTCTCGAAGATCATCGGGCGAGGGCACTTTGACGGCCGAATCCGCGAACTGATCGAGCACGGCCTCACCGACGACCAGATTGCATGGGAACTGGACGACGAACTGGTCAAGTCGGCCCAGAAGGTGTTCCTGCCCGTGTGGGAACGGACAAAGGGGAACGACGGTTACGTGAGCTTTGAGCTTGACCCGCTCATCGAGGACGAAGCCGCCGGGCTGGACGGCTCGGAGCGCGTGAGGCGATACCTCGAACTCGGCGAGAAATGGTCGGCCGGGCACAAGAACCGCATGATCAAAGTGCCGGCTTCCGCGGCCGGCCTGGACGCGCTGGAGGCGCTCGCCGCCGCTGGCGTCACGATCAACGTGACGCTGATGTTCACCGAACGACAGTACCAACTCGCCCGCGACGCGATCTGGCGCGGGGCGAGTCGTCGCAAGGATGGGCTTCATGATTTCAAGAGCGTCTACAGCATCTTCGTGTCTCGCGTTGACGTTTACACGGAGGAACATCGTTTCCGACCTGAGCCCCGCCGCACAGGGGACGGTCGGAATCGTGAACGCCAAACGGATCTGGCGGGAGAACCAGGAGTTCTGGAAAGACAAAGGGCTGCGGCTGCAACAGGAAATCGTCTTCGCCAGCACCGGGGTGAAGAAGCCGGGCGACCCGCCGGACAAGTACGTGGAGGCGTTCGCCGGCAGCGATATCCAGACCAACCCGCCGGCCACGAACGAAGCCGTGGAGAAATCGCCCAAGGCCTACATTCGCCAGATCGACCAGATGCCGGCGCCGAACATCGTCAGCGAAATCGACAGGAAGGTGGACATGGTAATTCTGGAGCGCGTGTTGATGGCGGAGGGCATCGGGAAATTCGTCGAGCCGCAGAAGGCGCTACTGGCGCTCATCGCTAAGAAGAGGGCCTTACTGCTCGCCGGGGCCGCCGGTCGGAAGTCTTAAGCGAATGACCATCGTGTCCGTCCTCAAGGGCGGATGATGCGGTTTTGCCCTGCCAGATCTCAAACAGGAAAAGAAACCTCATGCAACCGCGGATCGAATATGACAAAGCCGCCTCCGACGGCGTCAAGGCAGTGTCGGGGCTGGAGGGCTACGTCCGCCGCTGCGGTCTGGAGCCTGTGCTACTCGCATTGGTAAATTACGCAATTCCCAGATCAAGGATTGTGCCTACTGCATCGACACGCACACCAAGGAGGTCCGTGCCTGCGGCGAAACCGAGCAACGGCTGTACGCGTTGACGGCTTGGCGCGTGACGCCGTTCTTCAGCCACCGGGAACGAGCTGCCTTGGCATGGGCCGAGGCCGTGACGGAAGTAGCACATACTGACGTCCCCGATGGGATTCATGAACTGGCCCGCCGGCACTTCGGTGAAACGAAACTGGTTGACCTGAGAGCGAGTTGAGAATGGCCGATCCCGTAGCATCTTCGTAGACAAGAGTCAGTCGGCTCGTCAGGGCTTCAGCCGTAAACCCTTTGAAAACTGGACCTTCACTGATGCCCGCACTCGGCGCCGGACACTGATTGTGTCCACATCAGCTTTCTCAACTTGCTCTGACCCTTGCGGTGGTGGCCGTACCGGGGGCAATGAGGTGCAACCGAAGCTCCTGGGGCTCACCCGGCGGCCTGCGGACCAAGATCCGCACCCTCGGGATCAAGATCGGTCGGTCTGGTCGGCCGACGACCAGGCGGGTCGCTAAGGGACCAATTCGCCCCACGCCTTCACCGCCTCGCTCGAGTCCCGTAGGCCCTCGGCCTGCACCCTCCGGTCGCGTGATTCGATACAACTTCTTTTGAATCTACCGGATGCGACAGCCAGAATCGAGATAGAGTCTGTTCCTTCTCCTCTTGGCACCGCAATGGCTTATAGGGTCCTGCGTCTGACGGCACTCAACAGCTGGAACCGGCTCGCGATCAGTGTAACTGCACGTTGTCTACCCAAGTACCTCAGGTGCGGCGGCGAGCAATTGGTCCAGTACCACATTGGAATGGAGAGGAGCACATCATGGCGACACGAACCGAGATCAAGGTGAAATTGACGGGGGTTCACCTCTGCTGCCAGGGCTGCGTCAATGCAGTTGACGCCGCGCTCAGGAACGTGGAGGGAATCAATTCCCATTGCGACATGGAGAACGGGACCGTGACCTTCACGGCGGGAGACGACGCCGCGGCCCGGGAGGCTCTCAAGTCCCTTGCCGCCGCCGGGTTCTACGGCCGCGCCGACAATCAGAACCTGGCGATGAAGCCCGTGGGCAACATTCCCCATGGCAAGGTCAAGAGCCTGAGGGTCTCGGGCATCCATAACTGTTGCGGGCCGTGTTGCGATGCCATCAAGGAGGCGATCGCGACCGTGGACGGCGTAACCGGCGACACGGCCAAACCCGCGGTGACGACCTTCGAGGTCACCGGCGACTTCCATGCCGCCGCGCTGGTGAAGGCGCTGAACGACGCCGGCTTCAGCGGGCAGGTCATGCAATGAACAACCACTTCCACCAGCCCGCCAGCGGTTGAAAACCACCTACAAGAGGAGTGTGGAGTCATGTCCGAGCAAGAACCGGTTTACCCGCCAACGACGAAGGAACTCGCGGCGCAACGCAAGAGCCTGCCCACGAAACCGGCCGAGGTCTTCAAGGTTGGTTGTCGACTCCTTTGTGCATAAGAAAATATTGAACGGAGGTTGCCGTGGCGGGTTTGAGCAACTCTGAGAATCATGCAGTTTTCCGGCTGGTTGTTGACCAGGGTCCGGATGCGGTCATTTTTGCGGATCGACAAGGAGTGATTCAGATATGGAACAATGCCGCAGTCGATCTCTTTGGTTATCTGCCGGAGGAAGCGATCGGCCAAAGCTTGGACATTATCATTCCAGAACATCTGAGGCATGCTCATTGGGAGAGTTTTGGCAAAGCAGTGGCTTCAGGGCACACAAAGCACGGGAGACGCGCCTTAAAGACTCGGGCAACCCACAAAGCCGGACAAAAGCTGTACGTCAGCCTCGCTTTCTCGGTCGTCAAGGATCGAGAGGGCAAAGTGATTGGAGCAATGGCGACGGCTCGCGAGTTTGTCGAAGAGCCTTAACCTAAAAGCCTCTCTCCCCAAGACTCGCGACACGGGGAAGAATTATTCGCTAATGAGGAATGTGCCATGCGCTATCTGGCTCTTGTCACCGACTACGACGGCGTCATCGCGCGCGATGGGCGGCCATCCGGCACTGCCCTCTCGGCGATCGAACGTCTTCGGAAATCGGGCCGGCGTGCGATTCTGATTACCGGCAGGCGCTTGGACAATCTCCGGGAAAGTTGCCCGAACCTCTCCCTGTTTGACTACGTTGTCGCCGAAAATGGCGCCACCGTTTACGAATCTCGGACGAGTGAAGAAACGCTTCTCGCAAAACCGCCTCCTGCGGAATTCATTGAACGACTCAAGGAGTTGGGGGTCGATCCGCTGGAAATCGGCCGGGTGATTGTTGCGACCTGGCTGCCCCATCAGGTGGCGGTGCTGCGAGCAATCCAGGAAATGGGTCTGGAGCTGACACATCGTCTTCAACCGGACGGCGGTCATGGTGTTGCCTGCCGGCGTCAACAAGGCGACCGGGATGGAGTATGCCCTGCGCAAGCTGGGGCTATCCCCGCACGAAGTCATCGGCGTGGGCGACTCGGAGAACGACTCCTCCTTCCTGGAATCTAGCGAATGCTCGGCGACGGTTGCCAATGCCGTCCCTTCGATTCGAAAACTCGCCGAGATTGTAACAAAGGGCGAGAATGGCGCGGGCCTAGCGGAACTAATCGACGAGTTGATCGCCAACGATTTGGGTCGCACGCAGGGTCAGATCCGGAAGCGCCAGGTTCCGATTGGGCGGCGGGCGGATGGGTCGCTGGTTACAATCGCTCCATACGGTCCCAATATCCTGATTGCCGGACCTTCTGGGAGCGGCAAATCCACGGTCGCCGCTGGGATTGTCGAGCGCCTGATGGCGCAGGCGTACCAACTCTGCATTATCGATCCCGAGGGTGATTACGGAACGCTGCCGGACGTCCTCACTCTCGGCCACCAGCTTCACGCAGTATCGGTAAACGAGGTGCATGCCTTTCTCGAGGATCCCAAGATCACGCTGAACGTCAACTTGCTGGGCATCCCTCTCGCCGATCGACCGGAATTCTTCGGACAATTGTTTCCGAACCTGCAAGCCATGCGGACGCGGACGGGCCGGCCGCATTGGATCGTCCTGGACGAATCGCACCACCTCTTGCCGGCCGAATGGGCGCACCTTGATCGAGCCTTGCCGCAGAGCCTCGGAGAAACGGTTTTCGTGACCGTGCACCCCGATCACCTCGCGCCGCTGGTGCTTTCGCTGGTCGATGTAATCATTGCCGTCGGTCCCGCGCCGCAAGCAACCATCCAGAAGTTCGCGGACGGCATTGGCCAACCTCTCGCATGGCCGGCCGGCCTGGAGCATCAGAAAGGGAAAGCCGTCGTCTGGTTCCGGCGGCATGCGGAGGCCCCGTTCGCCATCGAAATCCTGCCCGGGCGATCCGAGCGAATTCGCCACCGCCGAAAGTACGCAGAAGGCAACATGCGCTACCGCAGTTTCTTTTTTCGGGGGTCGGGGAATCGACACAACCTGAAGGCCCAAAATCTTGCGGTTTTCTCGCAAATCGCTGACGGCATTGACGAAGAGACATGGCTGTTTCATCTACGTCGCGGGGATTATTCGCGTTGGTTTCGAGCAGCCGTGAAAGACAACTACCTGGCCGATCAAGCCGAACGGATCGAGCAACGGCAAGATCTCCAGCCAGTCGAAACCCGCAAGTTAATACGAAGCCTTATCGAAGCTCGGTACACCCTGCCCGAATAGGGTGCCACGATGAATAAGCGCCAATTACTGTTATTCAGTACATTTTCACTCAAGTATTTTAGAGATGAGGCGCTTTTCAGTTAGTGGCGACGAGGTGGTCTGGCGACTAACGTCATAGCTACCGAGATGCACACACCAGGATTACGGCTCTGCCCATTGTCTATTGCTTGCCATGGAGTTCTTATGGCGACCCTGTTGAAAGAGCATCCGGCTACCGGCGGCCCTGGAATTGAACCCCGCTGGACACGGAGTGACAAGGACGGTGTGGGGACTACCTACTCGGATTTGAGCCGGATTTGGTTTACGGTCTCCAAGGGCATCCTCAATGAGGTCTACTACCCGACCGTCGATCGGCCGCAAATCCGCGACTTGCAGTATCTCATCACGGATGGAGAGACGTTTCTCCGTGACGAACGACATCTGGACAACATCCACCAGTGCCTGGCCCCGGACGCGCTGGGTTATCGAATCACCAATGTCGATCCCGACGGTCGCTACCGGATTGTCAAAGAGGTTATCACCGACCCTCATCAGGACTGTGTGCTCATCCACACCCGCCTGGAGACGGACGATAACATGCTCGCCAATCTGCGGCTGTTTGCGTTGCTCGCGCCGCACTTGGAAGTTGGCGGCCGGGGTAACAACGGGAACGTCGCCCAGACCAACTGGGGGAAAGTACTGACGGCGCATAAAGGCAAAACCTGGCTCGTGCTGGCAGCCTCGGTCCCGTTCTTGCGATGCTCTTGCGGTTATGTCGGCACGACCGATGGCTGGCAAGACCTGGCCCAAGATTTTCGGATGGACTGGGAGTTTGACAGTGCGTCGGATGGCAACATCGCCTTGACCGGCGAGCTCGATATCCGGCAGAGCCAAGAGTTTGTGCTGGCGATAGGTTTCAGCGACAGCCTGCACCATGCCCTGGTCACGGTCGCCCAAGCTCTGGGTACTTCCTTCGCCAGTCACAAGACGCGCTTTATCGAGCAGTGGCAGCGCGCGGGCCGACATTTGCTACCGGCCAAGGAACAGGCGGCAGGTGATGGCGGCAGTCTCTACCACGTCAGCCATAGCCTGATCCTGGCGCATGAAGACAAGACGTACGACGGCGCCTTGATTGCCTCGCTCAGTATTCCGTGGGCGCGTACGCCAGTGGCAACAACCTGGGCGGCTACCATTTGGTCTGGACGCGAGACATGTGCCACAGTGCCACCGGCTTGCTCGCGGCCGGCAACACCCAGGCTCCGCTGCGGGCTCTTATCTATTTGGCCTGCTCGCAGAAGGAGGATGGAGGCTTCTACCAGAATTTCTGGATCGACGGCGAACCCTACTGGCGCGGCACCCAACTGGATGAGACCGCCTTCCCCATCCTTCTGGCCAGACGATTGCACGAGGCCAAAGCCCTTCAAGAATTTGATTCTTATTCAATGGTGCTGAAAGCGGCCGGCTATCTCATCCACCATGGGCCGGTCACTCCTCAGGAACGATGGGAAGAAAGCAGCGGTTACTCCCCCTCGACGTTGGCAGCGCACATTACCGCACTGATCTGCGCCGCGGCCTTCGCGAGCGAGCGAGGCCAGTTGGCCATCGCGCAATACCTCGAAGAATACGCCGACTTTCTGGAGTCCCACCTCGAATCGTGGACGGTGACCACGGAAGGCTCATTGGTCCCGGGCATTCACCGCCACTTCATCCGCATCCATCCCGCGGACGCCAATGATCCCCAGCCCGATGAAGACGCGAATCACGGCGTCCTGGAACTACGAAACCAGCCGCCCGCGACAGCGGCTGCCTTTGCGGCCAAGGAGATTGTGGATGCGGGGTTTCTGGAACTGGTCCGCTACGGCATCCGTCATCCTGGCGATCCCCTCATCGAGGACTCGCTTCGCGTGGTGGACGCGCTCCTCAAGGTGGATACGCCCTGCGGCCCCTGCTGGCGGCGGTACAACCATGACGGCTATGGGCAGCGGAAAGATGGCGGGCCATACCAGGGCTGGGGGTACGGGCATGCCTGGCCACTGCTGACTGGGGAGCGCGGACATTACGAATTGGCAGCGGGGCGCGATGCCCGGCCTTTTGTACGGACGATGGAGAGCTTCGCAACTTCGACCAAACTCTTACCGGAGCAAGTCTGGGCGTTGGCGGACCAACCTCAATCGCACATGTATTTGGGACGTCCAACCGGGGGCGCGATGCCCCTGGCATGGGCGCATGCCGAGTACATCAAGCTCGTGCGCTCTGCGGCGGATGGCCAAGTCTTTGATCTGTTCTCGGAAGTCGCTGGCCGCTATCGCAACCCCCGCCAGGCGGCGGCGATGGAGATCTGGAAATTCAACCGGCAGGTGCAATCGGTACCGGCCGGGAGGATCCTTCGGATTCAAGCCGCTTCCCAGTTCCGGTTGCATTGGACCTGTGACGAGTGGAAACAATCCCATGACACGGACTCCGCGTCCGTCGGGACCGGCCATGAATTCGTGGACATCCGAGTGGAACCGGCACAGAGGGCTGCCGTTCGTTTTACCTTCTTCTGGACGTCCATGGGGCGCTGGGAAGGGCGGGATTTCCAGGTCGGCATCGATGAAGACGGAAGGGGAGGCTCGAGTTCAACCCGGGAACAGAAGCCGTTGCCCGACGACCTCCCTCAACGTCGTGGCGGCGCCTGAAGCAAGAGTTCCACACTCCGCATGTGAGTGATCATCATGCACCTTAGGCTCAAGACATTCCTGCTAATCGTCTCACCGCTACTGCTGGTGGTCGCGGCGGCTTATGTTCAATGGGGCACGGTCGGTCTCCCGTCGCTGACCACGGGTCCCACGATGATCCCTGAAACAGCGGCAGAGCCTTACGGCTTTCCGGCCTGGCTGCGCATCACCCACTACGTCAACTTCCTGTTCATCGTCCTGCTCATCCGCAGCGGCCTGCAGATCCTTGCGGATCACCCCCGCCTGTATTGGAACGTCCACTGCACACCGGGAACGGAGTGGCTTCGGCTCACGCCGGTCGAGGTGCCGAAGGACCGTGTGTGGACCGCCAAGGACGATTCCCGCTACCTCTCCCCTTGGATCGGCCTGCCCGGCTACCGGCACACCATCGGCATGGCCCGCCACTGGCACTTCCTCAGCGTGCTGTTCTGGGTGGGTAACGGCGCCGTCTTTGTGCTGCTGCTGTTCGCGACCGACCAGTGGAAGCGTCTGGTACCCAGCTCCTGGCAAATCATCCCCGACGCCTGGTCCGTCTTCGTCCACTACGTCACGTTCCACCTGCCGCCAGAGCCAAACGGCTTCTACCACTACAACGCCCTCCAGCAACTCGCGTACTTCGGAGTGGTGTTCATCCTGGCGCCGCTGGCGATCCTGACCGGACCCTCAATGTCGCCCGCGCTGACGAATCGGTTCAAGTGGTATCCGAAGCTGCCCGGCAACCGGCAGATCGGCCGGTCGCTCCATTTCCTCGTCATGTGCGCCTTCGTCATCTTCCTCGTCGGCCACGTGACCATGGTGGTGATCACGGGGTTTGTCCGGAACATGAACCACATCGTCGTGGGCACCGATGGCACCAGCCTGACCGGCGTGTACCTCGGCTTGGTGGGAGTGGGCGTGATCGTAGCGGTGAACGCGCTCGCCAACTGGTTGGCGTGGCGCCAGCCGCGGCTCTTGCAGCACGTGGCCAAGGCGGTCGTCACGCCGGTGATGTCGGTGCTGCTCAACCGCGCCGCTCCGCGGGCCGAGTTTCGCCGCGAGGACATCTCCCCGTTCCTCTGGGCCAACGGCAAGGTGCCTACCTGCGAGGAGTGGAAGTCGCTGGCCGTCAATAACTTCAAGGATTACCGACTGGAGGTTTACGGCCTGGTGGACAACCCGCTGGAACTGTCACTGGAGGATCTGCGGGCGTTGGGCACGAAAACCCAGATCACGCTGCACCACTGCATCCAGGGCTGGTCGGGCATCGCCGCGTGGGCCGGATTGCCGCTGGCGGAGCTAATACGATTGGTCCGGCCGAGACCCAATGCAAAAGCGGTCGTCTTCTACTCGTTCGGGGAGGGCGTGGCGCTCCACGAGGGGGTCGGGGGCGTCCAATACTACGACAATCTCTCGATCGAGAATGCCCTGAACCCTCAAACATTGCTGGCATACGAGATGAATTACCAGCCGCTCAATTATCTGCACGGGGCGCCGTTGCGGCTGCGTGTCGAGAATCAGCTCGGCTTCAAGATGGTCAAGTGGATCCAGGCGATCGAATTCGTCGAAGACATCCACTCGATCGGCAAGGGTGAGGGTGGGTTTGCCGAGGACCACGAGTATTTTGGCGAGCTGGCCAACATCTGACTTGGGCTGGCTCGGTCGCAGACATATTCCGAAAACGGAGGATAAAGTCTCCGACGCCCTCAATGACCCCGGGGCATCACCCGTTGATCTAACGTAGGGATAACGACACATGTACTACCTTTACGGTTCTAGACCTGGAGCGCCGAGAAGGCTCGTGGCGACCTTCGACAGCGAGGAGCAACTGTTGGCCTACGTGCGTTGGGCGACTTTGTCCGAGCACGGTGGCGTCCGCCAGTTCGAGAAGGGAAGCTCGCTGGCCGGTTACCACGAATTCAGTTTTTCCAGCAACCCCGTTACGAACGATGATCCCGCGACGGTCGACCATAACCCGTCGCCGAGTATGCTCTGATCGGTTTGTCATACCCACACGATCCATGCCGTTCGGCGGGAGCGCAACCCTGGGAGTACCGTCAGATGAATAACACCGAGTTTGGTTCCGAGCACCAACGCCAAAATACATGCGGGGCCTTTCGGTCACTGATGAAACGAGGAAGCATTTCCAGGAGTTCACACCAATGACACGCAACGTCCAAGTGGGGGATCATGTTGAATGGAACTCGGAAGCCGGCCGAGTCCGCGGGACGATCGAGAAGAAGATTACCTCTGAAATCACGTTCAAGGGTTACAAGGTCCACGCCTCGAAGGAGGAGCCGCAGTATTTGATCAAGAGCGACAAGACCGACCATATGGCCATGCATAAAGGCTCGGTTCTGAAGAAGCTCAAGAGAATTACAAGTTGATTCCGTGGCGACGCGGATCCCATTCCATCTTCGCCGGTACTCGTCGCGGTCGGCTCCAAGACATGCGTTGTTCGCCCGACTGGAGGTCCTACGGTATGTCTTTGTCAACTTCAACAAGATTCGTCGCTCTGGTGACCGGCAGCGGGAAGAAGCGCGTCGGTTGGCATGTCGCCGATGCCCTGGCCGGTCGGGGCTATGACATCGCCGTCCACTATCGCACTTCGGCCAAGGAAGCGGCCGACACGGTCGAACACCTGCACAGTCGCGGAGTCGATGCGGTGGCATTCCAGGCCGACCTGGCCGAGGAATCGGCTGTCCGCGACCTCATCCGCGGCGTGCAGGACCACTTCGGACGGCTTGATGTCCTGGTCAACTGCGCCGCAGTCTACGGGGCAAAGCGACTGGAGGAAGTCACCGCGGCAGACGTGTGCCACAATTTTGAGGCCAATCTCCTCGGCACGTTCCTTTGCGCAGCAGGCTGGGCTGGCCATGGTTCCGCAGCCCGAAGGCGGCTGCATCGTCAATTTCGGCGACTGGGCTTCGGCACGGCCGTACCTCAACTATGCCCCCTATCTCGTCAGCAAGGGGGCCATCCCGGCTTTGACCCGTTGCCTGGCGGTCGAACTCGGCACCCGCAACCCCCGGTTGCGAGTCAACTGCGTCCTTCCCGGGCCCGTCCTATTTCCCCCGGACATGCCCGAGGCCGAACGCGAGGAAGCGATCCGTTCGACGTTAGTGCGGCGCGAGGGGCAGCCCGCGAACGTCGCCGCGGCGGTGCTCTTTCTCGTGGAGAATGATTTCGTCACCGGCGTCTGCCTCCCGGTGGACGGGGGCCGCACCATTTACGCGGCGGGTAGTTGATCGCGGGGCGGGGGCGATGATGAAGCCATCCGAGAAATCTTCAACCGAAAGGACCAGACGAGGAAACCATGCCGAACTACACTTACTTGATCATTGGTGGCGGGATGACTGCCGATGCCGCCATCGGCGGAATCCGCGATGTAGACCCCGTCGGCTCGATCGGCCTGATCGGCGCCGACCCGCATCCCCCCTATGACCGCCCGCCCTTGTCCAAAGGACTCTGGAAGGGCAAACCCCTGGAGAACATCTGGCGCAAGACCGAAAGCCAGGGGGTGACGCTCCACCTGGGGCGGACGGCCCAGCAGTTGGACCCAGAGAACAAGCGCGTAACCGATGACCAGGGGACCGTCTACGGCTATGACAAGCTGCTCCTGGCCACCGGCGGTACACCCCGTCGCCTCCCTTTCGGCGACAAGCAGATCATTTACTTCCGCACCCTGGACGATTACGAGCGACTGCGAACACTGACGGCGGAGGGGCAACGCTTCGCGGTGATCGGTGGGGGGTTCATCGGCTCGGAAGTCGCGGCGGCCTTGGCCATGAACGGCAAAGCCGTTGTGATGGCGTTTCCCGCGGAAGGAATCGGCAGCCGCATGTTCCCGCCCGACCTGGCCAAGTTCCTGAACGACTTTTACCGGCAGAAGGGGGTTGAAGTCCTGCCCGGGGAGCTAGCTGCCGGCCTGGAACTGCGTGCGGGCCATTCCGTCTTGAAGGTGCGCAACACCCAGGCTGAGGACGAGCGGGAGATCATGGCGGATGGTGTGGTGGCGGGGATCGGGATTCAGCCGAATGTCGAACTCGCCCAGGCGGCGGGGCTGGAGGTGGAGGACGGGATTCGGGTGGACGCCTCTCTGCGCACTAGCCAACCGGACATCTATGCCGCGGGCGACGTTGCCAACTTCTATAACCCCGCCCTGGACCGGCGCTTCGCGTGGAGCACGAGGACAATGCTAACACGATGGGCCGGTTGGCGGGCCAGGCGATGGCCGGCCAGGCCGTCGTCTACGACCATCTGCCCTTCTTTTACTCGGACCTGTTCGAGCTGGGCTACGAGGCCGTGGGCGAGGTCGACTCCCGGCTGGAGACCGTGGCCGACTGGAAGGAACTGTACCGCGAAGGGGTGATCTACTACCTGCGGGACGGCCGGGTGCGGGGCGTGCTGCTGTGGAACGTCTGGGAACAGGTGGACGCGGCCCGGCGGCTAATCGCCGAGCCCGGTCCGTTCCGCCCCGAGAACCTCAAAGGGCGCTTGCCCGCCTGATGCACCTTCCGGAGGGCCGGGGATCACCACCATGAGCCGGAGCACCATGCTGATCGAGCCCGTGGCGCCGTTCCGTCTGGACCTAACAGTGTGGACCTTGCGCCGCCGCCCTGACAACACCGTGGACCGCTGGGACGGTCAAACGTACCGCCGTATGTTGCCCTTGCCGGCCGGCCCCGTAGAAGTCGCGGTCACTCAGATTGGATCGCCTGAAGCGCCCCAACTCCGAGTCTCGGTGGAGGGCCAACCGCTCCGTTCTTCCGTGAAAGCTGCCGTTGCTTCAGCCCTGGAGCGGTTACTCGGCCTGCACATCGACCTGACGGCATTCTATCGGTTCGCAGCACGCCAGGGACGGCTGGGGCCGCTGGCCCGGCGCTTTCGTGGCATGAAGCCGCCGCGCTTTACCACCGTCTTCGAGAGCATCATCAACGCGATCGCGTGCCAGCAGGTGACGCTGACTCTGGGTATTCGCCTCCTGAACGGTCTGGCCACGAACTACGGCCCTGCGCTCCAGAAGGGCAACGCGACCGTCCACGCCTTCCCGCGCCGGACGACCTGGTTGGGCTGCAGCCGGATGACTTGCGGCGGATCGGGTTCAGTCGACAGAAGGGCTACGCCATGATCGAGCTAGCCCGGTCGATCACCGAGGGGCGTCCGAACTTCCTAGCGGGTCTAGCTGAACTTCCCGATGAAGAGGTCCTCGAGCGTCTCCGCGGCCTACGAGGCGTGGGACGTTGGACGGGGGAATATGTCTTGCTGCGGGGCCTGGGACGGACCCACATTTTCCCGGGAGACGATGTGGGCGCCCGCAACAACCTGCAGCGCTGGCTGCACCTGGCAGGGCCGCTTGATTACGAAGGGGTCCGAAGTACCCTCGCAGGCTGGCAGCGCCATGGGGGTCTGATCTACTTTCACCTACTGCTGGACCGGCTTGAGGAAGCGGGACACCTTCAGGCGGAAGCGCAGCAGCGGCCCGGCCGCGGCAGCCGCACACAGGCGATCGATGCGGAATCCTGAGCGTGCCGGCCGCGCGGATTAGCTATTGCTAGCCAGGCGGTTGACGGCAGATGTGTGCCGGGAATGAAAACCATGACGAGTGCATCAAGTGCATCAAGCGACCGAGCGACGATCAGGCCAGAGGATCGGGCGGTAGCGGGGGAGGCCGAAACAGGCGCGGCACCCGATGACTGTCCGCAGGCTTCGGAAACTCGCAGGCCCACGGATATCGTCGAAGAGGCCAACAGGGAGTCGTTCCCGGCCAGCGATCCACCGGGATGGTCACCGTTGACCATCGGGCCTCCCAAACGGAGGTAAGCCGTGCCTTACCAAGCCGGGACCTGTAAGGGGCCGGACATCACACCCATGGCGCGAAAGAGGTATCTTCATCATGTTCAAGCTAAAGCGGGTTTATGAAGAGCCGTCACCGGGAGACCGTTTCCGTGTGCTGGTGGAGCGGCTCTGGCCGCGCGGCGTCAGCAAGGAGCATGCGGGCCTGGACCTGTGGCTCAAGGAAGTGGCTCCAAGCACGGAGCTGCGGAAATGGTTCAACCACGACCCGGCCAGGTGGAAGGAGTTCCAGGATCGCTACATTGCGGAACTCAAGGACCAAGCAGACGCCGTGCATTTGCTGAGGGAGAAGGCCAAGGAAGGCACCGTCACTCTGGTGTACGCCGCGCACGATGAGGAGCACAACGGGGCGCTGGTCCTGAAACGGGTCCTTGAGCAACACAAGAAATGAGGCCCCACTCGGCAGTCGGCGTCAAGCGTGCTGAGGTCGGACATTGATCGCCCATTTTCAACCAGGTGCGGCTGCAGCTCCTCGTGATTGAAACCGGCTCCTGGCACGCACACCGAGTTGACGAGTGGCCGCCGGCGTGTTGTATGTCAATACGGCATTGAAAGACGCGATGTTCGGCGTCCCGGAGACGCTCGCCCCCGTCTACCCCGGCGAGCGTTCCCCGGGTCGTTCACCGATCAGGGAGGCCGTCAGGCAACCAGAAGACCCCACCGCCCCCAAGACCGATTCGGCTCCTTGGTCACGCCGGCATGCGTTGGCTATGCGATATAAAGTGTTGTACTACAGCAATATACGAATCTAGGCCGCTAATCGCGAAGGCCCATCGCCGCTTCGGCACGAATCCTGATTATATAACATACGTCTGGCACTCGCCGGGGTATCGTCGCCGGCCCTGTGCCCGATGGGGCATGTTCGACCTGTCTCAAACGGTGGGAGGTATCCGCAATGTGGGCGTCGTTCGGCAGCTTGACCGTTGTCCCCTGGATCCTGTTCGCGCAGATGTCATGGAGCATGGACGCGGTGCCGGCCATCACCGCGGCACAGCCCTCATCCAAGGTGACCGTGGAGATCCGAGACCGCGGCGAGGTGTTCGGCCACGGCGCGAAGCGACGCGCACGGGAGGCATTGTGGCGGATCTATCGCAACTACCACATCCCGGTCCACATCGAGACGATCAAGTCGCTGGACGGGGCATGGGTCGCCGACGTTGCCGGGCAAAGAGCCCGGGCGGCTGACGCGGAACAGCTCTATATCCTCGTGGCCGAGAGCGAGCGGGACGTCGGAGTGATCGCGGCGCGGCACGGGCCGGCGAGTCGCCTCACGGATCAGCAGCGTGAGAGCATCCGCCGGGCCTTCCTCGGGCCACTCCAGGCGGGTGAGGCCGACGGTACGCTCGACCAAGGCGTCCGGGCGATCGGTACAACGCTCGCCGCTCCGGCTGCATCCGAGCCGAAGCCCGGCTCCTGGGGTCTCCTAGCAATTGTTACCTTTATTCTGGGGTTCTGGGCGGTCAAGTTTGCCAACGGGGTCTGGGAAAGGTATCGGGACAAGAGCAGGCGACGTTCTAGGACCGCCGCCGGAACCGCCGCGCTCGGGCACGCCAATGACTCTTTCTCCGCCGATCCGATGGCGTCGCGAGTTCTTCCGGCCACAGCCGCGACCGACAAAGGGGGGCCTTCTTATGCGGCCCGATCAACGGCGCGATGTCGCGAGCAAGTGGGGGCTTAAGTGGATCAGCTCTGGCTCTGGGTCGGCTTCAATGCCTTCGTGCTGGCGATGCTGACGCTGGACCTCGGCGTCTTCCACCGGCGTGCCCACGAGGTCTCCGTCAAGGAGGCCGCGACCTGGAGCACCGTCTGGGTGGCGCTCGCGCTCGGATTCAATTACGGCATCTACCACTTCAGGGGGGAGCAGGCGGGACTGGAGTTCCTCGCCGGTTACCTGATCGAGAAGGCGCTGTCGATCGACAATATCTTCGTCTTCGTCCTGATTTTCTCCTACTTCCGGGTGCCCCCGAAGTACCAGCACCGGGTCTTGTTCTGGGGCATCCTCGGCGCGCTGGTCATGCGAGGGGTCATGATCGGCCTCGGCGCCTACCTGATCCACCACTTCGAGTGGGTTCTCTACGTTTTCGGCGCCTTCCTCGTCTGGACCGGGTATCGCATGGCCAGACAGGATGAGCGGGCCATCGAGCCGGAAGCTAACCCAGTGATCCGCTTGGTGCACCGCCTCGTGCCGGTCACCGGCAGCTACCGCGGGCCGAGCTTCTTCATCCGCGAGCCCACCGAATCCGAAGGGGCTACGCGGCGGCTGGCGACGCCGTTGTTCGTCGTCCTCGTACTGGTGGAGACGACTGACCTGATCTTCGCGGTGGATTCCATCCCGGCCGTCTTCGCCGTCACACGGGATCCTTTCCTCGTCTACTCGTCGAACGTCTTCGCCATCCTCGGACTGCGGGCGCTGTACTTCCTGCTGGGTGGGATCATCGGCAAGTTCCGACACCTCAAATTCGGGCTTTCGATCGTGCTTATCTTCGTCGGGGCGAAGATGCTCCTGGCGGACGTCTACAAGGTCCCGATCGGCCTCTCCCTGGGGATCATCGCGCGTTCTCATCGCCGCCTCGATCATCGTATCGCTAATCGCGCCGGCACCCGAGGAGTCGCCTCCCCCATCGGGGGCTAATAAGCGTTCGGAAACCGCCGTGAAACGGCGTCGCACCGATAGGGAGGATCAGCACGGGGGCATCGTGATGAAAAACCGGGACACTTGGCAGCAGCAAGAGGGATGGGAACCGATGGACGAACTGGGCACGAACACAATCCACCGCCGGGTCGAGGTGGCGAACCCCCTCGGCCTCACCATGAGGGCCGCCGCAGGGTTCGTCGTCCTGGCCCGACAGTACCAGGCGGAGATCCTTGTCTTTGACGGGGCCAAGAAACTCAGCGGCAAGAGTCTCGTGGACCTGGCCACGCTCGTCGCCCCGTGCGGCACGCGGCTCGACGTGGAGGCTCGGGGACCGGATGCACGGCAGGCCGTTGCGGCCCTCGCCGGGCTGGTCGCGTCCCGACCCCACGGGACGGATGAGAAGTAGGATGAGCCCACCGTCGTCTCGTCGATGCATGAGCGAATCGAGGAATTGTTACGGGGGAATGAAGGGTGCTCCCACGCGGCGTTCGTCGAAGCCGCGGTCGGCCTCGGACTCATGACCGCCGAGGGAAGCCTCTCTTGTGGGCCCTAACGCAACACTCGTTCCACGAAGGGCAAAGTGGTCAGCGTCACGGCCGAGTTCTCATTGCGGGCATCGACCAGCCCTAACTCGTCGGGGCCTCATCCTTGGTCTCTGGCAACTCCCGTCCTTGGAGGATGGTGTCTTGAGCCGGTGAATCTAGGAAGAGGTCCGACCGGATTCGTGCCCGCTCACGGTCGACTTGATCCGGCGACGCCCGGAGCTGGCGGAGGATGGACTCGGTCATCGCCAGAGCGACCTCGCCCTCGCCGGAGAAGACGATATCCGCCCCGCCCGACGCAGTTTCTCACCCTCCCGGAGGTAGGTCGTCCGGGCGAAGATGAGAACCCTCGGGTTCAGCTCTCGTGCAGAGCGAATCGCCTCAGCTGTACCGCGTATGGTGGAACTGCTCAGGACGAGGGCCACGGCGTTCGCGATATCAGCACTCTCGAGCGTTTCTCGATGAGTCGCATCCCCGTAGATGACCGCCATCCCTTCGCTCGTGAGGCGATGCACGGTTTCGATATTGAGCTCGATGACAACGGGCTCGATTTGGTTGTCGCGGAGGAGCCGAGCAAGCGTTCGTCCAACAGGGCCGTACCCGACGATGACGGCCCGGTAACGCGAGCCTCGGCTTGACCCGTTTGGAGTTGCCCGCTCCTCGCGTGTCTCGATTCGGGTCGGGACGTCGCCCAGGGCTGGGGTCTTGATGACTCGCTGAAGGGCCCTCGCCAGGGGCCCGACCAGCCGATAGAGGAGCGGGTTGACGGTGATGGAGATGATGGCCGCGGCGATGAGGGCATTTCTCGCCCGGTCGTCCACCACGCCGAGACGCTCACCGACCGTGGCCAGGATGAAGGAGAACTCGCCGATTTGGGCCGTGGCCAGAGCTACCGAGAGGGCAGTCCGCGGTGGATACCTCAGGAAGACGACGATGGCGAAGGCCACCAGTGGCTTCCCGAGCAAGACGATGGCGAGGGCCGCGGCCACTAGCCCTGGCGATTCGAGAAGGAATCGCGGGTGAAACAGGATGCCGACCGAGACGAAGAACAAGACGGCGAAAGCGTCCCGCATCGGCAAAGCGTCGGTTGCCGCCCTCAGGCTGAACTCGAGTGCGCCCTACGACCATCCCGGCCAGGAACGCCCCGAGGGCCATCGAGACACCGAAGAGCTTGACCGAGCCGACGGCGATGCCCAGGGCGACGACGAGCACTGTCAGCGTGAAGAGTTCGCGGGACCGCGTTGCCGCCGCCCGTTCGAGGAGCCAGGGGATGAGGCGGTCGCCGAGGAAGAAGGTCATGGCCACCATCACGGCGACCTTGACCAAGGCTACGACCACCGCGAGGGCAATGCCCCCAGGCCCGATGCCGGGGGCGAAGACGGCCGGGAGGAGCACGAGCACGAGGACTGTGAGGAGGTCCTCAACGACGAGCCATCCGACGGCGATGTGACCGGCCGGGGTTTGCAGGTCGCCACTGTCAGCGAGCACCCGCATCAGGACCACGGTGCTCGAAATCGAGAGGGCTAGGCCGAAGACGAGCCCGGCTGACCAGCCCCACCCGTAAGCGATACCGACGAGGGCCCCGAGCCCCGTGGCCACCAGGCACCGGCCGAGGGCCCCGGGGACTGCGACGCGGCGGACGGCGAGTAGCTCCTGGACGTGAAATTGCAGGCCGACGCCGAACATCAGGAGGATGACGCCGATTTCGGCGAGCTGGTCGGCCAGGTGCTTGTTGGCGGTGAAGCCTGGGGTGTACGGCCCGACGACCAGTCCCGCGAGGAGATATCCAACGATGGGGGAAAGGCCAAGCCGGAGTGTCACGTAGCCACAGACGAGGGCCGCAGCCAGGCTGCCGGTGAGCGTCAGGATGAGGTCGAGGTCGTTCATTGCCCTAGCCTAGCGGCTCCAAAGCCCTATGGCACCCCCGGCCGGTTTCCCTTGGAGGCGAATCACCAGACTCCTCGGACTTCCGCACGACCGCCGGTATGCCGAACCAACGGCGTCGGGGGAAGTGCTATACCCCTCCGCGGTTGCGTTCACGCCCCCAACGTTGACTGGGGCGTGTCCGACGCTCGCGACGATGACGCTCACCTGCTCGGCAAGGAGGTAATCGAGTTGACCATTGCCTTGCCAAGATTGCGCACGATGAAGGGGGTTATCATGCATTAGATTGGGGGGCGGCCGCGGCGGCTGCTCGTGGCCGGCAGGCCTCGGTCACTCTCGGGCAGAACTGGTCACTCTGCCGATTTGGGTCGGTGTTCCCCGAAAGATGACCGCCTAGGATTCGCTAGGAGCTTCGACTCAGAGTCGGCCTGACCTCCAGGTAGGGGGGAATCTGGGCTTTTGAGCCTCAAGTGAACATAGATGTTCCGACCCATAAAAGCGGTTATGGGATAGAGAAGGGGCGGGGGGCACGCTTGCTCGCCTGCATGGCCTGTGGGCAAATCATCCAGGACGGTAAAATGAGCTCGTCACCACACCAACAAGGGTGCCGCTTCAGCTAAAGCCATGAGGATGTGGGAGAACAGTTGTGACCGGATAGAAGACGACGACCACCGGGCTCGTTCCAGTTCCCTGTTCCAATGCTACTCGCCCCCTTTCCTGCCAAAAAGGCGTGCAAGATGACCATGCTTACCAAGAAACTCGCCGGTGTGTTCGCGGTGGCATTCGTGTGGGCTCCTCTATTTGCTGCTTATCCGGCAAACAAGCCACTGGTCTTCAATACGACCACTCCGACCAACGATTTGAAGGGGTCCTTGGCCGCTCGCGTGCAATTTGCCCAGAGCCAGGTCCTGCCGTTTCGCCCTCGAAAGGGCGACAACCAGCCACACCTGGTCGGTCATCGTAAGACTCTGTTGTTGGTGCGGCCGCTCAAGGCCGACGGCACTTTGCCCGTGCAAGTCACCGCTCGCGACAAGGGGGGGAAGACTCTCGGCTCGCTCACCCTGAGCCCGCCAGAGAAGCTTCCCAAAACCGCCTATCACTTGGACGGCGTACCGGATGAGAAGATTGAGTTCACGACGCAAGCCGGCGTCACCAACATCATCAACGGCATGCCCGAACTTAAGAAGTTGAGCGACCCGCGAGAAACCTTCCTGTCCGGTCGACTGCGACAGCACGCGCTGGTGGAGATTCAGACCGCGGACGGCCAGTGGGTCGGCGACATCTACGTCTCCAACGGGGCGGGTCTCGATGGGAAAATGCTCCGCATCCGCTCGAATGCCGGCTACACGTCGACCATCCACTACAGCGGCCGTTCAGTCGTCATCTCCCGTGACCAGAGCTTGCAGTTCAAGTCCGTGCGCGGCCAGTGGGTTCGTGAAGGCGAACTCGAGAATCAAGGCCTCACCTACGCCGCCGAAACCTGGAGCGGTGTCCTGCCCGCCGAGTGGACCGTGCCCGGCCTGAGCCTGCGGATTCAACAGGGCACCTTGAGCGGCGAGCTGACGAATCTCAAGGTCGGGGCGCCCAGCGAGCTGCTCATTCACACGGTCGACGTAGGGATGTTGGCCCCGCCACGCGACCAGTTCCGCTTTGCCAAGGACCCCGAGCGCATCGAGAATACTTCCAGACCGTGCCGACGAGCCGGATGGTCGTGAGCCGGTACGCGCCGGTTTTCCTACGCGAGGTGATGCTGCCGGATGGGACCTTCCTCACCGATTTCGACCCGAGCAAGGGGGATTGGCATAGCGGCACGATGCGCCAGAACATCGGCAAGGAGCTGATTTCCCTCGGCATCAACAACGCCAATTACGGAATCAACAGTTCTGCCGGCGGCGGGGAAGAGAGCCATCCCTATCTGGCAGCCCAGCTGACGGCACACAACAGCCACGGCAAGTACGCGAACGGCCTCGTGGTGCATGGAGGCTCGGGCGGCGGCGGTATCGTGACCCTCGACAATTCGCTCGGCAACGAGTTCAGCCACGAAGTCGGCCACAACTACGGGCTCGGCCATTATGCGGGCGGCTTCCACGGCTCGGTACATCGCAGCGCCGACCAGGTCAACTCCACCTGGGGCTGGGACGCCGATAAGAACCGCTTCATCCCGAACTTTTCGCCGGTCCGCAGCGGTAAGGATGCGTGCCTGGAGGGCCACTGCCAAAGTCCGTTCGATGGCCGTACGTTCGGCTTCGACGCGATGGCTGGTGGCGCACCCCTCTCAAGCCTCAACCGCTTCACTCTCTACACGCCCAATTCTGCCGCCATCATCCAGCGTTTCCTCGAGAGCAAGGCGGTGTTCGACGCCGACTCGCCGACCGGCTTCAGCAAGTGGAACGCCATCAAGGGCAGAATGGAGCCATACGACCACAGGATTGACGTCACCGAACAGGTCTCCGCCCCGGTGGATGACCTCAGCGAGGCAAAGATTGCGTCGCTGCTCGCCGAGTACGATTGCGTCAAGGTGGCGATGCAGGACGGCAACTGGACGAAATTCATCCAGGTCCCGGCCGCCTCACTCGCCAGCCGCGGTCGCGTAGTGACCATCGACCATGGAGCCGCTTACGATAGTTACCTATCCATCAATGGCCGGCAGGTCAGGGTCTCCCGGGGCTTCAAGAAGAGCTACACGTCGGACGGGAAGCGCTGGAAAGAGGGGCGTGCGGCGAACCAGATGGTCGAACGCAGGCCGCAGGCCTTCGGCGTCCCCGTGACGACGCTGGTCGGCTACTACGACCCTAAAGGTGAATTGAAAAGCTACATTTATCCGGCGTATGCATGGGGCGTACGGCTTCACCTACAAGGATGGTCAAAGTGTATCGAACGAGGGAGACTGCCATCTCCTGGTGGAGACCCGCGACGGGCCGCTGCGTTTCCGCCTGGCTAACCATCGACTCAGCGCGAACGTGATGAACAAGTTCCACGTCAACATTCCCGAGGCGAGCCAGCCGCGAAGCGTGGCCCTGGTCTGCCGTGGACGGACGGTGGATAAAAGGCCGATTGCGGGGGTGGAGGAAAAGCTTACCTTTACAGTGAACGGCAGCTCCTCTCGCACCGGCAAGCCGTGACCGGCTCATGAGAGGCTTGTCGAAGCCCCGTGTTGAGCCCGAAGACAGACTTGCGCAACATAAAGGCGACTTATCAGACGCAGCGTTGAGTCGGTTGACGCGAGGATTTGAGCGACACCCTCGCCTTCCCCCATCCCGCCCCTTCCGGTACGATGCGGCGGGAGGGAACCGCCATGCAGACCGTCACGCTGTCCGAAGCCGCCGTCGCCGTCCTGCGGTTCGAGATCAGGGGATGGAAGGCGAAGAGGAAGGGAGCCCGGCTGGCAGCCTATCGGGAGCTGGCCGCCGCCGGGATCATGGAGCCGGTGCCCGGCACGGAGGCGGATTACCGCTTCACCGACGAGGGATACGCGCGGCGTGAGGAGATCCTGAGGGAGGAGGAAGACCGGATCGAGCGCCAGCGGTATGAGCCGCCGGATGCCAATCTCTCGGAGGCGGCCAGGGCCTTGCTGCGGCGGATCGCGACCGGCGAGCGGGTGGAGATCACGGAGGGGAATCGGCCCGCGTTCCGCGAGCTGGCGGAAGCGAGGATTATCTATCTGATGCACACCTTCACGAGGGGGGCCGAGTCGGGCTATCGGTTTACGCTGCTGGGATGGGAGCAGCGGTTTGAACTGATCGGTTGCGCGAAGGCGGAAGCGCGATAGGATGGGGGAAGGCTGCGGCGACGCCGCCGGTGGCAGGCCCGATGTGGTGGCTCAAAACCACGACTGCCTTGCAGGACGGCGTGACGGTGAGGACATCGGGGTCGAGCCGGTATCCCAGCCAGCCCGCAGGCTACCTTCCCCTCCAGCCACGCCGCATCTCCACCAGAATCTGCCGCGCCCGGTCGCTGATCGGCAGCTCCGTCTCCGGAGCGACCCGCACCGCCGCATCATGGTCGCCGCCCATCCGCCATTCGGCGTCTTCGTGGGCAACGAGGGCATCCCAGCGGTCGCGCAGACGCGACTTCGCCCACAGCTTCCCAGCCCGCTTGCCGTATTGCTGGATGATCTGATCCGGGTTGAACGACCCGGAGTCGAGGTTGATCCTGCCGCCGGGAGAGATGCCGCCACCGTCGCGTTCATACGGATTGAACGCGCGTCCGGCCAGACCGTGCCGATGGTCGCTCGAGCCGATCCGCTCCGAGGGGATGCCGAGCTCCTCCATCCGGATGGCCGCCAGCCAGTCAAGCTGTTCGGCGTAGCGATGGGCGAAATCCTCGGCGTGATCCGCCGGGTCGGCGGGGACGTGGACGCCCAAAGGGAAGCCGACCGGCGGCCGGAATAGCCCCTTCGCCGCCGATTTGATCTTCCGCCATGCGCGTTTGATGTCCATGCCTTGAGGGATAGCAGGGCTTGCCAGGAAGGGCAACGAGAACCGCCCGCCGGAGCCACCCCGAGGTCGTCGAAGGCCCGCCCGGTCTGGGCCGCGAACCCGCCGTCCCGGGCGACAGTTTGGGGTAGACTTGAATGGATTCGCTACGCCACGTCAAGGCGGCATCGGGCCAGCCGCAGTGCGGCACCCGGGTCCTCGTGTCCCCTTCCCACGCCCTCAGGAGATCCTCCGATGATGACCAAGGCGACCATCCACGTCCCCGGGCTCAAGGTCACGGTGCCGCTGGCCGCCGACGCTCTGCCTCGCGACCTCGTGCCGATGGAGGGGCCGGCCGGCGAGCCCACCATCGAGCTGGTCCTCGACGGCGGTCCGCTGACGGCGCAGGCGCGACTCAACGGCAAGAACTATCGCAAGTTGCTCAAGCAGATCGCCGAGCACGGCGCCGGCAACGTCGTGGTGGTCCTGCAAGGGGTCTTGCGGCCGCCAGCGGCCACGGGTGGGCCGTTTGTGCTGGAGGGGGCCGGCTTCCAGGTCAACATTAAGACGCCCCGCTCGGCCGAGCCGGTCGGAGAGCCGCCGCTGAGCTGAGTCGGGTCCGACCGCGGACCCGCTCGCCCTGGGTTGCCACGGGTCGTGGATCTCTCAAATCGAGGAACATCACCTGCTATGAAGGTCCTCCTCACCGGCGTCAGTTGCGTGGGCAAGAGCACGATCGGAGCCGAACTGGCCGCTTTGCTAGGAATCCCCTTCTTCGATCTGGACACGGAAGTTGAAGCGTTTTTTCAGACGTCCATCGGTCTTCTCCAAGCCCAATGCGGGAGCATGCACGCCTATCGCACCAAGGCGTGCCGTGTCTTGAAAGCCCTTCTGTCGCGGACAGACTCACAAGACTGTGTCATCGCCCTTCCCCCGAGTGGGCTGATGGTACCGTATTGGAACGTCGTCAAAGGATCTCGAGCCACCTTGGTCGTCGTGCAGGACGATCCTATCAACATACTTAATAGACTCATCTTCTTTGATAATGACGCTCGCCCGATCCACAAAGAACTCACCTCAGCGGAACGCCAACACTACCTCGATGAGATCAAGCAGGACATGAAGTACTTTGGGCGGTCGTACGCCAAGGCCGACGCGACAGTCTACATCGAGGGATTGGGCCCTGGCGAGGCCGCCAAGAAGATCAAACTGGCACTTGACTCGCTTCCCAAGCAGAATGGAGGGGACGCTCGAACACGCACCTCTCGGATCCAGTGAACCCCAGATAAAGGCGGCTTATCGGACGCTGCACGACAGCGCTAGCCATTGCCAAGGGGCAGGGCATCGAGAAGGACGTCAGCACGAAACAGCGGAGTTCTGATCCTCCGCTGGACAGACATTGACGGTTCACGAGAGCCGGATGTGTCCCCACCCGCGGCGCATCAGCTTCGACTTAGCGCATTCAAGACTGGTTCACGTGTCCAAGTTCGTCGATAGCCTCTGGTGTGGGCCGGCACGGGGACCGACTTGCGGTAATCCGTGGACACCACCCAAGGCACCGAGTCCAATAAATGTATGGAGGTGATGTGGCCGTCTCGCGGTCGCGACGTGCATGTTAAGCGTGCGTCCAGCTCTGTCGGCCCACCTGGCTAACGACGGAGTATGCCGCCTTTGTGCCGAGGAGGAAATCATGGCATCCACAACGCAGGAACTCGAAGCCTTCGTACGGGAGTCTCTGCTCCGCGGCCTGGGAAAACCGGACATCGAGCAGGCGATGCTTCAGGCAGGCTGGACTGTCGACCAGGTGAAAAGCGGCGCTCGGGGCTTTCGCCGACGTGTCGTTCGCCGTCCCCGTGCCGCGGCCCCGGCCGTCGCTCTCCGCGGCGGAAATGTTCAAGTACCTTTTGCTGTTCACGACCCTGTACCTTAGCGCTTACCATCTTGGTAGCCTTTTATTCAGTTTCATCGACAGGGGATTCCCCGATCCCGCCGATCGTTTCACAGAGCAGTGGGCAAGAGACTCCATGCGGTGGGCGACCGCCTCGCTGGTCATCGCCTTCCCGATCTTTCTTTTCATCTCACGCCATATCCAGTCAACGATCGCTAGAGACCCGATCAAGCGTCTCTCACCCATCCGTCGCTGGCTCACGTATCTGACGCTCTTCATCGCGGCGAGCATCCTGATCGGTGATCTGACGACACTGGTCTACAATCTCCTGGGAGGCGAATTGACCATCCGCTTCATCCTGAAAGTCCTCGTGGTCGGCGCCATCGCTGGTACCGTATTCGGATTCTATCTGGGTGACGTGCGCCGGGAGGAACGACAATGACTTCAGCCAGGCGCCACAAGATACTAGCGTGGGTCGTCTCCGGTGTCGTTATCGGCGCGGTGATCACGGCCATCCTGCTCGATCCTCCGGGCGTCCAGCGCCAGCGCAAGATGGATGCGCGTCGGATCGAAGATCTCTCGAGCCTTCAGCGTGCGACCGAGGAGTACTGGAACCGCCACAAGGTGCTTCCGACCGATCTCGCCACGCTAGGCACGGAACCCGGCCTCCGAGTACCCGTTACCGATCCCGACACGGGCTCGCCCTACGTTTACGAGGTCACGGGTCCGAAGGCATACCGGCTCTGTGCCGTGTTCGCTCGTGACTCGTCCGAGAGAGCCGCAGGGCTGTATTACTCCGTTACGTGGGCACACGGCGCTGGTCGCCATTGCTTCGACCTGACGATCCGGAAGAAAGACGAGGAGACGAGCCACTCTCATTGACTCCCGGTAGACACGGGATATTCCGAGTAAAGGGTTACGACTAGCGCCCTTGCAGCCAAATCACCAACCGCAGCCAGAAGCCGTGTCACTAACGACCTCTCGCAGGGCAAAGCCTACTGTTTCCAGGACCGGAACAACACCGTCTGATAACGGAGCTTATGTTCGACTGAACAATTTCTTGGCTCATGCGTGCCGGCGGCGCGGTTTGTAGAGCCTTGCTTGGGTCCCAGCAGGCCTCGTTTGCTTGGTGTCGAGGAACTTTCCCATAATAACGATGAGGTGTTGCCAGGTTCATGCATGGCTTTCGGCGAAGGCGCTCGGCTCTGTGAGGAGCTCGACATGAAGGATCCGCAAGTCGAAGTCATCAGGATTGGAATCTCAGGGGCTCGTATCGTCGGCGTGAGTCACGACCGAGTCGAGTACCTTGATGAGACAGGTGTCGAGCACAGCATCGACCTGCGAGAGTGCGCAAGAGCTGGGGAGGATGGCACGATGAACGAAGCCAGGAGTTTCTTCCCTTGCCGGGCTCGACCGAGTCCATCATCGCGGACTGGAACGCGGGCTGTGTCGGACTGCGTGGTGCCCTGGACGATCCACCGTGGGCTGAGTTCATGACCGAACCCAGAATTCGCTTCCAGTTCGTGTCGTACCAGGCCCTCTATCAAGAACTACTCAACCCGCTGGGTGAGTCGGGCTGGCACACATTCGACACCAACTGAGCGCGGAAATGGATACGACCCTTCTCATTGCTCGAGTGCCTGGAACATGCAAGATCGACTTCGACGCTGGTTGGGATTGGCGGCGACCGACGAGCGTTCCCTTCTCGACCGACAGCTACTGAACGATCGCTTGTTCTTCCCCAGGAGGTATGAAGCGCAGGATGTATTCTTCGTGGACTGCGACGGCGGCCGGCTGGCGTGCCTGCGACATCGGCCCGTCGCCGAGGCGGGTACGGTGCTCCATTTTCACGGCAATGGCGAGATTGCAGCCGAGTATCTCAACGGTGGATTCGCTGGCATGTTGGCGGAGATAGGCGTGAACGCTTGCTTCGCGGAGTACCGGGGATTTGGTATGTCGTCTGGTTCCCCTGCGCTTGTGGCCATGCTGGATGATGGGGAACAAATTGTCCGAGAGCTCAATGTGCCCCTGGAGCACTCGTCGTCTATGGCCGTTCGATCGGATCACTCTACGCGATCGAGTTGGTCCGACGATGTCCAGCAATAGCGGGGCTTGTCCTGGAGAGCGGCATTGCCGACGTGCTCGAAAGGCTGCTCATGCGCGTCAGGCCCGATGAGCTAGAGACCTCGTCATCCAGGTTATCTCGGGAGGTATCCAGGTATTTCGATCAGAAAACCAAACTCCGGAACTACCGTGGCTCGCTTCTGGTCTTGCATGCGAGACACGATCGCACAGTCGATGCCTCACATGGTCAGCGGCTTTATGACTGGGCCGGCACGGATGACAAAAGGCTCCTGGTTTTCCCTGAGGGCGACCACAATTCGCTGATCGCTGCAAATTACGGTGAGTATTATGAGGCCCTGAGAGAGTTCCTTCATCGTCTCGGGATGGTAAGGGGCTGAACTGTACTTGGTCAGGGTTCGGTCAGTGAAGTCACCTGCCAGTGCCTATAGTCTCCAAAGGGGGATTGTGTGTTGCCTGAAGTGAGCCGGTTCGATCAAGCGTATTCCACCTGGCATGCTCACGCCGTGTCGGCGAGGTGACTGTCGAGCTGGCGAAACTTGCTCGACTGGCAGCCTACAAAGTCCGTCGCGCCTCGGCCGTCGACCTCGTTGAGCGTCTTGCGCCAAACTTCCTCTCTCTCATCGAGGCCGTTATCGCGCGGCCCAAGACTTCGGAAACGCTTGCCCCCTTTTGTTACGCCGGTGAGGCGATGCGGTTCCTGGGCTTTGTTGAGCCTCAACCAGGTGTTCAGGTACGGTTTTCAGACCAGGTGGAGGAGCGCGTCGCGGAAATCAACCGACTGAGCAGGGAGCGTGTATCCACACTGATTGCATCCTTCAGAGAAGCACCTGCTTGGGCCAGCTTGGACGAGATAACTTCTGCGGTACTACTGGCTGGAATGTGTACCCGACTTCTGGTCTATAGAAATGCTGAGTTCCAGGATGCATTACTCGGTGTTCTCAAAGCCGGACTGACCGTGTCCCCGGCTGGTCTCTGGCAACATCGGGAGGTGGAGACTCTCCGCAAGTTCAATGACATGCTGTCCGAGCAGATCAAGTGGCTCGAGGCCGACAGCGATCGGACATGAGATGCGCTCGGGATGACAGCGAGGCGTGGTGTTGCATGCTCTACGGCGACCCGTTGTCTCTTACTTGGCGTGCAGCCCGTGGCCGGCAAGAACATGCTCTCTTGTGCTCCGTTGCGATCAGGATCCTCCCATGGATTACCTTAATCTCATCAGCGGGTTGCCATTGCCAGATCTCCAGAGGACGAGGCTGTTCGCTGATCACGTGGCGGATAATCATAGCTGGTATAAGCACCTGCCTTTCTTCCCGCCGGGCGCGTTGTTTGTTTTCTTTCTTAACCCGCATGCCGGTCGCGGGGTGCATCGAGATGATGAAGGCAAAGTCTGTCATTACGACATCGAGCGAGCAGAGTACTTCGATCATCATAGCCGCCTCACCACGGCCGAGTATCGCGCAGCGCTTTGGCCATTGGGACTATTGGGTCGATGACAACCCGCGTGTTCCGATCGTTCTGACAGGCCCATGGATCTCGGACCTCGAAGATAGGGATCGCGAGCTGTTGCCCGGCGACACGAAATGTCGATGGAGCTGTCGGCTCACGGCTTTTCTCAAGCCGATGCCGAGCATGTTTCGCTCGTGGCAAGATCAACTGGAGCGCGATCGCGATGCCTTTCTGGGATATGCGGCAGAACACCCGCAGGAACCAGACGTGGCGCGCTACCAAGCCCTGCTTCCATTCGCCAAAGGAAGCCTGGAGAACGTATTTGGTGATCCCGTTCTGAAGCCGTTTGTGCTTGAGGAAACCCGTCTGCAGTGTGAGCGAGTTCTGGAAACGTTGATCATGATCCTTGAGGACCTTACAAGAGAGCGCGATCAAGCACGACGTGCACATGAGAAGTAACCGGACGACGGAGGCTTAGGCCGATATCCGAGCCCCACGCTTGGGAAGGGTCAAGGCCCATACTGTTAAGTGCTCCACCCATGGCCCCGGTTTGGAGGTTAAGAGCATGTCCAGTCGACCAGCTTGGCGCTACAGAACATGGAGACACTGGAACTACCTAGCACTGGTCTGGCTTCTGGTGGGGATTATGGCGGGCTTGATTGCCAGCTGGGCATGTTCCCGGTGGTACCTTTCGACAAAACAGCATTCCGGGGCGGTCGCGATCGTAGTCGGACTTGTTGTGTTCGTTGCGGACGTCGTTTGCCGGATGAGGGATTGGGAATTGACTGGTGCCTCACGATTCATCGCGCCAGAGGCCGGCGGGGCAGTGCTATCAATCCCGGTGTGGACCATTGCGATTTTCATTGTGGGTACTGGTATCGCGGTTCTCATCGGCGCAGCCTGAACGATGACGTCACCTCGATAGGGGAGCAGCCACATCCATATCCCGTGTGCCGTCGGGAAGAGTGAGCAAGCCCAGACGCCGGATCACTATGGTTTCTTGGCCAATGGCCAGCTGGCTACAAGCAGCTGAGTCGCGTCGGAGGATTTCAAGTTCGATGGAGTTGATGGTCCCTCAGAGATGAAATGCTACAAGCGGCGTATCGAGAGCACGCTCTTGGGCCGGATGGCCCATGCGGACGTCTTCGAGCTGGGGTCGGAGCCGAGGTTTCTCTTTATCCTTTTCGGCGGATCGGGCGTGGATGAGGACGAGTATGAAGAGAGGAGTAAATCTGTCATCCCCACGTTCCTGAGCGTCCTTGAGAGAATCGAGGGGCGCTGCATTGACCTGGTACTGGTGCACGTGACTGCGCCCTACGACGTGCCGTTTAACCGGTTCTCGGCCGAGCCTGCCTCTGCGGCCATCTGGAGTGCGCATGTCTTGACGGAACTCCTTGAGCCATGGTCGAAGTTGCCTTACTTTGTGAGTGGCTTTTCCGGCGGGACGGCGCTCGCCTTGAACGGACTCCACCAAGACTCAAGATGCTTTGGTGGTGCGGCACTCGGCGCGGATGCAATCCCGACCGAGTTCGCGTGCCCAGACCACTGGCTGGGCAAGCTGCGCCTCTATTCCGCACCCGATGATCGAGTCTGTAATGCTCCTGAGAATCGGCGGATCGTTGAGGCGTTGGAGAGACGCGGCCAGGTCGAGGTATTCCACCTACGAGCCGGCCGACATAGCCTTACGGATTACGCGAGCTTCGAGTGCCTCGGAGAGCTTCTTCATGCGGCTGCTTTCTCGAGAATTCCCTTTGTGGTGAAGTAGGCGTGCCCAAGTCGATTCACCCGCTCGCTTTCTCCTCTGGACTTGACGGCGCCAAGCAGTAATTTTTGCTCATGACGAAGAAACGAATAAAGGCCGAGAAGCTGCCCGCGCCGGGATCGCACGGTTTAGCCGCCCCCGCGAAGTTGCTCAAGGAGCTGCGCGCGTTGATCCAAGCCGCGCGCGGCGCGGTGGCCCAAGCGGTGAATTCCGGTCAAGTCGTGCTTTACTGGCAGGTCGGACACCGGCTACGCACAGAGGTTCTCGGCGCGAAACGGGCCGGGTACGGTGAGCGGATCGTCGTAGCGGTTGCGGTGCGGCTGACCGCCGAATTCGGGCGAGGCTTCACCGACAAGAATCTCCGGCACATGATCCGGTTCGCCGAAGCCTTCCCCGACCACGAGATTGTCTACGCACTGGGTAGACAATTGAGCTGGACTCAGTTCCGCTCCCTAATCTATCTCGACAACCCGCTCAAGCGCGACTTCTACGCTGAGATGTGCCGGCTCGAACGGTGGAACACCCGGACGCTACAAAAGAAGATCGGTGGGATGCTCTACGAGCGGACGGCGCTATCGCGGAAACCGGAGCAACTCGCGCGCGAGGAGCTCACGCGGCTGCGCGACGAGGACCAGCTCACGCCCGACCTGGTCTTCCGCGACCCCTACGTGCTGGACTTCCTGCAGCTTCAGGACAGCTACAGCGAGAAGGACCTCGAGGCGGCGATCCTGCGAGAGATTGAGGCGTTCATCCTGGAGCTAGGCGTCGGGTTCACCTTCGTGGCGCGGCAGAAGCGGATTACCGTCGATAACGAAGACTACTATATTGATCTACTCTTTTTTCACTGCAAGCTCCGCAGACTCGTGGCGGTGGAATTAAAGTTGGATGCGTTCAAGGCGGCGGACAAAGGCCAGATGGAGCTCTATTTGCGCTGGCTGGACGAGTACGAGAAGGAGCCCGGCGAGGAGAGTCCGCTGGGCTTGATCCTGTGTGCCGGGAAATCGGAGAAGCACGTGGAGCTGCTCCAACTCGATAAAAGCGGGATTCGGGTTGCGACCTATCTGACGGAATTGCCCCCCCGACATCTTCTCGAGCGAAAGCTCCGCGAGATGACGGCCGCGGCCCGGGCGAGGCTGGAAGCCCGGCCGGAGTGACTGCGAATTAAGGGGCCGGGAGTGGGGTCACCGAGGAGCTGGTCTTGTGTCTTGCGCCGTTGACATCGGGGATGGCCACGGCCATCGGGAGAATTTCGACAGCCCGGTTGAGCAAGAGGTCGTATGCGTCGCGCTTTCGTCCAGCACCAATCTCGGTGCGTAGGGCCTCGGCGTCAGGTTCCTCAAGAAGGGCCCAGACGACGGCGGAGAAAGGCTGGGGTGAAAGATGAGCGAGTCTGGCCAGTTCGTCCGCTGGGAGGAAATGCTCCGGCAAGAACTGGTTGACACCGCGGTCATCGATCTCGCAAACAAAGGCTCTCATAGATGGGTCATACCACGAGGGCGCATCGATATCCAGAATGTCATGGTAGAGCATCCGAGCACAGTCGGGTACTCGGGCCTTCAAAGGGGTAAGACTTCCGGGCCCCTACCCTGGTTTTGGTTGCTGGACGATGAACGATAAAATCCGTTGAACTAAACCGCTTCGCGGTGGAGGACCCTCTGCGACGGCTTTCTCTCCGCCCGCGCGCCTTTCCTTCGATCTCGCCCTCGCGCGCCTGCACCCTCCTTCTCTCGCTGGGTCACGCTCGTTTCTCGTGCACGTAGCCGTACAACGTCGGCTTCGAGATCCCCAGCGTCCGGCAGATCTCCTCCACCGTGTGTTTCCGCTGCTTGTACAAGTCCACCGCCAACGTCCGTTGCTCCACGTCCAGCGCCTTCGGGCGACCGCCCTTCCTCCCGCGCGCCGCGCCGCGTCCAGGCCCGGCTTGGTCCGCTCGCGGATCAAGTCCCTCTCGAACTCCGCCAGAGCGCCGAAGATATGGAACACCAGCTTGCCACCAGGCGTCGTGGTGTTGATCGATTCCTGGAGGCTGCAGAACCCAATCCCCTCGCGCTCCATCTCGTTGATCAGCTCGATCAGGTGCTTGAGCGACCGGCCCAGGCGGTCGAGCCGCCAGACGACCAGGACGTCCCCTTTTCGGAGCTGGGCACGGGCGCGATCGAGGCCCGATCGCTTCTCCTTCTCACCGCTGGCCACGTCCACGATCACCTTCTCGCACCCCGCCTTCTTCAAGGCGTCCTTCTGCAGGTCGAGGTTCTGGTCATGGGTGGACACCCAGGCGTATCCGATCCGCATCGCTGAGCCTCCGCCGAAATTCGTCAAGGAACCCGTCACCATTCTCGGTTTCCTGTCCTTTAATTCTTTACTGGCTTTCTTTACGCCCGAAGTCAAGGGAATTGGTCGGGGCACCCGCTGATGCCGGTTCGGAAAAGAAACGTCGTTTTCTTGACGATCGCCCCATCTCGCTCCCGCCCCGCCATTCATGAGAGCCTCCCCGCTCATCTCAACACAGGAGTACGTCATGACAACGCTTCGCCGACGCATGATCGAGGACATGAAGCTCAAGAACCTCTCCCCCAGGACAATCGAGATCTACGCCAGGCGGGTCGCCGCCTTTGCCCGCCATTTCGGTCGTTCACCCAAGGTACTCGATCGGGAAGATGTCCGTTCCTTCCTCCTCCATCTCGTCCAGGAGAAGCATGTCTCCTGGAGCGTCTACAACCAGACCGTAGCCGCCCTCCGGTTCCTCTACGAAGTCACGCTCGACCGACATGGCGTCATGGTCCGCGTCCCTTGCCCCAAGCAGCCCAAGAGGCTCCCTACCGTCCTCAGTCTCGAGGAGATGGCCCGATTCTTCGCGGCCATCCTCAGCATCAAGCATCGTGCCATCCTCATGACCGCTTACGCCGCGGGCCTGCGGATCTCGGAGGTTGTCGCTCTGCGAGTCGACGACATTGACAGCCAGCGGATGGTCCTCCGCGTTCGTCAGGGCAAGGGGCGCAGGGACCGCAATGTGATGCTCTCGCCACGGCTGCTGGCCCTGCTCCGCGACTACTGGAAGGTCGTGAGGCCGACCGAATGGCTCTTCCCCGGAGACATCCCGGGCCGACCCATTACCGTCGGCTCGGTGCACCGGATCTGTGTCCAGGCCGCCCACGCCGCCGGCCTGGGCAAGCACGTGACCGTCCACACCCTGCGGCATAGCTTCGCCACCCACCTGCTCGAAGCCGGCACCGACATCCGGACCATCCAGGTCCTCCTCGGTCACCGCAACCTCAAGACCACTGCGATCTACACCCATGTCTCCCCAACCGCTGTGGAGGCGACCCGGAGCCCCCTCGACCGGCTCGGACCTCTTCCTAGAGAGTCACAGCCATGACTCAGCCCCGGCCCCGGTTCGACGTCGGCGAGGTCTTCCGACGACACGGCGATGCCTTTCAGGAACGGTATGGCGGCGCGCTCTCCCCCGATCAGCGCCGCGCCCTGCTCGACATCGCCGCCTGCCGGACCGCCGCGCTGGGCGGACATGTCGAAGCCTGCGACCAATGCGGGTATCAACAAATCGCTTACAACTCGTGCCGCAACCGCCACTGCCCCAAGTGCCAGGCCACCGCCGCCGCGGAATGGGTCGACGCCCGCGAAGCCGAGTTGCTCCCAGTCGAATACTTTCATGTGGTTTTTACACTGCCGCCGGCGATCGGCCCGATCGCCCTCCAGAACCCGAAGGAAGTCTACGGCATCCTCTTCCGCGCCGCCGCTGAGACCCTCCAGAAGATCGCCGCGGCTCCGAAACACCTCGGGGCCGAGATCGGGTTCTTGGCCGTGCTTCACACCTGGGGCCAGAACCTTCAGCACCACCCCCACGTCCACTGCGTCGTGCCCGGGGGAGGGCTCGCGCCCGACGGCTCACGTTGGATCACCTGCCGCCCCGGCTTCTTCCTCCCGGTCCGAGTCCTTAGCCGCGTGTTCCGCGGCAAGTTCCTCACGCTTCTCCGCGCCGCCTTCGACCGGGGAAAGCTCTCCTTCCATGGCAAGCTCGCTCCCTTGGTGGACCCGGGCACGTTCCGGCGCCGGCTCGCCGGCACCGCCAAGACCGAGTGGGTCGTGTACGCCAAGCCGCCGTTCGGGGGACCCGAGCAGGTGCTGAAGTACCTGGCCCGGTACACCCACCGAGTGGCGATCAGCAACCACCGGCTGACCGCCCTGGAAGGTGACGAGGTCGAGTTCCTCTGGAAGAACTACGCCCACGGAGCGGGGCAAAAGACGATGACCCTGAAAGCGATCGAGTTCATCCGCCGGTTTCTCCTGCACGTGCTGCCGTCAGGGTTCGTGCGGATCAGGCACTACGGCTTCCTGGCGAACCGAGTCCGCCAAGAGAAGCTAGCATTGTGCCGCACCCTGTTGGCCACCGCGACGGTCCCCGAACCAGAGCCGCCCGACCCCTCCGCCGGGCCTAAGGAGGAAGCCGAAGAGCCGCCTGCGGCGCACGCCTGTCCGTCCTGTGGGCGCGGGCGAATGGTGATCATCGAGACCTTGCAGGCGACGCCGGTCAATCGGGGAGAGCCGGAGCGGGCACCGTTACTTGCCTGTGCCGGATTGGACACATCCTGACCCTTCAGCTCTTGGAGCGCCGCGTTGGGATCACCGTTGTTGAGACCATCCCTTGGGGTGACCGTGAATTCCCTACTCACCGGTCCGAGGTTCGCGTCCCGGCCCCCGTGGATAGTGCGCCTGCACAGCGACCGACGCGGCCTCGACGCGGCAGTTCGACACCTTGAGATGACCGAGGCCGACCATTTGCACGCAGAGCTAGCCCCACCGAGGTCCGGGGGTCCGATTGAATCCCCATAGGCGAAGGCGTGCCCCACGCGGCTCAGTTCAACCAATTGTATCCGAAGTGCCGCGAGGGCTCTTCGTGAGGGCAGAGCTTTGCCTCAGGCACTCCGGATACAATCCTCTGCGTTTTTCTTCAGTCGTTCCCTCGGCCGAAAAGAGAAGGGGACCTGGTAAGTGGCGCGATTTCTTCGAAGCTATCTAGCACCATCAGCCGGCAACGGACTCGAAAGTCATGGACGAGAAGACGGCAACCGAGCTCATGCCGGCAAGTGACGGGACAAGAGAGCTGCCGCCAATCCTGGTTGGCCGGCAGACACCGGCGGTCGAGGCCCAGGTCAAAAGCTTCTACCGCTCGGTCGCTCAGATGTTCGAGAGCTGGGTCACCCGGCGGTCATCGGGCCATACCCAGCGTGCCTACCGACAAGACGTGATGAGCTTTGTCGAGTTTCTGGGGATCCGTTGGTCCGAGGAATCGAACCGGCTCTTTACGGTCTCGGTGAAAGATGTCCTGGTGTTTCGAGAGCTGATGCTTGAAGAGTCCAAAGCGCCCAAGACAATCAACCGCCGTATTGCCTCGCTCTCAAGCTTCTACAAGTACCTCCAAGGAGTCGCATCGGAGTTCCGGCTCCCCATCACGGTTCCCAACCCAGCTCACGCTCAGTTTATCCCTCGTGGGTCGTCAGACCCTCGGGATGAGACCAAGGCACTCTCAGCCACTCGGGCCAGGCAGCTTATGGGATTGCCGGCCGGAGACTCGGTCTTCGATTTCAGGGACCGGGCCATGATCAAGTTCTTCCTCTACTCAGGGGCGAGAATTGGCACCGGCTGCCGGCTCAAGGTCTCCGACTTCCACCAGGACGGAGATGAGGCGACCATCACACTCCATGAGAAAGGCGATAAGCACCGCAGGATTGGGCTTCACTTTGCCGCGGCGGAGGCCATCAGCGAGTACATCAAGAAGGCCGGGCTCAAGAAGGGCCCGCTGTTTAGGTCGCAGAGGAACTCTCGCGTCATGGAGCTTGGTGAAAAGCCCATGGGCGTTGTCACCATGTACAAGCTTCTCCAGGGCTACCTTTCCCGGCTTCCGGGCTCCATGGTCGAGGAGGAGATAGAGGCTGAGGATGGAACGAAGATAAAGGTCACACGGTGCGTTTACACACCGCACTCGTTACGTGCGACTACCGCGACGCTACTTCTCGATGCCGGCGTCGATATCATCAAGGTCAAGGAGCTGCTCGGCCACAGGCACGTCACAACCACGCAGATCTACGACAAGCGGCGACGGAGCTTGAAGGAAGGAGCATCGCACGACGTGCCGATCTGACGGATGACTGGTGCTGGGTACGCTTCGAAGTGAGCGGGGGTCGTCCGTAGACGTTACACGTACTGATTCGGCCTCTGCTACCCCTAAATGTCTGCGTTCTTGCTGTAGGGACGCGCAGCCGCTGCGTTATCCAACGCATGTAGATCTCATCTCCGCGTTTTGGATCCAGCTTTCTTGCCGGGGAATCCGGGAGTTTCCTGAGTATTGCTCACTCTACATGTGTCGATGCGATGCGTAATCCTTGAGCGGAATATGCACTTAGAGAAGGTCAAGACCATAGACTGCGTCGTCCATCTCGGGAGGGCTACTCTGCCGTCAGGCCGCTTGGCAATGCTTTCATACCCCGCACCCTCAAGAAAAGACTGGACACTGCTGATCAATTCACGCGGACAGTCGATAGGCTGGGGTGCAATAGGATGAGGTCCACTCTCATGTCCCTCCGAGTCGATTGGCCAAGGCGGTTAATTCGGCTTAGGTGCCGACACCGTCTACTCCATCAGCAGAGTGTCCGCCCAACGCCTCTGCCTCATCGTCGTAGACATCGAATAGCCGGTCCAGATGAGTAATCCGGACCATGTCCCTTAGCAACGGGTCCAAGTTGCACAGCGCAATGCGCCTGCGTGTTAGATTAGACTTCTCGTGCAGGCCGGCCAAGATTCCGAGCACCTCGCTGGACAGGTACCGTACCCCAGCGAAGTTCACCAGCAGCCGGGTGTGCCCCTCCTCAATCAGCCGGTGGAGCTGCTCGCTCACCGCTTGAACGACCGACCCCTCGAAGAGGATCTCGGCGTCCTCGAAGCGGATCAGCGCCGTCCGCTCGATGGTCCGCACGCGCAAGCGTGGCCGATCAACCGACTTCCCATGGAAGTCTTCAACACCTCTTCGACCATCTGTTGGGAACATTGTCTCCGCGACAAGTTCCTGATAAGCTTGCTTGTCGACATGATAATTCTTCGACATCATTCTTATCCCCCAAGAATATCATCCTGGTTGAGGTTTTCATCGGTCCCGGCCATCCCGGAGGACAATCCGGGGGCCATCTATCAGGCGGATAGGAAGATGCGGGTGGGACCCGACAGGGAGCCCTATTTCTAGCACTTGGAAGGCATTTCGGGAATAATGGCGGGTTGGGAGCCGCGAACCTGATCCAAGTAGTAGAGGTGACTCGCACCATCTTGCTAAACAGGGAGCCTCGACCCGTGGAGACCCACCCGGTTTCAAACCCGACCGGCTCTGTCACGGAGCTGATCCACCATTGCCGAGCAGGAGACGATGAGACGGCGTACCGAATCTGGGAGCAATACCTTCCGCGGCTCCTGATCCTGGCCCGCAACCATCTCGACCAGAGGATTCGTGTCCTACACGACGAGGAGGACGTCGTCCAGTCGATGGGCCGGAGCTTCTTCAATCGGCTCCGACGGGGCGACTTCGACCTGGCCGACCGCGACGCGCTGTGGGCCCTGCTGGTGACTATCACGCTGAACAAGGTCCGCAACGCCGCTGATTACCATTTCGCGGCAAAGCGCGACGTTCGCCGGGAACAGCCCCTTCCGTTGTCCGACGGGAGCCGCTCGGGTGTCTCGCACGATGAGTTCGCCGTTAAGGCCGTCGAACCGACCCCGGCAGAAGCTGCCGCTTTGAACGAGGTGCTGGAGCGCAGGTTCCGGGACCTCCCGGAGCCGGACCTACGGCAGGTCGCCCTGATGAAGCTGGAGGGCTACACCAATAGGGAGATCGCCGACAGCATCGGGTGCTCGGAACGCGGTGTCGAGCGGAAGTTGAGCCTGATCCGTAAGCGCTGGGAATCGGCCGGCGAGAATCTCGCCTGAAGTGCGGACCCCTGAAAGCTATTTCTCACCAAGTATCGGCCCATTTACGAGATTGGGGCACGCCGTGAGCGACCATCCGCAGGGTACCCAGACTTGGATCGATGCGATCGCCACGCCCTTCGAACGAGCCTGGGGGACAGGGCGGCGACCCCGGATCGAGGACTACTTGGCGGGGGTGGAGGGCCCGAGGCGACCCATGCTCCTTGAAGAGCTGTTGCGGGTCGAGCTGGAGTATCGGCGAAAGGGTGGGGAGAAGCCGACGGCGATGGAATACCTACTCCGCTTTCCCGAGGATGCAGAGGTAATCGACCTCGTCTTCCCCGTCGCTGACCATGACGCCACGATGACTTTTACGGTGGTGGGGGAAGACGGCAGGGCGAAGCCTGGGATCAGCCCCGAAGGGCTCGATCGTCTGATGAATCTATTCCGTCCGGGTGTCGTCCTTGAGGACCGCTACACCCTTGTGAATGAACTCGGGCACGGGGGGATGGGCCGAGTCTACATGGGGCATGACAGACGGCTGGGTGATCGCCCTGTAGCGGTCAAGGTGATTCTCCCCGACAATCGCCGAGGCATGATCACGGAAGCCCAGATGCGCTGTAACTTTGAGGACGAGGCCCGGATCGGTGCCAACCTCGTACATTCCATGATCGCAACCGTCTATGATTACGGGGTACACGAGGGGGTACCGTTTACTATCTTCGAGTATATTCCGGGTGAGACGCTCAGAGACTTGCTCTGCCGACGGGGTCGCCTGCCGCTCGAAGAAGTCAGACTGATCATCGCCCCCATCGCCCAGGCTCTCGATTTTGCCCACTCGCGCCACGTGGTCCATCGCGACCTGAAGCCCGAGAACATTCGGGCCACCGAGCAGGGAGCATTCAAGATCCTCGATCTGGGCCTAGCCAAGGAGTTCCGCCGCGCCGTGGATTGGGCTGGGTTCTGCGGCACCCCTGCGTACGCCTCACCCGAACAAGCCCAAGGACTCCCCTGCGATGGCCGTACGGATCAGTACGCCCTGTCCCTGATCGTTTTCGAAATGCTCTCGGGCCGGCGGGTGTTCGAGGACAAGGATTGGAAGATTCTGCTGGAGAAGCATCGCAGCCAGGAGCCGCGTCTGACTCATGAATCAGGGGCCGACCTGCCCGAATCGGTCGTTGCTGCGTTGTCCAGGGCTCTACAAAAGGACCCGAACCGGCGGTTCGCCACCTGCGAGGAATTTGCGGTGGCTCTAGGCTGCCAAGTCTTGAGAGAGGTGGTAACACGGCCCGGGTTCATTCTCGAGACGATAGCCCAGGAGGAGGGCTCTGGACTTCTACGAATCGTTCTTGACACAGTCGAGCAGTTTGCTCCTGCCCTGGGCTTCCTGATCCGGCCGGGGACGATGGGATACAGGCAAGTCGTCTTCTTGGGGTTGACCCAAGACGCGCTTTGGAGTTTGCACATATCGACGATCATGCGCTGGCCTCTTGAGGCTATCGACACGATAGACCAGGTCCAAGATGGTGTAACCTTGCGATTATTCCTCCTGAGCCCAAAGGGACAATCTATAAAAGTATTGCGATTTCTTACCGACGAGGAGTGTAAGACCTGGTACGATCAGATACTCAACTTGCTCAACAAGCGGCCGCTGACAACCCCGGTGCCCATCAGTCATCCCGAGGTTGAACCTGTACTCCTGCTGAAACAGAGGCCGTCAGAACGTTTTCAATTGCTAGGTCATTTGGAGGCAACAAGTAGGACTTGGTTGCAGGCTCGGGTCGAAGTCCAGCTGTCGGCGGCCGTTCTGGGGGCGGATGCCATCGTGGACGTTCACGAAGAGCGTATAACCGACTTTCGAGGTAGCAATCGAAGAATAGCCGGCACTGCGATTCGGGCAGTGGACCAGGTCGGTCGACAACGGTTGAAATCTCATTGGTTCGCCGATCAGATTCTCAGGCTTACGCGATTAATGTTCATTAGTATAATAATTAGTATTGTATATCTGTTTGCAGCCTTCGTGGTGGCGGCGGAGTACACTCCTCTACCGCTAGGCATTCAAACCTATGGCCGTGCTCCCGTATACCTCGGTGCCATCCTCGTTGCGGCGTTGATGCATGGCGCGCCCTTTGTCATGACCGTTCTGTTGCGCTGGCTTAAGTGGCCACAGTGCGTGATGCCTACAGTGATTGTAATTGCATGGTTGCCTGGGCACTTTGGCATAGCAGCGACATCTTTAATTGCGAATCATTGGTCTCACGTTAGAGTTGATTGGACGTTCGAATCCTTTATTAATTTCATCTCTAGCTCTGTAATAGCGTGCATTCTCAGTGCATTGTGGTTCGCCATCACTAAGAGGTCGTGGAGCATCTGCTGGCAATATCGTCAAGTAATGGGTCATGATGTTCACAGAGGTATGACAGCACGTAAGGTGGTTGGACAGTTGGCATTTGCCGGATCGCTTCTTTTCACGCTTGTTATTCTGACCTGTGATCTTTGGATTCAATCGCGAGCACCCAAAGCAATCAAAGGCTTGGTAAACTCTCAGGAGACCTTGTCTCACTCTCAGGAAATCTTGTCTCACTTGAAGAAAGGCAACGAACTGGCCGAGGCCGGCCGGCGCCAGGACGCGGACCTCGCTTTCCAACGAGCTCAGCAGCTGCGGGACCACTTCGATGCTCAACATGCCACCGACCCACACGCACAAGAAGTCTTTGCCCCCCTTAAGACACTTCTGGACGCCAGCCGGTGTGCGAACCTGTCGTTACTCGCACACGATTCCGTGCTCGACGGTCAGTACGCGAAGGCCGAAGAGGCTCTCCGGCAGGTGGTTGCATTTTCGGAGAAGTCAGCGGCTGGCTTTCCCGGCCGGGTCGATTTGCGCCACTTGCACGCATCTTCTCTCAATGGACTCGCCTGGTTTCTCGTCACCTGCCCTGACCCACGGTGTCGCAAGCCCACGGAATCCGTCGTTCTGGCGGAGCGGGCCGTCAAGCTAGCACCGCGGGACGGGAATTGCTGGAACACCTTGGGTATCGCTCGGTATCGAGCGGCTCGGTGGGAGGAAGCCATCACGGCCCTCAAGCAGTCGAACGACCTTCGGGATGGAGGGACTCCCCACGACTGGCTCTTCCTAGCCATGGCCCAGTGGCAACTGGGGCATAAAGAGCAGGCCCGCCAGTGGTACGCTCGAGCCGTCGAGCGGATTGAGAAGAGCAAGAGGCCGGACGACGATCTGCGTAGTTTCCGTGCCGAGGCAGATAACTTGTTGGATTCTCCCGACCCGCCCTGATCAGACGAAGCAATCCGAGCTATAGGCGTTGATATCACTTCAAGCTTTGATCAACGGGTCACAGGAGATCACATGTCACCAATTGTGCTACTCGGACCCCGAGTTCCACCGCATCCCGCTATATTCGCACCGACATCGTTACTAAGGTCCGCTAACCCGTCCATCGACGCTCTGTCGCAGCTAGTGGCATTACGAGGACGACTTGACTGAATTGTTCCAGGCGTTGCCGATCGAAGAGCCCGTCGGCTGACACGAGGCCAGGGGTGCCCTATTCGAAGTTGGCACCTACATCCAACAGGGTTTTCCAATTCTCGATGTGGCCGAGGCTGATCAGCTCGACCAGGGGAGCAATGTCCTTGGTCTTATGCTCAGACGGAGTGCGTCTTTCCATACAGGCCACGCACTCATAAACGCCTACTGATTACTGAGGCCAGACAGTTGCCTCATTGGCCGAGCGATGTGGTCGCCCTACCCTACTCTCTCTTAGTCTCATAGAGGGCGTTATGCGAGCTATTTCGGCCGCCGGCAGAGGGGCCGGGCGATTTTTTCCAGGAGTCTCTTGGGCGAGCTCCATCCTGCGTCCGGGAGTGGTTCCGCGTAGCTCAAGACGTCAGGGAGGATTGGGTTCCGATGCCAGCGGAGCAAAAAACAGCGACCTCGGTTTATGGACCCAGTTCCAAAGCGGGGCTTGAGCCGAGAGGTATTGTCTCCCGGGTAGTATTATCCTCTCCTCGCTCAAGAATCGACGCATAGGTTATTCCGGCTTTCGGAAGACGAGGAAGGTCTGATACGGCAGGAGATCGCTCCGCTCAGAGGCAAGCCGTAGACCGCTCTGCGTCACCATCTCCAGCATTCGCGAGCGAGGAATCTTGACCGCTTCGGGGGGCCCCTCGGGCAGCTTGCCCTCTTTGAACTCGATGAGGACCAAGCGTGCGCCGGGTTTCATCTCCGATGCGAGCTTGGACAACCACGCCGATCGGTCTGCGACATGGTGAAGTACGTCGCACATAAAGACCAAGTCGGCCTGAGCTGAGATTGCGGGGTCACCCGGCTGGATGAGCTTCGCTTCAACGTTCTGGACATCTTCCGCCATCGCCTTGTGGTAAATGTGGCGAATCATCTCGGCCTCGGTGTCGGCCGCCACGACCCGCCCCGTCGGCAAGGCGTTGGCCAAACGAAAGGTGAAATACCCGGACCCAGCTCCTACGTCGATGACGGTTTCGGACCCTTTGAGGCCGAGTGCTGTCACCACGGCATCGGGCTTCTGCCACGCAGCACGGTCGGACCGGTCAAGGAATTTGATGTACTTCTCGACTTCCGCGAACGGACGGAGATGGCTCGGGTCGATACCCTGCTTGCGCAACGGACAGTCAATCGGCAGTTGCGAAGCGTCGTCGCTTCCTCCTGTCTTTGCGGTCGCATTGGCACTGTCTGAGGCCGTGGCAGCGATGGCCGGGCGGGTGGAAGCAACATGGTGGTGGCCAGCTCCACTTTGGCCTGCATCCAGGCAACCCACGATGAGGCCCGTCTCGGCGAAAGTGGCAAGCACGAGAAGGAGCGGACGATATTTCATGGTCATCATGAGCCCCCTTCAAGTTGTTAAGTCCGCCGGTACCGGGCTCTCTTGCAGTCTCGATGATCCCAGCCGTGCGTCAAAGACAAGGCCCGTCGATTTCCCAGAGATTCGCAGTGTGGCCGAGTAGGCAATCACCCCACGTCACCGAGAATAAGGGAGAGCCCAGATACCTCTGAGCTTAACACGCATCCGCCTCACCTTGGACACCGGCCCGCTTCCTGTTAAGGAAAGGCGTGGCAAAGAAACGCCCCTCCCCTCACCCGCACCTGGAAACGCTGCTCAGAGGAGAATCGTAGGCCGGGATCTGTTAGACTGGTCTGAGACATCAGATTGATGCTGCAGTTCATCGATTCCCGCCTCGCCACTCACTCTTAACTCGGGAGGCGTCATGGAACACCGTATCGACCGCAGGGATTTCGGCAAGCGGATGTCGATGGCGATCGGCAGCCTGGCAACGGGCACGTCAGTTGGCGGTGCAATGCCGATCGGTGAGGGCCGCGAACCCGCGGACAAGCGCCTGGTGCGGCTCGGTATCAACGGATTGGCCCGTGCTCACCAGTTCGACTATTTCGCTGATGGGCATCGCGGCGCCAGCATGGTGGCCGCGCACCTGATGTGCGTGAACAATGGTCTGGACGACCAAACCACGGCACGGATCGCGGAGCTGTTCGACCTCAATTGGGCGTCGTCGCCACTGTGCAAGCCATTCCCGGACGCCAAGCCCAGGCCGGAGGGGATCACTGAGATCGGCGTCGCACTTGCCAAAGGGGGAGGAGTGCTTCGCCAGGTCGGACACGACGCGATCTTCGCGATGCTGGCGATCAAGGCCTTCCGCATGGTGCCCGACGCGGCCACACCCCAGCGCATCGACGGCGTCTGCCGATTGATTCGCTCTTTCACGCCTTGGCACGACGTGGAGCCAGACCCGGACGTCGATCCGCCGCCGTTCGCAGAGTCGGCAGCCGCCTCACGGTTCATCCTGCGTGAGGCGATGGCGGCAATCGATCGGTTTATCGGGTTCGGCCAGGGATTCTCCGGACACATGTTGACCTTTGGCCAGGCGCTGGTCGAGCTAGCGGCCATGGGGGACGTCGAATGGGCCGAGAGTTGCCGCACCGCGTTCCGCAAATATGTAACCGTCACGCGGCAAGGGCCGGCCGCGGATGCGCGACGCTATCCGGAACATCAGCCGAGCAAGCTGCGACCGACTAAACTGGCCTACTGGAAGAAGCGTGGCGATCACTCCGTGGACATCGGGCACGTGTTCAAATACCCCTATAGCTGCTACGACCTCCTGCGGCGTGCCGACGACCCAGCCTTGGAACGCGCCTGGGATGAGAAGGCGTATCATCTGTTCTGATGCCGGGATGAGGGCACGGATCGTCTATCCCCGACCCTCCACTTGCCGAGAATCCCGAGCGTCGATTGGGATGCGAGCTGATGCAGGTGGTCTTCGCAAAGCGGTACGTTCTGGCGAGGCTATGATCGGCCCAGACGCCAAAGGTCAAGAGGCCGCGATGCCCGAGCCACCAGCCGATCCCAACCAACCCGAACAAAGTTCTCCTGCCGCCCCGCGCCGGGTGATCGCCGATTGGGAGCACCGGACCGCCTACATCCAAACCTTCCAGGTGCGGATCACTGCCCTGGACACGGGCATTCGGCCAGAATCTAATACGTGTTCAGGAGGCCCGGGCGGGGTCCGGAACGGCACGGTCAGCGCTCATCTGGGAAATCCCGGTCAACAACTCAGCGGGAGCATTTTTCGGCAGATGGGCCGAGGAGGCGTGATACGTGGGTAGGCCATTCGTAACGCCCAAAGTTCTGTCCAATGTCCTGACGACGGTCGGTGCCGTCTGCGTGTTTGTCTTCCTTCAGCCTTGGTACGAATCAAAGTACTTCGGGGGGGACGTAGGCCGCCAACTGACTAATGTGCGCTTTGGTTTGCCCACCTCTCCGTGGTTAACGTACAAGAGCGATAGCAAAGGTGACGAGAATGCCGACTGCGGTCTTGAGTTCATTGCACGCTCGTGGTCATGGCCATTCTTCGCGGCGGGTGCCGCCTTAATTTGTTTGGGGTCGAGAATCGCAAGAAGGCCAAATCAGGCGGACATCAAGACTGATGTGCCGGCCGCACCAGCAGGTCCAGCTGACTGAAACCGCCCGGTCAGGCTTCCTTGTTCCTTCACAAAGATGCCGTCGTCCGGTTCGCCTTCTCCTTAGAAACGCGAACTCAACGGCGAGCGGCAGACTCCCTGATATCGCTCACGCAGCTGGTTTTTCCGCGTTTTCTGCGGCGTTCCGGTCTCTGGCCCGGTCTTGGCGAATGCGAACTTAATTTTCGCCAGCCCGTTCGCATGACATATCGCCTCTAAGAAACCGTCGTTTGCAAGAAAGTCCTCTGAACAAGAGTCACCCTGAAGATCGTTGTTTTTTGCTCCGTTGCTATCAGAACCCCACGACCGGCTCTGTAAATGGGCCAAGCAGGAACGTAAGCCACCGACAGATCTCCTCGGCGAGATTCTTGAGGAGGCGGTCCGCCACTGCGGCTCGTGAATAGATGCGGGCGTACGAAAACTGACAGGAGGGTGCTGCAAGAAAGGGCTGGGCGAATCCGCGAAGCCGATCTGAGGGACCCGTGGCTAGCTCTGTGGGTTGAATCACATAAAGGCCAATAACTCCCTTTATCTAGCGTTACCGCCACCCGCCGTCAATGACACTCCGCTCTGAGGCAAGAGGGCGGCCAAGCCGCCGGCGGCGGGTGATGAGTGCTTGGGTCAGCGTTGGGGGCTGGATGCCGAAAAGAGGGCTAGAAAGGCTTTCTGGTCGTTTTGGGCCGGTGCTCTCTCAAAAACGACCGCCTAGGATGCCCCAGGACCGTCGATTGAGCCTCGGCCTGACCTTTGGGTAGGGGGTAATTTCGGCTCTCAAGGGATTCATCGAGTCTCCAGTCCGAGGAGGTTGAGAGCTGCTTCAACGGCTTCACCGCGTTGCCGTACGGTGAAATAGAGGTCTCGGACCGATTCCCACTCATCGGCCAAGCCGGGAATGGTCGACAGCAGCTCGGCCGCGTCCCCGATGAGTTGCTGGGCTGTCTTTAGGACGTCCAATGCTCGGGCCCCTCGGCCACAGTGCTCGGGGGTTAATGGTGTCAGGGCATCGGCCATGGTCCTCCTTCATCCAACCTCGGCGAACTCGTCCGCGTCTTCCGTCTTGGCCTCCCGGTCAAACCAGTCAGTCACCTCATCTTGTGTGAGAATCCAACCCATCTGCGAAAGCTTCTGAATCACGGCGAACTTGAATTGCTGGAAGTTTGGAATCGCTCGGGCGTCGCCAACAACGTCGCTCAGAATCGCAAGGGCAAGCTGAGCAGGGCCTGAGCCGTTGTATCCCCACTCAAAGCCGGTCGGGGACTTGTTCGCGAGGTCAAGACGGAGCGGCAGCAGCTCGCTCGTGCCGTCATCCGACTCTCGCGTGACGGTCACGCCTTGCTTGGTCCTCCTGCCGACGTAGCGGGTCGTTCTCATGGTGTTCTCTGCGGTCATGGGTCTCCTTGTGTTAGCAGCGGCCAAGCAGAGAGCCATTGTGGCGGAGCCACTTGATCCATTCCGCGACGGGTCGATCGCGGACTTGGCTCTCTTCTCGCACGTTTCTTGATGCTTGGCACGCGCGGCTCAATGCAAGTACGCTGTTATTGACGTGCCGTTGGGTTATCAACGCCGGGCTGTCAGGTCATCGGCGGCAAAGTGGCGGCGGAGAGTACCACCTCCCCGCCGCCTGACCACTCGGGAGTCGACACTCCCGTGGGCCATTTTCAGTTTCCCCTGGTGCTCTCCCAGGGTCAATCACCCGACCCTCTCTCTGGGCATCCGTGCTCGCGGCAGTGCCTCCTCAAGGGTTGTGAGCGGTGGTTTCTTCCACGTCATTTCCAGGATTACTACTGCAGCCCCGAGTGCCGAATCGCTGCACGACGCTGGCGTCGCTGGCATGCCGCTCGACGCTACCGGGCTACCACTCACGGTAAGCAACGTCGTCGCGAACAGGCACAACGCCATCGTGAGCGGAAACGGCTTCGGTCCGCTCTCAACGAAACAGCTTTACCGACACCCGAAGTCGAACCGGCCTCATCAACCATCGCGGTCGATGTCCCTCCCCTGATCGACCCACCAACCGTCGTTGACTCCCTCGGCGTAGGCCAGCGCCCAGGCGAAATTCCTGAGAATTCTCGGCTCTGGCCCTGCAGCCGGCCGGGCTGCTACGTCCTCTTCAGCCTGTCACCGCGTTCTCCCCAGCGGTCGTTCTGCTCCTGCTCATGCCGTCAGGCTTTACGACGTGTCCGGCAGCGGGAAACGAGGCTTCGAGTCCGGCGGCGTCACGGTCGCCCAAGGCGACGGTCCCGTCATCACGCACCGCCCTAGGCGATCTCGTTACGTCGTCACGTATTGAAGCAAGATCCTGTTGGGTCTTAACGTTCCTGTACCCCCAAGACCGAGGAGGAAGCGGGTGGTCCGGGCTGTCCGGCCCCCCGTTTCCTTGCTCGGAATGGGGCGTCGTGCGAGGCCGCAGATGATTCCGTGGCATGATGGGGATGTCCGACCTCTGGACGTGGCTCGACTGGGCGACCGGTATCGCCGCTATCGCTTTACCGATCCTGATGCCGAGACCGCCATGGCCGGCTCGTTGCGTCGTTATGGTCAGCTTTCACCCCTGGTGGTCTGTCTCCGCGACGAGACGCATGAGGTACTTGACGGTTTCAAGCGTCTGGCCGCGGCACGGACCCTGGGCCTCAATACCCTCAGCGCACGGCTGCTGGAGGCCGACGAGCGTCTGGCCAAGGCCGCCATCTACGGGCTCAACGACACGGGCCGTCGTCCCCAGGAGTGGGAAGAGGCCTGGATCGTGCACGCCCTGGTGCGTGAGGACGGCATGACCCAGGTCGAGGTCGCCGATCTCTTGGGTCGGCACAAAAGCTGGGTCTGCCGGCGGCTGGCGCTGGTCGAGAAACTGGCGGGAGAAGCTCGCGACGACTTACGCCTGGGGTTGCTCTCCGCCACGATCGCCCGGTCGCTGGTGCGGTTGCCGGCCGGCAACCAGGGCGAGGTGCTCACAGCGTTGCATCGCGACGATTTGACGGCCGCCGAGGTCGACGGCGTGGTTGACCTTCTCCTGGCGGCACCGGGCCAGTCCCAGCAAGAGTACATTCTGGCCCAGCCCCGTCAGGCCCTCCAGCAGGCACGACATGAGAGCGGATGGGCCTGGGATCCTCGTCTCAGCCCGACTGGTAACCGCCTGGCGAAACGCCTCTCCGACATCCTCGAGAGTCTGGGCCGGATCGAGAGTTGGCTACGGCATCAGGGTCGCGCCGGGCTGACTCCCCTTGATCGCTCGTTGTTGACACCTCCCTTCACACGGTTGGCCCGCGATGCCCAGAGCGTGGCCACCCTCGCGGACGATTTCATCGGAGAACTGCATGTCTATGAACCAGCAAAAGCGCAATGAGATCATCGGACGATGGCAAGCCGGCGCCTCGATCAGGAAGATCGCCCGCGAGTTGGGACTGGCCCGGAACACCGTCAGCAAGGTCTTGGGCCAGGTTCAGGCTCGACGTGAAGGTGACGCCCAGCAATCACCCTCGAGACGGCGTGCCCGCCAGCTCGATCGTTATGAGCCGTTCCTCCAGGAACTGGTGGCTCGCTATCCCGAGCTGACCGCCGTGCGGCTGTGGGAGGAACTGCGAGAGCAGGGATTCACCGGTGGCTACACCATGGTTCGCCAGCGGCTTGCCGAACTGCGTCCCGGATCGTCGCCTCCCCCGGTGCTTCGCTTCGAGACGGCGCCGGGGGCTCAGGCCCAGATGGACTACTCCACCTACGAGATCGACTTCACCCAGGAGGGACGGCGTCGGGTTCATGCCTTCAGCTATGTCCTGGGCTACTCACGCCGGCAGTACGTCCGCTTTGTCGAATCCCAGGACATGGCGACCACGCTCCGCGAGCATACATACGCCTTCACACATCTGGGCGGTGTGGCGGCAACCTGCTTGTACGACAATATGAAAGTCGTCGTGACGGCGTACGAGGACGGCGTGCCGATTTACAATTCGCGGTTCCTGGCTTTTGCCACCCACTACGGCTTCCGACCAATCGCTTGTCAGCCCCGAAGGCCCCAGACCAAGGGGAAAATTGAAAGACAGTTTGCTTATATCGAGTCAAGTTTATTAAATGGCCGCAGCTTCGAGACCCTGGCTCATCTCAATGAGACCACGGTTTGGTGGCTGGCTCATGTCGCCGACGTCCGTGAGCTGCGGCATGCCGGCAAGATACCTTTGCAGTTGCATCAAGAGGAACTGCCCCACCTGATCCCGCTACCGGCGGAGCCCTATGACATCTGGCCGGTGATCTACCGTGCGGTCAACGTCGAGGGCCTGGTCACCTACCGTCAGAACGGATACTCCGTACCCTGGCGGTACATTGGGGACGTGCTCCCCGTGCGGGTCACGGAGAACGAGGTGATCATCTACAGTCCCCAGGTCCAGGAGATCACCAGGCATCCGCTCTTGCCGTACACAACCACGGGACAGCGAAGTGTGCTCAAGGAGCACCGCCCCAGTGAGGACGCTCGGCTCCGTCAGGCCCATCTCGAAGAGCGGTTCGCGGAACTGGGAGAGACGGGCCGCCGATTCCTCGAGGGCCTGTTGCGGACCCAGCGTTGCGGCAAAGACCAGGCCAAACGAGTACTGGCATTGCTGGGGTGCTATTCCCGGACAGATCTGATCGCCGCACTGGAGCGGGCGACACGCTACGGCGCCTATTCCCATGCGGCCGTGGAACGCATCCTGTCGGTCCAGGCTCAGCCCAAGAGCGTTTTGGAAACATTGGCCGAGCAAGAGCGACGTCATCTGCCACCTTGGGTCGATGAGGAGCCTGTCGCACCCCGGCCCACCTCGGACTACCAACCCCTCTGCGACCAGGAGCCGACCGAAGATGCCCAGCCGACCGACCAAACCCGGGCAGCCGAACACACTGAGCCGGCCCCACCGCCCCACGACACTTCCCCAGGGGGAACTGCGTCAGAGGATCGTTGACGACTTCCAGGCGCTGCGCATCCCTTTGAAACCCGACCAACTCGACAGCGTGCTGACCCGCGCCGAGACCGAGGGGATGTCGCACTTGGAATTTCTGCGGGCACTCCTCAGTGAGCAGGCCGACCAGCGCCGCGAGCGAAGCATTGCCTATCGTCTTCGCAATGCCTGTTTCGCGGAAACCAAGAACCTGGCAGACTTCGATTGGCTGTTCAACGCTGGTGCCATCGATCGGTTGCAGATCGAGGCGCTGGCCCGAGCCGAATTCATCAGCCGCAAACAGAACTTGGTGATCGTTGGGCAAAGCGGCGTGGGGAAGAGTCACTTGATCCAGGCGATCGGCCAGCAAGCCTGTGTCCTGGGATACCGAGTACGGTACACGACCAGTGCTCTGGTGCTGGCCGATCTGACGGCATCACTCGCGGACCAGACGCTCCCTGGTAAATTGCGCGACTACGGGAGGTTCGATCTGGTCATTGTCGACGAGTTTGGCTTCGACCGGCTGGAGCGGAGCGAATCGCCCCAGGCGGCGAGTTTGCTGTACAAGCTGATCAACGCTCGTACCGCAAGGTCGACTGCGCTGGTGACAAACATCGATTTCGAGGCCTGGGGCGATTACCTGGGCGACCCGCCGTTAGCGATGGCATTCCTGGACCGGATTGTCGATGGGGCAATCATCTTGAAGATCAGCGGCAAGTCCTATCGAGCTCACCGGGCGCAGCAAGCCCCATCCGGGAAGCGATCGAGCAAGTAAGCCACCAGCCGGAGCCTACGGGACAAACCAGTGCCCGACTCCGGCTGATGTTGTTTGAACGCCTTCAGCAGCTCACCTGCCAGAACCATCTCACCGCTGTCGCACTTCACAACCATCTTGGTGGCTCAATCTCCCCCGCCAAAGTGGCTCACTTCCTGACCGCGATCGACATCCTTGCGTAGGTCCGGCATTTCCCGGTTCCTCCTGCTCGTTGTCCTGCTCCGGGCTTTCGTCCTTGCTCGGCTTCCTGACCTTGATGGTCATCGCCAGGGCATGTGCCTCGATGAGTGAGCGGCCTTCGGTGAGCTTGCCTAGAAGCTCAAGGGCTGCACGCGGCTCCAGGACTATCTCTTTCTCGGTCATGGTCCTCCTTAGTCAGGTGGTTTGTGTACGGGTTTATACCATAGGCTTTCTAGGTCATGAAGGGCGTTATGACCTAGAAAGCGACACACCCATGACTGCATCACCTGAGTGCGACAGAACCGCTATCGGGCACCATTACTTCGGAGCTAATTGGCTCCTGCGTGGCCTGGCGGCAGTCAGTTGCTTCCGAGTTCCCGCCTTCCGAAACAAGGCCGGCCCTCTGTAGACCATGCGATGGATAGACTGGAGTTGTCGGGATGACCGCCTATCCGACATCTCAGGATTTACTTGCTTGGTCTCTCGGTGTTCGGAAGGCTTACGCCGGTTTTCTGCTTCATGCTCATGCTACTCACTCCCCAGTTAGGAAAGGACTTGGGCCGTGCCAGTCGCATTCGACCTGGGGTATTACGGGAAAACCCTTGCCACCTATACGGGGCAAGGTTGGTTTCAAGCGAGTGATGCAACAAGAGCTCCCTGCCAGTTCCTGGCAGGGCAGCTGCCGAATGGCAGCGTTATGCTCATCTGTGAACATCATCCATCACAAGGAGGTCGTATTGCCTGCCAACCAGCCGAGCCCTTCTTTGAGGGCATTACGGATGATAGTCAATGGCGAGTTGTCGTACCGGTCCAAGGCTTGACGTCTCGCTTCCACATCCACGCCGGGCAAGATGGCAGCACGATTCGGAAACTGGTCCACGTAAGCAGTTTGACGGCGGTTTCTCAAATACCGTGTCCAGTAAAGCGGGTGCGGTATGGCCTGACAAATCTTGAGTTCCGCGGAACTGAGGTCGCGGAGCATGAATTCGTACTGCCTCTGGAGTTGCATTCACGAAATGATATAGCCCCCCTGAAAGTCAGGATTCTCCCCATCAGGGACTACAAGAGTGTCATCGATAGAGTGACGCTGATGAATGGCATCGATGTAACTTGTGAAGCAGAATTCGAAACACCCAACGAACTTCCTCAAGAGGACATGGAGAGAGGTGTTGATGCTCTTTGTTACCTACTCTCGATAACCCGCGGCACGAAGGTTCAGTGGATATACTGCCATCGTTGCGATGCGGAGGGCAGGCCCGTCATTCGTGAACACTATGATAGAGTAACAAAGCCATACTCAGTAGGTTACATCATTCACCCTGGATGGGAGGGTAGACAAGCGACGAAGTCGTTCATTGAGACTGGCTATCCGGTGTTCTGGGCACGACGCAATGCTTACAGCCTGACAAATGGGCTCATTGATAGCTATCTCGATGCAAAGTCTGAGGGAAACTATATTGAGATTCGTTCCCTCGAGCTCGTCGCTGTCATGGAGATGCTAAAAGACGTTTACCTGAACAGCCCAGACACGACGGCAAAGGAGTTCATCCTCGACAAGGCGACGTTCAGAGAGCTTCAGAGGACCATCACGGACCAAGTTAAACGCCTTGGTAATTATGGAGTGAGCGAGGCCGACATCGAGTTAATATGCAACAACATGAGTGGGCTAAATCGGACAAGCTTCAAGAGGATTCTTCAAAGTCTGTTGGGGTGGATTGACCATCACGTCGAGGAACCGGAACTCAACCTCTTCGTCCGGTGTAGAAATAGCCTCGTGCACAGGGGGAACTTCTACGCGGCATCGGACGCCGAGCAGTGCCTGTTCTACTTCGACAAGGTTCAGGTGAAGGATATTCAAGCGAGCACGCGACGTGATGCAAGCCTTGCTCATTACGACTTCATCACGAGCTTCGTAGACCGGGTGTTCCTGAAACTCTTCCGGTACAGTGGACCCTACCTCGACGCAAGAGTTCGTTCTCCCGACGATGAGAACGGTTTTAACCGTGCGGAAATCTGAGTCATTGTGACATTGATACAAATGAGTGATGCGATGGGCGTGTCGATTTCTCGTGGACGGCGTCGGTCGTCTTACCCTAGAGAAAGGGAATTATCTCCGGCAAAAGAGCGAGCCAAAGGCTGGGGCCCTCATGGCCAGCATGGACCTCCGTGAAGTGGCACATCAGGGTTCGTGCGAGACCCAAGGTTCCATCACGTGGGATTGCTGGGGAGTCGGCGATACCCCCGCAAGCAGTTGCCAGTTGTCCTTGAACCCGAGCGGGTCACTCGGATGGATGCGGAACCGCCTCATCTTGTTCGACGGGTCTGGTGGCTCCGTCCGGGTGCGAACCCAATAGCGGTGTTGCTCACGCACATACTCGGCGACGTAGCTTGAGGGGACGACAAAGAAAAGCGGGAGGGTCGAAGGGCCTTGGAGGACGACGAAGCAATAGAACGTCCGGGAGTCAGAAATCGCCTCGTGCTTCTCGGACATCGGCCACGCATACACTGGGTCTAAGGAAAATAGCCGCTCCTTCCTTGACGGTTTCTCCGTTGTCTTCACCTCCAGCTTGATGAAGTGGTCAAGGGAGGGGTTGATAACGATGATGTCAATGCCCTTCGTATTCGCCAGGGTGAAGGACGCCACAAAACCGCGTTGAGCGAGTTGAGCTAGGACGTAGAACTCGCCGGCGATGCCGATATTCGTCGAGTCCATCTGGTGACACTTCATCTGTCGGTTCGCTTTCCGCTAGTGTCCAGTCTACGCCAACTCTTCTCCCGCTCATAAAGGCGAGCGGCAGGACGCTGGCCGCGGATGATGGTGGCGACTCACAACTCCGGATTCGACTCTACGGGAGTCGATGCCTGGGTGTTGCTGGCCTTATCTGCTTGTCTTGTGATACCGTCCTCAATTATCTGCCGAACAAGAGCTAGGTCAGGGTCCTGTGGAAGCATATCCAAAAGCCCCCCGAGTTTCGCGACCTTCTCCCCGTCGTTTACGCACTCAAAGGTTCTCAGCAATGTGGCTACTAGGAGCGTTAGGGACCGGAGTTGGCGGTGGGTGTGGGGCGTGACGGCATTAGGCCATTGCACCCAGATGCCAGTTTCTCTTAACTCGGTATTAGGCCTTATTATGAGCGGCCAGTGAAAATGATGGAGCCAGCTCAACGCCGACACAGAATTCGTCATCTCCAGATGAATATATGCGGCGAGAATCTTGCGAGCCGACTCGACAAATGCGGGGTCTTCGGCTTGGTCAATCGTTATGGAGAGGACAGGCTGGCCAAGTGGCAACTCCCAGCTCACCGGCTCTACGCCCTAGGGAACTGTGATATTGAGAGGCGTGCGTTTGCCGCTACCGAGGTGCTCGTCACCACTGGGTACACGAGGTCGGAAGACCACTTCGAACGGGGGTTGCATGTTATGCACTGCAAACCAACGCGTGGCGGTAGAGAATAGCTCGACTTGTGCTTTGCTCTTATTAACCACAGCAATGAAGAAGGGTGTTTCCTGGGAAAGCAGCCATTGAATTTCAGACCATTGCCACTCTCGCTGTTTACCTTTTCTCTGCTTGGCGAAGCCCCCATACTTAATCGTCTTTACTGAGGATGACTTCACCTGAACGTTATATGGAGCAAAGTAGGTGATTATCTGTCCATCCTGTTTAGCGAGATTACAATGGAAGTCTATACCCACGTCCTCTTGTCGTGGCACAGGAACGGCCAATCCTAGGGCAGAGAGCACATACAACGCGAGGTATTCGGAGCGGTCGCCTTGGCGAAATGAAAACCAGTGCATGCTCATGCTGGTTGAAACTCCCTCTCGGTGGTGTGCTGCTTTGCAGTTGTCGCCCCCCTCAGTGGCGTGGAGCTGGTCTACTCGACGCCGTCGAGTGGCATCGGAACATCTTACCGGAAGAGGGTTTCCTTAACCTTGACGGCACCTTTCAGCCCTTGGTCTCCGAACGCTAGAGCTTCTTCACGACCTGGTGAAAGGGTGACCCGAGGCATGGCGGCCAATCCTAAAGGATGGCAACAAGTGCATGATGAAGGGGGTTATCATGCACAAAGTTGGGGCGGTCGACGGCGACCTCCGGGACGCCCGGTGAGGTGAGTCGTCTTGGGTCACCATTCCCCGAGGGACTTGACAGGAATCGCTAAATCGTCTATCGTAATTTTACGATGATGAATATCGGGGAGGTGCTCGTGGACGAGAAGTGCTGTACCACCGGAAAGGGCCGAAACGGGTCGGTCGTCTCGACCGAAGACGTCCGGGCGTCCGACGTGGAACTGGCCACGCTCGCCAAGGCATTAGGTCATCCGGCCCGCGTCCAGATTGTTCGCTTCCTGTTGTCTCAGGACTCGTGCATGTGTGGCGACATCGTCGAGCACCTGCCGCTGGCTCAGTCCACCGTCTCCCAGCACTTAAAGATGCTCAAGGCATCGGGACTCATCCGGGGCACAATTGACGGTCCCCGGGTCTGCTACTGCGTAGAGCCCAAGGTGCTCGACCGGCTCAAGCAACTCGTCTCCGGTCTCTAGGAGCCGGAGTTTTTTTGCTCATATTTATCGGCTATCGACGATTAACGAAGACATAGGAGAAGACCATGACCAAGCTCGCCGTTTATGACCCCCCAATGTGCTGCTCGACCGGTGTCTGCGGCCCCGTGGTCGACCCGACCTTGCCGCGGGTCGCCGCCGACCTCGACTGGCTCAAGCGTCAGGGTATCCAAGTTGAACGCTACAACCTTGCCCAGCAGCCACAGGCCTTCGCCTCGAATCCGACGGTGACCGCCGCCCTCCGCGAGCACGGAAACGACTGCCTGCCACTCGTACTGGTCGATGGCGAAGTCGCCTCACGTGGCACCTATCCCACCCGTACCGAGTTCTCCCGCCTGGCGGGCCTCAATGCTGCACCTGAGGGCGAGACGCCGAAGGAAGCGGCGTCCTCGTGCTGCTCCCCAGGCGTCGTGGCCATGGACGGGACCGCTCGAAGTTCTTGTAAGTGCTGCTAACTTGTGGAGGTGTGCGATGATGGTCATTCCCGTTCCCGTGACTCGAAACCTCTTCTTCACCGGCAAAGGTGGGGTGGGTAAGACTTCGGTCGCCAGTGCAACGGCCGTGGGCCTGGCCGATAGCGGCAAGCGGGTGCTGCTCGTGAGCACCGACCCGGCCTCGAACCTGGGTGAGGTCTTTCAAATCGGGCTCGGGATGGCCCCTACCCCGATTCCGGGGGTGGCCAACCTGTTCGCGTTGAACATCGACCCGGAAGCTGCGGCCCATGCCTACCGTGAGCGGATGGTGGCCCCATACCGGGGGCTTTTCCCGGAAGCCTCGGTGCGGAGCATGGAAGAGCAGTTCTCGGGGGCCTGCACCACAGAGATTGCGGCGTTTGACGAGTTCTCGAAACTCCTCGGTGACGCCTCGGCCACCGCCGAGTTCGACCACGTCCTCTTCGACACCGCCCCGACCGGCCACACGCTCAGGCTCTTGCAACTCCCCGCAGCCTGGACCGTATTCTTCGACAATAACGTCGGCGGTAACTCCTGCCTGGGTCCGCTCTCGGGCCTCAAGGACCAGCGGGCACTCTACGAAGCGGCCTTGAAGGCCCTCGCAGACGGCAAGACAACGACGCTCGTGCTCGTCAGCCGCCCCGAGACGACGGCCCTTCGTGAGGCCGACCGCTCCAGCCGTGAGCTTTCAGAGCTGGGCATCAAGAATCAGCGGCTCATCTTAAACGGCATCTTCAACGCGAGCGACCCAGAGGACGCGACCGCCGCCACGATGGAAGCCCGCGGCCGTGCGGCCCTTAACGAGTTGCCGGAAGGCTTGGCCACTCTGCCGCATACCGAAGTGCGGCTCCTACCCTTTGGCCTCGTGGGCGTGGCCGCGTTGCGAGCCTTAAACGACCCCACATCAGCCCGGGACCACACCCCGGCTCCGCGAGACGACGGAGGCTCGGAAGAGCTCTCGCTGCCGCTCAACTCGCTCATCCCGGAGCTCACCCGCCACGGGCACGGCGTTATCCTCACGATGGGCAAGGGCGGGGTCGGAAAGACTACCGTTGCCACTCGACTGGCCGTCGCCCTGGCCCGGCTCGGCCACACGGTGCACCTTTCGACCACGGACCCGGCGGCCCATCTCGACCAGACACTCGGCTCCCGCGTGCGAAACCTCACGGTGAGTCGCATCGACCCGGTGAAGGAAACCGCCGAGTACACGGCCGACGTGATGGCGACCGCCGGGAAAGACCTGGACGAGCAGGGGAAAGCCCTCCTTGAGGAAGACTTGCGGTCCCCGTGCACCGAGGAAATCGCGGTCTTTCGTGCCTTTGCCCGCACCGTCGACCGGGGCAATGCGGGCTTCGTCGTGCTCGACACGGCCCCCACAGGGCATACGCTCCTCTTGCTCGACGCGACTGAGGCCTATCACCGCGACGTCTTGCGAAACCTAAGTGACATGCCCGAGGCGGTTCGCGAGCTTTTACCGCGGCTCCGTGACCCCGAGTTCAGCAAGGTATTGATTGTGACTTTGCCCGAGGCGACGCCGGTGCACGAGGCGGCCTCGCTCCAGAGGGACCTCCTTAGGGCCGGTATCACCCCCTTTGCCTGGGTCATCAACCAGAGCTTGAGCCCCTTGCCTGTCACCGACGCCGTGCTCAAAGCCCGAAAGATCCACGAGCGAGTTTTCATCCACGAGGTCACCGAGGAGCTGAGCCCTCGCACGGCCCTGGTCCCCTGGCAGGCCGACGGAGCCGAGCTCATGTCGGCGTCGGGGTCCACCAGAGTTCGAGATTTGGAGGCGGTGAGATGATGAAGATTCAGATTCAGGTCTTAGGCACCGGCTGCTCGAAGTGCACGACACTTGCGGCCAACGCTGAGCAGGCGGTGAAGGAGACGGGCCTCGACGGCGAGGTAGTCAAGGTGAAGGACATCGCCGAAATCCTCACCTTTGACGGCGTGTGTGCCCTTCCGGCACTGGCCATCAACGGCGAGGTGAAGGCCTGCGGACGGGCCTTGAGCCCGGAAGAAATCAAGAAGCTCATCGGTTGAACGAGAAGAGCGGCTCATTTTTTGCTCGAAGGAGATGCGTATGTCGGACGTGATTTTAGAGGCGGTTCGCTCGAAGTACGGCTCGGTGGCCACAAGCGGCCTGTCGAGCGAACAAGACGGTGTGCGAGCCGTGGCCGAGGCCTTCGGCTACTCGGCCGAGGAGCTTACCTCCATTCCGGCCGAGGCGAACATGGGCCTTTCCTGCGGAAACCCGACGGCAACCGCCCACTTAAAGCCCGGCGAAGTCGTGGTGGATTTGGGCTCCGGCGGCGGGCTCGACGTGTTCCTCTCCGCAAAGAAAGTCGGCCCTGCGGGCAAGGCCATCGGCATCGACATGACCACCGAGATGGTCGAGCTCGCCCAGAAAAACGCCTTGAAGGCCGGGGTGGCAAACGTCGAGTTCCACTTAGCCCCCATCGACCGGATGCCGCTTCCGGATGCCTCGGCCGACTGCGTCATCTCGAATTGCGTGCTGAACCTGGTGCCGGACAAGCCCGCGGCGTTCCGCGAAATCGCCCGCATCCTGAAGCCCGGCGGCAGGCTCGCTGTCTCCGACATCGCCCTGAAGCGACCGCTGCCGCCTGAGCTCTCCTCGGACCTCATGGCGTACGTTGGCTGCATCGCCGGGGCCATCCTCATCGACGATTACAAGGCGGCCCTGCTCGGGGCGGGCTTTTCTCACGTGGAAGTCATCGACTCGCACGCCGACTTGAACTCTTACGCAAAGATTGAAAACCAGTCCGGCTGGTGCTCTCCGGCACCGGCACCCGGACCGGCCGCGGTCGAGGGAGGCTCGTGCTGCACGACGGCTCCGGCTGCAACCGGCTCGTGTTGCGGAACCGCTCCGGGAGCAAACACGCCGGAGCTCCTCGAAGAGTTGGCCGACCTCATCCGCCGCTACGACGTGAACGACTTTGCGGCCAGCGTGAAGGTCTTCGCCGTGAAGCCATAGAGTGAGCGAACACCTGCGAGTGTCTCGGCCGGTCGACGACGACCGCCCGGGAGGCTTCGCCCGGGAAAGGAGCTTAGAGAACGATGAAAGCGAAAGGACTCCTCACCATCGCGTTGCTCGGATTCGTCGCGGTGAGCGTCGCCACCCTCATCCTCAAGGAGACCGGGGCCAAGGTCACGGTTTCAGCAACGGTGGAACCGTCGACCCCGAAGACGGGGGCAAAACTGATTGCCTACTACCTGCACGGCAAGGTGCGGTGCGTCACCTGTAACGACATCGAGAAGACTACCCAGGAAGCGGTCGAGGCGGGCTTCGCTAAAGACCTCGACGCGGGCCGCATTGAGTGGCGGGTCGTGAACTACGAAGAACCCGGGAGCGAGCACTTCGCGACCGACTATGAGCTCGCCGCCCCGTCAGTCGTCCTCTCCACGATGCGAGACGGCCGACAAACCTCCTGGAAGAGTTTGCCCGAAGTCTGGGAACTCATCGGTGACAAGCCAAAGTTCCGCTCCTTCATCGAGAAGAACATCCGCGAGCAGTTAAGCGGCGTCACGCAAGAAGCCCCGGCCTCGGCGGGTCCAGCTGCTGCGGCTGCGAGCCCGCCCGGACCATCGCCCGAACGACTCCCCCGGCTGCTCGATCTTGGGGCCGGCCGGTGCATCCCGTGCAAGGAGATGGCCCCCATCCTCGAAGAGCTCCGCGAGACCTACCGGGGGCAACTCGATGTGGTGTTCCTCGACGTCTGGCAAGACCGGGATGCCGCCGCAAGGTACGAGGTCTCGACCATCCCGACGCAGATTTTCTTCGATGCCGAAGGCAAGGAACGGTTCCGGCACGAGGGCTTCTTCTCGCGGGAGGAGATTCTCTCAAAGTGGCGAGAGCTCGGGGGCGTGCTTGAGGGGCCTGCCAAGGGCGGGAGCCCATCATGAGTCAGGACATGGCCTCGGCCTCGCTCGCCGCCGCCGCCTCCGCGGCCCTGTGGCTCGGGGTCTTAACCTCGATAAGTCCCTGCCCGCTTGCGACCAACGTCGCGGCCATCTCCTTCATCGGTCGACGAGTCGCAAGCCCCCGCCGGGTGCTCTTCTCCGGGGTGCTGTATGCTCTCGGCCGCTCGCTCGCCTATCTCGCCTTGGGCGTGCTCCTGGTGGGTAGTGTCTTGTCGGTGCCTGAACTCTCGATGTTCCTCCAGCGGTACATGAACAAGCTTTTGGGACCGCTTCTTATCCTTGTGGCTATGTTCCTCCTTGACCTCCTCTCGTTCTCTCTCCCCGGCTTAAGCGTGAGCGAGTCGATGCAGAAGCAGCTCGACGCCTTAGGGCTCTGGGGGGCCTTGCCGCTCGGGATGCTTTTTGCCCTGACATTCTGCCCCGTGTCAGCAGCCCTCTACTTCGGGAGTCTCATCCCGCTCTCGGTCAGAGCCCAGTCGAGCGTGCTCCTGCCGGGGCTCTACGGCGTCGGCACGGCCCTGCCCGCCCTGCTCTTTGCGGTGCTCGTCGCCCTCGGTGCTCGCTCGGTGGGCAAGGCCTTCAACGCCCTCTCGAAGGTTGAATGGTGGGCCCGGCGGATAACCGGTGTCGTGTTCCTGGGTATCGGCCTTTACTACAGCCTGAAGTTCATCTTCGGCGTGCTCTGAAAGGCCATCGGGTGCGACAAATGTAGAGAACAGATGCCCGCCCCAGGGCGGATTCAATACGGAGGAAACAACCATGAAAATTGTGCTCTATGTCTGCGTCCAGAACGCGGGACGGTCGCAGATGGCCGAAGCATTCACTAACTCTCTCGCCGCCGAGCAACGGCTCCCCGTACGGGGGTTCTCGGCCGGGACCGAGGGCGGCACGCGGATAAACCCGCTTGCCGTCGAGGTCATGCAGGAACTTGGTATCTCGATGGAAGGCCAGAGCCCAAAGCAGCTCACGCAAGCCATGGCCGATTCCGCCTCCCGCATCGTCACGATGGGCTGCGGGGTGGACGCCACCTCGTGCCCGGCCCGCATTCACCTCTCGGAGGATTGGAGCCTCGATGACCCGGCGGGTCATCCCATCGAGAAGGTCAGGGCGATTCGGGACCAGATACGCGAGCGGGTTGAAGCCCTGCTCGAAGAGATGAGCGAAAGGGCAACGCGATGACCACCGAAGCGGCAACCTGTCACTCGAAGACTGCTGGTCGCCTGTCGTTCCTCGACCGATACCTGACCCTCTGGATTTTCCTGGCGATGGCCCTGGGAGTAGCCCTGGGCCACTTCGCCCCGTCGGTGACCGAGGGCATCACGCGGCTCGCGGTCGGCACGACCTCAATTCCGATTGCCCTAGGTCTCATCGTCATGATGTACCCGCCGCTTGCGAAGGTGCGGTACGAGGAACTTCCGCGAGTCTTTCGGAACACGAAGGTGCTCGCCCTCTCGCTTGTTCAGAACTGGATAATCGGACCGCTTCTGATGTTCGCCCTCGCCCTGACCTTCCTCGCGGACAGGCCCGAGTACGCGATTGGCCTCATCATGATTGGCCTGGCCCGCTGCATCGCGATGGTCATCGTCTGGAATGAACTCGCCCGGGGCGACACGGAGTATGCCGCGGGCCTGGTGGCCTTGAACTCGGTTTTCCAGGTGCTCTTCTACTCGGTCTATGCCTGGCTCTTCATCACGGTGCTCCCGCCGCTTGTGGGGGTGAGCTTTGGCTCGGTCGACCTCTCGCGAATCACGATGGGGGCCATCGCCGAGAGCGTCTTCATTTACCTCGGTATCCCGTTTCTGGCCGGGATGCTCACCCGCTTCGTGCTCCTCAGGGTCAAGGGTCGCGAGTGGTACGACACACGGTTCATCCCCAGGATAAGCCCGCTCACCCTCATCTCGCTCCTCTTCACCATCGTCGTGATGTTCTCGCTCCAGGGCAAAAATATCGTGGCAGTTCCATTCGATGTGCTGCGCATCGCTCTGCCCTTGCTCATCTACTTCGTCGTGATGTTCCTGGTCTCTTTCTGGATGGGCAGAAAGCTCGGTGCGGATTATTCGAAGACGGCAACGCTCGCCTTCACGGCGGCATCGAACAACTTCGAGCTCGCCATCGCCGTAGCCGTGGCTGTCTTCGGCATCAACTCAGGTGCGGCGTTCGCGGCAGTGATTGGGCCGCTCGTCGAGGTGCCGGTGCTCATCGGCCTGGTCAATGTCGCGCTCTTCTTCCAGCGGCGTTACTTCATCATGGTGGAATCGGATGGCGTCGATGTGAGGACGGGGTAACGCGAGAGACCCCTGTGCTTCCCGACGAGGTGGTTTGCACCGCCCCCTTTGATTCAAAACCTGAACAGACTCACACTCCCCTTTCGCGTAACGAGAACGATCTAACTCACGAATTAAAGCGCAACGAAATCGAACAGTCAGTGCTGCCCACTTTCACCAGACTGTGCAGATTGCGTTCTGAATAATATAGTCAACATAGCATTATAGTTACTATAATAAATATGTAACCTATAGTAATCTTGGATTAGTTAATGTGAGCTAGGAAAGTCTTCCCAGCTTACCCAGATTCGCAAGTCCTATGCAGACCAATTATCGGTAATTCAGTTTTGTTCGCTTTCCTTACGCGAAAGTACAGCTCACACACTGAGAAATCACGAAAACAAGTTGAGCTTTATACCGCGGGGTGCGGATGCGAGAGATAATGGTGTTAGGGTCCGGTGGAGCGTGTCTCCCGGAACCCCGAACTGCGTTCATCCGGCTACGAAAGGGGAACCTCATGAGAACATGTACCATCGGTGTCGGCGTCGCGGTGGGCTTGGTTGCCTTCGCCCTTTCCATAACGGCCCTCGCTCAGCAGGGGCCAGGTCGTGGGCGTGGCGGTGGGCCCGGCCCGGGTCCCGGGATGGGTATGGGGGGCATGCTCCGTATGATGGACAGTGACGGCGACGGCAAGGTCTCCCGCGAGGAGTTCATGAAGGCCCATCGGGAAATGTTCGACCGCCTCGACGCAAACAAGGATGGCTTCATCAGCCGCGATGAAATGCCCGGTCCCGGCAGAGAGCCCGGCCCCCGAGCGGGCGGTGGGCCCGGCCCGGGCCCCGGGATGGGCATGGGTCTACTTCGCATGGACACTGACAACGACGGCAAGGTCTCCCGCGAGGAGTTCGCCAAGGGCCATCGGGCGATGTTCGACCGGCTCGACGTAAACAAGGATGGTACGGTCGGCCGCGACGAAGTCCCCGGCCCCGGTGCTGGCCCAGGCCGTGGCATGGGCATGCTTCGCATGATGGACAGCGACGGCGACGGCAAGGTGACTCGCGAAGAGCTGGCAAATGGCCAACGCGCGATGTTCGACCGGCTCGACGCCGACAAGGACGGCTTCATCAGCCGCGACGAGATGCCGGGGCCCGGTGGTCGGGTGGGCCCGGGTGCGGCCTCTGACTCGAAACCCCAGACTGACTCCAAGGTCCCCAAGAAGGACAGCCAAAAGGACGAGCCCAAATAATGCTCGCTTACTTGGCTCATCAGGGCGATGAGCCAAGTTCACAACCTCATGCCCGACACTCGATGGAGACGACCCGATGCTACTCAATTCGCTGACGAATACGCGTTGCCTGCTGCCGAACTGCGTCGGTCTCGCTCTCCTTGTCGCCGTGGTCTTTGCGGGTGCAGGGACCAGTTGGAGCGACGACCATGCGAAGCGACCCATGGACCGGCCGACAGCCGAGAATCAGAAGCCTGCCGACAACCAACCGAAGGAGACCAAGGATACTCAGGAGCATCAGACCCCCATCGAGTGCCCCTTGCGGAAGGCGGGCATCAATCCGCATGACCTGAAGCCTTTCAAGGAGGTCGAGAAGTACATCGAGTTCCTGGAACGTCCCGACCGGCGGCGGTGGCAGAAGCCGGACGAGGTCGTTTCCATCCTCGGCCTCAGAGGGGATGAGACGGTCGTAGACCTGGGGGCCGGGTCAGGCTACTTCACGTTCCGATTCGCCAAAGCTCTGCCGCGGGGCCGGGTCGTAGCCCTCGACGTGCAGCCGGAGATGGCCCGGCACATCCACCACAAGGCCATGTCAGAGGACGTCTCCAACGTCGAGGTTCAAGTCGCCGACCCGAACACCCCGAAATTGCCGCCTGGTGCCGATGTGGTCTTCATCTGCGACGTGCTCCACCACGTCCAGCAGCGTTCCCAGTGGCTTAAGTCGCTCCACACCCAGATGCGGAGTGGTTCGAGGCTCGTGTTAGTCGAGTTCAAGGCGGGGAAACTGCCGGAGGGGCCTCCCGAGGCGATTAAGGTCCCGAAGGGCGTGCTCGTGGCCCTTGTCCAGGAGGAGGGCTTTCGTCTGACGCGTGACGAGGCGAAGGTGCTGCCCTACCAGGAGTACCTCATCTTCGAGAAGCCGTAGCCCCGGCTCCGTTGTCACGTCCAACTGAAACAGAAACACCCCTTATCGGACGGTGCCTATTACGAAGCTCGGGCAGGGGAGGGGGCTTCATCAGCCGCCCGAGCTACTCTCCTGCCTGCTCTTCTCACCTCAGTCCTGTGACTTCGAAAGCGGCGTGGGGGTCAGAATCCCACATCTCGCGGTAGGCGCGAACATAATAGGCTGCTGCGGCTGGGTCGAGGCGATAGTAATAGCGACAGAGCATCTTGTAGAGGTCCAGTGCCTCGGGGTCGAAACAGAAATCGAGCAGCCCGTCCAGGGCCCGCTCTATGTGGCTGATGTTTGTGGATTGATCGGAAATGATAGAATCCACCACAGGCGCGTATGCAGCCACAGCCTGACGGGCGAGGTCAGAGATGGACTTGGCGAGAGCTGTTACGGATTTCTCAAGAGGGCTCATTCGCTGCTCCGCAGTGTCCTTGTCTGCTAGGCACTCATGATGTTTCCTGATGAGTGAAGCCCAATCACTTCCACGGGCCTCCAGCGTCCCATCTCTCCAAGAACTCCTTGCCTCCCGCGACGGCTTGCGATGGAGGCATCAGGAATTTTGCCAGATCCTCAACAACCAAGGCGAGAGTGGGCACGGAGCTCATTGTGCCCGAGCGTGTCGCGAATGCCTGCCACTGCTGGCCTTTCGCGATATCCTCTCCAAAGTCTGCCCTGAGGGCCATGGGTGGTGAAGCCGGAACAGAGGTCTGGCGGCGCTGGAACGTCGCTCTGATCGCCTCGGACAGTGTCCGCCCATCAAAGGGAAAGTCGCGAGCCATGATCCAGATGTCAAAGAAGTCCTTCATGCGGCTGTTGGCTATGCCAAGCTGGACCATGGCTTGGTATTTCTCTGCGATAACTGTCTCTTGGGGATATGCCCTGATACGTGGTGGCGGGAAATCGAGCAGCGATGGAAAGTCGACGACATCAGGGGAGGGGGTAACGGCATCACCGAATCCGACGTCGACCTGGAGATCAATGCGAGCCCGGCCAAGTGTGACCCGGAACCGAACCCTGATTCCTTCGTATTCCTGGTCTTCGCGAATGGGCTCAGCGGTCACGGTCTCTGCATGGAAGCGAAGGCCGTCGTCGTGATCCAACTGAATCTCGCACACTTCGCGAAAGGTGGTAGCGAGAGCTTCCGTCCCGGGAGCACCTGATCCAAGCAAGTCGACATCACGAGTAGGTCTTAGCATTCGCCCGGTCCAGAGCGCGAAGAGCAGGGCTCCTTTGAGCATGAAACGCTCAGCGTGTTTTGACTGGCTGAGGCGATAGAGCAGCCTCTCTGAGGCGAAACGGGTGAGAATGAGCTGGAAGTCCTCGTTGCGCGTCCGAGAGAGGTCGAGCAAGCGTTGTCGAACTGAGCTGGCGATGTCTCTGCCGCGGCGTCGGGTCATACGATGGCTTCTAGGTAAGGTTGCATGACGTTCTGCATTCGAACGATTCTCGCAGCCTCCCACAATTCGTCCATCGTGAAAAGGCGTTTGCGGAAGCCATCGCGTAGAGCTTCGATCGCAACGTCCAGGCCTACCTTATTCCGAAACTTGAAGCAGTCAACGATGGTCTTGGCAGGGCTATAGACGCGGAGTGTTACGCCTCGCATGGGACGCTCCTGGACCCCATAGAGTGAAGGCTTGGCCGGAGAATCTAAGAATCCGAAGTTTGAGGTTCGTAGGCCGAGGTTGCCAAGTGCCCGGGGGAAGCGCCATCCAGATCTCATGGGGACTCTGCGTGGTTAGCCCATGAAACTGAAGGGCCGATAGAAGGCAGACGACCCCTTTGGGGACAAGACGAGCAGCTTCGATCAGACTGTGATGCTCCCCGAGGTCAAGGCCGGGCCAGGCATAGAGTCCACGTCCGACATGCTCGACGAGGCCCCGACGGCAGAGACGGCCTAGGTAACTCGATGGAATCCCAAGACGGGCAAGGTCTCTGGGGCTGACGAGCCCCTTCTGTTTGACAACGGAGAGAGCAGCCTTGGTTTTCTGCCCCAGAGCCCGATGTTTTGGGATGTGCATCAATTCCTTAATGGTTAGCCAGAAGTAATGAGGAATTGTAGCACATCCTTGGCCGCGAGGGAAAGTAAGGAGAGAGGGGCCGATGAACCTCGATCAGCTGAACCTCTAGCCCTTGGGCGCATCGCCCGTCACTGCGTCCTGAGGGGAACCAAGTGCCCCAAACGAGCTAATTGGAGGCCCCTGCCCCGGCCGATCTTTGTGATAGACAAAGGACGTTGTCTATCATTAATTCGGACCGGGCAGGGGGGGACTCCAGCCCGATCCAGAGCCGCGGTAATCGGCCTCCGGCGAGACGGCGCTCACGCCGTGCCGATGACCAGGACCTCACGGGCCGCCTCGACGACCTCGCGCGTCACGACCCCGAGGCCATTCAGCTCCAGGATCCGGCCGACCTGAGTCAGGAGCCGGTCGAGTAGCCGGAAGTTGCCGCCGGTGACGCGGATGATGGTTGCGACACCTTCGGGGTCCGCCAGCAGGTCCTCGGGCAGCGTCGCCCCGGGCGGCCGCCAGCTCGCCAGCAGTGTGCGCACCTCCGCCGCTCCCAACGGACGGAACGCGTGCACGAACCCGATCCGCGAATACAACTGGGCATACCGCGTCAGGCGTCGTTCCAGCCCCGGCATACCAATTAACACCAGGCCGATCCCACCAGCGTCGAAGATGGCGCGCAGTTGCTCCAGGCCGGACATCCGGAGCCAGTCCACCTCGTCGACGAGCAGCAAGTCGGTCGGATCACGGGCCCCTCGGTCCCGCTCGGCACGGTCGAGGATGGCCTTGGAAGACGCGGCTTCAGCCCGCTTCAGGCTCGCCGGTTTCCCCTTGAGCCAGTCGTGCTTGACCAGGAGATCGTCGCGTTCCTTCTCGAGCTTGCGCTGCGCCGCGGTGACCAGCGGCTCCGTCTCCGTACGGATGGCCAGCCGAACGAGCTCGCGCATCCTCTGTCGCAGCCGAAACACGTCGCTCTGGATCTGTCCCGGAGAGTTCACGACCGTCGCCGTGTACAGGACGCACCCATTCCCCGGCACGTCATCGGTCCTGAAGTCCCCACGATCGGCGTACGGGTCGCACGCCATGACCCGGTCCCAGTCGGCGTAATGCCGGGCCGAGAGTGTCTTGCCCACCCCCGCGGGTCCGTAGCAAAGCCCGACGTAGCGATACCGGCGACAGGCATCGCAGAACTCGCGGAACCGGCGGTACTCCCTCGTCTCGACGAAGGCCGCGTCCGTCGCGTCAGTCATCGGCGTAACGCTTGAGCGTCCTCCCCGGCTTTTGAGGTTCAGGACGGACCTCCGGGGCGTCCCCTGCCGTTCCTTCTGCTGCACCTCCCCGGCGGACTTCCAGCAAGGAATCCACCACCTTCTGCCGGTCCTGGATCGTCCGGCGGAGCTCGCGCCGCCGCCGTTCCCGTGCCCGAATGACTTCCCGCAGAGGGACCGTCTCGCCAGCCAACTCCTGGCAGACGGCCCGGCAGATGAAGCGGCCCTCGTGGAAGACACGGACCTCGGCCACGTCTCGCGGGTCGTAGCGCAGCAGGACATCCTCCCCGACGTAAGCCGCCAGCGTCGTGTCGATGTAACGCAGCCCCGAGAACCTGATGCCGTCACGATGCACCCGCCTCGTCTTCGGGACCGTCAACAGCAACAGGTCGAGCTGCTCCAGCGACTCGGGCATCCGCGGCAGGAATCCGCCGGACAACCATCGCTCCTGCGGCTTGAACCCGGTCGTCGTGTGGATTTCGTTGTGGTACTCGTCAACCAGGAACTGCTCCAGTTCCGCAGTCATCTCGGCCAGCGTCAGCTCCGCTTTCTGGACGGCCCCGCCAGGCCCATAACCGGGCAGCCGCGGGAGAAGCACCTGGGAGACGCTCTCGAAGAACCGCTCGATCTTCCCCCGGCCTCGGGGCCGGCCGACCATGGAGTTGATCAGCCGGATCTTCAGGTCGGCAGCCACCTGCTCGAGGTGGCGGGACGTGAAGTCACTCCCGTGGTCGGAATAGAGAATCCCGGGGATGCCGCAGACCTGCCAGCCGGGACGGTCCTTGCGCCAGATCGCCTGCCGCAACGCGAGAGCCGTCTGGATCGCCGACGGGTCGGAGAACGATAACGCGTATCCCGCGACGGCACGGCTGTAATCGTCGAGGATGATGGTCAGCCACGGCTTTTCGGGCTGCCCACGCCCGTCTTTCAGCCAGATGTCCAGCTCCGTATGATCGGCCTGCCAGACGGCATTGGGACCGGTCGCTTCGTGGCGGTGGATCAGGTCGAAGGCTTCGGTATAGGCCTTCGTCCCCTCATGGGCCAGGGTCACCAGGGCCGGGTCCAGATCGTTGATAACGGCATAAACGATGCGATAGCGTTGGCGGAGCTTCCCCGAGCCGCTCGGCGAGGGCGACGGCTTGGCGATGGATTGCCGCCGCGGACAGTGGCGGCTTCTTCAGGGCGAGTCCTTCGATGGCCTGGCGCAGCGTGTCGGAGAGGTGCCGTTTGCCTCGGTCGCTTCGTCCCTTGCGGGCCAGACCGGCGAGTCCCTCACGGCGATACTGGCCGGCCCAGCGCTGGGCGGTGCGGAGGGGTAGACCCCGGTCACGAGCCACGCGAGCCAGTGGGATCCCCTCTTCCAGGCATGGGCGAATGAGTTCGAACCGCTCGAACGCCAGGGCGCGTTCCGCCTCTGAAAGGCCGTTGAGCATGGCCTGCGACCTCGCCGGAAACGCTCCTCAGGAACCGTGAAGATGGCGGGTCCAGAACCCGCAGCACGGATGAAGCGTTTATCGGTCAAT